>NZ_PPQB01000001.1 GCF_002902345.1 Staphylococcus arlettae
CTTTGCGGTTGGGTTTACGGTTTCCCCCAACAGACAAATCGCTAGCCAAATTATCTTTATGTTCGTTCACAAGTCCCACCACCTTTCTGACGAAAAATATTCCTTTTCATAAATATAGCTTATAATATAATCTATATTTTCTCAAGTAATATAGTGGTTTGGCAAGCGTCGTATATTCTAGCCACTTCGTTCTGAATATACCGGCTTGCTGGGATTAATCCCAGACCCTTTATGTTTTTGCTAACGCAAAAAATGAGTGGCAAAATGCTAGCCACTCATAGTTCAAAACCAAATTCA
>NZ_PPQB01000008.1 GCF_002902345.1 Staphylococcus arlettae
TAACTTGGATTAATCCAAGTTAACAACCAATCCAAATCATTACTTTCGATATCGTGAAGTCAAAAGGAAATTCTATTACAAGTAATAATATGGTGGGTTTTGACTTTAGGTTTTCAACACTGGGGTACTACGACCCCCCAGTGTTGTTCATTGTTCACGGTCACTTTTTGTGTATAAACGATTGAATTATGATGTTATTTTGTGTATTATTGACTGTAATAATTGAAAGGTGGTTACAATTATGAGTAAAAGATTGCAAGTGACTTTGAAAGATGAGATGTCGGAAAAGTTAGATGAATTGGCGAAATATTTAGGAGTTTCAAAAAGTGCGGTAATTGCGTTGGCTTTGCAAGATTTTGATAAAAAGCATAAAAATAGATAAAAAAATACTGCCATGTGGCTATGGCAGCATAAACTTGTATTCGGAGGTAATTATATCATGGCAAATAAAGCATCACAAGGTAATGTAAGAACTAGAAATTGGACGTTTGTAATTTACCCAGAAAGTGTTTCTGAAGGTTGGAGAGATATATTAGATGATGAACATATACAATGGGTTGAATCTCCATTACATGATAAGGATACTAATCCAAATGGAGAGATAAAAAAGGCTCATAAGCATATATTGGTTATGTATGATGGGGTTAAAAGTTATAATCAGATATTGGAATTGACCGAAAGAATAAATGCGACTGTTCCACAAAGGTGTGGTTCTGCTAAAGGTCTTGTTAGATATATGTTGCATATGGATAATCCTGAGAAATATCAGTATGATCGTGAAGATATGATTGCTCATGGTGGAGCAGATATTCTAGAGATGTTAAAACCGACGTCTGCAAGCAGATATGAGATGTTTAAAGAAATGACTTCTTTTATAGTTGAAAATGACATAAGAGAATACGAAGAACTATGGATTTATGCTATGGAGCATAGATTTGATGATTGGTTCCCTTTGTTAGCTGATAATGGTACTTTTGCTATAAATACGTTTATAAAATCTAGAAGACATAGAATAAAAGATAACAAATGAATTAGCTAGCCGTTATGGCTAGCTTTTTGCTTTAGCAAAAAGGGGGGATTGGGGGTTTACCCCCAACAAGGGTATTTGCAGAACGAAATGAGCGTAAGCGAATGAAGTGGCTAGCAAATACGACGCTTGCCAAACCATATTATCACTTGTGATAGGAGAAATACTTTTGACGAACAAAGAAATAATGATAGCCACTTCAGTGGCGATTGGTGCAGTTGTAACTTGGATTAATCCAAGTTAACAACCAATCCAAATCATTACTTTCGATATCG
>NZ_PPQB01000009.1 GCF_002902345.1 Staphylococcus arlettae
AAGGGTTCTGTTGCAAAGTTGAATTTATAGTATAATTTTAACAAAAAGGAGTCTTCTGTATGTACTATTCAGATATAAACAATTCGATAAAGATGTTATAACTGTAGCCGTTGGCTACTACTTAAGATATGCATTAAGTTATCGTGATATATCTGAAATATTAAGGGAGCGTGGTGTTGATGTTCATCACTCAACCGTTTATC
>NZ_PPQB01000010.1:0-124794 GCF_002902345.1 Staphylococcus arlettae
TAGTATTGTTTTAGATTTAATGACTGAGATAAACGTTGATGAAGAAACAATGCAACAGAACCACGCTAATTTAGAATAATAGTAATAATAAAAAGTCTGGAACAGTAAGCTGTTTCAGACTTTTTTCTATCTTCGATAAATTTCAAACGTGGAGACAATGTTATATTGTCACAGTATTTTCGCGCTTCCCTAAATAATAAGATTGTTTATTGTTGAAGGAGAAGTGGGATTGTTCACCACATGAGAGTTGATAAACGATTTGAGCTAACATATCTTTACCATTTTAAAAGGTATGTTAGCTATTTTTATAGGATAAATTGGGTTAAGGTTACTACTGTAATGCCATATACGTTGTTAGCTTATAAATGTTAATATATAAAATATATAGGTTAACAAAGGGGTGAAGGTGAAAAGATGAAAGTTTGGAGCAATATACAGTATTTCGCACAAACTCAACCTGACAAAAAAGCTTTGATATTTGATGCTAACTGTGTCACGTATGAGGAACTGTGTCACGCTATCAAAGAACAAGCGGATATGTTAGATAGTATTAGCGATGGGCAACGTGTTGCCTTGACGATGACGAATCCATTAGCTACGATGATTGCCTATTTTGCGGTATTACTAAAGGGTGGCGTTCCGTGTGTATGTGATTTTAGATGGCCTGATGCCAAATTAAGAGAGATTTGTGCACATTATCATATTAATTATCAACTTAACGATGATGGCGTATTAACAGAAAAACACAAATATAACCATGTACAACAGGTGACTGATTTATTACATATTGGATTTACTTCAGGAACGACAGGTATCCCTAAAGCTTATTATCGTGGTGAAAACTCTTGGATTGCATCGTATAAACAAAATGAGGCATTAATGGTTCACCCCATTGAAGTTATTGTAGCTCCAGGACCGCTTGCGCATTCACTATCATTATATGCGTGTGTGTTTGCCTTATATACTGGTAGAACATTTATTGGGCAACAACACTTCGAAGCACAACAGTGTATACGGAACATGCAACAGAACGATGGTACTTTCGCATTTATGGGAGTGCCAACGATGCTCCAACAATTAGTTAATTACTACGCACATATACCATACCTGCACTATATTTTTAGTACAGGTGACAAATTACATATTGCGTTGAGAACACGCATTCAGCAATTATTTAGTCAGGCAACACTGATAGAATTTTTTGGTTCTTCAGAGGCTAGTTTTATTAGTTATAACATTGATAATAGTGCGCCAGCACAATCCGTTGGCAAAGTATTTCCAAATGTAAAAGTCCAGATTGTCGAACCTGATAATGAGGGCATAGGTTTGTTGTATGTAAACAGCGACATGGTCTTTGATGGTTATGTCGATGCAAGCACACCTACTAAAGAGTGGATTACTATTGGTGATTATGCTCATTTAGATACTCATCAATATTTATTTTTACATGGTAGAGAAAATGATCGCCTGATTATCGGAGGCAAAAATGTTTATCCTATGGAAATTGAAAAAGCAGTAGTGTTACATCCAGATATTGAAGAAGCTGTGATTATTAGTCGTCCGCATGCACAATTAGGTGAACTGGCTATTTTACTTTATACCGGATCAAGTGAAATCTCATATACAGCAATGAAAAGTCATTTGATTACGCATTTGGCACGTTATCAAGTGCCATCTAAAGTAGTAAAAGTACCTAAAATGACATATACCCATAGCGGTAAAATAGCACGTGCACATATGAAGGAACGTTATTTAAAAGGAGAGTTTAAGGGATGAAACAAGCAGTTATAGTAGCAGCTAAGCGTACACCATTTGGTAAATATGGCGGTGTTTTGAAGCACCTTGAGCCGGAAGATTTATTGATGACTTTATATGATCACTTTAAATTACAACACTCTGATAGTTTGGCCGGTGTGGATGATATTATTTTAGGTAATGTTGTTGGAAATGGTGGTAACATTGCACGAAAATCATTGCTAGAAGCAGGATTAGCGCACTCGATACCAGGGGTCACGCTTGATAGACAATGTGGTTCTGGTTTGGAGGCAATCATGCATGCATGTAGAATGATTCAAGCTGGCGCAGGCGAAATTTATATTGCTGGTGGTGTCGAAAGTACAAGTCGGGCACCGTGGAAAATTAAAAGACCACAATCCGTCTATGATACAAAATTACCTGAATTTTATGAACGTGCTGCTTTTGCACCAGAGGGTCAAGACCCATCTATGATTCAAGCAGCAGAAAATGTGGCACGTACTTATCATGTGTCGCGAGAAGCACAAGACAAATATGCCCATGAGAGTCATAGAAAATCTCTATTAGCGCATCAACAAGGGGTTATGTCCCAGGAAATAATTCCTTTAACAGTTAAAGGAGCAGAGGTTGCACTAGATGAAAGCATCAAGCCTAAATTAACATTGAAAAAATTATCACGCTTACGTTCAATATTGCCTGATGGTACTGTTACAGTTGGTAATTGTTGTATGAAAAATGATGGGGCAGTCATGCTGTTGATTATGGAGGCGAAAACTGCACAACGTTACGGTTATACTACCGGCTTACGTTTTGTTGATGGTCGTACAACTGGGGTCGACCCTCAACTGTTGGGTATTGGACCATTCCCAGCAGTGCAACAATTATTGGAGCGTCAACAATTAACTATAGAAGATATTGATGCCATAGAATTAAACGAAGCCTTTGCTTCTCAAGTAATTGCAAGTCAACAACAGTTACATATTACACCGCAACAGTTAAATAAATATGGAGGAGCCATTGCAATCGGTCACCCGTATGGCGCCAGTGGTGCTGCACTTGTGACGCGCTTATTCTATATGACGGCAGCGCGTAAATCTATTGCAACGATGGGGATTGGAGGTGGCATGGGTAATGCAATACTCTTCGAACGTTGGTAGCGAATGGCAATCCATTTATTTTTCCCAGCAACTTGTAACAGACTATAAAGACTTATGCCAAATGAAACACGGTGCAACAGATGAAGTACCACCTTTACTATGTGCTCGGGTGTGGCAAAATTTTAAGCTATTTCAAATATTTAAAGACCGTAGTATTGCACTTGTCAGCACTGACTTAACACAACATCATAAATTAAACTGTGATATGACATATCAAGCTAAATTAACATGTAAAAATATTAAACAACTTAAAAAATATACGAAATATACATTTGTTTTAGAAATTTTTGAACACCATTCATTGTGTCTAGCCATAACACAACAGTTCATAGAATGGAGGTCTGAAAATGCAAATTTCTGAGGAGATGTTGCAACAATATTTAACGTTAGTGAATGACCCTAATCCCATACATCAGGATATTGTACCTGGACAATTAGTGGTAGAAATAGTCTTTGCAGAGTGCAATATAACTTGGCAATACTTTAAAATAAAATACGTTGAACCGATTGAAATAAATGAACAAATTACCATAAGCGACTTGTCAGACTCCTGTATTATAGTTTCGAATGCGGATAATGGGGTAAAGAAAGTAATCTTAACTAAAAACGATGAACTATAAAGTTATGCGTTTCTTAATTTTAAAAATAATTATTACAAATGCTAAAAAACTGACTATTGTATGATTATTAAAAATTAAATAAATAATTTTTGTTAAAATTTGACAAAAAATTTTAACTACGTATAATGTTATAACATGTTAAAGGAGTGACATGTTCAATGGATTTTGATAAAAACGAAATAAACATGGTCAATGCCAAGAAAGCGAAAAAAACTGTTTTTGCTACTGGCCTTGGCAATGCTATGGAATGGTTTGATTTTGGTCTTTATTCCTACTTGGCAGTCATCATTAGTCAAAACTTTTTCAGCTCAGTTGAAAATGACCAATTAAAATTAATTTTCACTTTTGCAACCTTCGCTATTGCGTTCTTACTGAGACCAGTAGGAGGCATTATCTTTGGTATCATTGGTGATAAGTACGGACGTAAAGTAGTATTAACAACAACTATTATCATGATGGCATTTTCTACATTGTTAATAGGTATACTACCTACATATGATCAAATTGGAATTTGGGCACCGATATTATTATTAGTTGCTCGTATTTTGCAAGGATTCTCAACCGGTGGAGAATATGCAGGTGCAATGGTGTATGTAGCTGAATCTTCTCCAGATAAAAAGCGAAATACTTTAGGTAGTGGCCTAGAAGTTGGGACATTATCAGGGTACATTTGTGCTTCAGTAATTACAGCAATTTTATTTTATGCGTTAAATGATGAGCAAATGGCAACATGGGGTTGGAGAATTCCATTTATCTTAGGATTATTCTTCGGTATTTTTGGTTTCTATTTACGTAGAAAACTAGAAGAATCACCAGTATATGAAAATGACATTCAAAAACAACCAAAACGTGACACCATTCGTTTCTATACGATTATACGTTATTACTATAAAGATATTATTGTCTGCTTTGTGGCAGTGGCATTCTTCAACTGTACAAATTACATGGTAACGTCATATTTACCATCGTATTTGCAAGGTACAATTAAAATGGAGAGTGGAACAGTATCAGTCATTATCACACTAGTAATGGCATTTATGATACCGTTAGCTTTAATGTTTGGACGATTAGCTGATAAAGTTGGAGAGAAAAAGGTCTTTTTAATTGGGTTAATCGGGTTAACATTGACAAGTGTATTTGCATTCTCACTAATGCAATTAGAACATATTGCATTTATTGTGATCGGTGTGTTCATTTTAGGATTTTTCCTATCAACATATGAAGCAACGATGCCTGGTTCATTACCGACAATGTTCTACACACATATTCGTTATCGTACATTAGCTGTAACATTTAACGTCTCTGTTTCGTTATTTGGTGGTACGACGCCATTAATCGCATCTTCTTTAGTAGCGAAAACGGGCGATCCATTATCACCAGCATACTATTTAATGGCGATGAGTATTGTGGGGATTTTAGTTGTAGGTTTATTACATGTTAGTACATCACATAAATCACTTAAAGGTTCGTATCCAAATGTCGACAATCAAGAAGATTATGATTATTTTGTTGAAAATCCGGATAAAGCATTGTGGTGGACGAAAGATAAACGAGTATAATTTATTTTCGGCATTATTAAAAGAGGTTGGGACAATATTGATTTGTTCCAACCTCTTTTAATATTGGCAGTAGCTGACTGCATTGAAAATGCGCTTTAAACCAAGCTTTTTTCAACGCTAGTCATCCTTGCCGGGGTGGGACGACGAAATCATTTTTTCAAAATCAGATTTCTGTCCCACTCCCTTTTTTACATACTAAAAGCGACGATTGAGTTAGTAAACCTCGAGGTGCTCTCCAGGTTATTAAAGGGGACAATCTTTAATCTAACTGCTTTATCGCCGCTTAAAAGTGAGTTTTTAGGGTTGTGTGTTTAAAAGTATCATGCGTAAGGGGACAGCTTAGCAAGTACTTTAAATACGACTTTATTCATACTTTTTGGGGAGTAATTTTATGTTCAATCTTTTAAGTCTTGGTACAGTATTTTGTTGTTCTAAGGTGTGAAGTGTTAATAACTTAGTTTCATGTTATCAACATCGTGCTCTAGTAGAGAGAGTAATTTGTATAATTCATTATTACTAAAATGTTCATCACATTTTACTGTAATGGTTTTGAAGGTTTTAGTAATAATTTCATAAATTGGATTACCATTGTCAAAAGCTTGTCTATAAATAATCATGATGTAATACCTCCTTTGCTCTCTACACTTAATATGGTATCGTAATATGATTTGATTTTCATGGGGCTAGGGTATCAATTTATACTACGACTATCGTCTAAGTTTAAAATGTAAAGTTTATGTTCTATTGTTTTAATGTGTTTGTAGCGTTTTTGTACAATTGGGATACTAGCGTTAGTTAACCTAACTTGTAGATTACTAATGAAACTTACCTCCTTTGTTCGCTACAATTTTATTATATTACAGGGTATAACCGCATGCATGAGTCTTGTGTATTAACTTATCCTACGACTTTATTATTATGTAAGTTAAGAGGAGTGGGTTGTTAAGTTGCATAGTGAACAGTGATTTAAGATGAGATTAGGATATAAATGTCCATTTTAAATATTCGATTTTGACTGTGCATGCTTGACTAGGGGGATGGTTCGAGCCTGTAGTCTCTCACTCGTACTATTTCCTCGGGCATCAACATGATACAAAATCGATACAACATGTACTTTGTTATTAAAAAACAATCGATTTTGACCGTGCATGCTTGCCTGGGGTATGGATCGAGCCTGTAGTCTCTCACGCATACTATTTCCCCGGGCGTCAGCACGTTTCAAAATCGGTACAATTTATATTTGGTTAATCAAATATAAGGATCTTCGAAAACATAAAAGTTAAACAAGAACTTGTGTTTGTCTTAATGACATTGAATATAGGAAGGGCAGTAGTTTAGCAATCAACAAATTTTCATAAAACTAAAGAAAACATCAATTACTATATCTTACAATAGAAATTGATGTTTTTTAGTCAGAGATATTCATGTGTATGTTATTTAGTTATTTTATGACGATGAATTATACTTCTGTTACTTCTACATCGATATGTTCGACACGGTTATGTGCACCGTGATCGACTGGACCGACAAATTGATTCATTTTCCAACCGTTTTTAATAGCGGAAGCAACAAATGCTTTTGCAGCGATTACTGCTTCTTTTGGTGATTTACCATTTGCTAGGTAAGCTGTTGTTGCGGCAGCAAATGTACATCCTGCACCGTGATTGTAACTTTGTTGGAACATAGGGGTTGTGAGTTGATAATACTGCTCGCCATCATAGTATAAATCATATGATTTATCTTGATCTAAGGCTTTTCCACCTTTAATGATAACGTGTTGTGCACCTTGGTCATGAATGATTTGTGCTGCTTTTTTCATGTCGGCTATAGACGTTAATTTGCCTAATTGTGATAACTGTCCTGCTTCAAATAAGTTAGGTGTTACAACAGTTGCCTTAGGTAATAGGTATTCAATCATAGCATCTGTATTTCCCGGGTTAAGTACTTCATCTTCACCCTTACATACCATTACTGGATCAACTACAAAGTAATCTGCACCAGATTGTACATAAGCTTCACCAGCACGCTTAATGATTTCTTCCGTGCCTAACATACCTGTTTTTACAGCGTCAGGTCCAATTGAAATGGCAGTTTCTAGTTGTTTTTCAAAGACGTCAAATGGGATTGGTGTTACGTCATGTGACCAAGTGGCCTTATCCATAGTAACGATAGAAGTTAAAGCAACTATGCCATACGTTTGTAATTCTTGAAAAGTTTTTAAATCAGCTTGCATACCAGCTCCGGCACTTGTGTCAGAACCTGCAATTGTTAACGTTTTTTTTAGTGCCATTATAAATTGTTCACTCCCAAAAATAATTTATCTATATCATATCATGTTTAGCAAATATGCAAAATACTAATACTTAAACTCCGGCAACAAACTAGATGTCATTTTGACACCTAGTCATTGTCATTTAGTGAGACTGTTGAAAAAGTATTTTCGAGAGGGAAATATGTTAAATCAGCAGCAGAAAGCAGAGCTTCAGTTAACGTGATTTGGAATAAAGTATTATTATAATAAGGTTTAATATAATATGTTTTGGTCTTACTATCTAACACTAATTGATATTGTGTGTAATGCGTTTCCTGTGCATCGATTACAGCACCACGAGGAATACTTACAGCATCTAACACTTTAAAGCAATTTGTAATATTCGTAGTTTCATCTTGTGCATCTTCTAAATTATTACGTAAGTATGAGGCACGGACAAAACGTTCAGTAGATGTATAGCCACCAGGTAGTCCGGCTGTGCCACCCTCTACGCCCATTGGTCGAATTAACACTTTTCCCGTTACTTTGGGTTGATGTTTTGTTGGTGTTAAAAAAGGATAGTTACGTAAATTTTCAATGTGCCACTCTAAATTAGGTGCATTTGTTAGTACATTGACGTAATTGTCTTTGACAATTAATTTGCCATCATGGGGTTCGACTGCAACAGTGTAGCCATGTCGATCTGTAATAAGGAAATGTAATGGAGGTACTACATCTAATGCTGGATTTTTAATGTTCATAATATTGAGACGAGCGGCTTTATATTTTAAGTCGGCAATATCTTTAACGAATCCTAATACCCAGACGATAAATTCTTCAGGGGCTAGGTTAATAAAGCCTTGTTCTTTCTCCGTAGCGTAACTCGCTTCTCCTGTAAAATAATGATTAGAGACACTAAGTCCATGTTCATTTATACCATCGCCGAAACGATAACGTCCTACTTTAACCCCCGTACCGATAAAACCATAGTTGAGTTTAGTCGCTTCCTCTAAATCAAATTGGTAATGATAATTTCTAGGAACGGCTATAGGTACACTATTAAATTCAAACGCAAAATCCATAGTTCTTGCTAAGTAATGATGTTGTTTGTTAGTGAATAACGAAAAACCTGTACACATATGAATCACTCCCTTGATGAAGATAGCATTTGTCATTAGCATAAACGAATGAGAAGAAGTAATGCAATTAATATCGTTAACTATTTCTTTGTGAAAGTTAACAAAGTGGAGAGGTTCGCAAAATTGTTGAATTTGTGTACTTACCGTTATTTCATTGCTTACTCACCATAGTGTATGATGGTATTATTGTAGTAACGTAACTTTTTGCTATATGTTATGATGATGCGTGAGGTGAACAGTATGGAATGGTCAGAGGTATTTCATGATATTACAACACGTCATGACTTTAAGGCTATGCATGATTTTTTAGAACAAGAATATTCGACGCAAACGGTTTATCCAGAGCGTGAAAATATATATCAAGCATTTGATTTAACACCATTGGATAAAGTGAAAGTAGTTATCTTAGGACAGGATCCTTATCATGGACCCAATCAAGCACATGGTTTAGCTTTTTCTGTACAGCCTAATGCTAAGTTTCCACCATCATTAAGAAATATGTACAAGGAACTGGCAGATGATATAGGGTGTGAGCGTACGTCACCACACTTGCAAGACTGGGCAAAAGAAGGTGTCTTATTATTAAACACTGTATTGACAGTACGTGCTGGTGAAGCACATTCACATAGAAATATTGGTTGGGAGCTATTTACCAATGAGATTATCCAAACAGTGTCAGAACAGTGCTCAGATGTGGTTTTTATCTTATGGGGAAAGCCTGCACAGGATAAAGTTAAGCTTATCGATACCTCAAAACATAAAGTCATTAAAGCGCCTCATCCGAGTCCGCTTTCTGCGTATAGAGGTTTCTTTGGTTCTAAACCATATTCGACAGCCAATGCTTATTTAAAATCTAAAGGTATTCAACCAATTCGTTGGTGTGAAGGTGAGTGATAATGATGAATAAAGATAAAATGATTCAACTTATTGAAAATGAATTACTACAAGCTGAAGAGGCAAGTAACGAAACAGAGTTTGAAAAGCATATGTATGCAATTCATACTTTGACTTCGTTATATACAACATCAACTAAGCAACATACTACGTCTTATCCATTAGCATCTGAAGTGAGTTCTAGTGTCTCCACACAGATACCAAGTGATCAGTCAAAAAAACAAGTATCTGCAGCGGAAATTAAAGCTATGGGTGGTAAAGTGTCACAGTCAATGCAACAACACAAAGCTAGCCCAACAAGTTTGGACAGTAATAGATTAACTACGGATGATGAAATTGGTAATGGTGAGTCTATTTTTGATTTTTAATAGAAAAGGATGGAGAGCAAAATGATGAAAGTGTTTATTATTTTAGGTGCCTTGAATGCTTTGATGGCAGTAGGTACAGGTGCATTTGGCGCACATGGTTTAGAGGGAAAACTCTCTGATAAATATATGTCTGTATGGGAAAAAGCTACAACATACCAAATGTACCATGGTCTAGGCTTATTAGTTTTAGGTATATTAAGTGGTACAACTTCAATTAATGTAAACTGGGCAGGCTGGTTAATATTCTTAGGCATTGTATTTTTCAGTGGTTCACTTTATATTTTAGCGTTAACTCAAATTAAAATTCTAGGCGCTATTACACCTATTGGTGGTTTGTTATTTATCGCAGGCTGGTTAATGTTAGTCATTGCAACAATTAAATTATAATTTTTTTATGTTAAAAAAGCTCGTCTTATGGGTATAATACACTCCATGAGGTGAGTTTTTTAAATGAGTAGAAAAAATGTAGAAATAGATAGGGGAGATTTGAAACAAAATCTCTCTGAAAAATTTGTATGGGCGATTGCATATGGCTCATGTATTGGCTGGGGAGCATTTATACTCCCTGGAGACTGGATTGGTCAGTCTGGCCCTATAGCAGCGGCTATCGGTATTACTATAGGTGCGCTGTTGATGATTTTAATCGCCGTCAGTTATGGAGCGTTAGTGGAACGTTTTCCGGTATCTGGTGGAGCATTTGCATTTAGTTTTTTAGGTTTTGGACGTTATGTGAGTTTCTTTTCATCATGGTTCCTCACATTTGGTTACATATGTGTGGTTGCGTTAAATGCCACAGCATTTAGCTTATTAATTAAATTTTTAATGCCTGGCGTATTAGAAGTAGGTAAATTGTATACCATTGCAGGTTGGGATGTTTATATTACTGAAATAATAATCGCATCTGTATTATTATTAGTATTTATGGGCATTGCAATTAAAGGAGCTAGCGTGTCAGGCTCGTTACAATATTATTTTTGTGTGGCATTAGTAATAACTGTATTATTATTATTTTTCGGCTCATTTTTTGGTAGTAATTTTTCATTAGACAATTTACAGCCACTGGCTAATAAGTCAGAAGGATGGTTTACGTCGATTATAATGATTGTAGCAGTTGCTCCGTGGGCTTATGTTGGTTTTGACAATATTCCACAAACTGCAGAAGAATTTGATTTTTCACCTAACAAAACATTTAAACTAATTGTGTATAGTTTATTAGCTTCGGCGTTAACTTATGTCGTAATGCTCTTGTTTACAGGTTGGTTGAGTACGAATGCAAGTAGTGTAAATGGTAATTTATGGTTAACAGGTGCGGTGACACGTGAGGCGTTCGGTCACATAGGTTTAGCAATCTTAGCAATTGCTATTATCATGGGGATTTTTACTGGATTGAATGGCTTTTTAATGAGTTCTAGTCGCTTGCTCTTTTCAATGGGGCGCTCAGGTATCATGCCTACAGTATTTAGTAAATTACACCGTCGATACAAGACACCATATGTAGCTATTATCTTTTTAGTAGCTATTACGTTAATTGCACCATGGTTAGGACGTACGGCATTGACGTGGATTGTTGATATGTCATCGACTGGCGTGTCAATTGCTTATTTTATTACATGTTTATCTGCGGCCAAATTATTTAGCTATAATAAAGCGAGCAATACGTATGGTCCAATATACAAGACCTTTGCGATTTTAGGCTCAATCGTATCATTTATTTTCTTATTGTTATTATTAGTACCCGGTTCACCAGCGGCATTATCAACACCTTCATATATAGCATTAGGTGTATGGGCGATTATAGGATTAGGATTCTTTGTTTTCCGTTATCCGAAATTAAAACGTATTAATAATGATTATTTAAGTCAAATGATCTTAAATCAATCCGCGAAAGATGTAGATGAAATAGTGAATACGTCAACACAAGAATCAAAATAACTAAAAAAAGACTGTCGGCAACTGTCGACAGTCTTTTTAATGCGTAATTATATTTTAATTGAGGTGCAATACTATAGGGGCTTTAGATTTTGCGTATCGTTCGTTTTGTTCCAGTAATGATTAGTTTAGAAATTTGATCTGCAAAGAGTAAGCCTAAGGCAATAGCACCAGCGATTAATGTGACCTCTAGCATTGTATTAATTGCTTTACTAAATTGAATAAGAATTAAATTCTTAGTAGCATCAAAAGCTAATCCACCTGGTACGAGAGGGATGATGCCAGGCACCATAAATAAAATAACTGGTTCTTTTTTATATCGGGCCATTACATGACTTAATAAACCGAGTGCTAAACCGCCAAAGAAATTTGAATAAATGGTATGGAACTCTAAAGTATCATAAAAGATAGTGTAAACGATCCAACCGCATGCACCAACGATACCTGTTGTATGATATAACCGTTTGGGGACATCAAAGATGACACCAAAAAATAATGCTGCTAAATAGCTAAAAATTAAATTTAAGATCCAAAACATAATCAGCACCCCTAAAAAATAATTAAGATTGTCCCAACACCTGCACCAATGCCAAAGGCTGTAACTAAAGCCTCTAAAGACTTAGTAATAAACATCAGCATATGCCCACCAAACAAATCTTGTATTGAATTGGTAATTAGGACTCCGGGCACTATTGGCATAACAGACGCAATGATAATAGTTTCAACAGAACCTCCTGGTATAAGGTTATGGCCTGTGACGGCTATAAAGCCGATAACTAGAGCGCCCATAAATTCAGGAATAAAATGTGTATGTAATTTACGGCTTAGTATTTCTGTAACTAAGTAACCAAATGAGCCGGCAAGTAGGGCAGTCAAAATGTCTATGAGTTTGCCATCTTGTAAATATAAAAAGCTCAGTGACACGATGCTTGCTGCAATAAATTTGAATACTAAATCATGTTGAATACTTTGTTCAGTATAGATTTGTTCTAATTCAGTATAAGCTTCCTCTAAAGACAGAGAACCAGCTATTAATCTACGTGAAACACCATTAGTACGTGAAATACGGAATAAATTAGTGTCTCGAGATTTAATACGAAAGACTCTAGGATAAGTTTCATTGTGCAACATAAAATTGATTACTGTATTAGTAACAAAACTATTACTTTCATGATATCCCAACTGATTGGCAATACGTGTCATAGTATCTTCGACGCGTGTGCCTTCCGCTCCGGATTCTAATAATATACGTCCTGCTAAGAGGATTACATCTTTTGTTAACTTTTCTTCATAGGTTTCATTGTATTGTATGTTTGTCATATCATCACCAAGTTATAGTTTATTCTTTAGCGTTGGGCTTTTTAAGTAAGATTAATTTCGTTTATTGTAACATGGAATGAGTGTTTTGTTTTGTTAGGAGTCGTATTAAGATAAAAAATATATTGTGCAGCATGTATTTTGCGACTTTATGTTTGCGCGATTTATATTTCGGATAAACTAATAATAGTTAACTGTTACTGATATATTGAGTAGCGACAATATAAACAGCAGTTAATTATTAAGTGGTGATTAATGTTCTCCTAGACACACTACAGAAAGCACACTTGTTTGCTCACAAGTGTGCTTTTTTATATTTGAAATTTTACTATTTTCTTTATACATAAGTGTAGCCAACCTAACATTGAGCATTTACTCAGTTAAATTGTGTCGCTACACTTGATGTACAAAAATTACGTGTTTAGCCTGCTAACAACGAACAGTAGTGGTGTTGTTATAGTTTAAAGAATGTTGCAAGCTCAGATGTCGGTAGGATATGACCAACATAAAAGCTACCAAAATCACCATAGCGTGCTGTTGTTTCATCAAAGCGCATTTCATAAACGATTTTTTTAAATTGCAATGGGTCATCTGCGAATAATGTTACGCCCCATTCGTAATCATCCAATCCTACTGAACCAGTAATAAATTGTTTGATTTTACCTGCGTATTGACGGCCGATTTTACCATGTGCATACATTAACTCTTGACGTTTTTCTAATGGCAACATATACCAGTTATATGTTTCGTTACGACGTTTATCCATAGGATAGAAGCAAATGTACTCGGCATGTGGTAGTTCTGGATATAAACGTGGTTTAATATGTGGGTTTTCATATGGATCTTCATCAGATTTACCAGCTAAATAATTACCAAGTTCAATGATGGAAACATATGAATAAGTTGGAATTAAATAATCTGCTATTTTTAATTTATTAAAGTCATTTTCAATAGCATTTAACATTTTTAATTCAGGGCGTAGTACCCATAGTAATAGGTCTGCTTTTTGACCAGTAATATTATAAAGCGCATGGTCGCCTACATTATTTGTACGTGCTGCTTCGTGTGTTGTTAAAAAAGATTGTAATTCATCTACCATCGCTTGACGTTCTTCAGATGGTAATAGACGTAATGTAGTCCAATCTATTGCATAAAATAAATGTAAACTGTACCATCCATCTAATGTTTCAGGTGCTTGTGGCATTTAAATCGCTCCTTTATAAAATACTTAATACCTCACTGAAAATTCTATCATAAAGGTATCTTGATAACATAAGTAAATGTTTACAAATTGGTGACATGGAATTCTATCGCAAAATAACGTATAATGACAAAGGAAAATCACTATAAACTATACTCAAAATTTCAAGGAGGCTATTATGTCTTTATTAGATGTATTACAAGAAAAACTTTCAGGGAAAAATGTCAGAATCGTTCTGCCAGAAGGTGAAGATGAGCGTGTGTTAGCTGCTGCGGTAGAATTACAAGCAACAGATTATGTGACACCAGTATTATTAGGAAATGAAGCAAATGTAAAAGCTTTAGCAGCAGATAAAGGTTTCGACATTGCTCAAATAGAATTAATCGATCCAGCAACAAGTGACTTAAAACAAGAATTAGTAGAAGCATTTGTAGAACGTCGTAAAGGTAAAGCAACTGAAGAACAAGCACAAGAAATGTTACAAAACGTGAACTATTTCGGTACTATGCTTGTATACACTGGTAAAGCTCAAGGTCTAGTGAGTGGGGCTGCACATTCTACGGGTGATACAGTTAGACCTGCATTACAAATCATCAAGACAAAGCCTGGAGTATCTAAAACATCTGGTATCTTCTTTATGATTAAAGATGATCAACAGTATATTTTTGGTGACTGTGCAATTAATCCTACATTAGAAGCACAAGATTTAGCTGAAATTGCTGTAGAGAGTGCAAAATCAGCACAATCATTTGGTATGTCACCACGTGTGGCAATGTTAAGCTTCTCAACTAAAGGTTCTGCTAAATCAGATGATGTTGAAAAAGTTTCAACTGCAGTTGAATTAGCACAAGAAAAAATTGCTGAAGCACAATTAGAAGATGTTATTGTTGATGGCGAATTCCAATTTGACGCAGCGATTGTTCCTGAAGTTGCGAAGAAAAAAGCACCAGGTGCTCAAATTCAAGGCGATGCAAATGTCTTTATTTTCCCAAGTTTAGAAGCGGGTAATATTGGTTATAAAATTGCACAACGTTTAGGTGGATTTGATGCAGTTGGACCTGTTTTACAAGGTTTAAACTCTCCAGTTAATGACTTATCTCGAGGCTGTTCAACTGAAGACGTTTATAATCTTTCAATCATTACTGCAGCTCAAGCACTACAATAATGGACTTAGCAAGTAAATATTTTAATAGTATAGATTGGCGTTATATTGATCATTCTTCTGGTTTAGCGCCAATGCAATCTTTTGCGTTTGATGATACTTTTTGTGAAAGTGTAGGTAATGATGATTCACCAAATGTGGTACGTACGTGGGTACATCAGCATACCGTTATTTTAGGAATTCATGATTCACGACTACCTTATTTGCATGATGGCATTAGATTTTTAACTGAGGAACAAGGTTATAATGCGATTGTGAGAAATTCAGGTGGTCTGGGTGTAGTTTTAGACCAAGGCATTTTGAATATTTCATTAATATTTAAAGGTAAAACTGAAACTACAATAGATGAAGCTTTTACAGTTATGTATTTATTGATTGCTAAGATGTTCGAAGATGAAGGTGTAGAAATTGAAACACACGAAATAACGCAATCTTATTGTCCAGGTAAATTTGATTTGAGTATTAACGGCAAAAAATTTGCTGGCATTTCACAACGTCGCGTACGTGGTGGAATAGCTGTACAAATTTATTTGTGTGTCGAAGGTTCTGGAGCTGAACGCGCTGAAATGATGAAAACATTTTATGAACGCGCATTGAAAGGCGAATCAACAAAATTTAAATATCCTAATATTGAGCCAAACTATATGGCATCACTTGAGACTTTGTTGAATAGAGAAATCACAGTCCAAGACGTAATGTTCCAATTGTTATATGCAATGAAAGATTTAGGTGCCCGTTTAAATATGGAACCCATTACTGAAACAGAATGGGAACGTTATGATGGCTACTTTGACAAAATGATTGCACGTAATGAAAAATTAAATAATCGAATGGATATATAAGATTATTTTGTAATTTTAATAAAATTAACTTAAACGGTGCTGTAGTAAGGTACACTGGACACGATTGTTTAGTGTACCTTTTTCTTTTTGTTGAATTATAGAAATTAAAAAAGTAATATAGTAAAAGTGTAGTATTTCTGAAAAATAAAAAACCAGAAAATAGCGTAACTTTTTGAATATAATATAATTGCGCATTATAATGGAGAAGTATGGTTATGAATTAGTAGCAGGTGTTAATTTTGGATGAGTGAGTATTGATTTTCACCAAAGACAACCATAGTGCTGCTAATTCAATGCTGTTTATGGAGTGGAAATTTCAAACATGCTTCCTAGTAGAACTGTAGTAAAAGAGAAATACTGAATGAAAATTAACAATAATCTAAAGGTGATTGAGAAAATGGCACAATATGGATATGGGGAAGCAAATGGAAAAGTGATATTAATTGGTGAGCATGCAGTTACTTTTGGTCAACCAGCAATTGCCATTCCATTTACTTCTGGAAAAGTAAAGGCAACAATAGTTTCACTAGAACAACATGCAACTTCAGAAATTGATAGTGATGTCTACAGAGGCTCGCTAGCGGAAGCACCAGAACATTTAAAGGCAGTGGTTACAAGATTTATTGAACGTCATAACGTGACACAACCAATTAAAATAACAACTGAAACAAATTTGCCACCTTCAAGAGGGTTAGGTTCAAGTGCTGCTTTTGCGGTTGCATTTGTACGTGCGAGTTATGATTTTATCAAGCAACCACTTTCTGATGAAACGTTAATTGCAGAAACGAATTGGTCTGAACAAATTGCACATGGCAAACCAAGTGGTATAGATGCCCAAACCATTGTGTCAAACAAACCTGTATGGTTCAAACAAGGTAGTGTTACGACATTAAAGCCATTAGACCTAGATGGCTATATGGTTGTAATTGATACCGGTATTTTAGGTTCAACCAAACAATCTGTAGAAGATGTTCATAGATTGTGTGCTTCTGAGGAAAAATATCTGCAATATATTAAAGAAATTGGTAAACTAGTTTATGATGCACGTAACGCTATTGAACAACACCAATTTGAAAAATTAGCACCTGCATTTAACTGGTGTCAAAAATATTTGAAACTATTAACTGTAAGTCATGAAAAAATTGAAACAATTTTAGAAGAAAGCAACAAGCTAGGCGCGGTTGCAGGTAAGCTGACTGGCAGTGGTAGAGGTGGCAGTATGATAGTACTAGCAAAAACGCTTGAAATTGCTAAAAAAATTGAACAAAGCGCTCAAAAGCTTGGAGCGCAGCATACATGGATTGAAAATTTAGGAGGTTAACAAGGTGGTTAAAAGCGGTAAAGCACGCGCACATACAAATATTGCATTGATAAAATATTGGGGAAAAGCAGATGAAGATTTAATTTTACCTATGAATAATAGTTTATCAGTATCTCTAGAGCGGTTTTATACTGAAACGAAAGTGACATTTAGTGAATCTTATACAGAGGATACTTTAGTGTTAAATGGTGAAACTGTTAATGCGGCAGAAAGTAAAAAAATCACTCGATTTATGGATATGTTGAGAGCAAAGACGAATACTACTTTGTATAGCTATATTGAAAGTGAAAATTTTGTACCTACTGCAGCTGGTTTAGCCTCATCTGCTAGTGCGTATGCAGCTTTAGCGTCAGCATGTAATGAAGCGTTACAATTAGGTTGGTCTGATAAAGAGCTGTCGCGTTTAGCGCGTAGAGGTTCAGGTTCAGCATCTCGTAGCATATTTGGAGGCTTCGTTGAATGGGAAAAAGGGTACGATGATACAACATCATATAGTTTTCCTATTGATGCCGATCGTTGGGAAGATGACCTAGCGATGATTTTTGTTGTTATCAATAATAAATCCAAAAAAGTATCAAGCCGTGCAGGTATGTCATTAACACGTGATACATCAAGGTTTTATCAATATTGGTTAGACCATGTAGATGAAGATATAGCAGCTGTTAAAGAAGCGATATCACGCAAGGACTTTAAGGGTCTTGGTGAAGTCATTGAAGCCAATGGCTTACGAATGCATGCAACCAATTTAGGTGCGCAACCCCCGTTTACTTACTTAGTGCCTGAAAGCTATCAAGCTATGGAAGTGGTTCATCAATGCCGTGAATTAGGCTATCCATGTTATTTCACAATGGATGCAGGACCTAATGTTAAAATTTTAGTGGAAAAACATAATCAAGCTCATGTAATTGAACAATTACACCAACATTTCGAACCACACCAAATCATCGCAAGTGACATCACGCGTTCAGGAGTAGAAATTATAGAATAAGGAAGAGATAAAATGATTCAAGTAAAAGCACCAGGAAAGCTCTATATTGCAGGAGAATACGCAGTTACAGAACCTGGCTATAAGTCTGTATTGATTGCAGTAGATCGTTTTGTGACAGCTTCTATTGAAGATACAACATCGTTAGCAACACAAGGTACGATACATTCTAAAACATTACATCATGAACCAGTGACATTTCAGCGACGAGAAGACAAAATTGCAGTGTCAGATTTACATGCTGCGAAACAACTAAAATATGTAATTACTGCGATTGAGGTATTTGAGCAATATGTACGTAGTAACGATATTAGTTTAAAGCATTTTAATTTAACTATTGATAGTAATTTAGATGATGCATCTGGTCATAAATATGGACTAGGTTCGAGTGCAGCAGTTTTAGTTTCTGTGATAAAAGCATTAAATGAGTTTTATGATATGCAATTGTCTAATTTATATATTTATAAATTAGCAGTCATTGCTAATATGAAATTACAAAGCCTAAGTTCATGTGGCGATATTGCAGTGAGTGTGTATACAGGTTGGTTAGCCTATAGCACTTTTGATCACGAATGGGTGATGCAACAAATTGAAGATACTTCTGTCAATGAGGTGTTAAATAAAAACTGGCCAGGGTTACATATTGAGCCATTGCAAGCACCAGAAAATATGGAAGTGTTAATTGGATGGACAGGTTCGCCTGCTTCATCACATCATTTAGTGAGTGAAGTGAAAAGGCTAAAAGCAGATCCGACTTTTTATGGCAAGTTTTTAGAGCAATCTCATACCTGTGTGGAAAAACTCATACATGCGTTTAAAACTAACCATATTAAAGGTGTACAACAAATGATTCGTCATAATCGTAAAATCATTCAACAAATGGATAATGAAGCGACGATTGATATTGAAACGCCACATTTAAAAACACTATGTGAAATTGCAGAAAAGCATGGCGGGGCCGCTAAAACATCCGGCGCTGGCGGTGGAGATTGTGGTATTAGTATTATAAATAGTGATAGTAATAAAAAGCATATCTATAAAGAGTGGAAATCACATGAAGTTATTCCTTTAGAATTTAATGTTTATCATGGGCAATAGTAGACGATAAAACATTGTCTAAACACGTAAACTAAAAAGTAATAGAATATACTGAAATGAGCTTGCTAGATCAAACCAACTACTTTTGACCTAACAAGCTCATTTTTATGTATCTTGAGCAATTTTATAATCATGGTACGTACGCACGATATAATCAAAAATTACATAATAGGGTGTAAAGCTATAATATTGTTTATGGTTGAAAAAAGTAATTGGCGTAGTGCTCACATAAATGTTAAAAATAGCATGTTGTGCTATAAAGTTATCTTGTAATGTTGTAATAGATACGTATGGTAAGTTGCGTGTTTTTAATAATTGTACTGGATATTCAATATGTTTTGTTGCGCCTGATAGCGAAATAATAAAAAGTAAGTCGGTATCGCGCATTTGATCGATTGCTAACAACAATTCACTTTCATCATTCAAGATAATAACACGTTTGGAAATGGAGAGCATATGGCGTTGGGCATCTCGGGCGACATTTTGTTGCGCCATGCCTGTACCAAAAATATAAATAATTTCAGCTTGATCAATACGTTGATTTAACACTGTATAATCTAACATTTCTAAATGTTCCACAGTACGTTGGACATCCTCCATAACGGCATGTGCATGTACCAGTTGCTTGGGTACAGCTTGTTGTTGTTCCATTTTAATATGAAATTTAAAATCACTGTAGCCTTCAAATCCTAATTTTTTTACTAGTCGATGAATGGTTGAGATAGATGTGTGCGTAAGGTGACTTAAATCTTGAATTTTCATTGTTACCATTTCGTCAATATGTTGATGAATAACGTTAATGATATGTAAGTCGTTGTCGTTTAAAGCATCATAATGTTTGTTAATCAGAGGATCGAGTATCATAAAAGATTATTTCACACCTAACATGGAAAATTTTTCGCTACTTGGAAATATATTCTAATATTAATACATAAATTCTAAATACGTCAAAATTATTGGTCATATGAAGCTTTTATATTACGATTAATGCAAACATAATATTTTATAGCAACATAAATGATTGTCATTTGTGTTTTTTAATAACTTAAAATGAAAACGCTTCCTTAAAAGGGTGAAAGGATGAGATACATGAAATTGAATGTTGGTATTATTGGTTGTGGTGGTATTGCAAATGGTAAACATTTACCTAGTCTACAAGCTATTGACGAAGTGAGGTTAACAGCTTTTTGTGACCTTGAACAAGCGCGCGCAACAGATGCAGCTAATAACTATGGCAGTGAAGAAGCACGTGTTTATACAGATTATCGTGAACTATTAGCAGATAATTCTATTGATGTTATTCATGTTTGTACTCCGAATAGTTCACATAGAGATATAACAGTTGCAGCATTGGACGCTGGTAAACATGTGATGTGTGAGAAACCAATGGCCAAAACGACTGCAGAGGCCAAAGATATGATTGCTGCTGCGAAACGAAATAACAAAAAGCTGACAATTGGTTATCAAAACCGTTTTAGAACAGATAGTCAGTATTTACGTCAAGTGACGCAACGTGGTGATTTAGGAGAAATTTATTTAGGTAAGGCACAAGCTATTCGCCGTCGTGCTGTACCAACTTGGGGAGTATTTTTAGATGAGCAACAACAAGGTGGAGGACCACTCATCGATATTGGAACACATGCTTTAGATTTGACTTTATGGATGATGGATAATTATGAACCGGAATCGGTTATGGGATCAATTTTTCATAAGCTAGGACAAAAAGCAAATGCAGCTAATGCTTGGGATTCTTGGGACCCTGAAGCATTTACAGTCGAAGATTCTGCATTTGGTTATATTAAGATGACTAATGGAGCTACTATCATTTTAGAATCAAGTTGGGCATTGAACACTTTAGATGAAGACGAAGCAAAATGTGCATTATCAGGTACTGAAGGTGGTGCTGATATGAAAGATGGCTTACGTATTCACGGAGAAGACATGGGCAAACTCTATACGAAGCATATTGCATTAGATAATGAAGGTGTTGCTTTTTATGAAGGCGAAGATGAAGATGAAGCAGAAGTAGAGGCAAGAGCTTGGATTGATGCGATATTGAATGATACAAAACCAGTAGTTGACCCACAAGAAGCACTAGTTGTTACTCAAATTTTAGAAGCTATTTATCAATCTGCGCAAAGTGGTCAAGCAGTGTATTTCAATAAGTAAATTTCAGTTGAGGAGTGATTAAATGAAAGTAACAGTATGGAATGAATATCGTCATGAACAAGAGAATGAAGAGGTACGTCAAGTTTATCCTAAAGGGATTCATCAAGCCATTGCCCAATTTTTAACAGATGAGCATAAGGTGACAACAGCAACGTTAGACCAACCAGAACATGGTTTGACAGAGTCAGTATTAGCACAAACGGATGTCTTAATTTGGTGGGGACACAAAGCCCATGATGAAGTTGACGATGCAATTGTCGATCGTGTAAAAGCACATGTTCTTAATGGTATGGGACTTATTGTGTTACACTCAGGACATTTTTCAAAAATATTCAAAACACTTATGGGCACAACTTGTGATTTAAAATGGCGTGAAGCAGATGATAGAGAGCGCTTATGGGTTATTGATCCGACACACCCAATTACGACTGGATTACCGTCGTATTTTGAATTAGATAAAGAAGAAATGTATGGAGAGCATTTTGATATTCCAGCGCCTGATGAAACGATATTTATTAGCTGGTTTGAAGGTGGAGAAGTTTTTAGAAGTGGAGCGACGTTTAAGCGCGGAAACGGTAAAATATTCTATTTCCGACCAGGCCATGAAACTTATCCAACTTATTATAATAATTATGTACAACAAGTGATTCGCAATGCTGTGAAATGGGCGCAACCCCAGGCGACACCAAAGCATGATTATGGTAATGCTCAACCATTAGAACATATTACAAAAAAATAATTCTAGGAGGCACTTGACGTGGATAAATTAAAAATCGGAATTATTGGTGTCGGTGGTATTGCCCAAGGTAGACATATACCTGCATTTACAGAAATGAGCGATAGAGTAGAATTGGTCGCAGTCCATGATGTTAACCAAGAGTTAGCGGAGTCTATAGCTGAACAGCATCACATTCCACATGTATGTACTGATTATAATGACGTATTTCCATATGTGGACGCCGTTACAATTTGTACGCCGAATAAATTTCATGCGGAAATTAGTATTGCCGCATTACAAGCAGGAGTCCATGTGTTATGTGAAAAACCGATGGCCATGACACCAACAGAATGTGAGGATATGGTTGCAGCTGCGCGTAAACACAATAAATTGTTATCTATTGCTTATCATTATCGTTATACCGAAGCAGCGATACGTTCAAAATTAGCGGTAGAAGCAGGTGCTGTCGGTAAGCCTTTAGTTATTCGTGTACAAGCGCTACGTAGACGAAAAGTACCGGGTTGGGGAGTCTTCACGAATAAAGAATTACAAGGTGGCGGTAGTCTTATAGATTACGGTTGTCACTTTTTAGATTTATCATTATGGCTTTTAGGCGAAGTCAAACCGGTAGAAGTGTTAAGCAAAACGTATAATAATTTAAGCAAAATGCCGAATCAACTGAATGAATGGGGCGCAATAAATCACGAAACGTTTGATGTCGATGATCACGTCACTAGTTTTATTACCTTTGATAATGGAGCAACGATGCATTTTGAATGTTCATGGTCTGCAAATGTCAAAGCAGATCAAATGCATATAAGTATTTCGGGAGAGCAAGGTGGCTTAAATGTTTATCCTTTTGAAACGTACACACCCAAATACGGCACATTTGTTACGGAAAGTGCAGATGCGCCTCATGATGAACATAAAGCAGCTCAACAACAGGCGCGTAATTTTGTAGATAGTTGTTTAGGTCTAGACACATTAGTAGTACAACCTGAAGAAGCACAAACTGTTAATCAGCTTATCGATGCAATTTATCGCAGTAGTGAAACAGGTCACAGTATAGTAATGGAATAGGAGGAATGCAAGATGAAAATAGGTGTTTTTACAGTATTATTCCAAGATAAGTCATTTGAAGAAATGTTAGATTATGTTGCGGCTGCAGGTGTGACTGCAGTGGAAATCGGAACTGGAGGCAATCCAGGTAATCATTTTTGTGATGTTGATGCATTATTGGCAAGCGAAACGGAACGTGACAGTTTTTTAGCGGCCATCCATAACCGCGGATTAACTATTAGCGCTTTCAGTTGTCATGACAATGGTGTGTCTCCGAATCAAACAGAAGCAGACTTAGCCCATGAGACATTAGTGAAAACTATTAAATTAGCGTCATTGCTCAATGTCCCGGTAGTGAATACATTCTCTGGAGTTCCTGGCTCAGATGATGATGCAAAGCACCCTAATTGGCCAGTAACACCTTGGCCAACTGCATATAGTGATATATACACATGGCAATGGGAAGAGAAATTAATACCTTATTGGAAAGAAGTAGCAGAAATTGCGCAAGCACATGATGTAAAGATAGGTATTGAATTACATGCAGGTTTTTCAGTACATACACCTCATACATTACTCAAATTGCGCGAAGCTACTAATGAGTCTATAGGTGCCAATTTAGACCCGAGTCATTTATGGTGGCAAGGCATTGACCCAGTAGCAGCAATTAAAATTTTAGGTAGAGCAAATGCTATACATCATTTCCATGCTAAAGATACTTATATAGATCAAGATAATGTTAATATGTATGGTTTAACAGATATGCAACCGTATAGTGAAGTGGCAACTCGTGCTTGGACTTTTAGAACTGTAGGTTATGGTCATTCGCCACAAGTTTGGAGTGAGATGATTAGTGCGCTCCGTACTTATGGTTATGATTATGTAATTAGTATTGAACATGAAGATCCGATTATGTCGATAGAAGAAGGTTTTCAAAAAGCAGTTGCTAATTTAACTTCAGTAAACATTAATCAACCTGCTCCAGATTTATGGTGGACATAAAAGAGAATAATATATGATAAACGGCTGGAACATTATTTGTGTTTCAGTCGTTTTAGTTTTTCGTATTGAAAGACTTGAAATTATTATGAGAAAGCGTACAATAATTAAAGTTATGATAACTAAATGCTATCTATCAAGTTGTGTTACTTAAGCATCAATAATGCATCAAGTAACTGTGCGCATTTTATATTATTTAGAAAATGAAAGGTGGGGTGAATGTGCACAATAAGTTTTTAATTTGTGATGACTGCCAAGGCGTTGATTGTAAATCTTTAGAAAACAAGCTGTCAAAATTAGATCCGCAAGCTGAAATAGAAATTGGTTGTCAATCATATTGTGGTCCCGGACGGCGTAAAACATTTGCCTTTATCAATAATAGGCCACTGGCAGCTTTAACTGAAGAAGAATTAATGGAAAAAGTAACGAAGCATTTACAAAAACCACGTGATCCAGAAGAAGAAGAACGATTGAGAAAACGTAACGAAGAACGAAAGCGTCGTAAAGAAGAACAAGATCGTAAGCTTAAAGAAAAATTAGCAAAGAAAAAATAACATACATAGATCAGGCTATATGCACTTTGACCAAAGTGCATATAGTTTTTTTAATATATATATGAAATTATGGATTTTTATAAGAAAAAGTGTGTCAAACTATAGCATTAAATTTGTGAAATGTTATCATAATATTGTGAATATATTATAAAAGAATTTACAATATTAACTGTATGTAAATAATCTAACTATATAAAAGTAGTATGTATTAAAAAAATGTAAACTAATTAAACTATTAATATAAATGGTTACAATGTCTTAAAAAAGGTAATAGTAATCAAAAAAAGGAGATAATAAGTTATGACGGAACAAGTAAGACTTGGAAAATCAGATGTCTATGTATTTCCTGTCGCACTAGGCACGAATGCAGTAGGTGGACATAATTTATATAATGATTTAGATGAAGAACAAGGTAAAGAAGTTGTGAGAACAGCGATTCGAAATGGTATTAATTTATTAGATACTGCGTATATCTATGGCCCTGAACGATCAGAAGAATTAGTTGGTGAGGCATTAAAAGAATTTCCAAGAGATGAATTTGTGATTGCTACCAAGGGTGCACATTATTTCGATGATAATGGCGATGTGCATTTTTCTAATGATCCTAAGTTTTTAAAACAACAAGTAGAGGATAGTCTTAAACGCTTGCAGTTAGATTATATTGACTTATACTACATTCATTTTCCAGATGATGACACAGCTAAAGACGAGGCCGTTGCAGCATTAAAAGAACTGAAAGATGAAGGCAAGATTAAAGCGATAGGCGTATCCAATTTTTCGTTAACACAATTGAAAGAGGCTAATAAAAATGGTGACGTTGATGTTGTGCAAATGGAATATAATTTATTAAATAGAGAGAATGAAAAAGTGCTTGAGTATACTGCAGCAAATCAAATTACTTTTATTCCATACTTCCCATTAGCTTCAGGCATACTTGCAGGTAAGTATAACGAAAATACAACTTTTGATGATTTACGTGCAGAAAATCCAGAGTTTCAAGGTGACAAATTTAAAGAAAACTTAGAAAAAGTCGATAAATTAAGAAGTATTGCAGACAATCATCGTGTTGATGTTGCACACATTGTATTAGCATTTTATTTAACTCGTCCATCACTTGATGTAGTCTTACCAGGTGCTAAACGTGCAGTCCAAGTTGTTGATAACTTAACAACAACAGAAGTTAAGTTAACAGATGATGAAATTGCAGAAATTGATCAAATATTTCCTATATAGAGTAATAGAGTAATAGCCCTAAAGCACTAAGCAAAAAGAATTGTATAGAAGGAGAAACTAATGATTACAGTATTATTTGGAGGGAGTCGTCCAAAAGGGAACACCGCGCAGTTGACGCAATTAGCATTAGAGGGACATGAATATAATTGGATAGATTTAACGACATATCAATTGAATCCTGTCAGAGATTTACGTCATGAAGACACTGAGATTAATCATTATGAAGATGATTATGCAACTATTATTGATCAAGTATTAGCGAGTGACACAGTGATATTTGCTTCACCTATTTATTGGTATAGTGTGTCTGCTTCTATGAAAAGCTTTATTGATCACTGGTCAGAAAGTTTGTTGGACCCGCGTTATGCAGATTTTAAACAACAAATGGCAACTAAAGACTTTAGACTTATTGTTGTTGGGGGTGACTGTCCTCAAGTAAAAGCAAAACCATGTATTGCGCAAATGAAATACAGTTTGGGCTTTTTAGGTGGTCAACTCAATGGTTATATTATCGGTACAGCGGAACGACCAGGTGATATCGAGAAGGACACATATGCCTTCAAAAGAGCACGTGAATGGCAACAAACATTAAAAGATTAAAGACAAATATGGTATATAAATATAATACAGGAATCGATTCAATCGCGATGATATATTGCTTAGAATCGGTTCTTTTCCTATTTAAATCGCTATAATACGTATAGTCG
Source organism: Staphylococcus arlettae (assembly GCF_002902345.1). Taxonomy (GTDB): domain Bacteria; phylum Bacillota; class Bacilli; order Staphylococcales; family Staphylococcaceae; genus Staphylococcus; species Staphylococcus arlettae. Next base: position 27,038 of record NZ_PPQB01000010.1, read on the forward strand.
CAAATGCATTGGAATATGTGAAAGGTAGTTAAATAATAAAAGGTCACATGCGATATAGTTTACGTATGGTGACTGATGGAATTATGATATAATATAGCTACTAATTAGCCTATCAAACATAGGGGGACAGCAACATGTACAAAGTAAGAACGGCAACACCATATGATGTTATTGGCATTAGAAATGTAGCAACAAAAGCTTGGTATAACACATATCTGAATATTTATGCAGCTAAAACAGTTAATGAATTGTTAGCTGCTTCATATAATGAAGAGCATTTAAAAAAACGCTTGGAATCACAATTGTTTTTAGTCGTTGAATCTAACGATGAAATTATAGGTTTTGCGAATTTTATTTATGGGACAGAACTTTATTTATCAGCTCACTATGTGACACCAGTGTCACAACATCATGGGTATGGCACTGATTTGTTAGAACAAGGGATTGCCCAGTTTAAAGATCAATATGATGAAATATTTTTAGAAGTTGATAATAAAAATGATGAAGCGATGGCATTTTATAAACATAAAGGCTTTGAAGTAGTTCGGTCGTATGAGCATGTAATGTATGGTGAAACTATGGATTTAGCTTTAATGCGTAAAAAGCTGTAGACGTTTCAGCTATTAGTGAATAGGAGGACTATTTTGACACAATCAACATATGCGACGCAAAAATTACCTGAAGAAAAAGTATTTAAAGATCCGATACATCGCTATATACATGTTAAAGACCAAGTTATTTGGGATTTAATTAAAACTAAAGAATTTCAACGTTTAAGACGCATCAAGCAACTAGGCACATTATATTTATCTTTCCATACTGCAGAACATAGTCGTTTTGGTCATTCATTAGGTGTATATGAAATAGTGCGTCGACTTATTGACGAATCATTTTCAGGTCGTGAAGCATGGAATGATGATGATAGACCATTAGCGTTGTGTGCCGCATTATTACATGATTTAGGTCATGGTCCTTTCTCACATAGCTTTGAAAAAATATTTAATACTGACCACGAAGCTTTTACACAAGCTATTATTACTGGACCAACTGAAGTAAATGAAGTGTTGCAGCGTGTAGCACCGACATTTCCTGAAGAAGTGGCTAATGTGATAAACAAATCGCATAGTAATAAATTAGTCATCTCAATGATATCATCACAAATTGATGCTGATAGAATGGATTATTTGCAAAGAGATGCTTATTTTACTGGTGTATCGTACGGTCAATTTGATATGGAGCGTATTTTACGTTTAATGCGTCCTTCGAAAGAAGAAGTACTTATTAAAGAAAGTGGTATGCATGCAGTAGAAAACTTTATTATGAGTCGTTATCAAATGTATTGGCAAATATATTTTCATCCAGTAAGTCGTGGTGGAGAGGTATTATTGAATAATTGTTTAAAACGTGCAAAGCAACTCTACAACGAAGGATATCAATTTAAAATGTATCCAACTGATTTCGTACCGTTCTTCGAGGAAACGATGACGATAGAACAATATATAGACTTAGACGAAGTAGTCGTCTTGTACTATTTAAAAGCATGGGTACATGAAGCGGATACTATTTTAAGTGATTTAGCTCGACGATTTATTAATCGTGATTTATTTAAGCATATGCCGTTTGATGGTTCAATTATTACCATTACTGAGTTAACAGATTTATTTATTCAGGCAGATATAGACCCTAATTATTATTTCGTAAGTGAATCATTTAGTGATTTACCATATGACTATGATCGACCAGGTTCCAATCGCCAACCTATTCATCTATTGAGACGTAATGGTTCAATTAGAGAAATTAGTAACCAATCGTTAATTATTTCGAGTATTACCGGTATACAAAGAGAGGATTATAAATTATATTATCCGAAAGAATTACTCGTGAATGTAGAAGATGATCAAGTGCGTAATGCGATTATTAGTTTGCTGAACGAATTAAACTAAGTTATTGTGACAGTGAAATATATAATTTAATATGGAAGTTAGAAATGATTGAATGATTTAGAAGGAGGTGTGGTGCTAGTGTCTGAAAATAAAGGATTTAAATTTAACATTATTAAAAACGATCCATTGGGTGGACATAAAGGTACTAACATAGGTTCTATTAGTTTAGATAACATTGCACCAGTTTTTATAGATGTACAAAATCAAGAAGCTTTTATAGATATTGGTGGTATGCATGCACGTGCTAGTGTTGAAAAGGGTGTTAAGTGGATTAACGATAAAGAAATTGTTGAAGGTGAGGACGCTAAACCATACTGGTTATGTTGGGTAACTACGGAACGTGGTGAAAATGGACCTTATTATGCAGGCGTGACAGCATGTTACTTATTAGTTAATAAAAGCATCCGTCGAGGTTATAAAAGTATGCCAGAACATGTGAATATGATGGATAAATCAATGAAACGAGAAATTATTATTGATCATATAGGCGATACTAATAAAAACATTTTAAAAGCATTTTTAGAGCAACATAATGAGGAAATGTGGCACAATTCGGCTGAGGAATTGCATAAAGCATTGTCAACAGAAGGATAGTTACGAGCAGCGAGGCTGGGACATTTAGTATGTTCCAGCCTTATTACTATGGTGATTAATACAATTAGTGAATATGAACTGTGCATGTTACTATCATATGTAAAATTTTATGCAAATTTGTACTTGCTACTGCTATAGGATAATGCTAATTTCTTACCTGTGATGTAAGGCATAATTATGCTATAATTATGTGTATTATTTTAAAGATTAGGGTGAAATGAACATTGGAAAACAATGTATTTATTCATACAAAGCAAGTTGTCAAACAACACGACGATAAACAAAAATTTTCATTTAAAACAGAAGGTACATGGCAAAAGCGACAAGCAGATTTTATTCGATATAAAGAAACGATAGAAGATGCTACTGTCAATGTAACTGTGAAAATTGAACAAGCTGGCGTGAAAATTATCCGTAAAGGTGATATAAATATGAACCTTCATTTTGTAGAAGGGGAAGATACAATTACATTGTATGAAATTAATGGTGGCCGTATTCCATTAACTGTTCATACACACTCTATTTTACATTTTGTAACTGATGATGGTGGTAAAGTTAAAGTACATTATGATTTGTTACAAGAAGACGAAAAAATGGGCACATATCAATATGAAATAAGTTATAAGGAGAAAAAGCAATGAACATAATCGATAAAGTGAAGCATACATTAGTAGCTGAAATTAAAGCCAGTATTGTAAAAGCTGAACTAACTGAAGCAGCAAATATTCCTGAAATTAAAATAGAAATCCCTAAAGACACAGCAAATGGTGATTATTCGTCAAATATCGCAATGGTTTTAACAAAAATAGCTAAACGAAATCCACGTGATATCGCACAAGCAATCGTCGACAATTTAGATGCGACGAAAGCCAATGTTAAAGAAGTAGCAATTGCTGGTCCAGGTTTCATCAATTTTTATTTAGATAATTCTTATTTGACAGCTGTAATTGCAGAGGCATTGAATAAAGGCGATAAATTTGGAAGTGCTGAATCGCATGATAAAGGCAAAATAATTGTAGAGTATGTTTCTGCTAATCCTACAGGAGATTTACATATCGGACATGCAAGAAATGCTGCTGTAGGCGATACGCTGTCTAACATTTTAGCGGCTGCAGGTTATGATGTAACAAGAGAATATTATATCAATGATGCTGGGAATCAAATTACGAATTTAGCGCGTTCTATTGAAGCACGTTATTTTGAAGCATTAGGAGATACTACGCATACTATGCCAGATGACGGATATCATGGTAAAGATATTATTAATATTGGGCGTACTTTAGCTGAAAAACAACCTGAATTACGCTCATTATCAGATGAAGAACGTGTTAAAACGTTCAGAAAACTTGGTGTAGATTATGAAATGGAAAAATTACGTACTGATTTAGCTGATTTTAATACGCATTTTGATAGTTGGTTTAGTGAAACAACGCTATATGAACAAGGCGAAATTACAGAAGTATTAAATAAAATGAATGAGCTAGGCTACACTTACGAACAAGATGGTGCGACATGGTTAAGAACAACTGATTTTAAAGATGACAAAGATCGTGTACTTATTAAGAAAGATGGAAATTACACATACTTTTTACCAGATATTGCATATCACTTTGATAAAGTTCAACGTGGTAACGATACTTTGATTAATCTTTTTGGTGCAGACCATCATGGTTATATCAATCGTTTAAAAGCTTCACTAGAAACATTTGGTGTTGATAGCGACCGTTTAGAAATTCAAATTATGCAAATGGTACGTTTAATGCAAGATGGCGAAGAAGTGAAAATGAGTAAACGTACTGGTAATGCTATTACGTTACGTGAAATTATGGACGAAGTAGGTGTAGATGCGGCACGTTATTTCTTAACGATGAGAAGTCCAGATACACACTTTGATTTTGATATGGAGTTAGCTAAACAAGAATCTCAAGATAATCCAGTGTACTATGCACAATATGCTCATGCTCGTATTTGTTCTATTTTAAAACAAGCGCAAGAAAGAGGTATCAAACCAACGACAGATGCAGACTTTAATTTAATTACGAATGACAAGGCAATAGAATTATTGAAAAAAGTAGCGGAATTTGAACCGACAATTGAAAGTGCGGCGGCACATAGAGCCCCTCATCGCATTACCAACTATATCCAAGATTTAGCAGCACATTTCCATAAATTTTATAATGCTGAAAAAGTGTTAACGGACGATGTTGCTAAAACAACTGCTTTAGTTGCTTTAATAGAAGCGGTAAGAATTACACTACACAATGCATTACATTTAGTAGGTGTTAACGCACCAGAATCAATGTAAGTAATAATTTTTGAAAGAGTCAGTGCATAAACAAAGTGGTGCGAGCGAGTACTATAATGTTAATCAAGCACTGACTCTTATTCAGTCTGATAACTAGTAGGTGGAGACATGTTAGACACAAAAACATTGTATCAAACGTTATATGCACATATGGGTCCACAGGGCTGGTGGCCAGCACAGAGCTCAATTGAAATAATCATAGGTGCTATTTTGGTTCAAAATACCAATTGGAATAATGCCGCGCGTGCGATTGAACAATTGAAAGATGCTACCGACTTACAACCTAAAACCTTGCTTCGACTCACAGATGAGCAATTACAAACATTAATCAGACCGAGTGGCTTTTATAAAAATAAGGCACGAACTCTGCAAACAGTCTTGTCATGGTTTGAGATTTTTAACTTTGATTATCAAGCAATCAAATCACATTATCAACAAGATTTAAGAGCGGTGTTACTTGGACATAAAGGGATTGGTGAAGAAACGGCAGATGTGTTATTAGTTTATGTCTTTGGAGAGGTGCAATTTATTCCTGATAGCTATACTCGACGTATTTATTACAAATTAGGCTATCCCAATACGACAAATTATCGTAAGTTTAAACAGCATATTGTATTGCCGTCAGATTTTGAAGTACAAGATGCGAACGAATTTCATGCACTTTTAGATAATTTTGGAAAGGTTTATTTTAATAGTAAGCAACCACATAGATATACATTTTTAGATGAATATTTTATACGTTAAATGACAATTCAATATAACAATTGCAGATTGAATTAAAGTTGAAATAAATTAGGAGAACTAAGTCATGAAAAAATACCAATTATTTGTGGTACTATTTGTAGCTATCATAGTATTAGCTGGATGTGGTCAAAATGAACAACAAAATAGTAAAAATAATGATAAGCAGTCTTATGATCGTATCATTTCACTTATGCCAAGTAATACTGAAATTTTATATGAGTTAGGTTTAGGTAAACAAATTATAGGGGTGTCTACAGTAGATGATTACCCTAAAGACGTAAAAAACAAGCAACAGTTTGATGCTATGAAGTTAAATAAAGAAGCATTAATGAAAGCTAAACCAGATTTAATTTTAGCGCACGAAAGTCAAAAAGGCATGAATGGTAAAGTACTTAGCAGCTTAAAACAAAATGATATAAAAGTTGTTTATGTAAAAGATGCCCAATCAATATCTGAGATGTACGATACTTTTGAAAATATTGGCAAGTTAACAAACAAAGAGCAAGCGGCTAAGAAATTAATAGACGAAACCAAAGGAAATATAAAAAAAGTTGTCGAATCAGTGCCAGACACTAAACAACAACCTAATGTTTTTATGGAAGTATCTTCTGAACCAGAAATTTTTACAGCCGGCAAAAATACATTTTTTAATGATATGCTGACACAGTTGCATGCCAAAAATAGCTTTGCTTCGAAAGAGGGATGGCAAAAGGTAAGTAAAGAAGAAGTCATTAAACAAAATCCTGATGTCATGATAGGTACGATGGGCATTAGCAAGGAAAAATACCAAGAAAGTGTTAAGCAACGCGGTGGCTTTAACCATATTCAGGCCGTTCAATATGATCAAGTAACGACAGTGAATGGTGATGAAATATCAAGACCAGGACCTCGTATTGATGAAGGTTTGAAGGCACTAAGAGATGCGATATATAACTAAATAAAAATCCTTATCGCTAATTTTGACGATAAGGATTTTTTGCATAGAAGTGAATTTATTGTAGTTAGTTTTGTGTGATGATGATATGGTAAAATAAAGAACAAATTTGAGGCGAAAGCGTGGCAAGAAAATGATGCGTAATGGGGCGATATATGTATGGCTCGGCACTCTATTATGTGCCGTGTTAGTCAATCTAAGTTGGGGCATGTGGGGCTTGACGCCTGCGATGCAACATGCAATTTTTGTTGAAGTGCGCTTGCCTAGAGTTTTAGAGGCGCTTTTTGCCGGTATTGGGTTAACAGTTGCAGGACAAATGTTTCAAACTATATTAAATAATCCATTAGCTGACAGTTATACGTTAGGCTTGGCCAGTGGTGCTACTTTTGGTTCAGGATTAGCAGTTGTACTCGGTGCAGGTTTTATTATGCTCCCTCTGTTTTCTATATTATTTAGTTTGATCACATTACTTTTAGTCATTGTGATAACTACAATGATGTCTAAAGGCTACCCTATGAAATCACTTATTTTATCAGGTATTATGATTGGCGCGTTATTTAATGCTTTATTATATATGATGATTTTATTTAATCAAGATAAAATGAATAATATTGTTAATTATATGTTTGGGGGCTTTTCAGCAGCAGAATATAGAGAGGTAATATATATTGCTATAATCTTAATTTGTTGTATTGTGGTGTTATATAGTATGATGCCTAAAATTAAATTATTGCGACTTGGCGACTTACATGCGCAAGGGCTAGGATTGAACGCTCAGCAATTAACGTATGGTGTGCTGTTATTAGCATCAATTATGACAGCGATTATTATTGCCTTTGTAGGAATTATTGGTTTTATTGGTATGGTCATACCACAACTTATTCGTCGTTATTATTTTAAGTATACATTAAGTAAACAACTGACTTTAAACATGTTAATTGGTGGTACTACTATGTTAATCGCAGATGGTGTTGGAGGGATAATTTTACAAACATATCAAATCCCAGCGAGTATCATTATAGCCATTATCGGCATTCCTGTGTTATTTTATTTAATGATAACTCAACCTAAAACATTAAATTAAGTATAAAAAATAGAGAAGAAGGTAGCGTATGGATTTATCAAATATTAAAGCAGTTGTATTTGATTTAGAAGGTACTTTATTAGATAGAAAAAAATCACGAGAAAAATTTATAGAAGAACAATATGAGCGATTTCATGATTATTTAGTCAATATACAGGCAATAGATTTCAAAAATAAATTTATAGCATTAGATGATGACGAAGATCATGATAAACCGGAGTTATACAAAGCGATTATTAAAGATTTTCATGTAGATAGACTGACGTGGAAAGATTTATTTCATGATTTTGAAATGCATTTTTATCGCTATGTATTTCCGTATTACGATACTTTATACACGTTAGAACGACTTAACCAGTATAATTATATTACTGGTGTCATTGCTAACGGTAAATCAAAGATCAAGGAATACCGCCTACACGCCCTTGGAATAGAACACGTCATCAATTATATGTCGACGTCACAAACTGTTGGCGTGCGTAAACCACATCCCAAAATTTTTGAAGATATTTTAGAAAAGTTAGATACTAAACCAGAAGAGACTATGTATGTAGGAGACGATCCATTGAACGACGTCGCACCTGCAAGAGCAATGGGAATGATAAGTGTTTGGTTTAAAGATGAAGATGCAGAGATTGAACCATTACCAGAAGAAGTAGACTTTACGATTACAACATTAGAAGAATTGTTAACAATTTTACCGATGAAGCAGAAAGGACAAAACTGATATGAATTTATTTACTACACAAGACGGCGTTGCACTTAATTACGATACGAGTGGAGAAGGGCATGCTATTGTGATGATTCACACGGCATTAGAAAATTTTACAGTTTTTAAAGAACTGGAAAAACAACTGAGTAGGGACTATCAAATTGTACTTATAGATTTGCGAGGTCATGGGTACTCTGATAAACCTAAACATATTAGCTTTTCGGACTATGGTAGCGACATCAAACAATTATTAGATGCGTTATACATCAAAAGTTGTGCACTTATTGGACATGAAATGGGTGCCTCTGTGAGTGCTGAATTAGCATCAAAATATCCTGAATTAGTGACGTCTGTAACTATGGTGAATCCTACGATGTTAGAAGATAAATCGCCAAGTGAGCGTTTGTATCAAAAATATGCTGAAACAATTCGTAATTGGGATGAAGAAAAACAGCACAAATTTTTAGCGAATCAATTATATTACGATAAGAAAAAAGCACAAAAGGTGTTAAAACAAATGGAAAATACACTGGCTTTTACTACAACAGCGGAACGTCAGTCAGTTGAGGCTTCTTTTAATTTTAATAATATTAGAAACTTTTTAGCTCAAGTTCAAGTACCTGTCCAAATTATAGTTGGACAACATGGTGAACGGACTACAGTAGTTGAAGCTAAAGAAGTAGCAGATTATATTACGAACAGTGAATTTGAAGTTTTCCAACACTCAGGTTTATATCCTTTTATTGAAGAAAAAGAAGCATTTTTAAAAACAGTCAAACCTTTTATCAATCGTTTTGTGTAGAGATATTATAGTATTACACTTATATATATCTTTTATTAGTAATAATTGAAATCATTTTGTAATATCTCTGTTATTTTCGTAACATGTATATTATAATATGGTTAAGCACAAAATAGGTTGAAAAAGGAGAGAGTGCTGATGAAAAAGTTATTTGCTGCTTTATTAGTTTCAGGTCTTACATTATCAGGTTTTAGTGCTACAAATGTTGAGGCAGCTTCAGGTAACTCTATTCAAAGTGTTGAACAATTAGAGCAAGGTGATCAGGAACTCGAAGGTGCAGAATTAGGAGCATCTATCGAAACTGTATTAGAAAATAATAAAAAACCACTATATTCATACAGTCCTGATGGTGATGAACATTATTATGAATTTAAAAAAGATAATGGTGTATTAATTGTCACTGCAGACGGTAAAAAAGGTAAAGGTAAAATTTTACGTGCGTCAATGGTTTATAATGAACCCAATGGACCATCTTTTAATGAAGTGAAAAAAGAAGTAAGTAATAAGGCTTCTGCTCGTGAACATTACAATGATGTTACAGGTAACATAGGTTATATCCAAGACGACAATTTATCATATCAATTTACTACTACATCACCAGATGATAAAGATATTAAATTATATCGTATTGACTTAAGCTAATCGTCAATGTCATACTTAGTGAAAAATAAACCGACAAGTCTATACTTGTCGGTTGTTTTATTGATACAATGTTATTAATACGTCACTGGACACCATATAGCTGAGTTAATATGATAATTGGCATAAAGGTATGTTTAATAAGCACTGTAATAGTAGAAGAGAAAAGGAGACTATAATGAGAGTCAATGACAAAGTATTAGTAGAAAATATCAATGATTATTTTACTCATAAAGGACTTTCTCCTAATTTAATCGATGACATAAAAGAAAAGTTAAAAAAAGATTTTAGAAAATCTGAAGAACAAAATCAAGATTATATTGAGTATAGAGGAAAATCACCAGCTGAAATTATATTGACGATTCAACGTAATTTATTTACTTTACAGTTAAATCCTATTGTATTTTTCATTTTAAATTTTATCGTAATTTCTTATTTATATGATAAACAATATGTACCGTTCCAAGCAGCTTCAGGACTATCTATTTTTTATTGTTTGGTTATTTTACCTATTTCAATTGTGATTTATATTAGGATAAGTCATAAAAACTATTTGTATAGTAATAAATTAGAAATGTATATCGGTCTCGCCATTGCAGCAGTATCATTAGTATTAGTTGTTATCCATGCATTTAATGTTAATTTTAGTATCGTTGCGGTATCAATTTATGCACATCAATTTATTTTCTTTGTAGGTATCATTTTTAGTATTACCGGAATTTATTTCAAACGTTTAGAGTTTACAGGTATAGGTTTGCTGTTATGTCAAAAAACAGTAGATGCTATGATTATGAACCCTGGTATTGCGCAAATTGTATCTATCATTATTTGGATTTTATTACTAATTGTAATTATTTATTACACTATTCGTATTTCTTCCAGAAATTAACATTATAAAATGTACGTTGAAAACAGCAACAAAACATCACGTTTATCGTGGAACTTACAATTAATTTATAGCTCGATTTCAAAGTGAAGTAGCAATCAGATGGAGATGATTGTTGCTTCACTTTTCTTATTATATAAAAAAATCAAGAAAACAATTTGTTCTCAATATGATATTTTTATGAAATTAATAGGGTTCATAATGGAATAACATTTTACATAGTGGGTATATGTTACTTGTAAGGGGAGGTGACCCAAATGAATAAAATATTAGTTAATGATGACAACGAGATAGCTTACACAATTGAGGGTCAAGGAATTCCTGTAATTTTAATCCATGCCTTAGATGGGAATATGGCAGCATTTTGTAATCTAAAAAATGAATTGAAACACAATTATAAAGTAATCACATATGATGTAGTTGGTCATGGATACTCATCAAAACCAACAACTTTTACATTAGATGATCATATTGAAGATTTAAAAATCTTAATGGAACGATTAAATTTATTTGATGCCCATGTGATTGGTCATGACATGGGCGCGATTATTGCTAAAGGTTTTGCAGATCGCTATCAAAATTGTGTCCGCACGTTAACGTTAATTTCATTTGACTATACAAATGGTATTCATGGTCTCAATAAGTTAATGTTTGAACACGAAGAAGAAATAATTGGTTTTGATAAGGAAGAAGCTTTGATTATTTTATTCCCGTATATGTACACTGCCCGTGAGAGCGCCAAAAAGTGGGTACAGAAGCAAAGAATTTATGCACGACAAAAACCTGAATGCAGCGCAACTGCTACACGAGCAATGATGACTTTTCCAACTTTAGATAATGAAGAAATTATGGGAGAGACAACAGTACCCACCTTGATTATTAACGGGAAAAATGATCCGCTCATTAATCATGACTATACGGAAAATTTCGCATCTAATAATCTTAATATCACTGTAAAATTATTCGCTGAATCTGGACATGCTCCACATATTGAGGAACCATTACATTTTTTAACAGCCTTCAATTTGTTTGTGGAATCAGTGAAAGTGTGAGTATGTAGATATTAAGGGGAGTAAATTACACATGGAAATGAATAAGCACAAGTCAACGTTTAAACTGTATTATTAAATACATTAAAAAGAATCTGCAGCACCTTTGGTGTTGCAGATTCTTTTTATGAATATAAAATTAAAATGATTTAGACTTCTTTATTGTCATTAGCTTCTTTAATACGTTTATTAACACGTTCTAATAACTCATTAATTTTATCACGTTGTTTTTTGTTAACTAAAATTAATACAGTTCTTTCATCGTGTTCATTACGTTTTTTATCGAAGTAATCTTCTTGTGATAAATTTTTAACTGCTTTTACCACTTGCGGTTGTTTGTAATTTAAATGATTAATTATATCTTTTAAATAGTACTCTTCACTTTCATGCTCACTGATGTAAGTAAGTACTGCGAATTCTTCAAAGCTCACTGAGAATTCCTTTTTAATAATACCTTTTAATTTGTCTGCATATGTCACCATAGCCAATAACTCGAAACAATCATTTATTTTTGTGATCGCCATCTTTTATATTCCTCCCTGTTTTGCCAGCCCAATCATGATACAAATTAAATTTTATAATTTGTATAACTTTTATCTAAAACGAAAGTTAAACCTACTTTATTATGATAATTTTAGTCTAAATTTATTTGTGTAAAATATATTAAAACCATAATTATTTAGTTTATTATAACTAAATAAAAATAGAAAGTAAACTAAAAACTGTTTAAGAGTGGGCGTAATGATTTATTTTATTAATTCAATTAGTTTATAAGCAAAAATTTAAATATATTTTATTGCTCTAAACTAATTTTTCCCATTACAGTATAATTTAAAACTTAAATTGGCCGATTGGCGAATTTTTTGATTACTTTGTAATATTACTAAGTATTTAATGCATATTTCATTAATTAATGGTTAACATTAATACAAATGCATCGTAGTCTATTTTACCCGTTTTAAATATATTAAAGACATTTTTTAGCATAATTTGCTTTTAAATTTATCAAAATTAATTTGACTATAAACTAATTTAAAGTCGTTGTATTTTAAAAAAATTAATTCTAAAACAAGGTGTTTCACTTTTCTATAATTACAAGTTGATCATTGAAAATGAAAACAATTCAAACACCAACAATAGTTAATTAAAATTTATTGTTAAATTGTTTATTTGATACTACCAAAGTTATATTACGCTCAATGAGTAATAAATTCAACTTTATTTTAATTACAAATGTTTTACAATGTTGTGTAAATTAAATGAGTAATTGAAATATTATTAATATATAGTAGATATTTTAACGTTTTAAGTTCAAAAAATGATAATTATTAACTGTAACTAAATCTCTGTCGCTATATGTAATTATAAATTGTAACTGCTGATTAGAAAAATCGTAATAAGATAATACCAAGCATCAATGCTATAATACCGATAATTTTTCGTAATGTTACTTTATTAGTAGGTGTTCCAAACAAACCAAAATGATCGATAATAATGCCCATAATCATCTGGCCTAACATAACTACTATGGTAGTAACAGCAGCGCCAAGATGTGGCATCAATATAATGTTTGTCGTAACAAATACGACACCAAGAATACCACCAATAAAATAAAGCGGTTTAAGTTTGCCTTGTGTCGGGTTATAAGTTGTTATTTTTAATGATTTATTAAATATCAAAGTGAGGATAAATAATAAAATTGTGCCGATAGTAAAGGAAACAAGGGCTGCCATTACTGGAGAATGTAATTGTTGTCCTAAACTACTATTAATTGTAGTTTGTATCGGAGGGCCAAAACCAAAGATAAAGCCAATAATTAGCCAAAGATAAAAAGAAACGGGTGTTACACGGCGTTCTTGTGTTTTACGAGTATAATTCATTAACAATATCCCTATAAATAATATGATAATGCCTAATGATTTCACTACAGTAAAAGGTTCGTGATTTGCGCCAAACCAACCAAAAGTATCAATAAGTACTCCCATAATAATTTGACCTGCAATAGTCATTACTACCGTTAAAGATGCACCTAATCTAGGTAAGAGGAGTAAGTTTCCTGTTAAAAAAATAACACCTATTATACCACCGACAAACCAAACATAGCTTAAGCTTTGGTTTGCATAGAAATCAGCTGTAAAGACATGAGGATTAACGATAATATTGATAAGAATTAAAAATAACATTCCCGTAGCGAATGAAATCGTCGAAGCATAAAATGATGAACGGGTATACATGCTCAATCGTGAGTTGATGGAAGTTTGAAAAGGTACTACCATACCAGCAACTAACCCTAAAATAAATAATAAAAACAAAATAATCACGCTTTCTCTAAAATTTTGATATTGATAATGTCAGTTTATTCTTTTGTTATATGATATGATGAGTATATACGATATAAATGTAAAATTCATGATATTGATACATGAGTTATAGCAGATATGTTTGTAAAAGTGAATGATTTTAGAATTTAAAAGTGAGTGACTAACTAAATTGAAGCAACTTTCTATCATTCGTCTGTTAGACGAAGAAACTTTTTTTATTGGTGCTGGGAGCAATCAACAACTAAGACCACAACAATTTATTGAAGTATTGAACCCTAAAAGATCATACAAAAATTTAGCACGCGTTGAAGAAGTGTATGAACAATATGCATTATGTAAAAAATTAGGCAAGAAAAAAATATTTTTTGGTGATACAGTCAGAATTCGTCCGTTAAATAATTAACTAGATGTCAAATATACATTAAAATGTCACAGTGACATCGCCCCTAAAGCACTTAAGCTGAGGGGGCGATTTTTATTTTTTAGACAGTTAGCAACTATGTGTATATATAGTGCTAATTAGATAGTCATATAATGTAAAGTTACTAGAAAATGGTTAGTGTTTAGCGTCTAACGTTTCAAAAATTGTAGTAATTGTTTTGTCTATCAAATAGGCAGCATGTACTTTCACAGGTTGGCTTTTCGAAATTCTCAAAATATCCAAATCAACTATTTTTTCCATGTTTTCTTTGACTTGTACTTCTGTTAGTTTACGTTCCACTTTAGGAATTTGTAGTTTTAACGTTTTATTAAGTACATCTGTAAATACTAATTCTAATGTTTTTGACATTATGGTGCCTCCTTAATGAACGATTTCGCTTTTGTTTAATTCTATAGTAGTAAACTGTTCTCCAAGCATATTTTCAAGCGCAACTTTAAAGGCTTTGATTTGTTCTGTAGTTGCCTGTGGATTTATATTGGCAAAACGACGAGAGAAATTTTTCACTTTCCCATCAGGTCCAGCAAAGCTACGAGAAAATGTTACTGTTAATTGATTAATTCCATTCATTGCTTAACACCTCCTTCTATTAAAAATATCGAAGTGATAAAAGCAAATGGCTATAAAAATTTTAAGAAATTTGTGTAAAATGCTTTTATGTTACTTATTTATCATTTATTATTGAATAAGAAACATTTTAAAGTTAAGAGGTGTGAAGATGAACCAGGTGGACCCAATTAGAGATATTGGAGATATAAAATTGATGTATGAAGTGTTGCAACGAAAGTCATATAGAGATTATTTATTATTTAAATTCGCAATACACACAGGTATTAGATTATCTGAATTATTAAATTTAACCGTGTGTGACGTGATGGATAAAAATAAAGCTATTAAATCATTTTGGGTAGAATCACATGCATCAAATATTAATATTATGATTCCAGAAGAATTACAACGCGAATTACGACAATACATCACTATGGAACAGTTAAATACGGGTGACTTGTTATTTCAATCCAATAGAACTCAAAAAGGTTTATCTAGACAACAAGCGTATCGCATTATCCATGCTGCTGCAGAAGAGTTGGGGATGTTACATATAGGATTAACAACTTTGCGTAAGACGTTTGCTTATCACGCCTATCAGTCTGGAATCTCTATTTCTATTATTCAAAAATATTTAGGGCATCAGACCACTTATGAAACGATGAAATTCATAGGTATTTCAAGGAATGCAAGTAAGACGACAATCGCGTTAAATTTATAAATGTAAAGGAGGAAGTCGATGAGTCTGATATACCTATTATGTATTATATTAGCTATTACGATACTTGTGTCTTTAACAATGACACATGTCAAATTAAGTAGATTTGCAGGACAAATAGCTTTAATAGCTCCAGTTCTAGCTTTAGTATACTTTTTGTGGCAAATTCCACGAGTAGTGGAAAGACAAATGACGATGGTCAATATACCTTGGTTGCAAGCTATAGATATTGACTTGGCATTTAGACTTGACGGTTTAAGTTTACTTTTTGGCATATTAATTTCAGGCATTGGAGTAGCCGTCTTCTATTATGCGACACAGTATCTGTCTAAAGAACATGATCATTTACCGCGTTTTTATATATACTTATTACTTTTTATGTTCAGTATGATAGGTGTTGTTACTTCTAATAATACAATTTTATTATATGTGTTCTGGGAATTAACAAGTGTGTCATCATTTTTACTTATTTCTTATTGGTACGATAAAGAAGATAGTCAGTATGGTGCTATACAATCATTTGTAATTACAGTCTTAGGTGGTTTGGCATTATTAGTAGGCTTCGTTATGATTTACAGCATTACTGGCACAAATACGATTACAGATATTCTTGATCAAAGTGATAAAATAGCTAACCATCCATTGTTTATACCAATTATTATTCTAGTGTTAATAGGTGCTTTTACCAAGTCAGCGCAATTTCCATTCCATGTATGGTTACCGAAAGCGATGGCCGCACCTACACCAGTCAGTGCCTACTTGCACTCGGCAACAATGGTGAAAGCAGGTATCTTTTTACTCTTTAGATTTACACCTGTTCTTGGACTTAGTGATTTTTATATTTATAGTGTGACTTTTGTTGGGTTAATTACAATGATTTATGGGGCTATAAATGCACTTAGACAATATGACTTAAAAGCAATATTAGCTTATTCAACCATCAGCCAACTCGGTATGATTATGTCGATGGTAGGTTTAGGTGGTGGTTATGCTCAACATACATCAGATGAATTATCAGCTAAATATGCAATGTTACTTTTTGCTGCATTGTTCCATTTATTAAATCACGCATTGTATAAAGGTGCCTTATTTATGGGTGTAGGTATTATTGACCATGAAACAGGAACACGTGATATTCGACAATTATCAGGAATGCGCAAAGTATTTCCGAAAGTTCATTTTGTCATGTTGCTGTCAGCATTATCTATGGCGGGCATTCCGTTTTTAAATGGTTTCTTAAGTAAAGAGATGTTTTTTGATGGTTTGCTTAGCGCACATGAATTGCCACAGTTTAATATAGTATTAACTTTAATTATTGATCTATTAGGTGGCTTAGCAAGTGTATTTACGATGATTTATGTGGTTTATATGATTAAGGAAGTCTTTTGGGGCAATTATAGTGAGGCGAAACTAGAAGTTGCTAAACCACATGAACCATTGAAATTTACATTACCATCATTACTAATGACGCTCTTATTGCCTGTTATTTTCTTTGTCCCGAATCTTTTCGGTGACCATTTAGTCTTACCGGCTTTAAGAAGTATTACCATTGGTGAAAAAGTTGATCAATTTGCTCCGCATATTGCCCAATGGCACGGCGTGAATTTACCACTTATACTAAGTGTTGTTGTCATATTAGTGGGGATTATCGCAGGATTGAAAATAAATTGGACTAAATTTGCACGTAATTTCAAAGTGAAATCTATTACAGAGTTTTATGACAATTCTTATAAACAATTTGAACGTTATTCAGGTTATAGTATACGTGTACTAATGAATAACCGTTTAAATCAATACATTATTATGACACTTATTATCTTTGCGGTACTTGTCTTGTATGCCATTATTCGTGTTGGCTTCCCTGAAGTACATCAAGTAAAAGTAGGGGAATTTGGACCGCTAGAAGTTGTTACGTTGATTGTTGTTTATGTGTTGGGAATTGCTTTAGTGTTTATCAGACAACGTCTAACAATGGTTATTCTGAATGGAATTATAGGGTATTGTGTTACAATATTCTTCATTTTAATGAAAGCACCAGATTTAGCATTAACGCAATTAGTGGTAGAAACGATAACAACGATACTCTTTATTGTCAGCTTTTCACGTTTACCAAACGTACCTAGAGCAAAAGTACATAAAAAACGTGAATTAATGAAAATAGTCGTATCACTAATCATGGCCATAACAGTAGTAATATTAGTCTTTATCGCACAACATGGCACATCAATATCAACGATATCAACGTTCTATCACAATGCTTATGAATTATCTGGCGGTAAAAATATAGTTAATTCTATATTAGGAGATTTCAGAGCATTTGATACGTTATTTGAAGGTATGGTATTGATTATTGTCGGCTTAGGTATCTACACATTATTAAACTTTAAAGATCGGAGGGGACAAGATGAAAGAGAATGATGTTGTCTTACGCACAATAACTAAAATTGTGGTCTTTATTCTTTTAACATTTGGATTTTATCTGTTTTTAGCGGGACATAATAATCCAGGTGGTGGCTTTATTGGAGGACTGGTTCTTAGTTCAGCATTTTTACTAATGTTTCTAGCCTTCGATGTGAAACAAGTATTAGTCTCCCTGCCTGTTGATTTTAAAATAATGATTATTGTCGGCTCATTATTATCAATGGTAACAGCAATTGTACCTATGTTTTTTGGTAAACCGTTCCTTTACCAAACAGATGCATACGTCAATGTACCATTAATGGGTGAATTGCATTTAACAACTGTGACATTGTTTGAAGCGGGAATAGTACTCTCAGTTGTGGGAGTCATTGTTACCGTAATGCTGTCAATTAGTGGTGGTCGCTCATGAATTTAATTTTATTATTAGTAATTGGCTTCTTAATATTTATAGGAACGTATATGATTTTATCAGTCAATTTAATACGTATCGTTATTGGTATTTCTATTTATACGCATGCTGGTAATTTAATCATTATGAGTATGGGTAGTTATGGTAAAAACAAGACTGAACCATTAATTGGAACTGCTAACCAAAATTTTGTTGACCCTTTGTTACAAGCGATTGTCTTAACGGCTATTGTCATTGGCTTTGCGATGACAGCATTCTTGCTTGTACTTGTATACAGAACCTTCCGAGTTACTAAAGAAGATGAAATTGATGTGCTGAGAGGAGATGACGAAAATAATGAGTAATTTATTAATACTACCATTACTGCTTCCAGCACTTTGTGGTTTAATCTTGGTCTTCATTCGTAATAATAGTTTGTTATCCCGAATTTTTGCGATAGGTACGATGGCGGTCTCTACGCTCGTCTCGTTATTCTTACTAATACATGTAATGCAGGGGAAACCTATCAAATTGGATTTTGGTGGATGGCAAGCACCGTATGGTATTCAGTTTGTCGGAGATTCTTTAAGTTTATTAATGGTTACAACATCAAGTTTCGTAGTCACATTAATAATTGCTTATGGCTTTGGTAGAGCTGAAAAACGTGCGATACGCTTCTATCTTCCCAGTTTT
Source organism: Staphylococcus arlettae (assembly GCF_002902345.1). Classification (GTDB taxonomy): domain Bacteria; phylum Bacillota; class Bacilli; order Staphylococcales; family Staphylococcaceae; genus Staphylococcus; species Staphylococcus arlettae. The sequence goes on from NZ_PPQB01000010.1 coordinate 46,259, forward strand.
ATTTTATTCTTAACTGTAGGTGTTATTGGCTCCTTTTTAACTGCTGATTTATTCAACATCTATGTCATGTTTGAAGTAATGTTATTGTCTTCATTCGTATTAATTACATTAGGACAGTCGGTAGAACAACTACGAGCGGCAATTATCTATGTCGTGCTGAACATTGTCGGATCGTGGATGTTACTGTTAGGTATAGGGTTATTGTATAAGTTAACTGGAACACTTAACTTTGCACATGTTGCACAACGTATTGGTGAAGTTCAAGATCAACGTGCCGTAGTCATAATTTCGATGGTCTTTTTAGTGGCATTTGGTTCTAAAGCAGCATTAGTCCTCTTTATGTGGTTGCCAAAAGCTTATGCGGTATTAAATACTGAATTAGCAGCATTATTTGCTGCATTAATGACTAAAGTTGGCGCTTATGCATTGATTCGTTTCTTTACTTTAATATTTAATGAACAAGATGATGTAACGCATTCATTAATGGTCTTTTTAGCTTGTGTTACTATGCTTATTGGAGCATTTGGAGTAATGGCTTATAAAGATATTAAAAAAATTGCTGCCTATCAAGTTATTTTATCGATTGGATTTATCATATTAGGTTTGGGTACACATACTTTTGCGGGTGTGAATGGAGCCATATTTTACTTAACAAATGATATTGTTGTGAAAACTTTACTCTTCTTTATTATAGGAAGTTTAGTATATATAACCGGACATAGAAACTACCAATATTTATCTGGTTTAGCTAAACAAGAGCCATTTTTTGGTGTCGCTTTTATTGTATTAATTCTAGCTATCGGAGGCGTGCCACCTTTTAGTGGATTTCCCGGGAAATTATTAATTTTCCAAGGTGCTGTAGAAAATGGTAATTATATCGGTTTAACGTTAATGATTATTACAAGTTTAATAGCGATGTTTAGCTTATTCAGAATATACTTTACAATGTATTTAGGAAGTAGTGAAAAAGGTGAACAAGTATTGTTTAAACGTATTCCATTCTATCGTAAAAGTTTAATAGGGATGCTTGTCGCTGTGGTCATTGCTATTGGTTTAGCAGCACCTATTTTATTTAAAGTGACAGAAAATGCGACACATTTAAATATGGATGATCAAGCATATGAAAAAGCAGTTAATCCACATTTGCTGAAGGAGGAGAAATAATCTATGAGACAAGTAGTGTTAAATGTTGTCATTGCGTTTTTATGGGTTTTATTTCAAGATGAAGACGCTTTTAATATTTCTACCTTCTTCGCAGGATATTTAATTGGTCTAATTGTTATTTATATATTACATCGCTTTTTTGGCCAACAGTTTTACTTGAAAAAAGTTTGGGTGGCTATTAAATTTTTATTTGTGTATTTATATCAATTGATTACATCAAGTATGACCAACATTAATTATATTTTGTTTAAAACAAAAGATATGAATCCAGGTCTTGTTACGTATGAAACGACTTTAGATAGTGATTGGGAAGTATCATTTTTAACAATACTTATCATTATTACACCTGGCTCTACTGTTATTCGTATTTCAAAAGAAAAACAAAAATTCTTTATTCATGCAATTGATGTGTCAGACAAAGAACGTCAAAAGTTATTAAAAAGTATTAGACAATATGAAGGTCTAATATTGGAGGTGGCAGAATGATTGATTCACTAACCAATTTTTTCATTACAAGTTCCATTATTGTCTTTGGGATCGCGTTACTGCTCACTTTGTTTAGATTAATCAAAGGACCTACCACTGCTGATCGAGTTGTTGCATTTGATGCTGCCAGTGCAATACTCATGTCTATAGTAGGTGGTTTAAGCGTTATTTATGGTACGTTTTCATTCTTAGATTCTATATTATTAATTGCCATTATCTCATTTGTAAGTACAGTCTCTATTTCTAGATTTATTGAAGGGGGGCACGTATTTAATGCAAACAACAAGCGAAATCGTTAATTTATGTGCTGCCATTATCATGTTTTTAGGAAGTGTTATTGCACTTATTAGTGCCATTGGCTTAATCAAATTTCAGGATGTCTTTTTACGTAGTCATGCGGCTACTAAAAGTTCTACTTTGTCAGTGTTATTGACGTTAGTCGGAGTTATTATTTATTTCATCTCTGCGCAAGGATATTTAAGTGTACGTATGATTTTAGCCTTGGTATTTATTAATTTAACTTCTCCTGTTGGAGGACATTTAATTTCACGAGCTGCATATCGTACGGGGGCTTATATGTATCGTAAAAAAGATGGTATGAGACAAACGAACATATTGTTAAGTTCAAATGATGATCAAAATAATTTTGAACAGCTGAAAAAGCGTGCTAAAGAGCGTGAACAATTACGTAAAAAAGCCTATGAAGAAGACGAATATTAATTTTGTTATATGAAGATGTGTATCTTTTCCTCCTGTGCTGACAAGGTAGGCGGAATAAGATGCACTTTTTTTATTAAATATTTAGGTTAAATAATGTGATGGAATATTGAGGGGTCAATGATGGATCATGTTTTCTATATTACTGCCAAAGTCTCAACATTTTATTGGCAGTTTTTTGTGCACGCTTTCCGCGGGCACTGCCTCAGCCTGTAGTCTTCGGCTTGTGCAATTTCCGCAGGAGTCGGCCCAAAGCACTGCTAATATTTTGGAAAAGTCTTTAGGATAACTAATATTTAAGGTATGTTTACTTCCAATAAAACAATAGGTTATCGACAAAGTATCTGACTTTGTTGGCAGTTTTTTGTGCACGCTTTCCGCGGGAACTGCCTCAGCCTGTAGTCTTCGGCTCTTGCTATTCCCGCAGGAGTTGGCCCAAATCACTGCCAATAATATATGAAAGTTTTAGATGAACTATCACCTTGGTTTTTGTCTACGTTCTATAACAAGAGGAAAGGGAATAACTAAATCGTCATCTTCATTTTATATTGCCAGTAGCTAACTGAACTGTAATGTACCTTAACACATGTTTTTTATACCAGTCATCCTTGTCGCTGTGGGGAGAGGAATCTTATTAATAAAATTCGATTTCTGTTCCATTCCCTAAAAAAATGATAAAATAATATATATTTGTAATTGTGTGAATTAATAATCGATGGGCAACGTTTGCTCATTGTAGCATTTAAAATGAGATGATAGCGTAAGCGCTTGTGTGACATGTATATTATGCGTTATTTGTTTCAACCTCAGCAATTATAATAGTAAAGTTCAAACGATGAGAGGTGAAACTATGCAAATATTTGAGACACTGCTTATTTTTATAGTAGTCGTCATTTTAAGTTCATTTGTACATATATTTTTATCAAAAGTTCCTTTGGCCTTCATTCAAATAATTTTAGGTATGTTGTTATATATTACACCTGTACCTGTAGACTTTAATTTTGATTCAGAACTTTTTATGGTTGCATTAATTGCTCCATTATTATTCGTAGAAGGTGTACAAGTATCTCGCGTACATTTAAGAAGGTATATTAAGCCAGTTTTAATGATGGCATTGGGTTTAGTAGTGACAACAGTTATAGTAGTAGGTCTGTTTGTTCATTGGATATGGCCTGAGTTACCAATGGCAGCAGCGTTTGCTTTAGCAGCCATTTTATGTCCTACCGATGCAGTAGCTGTGCAAGCTATAACGAAAGGGAAAGTATTACCTAAAGGTTCTATGACAATTTTAGAAGGTGAATCACTTTTAAATGATGCAGCTGGTATCATATCTTTTAAAATTGCTGTAGCAGCTCTTATTACTGGAACTTTTTCAGTGGCTAACGCGATAGAACAGTTTTTAATATCATCTATCGGAGGATTTATCGTAGGGCTTATTATCGGTGTGGTTTTAGTACGAGCAAGAGTATCTTTAACACGACGAGGCATTGAAAATGTTAACATGTTTACTTTTATTCAATTATTAACACCGTTTGTCACATATCTTATAGCAGAAATGTTCCATGCTTCAGGTATTATTGCCGCGGTTGTAGCTGGTTTGGTTCATGGCTTTGAAAGAGATCGTATCTCACAAGCACGTACACGTTTGCAAATGAGTTATAACCATACGTGGAATATTATCGGCTATGCATTGAATGGCTTTGTGTTTGCTATTTTAGGTTATTTAATTCCTGAAGTGGTAGGTCGTATTATAGAAAATGAACCGCATAATTTATTATTTTTAATTATTGTTACTGTTTTAATAGCACTAGCGATTTATGTCTTTAGATTTTTATGGGTGTTCGTTTTATACCCTTACTTTTATTTACCAGTGAGTCCTTTCCAAAAAATGATGTCGGATAATGAAAATAATCAAACTAACACAGAAACACCACCAAAAAGAGGGGTCTATGCATTTATAATGTCTCTTTGTGGTGTACATGGGACTATCTCATTAGCTATTGCTTTAACTTTGCCATATATGTTGGCAAATCATCATTCTTTTGCTTTTAGGGATGATTTACTATTTGTTGCATCTGGTATGGTAATTATTAGTTTAGTAATAGCACAATTCTTATTACCATTATTTACAACATCTGCACCGAAACCTAAAGATACAGGGATGAACTATAAGCATGCAAGAATCTTTATTTTAGAAAAGGTAATAGAGTCATTAAATAAAAATTCAACTTTAGAATCTAGTTTTCATTATGGAACGGTAATTAAAGAATACCATGAAAAACTTGCATTTTTACGTACTGTGGAAAATGAAGATGAAAATATCAAAGAATTACAGCGACTGCAAAAAATTGCATTTGAGGTTGAAAACGATACTTTAAATAATTTAGTTGTTAATGGTGATATTACTACTAGTGTGTTGGATAACTATATGCGTTACGCTGAACGAACACAAATTTATAAACAAGCTTCATTAATGCAACGTTTAATAGTTGAAGTGAAAGTTTATATTTTGAAAATACGTATTAAAAAACGTATGAAAACAAACGCAGCTTCTTCGTTATCTATTGCAGATAACTTGTTAGAAATCTCCAATGTTATGCGTACAGTACATTATCGAGTAGTGAGTCGCTTAAGTAAAGAAACTACTGAAGATAATAAATTAGAAGTTGGGATGATTTGTGATGGTTATTTGGCACGACGTGATAATTTAACACCAAGTAACTTTTTCAATCCTAAGAACGAAAATTCGATAACGAAAATTCGTTTAGATGCATTGAAAGAACAACGTCGTATCTTAAATCAATTGATAGAAGAAGAAGATGTTAGTGACACAACAGCGTTAAAAATACGAGAATCAATCAACTATGATGAAATGGTTATTGTAGATAGTTTAACTTAGTGACACTACTCTATAGATAGAGTTGCTTTAGTTTAATGTACGAACTGAAAAGTAAATAAAAATAAACTGGCAGATCACTAAAACAATGAATCATAAATGTTTAGCGGTCTGCCAGTTTTGTAAGCGTAGCAATATGGGCTGTCTGGATAGAAATTTCATTATATTGCTACGTTTACTTTTTTACACAGAGAAAAAGCCATCAATGGAGGAGGATTATGTACCATTGATGGCGTAAGAGTTTGATCTAAGGCTTGAATACCACCATATCGTACGTGGATGTGTAGCATGTATAGGAGAGACACGTACGATATGGGACTATTCACCTAGTTAACAGGTTGAATAGCCTTAGTTATTATCATAATTATTACTTCATACTGCCATGAATTGTGTTGATATTAGCTTCCATCATTTTATAATAGGAATCTCCTTTAGTTCCTTTTTCTCCAATAGAATCGGTAAATACTTCACCATAAATATCTTTTTTAGTTTCTTCACTTAACGTATCCATGCTTTTACGTTCAACACTTGTTTCAACAAGTAAGTGTTTTAGATTGTGTTTTTTAACAAATTCAATGGCTTGTTTCATCTGCTCTGGTGTACCTTGCTTTTCAGTATTTATTTCCCAAATGTATCCTGGTTTTAAATCGTACTGTCTTGCAAAGTATTTAAAAGCACCTTCGCTTGTAATAAATGCACGTGAGTCTTTTGAAATATCATCAAACTTGTTATGACTTTCTTTATTCAATGTTTGTAGCTTGCTAATATAATTTGAACCTTGTTTCTCTACATCTTTATTGTCTTTAACATTTTTAGTTAACGTCTCTTTAATAACTTCGGCATATTTAATACCATTTTCTAAACTTAACCAAGCATGAGGATCTTGGTTCTCCTCTTTTTTACTAGCACCTTCTAAATAAATAGGTTTTACTGTTTTAGAAACAGCTACAACATTTTTATCGTCCATTGATTTATTCGCTTGTTTTAAAGCTTTTTCAAACCACCCGTTACCCGATTCTAAATTTAACCCATTATAAAATACAATATCAGCATCTGTTAATGCTTTAATATCTTTAGGTTTTACTTCATATTCATGAGGGTCTTGGCCTATAGGAACGATACTATGTAAGTCTATATTCTTACCGCCAACATTTTGAGCTATATCATAAATTATTGAATTAGTAGTTACAACTTTTAATTTATCATTTGACTTGTTTTCTGACTGTGCAGATTTGTTGTTATTACTGCAAGCACCAACGACTAGCATTAATATTAAAAGTATGGGTAATAGTTTTTTCATGTTAATTGTCCTTTCTTTATACGTGTGTTAATTTTTAGTGCGCTGAATACAATGATGTAAATAATAAATGCACACAGTACAATGGTTGCGCCACTTGGAATATTATAAATGTAGCTAAAATACATACCAGTGACGGAACAAATAATACTAATAGTACTAGCAATTACCATCATTTGTGGTAAGGTCTTAGCTATTAAAAATGCAGTACTCGCAGGTGTTATCAATAATGCAACGACTAAAATAATACCAACAGTTTGAATACTGGCTATTGTTACCATAGCTAGTAATAACATTACAAAATAGTGAATTAATGTAGTGTTCAAGCCACTCATGCGGCTAAATGTTGAATCAAATGTTGAAATCATTAAAGGTCGATAAAATATAACAATAAGTAAAAGCACTATAGCACTGACGATAATAGTAGACCAAAAAATATTAGTTGTAATGGCAAGAATGTTACCAAATAAAATATGGTGCAAATCTGTTGCACTATTAATCAAACTAATAATGATAATCCCAGTAGATAAAAAGGCTGTAAAACTAATACCTATCGCAGCATCTGGTTTAGTTTTACTGCTTTGCGTAATAAATCCTATAAATAAACTTGCAATCATCCCTGTAACTAAAGCACCGATATACATTGGTATACCGAGTACAAATGATAATGCTACACCAGGTAACACTGCATGACTCATAGCATCCCCCATTAACGAAAGACCGCGTAATACAATAAGACTACCCACCGTGCCACATACAATACCTACTACAATAGAGATAATAAGTGCACGGTTTAAAAATTGATAACTGAATAAATGTTCAATGAAATCTAACATATTTTACTGCACACTCTTTTCATCGGATATTAGTGCAGAAGGTTCTGCATTTAAAAATGTCTGGTTTAATTGTTCAGGTTGCATCGCTATATCACTATCACCAAAAAAGCGAATAGTGCGATTAAGTAAAATGATACGATCGAAATATTGAGTGGCTTTAGATAAGTCGTGATGAACAATTAAGATTAATTTGTTTTCACTTTTTAGATGCTGTAATAAATTGAAAATTAACTGTTCACTATGAAAATCTATGCCTACGAAAGGTTCATCTAACATATAGACCTGATTACTGTGCATTAAAGCACGTGCCACAAGTACACGTTGCAATTGACCTCCGCTTATTTCGGAAATTTGACGATGACGCAAATCATTTAATTCTAATGTTGTTAATAAAGACTCGAGTCGTGATTTTACTTTTTTAGTTACGGGTTTAAACCATCCGATATTACCATATGAGCCTGATAATATAACAGCTTCTACACCGATAGGAAAATCTAAATCGATATGAGCTTTTTGAGGAATATACGTAATTGATTTTAATACTGAGGAGAGCGGTTGTTGATTTAACAATTGTTCTCCAGTTGCTTTGAATTCTCCAATAAGCGATTTAAATAAAGATGACTTTCCTGCACCATTAGGTCCCATAATTCCTATAATTTCACCTTGGATAGGTAATGTTAAATTAATATCTTTGAGCACATGTTTCTTCCCTAAATGCAAATTTAAGTTTTTTATTTCTAACATAATTCACCTTCTAAAAATATTTTTAGGTTGACCTAATTTATTTTATAATATACTACGAACTTTTAGCGTGTCAAGAATTTTCGTGATACAATAAAGACAATGATTGTGAGAGGTGAAAGTATGCTGACAGAAGAGAAAGAGGACTACTTGAAGGCCATTTTAACGCATAAAGGCGATACTACTTTTGTATCAAACAAAAAGTTATCGCAGTATTTAAATATAAAGCCACCATCAGTAAGTGAAATGATAAATAGATTAGAACAAACAGAATTGGTAGCAACAAAACCATATAAAGGTGTGATGTTAACGCAGAAAGGTTTGGCACACACTTTAGATATTATTAAACGACATCGTTTACTTGAATTATTTTTAATTCAAATATTGCATTATGATTGGGAAGAAGTGCATCAGGAAGCGGAAGTATTAGAACACAGAGTCTCACATCTATTTGTAGAGCGGTTAGATAAGTTATTAGATTATCCAACTACATGTCCTCATGGCGGCGTTATACCACGTAATAATCAATATAAGGAACTATATACAACCGATTTATTACAATTTAGTGCTGGAGATTATGTTAATGTTAAAAGAGTAAGGGACAGAACAGAATTATTGGTTTATTTGTCTAGTAAAGCCATCTCAATTGGTGATGAAGTACTTATCGTCGATAAAGATGATACAAATAGAGTAGTAATGATTCAAAAAGGCGAGACGGTTACAATTTTGAGTTATGATAATGCAGCGCATATTTACGTAGAATAATATAAAAAGCGATGGTTTATATTAACCATCGCTTTTTGCATATATATTTAAAATGAAATAACTACAGTGAAAAGTTTATACACAGTATATAAATTAATCGCAATCCACAGTGTACTAAAAAAGAATGTGGGGCAGCGAGTTAATTCGTTTAATGTTGTACCATCCCATTCAACATCACGGTTGAAAAACGTCAGTTTAAAGATTGTCCAGCTTGATTGGAGCACTTCACCGAGCAACATTCCAAGGATGAAGTGGTAACTTATAGAAACGAAATAAAAGATGAGCTCCTGATCATTGCTTTGAAATATACCATAAAGCAATACAATTAACATCAAAAGTATAATAATTGGGAGTAATTTACGAGATGTTAATATGACAAAATAGCAAAATATAAATAAATACGCAGCAATAAAGATGCTGGGATAGTTGGCAGTGACAGCTAAATATCCTAAAAAGAGCATTAAAGGTGGCATGATATAACCACCTAATGTGGTAATGATTTGGCTCAAACGACTACTAGATTGTGTAATAGCATAACCTTGTTGTGATGTTTGGTCACGTTCTGAAGGTTTAGCGACAATAACTAAATCTCTAGCTTTGCCTCCGCTAATTTTATTAAATAAAATATGGCCAAATTCATGTGTTAATACTGGAATATAATTTAAATAAATATCAATTATACGATTAAGTGGCTTGTGCCTATACTGATGAATCACAATGTAAAGCACTGCTAATATTAAAATCCAACTAATATGTAATTGAATGGATGAACTTAAAAATGATTGTATATAGGACATGCAAATACCTCTTTTGTAATGGTGATGAATATGAACTTTAATCTATTATAAACGATATAAACAATTAGCGCATTTGGACTTTTGATGTAGGAAAGAATTAGGGGAATAGCATATTACAGAAAGTATTATCTCATTACTGCGTATTATGATAAAATGACTGTTAATATTGTATGAAATCGACAGTGAGTAGATAGGAGTTAATAGTTAATGGTGAAAAGAGACGAAACAGATAAAGTAGATGTTTTATCTGTACATTTTAATAATGTCACAATGGACGATATGGTAACAAATGTAAAACAATTTTTTGAAGACGGGCAACAAGAGACACTGTTTATTGTGACTGCAAATCCAGAAATCGTAGATTATGCTACAACTAATACATTTTATCGAACATTGATTAACAGCGCTAATTATACCGTTGCAGATGGTACAGGCGTGGTCAAAGCTTCCAAAATTTTAAGAACGCCATTAAAAGCTCGTGTACCAGGTATTGAATTGATGGAATCATGTTTAAAAATAGCGCATTCTAATCATCAACGGGTGTATTTATTAGGAGCCAAAGAAGCAGTAGTAGTAAAAGCGCAAGAACAGTTAAAACAGCAATATCCAAATATAATTTTTGATCATCATCACGGATATATCGATCTACAAGATGCGCACATTGCTCAAGAAATAAAAGACTTTAAGCCAGATTATATTTTTGTGGGGATGGGTTATCCTAAACAAGAAATGTGGATAGAGCAGCATCGACATAACTTTGAACATACAGTGATGATGGGCGTAGGTGGCTCATTAGAAGTATTTAGTGGAGTCAAAAAACGAGCACCTAAATTTATTAGAACCATTAATTTAGAGTGGGTCTATCGCTTAATAATTGATTGGAAACGGTTAGGAAGAATGCAAAGTATTCCTAGATTTTTATGGAAAGTTATGAAACAAATGCGACATAAACATTAAAAACGATTACGATGTCTTGAATTTTGTGGCATCGTAATCGTTTTTAGTTTAACGTTATTTAAATTCAAAACGAGAATTATCTAATTCTGATCTGAATTTTTTTTGATCCGCAGCGGAACGTTTTTTGAAGTCATTTAAAAATTTTTCATATTCAGGCAAGACTTCATCTAATGTACCAAATTGTTTTAATTTACCGCCTTCTATCCATGCAATTTTTGAACAGAAGTCACGTACTTGTTTCATATTATGACTGACAAAGAAAATTGTTTTATTTTGTTCTTTGTACTCATAAATTTTTTCTAGACATTTTTGTGCAAATGTTTGGTCACCAACGGATAAAGCTTCATCGATAACTAAAATATCGGGATTAGTGGTAATGTTTATTGAAAACCCTAATTTGGCACGCATACCACTGGAATATTTTTTAACGGGTTGGTAAATAAATTCACCAAGTTCACTGAACTCAATAATTTGTGGAGTATAATCTTTAATTTGTTTTTTATTAAAGCCCATACACAACATTTTAAATTCAATGTTTTCAATTCCAGTAAGTTGACCATTAAGTCCAGCACTAATGGCGATTACACTGACTTCTCCATTGCGGTTAATGTGACCACGTGTTGGGGAAAGTGATCCGCCAATCATGTTACTAAGGGTAGATTTACCAGAACCATTAATACCTACTAGGCCAATAACATCACCTTCATGTGCAGTTAATGATAAATCATTTAAAGCATAAAATGTTTTGTTTTTGTGAAAAGGTACCAGTAAATCTTTTACTCGTTCTTTATTATTGCGATAAATACGGTATTCTTTTGAGACATGTTCAATGTTTACCGAGACTGTCATAATTTTACCATCCTTATTTCTAATTACTGTTATTATAATATATAGTAAATGAGTTGTTAAATTTATTAACCTATTGTAAAGTAAGTAGGTATGAATTGCGAGAAAACTATAGTCTACAATTGTTAAAGTTTACTGAATTTGTGGAATTAAATCAACTCTTTTAGTAGAAAATAGTGTAAAATGTAGCTGGTATCATCTAGTATATAATAATTGGCAATACTATTTTATGATGATATTAATAGTAATGAGCTAAAATGAAATCATAGTAAGTTTACATCTATTTATTAAATAGGGTATAATTTTTTTGTTATGAAAATATTTGGAGATAACGACAGAATAAAAAACAAAAGTTTAAGATATAAAAGTAAATCGTTTGAAAGCGTGGTTTATTTAAATGAAGGCAGTTTGGACTGTATTTAAAGAACATATAAAAAATATATATTTGATCAAAAGATTAGCAGAATTTCAAATTAGAATCACTAACCATAGTAATTACTTAGGTATGGCGTGGGAATTAATCAACCCAGCAATGCAAATTGCGGTTTATTGGTTTGTTTTTGGTTTAGGTATGCGCAGTAATACCCCTCAAGATGGTGTGCCGTTTATATATTGGTTATTGGTCGGTATTAGTATGTGGTTCTTTGTGAACCAAGGTGTATTAGAAGGAACCAAGGCGATTGCGTCGAAATATAATCAAGTAGCAAAAATGAATTTTCCGTTGTCTATTATTCCTACTTATATTGTGTTTAGTAGATTTTACGGGCATCTCGGTTTATTAGCCATAGTGATGGTTATATGTTATTTTGCAGGGTATCACCCGACAATTTACACCTTACAGTTGTTAATATATGTACCTTTCGCGTTAATCTTAACGGTGGCAATTTCACTCGTAACATCAACTTTAGGTGTACTTATTAGAGATACTCAGATGGCAATGCAAGCGTTAATGCGAATTGTCTTTTTCGTATCATCTATTTTAATCGTGCCACCTAAAGGTATTGTAACTGATGTGATGCAATTAAATCCGATTTACTTTTTAGCTGAAGCATATAGAGCTGCTATTTTACATCATGATTGGTACTTTATTTCTCATTGGGAATTGGCAGTCTATAATGTCATTTTAGTTATTGTTTTACTCGTGGTAGGATCGATTTTACACATGAAGTATCGCGATCATTTTGCAGACTTTATGTAATGCATTATTTATAAAATATATGAAGAACCTGAAACATATTTTACGTTCCAGGTTCTTTTTGTATATTGGTAATAATTAATCGTTAGAAGTGTAGGTTAAGTGAATAGGGTCAAGCTGACAATAAGATAGAACGAAATAATTTAATAATTAAACATTGCTATCGTTGCAATTCTATAAATTTTGGAAAAAGCACGCTATAATTAAATGAAACTAACTGAAGTAAAGGGGAGAAAAAATGAGACAATGGATAAAAAGAATTTACATGATGATGATACATATACTAAATGTAGTATTTAGTTGGAATAAAATATCAACAAAACACATAGTAGTGATGATGACTTTTGAAGCAGATGTCTTACCGATAATTAAAGAATTATCTCAACAAGGATATCGTGTCACAGTAATTGCTAAAGGCATACATCAAGAAACCATTGAACAATTACAAAATTGTACATTTATTCCAGCAGGAAATAAACATATTATTCACCATATAAAAGCATTAAGCACAGCAAAAGTAATAGTGATTGATACTTATTATTTACTATTAGGTGGCTATCGCAAAAAAGCTGGTCAAAAAATTATTCAAACATGGCATGCTGCAGGTGCGCTAAAACATTTTGGGCTAACGGATCATCAAGTGGATCATACTAATAAAATGCAAGTTAAACAATATCGTCGGGTTTATGGAGCTACAGATTTTTATTTAATCGGTGGTCCACCAATGGCAGAATGTTTTAAAGCAGCTTTTGATGTACATCCAACACAGCTTTGTACGACAGGACTACCGAGGTTAGTACCGTATTGTCAATTAGATGTTAAAGAGATGCAAACACAGTTAAAACAGCAGCATGGGATTACGACTAAACTCGCGATTTACGTTCCTACATACAGGGAATACAATCAAAGAAATAGAATAATCGATGTTACACAATTTGAACAAGCATTACCTGGTTATACTTTAATCAATAAACTACATCCAGCAGTAGCAGAGCCAAGTCAGACTCAGATTGATACACAGACATTGATGTTGATGGCAGATTTAATTATTACTGATTATAGCTCATTAGCAATTGAGGCAAGTTTATTAAATAAAACTGCTGTCTTTTACGTTTATGATGAGACATTGTATGAAGCGGAACGTGGGTTAAATAGCTATTATTATGATATACCAAGTCGTTATAAAGCATATGATGAAACATCATTAATTCAATTGATCCAACAACAAGAACAAACGTTAGAACCGTTATTTCAAACGTGGCATCAATACAATACGAAGGATAGCTTAAATCAAGTCATGGAGTTAATTAATAAGGAGGCTTCACAATGAAAATAGCATTTATTATTCCAGTTTATAATGCAGCTAATACGATTCGTCGTGCTATTGCCTCGATTGATACTAAGTATGAGCATGAAATCATTTGTATAAATGATGGTTCGACTGATGAATCATTAGCAGTGTTGCAGGAATTAGCGAAAATGTATAAAGAACTGACAATTATCAATCAAGAAAATGCGGGTGCGGCAGCAAGTCGTAATAGAGGTCTTGCATCTATGTCGAGTGATGTATTTATGTTTTTAGATGCTGATGATGAGTTCTTACCTAGCAGAATTGATTACATGGCTGACTACTATTTGAAAAATGATGATGTAGATATTGTTTTAGGGCAACTAGGACGCGAGCGTCATGGAGAATGGCAAACGATTCCAACTCATACAGAAATTAATAAATTTGATACTGTGAATTTGGCTCAATGTCCAGCTATCTTACAATCTATAGGCCCTGGTGCAAAAATGTTTAGTGCTAAATTTGCGGACTTACGTTTTGATGAAGATGTAGTGTTTTGTGAAGAACATACATTTATGGCACGTGCTTTTAATAAAGCCAGTGATATTCAATTATTACCTAATATTATTTATGGTTATAATAATGTAGAAGGATCAATTACAGAACAGCGTACGCACCGTTTTGAAGATTATTTAGCTAATGCAGCGGTGGTTAGACAACGCGTGATGGATATTTTGTTATTATCGAATTTAAGAGTATATTACAGTTATCGTTTTGACGAGTTGATTGTTAGCTATTTAATTCAATCTTACCTAGCCAATCAAAAGGAAATTACCGAACCATTTATTAATGCAGTGACAATGTATCTGAAAACAATGCAAACAACAGATTACGAAGGGCGCGCATTGTTCAGAATTATTAAAGTAGTAGAGCAAGGTGGTAAAGGTTGGACAAAACCAATATATGAAACATGGAGAGAAACATTACATTATGTTGGTATTGGACGGCCACCTTATTATCGTTTTAAAGTTGAAATTCTACCGAGACGTGCTAAATTTAAAAGCAAAATGACTCTAAAAAAATTTTTGAAAAGGTAAACATTAATTACGTTATAGTATTAAAAATTTTAGTATGATATACTTCTTGAAAATGTGAAAAGTTACTGAGAGGTAGATAATAATGAAAAGAGTTATAACATATGGAACTTATGACTTATTGCATTATGGTCATATTGAATTATTGAGAAGAGCACGTGAAATGGGTGACTATCTTATTGTTGCGTTATCATCGGATGAATTCAACCGTATAAAAAATAAAAAATCTTATTATAACTATGAACAACGTAAAATGATGTTAGAATCAATTCGTTATGTTGATCTTGTAATCCCGGAAGAAGGATGGGGACAAAAAGAAAAAGATGTTGAACGTTATGATATAGATACATTTGTCATGGGTCATGACTGGGAAGGCGAGTTTGATTTTTTAAAGGACAAATGTGAGGTTATTTATCTTAGACGTACGGAAGGTATTTCTACGACTAAAGTTAAAAAAGAATTATATGGTAAAGAAGAACATTAATAAATTATCATACACGATAATATGAATGTGTGTTGATAATGTTTAAAGGGATAAGTTTTAGAAATCACCATGATTTCTAACTTGTCCTTTTTTATTGCGTTATAAGTTTAATTTAACTCAAAAAAACGCATTGAGTTTTGGATTGATAATCCTAGACTCAATGCGTATGTTGAACTATTTTTTATTGTTAGATTTACGACGTATTAAATCAATAAGTAAATAAATAACGATTGCTAATGCGGTAATAATTAAGACGATACCTAATAACGTTAAAATAGGATGATCATCCCAAGTGGATTTAACCATAGTAGTAGTTTCGTGTAATAATGGTTTTTTCACTTTTACAGAAGGTGGACCGTATTTATCGGAAATAAATGAGCGGTCGTATTCAATGTGTAATTTTTTATCTTCGATGACATATTTATAATCTTCTTTTGTAAAGTCTTTTGGCAATACATCATATAAATCATCTTCTAAGTAATAAGTTTTGCCATTAATTTTGTGTTCGCCTTTGCCTAAAATTTTAGTGTATTTATACTGATCGAAAGACATATTCATCATAGCATTACCCATCATGTTACGTTGTTTTTCACCACCGAAGTTATCATAGTTTCCGGCACCCATGATTGTTTGTACAATACGGAATCCATCACGTTTTGTCGTGATAGTATGGTTATAATTTGCTAGGTCACTTGATCCAGTTTTTAAACCATCAGTACCTTCTAAGCTCATGTCGCCACCTTCAAGTGAATGGTTGAAGGTATAGTATGTAACACCATGTTGTGTTGGCGCAGTTTGCTTAGTGAAATATAAAATTTTAGGTGTATCTTGAATTGAACGTTGCGATAAAATTTCGAAATCTCGTGTTGAAGACATTGAATTATCTTCATCAGTGTACTTTTTAGGTGCAAAATCTTCTAGTTGGGCATTGTCAGCACCTGTAGGATTAACAAAGTGCGTATCTTTCATGCCAATTGATTTAGCTTTTTTATTCATTAAGTCAGTGAATTCTGAAGTGTTTTTAGATACTTCATTTGCTAATATTAGTGCTGCCGCATTACTAGAAGCAGAAACTGTTATTTGCAATAATTCTTTAATGGTATATGTTTCGCCAGGGTAAAGTTTAGTATTACTTAATTTTGGTAAAGTAGACATACGATAGTGGTCTTCTGTAATTTTAACTTTATCGTCTAAAGATAAATCTCCCTTTTTCACTGCTTCCAATGTTAAATACATGGTCATAAGTTTAGACATGGATGCAGGGTACCACTTTTTGTCGATATTATAGTCATATAGAATTTGGCCTGTTTGTGCAATGTTTGCTGCACCCTCAGGTTGATATTTATCAGATACGTTATAACCGTATTGATTTGCAATGCTTGTAGGTGTAGCTGTCTCAGCATTAGCAAAAGGTGTTATAATTGAAACAATAAACATAACAGTTACCATAATGGAAATTAACTTTTTCATAAAAACAAACCTTCTTAATATATTCTCTTTTTGATAATAGAAATATTTTAGCATATTGGGTTGAATTAATAAATGAATATATATAAACCGTCACAACAATAATTTTGTGAATTAAAAAAGCAAGCAATAAAGTATAGAGTTACATAAAGTTTTCGTTGCTTGGCGATGTAACCACATAAGTCAAAAATAGAGGTAAATGTAATGAATCAAACGAACCCGTTATTTTATTTATTCAAAAAATTAACTTGGCCAAAAAAACTAATTGCCATTGCGGTGTGTATATCTTCTTTAGGTAGTTTAACAGGATTACTTGTTCCTTTAGTAACAGGTAAATTAGTCGACAAATTTACCCTAGAAAGTATTAACTGGAATTTTATCGCTATCTTTTTAGGGATTTTTATTATGAACACTTTACTGAGCGGCTTGGGCTTATATTTATTAAGTAAAATTGGAGAAAAAATTATTTACGCCATACGTTCAATGTTATGGCAACATATTACGCATTTAACAATGCCATTTTTTGACAAAAATGAAAGTGGTCAGTTAATGAGTAGGTTAACTGATGATACGAAAGTAATCAATGCTTTTATTTCGCAAAAACTACCAGAGTTGTTGCCATCAGTATTAACTGTTTTAGGTTCTTTTATTATGCTTTTTGTAATGGATTGGCAAATAACGTTAGTAACCTTTATAACGATACCGATATTTATTGGGATTATGATTCCACTTGGGAAAATAATGCAACGTATATCCAAAAAGACACAAGCCGAAATTGCCGATTTTAGCGGTTTGCTTGGACGAGTGTTAACCGAAATGCGTTTAGTTAAGGTAGCAAATACAGAGCGTTTAGAATTAGAAAAAGCAGACAATAATTTACAACGCATTTATGATTTAGGGTTAAAGCAAGCAAAAATCACAGCAATTATCCAACCAATATCTGGACTGGTCATGCTGTTAACGATTACAGTGATTTTAGGTTTCGGCGCATTAAGGGTTACAAGCGGTGCCATTACTGCAGGAACATTAATTGCTATGATTTTCTATGTAGTGCAGTTATCAAGTCCGTTAGTCAATTTATCTACATTAGTAACTGATTATAAAAAAGCTGTGGGAGCGAGTCAGCGTATATATGAGATTATGCAAGAACCTATAGAAGATTTTACTTTGCCTGAAGTAGTTGAAGAATCCCAACATCCATCTTTAATATTCAAAGATGTAACTTTTAAATATGATACGACAACTGTATTGCAAGCGGTGAATTTTGAAATTTTAGCAGGTAAAGTCACAGCTTTTGTAGGGCCATCAGGATCAGGAAAAAGTACAATTTTTAATATTATCGAACGTATGTATGATATTGAGCAAGGCATGATTACATACGGTGATCAATCTATATATAATATCCCTTTAGCTACTTGGCGACATAAAATAGGTTATGTTATGCAAACGAATGCCATGATGAGCGGTACGATACGGGACAATATACTCTATGGTATTAATCATGCTGTTTCTGATGAAGAATTGGAAACGTATGCTAAGATAGCTAATTGTCATGATTTTATTCAAAATCTTGAGCAAGGTTATGATACGTTAGTGGGTGAACGCGGTATTAAATTATCCGGCGGTCAACGTCAACGTATTGATATTGCACGTAGCTTTGTAAAAAACCCGGACATCTTATTGTTAGATGAAGCTACTGCAAATTTAGATAGTGAAAGCGAGCGGAAAATCCAAACCGCATTAGAAGAATTAATGGAGAAGCGGACTACGATAGTGATTGCTCACCGTTTGTCAACGATTCGTAAAGCAGACCAAATTATCTTTTTAGATCAAGGTGTTATCACAGGAAGTGGGACGCATCAAGAATTAATGCAAACACATGAGAAATATCAGCAGTTTGTTGCTACTCAAAACTTAACTGAATAAAACACAGACATTTTGTAAATGCCAAAAGAAATAAATAGCATATACTCGAACATTAAAAAAGTTATTTTATCAAAAATCCTTACATGCTATAATAAGTTAGAATTAACTAGCAAGGTAGAAAATTGAAAAACACAGAAATACAATAAATGAAAACGAATACACTATTTATATTTTAGTGATTAATCATTATTAACTTTTTAGGGACAAGTCAATAATTATAAAGTAAGATGGTTTTTTAATTTGAGTTTGCTTGAGTTCATATATATTGGAATGGTGGGTGTAAAATGTTTTTACTAATTAATATTTTAGGTTTAATTGTTTTCTTAGCGATTGCAGTATTATTTTCAAGAAATCGCAAAGACATACAGTGGACTTCTATCGGTATTTTAGTAATCCTTAATATTGTATTAGCATGGTTCTTTATTTATTTCCCATGGGGGAAAGCAGTAGTACAAGGATTAGCAAACGGAATTGCCTGGATGATTGATTCTGCACATGCAGGTACAGGATTTGCTTTTGCAAGTTGGGTCGAACCTGGTGCAATGGATATGGCAGTTAGTGCCTTATTCCCAATTTTATTAGTTGTACCATTATTTGATATTCTGATGTATTTAAATATTTTACCTAAGTTAATTGGAATGATTGGTTGGGTGTTAGCTAAAATTACGAGACAACCAAAGTTCGAGTCATTCTTTGGTATTGAAATGATGTTTTTAGGAAACACTGAAGCGTTAGCAGTTTCTAGTGAACAATTAAAGCGTATGAATGAAACACGTGTACTAACTATCGCAATGATGTCTATGAGTTCAGTATCTGGGGCTATCGTAGGTGCATACGTGTCGATGGTACCTGGTGATTTAGTGTTAACTGCTATACCATTGAATATCATTAATGCGATTATAATTTCTGCAATTCTTAATCCAGTTACTCTCGAAGATAAAGAGGACATTATATATAGTATTCAAAATAGTGAGATAGAAAAACAACCTTTCTTTTCTTTCTTAGGAGACTCTGTCTTAAATGCAGGGAAATTGATTTTAATTATTATTGCATTTGTCATTAGTTTTGTTGCTTTATCAGATTTAATCGACCGTCTAATTAATGCTGCAACAGGTATTATTGCAACTTGGATCGGTTTAAAAGGTAGTTTTGGTTTAGATCAAATTTTAGGTGTATTTATGTATCCTTTTGCATTATTACTTGGTTTACCGTGGGGAGAAGCATGGATTGTTGCGCAACAAATGGCTAAAAAAATTGTGACCAATGAATTTGTTGTTATGGGAGAAATTAAAGATGTATTGGATTCATATTCACCGCACAGACGTGCAGTGCTTACAACATTCTTAATTTCATTTGCAAACTTCTCTACAATCGGTATGATTGTAGGTACATTAAAAGGAATAGTTGATACGAAGACTTCTGACTTTGTCTCTAAATATGTACCAATGATGTTATTAGCCGGTATTTTAGTATCGTTAATGACAGCAGGATTTGTCGGCTTGTTTGCTTGGTAAGATAAAAGTTGGTGTGATAGTCAATTTTAATAACTGCATAAACACTTTAATACTTAAATTTAAACAGAGCAGCGTTTAGCTGTTCTGTTTTTTTGCATTATAAAAGCCAAGTACGCAGTGTACTTGGCTTTTACGGGAAATGAATTAAATGTATGATATAAGCAAGGACTAGGTACTTATAACATACTTCGAGCAAAAATTTGTTTTTGTTTGTTACTATAAACAACACAAAGGAGATGGCTTCTTATTGTTCTTCAATAAGAAGATAAATAACATTATAGCAAAGGAATAAATATAAGTAAACCGAAAATTCAGAATTTTTAAAATTATGTATCTCAAATTAATTTGTATTCCAGTTAAATGAGGTAGAGTGTTGTGATGTTGGCATTATTTTGCTACTATTCAAGTGATTGAAAATTGAATAGGAGGTTGGTGGGCGTGAATAAAACACTACGTGATATTATATTGGTGATTATAGGATCATTTATTTTTTCTGCGGGTGTCAATACATTTATTATTACAGCTGATTTAGGTGAAGGTGGCGTTACAGGACTTGCCATTGTACTTTACTATGCATACCATATTTCTCCAGGGCTTACGAACTTTGTTTTAAACGCGTTACTTATTGCTGTGGGGTATAAGTTTTTAAGTAGACGTAGTATGCTGTTAACTATTTTGGCGACAGTGTTAATTTCTGTATTTTTAGGATTGACTGAAAGTTGGCAAGTAGATTCTAATAATATTTTAGTTAATGCGATTTTTGGTGGAACGTGTGTAGGTCTAGGTATTGGTGTCATTGTTTTAGCAGGTGGAACGACTGCAGGTACGACTATACTTGCAAGAATAGCTAATAAGTATCTAGATGTTAGTACACCATATGCACTGTTGTTTTTCGACTTAATAGTTGTGCTTATTTCATTAACTGTTATTCCGTTACCTAGTGCATTAGTCACGGTTATATCATTATACATCGGCACTAAAGTTATGGAATTCGTTATCGAAGGTTTAAATACGAAAAAGGCAATGACTATTATTTCACAAAAGCCAGATGAAGTAGCTAAAGTCATAGATGAAAAAGTCGGTCGAGGCTTAACAATTTTAAATGGTCGTGGTTACTTTACTAAAGAAGATAAGGATATTCTGTACGTTGTAATAACAAAAACACAAGTGACTAAAGCCAAGCGCTTAATTAAACAGACAGATGAAGACGCATTTTTAGTCGTTCATGATGTGCGTGACGTTTATGGTAATGGTTTCTTGATAGATGAGCACTAAAGTTAGTGACCGTTGATTACGTCCTAACTTTTGCCAGTAGAATCAAAAAG
Organism: Staphylococcus arlettae; assembly: GCF_002902345.1. GTDB lineage: Bacteria > Bacillota > Bacilli > Staphylococcales > Staphylococcaceae > Staphylococcus > Staphylococcus arlettae. The sequence goes on from NZ_PPQB01000010.1 coordinate 68,054, forward strand.
TAAGTTTTGAAGCGAAAATACGAAATCAAATGTGGACGTTTGGTTTCATATTTTCGCTTTTTCTAGTGTTTATAATTGGTAGACTTACAGATATTAAGCATAGAATTTTATTGTGATTTTATAGTCAATTTCAGTAAAAAATGGTATAATAACACCCGTGATAATGATTATCATTTACGGGATGTAGCAATTAACGCAATAAATGACAATAACAGATAACTTATATATAGAAATTAAGACAATCAATTATAGGTTAAGATAGATGCTTATTAATCAGGAAGAAGGGTAAGTATGACACGTTTAAATGGGAATCAAATTACGATTAGTTATGGAGATAATGTTATAGTCAACAATTTAGATATTACAGTACCAGATGGTCGAATTACTTCTATTATTGGACCGAATGGTTGCGGTAAATCTACATTGTTAAAAGCATTATCACGGTTATTAACGATTTCAAATGGGGAAATTGTGTTAGATGGAGAAAGTATACACAAACAAGCTACTAAAGAATTGGCTAAGAAAATTGCGATATTGCCACAGTCTCCTGAAGTAGCTGATGGGTTAACAGTTGGAGAACTTGTTTCTTATGGTCGTTTTCCACATCAAAAAGGTTTTGGCCGATTATCTGCAGAAGATAAAAAAGAAATCGATTGGGCCATGAAAGTAACAGGCACTGCTGACTTTCAATACCGTGCTATTAACGACTTAAGTGGTGGTCAAAGACAACGTGTGTGGATAGCTATGGCGCTTGCACAACGTACAGATATTATTTTCTTAGATGAACCAACAACATATTTGGACATATCACATCAATTAGAAATTTTAGAATTAATTACCCAGTTAAATCAAGAACAAGGATGTACTATCGTCATGGTATTACATGACATTAACCAAGCAGTGCGTTTTTCTGACTATTTAATAACGATGAAAGATGGCGATATCATTGCTAATGGTGACACCGAGGAAGTATTGACTAAAGATATTCTAGAAAAGGTGTTTAATATTGATGTTGAGATAAGTAGAGATCCACGAACAGGTAAGCCTATGTTAGTCACATATGATTTATGTAAACGTAGCTATTCCCAGGTATAGGAGCATAACGATGACAACGCAAAAAAAGAAAGTTTATAATTTTGCAATTACGATGGCTATAGCTATCGTATTGTTAGTTGTCGCACTCTTTGTATCTATCTTGCTGGGAGAAGCGAAAGTTAATGTGACAACGATATTTGAAGCTATATTTAGCTATGATGTAACGAATCAACAACATAACATTATTAGTGAAATCCGTATCCCGCGCGATATAGGCGCTATTTTAGTTGGTGCTGCTTTGGCAACATCGGGAGCAGTAGTGCAAGGGGTTACGAAAAACGGATTAGCCGATCCAAGTTTAATCGGATTAAATGCAGGCGCATCATTTACTTTGGCGCTGACATTTGCATTGTATCCTAAAGCACCTTTTTTAATGCTCATGGTTGCCGGCTTTGTAGGTGCTATTCTTGGCGGTTTTATCGTATTGATGATTGGACGTTCGCGTAGTGATGGTTTTAATCCTATGCGTATTATTTTAGCGGGTGCAGCAGTTAGTGCGTTTTTAACAGCATTGAGCCAAGGTGTCGCACTGTTTTTTAGGTTGAATCAAGATTTAACATTTTGGAGTGCCGGTGGTGTGTCAGGTACAACATGGCATCAATTAATTTGGGCCATCCCTGTCATTGTTATCGCGTTACTCATTTTAATTACGATAAGTAAACAGTTGACTATATTAAATTTAGGTGAAACTTTAGCACGAGGGCTAGGCCAAAATGTGGCTTTTATACGAGGTATTACTTTAATATTAGCCATGGTATTAGCAGGCGTTGCAGTTGCTATGGTTGGTCAAATAGCCTTTGTCGGTTTAATGGTGCCACATATAGTAAGGTTTTTAGTCGGCACAGATTATGCACGTGTTATTCCTTTAACTGCAGTGTTAGGTGGTTTACTTGTGTTAGTTGCTGATACATTAGCACGTATGATGGGTGAAGCACCTGTAGGAGCAATTATATCGTTTATTGGTGTACCTTACTTTTTATATTTAGTTAAAAAGGGAGGTCGCTTTACATGATTGATCCAAAGTTAAAATATAGACAATGGATTACTTTAATAGTATTCACTGTATTATTAATAATAACTTGTGCATGGAGTATGACTTCTGGTGAATATAAAATGTCATTCGGAACATTTTTTACAACATTATTTGGACAAGGTGCTTATACAGATACATTAATATTACTAGAATTTCGTTTGCCTAGAATGATCATTACTATTTTAGCTGGTGCTGCTTTGGCGATGAGTGGTGCGATCATTCAAAGTGTGACACGTAATCCACTTGCGGAGCCTGGTATTTTAGGGATTAATGCAGGTAGTGGTTTTGTTATTGCACTGTTTATTGTTGTTGGCCAAGTCAATGCTGATAACTTTATTTATGTATTGCCGATTATTAGTATGATTGGTGGTATTTTAACAGCACTTATTATATTTAGCTTCAGCTACAACAAAGGAGAAGGGATAACGCCAGCTAGTATGGTGTTAGTAGGTGTTGGTCTAGCTACAGCTCTTGGTGGTGGTTCATTGACGTTAATGTCTAAATTTGATAAAGATCAATCTGAATTTATGGCTTCTTGGTTTGCTGGTAATATATGGGGAGATGAATGGTCCTTTGTGCTAGCTTTTGTACCGTGGTTAGTGATTATCATACCTATATTACTGCTAAAATCGAACGCGTTAAATTTATTAAATACTAGTCAACATATAGCACAAGGTGTGGGTGTTAGAGTAGATAAGGAACGCTTCATATTACTTATGTTAGCGGTCGTGCTGTCTTCTGCAGCAGTAGCAGTGGCAGGCGCAATTGGTTTTATTGGTTTAATGGGACCACACATTGCTAAATCTATCGTTGGTCCAAGACATCAACTATTTTTACCAATTTCAATTGTTATCGGTGCATTTTTATTACTCGTTTCTGATACTATTGGTCAGGTTATCTTACAACCTTCTGGCATACCAGCTGGTATCGTCGTAGCTATTATTGGAGCACCATACTTCTTATATTTAATGTACAAATCTAAAATGGTTTAAAATAAAAAGACTAAGTGTATGTGATAGAAATCTAGTTTTATAAGATTTCAAAATTATATACGTTTAGTCTTTTTTTAATTTTAATTATTAGCGTTTGCTGAAAAATGTAGGGTATACTAAGTGCAAATAGTGTTTAATCTAAAGGGGGAGCTTTAAATGAAAAAGCTAATCAAAGAGAAAACTGACTACTTAGCTGATATGCTTGCTGGCATGAAGATAGCAAATGATGATATAGATATTATTGCAGATACGGTCGTAGTAAGAAAAAATAAAAAAACTGAAGGAGTTGCTATTGTTTCAGGCGGTGGTAGTGGACATGAACCAGCACATGCAGGTTACGTTACAGACGGTATGTTAGATGCTGCAGTATGTGGAGAGATATTTACTTCACCGACACCAGATAAAATATTAAGTGCAATAAAAGCAGTCGACACTGGTCAAGGTGTATTGTTAATTGTTAAAAATTATGCTGGTGATGTTATGAACTTTGAAATGGCACAAGATATGGCTGCGATGGAAGACATTGAGGTTGCCACTGTTATAGTTAAAGATGATGTAGCTGTTGAGGAACCGTCACAACGCAGAGGTGTAGCTGGTACTGTATTGGCACATAAATATGCAGGATATTTAGCTGAACAAGGCACCGATTTACACTCGTTACAATCTCGAGTACAGACCTTTGTAGATAGTGTTAAAAGTATAGGCATGGCGCTAACACCACCTATGGTACCAACTACAGGTCAATATGGATTTGATATTGATGCAGATGAAATAGAACTTGGTATTGGTATTCATGGTGAAAAAGGTTTGTCTAAAGAGCCTGTTCAACCAGTTGATACTATAGTAAGCCATTTATTACAACCGTTGTTAGCTGAAATAGAGACGGATGATGTTATCGTAATGGTCAATGGCATGGGTGGTACACCTATTTCTGAATTAAACATTGTCACAAAATATGTCTCTGAATACTGTGAAGCCAAAAATCTAGCTGTGAAACATTGGCTTGTTGGAGATTATATGACGTCACTTGATATGCAAGGTTTTTCAATTACATTGGCACCATATTCAGAAACAGTTTTAACCGCGTTAACGCAAACAACAGCAAGTCGTTACTTTAATTAAGGAGGCAACCCAATGAATGCTGAAACGTTAAAAATGAATTTATTAGCATTAGTTGATACATTTGAAACTCAAGAAGAAAGCTTAACACAATTAGATAGAGCAATTGGCGATGGAGATCATGGTGTAAATATGCTTCGTGGTTTTCGAGCATTACCTGATAATTTAGATGATTCATCAGTTTCCACTATCTTGAAATCGACAGGTATGACGTTAATGTCTCATATCGGAGGAGCTTCTGGGCCTTTATATGGTTTTAGTTTTGTCAAAATGGCACAGGTAGCAGGTGATGAAATTACTCCGAATAATTTAAGCGAGGTTCTACAAGCATTCTCAGATGCAATAGCACAAAGAGGTAAAGTAGAACTCAATGAGAAAACAATGTTTGACGTAATTGAACGTGCCAGACTGGCTGTGGACAATGGTGAGTCCATAACATTTGAAAAACTACAAACTTTTGCTGACGATACTAAAGAAATGATTGCTACCAAAGGACGAGCAGCATACTTTAAAGAGGATTCTAAAGGACATGTGGATCCGGGCGCTCAAAGTAGTGTATATGTTTTAAATGCATTGATTGGAGATGAATAATATGACATCAATTATTCTTGTGAGTCATAGTGAAAAGATTGCAGAAGGAACTAAAGATCTATTAAGTCAAATGGCCTCAGGTGTTAATGTAGTAGCTCAAGGTGGTATTAATGGTGAAATAGGGACATCTTTTGATGATATTCACCAACTTTTAAATGGCTTAAACGATGATGCGATATGTTTTTATGACATTGGTTCAGCTGAAATGAATTTAGATATGGCTATTGAAATGTATAATGGCAAGAACCAGATGATAAAAGTAGATGCCCCGATTGTTGAAGGAAGTTTTACGGCTGCAGTTAAATTATCTGTTGGAGGCACGTTGGAAGACACAATTGAAGAAGTAAAAAATCATTTCAGTTAAAGATTTTTGTCTATTGCTAGTAGAAAAAGTCTTTAATATAACTTGTGAAATTAAAATTGTTAAAAAAGTAGTTTCTTAAATGAATATGTACGCGGAATATGGTAAAATAAAAATCAATTGTAAAAAGAATCTGGGTATAGGAGGACATTGCCATGCAAGATTTAATAAAGAAACATGTCTTAAGCGGCCAATTCGAGTCAGTTAGAAGATTAATGTCCGAGACAGATTTTATGGAATTTGAAGAAGCGTATATTTCAAGTGCTCATGAGGTAGAAAGTATCATGTTTTATACTTGTATTTTAGATATGATGAAACATGAAGAAACACCAGAAATGCACGATTTAGCGTTTTTACTTTTAGTTTACCCCTTGAGTGACCTAGAAGGTGCATTAGATTCAGCGTATTATCATGCAGAATCATCCATAAATCTTTCCGACGGTAAAGAAGTAAAGAGTTTATTACAAATGTTGTTATTACATGCAGTACCTGAACCAGTCATATCTGATAAAGAAGCATTCGATATCTCAAGAAAAATTTTAAAGCTTGATCCCAATAATAGTGTAGCGCGTAATGTCTTAAAAGAAACAGCGAAAAGAATGGATAACGTTGTTGTTGATTTTAATGAACTAAACCGTTCGAGAGTGGCAGATCAATAAGTAATATTATAGTGATGATAAAAATATACGCACGTATCGATTTCAGTAGGTACATGCGTATATTTTTATTTTGTCAGTAAAGTAATTGTGCAATGTGTCTTCGAGTATTACAAATTTAAATGTCTGATGAGGTAGAGTACAGCAACGTTTGTAGCGATTTATAGCAGGTGTATTAAAGCCGTCCAATATTAAATGTTAGTGTTTAAAACTTTAGGGAAGTAATATTGTGTGCGTTGCAAAAAAAATATAGTGCGTTATAATATATCACTATATGACATTTAAGGAGGTATTTTTTTAATGGGGCTTAACAAAGAAGCCATTAAAATAGGATTTGCCTACGTAGGTATAGTCGTAGGCGCTGGATTTTCAACAGGACAAGAGGTAATGCAATTCTTCACGGGATTTGGATTATGGTCCTACATAGGTGTTATTTTATCAGGATTAATATTAGGATTTATTGGGCGCCAAGTTGCCAAGATAGGTACTGCATTTGACGCTCAAAATCATGAATCTACGTTAGAGTATTTATTTGGCAAGGGACTAAACAAATTTATTGATTATGTACTTATATTTTTCTTGTTTGGTATTTCTGTAACAATGATTGCAGGTGCAGGATCAACATTTGAAGAAAGCTATGGTATACCAACGTGGTTAGGTGCATTAATCATGATCATTGCAATTTATGTGACTTTATTAATGGACTTTAACAAGATTGTACGTGCACTTGGTTTCGTAACGCCATTTTTAATTATTTTAGTAGTTATTATCGCGATATTCTATTTATTTAATGGTTCCATTCCGTTAAATAAAGTGAATGAAACAGTACCAAATGCTAGTCTGTGGAAAGGTATTCTCTATGGTATTAATTATGGTGGCTTAGCGTTTGCAGTTGGTTTTAGTACAATTGTTGCGATTGGCGGAGATGCATCTAAACGAAGTGTCTCAGGTAGAGGAGCATTATTTGGTGGTATTGTATACACTGTACTGTTAGCATTGATTAACTTTGCATTGCAGTCAGAGTACCCTATGATTAAAGATGCATCAATTCCTACATTAACATTGGCAAATGAAATTCATCCGTTGATAGGTATTGTATTATCTGTCATTATGTTAGCCGTTATGTATAATACTATTTTAGGTTTGATGTATTCATTTGCTGCACGTTTTACAGAACCATACAGTAAAAAATACCATATTTTCATTATCGTTATGGTACTCGTAGCATATGGATTAAGCTTTGTTGGCTTTGCTGGTTTAATTAATTTCTTATATCCACTTATGGGAGCTATTGGATTAATTGTTGTAATATCTGTGTTAATTAAATACGTTATACGTAAAAAACAAAACAAAAAATATATTGCGTAAAAAGCATATAAAGTGTGCGTTTAGCACAGGCTTATTAGTACAAAAAACAGTTAACTGAAGTGAAAAGCAGGCTGTAAATCATTGTTGATTTTACTACATCTAAAATACTAAATGTGATACAATTCACCCGAAAGGGAAGGTCAAACATGAAAAATAAACACAAATGGGTGATTTTAACTACACTTGTAATTATAATAGTGGCCTGTGTAATTGGCCTGCTGTTGAAAAAACATTTCGAACAGCAACATTCACAAGAAGTTAAAGAAAAGGTACAAATTAATAATAAAAATGTAAATGCGTTTACTAATATTACGTATAGTAAAGGATGGCCTAATAGTAGGCTTGATATACTCACACCGACAGATTTAGATCATGATAATAAATTACCAATCGTATTTTGGATGCACGGTGGTGGCTTTATTGCAGGTGATAAGCAGTATAAAAATCCTTTATTATCAAAAATAGCTGAACAAGGATATATTGTTGTTAATATTAATTATGCATTGGCACCAGACTACAAATATCCAAATCAACTTCATCAAATTGATCAAGCTATTCAATTTATAAAAAGAAATAAACATGAATTGCCAATCGATTTTGATCAAGTCATATTTGGTGGTGACTCAGCTGGGGCACAAATGTCTAGTCAATATACAGCAATACAAACTAATGAAAGTTTACGTGATGAAATGAAATTTAAACAACAGTTTGAGGCAGACCAGTTAAAAGCAGCTATATTTTTTGGTGGTTTTTATGATATGAAGACAGTCAAAGCTACTGAATTCCCAAGGATACAGTTATTTATGGAAAGTTACACAGGCGAGCGTAAGTGGGAGCAACAATTTAAGAACTTATCTCAAATGTCTACAATTAACCAATTAACTGAAGATTATCCACCGACTTTTTTATCTGTAGGTGATGCAGATCCATTTTACAGTCAAAACATTGAATTCTATAAAAAATTAAAACAGGAAGACATTCCTGTTGATAAACTGTTTTATGATGGTAGCCATAAGTTGAGACATCAATATCAATTCCATTTAGATTTACCAGAATCTAAACAAAATATGAAATCGGTATTGTCATTTCTAAGTAGAAATACGAGCGCATCAGGGGTTGAAACTGAAGTGAATAGCGAAGATAGTAATCCCAATGGTGTAGACTTAAATCCATATTAAGACAGAAAAAGACCAGCTAACTAAATCAGTGTTAGCTGGTCTTTTGTTAGTGTATACTACACATAGGTAAGCATCACTGACTAATCTCCCTTAGAGTAGAAGTTTTGCTAAAATATACTGGTTGTAATAACGATCATCTATAAAGAGTTTATCTTTTAGTTCACCTTCTATTTGATAACCAGTAGACTTAAACATTTCTAAAGCAGTAGTATTTTCAGTGACAACTGCCACTTCAATACGACGGATATCATGATTAAGACACCAAGCTTCTACAGCATTTATTAACGCCTGTCCAAGTCCCTTGGCGCGATAATATTTAACGACACCCATGGAAAATTGAGCTTCGTGACGTGCGCGTGCTAAGTTCTCTGTCGTAACGGTAGCGAAGCCAACAAGTTCGTCATTATTCTCGGCTACAAAAATGGTATTAGTCGGTGACGTGATAAAATGCTCTAGTTTGCTTAATGCATCTGTCGTAGATGGTGCATATTCACCTGGATTATAAAGCATATAATCAGATTCATCATAAATAGTTTTAAGTAAAGTGACAAACGGTTGAACATCGTTAATGCCAATTTCTCTTATTTGATGAGCCATGTTTACACGTACCTCATTTCTCTTTAGTTTAGATTCATTATAATATAAATTAGAATTATAATCTTTAGTTTTTCAAAAAATATACAAAATAATTACAATTATTAAGGAGTGTTTTAATGAAACCAAATGTTTTACTTGCTGGTGTGACAGGCTATATTGGGAAAAATCTAATACCTGCAATAAAAAATGATGCCCAATTATTCACGCTGTCAAAATACCCGAAAGAGCAAGATATACAAGAGGTAACGTGGTTGAAAAAAGATATTTATAATTATCATGATGTCGTTGCAGCAATGCAGAACATAGATATAGCAATATTTTATCTTGACCCTACAAAACATTCTGCTAAACTCACACAAGCGAGCGCTAAAGATATGAATAGACTCGCCTCTGATAACTTTGGAAGAGCTGCAGCAGCTAACAAAGTACAAAAAATTATTTACATTCCAGGTAGTATATTTGATAACGAAACGATAGCGAGGTTATCAGCATATGGTGTAACAGTTGAAACTACAGAACATAGAGTTGAAAGGCCAACAGTAGCAGTAGAATTACAAGTTTCTAAATATGATGATGTTAGGTCAGCGATGAGTATTCAATTACCTATGCATTGGACATTAGAACAGTTGGTTCAATATTATATTTCATGGATAAATCAGACACGAGGTACGTTTATGTATAGTTATCAAGTTAAAGATGACTATATTATTTATCGGAAAAATAAACAGAAGCCGCTATTAGTGCTTCATAAACATCAAACCTCTGATGATATTATTACGTTACACTTAGTAGGTGGTACTTTAGTAAAGCCTAATGCCAAAAAGCAAGGGAAATTAGAGTTTCGTAAACTTAGAGGTACTACAGAAGTAATGGTACATTTGTTTGATTATATACCTAGATTAGTATGGCCAGTCTATTACTTGTGCCAAGCACCTATTCAAAGTTTGATGATGCGTGGATTTGAAATTGATTGTCGTATTAAAAATTTCCAAGGTCGCATACAAGCTGGTGAAGATATCAAATACACTAAATAAAGAAAGGAGTATTAGACGTTGAAGATTTTATTAGTAGAGGACGATGAGACGTTGTTTGAGTCTTTAAGTCAAACGCTCCAACAATGGGATTTTGAAGTAGAAGGTATTGCTGATTTTGACGATGTTATGACTACTGTAGAAGCGGTACAACCAGAAATTATTATTATGGATATTAAATTACCAAAATTTGATGGATTTCATTGGACGAGAAAGATTCGACAAAACTCTAATGTACCTATAGTATTTTTATCTTCTAAGGATAGCCCAATGGACCAAGTTATGAGTATGGAGCTTGGAGCCGATGATTTTATTCAAAAGCCGTTTAATACGAACGTCTTAATCGCTAAAATACAAGCAATTTATAGAAGAGTCTATGAATTTGATATTTCAGAGAAAAGTATTTTAATGTGGCAACAAGCCAAGCTTGATTTAACAAAAGATAGCATTAGTCAGCATGATACTGAGATTTATCTGTCTAAAACAGAAATGATTATATTGTCTATGTTAGTGCGTAAACAAAATCAAATTGTGACACGCGATACACTTATAACTGCATTATGGGATGATGAGGCATTCGTCAGTGATAATACTTTAACAGTGAATGTTAATCGATTGCGAAAAAAATTAGCTGATATTGATATGAATGAGCAAATAGAAACTAAAGTTGGCAGAGGTTATTTAGCACATGGATAATATCATTTTATTTGGGCTATTTGTAAAAAGTCGCGTTCGTTGGATATTGTGGATTATACTACTGCATGTAATTTTAATAGGATTAGCTTATTTGGATTATAATATAGATGTAGCGAGTGTCTTATTTATTGTGTGGGTAAATTTAGGTTTGACAGCATTATTCATAATATTTTCCTTTTTTAAAGAAGCAAAATTTATTAAGCATCTTAGGAATAATAAAGAAATTGAAGAACTTGTACATAAAAATTTGGCAAGTACACCATTTCAACAAGAAGTAGTGAATTATTTTCAAACTAAAATTGCGAATCAGAAGGCGTTGGTCACACAACAGACTAAACAAATTAAAGACTACGAACAATCTTTAACGACGTTTATTCACGACATTAAAACACCTGTTACTACTTTAGATTTAATAATTAATAAAGTGGATGACCCAACACAAAAATTTGCTTTAATGCGGGAATGGACTAGAATTAATGAGATGTTAGATATGCAACTCTATTTAACACGCTTAGATTCAAGACAAAAAGATATATTTTTTGAATATGCCGCATTGAAGCCACTCATCATTGATGAAATTCAGTTAACACGCTATATTAGTCAAACACGTGGTATTGATTTTGAGCTAACAGTTGATTCAGAGATCAAAGTATATACAGATACAAAGTGGTGCAAAATGCTAATTAGACAAGTATTATCTAATGCTATTAAATATAGTGAACAGAGTACAATTTCAATTACAGCAACTGTAGAAGCTAACCAAATACAGTTACAAATTGCAGATCGAGGCATAGGTATTAGCCAGAGAGATATTAAACGTGTTTTCGACCGCGGATTTACGTCTACACAACGTCAAAATGCTACAAATGCAACTGGTCTCGGATTGTATTTAGTCAATCAAATTAAAGATACATTGAATTTACACGTAGAAATTGACTCTGTAGTTGATCAAGGTACTACAGTAACGATTATCTTTCCAGAACAAAATACTGTTATTAAACGCATGAGTGAACAGAAAATTTAAAATAGTTATGATATATTTTTAAATGAATGAAATGATAAGTTAAAAATTAAATGTAAAATATATTTAACTTGATTTTTGAATAATTTGCGAGAACGTTATGATAATTCTTATAAATCAATGAGTTGGGAATATAATATTTATTTAGAATGTTAAGAATTTGTAAATTCAATTGTGGAATTGTAAATTTTGTGCTATTTTCAAATAAGGCAAATTGACATTTGTGAGCTTTTTTAAGCTTGAACACTTAAAAATATTTACAAAAAATTTACATACTTTGGTAACGGCACGTAAATATAACACATGGGGTTAATCTTACAAATTTCTATTTGGCTACTAAGTTTTAACTTTTAAAATTTTTTGATGATAATAAATAATCATCGTATACGGAGGATTTTTTGAATGTTTAATAAGAAAAAAGATAAATTCATGGTTCAACTAGAAGAAATGGTATTTAATCTAGATAGAGCAGCGATTGAATTTGGTAAAATGGATTTTAACACGCATTTGGATCTTAAGGCATACTCAGACAATATTAAAACTTATGAGTCACATGGTGATGAATTAATGCATCAAGTGATCTCGGATTTAAACCAAACATTCATTACGCCAATTGAACGTGAAGACATTCTTTCTTTATGTAATGCGATTGACGATGTGTTAGATGCTATAGAAGAAACATCAGGTATGTTTGAAATGTATTCAATCGAATATACCGACGAATATATGGCGGAATTTGCAGATAATATACAAAAAGCCATTGCAGAAATGAAACTAGCAGTAGGCTTATTAGTAGAAAAGAAACTTTCACATATGCGTATTCATTCAATTAATATCAAAGAATTCGAAACTAATTGTGACGGTATTTTAAGACAATCTATTAAACATATTTTTAATAGTGAAACTGACCCGATCACACTTATTAAAATTAAAGAAATATATGAAAGTATGGAAGAAATTGCAGATAAATGTCAAGTTGTGGCAAATAATTTTGAAACAATAATTATGAAAAATAGCTAAGGAGTCCTAACTTATGGAATATATTTTAATCATCACAGTAGCTATCGTAATTTTTTCACTAATATTTGACTTTATCAATGGTTTCCATGATACAGCCAATGCTGTTGCTACTGCAGTTTCGACACGTGCATTAACGCCTAAAACAGCAATTTTTCTAGCGGCTATTATGAACTTTATTGGTGCGTTAACGTTTACTGGGGTTGCAGGTACGATTACTAAAGATATCGTAGATCCGTTTAAGTTACAAAATGGGCTAGTTGTAGTGTTAGCTGCTATTTTAGCGGCTATAGTATGGAATTTGGTTACATGGTATTACGGTATACCTAGTTCATCATCACATGCGTTAATTGGTTCTATTGCAGGTGCAGCAATTGCATCTCAAGGATCATTTGCAGTGTTGCATTATGAAGGATTTATCAAAATTATAATTGTATTATTAGTTTCACCAGTTATCGCATTTATGGTAGGTTTTATCATTTATTCGATAGTTAAAGTTGTTTTCAAGAATGCCAATTTAACAAAAACTAACCGTAATTTTAGATTTTTCCAAATTTTCACGGCATCATTACAATCATTCTCACATGGTACGAATGATGCGCAAAAATCTATGGGTATTATTACATTGGCGCTTATTGTAGCTAACGTTCAAACAAGTGGTGTAGAACCACAGTTATGGGTAAAAGTTTCTTGTGCGGCTGCAATGGGACTTGGTACAGCAGTAGGTGGTTGGAAAATTATAAAAACTGTTGGTGGTAACATTATGAAAATTCGCCCAGCGAATGGGGCAGCGGCTGACTTGTCTTCAGCACTTACAATTTTCGTAGCATCATCATTACATTTCCCACTATCTACAACACATGTTGTGTCTTCATCTATTTTAGGTGTCGGTTCTTCAAATCGTATTAAAGGTGTGAAGTGGAATACAGCACAACGTATGATTGTTACATGGGTAATTACATTACCGATTTCTGCATTACTAGCAGCATTAGTATATTTTGTATTAAATATTGTAATTTAGTTATTATGAGCTGAGGAATTTATTCCCCAGCTTTTTTAGATAAAAATAAGGTTGGACATAAATTTCCAAATTCAAAATAAGAGGACCAATCATTGATATGGATTGGTCCTCTTAGACTGTCGATAAAGTCTCTGATTTTGTTGGCAGTTTTTTTGTGCACGCTTTTCGCGAGTACTGCCTCAGCTAGCAGTCTTTAGCTAATGCTTTTCCCACAGGAATCGAAATAAACCACTGCCAATAGTATAATATATAAATTTAAATTATATGATTTTGACCGTGCATGCTTGTCTGGGGGATGGTTCGAGCCTGTAGTCTCTCAACCATACTATTACCCCGGGCGTCAGCACGTTACAAAACCGGTACAAATTATATTTTGTTATTCAAAATAAGGCTCTTTGAAAACAAATAGTAATCAAGAATTATAAATAGAAATATTTCAAAAAACTAATAAAACGTCAATTTCTATATCTTCTCAATAGAAATTGACGTTTGTTTTTTGTCAGAGATAGTTATGTCTCAGACTTATTTAGTTATTGTATGTTGAGCTTATTCTTAATGAATATAATTGTAACTTGAAACTTGTGAAGCTGGAATTGTACGATAATCCACTGTGCCTGGTGGTGTATTATAATTCATTTCTGAAATTAACAAACTGCCATCAGGATTAATGCGTTCAACATAAGCCACATGTCCCATAGGACCTTCATAGTTTTGCATAATTGAACCAACAGCTGCAGTGTTGTTTACAGTGTATCCGTCAGCAGATGCTGCAGATGCCCAATTATTAGCGTTCCACCAATATGTACTAATTGGTTGTCCAGTTTCGGCACGACGATTAAAGACATGCCATGTACATTGTCCCCAGTCGTATAAATTTTGATCGCTTGAAGCTTGTGAAGTATTAGTTGGTGTAGATGTGCTTCCGCCACCGCCACCAGTGCCGTCTGAACCACCTGGAATTTGTAATGTTTGATTTGGATAAATAATATAACCATTTAAATTATTAGCAGAAACAATTTCATCAACAGAAACGCCGTACTTATTCGCAATGATTGCTAACGTTTCTCCAGATTGTACAGTATGGCTTGAGCCACCAGAAGCTTCCGAAGAAGTATTTGAACTTTGGCTACTATCACTGCTGCCACTTCCACCAATTTCAATAACTTGTCCTGGAAATACCATATTATTACTAATATTATTATTTTGTTTGATTTCGTCTACAGAAGTATTGTATTGTTGAGCGATTGTCCAAAGAGACTCACCAGATTTAACAGTATGCTGCGTAGATGCTTCTGCATCATGATTTGCTAAAACTGCGGCAGTCCCTGATGCAGCTGTAACTGCAAATGCTAATTTTTTCAAAAGTACTCCTCCTTTTATGTCGTTTAATGTCGACAGTTAATTGTGTTCATGTGTAAACACAAGATTCACATTTAAATATTTCATACCCCATACTAACAAAATTATTTATTTTTTTGGTAGTTGTTATAGAGTTGTAACATAGATGAAAGAGTATTATGTGAAGGGTATAGCTTGCTGAAAGCGAATTTAAAGGGAATTAAAAGTGATATACATATAAAGATTTATAAAAACTGTAATATTTAGTAATATTAGATAGAAACTTGATTCAACAAAAATTAGAAAATTTATTATGAGAACAGTAGTATTTATGTTAGATTATATTAATATAATAATTAGATGGAGGTATATTGCTATGGCTGAAGCAGCAACAAAATCAACACCGCATAAGTCACAACAATCAAAGAAAACACAAGCGACAGCATACGGTAAAGTATGGTTGTTCTTTATGTATTATTGGTTGCTATTTGGTGTAGGATGTTATTTTGGTCAATTTTTACCAATGTCTTGGCGTAAACCGTTATCTATCGTCTTGCTAGTATTAGTATTATTCACTTTAGTGTCAGGGAGAGCGCGGAAGTCTGGTTTAATCATCTCTCATATATACACTTTAGCTATAGGACTACTATCATACGCTACATTCACAATTTATTTACAAAACTTAGGAGCAGAAGTGTTTTACAAGAACGTTATTTTAGCCATTGCTGCTTTTATCGTTTTTGGACTTATTGGCTTCTTTATGATTAAAGATGCGTCTAGCATGGGCAAATACTTATTTGTTACGCTGATTGCACTTGTAGTGGCTAGTCTTATTGGGATGTTTATTCAAAACCCAATCTTTCATACAATTATTACTATAGTAGGGCTATTATTATTTTTACTTTATACATTGTACGATTTTAATAGGATGAAAAGAGGACGATTTTCACCAAGAGAAATGGGCTTCAAATTGTTCCTTAATCTGTTGCATATTATCAAATATGTTTTACGCCTTGCTAACAAAGCTAGAAAATAGAGTAGACGTTGTAATTGCCAGTACTGGTAGTTACAACGTTTTTTAATAGAATAATATAATTAAACGGGCAACTGTCAATTTTTTAAGTCGGATACGTATGTCCAACTATATAAAATTAATAATTTGCGCTATAATATTAACTGGTTATTAAGTGATATGAGAAAGTGAGATGAAATTATGGGTCGTAAATGGAATAATATTAAAGAAAAGAAAGCCCAAAAAGATAAAAATACTAGTCGAATATATGCAAAATTCGGTAAAGAAATTTATGTAGCAGCGAAGTCGGGTGAACCAGATCCAGAATCTAACCAAAATTTACGTTTAACGTTAGAACGTGCTAAGACTTACTCTGTACCTAACCACATTATTGAAAAAGCCATAGAAAAAGCTAAAGGTGCTGGAGAAGAAAACTATGATCATTTGAGATATGAAGGCTTCGGACCTAATGGTTCGATGCTAATTGTCGATGCATTAACAAATAATGTTAATCGTACTGCATCAGATGTACGTGCTGCCTTCGGTAAAAACGGTGGTAACATGGGTGTTTCAGGTTCAGTAGCTTATATGTTCGAACACACAGCTGTTTTTGGATTTGAAGGACATACAGCTGATGACATTTTAGAAGGTTTGATGGAACAAGATATTGACGTACGTGATGTACAAGAAGAAGGCGACATGGTTATCGTCTATGCAGAACCAGATCAATTTGCACAAGTGCAAGATGCATTAAAGGCTTTAGGTGTAACAACTTTTACTATTGCTGAGTTTGAAATGTTACCACAAAGTGATATTGCGTTATCTTCAGATGATCAAGTTGAGTTTGAAAAATTAGTAGAAGCACTTGAAGATTTAGAAGATGTTCAGAATGTGTTTCACAATGTGGATTTGTAATAAATGAACAATATTATTAAACAATGGATTGAACAATTACAGTTGCAACCACATCCTGAAGGTGGATTTTATAAGGAAATTATTACAGGTCAGCAAGAGTCAGCAGATTCACGAAATGCTTACTCCAGTATCTATTTCTTATTAACACATGACAATATTTCACATTTTCATCGTATTGATGCTGACGAAATATGGTATCACCATGCTGGACAAACATTGTTAATTCATATGATTTATCCTAGTGGTACATACGAGTGCATACGATTAGGCAAAGATGTTGCAAAGGGAGAAGTATTACAATATGTAGTACCCAAAGGGACAATATTTGCTTCATCGTTAGCAGAAGATACAGGTTATGCATTAGTAGGTTGTATGTGTCAGCCAGGATTTGATTTTAATCATTTCGAGTTGTTTTCAACACAACAATTAAATCAATTATATCCGCACTTACAACAAATAAATGAACGTTATGCTTTATCAGTAAACGACAAAAACTAATTACTAGTGCCAACATAAGGTGAAAAGTTTGATAATATGATATACCTATCACTTTTATAATTGAAGAGTAGAAAATCAGCTACAGTAGACATATCACTATGTCATTGTAGCTGATTTTTTACGTAGCTATATTAATGTGGAAAATGAAGCGGTTGTTTATGTTGCGAACTAAAAATACACCCCGCTAGCAATATGTACATTATTAAAGTGCATACTGCTAAATGGAGTGTATTAGTAATTAATTTATGTTTTATTTATTATTTTGCAGTGTCGAAAACTTCATTTGCAACTTCAACGACAAATGCCAGTTTTTGCCATTGTTCTTCTTCAGTTAATTTGTTGCCTTCTTCTGTTGATGCAAAACCACATTGAGGACTCAAACAAATTTGGTCTTCATTAATATATTGCTTTGCTTCTTCAATACGTTGTTTAATAGTAGCTTTATCTTCAAGTTCACCAGTTTTAGAAGTGAAAATACCAAGTACTGCTGAACTATTTTCTGGGAAATAACGTAAAGGCTCGAAATCACCTGAACGATGATCGTCATATTCTAAGAAAAAGCCGCCTAGGTTTTCTTTGAATAAATAAGGAGCGATTGGTTCATAGCCACCAGAAATTGCCCATGTTGATTGATAATTACCACGGCAAATGTGCGTTGTAATTAGTAAATCATCTGGTAAGCCTTGTATAGCTTCATTCACAACAACATATGCTAATTGACGAGCACGTTCTTTTTCCTCTTCGGAACGATCACGACCACGTGTTTTTTGCGTTCCGGAAGTTAAGTTAGCCCAATACACATCATCCAATTGGATGTAGCGTGCTCCTAAGTCATAAAAATGTTGTAACGTGTCATGATATGCTTTGGATACATCTTTTGCAAAATCATTAATATCTGGATAAAGTGTTTCGTTTAAAATATTAGGATGGAACAATTGGTTTGGACTTGGAATTGACACTTTAGCAATTGCTCTATCGTCTACTTTATCGACTAAGAATTTGAAATGATCAAAATGTGGGTGGTTAGGATTAAATGCTACCTTATCACTTATCCGTACATTGTGACTACGTGTTTCAACGCCTTCAAAAGTTAAGCCATGCTCTGGCGTATAGCCTTCAACACCTTCTAAATTTTCTAAGAAGTCAAAATGCCACCAACTTCTGCGGAATTCTCCATCTGTAATACTATGTAAGCCTAATTCAAGTTGCTTTTCGATAATACGTTCAATCTCTGTATCTTCTACTTTTTTAAGTTCATCTGCATCAATTTCATTTTGTTCAAAAGCAGCTCTGGCTTCTTTTAGCTTTTGAGGGCGTAATAAACTCCCTACATGATCTGCTCTAAATGGTCTTGTTAATTTTGCCATTTTGCTACCTCCGTTATGTTTAGAATTTTCAGAAAATATATCTAAATATAACAAATTTAGTCGGAATTGTCAAAAAAGGCTTAAAAGTAAAAAATATAGTACAATGGGAATAAATTAAACTGGAATTATTACAAATTGGATAGATGACATTAAGCCACCATTTTTATATAATAAAAAGCAAGGAGTTGGTGACAGTGAAAGTAAAATATATCGATAAACGTCACTGGCGTCGAATCGTAGAAAGAGAATATGCTGAAGTAAAAGTAAACAATAACAAATTTAAAGGCATAATTGGCTTAGTTACTATGAAAAAAGTAAAAGAGCCATTAGAAGTTACGGTAGTTGGCAAAAATATAATAGTTGCAGACGATAATTACCAATGGCTACAAATATTACCTGAAAAGAAACGCTATAGTATTACGGTTATGATAGATGATAAAGGTAATCCATTGGAATATTATTTTGACGTCAATATTAAAAACATTACACAAAAAGGTAATGCACGCACGCTAGATTTGTGTTTGGATGTTCTAGTATTGCCAAATGGTGAATATGAATTGGTAGATGAAGATGATTTAAAGCGTGCATTAGATCAAAAGCAGATTTCTCGTAAACAATATCATGAGGCATATGTTATTGCACATCAACTTATGTTGAAAATTGATGCAGATTTTCCCAAAATGCAGGAAAAAATTATGTATTGTTACCACAAAATCAAAAATAAGCCTAAATATAATAAAGGGCATAAGCAAGGGAAGCATCATGTTAAACAGCAACATACTAAGCAAAAAGTGCAGCGTGTATCACAGCAAAAGTCTGAATCTAATCACGACTTAAAAAAATGATTCAATAATATCCAGTTCGAATATAATAAATTGCGTGTAAACTAATGCATGATAAGTAGTAATGGCGTACAATTACACCTGTAGTTAAAAGTAATTGCATATATCAATAGGGGGATAAAATGAAGATCGAAGATTATCGCTTAATAACAACGTTAGACGAAACCAAAACGTTACGCAAAGCTGCAGAAATGTTATACATTTCACAACCAGCAGTGACACAACGACTAAAAGCGATAGAAAATGCTTTTGGTGTAGATATTTTTATACGGACAAAAAAGCAACTTATTACGACAACTGAAGGATCAATGATTATCGAACATGCCAAAGACATGTTAAATAGGGAACGATTGTTTTTAGATAAAATGCAAGCGCACATTGGCGAAGTAAACGGTACAATTTCAATCGGATGTTCTTCACTCATTGGTCAAACATTATTACCGGAAGTGTTGAATTTATATACTAGACAATTTCCTAATGTTGAAATACAAGTTCAAGTAGGATCAAGTGAACAAATTAAAGCAAATCATAGAGACTATCATGTCATGATTATTCGTGGCAATAAAATTATGAATTTAAGCAATACTCATTTATTCAACGATGAACATTATTTTATTCAGCCTCAAAATCGACGTGAGGAATCTAGTAAATTACCTTTTATCGAATTTCAAGCAGACCCAATTTATATTAATCAAATTAAAGAATGGTACAGTAATCAACTCGGTGAAGATTATCATGCAATGATTACCGTCGATCAAGTAGCGACGTGTAAAGAAATGTTGATGAACGGTGTTGGTGTAACTATTTTACCTGAGATAATGATGAGACACATTGATCGAGATCAGTTTGACTTTACACGAGTGAATATTGAAGACCAACCTTTAATTAGGTCTACTTATTTGAGTTACGATTCAAGTATGGTACAACTACCTCAAGTAGAGTCATTTATACAATTAGTGATGGAATATGTAAAATAGATTTTAAATAGGATAGAGGGATTTTCATGTTTGCAGAATTGTTGCATATTAAAAATTATAAATTATTTGTCACTAATATGATGCTACTTGGTATGGGTATATCTATCACAGTACCGTTTTTAGTGCTATTTGCTACAAATGAATTAGGAATGTCAACTGTGCAATTTGGCCTTTTGTTAGCACTAGCAGCTATTAGTCAATTTACAGTTAATACAATTGTGGCGAGGTTTTCAGACACACGTAATATAAATAGAAAATTTCTAATTATCACCGCCTTATTCATGGGTGCTATTAGTTTTTCTATTTATTTTTTTGTTAAGGAAATATGGATCTTTATGGCTATGTATGCCATATTCCAAGGTTTATTTGCTCCGGCAATGCCTCAAATGTATGCTTCAGCTAGAGAATCAATCAATGCTTCCACGTCACGTGATAGAGCTAAATTTGCCAATGCAGTGTTAAGGTCGATGTTTTCTTTTGGTTTTTTATTCGGCCCATTAATAGGTACAGGATTGTTAGCGCTAAACGGATATGCTGGGTTATTTGGAGGAACGATAGCAGTTATTTTATTTACTCTAACGTTACAGCTCGTATTCTTCAAAGATATTAAGACTGCTCCTAAAGCGTCAGATGTTACCCATGTCGAAAAATCGGCACCTAATATGTTAAAAGATTTAACGTTATTTATTCCGTTTATTGCATTTATTTTATTACATATCGGGCAATGGATGTACACATTGAATATGCCTCTATTTGTTACTAATTACTTACAAGAAGATGAAAAATATGTGGGCTATTTAGCGAGTTTGTGTGCTGGCTTAGAGGTTCCATTTATGGTTATATTAGGAATGCTTTCTGCTAAAATGCAAACACGCACGTTACTGATTTTAGGTGGACTATTTGGTGGCCTGTTTTACTTTAGTATTGGCGTTTTTGATAATGTTATTATGATGCTTATAGGACAAGTATTTTTGGCTATCTTCCTAGCTATTTTACTCGGTTTAGGTATTAGCTATTTCCAAGATATTTTACCTGACTATCCAGGATATGCATCGACATTGTTTGCTAACGCTATGGTTATTGGACAACTTTGTGGTAACTTACTTGGAGGCTGGATGAGTAATGTTGTAGGATTAGGGAATGTGTTTTTTGTATCGGCAATAGCGATTTTTCTCGGTATGTTGCTGATTGCAATAACGAAAGAACATAAATATACGGACGAAGTACTGGAGTAGATAACATGACTTTAATTTTATGGTTACTAATAATTGCGTCATTTGTATTAGCATTTATAGGATTGATTAAACCAATTATCCCATCGGTACTTGTATTGTGGGTAGGATTTTTAATTTATCAGTTTGGATTTCATAATGGCAATTTATCATGGGTATTTTATGTCTCAATGGTATTGCTAACTATATTTATTTTATTAGCAGATTTTATAATGAATCAATATTTTGTGAATAAGTTTGGTGGATCCAAATTAAGTGAGTATGCAGCATTTATTGGTGTGATTATTGGTTGTTTTGTCTTTCCACCATTTGGTATTTTAATTATTCCTTTTTTAGCAGTTCTTATTGTAGAACTTATTCAAGAACCTAACTTTAAAAAAGCGCTACGTGCAAGCTATGGTTCTATCGTGGCATTTTTAGCGAGCTCACTTGCTCAAGCGTTAATTATGTTATTGATGGTTATTTGGTTCTTTGTAGATGCTTTACTAATCAATTAAAGTAGATAAGCGCATAAAGAATTTCAAGCAAACAGTTTACTGTTGCATGTAGAGAATTAGCACATAAGTGAACAAATTAGATTACCCTTTTAGGGTGAATCTAATTTGTTCTTTTTTTTATTATTATGTAAACGCTAACGACTAACAGGGCGTTACAATTATGATATTTTTGCAATGAAAAGAATATGAAAAGATGTGAGCACGCCTCTTGTATGACTTTCGTTGATTTAGTATAATCGCACTCATGTGTAAAAAAAGAAATTGGAGGGATTATAGATGAAATATCCTGTAGCGATATGGATGCTGGCGATAGGTGCTTTCGCAATTGGCATGACCGAATTTGTTATTATGGGTTTGTTACCAAATATAGCTAGAGATTTTGATGTAACAGTGAGCCAAGCGGGACAACTTATTACAGGTTATGCATTAGGCGTAGCAATTGGTGGCCCAATTCTTGTGATGTTAACTATAAAATGGAACAGAAAATATTTATTACTTGTGCTGATGGGCATTTTTATTTTAGGTAATATTGCAGCCTCATTGAGTCCGACTTATGGATTTATGATGACAAGTCGTATTATTACTTCATTAGCGCACGGTTCATTTTTTGGTATTGGCTCAATATTAGCAGCTAGTATGGTAAAACCAGCATATAAAGCTAGTGCTATGGCGTTAATGTTTATGGGACTAAGCCTTAGTAATATTTTAGGAGTACCATTTGGTACATTAATTGGTCAAAACTTTGGATGGCCGATGACGTTTATTATCATATCCATAATTGGTGCAATGGCGTTGATCGGTATTATTTTCTTTGTGCCAATGACTAAAAAACAAGAGGCAACTTCTGTTAAAACAGAATTGAAAATCTTAAAAGAAAAACGTCTGTGGTTAACGTTAGCAGTAACGTTATTTGGTTTCAGTAGTGTTTTTGCATACTTTACTTACATTTCCTCGGTTCTTATCGAAGTGTCTCATATTCAAGAAAATTTAATTTCATATTTATTAATCATTTTTGGTGTGGGCGTTACGTTAGGTAATATTGTAGGTGGTAAACTTGCTGATTGGAATTTAAATAAAGCATTAAAAATTATTTTTATTATGTTTATTTTATACTTCATTTTATTATACTTCATTCAAATGAATGGAATTTTAATGGTTGCAGGTGTGTTCTTCTTTGGATTAATAGGATTTAGTATGAGTCCTTCATTACAATACAAGAGTACATTAATTTCACAAGAAGCACCGACCTTGGCAAGTACATTAAACCAATCCGCATTTAATTTAGGAAATGCTTTAGGCGCATTTCTTGGTGGTGTGGTAGTAACGAATCTACCAATAGCATCATTGAGTTTAATAGCACCAATATTAACATTGATTGGTCTAATTTTCTTAGTTATTAGTATTCGTGTAGAGAAAAAAGAGGGGACACTTGTTTAATTGAAAACAGCCTGAGTTAAGAAAGTTATAGTCTTTTTAACGACTATGCTAATACTTAACTCAGGCTATTTTTATAGGGAAGTATTTGAGTCTTTGTTCACTCGTCGATAATCGAAATAGGCAGCTATTGGTGTGATAACGAGTGAAATAATAATAAATGTCCAATTACTAATTAATAAATATGGGCCAAATGTCATATAAGATTGTGGCAGAAAAAATACATAAAAAATTGCACAGATTAATACAATAATACCACTGTAGTTTGCTAACCAAATCCAATTTGATTTGGTAAAACATTGGATTTGTACAGTTTTAAAAACCATCCATATAAATAAAAAGATAATAATAAAACCAATAATTAATGTAATTGGAAATGAATACAAATAAAATTTTTTAGCGCCGATAAAAAACCCAATAAACCCTTTTAAAAAGCAAAACAAACCAAAAAATAAGAAGAAATGTTCAACGATATATTTGAAAATATTTTTAACTGTTTCATTTGGCAGCTTTTTTAGCTCTTTTTTAGCATGTGCTTTCGGGTCGTGATCAAAGAAATCCAATGCATGTTCACCGTTATCTTCAGCCTTCAGCAACTCTTTTAAAATGCGATTAAGCATTTTTTCAGAATCATGAGGATTAACGCTCAAATCAGCTCGAACAAAAGTGGTATAATTGTCGAAAATATCTCTGTCAGTATTATTTAAACGCAGTGCCTTAACATTATTTTCACGCATCAATTTTTCAGTAGATTTCATTTGATTTTAACTATCCTTTTTATAAAATATTATAGTAAACACATTATGACTAATATTGAACAATAAATCAATATGAAGCGTAAAGAAAGGAATGACATGAAACAACTTACTACTAAAGATAAAAGTTTGATTAATCAAATGGCCAAAATTCAAGAAAGTGAACTTGCACAAGCTGCGAAACAACCAAGTCCATCAGCTTTTAAAATTGCACTCCGAGAAGAAATGATTATACATAGATTAAAATATTCTCGAGATATGATTTTATGTATAGCACATGAAGAACAAATGGCTGCATTTATATGGGGGCATTTTGATGAAGCAACAACGAGCGTGACGATAGAAATGATATACGTTGTCGAAACATATAGACACCAAGGCATTGCCACTAAATTAAAACAACAAATTGAACAATGGGCCATCTCAATGGGGGCACTTAGCATTCAAGGAACAGTAGATATAACAAATGAAGCGATGCAAAAGCTTAACGAATATTTGGGATATCATACACAAAAAGTTATCATGACCAAATCTTTACAATCCAAACATGAAGACAAGAAAGAATAATGATAAAATAACCTTAAGACAATAAGAACGAAGGAGCAATATGATGAAAAAATGGTTAGCGCTAATACTTGCTGCTACAATTACTTTATCAGCATGTGGCAAAAGTGACGAAAAAGTATCTTTAGAAAAAGATATTGATAAACTTGAAAAAGAACAAAAAAAGCTTAAAAAACAAAAAGAAGAAGTAACTAAAGAGCGTGATAAATTGAAAAAAGAAGCTGCTGATATTGAAAAAGAAATAGATGCAAAAGCTGACAGTGATAGTGAAGATTAAACGGCTAACACAGAAATCATGAAGATATTGCATCCTAAGTGAGCGAACGTAAATATCATTTTTGTATGATACATATGCGTAATTAATAGAAAAGTTATTTAATAATGATAACAAATTGTGTTACAATATTTTCATATTATGAATACACCACGTTTAATGAAGATAATAAAGGGTATTCAAGAGCATATATTAAAATATTTATGACACAAGACAGTTAATAATAACGATTATTTGGAAATTTATACTCTAAATTTTTCAAATCTATTAATAATGAATCAAATATAATGAAAACACAATTGAAATGCTATAGAAAGAAGGGAAAATCATGCATGAACAAGATTTTGATTTGTTAGAAGGTCGTGCGATTACTTTACCTGAATTGGGTAGAGAATTAGAAAATATTACTGGACGACAAATTAAAGATTCGACTGGAGAAATTAAACGTGTAATCGCGCATTTACCTAATTTTGAGTCAGATACGGATACTTTTGTAGCGACTTATCAGTTAAATCACCAAAATGATTTTATTGATGCTACGTTTACAGCACCAAAATCAGATAGAAATCGTTTGAAAGAGATTGCAGTTAATGTAGAATTAATTAGCTATATTACAAAAGCTTAAAATAAATGAGGACAATTTCACAACATTAGTAGCGCGATATGAATAAATCATAACGCGTTACTTTTATATAAACAGGAATAATTTAGACAAGTTTCGAGGTGTGAATGATGACAGTTTATATTGAGACAGAACGATTAATTTTAAGAGACTGGCGTGAGGCAGATGTTTTACCATTTCAACAAATGAATGCCAATCAACAAGTTAGAAGATTTTTCCCTAGCCTATTGAGTTATCGACGTTCAGAACTAGATCTAAAGAAAATGGATGATATCATTAAAGAAACTGGTGTAGGGTTGTTTGCGGTTGAGTTAAAAGAAACAAATGGATGGCTAGGATTTATAGGATTAAACTATGTTCCTAAAAATAGTAAATACAAGTTTACTGAGCTACCATTTTATGAAATAGGATGGCGATTAATTCCGGAAGTTTGGGATAATGGTATTGCGACAGAGGGTGCACAAGCAGTATTAAGTTATGCCAAGGAGCGAGGATTTGAGCATATATATGCGTTGGCAGCTGAGCAAAACGAGGCTTCTATTCGAGTGATGAAAAAAATTGGTATGGAGCAATTCGATTTCTTTGAGTATCCCGACTTAAGTAATTATCATCCGTTAAAGAGACATGTGAGATATCATATTCAACTTAAAGATATAACTAAATAAAACAAGGTACATGCACACATAGCGCGCGCTTGTACCTTGTTTTGTGCGCATTGATTAATCATACGTACGTACACCAAGAGCTTGATATTGATTGAGACATGTTAATAATTCTTCTTTTGTAGCACAAAGTGGTGCCAATGATTGATATTTTTGATCGATAAAACCTTCATCAATCATGTGTTGAATTAACTGTTGTAATGGATTGAAAAAACCATTGATGTTAAAAATTGCTATTGGTTTTTGATGGATGCCTATTTGAGACCAACTATATGTTTCAAAGAACTCTTCCAATGAACCAGCACCACCTGGAGCCATAATAAAAGCATCGGCTAACTCTGACATTTTAGCCTTACGTTCATGTAAAGAATCTACTAAAATGAGTTGGCTTACTTTTTGACTAGTAATTTCTTTCTCATCTAACGATTTAGGCATAACACCAATGGCTTTACCGCCTTGATCTAAAACACCTTGTTCAATAGCACCCATAATACCTACTGAACCAGCACCAAAAATTAGTTCGTAACCTTGTTTAGCCATATATTTTCCTAGGGCATAGGCTTCTTTAACATAAATATCGTCATTACCTTTACTGGCCCCACAATATACTGCTATTCTTTTCATGCATTTACCTCCTGCTAATCAAATTGAGTTAACACAGCTTGGAAGGCTGCATTAAAATCAGCTTTATCTTGCGCTGTAAACTTAGATGGCCCTTTAGTTCTACCACCACTGCGGCGATATTGAGCATGTGCATGACGCGTAGCTAATAATCTATCGATGTTGTCATAAGTAAATTGTTTTCCACTATGATGTAAGACGACGGCGACTTTATCGAGCAATAAACTAGCAAGACCATAATCTTGAGTTATAACAATAGCATCCGAGTTAGCTAACTGCACAATTTTATAATCCACTGCTTCAGGTCCATCATCAACATAAACTATTTTTACATGTTGTGGCTGGATAACTGTAGAATAATGACTAAAGCTGCGGACAATTGTAACAAAAATGCCTGTCCCCTTAGTC
This sequence comes from Staphylococcus arlettae, assembly GCF_002902345.1. GTDB lineage: Bacteria > Bacillota > Bacilli > Staphylococcales > Staphylococcaceae > Staphylococcus > Staphylococcus arlettae. Next base: position 95,848 of record NZ_PPQB01000010.1, read on the forward strand.
AATTCAATTACTGAATCGGTAACAGGACAAGCATCTCCGTCGATAATGATTTGTATCATGCGTTATTGTTTCTCGCTATCGTTGCGTTGTTTAATAACGCTTTTAGCATCGTAATTTTTATACTTTTCGAACTCTGCTAAACGATCTTTTTTGTTGTTATCCAGCGCTTTTGCTTCGGCTTTATGACGTTTATCGATATTCTTTTGCAAACGTTTATCCAATTTTGAAATATCTTTGCTGTTGTCTTTTGCTAGTTTTTCACCTTTTTTCTCTGTTTTATCATCAAGTTTTCCAGGTGTTAACCCAACTTTTTCCATATGCTTATTGGATTTTTTCATATTTTTAATACGTTCTTTCTTATTATCTTCACGTGCTTTGGCTTCTTCTTTATGACGTTTGTCTATTTGTTTTTGTAAGATCTTATCTAGCTTTTCTGCTTCTTTATAATCTGATTTAACAGCTTTAGCTTCTTGTTTTTGGATATAAGCAGGATCATGTTCTTTTGCGATTTGTCTTAACTGACGCTTTTCATCCATATTATGTTTTTTGGTAACCACGTAGTCTTTAGCGTTACCAGATTTATCAACAACAACATCTTTAAATTGAATTGATTTTGTTGCGACATTTTTTGAAGCTTTAGCTGTTGCTTCAGAAGCCTTTTTCACATCTGGATGTGATTTAATACGCTTACGCTCTAAAATTAGCGGAACTATTATAATTGGTACTACATTGATTAGTGTTTTCACTAATTGCTTTTTGTCCATACACGTTGCCTCCATATAAATATACTAAGTTATTATTACCCTATGATACCGTAAATTAAACGACATTTGTATTGAAAGCTATCTAAAATATAAATAGAAGAAATTTAAGGTTAACTGTAAGAGGGACAGGACGAGAGTGTTGTGTAATGCATGTATATAGGAGAGGGGACATAACGTAAAATAAGGTGGTCTATTGCCAATATGAAAAGAGGCTGGGACAATATTGATTGTCCCAGCCTCTGTCACACAATTTTTAATTAAAGGTATAATTTTGTAAAATAGTTATGCACCAGTAATGTTATGACCAATACCAAAACCAAAATACAAGATAGCAATAATAATTACTAAGATGATTCTATAAATTGCAAAAGGTAATAACTTAACTTTACTAATTAAGTGTAGGAATAATTTGATTGAAATTAAACCAAAAATAAATGCTGCTAAAAATCCTAAAATATAGAATGGAATTTGATTTGCATGAATAAATTCTATATTTTTAACTAGCGATAGACCACTAGCACCAAGCATGACAGGTACAGCCATCATAAATGTAAAGTCTGAAGCTGCTTTATGGTTCATTTTCATTAGTACACCTGTAGAAATTGTAGAACCAGATCTACTAAATCCTGGCCACATAGCAATAGCTTGGGACAAACCAATAATAAATGCTTGAACATAAGTGATTTGATCTACTGTTTTCGGATTTTTGACTTTTTTACTATACATGTCTGCTACAATCATATAAATTGCACCAACGAAAAGGCCAATCATAACTGTAGGTACGCTAAATAAGTATTTTTCAATGACATCATCAAATAGAAGACCTAAGATACCAGCAGGTATCATACCTACGACAATATGAATTAAATTTAGTCGTTTAGGCTTTTGGTCAACGCCGTCCAATGGTTCGGCTTTGTATTTACCAATATGTAACATTTCAAAATAGCGCTCACGGAAAACCCAAGCCGCGGCAAAAACGGAACCAAGTTGAATGACCACTTTGAAGGTGAAAGCAGATTCAGAACCTAAAAATTCTGTGGATTTCAACCACATATCGTCAATTAAAATCATGTGACCTGTAGAAGATACAGGCGCAAACTCTGTTAAACCTTCAACAATACCTAGAATGATACCTTTAATCAATTCAAGTATTACCATAATTTACCTACTTTCATCGTACTTATTAAATTTTATATACATTTTCCTTTTTCATAATAGCATAATGAATTTTAAAAATGTATTAGAATTATGCAATTTGGGACCAAAGTATGAGCAGTATACTATACCATGTATCAAAGTTCCGTGATAGATAAACTAAGTACAGCTCAACTTTGTATTGACGTTGTTATCATAACATGTGCTTTGTATTGTGACAAAAATATGTATAGCAGTTACTTTTTTTGTGTAAATATAAAACGAATTAATTTAAAAATCGCTAAAACCATTTATAATATATTAAAGGTGATATTTGTGAAAAGATTAACAAAATTAGCGTTAGAATATAAAATTTTTCCGATTTTGATGTTTTTAGTCAGTATTTTACTCGCATTGACTGTAGTATTTCAAAATATAACGATAGGCGTAATTTTGGATAAAGTGCTGATTCAACAACAGTTTCAATTGACATCATTATTGATAATTATCTTTTTTGTATTAATTGCTCGAGCAGTGTTTAATATGTTGAATTTAGCAATTGGAGATACGATGGCTAATCGAATTAAAAATAGTTTAAGGCAACAAGTTATTGAAAAAGCGTCTAAATCGCCTATAGGCAAGCAAATAAATGTGGTTACGGAAGGCATTGATGGCATAGCTCCATTTTTTAGTAATTTCTTTCCGCAAGTATTTAAATCAATGATGATTCCAGTTTTTATTATTGGTGCTATGTTTTTTATACATCTTAACACAGCACTTATAATGTTAGTGACTGCACCTTTTATCCCGTTGTTTTATATCATTTTTGGGTTGGAAACACGTGATGAATCTAAAGATAAAATGACTTACTTAAATCAATTTAGCCAACAGTTTCTAAACAAAGTTAAAGGGCTAATTACATTAAAACTCTTTAATCAAACAGCTAGAACTGAGCAAGAATTGTATGAAGAAAGTACACATTTTAGAACTTTGACAATGCGTATTTTAAAAAGTGCATTCTTATCAGGCCTTATGCTGGAGTTTATTACGATGCTAGGCATAGGTTTAGTAGCTTTAGAAGCAGGATTAGGACTTATATTATTTAATAATATCGATTTTAAAACTGCAGCAATAGCTATTATTTTAGCTCCAGAATTTTACAATGCAATTAAGGATTTAGGACAATCGTTCCACAGCGGAAAACAAAGTGAGGGCTCAAGTGATGTAGTATTCGATTTTTTAGAAGAGCCGACGATAAATCCAGTTGCAAGACCACAACAACATGACATGTCAACATCATCGATTGTTAAACTGCATGATGTAAGTTTTAAGTATGAAGGTGCGCAATCGTATGCATTACAGCATATTAATTTGGAAATAACGAAAGGTGAAAAAATCGCGTTAGTTGGTCCTAGTGGCGCTGGAAAATCAACACTTGCGCAGATTATTACTCAGCAATTACCAGTTACTAATGGTGAGCTAACTGTGGCTTCTAGACAATTGCGTTTCGGCATATTGAGCCAAACACCTTATATTTTTAATACTTCAATTAAAAATAATATAACAATGTTTAATGATGAAATCACTGAGGCACAGGTTTATAAAATGTTGAATTTAGTAGGCTTGAAAGAGAAAGTTGCTGCTTTTAAACATGGTATTGATACACATATCGGTGAAGGTGGAGAAATGCTCTCAGGTGGAGAAATGAGACGTATTGAACTATCACGAGTTTTATTGTTACAGCCTGATATTGTCTTGTTTGATGAACCAACAACAGGGTTGGACTTACAGACTGAAACAATTATACAGGATGTCATTCATCGACAATTTCAAGCAGCAACGATAATTTATATTGCTCACCGTGATAGCACAATTCAATATGCAGACAGACGTGTTTATATTGAAAATGGTAGTGTGAAATTTATAGATCAGGTCATGTCAGTAGAAAATAAAAAGGGTGGTGAACCAGAGTGAAGCCACGAATTCATTTTAAAGCAGATAAAGATTTAATAAGTGCAATAGCAGTAGGCGTGTTAGGTAGTGTCGTTGCATTAGCTATGTTCTTTTTAAGTGGATACATGGTGACACAAAGTGCTTTAGGAGCACCATTATTTGCATTAATGATATTGATTGTATCAGTGAAATTATTTGGTTTTCTAAGAGCGATTTTTAGGTATGCTGAGAGACTGTTGTCACATCGTACAACATTTACCATGTTACGAGATGTGCGCGTGCAGTTTTTTAAAGGTTTAATTCCTGTGATACCAGATGTTTATAGAAGATTTAAATCGACTGAACTTTTATCTAATATGGTGAGTAGAATTGAAGCCCTACAAAATATTTATCTACGTGTATATTATCCTCCTGTAGTGATTGGGATAACGACGATTATATCTATAATTGTTATGTTTGCATTTTCATATACACATGCATTGATTATTTTTGTGAGTATGTTTATTACGTTAGGCATCGTGCCATGGTTAAGTGCTAAACGCGCAACCAAGATTAAAGCGTATAAAAATAAAAAGCAAAATGAATTTTTAAATCACTTTTATGACTATAAGGCAGGATATGCTGAATTACAACGTTTTGAACAACAGCATAATTATAAAATGATGTTAGATAACTCGCTAACAGCATATAGTAAGGCGCAATTGAAAGAACAACGTTTTTTAACACTATACGACTTTATCTTAAATATTATTTCAATGCTTGCATTATTTTTCACATTGTATCTTGGAGTGGTGCAAGTACAAGAGCAACAATTTGATGTCGTTTATTTAACAAGTATTGTGTTAATGATGCTAACGTTGTTTGAACAAGCAGTACCTATGAGCAATGTAGCATATTATAAAGCAGATACCGATGATGCACTGTCGAAAGTCAATGAAGTAATGGCGCATCCAATAACACAAGGTACAGAACGTTTTTCATATGATGCTTCTCACCCTATAAAACTATCTGTACAAAATGTAGATTTTAAATATTGGAATCAATCCGTACCTGTATTACGTAATATTAATTTAGAAGTGGCTGAAGGTGAACATGTAGCACTCATTGGTCCTTCTGGTTCGGGGAAAAGTACAATATTACAATTGATGTTAGGCTTATATCAAGCCGAAGCAGGAGAAATTAAACTTAATAATCAACAGTTGCATAACATCACAAATGAGGACAAATATAAGCTGCTCAACGGTATGTTACAAACGCAACAAGTGTTTGATGGTACATTAAAAGAAAATCTCTTTACGTCTCAACCTGATAGTGTAATAAAAGAAACATTAGTAAAACTTGGCTTGGATCATTTTGCATTAAATACACCACTAACTTTAGTTGGTGATACTGTTTCAGGAGGAGAATTACAACGTATCGGCATCGCTAGATTATTATTAAACAACAAACCAATCTGGATATTAGATGAGCCAACAACAGCTTTAGACATTTATCATACAGAACGTGTAATGGATTTAATTCATAAATATGCGCAAACTCTAGTAATAGCAACTCATGATTTAAGACTGTTACCACAGTTTGATAAAATTGTAGTCGTAGTTGATGGAAAGATTATAGAAGCAGGCTCTTACGAAGATTTACTAGGACAACGCGGTTATTTGTATCAAATAATGACCTTAAATAAGTCAGTATAAATATATAGAGAGATCAAACAAGATTGTTTGACCTCTCTATATAAATAACTATATTTAATGATTTAATTTACATATCTTCCACTTTTAAATTTAACATGGGCAAAAATTATTTTGTTTTAACGTCAGTAAATGCAGTTATAACTTTATCAAGTAATCTGTTGAGTTCAGCAGATTCTGTTTCGTCTAATGAAGACGCAACTGCAACATCTTGACAAGCTGTATCCAATTCAGGACGAATGGACTCACTCTTTTCAGTTAAATGAATAAAGACTTCACGTTGATCAATTTCAGATCGCTCACGTTTGATTAGATCAACTTGCTCCATTCTTTTTAGTAACGGTGATACTGTGCCAGTATCTAATGCTAATTCAGTAACGACTTTCTTAACATTTACAGGTGATTCATTCCACAATATTGTTAGAACTAAAAATTGTGGATATGTTAGTTTATATTTTTTAAAGACATTATTTGAGTAGTAGCGATTTACTTGTCTTTGTGCATTGTATAAACTAAAACAAAGTTGCTCCTTTAAATTAAGTTGCTCAGACATTAAGTTCTCCTCCAGACATTCTATCCGTAATTTTTCTCTGTGTATCGGATTGGATCCGTCTATGTTGTATAGAATTCATTTGCAAACATACTTTTGTACTGTGCCATGCTAAAATAAAAAGTATAATTAAAGTTTAGAAGATATCTAATATTTTATCAAGTAAAAGGTCAATTATATGTTTAATTTAACTTTTGTGCAAACATTTGTATAAGAAATGAGTGGATAGTTTGAAAAATAATATAAATCATAAAATATCATTATCGATTGTAACAGGATTTCTCGGAAGTGGCAAAACTACTTTACTTTATAATTATACAAAAAGATTATTAAATAGTAATGAGAATGTTAAAATTATTATTAATGAATATGGCGATACTGACTTTAATAGCCGGATTGAGCAATCTAATGTGAATATATATTCTATTTTGAACGGTTGTGTATGTTGCGATTTAAAACAGGAATTATTAGCGAAACTAAAATATTTGATAAATCAAAATGATACGCAACATATTATTATTGAAGCAACAGGTATTGCCCATCCGATTGACATTATAGTAGCATGCCAAGATCCAGACATTGTAGATTATATTAAGCAACCAATGGTTATCGGTGTTGCTGATGCACCTAGATTTATACAACGAGCACAATATACTAATGAAACAATGGAACTTATGGAGGCGCAGTTATCTGTTTGTGATGTCATATTATTGAATAAAATGGATTTGGTCAATGAAGATAAAGCACAGCTCACAACGGCATTAAGCAGTATAAATGCTACAGCAAGTGTACATTTTACAGAGTATGCCAATATCGAGGAGTTAACGTTTGAATCAGTTGGACAACACTCGAATATGCACACATCATATCATGGTCATCATCATGGCATAGAAAGATTACATTATAAGTTTACATCACCTATAGATAGGCAATTGTTTTATCAATATATTTTACGGCTACCCGATAATGTTCTAAGATTAAAGGGATACGTGAAGTTTCGTGATGAGCCTGAAGTTACTTATGAATTTCAATATGCATATGGTTTGCCTGATTTTTTTGTTATTGAGGAAGATAAACCGTTAAATGTAGTCCTTATAGGAGAACAGTTGGATAAAGTAAGGCTGAGGAACGATTTGGAAATGCTACAATTTACGTAAAATATAAAATGTGAGATAAGGATGTGTCAAACGATGGATAAAGTCGAAATTAATCAATATGTTTCTTTTTCTAAAGTTATTCAAGGTTTTTGGCGAGCGCACGATTGGCAATGGACGCCGCAAGAGCTAAATCGTTATTTACACGAATTAGTAGAACGCGGTATAACGACGATGGACCATGCGGATATTTATGGAGATTATCGTTGCGAAGGTATTTTTGGTGAAGCATTGAAGTTGTCACCTGAATTACGAGATTCAATTGAAATTGTGTCGAAATGTGGTATTGTATTGCCTTCTGAACGGTTATCGTGGACGACAGGTCATCGATATGATCACAGTAGACAACATATAAAACAGTCTGTTGACCGTTCATTGCAAGAACTAAATGTAGATTATTTGGATTCATTATTGATACACAGACCTTCTCCATTAATGGACCCGAATGAAATCACTGACGCTTTAATGGATTTGGTAAAAGCGGGTAAAGTGAAATCTTTTGGTGTATCTAACTTTAATAAATCACAATACGATTTATTAAATCAATGTTTAGTGTGCGATAAATTGCATATAACTGTGAATCAATTAGAAGTTTCACCATATACATTAGACATTATGACAGACGGGACATTAAATTATATGCAACAAGATAATGTTAAGGTTATGGCTTGGAGTCCTTTAGCGGGTGGGAAGCTATTTGATTTAGCAGATGACAAAGCAAAACGAATTATGGCAATTATTGGACCGTTAGCTCAAAAATATCAAACATCTACTTCAAGTATCATAATGGCATGGTTAAATAAACATCCCGCAGCAATTTTACCTGTTATAGGTACACATCAAATCTCTCGGGTTGATGAGGCTTTGGCAGGTTTTGATATTAAACTGTCAGATCAAGAATGGTTTGATATTTATACTGCATCGTTAGGTCACGATATACCGTAAAAAAGGAGTAAGTATTATGGCTAATAATCAAGAACAACATTGGCAAAAGCAAAAGCAATTTGAACGAAATTTTATTCATTTCCCATTTCTGGGGTTTGCAGTAGTCATATTATTATTAAATATTGTTTATCCCGATATTAATATTATGATGGCGTTTTTTGGCTTGTTTTTCATATATAATGTTGGATTGTTATTTGTTTCATTTATTCGTCATTTTAAGCGCACTATGATTTTAACACTCATATTATCAATTATGGCTGGTAGTATATTTGGTTTGCTTATGTATTTATATGCAGCTACTAATAATTTATTAGGTTAGTTAAATATCATATTATTGCTGAGACATCGCTGTGCAACCTTTTATGTGAGCAACTAATGCTTTACTAAATGCTTTAGAGCACAGTATTTTTGAATTACAACAAAATTGGAGAAGTGAGGTTAATACATGGAACAGTGGATTACACAGTTCATGGAACAATTTGGCTATTTTGGAATAGCATTGCTGATATTTTTAGAGAATATTTTTCCACCAATACCATCTGAGATCATATTAACATTTGGTGGCTTTATGACGACTAAATCATCGTTAGGTTTTATAGGAGTGACAGTGGCATCTACACTGGGATCAATCATCGGTGCAATCGTTCTATACGGCATCGGTTTATGGATTGGCGAAGACAAGTTATATCGACTTGTAAATCGCTATGGCAAAATTTTACGTGTAAAATCAACGGATTTAACTAAGACATTTGATTGGTTTGAAAAATATGGATACTGGACAATCTTTTTCTGTAGATTTGTACCACTTATTCGTAGTTTAATTTCTATTCCTGCTGGTATTACCAAGATGAATTTTTCTGTGTTTGTTATTTTTAGTACACTCGGAACAATTATTTGGAATATGGTATTGATTTATTTAGGAATGAAAGTAGGTGGCAATTGGCATCAAATCGTCTATTATATGGATATTTACTCTAAAGTTATCTATGTTATTTTGCTACTCATTGTTATTTACTTTATATGGAAATGGCTAAAACGTGTTCGTAAAAATAAGCAAAAGTAATCATTTAAATTAATATATTTGAATAGATACAACTACTAATTGTCCTCTGAATGTTACGACGCCAGTGTTATAATGAAGTGAATGAAGAGCAGAGTTATACACTGGAGGAGAGCATGGCATGACAAAACAGAAAGTTTCGATTATAGGTGCAGGTAATACAGGCGCAACATTAGCATTTATTACAGCACAACAAGGACTAGCGGACGTAGTACTTATTGATCGACCAAAATCAGAAGGTCCGGTACAAGGAAAAGCATTAGATATTTTGGAAAGTAGCCCTATTTTTGGTTTTGATAGTAACGTCGAGGGAGCAGTTGACTATCAAGCTACGAAAGATTCAGATGTCGTAGTTATTACAGCAGGTGTTCCAAGGAAACCGGGGATGAGCAGAGATGATCTTGTTCAAACAAATGAAGCGGTTATGCGTGAGGTGACAGAGCAAATCGTCCAGTACTCACCACAATGTAAAATTATTGTCTTAACTAATCCAGTAGATGCTATGACATACACAGTTTATAAAGCATCAGGCCTACCGAAAAGTCATGTGATAGGGCAATCAGGTATTTTAGATACTGCACGTTATCAAACGTTTATTGCTGATGCATTAAATGTTTCCGTAAAAGATGTCAAAGGATTGGTATTAGGTGGACATGGAGATGACATGGTGCCATTAGTGCGTTCGACAAATGTGAATGGTGTGCCACTAGCTGAGTTGCTGGCACAAGACAAGATCGAAGCGATTGTTGAGCGTACGCGTAAAGGCGGAGCAGAAATTGTGGGATTATTGGGCACTGGCTCAGCATATTACGCACCTGCAGCTGCAATTTATAGTATGTTAGAAGCTATTATTAAAGATCAAAAAAGATTGTTGCCTAGTATTGCTTTATTAAAAGGTGAATACGGCTATCATGATATATGTTTAGGTGTACCAACAATTTTGGGTGCACAAGGTATAGAAAAAATTGTCACTTTATCACTGTCAGCAGATGAACAAGCTCAATTAGATACGTCTGCAAAAGCAGTAACAGACGTTAAAGCAGCATTACAACAATTTTAAATATGACATAAACGAGGCTGGTGCTTGATATGCACCAGCCTTGTTTAATATTGTACTGTATATACTTGTGTTTACACTTAGTACTCAAATGTACCAGAATTTTTTATTAAATTATAACAGTCGAGATAATGTAATATCTTAGTTATGTGATAACAACAATGCATACGTATAAAGCTACATATTCAAAGAAAGTTAGAATATACATATATTTTAATCTTAATTTAACGTTAAATGGTACAGCCCATTTAGAATAACGGTGTTCATAATACCATAATTGTAAGGCAAACAAGCCGATACCTAATGGAAATAACATCAAAATAATGCTGTGAAGTAATGAAAAACCAACATCATGTAGTAAATGCCCAATAATTAATTGTAGCACCACAATAACAGCGATTAAGATAATTATATTCAATGTCATTTCGCTAATCGTACTCCTTTCATAAACACAATGATAAGTAATTGCAATACCATCATGAGTACAATAAAAGCAAGTGTGCTTGGGTTTATTGCTTGTGCGACATCTTGTAACACACTTAGAGGCTCGTTAATTAAATAAACAGAATGAAATCTTAAAAAGCGCCCCATATATACACCTAGACCATTTAAAAACATCATTAATACAATGATTGTGTTATTTAACCATCGATATTGAGTGAAGTGATTGATTTCGATATAGATGAGCGTTAAACAATAAGTAGCTAAAGCAACTCCAGCTAACAAATACGTAAAATAAATCCATTCAATAATAGTTAAACCAGCGTAAAAATTAAAGCGGAATTGATTTAAATGAATTAAGTCAGTGACCATATAAAAGGTATTAGGAACCATAAAAATAAAGATTAGACTAAATATAATGAATAATGGCCATTCGAAAACTTTTTTAGGTTTAAATAAGTTCAGCAAATAGCATAATTCAAGTGGAATATAAGCTAATATTAAATTTAACGTCATAAAACTATAAACATCATTACTAAACAAAGAAATCGTCAACAGTGCAATAAAAGCAATGCGGGCAATATAGCGGGATTTCATAGTACCACCTTTCTTTTATTTGAGCTGAACTCAAATTTCTATATTATATATTTAAAGTAATTAACTAATTTATAAATACGAGATTCAATAATACTAGTTTTACGACGTGGAATCAATAAAAAAACAAAGAGGTACATTTTGAAGTATTATAATATATTAGTACTTGTGTTAATGAAAATGCATAAGTAAGGTGACCGATTTCACTACGTAGTTGGTTGTAACTGTATGGAAATCAAGTCACCTAATTAACTGAGTTATTATGCATCTAATAGATTTAATCCAATGTTATCATTATGTTTACGGTTAATATCTAAATTAGTCATCGTGATCACAATTTCAGCAGTTGCAGATACAATTGCTTTTGACAGGTGACCACTTAAAGTTTGGTATTGGTTCGTACCAAAAGTAGCATGTAAATGTGCAAAAGGTGTATCATCGATGTGAGAAATATTACCTAATAAACTAATTAGTTCTAATGGTTCGTTAAATGTTTGTTTTTCATATGTTTTCGTGTCTAAATTGTAAAAATTTAATTCGACCCCTTCGCAAGCTCCAATACCGCTAACTGTACCAAATTTACCATTTTGTTCACGTGCAACATCTGTAACGGCTGAGATGATATCTTCGCCTTGTTCTAAAATTAAAACGATTGTATTTCCATCAACTTGATATACCATATTGACCCTCCATAAAAATGATTTCATTACTATTATACATATAGATAACTATCAATTGTAATTTTATGTTTTAAAGTTTAAATTAACTATTGTATTAGTTATGTTAGATGTAATAAAATATTGTAATATTATGTAATATTGAGTTGAATTTGGATACAATAAAAAGTGAGTTGCATTTCATATGCAAAAAGGAGGGTGAATAATGAATAGACAGTTTTATGTTTTATATTTTAATATCTTTTTAGTTTTCTTAGGTATAGGTTTAGTAGTCCCTGTTTTACCTGTATATTTAAAAGATCTAGGTTTAAAAGGTAGTGACTTAGGTATTTTAGTCGCTGTATTCGCGTTAGCACAAATGATTATTTCACCTTTTGGTGGTACATTAGCAGATAAGTTAGGAAAGAAACTTATAATTTGTATTGGGTTATTCTTATTTGCAATTTCTGAGTTTTTATTTGCAGTAAGTCATACATTTGAGTTGCTTATTATTTCAAGAGTGTTAGGTGGATTTAGTGCTGGTATGGTAATGCCAGGTGTTACAGGTATGATTGCGGATATCTCACCTTCTTCAGATAAAGCGAAAAACTTTGGTTACATGTCTGCGATTATCAATTCAGGTTTTATTTTAGGTCCAGGTATTGGTGGATTTTTGGCAGAATTTTCACATCGCTTACCGTTTTATGTAGCAGGTGTGAGCGGTTTAGTAGCTTTAATACTTTCTATAGTATTTATTCACAATCCGAAAAAAGCAACCACAGATGGTTTTACAAAATATCAGCCGGAGCTGTTGTCGAAAATTAATTGGAAAGTGTTCTTAACACCGATAATTCTTACTTTAGTATTGGCATTTGGGCTTTCATCTTTTGAAACGTTATTCCCATTATATACTGCAGATAAAGCACATTATTCGCCTTTAGATATTTCAATAGCTATTACTGGTGGTGGGATATTTGGTGCAGTATTCCAAGTCTTTTTCTTCGATAAATTTATGAAATACTTTAGTGAGTTAACTTTTATCACATATGCACTCATTTATTCAGCAATTATATTAGCTGCGCTAACACTAACAAATAGTTATTGGGCAATTATGGTAGTCAGCTTTGTAGTGTTTATTGGTTTTGATATGATACGACCTGCCATAACTAATTATTTTTCAAACATTGCAGGTGATCGGCAAGGTTTCGCTGGAGGATTGAACTCCACATTTACTAGTATGGGGAACTTTATCGGTCCATTAGTTGCAGGAACTTTGTATGATATTAATTTTGAATTTCCAATTTACATGGCTGTTTTAGTTATGATTATAGGCATTATTGTAATTCGAATAGAAAGAGTATTGAGAGTTAGACGTAATAGGAAAGCTAGTTAGAAAAGTAATATTATAAAAGGAACTAACAGATAAGGGATGCATTCTTAACTGTTAGCAAATTATATAGTAAAAACACTGTAGCAAATCGCTACAGTGTTTTTTTGATGTAGATAGCTGTGCTGTGAATTATCAGAATATTGGCCATTATAACTACTATGTGACAAAGATGTTAATCATAGCCAGTGAATTTATTAATATTGTTACAGAGATTACATTTATTTTAAGTTGCATTCTATATAACTTTTTAAATATCATTTTATGCTAATATAAATATAAATAAAACATACTAAAGAAAGGAGCGTTTATGAAAAATTTAATATTAAGCATTGTAGCTGTTATGCTTGCCTGTTTTCTAGCGTTCCTTCTTTTTATAGCTACTAACCAACAAGCGTTAGTAAAAGTTCACGAAACGATTTCGAACTTTTCAACATTTGATAATGTAGCGAAAGGTAAAACATTGATAAATACAGATGAAAACCATTCTGCGAAGGCTGCAATTACAGGTGACAAAGCTGAAGAAAAACCCTATAATGCTAAAGATTATGTACCTATTGCCGAAGAAAGTTCTCATGATGCTAGTAATAAAAAAGTGGCACAAGCTAACTTGCCGTCGTTTAATGTAGCATTAAAAGCTGCTCAAGAAAAAGTGAATAATAATAATAACTCACAAAACGAATACAATGATTACGCTATCGACAACACTTGTCAGGGGGCGTATTATTATATTTTTACATTCAAAAATGCTAAGAAACCACATAGTTTTTATAGAGTAACAGTTGATAAGCATGAAAATGCTGTAATATTTGATGATGCATATAAACCAGTGCCACAAGATGAAGCTCGAAAACCAAATGTGTCAGCACAAGAATCTGAGGTCATCGCGCAAAAATATGCAACAGATCATTTTACCCAAACACCACGATTAGAAAAAGTTAAAGAAGCTAAACAAGGAATGCTATATGTTTTTGTTGATGTACAAACTAAAAAAGAGCTGAAATTAGTAATTACTAAGTCTGGAAAAATTATTACACAACCAGCGCTAAAATAGTATAAACAAAATAAAAATGTTATGATTCACATAAGTTGTGTTAACGACTTATGTGAATTTTTTTGTTTTGTTTATAAATAACTAAAGCAGGTTATCATTATTATAATAATAGATGTAAATGAGTACTTTGATGAAAAGGATGAACGTTGTGAAACAGATAAAGAAAGCAATTATACCAGCAGCAGGTCTAGGCACTCGATTTTTGCCTGCAACTAAAGCAATGCCTAAAGAAATGTTACCTATATTAGATAAACCAACAATCCAATACATAGTTGAAGAAGCGGCACGTGCCGGCATTGAAGATATTATTATTGTTACCGGTAAACATAAACGTGCAATAGAAGATCATTTTGATAATCAAAAAGAACTAGAGATGATATTAGAATCAAAAGGAAAAAATGAATTGTTAGAGAAAGTTAAATATTCAACTGAACTTGCTAATATTTTCTATGTAAGACAAAAAGAACAAAAAGGACTTGGTCATGCCATATACTCCGCACGTCAATTTATTGGTGATGAACCCTTCGCAGTCTTATTAGGTGATGATATTGTTGAATCTGATACACCAGCAATAAAACAATTGATGAATATTTATGATGCTACAGGTAATTCTGTTATTGGAGTTCAAGAAGTGCCAGAAGATGAAACACATCGTTATGGTATTGTAAAACCATGCGCGCAACAACAACGTAGATATGAAGTTGAACAATTCGTTGAAAAGCCGAAAGCTGGCTCAGCACCTTCCAATTTAGCTATAATGGGACGTTATGTCTTAACAGCTGATATCTTTAGTTATTTAGAAACTCAAGGTGAAGGTGCCGGTGGTGAAATACAATTGACGGATGCGATTGAGCGTTTAAACAAAGATACACAAGTTTATGCTTATGATTTTGAGGGTGATCGTTACGATGTTGGTGAAAAACTAGGTTTTGTCAAAACGACAATCGAATTCGCGTTAAAAGATGCATCAATGCAAGATGATTTAAAGGCATTTTTAAAAACTTTAGAGCTTGAAAATTGAAAATGTGCTACATCGTAATTCTAGAAAAGTGACATTACTTACAATGTCAGACTTAATTACAAAAGAGACGATACAATCAACGATATAGGTTGATTGTATCGCCTCTTTTTTAGTTAATAACATTCGTAAACGGCACATATGACTGAAAACGTTCAAAATTAAAGTTAAATTTGATTGTTTTTGAATGAAAATGATAAAAAATGATTGATTTAAGAAACCGTATACATTATAATATAGCGAAGATGAGGTGAAACGATGATTACAGAAAAGCGTCATGAATTAATTTTACGTGAACTTTCTAAACGAGAGTTTTTGTCATTACAAGAATTAGTCGAAAGAATTGGTTGTAGTACATCTACAATCCGCCGAGATTTATCAAAACTCCAAGCTATTGGTAAATTAACAAGGGTTCATGGAGGAGCAAAACTGAATCAATCCGTTGTATTAGAGCCGAATTTAACAGACAAAAGACGACAAAATTTGGAAGAAAAACAAGAAATTGGCAGATTTGCTGCTACTTTCATTCAAGATAACGATTGCGTGTTTTTAGATGCTGGATCGACAACGCTCGAAATGATTCCTTACATTGAAGCGTCTGATATAACAGTGGTGACTAATGGGTTAACACATATAGAAGAATTATTAAAACATGGAATTAAGACATTGACACTAGGTGGTGAGGTGAAACCTACCACTTTTGCCACAGTAGGTCCTAATGCGTTAGCGTCTTTACAACGTTACCGTTTTGACAAAGCTTTTATAGGCATGAATGGTATTGATTTAAAGTATGGACTGACAACACCAGATGAGCAAGAAGGTTTGATCAAACGAGAAGCTATGAATTATGCCTTGAATACATTTATTGTGGCCGATACTTCGAAATTCCATAAAGTGTACTTTGCACATGTTCCAATGGTAAATGAGGCAACAATTTTAACCTCACATGCAGTTTTACAATTAGAAACATACGAAATGTTTTCACAACATTACCGAATTTTAGGAGGCACAAGATGATTTATACAGTGACATTCAATCCTTCCATTGATTACATAATGTTTGCTGATGATTTTAATCTTAATCAATTGAATCGGACATCAGCGACTTATAAATTTGCGGGAGGTAAAGGTATTAATGTATCTAGAGTATTGAAAACACTAGATGTGCAATCAACAGCTCTAGGATTTGTTGGTGGGTTTCCTGGTGCCTTTATTACAAATACCTTACATCAGCAAAACATTGCTACAGACTTTGTTGAAATTGCTGATGATACACGTATTAACGTGAAATTAAAAACAGGTACTGAGACAGAAATTAATGCGCCTGGTCCCAATATTACGCAACAACAATTTCAAGATTTACTGACTAAAATAGGACAAACTACACCGCAAGATATAGTTGTAGTAGCAGGTAGTATACCTAAAAGTGTTCCTGCAGATGCATATCAACAAATCGCTGCATTGACACGAAAAACAGGAGCACAATTAGTGGTGGACGCTGAAAAAGATTTGGTGGAGTCAGTGTTATCTTATGAACCATTATTCATTAAACCGAACAAAGATGAATTAGAAGTGATGTTTAATACTACGATTAATTCAGATGAAGAAGTAGTGAAATATGGTAAAGAAATTTTAGCGCGTGGGGCACAATCAGTAATCATTTCACTTGGTGGTGCAGGAGCTATATACATTGATAAGTCACAAAGTTTAAAAGCAACTGTACCAAACGGTAATGTTATTAATACTGTTGGCTCGGGAGACAGCACAGTAGCAGGTATGGTTGCAGGATTAAATCAAGGATTGGCTATTGAATCGGCATTCAAACAAGCAGTTTCAGCAGGTACTGCAACAGCATTTACTGAGGATTTAGCACAACAACAAGCAATATTAGATATTAAGCAACAAGTCGTCATTAGTAAGATAGATGGGAGTGAATAATTATGAGAATCACCGAGTTATTAACATTAGATACAATAGCGATGGATGTCGAAGCAACAAATAAAAATGGGGTTATCGATGAACTAGTAAACCAATTAAATCAAGCAGGTAAATTGAATGATGTCGAAGCATATAAAGAAGCTATTCATCAACGTGAAGGTCAAAGTACAACAGGAATTGGTGAAGGGATAGCTATTCCGCACGCAAAGGTTGCGGCTGTTGAGACACCAGCAATCGCTTTTGGTAAATCTAAAGCAGGTATAGACTACCAAAGTTTAGATATGCAACCGGCACATCTCTTCTTTATGATTGCAGCACCAGAAGGTGGCGCGCAAACACATTTGGATGCTTTAGCTAAATTGTCTGGTATTTTAATGGATGAACAAGTTCGAGCAGATTTATTAGCTGCTGAAACACCCGAAGAAGTACAAGCAATTATTAATAAAGCTGATGATGAAGCTGTAGAAGATGAAGAAGAGAATGATAGTGCTGCAACAACTACCGATGAGGAAGTGGCTGAAGATACTCCATATATTTTGGCAGTAACAGCTTGTCCTACAGGTATAGCACATACTTATATGGCACGCGATGCTCTGAAAAAGCAAGCGAACCAAATGGGTGTGAAAATGAAAGTAGAAACGAATGGTTCTGGAGGTATCAAGAATCATTTAACAGATGAAGATATTAACAAAGCTACTGGTATTATTGTAGCAGCCGATGTTCATGTTGAAACAGATCGTTTTGCAGGCAAAAATGTAGTTGAAGTACCTGTAGCAGATGGTATAAAACGACCAGAAGAATTGATTAATATGGCACAAGATGATTCACGCCAACCATTTGTGGCTAAAAACACTAACAGTCAACAATCAACAGAGAAATCAACTGAAAAGCAAGGCGTTGGGAAAACAATTTATAAACACTTAATGAATGGTGTTTCTAATATGTTGCCATTAGTTATTTCTGGTGGTATTTTGATGGCAATTGTATTCCTATTTGGTGCGAATTCATTTGACCCGAAAAGTGGAGATCATAACGCTTTTGCAGAACAATTATGGAATATAGGTAAAAACAGTGCTTTTGCCTTAATTATCCCTATTTTATCTGGTTATATTGCACGTAGTATTGCTGATAAACCTGGTTTTGCGGCTGGTTTAGTAGGTGGTATGCTTGCTATTTCTGGTGATTCAGGGTTTATCGGTGGTATTTTAGCAGGTTTCTTAGCAGGTTATTTAACACAAGGTGTGAAAAAATTAGTAAGTGGTTTACCACAAGCATTAGAAGGTTTGAAACCGACATTAATTTATCCATTACTTTCAGTGACAGCTACAGGATTACTAATGATTTATGTTATTAATCCACCTGCATCTGGATTGAATAACTTATTGTTAAATGGATTAAACAGTCTTTCAGGAGCGAATATTGTATTACTTGGTTTAGTTATTGGTGCAATGATGGCCATTGATATGGGTGGACCATTCAATAAAGCAGCATATGTATTTGCAACTGCTGCATTAACAGAAGGTAATACTGCTCCAATAACTGCAGCTATGATTGGTGGAATGGTACCTCCTATGGCTATCGCAACAGCTATGCTCTTATTTAGAAAGAAATTTACGAAAGAACAAAAAGCTTCTATTGCGCCTAACTATATTATGGGCTTATCTTTTATTACTGAAGGTGCAATCCCATTTGCAGCTGCAGATCCGCTACGTGTAATACCTTCAATGATGGTAGGTTCTGGTGTTGCAGGAGCCATTTCACTTGGTCTAGGATCAGCAATTCAAGCGCCTCATGGAGGTATTATTGTTATGTTAGCTACAGACTTTGGTCATGTAGTGCAATCATTAATAGCTCTAATTATAGGTGCGCTTATAGGGGCAATAATGTATGGCTTGTTGAAAGCAAAACCAACTGAAAATGAATTAAATGCTTTACAAGAGACAAATGACTAATTGGCAGACGTAAGCTATTAAACTATTTTGTTCGAAGTAGCTCTGTTATATAAATAAGTTAAGTAAGAAATTAAAGAAGTAGGGAAATCAGGTAAGTTATTCTTGATTTTTA
Source organism: Staphylococcus arlettae (assembly GCF_002902345.1). Classification (GTDB taxonomy): domain Bacteria; phylum Bacillota; class Bacilli; order Staphylococcales; family Staphylococcaceae; genus Staphylococcus; species Staphylococcus arlettae. Next base: position 115,307 of record NZ_PPQB01000010.1, read on the forward strand.
ACCTACTTCTTTTTTATGCTTTAATAAATGTATATATTATTCACGGTGAACGATTTCATGTAGAATATAAGTGATAGTGAAAAAACAATAATAAACAAATAAAGAAGGTTTGAATGTTGGAAAATTACGTTATTACAAATGGGACAATTTATACAGAGACTGGTGTTATTGAACACGGACATATTGAAGTAGCACACGGCAAAATTAAGCATGTAAGTAAAGGGGACTATCAAGGACAACTACCGACTATTGATGCCCAATTTAATCATATATTACCAGGTTTTATTGATATTCATATTCATGGTGGATATGGAGAAGACGCAATGGATGCATCTGCAAAAGGTTTAACACATTTAGCAACTTCGTTATTAGCAGAAGGCACAACAAGCTTTCTAGCTACGACTATGACTCAGTCTGATGACAACGTGACTCAGGCTTTGAAAGTTATTGCACAATATATCGATAATCAAGACGATAACAGTGCTGCAGAGATTGTAGGTATCCATTTAGAAGGGCCATTTATTTCAGAAGATAAAGTGGGAGCACAAAATCCTAAATATGTACAACGACCATCAATCGACAAAATTAAATATTTTCAACAACTAGCACAACAAAATATAAAGATTATTACTTTTGCTCCAGAAGTTGCAGGTGCAAGTGACACACTTAGTGCATTACATGATGATATTATCTTCTCTATTGGACATACGACTGCGACATTTGATGAAGTCAATGAGGCACAACAACTAGGAGCACGACATGTGACACATCTTTATAATGCAGGGACGCCGTTTGAACATCGTCAACCGGGGCTGTTTGGGGCTGCTTGGACTAATGATCAGTTGCGTACTGAACTCATTGTAGATGGTATTCATGCACACCCTGCAGCTGTGAATATTGCGCTTAGACAAAAAGGAATAGAGCGTTTTTATCTTATTACTGACGCGATGCGAGCTAAAGGAATGCCTGACGGAACTTATGATCTCGGTGGTCAAGATGTCATCGTCCGAGGTTCAGAAGCACGTTTAGCTTCAGGAGCGTTGGCAGGAAGTATTTTAAAAATGAATGAAGGACTCAAAAATTTAATGTCATTCACACAGCGCACATTAAATGAATTATGGCGTGTTACGAGTTTAAATCAAGCGCTAGCTTTAAATCTTGCACACCGTAAAGGTAGTATTCAACATGGCAAGGACGCAGATTTAGTTATTGTAAATTCTAACATCGAAGTGCTTACAACTATTAAAAAAGGTACCGTCCACGAATTTAATAAGTAACTTACAATGTTAGATTGAATATGAATAAACTTAAATTGAAAATATATTGAATTCTAAGCTCATGATTACAATTGACACTTACCTTGTGATAAAATGTAGACTATACGTCAATTTTTAGGGAGGTGTCACAATGGGAAGGATCTAAAGTTATCTAAGAATGCATTACAACTATATTTAACATACACGGCCACCTATTGTGGCACGTAAAATTTGGAGGTGAATCCCTAGAAATAGGGAATTAATTGGAAACAGTACCCATAATGAACTTAATTATATTCTTTCTACTAATCGCATTAACTACAGTCTTCGTAGGTTCGGAGTTTGCATTGGTGAAAGTAAGAGCCACTCGAATAGAACAACTTGCATCAGAAGGTAATGGTGGCGCTAAAGTTGTTAAAAAAATGATTGAAAAACTAGATTATTATTTATCAGCTTGTCAACTTGGTATCACGGTAACTTCATTAGGACTTGGTTGGTTAGGTGAACCTACTTTTGATAAATTGTTACATCCGTTATTCGAACTAATGCAATTACCGGAAGCATTGACGACGACAATTTCATTTATCGTAGCATTTATTATTGTTACTTATTTACACGTAGTATTAGGGGAGTTAGCTCCAAAAACATTAGCAATCCAACACACTGAAAAAATTGCATTAATTTATGCACGCCCATTATATTATTTTGGCGTTATCATGAAACCATTAATTTGGTTAATGAATGGTTCAGCTCGTGTCATTATTCGTATGTTTGGTGTAGATCCAGATGCGAACAATGATGCTATGTCAGAAGATGAAATTAAAATCATCATTAATAATTCTTATAATGGTGGTGAAATTAACCAGACTGAATTAGCATATATGCAAAATATTTTTTCTTTTGATGAAAGACACGCTAAAGATATTATGGTTCCACGTACACAGATGGTAACGCTAAATGAACCATTTAATTTGGATGAATTGTTAGAAACATTAAAAGAACATCAATTTACACGTTATCCAATAACTGAAGATGGTGATAAAGACCACGTTAAAGGCTTTATTAATGTTAAAGAGTTATTAACCGAATACGCATCAGGAAAAGCAATAAACGCAAGTGACTTTGTACATGAACTGCCTATGATTTCAGAAACAACACGCATTAGTGATGCATTGGTTCGTATGCAAAGAGAACATGTGCATATTAGTTTGATTATTGATGAATATGGTGGAACTGCTGGTATTTTAACAATGGAAGATATCTTGGAAGAAATTGTGGGTGAAATTCGCGACGAATTTGATGATGATGAAGTTAACGATATTGTGAAGAAAAATGACGAAACTTACCAAATCAATGGCCGCGTATTACTAGATGATTTAAACGAACAGTTCGATATTGAATTTGAAGATTCGGAAGATATAGATACAATAGGCGGTTGGCTACAAGCACACAATACTAACTTGCAACAAAATGATTATGTCGATACTGAATATGATCGATGGATTATCTCAGAAATTGAAAATCATCAAATTATTTCTGTAATTTTAAAAATAGAATATAATCAAGAGCGAAAAACACCTGAAGAATTAGAAGAAGAAACCGACGATTAATAGTTAACGTTTATTAAATCACATATTTAAGTGATTTAATAAACGTTTTTTTATTTGTAATTTATAGAAGATGGTTAAAATTTTAAAAAAAAGGCAATAGAGAATTATTAACACTATTAATATAGCAACATAACCATGAGAGGAGTTATACAATGGAGAATGATGTTTATTATTTAAACAATGGTTACCCAATGCCTAAAATTGGACTAGGTGTATATAAAATTACTGACAATGAAATGGCAACAGCAATTGAAAGTGCCTTAGAAGTTGGTTATCGTGCATTTGACACTGCTTACCTGTATGACAATGAAGTAGCGTTAGGACGCGTATTAAAGCAGTCAGAAATAGCAAGAGATTCCTTATTTATTACATCGAAACTATGGAATGATTATCAAGGTTTTGAAAGTACGTTAAAACAATTTAATCAATCATTAGAACGATTAGGTACAGATTATTTGGACTTATATTTAATTCATTGGCCATGTGCTGAAGATGATTTATTTATAGAGAGCTATAAAGCTTTAGAGCAATTATATGAAGAAGGTAAGGTACGTGCCATTGGTGTTTGTAATTTTACTAAAGAACATTTGGAGAAATTAATGGATGCAACTGACATTGTGCCAGCAGTGAATCAAGTAGAAGTGCACCCGTATTTTAATCAACAACAATTACAAGATTTTTGTGATGACAACGACATTGCTGTTACTGCATGGATGCCACTAATGCGTAATAGAGGGTTATTGGATGATCCAGTTATTGTAGAGATAGCGAAACGTTATAATAAAACCCCAGCACAAGTTGTTTTGCGTTGGCATTTAGCCCACAATAGATTGATTATCCCAAAATCTAAAACACCTGAACGTATTGAAGAAAATTTCAATATTTTTGATTTTAATTTAGAAGTTACTGATATTGCGGAAATTGACGCATTAAATCGCAATGATCGCCAAGGTCATGATCCTGATTCAGTTAAAATAGGTACATTACGTTAACTTAATGTCGCATCATACATTACTTGGAAGTGTGATATAAAGGTTTTTAGTTCATTTATTTAAGAATACTTGGTAATATAAAGTTACAAATTATATTTTAAAGAAAAGTATATATCCCACTACTTAAAATAGTATTTTAAGCAGATACTAATTGCTTAATTATCCCCGTTATTAGCAATTAAATTAAATAACAAGTAATTTTATAAGCACTTTATTAACTAGGCATTAAGATTGTGTAAATTTAATTGTTTGTTATGGAATCATGCGATTTATTATTGATAAAGTGGAAGAGAAGTAAATGGAATGAAGGTGTTGATGAGATGAATATTAGAGTTATAGTACCTTGTTATAATGAAGGTGAAGTTATACTAAAAACATATCAACGATTAACTGAAGTGTTATTAAATGACAGTATACGTCATGATTATGAATATGATATTTTATTTGTCGATGATGGAAGTAAAGATGCAACAATCAATTATATTCAAGATGCCGCACAAAAAGATAATCATGTAAAATTTATTTCTTTTAGTAGAAATTTTGGTAAAGAATCTGCGATGATAGCAGGTTTTCAACATAGTAAATCGTGTGATGCAGTCATTATGATTGATGCAGATTTGCAACATCCACCAGAGCTTATCCCTCAAATGGTTGACGGTTATATGGATGGTTATGATCAAGTAGTTGCTAAGCGTAACAGAGAGGGTGAAAAGGAATCACGTAAGTTACTCACGCGCTGTTATTATAAAATGATCAACTACTTTGTTGAGGATATCAAATTAGAAGATGGTATTGGCGATTTTCGTTTGTTAAGTCAACGCGCAGTTAACTCCATGGCTTCATTGGAAGAATATAACCGTTTCTCTAAAGGTTTATATGAATGGATTGGTTATAATACTAGAGTCTTCACTTATGACAATGTAGAGCGTGAAGACGGTGAATCTAAGTGGTCTTTCAGTAAGTTACTCAATTATGGAATTGATGGCTTGATTTCGTTTAATAATAAGCCATTGCGTGCCATGATTTATTTAGGGCTATTTATTTCTTTTGTGAGTGTATTATATATTCTATTTGTCTTCGCAGGTATTGTTTTAAATGGTATCGAAACACCAGGTTATTTCTCAACGATTGCAGCCATCTTATTATTAGGAGGTATCCAATTAATATCAATTGGCATTGTTGGGGAGTATATAGGGCGCATCTATTATGAAGTTAAACAACGTCCGAAATATATTGTATTAGCGACGAATATTGAAAGTGATGAAGCTGATAAAGCTGATAAAGCTGATGTCAAACATGCTAACCAAATGCATCATGAGGAATTGAACCAAAGCATAGAAGAAAAAACACAGCGGTCGTTACTAAAAAATAGATAATTAGTTTTCAGTGAGTAGATAAGATCTAGTATTTTAACTCAACACAAAAGCAGCTAACTCATAGTAAAACTATGGGCTAGCTGCTTTATCATGTTACAAACATAAAAAGATGATGTTAGGTGTTATCATCTTCCTATTAATTATTTTTTACGTAGTTTACCAACGACAAATGATACGATTGCTACTAAAATGATTGTACCAATCAATGCAGGGAAAATGGCAATGCCGCCTAAATGCCAACCCCAGTCACCAAGTAACCAAGAACCAAGTGCTGAACCTACGATACCTGCAATGATATTACCTAAAATACCACCGGGTATATCTTTACCTACAATTCCACCAGCTATCCAGCCGATTAAACCACCGACGATTAACATTAGTATAAATCCCATGACTAAGAGCCTCCTTCTAACAAAATTTAACAGTCTATCTATACCACAAAAATAAATCAATTAATCATTTTGTTTAGAAAAAATATTTTGCCAAAATATAAATGCAATAAATACAATGTAAATAATTAAAAATGCATACCAGTATGGTGTTAATAAAGTCATTAAGATAAAGGACATTATGAGCATAAGGTTACCAATTAAAATTGGACGTTTAATTTTATTAATAAGTTTAAAGTGCATTTGTTCTTCTGGTTGAAATGTACTGTAAAATAAAAATATTGCGCCTATAAGGGCTATGGCTGGTGCTAAATAAGGAATAGACATGTAGTAAGAATCATGACTAGTGCTATATGTAAGAATAGTTGATGTACTTAAAATAATAGTAAGTACCACCGCAATAAACTTTTGTTCTTTGATTACAAACACATCTACTACGCGATTAATATAAAGTTGCAATAATGTCCATGCTAAAAATAACAAAATTGTAAAAAAGGAAATATAATCATATTCGCCTACTATAAATAAATTAATAAGACCATTAATAGTGAGTGCAATGAGAACAGAGCTATACTTTAGTTGTTTGAAATTCTGGCGATAGAGGTCAATACCAAGAATGACAACTGTCGCAATAATGTTGATGATAATAGATATTAGCATTTTGGTCTCCTTACATTTTACTTCATTGCAACATTATACCAATTAATAATGTGTTAAGCATTTAATAACATTTGATATGTTAAAATTTTGTAAATTTCAGTGGCATTGAAGAAATAGGCAATAGCAAAGTTTCTGACATTATTGGCAGTTTTTGGTGCACGCTTTCCGCGGGCACTGCCTCAGCCTATAGTCTTCGACAAGTGTTATTCCCACAGGAGTCGGCCCAAAGCACTGCCAATATTATAGAAATTGCTTAGGAGAATTAATATCTAAAGTTTATTTATTGCCAATACGCCAAGAGCTATCGGCAAAGTCTCCAATTTTGTTGGCAGTTTTTGTTCACGTTTACCGTGAGCATGGAGACTATTGTTTTTTAGATAAAGTAGTTCATTTTGCACCTTTCTTTAAAAACGATACAACTTGATGTCTTAGTCATCTGAATATATTGAATTTGTACTAAAGTATTTAAACGCCTTTTTTATTACTCCAAAGTAACGTATGAAGTTGAGGTAAGACATAGACGTTATTCATATCAGCACTGCCCATTACACGATTGACCAGTGATTCATATAAAGATAATAGTTTGGAGGTGTGATCAGCTACCTGTTCACCGTCTAAATAAGGATTTCCAACTTGTAAATAGAAGGGAATGTTAGGATATCTGTGATGAATCATTTTTGCAAAGTCGTAATCTTCATCGGTAAAAATAACGACTTTAAGACTTAATGCCTCGTCGTGACATTGTTCAATAACATTGTCTAAGATGGGTAAATTTGGTTTCATTAGTGAACTTGGTGGCTTAGGGCTAATAGTTAAATCATCAATTTGTAGCATCCAAGGTTGGAATTTGCTGCCTTGAGTTTCTAAAGCACTTTGGATGTTTTTGCTATCAAATAGGTCTACTAGGTCTTGAATACCTTTGATTAAAGCTGGATTGCCCCCTGAAATAGTTACATGATTAAATAATTCGCCGCCGATTGCATACAATTCCTCGTAGATTTCTGCTGCAGTCATCATGCGAATGTCTTCTTTTGCACTACCATCCCATGTGAAGCTAGAGTCACACCAACTGCATCGATAATCGCAGCCAGCTGTTCTGACAAACATAGTTTTACGACCAATAACACTACCTTCACCTTGAATAGTAGGTCCAAATATTTCTAACACTGGAATTTTAGCCATTGCGATGCTCCTTTGGACGAAATACTACATAACTCGTTGGAGTTTCACGGACATACACTTGTAAACATTGTGGCTGATTAGTACGTTGGTTAAGGGCATTTTGTATTAATTCATAGATTGTATGTGCTACAACTTCAGTCGAAGGGCTTTTTCCTTGAAATTCAGGTAGCTCATTGAGTAACTGATGGTCAAATTTGCCATGTACTAATTGTTTTAAATCGCTAAAATTAACGAGAAATCCGTTATGATCCAATGTATCACCTGCAATAGTCAAATTCACAAAGTAAGTATGACCATGCGTTCGCATACATTTTCCAGCATCTTCACTAGGTATATAATGAGCGGCAGAAAAGTTAAAGTCTTTATTTAATTCATACATATAATCATGTGCTACATTCGGATAATTTTGTTGAAACATTAAAGATTCTCTCCTTTAGTCGCTAAATATTGCGTGAGGCCACGTGTTCTCAAATGACAAGCTGGACATTCACCACAACCTTGACCAATAATACCATTATAGCAAGTAAGTGTTTGGTCTTTAATGTAATCTAAGACACCAAGTTGGTCACTGAGTTCCCAAGTTTGTTTTTTATCTAACCACATTAATGGAGTATGTAAGACGAAATTTTTGTCCATTGCTAAATTCATTGTTACATTCATTGATTTTACAAAGCTATCGCGACAATCAGGATAACCTGAAAAGTCTGTTTCGCAGACACCAGTAATGATATTTTTAATATTTAATTGATAAGCTAAAGCACCAGCGAAAGATAAGAAAAGTAAGTTTCGTGCAGGTACAAAGGTGTTAGGGACACCATCCTCAGCTGTATCGATTGCGAGCTCATGATTAGTTAAAGCGTTTGGAGTGAGTTGTGATAACAACGACATATCTAATACATGATGTTGTAAATTTTGTTCATGTGCAATACGTTTTGCAACGTCAATTTCCGTCTGATGTCGCTGACCATAATCAAATGTTACTAAAGTCACCTCATCAAAGCGTGCCTTTGCCCAAAAAAGACAAGTCGTACTATCTTGTCCGCCACTGAAAACGACTAGCGCTTTACTGTGGTCTAATATATCTTGTGTCATAATTAAGTTTGCTCTCCTTTAAAAGGTAATAGCTAGCAATATTAGAAAAATAGACATAAAAAAACGTCTATCTCTATAAAAAGACAGACGAAAGTGTGTCTAGTTTTTTATAGAGGGTATCAGCTAGAAACCTCTGTTAATTAAATTATACGGAGAATAGAATAATATATTTAAGCTGTAAAAGCAAGTCGATATTTGGGATAATTAAAGTGTCTACAAACCAAAATGTTGTTATGAAAGAGGTAAAAGTTAACATGATAGTTATGATAGATAATAAAGATTCATTTACATATAATTTAGTAGACTATTTAAATAGTATGAGTCAGCAACCGATTACTGTTATCGACGTTGATGACTTAAATATAGCTCAATTACAAGCAAGTAAACCAAGTGCCATTGTTATTTCACCAGGTCCTGGTCGTCCAGAAGACTATCCAATGTTATATCAATTAATTCAAACATTTGAACAACAAATACCGATATTAGGCGTGTGTTTAGGTTTCCAATTACTTGTCTCGTATTATGGTGGAGAAATTATACCGAATGTGCGACCAGTACACGGACATGTGGCTGCACTAACGCATACTAATCAGGGCATATTTTATGGTATCCCACAACAATTTAGTGTGATGCGCTATCATTCACTCATGGTCAATAGGCAAACGTTGCCCAAATCTTTAATAATAACTGCAGAAACGAGTGACCATATTATCATGGGCGTGCAGCACCGAGAGCATCCCATCTTTGGTGTACAGTACCATCCAGAGTCCATTTTAAGTCAATATGGACATAAACAATTACGATTATTTCTTGAAAAGATAGGTGATACAAGTGCAAGTCCATTTTAATTATCGGTATTATTTAGATGATGTTGACTATCAAACTTATAATATGACATTGACTCAATATATTGATAAAGCTGTAGCTCGAC
>NZ_PPQB01000010.1:124809-151165 GCF_002902345.1 Staphylococcus arlettae
CAGAACAGATGCAAGCAGCTGGCTATTACGTTGCGTTGTATTTACCTTACGAAGCGGCACCTTTTTATAATGAAGATATGGCTACTTGTACAGTGCCGTCTTCTTACATCTATGCGGCAGCATATGTATTTGCTGATACAGTTCAAGGACATCAAATTGAGTCTATACAGCAGACGGAAAATAAACATCAATTTCAATTTATATTGCCAGATGATACGTTAACAACTCATATTAAAACAGTGCAACAAGAAATTGTTAATGGTAATACGTATCAAGTAAATTATACGACACGACTAAAAGCTCCTATACAAGAGCATATTTCTACATTGTATTATCAATTACGATGTCACAATAATGGAAATTATGGAGTGCTACTAGATACAGATGAAATTAAAGTTGCCTCGGCATCACCTGAATTATTCTTTCAACAAGGTGATTTTCAAGGGCATTCGAATATGATTGTAAGTAAGCCAATGAAAGGAACGATTGCACGTGGTGTTACACCAGCAGCAGATGCAGCAAACTATGAGCGTTTACGAAACTCGGCAAAGGATCAAGCTGAAAATGTTATGATCGTTGATTTATTGCGTAATGATATCGCTCGAATTGCTCAAACAGATACGGTTAAAGTGTATAATTTATTTGCTATTGAAATGTATCATACAGTATATCAAATGACATCTATGGTTAGTGGCAAACTACGACCTGCGTTAACATTGAATAATATAATGGCGGCATTGTTTCCATGTGGCTCGATTACAGGTGCGCCGAAATTAAATACAATGAAATATATTAAGCAATTAGAACAAGTGCCTAGAAATATATACTGTGGCACTATAGGTTTATTGTTGCCAGAACAGCGTGCGATTTTTAATGTTCCAATTAGAACATTACAGTATATTGAAAATGAAGCGGTCTATGGTGTGGGTGCAGGTATTACCATTGATTCTGATCCACAAGCAGAAATACAAGAATTTAAAGATAAATCCAAAATATTGGGGAGATTGTAATGATATTATTTGAAACTATGCAATTAGGTGAAGGTCAAATAAAGCGTTTAGCCTATCACAAAGCACGTATTAAACAATCGAGTAAACAGTTTGCATACCCATTTAACGACAAGTTGTGGGATGACACGATTACATCAATCGAAAAGCAATATCCAACACAAATGAAACGCATTAAATTGACATTGGATGAAAGTGGGAAAATGGACTATCAAATATTCCCACTTACAACTAAAAATCACTTTACTGCAAAATTACAGTGTGTGTCTCAACATGTACCTAAAGCATATGTCATTAATAAAACATCACAACGCGAGCATTTACGACACAATCATGAAACGGACTTAATTTTATTATATAATGAAGAAGGTAAAATATTAGAATTTGATATTGGCAATATTGTTATAAAAGAAGATGATCAATGGTATACACCGTTTTATAATGATGACTTCTTGCGTGGGACAATGCGTCAATATTTACTAGAACAGGAAAAAGTGAAAGTTAAAGATTACGATATAGCGTCATTTAAATATAAAGTACAACATGATTTAATTGAAGTAATGTTAATAAATAGTTTACGCGAGGTTGCTGATGTTGAAATTTATCTATAGAATAGGTGAAGTATTGAAGCAACGCGTTTTATAAAGACGCATAGTTATTTTATTAGTTCTTGACGCGTAATTAAGAATACAATGAAAATATAAAGACGTGAATTAGTATAGACTGGAGTTAACAAATGTTAATAATATGGTTAGTACTTATTATAGTGACAACGCTGCTAGTTAAATGGTTACTCACTACAAAACATGAACAGTATACTTGGGGCCTTTCATTTAGTATTCTCGTATTACTTTGTATTTTAGAAATGGTGTTTGTCTATTTTTTTATAGGTACAGTTGTAGATAAAATAATCCAAGGTTTAGAAGTATTTTATAATTAGAAACAAATTATGAGGTGAAGTTATGAAGATTTATAGTCAAGGGGATCAAGCAATTGTCGTTTCTATTGAAAAAGAAGTATCTCAAGATTTAACGGAGGACTTGTTAGCATTAAAAGATTATTTTGTTGCCCACGATTATCCATTTATTACGGAAATTGTACCAACAGAATCCGACATTATGATTTGTTATGATGCACGAGATATGATTAAACATCATAATATTAATTCTCCATTTAAATATATGAAAGATTTAATAGAATCTATCCAATTAGAAATTCGACATGTACCTTCATCTGAAAATGTGACTGAAATCCCAGTTGTTTATGGTGGTGCATATGGTCCCGATTTAGATGCTTTATTAAACTTCTATGATATGGATTTATCTTCATTTATAAAGTTACATACACAAAATAACTATTTTGTGTCGATGATGGGTTATTCACCAGGCTTTCCGTATTTAACTGGAATGGACAAACGCTTATTCGTTAACCATACAGGAAAGGAAAAGACATTTATTCCTGCAGGTGCAGTAATCATTGAAGGTAAAAAAACAGGTATTAATACTACAGATACATATGGTGATTGGTTAGTTATTGGTTATACACCTATAAAATTATTTGATCCACAACAAGAAGATTTCACAAAACTTAAACTCGGTGATAATGTTCAGTTTAAAGCTTATCAACCACATGAGTTAGATTTAGGGGGCTTTAATCCATGTCAATCATAATTGAAAATGCAGGTTTGTTTTCAAGCTTTCAAGACTTTGGACGTCAAGGGTACGAGCATTTAGGTGTTATTAGAGGTGGAGCTTTAGACCCTCTATCTCATGAAATTGCTAATCGTCTTGTGGCAAATGATAAGAATGAAGCAACGCTTGAAATGACTAATAAAATGGCGAGCATTAGGTTCACGGAACCAACGTTAATAGCATTAAGCGGTGGCACGTTTAAAGCAGCAACAGCAAATTTAACTATTTTGCCGAACAAATTATACTTAATGGAAAAAGGTGATGTTTTAACTTTCATTGAAACTAACCGTACTTCAAGAGTGTATTTAGCAGTCGGTGGTGGTTTCGAATTGGACGATTGGTTAGGTTCTACTTCTACGGATTTTAAATCACACATTGGTGGCTTTGAAGGTAGACAATTACAAACAGGTGATGAAATTAATATGAAGCGTGAGTACACTGAACGCCATCACAAACTGTTTGAAAATTTAGAAGAAACGCATCAAACGAATTGGGGCATAGATGGTTACGCACTATCATTTAATTATATGTCAGATGTTTTTCACGTAATAAAAAATAAAGGTACAGATGATTTTGACACTATGGTGTTAGAACGTTTTACTACAGGTGAATATAAAGTTACGAGTAAAGCAAATCGAGTAGGAATGGTTGTAGAAGGACAATCTGTGAAAGCTTATTATGATGACATGCCTCCGCATCAATCTGTACAAAAAGGGACAATTCAAGTAAAACGTGATGGCACCCCAATCGTGCTGTTAAATGATCATTACACGTTAGGTAGTTATCCGCAAATTGGAACGATTGCTACGTATCACTTAACGAAGTTAGGGCAAAAACATCAAGGTGAAAAACTGAAGTTCCAATTTATCGATGTGGAAACAGCAGAAATGAATTTAGTAAAATATAGCAATTGGTTAAATCAACTGTTTCATGGTATTGAGTATAGAATGCAATTAGAAATGCTTAAATAGTAAATACGTAAGTTGTGGGCAGACTTTAATAAGTACTTGGCTTATTTGGACTTAAACACTACTTATTAAAATTAATGCGAGAATAATGAAAACACGAAGACATTGTTAGAATGTTGCTTCGTGTTTTTATTTGTTAATAAGACTATAGTCCGATTAATTAATAGTAAAACCTACGTATAATTAAATAGCGACTTCAATTTTTGCAATAAAAGCCGAATAAATAATGTTAAAACAAACGGAAACGTTATGCTTTCACTTGAAATTTTGCTGGAACTGCTTTATATTTATTAATTGAACTATATACGTTTTGTTACAAAAAGATTACAAAGCACTCTTGATTGTAAATTGTTTATATAAGCTACAAAGAAGATTTTAAATCTAATTTACAGTTGATGTTTAAACTATAAAATTTAAATATTGTGTTAAAATAGTTCACAATAAAATCATGATAATGACATTAATGACAAAATAAAAATGACATATGAGTTATGTTCTTAAATCGACTTTAGAAAATTAATTCAGAAAATATGACAAACTCATGAAGTAACTTCAGCCAAACGCACTATGCGTTGTCTGCGTTATATATTTAATGCAAACAATACATATATTAAATAAAAGTATTTTATTAACTTTTAGGGAATGGAAGATACGATGTCCATCCTATTAAAAAAATTAACGGGGGAAACAATCATGAGTATACACAAGAAAAAATTGACGCTATTTGCGTTTTTTATACTAACAGTGATTACGGTTACGTTAAAAACGTATTTTTCGTATTATGTTGATTTTTCTTTAGGTGTAAAAGGGTTAGTACAAAATTTAATCCTTTTAATGAATCCATACAGTTTAATAGCATTAGTATTGAGTTTATTTTTATTCTTTAAAGGTAAAAAAGCATTTTGGTTTATCTTTATTGGTGGCTTTTTACTTAGTTTCTTATTATATGCGAATGTTGTTTATTTCAGATTCTTTTCTGACTTTTTAACATTCAGTACATTAAATCAAGTAGGTAATGTAGATTCTATGGGTGGTGCCGTAACGGCTTCATTTAAATGGTACGATTTTATTTACTTTGTTGACACAATAATCTATTTGTTTGTTTTAATATTTAAACAAAAATGGTTAGATAAACGTGTGTTTAGTAAGAAATTTGTACCAGTCGTGATGGCAGCATCAATTGCATTATTCTTCTTGAACTTAGCGTTTGCTGAGTCTGATCGTCCGGAGTTATTAACTCGTACATTTGATCATAAATATTTAGTGAAATATTTAGGACCATATAACTTCACAGTCTACGATGGTGTAAAAACAATTCAAAATAAACAACAAAAAGCTTTAGCAAATGAAGATGATTTAACTAAAGTGTTGAATTACACTAAACAAAAACGCGTAGAACCTAATAAAGAATATTATGGTGCTGCGAAGAAAAAGAATGTTATTAAAATTCATTTAGAAAGTTTCCAGACTTTCCTAATAAATAAAAAAGTTAATGGTGAAGAAGTGACACCATTCTTAAATAAATTATCTACTGGTAATCAAGACTTTAGATATTATCCAAACTTCTTCCATCAAACAGGGCAAGGTAAAACATCGGATTCAGAATTTACGATGGATAACAGTTTGTATGGTTTACCACAAGGTTCTGCCTTTTCATTAAAAGGTGATAATACATTCCAATCGTTACCAGCGATTATGGATCAGAAACAAGGTTACACATCTAGTGTTATGCATGGTGACTACAAAACGTTCTGGAACCGAGATCAAATTTATAAACACTTTGGTATAGACAAGTTCTACGATGCGACTTATTATGATATGTCACAAGAGAACTTAGAAAATCTTGGATTAAAAGATAGAGAATTCTTTAAGGAATCAGCAAATTATTTAGCCAAAGAAAAACAACCATTCTATAGTCACTTGATCACATTAACAAATCATTATCCATTTACGTTAGCTCCAGAGGATCAAACGATAGAATCACCACAAACGGGTGACTCTACAGTAGATGGTTATGTACAAACAGCGCGTTATTTAGATGAGTCTTTAGAAGCCTTTATTACAGATCTTAAGAAAAAAGGTATATATGACGATTCAGTAATTATGATTTATGGTGACCATTACGGTATATCAGAAAACCATAACAAAGCTATGGAAAAATTATTAGGTGAAGAGATTACGCCGGCTAAATTCACAGACCTTAACCGTACAGGATTCTGGCTTAAAATACCAGGTAAAGAAGGTACTGTAGATGAAACATACGCTGGACAAGCGGATGTTATGCCGACAATGTTACATTTATTAGGTATTGATACGAAAAATTATCTAATGATGGGAACTGATTTATTATCTAAAGAACATAATGATACAGTGCCATTTAGAAATGGTGACTTTATCACAGAAGATTATAAATATGTAAATGGTAAAATTTACTCCAATAAAGATAATGAATTAATCACAGAGAAACCTAAAGACTTTGAAAAACGTAAACAACAAGCTGAAAAAGACTTAGAAATGAGTGACAGCGTGTTAAATGGTGATTTATTCAGATTCTATGATAATCCTGATTTTGATAAGATAAAACCATCTGAATATAGTTATGAACCAGGCCCTAAAGGGCAAGAAAAACATTAATCATGTAAAAAGCTAAGGCGATGAATATTCGCCTTAGCTTTTTTGTGAATATAGTAATTTTAATAAAAAAACTGAGTGTAGCAAGTAAGTGATTGCTACGCTCAGTTTTTTAGTGCCATTATTCAATTAATAGTTGTTCATCATAGCTATTAGTGGAAAGGATGATACGCTTATGACTTTCTAAATGTCGGTTATTACTATAGGGAAATTTAACCTAAAGCCACATCTAAAATCATCATAATGGTAAATCCTAACATAAGGCTAAGTGTGGCTAAATCTGTATTTTGGCCAGATTGAGAGTCGGGTATCAATTCTTCTACTACAACGAATATCATTGCACCAGCAGCAAACGCTAATGCATAAGGTAACATTGGTGTAATGATTAATACCGTAGCGGCTCCAATAGTGGCAAAAATAGGTTCTACAATAGCAGAAGCCTGACCATAATTGAAAGCTTTCCAACGTGAGGCACCAGCGGCACGTATAGGCATAGATAATGCTGCGCCTTCAGGGATATTTTGAATTCCGATACCGATGGCTAAACCTAGTGCACCTAAGAATGTTGCTTCACCATTTCCTGAGACAATACCACCAAAAGCAACCCCAATAGACAAACCTTCGGGAATATTATGCAATGTAATAGCCAATACAAGAAGGGTATTTTTGTTTAGTTTGTCTGTTTTAGGACCTTCTTGGTATTGCTGGGCATCTACTGCATTTTGGTGTATGTGCGGAATGATAATATCTAAAGCTCGAATAAAAAAACCGCCTAATAAAAAGCCTATTGCAACCGGTAACCATGATAAATTTGAATCCTCATTATAAGAGATAGCAGGTTGCAATAATGACCAAAAACTAGCTGCTATCATGATACCAGCAGCAAAACCTTGCATAGAATTCAGTATTTTCTCGTTAACGTTTTTGAACACGAAAACGGATGAAGCTCCTAAAGCTGTTAAGAGCCAGGTAATAATACCTGCAATAAGTGCTTGCAGATATGGAGGTAAATCTTGAAAAAATTCAACCATAAGCTAATCTCCTTTGTATCATTTGAACTCAAAAAGGTGTATAATATATGGAACTGAAAATAAGTTTAACAGAGATACTCAGAATTTTCGATATTTAAAGGATGTTGAGCATGGAAGCATATAAAATTGAACATTTACATAAATCGTATGCGGACAAAACTATTTTTGACGATTTACATTTATCTATTTCGGAAGGTGAAAAAATAGGTCTTGTTGGTATAAACGGTACAGGCAAAAGTACCTTACTTAAAGTCATTGCTAATTTAGATGAAGACTATGAGGCTGACATTAATCATCCTAATGCATATCGCATTCGTTATTCATCACAAAAGCAAGAATTTGATGATGATATGACTGTGTTTGAAGCAGTGTTGTCTTCGGAAACAGAAACATTAAAAACAATCCGAACGTATGAAAATGCAATTGCACAATATACTGAACAACAAACAGAAGCTAATTTTCAAATGATGATGCGTGCGCAAGAGGCAATGGATACGCAAGGCGCTTGGGATTATAGTGCAGAAATTAAAACAATTCTATCTAAGTTGGGTATTGTCGAGACGTCGAAAAATGTTAGCGAATTATCTGGTGGTCAGCAAAAACGTGTTGGCTTGGCTAAAACTTTAATTGAGCAACCAGATTTATTATTATTAGATGAACCAACTAACCATCTAGATTTTGAATCTATCAATTGGTTAATTAATTTTGTGAAACAGTATCCACACACTGTCTTATTCGTAACTCATGATCGTTACTTTTTAAACGAAGTATCAACACGTATCATCGAACTGAACCAAGGCAAGTTAACTACGTATCCAGGTAACTATGAAAGTTACATTACAATGCGAGCAGAAAATGAAGTAATCGCTCAAAAACAACAACAAAAGCAACAGGCTTTGTATAAACAAGAACTTGCTTGGATGAGAGCAGGTGTGAAAGCACGTACAACGAAACAACAAGCGCGTATCAACCGTTTTAATTCGTTGGAACAAGATGTGCAAAATCAACAACAGCAAGATAAAGGATCGCTAAACTTAGCTTATTCTCGCTTAGGTAAGCAAGTATTTGAATTAGACGAAGTGACAAAACAAATTAATAATAAAGTACTATTCGACAGTATTACTGAAGTTATTCAAAATGGTCAACAAATAGGTGTTGTAGGGCCGAATGGTGCAGGTAAAACAACGCTATTAAATATTTTAAGTGGTGAAGATGATAACTTTACTGGTGAGTTAAAAATAGGTCAAACTGTTAAAGTGGCATACTTTAAACAAACAGATGAACGCTTAGACAGAGATATACGTATGATTGATTATTTGAGAGAAGAAAGTGAGACTGCCAAAGAAAAAGATGGCACAACAGTTTCAGTAACACAATTATTGGAGCGGTTTTTATTTCCTAGTGCAACACACGGTAAAAAGTTATTCAAATTATCTGGGGGAGAACAAAAGCGACTTTATTTATTGAAATTGTTAGTACATCAACCTAATATTTTATTACTAGATGAACCTACCAATGATTTAGATACTGAAACATTAACTATTTTAGAAGATTACATCGATTCATTTGGTGGAACAGTTATTACGGTAAGCCATGATCGCTACTTTTTAAACAAAGTTGCCCAAGAATATTGGTATATTCACGATGGTAAATTAGAACGTATTATAGGCTCTTTTGAAGATTATGAAGCAGTGAAACGAGAACAAGACAAAGCACAAGCAGCAACAGAAAAAGCCAATAATAAAACTCAGCAACAGAATGTAAAAAAGAAGAAAAAAGGGCTATCTTATAAAGAAAAACAAGAATTTGAAACAATACTAGCTAGAATTGATCAAACTGAGGACAGATTGACAACGATTGAGCAAGAAATGATAGAGGCAAGTTCTGATTATGCCAAAATCAAAGAATTAAATGAAGAGCAACAACAACTAGAAAATCAATATGAGAATGATATTGCACGATGGAGTGAACTAGAAGAATTAAATGAACAATGAGGGATTTTAAAACATGGAAACAACTTTATCACATTATTTTGGTTATGAGACTTTCCGTCCTGGCCAAAAGGAAATCATTAGTAAAATCA
Organism: Staphylococcus arlettae; assembly: GCF_002902345.1. Classification (GTDB taxonomy): domain Bacteria; phylum Bacillota; class Bacilli; order Staphylococcales; family Staphylococcaceae; genus Staphylococcus; species Staphylococcus arlettae. Next base: position 134,221 of record NZ_PPQB01000010.1, read on the forward strand.
TAGATCATCGCAATGTGTTGGGCGTTTTACCTACAGGTGGAGGTAAATCAATTTGTTATCAAGTTCCAGGTTTGATGCTTGATGGGACAACAATTGTTATTAGTCCACTCATTTCTTTAATGAAAGACCAAGTAGATCAACTGAATGCTGCTGGGATTAATGCAGCTTATTTAAATAGTAGTATGACTCAAAAACAACAAAAAGCTGTAGAACAAGAGCTATTACGTGGTGAAGTACAATTTCTATATGTAGCACCTGAGCGTTTTGATAATGGGTATTTCGTCAACTTATTACAACAATTGACTATCCCTTTAGTTGCTTTTGATGAAGCACACTGTATTTCAAAATGGGGACACGATTTTAGACCAAGTTACCAAGAAGTTATTCATAAAGTCTTTGCGTTACCTCAAGATTTTGCGATTGTAGCTTTGACTGCTACTGCAACTACAGAAGTGCAAAAAGATATTATGCAACGTTTGAATATTAATAAAAATGATGAGATTAAAACAAGCACTAAACGTCGTAATTTGGTGTTTAAAGTTAATCCAACGTATCAACGGCAAAAATTTGTCCTAGATTATGTTAAAGAACACTCAGATGTTGCAGGGATCATTTATTGTTCGACACGTAAACAAGTGGAAGAGCTTCATGAAGCTTTTCAAGATCAAAATATTCAAAGTACGATTTATCATGCGGGTCTATCAAATAAAGAAAGAGAACAAGCACAAAATGACTTTGTATATGATCGTGTTCGTGTAGTCGTAGCTACAAATGCCTTTGGTATGGGAATTGATAAATCGAACGTGCGATATGTAATTCATTACAATATGCCAGGAGATCTAGAATCCTATTATCAAGAAGCAGGACGTGCAGGTCGTGATGGATTAAATAGTGATTGTATTCTCCTCTTCAGTGAACGAGATATTGGCTTACATCAATATTTTATTTCAGTGTCTAAAGCAGACGATGATTATAAAGATAAAATGGGTGAAAAGCTGACAAAAATGATTCAATACACAAAAACTAAAAAATGTTTAGAGGCCACACTCGTACATTATTTTGAACCTAATGAAAAACTAGAAGAATGTCAGCAATGTAGTAATTGTGTACATGAAAATAAAACTTACGATATGACAGATGAAGCTAAAATGATAATTAGTTGTATTGCCAGAATGAAACAACAAGAAAGTTACAGCGTGATTATTCAAGTATTAAGGGGCGAGACATCGGACTATATTAAATATTGTGATTATGATCAGTTATCAACTCATGGATTAATGAAAGATTATACAACATCAGACTTAAGTCATTTAATTGATGAACTTCGTTTTAAAGGCTATTTAAATGAGCATGATGAAATATTAACGTGCGATGCATCAGTGAAAAAATTATTAAATGCGAATGCAGCAGTCTTTACAACACCATTTAAACGTAAGTCTAAAGAGAAAGTTAGTATTAACACGGTAGAAGGTGTTGATAAAGCTTTATTTGATGAATTAAAATCAGTGCGACAACAACTAAGTGAACAATTAGAAATAGCGCCTGTAAGTATTTTTTCAGATTATACATTGGAAGAATTTGCCAAACGTAAACCTGAATCAAAACAAGATATGATTGCTATTGACGGTGTCGGAAGTTATAAATTAAAACATTATTGTCCTAAGTTTTTAGAAACAATTCAATCTTATAAAGCACAAATTTAGTGCATATATACCGTTAGTTGAAGTACTAAAGGTACAAACAGAAGTTTACAGCAAAACAAGCAGTACATGATCGTCTGCCCATGTGGTTTTGTGATGTAAACTTCTTTTTTTGAAAGAAACTAATAACTTTGACTTGTGTAAATAATTATATTTAAGATGTAAATGAATAGGGAATAGAGCAAACAATGAGGTATAACTACTATATTTCGAAATGAAAATGAAGGTGACAGTTATGATAGAATTTAAAAACGTAACAAAGCGTTATGGTGAGAAAACAGCAGTTGATGATGTGTCGTTTAACATTGAACAAGGGGAGTTCTTTGTGTTGATCGGCCCTTCAGGTTGTGGGAAGACTACCACTTTGAAAATGATTAATAGATTAATATCATTGACGAATGGTTATATATATTTTAATTGTAAACCAATTAGTGATTATCCAATATATGAAATGCGTTGGGATATTGGCTATGTATTACAACAGATCGCTTTATTCCCGCATATGACCATAAAAGAAAATATTGCTCAAGTGCCACAAATGAAAAAATGGTCAGAACAAGACATAGAACAGCGTGTGGATACATTACTTGATATGGTTGGTTTAACGCCAGAGCAATTTAAATACCGAAAGCCTGATGAGTTATCAGGTGGGCAAAGGCAACGTGTAGGTGTTATTAGAGCATTAGCAGCAGATCCACCCGTTATCTTAATGGATGAACCATTTAGTGCATTGGATCCTATTAGTCGTGAAAAACTGCAAGATGATTTAATCGAATTACAACGTAAAATTAAGAAAACAATCGTCTTTGTGACGCATGACATTCAAGAGGCAATCAAATTAGGGGATCGTATTTGTTTATTAAATGATGGACGGGTCGAGCAAATTGATACACCTGAAAACTTTATGAAACATCCTAAAAATGATTTTGTGAAACAATTTTTAGGTCAACATATACAGACATCACCTACAATAGCATCTATATTACCTTATTTAAGTGAAGCGGAAGTGTCATCAGTTACAAACACTCCAACGTTAAAGAGTACGGCTAAAATAGAAGAAGCGTTTCAGTTATTAGCACAATATGACATGATAACCATTATTGAGACAGAGTCTAAGAAGAATTACCAATTGCATCGTAAAGATATGTTTACTTACTTAAATAAGCAAAATAAAGGGGGAGTGTTACAATGAATGCTTTAATTGAGACACTCTCGGAACGTAAAGGCGAACTATTGACGACAATTGTCGAACATATACAGTTATCCTTTATTGCTTTGTTGATAGCAGCTTTAATAGGGGTACCATTAGGTATACTATTAACTAAAACGACTAAATTTGCAGAAGTGGTAATGAATATCGCAGCGATTTTACAAACGATACCGTCTTTAGCGTTGTTAGGATTAATGATCCCATTATTTGGTATCGGCAAAGTACCTGCTGTAATTGCGCTTGTTGTATATGCATTGTTACCTATTTTAAGAAATACATATACAGGGATAAATGAAGTAGATTCATCTCTCGTTGAAGCAGCAAAAGGGATTGGTATGAAACCGGGTAGAAGGTTAGCAAAGGTTGAATTGCCAATAGCAATGCCCGTGATTATGGCTGGTATTCGTACTGCTATGGTTTTAATTATCGGCACAGCGACCCTTGCCGCACTAATCGGCGCAGGTGGACTGGGTGATTTGATTTTACTAGGTATCGACCGCAATAATTCAGCATTGATTCTTATTGGTGCTATTCCAGCTGCATTATTAGCCATAATTTTTGATATTGTACTACGGTTTATGCAACATTTATCTTATAAAAAATTAGTGATGTCATTAGCTATTATCTCTGTTATTTTAATACTAGTAATTATTGCACCGTTACTTGCTAATAAGGGTGATAAGGTAACAATAGCAGGTAAATTAGGCTCAGAGCCATCTATAATTACAAATATGTACAAAATTTTAATTGAAGATAATACGGATGATACTGTCGAAATTAAAGATGGTATGGGCAAAACATCATTTTTATTTAATGCTTTAAAATCTGATGATATTGATGGATATTTAGAATTTACAGGTACAGTATTAGGTGAACTGACGAAAGAAGATTTACAATCTAAAGAAGAAAGTAAAGTTTATCAACAAGCAAAAACGAGTTTAGAGGACAAGTTTGATATGACGATGTTAAAGCCAATGTCATATAATAATACTTATGCGTTAGCAGTAAAACGTGATTTTGCTGAAAAGCATAACTTAAAATCAATTGCTGATCTTCAAAAAGTAGAAGACCAATTAAAACCTGGTTTTACGTTGGAATTTAATGACCGAAAAGATGGTTATCCAGCTGTTAAAAAAGCTTATGGTTTAAATTTAAATAATATTAAAACAATGGAACCTAAGTTAAGATATCAAGCCGTTGAAAACAATGATATTAATTTAATTGATGCGTATTCAACTGATGCTGAATTAAAACAATATGATATGGTTGTTTTAAAAGATACGAAAAAAGTATTCCCACCATATCAAGGTGCGCCAATGTTTAAAGAATCTTATTTGAAAGACCACCCAGAAATCAAAGACCCATTAAATAAACTAGCTGGTAAAATTACAGACGAAGAAATGCAAGAGATGAACTATCAAGTTACCGTTAAAAAGCAAGATCCTTATGAAGTGGCTAAAAACTATTTAGAAAAACATAACTTGGTTGACTAAAATTACAAGATTCAAATATTTTGCTGAGATTAGCTATATAAATTCTACTAGCAATGTTGCATGTAGAACGCTAGTCTCAGCATTTTTTAATTAATGAGAGTAGATTGCTTTTCAACAGATTAAAGCGTTATAATAGTGGATAAGTTTTGAAATTTTTGTAGTTAATATGAAGGAGGACCGATGCAACGATGAAAAAGCAAATCGAACAATTATCAGCGTATCAACCAGGTTTATCACCACGTGCATTGAAGGAAGAATATGGTATTGAAGGAGAATTGTATAAATTAGCATCTAATGAAAATTTATATGGTCCATCACCCAAAGCCAAAGAAGCAATTCAAGCCAATGTGGACGAATTATGTTATTATCCAGAAACTGGTTCTCCATTACTTAAAGAAGAAATCAGCAAAGCATTAGACGTAGCACCATCACGAATTTTATTTGGAGCAGGTTTGGATGAAGTTATTTTAATGATTTCACGAGCAGTATTAACACCAGGTGATAAAATTGTGACGAGTGAGATGACTTTTGGCCAATATTATCATAATGCTATTGTAGAATCGGCAAATGTAGTACAAGTACCATTACAAAATGGACACTTTGATTTAGACGGTATATTAGCACAAATTGATAATGAGACAAAATTAGTGTGGCTTTGTAATCCAAATAACCCTACAGGTACATACTTTACACATGAGGAATTAACACACTTTTTACAAAATGTACCAAGTCACGTTCCAGTTATTTTAGATGAAGCTTACGTTGAATTTGTTACGGCCAATGACTTTCCAGATGCCTTAGCGTTACAAAAAGAATTTGCTAATGCCTTTATTTTACGTACATTTTCTAAAGCATATGGACTCGCAGGTTTACGTGTAGGCTATGTTATTGCTTCAGAGGAAGCGATAGAACAATGGAATATTATTCGACCACCATTTAATGTAGGACGTTTATCAGAATATGCAGCTTTAGCAGCTTTTAAAGATCAAGCATATTTACAATCTATTCAAGAACGTAATGCAAATGAACGTGAGAAATTTTTTGAGCTACCACAAAGTAAACATTTTTATCCAAGTCAAACTAATTTTATCTTTGTTAAGACCGATAAACCGCATCAATTATATGAAGCGTTACTAAATGTAGGATGTATTACTCGTGAGTTTCCAAATGGTGTGAGAATTACTATTGGTTTCCCAGAACAAAATGAAAAAATGCGTGAAGTATTGCAACAGTTTGAGTTTTAAGAGAGTCTTAAGTATAGTTAAGGTAGTATAAAAGTTTGGTATTTTGAGTTAAATGAACGAAAAGGGAGAAGAAGAATAAGATGACGAGACAATCAATCGCTATTGATATGGATGAAGTGTTAGCAGACACTGTAGGAGCACTAATTAAACGTGTCAATGAACGTACAGATTTAGGTATCAGCTATGATATGTTAGACGGTAAAAAATTACGTCATGCTATGCCAGAACACGATGGTTTATTGACAGAAATTTTACGCGAACCAGGATTTTTTGGTCAGCTAGAGGTTATGGCTCAAGCACAAGAAGTAGTGAAGAAGCTAACTGCATATTATGATGTTTATATTGCAACAGCTGCGATGGACGTACCGACATCTTTCCATGATAAGTACGAATGGTTGCGAGAGTACTTTCCATTTTTAGATCCACAACATTTTGTGTTTTGTGGTAGAAAAAATATTGTGAATGCAGATTATTTAATTGATGATAATCCACGTCAACTTAGTATTTTCACTGGAGAACCAATAATGTACACTGCATCGCACAATATTAATGATGATAGATTTACTAGAGTAAATAACTGGCAAGATGTAGCAGATTATTTCCTTGGAAATAAATAAAAAGTAAGGACAGTGTAACTCGTAAAAGTTGCACTGTCCTTTTATGTTGTTAGTTGGCATCTGTATTAACTGTAGGTGAAGTTAATGTCAGTATACGTACTGCACTTGGGATAATTTCTATTTGTAGTGGTGTTGTTAAAGCAATCTCACCATCAATATCTACTTGATGTGTATCGTCAGTACTGATAGTAATTTGTTTTGCTGGGATATGTTGGATACCCTGAGAAATATTATTCCAGTTCATACTATCGCGTTGTTTAAAAACATCAGTAAAGACGCTGAATTTTTGGTTATCAAAAATAAAAACATTTAAATAGCCATCATTAGGCGATAGATCCGTCATAGGTATTCGATTGCCTCCGATAAAGGGGCCATTTGCTACGAGAATCATTGAAGATTCATCTTCAAGCTTTTTGCCATCTACATTAAGCGTATAGTTGACATATTCAGGATTCACTAATGTTTTGACTGTAGACCCTACATAACTCAATTTACCGAAGACATCTTTGTTGCCTTGTTGCACATTTAAAGCATTTTGAACTATTAAACCGAGACCTGCAAAATTTAAAGCATAACGATCGTTCACTTTCATCACATCATATGGTTGTGGAGTTGCATTTTGAAGTTGTTGACTCGCTATTTTATACCGTGGATCCAAGTTAAGCGTTTTGGTGAAATCATTAAACGTACCTCCTGGGATAATGGCAAGTGGCACATCTAAATTATGTTGTAAAACTCCATTGATGAGCTCATTGACTGTTCCATCTCCGCCTAAAATAAATAATATATCGACATCTGTACTATAGTCTCCAGTTTTTATTTGTGCGCAATATTTAATAATATCACCTTCATGCTCACTTAGCTGAATTGATAGATGTTTACAAAGAGGTGTTAGTGATTTAACGACTTCACCTAAGCCTTCATGGATAGCTTTAAGACCGGAACCTTTGTGGTAAAATAGAACACCGTGATTATATTGAGTTGTCATGCATGAGCCTCCCTAGAAATCATAGTTATCGTTACTATTGTACAGTACATTGTGAATAACACAAAAATAAAACACTGCAAAGTATAGATACTTGCAGTGTTTTAATATATTACAATAATTTTATCAGTTATAAGAGCGTTATCTAATACCTCTCATCGCTTTTACAATTTTAGGCACAAAGGCTAAAACAATAAGGCTGATGATAATGGAAATAGCTCCTAAGAATAAAAAGTAATTTTTATAACCAAGTGGTTCAATTAACTTAACTAATGTTCCGTTTATGGCTTGAGCAGTAGCATTAGTTAATAACCATAAACTCATCATTTGTGAATTGAATGCTTTTGGTGCTAATTTCACAGCAGCACTATTACCTGTAGGTGATAGACATAGTTCACCAATAACACAAATGATATAAGATAAAATAATCCAGTTAACACTAAATGTAGCGCCGGCAGTATAACTTACTAAGGCAATCATTATGTAAGAAAGACCAGCTAATATAGCGCCTAATACAAATTTTGTTGCCAAACTAGGTTGATTTCTAGCCATTTTTCTCCAAATTAATGAAATCACAGGTGCTAGTAACACGATAAACAATGGATTAATTGATTGGAAAATGGCTGGTCCGAATCCAGTTTGCCAGCCAAAGATATTTAAAGTCATATCACTTTGTTTTAATGCGAAAATATTTAAAACATTCGCACCTTGTTCTTGAATAGACCAGAAAAGCACACCTAAAATGAACAATGGTATAAATGCTTTGACACGAGAACGTTCGTCATCTGTAACGTCTTTACTACGAATCATAATTGTGAAGTAACAAATTGGTAACACAATACCAAGAACTAACACTGCTGTACTAATAATGTTAAATGATAGTGTTCCTGTAAGTCCTGTGATAAGTAAGACTAGTGCAATAATAAGTCCAATTGCAACAAACAAGATTGTATATTTTTTCTTCTCACTCGCTGATAAAGGATTAGTAGCTTTAACACCAATATCACCTAAATTTTTACGGTTGAACAATACATACCATACTAAAGCTAAAGCCATACCAAATGCGGCGATTAAAAAGCCTGTGTGGAAATTCCCGCTATCAACAAATTGGTTTAAGATTAATGGTGAAATAAGTGCACCCATGTTGACAGACATATAAAAAATAACGAACCCAGCATCAATACGTTTATCATTTACTGGATAAAGTCGTCCAACAATGTTAGAAATATTAGGTTTCATTAAACCAGAACCAACTATGATGAAGAACATAGATGTAAATAGACCAGTCATGCCGATCGGTAAACTTAAACAGACATGCCCGATAATAATAAAGACAGCACCATATAAGTTAGCAGCACGTGTCCCAGTAATACGGTCTGCAACCCAGCCACCTAGAACGGATGTCATATAGATTAATGAGCCGTATACGGCCATGATTGATTGAGCAGTACCTTCATCAATGCCTAAACCGCCATCTTTGATTGAAAAGTACATATAAAATAGTAATAACGCACGCATGCCGTAATAGCTGAATCTCTCCCAAAATTCAACGAAAAATAATACACCAAGACCACGTGGATGTCCAAAGAACCCGTGTTGAGGAACATTCGGAACGTCTTGATTTTGGGTGTTATCGTAAGCCAAGTAACATCCCTTCCTTTCTCCCTAAAAAAATGTATAAAAGAAATTTTACGCTTAAACAAAATTAATTTCAACAATATTCTAAAAATAAAAATATTCAAAATATTCAGTTTTTTAATGCGTATAATTAATATATGTTTTTATTTAATTTTAAACAATATGTGATTACGCCTAAGTAAAAACGAAACAATATAGTTACTAGAATGTATGAGTGAATATCATAATAATGGCAGTGGCAATCTGTGGGGAAAATCACTAGTCGGAGACTAAATAGGTTAAGGGAGTGCCCGCGGAAAACTTGCATAAAAAAACTGCCAACAAAGTCAGAGACTTTGTTGGCAGTAAGAACTGACTAACATAAATTAGTCAGTTGTATTAATTAGTGACTAGTAGACACCTTTCATACCACGTTTTACAATTGGCGAAATGAATAATAATAAAATACCAATCACAATCGCAACGATGCCTGAGTACATGAAGTAATCACTTTGATTTATTTTTGTATAAACTACAACGAGTTGTGCATTTAAACCTTGCGCCGTAGCATTACTTAACATCCATAAGCTCATCATACGAGCAGTAAATGTTAATGGTGCAAGTTTAGTAGATGTTGATAAACCTACTGGAGAAATACATAATTCACCGATGGTAATAAGTAAGAAACTTAATACTAACCACAATGGATTAACTAACTCCACACCACTTTGTAGCGGAATAATCATAACAATATAAGATAGACCGGCGATGATTGTACCATAAGCAAACTTATTTACTGTTGGTGGATTGTGTTTACCAAGCTTAACCCATAATGTTGCAAAGACAGGTGCAAGTAAGACGATGAAAATTGGATTTAATGATTGTGCCCATGAAGCTGGGATTGAAAAATCAATTAACCCACCTGTTAATTCAGACATTTCTAATTGTGTTTTTTTATCTGCGAAAGAGGCTAGGATAGTAGATCCTTGCTCTTGAATCATCCAGAATGCTACAGATGCTATGTATAATGGAACATAACTCCATACACGAGATTTTTCGTCTTTCGTTACTTGTTTACTCACTAACATATTCACAACAATATATATTGGTAATACAATGCCTAGGAACGTAATAAGTACACTGAAATTACCTAGTGTTAATGCGTTGTTTAAATGTAAAATAAATAGATAGAGACCAAATAAAATTAATACTATAACAGTGATAAGTGCTACACGTTTAATTTCTGGTTTAGTAAGTGGATTAGGTACGTTTAATCCCGCTAAACCTAAATTCTTTTTACGTTTAACTGCGTACAAAATTAACCCACAAAGCATACCAATAGCAGCAATTAAAAAGCCACCGTGGAAGCCAAAGCGTGTTTGGACGTAACCAGTAAGTAATGGTGAAATCAGAGCCCCTAAATTGATTCCCATATAAAATAATGTAAATGCTGCGTCTCTTCTAACATCATTGCGGTCATATAACTCTCCGACCGTTGTTGAAATATTAGGTTTTAATAATCCTGTTCCAGCGATGATAAAGAGTAATGCAATCATTACAAGTGTGAGATTATTCGGAAGCGATAGTAATATATGTCCAATCATGATGAGGAACCCACCATAGAAAACTGCATGTTGAGTGCCGGTAATACGGTCAGCAATCCAACCTCCAATAATACCAGACATATAAATTAAAGTTCCATAAAGTGCAACAATTTGTAATGCAACAGCTTCATCTAAACCAAAGCCGCCATCAGCAACACTATAGTATAAGTAATAAACTAATATTGCTTTCATACCATAGTAACTGAATCTCTCCCAAAACTCAGTAAAGAATAAAGTGCTTAGTCCTTTAGGATGACCGAAGAAGCCAGTCCGCGGTGTGCTTTCCATAATTTCTTCGTGACTATAATTATTTTTTTTCATAATTTCCCTCCCCATAAATGGTTGAATTTATTCTATACTTTTAATAACGAAAAGACAAGAAAAATTTAAAGCGATAACATTTTATAATGAAGGAATTGTAAATTATAAAAAAAGTTGGGATAGAAATATCTCTGTGGGAAAAGCATTAGCCGAAGACTACAGGCTGAGTCAGTGCCCACGGAAAGCACGCACAGTTAAAAATAAAGAGGACTAATCCAAATTAAGGATTAGTCCTCTTATTTTGAGAATGGGATTCATGTCCCAGTCGCTTTCGGGTTAGTTTAACGATTATCTATTTTTTCTGGATAAAGGTCATGATTCATTAGGCGATGTTCTGCCATTGTTGCATATTTAGTATCAGGTCGACCGTAGTTCGTATATGGGTCGATGGAAATACCTCCACGTGGAGTGAATTTGCCCCATACTTCAATATAATGTGGGTCCATTAAATCAATTAAATCATTCATTATAATATTCATACAATCCTCATGGAAATCTCCATGATTTCTAAAGCTAAATAAATATAATTTTAGAGATTTTGATTCTACCATTTTAATGTTAGGTATATAAGAAATATAGATCGTCGCAAAATCAGGCTGTCCTGTAATAGGGCAAAGTGACGTGAATTCCGGACAATTAAATTTAACAAAATAGTCACGTCCAGGGTGTTTATTGTCAAATGATTCTAATACGTCTGGTCTGTAATCAAAGTCATACTTATTATTTTGGTTACCTAATAAGGTAATATCTTGTAATTCATCAGATTTGCGTCCTTCAGTCATAAAAATGTCTCCTTTGTATAACATTTATTTCGTCGTTTGTGATTGATTTTCTTGCGTTGCTTCTATTGGTTGTCGTCTTGCTTTTTCAAACATATAATAACTTGCTGCAATAATTATGACATAACCTAGAGTAGCGTACATATCAGGTGATTCTCCGAATAATACGAAGCCGAAAAAGGCAGTAAAGATGATTGATGCATATGTGAAAATAGATATATCTTTGGCAGGGGCATAACTATAAGCTAGTGTTATACCAATTTGACCAACTGCAGCAGCTAAACCTGCACCGATAAGGTACAATACTTGTAACCAAGACATAGGCTCATAGGTAAACAGTGTGAAAGGTATTAAGGCAACAACAGAGAAGAGTGAAAAATAAAATACAATCGTATAGGGTGCTTCTCTACTACTTAATGCACGTACACACGTGTAAGCACTGGCTGCAAATATGCCAGAGAATAAACCACCTAGTGCAGGGATCATTGCAGAAGAAAATTCAGGTTTTACTACAAATAACATACCAACAATTGCCACAATCATAGCAATGACTTGATATCTTCGTACTTTTTCGTGTAAGAATATTAAACTAAGTAATATCGTCCAAAAAGGGTTTAACTTCATTAATGTATCTGCATCACTTAACAGCATATGATCGATGGCATAAATATTAAGCAAGACACCGATTAGTCCTAAAATAGAACGGGTAATTAATAAAGGTTGACTGCTTAATTTGCCAAAAAGTGGTTGTTTGTATTTATAAATAAAAAATAACGGAATAAATAATGATACTAAGTTTCGAGCAAGAGATTTTTGAAAGACTGGTAAATCTCCAGCTAAACGAAAGAAGACTGACATAAAACTGAAGCCTATAGCGGAAATTAATATCGCTATAATACCTTTTACTTTGGGATTCAATTATATCGCCTCATTTGCAAAATTTTAACGTATTCATATTAGCACAATTTTAATGATAATGTACATAAGTAGTTGCGTTTAATCAAAGAATGTATTATCCTGTAATCGAACACATGTTCTTGTTTTTGTGGGTAAATCTGAAAATAAATTATGTTGTGATTTAATCTGCGTGAAATTCATTAATTTTATTATTGAGCGACGAGGTATGAGAAAAAGCACAGTATTAAGAGATTAACATTGTTTCGAAAAAGGCAATTAAAAAGCCTTAAAATTTAATAAAAAAATCTTTTCTCAGAAAAAAGGCAATTTAAACTTGGAATGGTGCCATTTGTTAGTAGTTCGGTGAAATTTTACAAAAGCATTGCCCTTTAAAAGTGACAATTTATTATGTATAATTAAACACATAATATAGTATTAAGAATTACAGACAAACACAATATGTTGTGTTTTTGGTTTGTATATCGCATATATAAAAGCACCACAATTAAGTAATTTAACACCCAGACATATGGTGAAAACATGACAAATTAAGCATTATTACTATTTAAATGTTGATTTACATACAGTGCGATAGCTACTAACAAACACTATATGTTGTGCTTACCTATGGATAGAAGCAAGCGAACATTTATAATTGAATTACAGCTTAGCAATGATTTTAGAAAGTAGGTGGTCCAATGAAGGTCGTGTATTTTTCATTTTCAGGTAATGTGAGACGCTTTATCAAAAAAGCAGAACTTGAAAATACAATGGAATTAACACAGTTAAATTGTTCTGAACGCATAAACGAACCGTATATATTGGTCACTGGGACGATTGGTTTTGGGGAAGTGCCTCAACCAGTACAATCATTTTTAGACACAAATAGTGATTTATTAAAAGCAGTTGCTGCAAGTGGCAACCGCAACTGGGGACAAAATTTTGCGAAAGCAGGCCGTTCTATTGCAGAACGTTTCCAGGTACCGCTTTTGATGAAGTTTGAAGTACAAGGTACATCTAATGATGTGACCGAATTTAAAGATAAGGTGGGGCAATTCTATGAAGACTATGGACGAGAAGAAATACAATCACATTGAATTAAATAATGAAGTTACAAAACGTAAAGATAATGGTTTTTTCAATTTAGAAAAGGATCAAGAGGCTTTAGCCGTTTATTTAGAAGAAATTCACGACAAAACAATATATTTTGATACAGAGCTTGAACGTTTACATTATCTTGTAGATAATGATTTTTATTTTGACGTCTTTGCAAAATATTCAGAAGCAGATTTAATCGAAATTACTGAATTTGCTAAAAGTATCAATTTTACTTTTGCAAGTTACATGTCAGCAAGTAAGTTCTATAAGGATTATGCCTTGAAGACCAATGACAAATCACAGTATTTAGAAGATTATAATCAGCACGTAGCAATTGTGGCTTTATATTTAGCTAATGGTCATAAAGCTACAGCAAAACAATTTATTTCAGCGATGATTGAACAACGCTATCAACCAGCGACTCCAACTTTCTTAAATGCTGGTCGTGCGCGTCGTGGTGAGTTAGTATCATGTTTCTTATTAGAAGTAGACGATAGTTTGAATTCAATTAATTTCATTGATTCCACAGCTAAACAATTAAGTAAAATTGGTGGTGGTGTGGCTATCAACTTATCTAAACTACGTGCACGTGGTGAAGCAATCAAAGGTATTAAAGGTGTAGCTAAAGGTGTCTTACCAGTTGCTAAATCATTAGAAGGTGGATTTGGTTACGCAGACCAACTTGGACAACGTCCAGGCGCAGGTGCTGTATATTTAAATATTTTCCACTATGATGTTGAAGAATTCTTGGATACGAAAAAAGTTAACGCTGATGAAGACTTACGTTTATCAACAATTTCAACTGGTTTAATCGTACCTTCTAAGTTCTTTGACTTGGCTAAAGAAGGTAAAGACTTTTATATGTTTGCACCACACACAATTTACAATGAATACGGTGTGACATTAGATGACATTAACTTAGATGAATATTACGACGATTTAGTAGCGAACCCTAATGTCGATAAAAAGAAAAAAGATGCGCGTGAAATGTTAAATATGATTGCACAAACACAATTACAATCTGGTTATCCGTATTTAATGTTTAAAGATAATGCTAATAAAGTACATGCTAACTCTGATATTGGTCAAATCAAAATGAGTAACCTATGTACTGAAATTTTCCAATTACAAGAAACATCTATTATTAATGATTACGGTACAGAAGATGACATCAAACGTGACATCTCTTGTAATTTAGGTTCCTTAAATATTGTGAACGTAATGGAATCAGGTAAATTTAAAGATTCAGTGCATACAGGTATGGATGCTTTAACTGTAGTTAGTGATGAAGCGGATATTCAAAACGCACCAGGCGTTAAAAAAGCAAATAGTGAGCTACATTCAGTTGGCTTAGGTGTTATGAACCTACACGGCTATTTAGCTAAAAACAAAATTGGTTATGAATCTGAAGAAGCTAAAGATTTTGCAAATATATTCTTTATGATGATGAATTATTATTCTATTGAACGCTCAATGGAAATTGCTAAAGAACGTGGGGAAACTTATAAAGACTTTGAACAGTCAGATTATGCAAATGGTAAATATTTTGAGTTTTATACTTCTCAAACATTTGAGCCACAATACGAAAAAGTTCGTAAGTTATTTGCAGATTTAACTATTCCAACAGCAGAAGACTGGAAAGCTTTACAACAACAAGTTGAAACACACGGTCTATTCCATGCTTATCGTCTTGCGATTGCACCAACACAAAGCATTTCATACGTTCAAAATGCAACTAGCTCAGTAATGCCAATTGTTGATCAAATCGAACGTCGTACGTACGGCAATGCTGAAACGTTTTATCCAATGCCTTTCTTATCACCAGAAACTATGTGGTATTACAAATCAGCATTTAATACAGACCAAATGAAATTGATTGATTTAATTTCTACAATTCAAACTCACGTTGACCAAGGTATTTCGACAATTCTTTATGTTAACTCAGAGATCTCTACACGTGAGTTATCTAGATTATATGTATATGCACATCATAAAGGATTAAAATCACTATATTATACACGTAATAAGTTATTAAGTGTCGAAGAATGTACGAGCTGTGCAATTTAATCGTTAAACGATAAGTCTGTGTGATATAGCAGAGGTTGGTCTAGTACTGACCTCTGCATCTCATTGCATAAATTAAAAATATACACTGGATTGGAGCATCAAATACATGAAAGCAGTCAATTGGAATACACAAGAAGATATTACGAACATGTTTTGGCGACAAAATATTTCACAAATGTGGGTAGAAACGGAATTTAAAGTATCAAAAGATATAGCGAGTTGGAAAACTTTATCAGAAGCAGAAAAAGAAGCCTTTAAGAAAGCTTTAGCTGGTTTAACTGGGCTAGATACACATCAAGCGGATGATGGTATGCCTTTGATTATGTTACATACGACTGATTTACGTAAAAAAGCAGTGTATTCATTTATGGGCATGATGGAGCAAATTCATGCTAAAAGTTATTCACACATCTTTACAACATTGCTACCATCTAGTGAAACAAACTATTTACTAGACCAATGGGTGATTGAAGAACCCCATTTAAAATTTAAATCTGAAAAAATTGTGAGTACTTATCATAAATTATGGGGTAAAGAAGCTTCTATCTATGATCAATATATGGCACGTGTAGCTAGTGTGTTTTTAGAAACATTTCTATTTTATTCTGGTTTCTATTTCCCGCTTTATTTAGCAGGACAAGGTAGAATGACAACTTCTGGAGAAATCATTCGTAAAATTTTATTAGATGAATCTATTCATGGTGTGTTCACTGGTATGGATGCGCAAAGTTTACGTAATGAGTTGTCAGAAAGTGAAAAGCAACAAGCAGATTTAGAAATGTATAAATTGTTAGATGAATTATATAAAAATGAAGTAGCTTATACGCATTCTTTATATGATGAAGTCGGTATCAGTGAAGATGTTTTAAACTATGTCAGATATAACGGCAATAAAGCATTGTCTAACTTAGGATTTGAACCATATTTTGAAGAACGTGAGTTCAATCCAATCATTGAAAATGCACTAGATACATCAACGAAAAATCATGACTTTTTCTCTGTAAAAGGTGATGGCTATACATTGGCACTTAACGTTGAAGCGCTACGAGATGAAGATTTTATTTTTGAAGATTAATAGATCTAATTAATTAAACTATTTGAGCGTTCATTTATGTTAAAGACGCCAAACTTATACTAAAAATATAAAGAGGTTGGGACAATATTGAGTTGCCCCAACCTCTTTTCATATTGGTAGTAGCTGACTGCATTGAAAATGCACTTCAAACCAAGCTTTTTTCAACGCTAGTCATCCTTGCCGTGGTGGGACAACGAAATCATTTTTTCAAAATCAGATTTCTGTCCCACTCCATGTT
>NZ_PPQB01000010.1:151184-256998 GCF_002902345.1 Staphylococcus arlettae
ATCGATATTATTGAGCGATATAAAGAAATTATTTAAAAAAATTAGTGACAATTTCCAGATACAGGTACTTTGTAAATACTGTAAAAAATACATCTACTCTAAAATTATGTTATAAGCTATTGAAATTATTGATAAAGATGATAAAATTTTAAATATACATATGATAATGATTATCAACATCATTGATTGCAATTATCATTAGATTTTGGGGGAAGAGGTACCATGATATGAAATTTTTACTAAATGGTATGAGCTTAGCGATTATGTTGATATTACTAACAATATTGTCATTGTTTGTTGGTGTTAGTAAAGTTTCCATTACTGATATTTTTCATTTAACGCAAGAACAACGTAATATCATCATCTCTAGTAGAATACCTAGGACAGTCAGCATTATCATCTCAGGAAGTACACTGGCATTATCTGGACTTATTATGCAACAAATGATGCAAAATAAGTTTGTAAGTCCCACAACAGCGGGAACAATGGACTGGGCCAAATTAGGTATCTTAATCTCACTTATTTGGTTCCCACAAGAAAATATTATGATTAAATTGGCATTTGCAGTGCTTCTAAGTGTAGGAGGTACATTTTTATTTGTTAAATTAGTCCAACTGATTCGCTTTAAAGATGTAATTTTTATTCCGTTATTAGGGATTATGTTAGGTGGAATTGTATCCAGTTTTGCTACATTTATTGCCTTGAAAACGAACACCGTACAGAGCATAGGCAACTGGTTAACAGGCAATTTTGCCATTATTACAAGTGGACGCTATGAAATTTTATACTTAAGTATACCTTTGTTAATACTTACATATATATTTGCTAACCATTTTACTATTGCAGGCATGGGCAAAGATTTTAGCAATAATCTAGGTGTCAATTATGACAGAATTATCAATCTAGGACTATTCATTTCAGCTACAATTACAGCTTTAGTAGTTGTAACTGTAGGCACATTACCGTTCTTAGGTTTAATCGTACCTAATATTATCTCTATCTTTCGTGGTGATCATTTAAAAAATGCTTTACCACACACAGCAATGTTAGGCGCTATATTTGTCATGTTTTCAGATATCATTGGTAGATTAATTGTGTATCCTTATGAAATTAATATTGGTTTAACGATAGGGGTCTTTGGCACAATTATCTTTTTAACTCTACTTATGAAAGGAAGACATCATTATGCAAATTAGTGCGAATAAAAAAATAATGATTATGCTTGGTGTGACAGTACTAATTGGTGCATTATATCTAGTTGCAGGCATTGATTTCGAAATATTTCGATATCAATTGTCGAGTAAATTACGAAAATTAGTTTTAATGTTGATTGTAGGTGCTGCCATTGGCGCGTCAGTCGTAGTCTTTCAAGCAGTGACTACTAATAGATTATTAACACCATCAATTATGGGGTTAGATGCAGTTTATCTATTTATCAAAGTATTGCTAGTTTTTGCATTTGGTGTGCAATCTTTCTTAGTGACAAATTTATATGTGAACTTCTTTATTACATTAATTGTTATGATTATATTTTCATTATTGCTATTTCAAGGTGTATTTCGAATTGGCAATGTTTCGGTATATTTTATTTTGCTCATTGGTGTAATATTAGGAACTTTCTTTAGAAGTATTACTAGCTTTTTAGAATTGATTATTAATCCAGAAGACTTTTTAGCAGTCCAAAGTTCAATGTTTGCTAACTTTGATGCTTCTAATGAAAAACTAGTAACAGTAAGTGGTATTTTATTAATCATTTTAATTATTATTGTTGTGATGTTGATACCGTATTTAGATGTTTTACTGTTAGGTAGATCCCAAGCCATTAATTTAGGTGTTTCTTATGAAACGATGACACGTATCCTTATGATTTTAGTAGCTGTATTAGTATCCGTGTCTACAGCATTAGTTGGTCCGATAACATTCTTAGGGTTATTAACTGTGAACTTAGCACATGAGATTATGAAAACTTATGAACACAAGTATATTTTACCGGCAACGATTTGTTTAAGTTGGATTAGTTTATTTTTAGCACAAGGCATAGTCGAAAATTTATTTGAAGCAACGACGCAAGTGAGTATTATCATTGATTTAGTAGGTGGAAGTTACTTTATTTACTTACTAATTAAAAGGAGAAATGCAAATTGATTAGTGTACATAACGTTAATAAAACAATTCAAGATAAACAAATACTAAGCGATATTTCTGTAGATATACAACCAGGACGTTTAACAACTATGATTGGACCCAATGGGGCAGGGAAAAGTACATTGTTATCGGCAATAACACGTATGATTGAACATGATGGTGGCGATATTGCTATTGAAGGTCGTGATATTCATAGTTATAAAAGTAACGATTTAGCAAAAAAACTGTCCATTTTAAAACAAACGAATCATACAGAATTGAATATAACGGTAGAACAACTTGTTAATTTTGGGCGTTTTCCTTATTCGAAAGGGCATTTAAAACAAGAAGATAAAGATCAAGTAGAATATGCCTTAGATTTATTGAAATTACAAGATATACGATATCAATCAATAAAAACACTTTCTGGAGGTCAACGTCAACGCGCATATGTTGCTATGACCATTGCACAAGATACAGAATATATTTTATTAGATGAACCATTAAACAATTTAGATATGAATCACTCTGTTCAAATTATGCAGACGTTACGTCGTTTAACACGTGATTTAAATAAAACGATAGTAGTTGTCATTCATGATATTAACTTTGCTTCATGTTATTCCGACGATATTATTGCCTTAAAAGATGGTGAGTTAGTCAAAGCTGGTACAAAAGATGAAGTTATTCAAGAAGAAGTGTTAAGCACACTATATGATATGGACTTGAGTATAGAAAATATTAGAGGTCAACGTATTTGTATCTATTTCGATGAACTGACAACAGTGAAAGAATATGAAATGGCCTTGTAACAGTTTTTAATTCTTTGAAGGGAGTGATGTAACCATTAAAGCAACAAAGTTTTTTTGGTGTATAAAAGGAAGGAATAATTATTTAATAGGAGGATTTAAGTAACATGAAAAAAATCGCTTTAGTAATCTTAGTAGGTTTAATGTTTTTATTAGTAGCTTGTAGTAATTCAGAAGATCAAAAGAGTTCGGACAGTAAGTCTGATGATAAATCATCAGATAAAACAGTAACTGTTAAAAATAGTTATGAAGCAAGTGGTGAAGAACGCGATGGTAGTGATGCAGAAAAAGTAAATGATACAGTGAAAGTGCCAGTAAATCCGAAAAATGCTGTAGTCTTTGATTACGGTGCATTAGATACTATGAAAGAACTAGGACTAAAAGATAAAGTTAAAGCTGTACCAAAAGGTGAAGATGGAGAATCATTACCTGATTTCTTAAGTGATTTTAAAGATAAAAAATATCTTAATACTGGAAGTTTGAAAGAAGTTAATTTTGATAAAGTTGCAGCAGCAAAACCTGAAGTAGTCTTTATTTCTGGTAGAACAGCTAATCAAAAAATTCTAGATGAACTTGAAAAAGCAGCTCCAGATGCAAAAGTAGTTTACATAGGTGCTGATGAAGAAAATTCAGCAAAATCAATGAAGAAAAACACTGAAATCTTAGGTAAAATATACGAAAAAGAAGATAAAGCCAAAGAATTGAACAAAGAATTCGATGATAAAGTTGCAAGCATTAAAGATAAAACAAAAGAATTCAAAGATCAAACAGCAGCATTCTTGTTAGTGAATGAAGGAGAATTATCAACTTTTGGTGCTAATGAACGTTTCGGTTCAATGATCTTTAATACTATGGGCTTTAAACCAGTCGATGAAAGTATTAAAAATAGTCAACATGGTCAAAACATTACAAATGAATATCTTGTAGAGAAAAACCCTGATATGATTTTTGCCATGGATAGAGGACAAGCTATTGGTGGTAAATCAACAGCGAAAAAAGCACTAGGTAATGATGTCATTAAAGATGTCGATGCAGTTAAAAATGACAAAGTTTATGAATTAGACCCTAAATTGTGGTATTTTGCTAGTGGTTCAACAACAACTTCTGTAAAACAAATTGAAGAAGTAGAAAAAGCTATAGATAAAAATTAATTACTCTACCGTGGGGGTTCAATAATTAATGATTAAACTAAACCGAATGACTTATGGCGTTGAAACGTTCATAAGGCATTCGGTTTTTTAATTTCGATTGAAGGTAAAGTGCCATTGACTGATAGAACTAAAAGTGGAAAAGTGAATAAGCCGTTGTTTAATAGAGACTAAATGAATTTTATAGTTATGGTTCAATATTATAAACGTTCATTCATATACTACTCCCAGTTGGCTAGCACGTGACTAAAATGTTATCAATGATTCAAATAAACTACAAAGGTCTATATAAACAAAGAAAACGTCAATTTCTATTTGAATAAAATAGAAATTGACGCTTTTATTTAACTAAAGTTATTTATATCTCAATTCGTTAAATTAATTAAACTGAAAAATAGTGATGATAATGAAATTTACATCTATTATTAAAATGTGCATCACAAGAAGGACAAGTTTCGGTCATCATATATTCGTTAATAGTCAACTCGTGGTGACAGACACCACAAAGTATAGCCCGCTCATTAAACTGATCTGTTGACCATCGTTGAATATTATGAGATTCATGTTCATTGTGACATTTGAAGCACGGATAGTATTTATTGCAACATTTAAACTTGATGGCAATAATGTCTAATGGTGTTTGGTAATGCGTACAACGTGATTCGTCGTCAACGAGTGAACCGTATAGTTTAGTCATATTAAATACTCCTATTGTTTTGAAGGATACTCTCCGATAATGCGAACTTCAGGATGTAAATCAATTTCAAATTTGTCTTTTACTACTTGTTGGACATAGTGTATTAGATCTTCATAATCTGTTGCTGTTCCGTTATCAACATTTACCATAAAACCAGCATGCTTTGTAGAGACTTCTACACCGCCAATACGATGGCCTTGTAACTCACTATCTTGGATTAATTTACCAGCAAAGTGACCTGGTGGTCTTTGGAAAACACTACCACAAGAAGGGTACTCTAAAGGTTGCTTAGTTTCACGACGTTCTGTTAAATCATCCATTTTAGTTTGGATTTCGTGCTGATTACCAGGCGTTAATGAAAATGAAGCTTCGAGAACTACTAAATGTTGTTTCTGAACAATACTATTTCGGTAATCTAATTCTAATTCTTGGTTAGTTAATTGGATTAAGTCACCTTGTTCGTTAACACATAGGGCATAGTCGATACAATCTTTGACTTCGCCACCATAAGCGCCAGCGTTCATAAAAACAGCGCCACCAATTGAGCCGGGAATGCCACAAGCAAATTCTAAGCCAGTCAACGCATAATCTCTAGCTTTACGTGAGACATCGATGATTGCAGCACCGCTACCAGTAATAATGACGTTGTCGGAAACTTCAATATGATCGAGTGATAATAAACTAATGACGATACCTCTAATACCACCTTCACGGATAATTATATTAGAGCCATTGCCTAAATAAGTAATCGGAATTTCATGGTGATTGGCAAATTTTACAATAGCTTGAACGTGTTCATATTTTGTCGGTGATAGATAATAGTCAGCTTGTCCGCCAGTTTCAGTGTAAGTATAACGTTTAAGAGGTTCATCCACTTTGATAATATTTGATGGAACAATTGCTTCTAACGCTTTTAAGATGTCTTCTTTATGCAAGTGTAGTACATCCTTTCTTCTTGAATTCATTTTTTATTATATCAAGTATTTCCATAATTTGCTAAATAGTCTAATACAAATATACAATGATTTATAATAGCGCATAGCATTGTATTAGTATAGGTATATTTATAATTGTTGATATAAGTGTGCAAATATTTGTTGTTTACCATTTTCATAATCTCGAATGGTATGAGTTGTTTGAGTTAATTCTAATTTCTGTTGCTCAAACTGTTGGATAATATATTGATTATGTTCGAGTGCATCATCCATAGCTAAGTATTGATTGTATAGGTCGCTATCTCTTTGGATAATGTGTAGTCTAGTCTGTTGTTTTAAATCAATTAAATTATTGAATTGGGCCATGACTACTTTTTTCTTATAATGATGATGAAGGCGATAAAAATTTTCATAATTTAAACGTTTTTCATCTAAAGCAGTAATATCATGCAAATTATTAACACCTACGAGAATATCTAATATTGGTTCTGTTTGATAGTTGAAATGACGTGTACCACCAATGTGATAAGTCGTTTTTACTGGGGTGTCTAATAGTTGTTTCAGTGTACGTGCAATATGATTATAACATTGGTGATAAGTTGCTTCACTATCGGAAATAATAAAGGGTTGGACTGTACTGTACATACTACATCTATGCTCCTTAAAATAATTGTGATTTAAAAAGTCTGAATTAATATATCATATATCATTTTCAATATAAATATCTTTATGTATAATACGTTATGATAAGGAGTGCAGAAATGAAAAAAATATTATATCTTGTATTATTATGCTGCATTGTTTTTTCCTTAGCGGCATGTGGCAATAAAGAAGATTCAAGCATTAAAGATTTTGAATCAACCTTAAAGCTATCACAAAATAAAGGCCATGCATTAAAAACAACGGTTGATGAACTGAACATTGAACAATTAGATGAGTTAAGTAATAAAGAAACAACTGATAAAAATAAACGTGAAATTAATCAACTACAAAATGATATTAATAATAAACTTGTGCCGAAAATGACTGCTTATGAAGATTCTATTAAAAATATCAAAGCTTCATCTGAACAGGCAAAATCATTAAAAAAATCATATCGTAAAACGGTTGAACAACAAATAAATGCGTTAAAAGAGTTACAAACTTTTGTTAGTCTATGTAATCAATCTATTAAAGCAAATGAAGATATTTTAGATTATACAAGGTTATTTGAAAAAAATCGTTCTAAAGTAGAAAAAAATATGGATAATGCCTCCGCTGCTGGAAGTACTACTGAGGTACATATTCTCACTAAAAAATTGGAATCAAATAGTCGTGAGCTGAAAGCAACAGCTCAAAAAAATGTTGATACAAATAATGATAAAGAAGCTAAAGCACAAATTGAAAATGACATTATGCCTTTGATAGAAAGTCAAATTAAAGATTTAAATCAAACAACAATTAGCGATAGTAATGTGAATGCAGCACGTAAAAATACTATAGAAATGTATTATAGTTTGCAAAATTATTATGAAACACGAAAAGAAACGATTACTATAGGTGAGAAACTCGATAAAATTGACTATAACAAATTACCTAAAAATGGGAAGGATTTAGAACAATACGAAAAACCATTTGAGCAAGAGCTTAAAGAAGTTGAGTAGGGTGCAATTAAATAATTCCCCAAGATTAATAAAACGATTTTCGAATAAGTGGTTAACAATAAAAAGTTATTTGTGTATAATGGGAACCATTGATAAGAATATTATCGAGTCGCTTACACCTAGAAATTAACTAGGGTGTGTGTTAAATACTTTTAGAGGTGAATAGAATGGCTATAAAGCTGAGTTCGATTGACCAGTTTGAACAAGTTTTAAATGAAAATAAATATGTATTTGTATTTAAACATAGTGAAACATGTCCAATTTCGGCAAATGCATATGATCAATTCAACAAATTTTTATATGAGAGGGACATGGATGGTTATTATTTAGTAGTTCAACAAGAACGCAAACTATCCGATTATATTGAAGACAAAACTAATATAAAACATGAATCACCACAAGCATTTTATTTTGTGGACGGTAAAGCAATATGGAATGCAAGTCATAATGATATTAATGTTTCATCATTAGCGACAGCAGAAGAATAACAATTAAATAGATAACAGGGCGCTGGTTATGTACACAAAAAGATTTGTCGATAACAAGCGCCCTTTTAATGTGAAATATTTCTGTAAGGCATGTATAATGTAACAATGAATGTTAATGTAGAATGCTACATAAAATCTAAACGCTTAAATATTGCGATACATGTATGATTGTGGAATGTAAGATGTTTTGGGAATGTTTGAAGGTAATAATAATCATACTGCATATTTAAATGAGTATTAATTTATGAGGTGACAAGAAATGAAAGTATTAGTTGCTATGGATGAATTTAATGGAATAATCTCTAGTTATCAAGCTAATAGATATGTTGAAGAAGCTGTCGCAAGTAAAATACAATCCGCAGACATAGTTCAAGTGCCGTTATTTAATGGTCGCCATGAGTTGATGGATTCGGTATTTTTATGGCAGTCAGGTACTAAATATAAAGTGATGGCACATGATGCGGTAATGAATCCAGTTGAAGCAATATATGGTATTACAGAAAGTAATATGACCGTCATCGAAGGAAATTTGTTTTTAAAAGGTGAAGGTGATATCACGCATTGCTCAAGTTATGGTTTGGGAGAAGTAATGTACGATGCATTAGAAAATCAAGCAAAACATCTAGTCATATCATTAGGTGGTATTGATAGTTTCGACGGCGGTGCAGGTATGCTACAAGCTTTAGGAGCTAAGTTTTATGATGATGAAGGTGAAGAAGTTGATACAAGACAAGGAAGTCGTGTATTAAAATTTATACGAACTGTTGATTTTAAAGGCTTGCATCCGCGTTTACAAGAAGTGCGATTACAATTGATGTCAGATTTTGATAGTAAACTTTATGGTAAGCATAGTGAAATTATGCAAATTTATAAAAATAAACAAGTGACATATACAGAAGCGGTGGAGATTGATAACCTCATTTGGTATTTTAGTGAAATTGTGAAAAATGAAGTTCAACAATCTTTAGGACTCATTGAACGTGGAGGTGCTGGGGGTGGCATAGCCGCAGTCCTACATCAATTATATCAAGCAGAAATTTTAACTAGTCATGAACTTGTCGATCAAATAACCCATTTGGAATCATTAATTCAACAAGCAGATTTAATCATCTTTGGTGAAGGGGTAAATGAAGAGGATCAAATTTTAGAAACAACTACGATACGTATAGCTGAATTAAGCACAAAATATGATAAACCAGCAATTGCTATTTGTGCTACAAGTGATAAATTTGACCAATTTGAATCCTTAGGTGTTACCGCTATGTTTAACACATTTATTGAAATGCCAGAAAGCTTTACTGACTTTAAAATGGGCATTCAAATTAGACATTATACTGTCCAAGCGCTTAAACTATTACAGCGAGCATTTGATTAAATTTATATAAAGCAATCGCCAATGTCAGTGTTCTAAGAACCTCGGCATTGGCGATTTTTATGTTAGTTATTAATTTTCTTCATAATAGTGAACGACTTCTTGAGCGATATTAACGACTACATGTACAGCTTGTTCCATAACATCAATTGAAGCGTATTCGAAAGGTCCATGGAAATTTGCACAACCTGTAAAAATATTTGGCGTAGGTAAACCTTTGAAGGATAGTTGAGATCCGTCTGTGCCGCCTCGAATAGGGTCTGTATTTGGTACTATGTCTAAGTTGTTAAAAGCACGTTTAGCGATCTCTATTACATGTGGATTTTGGTTTATTTGCTCGCCCATATTATAATATTGATCATTAATAGTGACCGTAATCGGATCATCTTCAAAATGGTCATTAATCGTCTCTTTAAGTTCAATCATATGTTTTTTTCGCACATCGAAATTTTTACTATCATGGTCACGAATAATATAATGTAAAGATGCTTTTTCAACATCACCATTAAATTGCATTAAATGATAAAAGCCTTCATAACCCTCTGTGCGTTCTGGCACTTCATTTTGCGGTAATAGCGAATGATATTGGTGTCCAAGAGACAGTGCATTAATCATCGCATTTTTAGCTGAACCAGGGTGGACATTAACGCCGTATGCAGTGACAATCGCTTCAGCTGCATTAAAGCTTTCATATTGTAATTCTCCTAATTCGCTACCGTCCATAGTAAAAGCAAATGCCGCATTAAAACGATCGACATCAAATTTGTGTGGGCCACGGCCAATTTCTTCGTCCGGCGTAAATCCTACACGAATAGGGCCATGTTTAATCTCTGGATGGTCAATTAAATACTTGAGTGCTTCCATAATTTCTACTACGCCAGCTTTGTCATCTGCACCTAATAACGATGTACCGTCAGTAATCATTAATGTATGACCTTCAACATTTTTCATAGCAGGGAAGGTTTCTTGGCTTAATACCCGATTTGTATCTCCCAATTTAATCGGTGTACCATCATATTCTTGGATAATTTGAGGATTAACATTTGTGGCATTGAAATCTGGTGACGTATCGACATGTGCTAAGAAACCGACAGTAGGTAACTCATATGAAACATTGCTGTCGAGTGTTGCAAATAAGTAACCATTGTCATCTACATCTGTAGTTAAGCCAAACGCTTGTAATTCGCTTTCCAGCACGCGCAATAAGTCCCATTGTTTTGCTGTTGACGGTGTTGTTGTGGACTCTGGGTCTGACTGTGTGTCTATTGTGACATATCGCGTTAATCGTTCAATAATTTGTGATTTCATGTAAAACACCCCTTAAGCTCTGTTGTTTATATCATAAGATTTCTTATATGTTTTGCCTTTCATTTTACCATAATATTGTTTAATACGCGTATAGAGAAAATACAATATTTCAGCACATAAAATTCCAAAAGCGATAGCTCCTGATATTAAAGTAACTTCTAAAAAGGTATTTACAGCATGTGTATATTGATTGGTAACGAGTAGGCGTGTTGCTTCATACGCAAGACCTCCGGGGACCAAAGGGATAATACCTGGAACGATAAAGATAATAACCGGTCGTTTATAGTGACGACTCATAGTGTGACTCATAATACCTAAGATGAGGCTACCAAGAAATGCAGCCATAACTTTACCTAAATCCATATCTACTGTAAATTTATAAATTGTCCAGCCCATCGCACCTACAAAACCACAGGCAAATAGGAGACGTCGAGGTGCATTGAAAATAATAGAAAATAGTGTGGTAGCAATAAAACTAATAGCAAATTGTGCTAAGTAATATAGCAATATCATGACTGTCACCTCCTAAAATAAAAGTAAGACTATAGCAACACCAGCTCCGATGGCGAAAGCTGTAATTGCTGCTTCGACACCACGTGACATACCTGCAAGCAATTCACCAGCAAGTAAATCACGTATTGCGTTGGTGATTAATATACCAGGTACTAAAGGCATAACACCGGCAATAGTTATAGTATCCTGATTGATTGCTAATCCGAGTTTAGTACTAATAGCTGCAATACTTATTACCACTGCAGCACTAATAAATTCTGAAAAGAACTTGATTTGTATAAAACGTTGGACAAAATCAAAAGTTAAAAAGGCGCCGGCTCCTGCTAAAACTGCAAAGATAAAGTCATGTGCAACGCCACCGAACATGAATAAGAAAAAACCACAGGCAACCATCGCAGCAATAAATTGTGTTACAAATGAGTATTGTAACGAGGCGTGGTGTAGTTGAAACAATTCCTCTTTGGCTTCATCTATTGTAAGTTCATTATTCGAAATTTTTCGAGATAAACTATTAGTTAAAGCAATTTTTTCTAAATCTGTCGTACGTTCTCGAATACGTATTAAGCGAGTATTGGTACGATCGTTTAAAGAAAAGATAATTGCTGTTGAAGTTACAAAACTATATGTATCATCTAGGCCATAACTTGCTGCCATACGATTCATTGTATCTTCAACACGATATGTTTCAGCACCACTTTCAAGTAAAATTCTACCTGCAATGAGTACTAAATCAATCACTTTATTTTCATCAATAATTGTGATTGAGTCAGACATTGTCGCCACCTCCAAATAATGTGTTGAACAATTGAAAGTTTACAGTCTCTTTGTACAACTTTCAATAGTTAATGTGGTTAGTCATATAGATTTAATATTATATTTGACAATATATAAAAACAATCCGTAAATTTTATAATTACGGATTGTTTATACATTAAATAATTAAAGTTTAATGATTGGGTTGAACATAACTTGATTTCGGCCTTCTTGTTTAGCTACATGCAACATATCATCTGCATCTTTAAAGACTTTACGTTGTGACTTATAATCATCTTGTGTTAAGAAACCAACACCAATAGATACAGATAATTTTATTACTTCTTTATTTGGCAAGTGGAATGATGATTGCTCTACACCATTGCGTATAGCTTCACTTAACTTAACGCATTGATCTAAACTATAATCTCTCAGTACGATTGAAAATTCTTCGCCACCATTGCGGTAAATATTGAAATGTGTTGGAACGTAATTAATAAGTAACTGTGACATTTGTCTTAACACTGCATCGCCAGCTTGATGAGAGTATTGGTCATTCACATCTTTAAACCCATCAATATCAATAAGTAACAGTCCCAAGCTTTCTTGATGTTGCTCCGCTTCACGTGAAACTTTATTCAGATGACGATCAAATTCTTTTACGTTTCCAAGTCCGGTTAGATAATCGATACTGTCTTCATTTTCATAGCGGTTAACTAACGAAAAGAAATGCCAAATATCAACAAAGGTAACTGATGAAGTAATAGTTAATACAAAGGATATAGGAATTAAGAATAAGACTTCCATCCAATCGACATATGGGCTTATAAGTGCTAACATTGCATAAATGATTAGACTAATTGTGTTTAATATCTGGATAGAAACAATGTCGCTTTGTTTTAAAAATGGGCCGATCATACTGACAATAATTGCAATTACAAGTAAGATAACCCCATTTATAATAGAGTGGTCAAATATAAAAATGCTTACTAAGGAAACAATAATTGCAGCTAGTACAGTATATATTAAGTTGGTATACCTACCTATGAAGAGTAACGGTATAAACGTTAATTCAATGATATATGCATCAAATAATGGGATAGGGTAGGCAGACAGTAATAAAGCAACAATTGTCATTAATACTGTAACGTAAGCTTTGGAAAATATCATGATTCTATTTTCTGAGTATTGTAAACGGTGAAATAAATAGATACCGGCTACAGTAACAGAAATATTATATATTATTGCTTCAAACATTTTATTAAACGCTCCTTTAAAATAACACTTTGTCATTGTAAGTGAAAACTTACAATTTGTCATCATCATTTCTATACAAATTCACAAAAAACCCGTTTTTTAATGTTAAAATGAACTAGCGAATGATATTATAATAAAATGAATAAACATTCGAGAAATCTGATAAAAAGGTTTTGTTAATATTATACTTATTTCGATTTGTAATCTTAAATAGTTTTAAGGTATGATTACTAAAGTAAATATTAAACGTAAATTAAATGTATACACTTGTTATGTATATTAAATTATTATACAGTAATAAGCATTATACAACTGTTATAAATAGGACATACAGATGTTGGATTCAGAGTGAAATTACAACATTTAGAATTAAATTAATGAAGGTGAACTGATGTATACATTATTATTAATCATTTTTTCAATGATAGTCAGTTTAATACTTACACCAATAATAATCAAAATTTCACATAAAATGGGGATTGTTGATAAACCAAACTTCAGAAAAGTGCACACGAAACCTGTTTCTGTGTTAGGTGGTACTGTCATATTGTTTTCGTTTTTACTTGGCATATGGTTGGGTCACCCAATTGAAACTGAAGTTAAGCCTCTAGTGATTGGCGCTGTAATAATGTATCTTGTTGGATTAGTCGATGATATTTATGACTTGAAACCCGTAATTAAATTACTTGGTCAAATTATTGCAGCATTAGTCGTTGTTTATTATGGTATAACTATTGATTTTATATCGCTACCCATAGGTCCTACAATTCATTTTGGTGTTTTAGGTATTCCTATTACTGTAATTTGGATTGTAGCTATTACAAATGCAATTAATTTAATAGATGGTTTGGACGGTTTAGCATCAGGCGTATCTGCCATAGCATTAGCAACAATCGGTTTTATAGCTATACTTCAAGCGAATGTGTTAATTATTATGATATGTAGCGTCCTGATAGGTGCTTTATTAGGCTTTTTATGCTTTAATTTTCACCCTGCTAAAATATTTTTAGGTGACAGTGGTGCACTTTTAATTGGCTTTATTGTTGGCTTTTTATCATTACTTGGGTTTAAAAATATTACATTCGTTTCGTTATTCTTCCCAATTGTTATTTTAGCGGTACCGTTTATCGATACGCTATTTGCAATGATACGTCGTGTGAAAAAAGGTCAACATATTATGCAAGCAGATAAGTCGCACCTACATCACAAACTGCTAGAACTAGGTTATTCACATAGACAAACTGTAACCTTAATTTATTCCATCGCACTATTATTTAGTTTATCCAGTATTATTTTGTATTTATCACAACCATGGGGCGTTGTAATGATGTTAATCTTAATAGTTGTTACGATTGAACTAATTGTGGAATTTACTGGCTTAATTGATGATGACTATAGACCGATATTGAAACTGATTGAAAAGAAAGATCACAACGAAAAATAGCATAATAAAAAGAGTTCTGAGACTAAATGATTGCTCGACCTATGTATTCTTACTTAGTTTAGATTACGTAGCCCAAGTTAATGATTTAATCTCAGAATTTTTTAGTTATGTGGTTATATCAAATGGTAGGTGTTTAACCTCACCTTCGATTAAATCGAATTTGCCAGCAGTCGTGCGATTTAAGAATGCTAAAAATGCGTCATATTCTGTGGCAACAACGTCAATGCTATAACTTACTTTATCAGTATATTGCGTATCACGTAACAGAAATGAAGTAGAAGCTAGTTCATATTCAAATTTACCAGTTAAATCATAATTAATCGCAACTGTAACAGGGACTGCCTCTTTTAGCGCTACGCGGCCGATATCATAAATTACATCTCGTACTGCGCCACTATATGCACGAATCAGTCCGCCTCCACCTAATTTGATACCTCCAAAATAACGTGTTACTACGACACAGACATTATGAGTCTCTAATTTTTTAAGTATATCCAACATAGGAACACCAGCCGTACCACTTGGTTCACCATCATCATTTGCTTTTTGGATATTCATTTGATTACCTATCGTATAAGCTGAACAATTATGAGTTGCCTCTTTATGTTCTTGTTTAACCTCAGCTATGAATGACTTTGCTTCGTCTTCATCCGCTACTGGTTTAATATGGGCTATAAATCTAGATTTATTTATAACATTTTCGATTTGATGTTCAGCTTTTATCGTAATAATTGGTTCTTCCATGTATGATTCCACCTCTATTTTTGACGCTCTAAATTTGGAAATTCTAATCTTTATACCACTAGAATGCTATAAAGGTAGTAGAATTACAAAAGCTAAATGTGTTACTTTCTATTATACTATAATACAAACAACAATTATAATTACATAA
This sequence comes from Staphylococcus arlettae, assembly GCF_002902345.1. GTDB lineage: Bacteria > Bacillota > Bacilli > Staphylococcales > Staphylococcaceae > Staphylococcus > Staphylococcus arlettae. Next base: position 166,568 of record NZ_PPQB01000010.1, read on the forward strand.
AGGAATTTTCTTTTGTTAGAAATTACGGTATGATAAATGTGAGTATAATTGAGGAGGATTATGATGAAGATTGCTGTCTTGACAGATTCCACAAGCTATCTATCTCAATCAATGATTGATAAATATAATATTAAAGTAGCTCCGTTAAGTGTAACTTTTGATAATGGTGATAATTTTATTGAAAACGAAACTATTTTTGCACCTGAATTTTATGAACGAATGAAAACATCTAAAACGATACCAACAACGAGTCAACCTGCGATAGGTGTCTATTTAGAATTGTATGAAGCCTTGCGTGAAGAAGGGTATACTGATGTTGTTGCTGTAATGATGTCATCAGGAATTAGTGGTAGTTATCAAACTGCAACACAAGCCGCTGAAATGGTTGAAGGTATTAAGGTGCATACGTTTGATTCCAAATTAGCTGCAATGGTTGAAGGTGCTTATGTATTAAGAGCAATAGAATTAATTAAGCTAGATTATAAACCTGAAGCTATTATTGCTGATTTAGAAAATATGCGTGAGCAAACTGGAGCAGTTTTAATGGTAGATGATTTAAAAAATTTACAAAAAAGTGGACGTATCACGGGTGCTCAAGCATGGATTGGTACAATGTTAAAAATGAAGCCTGTACTAAAATTCGAAGATGGTAAAATTTTACCAGAAGAGAAAGTACGTACCAAAAAGCGTGCTTTAAAGGCGTTAGAACAAAAAGTATTGGACCAAGTTAATGGACTTGAAGAATTTACACTATTTATTATTGGTGGAGATAAAAAAGAAGATTCAAAATGGCTTTACGAAGATTTAAAAGCGGCGCATCCAGATTATAATATTATTTTTTCTGAATTTGGGCCGGTAATCGCAGCGCATTTAGGTTCTGGCGGTATAGGTTTAGGATATACTTGCCGTACAATTACAGAAAAATAAATATAAGACGTTATTAGAGACTAGAACAATATGAGGGTGTTACAGTAGTTAACATTTAATATGGCTCTAGTCTTTTTTGAGGTGATGAACAATCAAACTATATGGTAGGTTAGTTACCAATCATGCTTTGCTGACAACTGAAAAGGTGATTTATTGTGGGCCAGGCATTACGCAAGAACGAAGTGTAACGACTTGTTTGCAGTGCGGTTCTATCTATAGACGTCACATTCACAGTTATTACTCACCACTATTACAACGTGATATATTATATTGTCGCTATTGCCTCCAATTAGGACGTATGGATAGTCTGTCGGATGTTTATATAACACAAACATATAATGTAGCTACATCTGCAGAATTTAATATACCTTTTAAGTTATCTCCACAACAACATTATGGTGCAACAGCGTTATTAGAAGCTGTTAAGTCAAGGCAAGATCAACTGTTACACGCTGTGACTGGAGCGGGTAAAACAGAAATGATGTTTCCAGCATTGCAATATGCAAGGCAACAAGGACTAAATGTTGCAGTAGTATCACCACGCACTGACGTAGTTATAGAGCTTACTCTGAGGTTACGAGCAGCATTTCAACAAGAATGCATAGATGTACTGTATCGAGGGCAACCTCAACGATTTAATGGTCATTTTGTTATTGCTACTGTGCATCAATTGCTACGTTTTAAACAGCATTTTCAACTAGTTATTGTAGATGAGGTAGATGCGTTTCCACTAGCAATGGATAGAGTATTGCAACATTCAATAACGTTAGCATCGACACACGACCGATGTCATATTTATATGACTGCAACGCCTCCCAAATCACTTTTAAGACAATTTAAAGCTTCGAATATAATTACATTACCTGCACGTTTTCATCGACAACCATTACCGATACCACAATTTCAATATTTTAAATTGACACCACAACGACCGCAAACCAACCTTGTACGACTACTATGTCGACAACAAGCAGCGGGGAGAATAACACTTGTATTTGTTCATAGTATTAAGCTATTAAGACAGTTAGAGCATACGTATCAAAAGGTGCTAGTACAGTCAGCATTTGTGTCGAGTGACGATGCACTACGCATGACCAAAGTACAAGAATTGAGAGCAGGGAAATATGTTAGCGTGTTTACTACTACTATCTTAGAAAGAGGGTTTACACTAGCTAAGTTAGACGTTGTTGTATTAAATAGCCACACTTTTACACAGCATGTATTAATTCAAATGTCAGGACGTGTAGGACGTAAAACTGAAGCTCCTACAGGTAATGTTTGGTTTTATCATCAAGGAATATCTACACAGATGTTAAAAGCAAAGCACGCGCTAAAACGAATGAATCGCATAGCACAACAACGGGGATGGATTGATGGTTAATTGTCTATGGTGTGATGCGCAAATTAATGAGGCGTTAACGATTACAAACTTTTACGCCCGTCCTGTACTAATATGTGAGGCGTGTGACGATGCTTTGCAACAATGTAAAATTCAGACAAAAGCGTGTTGTACTACTTGTTTAAAACCAATATCAGATAATCAAAGCCAATGTATGGATTGTGCTATGTTGGCTAAGCGCTATCAACGCATCAATCAACTATATTGTAATTTTCAGTACAAAGGAATGATGAAAGCAGTGTTACAACAATACAAATTCAACAGAGATTACGTACTTTGTACATTGATAGCACGATATATACAGTTACCGCGTATGCATTATGACTATATTATCCCGATTCCTTCTCATAGCTCTAGAGATCGTTGGCGGACATTTAATCCAGTGACTGCAGTGTTAGCATGTATGCATGTTAAATATACTAACTGTTTAACAATGCAGTATGATCGTAAACAATCATCTTTAACCAAACGTCAACGTTTAAGTCAGCCTAATCCATTTATAATTACAGCAGATTTGGACTTTACTAATAAAAATATTTTGTTAGTAGATGACATCTATACTACTGGAATTACTGTTCATCAAGCAGCATGTAAATTTTTTGTAAGAAAAATCAGAAAATTCGATGTCTTTACATTTGCACGCTAACGTAAACGTGGTATTATGAGAGTAAGCAACATTACCAATATAGAGGTTTTAAAGGAGTCGATTACTATGTTTAGATTTGAAATTCACGGAGAGAACCTCACTATTACAGATGCAATCCGTAACTATATTGAGGATAAAATTGGTAAACTCGAACGTTACTTTAACAATGTTCCAAACGCTATCGCACATGTTAAAGTCAAAACGTATCAAAACTCAGCTACTAAAATTGAAGTAACAATTCCATTAAAAAATGTAACATTAAGAGCTGAAGAAAGACATGACGACTTATATGCGGGTATAGATTTAATTAATAATAAACTTGAACGTCAAGTAAGAAAATATAAAACTCGTGTGAATCGTAAAAGTAGAGACAAAGGGGATCAAGAAGTTTTTGCTGAAATTGTAGAAGATAATAAAGCAGATGCTTTAGATGATACAAGTCAGGAAAATGACTTCGAAATTATTCGTTCTAAACAATTTAGCTTAAAGCCAATGGATTCTGAAGAAGCGGTGTTGCAGATGGATTTATTGGGTCATGATTTCTTTATTTTTACAGATCGTGAAACTGACGGAACAAGTATTGTTTATAAACGTAAAGATGGAAAATATGGTTTAATAGAAACAACAGAACAATAACTAACTATAAGTGTTGAAGCGTTCATGATTAAGTTAAATCGTGGACGCTTCTTTTATGTTATGTTAGTATGAAATAATTTGATAGCACAAAGACTAAGTTGTGCTAGGATAAGCGAGTTATTATATAGAACAGTATGAAATGTAAAGTATATTAACAACAGCAAAGGAAATGTAAATATATTTATAACAATAATCCTATAAGTGTAATTTTAAGCTAATTAATGGTATTATAAATTGTTGTAAGTAATAGAGTTATTAAGCTAAAGGAGCGAACAGAATGGGTTTTTTATCAAAGATAGCTGATGGTAATAATAAAGAAGTAAAGCGCCTTGGTAAATTAGCAGACAAAGTTCTCAAGTTAGAAGAGGACATGTCTATATTAACTGATGAAGAAATAAAAGAAAAAACAAAATCGTTTCAAGATAAAGTACAGGCAGAAGAAGATGTACAGAAGCAAAATAAAATATTAGACGAGATTTTACCAGAAGCTTTTGCCTTAGTAAGAGAAGGTTCAAAACGTGTCTATAATATGATACCGTACCGTGTTCAAATTATGGGTGGTTTAGCAATCCATAAAGGTGATATTGCTGAAATGCGTACAGGTGAAGGTAAAACGTTAACCGCTACAATGCCGACATATTTAAATGCCTTAGCAGGTCGTGGTGTTCATGTTATTACAGTCAATGAATACTTAGCGAGCAGTCAAAGTGAAGAAATGGCAGAACTATATAATTTCTTAGGGTTGTCAGTAGGCGTAAATTTAAACAGCAAAACAACAGCTGAAAAACGAGAAGCATACGCATGTGATATCACTTATAGTACGAATAATGAATTAGGATTTGACTATTTGCGTGATAATATGGTGAATTATGCTGAAGAACGCGTTATGCGTCCACTACATTACGCTATTATTGACGAAGTCGATTCTATTTTAATTGATGAAGCACGTACACCATTGATTATTTCAGGAGAAGCTGAAAAATCAACGTCATTATATACACAAACAAACGTCTTTGCGAAGATGTTAAAAAGTGAAGATGACTTTAATTATGATGAAAAAACTAAAGCAGTGCAATTAACAGAACAAGGTATTGATAAAGCAGAACGTATGTTTAAAATCGATAACCTTTATGACGTTAAGAATGTTGATATTATTAGTCACATTAATACTGCTTTACGTGCACACGTGACACTTCAACGCGATGTTGATTATATGGTCAATAATGGAGAAGTATTAATTGTCGACCAATTTACTGGTCGTACGATGCCTGGACGTAGATTCTCTGAAGGCTTACATCAAGCGATTGAAGCTAAAGAAGGCGTTAAAATTCAAAATGAATCTAAAACTATGGCGTCAATTACTTTCCAAAACTACTTCCGTATGTATAATAAATTAGCTGGTATGACCGGAACAGCTAAAACGGAAGAAGAAGAATTTCGTAACATTTACAATATGACAGTGACACAAATTCCAACGAATAAACCTGTACAACGTGTCGATAAACCTGACTTAATTTACATTAGTCAAAAAGGTAAGTTTGATGCAGTTGTAGATGATGTCATTGACAAACATAAACAAGGACAACCTGTATTGCTAGGTACAGTTGCAGTTGAAACAAGTGAATATATTTCTAACTTACTAAAAAAACATGGTATTCGTCATGATGTGTTAAACGCCAAAAACCATGAACGCGAAGCCGATATAGTTGCAGGTGCTGGTCAAAAAGGTGCAATTACTATTGCGACAAATATGGCTGGACGTGGTACAGATATCAAGCTTGGTGATGGCGTAGAAGAATTAGGTGGTTTAGCAGTCATTGGTACGGAACGACATGAATCACGTCGTATTGATGATCAATTACGTGGTCGTTCTGGTCGTCAAGGTGACAAAGGTGATAGTCGATTTTATTTATCGCTACAAGATGAATTGATGGTCCGCTTCGGTTCAGAAAGATTGCAAAAAATGATGAATCGCTTAGGTATGGATGACTCTACTCCTATTGAATCCAAAATGGTATCACGTGCTGTAGAATCTGCACAAAAACGAGTAGAAGGTAATAACTTTGATACTCGTAAACGTATTCTTGAATATGATGATGTACTACGTAAACAACGTGAAATTATTTATGGCGAACGTAATAATATCATTGATAACGAGAATAGTTCAGAGTTAGTCAATGCCATGTTGCAATCAACATTACAACGTAGCGTGACATATTATATTAATGATGATGAGGAAGAACCAGATTATGAACCATTTATCAACTACATTGATGATGTGTTCCTTAATGAAGGTGAACTTAAAGTATCTGATGTTAAAGGAAAAGACAGTGAAGATATTTATAATCTTGTTTGGCAAAAAGTTGAAGCTGCATTGGCAGAACAAAAAACAGAGATTGGCGATCAATTCCCTGAGTTTGAACGTATGATTTTATTACGTTCAATTGATACGCACTGGACTGATCATATAGATACTATGGATCAATTAAGACAAGGTATTCACTTACGTTCCTATGGTCAACAAAACCCATTACGTGACTATCAAAACGAAGGTCATCAATTGTTTGATAGCATGATGGAAAATATTGAAGAAGATGTAAGTAAATACATCTTGAAATCTGTAGTATCGGTTGAAGATGATATTGAAAGAGATAAAACAACAGACTTCGGTAAAGCGGAGCATGTTTCGGCAGAAGATGGTAAAGAAAAAGCTAAAGCACAACCATTTGTGAAAGATGAACATATTGGTCGTAATGACCCTTGTCCATGTGGTAGTGGTAAAAAATATAAAAATTGTCACGGTGCTTAATGCTGTCGTGTAGAGCCTGGAGCATATTATTGTTCTAGGTTCTTTTGTATCGTTGAAAGTTATCACTAAACAAGAAATTGATGACACAGAGTGTCATGCACAAGCAACGTTAGAGGCATCATCAATGCTAATTACAGTAATAATTTATTGACTGAGGGACTAGGAGAATAAACTTACACAATGTAGACTATAATTAGAAGTGACAATTTATGTTAAAATATTAATAAAACGTTATTTAGGAGCGATGACTATGGAATTATCAGAAATAAAACGTAATATAGAGCACAATGCTGACAAGTTAGAACAACTTAGGGGGTCTCTTTGACTTAGAAGAAAAAGAGACAAATATTCAAGAATATGAAGAAATGATGACTGACCCTAACTTTTGGGATGACCAAAATACGGCGCAGAGCGTCATTGATAAAAATAATGCTCTAAAATCTGTAGTAACCGAATTTAGAAAGTTAGAATCACAGCTAGAGGATATGGATGCTACACGCGAATTACTTGCAGAAGAACAAGATGAAGATATGCAAGCAGACCTAGTAACGCAAGTTCAAGCATTTAAAGGTGATTTAGATCAATTTGAATTACAATTATTATTAGATGGACCTTATGACGCAAATAATGCAATCTTAGAATTACATCCAGGTGCTGGTGGTACTGAATCACAAGATTGGACGAGTATGCTATTAAGAATGTACCAACGTTATTGTGAACAAAAAGGCTTTAAAGTTGAAACTGCCGATTATTTACCCGGTGATGAAGCGGGCGTGAAAAGTGTAACAATAGTCGTTAAAGGTCATAATGCTTACGGCTATTTGAAAGCAGAAAAAGGCGTTCACCGACTCGTTCGTATATCACCGTTTGATTCTTCAGGTAGACGTCATACGTCATTTGCATCGTGTGATGTAATTCCAGAATTTAATAATACAGAAATTGAAATTGATATTAATCCAGATGATATTACCGTAGATACGTTCCGTGCATCAGGAGCTGGTGGTCAGCACATTAACAAAACTGAATCAGCGATACGTATTACTCATCACCCTACAGGTATAGTAGTAAATAACCAAAATGAACGTTCACAAATTAAAAACCGTGAAGCTGCTATGAAGATGTTAAAATCTAAATTATATCAACTTAAATTAGAAGAACAAGAGCAAGAAATGGCAGCAATTCGAGGAGAACAAAAAGAAATAGGCTGGGGCAGTCAAATTCGTTCTTATGTTTTCCATCCATATTCTATGGTTAAAGACCATCGTACAAATAAAGAAACAGCTAAAGTAGATGCTGTGATGGATGGTGACATAGGGCCATTTATCGAAGCATACCTAAGAAGTCAAATGGATCAAGCTGAAGAGTAATACATTAATAGTTCCAACAGTAGACTTTGAAATATAGGATTAACAATTTACCTTATAGCGATAAACGACTATGTAAGTGCAATACTTTGCGATGACATACGTGATGATGGATTTAATAATTAAGCAAGCAATATATTGCTTGCTATGACTTTTCCACTTTTAAATTTTTGAAATATCAATGAATAGAAGGCATAATTTAAGTAACTTTAATAATTAAGTTGGTATGAAAATTGATTTTCTTGTTTGTTATAATAAAAGCAAGTATAATCATTGTTTAAACAAGGAGGCGTATGTCATGGGTGTACATCAATATTTTAAACGCTTATCCGATTTGGAAAAGTTAATCAGACTACCAGGAAAATTTAAATATTTTGAGCATAATGTAGCTGCGCATTCATTTAAAGTTACAAAAATCGCGCAATATTTAGCAACTGTGGAAGAGTATAACGGCAACGAAGTGGATTGGAAAAGCTTATATGAAAAAGCATTAAACCATGACTTTGCTGAAATTTTCACAGGAGATATTAAAACTCCGGTGAAATACGCTAGTGGCGAATTGAAAAAATTGTTTTCTCAAGTTGAAGAAGAAATGGTAGATACTTTTATTAGTGAAGAAATACCTACACCTTATCAAGATGTTTATCGAGAACGATTACAGGAAGGTAAGGATGATTCATTAGAAGGACAAATATTATCAGTTGCTGATAAAATTGACTTATTATATGAAACTTTCGGAGAAATTCAAAAACGTAACCCGGAACAGCTCTTCTTTGAAATTTATGAAATGTCTTTAGAAACAATTATGCAATTTGACCATTTAAGTTCGGTACAAGATTTCATAGACAACGTAATTCCTGAAATGTTAACTGAGAAATTTATTCCAAAATCTGAATTGCGTGAAACAACAATGGCAATTTTAAATAAAAGAAATGAGTGACATATATGATTTGGTATATACTCGCATCATTCTTCCCGTGTATACTTGTCATTTTATTTAGTGTGGTGACTAGAAGTAAATGGGTTGGTACAATTTTAGTACTCGTCTTAATCGGTGCATCGATTCAAAAAGGTTTTTTTCATAATGAGTGGATTATCTTTATTGATGTAGTATCCATACTTGCAGGGTACGTGATTATTGACCAATTACAATTGCATAAAAAAGAAGATGAAGATTAACGGGTATATACAATGTATAAACAGTTCGATTGCAATAAATGCTGTTTAATAAGTATACTTATATAACTCAATAACAAACATGAAAAAACAAACATAGTGTGAACTGTGTTTGTTTTTTTCTATGTGTGAGTGAGAGTAATCATTTTAAACGAACAAATGTTTGTATATTTCGAACAGAATCTGTTAAAATAGTATGCAAGTGAAATAGATTTTAAACAATTGATATAATTAATAATCTACAGTATGAGCAATGAATTAACTAACGTTAAACGTAATATATAGGAGGAATGTGTCACTATGGAACATTATCCATTCAAATTAGTTTCCGACTTTGAACCAGAAGGTGACCAACCGGAAGCAATTCGAAAAATTGTCAATGGTGTGAATGCAGGAGAACGACATCAAACCTTACTAGGTGCTACAGGTACAGGAAAAACATTTACGATGAGTAATGTAATTAAGGAAGTGGGCAAACCGACCTTGATTATTGCCCATAATAAAACCTTAGCAGGACAATTATACAGTGAATTTAAAGAATTTTTTCCAGAAAATAGAGTAGAGTATTTTGTAAGTTATTACGATTATTATCAACCAGAAGCATATGTACCTTCTACCGATACATTTATTGAAAAAGATGCTTCAATCAATGATGAAATAGACCAATTGCGACATTCTGCAACAAGTGCCTTATTTGAACGTGATGACGTTATAATTATTGCCAGTGTTAGTTGTATTTATGGTTTAGGTAATCCAGATGAATATCGTGATTTAGTTGTGAGTGTACGTGTTGGTATGGAAATGGATCGTAGTGAACTATTGCGCAAATTAGTAGATGTACAATATACGAGAAATGATATTGATTTTAGACGTGGAACATTTAGAGTGAGAGGCGATGTTGTAGAAATTTTCCCAGCCTCACGTGAAGAAATGTGTATCCGCGTTGAGTTTTTTGGAGATGAAATAGATCGCATTCGTGAAGTGAATTATTTAACAGGTGAAGTATTGAGAGAACGAGATCATTTTGCGATTTTCCCAGCTTCTCACTTCGTTACACGTGAAGAAAAAATGAAATCAGCAATACAACGTATCGAAAATGAATTAGCTGAACAATTAGAAAAATTACGCAGTGAAAATAAATTATTAGAAGCACAGCGTTTAGAACAACGTACCAATTATGATTTAGAAATGATGCGAGAAATGGGCTTTTGTTCTGGTATTGAAAACTATTCGGTGCACTTAACATTGAGACCGTTAGGCTCCACACCATACACATTATTAGATTATTTTGGAGACGACTGGTTAGTTATGATTGATGAGTCTCATGTTACTTTGCCTCAAATAAGAGGTATGTATAATGGTGACCGTGCACGTAAGCAAGTATTGGTGGATCATGGATTTAGACTACCTAGTGCACTTGATAATAGACCGCTCCAATTTGAAGAATTTGAGTCTAAAACACGTCAACTCGTTTATGTTTCTGCTACGCCAGGGCCATATGAATTAGAACATACCGATGAAATGGTCGAACAAATTATTAGGCCAACTGGTCTATTAGATCCAAAAATTGATGTACGCCCTACAGAAAATCAAATTGATGATTTATTAGGTGAAATCCAAGGACGTATTGAAAATGATGAACGTGTACTTATTACGACATTGACTAAAAAAATGAGTGAAGATTTAACGACCTATCTGAAAGAAGCGGGTATTAAAGTAAACTATCTTCATTCAGAAATTAAAACATTAGAACGTATTGAAATAATACGAGATTTACGTATGGGTACGTATGATGTCGTTGTAGGTATTAACTTATTACGTGAAGGTATAGATATACCAGAAGTATCCTTAGTTGTTATATTAGATGCTGATAAAGAAGGGTTCTTGCGTTCTGAACGTTCCCTTGTACAAACGATAGGTCGTGCAGCACGTAACAGTAAAGGTGAAGTTATTATGTACGGTGATAAGATAACGGATTCTATGCAATATGCTTTAGATGAAACAGAACGTAGACGTCAAATACAAATGGCTTACAATGAAAAACATAATATTACACCGACGACAATCAATAAGAAAATTCATGATGTTATTAGTGCTACGGTAGATTCAGATGAAACAAATGAACAACAACAAACAGAAGTACCGAAAAAACTTACGAAAAAAGAACGCGAAAAAACGATTCAAAATATCGAAAAAGAAATGAAGCAAGCAGCTAAAGACTTAGACTTTGAAAGAGCAACAGAATTACGTGACATGTTATTCGAATTAAAAGCAGAAGGGTGACATAAAGTATGAAAGAGCCATCAATTGTAGTAAGAGGGGCGAGAGCCCATAATTTGAAAGATGTTGATATCGAGATACCGAAAAATAAATTAATAGTGATGACAGGCCTTTCAGGTTCAGGTAAATCATCATTAGCATTTGATACGATTTATGCAGAGGGACAAAGACGTTACGTAGAATCATTAAGTGCTTATGCACGTCAATTTTTAGGACAGATGGATAAACCAGATGTAGATACGATTGAAGGTTTGTCACCAGCAATTTCAATCGATCAAAAAACAACAAGTAAAAATCCTAGATCTATCGTTGCAACTGTTACTGAAATTTATGATTATATTCGTTTACTTTATGCACGTGTAGGCAAGGCATACTGTCCAAATCATCATATCGAAATTGAATCGCAAACCGTACAACAAATGGTGGATCGTATTTTAGAATTAGAAGAACGTACAAAAATTCAACTATTAGCACCAATTGTCAATCATCGCAAAGGATCCCACGAAAAATTAATTGACGATATAAGTAAAAAAGGTTACGTGCGTGTGCGTGTAGATGGCAACATTATAGATGTAAATGATGTTCCTCAATTAGATAAAAATAAAAATCACACGATAGAAGTAGTCATTGACAGATTAGTGGTCAAATCAGGTATTGAAGCACGTCTTGCCGATTCAATTGAGACAGCATTAAATTTGGCGGAAGGGAATTTAGTCGTTGATATTATAGATGGCGATGAACTTAAGTTTTCTGAAAACCATGCTTGTCCGATTTGTGGATTCTCTATCGGTGAATTAGAACCACGTATGTTTAGTTTTAATAGTCCTTTCGGTGCTTGTCCTACCTGTGATGGTTTAGGTCAAAAATTAATGGTGGATTTAGATTTAGTAGTGCCAGATAAAAACGCTACATTAAATGATGGCGCAATTTTACCGTGGGAGCCTACTAGCTCTGATTATTACCCAACATTGTTAAAACGTGTATGCAAAGTTTATAAAATAAATATGGATAAACCATATAAAAAGTTAACAGATAGACAAAAAGATATTTTGATGTATGGTTCGAAAGGTAAAGAAATTGAATTTACTTTTGAACAACGTAACGGTCAAAAGCGTACACGTACGATGGAGTTTGAAGGGGTAGTTAACAACATCAATCGTCGTTATCACGAATCACCTTCAGAATATGTGAGAGAAATGATGAGTAAATACATGACTGAGTTACCATGTGAAACTTGTCATGGTCAACGTCTAAGTAAAGAAGCATTAGCAGTCTATGTAGCTGATTTAAATATCGGTGAAGTTATAAATAAATCAATTAAAGATGCATTGCACTTTTATGAAACGATTGAATTGTCAGCACAAGATCGTACAATTGCTGACCAAATATTAAAAGAAATCATTTCAAGATTGAAGTTTTTATTTAATGTTGGCTTAGAATATTTGACGTTAAATCGTTCTTCAGGCACTTTGTCTGGTGGTGAGGCGCAACGTATTAGATTAGCGACTCAAATCGGTTCACGACTATCAGGTGTCTTGTATGTATTAGACGAACCATCCATCGGTTTGCATCAACGAGACAATGATCGATTAATTGAGACATTGAAAGAAATGCGTGATTTAGGTAATACTTTAATCGTGGTTGAACATGATGATGATACTATGCGCGCAGCAGATTATTTAGTAGATGTTGGTCCGGGTGCTGGTAATCATGGTGGTGAGATTGTTGCGAGCGGTACACCGCAACAAGTTATGCAAGAAGCGCAATCTTTAACTGGTCAATATTTAAGTGGTAAAAAACAAATCGATGTACCTGAACATCGTCGAGAAATTACGCAACGACAAATTCACGTTACTGGTGCACGTAGTAATAACTTAAAAAATGTAGATGTATCATTCCCATTATCAACAATGACTGTAGTTACAGGTGTATCTGGTTCTGGTAAGAGTTCATTAGTTAATGAAGTTTTATATAAATCTTTAGCTAAAGAAATTAATAAGTCAAAAGTTAAACCGGGTGATTGTGACGCAGTGACTGGTATTGAAGAATTAGATCGTATTATAGATATTGACCAATCACCTATTGGGCGTACACCACGTTCAAACCCTGCTACTTATACAGGGGTTTTTGATAATATCCGTGATATTTTTGCACAAACTAATGAAGCCAAAATACGAGGTTATAATAAAGGACGCTTCAGTTTTAATGTCAAAGGTGGACGTTGCGAAGCATGTAAAGGTGATGGTATTATCAAGATTGAGATGCACTTTTTACCGGATGTATATGTTCCGTGCGAAGTTTGTGATGGTTCCCGTTATAATCGTGAAACATTAGAAGTAACATATAAAGGGAAAAATATCGCAGATGTATTGAACATGACCGCGGAAGAAGCGACTTATTTCTTTGAAAATGTACCTAAAATTCATCGCAAATTAAAGACACTTGTAGATGTTGGTTTAGGGTATGTGACTCTGGGTCAACCAGCTACGACGTTATCTGGCGGGGAAGCACAACGTGTGAAATTAGCTTCAGAGTTGCATAAACGTTCTACTGGTCGTTCGATTTATATATTAGATGAACCTACGACTGGATTACATGTAGATGATATTAGTCGACTTTTATCTGTACTTAATACGTTAGTTGAAAATGGCGATACAGTTGTCATTATTGAACATAATTTAGATGTCATTAAAACTGCTGATCACCTGATTGATTTAGGACCTGAAGGTGGCGATGGCGGTGGTACAATTATTGCTACTGGTACACCTGAAGATATAGCGGAAGTATCAGAAAGTTACACTGGACATTATTTAAAAACAGTATTAGCACGTGATAAAGCTAACCAAAAATCATAAGAATTTTAATTTAGAGCAAAGTAGTCATTTGATATAGCAAATGGCTACTTTGCTCTTTTTATGTGTCAGGACAAGGTTTATGAGACAAGGTCACAACGATGTACAACGCGAAAGCGCCTTTTTGTGACTAATCCATGTACCACCGTTGGTTGAATTATGGTAAGTTGAATTTAACCAATAAAGGGGGGATAAAAATTATAGAAACAGAAAATTATAAAATTATTCTTCAAATTGTCAAGAACCCCGCAATTAAAAGTAAAACCTTAGAAACGCAATTTAATTTGTCACGTCGGCAATTAAGTTACAGAATTGACAAAATTAATCAATGGCTTAGTAAAGCTTCATATGAACAAATAACACGGACGAAGCAAGGTCATTTTATCGTTGATCCTACTGTTAAGGAAGCGCTCAACATTGATGATGTCGATATATCTGTAAATGACAAAGAATTTTACAATGTAGAGCAACGTCAGTACATTATTTTATTAATGTTATTTAACTCTACACCTTATTTATCATTAGATCATTTTGCGTTAGATCTTAAAGTAAGTAAAAATACTGTGCTTAATGATATAAAAAAAGTGAAAACACAGTTAGCTCAATACAATTTAACGTTACGTTATTCTCGAAAACAAGGATATGCCTTAATGGGTGATGAATTACAAACACGTAAATTGGCGATCAAACTTATTATTAACAGTACACATACACAATTGTCTAGTCACGAGATGAGACATTTTCTAGGTGTAACTGAAGATGATATGACGATAATTAATAAGCAAATGACCAAGATTGAAAGTTTTTTACGGAAAAAGTATGTAGATCATAGTTTAAATCTGTTCCCATATTTACTGAATATATTTTTTAATCGTATTGAACAAGGTTACATCATTAACCATTTTAAAATAGATTATAGTGCTTTGTCAGATACACAAGAATACAAAGCTACAGAAATTTTATTGGAGCCATTTTCTGATGTACCTATGGAAGAAAGGTTATATGTTACTTTGCACTTACTATCAACGAGCATGCAATGGTCAGAACAGCCAGAAACTACTGCTTTTCCACAATTGAAGTCAGTGCTTATTACTACACTACAACGATTTGAACAAATAACCTGTATTCAATTTGAGAATAAAGATCAACTTTTGAAACAATTACTATGGCATATGAAACCCGCATTTTATCGTATTAAATATCAATTATCTGATATCCAAGAGTTAGAAAATCCATTACATGGAGAATATCGAGAGCTGTTTCATTTAGTAAAGCAATCGATCCAACCGCTTGAACATTATTTAGGTCAAACATTGCCTGATAATGAAATTGCATATTTAACAATGCTTATCGGTGGCAGTCTGAGACGACAAGATATTGATATTGAACAAAGCTTAAAAGCAGTTGTAGTGTGCACGCAAGGGCATTCTGTATCACAGATGATGTTGCAAGAACTTAGAGGCCTATTTCCAGAAATTATCTTTTTAGATGCTTTGTCATTATCAGCATTTAATAATTATTCTTTAGATTATGATATCGTCTTTGCGCCCATGCATGTGATGACTACAAAAACATTATTTATTACAAAATCGTTTTTAAATGCGCAGGAGAAAAAATTATTGCGACAAGAAGTGTTGAAAACGTTTGGAGATTCTACGGAAAATACAATGAATGTTGAAGCCTTTATGGAAACGATTAAAGCACATGCCAATGTGTTTGATGAGGAAGGATTATACGAACGTATTAAAGATCATTTAGCTTATCTCCAACCAATAAGTACGATTAATTCAGCAACATTATCTTTAAATAATGAATTGAATTTAAAAGATTTATTACCTACAACACATATAAAGCAATGTAATGAAGTTAAAACGATGGACGAAGCGATTGCATTAGCAAGTGAGCCATTATTAAGCGCACAATATATAGAACCTCAATATGTAGAAGCAATGCAACAACATTTTGATGATACTTATATGGTAATTCAAAATAACATCGCTATTCCACATGCCATGAGTGACGGTGGTGTAAAACGTACAGCTATGAGTATGCTCGTATTACAAGAGCCACTCATTATTAATAAGCAACATCCAATTCATATTATTGTTGTGATTGCTGCAACGGATAAGGTAAAACACTTGAGACCTTTGTTACAGCTAAGAGATTTGGCACAAAGCAACCAAGATATCAACTGTATTCAAGAAGCACAAACAATACAAGAAATCGTTCAAATTATTGAACAGTATTCCAAAATTGAATAAAAATGAGGTGCGCTTAGATGACAAAAATAAGTATTGAATCATCTAATGTTTTATTAGATGTACAAGTAGAATCAGCGTCTGAAGCTTTGCAGCAATTATCGCAAACGCTTTTTCAAAATGGTTATGTCAAAGCAAGTTATGAGTCAGCCGTAATAGCACGAGAACAAGAATTTCCGACAGGTTTGCCAACGAATTATTGTGGTGTTGCTATTCCACATACAGACCCACAACATGTAAATGATAAAGCAATCGGTATTGCTGTATTGGCAGAAGCAGTTCCTTTCGTAATGATGGGGGAAACTGAAGCAACAACACCAGTAAAAATAATTTTTATGTTAGCTATGGACAAAGGTGATGCACAACTAACATTATTACAAAAACTCATGTCCCTTTTGCAAAATGATGAAACATTAGCAACGTTAGCCGAAGCAACAAATAAGGAAACGATTGTCAGAGTGATAGAACAACAATTAGCAGAATAATTTATTATGTTCTGGTGATACAACACCAGAAAAAATATTCGAATATTCTGAAATTAAATTATCAATAAATAGTTAATATTAGGAGGAGTTATTTATGAAACAAGTATTAGTAGCATGTGGTGCAGGTATTGCAACTTCAACGGTGGTAAATAATGCAATTGAGGAAATGGCAAAAGAACACAATATCAAGGTGGATTTGAAGCAAATTAAAATTACCGAAGTTGGACCTTATGAAGATACAGCAGATTTATTAGTTACTACTGCAATGACGAAAAAAGAATATCATTTCCCAGTAATTAATGCACGTAATTTCTTAACAGGTATTGGTGTTGAAGATACTAAAAAAGAAATTTTAGAAGTGTTAAAACAATAACAACTCAATAAATTAGTAAAAAGGATCATTCAAAAATCATACTAGATAAACATAACGCATTATATTGTGATACAACCTAGTAAAAATGATCCTTTTTTATAAAGGGATGGAGCGATTATATGGATACTTTTGTAGATTTTATTAAAGGGTTTTTAGATTTAGGAGCAACAGTAATTTTGCCTATCGTTATATTTTTATTGGGGCTCTTCTTTAGACAAAAGGTTGGCGCAGCATTTCGTTCAGGTTTGACGATTGGTGTAGCATTTGTCGGTATCTTTTTAGTAATTGATTTACTTGTGAAAAATTTAGGTCCTGCAGCACAAGCGATGGTTAAGAATTTAGGTGTTAGCTTAAATGTAATTGATGTAGGTTGGCCTGCCACTTCATCTATAGCATGGGCATCTAGTATTGCAGCCTTTATTATACCTTTAGGTATTTTAATCAATGTGGCTATGTTACTTACGAAAACAACTAAAACAATGAACGTTGATATTTGGAACTTTTGGCATTATACATTTTGTGGTGCCATGGTGTATGCAGTGTCGGGTAGTATTTGGCAAGCCTTAGTGGCAGCTGTAATTTTCCAAATTGTCTGCTTAAAAGTAGCAGATTGGACAGCGCCAATGATGAGTGAATTCTTTGATTTACCGGGAGTGTCATTAGCTACTGGTAGTACAATTTCATACGCTCCAGGAATCTTCTTAGTTAAAGGGCTTCAAAAAATACCTGGCTTAAAAAAATTAGAAGCAGACCCGGATACAATTCAAAAACGTTTTGGTGCTTTTGGTGAATCTATTTTTGTTGGACTGGTATTAGGTCTAGCTATTGGTATTTTGGCCGGTTATGATCCAGGTAAAGTTATTAATTTAGGGATGTCAATGGCAGCAGTAATGGTATTAATGCCACGTATGGTAAAAATTTTAATGGAAGGTTTAATGCCTGTCTCGGAATCTGCACGTACTTGGTTGAATAAGCGATTTGGAGAACGTGAAATCTATATCGGACTAGATGCGGCAGTAGCACTCGGTCATCCAGCAGTCATTTCTACAGCATTAATTTTAGTGCCAGTTACAGTATTACTAGCAGTTATATTACCTGGTAACCAAGTATTACCTTTTGGTGACTTAGCAACGATACCTTTTGTTGTAGCGTTTATCGTAGGAGCTGCACGTGGAAATATTATACATTCAGTTATTGTAGGTGCAATTATGATTGCAATCTCTTTATATATTGCTACAGATGTTGCTCCGATATTTACAGAAATGGCAAGTGGCACAAATGTTGAAATGCCTAAGGGTAGTTCGCAAATTTCAAGTATTGACCAAGGCGGTAACATACTAAATTGGATTATTTATAAATTCTTCAATTTATTTAACTAGTGGAGGAGTGAGACATAATGAAAGGTTTAGTAAAAACGCAAGCTGGGTTTGGACATTTAGCATTACAAGAGCAAACAATTGCTGCTCTAGGTGACGACGAGATTAAAATAAAAGTACATTATGCGGGTGTATGTGGTACAGATATTCATACGTATGAGGGACACTACAACGTAAATTATCCAGTGACATTAGGTCATGAATTTGCTGGTGAAATTGTGGAATTAGGCAACAATGTAGAAGGCTTTAACATTGGTGACCGTGTGACATCAGAGACAACGTATTATATTTGTGGACAATGCCAATATTGTGCTACAGGTGACTATAATTTATGCAGTAAAAGAAGGGGACTAGGAACGCAACAAGACGGTGCATTTGCTCCGTTTGTTATTGCACGAGCGGCAAGTGTACATCGATTACCAGACAACGTCACTTATCAAGCTGCTGCAATGACTGAACCACTAGCTTGTGCACATCATGCCGTTGCTAAAATTGATGTTAAAAAAGGTGATAAAGCGGTAATTATGGGGCCCGGACCGATTGGATTATTAGTTGCTCAAGTTGTGAAAAGCAAAGGTGCAGAGATTATTATTACTGGCTTAGACAATGATCAAGCGCGATTAGATAAAGCAGCTGCGTTACAACTAGACCATGTTGTAAATTTGCAACATACCAATTTGCAACAATACACTGACGATCTAACTTCAGGTTATGGTGTTGACATAGTTAT
Source organism: Staphylococcus arlettae (assembly GCF_002902345.1). GTDB lineage: Bacteria > Bacillota > Bacilli > Staphylococcales > Staphylococcaceae > Staphylococcus > Staphylococcus arlettae. The sequence continues at coordinate 185,879 of NZ_PPQB01000010.1, forward strand.
TGAATGTTCAGGTGCGGTTCCAGCAGCTAACCAAGGATTATCCTTATTAAGAAAAAAAGGTAGTTTTGTACAATTAGGTATATTTAAAGACGATAAAATTGAATTTGATATGGATAAAGTAATTCAAAAAGAGATTACGGTGGTAGGTAGTCGAAGTCAAAAGCCAGCGGATTGGGAGCCATCATTACAATTACTTAGCGATGGTTCGGTCAACGCTGAGACTTTAGTTACTAAAATTTTGAACATTAGTGAATGGGATACCGCATACCAACATATAAAAAGTGGAGAAGGAATTAAAGTTTTACTCAAACCAGTGGAATAATACGTTAAGAGGGAGACGATACTATGGTCGAAGCTATGTTAGATTTTATGATTGGACCGATGAGACAGCTTACAGACGTCTATATGGAACATCAATTGATATGTAATACTGCTGTGATTGCGAGTTATTTTGCAGCTATATTTGTGAAAAAACAAAGGGTAAAGCAAGATAATAGTTAAAATAAGATAGCACCGGTGTGTTTTAAGCTACCTTTTAGGGAAAGAGGGATGATATGAAGGCTTTGAATTTATATGGTGTTGAGGATATCAGATGCGAAGAGACAGTAATGCCAACGATTGTTAATCCAGATGATATACTGATAGAGGTTAAAGCAACGGGTATTTGCGGTTCTGATAGTTCAAGATATAAAAAATTAGGACCTTATATTAAAGGTATGACGTTTGGTCATGAATTTTCAGGGGTTGTCGCTGCTGTAGGGGCAGATGTGTCAACGGTGAATAAAGGTGATGCAGTCGTTGGTTGTCCTGCCATCGTTTGTTATGAGTGTGAATACTGTGAAAGAGGTGAGTATGCACGCTGTAACAATTTATTTGTGACAGGCTCATATCGACCAGGATCATTTGCTCAATATATTTGCTTGCCAGAAAGTAATGTCTTACCTATGGATGAAGCTATTGGATTTGAGCAAGGTGCTATGATAGAGCCGTCCGCAGTGGTGGCACATGGTTTTTATCAGTCACAAATTAAACCTGGAGATACAGTTGCGATAATAGGTTGTGGTAGCATTGGCTTACTTGCAGTACAATGGGCAAAAATATTTGGTGCAGCACAAATCATTGCCATAGATATTGATGATAATAAATTGACGCTTGCACAACAATTCGGTGCCGATATTTTAATTAATTCACACACACAATCATTGGCACAACAAAAAGAGCAATTGTTTCCCTCTGGTGTTGATTTAGCTGTTGAATCTGCGGGGGCGCCACAAACGATAAACGATGCCTTGATGTTGCCCCAAAAAGGTGGCGAAGTAATCTTAATAGGTATTCCTTATGCTGATATGGTTATTGAACGTCAATACTTTGAAAAAATATTACGCAATGAATTAAATGTTATAGGTTCTTGGAATGGTATATCTAGTCCGTTTCCAGGTAAAGAATGGAAAGTCACATTACATTATATGGCTACAGGTGACTTAAATGTAAAACCAATGATTACCACAAGAGTGGCTTTAGATGAAGGACCAGAAATATTTGATAAACTCGTAAATCATAAAGAAAAGTACAATAAAATTATGTTTATTCCATAACTAACAAAAAACCAGTGCTATATTTTATCATTATAAAATGTGGCGCTGTTTTTTATTGTTATAAAGAGGATGATTGCTAAATCTTAAAAAATTTTATAATTTAGAAGTTAGTTTGTATAAAGCATATTTTTTTATGTATAATGAAGTGTCTAATAACGTTACCATTTACGATGCACATTGATTTATAATAAATAGAAAATTTTAAAGATAGTTTTTTATATGGATAATCGCATCTTTTTGATATGATATTAACATGATAAGAATAGGAAAAACATTATTGAGGTGAACCTATGTTAACGACTAAAAATTTAGTGGAACGGTTTGATTTGGAATTAATTGCAGGGGAAGCGGGTTTAGAAAATCAGATTAAAAACACTGATATTTCCAGACCAGGATTAGAAATGGCAGGTTATTTCTCTCACTATGCATCAGATCGTATTCAATTATTAGGAACAACTGAATTGTCATTTTATAATCTATTGCCCGATGAGGAACGTAAAGGCAGAATGCGCAAATTGTGCCGTCCAGAAACACCAGCAATTATTATAACACGTGACTTAGAACCACCAGAGGAATTAGTAGAAGCAGCGAAAGAATTAGATACGCCGTTAATTACATCAAAAGATGCGACAACACAATTGATGAGCCGTCTAACGACTTATTTGGAGCATGAATTAGCACGTACAACATCACTACATGGCGTGCTTGTTGATGTTTATGGTGTAGGAGTTTTAATTACAGGTGATTCTGGTATTGGGAAAAGTGAAACTGCATTAGAGCTTGTGAAGCGCGGTCACCGTTTAGTAGCAGACGATAATGTTGAAATTAGAGAAATTAGTAAAGATGAATTAATAGGAAAGCCACCGAAATTAATCGAACATTTATTAGAAATCCGAGGTTTAGGTATTATTAATGTTATGACATTGTTTGGTGCAGGTGCCATTTTAACGGAAAAACGTATTCGTTTAAATATTCATTTGGAAAATTGGCATGAAGATAAATTGTATGATCGTGTTGGTTTGAATGAAGAAAAATTACAAATTTTAGATAACGAAATTACTAAAAAGACGATACCAGTTCGACCGGGCCGAAATGTCGCTGTTATTTTAGAAGTTGCAGCTATGAACTATCGTTTGAATATTATGGGGATTAATACTGCTGAAGAATTTAACGACCGTTTAAATGCAGAGATTTTACGAAATGGTAATCAGAATGAGAGGGACTCAAAAGAATGATGTTAAGCTATATAGATCCCATTGCATTTGAACTAGGGCCATTAGCTGTACGATGGTATGGTGTGATAATTGCTGTAGGCATATTACTAGGCTATTTTATTGCACAGGCAAGTGTGCAACGTGTTGGCCATGATAAAGATACACTTGTAGATATAATCTTTTGGAGTGCTATTTTTGGATTTATAGTAGCACGTTTATACTTTGTTATATTCCAATGGCCGTATTATATACAAAACCCTATAGAAATACCGATGATTTGGCATGGTGGTATTGCAATACACGGTGGATTAATAGGTGGTTTTGTTACCGGTATTATTTTATGTAAAATTAAAAATTTAAATCCTTTTCAAATTGGTGATGTTATAGCGCCAAGTATGATTTTAGGTCAAGGTATAGGTAGATGGGGAAACTTTGTAAACCATGAAGCACACGGTGGTCCAGTGTCACGTACATTTTTAGAAAATTTACATATACCGGATTTTATAATCAACAACATGTATATTGATGGTAAATATTACCATCCTACATTCTTATATGAATCTGTATGGGATATTTTAGGTTTCATAGTATTAATTGTATTACGCAAACATTTAAGAGTTGGAGATACATTCTGTCTATACCTTATCTGGTATTCAATTGGACGATTCTTTGTAGAAGGTATGAGAACGGATAGTCTGATGTTGACAGAAGGTATACGTGTAGCGCAATTGATGTCTGTTATATTAATTATTGTTGGCATTGCAATCATGATTATCAGACGTGTGAAATACGACTCACCGCGTTATCGTGAAGCGGGAGCACTAAGTTGGCCAACTAAAAAGGCGAAGTGAGATAAAACATGAGAAATGTTAAAAAAATAGCTGTATTAGGGAAAAATCCACTATGGCACATGTATCGATATGTTAAAAAAGTTAAGATCTTTAAACAAACTATAGTCATTGAACTATGTCGCTTTGTACCAAGTGTACGTTTGAAACATTTTCTTTATCGACATGTCTTGCATATGAAAGTAGGTGCTAATACTGCATTTGCTTATAAAGTGATACCGGATATTTTGTACCCAGAATACATTACAATTGGAAAAAATTGTGTTGTCGGTTACAATACTACAATTTTAACGCATGAATTTTTAGTAGATGAGTTTAGAACAGGTAAAGTAATTATCGGGAACGATACTTTAATTGGTGCGAATTGTACGATATTGCCTGGTGTGGTCATAGGTTCAAATGTTAAGGTGGGTGCTGGAGCTGTTGTAAGTAAAGACATACCTGACAATGCATTTGCCTATGGAAATCCATTGCATATTGTGAAACAATAAAAAGAACTTGCTAAAGGAGGTGAGCATGGATGGCACATAACGACAAAATTATATCAATGAAGTTAGACGCTGATTTTTATAAACGCAGAGGCGAATCAAAATTTGAACAACAGGATTATAATAAAGCGGCAACGTTTTTTAGAAAAGTGCTTGAAATGTCACCTCAAGATTTTGATGTTAAAGTCAGTTATGCCACGTGTTTAGTGAAATTAGGTCAAGGCCAAAGAGCTGAAAGACTGTTTTATGAAAGTGTTGCACAAAATGAATTTGTTGCCGAAAGTTTCTATCAATTAAGTCAGTTAAACATTGAGTTAAATGAACCAAACAAGGCTTTCTTGTTTGGTATTAATTATGTATTAGTTTCAAATGATGACGAATACCAAACGCAACTAGATGAAATGTTTGAAGTGTCGTATAGTTCAGAGCACGATATTGAACAAGAAAGTCAACTCTTTGCAATACAACTAATTTTTCAATATTTATTTTCACAAGGACGTTTACCAGAAGCGAAAGCATATATTCTACGTCAGAATGCAGTGATTCAACAACATAAAATTATTCGTAATTTATTAGCAATGTGTTATTTGTATTTAAACGAATATGATATAGCTAAGACTATGTTTGAACAATTATTATCTGAAGATGCTACAGATATGCACGCGTTGTGTCATTACACGTTGTTACTATACAACACTAAAGAAAAAGAAAAATATCAACAATATTTAAAGTTACTAGGAAAAGTAGTGCCAATGAATGAAGATGAAGCTTTTAAATTAGGCATCGTCTTAAGTTATTTGAAAGAATATCAAGCTTCGCAAAACCTCTTATTGCCTCTTTATAAAAAAGGTAAGTTTCTGTCGATTCAAATGTATAATGCTTTAAGTTTTAATCATTATTATTTAGATCAGTTAGAGGATAGTAAATTCTTTTGGTCAAAACTTCAAGAAATATCAAAAGTAGACATGGGCTATGCCCCGTGGAAAATTGAAGAAAGTAAAGATTATTTTAACAATCAAATTCTACCTTTATTGTTGAATGATGATAGTCATCATCGATTATATGGCATATTTTTACTAAATCAATTAAAGGGCAGAGAAGTATTGCTCACGGAAGAAATATGGTCGATTTTAGAAACAATGAATGATTATGAAAAATTGTATCTCACATATTTAATCCAAGGATTGAAATTAACAAAATTAGATTTTATTCACCGTGGATTGTTAAAACTATATGAAACACAACACTTGAAACAAGATGAAGAATTGTTTATTGTATGGATTGATCAAGCCGAAGCAATAATCGCAGACAATAAAGATTTAACACATGTTGAATGGTATCTTGCAGCATTTGCATATATACATTATCAACATAAAAATAAAAAATTAACGAAACAACAAGTTATGGATTGGTTCGAAGTGACACGCTATCGCTTAGATCAAACCATTCAATATCTCATGAGCATATAAGTTTAAGAAATGCAAGAAATAATATATAATGCGCATAATGAATATAAATAGGAGGCAATGAAATGACTGAACAAGTAGACTTTGATGTTGCTATAATTGGTGCAGGACCAGCTGGTATGACTGCAGCTGTATATGCATCACGTGCGAATTTAAGTACAGTAATGATAGAAAGAGGTATGCCAGGCGGTCAAATGGCAAATACAGAAGAAGTAGAAAATTTCCCAGGTTTTGAAATGGTTACGGGACCAGATTTATCTACTAAAATGTTTGAACATGCGAAAAAGTTTGGTGCTAAATACCAATATGGTGATATTAAATCAGTCGAAGACAAAGGTGACTATAAAGTTGTAGATTTAGGCAATAGCCAAATTACAGCACACGTAGTTATCATCACTACTGGTGCCGAATACAAAAAAATTGGAGTACCAGGTGAACAAGAGCTTGGAGGTCGTGGTGTCAGCTATTGTGCAGTATGTGACGGAGCATTCTTTAAAGGTAAAAAACTATTCGTTATCGGTGGCGGAGATTCAGCAGTTGAAGAAGGTACATTCTTAACTAAATTTGCTGATAGTGTTACTATCGTACACAGAAGAGATGAATTACGTGCACAAAAAATATTGCAAGATCGTGCATTCAAAAATGATAAAATTGATTTCATTTGGAGTCATACGCTAAAAACAATTAATGAAAAAGATGGCAAAGTAGGTTCAGTTACGTTAGCATCAACTGTAGATGGAACTGAACAAACATTAGATGCTGACGGTGTATTTGTTTATATCGGCATGAAGCCACTAACTGCACCTTTCCAAAATCTTGGTATTACCAATGATGTAGGATATATCTTAACAGACGAAGAAATGCAAACATCTATACCAGGTATTTACGCGGCTGGCGATGTACGAGAAAAAGGTTTACGTCAAATCGTAACTGCGACTGGTGACGGTAGTATTGCTGCACAAAATGCGCAAGCATATATTGAAGAATTAAAAGATCGAATTGAAGCGTAATTAGCAACTAAGAAATAGCTAGTGTGAGGACTTACAGTTAAAGTAACGTAAACTTGCACTAGCTTTTTTATGTTTTGCTGTCCATCATGTAGTAAAATTACTATCGTGCAATTGAAATTTGTTGTAAAATATATTACGATAGCATGATTGTGTCCAAATAACATATTAAACAATGGATGGTGTATAACAAATGCAACATAAAGAAAAGGAAATCGTAAAAAGTGAATTATTAGTGATTACTGGCTTATCCGGAGCTGGAAAGTCTTTAGTAATTCAAAGTTTAGAAGATATTGGTTATTTTTGTGTCGATAATTTACCGCCGATATTATTGCCTAAATTTGTAGAATTAATGGAACAAGGTAATCCATCACTACAAAAGGTTGCCATCGCCATTGATTTAAGAGGAAAAGAACTGTTCAAATCATTAGTGCAGGAAATGGACCAAATTAAAAGTCGTGGAGACGTTATTGTTGATTTAATGTTTTTAGAAGCTACTACGGAAAAGTTAGTATCTCGTTATAAAGAAACCCGTAGAGCGCATCCACTTAATGATAACGGTCAACGCCCACTTATGGAATCTATTGAGGAAGAACGCTATCTGCTTACTGAAATTCGCAGCTTAGCGAATTACATTATTGATACATCAAATATTAAACCTAAAGAACTTAAAAGTCGTGTGAATGATTATTTTAATAATGATAATTTTGAAACGTTTAGTATTAATGTAACGAGTTTTGGTTTTAAACACGGTATGCAAATCGATGCTGATTTAGTGTTTGATGTTCGCTTTTTACCTAATCCGTACTATGTAGAATCTTTAAGACCACTAACAGGTGAAGATGAGGCAGTTTATAAATATGTTATGAAATGGAAAGAAACAACTATTTTTTATGAGAAATTGATGGACTTATTAAAATTTATGATTCCAGGATATAAAAAAGAAGGGAAGACACAGCTTGTGATTGCTTTAGGTTGTACAGGCGGACAGCATCGCTCCGTCGCTTTAGCGAAACGTATTGGAGAATCGCTAAGAGAAAGTTTTGACTATAACGTTTATGTTCATCATAGAGATGCACATATTGAAAGTGGCGAACAAAATGGAAAAAATTAAGCTCGTACTCATCGGTGGCGGTACAGGACTTTCTGTCTTAGCACGTGGACTTAGAGATTACAATATAGATATCACAACTATTGTAACTGTGGCAGATGATGGGGGAAGCACTGGTAAAATTCGTAATGAAATGAATATTCCTGCACCCGGTGACATCCGAAATGTAATTTCAGCGTTAAGTGAAGCAGAACCTATGATTGATGCTTTATTTAAATACCGTTTCCAAGAAAATCAAATAGAAGGTCACGCACTAGGAAATTTACTTATTGCTGCCTTGACAAATATAACGGATGACTTTGGTCATGCGGTTAAAGAATTGAGTAAAATTTTAAATATTAAAGGTCAGGTTATCCCATCAACTAACGAAAGTGTGCGTTTAAATGCAGTGATGGAAGATGGCGAAATTGTCCATGGAGAGTCTAATATACCAAAGAAAAATAAGAAAATTAAACAAGTTTTTCTTGAACCTCAAGATGTAAAACCTATGGCAGAAGCAACTCAAGCATTAAAAGATGCTGATTTAATTGTATTAGGACCTGGTTCACTTTACACCAGTGTGATATCTAATTTGTGTGTTGAGGGAATTGCGCAAACATTGGTGGAAAGCGAAGCGCCAAAACTTTATGTTACTAATGTGATGACGCAAGCTGGTGAAACGAATGATTACACGGCGTATGATCATATTAAAGCTATACATGATCATGTTGGACAGGCATTTATTGATAGTACGATTTGTGGACCGCAAACATACAATAAAGAAGTATTAGAACGATATATCCAAGAGAATGCAACGCCGGTAATATGTGATTATGAAGTATTAGAGAATGAAAATATTGCAGTCTACACACATCCCGACTTAGTGCAAATTTCATCTGAGTATTATGTTAGGCATAATACTAAAGTATTGTCGAAAATGATTTATGAAATTGCCTTAGATACAACAAGAACGATTAAATTTAATCCCAAAAAAGAAGACGATGAATTGTAATATGTAATATAAGAAAAGGAATGGATAGCTATGAGCTTTGCATCAGACATGAAAAATGAATTAACAAGAATTGAAGTTGATATAGACAACGCAAAAGCAGAGCTCAGTGCTTTGATCCGAATGAATGGTGCGTTGAGTCTAGCAAATCAACAGTTTGTAATAAATGTGCAAACTGAGAATGCTACAACTGCAAGACGTATATATTCATTAATAAAAAAAGTATTCCAAGTAGAGGTTGAAATCCTTGTAAGAAAGAAAATGAAATTAAAGAAAAATAATATTTATATTTGTCGAATAAAAATGCAATCACGTAAAATATTGGCAGACTTAGGTATATTGAAAGATGGTGTCTTTACCCACGAAATAGATGAATCTATGATAGCAGATGATGAAATGCGTCGTAGTTATTTGCGAGGAGCATTTTTAGCAGGTGGTTCGGTAAATAATCCTGAAACATCATCGTATCATTTAGAAATATTTTCATTATATGAAAGCCATTCAGAAGGATTAACGAAATTAATGAATGAATATGACCTTAATGGTAAACATTTAGAACGTAAAAAAGGAAGTATCGTTTATCTGAAGGAAGCTGAAAAAATATCTGATTTTCTTAGTTTAATTGGTGGTTACCAAGCGCTACTTAAGTTTGAAGATGTTAGAATTGTGCGTGATATGAGAAATTCAGTAAATAGGCTTGTGAACTGTGAAACTGCGAACTTAAATAAAACCGTAAGTGCTGCAATGAAACAAGTTGAAAGTATTCAATTGATAGACAAGGAAGTCGGTTTAGATAATTTACCTGATCGCCTAAGAGAAATAGCTAAATTACGTGTTGAGCATCAAGATGTGTCGTTAAAAGAATTAGGTGAAATGATGTCTACTGGTGCCATTTCAAAATCTGGAGTTAACCATCGTTTAAGAAAATTAAACGAAATGGCTGATAAAATACGCAGTGGCGAACAGATTGATTAAATAATAGTGCAATAGAGAAATCTACAGAGAGAGTAATAATATGGCTAATTTACTAATGTATCTAGCTTTCGTGTTATTTTTCGTATTAATCATACTTATTGTTTTGAGTGAGATTTTTACCATGACACCCGCCGGGAAAATTTTCGTAACTATGTTAATGATAGTATTAATTATTGGCATAGTCGTTTCCTATCAAAAGGGTTCAGATATGAGGAAACATGAAATCGATCCAATAGAATATCACAAAGTTTAATAGTTTAAATATAAACAAAGATACTTCCATAAAATGAAGATATCTTTCAGACTGTCGACAAAATTTCTGACTTTGTTGGCAGTTTTTTTTATGCACGCTTTCCGCGGGCACTGCCTTAGCCTGTAGTCTTCGGCAAGTGCTCTTCCCGCAGGAGTTGGCATAAATCGTTAGCCAATATAATACTAAAATATTACTTATTCAATGATTGTTTGTCATCAAGTCAATGAGACAAACAATCAAAGCAATAAAAACATCTATTCCTTTAGTATAAAAATTAATTGTCATAGTAAAACATAAAATATATCAATTATAGGTATACATGTTAGAATTGATATTAAGTTATTATAAAAGGAATTAGTTGTATAAGGAGCGTTAACGTAGTGAAAATTTTAGCTTATTTAAGACTTATCGCGATGGTGCTCATCATTTTTTGGGTTGTACGCGGCGTCATCATGATGATAGGTGATTTTATGGGAGTTGTTGCTTATAATCAACAACTTGTCATCGTAGGTTTAGCAACAATATTATTAAGTGAGTTTTATAGAGGGCGAAAGGCTTCGACTGCATTATTTGCAGTTGGCTTTTTATTAATCATTTTTGGTTAAGTAAAATATAAGAACGAAAAAGCAGAAACAAACATGTAATCAATTATGTGTTTGTTTTTTATTTATATGTCGCAGTTATATTGTATTTATAAAAAACAGTACAATCGGTACTTTTAAATATGTCTATTTAGCGCACTTACAGCATTTGTCAGAATGAGTGCAGAGTGGTTTCTAGCTATGAATTTAGTACCTGTAGCTTATCTTTAGTGAAATATTATATGCCGTATTGAAAAGTAAAAAGAAAGTTAATTTGGTATATAACTTATAAGCTACATGCTATAATCACTTTTATAAGGTATAGTAGTTGTGTTATATAAATAATAAAATGGATTAAACTACTTTTTAAGTTAATGTTATTAATAAAAAAACTACCTAAAAAATAGGTAGAAATTAAATGTTTTGATAGCATCTCAAATGTATAAATATATAAAGTGCCCAACGACGATTAATAAAACTTCTTAAAGCTTGTGGTAGCAAGAAGTAACGTTGAACACTAACTTAGCCCCCTCGAAGGGAATCGAACCCCTATTGTAAGAACCGGAATCTTAAGTGTTATCCATTACACTACGAGGGGTAAAATAAACAATACTTTAAGTTTACAAATCTTCAAAGTAATGGTCAATACACTTTTTAAAAAGAATAAAAAACATGAGTTTATTTTTTGACCATTTTTGACTTTTAGGTTAAAATAAATTCAACAGTTATAAATAAGGAGGAAATATTATGAATTTAATTCCTACAGTAATCGAAACAACAAATCGTGGTGAACGTGCTTATGACATTTACTCACGTTTATTAAAAGACCGCATAATTATGTTAGGTTCACAAATTGATGACAATGTTGCAAACTCAATTGTTTCTCAATTATTATTCTTACAAGCACAAGATGCTGAAAAAGATATTTACTTATATATCAATTCACCTGGTGGTAGTGTAACAGCTGGTTTTGCGATTTATGATACAATTCAACATATTAAACCAGATGTACAAACAATTTGTATTGGTATGGCTGCATCAATGGGTTCATTCTTATTATCAGCTGGTGCTAAAGGTAAACGTTTTGCGTTACCTAATGCTGAAGTTATGATTCACCAACCATTAGGTGGTGCCCAAGGTCAAGCGACAGAAATAGAAATTGCTGCGAACCATATCTTAAAAACAAGAGCTAAATTAAATAAAATTTTAGCTGAACGTACAGGTCAATCAATTGAAAAAATTGAAAAAGACACAGACCGTGATAATTTCTTATCTGCTGACGAAGCAAAAGAATATGGTTTAATTGACCATGTTATGGAACCAGAAGCATAAATAATTAAAACCAGTCCTATATAGGACTGGTTTTTTAATGTTTTATTCAATGATAATTAACTATTTAAATTAACTCTTCCACAGCTAATTTTAAATTTGGATAATTAAATTCAAAACCTAAAGCTTCTAATTTTGTTGGAATTACTTTTTGAGTATCTAAAGCGATTGTTGACATTTGACCTAACATGAGACGTATTAATGGTGATGGCACCCAAGTCCAATGTGGCTTATGACTAATTCTTGCTATCGTATAACCAAAAAGATTTTGACGTTCAACAACTGGTGCGGTTAAATTGAATGGTCCGCTTGCTCGTTCGTTATTAATGAGATATAAAATCGCACGTGTTAAGTCGTTAATATGAATCCATGAATACCATTGTTGGCCGGAACCTAACTTACCACCAACATTTAAATCATATGGTAATTTCATAAGTGGGAATGCACCACCTTGATTAGATAACACCATTCCAAAACGACCAATAACGACACGTGTACCAAACGACTCAAACTGTTTAGCTATACGTTCCCATTGATATACTACTTCTGATAAAAAATCAAAAGGTAATGACTGATATAATTCAGTGTAAGTTTGGTAAGCGTCAGGGCGGTAATAACCGACGGCACTCGCATTGAAGAATATCTCTGGTTTATGAGATCTATTACTAAATAAATTTACTAATGCTTGTGTTGATTGAATTCTACTTAGCATAATCGTTCTTTTGTATGATGGCGTCCAACGTTTATTTAACGTTGCGCCAGCTAAATTGATAACAATATCAATATCAGGCACGTTATTTTCCCAATTAGATTTAGACCAATTAACATAACGGATGTTAGAGTGAGTTGCACGTTGATCATGGCGAGTGAGGATAGTTATGTGTGCATCACTTTCGACGATTGCGTTCACGAGTTGGGTACCGATCATACCAGTACCACCTGTGATTAAATAGTGTTTCATAATATCACCTCTTATGTAGTTTGACGCTAATATTTCACTATTACAAGAATCACATAATATTTTGAATGAAAATTAGGTATATTTCAAATTGCTTAATTAATAAATATTGTAAAAGCGATGATTTTTATTAAAGTCATCGTGAAATTACTTGATTGTTTTAGTATACATTATATTTTTAAAGATAAGTTAAAGATTTGTTTTATAAGATATGATATTTGTAGATTTATGTAAATTACGTCAAAATTAAAATAATACCAATTATAAAGAAAACAATAAAAATAAATAGTATAAGTGTAATGACGAATTTAACAGTTGACGATTTGTGATTATCATTTGCCTCATTTTCAAGCATCATAGTTTTTACATTATTATGTTTTTTATTTGTATGTTGTGAATCATTGAAAGGATCTATTTGTTTCAAAATAAGCACCTCGCATTTAGATTAATGAATGACATAGTGAAAAATATTTAAATTTAGTTGTGTAGTCTTTGTATTATTAATAGTACTTCAACTCGTTTGTTAATTTATTTTACTACAAAATGTTTTGAAAATAAGCCAGGAGGTAATTTTAAATTAAAGAGTTTAATAAAATCCCTGAATAGTGTAAAATATAGTTTCGTACTTCAATAATCAAATACGCATAAAATGCATAGCATAAACGCAATATAATACTGAAAAGTGAGGGGGAAGTAAATGCACATCAAAAATTAATTTTGATGATAAGCATAAAAAAATATGAGTAATTTGTCGAAAATTATAAGTGGAATAATTGTATTGTTATTACTTGGTGGCCTGATTTTTGCAATTTTTGCTTTTGTAGATCATTCTAATAAAGCTAATGAACGCTTATCTGATCAAAAACAAGAACAACAAGACAAAGATAAGAAAAAAGATAAAGATAAAGAAAAAAAGAAAAAAGATACTGAAGAGTCTACTCAAGAAACGCAACAAACACAACAAACGCAACAAACACAGCAAACTCAGCAAACACAACAAGTTCCTCAAACTACAGAAGAGACGAGACAGCCAGCGACAACAGAAGAACGTACGTCTGAGCCAAAAACAAAAGAACCAAAGACCGAAGAACCTAAGACCAAAGAGCCATCTACAGAGGAACCAAAGACAGAAGAGCCAAAGACCAAAGAGCCGTCTACTGAAGAACCAAAGACAGAGGAACCAAAGACCGAAGAACCTGAAACAGAAGAACCATCTACAGAAGAGCCGTCTACTGAAGAACCGTCTACCGAAGAACCAAAGACCGAAGAACCGAAAACTCAAGATAAACCATCAACAAATAATAGTTCCCAAAACAGCGAAGGTTCATCACAACAAAGTAATCAGTCTAGCTCATCAGAAGATGATTAATAATAAACGCCTTAAGCAATCTGCTTAGGCGTTTTTTTGAATTAAAATATCCAATTTAAAATATAACTTACTAATGATGAAATTAGGAATAAGAGAAAAATGAGTGTGAAACAGCCGCAACCAATTGGACCACAACCACAATTAAAAGTTTTAATATAACCTCTTGATTGATAGTGACCGTTTTGGTTATTAAAATAATCATCATTTCGATATCGTTGATCACCTGGTTCAATAACTTCATTTTGTTTTTCTTTGGACAAATTATGCCCCTCCACTTCACAAGAATAAAAATTTAATTATACTTAAATTATGATGGACAGTGTCTCTGTGGGTCAATTTATTTCACTGCAAATTTGTAGTTTAGTGATGATTAGATTTAAGTAATAAGGGTATTATTGATAACGTAAGACCTTATAGCAATGATGTAAGCACATTCATTTTAAAGGGGTAGTTCTTATGCTTGCAATTCTCTAGATATAGTAGTAGTATTGCAATTGTAAATGGTTATATTTTTTTGTCCCACTAGGGACGGAAAAAGTCAACCTATGGTTGTAAGATGACCCTTTATTTTGGAATTGGAGGAGGATAGTAGTGAAAGACTTGATAAATATTCAACAGAAGTTAGTGCCTGAAATTGTTGAAAAAATGTATCGTCGTTTTTCTATATTAACTACTATCGCTAAAAATCAACCTGTAGGTAGACGAAGTTTAAGTGAGTATATGGATTTAACAGAGCGGGTATTGCGTTCCGAAACAGATATGTTAAAGAAGCAAGAACTTATCAAAGTTAAACCAACAGGAATGGAAATTACAGCTGAAGGTGAACTGACAATACAACAATTAAATAGTTATTTTAATGTGTATTCAGATAGTCATCATTTAGCACAAGGCATTAAAGAGCAATATGGTATTCGCGATGTTTATGTGATACCTGGTGATACAGATAATGAGCGTTCCGTTAAAATTGAGTTAGCAAGACAAGCTGGTCAATTATTGGAAAATAGTCTGTATGAAAATTCAGTTGTATCAGTTACGGGTGGTTCCACAATGGCTTATGTCAGTGAAGCTATGCATCAACAACCATACAATGTCTTTTTTGTTCCAGCTCGAGGTGGTCTCGGTGAAAATGTTGTGTATCAGGCAAACACCATTGCTGCAAGCATGGCTCAGCAAACAAATGGTGAATATACCACACTTTATGTACCGGATAATGTAAGTGAAACAACGTATAATACATTATTAAATGAACCATCAGTAATTCATACACTTGAAAAAATTAGAGAATCAAATATTACAATTCACGGTATTGGTGATGCGCTGAAAATGGCTAAAAGACGCCAGTCTCCGCAAGAAATTGTGGATAAACTTCAACATCATAATGCCGTCGGAGAAGCATTTGGTTATTACTTCGATGATCGAGGCGATGTAGTGCATAGAGTTAAAACAATTGGACTACAGTTAGAAGACCTTGAGTCAAAAAGGTTTATTTTTGCCGTCGCTGGGGGTAAGTCAAAAGGAGAAGCAATTAAAGCTTACCTATCAATTGCCCCTGCCAACACTGTATTAATTACAGATGAAGGTGCGGCAGAAGTTATTTCAGATTATAGTAATAAAAAGTGATTTCACTTTTTAAATATCATTTTTAAAGGAGGCCATTATAATGGCAGTTAAAGTAGCAATTAATGGTTTTGGTAGAATCGGTCGTTTAGCATTTAGAAGAATTCAAAACGTTGATGGAATCGACGTTGTAGCAGTAAACGACTTAACAGATGATGAAATGTTAGCACACTTATTAAAATATGACACTATGCAAGGACGTTTCACAGGAGAAGTTGAAGTAGAAAATGACGGTTTCCGTGTAAATGGTCAAGAAGTTAAATCATTCTCAGAACCAGATCCAAATAAATTACCATGGGGCGACTTAGATATCGATGTTGTTTTAGAATGTACTGGTTTATTCGCAGACAAAGATAAAGCATCAGCTCATATCGACGCAGGTGCGAAAAAAGTATTAATCTCTGCTCCAGCATCAGGTGATTTAAAAACAATCGTATTCAACACTAACCACAATGAATTAGATGGTTCTGAAACAGTTGTATCAGGTGCTTCATGTACTACTAACTCATTAGCTCCAGTTGCTAAAGTATTAAACGATGACTTCGGTTTAGTAGAAGGTTTAATGACTACTATCCATGCTTACACTGGTGACCAAAGCACACAAGACGCTCCTCACAGAAAAGGTGACAAACGTCGTGCGCGTGCAGCTGCTGAAAACATTATTCCTAACTCAACAGGTGCTGCTAAAGCAATCGGTTTAGTTATTCCTGAAATCGATGGTAAATTAGATGGTGGCGCTCAACGTGTACCAGTAGCTACTGGTTCATTAACTGAATTAACAGTTGTATTAGACAAAGAAGTAACTGTTGAAGACGTTAATAGTGCAATGAAAAATGCTTCAAACGAATCATTTGGTTACACTGAAGACGAAATCGTTTCTTCTGACGTAATCGGTATGACTTACGGTTCATTATTCGATGCTACACAAACTCGTGTAATGACTGTTGGTAACCAACAAATGGTTAAAGTAGCAGCTTGGTATGACAATGAAATGTCTTACACTGCACAATTAGTTCGTACTTTAGAACAATTAGCATCACAAGCTAAATAATTTTAGTTTAAATATTAATTTAGCAAGCTTGTTGTGCTGTTAAATTTTAACTATAAGCTTAGGAGTAAGCGGGGAGCACAAACGCTTCTCCGCTTATTTTACTGTATTGTCCCATTAAAAGGAGGTAGTTTAAATGGCTAAAAAAATCGTTTCTGATATAGAATTAAAAGGTAAAACTGTACTTGTTCGTGCTGACTTTAATGTTCCTATGAAAGATGGAGAAATTACTGACGATAACCGTATCGTTCAAGCCTTACCGACAATTAATTACATTGTTGAACAAGGTGGTAAAATCGTCTTATTCTCACACTTAGGAAAAGTAAAAGAAGAAAGTGATAAACAAGAATTAACATTAAAACCTGTAGCCGAAGCATTATCAACAAAATTAAATAAAAACGTGGTTTTTGTTCCTGAAACACGTGGAGAACAATTAGAACAAGCTATTCAAGAATTAAATGAAGGCGATGTACTATTAGTCGAAAATACTCGTTTTGAAGATGTTGATGGTAAAAAAGAATCAAAAAATGATGCTGAATTAGGTAAATATTGGGCTTCATTAGGCGATGTTTTTGTAAATGATGCGTTTGGTACAGCACATCGTGAACATGCATCTAACGTAGGTATTGCAGCTAATTTAGAAACAGTAGCAGGTTTCTTAATGGAAAAAGAAATTAGATATATCGGTGGCGTTGTAGAAAACCCTGATAAGCCTGTAGTAGCTATCCTTGGTGGTGCGAAAGTTTCAGACAAAATAGGTGTGATTACTAACCTATTGAAAATCGCTGATAAAGTACTTATTGGTGGTGGCATGTCTTATACGTTCTTTAAAGCACAAGGTAAAGAAATTGGCTTATCATTATTAGAAGAAGATAAAGTCGATTTTGCTAAAGAATTACTTGAGCGTGCTGGTGACCAAATCGTTTTACCAGTTGATTGTAAAATCGCTAAAGAATTTTCAAATGATGCTGAGATTACGGTAGTATCAACAGATGACATTCCTGCTGATCAAGAAGCGATGGATGTTGGTCCTAAAACTGTCGACTTATTTAAAGAACAACTACAAGGTGCTCATACTGTAGTATGGAATGGACCTATGGGTGTCTTCGAATTGAGTAACTTTGCTAAAGGTACAATTGGTGTCTGTGAAGCAATCGCTGAATTAAAAGATGCAAATACTATTATTGGTGGCGGCGATTCAGCAGCTGCAGCAATTTCATTAGGCTATGCAGATGATTTCAGTCACATTTCAACAGGTGGCGGAGCATCTCTAGAGTATCTTGAAGGTAAAGAATTACCTGGCGTTGTAGCAATTGCCAATAAATAAATTCCGCACTAAGTATGACTGATAGTTATATTAAAGGATAATTATAAATCAATTAATAGGAGTGTATTGTAATGAGAAAACCAATTATTGCTGGTAACTGGAAAATGAACAAAACAGTTCAAGAAGCTAAAGATTTTATCAATGAATTACCAACATTACCAGATACTAATGAAGTTGAATCAGTAATCTGTGCACCAACAATTCAATTAGATGCTTTAGTATCATTAGTAAATGAAGGGAAAGCACAAGGATTACAAATCGGTGCGCAAAATGCATATTTTGAAGATAATGGTGCATTTACTGGCGAAACATCACCAGTAGCATTAGCAGATTTAGGTGTGAAATTTGTTGTTATTGGACATTCAGAACGTCGTGACATTTTCCACGAAACTGATGAAGAAATTAACAAAAAAGCACATGCAGTATTTAACCACGGCATGACTCCAATCATTTGTGTAGGTGAAACAGATGAAGAACGTGAAAGTGGTAAAGCAAATGAAGTTGTAGGTAATCAAGTGAAAAAAGCTATTGAAGGTTTATCAGACGAACAATTGAAACAAGTTGTAATTGCTTATGAACCAGTATGGGCAATTGGAACAGGTAAATCATCTACAGCTAAAGATGCAAATGAAATGTGTGCATTTGTAAGAACAACAATCGCTGATGCTACAAGCCAAGACGTAGCAGACGCAACTCGTATTCAATATGGTGGTAGTGTGAAACCTAACAACATTAAAGAATACATGGCTGAAACAGATATCGACGGCGCATTAGTAGGTGGAGCATCTCTTAAAGTCGACGATTTTGTACAATTGTTAGAAGGTGCTAAATAATATGGCTAAACAACCAACTGCATTAATCATTTTGGATGGTTTTGCAAATCGTGAAAGTGAACATGGAAATGCTGTCAAACTAGCTAACAAACCGAACTTTGATCGTTATTTTGACCAATATCCAACGACACAAATCGAAGCAAGTGGTTTGGATGTAGGACTTCCAGAAGGCCAAATGGGTAATTCAGAAGTTGGTCATATGAATATTGGTGCTGGACGTATTGTCTATCAAAGCTTAACTCGTATTAACAAGTCTATTGAAGACGGTGACTTTTTTGACAATGAAGTGTTAAATAATGCGATAACACACGTACAAGATAATAATTCTGCGCTACATGTCTTTGGATTATTGTCAGATGGTGGTGTGCACAGTCATTACAAACACTTATTTGCAATATTGGAATTAGCTAAAAAACAAGGTCTCGATAAAGTATATGTTCATGCATTTTTAGATGGACGTGACGTTGATCAAAAATCAGCATTAAAATTTATCGAAGACACAGAAGCTAAATTTGCAGAAATTGGTATCGGTCAATTCGCATCTATTTCAGGTCGTTATTATGCAATGGATAGAGACAAGCGTTGGGACCGTGAAGAAAAAGCATATAATGCGATTCGCAACATTGATGGACCAACATTTGCTACTGCAAAAGAAGGTGTCGAAGCAAACTATGCTAAAGACCTTACTGATGAATTCGTAGAACCATTTATTATTGCTGACCAAAACAATGGTGTGAATGATGGAGATTCAGTGATTTTCTTCAATTTCCGTCCAGACAGAGCTGCACAGCTTTCTGAAGTATTCACAAATAAAGTATTTGATGGTTTTAAAGTAGAACAAGTGAAAGACTTATACTATGCTACTTTTACAAAATACAATGATAATGTTGCGGCAGAAATTGTCTTTGAAAAAGTAGATTTAACAAATACTATCGGTGAAGTAGCACAAGATAACGGTTTAAAACAATTACGTATTGCTGAAACTGAAAAATTCCCACACGTGACTTACTTTATGAGTGGTGGACGTAATGACGAATTTGAAGGGGAACGTCGACGCTTAATCGATTCACCTAAAGTTGCAACGTATGATTTAAAACCTGAGATGAGTGCTTATGAAGTAAAAGACGCTTTAATCGAAGAGTTAAACCAAGGTGATTTAGATTTAATTCTATTGAACTTTGCGAATCCAGATATGGTTGGACATAGTGGAATGTTAGAACCTACAATCAAAGCAATTGAAGCTGTAGATGAATGTCTAGGAGAAGTCGTAGATAAAATTATCGACATGGGTGGTCATGCGATTATTACAGCAGATCATGGTAACTCAGACATGGTACTAACTGACAACGATGAACCTATGACAACACATACAACTAACCCAGTACCAGTTATTGTTACTAAAGAAGGTGTCACATTACGTGAAACAGGTCGCTTAGGTGACTTAGCACCAACATTATTAGATTTATTAAATGTTCAACAACCAGAAGATATGACTGGTGAAACGTTAATCAATCATTCTAAATAACAGTAAGAAAACAACCAAGATTTAAGAATAATAAGCTATGACTATCTTCTTAGATAAGGTAGTCATATGACTTGTTTTCATAATCACAGTTTGTTTCAATAATTAAATTATTTTATATTTACGTTGAATCAAGCTATAATGAAAGTGCAAAAATAAAAACTCTAAACTACTTAGGAAAAAGGAGATTAACAAACATGCCAATTATTACAGATGTTTATGCTCGCGAAGTCTTAGACTCACGTGGTAATCCAACAGTTGAAGTTGAAGTATTAACTGAAAGTGGTGCATTCGGACGTGCATTAGTACCTTCAGGTGCTTCTACAGGTGAACACGAAGCAGTTGAATTACGTGATGGAGATAAATCACGTTATTTAGGTAAAGGTGTTACTAAAGCTGTAGAAAATGTAAATGAAATTATTGCACCAGAAATCGTTGAAGGTGAATTCTCAGCTTTAGATCAAGTATCTATTGATAAAATGATGATTCAATTAGACGGTACTGAAAACAAAGGTAAATTAGGAGCAAACGCTATTTTAGGTGTATCTATCGCTGTAGCGCGTGCAGCTGCTGATTTATTAGGACAACCACTTTATAAATATTTAGGTGGATTTAACGGTACAGAATTACCAGTTCCAATGATGAATATCGTAAATGGTGGTTCTCACTCAGACGCACCAATCGCATTCCAAGAATTTATGATTTTACCAGTAGGCGCTGCTACATTTAAAGAATCATTACGTTGGGGCGCAGAAATCTTCCACAACTTGAAATCAATCCTTAAAAACCGTGGTTTAGAAACTGCAGTAGGTGACGAAGGTGGCTTTGCACCTAAATTCGAAGGTACTGAAGATGCAGTAGAAACTATTTTAGAAGCAATTAAAGCAGTAGGCTTAGAGCCAGGTAAAGATGTATTCTTAGGCTTTGACTGTGCTTCATCAGAATTCTTTGAAGATGGCGTATATAATTATGCTAAATTCGAAGGTGAAAACGGTTCGAAACTTACTGCTGAACAGCAAGTTGATTACTTAGAAGAATTAGTTAATAAATATCCAATCATTACTATTGAAGACGGTATGGATGAAAACGATTGGGACGGCTGGAAAGTTCTAACTGATCGTATTGGTGACCGTGTACAATTAGTAGGTGACGATTTATTCGTTACAAATACTGTTAAATTAGAAGAAGGTATCGAAAAAGGAATTGGTAACTCAATCCTTATCAAAGTTAACCAAATCGGTACATTGACTGAAACATTTGAAGCTATTGAAATGGCTCAAAAAGCTGGATACACAGCTGTAGTTTCTCACCGCTCTGGTGAAACAGAAGATACAACAATTTCTGATATTGCAGTTGCTACAAATGCAGGTCAAATCAAAACTGGTTCATTATCAAGAACAGACCGTATTGCGAAATACAACCAATTATTACGTATCGAAGATGAATTATTCGAAACAGCTAAGTTCAAAGGACTTAAAGCATTCTATAATTTATCTAAATAATATAGCTTAAATTAAATGAGTTCACGCTGATAAACACGTAGGTCAATCGACTTACGTGTTTATTTTTGCATCAATATGGAAAGTTTCTATCAGAATAATTCATCTTTAACTTTGAAACTGATATAATAAAGTATGGAAATATCTTAAGGAGTACTTGGAAATGGATGAAAATCAAAAGTCTAGAGTAACAAAGACAGCACACTTTATCGCATATAGTTCGCTAATATTGGCAATACTTTCTGCTATTCACAATTTCATAGTTTTAGATGATAGTGTAGTGCGACAATTGTTGACAAATAGTGGGCAAAAAGCGACTGACAATGCAATTGGTACTATCCGTAATAGTTTTCAATACACAGGTGTTATGTATGTATTAGCATATTTAGCAGGTATTATAGCTATTTGGAATCGTCACACGTATTTATGGTGGTTTATGTTTGCGGCATTCACGACTAATGTTTTATATAATTTGATTAATGTTTCTGTAGTCTTACAAGCTATCAGTGATGCTAAGTCAGTATTAAGTACTTTACCACTGATTATTGTGTTAGTTGCTTCTACGCTTATCGCAATATATATGTTAGTAGTATCAATCAAACGAAAAAGTACGTTTAATCGATAGGTATTTGATAAAATAGACGAACGTGTGATATAATGCGTTTTGTATATAATGAATGGAGGACAATGTTTATGCACTCGTTAATAATAGTTCTATTAATTATAGATTGTATTGCATTAGTAACTGTTGTATTACTCCAAGAAGGAAAAAGTAATGGACTTTCTGGCGCAATTAGTGGTGGTGCAGAGCAGTTATTTGGTAAACAAAAGCAACGCGGTGTCGATTTATTCTTGCATAGATTAACAATTGTATTGTCTATCATTTTCTTCTTGTTAATGTTAGGCATAACATATTTGGGTATATAAGGTCCGACAATGTTAAAGTCGGGCTTTTTTATTTATAATAGTACTTGAGAAGCTAAACAGCTCATCATGATGATAAAACATAAAGTGCCAAGGTGGCAAAACTATGTGACATGACAGTGAAAGGATTGAACAAAATGCAAATTAAACTTCCAGAACCTTTCTTATTTGAAGAAAGTAATCGTGCTGTTTTATTATTACATGGCTTTACTGGTAACTCTGCAGATGTTAGACAGATGGGGCGTTTCTTACAAAAACAAGGTTATACTTGTTATGCACCTCAATATGAAGGACATGCAGCTCCCCCAGAAGAAATTTTAAAGTCCAGCCCACATGTTTGGTATAAGGATGCCTTGGATGCATACGATTATTTAGTCGATAAAGGCTATGATGAAATTGCGGTAGCAGGTATATCACTAGGTGGGTGTTATGCATTAAAAATAAGCTTAAATCGAGATGTAAAGGGTATTGTAACCATGTGTTCGCCTATGTACATTAAGACTGAAGGTTCTATGTTTGAAGGTGTATTAGATTATGCACGTACCTTTAAAAAGTATGAAGGTAAAGATGCTTCAACGATAGAAGCTGAAATGTCCGCTTTCAAACCAACTGAGACATTGAAAGAATTACAAGGACAAATTCAAGATGTACGCGATCATGTTGATGAAGTGATGGATCCAATCTTTGTAGCACAAGGCGAATTGGATCAAATGATTAATACTGATTCAGCTAATATTATATACAATGAAAGCGAATCGGATGATAAAACAATAAAATGGTATGCCAACTCTGGTCATGTCATTACTATTGATAAAGAAAAAGAACAACTTTTTGAAGATGTTCTCAAGTTTTTAGAATCGTTAGATTGGTCTGAATAATTATTTTAAAATTAAAATATAGAAAGGAGGGGCATGATGAATTTAAAGCAATCTATTGAAACAATCATTAAACAACCTGACTATGAACCAATGTCAGTGTCAGATTTCCAAGATGCATTAGGTTTAAGCAGTGCCGACTCATTTAGAGATTTAATAAAGGTGCTAGTTGAACTAGAACAAACTGGTTTAATAGAAAGAACTAAAACAGATAGATACCAAAGAAAAGTAGCTTCGAAACAAAAAACGAAGGCATTATTAAAAGGTAAGCTAAGCCAAAATAAAAAAGGATTTGCCTTTCTACGCCCAGAAGATAGTGAAATGGATGATATCTTTATTCCACCTACTAAGATTAACAGAGCGATGGATGGTGACACGGTCCTTGTAGAAGTACAAAACTCACGTGGTGAACATAAAGGGAAAACTGAAGGTGAAGTAAAATCTATAGAAACACATTCAGTTACACAAGTAGTAGGTACTTACAGTGAAGCACGTCACTTCGGCTTTGTGCTACCAGATGATAAACGTATTATGCAAGATATCTTTATTCCTAAAGGTCAAAATTTAGGTGCTATTGATGGTCATAAGGTGTTAGTACAAATTACTAAATACGCCGATGACAATTCTAATCCAGAAGGTCATGTTTCTGCTATTTTAGGACACAAGAATGATCCAGGTGTAGATATTTTATCTATTATTTATCAACATGGTATAGAAATTGAATTTCCTGATAAAGTGTTAGAAGAGGCAGAAGCAGTACCAGATGAAATTAAACCGTCAGAAATTACTGGTAGACGTGATTTACGAGATGAACTCACTATAACGATTGACGGTGCAGATGCCAAAGACTTAGATGATGCGATTAGTGTGCAGCAATTATCTAATGGTAATACTCAATTAACGGTTAGTATTGCGGATGTTAGTTACTATGTCACTGAAAATTCCGCATTAGATAAAGAAGCATATGATCGTGCTACAAGTGTCTATTTAGTAGATAGAGTAATACCGATGATTCCACATCGTTTAAGTAATGGTATTTGTTCATTGAATCCAGATGTAGACCGCTTAACATTAAGCTGTCGTATGGAAATAGATGCGCATGGTGATATCGTTAATCATGAAATCTTCGACAGTGTTATTCATTCTGATTATCGTATGACATATGATGCAGTAAATGAAATTATCACAGATAAAAATGAAGCTACACGAAGTAAATATAGTGAAGTAACACCAATGCTAGATTTGGCTCAAGATTTGTCACAACGTTTTATCCAAATGCGTAAACGTCGTGGTGAAATTGATTTTGATATAAATGAAGCTAAAGTGTTAGTTAATGAGGAAGGTCTACCTACCGATATTCAAGTGCGTAATCGTGGAGAAGGTGAACGCTTAATTGAATCATTTATGTTAGCTGCTAACGAAACTGTAGCAGAACATTTTGATAAGTTAGATGTACCATTTATTTATCGTGTACATGAGCAACCAAAATCAGATAGATTACGCCAATTCTTCGATTTTATTACGAATTTCGGCTTGATGATTAAAGGTACAGGAGAAGACATCCATCCTTCAACATTACAAAAAATTCAACAAGAAGTAGATGGTTTACCAGAACAAATGGTTATCTCTACCATGATGTTAAGATCAATGCAACAAGCACATTATGATGACACCAATTTAGGTCATTTTGGTTTGTCAGCAGAATATTATACACATTTCACGTCACCTATACGTCGTTATCCAGATTTAACTGTACACCGTCTCATTCGTAAGTATTTAATCGATAATGCAATGGACGAAAAAGAGTTAAGAAAATGGGAAGATAGCTTACCAGAAATTGCAGAACATACATCTCAAAGAGAACGTCGTGCGATTGAAGCCGAACGTGACACAGATGAACTGAAGAAAGCAGAATTTATGGTACAGCATATTGGTGATGAATTTGAAGGTATTATTAGTTCTGTTGCTAATTTTGGTATGTTTATTGAATTACCAAATACCATTGAAGGAATGGTACACGTTGCCAACTTAACAGATGACTATTATCATTTTGATGAACGCCAAATGGCGATGATTGGTGAACGTCAAGCTAAAGTTTTCCGCATAGGTGATGCAGTGAAAATTAAAGTTATCCATGTCGATGTGGACGAACGTATGATTGATTTCCAAATCGTAGGTATGCCATTGCCCAAAAATGAACGTAGTCAAAGACCAGCACGTGGAAAAACGATTCAAGCCAAAACACGTGGTAAGTCGTTAGATAAGTCAAAAGATGACCGTCAGCAAGGTAAAGGTAATAAAAAGAAAAAATCACGTAAAGGTAAAAACCAGCGTAATCGTGATAGCCAAAAAAGTGGTAACACTAAACACAAACCGTTTTACAAAGATAAAAAAGTCAAAAACAAAGCACGTAAAAAGAAAAAATAAATCAGCGAAGAGGTGAAACTCAATGCCAAAGAAAAAATCACCAGGTACATTAGCAGAAAATCGTAAAGCCAGACATGATTATAATATCGAAGATACGATTGAAGCGGGCATTGTGTTACAAGGAACAGAGATCAAATCCATTCGTCGTGGTAGTGCCAACTTAAAAGATAGCTATGCACAAGTAAAAGGTGGAGAAATCTATCTGCAAAATATGCATATTGCGCCTTATGAAGAAGGCAATCGCTTTAACCATGATCCACGACGTTCACGCAAATTACTATTACACAAACGTGAAATTATTAAATTGGGTGAACGTACGCGTGAGATTGGATATTCTATTGTTCCATTAAAACTTTATTTAAAACACGGTAACTGTAAAGTCTTGTTAGGTATTGCACGTGGTAAGAAAAAATATGATAAACGTCAAGCATTAAAAGAAAAAGCAGTGAAACGTGACGTAGATAGAGCAATGAAAGCCCGTTATTAAGCTAATCTATTGCTAAAGTAAGCAATTTTTGTTAGTATTAAATGTACTTTCTGTAAAACATAAGGTATCAGTGAGATGCAGGAAGTACATTCATTCATCGAGGGGACGTTTATGGATTCGACAGGGGTCCCCAGAGCTCATTAAGCGTGTCGGAGGGTTGTCTCCGCAACAACACACACAGTTTATAATAACTGGCAAAGAAAACAATAATTTCGCAGTAGCTGCCTAATCGCACTCTGCATCGCCTAACAGTGTCGCCTATGCACTGTTAACGCGATTCAACCTTAGTAGGCTACGCTAAACACTGCCGTTTGAAGTCTGTTTAGAAGAGATCTAATCAAACTAGCGTAATGTTGGTTGTCTATTACCTCTCATTACGCGAAATTGACTAATAGACTACACACGTAGAAAGATGTGTATCAGGACCTTTGGACGCGGGTTCAACTCCCGCCGTCTCCACTATATAGCTCTCAACCATAAAGGTTGAGAGCTTTTTTGATTTTAAATAAGGAAAGCAATGACAAATAATAGATTTTCTAAAAATAGTTAAGGTGGAAACTTCACAAATATCTAGTTTAGGGAAAGAGTTTTAGGGATGAGATAATTTAAAGCTAACGGCAGTAACAAGCCATTTAAGACGATTGATAAGTTACAGGAAGTACATCATCATAAGTGTTTAGAGCGTAATAAGCAGCATGAAAAAGAGAACGAAGTCACATTTCAAAACTTTGTAGTAGAAGTTAAAAAATCATTAAATAACGAACGTGAGGAGCTAATTGTATAATTGGAAATTTAAACAATGTGGATTTTCCTATATTAGAACGTTATATGCGCAATTATATGGTATGTCTTACTCTATCGTCTTAAAATTAGGTAACAGGTATTATCACAATATAACTATTAGTCACAGCTAAAAGTATGACTTAACAATCGAATTGAATTGAAAGTTATTCGGTAGTGTTTATGTACAAATGAGGTTTAGTAAGTTCGCACAGGTGTATTATAAAAATGGTGACAACCATTACAACGTGGAAAATAACTCACTTTAATAAGTGGAGTGTTTTTCGTTCTGTGAGAGCGTCTTTGTTGCGTTGAGAAGTGGTTAATTGGATAATCGTAACTATAATGTTTACATGGGGTGAGTGTAATTGAAGGAAATTTTTGTTTTTATAATAGAAATGAATGACGGTAATATTTTTCGTGAGTATGTAGAAAATGTTTGGAAAATAGATGAAAGTATAGCTTTAAAACGTTTTGAAAAAGCGATTAAAAAACATCATTACTTTTATTTAAAAGAAAGTGATAGATATATTAAGGTTAGTAATATAAGCACAATAAAAATAGAAATTATAAGGAATTCTTAGGATAATGTATTTAATTTATCAAAGGAAGATGTGTTTAAGTGATTTCAGCTCTTAGCATTTTATATTCGAAGTTGCTTGAGTAGGCTAAATTAATAGTACTATTCCGGTGAAATTTCTTTCTTTATAATAAATTCAGTCAACTTCTCTTCTGTAAATTCAACATTTTTATATTCTAGCAATAATTTTTCGGTTTGTTTGATTAGTCGATCCGTTTCTTTTTCGACAGAAATATTAAAAGCTTCGAAATCTTCTAATTCTGTACCTTCATGTACTAAATCGATGATATCTTGTCGAACATTGTATTTTTTTAGCTCTCCCATAATATACGGGCTGAAAAACATGCGTTCAGCATTTTCTATACTTATTAACCCTAGATTTACTTGCTTAAATAATCCATATATCGTTATGAGTGAAAATTTTTCAATTTCTAATTTGTTTTCAAAAGCGATCATTAAAATTAACTCCAACCTTTTTTAGTTTTTACATCAAATACATAGCCAGATTTACTTTGAAAGTAATGAACAGAAACCTTTTTCCCTTTTACATAACCATTTTTGTATACTTTAACCCATCTACCAGATTCGATTTTCCACAAATCTTTGAGCAACGGTTTATTGTTTACAGTGGAATGTTTTGTTCCATTTGAACTGGTTTAAATCCTGCTGGGTATTTTGGAGCATATTTTATACTTTTATACGCCTTCATTCCATGTTTAATAATGAACCTAACTATCGCATTTCGATTTTCATAGTGTTGTGTCGATTTTACAGGAACATAATCTGGTAAATTATCCTGTTCAGCTTGATTTATACTTTCGTCTAAAGTTCCAATCGAATCAACATCTTCATATTCATTTCCGAGCACTGAAATGAGGGAAGAAATAAATGTAATTAATAGTATTAAGACTAAAAAAGATATAAATTTATTTTTCAATTTATAGTAATACCTCCTAATATATAATTGTTTATATATTAGCGTGGTAATAAATCAAAATTGAAGTCTAATATGGAATAAGGTAAAAAATAATAACTTAAGAAGTAAAAAAGCGTTTGTTCTAGCCTTGATACTACTAAAATAACCACACATGTTACTGTGTGGCTGTTTTAGTAGTATATATACAAATGGAGTATTATATTTATGAGAAAACAAATTGAAAGACTGTATAAGTAAATATTGACGCAATAGCAATCGTTATATAAGATGTGCTTTAATATAAGCGTTACATAAATAGAAAACCTATTGGTATATTGCAGCTTCAAACAGACACAGACATAGAGTTAAATAAAATTTAAAAAATAGTCGTAAATAATAAATTAAGACTAGGGGAAAAATATGAATCTTTCAAAAATAGCACTTCAGGAAAAAGATTATCAAAAAGCATTAGAAATATGGGAAAGCTCTGTTACTGCAACCCATGATTTTTTAAAAGAAAAAGATAGATTGGAATTTAAATCTGAAATTCCAAAGTATTTTAAACGTGTCGAAGTCTATTTATGGTTTGAAAATGATGAACCAATTGGTATTTCAAGTACAAACGAACAAAACTTAGATATGTTATTTATAGATCCTAAATATTTTAAAAAAGGATACGGTACAAAAATACTTCAATATCATATTCAAGAAAATAAAGTTCAATACGTCGATGTCTATAAAGATAATCATAACGCAGTAAATATTTATATCAAAAATGGATTTAAAAAATATAAAGAATCACAAACCGACGAACATGGTAAAGACTATCCTATATTACACCTTAAATTATAAATTATTACATGATGATACTAATATAAAACCCACCTAAATGAATAGTTGGGTTTTATGTGAAAATTGCATGAATTTTAAAACTGCAAGTAATTCTCCTAAAACATATTCTTCTTAGAATTTTGATTTAGTATAATATCAGTTAGTTCATACAAATTTTTAATTTGATTTGTTTCGTTATGTAGTTCATTTTCATTATTCAATCGATAAATACTATGCATTCCAGCTAATCTAGATGCCTCGTAATCATTTTTAAAACTATCACCAACAAATAGACATTCACTTAAGTCTACCTCCAATTTCTTAGCCGCTCTTTCAAAAATAAGAGGATTAGGCTTTTTTATGTTTTCTTTGTCAGAAACTAAAATCACATCCATGTATTGTTCAATGTATAATGCTTTAATATTATTGAGTTGAAAAGGATATTTACCATTCGTGATTATGCCTAATTTGTAACCATTTGATACCAGCCAGTCTAATGTAGCCTTTAGATTTGAATAGGGCAAACAATGATTACAAAAATTATTTATATAATCATTTAGTAAATCATCAGCACTTATATGAATAATATTAAATACATCAATTAATTGTTTATAAACTCTATCTTTCCATACATAACCATTTTGATCTAATTCTATAAATTTACTTTTGAAAGTTTCTTTTTCAATATGATTTAAGTAATTTTTGAATTTGTCATATTGATAATCAATAAATTTAATTAACGAAGATTGTCTGTCTAAAATTGTTCCATCTAAATCAAATAAAATTGCTTTTATCATAATATACCTCTTAAATAATTATTATTTGAATATTCAATCAATTAGAAATAATGATATCATATAATAAGCATTTTTGAGGTGAGGGGGATATAAAATATGTGTGTTTATTTAAAACAGATGAATAAAAAAGTTTTCGAATCGTTTTATGAAGAAAGTATTGTTGACTATGCGAATGAACATGTGAAGAGTGGTGATTGGGAGGCAGAGGGTTCTACAGAAAGAGCAAGGTCAGAGTTTGAAAATTTATTGCCTGAGGGATTAGATACAAGTAATCAATATTTACTGTCTGCTATTTATAATAATGTTGAAATAGGTTATGTATGGTTACATATCTATGATGGTAAAGACCAAAAGAAATGTTTTATTTATGATATTAACATTAAAGATGCATACCGAGGACAAGGTTTAGGTACAAAAACGATGCGCTCCATAGAAGAATATTGCAAAGATACAGATGTAGAAACTATTGGATTGCATGTGTTTGGACATAATAAACGAGCTGTAGCTTTATATAATAAGATGGGATTCGAAACTACAAATTATCGTATGGAGAAAAAATTAAAGTGATAATGTATTAGGAAGTGAATTTTACAATGATTCAATCTATAAACCACGTTACTTATTCAGTAACAGACATTAAGCAATCTATTGCTTTCTATAAAGATATTTTAAAAGCTAATATTTTAGTTGAGAGTGACAAAACTGCGTATTTTACGTTAGGTGGTCTATGGCTAGCATTAAATGAAGAAAAGGATATACCTAGAAATGAAATTCAATATTCATATACACATATGGCCTTTACAATTGACGAGAGTGAATTTGATGAATGGTATCAATGGTTAAAAGAGAACAATGTGAATATACTAGAAGGTCGTACGAGAGATGTAAAAGAAAAGAAATCAATATATTTCACTGATCCAGATGGCCACAGGTTAGAACTACACACTGGTACATTAGAAGATAGGATAGACTACTATAAAGAAGAAAAGCCACATATGAAATTTTACAAAAAATAAAATCGCTTTATGTAATGTCTAATCAATGGGGTTTTTATGATGTCAGATTTTATGATAATGTAAGTATATAAAAATAAAATTGACCAAAACATAAGAGGACGATTGTTATGAGTATAAAAGAAATGTGGCATTATTTATTAAATAAAAAGTGGGAATCTAATGATATTTGGTTGTTAATTTTATATGTGCTAATTGCAAGTTGTTTTGTAACACCTTTGTTAGGTATACCAATTGGTATAATTGCATTCTTAATACTAAATGAAAATGTCTTTAAAAAATAATAGGTCAATATTGTGCAGTGAAATAGATAAGCAATACCAATTTAGAAAGGTAAGTGTTTATATATGGCTAAGTATTTTACTACTAAAAAAATAGCTTTATACTTGTTTGCTATATTAATAATTTTACGCCCAATAGTGATTAATATCTTTGATTTGGATAGGTCACTTACGGTTCAAATTACAATTGATAGTATATTTATAATCATTGGTCTCATAATTCTTTTTTTAAATTATTATTTCCATAAAAGAGGAAACAACAACTAATACAAATGAATTTAAAATTGCACATAGTAAAGCAAACATTGAAGGTGTAATTAATGTTTTAAATGTTAATACTTAAATATAAAATATTTTATGCAAACTAAAATAAAAGAGCAATGAATTTTAAGATTCATTGCTCTTTTTATTTATTAATGGTCTAGAAATTTAATAGTTAGTTTATTATTTGGATCCTTTTCAATAACTTTTTGGGCAATTGATTTGAGATCCTGCTTATTAATAATATCGAAGTCTGGTTCGTCTATAATTTTTAAAAACTCAACTAAAAGGTTGTAATCTTCAAAATTAGAAAGTTCTAATGATTGCCAATAATGATAATATGCTAAATCATAAGCATGATCTATATAATTAAAGTGGAAATGATAAATACTGGCAACCATTTCATGGCATTCAATAGTATTAACTTGGTTAGCAAGCGTTGATAAATAAAGTGCTATTTTTTCATCAGAAATATCATTTGACATAAAATATATCAAAACTTCATCAATATCATTATTTTCTAATATATTTTGAAGTTCACTTGGTTATAAATTTATTAATATATTAATGCTTTTCATAAGGCTCACTCAACCTTTCGATATATATTTGAGAAAAAGATGACTTGTACAATTAAGTATAGAACGTAATTTTCAAAAGGAAAGTGACTCTTTTATCTATGTAATTAAAAAGTAAAGAAAAACTATAAATTAGTATAATACAGCGATTGCTTTTGTTAATGAATTATTAAATAATATTAACAAGTAGAATAAGTAAATGTGAGAAACTTGCAACATTCAAGGGTTCAATATCTAAATGGATATTTCAAAGAGCTATTGCAAGTCATGGGTGAATTGATGGAAATTAAAGTAGCTTTAGATAAAACGGAGGAAAAAATGATTCAATTACCTATTTATAAAAAGGAGTTTTTTCGAGATAAGTTAACATTTGATGTAGATCTTACTGAAGGGCTTTATCAATTTGTAGAGAGAGCTGAACATATTAGCGTCGATTATTTTTCAGAATATAATCCTTTGTATTTTGAAACAGTAAATAGAAATGCTATTGATATATTTAATTATTTGTTTTCAAATTATAAAAAATTAATCTTCGTTACAGCCATTATGTCTTTTGACAACATACCAAAAGAGCGAACTAATTTTATGTCGAAATACATTAGAAATCATCATAAATGAAAGTATCGTTTACATAGACAAGCATTTAAAAATGATATGAGTATTGATGAGGATTTTGTAAATTGTGAATATTATGTTGTAGAGATAGATAAAAAAGATTTACGTCACCAATATTTAATTCAAAGTATCGCTAATCTTGATTTTCCGGGGAGAACACCAAATATCAATAAAAGGTGGAAATGGCTAGATTTTTTTATTATAAGTGAAGACCAGAATATTACATTTTTCATGCACGATGATACAGGTATAGGTGTTCAATTTAAAAATAAACAGGATTATGAAAATTTTAAAAATAAATTCGGTTATTTAAAATATGAAGTATGATAGAAAACTAAGTTACTTTTGGCAATTGATAGTTTTTAGTTTAATAGTCATTAGACAGTTGAATAGGTAAGAAAAGATATAGTTAAGACAAGCACATCAGTGTTTGTCTTTTTTAATACACCTTGAATTTAGTTGACTTATTGCAATATAGATGTAACATTACAATTGAGTCGAGTATGATTCAAAATTCATACAGGGAGTGTTTAATATGAATAATGTGTCAAAGGTTTTGTTATCGTGCGGCCTCGTATTTAGTACAGCTATAGGTGCAGCAGCCATTTATTCACATCAACCACATGCCCAAGCAGCAGAAACGCCTCATTATAACTTTACTGGTTATACGTCTGCTAACAGTGAATTTATTTTGGATGAAGATTTTATTAACGCAATTAAACATGACAATTTAACTATGAATGGTTACAGCATCACTAAAGGAACTACAGATACAGTACAATTGGTAGATATTTACGATCAACAATTCCGTGAAAGAGGAGAAAATAACGCGGATTTTGTTCTTTTTGAGTTAGATGGTAAAACAGTGTCACAAAATGATTTATTAGAAGTATATGGTCCATCTGATGTTTATGAAACACCAGATGGGAATATGTATGAACGTGATTATAATGGAACATTGATTCAATTTTACGAAAATGATGGATATATAACTAAAGTAAAAATCCAGGCATATGAATAATTCAGGAATTCTAAATAGCTCATTAAAATTTAACTAGGGTAGGCACGACAGTGCTTACCTTAGTTTTTTGTTGGGGATAATATTAAGATTCAATGGTAGTTATGGTTGAAAATAATTGTTATATATTGATAAAAAACCAAATAATTTTATATTGTTCAAAATACAATTTTAATGATAGGCTATTGGTAACAACGTTGTACGCATTATAGTTATTAATGAGGTTTTAAGTTCAGTGATACAGAAAGGGGATAACTATGAAAAAAGTAAAATTAGTGGTAGGAACAAGTATTATAGCAGGAGCATTATTATTTAGTAATAATGTGGCTGATGGGTCACTTAATAAAGAAAAATTAACAGACGCTGCAGTTAAGACAGTTATTGAAAATACCAGTTATAAAGAAGGTGGCATAAATCATACTGAGAAAATAACAGATAAAGGTGATTTTTATGAGATTCCAGTTTACCAAACTAATGGTGTTGGTGGATTAAAAATTATAAAAATTAATAAAGAAAATGGTGCTATTCAATATGGAGATAATGATCTTAAAGATTTTGAATCAGCAGGTTCGTTAAATCTAGATAACTATGAAGATTAAAGGTGTTATGAGATTGATAAGGTAGAGGATTAAGTGTTAACTCTATTATTGTATGAGATAAATTTAATGAAACACCCTTAAACTTTGACATATTAAAAAGGGGTAGATTTGTGTGTTTGAAAAATTGAAATCTATAGATGATGCGCCATTTAATCTTTTATTATTAGCCGATCCATCTATGGATATGGTTTTAGAAAAGCTCAATAAAGGAGAATGTTTTCTTTATAAAGTGGAATCAGAAGTTATAGGTTGTTATGTATTGAATAGAGTTACAAGGAATAGAGTTGAACTTGTTAATATCGCTGTTAGTGAGAAAAACCAAGGATGTGGAATGGGTAAACAATTAATATTACATGCTTTCGACTATACTAAAGAAAGTGGTTATAGTGAAATTGTGGTTGGTACAGGCAATTCTAGTATTGGACAAATCGCTTTTTATCAAAAAGCAGGGTTTAGAATGCTTGAGATAAATAAAGGTTTTTTTGAAAGACATTACAAGGAAAAAATTTATGAGAATGGAATTTTATGTAGAGATATGATTATGTTTTTGAAACAATTGTGAACGGATTTTAAGTTGTTAAATATAATACTGTTCGGGTTAGTAAACCAAATTGGTTTGATTAACTGGTGTGAGTCATCGTGTTACAATGAACTAAAAGTAATGTGAAGGGTGTTTTTAGAATGAAAATGGTATTTCGGTTGTTATATTCTTTGCTACTTATAATTGCAGGCATAGGGCACTTTACTAAAAAAGACGGCTTTGTAAGAACGGTTCTAGATATTTTGCCAGCTAAATCTTTTATCGTACAATTTACTGGAGTTCTCGAAGTTTTATTTAGTGTATTCTTGTGGATTAAAAAAGGTCAGGCAGTCACAAGTAAATTGTTAGCTACATTTATGATTGCGGTATTTCCTGCAAACGTCAATATGGCTATTAAAGAAATTCCATTTCAACCAGGTGCAAGTCCTAATAAAATAATTTTATGGTTAAGATTACCATTACAAATCCCATTAATAGTAGGTGCACTTAAATTAGGTAGAAAGTAAATTTCTACAAAATGCATAGACTATTAGCACATTAATAATGCGAGTAACTACTGGTATTTACCACTCTTAAATAGTGAATTAATGATTGAATGCGATGGTTAATTAAAAATAGACGGTTTGAAAAAACAACTACAGCTCTCAACTTTTATAGTTGAGAGCTGTTTATTTATGATTAGAGATAAATTGCATTCCTGAAAAATGTAACTGGTCGCAACATTATAGATGAAGGTACAAAATTAAAAGAATAATATAAACTTTCCATATATAACAGATAGTTAGTGTGTCAGAATCATAAGAAGAATTGTATTAATTATTTTATAGTATGTTTGATAATTGTCGGGGGCGGTGAAAGAATGGACATTTATATATTAGTAATAATTTCAATTTTGTTTGGAGCCCTTGTTAGAACTGTATTTGGTTTTGGTGAAGCACTGGTAACGATGCCCATTCTTGCTTTATTGGGAATAGATTTAAAGTTGGCTATAGCTTTAGTTGGTATTATCGGGGTCCTAGTAGCTATGCCAAAATTTATAACCAATTATAAAGTAGTCAATTGGAATATTGTTAAAAGATTACTTATTGGATCTATAATAGGGACACCACTTGGTATAGTGTTAATTCTATTTATCGACGAAAATATTGTTTTAAATATCCTCGGAAGTTTACTCGTGCTCTATGGCGCTATTAATATACTCGGTATACAGTTAATGACTAAATATAATATAAAGGATATGTTTGATTATGTAGCTGGTTTATTTTCAGGAGTGTTAGGGGCAGCATACAATAGTCATGGTGTACCGATAGTAGTATATGGGACTTTGAAAAAGTGGGATATAGTGAAATTAAAACAGATTTCACAGGTTCACTTTTTTATTGTAGGTCTAGTAGTTATTACCAATCATGCTGTAACTGGATTTTGGACTATGGAAATGTTTTATATCATAATTGTAACGTTGCCATTTCTAATAATTATAATAAAACTTGGTGATGTTATTGCTGAAAAAATAGAACAGCAAATTTTAATCAAATATGTATATTTGTTGTTAATCATTTTTGGCATTTTAATGATCGTTAAATAAATTGATACTGATTGAGTATTGAGTTGTAACTCTGAGATACATATTTAATAATACAGTTTGTTGTACATATTAGTGGATAGGATTACAAAACGCTTGTGTCAGTAATCTAATGTTATTAAAAATAGTTGGAAATAAATGTATTATAAATTAGTGCTATGGCGCTAAAGTTATTTTAAATTACTTGGTTTTTCATCAATACTTTAGTGTTATTTCTAATTAATTCATCTTGCTTCATGTTAAAAACCTCACTTGTTTTTGTTGATGTAGTTAGAATTGATTGAAGCAACATTATGTAGAAAATTTAACGCATTATTGTCGTATCGTTTGTGTAACTATAATATTTATTATATATTAGCATTTCAGACAAAAATTCTATCTATTTTCGGGGTAAGTATTACAGGTGCTTGCCCTTGTTTCAGATACAATTTAATGTTGACTTAAATATAATTCATTTTAAATATAAAATTATAGATTAAAATAATTAAAAATGATGTAAAATTAGTGTTTTTGTTTTACTATTCTGAATTTTATGATATTATACAGTTATATTTAGTTGATACATAGCAACTAAATAGACAATAATTTTATTTTTGTGCAGGCGCCATTCTTATATTAAGGGTGGCGTTTTTGTGTTGAGTTTTATATGTTGCTAAGAATTTTAATATATAACTTTGAGCAGCATAATATGTGACAATTTTGTTCGTATTTATTTGTGAGTAATGGTGCTAAACTTTCAATATTAAATAATGAAAGGACAACGATTATGAAGCAGAGGATTTACGAATTGGATTATTTAAGAGGATTTGCTTTATTAGGCATTCTGTTAGTGAATATTGAGGTCTTATTGCATCTCAATATTCATTATGATGCTAATGAAGTACTGTATAGAAATTTTTTGAACTTTATGATAGAAGATAAATTTTTTACAATTTTTTCTTTTTTATTTGGTATTGGTTTTTATATTTTTATGACTAATGCTGTTAATAAAGGTTACAATGCATACTTACGCTTTGTTTTACGCTTAGTTTTTTTAGCAATTGCTGGAATGTTACATCAATTGTTACAGCCGGGTGAAGCATTATCGGTATATGCTGTTTTTGGAATAATATTGATACCATTTTTTAAATTTAATAAGTACTTTAATTTGTTATGTGGTGTCATTTTGTTGTTGGTTATTTTATATTTAAATTCTAAACTACTGTTACCATTACCTTACTTTATATTAGGTGTAGCTGCTAGCCAATTTAAACTTTTAGACAAGATGAAGCAACACCAAGGAACATTAATGATATCTTCCTTGGTTATATTCATGCTGGCGCTATGTGCGTTCTATATACTGTATCATTATAATACAGTGCCAACTTACAAATTATTACCAGATATTTCGAGTAATATTATAGCGCAATATACAGAGAGACGTGAATTGTTTGATTGGTTAGTATTAGCAACCAGTCCCATAATTTCACTGTGTTACGTTAGTTTATTTGTATTATGTATTCAAACTTCAATTGGTAAATGGATGTTGAAACCACTACAATATTATGGTCAAATGGCGTTGACTAATTATATTGGTCAATCAGTTACCATAATAAGCATTGCACAGTTAGTGGAATTACAGCATATTGAATTATGGTTTACAGGTATTATCTGTATAGCTGTTTATATGTTGCAATTAATCATAAGTTGGCTGTGGTTAAAATATTTTAATTATGGACCATTAGAATATTTATGGAAAATCGTTACATACCAACAGTTTTTTCCATTATTGAAAAAAGCAGAATAACTTATTGAGAATTACTGTTGTTATGTGTAATATATTGTTAATTCAATAAACAACAATGACTATATAATTTCTATACAAAGCAAGATTGCAAAAATCGTTGAGAGACGAATTGCTATCTTGCTTTGTTAAGTTGATGAGCAAGTATTACATTATGCATTACGTCAAGGTTATATTTGAAATTTAATTTATACATAATAAAGTATTTAAATAAAAAGACAAAATATGTTCAAATTTCACTAAATCGAGAGAGTGTAATTTTGTAATAATTTGGTTTTTTATAACTTTTGTGTTCCAATGAGAGATAGAATTTAATGTGTGGCAAATTAGTATTATAAAGAATTTGAGAGGCAGTTAATGAAGGCTGTCATTAATTCCAATAACAATAGATGTAGCATTAAATTTTGAGCTTGATGGTGGTTAAATAGAAAATAATTTAAACAAAAGGGTATGATTAATTGGAAAAACCAAATATTAAAACGTTAAGGAAATTTGTTAGACCGTTTGAAAAAGCAGATGATAAGCGTAGCACGGTACAAATAATTAATACGATTGTACCGTTATTCATTTTAGTAGTATTAAGTATAGTCAGTTATAAGTATCATTGGACGATATCACTAGTGTTAAGTACTATAGCTTCAGGATTTTTAGTTAGAACTTTCATTATTTTTCATGACTGTTGTCATGGATCATTTTTTAAGAAGAAAAAGTATAATGAAGTATTGGGAAATATTACGGGATTTTTAACATTTTTTTCGTATCGCAAATGGCGTAGAGAACATCTAATTCATCACGCAGGAAGCGGGAATATTGATAAACGCGGTATTGGAGACATTTGGGTTATGACAGTTGATGAATATCAAGTGGCGACTAAGGGTGAACGTTTGAAGTATCGTATGTATAGAAATCCGATAGTAATGTTTATTTTAGGTCCTATATTTTTAGTGTTAGTGTCTAATCGTTGTAATGCTAAGGATAGTAGACAAAAAGAACGTTACAATACTTGGTTAAATAATATTGCTTTAGTATTAGTTTATGGTAGCTTGTTGTATTTTATGGGTGTAAGTATGTTCTTTGTAGTATTTGGACCTATCGTCTTTTTTGCTGCAATGGCTGGTATATGGTTATTTTATATTCAGCATACATTCGAAGATTCATACTTTGAAGAAAGTTCAGAATGGGATTTTGTCAAAGCAGCAATAGAAGGAAGCTCATATTTTAAATTGCCACTTTTACTGCAGTGGATTACAGGAAATATAGGTTATCATCATGTTCATCATTTAAGTCCTAAAATACCGAATTATCAGCTGGCAAAAACACATAACAATGTCACTTTATTGCACAATGTAACTACTATTTCATTTAAAAAAAGTTTTGAGTCTTTGAAATATAAATTATACGATGAACAAAGAAAGTGCTTCATAACTTTTAAAACTTTTAAATTACGATATGGCTATTAAAACAAGGTTATGTTATAACCTTGTTTTTTCAAATTAAATAAGGATATTATCATTTTTATTAGTATAAATATGTAAAAAAATCAATAGATATTTTTAACAGACACTAAAATGTCAAAATTTAACATAGTTGTAATCAATTCAGAATTGCCAAAAATGTATTTATTATGATAAATTTAATTGATGTTAAAAACTGAGGGATGTATATTTATTGCATCTTTTGGTTTTTTCATTTTGTTTGTTATTTGTAAGCAAGAAAAAGGGGGTTAAATAGTGCGACTATTTAAGAAAATAAGTTTACCAATGCAAATAGTTATTGCTTTGGTACTTGGGGTTATTCTTGGCAGTATATTACATGGAAATAAGGACGTAATTAATTACATACAACCTATCGGAGATGTATTTATAAATTTAATTAAAATGATCGTTGTGCCGATTGTATTTTGTTCATTAGCATTATCTATTTCTAATGTTGGTGATACAAAAACGATTGGACGTTATGGTGGAAAGACTTTACTATATTTTGTTATTATGACAAGTTTTGCTATATTTATGGGACTTGTGTTTGGTAATTTATTTAAACCTGGTACAGGACTAAATCCAGATTTGTTACCTAAAGGTGATATTTCTAAATATGAAGAAACTGCGAAAGGTGCAGAAGAAACTACATATGGAAACCATCTAATCGATACAATTGTAAACATTATACCTACGAATATTTTTGATGCGCTTGCAACAGGAGAGTTATTACCTATAATTTTCTTCTCAGTATTCTTTGGTCTTGCTTTAGCTGCAATTGGCGAAAAAGCAGCTCCTGTAAAAGACTTTTTAGGCGGCGTATTAGAGG
This sequence comes from Staphylococcus arlettae, assembly GCF_002902345.1. GTDB lineage: Bacteria > Bacillota > Bacilli > Staphylococcales > Staphylococcaceae > Staphylococcus > Staphylococcus arlettae. Next base: position 227,096 of record NZ_PPQB01000010.1, read on the forward strand.
CAGTATTCTGGATGATTGGTAAAGTATTATTATTAGCGCCATTAGCTGTATTTGCATTTATTACAACAACAATCATTACATTTGGCTTATCAGCGCTAATTCCTTTATTCAAATTATGCCTAACTGTAGTAGTAGCTATGTTCTTCTTTATATTTGTAGTATTAGGCATTGTGTCTAGAATTTGTGGTGTTAAAATCACACAAATTATTAAATTATTGAAAAATGATTTAATGTTAGCATTTTCAACTGCAAGTTCTGAAGCTGTACTACCTACAGTTATGAGAAAAATGGAACGTTTCGGTGTGCCAAGAGATATCGCATCATTTGTATTGCCTACAGGTTATTCCTTTAACCTAGATGGTGCTGCTATGTATCAATCAATTGCAGCTCTATTCGTAGCGCAATTATACGGTGTAGATTTAAGCATACCAGAACAAATTATTTTAATGGTTACGTTAATGTTAACTTCAAAAGGTATGGCAGGTGTGCCTGGAGCTTCAATCGTTGTATTATTAACAACATTGGGTTCAGTAGGATTAAATCCTCAAGGCCTTGCACTAATTATTGGCGTAGACCGTATTTTAGAAATGTTACGTACTTGTGTAAATGTATTAGGTAACTCTGTAGCGTCTATCTATATTGCTAAGACTGAAGGCGTTTACGATAAAAAAGAAGGTCAAGAATATTTGAAAACGATTTAATTTAAGCTGTGAAAAAGACGACGAAAATGTCGTCTTTTTTTTGTGTTAAACAGTTGATAATTGCTACTTTTTATAGTAAATTTATGTGCTGATATTTCTTTAAAAAAGGAGCAATTTAAAAATGGAGATGAGAATCGCAAATAAAAATGATATAGAAACAATTATTGAATTAAGAAAAGCTCAATTATTAGATCAAGGTATGTTACCAACGGTCAATATTGATGATAATATGAAACAATATTTCGAAGAAGTGTTTGAGAAGGAACATATATATCAAATATTTTTAATAGATAATGGAGAAATTGTATCTACAGGCGCTGTGGTTATTCAACAAATTCCACCAGCATATGATAATTACACTGGTCAAGAAGGTTATATAACAAATGTATATACGAAACAAGCATATAGAGGTTTAGGACTAGGAAAGCAAGTTATCGACCAATTAATAAAGCAATGTAAGATGTTAGATGTTAACGTAGTGAACTTAAAAGCATCAAGTGATGGTGCGCATTTATATTCAAAAATTGGCTTTTTCAACAATCCTACGTCTATGACGCTAGAATTAGCTGAAGATGATCAACAAGCAAATTAAACGTAATAAATAACAAAGCATGTATCCGTAAATCAACAGTGCAGTTACGAATACATGCTTTTTCTCTTTTTTATATTTAATGTTATTCATGTAATGGTTTGATATAGAACAATAGGTGGTATGTGATTAACAACACCTATAGAGTAATAATAATAATTTATGATTCAATTTGCAGCGCCACTTAACTGTGGCTTTTTTATGTTGTTAGACCTATTATGGTACGAACAAAAACTGGTGTAACACTTTCGTACAACGAGTTACACCAGTTAAAATGATACGTGATTTATTAGACTAAAATTGATCATCTGAGCGATCTTCATCTGCCTCTTCGTGATCTACTCCTTCAAATTCGTCAAATTCTGTTGATGGATTAGCAACTAAAAAGCGAAATCCTAAAAAACTTAATGTTGAGACAATACCAATTAATACGTACTTTTTCATAATTTTCCACCTTTGTTTTTAACAATAACTTATACAAAAGCTTTTAGCTCTATATCAATGTGAGGTTTTATTAATATATAAGACAATTTAGTAATGACTTGTTATAGAGTGTTATTTACAATATAACTTTTGGATAATTTATTATTTTATAATTTGTATTATACATTTGAGCTAGATATCGAACAATTATTTTAATGATTTATGTAAGCGATATAAATATGTATCGTAAGTACTATTATTCCACTGTGAAAGTAACATAAACATAATTCAGAATAATTCTCTATAAAAAACAGCTATTTTTATTAATAATTAAAATAGTAATTGTATTGTACCGTATATTTATTGATGTTGCTAGTGGATTTTGTAATTTTGTATTGCTGTAATGATCTTTACAATACTGTAATAAAGGAAGCTTAAAAAATAGTGGCACAAAGAATATAACTTGGGTGAGTTATAACATAATATTAAAATTATTTTACAGTAGGGTTATAATGCGACTGAATTATATGCAAATGCTATAATGCATCCATGAAAGATTTATTATTAAGTTATTAAAATGGGATGTAACAACTATAAAGGATGATTATAAAATGAAAGTAGTATTAATAACTGGTGCAAGTAGTGGTATAGGATTTGAAACTGCCAAATTACTTGCGCAAAAGGGGTATAAAGTTTATGGTGCTGCGCGTCGTGTCGAAGCGATGAAAGTATTAGAAAAATTCGGCGTCACACCAATTAAATTAGATGTTACAAATAATGACTCGATACACAATACGATTGATACATTAATTGAAAAAGAACATCGTATAGATGTGTTAATTAATAACGCAGGGTATGGTTCGTTTGGAGCAATTGAAGATGTAGAGGAAGAGGAAGCAAAAAGACAATTTGAAGTGAATCTATTTGCTGTTGCTAAGCTGATTAAATTAGTACTACCATATATGCGCCAACAACGTTACGGAAAGATTATCAATATTTCTTCAATGTCCGGAAAGATTCCAGCTTATTTAGGTGGTTGGTATAGTGCTACAAAGTATGCTTTAGAAGGATTTAGTGGTAGTTTACGGTTAGAAGTTTCTGATTTTGGAATAGACGTTGTACTTATAGAACCAGGTTCTGTTAAAACAGATTGGGCAATCATCTCTGCAGATAATTTAGAGCGTTCAGCACGTGGTGGCGCTTATGAAGTGACTGCGACAAAAATTGCTCAAGGTTTACGAAAACGATATGAGAAAGATATGATGTCTGATCCGGCAGTTATTGCAAAGTATATAGTGAAGTCAATTGAAAGTAAAAAAAGCAAAGCGCATTATCTAGTTGGATTTGCAGCAAAACCATTAGTTTTTTTACATGCTGTTTTACCAACTAAAATATTTGATGTGTTATTGAAAAAATTTAGTTAATTTTTCGAAAAGGTAAACAGTTGTTTGACATGTCCTACAAATACTGTATACTAAAGATAAGTAATTCGAGTTCGTTATATATGTATGTAGTTTTATTCGTAAGAATTTTACTCCTATGTGTTATTGAACGATTACAAATATTTTGTGCAAAAGCACAAGGAGGTATTTTTTATGAATAAAGGTACAGTAAAATGGTTTAACGCAGAAAAAGGATTTGGCTTCATCGAAAGAGAAGATGGTAACGATGTATTCGTACATTTCTCAGCTATTTCTGAAGAAGGTTACAAATCATTAGAAGAAGGACAAGCAGTAGAATTCGAAATCGTTAATGGCGACAGAGGCGACCAAGCTGCTAACGTTATTAAATTATAATTTAATAGCTTTTAAAACACTTATCTCCGGATAAGTGTTTTTTTGTGTTATGAGCTGGGTAAGTTATTTAACAGGATGACCATAAAACAAGAAAATTACATCATCCTTAATAGCAACATATTATGTATTTAAGTTGATAAAAATTTAATTCTATAGCTCTGGAGGATATTAATATGAGTTCATTAATACCGTATTTAACATTTGATAACACTAAAGAAGCCTTAGCATATTACGAAGCAGTTTTTGGTGCTACAGATATCCAACGTCTACCTGTAGATGCTAATCAAGCGAGCAATTTTGGTCTTGCAGAAACAGAAGCAGAAAATGCAACTATGCATGCTGAATTTAAAATTGCTGGTACTACTGTCTTAGCTTCAGATGCGTTTGGAGGGAATTCAAAGATTAATGATAGTATTGCTTTATTAATTGATTATGATCTTAATAATGAAGCGGATACGAGAGAAGTAGAAGCCTTATATGAACGTGTAAGTCAACATGAATCTATTGAGGTAGCCATGCCATTAGCAGAACAATTTTGGGGTGGTAAAATGGCTGTTTTTACTGACAAATACAATGTGAAATGGATGTTACATGGTCAACACTAATGCTACATTTGTATGTTGAATATGAAAAATATAATAAATAGTACATTTTAAATTTAAGTTAATAACAGAATAGAACAATCCTCGCAAAATAAAATTGCGAGGATTGTTCTACTCTGTTATTAGTCATTTTCTAAGTGAAACAGCATTGATTGAAGATTTAATCCGATTATTAGATAAATATGAGGGCACACGCTCAAATGATGCAATATGGTCAAAATTTACCATTCAAATTACGCACTTATTTGCTGCATATAATCTTAGCCAACGTAATTACAGCAAGACAAAGATAATGTCATTGTACAGTTGGGATAGACTAGTGATAATAATGAACAAGATTTTGCTAAAACAATGAAATCAAACATGGAAAACTGCTAAACTTATATTAAGTTACCGCATGTTAAATTAACGAGATAGGGGAATAATGATGGAATTGCATGTAAAATCATATGAGATGTTATCAAAAGATGAACTATTTAATATTATATGTGAACGAATTAATGTTTTTGTAGTCGAACAACAATGCAGTTATCAAGAAGTAGATAGTATTGATAAACAAGCACTACATGTTTTTTATAAAAATGGGGAAACAATTGTTGCATATACACGAATATATAAACAAGATGACGCTGTACATTTTGGCCGTGTTTTGGTAAACCAACAATATCGAGGACAAGATATTGGTCGACAAATCGTCAGCCAAACAATCAATGAAATTAATATAAGGTATCCACAAGAAATAATTAAAATAGCGGGGCAAACTTATTTGAAAGCATTTTATACTTCGTTTGGTTTTCAAATCGTTTCAGAAGAATATTTAGAAGATGGTATACCACACTACGATATGGAATTAAAGCTATAATATGGCGTGGTTATTATGTCAATTATAACTAATACTGCGCTGTGCTATCTTAGTAAGTGACAAAGGTATACAACATTAACAAAGCATGTTTTCAATGCAAATTTTAAATGACATAAGCGTGGTATATAACATTAAAGCTATATGCCACGCTTATTTTAATGATCTATAATGACGTTAGTTAATCACTTTAGGGAACACTCGAATATAAACTAATTCGCCAATAAGTTCAATTATCGTCTGGGTAATGATAACCGTTGAGGTAATGAGCGCTATTTCACTCGGTAATGCTAAGGCAAGCGGTAATACTACAAGTGAATTTCGGGTACTCGTACTAAATGTCAAAGTACGTTGTTCAATAATAGATAAGCCAAAAAGCTTTCCAGTCAATAGTGCTAAAATAGGTGCGCATAATAAAAAACAGACGTAAATCGGAATTACTGTGAATACTATTTCTGCGGAAGCTAAAACTTTATTGATTTGAGAGCTGATAACTGCAATTAAAACCAATGACATCATAGGTACTGGAAGCCATGATGTTAGTTGTTGCGTACGAAGTATTAACGGTTGCCACTTACTAAAATATTGTAATAATATCGCTAAGCATAACGGTACCACTATGATGACTACGAAAGATGTGACAAAAGGTTCAAATACGATTAGCTCTTGCAAGGGGTAATCTAACATCAGTGTTAAGTATATAGGCAGTAATAACATTTGAACAATTAATAATATCGGCGTTGCTATAGTTATGAGTGAAGCATCTCCCTTACCAAGATGAGTAAATACAATGACATAATCAATACAAGGTGTAAGCAATACTAAATAAATACCTAGCTCTAGTGGTTTAGTTTCTATTTGAAATAGCTGGATTAAGATGAAAACTAGAATTGGAATTGCTACAAAATTAGTAAGTAGTAACACGCCAATGAATTTTGTATGGTTTAACGCTTGCTTTAATTTTGTAAAAGGAATTTGTGTAAACATAGAAAACATTAAAATGGCGAGCAATAACGTAATCCATGACTCCAATAGCTGGCCAATTTCGACAGAGCTTAAACCTAAAATAATTGCGATAATAATAGAAATAAAATAAATATAAATTTGGTTGTTTTCTAGTGAATCTTTAATGTGGTGCATAACTTTTCTGCTCCTCAATTTACTTAAATTAATCGTATCATACAAAGAAGTGCATAGCACAATTAATGTGCTATGCGCTTAAACCGTTCCAAAGTAAATATAGATTGATTAGGAGGCTAAAATAGTTCTATTTTTTGGCTTCAATATTGACTTTATTTTCGATTTTCCCTTCATTTTGTTCGTTTACATTTAACAACAGTGCGCGTACTACGATGAGACCAGTGACAATTAGTAGAATATGTTTTAAATATTTCATTGTTTTCACGTCCCTAATATAGTTATAACTGGATTTTATTCGTTAGTTAACTGTACCCGTTTCACTCAAGTTAAATGTCAAAGAAATAAAAAAGGTGAAGTAAGCAATTTAAGCTTACTTCACCAATGTTAATACTTAGATTAATTATGCAAATGCATCTACAATAGCTTTCACAACTTGGATAACACCATTAACAATTTCTGCCCAATTCATTTGTACAACCTCCTTTGTGTAACAATGTACTTATAGTATATGTGGAAGTTATACATTTTTGTGTTGCAGTCCCTATATTATAAAAAACAATGCTTAATTGTACGAAATTTAAAATTAGACAACAGTTAGGATGCGTAATTGAATGATGCACAACTTATTATTGGTATTATGCATCATTAATGGTGATCGTACGTTGTGCCAAATCATATGAGATATGTAATTCTGTACTATTATTTTCGAGTGTTATTTGTTGAATCTCGTTATTTTCTGTTGTGAAATGCAATTGATTTAATATACCAAATGCATACTCATTTATAGGGCTAACAATAGATAAAGAAGTTTTATCTTCTTGAATCATAAAGTGCTTGTTACTATTATTGATCACTTGCCATAAAGGATAATTTTGTAAATACATTTAGGTACAACCTTTCATTTTTTAGTGAATTATCATCAGTATAAAACATAATAATATAGAAGTGTGTAGTGTAAAAGTGCTAGTGACTGAAAAGTAGATATTTAGAACATGGTAGGTATTAAAATATTCAAAAAGGGAATAACACTATTAAACTATAGATTGCATTGAAAGGATGAAATCATGAATTTGGTAATCATATTTGTTTTAAGTTTGGTGTTTGCCATTTTGGCTACGTTACCATTTTTATTTGTTAATACACAGTTATATGAACATAAAAATCAATCTTCAGCTGATAGAAAAACAGAAAAGCGAAGTGCGGTTAAACGTTTTTGTTATCATTTTATATTAGCATTTATAATGTTAGTAATTTATCACTTTCTTACTGATTAATAGTTCTATTTACACTAGTACTTACAATATCGCTAAAACGTTATATTGATTGTGTAAAGACACTTACTGACTAAGTTGTTGTTAGTGTCTTTACATTGTTATAGTTACTTACTAATGCTTTAAAATATAGTTAAAACAACACTGACTAAGATGCCTGCAATCCCTAAAAAGATTAGCATGACAGTTAAACCTAATAATGATTCTTGATATGCTTTCTTTTTTTTATAAAGAAATAAAGAAAGAATGCCGGATAATAAAAATATACAAGATAACCAAAATACTATTGCGAAATGTAAATTCAAGAGTGTCACCCCCCTTAATTTTCCTTAAACTTTAAATAATTGTTAATTATAAGAATGATGATAATTGTATTATATTGATTTTAGCATTTATTTAGTAAGAGCAATAGATATTTTTACGATTAACTCTTGTCTACGTTTTAATTTACTAATAAAGGTGAATAATATAAGAAGCGGTGAATGGGGGAATGTCTATGCATAATACAATATCTGCCATCGAACATGATATTGAGCAGCTTGAATCACCAAATTCTAATATATCTGATGAGGCGTTACAAGACATAGAACGACGTATTGTAGACCAAAAAACAAAAATTAGAGAATCACTGTCACCTAGCAAATCACGTGAAGCGGAGCGTTTGAATGAAATTGCAGGTAAAGTAAACAGCAATATTAGTAGTGCATTTGATAGATTTGATTCAGTAAAGCAATTAAAAGATTATTTGGAACCAATTTTTCAACGAGGAAAAATTGATACGACTTATGGTCGTGCGTTAGTATTGATTGAAGAAACTAAATTGATTGAATATGTAAAAGATTATTTTAATAAACCCGAAGATGATTATGAACTATGTCACTATATTGTATCTAAAGCAATAGAGTTGAGTGACAAGATTATGACAGATCAATATACGGCACTTTTAAAATTAGAATTACGCTTTTTTGAGCAAAAGTTTGCTGGATTAAAATAATCTTTAAAAAGGAGGAAACGAAATAATGAATGAAGTTAACAAAGTGATTTATATTGTTTTAGCCTTATTTTTAGGCGGTTTTGGTGTTCATAAATTTTATGCTCGTAAAACGGGTATGGGGCTATTATATCTTGTGTTTTGTTGGACAGGGATTCCTCAAATTATAGCAATTATTGGCGGCATTTTAGCAATTTTCAAACCTGCTGACCAGCATGGCAATATTTTAGTATAAATTAAATATTATAAATAAAAAAGATGGCAAACTTAGGAATTTTAAAAGTTTGTCATCTTTTTTATTTACAAAAAGTTAAAAAAATTATAAAAATTTAACATTTGTTGTTAAACATTGACATAGCTTGAATTCCAAGCTATATAGACGTTGTATAAATCAAAGTGACGTGTAGACAAAACTTTGAAATTTGATATGATTAAAAAAAAGGCATTACACACATAATGAAAGCGCTATTAAAATATATAAAGTCGAGGTTGATGCTTATGACATTTTATGATTTTGTTATTAGTTTTATTGAAGATGATACACCATTAGGTAGTCTAGCCAATAATGTACGACGTGACAAAGACTTTCCTAAAAATGAAACGTGCCATGCGACTTTACGTACTTACTTCCATAATCACTACATTGATCATGAGATGTTAGAGTCTGCAAACAGAGCATTAAGTTTATATCGCTTAAATTATAAGTGATTATTCTAACTTGTGTAATACCAATTCTGTGTTTTTAATGCATCCAAAATATCTTTAGTTTTGAAATTAATTTCATTATTTCTAATTGAAAAAGGTTCAATAATATCTTGAGCCAACCACGTTTGTATTAGTTCATGTGGTAATCCATCCAATTGCATTTCGCTTTCACTTACAATAAAACATTCCCAATCAAGTGAAAGTTGTGAAGGATTAACATAATTACATCCATTAAGTTGATTCATTTCCAAACACTCCTTAATATTGTAAATCCGACGTTAAGTTTTACCCACAATGTAAGAGTATAAAACGAAATTTTGCTCAATTTGTTGAAATTATACAAGATAAATATGTGTGATAGTAGCCACAAATTATTGTTTATATGCATAAAAATATGACGTAATATCATGTCGATACTACGTCATATTTTTGTTTTTAAAAATCAAACGTTGTTACCAAGGTATAATTCCGAATAGACAAGCTATTAAAATCATGAAGAGGCTAGAGCCAATTGCCCACTTAATAACAATACGTTGGTTAGTTCCATATTCTATGTCTAACATACCAACTAGTAAATAACCAGCTGCATATAATGGACTTAAAACGTGTAATGGCTGACCTAAAACAGATGCTCTGGCCATTGCTACTTTTGAAATACCGAATTGTTCTGCTGATTCTGCAAGAATTGGCAAAATACCATAATAGAATGGATCATTAGCCATAAAGTAAGTAAATGGACCACTTAAAATTGCAGTTATCAATGCGAAATGATTACCCATTGCATCTGGAATAATATGTACTAAGGCAGTTGCCATTTCATCTACCATTTTAGTTCCATCCATGATACCTGTAAAAATACCAGAAGCAAATACTAAACTAATAACAGCTAATACGTCACCCGCGTGTTTTTTCACTACAGAATTTTGAATGCTTAAGTTAGGATAGTTAATTAAAATTGCAACACCAAACCAGACCATGAAAAGTGCTGGTATAGGTAGTAATTCCATTACTAAACAAACGATTAATGACACTGTTAAAAAGGCATTAGGTATAAGCATTTTAGGTCGTTTAAGTAAACTTTCTTCTTTAGTTTCTTCTTTTTTAACATCTTCTATATCTATATCAGTTGCAGAAGTAATATGTCTTTTTGATCGTTTACCTAAAATATAAGCTACTACAAAAGCAAAAAGAATACCCGCTGCCATAGCTGGCATAATAGGAATAAAGACGTCTTCAGTACTTAAATGTAATGCGGAAATTGCACGTGCAGTTGGACCACCCCAAGGTAACATGTTCATTACACCAATTGACAGTAACGCTAGCGTGGATAAAACATATAAACTCATGCCAATTTTTTTATAAAGTGGCATCATCGCTGTAACTGTAATGATGAATGTAGTTGTACCGTCACCATCTAATGCTACTAGTGAGGCTAGTATAACTGTACCAATTGCTATTTTGACTGGGTCTCCTTTAACTATTTTTATAATTTGATTGATGACCGGTTCGAATAATCCAGCGTCAATCATGACACCAAAGTATAAAATTGCAAATGTTAACATAATTCCTGTCGGTGCAACTGTTTCTATCCCCTCTAACATATATTTCCCTAAACCGGCGTAAAATCCACCGATTAAAGCGAAAACAGTTGGCACGATAATTAATGCTATTAATGCTGACATTTTTCTTGTCATTATTAATACCATAAAGACAATAATCATAATGAATCCTAATAATGCTAAATTCATAGTATTAAATTCCCCCCCCTTATTCAAATAATTATAGCGCTTTCAATTCATTAAAGACAATAAATACATAAATTTCATAATAAAATTTTATTATGAATCAATATAAGAAAAAACAATAGTTTTATTGATGTTAAAGTCGTCAATAAAACTATTGTTTATGTAAGGATTAAATAAAATTAAGTACGAACGTTTTAATTACGGGAATCCCAGATAAAATTATAGCAATACAAGTCACTATAAGTGCAAAGATATTGGCAATACGATCTCCTTGTAATAGGGCGTAAATATTAAATAGTAAAACCCCGACTAAAAATAGTCCGGCAGCAATTACAATTGCTGTGCTGTCATAAATAGTGCTTAAAATGATAATTGGTATAGTTAATGTGATAAGTGACAACAATAAAGAGAATAGAGTTGTTGTGAATTTCAAATTATGCCACCTCCCAGAATGTTAGGTATTTATAGTATATTAATTTACCACTTAGTACGTAATAAAAATAATATGTTGTTATTTTATGTATTGCAAGTCATTTTTATTATTAAAATAAAAAGTATGAACCACAAGGCATGTGCTGTCCATACTTACCATAAAAATATTTTTATAACATTGTGCTATCTAAGTAGTATATGAGCCAATGTTGATCGATATATTTGTCATGATATTTACGTGCATGTTGTTCAACTGCTAACACATCAAAGTCTAAATCACTAAAGAATACCTTAGCTGTAATATTATTAGAAGCAACTGAAGCAATAACTATCTCTATATTTTTTTCTTCACAAGTATTAAAAATATAGTTTATGAGGAGTGCGGCATTTTCTTTACGTTCTTCTGCATTAATACCTGTAACGCACATGTTTTCCAAATAAGCTTTATGTGCGAGACCATGTATTGGGAAGTGTGCCATTGTACTGACTGCTATTAAAGATTGATTTGAAAACAATCCAAATACGATATAGTTTTTATTTTGAGGTGATAACGTTGTTTTTAAATAGGGGGCTGTAACAATTTCATTATCATAAATGCCCCAAATAAATGCATTGCTCTTATTGTGCAAAGCTTGCAATAAAAATTGTTGATATAAATCAATATCGTTAATAGATAAAATGCGTGTATGCAACATTGAATTCCTCCTTTAATAAAACTTTGTGAACAATCGTAATTTTTTGAAGATATTACATTAATAGTAAATGATTGTGTAAGCGTTGGCAATATTATTTATAAATAAATATAAAAAATAAAGAAGTGTGTTTATTATAATTTTTCAATATAAAAAAATTATCTACTTATTTATATTGAAAAAATTGTATAAATAAATAGACTTTGTATTTTAATGTTGTAATCATTATATTGCTTTTGGAGGAAGGATATTTTAGCTATTATCAAGCAAAAAAAGTCGAGAGCAGAAGCAAAGTAAATACTTCGCCTTCATGCTCTCGACTATTAGTAAAACCAATTGAATTAGTCAGCAACTTCAACATTTAAGTTAACATCAATGTTGCCTTTTGTTGCTTTAGAATATGGACAAAACTCATGTGCGTCTTGTAAATATTTTTCAGCATCAGCTTGAGATAAAACATTTTTAACTTTTGCATCAATGTCAACGCTTAGCTTAGGACTTTCTGCCTCTGGATCATCTTCTAAACGTACAGTTAAGGTAACTTCTGGTTCGGCATCTCTAACTTTGTTTTGTTTTAAAATTAAATCAAAAGCACCATTAAAACAAGATGCATAACCTGCAGCAAATAGCTGTTCAGGATTTGTACCTTTTTCAGCATCAGCTTGAGCTGGTGGAATGACTGCTACATCAATTGCTTTATCATCTGTGTGGACATGTCCATTACGTCCACCTGTATTCGTTGCTTTTGTTTCATAATTAACTGCCATATTTATTACCTCCTAAATTAAATCATATAATTTGCATACCCTTTAATATAAAAACTAATCATCAATTTCAAAATGATAAAATAGTAATTCATTAAAGTTATTGTTTTCATGGAATTGATTAAGATACAATAAATGCTAAATAGAATAACTAAAATAGAGGTGTGAATAATGGCACAAGTGAAAATAGCGGTAACCATTGCTCCGGAAAATGAATTATTACCAGCTACAATTGAAGACTTAAAACGATATCAATCGGACTTCGATATAATTGAATTACGTATAGATCAATGGCAACAAATAGAAACAACAACAGTACGTGCAGTATTACAACAGCTAAAAGACTTAGCGTTAAATAAACAAATATTAGTGACATATCGTACGGCCAACCAAGGTGGTTTAGGAACGTTAGCGTCAAAAGAATATCTTGAATATTTAACCACATTAATAACACAAGAAACATTTGACGTTATTGATCTTGAATTTGATAAAAAGCAAAATCCTGAGGAATTAACAACAGTAATCAATCTAGCGCAAAATAATAATAAAGAAGTAGTATTGTCCTATCATGACTTTGATCAAACCCCACAATTAGATGAGTTAAAGCATTTGTATTATAAAATGCATTTGTTGGCTCCAGATTACTTGAAGGTAGCAGTAATGCCTAAAGGGAAAGAAGATGTCACTAATTTATTAAATGCTATGTCTGTAACAGCAGATTCAATAAATGAACGTGTTGTAGGCATTGCTATGGGTAAAATAGGGATTGTTTCACGTACTGCGCAAGGCGTGTTTGGTGGAACAATTTCATATGGCTGTATAGACACTCCAAAAGCACCTGGACAAATTCACGTAGCAACGTTGCGTCAACAGTTAGATTTTTATAACTAGTTTGAAAATTCCCTGATAGTATTTTATAATTGAAAATAATTATCAATACGAAAGGGCGTTGTTTCATGGAATTACAAGATGCAATCGCGAATAGAAGAAGTATTAAAATGTTTAAAAGAGATATGGTGATTGATGATCAAGTATTATACCAAGCGATTGAACAATCTACGTATGCGCCTAATCATGGTATGAGACAGCCATGGCGTGTTGTGCATATCGCTAAAAATAGATTAGGTGAAATGAGTAAGCAAGTATCGCGTATTGCTTTTCATCACCAACCCGATAAACAGCAAGATCACTATAATGCTGTGACAAATTTAGGTGGTATGTTGGCATTAATTGTACAAGAAGATCCACGCCAAAAAGAAAATTTGGAAAATTATTTGGCTTTTGGTGCCTTTGCTCAAAATTTAATGCTTTTACTACATGAAGCGCAAATAGGTACGTGTTGGAAGACACCTCAATATATCTTTTTACCACAAATAAGAAACGTTTTCGGCGTGAAAGATAATGAAAGTTTAGTCGGTTTTATGTATTTAACAGATATGGAAGATGAAATGCATCATCCACCACGTCAAACTCAAAATATAATGACACAATTTTAATTTATAAAGGGGAGTGGGACAGAAATCTGATTTTGAAAAAATGATTTCGTCGTCCCACCCCGGCAAGGCTGACTAGCGTTGAAAAAAGCTTGGTTTGAAGCGCATTTTCAATGCAGACAGCTACTGCCAATATGAAAAGAGACTAGAACAAATCAATATTGTCCTAGCCTCACCAGACTGCCGACAAAGCTACTGAGTTTGTTGGCAGTTTTTTTTATGCACGCTTTCCGCGGGCACTGTCTTAGCCTATAGTCTTGGCAAGTGCTATTCCCGCAGGAGTCGGCATAAATCATTACTATTTTGAAAAACTATATAAATAAAACGTAAACAAGCCCTTCGCAAATTACTGTGAAGGGCTTGTTTACGTTTTGAAGCTAGCATATCAAATTAATGTGCTAGTTTTTGTATTACTGAAATGTTTCAGCTAAGAATGACTCAACTTGTTCTGGTGATTTAGCATTTGCTGAATGTAGGTGAGCAAGTTTTTCACCATTTTTGAAGACTAAAAGACTTGGAATACCCATAACGTCATTATTTGCTGCAACATCTTCTAGTTCGTCTCTATTGACTGTATACCAATTATAATTATTGTATTTTTCTACAATAGGATCAATCCACATATCCATTGCTTTACAATCTGGACACCATCCTGCTTCGAATTTTACAATGACAGGTTGATCACTATTTATAGTTGAATCAAAATTACTTGTTGAGTTAATTTTTTCCATATTAACGCTCCTTTGATTATTAATTGATTACATTATAACTAAAAAAACTAGGGAAATAAAAATTTTAGCTTAAAAATTGAAGCGTTTTAATCGTAATTCTGCTATATTAGTGATAACAACGTATAGGAGGTACAGTACATGATTAAATTTTACCAATATCCTAATTGTACGACATGTAAAAAAGCTGCTAAATTTTTACAATCGTACGGTGTGAGTTATGAACCTATCGACATCGTTCAACATACACCAACTAAAAATGAGTTTAAAGATATTTTAGAACGTACTGGCATTGAAATTAACAAAATGTTTAATACACATGGTGCCAAATATCGCGAATTAGGTTTAAAAGATAAAATAGGGACGCTTTCTGATGATGAAAAGCTAGATTTACTTGCTTCTGATGGTATGTTAGTAAAACGACCACTAGCTGTGCTAGGCGATAAAGCAACTGTTGGTTTCAAAGAAGAAGAGTATAAAGCGACATGGTTATAAAGATTTTCACTTTATAACGATCGCTAAAGTTTTCAAAAATGCAGTCAAAATCAATTTATGAAAACGCTTAATGATGCTGTGTAAAAGTAACATAAATTTTTGATTATTAAAGGCAAACAGTTGCCAGTTATACATTCATATGGCATCATAAATATGTAAAATCATATAGGAGGGGATTCTCGTGGCAGTACCAAGTGAATTAAAATACTCAAAAGAACATGAATGGATAAAAGTTGAAGGAAATACGGTTACAATTGGTATCACTGAATATGCGCAAAGTGAATTAGGTGATATTGTATTTGTTGAATTACCAGAAGTTGATGATGACATCCAAGAGGGGGATACTTTTGGCAGTGTTGAATCTGTAAAAACTGTCTCTGAATTGTATGCACCTGTTACTGGTAAAGTAGTAGAAGCAAATGAAGAATTAGAAGATAGCCCTGAATTTGTAAATGAATCACCATATGAAAAAGCTTGGATGGTGAAAGTTGAAGTTAGTGATTTAGATCAATTGAATGAACTACTTTCAGCTGAACAATATTCTGAAATGATTGGTGAATAGAATAAGTGATTTTAAACTCCATGATATTTACTGTCTTGGAGTTTTTAACTTATCTATGGCGCTAAAGTTTACCAAAATTTAATAAACCCTCAAAATCATGGAAAATTAATGCTGTAACAATGAATTTGACAAGTAAAGACGCCATTTTTACAATATTGATACAAAATTATAATATGTTTATAACCTCGTGTCTTTGTGAAAAACCAAATATAGTATAAGTTTATTATCAACTTTTAGAAGGTGGATGTCATGACGATTCTTAATAAAGTTATCATTGTTGAAGGCAAATCTGATAAAAAGAGAGTTAAACAAGTAATTGATGAACCAATTGAAATTATTTGTACTCATGGAACTATGGGTATTGATAAAATTGATGAAATGGTGGAATCTTTGTACGATAAACAAGTTACAATTTTAGTTGATTCAGACGATGAGGGAGAAAAGATTCGTAGATGGTTTAAACACTATTTAAGCGAAAGTAAACATGTTAGAGTGGATAAACAGTATTGTGAAATTGCGAGATGTCCAAAACGATATTTAGCTAAAGTATTGAAAAAAAACGGCTTTGTAGTTAAAGACGAAGAGCATATCAATAAAGCTAAACTAGATTATATAGCTGAAAGGGTAAGTTTATTAACATGAATGCAACGACAAAACAACACGTAGCAAATGTACGTGAACATTTTGATAAAGATAAACATTTAGTTTTTGGTTATACACCAACTTGCGGTACATGTAAAATATCTGAAAGAATGTTAGATATCGCAAATGAAATCTTAAAATTACCAATTACTAAAATTGATTTGAATTTTCACCCTGAGTATTCACAGGACAATGAAATACAATCGGTTCCTGTGTTACAACTAATGTCTAAAGATAAGGAAATAAAGCGTATTTACGCTTTTCAATCTGTGCCATATCTTTTAGAAAATTTGCAATAATATATTGACGAATCATTAGTGCAGTGGTAGGATTAAAAATAATTAAATAATGTAACTCTTATCGAGAGAGGTGGAGGGATGTGCCCTATGAAGCCCGGCAACCGTCTAAGTATAGAAATGGTGCCAATTCACATAAAGTCGACCGAACTTTAAAAGATGAGAGAGGGTGTTATTGCTTTCTCTATCTTTTAAGATGAGAAAGCATTTTTTTAATTTATAAGCAATACAAGGAGGACAAACAATGATTGAGTTAAATCAAATCGTCAAGCGTTATAAGACGAAAAAGCAAGATGTGCTTGCGGTAGATCATGTTGATTTAAGTATTCAATCAGGCTCAATTTTTGGAGTTATTGGTTTTTCAGGTGCGGGCAAAAGTACATTAGTTCGACTGTTTAACAATTTAGAACAACCAACTTCAGGTGACGTAACAATCGATGGTGACAATATAGGACAATTGTCTAAAAAAGATTTAAGAAAAAAACGTCAAAAAGTGAGTATGATATTTCAACACTTCAACTTATTATGGTCACGTACTGTATTAAATAATATAACATTCCCATTAGAAATTGCTGGGGTACCGAAGCAAGAAGCAAAACAACGGGCTGCAGAACTTGTTGAGTTAGTAGGATTAAAAGGACGAGAAGACGCATACCCATCTGAATTATCTGGTGGTCAAAAACAACGTGTTGGTATTGCACGTGCTTTAGCAAACGAACCGACTGTGTTGTTATGTGATGAAGCGACAAGTGCACTAGATCCACAGACTACAGATGAAATTTTAGATTTATTACTTAAAATTAAAGAACAGCGAAATTTAACTATTGTGATTATCACTCATGAAATGCATGTTATACGTCGTATTTGTGATGAAGTCGCAGTAATGGAAAATGGCAGTGTTATAGAACAAGGATCTGTGACGAATGTATTTGAAAATCCAAAACATGAAGTAACGAAACGCTTTGTTAAAGAAGACTTAAATGATGATTTTGAAGATGCATTTGCAGACATAGAGCATTTTGGCAAAGATGATTACATAGTAAGATTGAATTTTACTGGTAATAACACTACTGAACCTATCGTGTCATACATTACGCGAGCGCATCAAATAGACGTAAATATTTTAGAAGCAAATATAAAAAATACTAAAAGTGGGTCAATTGGCTTTTTAGTGTTACATCTTCCGAATATAAATTCTGAAAAATTCGAAGATTTCAACAGTGATTTAGCAAAACAACAAGTATCAGTGGAGGTGTTACGTCATGACTAGTTCATTTAGTGAAATCCTCCAAGAAATGATTACGATGCCCAATGTACAATGGTCACAAGTGTGGGTAGCAACTTATGAAACGTTATATATGACAGTGATAGCAACTATTTTTGCTTTTATTTTTGGTATTATTTTAGGAGTGTTGCTCTTTTTATCAGCTAAAAGTGACGCTAAAGCAGCTAGAATTTTTTATAGCATTGTCTCTTTTGTCGTTAATTTATTCAGAGCAATTCCTTTCATCATTTTAATATTATTACTTATACCGTTCACTAGTTTAATTTTAGGTACAATAAGTGGACCAACAGGTGCCTTACCAGCATTAATTATTGGTTCTGCTCCATTTTATGCTAGATTAGTTGAAATCGCATTTAAAGAAATTGATA
The DNA here is from genome assembly GCF_002902345.1 of Staphylococcus arlettae. GTDB lineage: Bacteria > Bacillota > Bacilli > Staphylococcales > Staphylococcaceae > Staphylococcus > Staphylococcus arlettae. The sequence continues at coordinate 245,675 of NZ_PPQB01000010.1, forward strand.
AAGGTGTAATTGAAGCGGCGTGGTCAATGGGTGCCAATACATGGACAGTAGTAAGAAAAGTATTGTTACCTGAAGCTATGCCAGCGTTAGTATCAGGAATTACAGTTACAGCAATCGCCTTAGTAGGTTCTACGGCAATTGCAGGTGTTATAGGTGCAGGTGGATTAGGGAACCTTGCATATTTAACAGGTTTTACACGAAATCAAAATGATGTCATTTTAGTTTCGACAATTTTAATTTTAATTATTGTGTTCATTATTCAATTCATTGGTGATTGGGCTACAAATAAATTAGACAAACGATAACATGAAATGGGGAGAAAAACATGAAAAAAATACTTAGTTTAGCTTTTGTATTAGTTTTATCTGTAGTATTGGCAGCTTGTGGTAATAGTGAAGGTAAAGATAAAAAAATAACTGTTGGTGCGTCACCTTCACCACATGCTGAAATCTTGGAACAGGCAAAACCATTGTTAGAAGATAAAGGTTATGATTTAGAAATTAAAACTATCAATGATTACACAACACCTAATAAATTATTAGATAAAGGCGAATTGGACGCTAACTATTTCCAACATACACCATATTTAGAAACTGAGAAAAAATCTAAGAAATATAAAATTGAGTCAGCAGGTGATGTACATTTAGAACCAATGGCTGTATATTCTAAAAAGTATAAGAATTTGAAAGATTTACCGAAGGGCGCAACAGTATATGTATCTAACAACCCTGCAGAAGAAGGTCGTTTCTTAAAATTCTTTGTAGATGCTGGATTAGTTAAAATTAAAGACGGTGTTAAAATTGAAGATGCTAAATTTGATGATATCGTAGAAAACAAAAAAGATATTAAATTTAATAATAAACAATCAGCTGAGTATCTACCGAAAATTTATCAAAATGAAAAAGCAGATGCCGTTATTATCAATTCTAACTTTGCAATTGATCAAAAGTTAGATCCTAAAAAAGATTCAATTGTTTTAGAAAAACCTGAGGATAATCCATACACGAATTTAATTGCGGTCAAAGAAGGTCACAAAGATGATGAGAAAATTAAAGCGTTAATGGATGCTTTAAATTCTAAAGATATTAAAGACTATATTAAGAAAGAATATAATGGTTCAGTTGAACCTGCAAAATAATTTTAAAAACCGCCTCTTAACGTAATAAGTTAAGAGGCAGTTTTTATGTAGTAACATTATATTTTTTGAAACACAATATTTGAAATTTAAACTTGGTGCTCTGTATAATAATGGTAGCACTGAGCAGTGCTGAAATGGGAGAACAATATAGGGTTTCTTTAATTCTGTGTTGTCTTATTAATCACTAAAACCCTAACGCTAAGGGTGAATCTTGTAAATTCTTATATTTATATATAATAAAACTCGGATAACACAGAATACTTATAGTGTAAGTTAAACTATCAAGTACCTGGCTACCCGAGCTTTATTAATGTTGGTCGTGTTCGTCTTGAATATCGCCAACTATATTTTCTAATATATTTTCCATAGTAATAATGCCATGAATTTGGTTTGATGATTTAACTAAGGCAATGTGGACATGGAGTTGTTTCATTTGTTCTAGCACAGTATGACATTTGGTAGATAGGTCTACTGTTAAAATATCATGAGTGATTTCTGATAATGACTCCACAGATTCGTTTAATAAATCTTTAGCATGCACATAGCCAATAATATTATCAGGTTGATTGACATAGACAGGATATCTTGAATAATGAGAGTCGTTAATGATTGCTTTTGCCTCGCTCAATGGTGTATCTGAAGAGAACGTTGCTGTTTGTGACAAAGGTATATAGCCGTCTTGTACGATCATATTGTCAAAGTCAAATGCTCTATTTATATGTGTCAATTCACCTTTTGTTATTTCTCCGCCATCGTGACTTTCTTTTAATAATAGTTTTAATTCTTCTTCAGAATGGTAAATTTCACTTTCTTTCGCAGGTTGCATTCCGAATAATCGCAAAATAATACGTGCAGAACCGTTAAGAATATATATGAATGGATAAAATAATTTGTAAAACATGATAATTGGTTTTGCAATATATAATGTGATTTGTTCAGCTTTTTGAATTGCGATAGTTTTTGGTGCCATTTCACCGATAACTACGTGTAAATAAGTAGCTATAACAAAGGCACTAATTAAAGTGAAGACATGAATCAATGTATCAGACATACCAAACAAACTGAAAAATGGATGTAGGATAAATTCAAAAGTAGATTCACCAACCATACCGATTCCTAGTGCAGTAATTGTAATTCCTAATTGACAGGCTGCTAAGTATTCATCGAGATGAGTTACAACTTTTTTGGCAGCTATCGCTTGACGATGATTAGCTTCAGCCAATTGATTGATTCTTGATGTGCGTACTTTAACAATTGCAAATTCTGTAGCTACAAAGAATGCCGTAAGTGCTAACAGTAAAATAAACGTAAGTAAACTAAATAAGGTCCCCAAAGGTTAATAAATTCCTCCAATATAATAATAGATCAATCTTTTTATAGATTGATTTACTATTATATAAAAAAATAAGACACAATTCTAATAAAAAGCATAATTTTATTTGTTGCAAAATAAACAATTAAAACCCCTGTTAAAGATTACCTTAAAGCAAACTTCAACAGGGGATAGATTAATATTATTCTGAGCTTAGTTTTTGACTAATAAACACTCCGATACATAATACGATTAATGAAATTAGCCATTCTAAACCATGAGTAGGTATGCCAGGAAATACCGCATACAATGAACCAATCACTAAACCGATAATTAATGCGTAAGTTGTGATCGTATGTTGAGAGAGTAAATATTGAATAAGTTTACTACTGAACATAAAGCCAAAAATGACACCACAACCTACTGTAATTAAGAGTGGAATAGCAGCAAAATTGAATGAAACAAACTCAGAAATAGCAAACATAATAGTACCATAAACGCCGAATACTAATAACATAAAAGAACCTGAAATTCCTGGTAACAGCATGGCGCTAGAGGCACACATTCCGGCAAGAAAATATTTAATAATAAGACCAAAATCTAATGTGAAATGTGAATTGTTAACAGATTCTTCACCACTTAATGACGATATAATAAGTATAATTGCTATTCCTAATATTAATAGTAAGTAATGTTTTATTGAAAAAGTAGCTTTAAAGTTTGCTGATTTCAATAAGAAAGGAATAATACCAATGATTAAGCCAGTGAAAAAGAACATTGTAGGTATATGAAATTCACTTAATAGGTAATTAATCAATTTACTTAAACTACCAATGGCTAAAACCATACCTAATCCAATCGGAATTAAAAAGCGAATACTAGCTACAAAATGTTTGGAAAACAAACCACTTATTGCACGGATAAAATCATTATATATTCCTAAGAGTAAAGCAATAGTACCACCACTAATACCGGGGACTAAATCAGAAGTACCCATTGCGAACCCCTTAAAAATATTAGACCATTTAATATTTGACATATTTCGTTCCCTTCTTTATACAAAATATGTTATTAGCATAGCAAAAATTAGTATAGAGTTAAAATGAACTAAAGTAATTTGCATCATTATTAGAAAATTCAATAAATAAAAGAGATTGAGAACCAAGCACAATTTATTATCAGTTGCTATAAAAACATAACCGATCATAAAAATTATTGTATTATAATAATTATTATAAATAAGCACCTGAAAAGGTTTATATTACCTAGTATTTAAGTTATAATAAATCGGTGTAATGCGTTTGCAGTTTTTTGACTGCAGATTAAAATTATTATAAACTAGTAAAGAAAACATATTATTTATGACGGAGGGAATATGTATGCCATCAACATTAGAAATTAAAGACCTACATGTGTCTATTGAAGATAAAGAAATATTAAAAGGTGTGAATTTAACAATTAACACTGGTGAAGTTCATGCTGTAATGGGGCCAAATGGTACTGGGAAATCAACATTATCATCTGCGATTATGGGACATCCAAGCTACGAAGTAACACAAGGTGAAGTATTATTAGACGGTGTGAACGTATTAGAATTAGAAGTTGATGAACGTGCAAAAGCAGGTTTATTCCTAGCAATGCAATATCCATCAGAAATTACTGGCGTTACAAACGCTGACTTTATGCGTTCTGCTATTAATGCTAAACGTGAAGAAGGCCAAGAAATCAACTTAATGCAATTTATTAAAAAATTAGATAAAGAAATGGAATTCTTAGACATCGACCAAGATATGGCTCAACGTTATTTAAACGAAGGCTTTTCAGGCGGTGAAAAGAAACGTAACGAAATTTTACAATTAATGATGTTAGAACCAAAATTTGCAATTTTAGATGAAATTGACTCTGGTCTTGATATTGACGCATTAAAAGTTGTATCAAAAGGTATTAATGAAATGCGTGGAGATCAATTTGGCTCATTAATTATTACGCACTATCAAAGATTATTAAATTATATTACTCCTGATCACGTACATGTTATGTATGGTGGCGTTATTGTTAAATCCGGTGGACCTGAATTAGCTAAACGTTTAGAAGAAGAAGGTTATGAGTGGGTTAAAGAAGAATACGGTGCGACAGAATAAATCTCAATTAGGTAAAAAGATATACTAGTTTGAGAGCTAAGGTTTTAATTGATACCTAAAATGAAATCAATGAATCATCAAATGGGAGGAAAATAGTATGACAACTGAAACTTTAAACATTTCTGAAGCACAACTTGTTGAATATTCACAAGCCCATAATGAACCTTCATGGATGACAGAGTTACGTAGAGAAGCGTTAAAATTAACAGAAACTTTAGAAATGCCAAAACCAGATAAAACTAAAATTAACAGATGGGACTTTGATTCATTTAAGCAACATGAGACAACAGGAGAAGTCTACAGTAGCTTAGATCAATTACCTGAAGAAGTTAAAAACATTATTGATGTTGAAAAATCAGAAAACTTGATCATCCAACATAATAATACACTTGCTTTTTCACGTGTATCGGATTCTGCTAGTAATGACGGTGTCATTGTTGAAGGCTTATCAGAAGCATTAGTTAATCATCCGGAATTAGTACAACAATACTTTATGACTGAAGCGGTAACAGTAGACGAACATCGTTTAACTGCTTTACACACAGCATTAGTTAACGGTGGGGTCTTTGTATACGTACCAAAAAATGTTGTTGTTGAGCATCCTATTCAATATGTAGTACTACATGATGATGAAAATGCTAGCTTCTACAACCATGTTATTATTGTTGCAGAACAAAGTGCAGAAGTAACATATGTAGAAAACTATCTATCTGGTGTTAGTGGCGAAGGAAATCAAATTAATATTATTTCCGAAGTAATCGCAAGCGCAAATGCTAATATTACTTATGGCTCAGTTGATTATATGGATAAAGGTTTCACTGGCCACATTATCCGTAGAGGTACAACTGAAGCAGATGCTTCAATTAATTGGGCATTAGGTCTAATGAATGAAGGAAGTCAAATTATCGACAATACTACAAACTTAATGGGTGATCGTTCAACGAGCGCCTTAAAATCTGTAGTTGTAGGTACTGGCGATCAAAAGATTAATTTAACTTCAAAAATTGTTCAATATGGTAAAGAAACAGATGGTTATATTTTAAAACACGGCGTTATGCGTGAAAATGCTTCATCTGTCTTTAATGGTATTGGTTATATTAAACATGGTGGTACGAAATCAATGGCTAACCAAGAATCTCGTGTATTAATGTTATCTGAAAATGCACGTGGAGATGCCAACCCAATCTTATTAATTGATGAAGATGACGTAGAAGCTGGACACGCTGCATCTGTTGGTCGAGTTGACCCAGAACAGCTATATTACTTAATGAGTCGTGGTATTTCACAAACAGAAGCAGAACGTTTAGTAATACATGGCTTCCTTGATCCAGTAGTAAGAGAATTACCTATTGAAGATGTTAAGCGTCAATTACGTGAAGTAATTGAACTTAAAGTAAATAAATAACCTTAGATGCTAATCAACGTAACTGTCTCTTTACATGAGTTCAATGAGGCAGTTTCGTCTTAATAGAGTATTCAATTTAGTTATTGTTATGTAAGACTCAACTAAGGTCGAATCAGAAATTCTTAACTAAGAAAGGTCTGTGAATAAAGTGACCGAATCATTAAATGTACAAGAAATTATTAAAGACTTTCCTATTTTAAATCAAAAAGTTAATGGAAAACGTCTTGCATATTTAGATACGACTGCAACAAGTCAGACACCAATACAAGTCATCAATGTACTAGAAGACTATTATAAAAGATATAATTCTAATGTTCACCGAGGTGTGCACACATTAGGTTCTTTAGCTACAGATGCCTATGAAAGTGCACGTGAGTCAGTACGAAGATTTATCAATGCCCAATACTTTGAAGAAATTATTTTCACGCGTGGTACTACTGCTTCTATAAATTTAGTGGCACGTAGTTATGGAGATGCTAACCTGACAGAAGGCGATGAAATAGTAGTCACTGAAATGGAACATCATGCGAACATCGTACCGTGGCAACAATTGGCGAAAAGAACTAAAGCAGAATTGAAATTTATCCCGATGACTCCAGACGGTGAATTAGATATTGAAGATGTAAAAGCGACGATCAATGATAAAACTAAAATTGTAGCAATTGCACATGTTTCTAACGTCTTAGGTACGATCAATGATGTTAAAGCTATAGCTGAAGTTGCGCATCAACACGGTGCTATTATTAGCGTTGATGGTGCACAATCTGCACCACATCTTGCATTAGATATGCAAGATTTAGACGTGGATTTCTTTAGTTTTAGTGGTCATAAGATGTTAGGACCAACTGGTATAGGCGTATTATATGGTAAACGTGAATTGCTGCAAAATATGGAACCTATTGAATATGGTGGCGATATGATAGATTTTGTCAGTAAGTATGATGCTACATGGGCTGACTTACCAACAAAATTCGAAGCAGGCACACCACTAATTGCACAAGCTATCGGTTTAGGTGAAGCTATTAAATATCTTGAAAACATAGGTTTTGAAGCCATTCATAACTATGAAAAAGAGTTAACAGCGTATGCCTTTGATCAATTATCTAATATAGAAGGTCTTGAAATTTTTGGTCCTCCAAAAGAACGTAGAGCTGGTGTTATTACATTTAATTTAACGGACATTCACCCACATGATGTCGCTACAGCAGTTGACACTGAAGGCGTTGCGGTAAGAGCAGGGCATCATTGTGCTCAACCATTAATGAAATGGGTGGACCAATCATCAACTGCTCGTGCAAGTCTTTATATCTATAATACAAAAGAAGATATAGATCAATTGGTTAACGCGTTGAAACAAACGAAGGAGTTTTTCTCATATGAATTTTAACAATTTAAATCAATTATATCGTTCTGTAATTATGGATCATTATAAAAACCCTAGAAATAAAGGGAAATTAGATAATGGCACTATGACTGTAGATATGAATAATCCTACATGTGGGGATCGTATCCATTTAACGTTTGATATTGAAGATAGTGTTATAAAAGATGCCAAATTTGATGGAGAAGGCTGTTCTATATCTATGTCTAGCGCATCTATGATGACCGAATCTATAAAAGGTCATACGCTAGCAGATGCGATGCAAATGAGCCAAGAATTTACTAAAATGATGTTAGGTGAAGATTATAAAATCACTGAAGATATGGGAGATATTGAAGCGTTACAAGGTGTTTCGCAATTCCCAGCGCGCATTAAATGTGCAACATTAGCGTGGAAAGCGTTAGAAAAAGGCACAGTAGAAAAAGAAGGCAAAACTGAAGATTAAAGTAATCTAATGCGTTGACAAAGTGTAATATTCCATTCAGACTGTAACTAACAGCAGTTGTAATATAGAAATTATTATTTTCTATAATTAGTTGATCATAGTCTTAGCTAGTTCAACTCAGACAATCATCCGATGGAATACAAAATAAAATATTGCGCGTATAGCAGTTTTAAATATATATAAGGAGTGATTGAAATGGCTAAAAAAGCACCTGATTTAGGAGATTATAAATATGGTTTCCATGATGAAGACGTGTCCATTTTTAGATCAGAACGTGGTTTAACAGAAAATATTGTTAAAGAAATTTCAAACATGAAAGAAGAACCAGAATGGATGCTTAATTTCAGATTAAAAGCATTGAAACTATTCTATAAAATGCCAATGCCACAATGGGGTGGAGATTTATCAGAATTAGACTTTGATGATATTACGTATTACGTAAAACCATCAGAAAATACTGAACGTTCTTGGGACGAAGTACCTGAAGAAATCAAACGTACATTTGATAAACTAGGTATCCCAGAAGCAGAACAAAAATATTTAGCTGGTGTTTCTGCTCAATATGAATCTGAAGTAGTATACCACAATATGGAAAAAGAATTAGAAGATAAAGGCATTATCTTTAAAGATACAGACAGCGCATTAAGAGAAAATGAAGAGTTATTTAAAGAGTACTTTGCATCTGTAGTTCCAGCAGCAGATAATAAGTTCGCAGCGTTAAACTCAGCTGTATGGTCAGGTGGCTCATTTATTTATGTTCCTAAAAACATTAAATTAGATACGCCATTACAAGCTTATTTCCGTATTAACTCTGAAAACATGGGACAATTCGAACGTACATTGATCATTGCAGATGAAGGTGCATCAGTAAACTATGTTGAAGGTTGTACTGCGCCAGTGTACTCAACAAGTTCATTACACTCAGCTGTAGTTGAAATTATTGTACACAAAGACGCACACGTACGTTATACAACAATTCAAAACTGGGCGAATAACGTATATAACTTAGTTACAAAACGTACTTTAGTGCACGAAAATGGTAACATGGAATGGGTTGACGGTAACTTAGGATCTAAGTTAACTATGAAATATCCAAACTGTGTCTTAATGGGTGAAGGTGCTAAAGGTAGTACTTTATCTATTGCATTCGCAGGTAAAGGACAAGTCCAAGATGCTGGTGCGAAAATGATTCATAAAGCGCCAAATACATCATCAACGATTGTATCTAAATCAATTTCAAAAGATGGTGGTAAAGTTGTATACCGTGGTATTGTACACTTCGGTAGAAAAGCAAAAGGCGCACGTTCAAACATTGAATGTGACACTTTAATTTTAGATAACGAATCAACATCAGATACAATTCCATATAACGAAGTATTTAATGACAACATTTCATTAGAACATGAAGCAAAAGTTTCAAAAGTTTCTGAAGAGCAATTGTTCTACTTAATGAGTCGTGGTATTTCTGAAGAAGAAGCGACTGAAATGATTGTTATGGGCTTCATTGAGCCATTTACAAAAGAGCTACCAATGGAATATGCGGTAGAAATGAATCGTCTAATCAAATTCGAAATGGAAGGTAGTATCGGATAATAACTATCACCATGCCAATATGATTTTGATTTGACTACAAGCACGAGTGATACCATGTTGATACCATTTACTGTTAAATGATATCGAATATGTGTATGAACTCGTGCTTTTTTAATTAATATACAACGATATATTATTAACTATGTTGCGTTTCATGTTTTATAAACATGGGAATATTAATTTTAATATGACATTAACAATAAGGGGATATGCAGTGTGATTATAGCAATAACCATAGCTATTCTATTAATTATATCTTTCTTTTTTTCGAGTAGTGAAACAGCGCTCTCCGCAATTAATAGAATTAGATTAACTGAAGAAGCAAAGCAAGGGGATAAGCAAGCTCAAAAATTATTAGACTTACTACAAAAGCCAAGTAATTTTATTACCACAACTTTAATAGGCAATACTATAGCGAATATATTAATTCCGATATTAGCGACAATCTATGCAGAAAAGCACGATATACATATTGTGTGGGCAATTATCATTGCTATCGTAATCGTGTTGTTTATAGGTGAAGTTATTCCTAAGTCGATTGCAGCGTCAATTCCATATCAAGTTGCTAAATTAAGTTATATACCATTACAAATATGTATTTTTATTTTTAAACCATTAACAATGATTTTAAACGGGATAACAGATAGTATTCATCATGCATTAACTAAAAATGAAGAAAGTTCTCAACGTTATTCAAAAGAAGAAATTAGACAAATGGTAACAATTGCAGGTAGTGAAGGCGCATTTAACGAAATGGAAAGTAAACGATTGCAAGGCGTAATGGATTTTGAACAATTAAAAATTAATGATGTTAACACCACACCGCGTATTAACGTCACAGCATTTTCTAAAGAAACTACATATCAAGAAGCATACGAAACAGTTATCTCTAATCCATTTACTCGGTATCCGGTGTATGATGAAGATATTGATAACATTATAGGTATTTTCCATTCAAAATATTTATTAGCTTGGAGCCAAGAACAACAGAAACAAATTACAGATTATATTTCTGTTCCACTGTTTGTCAATGAACATAACAAAGCAGAATGGGCATTAAGAAAAATGACAGTGACACGTAAACACTTAGCTGTTGTTTTAGACGAATACGGTGGGACTGATGGTATCGTCTCACATGAAGATTTAATTGAAGAAATGTTAGGAATGGATATTGAAGATGAAATGGATGAAGAAGAAGAGGAAAAGGTGTCATTAAATAGAAAGCAATCCTCTCATAATTCTAATACATAAGAGGTGTTGAAAATGAATTTAACTTCAAGTGTAACGAATCAATTAAAGATAAAATATCCAATTTTCCAAGCAGGTATGGCTGGCAGCACATCACCTGAGCTTGTAGCTGCAGTTAGTAACTCAGGTGGTTTAGGAATCATTGGTGCAGGTTATTTTAACGCTGAACAATTAGAACAACACATCCAAGAAGTTAAAATGCTAACTTCAAGACCTTTTGCTGTAAATCTTTTTGTACCCGGAAATCAAGAAGTCGTCACTGAACAAGTTATGCATATGAATGCGTGGCTAAAGCCGTATCGTAGAGCATTTAATTTAGAAGAACCAGTACTGAACATTCAAGAACAAACACAATTTGAATCAGCAATCGAAATTGTAATTGCGCAATCGGTACCTATTGTGACGTTTACGTTTGGCGTGCCAGAAAAAGATCTTATCGATAAACTACATCGTCATAATATAACTGTGGTAGGTACTGCGACGTCTGTAGAAGAAGCAATCGAAAATGAACGTGCGGGTCTTGATATGGTAGTAGCTCAAGGCAGTGAGGCAGGAGGGCATAGAGGTTCGTTCTTGCAAACGTCTGGCCAATATGGTGCTTTAGTAGGTACCATGTCACTTGTGCCTCAAATTGTAGACAATGTGACTATTCCGGTTATCG
>NZ_PPQB01000010.1:257015-315163 GCF_002902345.1 Staphylococcus arlettae
GTTTGATATTAGGTGCAGAAGCGGTACAGATGGGAACAGCATTTTTAACTTGTATTGAAAGTAATGCCAATGATTTGTTGAAAAATGCTATATTTAACAGTGCTGAAACTGACACTGTCATTACTAAAGCATTTAGTGGAAAACCGGCACGAGGTATTGATAATGAATTTATTCATAATATGCAACGTTATGATGATGAAATACCAGCATATCCAATTCAAAATGAATTAACCAATGCTATACGAAAAAAGGCGGCTCAATTAGGTGATGCAGAAATGACACATCTATGGAGTGGACAAACTCCACGGTTAGCACAATCTATTGCAGCTTCACAACTGATGTCGCAAATTATTACTGATACACAAAATATATTACAAAATGAATAAATTATATATTAGCACTAGTTAACTCACCTCTAAATATAGTAAATAGTAATGAGCGTGTTGCACTTAACTAGTGCTTTCACTTTATCTATGAAAATTCAAACATACTATTATAATCTAAACATGTGAATCCCTTAAATAATATATGGTATTATGAAGTCGGTGATAATAATGATAAATATAGGGCTAACGGGTTGGGGCGATCATGATTCATTGTACGAAGATTTACAGAGGAAAACTGACAAATTACAAGTCTATGCTAGTCATTTTCCAATTGTTGAACTTGATGCATCTTACTATGCCATTCAACCTGAAAGAAATATACTAAAATGGATTAAAGAAACACCTAAACGCTTTAAATTCATTGTTAAAATCCATCAAGCGCTAACGTTACACGCAGACGTATTAGATTTTGCGTCATCAAGACAAGCGTTAATCGATGAATTTAATAAGATGTTAGAACCATTAATAGCGGCTGATAAATTAGCAATGGTATTAATTCAATTTCCACCTTGGTTTGATTGTACTACACAACATATTACATATATTCGTTACTTAAAAACGAAGTTATCTGATGTACCTATATGTGTTGAGTTTAGACATCAATCTTGGTTTAACAGCACTTATAAAGAACAGACACTAGAGTTTTTGACAGCCCAGCAAATCATTCATGCTGTGTGTGATGAACCTCAAGCTGGTCAAGGTTCCATTCCATTAGTAAATCGAATCACGCATGACGTTGCTTTTGTAAGGTACCACGGGCGTAATGTGCATGGTTGGACTAAAAAAGATATGACCGATGACAAATGGAGAGAAGTACGCTATTTATATGATTATACAGAAGAAGAATTGATGGACTTAGTTAACAAAGTTAAAGTGTTGGAACATAAAGCCAAAACGATTTATGTTGTGTTTAATAATAATTCAGGCGGTCATGCAGCAGCAAATGCGAAAATGTACCAACGTCTACTTGGAATTGATTATGATGGCTTAGCGCCACAACAATTGAAGTTATTTTAAAGTTATAAGCGTCAATTCATTAATTTTAGAGGAGAGATTGTGATGAAACTAACCATTTATCATACTAATGATATACATAGTCATCTGCAAGAATATGCAAATATTTCAGCATATTTAGCAGAGGAAAGACCCAAATTAAATCATCCCTCTCTTTATCTTGATATTGGTGATCATGTAGATTTATCAACACCAATTACACAAGCGACAATGGGAAAACATAATGTAGAGCTACTAAACAGTGCACGTTGTGATATAGCAACGATTGGTAATAATGAAGGTATGACTATTTCACATGCAGCATTAAACCAACTATATGATAAAGCACATTTTGATATTACGTGTGCCAATGTATTTGATGAAGCTGGTAATTTGCCTAACCATCTAACATCTTCAGTTATTAAAGTTATCGAAGGTACTAGAATATTATTTGTAGCAGCAACAGCACCATTTACACCTTTTTATCGTGCATTAGATTGGGTTGTTACTGATCCGCTTGAAGCAATTAAAGATGAAGTCAAAGCACATGAAGGTCAATATGATGTCTTAATTATAATGAGTCATGTTGGTGTATTTTTTGATGAGAAATTGTGCCAAGAATTACCTGAAATTGATATTATTTTAGGTAGTCATACACATCATTTTTTCAAACATGGTGAAGTGAACAATGGCGTATTAATGGCGGCGGCTGGTAAATATGGTTACTACTTAGGTGAAGTAACGATGGAAATTCAAAATCATAGTGTAGTATCTAAAAAGGCTGAGCTTTATGCTAATGCTGACTTACCCCAAGTTGCAACAGACTTTGAACTTGAAGGTAAGCGATTATTAAGTACACCGGTTATTAATCATGAAATGAACTTACCAAGGAAAACAAATGTGATTTCAAAAACATCTTATTTATTAGCTGAAAGTATATATGAATTTACACATGCAGATTGCACTATTATTAATGCAGGTCTAATAGTACGTGCGATAGAAGGTAAAGAAGTCACAGAATACGATGTGCATCAAATGTTACCCCATCCTATAAATACGGTTAGAATCAAAATCACAGGACAAGAACTAAAATATGTTATAATAAAAAGTCAAAAGCAAGAATATATTAATGAATATGCACAAGGTTTAGGCTTTAGGGGGGATATATTTGGGGGATATATATTATATAACCTTGGATTTATAGAATCTGAATCTCGTTATTTTATCAATGGTGAAGAAATAGATGATGACAAAATTTATACATTAGGTACAGTGGATATGTACACATTTGGCCGGTATTTTCCAACACTGAAAGACCAAGCAACTGAGTACTTATTGCCTGAATTTTTAAGAGATATTTTTAAAGAAAAATTGTTAGAATATTAATTTCTAACCCAATTACGTTTTAATTTAGTGTGAAGTTAGTTATAATGATGGAAGATATTAATATAGGAGGTCGTGCGTGGTTATGGCTACTAAAAATGAAGAAATACTACGAAAACCAGATTGGTTGAAAATAAAGCTTAATACTAATGAAAATTACACAGGGCTCAAGAAGATGATGCGTGAGAAGAATTTACATACGGTCTGTGAAGAGGCAAAATGTCCGAATATTCATGAATGTTGGGGTGAACGTCGTACTGCTACATTTATGATACTAGGTGCTGTATGTACACGTGCTTGTAGATTCTGTGCTGTTAAAACTGGATTGCCTAACGAGTTAGACTTAGATGAACCAGAACGTGTAGCAGAATCTGTAGAATTAATGAACTTAAAACATGTAGTAATTACAGCAGTAGCTAGAGATGACTTAAGAGATGCTGGTTCAAATGTTTATGCAGAAACAGTACGTAAAGTACGTGAACGTAACCCATTTACAACAATTGAAATCTTACCTTCAGATATGGGCGGAGATTTTGAAGCATTAGAAACTTTAATGGCATCAAAACCGGATATTTTAAACCACAATATTGAAACAGTACGCCGTTTAACACCAAGAGTAAGAGCGCGTGCTACTTATGATCGTACATTAGAATTTTTACGTCGATCTAAAGAATTGCAGCCGGAAATTCCAACTAAATCAAGCTTTATGGTTGGTTTAGGCGAAACATATGACGAAATTTACGAAACTATGGATGATTTACGTGCCAATGATGTTGATATCTTAACAATTGGACAATATTTACAACCTTCACGTAAGCATTTAAAAGTTGAAAAATACTATACTCCATTAGAGTTTGGTAAATTAAGAAAAGTTGCTATGGACAAAGGATTTAAACATTGCCAAGCAGGACCACTTGTGCGTAGTTCATATCATGCAGATGAACAAGTTAACGAAGCAGCTAAAGAAAAACATCGTCTTGGTGAAGAGCAATTAAAAGCAGAACAATAATAATATAATGTAGTAACTTTATAGACTTAGTTCTCCAATGCAGACGTTTTCAAATGAGTTGTATGAGGGCTAAGTCTTTATTCACGTTATATTAGCCAACAAGATAGCTTTATAAATATAGTAATAGTTCGGGTGAATGACATGATAAAAGTGAATGGGCAGTTTTTTGAAATAATAGAAGATTACAGGGAACATTTCGATGAGGAAGTATTTGCTAATCGTTATTCAGATATTTTAGATAAGTATGATTACATTGTTGGTGATATAGGATACGAACAATTACGCTTAAAAGGTTTTTATAGCGATTCAAATAAAAAAGCAGAATTGAGTAAACGATTTTCAACAATTCAAGATTATTTATTAGAATACTGTAACTTTGGCTGTCCTTACTTCATTTTGAAAAATGTTACTACTGAAAATCAAAACAAATTGAAGCAAGAAAAACAGGTCGTCTTAGAAGAAGATAAATTGAAAGATGTTAAAATTCAACCATCGATTCAACATAGTGAAAGCTAAGCTAGCTTACAACTCATTATATGCATTGTGATACTATTAGTTCCAACAAATTGAATAGATGTCTATGTGTACAATAAACTTCATAAATGAAGCAACTATATAGGGGTGGATTTGGAATTCGAATGTTACTAATTTGAAATTCCTTCCACCCCTATATTTTTATTGGATTTTTTCAGCTAAAAACGCATTAAGTTCTTCACCTTCTGCTTCATTGACACCTAAAATATAAGCGGTATAACCTTCTTCAGCTAAATCATCTGTACCGATAATACCGAACTTATTTGTCTGCATGTTAAGCACAATCGTTTTACCGAAATGACGATTCGTTTGAACTAGCATCAAATCATAGCGGCTCTCTTCGCCGACAAAACCAACGAATTGTACTTGAGCAGCTTCATCATCGTCGTATAAAAACATGTCTATCATTATGTAACCTTCTTTCTTTTGATAGTTAGAATAGCAATTTATTTTAATACTAATGTTGTTAGAACTATTTTGTTATAAATCCTTAGTTTTCAGTATAACTACAAATGAATTTAACTGCAAAATTGTGATATGATGAATATATTAAGGGGTGACGGAAATGTACTTTGTAAACAAAGACCAATTAAATGCCAAATTAAAATATATTCAACAATTAACAGAACAATATGAAGAAAACAAACATAACCATTTTGCCTTTGAACGTATAGCACAGATGCTTATTGAATCATCGGTTGATATTGGAAATATGATTATTGACGGATTTATATTACGAGATCCTGGAAATTATAAAGACGTAATAGATATTTTAGCATTAGAGCAAGTTATCTCAAAGGAAACACAACAAAATATTAACCAAACGGTAGATGTTAGAAAGCAATTTGTACATTATTATGACGAATTAGACACAGCAAATTTGATGACCTTGTTTGATAACGCGCTACCTTTTTATCGCCAGTTTATTCAAGAGGTAATACAATTTGTAGAAAGTGAAAATGTACCGATTACTGCGTTTGGTAAAAAAGGAGACTAACATAAAATGAAGCAATATAAAGCGTACTTACTCGATTTGGATGGAACAATGTATAAGGGTGACGAACCTATTGATGGGGCATCTCAATTTATTGAATATTTAAAAGCACAAGATATCCCTTATTTATTTGTAACAAATAATTCTTCAAAGCAACCAGAAACAGTAGCTGAAAAATTACAAACTATGGGCATATCAGCAACAGGCAATGAAGTCGTAACATCTGCTTTAGCTACAGCAGATTATATTGCAGAAGAACATCCAGGTGCATCTGTGTACATGCTTGGAGGTACAGGGTTACAAACAGCGCTCGTAGATAAAGGCCTAACAATAAAAAATGATGAATTCGTTGATTATGTTGTTGTAGGTTTAGACGAAGCGGTTACATATGAAAAGCTTGCGGTCGCTACGTTAGGCGTACGAAATGGAGCGAAGTTTATTTCTACAAATAAAGATGTTTCGATACCTAAAGAACGAGGATTTATGCCCGGGAATGGGGCTATTACAAGTGTAGTTAGTGTATCAACAGGCGTACAGCCTACTTTTATTGGAAAGCCAGAACCAGTAATTATGAATAAAGCATTAGATATTCTTAACTTACCTAAATCTGAAGTAGCGATGATAGGCGATTTGTATGATACTGACATACTTTCAGGAATTAATGTTTCCATTGATACAATTCATGTGCAAACTGGGGTGTCAACACTTGCAGATGTCGAAGCTAAAGACATTCCACCAACATACTCTTACGAAGATTTAAACGCTGTAATTAAATCATTAAAAGGTGAGGTTGATTAAATGGATAAAGTAGTAGTGACTAGACAAGTACCTGATAAATTCATTAAACAATTAGAAACAATAGCTCAAGTAGAAGTGTGGAATGAAGCTTTTACCCCAATGCCACGAGAACAATTTTTGAACGCTATTAAAGATGCGACTGCATGTTTTATCACACTAACGGAAACGATTGATGAAGAAGCCATTAATGCAGCACCACACTTAAAAGTAATTGCTAATATGGCAGTTGGCTATGATAACATCGATGTACAACTTGCAAATGATCATAAAATTGTCGTAACAAATACGCCAGATGTATTAACAGAAACGACTGCAGAATTAGGCTTATCATTGATGTTGAGTGTCGCGCGTCGTATAGTCGAAGCAGAACGTTATGTACAAGATGGTCAATGGCAAAGTTGGAGTCCTTATTTGTTGGCAGGCAAAGATTTATACCGTTCTAAAGTAGGTATTTTTGGTATGGGTGATATTGGTAAAGCATTTGCTAAACGTTTAAAAGGTTTTGAAGCGAACATTATGTATCATAATAGAAGTCGTAACGAAGAGGCAGAAGAAGCACTAGGAGCATTGTACGTTTCTTTTGACACATTGCTAAAACATAGTGATTTTATAATTTGTACTGTTCCATTAACTGCCGAAACAGAAAACAAATTTGACAGTGAAGCTTTTGCCAAAATGAAAAATGATGCCATTTTCATTAATATCGGTAGAGGTGCTGTAGTAGATGAGTCTGCACTTGTTTCAGCTCTGGTAAACAATCAAATTTTAGCATGTGGCTTAGATGTATTAAGAGAAGAACCAATACAAATGGATCATCCTTTATTAGGAATGAAAAATGCTGTTGTTGTACCACATATCGGTAGTGCGTCGGTAGTCACTCGTAACAAAATGATTCAATTATGTGTAGATAATATTAAATTAGTACTAAATGGTAATACTGCAAAAACAGCTGTTAAAGCTTAGCATTAGTGCATCAAACTTATGAGTAATAATTAACTTGGGTAATTTACACAGTAATCGTGATTGAGTATCACGCAAATAATAAAAAAGTAGTAACTGACAACCACCGTCAGTTACTACTTTTTTTATTGAATTGATTGCTATCAAAATCATAATGAAAAAACATATAAGAAAATAGTTATAGTAAAATGTAGTTCATACATAAAAATGTTAATATATTGTAAAGTTGTTTGATGTTATGTATAATAAGTTGTAGTAAATTTAAAAGTGTATAAATACAAAAAATCTGAATCGTTGTATTTTCAAGAGGTGAATAATGAATAAGAATAATCATAGATTTATAGTGGTTAAAAGTATTGGATTGGTATTGTTGTATTTAATTATTTTCATTGCTTTGTATTTACTATATGGTGCTGGAGATACACATAACGATTTTATTTATAATGAATTTTAATGAGGAGAACATCATGAAAGATATTTTACAGACAATAAACCGGTATAGCGTCATTTACCCTAATAAGATTGCTATTCGTTACAACGATCATTCATTAACTTATAAACAATTGGATACATACGCTAATGCATTAGCCTGTTATATAATGTCATCGCGTACTCCGTTAATACTATATGGTCATATGTCTCCCTACATGATTGTAGGGATGTTAGCCAGCTTAAAAGCAGGTTGTGGTTATATACCATTAGATATTTCTATGCCAACTGCACGTTTGCAACACATAATCAATAAGGTAGAACCTAATTTTGTACTAAATACAACGAGTGATGAAATAGAGTTGACTAATGGAGAAATAATAACGATTGATGATTTACAGCAGATGTCAGTAACGACAAGGGAATTTAATAATATACAAGAAGTTGATATAGCTTATACTATTTTTACTTCGGGTACTACCGGAGAACCTAAGGGTGTTCAAATTTCATATGGCAGCTTGAATGAATTTGTTAAATGGATAAGTGATATTAATCAATTGGGATTATATCAGCATTGGTTAAACCAAGCGCCGTTCTCATTCGATTTATCTGTAATGGCTATTTATCCTTGTTTAACAACTGCTGGTACGCTACATCTAGTTGATAAACATATGGTGGCTAAGCCTCAGTTGCTCGATGATTTATTAAGAAGCAATAACATTAATATTTGGGTTTCTACACCATCATTTATGGAGTTAGCTTTATTATTACCTGTATTTACTCAAGAAAAATATGAAAGTTTAGGGCAATTTATTTTTTGTGGGGAAGTACTATCCCATAAACTTGCTGAAAAATTGTTACATCACTTCAATAAAGCAGTGGTTTATAACACATATGGCCCGACAGAAGCAACGGTTGCAGTTACTGGAATACAAATAACTCAGTCCATTATACAACACTACAATCCGCTTCCAGTAGGCAAACCTAGAGCAGGTGTAACGTTAGCTGTTAATGACCATGCAGAATTAATTATTATGGGGAGATGTTTGAGTCAAGGATATTTAAATGATGCTATTAAGACAGCACAAGTATTTAAAGAGTATCAAGGTAAACAAGCATATTATACGGGAGACTCAGCGTACTATTTAGATGATATGTGGTTTATAAAAGGGCGTATGGATAATCAAATCAAATACAATGGCTATCGTATAGAACTAGAAGATATAGAGTTTCGGTTACGACAAATTCACTTTATTCAAGAAGCGATAGTAGTACCTAAAGTTAAACAAGGAAAGGTAGTTCAACTTATCGCTGCAATCACATTGACTAAAGCAGTATCCCCAGAAGAAGTAAAAGTATTGAAAAGCGAAATTACACCACTATTAGCTGAAAATTTACCTACTTATATGCTACCCACTAAATATGAAATATTAGAAAAGTTACCGATAAATGGCAATGGCAAAGTAGATAGAAAAGCTATAAATGAGGTTATATTACGATGATACCTTATGGAACGTTCACTTTTTTTGCGATAGCGATAGTCGTATTGCTACCAGTTGTTTGTTTAGGTTTTATGGGTAAGCGTAGTTATACATATAATTTTTTAAGTAGCTTACTAATGGTAGTACTTATTTTTGCATCGCAAAAATATAATATTTACAACAATCCGTATTTGAGTTTTCAACTATTTAGCTTTTTCGGTTATATTGTTTGGCAAGTGAGTATCATTATGTTTTATCTCAATATTAGACGTCGACATAATTATACGAGTTTATTTAGCAGTGTAATATTTTTAGCAATCTTGCCCTTGCTATGTGTGAAATTATTACAAAGCTCATGGTTAGGTGACTATCAAATTGTCTTCCATGAATACAAAGTGGTGAACTTAATTGCATTTTTAGGTATTTCCTATGTGACCTTTAAAAGTGTGCAATTACTAATGGAAATTAGAGATGGTTCAATTAAAGAAGTTGATGTTTGGAAAGTAATTCAATTCATTTCATTTTTTCCAACTATTTCATCAGGTCCAATAGATCGCTATAAGCGTTTTATCAAAGATGACAAAGTAGTGCCCGACGGTACTGTATACAGTACATTATTTGCGAAAGCGCTCCATTTTGTGATGCTTGGATTTTTATATAAATACATTATTGCTTATTTGATTCAAAATTATGTCATACAACCATTGCTTGAAACACCACATAATGTTGTCGATACGTGGTTATATATGTATGCTTATAGCTTTTATTTGTTTTTTGATTTTGCAGGATATAGTTTATTTGCTTTAGCTTTTAGTTATTTATATGGCATCCAAACGCCACCGAATTTTAACCAACCATTCAAAGCGCAAAATATTAAAGCGTTTTGGCAACGTTGGCATATGACTTTATCTTTTTGGTTCAGAGACTGTATATATATGAGATGTTTATTTTTTATGTCGAAGAAAAAATTATTAAAAAGTCAATTTGCTATGTCGAACATTGCATTTATAATTAATTTCTTCTTAATGGGTTTATGGCATGGTTTAGAGCTACATTACATAGTATACGGTTTGTATCACGCAGCTTTGTTTATTGGCTTTAGTTATGTTGAACGCTTAAGTAAATACTTCGGCTGGCAGTGGCAAAATAAATTTACTGCTTGTATTAGTACAGTTATTACTTTTCATTGTGTGACTTTTGGCTTTCTCATATTTTCAGGACAGTTAATTTAGAAGGAAATTAGTATGGACATTAAAAACCAAATTTTAAATATTTTAGCAGACATTGCAGGTGATTCTATTGTAAAAGATAATTTAGACATCGCAATATTTGAGGAAGGTATTATCGATTCTTTTAAAACGATAGAATTATTATTAGCCATTGAAAATCAGTTAGGTATCGACGTATCGATAACAGATTTTGATCGTGAAGCGTGGGCGACTCCAAATAAAATTATTGCGTTATTATCTGCGAAACAATAAAATGAAACAATTCTATCCATTTATCATTAGTTTAGTTTTATTTGGAATTTTTGTAGCTTTGCCCGCAAATTGGTTTAAAGGATTAATTTCTAATCAAACATTATCTGAACAACGCAACTTGCTTAGCGAACAAGTGTTAAAAGGTACTTTACTACAAAATAAATTATATGAAACTAATAACTACTATCCTATTTATGGTTCTAGTGAATTAGGCAAACAAGATCCTTTTCACCCAGCTGTTATGTTAACACATAGAGTTAAGAAACCACCTTTTTTAGTAGGAACAGGAGGTTCTACCGACTTGATTAATGCTGTGACACTTGCAGCAAACTTTGATCAACTTAACGGCAAAAAATTAACATTTATCATCTCACCGCAATGGTTCACGCAACGCGGTTTAACACGAGAAAATTTTAATGCACGTATATCAGAAACTCAAATTGCTCAGTTATTTAAACAACAGCAAATGAGCAAGCACTTAAAAGAACGTTATGCTCAGCGCTTATTACAATTTAAAGACGTTAAAAACAAGCCTTTCTTACATGATATGAGTCGAAATAAACAACAGTCTTCACATGCTTATGTCTCATCGTTCAAAGAAAATCAATTATTAAAAATTGAAGCAATTAAAGCTGCATTTCCACTTAATAAGCAAGCGTTTAAGCATGTTGGAGAGGACACGTCACATCGATCGTGGACATCTTTAAAAGCAGAAGGCGAACTTTACGGACAACAACATAGTATGTCGAATCAATATAATATACAGGATAAATATTGGCAGTTAATTCAAGCGAAACAACGTAAATTTAAACGCAATCATGAATTTAAAGTACATTCACCGGAATTTGAAGATTTAGCATTACTCGTTGATACATTGAAAGCTGCAGGAGCAGATGTTCAATATATAGTAATACCGACAAATGGCAAATGGTATGATCATATTGGAATAAAATCTAAGCAACGTCAAATGATTTATCAAAAAATTAAAGATACCATTACTGCTAAAGATGGTAAGCTTTATGATATGACATCTAAAGACTATGAACCATACGTTATTAGTGATGCTGTACATATTGGATGGAAGGGCTGGGTTTACGTAAACGAACAAATTGTGTTGCATCAGAATCAATAAAAGAGGTTCCTGCGAGAAGTGTACTAGACGAAGACTATATGCTTAGGCAGTGCCCGAGGAAAGCGTGCACAAAAAAACTGCCAACAAAATCGGGGACTTCGTCGACAGACTACGGAGTGTGACAGAAATCTGTACTGTGACCACAACGTGTATCTTTTGTAACTGAAAAGTTCCAAAATGAGGTGCTTTTTCTAAAAAATATAACTCATGTCTACATGGTAACCCACATTAACTTCTATTTCTGTGATAGCAAATAGGCTTTGAATAAATAATATTGGCAGTGATTTGGGCTGACTCCTGCGGGAAAAGCACTAGCCGAAGACTACAGGCTGAGGCAGTGCCCGCGGAAAGCGTGCACAAAAAAAACTGCCAACAAAGTCGGAGAACTTTGTCGACAGTCTGAGACTTTCTTACATAGAAGGTCTCTAAAATTTTATTTGAAGTAATTCGTTAGAATACTTGTTCTACTTCGATAACACCTGGCACTTCTTCATGCAATGCACGTTCAATACCTGCTTTTAATGTAATAGTAGAACTTGGGCATGTTCCGCAAGCACCGTGTAATTGCAATTTAACTATTCCATCTTCTACATCGATTAGTGAACAATCACCACCATCACGTAGTAAGAACGGGCGTAGTCGCTCGATAACTTCAGCTACTTGATCAAACATCGTTGCGTTTTCAGTTGGCATAAATATGCCTCCTTTCAAGTAAATAAATTCTACATATCCGTATTTATTTATTATAATAGATATGTAGAGAAAAATCTATGATTCGAAATAAGGGGGACTTGATTTATGACAAAAATAAGTGTTGTAGTATATGGTGCAGACGTAATATGTGCAAGCTGTGTAAATGCACCGACGTCACAAAATACATTTGAATGGCTAAAACCATTATTACAAAGAAAATATCCAGATGTAAAATTTGAATTTACCTATATAGATTTTCAAAAAGATACTGAAAATCTATCGGATCATGACCAACATTTTATTGAGCAAATACAAGAAGATGAATTATTTTATCCTTTAATTACTATGAATGACGAATATGTGGCAGATGGTTACATTCAACTAAAAGATATAACACGTTTTATAGACAGACAATTACAATAACATGTTATATAAAAATGAGCCTAGAATATTTATATTCTAGGCTCATTAACTGTGTATTGTAATGCTAATATATTTTTATCCGTTATGATATTTGTACATCCAAAGTACACCTGATTTAAGAATAGAAGCAAGACGACCTGTAACCGTTCTATCCATAATGTAAGCAAATCCTTTTTTGTCTCCTAATGAACCTAAGAAACCTTGGATTTTTATTTCAGGCATTTTTTCAGGTAATGCTTTATTTTGCCAAATTAATTTCATGACATCAGCTATTTGGTCACCTTGATATTCTGCTAATTGTGCACTTGGTGCAAATGGTAAGTCAGCACAATCTCCAACTACATATACATTTTTATATGTAGGTACTTGGTGATACTGGTTTAAAATAACACGTCCACTTTTACTAATATCGATAGGTAAGTTACGTACTATTTCCACTGGTTGGATACCAGCTGTCCATACAATTAAATCTAAATCTTCTGGAACATCATTGTTGTATATACGACCAGGTTCTACACGATTAATGTCTGAGTTAGGAATAACATGAACTGAGTTCTTTTCAAACCAATTTTCGATATAATTACTTAATTTTTCAGGGAAACGACTTAAAATACGTTCACCACGATCATAAAGGTAAATATCTAAATCTTCTCGGCTTTCACGTAATTCACTTGCTAATTCGATACCGCTTAATCCAGCGCCGACAATTCCAACTCTAGCACCATTGGGTAATTCACTTATATGATGGAACGTTTCGCGTGATTTTGAAAGTGTTTGTATACTGTGCGTGTATTCTTCAGCACCTGGAACATTGTGATATTTATCTTCACAACCTAAACCAATAACTAATTCATCATAATCAACTTTAGTATTGCCCACAGATACAATTTGATCATCTAAATTAATATCATTAATTTCTCCATATACCACGTTAATGCGTTCAGAGTCTGGAAAATTCATACGAACGTCTTTGTCTGATTTAGTTCCAGCTGCCAACTCATAAAATTCTGGTTTTAAACTGTGATATGGCATTCTATCTACAAGTGTCAGTGAATAATTTTCAGGTAAAGCACTTGGTAAAATATGCGACATGATACGCATATTACCATAGCCGCCACCTAATAGGACTAAATTCTTCATTTTGATACCCCTCTAGTAATAATTATATTTTTAGATTAAATTAAAGCACGTGTTCCCGTAAAACATAGGCTTTTCTAATCTGAATAAAATAAGGAAAATAAACATTGAAAGTAATACAACTAACAGTGACATATCAATTTCCTAAAAATTAGCTTTCTTATACCCATTATATGCTTTTTTAGTTTTTTCTACAAATAACTGTGATGGTTATGTGAATTTCATTGTGGCGGTTACTTTAATTTATGCTATAAATATTATGTAAATGTAAGGCTAAATAAATTAGTCAGTTTGGATGATGTATAATAGTTCTAAAATAAGTTATAATTAACTATACGAATAGCATATACGAGTTCAGCAATGAAGCACGTAGTTAGTCATTATTTTTAAAAGTTGTTATAATATCATAATCGATAAATTTGAAGAGGGTGTATTATGAATCCAATAGTAGAGTTCTGCATTTCAAACATGGCGAAAGGTGGAGACTATGTATATAATCAACTAGAAAATGATCCAGAAGTTGACGTGCTCGAATATGGTTGCTTGCAAAATTGTGGGCTGTGTTCTAGTGGCTTGTATGCACTTGTGAATGGTGATATCGTGGAAGGTGAGTCACCTGACGATTTATTACAAAATATTTATGCACATATAGAAGAAACATGGATTTTTTAGGAGGTAATTAGTATGACAACAATTAATGTAACTGAAGCAGCGGCATATGAAGTTAAAGACATGTTGAACCAAAATGACATGTCAGATGGCTATTTAAAATTAAAAGTTAATGGTGGCGGATGCACAGGTTTAACTTATGGTATGTCTGCGGAATCACAACCAGCTGACAATGATCAAACATTCGAGTTTTATGGCTTGAAAGTACTTGTAGACGAAGATGATTTACCATTATTAGATGGTACAACTGTTGATTTTAAACAGTCACTAATGGGTGGTGGCTTCCAAATTGACAATCCAAATGCGATTGCATCATGTGGTTGTGGTAGCTCATTTAGAACAGCTAAAGTAGCTGGCTCACCAGAAAATTGCTAAATTAATACATGAATAAATTGGTGTTTAGTAGTGCTAAATGCCAATTTGTTATATTTAATGTGAAATAATAAACAATATATTGGTAAGTGCTTGAAAATATAACTTAAAAACTATAAAATTATCATTGGATGAAAAATGTCTTTTTTATGAATTTTCGTAACTCTTCCAGGGTATTAAGAAAGACGTATGCAATAAAATTATTATGAAAGCTTAGGTGAATAAAATGGCACAAGATCGTAAAAAGGTATTAGTTTTAGGTGCTGGCTATGCTGGTTTACAAACTATTACGAAATTGCAAAAACAAATTTCGGCAGATCAAGCTGAAATCACTTTAATTAACAAAAATGACTATCACTATGAAGCGACATGGTTACATGAAGCATCTGCAGGTACAATCAGCTATGAAGATTTATTATATCCTGTTGAAAGTGTAGTTAATCAAGATAAAGTAAACTTCGTAAAAGCTGAAGTTACTAAAATCGATCGTAATGCTAGAAAAGTAGAAACTGATGCAGGAATTTTTGACTTTGATGTGTTAGTTGTTGCACTAGGTTTCGAAAGTGAAACATTTGGTATCGAAGGTATGAAAGACTATGCGTTCCAAATCGAAAATGTATTAACTGCACGTAAATTATCTCGTCATATTGAAGATAAATTTGCTAATTATGCAGCATCTAAACAAAAAGATGATAAAGATTTAGCTATTTTAGTTGGTGGCGCTGGTTTCACTGGTGTAGAATTCTTAGGTGAATTAGCTGACCGTATTCCAGAATTATGTAACAAATATGGTGTAGATCAAAGCAAAGTTAAATTAACTTGTGTTGAAGCTGCTCCAAAAATGTTACCTATGTTCTCAGATGAATTAGTAAACCACGCTGTAAGCTATTTAGAAGCTAAAGGTGTAGAATTTAAAATTGGTACGCCAATCGTTGCAGCAAATGAAAAAGGCTTCGTAGTTAAAGTTAACGATGAAGAGCAACAATTAGAAGCAAACACTTCTGTATGGGCTGCTGGTGTACGTGGTAGCAAATTAATGGAAGAATCATTTGAAGGCGTTAAACGTGGCCGTATTGTTACTAATCAAGATTTAACTATTTCTGGTTATGACAATATTTTTGTCATTGGTGACTGTTCTGCGTTCATTCCTGCTGGTGAAGAACGTCCATTACCAACAACTGCTCAAATCGCTATGCAACAAGGTGAACATACAGCTAAAAGTATCCAAAATATTTTAGAAGGTCAACCAACTTCTGAATTTGAATATGTAGATAGAGGTACTGTTTGTTCATTAGGTGCTAACGATGGTGTTGGTGTTGTATACGGTAAAGACATCCAAGGCAAAAAAGCTGCTTTCATGAAGAAAGTTATTGATACACGTGCTGTATTTAAATTAGGCGGAATTGGCTTAGCATTCAAAAAAGGTAAATTTTAATAAATTCGTGTAACACGCAGCTACATAATATTATGTAACACTGCATTAATCCAAGACCTGTCTTAATATAAGATGGGTCTTTTTTATAAGAAAAAGGTGATAATATGAATATTAGTGTAAATTCAACAAATCAATCTGTTCAGCAGACTTTAATAGTTGGAGTGCCGGAACATTTGAATCAATTTGAAACACTCAGTGTCAATGGCGTCGATATTAGAGAAAATATCGGATTCTTGAAACAGAATCATCTCATAGGTAGCAGTTTAGGTAAGGTATACCAAACTCATTTTCAATTACAAGATGAACACTATCGATTAATATCAGTCGGGTTAGGCAATTTAAAACAATTAGACTATACGCAGTTATTACAAGTCTTTGGCAAACTCTTTCAATTTCTAAAAAGTGAGCATATTTTGTCTGCATCATTGTTATTTGAAAGTTTTATATCTAAAAAAGTAAGTAGAAAAGATGTTGCTGAAGTACTTGGTCAACAAAGTGTTCGTGCAATTTATCAATTTGATAACTATAAATCAAATAAAAGTGCACTTTATTCACCTACTATCTTTGTACATAGTGACGCAGAAAATATTGCAGATGCTATTACACAAGGTAAAGTGTTAGGTGAATCGATTAATACAGCACGTACATATAGTAATATGCCACCAAATATATTGACTCCGGGTTATTATGCGGAATTGATTGATGATCATTTTAAAGATAGTCAGGTTGAAGTTGATATAAAAGATGGTGAGCAGTTACAAGATGAAGGATTTGGACTCATTCACGCAGTAGGTAAAGGTTCAGCACACTCACCACGAGTAATTACAATAACGTATAACGGTGGGCCACAAAACGTAGCACCAATCGCTTTAGTAGGCAAAGGTATTACGTATGATTCTGGAGGCTATTCAATTAAACCAAAAGTCGGAATGCAGACTATGAAGTTTGATATGTGTGGCTCCGCAAATGTTATTGGCATGATTGAAGCAGCTGCTAGATTGCAATTGCCAGTAAATATTGTTGGTGTCATTGCGGCAGCAGAAAATATGGTCAACGAAGCAGCAATGAAGCCCGATGATATTTTTACAGCATTAAGTGGAGAATCAGTAGAAGTACTTAATACTGATGCTGAAGGACGATTAGTATTAGGCGATGCAGTATTTTATGCTAACCAATTCCAACCTAGTGTCATCTTAGATTTTGCTACGCTAACAGGAGCCGCAGTAGCAGCATTAGGGGAAGATAAAGCAGCTGTCTTTAAAAATAATACTAACGCACCAATAAATGAAATTTTAACTACAGCACGTAAAATGGATGAATTTGTCTTCGAATTACCAATAACTAGTACTGAACAACAACTCATTCGTCAAACTGATGTAGCTGATTTAGTTAATCATACAAATGGTCATGGTAAAGCGTTATTTGCAGCTACGTTTATTAGTCATTTTGCTGGCGACACACCACATTTGCATTTCGATATAGCAGGTCCAGCTACAACGACAAAGGCTTCTTATTTAGGACCTAAAGGACCAACAGGTTACATGATACCGACAATCGTTGAATGGTTGCGACAACAATAAATTGGCATGCAAGAGGTTGGGACAATATTGATTCGTCCCAGCCTCTTTTTCATATGGGCAGTAGCTGACTGCATTGAAAATGCGCTTTAAACCAAGCTTTTTTCAACGCTAGTCATCCTTGCCGGGGTGGGACGACGAAATTATTTTTTCAAAATCAGATTTCTGTCCCACTCCCTATATCATATCTGATAAGTTATAATGCAAAAAGTGATTGACAATATTGCTAGGGATTGCTATTATGAATCTCGTAACGCTTTAGTTCGATAATGTAATAAAGGAGTTTTTGATGTGATAAATGCAGTTGTAATAGCGGTTTTACTTATGATCATTTTGTGTTTATGTCGATTAAATGTAGTTATCAGTTTATTCGTAAGTGCATTAGTAGGCGGCATAATCGCTGGAATGAGCGTAACAGATGTTATCACGGTATTTGGTAAAAATATAGTAGATGGCGCAGAAGTAGCACTAAGCTATGCGTTATTAGGTGGTTTTGCTGCTTTAATATCATATAGTGGCATTACTGATTATTTAGTTAATAAAATTATCAAAGGCATTAGAGCTGAAAACTCTAAAATGTCCCGTCTGAAAGTTAAAGTTATAATTGTGGTAGCTTTATTGGTATTAAGTGTAATGAGTCAAAATATTATTCCTGTACATATTGCATTTATCCCAATTGTCATTCCTCCTTTAATTAGTATATTTAATGAATTAAACTTTGATCGTAGACAAATAGCTTTAATCATTGGTTTTGGTTTATGTTGGCCATATATTTTAATTCCATTTGGTTTTGGTCAAATATTTCATCAAATTATAATGAACGGCTTTAACAAAGCTGGACATCCGATAGAAATAAATATGATTTGGAAAGCTATGGTTATCCCATCATTAGGTTATATTGTAGGGTTAATTGCTGGTTTATTTTATTATAGAAAAGCAAGAAAATATATTGATCATAAACAAGATAAAGATCTAGCAAATGTAGAGTTAAAACCATATGTGTTAGTTGTGACAATCATTGCGATTATTGCGACATTTACAGTTCAAATGCTGACTGACTCTATGATCTTTGGTGCATTAGCAGGGGTATTAGTATTTTTTATTTCTGGTATGCAAAATTGGAAAGATATGGACAAGCAATTTGTTGAAGGTATTCAAATTATGGCATATATCGGTGTAGTAATCTTGACTGCTAATGGTTTTGCTGGTGTCATGAATAAAACAGGTGATATTGAACAATTAGTACATAGTATTAGTGCGATTACTGGTGACAACAAGTTAATTAGCATAGTACTCATGTATATCATTGGACTAATAGTCACATTAGGAATTGGTTCTTCATTTGCCACAATTCCAATTATAGCTACATTATTTGTGCCGCTAGGTGAATCGTTAGGTTTAAGCACGATGGCTTTAATTGCCTTAATAGGAACGGCAAGTGCCTTAGGTGATTCAGGTTCTCCAGCGAGTGATTCAACACTTGGTCCGACGGCAGGATTAAATGTTGATGGGCAACATGATCATATAAGAGATACGTGTATTCCGAACTTTATTTTCTATAATATCCCGTTGATTATTTTTGGTACTATCGCTGCTATGATATTATAAGAGTGATATAAATAAAGGGGTGGCAATTATGACAAATATGTTAGATGCGCTAGATATGAAAGTTGAAAAAGAGGGAGAAGGCATTTTGGTTATGTCTATGCCTGTAACAGATAAGGTGAAACAACCCTTTGGATTTCTACACGGTGGTGCTAGTTTAGCTTTAGGAGAAACCGCATGCTCAATGGGAGCAGCGAGCCTAATTGATACTGAGCAATATATTCCACTAGGATTAGAAATGAATGCAAATCACATTAGTTCAACGACAGAGGGTACTGTCTATGCTTCCGCAACAGTTATTCATCAAGGCAAAACGACACAAGTATGGAATATTGAGATAACTGATGATAGCGGCAAATTAATAAGTATTATGCGAGGTACCATCGCAATCAAATCACGACATAGATCTTGATAGACTAGTATTTTAAACATATTAAAGTACGTCATTTTAGCTGATAGCTAATGACAAAGCGTAGTCATTTATAAATAACTAAAAATTAATAAATCATTTAGGGAATGCAAAAGTTACTTTTATGCATTCCCTTTTTTTAATGTGATATAAAATTTTGAGCGAAGTAAGCTTGAGCAATTCGTTTTGCTGCTTCTCTACCTCCTGCAATATTGCGTGCGAAAGGTCCTAATTTTAAATCAGCTAGTCCGCCAGATACAAATAGCTGTGGTAACCATTCCAATGTATCAGTCAATTGTGGATAGCCACAATTGGTCATAGGTGCAGCATGTTCTAAAATTAACGATTTTATAATTGGTTGTTGTAATATCGAATTTTTGAAGCCTGTAGCGAGTAATATATGATCATAATTATATTGTTCATCTATCGTATGTATTTGCTTATTCCTTATTGTAGTAATAGGTGTTTGGTGAATTGTCAAACGACCTTGTTGTTGATATTTTTTGAGATGTAAATATAACTCTTGGGGCATAGACCCTTTGTGTCTCTCATCTTCAATAAAAGAAAGTTTTTCGGCAGAATCTGCAAAAGCTGTTAACTTAGTCATATTTTTAGGACCGAGCCATGCTGGATCTGCATCAAAATCATGTACGGCTATTGTTTTATTAAGCCATAAGTGCACATGTTTTTGATAATAATGAAGTAATTTATGTACTAAATGTGCTGCAGAGACACCACTCCCGACAACATGATTGCAATTATGAAATTGTAGAGCTGTATTGTCGAAAATATGTTGAACATTTTGCTGTTGATGAAAAATCTCAGGAACGTTTAAATCATGATGACTACCCATTGCGATAACTAAGTTATCAGTAGTAATGGAACGTTTATTATTTAAAGTGAGCACCCATTGTTGCTGAGGATGTGTGTGCTGTTTAATATGGGTTACACTTCCAATGACATGCTGATTATGTAATTGATAACGATGTATAAGTGTATGTACATGATCGATAAACATATCTCTTTGAGGCCGTTGATATTTTCCTAATGTTGCTTGCATATATTGATATGTTTTAGCGAATTGTTTTAAATGAAAAGGATCAGGATGTACATGATGCACGCAAGGTGAGCGAAGAAAGGGCATATTAATACGTTTAGTGCGTTCGTCGAATTGTGCGCATAAATTACTGTGTGGATCAATGAGAGTCAGTTTGGACGTTGGAAGACCAGCGTGAATTAATTTTAAAGCAATTGTTAATGCTTGAATACCGCCACCGATAATTGTCCAAGTATGCATAAAGTTACCTTCTTTCAAATAGTAATCATTACGATTTAAAAATAACATAATGCATTTGCCATTGCAATATAAAAAGCGATAAGTACAATTACTAAAATAACGAAGAACTAGAAATTTGTGCTCTTGTTAATAAGTAATAACTTATCGCTTAACTATTGTTATAATTTTTTATCGTGTAACGTTTCGTTAAAGTCGTCTTGTTGAGTTCTATCAGTAGCAGGGGTATTTAAATTATACGCTGCTTTCATAATTAGATGACTAGCCAACGGACCTGTAATAAATACAAAGATAATCCCTATAATGAGTTGCATGTTAATCATACCTTCTTTACCGATAAAGAAAAGGAAAACGCCAAATAATAATAACATAGCACCAAGCGTTGCTGCTTTACCAGCTGCATGGGCACGAGAATAAACATCGTCTAATCGTAATAACCCAATAGCTGCAAAAGCACTGATTAACGCACCCAAGATGACCAATATAAGAGAAATACTAATGATGATCGTTGTTATCATGTTCAATCACCTTACCTTTGTCCATATATTTAGCAAAAACTGCAGTGCCTAGAAAGGCAAGTATACCTACTAATAAAATAGCTACAATCATATATGTAGTACCTAGGAAGATACTAAATAATGCTACAATTGCCATTAATTGAATTCCCATAGCATCTAAAGCTACGACTCGGTCAGCAAGAGATGGACCAAGGATGACACGAACTAACATTGCTAACATAGATAATGATACTATTACTAATGCGATAATTATAATTATTGAGTAGTTCATTGTGTATCACCAACCTCTCTTACAACTTTTTCAAGTGACGATTTAATGCTCGCAATTTCTTCTTCTTTAGTACTGAAGTCAATACAATGTATATATATTTTCGTACGATCATCACTAATACCTAACACTACAGTCCCTGGGGTTAAAGTGATTAATGTCGATAACAATACGAGTTGCCAATCTGTTGTTAATTCGGTGTCATAAGTAAAAAATGCTGGCTCATTTTTAATTGTAGGTTGTAATACAATACGTATTACATCGATATTAGCTTTTATGAGCTCGATTAAAAATACCGCTATTAATTTAAGTACTTTGTACACTGTAACCATATAAAATCTACCAGGGAATAACCCGCGTAATGTAAGTACCAACAATAGACCGAAAATGTAACCTAAAATAAAATTATTTAAGGAATAACTACCTGTGATAAAAAGCCATAAGATACTTAATAATAAGTTAATTAAAATTTGAATCGCCATCTTATTTACCTCCTAGTACACTGTCTACGTATTCACTAGGGTTATAGAAAGTAGAGGCAGCATCTTTAATGATAGGTTGTAAAAAGTCAGCTGATAAACCGAAAATTACTGTAATTACAACTGCAACTATCGCTACTATTAACGGTCCACGGTGTTGTAGTTTAGGCTTCGGAGTATACCCAGATGAATTTCCAAAGAAGCCTTGTAAAAATATTCGAATAACCGAATATAGTACGACTAAACTAGACAGTAATACGACCATACCAGTGAGATAGAACCCTTTTTCGAATGTAGCTTGGACAATGTAAAACTTACCATAGAAACCACTGAAAGGGGGGATACCCGCTAAACTCAAGGCCGCTATAAAGAATGTCCATCCTAGTACTGGATAGTGTTTAATTAAGCCACTAAAATTGCGCAAATCATATGATTTAGTAATTTGATAAATTACGCCAACTAAAAAGAATAAAGCGGCCTTGATTAACATATCGTGTAAAGTGTAGTAAATTGCCCCCATCATTCCTGCTTGATTCATCATGGCTACACCAATCAAAATAACACCAACTGCGATCATAATATTGTAGATAATGATTTTTTTAATATCGAAATAACTAACTGCCCCTACACAACCAAAAATAATGGTAAGTAGTGATAAAAAGATTAACAGATAATAAGTTAAGTCAGTTGTGTCAGGAAAGAATAAACTAGTAGTTCTGGCTAATGAATAAACGCCAACTTTTGTTAATAAGGCACCGAAAAAGGCGATAATCGCTACTGGTGGAGCGTAATAAGCACCTGGTAACCATACGTACATTGGGAAAATCCCAGCTTTAGTTGCAAAAACAAAAATAAAGACAATAAATACTATAGTTACTACGCCACTATCTTGTGGTGAAAGTTGGTTTAGCTTTTGGCTAATATCAGCTAAGTTTAATGTGCCGACAACGGAATACAACATACCAACTGCAATTACAAAAAATGCAGATGAAGTTACATTCACTAGTACATATTTAATTGTTTCACTCAACTGTACTTTAGTGCCACCGATGACAAGTAATATATAAGAAGCCATTAAAAATACTTCGAAGAATACAAATAGGTTGAATATATCTCCTGTCATAAATGCACCATTGACACCAGTCAGCATAAACATTACTGCGAAATAGTAATAATAAGTTTCACGTTCAATACCAACTGTATTATAGGAATACAAAATAATAAATATAGTAATGAGTATACTTGTGGTAATTAATAAACCACTAAATAAGTCTAAAACA
Organism: Staphylococcus arlettae; assembly: GCF_002902345.1. Classification (GTDB taxonomy): domain Bacteria; phylum Bacillota; class Bacilli; order Staphylococcales; family Staphylococcaceae; genus Staphylococcus; species Staphylococcus arlettae. Next base: position 280,755 of record NZ_PPQB01000010.1, read on the forward strand.
AAGACTATACTATAAGGTGCTTTCCAAGAACCTAATTCTAAAACAATAGGTCCATGTTTCGCTACGTTAATCAAATTAATTATACTAAAAATAAATGTGATTATAGTACCTGTTAATGCTACATAACGCTTAATAATAGGGCGTTTACCTAGAAAAATTAAAATAATAACGGTTAATAATGGAATGATTAACGTTGATACTAATAAATTACTTTCTATCATCATCAAGCACTCCTCTCATACTTTCTACATTATCAGTACCAAGTTCTTTATAACTTCTAAAAGCAAGAACTAAAAAGAATGATGTTACTGAAAATGAAATAACAATAGCAGTTAAGATTAATGCTTGTGGGATTGGATCAACGTAGTCGGAAATACCTTTTTCATAAATAGGCACTTCGCCACCTTTTAAACCACCCATAGTAAGTAAAAATAAATTGGCTGTATGTGTTTGCAAGGTAGTCCCAATAATGATACGTATTAAACTTTTAGAGAGGATTAAATAAACGCTCATTGTAGTGAGAAAACCACAAACAATTATCATAAGTATTTCCATTAGTCGCTCTCTCCAATCGTTAAAATAATAGTCATTACTGTACCGACTACTGCAAACATGACACCTAAATCAAAAAATGTCGCTGTGTGCATTTCCATTGGTTCTAATATACCTAAAGGAATTTCAAAAGGTGTATGGGTAAAGAAGTTTTTATTGTAGAACCAACTTGCTATAGGAGTGGCACCACAGAAAAATAACCCAATACCAATTAATATTTTAAAGTCCCAAGGAAATATTTTGCGCATTGTTTTGATGTCAAATGCTACAGTAATAATCACAAGTGCGCTTGACATCAATAATCCTCCTACGAAACCGCCACCTGGTGTATAGTGACCCGCAAGGAAAAGTGATAAACCAAACATTACAATTAAGAAGAAGATAAGAATAGCTGAGTACTGAAAAATTAGATTATTGTTTTGTCTATTCATAGTCAGATCCTCCTTCTTTATTAGCTTTACGCGTTGAACGTAATTTAATCATAGTATATACACCTAGTCCTGCAATTCCGAGCACTGAAGATTCGAATAAGGTATCGGTACCACGGAAGTCAACTAAAATAACATTAACCATGTTAGTACCATGTGCTAAATCATAAACATGCTCTTTATAATATGTCGCAATAGACTCAAAGTGTCGGTTGCCATAAGCAATTAATCCGATAATTGTAACTACTAATCCAGCTGCGATAGCAATTAACATATTACTCCACTTAAAGTTACGAGTTTCGTTATGTCGATTTAAATTCGGCAAATGATAGAAACAAAGTAAAAATAATGCCGTTGAAATAGTTTCGACAACAAATTGTGTTAAAGCTAAATCTGGCGCACCAAAGAAAATAAAGAATACAGCAACAGCGTAACCAACAGCACTCGTCATTATAATACTGAATAGACGAGATCGAGCACAGACAATCATTACAGACGCTAACATGATGAGTACTATAATGATTAACTCAAAAGGTCGTATATTACTGACGTTATTAAAGTCTAATTTAAATGGTGTTAATGATAAGGCAATAATTGCCAGAACTATAAATGATGTGAATAGTATAACTAAATTATTGCGTGTAAAACCTGTTACATATGAGTCAGTAAAATTACTTGAAACGTGAGATGAATATTTACCTGTTGTGTCATACCAATAATTTAATTGTAACTTGTTTGGTTGCATACGCAATAAGCGTACCCAATACTTAAACGTTAAAATTAAAATAATACCTACAATATAAATCAACAATGTTGCAAAGAATGCCGGTGTAAAGCCATGGAATAAATGGAATGATGATGGCTTACTGTTAGCTTGACTAATGGCTGATGTTGCTGGATCAATTAACGTACTCGTTAATATGACAGGGAACAAGCCAAAGACAATTACTAATAGTGCTAAAATAGTTGGTGCAATTAGCATTAGTTTTGGAGCTTCATGTGCTGATTTTGGTAATGATTGTGGTCGGTATGAACCTAAGAAAATTTGGCCGATAAAACGCACGGCATAAACGAAAGTAAAAATACTACCTATAATAGCAACAATTGGAATTAAAATACCGAATGTATCTAAACTCAAGATGTCTGCATGGGTTACTTCAATCATACTTTCTAAAAATGACTCTTTTGATAGGAAACCATTAAATGGTGGAATACCTGCCATACTTAATGAAGTTATAATCGTTAATGTAAATGAAATAGGCATAACCGTCATTAAGCCGCCTAATTTTTTTACATCACGAGTACCAGTGGCATGATCTACCGCACCCGTTATCATAAATAAAGCACCTTTAAAGGTTGCATGATTAATCAAATGAAAAATAGCGGCAGTAAATGCTGCAATATAAAGTTGACTTTCTGCGCCTTCAAAGTGATAACTTACGGCACCAATGCCTAACATAGACATAATCATACCTAACTGAGACACAGTAGAAAATGCGAGTATTCCTTTAAGGTCTTGCTGTTTTGTTGCATTTAACGAAGCCCAAATTAACGTGATGAGCCCCACAATGGTAACAGTCCAAACCCAACCTTGAGAAACTGCATAGATTGGCGTCATACGGGCAACTAAATATAAGCCAGCTTTAACCATTGTTGCTGAGTGTAAATAAGCACTAACTGGTGTAGGTGCTTCCATTGCATCTGGCAACCAGATATAAAACGGAAATTGTGCTGATTTAGTCATCGCGCCAATTAATACAAAGACCATTGAAAGAATAAAGAATGGGCTAGTTTGGATATCTCCAACATGGTCAATCATTGTACGAATGCTTGTAGTATTAGCTGAAATTGAAAGTAAAATCAGTCCGCCTAATAATGATAGGCCACCAAATACGGTAATGAGCATAGATTTTTGCGCACCGTAAATGGATCTTTGATTCGTACGCCAAAATGAAATTAATAAAAAACTTGAAAATGATGTTAGTTCCCAAAATAAATAAAGAACAATGATGTTATCAGATAACACCACGCCTAACATTGCGCCCATGAATAATAATAAATAACAATAAAAATTCCCTAGTTGTTCTTTTCGACTTAAGTAACTGATTGAATATAAGACAATTAAACTGCCAATTCCAGTTATGAGTAAACTAAATAATAAACTTAATCCATCTATGTATAAGTCAAAATTCATACCGAATTTTGGCATCCAGTTTACTTCTTGCATAACGGTATCACCTGACATAGTTGTCTTAATATAAGTTAAGAAATAAATAAATAAGACAATAGGCAGTGGTAAGACAAACCACCCTAAATGAATCCGTTTATGTAGTCGATATATACAAGGAATAATGAGTGCAAATATAAGCGGTAACAATACCACTATGTGTAACCAACTCATTATGTTGTCCCCCTTTAAATTGAAATATGGTTTCATTATACATGATTCATCCAGTTCTGAAAAACCACTGCAAGTGTATAGCTAGTGGTTTTTAACTGTCTTGTTAAATAAGAAGAAACGCGTCATTTTTCAGATGAAATTTTTTTTATATTGCACAGAATAATCTTCTTTTAAGCGTTGTAAATTTGTCAGTGACTTTTGTGCATGAACCGTATCTTCTTTGAGTAACTTAGTTTCTAAAGTGCTAAGTGCTTGTTGTAAAGATTCTGTATATGGTAGTTCTGCAACATCGAATGGTCTTAGTTGTGACTTTGTTGTATAGCGTTTTTCATATTGACTCAAAGCTTTACGCTCATGGAAAAATACATCTTCTACGTCAGTGGGGTTATGTAAATCACCTTGTTTTGGATGTTTGATGACTTGTTCGACTTTGACTAAAATCCGTTGCGTCTCTTCTTCTACGATAGAAACACCATAGACACCAGTTTTATGAGCAAATCTATATAACATGATTAATACATCCTTTCTTTTATGTTAAAATACTATTATCATCTTAACATGAAATGGAGAATGAAAATGACGAACTATCCTCAATTAGATACAGAAGTAAAAGATAATGAAATAAAACTTGTAATGCATACAAATAAAGGAGATATGACATTTAAGTTATTACCAGATGTTGCACCTAAAACAGTAGAAAATTTTGTAACACATGCTAAAAATGGTTATTACAATGGTATTTCTTTCCACCGTGTAATTAATGATTTTATGGTACAAGGTGGCGACCCAACTGCAACAGGTATGGGTGGCGAAAGTATTTACGGCGCACCATTTGCAGACGAATTTTCATTAGAAGCATTTAATATTTATGGTGCATTATCAATGGCCAATTCAGGACCTAATACAAACGGCTCACAATTTTTCATTGTACAAATGAAAGAAGTACCGGAATCAATGATTAACCAACTTGCAGATGGTGGATGGCCACAACCAATAGTTGAAGCTTACCGTACACAAGGTGGTACACCATGGTTAGACCAAAAACATACAGTATTCGGCCAACTTATTGAAGGTCAAAGCGTGCTAGAAGATATTGCAAGTACGAAAGTAGGTCCACAAGATAAGCCTTTACATGACATCACTATTGATTCAATTGATGTAGAGGATAAATAAAAGTAAGATCGAAATAAATGGATGAGCTTGTTACATTCTATTATGTGAGATGCGGAAGTTTATTACATGATAGTATTGTGCATTAATAGAAAATACAATGTGAAAGAACCATGTTCAGAACAAAATCTGAACATGGCTCTTTTTATTATAAGGGTTTAATTGTTTTGATGACTATTATATCAACAATTTATAGTAATTTTTCTATCGTAATATTAGTCTAGTTTAGTAATTTATGCTATTATATTATTGTTAAGTAAAACGAAATAAGGGGTTCTCACGTTGAATAATCACTACAAAGTAGGTCAACATCTTAAAGTACGTGTGACTGGTATTCAGCCTTATGGCGCATTTGTTGAAACCCCAGATAATACTGAAGGTCTGATTCATATTTCTGAAATTATGGATGATTACGTCCATAATTTAAAAAAGTTTTTATCCGAAGGACAAGTTGTCCGGGCAAAAGTTATTTCCATCGATAAAGAAGGTAAGCTTAATTTGTCATTAAAAGATAATGATTATTTTAAAAATTATGAACGTAAGAAAGAAAAGCAATCAGTATTGGATGAAATTAAAGAAACCGAAAAATACGGGTTTCAAACAATTAAAGAACGTATGCCAGGTTGGATTAAACAGTCCAAAGACACTATGAAGCAAGAGTAATACTCTTGTACTACTAACATTTCTGCATGAAATGTTAGTTTTTTGATTTTATTTTATATATAAACATGTATGCGCAAGCATATTATTATGTGAAGTGAATTTTTTACGGTAAAATGAACAAGCATTAAAATAGTGCAAGCATAATAACAATGTTATAGTGTTGAAATCATTAATTAGGAGGAAGTAAGTAATGAATGAAAAATTTGCAACTTTATTTGAAACAGTAGAGTTACCTAATAAAGTACAATTAAAAAATAAATTTGTGTTAGCTCCATTAACACACGTAACATCGCATGATGATGGGACGGTATCCGAAGACGAAATAAACTATATGGAACAACGTTCACAAGATGTTGGTTTGTCAATATCTGCAGCGAGTAATGTTACAGATTTAGGTAAAGCATTTCCAGGTCAACCGTCAGTAGCACACGATACTGATATAGAAGGTTTAAAAAAATTAGCTAACGTGATGAAAAAGAATGGCGCTAAAGCCGTAGTACAAATTCATCATGGTGGAGCGCAATCATTACCAAACTGGACACCAAATGGAGACGTGGCTGCACCAAGTCCAATTAGTATGAAAAGTTTTGGTGAGACAGAAGAACACCATGCACGTGAAATTACACATGACGAAATTTTAGAAACGATAAAAGCATTCGGCGAAGCTACACGTAGAGTAATAGAAGCAGGCTTCGATGGTGTTGAAATTCACGGTGCGAACCATTATTTAATTCATCAATTTGTCTCTCCATATTATAACCGTCGTACAGATGAATGGGGCACGGATAAATTCAAATTTGCTCGCGAAGTCGTTGATGAAGTGGTTAATGTTAAAAAACAATATGCCGATGACTCATTTATTATTGGTTATAGATTTTCTCCAGAAGAAGCAGAATCTCCAGGAATTAGTATGGAAATCACTGAATCATTAGTTAAAACTTTAGTTGAAAAACCATTAGACTATTTACATGTATCTTTAATGGATGTGCACTCTAAAACTAGAGAAGGCAAATATGCGGAAGAAACACGTATAGAATTATTACATCGATGGATTGATGGCCGTATGCCATTAATTGGTATAGGTTCTATATTTACTGCTGAACAAGCATTAGAAGCAATTAACACTAAACAAATCGAACTATTGGCATTAGGTAGAGGAATATTATTGGATTATCAATTTGTTAGTAAAATTGAAGAAGGTAAAGAAGATGAAATCATTTCATACTTTGATCCAAATAGAGAAGATAAACACCATTTACCACCAAAATTATGGGAACAATTCAACCAAGGCTTTTACCCATTACCAAGAAAAGATGGTAAATAAATAGCATTACTACAATAACTATATAGAACATTAATGATGTATGATTATATTATCGGAAGCGACTTTCAATATGAAGGTCATTCGATAAAATTCATGCATTGTTAATGTTCTTTTTTATTTGTCGACAATATCCCATTTTAAAATAGTAAATAATCATATATAAAACATAAAAATATATCTTGAAAAGCAAAGATAGATAAAACTTAGTTAGATTGTTTTGCCTTTTAAAGACGATTAACTAGCGTCATAACCGGATCAATACATATTTTGTAGTGCACTGTTTTATCCTAAAAAGAGTATTTCAGGGATTTTTTAGGAAAATAGTTTCAGTAACACGGTAAATACGTTATGCTAATGTTATGAATTATAGAGGCAATATTGCCATAAATTTTTTAAAGGGGAGATATCATGACAAAATCAGAAGAAATCATTGAGCTTACAAATCATTACGGAGCGCACAATTATGTTCCTCTACCAATTGTAATCTCTGAGGCTGAAGGGGTATGGGTAACAGACCCAGAAGGTAACAAATATATGGATATGTTAGCTGCATATTCAGCAGTTAACCAAGGTCACCGTCATCCTAAAGTCATCCAAGCATTAAAAGATCAAGCAGATAAAGTTACGCTTGTATCACGTGCTTTTCATAGTGATAACTTAGGAGCATGGTATGAAAAAATTTGTAAATTAGCAGGTAAAGATAAAGCATTACCAATGAATACAGGAGCTGAAGCAGTAGAAACGGCATTAAAAGCTGCAAGACGTTGGGCATATGATGTGAAAAAAATAGAGCCTGATCAAGCAGAAATCATTGCTTTTAATGGTAATTTCCATGGCCGTACAATGGCACCTGTATCTTTATCATCAGAAGCAGAATATCAACGTGGATATGGCCCATTATTAGATGGTTTCCGTAAAGTTGATTTTGGAGATATCGAAGCTGTAAAAGCAGCAATCAATGATAATACTGCAGCAATCTTAATTGAACCTATCCAAGGTGAAGCGGGAATAAATGTACCGCCAGAAGGATACTTAAAAGAAATTAGAGAGTTATGTGACGAACATAATGTATTATTTATAGCTGATGAAATTCAAGCAGGTTTAGGACGCTCAGGTAAAATGTTTGCAACAGACTGGGATAATGTTAAGCCAGACGTTTATATTTTAGGAAAAGCTTTAGGCGGAGGCGTTTTCCCAATTTCAGTTGTGCTAGCAGATGAAGAAGTTTTAGGCGTATTTACACCAGGTTCACACGGTTCAACATTTGGTGGTAACCCATTAGCTTGTGCAGCTTCATTAGCAGCATTAGATGTAATTGTCGATGAAGATTTACCAGGTCGCTCATTAGAGCTAGGGGAATACTTTAAAGCGGAATTACAAAAGATTGAACACCCAGCGATTAAAGAAGTTAGAGGTCGTGGTTTATTTATTGGCATTGAATTACATGAAAATGCCAGACCTTATTGTGAAGCATTAAAAGAGCAAGGCATTTTATGTAAAGAAACACATGATACTGTAATTAGATTTGCACCACCATTAGTCATCACAAAAGAAGAATTAGACCTAGCATTAGACAAAGTGAAAAACGTTTTTGAATAATAAAAAAATTTGATATATAACTTTTTTTAATCCCTTTAAAAAGGCAAAAGTTATGTTACAATTAGCAATGAAAGCGAAATCATTAGTTACGAAAAAGAGGCGAAATGAATCATGACTGAGAATAATAATTTGGTGACTTCTACGCAAGGTATTATTAAAGAGGCTTTAAACAAATTGGGATTTGATGATGGTATGTATGATTTAGTCAAAGAACCACTTAGATTCCTACAAGTACGAATTCCAGTACGAATGGATGATGGGACTGTTAAAACATTTACTGGTTATCGTGCACAACATAATGACGCAGTTGGTCCAACAAAAGGTGGCGTAAGATTCCACCCTGATGTGGATGAAGAAGAAGTTAAAGCGTTATCTATGTGGATGACACTAAAATGTGGCATTGTTGATTTACCTTATGGTGGAGGTAAAGGTGGAATCATATGTGACCCACGTCAAATGAGTATCCATGAAGTAGAGAGATTATCACGTGGTTATGTACGCGCAATTTCACAATTCGTTGGTCCAACAAAAGATATACCAGCGCCAGATGTGTTTACAAACTCACAAATTATGGCTTGGATGATGGACGAGTATAGCTCACTTGATAAATTTAATTCACCAGGTTTTATTACAGGTAAACCAATTGTACTTGGTGGTTCACAAGGACGCGATCGTTCTACAGCTTTAGGTGTTGTTATTGCAATTGAACAAGCAGCCAAAAGAAGAGGCATGGATGTTAAAGGTGCACGAGTTGTTATACAAGGATTTGGTAATGCTGGTAGTTTCTTAGCTAAATTCTTATATGACTTAGGTGCTAAAATTGTAGGTATTTCCGATGCTTATGGTGCATTACATGATCCAGAAGGTTTAGATATTGATTATTTATTAGATAGAAGAGACAGTTTTGGTACTGTGACAAATTTATTCGAAGATACAATTTCTAATAAAGAGTTATTTGAAATTGATTGTGATATCTTAGTTCCTGCAGCAATTGCTAATCAAATTACAGGCGATAATGCAAATGATATTAAAGCTGATGTAGTTGTTGAAGCAGCTAACGGACCTACAACGCCAGAAGGTACTAAGATTTTAACTGAACGCGGTATTTTACTTGTACCTGACGTACTAGCGAGTGCGGGTGGCGTAACAGTTTCATACTTTGAATGGGTACAAAATAACCAAGGTTATTATTGGCCAGAAGACGAAGTTAATGAAAAATTACGTGAAAAATTAATTACAGCATTTGATACGATTTATGAGTTATCACAAAATCGTAAAATTGATATGCGCTTAGCAGCGTACATTGTCGGACTTAAGCGTACAGCAGAAGCGGCACGTTATCGTGGATGGGCTTAAGCCTTATACTTATAAATAATTAAGAGGGTAGAACAAAATATGTTCTACCCTCTTTTTGCTATCGTAAGTTGATAGTATACTATTTCGCTTGTTCAAAAAATGATGACTTCGCCATTTATGAAGGCACAAGTATTGTTATAAATTTATATTATTATAGTGCAAGTATCGTTATTTATCATTAGCAATAACTTGTTCGTAGACATCAGGATAATTTGTGAATACGCCATTAACACCGTATTTATTTAATCTTTCCATATCTGCTTTAGTATTGACTGTAAATGGATGGACGAGTAGTCCTGCTTTTTTTAAGTTTTTCACATTGTCTTTAGTTAAATCTGTATATTCAGGTCCTACACCTATGGCGTAACTTCTAATTGCATTTAAATCTGCTTGAGTTAAGTTAGGTAATTCACCTTTATCAAGTAAGCGGATTAAAGGGATATTAGCATTTTGCGCTTGGACTTTTTGTAAACTTGCTTGTGAAAATGATTGAATTAATACATGGCCGTTTGATAAAGAATTTTGTGTCAGTAAATGATGCTTATCTAATGAAGCTAATAATTTTTCTTCCATACCCGGATAGACATCTGGTGATTTAGTTTCAATATAATAATTAGCATTACTGCCATATCGTTCTAACACTTCGTCTAGTGTTGGAACTTTTTGGCCGTCATATGAAGGGTCGGCATATTGTGGATTATTGGCATTAAATTTACTTCCAGCATCAAGTTCTTTAATTTCTTTTAAAGTATGTTCATCGACCCTACCAGTTCCGTTAGTAGTACGATCCAATGTTTCATCATGCATAACTACTAAATGACCGTCTTTTGTCATTTGTAAATCTAATTCTATATATGATGCACCCATTTCATTATGACTTTTGTCATAAGCTGCAAAAGTATGTTCAGGGGCATAGCCACTCGCACCACGATGTGCAATTGTTGTGTATTTTTCACCTGTTGGATTATGTATAGCACGATATGCTTTGTTTTGAGTTGCTTGTGATGATTGGTTAACTTGTTGTGTAGCTTGCTGATTCGCATTGTTACTATTTGCTTGGATATCTGGGGTTGTAAAACTTGATAGAGCTAAAATTGAAAAACCACTGACAAATAATCGTTTTGTATATTTCATACCTTCACTCCTCATAATAAACTGTATATTAACCATACAAAAAACAGATTAAAAAATAAATATATTTTACACCTTTTTAATTTAAGTTAAATAAAAACAATTAATAAATTAAAGAAGGTTAAAAAAGTATAAAAATGTTTACAATAAGTAAATAGATACGAAGTATTGTTAATAATGTAATGTCAGCTTAAAGAATGTTATTACAAAGATGATAATTATCGGTCATTACCGATAACTGCATTATAAATAACTAGATAAGTTGTACATATGTCATTAACACCTAACTTAGCATTTTTAATTTGTGAGGACTTTTAAGGATAGGGGTGTTGAGAGGTGCGAGCGTTATTTACTAGAGAAATAGCTAATACTTAAAATTGCTAAACTACATGCGATAAGACGTTGTGCTGTATTCATAATAGCACTCCTACATTAGCTGTTAAGTTATAAATATTAAACTAAAATAATAAAAGCATAAAAACCATTTCAATAAATGATTTTTATGCTTTTATATAATTATTTCAGTTGTGCTTTAATTTGTTTAATTTGCTGTTTAACTGCTTCTTGACCTGTAGAACCGTAACTAATTCTGCGACTCACGCAGTTTGCAGGTGTTAAGAATGTAAAAATATCATCTTCTATTAATGGATGTGCCTCTTGATATTTTGACAAAGGGACATCAAGTAAATATTTATTATTTTGAATACACCATAATACTAATTTTCCTACGATTTCGTGTGCAGTTCTAAATGGTACATCTTTAGTTACTAAATAATCTGCGAGTTCAGTGGCGTTAGAAAAGTCATTATTCACAGTTTGTTGTAAATGTTCAACGTTAACAGTCATTGAATCGACCATTCCTTCAAAAATACGCAGTGAACCTTTTAATGTATGAAGGGCATCAAACAAACCTTCTTTATCTTCTTGCATATCTTTGTTATAAGCGAGTGGTAATCCTTTCAATGTCATCAACATACTCATTAAATGACCAGTTGTTCTACCAACTTTACCTCTTATAAGCTCTGCCATATCAGGGTTTTTCTTTTGAGGCATAATTGATGAACCAGTTGAAAAAGCATCGGATAACGTCACGAAGTTTGCTTCCGCAGAAGACCAAAAAATAATTTCTTCCGCAAAACGAGACAAGTGAACCATCGTTAATGATATATTATGCAACGTTTCGACAATATAATCACGATCACTTACAGCATCCATACTATTTTCATATAGCGAACTAAACCCTAATAATGATTGAGTTTCATGTCTATCTATTGGATAGGTCGTACCACTTAAAGCAGCAGCACCTAAAGGAGATATGTCTATACGTTTTAAACTATCTTCAAATCGAGATTTATCACGGCTTAACATCCAATAGTAAGTTAATATATGATGTGCAAATGATATAGGCTGCGCTCTTTGTAAATGAGTGTAACCAGGCATGATAGTATCAATATGATTTTCTGCCACTGTTAAAATACTTGTTTGAAAGGAAGTAATCAGTTTAATTAGCTGTTCTACTTCAGCTTTTGTATATAAATGCATATCTGTTGCTACTTGATCATTACGACTACGTCCTGTATGAAGTTTACCTCCAGTGTCACCAATACGCTTAATTAATTCGTGTTCAATGTTTAAATGTATATCTTCTAATGATACATCGAAAGTAATTTGGTTATTTAAATAATCTTGAAGAATGTCATTTAAGCCTTCAATAATTTGTTTGCTTTCATCAGCAGTAATAATTTCTTGGTTTGCCAACATTGTCGCATGTGCAATGCTACCTTGTATATCTTGCTTAATAAGTGTTTTGTCAAAATGAATGGAAGCATTGAATTCATCGACCCAATCTTCTGGTTGTTCGCTGAATCTACCACCCCAAGCTTTCTCACTCATTGTGGTAACCTCCGTGTAGCATAGAGTTGACTTGTGTCGGTAAACCAAAGATTTCAATGAAACCTACTGCTGAATCTTGATTGAAAGCATCTTCTTTTGTATAAGTTGCTAATTTTTCGTTGTATAATGTGTAAGGTGATTTTCTGCCATTGACTATAGCATTACCTTTATAAAGTTTGATTCTTACTTCACCTGTAACATGTTGTTGTGTACTATCGACAAATACTTTTAAGCTGTCTGTTAATGGAGAGAACCATAAAGCATTATACACTTGCTCAGAAAATTGTTTCTCAATAACTGGTTTAAAATGTGCTACATCTTTCGTTAAAGTGATTGTTTCTAACGCTTTATGGGCTTTGATAATTACTTCTGCTCCTGGTGTTTCATATACTTCTCTAGATTTAATACCTACTAATCTATTTTCAACATGGTCGATTCTGCCAATACCATGTTTACCAGCAATTTTGTTTAATTTTAAAATTAATTTACTTAATGACAAGTTTTCACCATTTAAAGCAGTCGGTAATCCTTGTTCAAAAGATAAAATAATTTCTTCTGATTGATTTGGTGTATCTTCTAATTCATTTGTTAAATCAAATGCATCTGTTGGTGGTGCCGCATATGGATCTTCTAAAATACCACATTCGTTACTTCTACCCCATAAATTTTGGTCAATTGAATAGGGAGAGTCTTGTTGGATAGGTACTGGAATATTATGTTTAAGAGCATAATCGATTTCTTCTTCACGGCTCCAAGCCCATTCTCTTACCGGAGCAAAGACTTTTAATTCAGGATTTAGAGCTTTGATTGCTACTTCAAAACGTACTTGGTCATTACCTTTACCTGTACAGCCGTGAGCGATACCAACTGAATTCGTTTTATCTGCAATTTCTACTAATTTTTTAGAAATTAAAGGTCTTGATAATGCAGATACTAAAGGATATGTACCTTCATACATTAAGTTACCTTTGATTGCATATGCTACATACTCATCACTAAATTCTTCAGTAGCATCTATGATATGACATTCAACTGCACCCATATCTAAAGCTTTTTGATAGACGATGTCTAAATCTTTTCCTTCACCAACATCTAAACAACAAGCTACAACATCGTAACCTTTATCTATTAACCATTTTACTGCCACACTTGTATCTAATCCTCCGGAATATGCTAAAACTATTTTTTGTTTCATATTGCCACCTCATTTGTAATTTTTAATCTGTAATTTAATATAACTAAGAATAACAGATAACTAGTGAAAATAAAACCATTTTTTTACATAAATATGCAAAAAGTTGTGAAAGTCGCTCTATTTGCAATTTTGTTGTGATTATTACCATTTTTGTTAGTATTATGTATATATACGTTAAAATTTATGTATAATAAACTGCATATAGCGCAACAATTAATGATATAAAATAATTTTGTTCATTATTAGTATAAGTAACAATGATAGGCTAGTTGTTTGAATAGTCATACTAAACTTAGTAAAATAATAGTGAATTAAAAATTACAGGAGGCAATTTACATGACTCATATTCAGTTAGATTATGGTAAAACTTTAGAATTTTTTGGCAAGCATGAACTTGAGCAACAAAAAGATATCGTAAAATCAATTCATAAAACAATCCATGAGGGTACTGGTGCTGGTAGTGATTTCTTAGGTTGGATCGATCTTCCTGTTGATTATGACAAAGAAGAGTTTTCTCGTATTTTAGAAGCAGCTAAACGTGTTAAAGCACATTCAGACGTATTTGTAGTTATTGGTATTGGTGGTTCATATTTAGGTGCACGTGCAGCTATTGAAATGCTAACACCAGCATTTAGAAATAGTGATGAATATCCTGAAATTGTATTTGTAGGTAATCATTTATCTTCAACATACACTCAAGAGTTAATCCAATATTTAGGTGGTAAAGATTTCTCAGTCAATGTGATATCAAAATCTGGAACAACTACTGAACCAGCAGTTGCATTTAGATTATTTAAACAGTTAGTAGAAGATAAATATGGTAAAGAAGAAGCAAAACAACGTATTTTTGCTACAACTGATAAAGAAAAGGGTGCGCTTAAACAATTAGCTACTAATGAAGGCTATGAAACATTTGTAGTACCAGATGATGTTGGTGGCAGATACTCAGTATTAACTGCAGTAGGTTTATTACCAATCGCAGTTGCAGGTATTGATATCGAAGCGATGATGCAAGGTGCAGCAAAAGCACGTGAAGAATTGTCTTCTGATAATTTAGATGAAAATATTGCGTATCAATATGCAACAATCCGTAATATTTTATACTCAAAAGGTTACACAACAGAAATGTTAATTAACTTTGAGCCTTCTATGCAGTATTTCAATGAATGGTGGAAACAACTTTTCGGTGAATCAGAAGGTAAAGATTATAAAGGCATTTATCCATCAAGTGCAAACTATACAACAGACTTGCATTCATTAGGTCAGTACGTACAAGAAGGTCGTCGTTTCTTATTTGAAACAGTTGTGAAAGTTAACAATCCAAAACACAATATTACTATTGAAGAAGATAGTGATGACTTAGATGGTTTGAACTATTTAGCTGGTAAAACAATTGATGAGGTAAATACGAAAGCATTTGAAGGTACGTTATTAGCACATACAGATGGTGGCGTTCCTAATGTCGTTGTAAATATTCCTAAGCTAGATGAGGAAACATTTGGTTACGTTGTATACTTCTTCGAGTTAGCTTGTGCGATGAGTGGTTATCAATTAGGTGTTAATCCATTTAACCAACCAGGTGTTGAAGCTTATAAACAAAATATGTTTGCGCTATTAGGCAAACCTGGTTTCGAAGACAAAAAACAAGAATTAGAAAACAGACTATAAGTGAAATAACAATTCACGATTAAATAATGTGATGTTATTTTTGATGCAGAGGTTGGGACAAAATGAATTCGTCTCAGCCTCTTTTCATTTTGGCAGTAGCTGACTGTATTGAAAATGCGCTTCAAAGCAAGCTTTTTTCAATACTAGTCATCCTTGCCGGGGTGGGACGACGAAATCATTTTTTCAAAATCAGATTTCTGTCCCACTCCCTTTTCATTATAAGACTATATTAGGATAACGTTCTACTGCTTAAGCATGAATTATGAAGAGAAGATTTCATTATTGTTTTAATTGTTAGCAAGAAGATTTATAATTAAGCATATTAGTAAGAATGGGGATTGATGCAATGACAGTTGAACAGGTACAACAATGGTTTGCGCTATTTGGTGATTTAGGTTATATCGTAGGTTTTTTATTACCATTTATCGAGGCCTTTTTACCTATTTTACCTATAATTGTCTTTGTAATAGTAAATGTTAATGCTTATGGATTAATCATTGGTACCATACTTGCATGGCTAGGAACAGTTTGTGGAAGTTTTATAGTGTTTTGGTCACTTCGCCAACTTGCGCATTTAAAATATATACAACGGGTGAAAGCACGCAAAACGACGCAACGTTTAATTTCTTTTGTTGATCGGCGAGGTGTTATACCTATTTTTATTTTACTCTGTTTCCCTTTCACGCCTAGTGCAGTTGTTAATATAGTAGCAAGCGTTTCACACATTAAGCCACTACATTACTTTTGGGTGTTATTAACATCTAAATTTATTATGATTGGTATGATAGGTTGGCTTGGCAATGATATAACTACATTGTTTACAAATCCAACTAAGATGATTATCGTTATTTGTGTAATTATTATTGTTTGGTTACTTGGTCGAAAGTTAGAACAACATTTTATGCATAATTCTAAGGAGTGACCACGTGAAAAAGTTAGTGAAAAATTTGATTTCTATTATAATAGCGATTATTATAGTTTTATTGATTCAAGCATTCGTTATTACTGGTATAGTCGTTCATAAACAAGGTATGTCGCCTACATTGTCGACGGGAGACCGTCTTATTGTAAATAAAGTAGCACCATTAATAAAGCAATTAGATAATGGTGATATTGTGATGTATCGTCAAAATGATAAGGTAAACGTAAGCAGAATTATTGGAGTACCAGGAGATTCTATCGCTTATAAGAAGGGAACGCTTTATAAAGATGATAGACAAATAAAGGAACCTTATGCTAATAATAGAATAGACGCATTAACCTTACGTAAAATCAAAGGTTCTGAAAGTGATATTGTACCCCCAAATTCATATTTTGTGTTGAATGATCAGCGCCAGCATGATGCTGATTCTCGAAATTATGGTTTTATTCAACAAAAAGACATAGTGGGCAAAGTCGCCTTGAAGTATTATCCTTTAGATGAGTTTACAGTAAACTTTAAATAAATATATGAGGTGTGAAGAGTGAGAAAAGAAATAACAGAATGGATTATATCAATTGTTGTTGCAGTAGCATTAGTGCTATTAATTATTAACTTTGTAGCCAAACCTTACACTGTAAAAGGTGACTCAATGGATCCCACGTTAAAAGATGGAGAACGTGTTATCGTCAACCTATTTGGTTATAAATTTGGTGATATTAAAAAAGGCAATGTAATTGTCTTCCATGCCAACAAAACAGATGATTATGTTAAGCGTGTAATTGGTACACCTGGTGATAAAATTGAATATAAAAAAGATCAATTATATGTAAATGACAAAAAAGTAGATGAACCATATTTAGATTACAATGAGAAACATAAAATGTATGAATATATTACAGGTACGTATAAACCTGAAGACTTTGTCAGAGATGGTAATAAAACAACGATTCCTAAAGGTAAATTACTTGTTTTAGGAGACAATCGTGAAGTGAGTAAAGATAGCCGTTCATTTGGACTTATTGATAATGACCAAGTTGTAGGGAAAGTAGCATTTAGTTTCTGGCCACTAGATGAGTTTAAATTTGGTTTTGATCCTGATACAAAGTATGAATAATAATTGATGATAAATAGGTTAAAAACATAAGAAGAATTGCTAACTAACACAGACGAAGTTTTAGCAATTCTTCTTTCTTTATCTCATAAAATATCAAGAGTAACAGAATAAAAATCTCCTAGTTATGTGTTAAGATATAAGTCAAAAGGAGTGGAGACGAGCGATGGAATTAAATGCTTATGTAGGTAGGGCTGGTACTGGGAAATCATATGCAATGATAGAACAGATAAAAACAGCCATGAAACAAGATCCATTAGGTGATCCTATAATTTTAATTGCTCCTACGCAAAGTACATTTCAATTAGAGCAAACCTTTGTAAAAGACCCAGCATTAAACGGTAGCTTAAGAACTGAAGTTTTACATTTTGAACGTTTGAGCCACCGCGTGTTTCAAGAAGTAGGCGGATTAATGGAACAACAATTATCAAAAGCAGCTACTGAAATGATGATTTATGATATATTACAACAATTTAAGGACGAATTAAGCTTATATAAATCACAAGTTAAATATTATGGTTTTAGCGAAAAATTACACGAACAAATTAAAGATTTTAAAAAGTATAACGTTTCGCCGCAACAGTTAGAAACATACATAGCAGATAATGAATTACAAACACGGACAAAACATAAATTAGAAGATATTGCATTAGTATATAAGCAATTAGAGCAACGCATTGCTGGAGATTACGTCTCTACTGAAGATAGTTTGAATCGTTTTATAGAAGTGATGGGACAGTCACAATGGCTAAAAAGAGCACAAATCTACATTGATGGGTTTCACAACTTTTCAACGTTAGAATATGCAATTATCAAAGCACTTGTTCAACATAGTAAAAGTGTCACTATTCTATTAACTACAGATGGAGATAAAGATCCATTTAGTTTATTCCGCAAGCCTTCGGAAGCATTGACTCATATTGAAACTATTGCACAAGAATTGAATATACCGTTACATAAATCAAATTTCCAAACACAGTACCGGTACCAAAATGCTGATTTAAAAACGTTGGAACACAATTTTAATGCATTACAATATGAACCAACTACGCATCAAGCAGGAGTTCAGATACTTGAAGCATCCAGTATGCGAGAAGAAATTAATGAAGTAGCAAGACAAATTATTAAAGAAAACCGCGATAAAGGTCGTCGTTATCAAGATATTGCAATTCTTTATCGTGATGAAACATATGCATATTTAATGGAATCTATTTTACCACAGTATGATATTCCATTTAATATAGATACGAAAGCGCCCATGACACATCACCCAGTTATGGAAATGATTCGCTCATTAATTGAAGTATTACAAACTCAATGGAATTTTGAGCCTTTGATGCGAGTATTTAAGTCAGGGGTACTAACACAACAATTCAAAGATAGTAATTATTTAATTCATATTTTAGAAAATTTTGTATTAGAACGAGGCATTTACGGTAAACGTTGGATCGATCCACACTATTTTCAAATTGAACAATTTAATAAAATGGGCTTAAAACGCCAACCGTTAACTGACGAAACACGTGAAGCCTATGAGCGTGTGATTAAATTAAAAGATAGCGTAATAAATAAAATATTACAATTTGAACAACATATGAATAATGCTACAACTGCGAGAGCATTTGCGACTGCTTTTTATGAAGCAATGGAAGATTTTCAGTTGCCAAGTCAGTTAATGGCTGAAAGAGACGCCCTAGATTTAGCAGAGCAACATGAAGATGCTGAAACATTAGATCAAGTATGGCAAGGGTTCATTCAAACTTTAGATGATTTAGTCACAGTGTTCGATAATCAAGAAATGTCACAACAGCGATTTTTAGAATTGTTAGACATTGGACTGGATCAGTTAGAGTTTAATATGATTCCACAAACATTAGATCAAGTCAGTATCGGTACAATGGATTTGGCCAAAGTAGATAACAAACAACATGTTTACTTAGTTGGTGTGAACGATGGTGTGTTGCCACAGGCAGTATCGGCATCTAGTTTAATAACGGATGAAGAGAAAAAATACTTCCAAGCAAACGCCGATATAGAATTGAGTCCCACAGCTGACATATTACAAATGGATGAAGCATTTGTATGTTATATAGCAATGACTCGTAGTACCGAAGCAGTTACTTTTTCATATAGTTTAATGGGTGTTAAAGGGGACGAAAAAGAAGCAAGTCCTTTTATTCAACAAATACAGTCACTATTTTCAAACTTAGAAATTGAAAATATTTCACATTTACATCAAGCGCAACCATTGACGTTAATGCAACATCCACACCAAACTAAAATTGCCTTATTCGAAGCATTAAAATCATGGCTCAATGAAGAAATAGTAGCAGAAACATGGCTTGATACGTATCAAGTTATGTATCGAGATGAACGTTTAAATGAAGGTTTGGATTATTTATTAACTGCACTTACTTACGATAATGAAACAGCTCAATTAGATAATGAATTGGCACAGTCATTGTATGGCAAATCTATAAATGCTAGTGTATCTAGATTTGAAGGCTATCTAGCTTGTCCATTTAAACATTTTGCTTCACATGGTTTGAGGTTAAATGAGCGTACAAAATATAAATTGCAAAATTTTGACTTGGGGGATATTTTCCACCAAGTGCTAAAATATATTTCTGACAAAGTACAAGGCGAGTTTAAACAGTTAACGCAGCAACAAATTCAACGATTAACTACGCAAGCGTTACAAGTGATACTGCCAGAGGTACAATTCAATGTATTAAATTCAACAGCATATTACCGTTATTTATCACAACGTATTGGAGCAATCGTTGAAACAACATTAACGGCTTTACAATATCAAGGGAGCCATACAAAGTTTCTTCCACAACGATTTGAAGCGGGATTCCGTAAAAATCCACGTAGTAATGACGAATTGTATGCAGAACCATTAATTACTAAGCAAGGTATTCCAATTAATATTAGAGGACAAATTGACCGTATCGATACTTACACAGAAGGTGCGGAAAGTTTTGTTAATATTATTGATTATAAGTCTTCGAAGTATAGTGGAACATTAGATTTAACAAAAGTATATTATGGTATGCAAATGCAAATGATGACATATATGGATATTGTTTTACAAAATAAAAATCGTTTAGGTTTAACTAATGCAACAAAACCTGGTGGATTGCTTTACTTCCATGTGCATGAACCACGTATTAAATTAGCTTGGAAAGAGTTAACTGAGGATAAAAGAAATAGTGAATTTATAAACTCATTTAAATTAAATGGGTTATTAAATAGTGACAGTACTGCTTTACATGCCTTTGATACACGACTAGAACCAAGTTTTGTCTCTGACATCGTACCAGTGGCTTTAAAGAAAGATGGTGGCATTAGAAGTAATAGTAAAGTTGCTGATGAAGACACTATTTATAAATTTATTGCACGGAATAAACGTAATTTTATCGAAACGGCTTCGAATATTATGGACGGTCATACAGAAATTGCACCTTTAAAATATGATCAAACCTTACCATGTCAATATTGTAACTATAAATCAGTGTGTCATGTAGATGGCATGATTGATCAAAAACGTTATCGTCACGTTGATGAATCGATAAATCCACTTGATGCAATACATGCTGATGATATAGAAGATGAAGGAGATATCACTAATGAATCAGATTCCGAATAAACCTACTGATGCACAATGGACCGATAATCAGTGGAAAAGTATCTATGCTAAAGGGCAAGATATACTAGTGGCAGCAGCAGCTGGCTCTGGTAAAACTGCTGTATTAGTAGAGCGTATTATTCAACGTATTATTACGGATGGTATCGATGTAGACAGATTATTAGTAGTAACCTTTACTAATGCCAGTGCTCGTGAAATGAAAGCACGTGTGGAACAGCGTATCAAAGAGGCGTCATATGATGATCCAAATAATACACATTTAAAAAATCAACGTATTAAAATTCATCAAGCACAAATATCGACGCTACATAGTTTTTGTTTGAAGTTAATTCAGCAACATTATGATGTGTTAGATATAGATCCTAATTTTAGAACGAGTAGCGAAGCGGAAAACATACTACTGCTAGAACAAACTATAGATGAAGTGTTAGAAACACATTATGATCAATTGGATCCACATTTTGTAGATTTAACAGAACAACTGTCGTCAGATCGTAATGATGAAGCATTTAGAAACATGATTAAACAAATGTACTACTTTAGTATTGCTAATCCTAGCCCACGTACATGGTTGCAATCATTATCATATCCTTATGAAAATGATGACGCACAACAACAATATTTAACGTTACTTAATGACTTAGCAATGATTTTTATCACTTCAGCGCAAGAAGCATTAAATAAAAGTTATGATCTATTTATGATGCTCGAAGCTGTAGATAAACAAGTCGCAGTTATAGATCAAGAAAGACGTTTTATGGCGGAAGTTATAGAAGGTGGGCAACTGAATACAGAACAATTAGTTAATCATCAATTTGAAGCACGCTTTCCTGCCAAAAATAAGGCAATTAAAGAAGCAAACGAGATGATGATTGACGTTTATGATGACGCCAAAAAGTATTATGATCAATACAAAGCATTTGTTACTAAGGTTAAAGAAGATTATTTTGCGCGTTCCGCAAGTGATTTAACGGCTGAAATGAAAAAATTAGCACCACGTGTAGAATATTTGGCAACAATTACGACTGATGTAATAGAGCAATTCAATCATAAAAAGCGAAGTAGAAACTTGGTAGACTTTTCAGATTATGAACATTTTGCATTGCAAATTCTAATGAATGAAGATGGAACTATATCTGAAATTGCACAGAACTTAAGTGATCAAATAGACGAAATTCTTGTGGATGAATATCAAGATACTAATAGAGTGCAAGAAAAAATTCTATCGTGTATCAAAAAAGGTGATGCGCATAATGGAAACCTCTTTATGGTAGGAGACGTTAAACAGTCTATCTATAAATTCAGACAAGCAGATCCTAGTCTTTTTATTGAAAAATATAATGATTTTTCGTTAGACGGTAGTAGCAGTGGTTTACGTATAGATTTATCGCAAAATTTTAGATCTCGTCCAGGCGTTTTGCACACTACAAACTATCTGTTTGATCATATGATGGATGAAGCGGTGGGTGAAATTGTCTATGATCAAGCTGCTCGTTTATATAATGGTGCACCGTATGATGATCAGCCGATGCCACTTCAGTTAAATACATTAGTAGAGGATGCACAATCAGGATTAACAGGAACGGAACAAGAAGCTGAATATATCGTGCAACAAGTTCAAACTATTATGAATGAACGCGAAGTGTATGATATGAAAACACAAAGTTATCGTAAACCTTCATATAAAGATATTGTCATTTTAGAGCGAACATATGGTCAAGCAAGACGATTACAACAAGCATTTAAAGATCATGATATACCTTTTCATGTGAATAGTAAGGAAGGTTATTTTGAGCAAACAGAAGTGCGCCTTATATTGTCATTTTTACGAACAGTTGATAATCCATTACAAGATATTTATCTAGTAGGACTAATGCGTTCTGTCATTTACCAATTTACAGAGGTGGAGCTCTCTAATATTCGTGTCTTTAGCCCGAATGATGATTACTTTTACCAATCAATCGAACAGTATATGAAGCACGAATTGGCTAACAAAAGGCTCGTTAAAAAATTGCAACGTTTTATGGATGATATTGCGGCATATCAAATATATAGTCAACATCATCCTGTGTATCAATTGATTGATAAATTTTATAATGATCATTTTGTTATTCAGTATTTTAGTGGGTTAATTGGTGGTAAAGGGCGACGCGCTAATTTATATGGTTTATTTAATAAAGCAGTCGAATTTGAAAATACAAGTTTTCGTGGATTATACCAATTTATCCGTTTCATTGATGAATTAATTGAACGTGGAAAAGATTTCGGTGAGGAAAATGTTATTGGTCCGAATGATGATGTCGTTCGAATGATGACTGTCCATAGTAGTAAAGGATTAGAATTTCCATTTGTTATCTATTCAGGACTATCGAAACAATTTCGAAAAAATGATTTAACTAAACAAATTATTTTAAATCAACAATATGGTATTGGAATGCAATATTTTGATGTAGCTACTAATATTACATTTCCATCACTCGCGTCTGTGACTATAAAAGCTATAGCGGAAAAAGAATTGATCTCTGAAGAAATGCGATTGATTTATGTAGCATTGACACGTGCCAAAGAGCAATTATTTTTAATAGGTAGAGTTAAAGATGAAGCTGATTTAGATAAACTCGTCCAAACTGTAGTTTCTGACAATCATTTACCTGTTAGTTATAGGTTAACTGCCCAAAGGCCAATTGAATTAATTTATCCTATATTAGCGAAATATCAATCTTCTGAGTTACCTAGGGAATTGAGATTTGAAAATCAGATAACTGACTTACCTGTAGAATTGCAACCACGTGTGACATTGAATGTTGACCATTACGAAGATATTGCTAATGAAACGGAGCATAGTACTAATAGCGCACGTTCGGTTACTGATATTGTAAACAGTGAAGCTAACCAAGAACAACAGCAACAAATATATCATCAGTTAGCTTATGAATATCCTTATCCAAAAGATATTGTTAAAGCGTCTAAACAATCAGTATCTGAATTAAAGAGACAATTAGAAACAGAAGAAGCAGGCACAAATTATGATCGTGTTAGACAGTATAGCATTGGTTCTGCTGCGTATGAGCGTCCAGCATTTTTAGCACAAAATGTAAAACGACGAGCAAACGAAATCGGAACACTAATGCATACAGTGATGCAACATTTACCATTTCAAGAAGGTGGTTTAACTGAAAGCGAGTTAGACCAATATTTAGATCAATTAGTTGCTAAAAATATTATAGCTGAAGCAGATAAAAATGATGTCAATATTGGTGAAATTATCCAATTTACACACAGTGAATTATATAACACAATAACACATAGTGATTATATTTTTAGGGAACTACCATTTATTGTCAATCAAAGTAAAGTAGATCAAAACTTTGATGAAGATGAAGATATTTCAATTATTCAAGGTATGATTGATCTTATTTTTGTCAAAGATAATCAATATTATTTTGTAGATTATAAGACAGATGCATTTAATAGGAGACGAGGCATGACTGACCAAGAAATAGGTGAGCAATTACGGCAACGTTATAAAATACAAATGACCTATTACCAAAAAACACTAGAAACCATATTAGACAAACAAGTAAAAGGCTATTTGTATTTCTTTAAATATGGTCAACTTTCGATAGAGGATTAAGGAGGATTGTCATGAATCGTCCACAGCGATTATTTGAGTTAGACGCACTACGTGGTATGAGTTTGCTAGGTATTGTGCTTATGAATATTTTGATTTTCAGTTTTCCGTACGACAATATTGATTTAACAAAACATTTATCTGGTTTTGATGTAACCATTATTAGAAGTGTCAAATTAATTATCATCAGTTCATTTTATCCAATTTTTACATTTTTATTCGGTTATGGACTGGCAATTATGTATCAAAATACACAGCGTAAACAACTACGCTTTTATCCAATTATTTACCGACGCTTATTTTTTTTATTAGTAGTTGGATTACTGCATGGCTATTTTATATTCAGTGGAGATATCTTATTTACGTATGCAGTAACAGGAATGGTTGCAGTGCTATTAATAAAGTTATCAAAAAATACTCTAACAAGTATTGCATTAATTTTATTTATGGTGAAAATCATAGTGATACTAATGCCAGTCGTTATTTTACATGCTATGTATGGTCCTGATAACTCTTTCAATATGTTAAGCCATAGCGTACAAGACCTTATTAACAGTCGTCAAAGTAGTAGTTATTTAGATTTCTTACCTATTAATATGGAAGAAAATAATTATTCCATTTTAGATACTTTAACAATATCTGCTATATTTGAATTTTTACCGTACATTTTAATTGGAATAGCAGCACAAAAATTTGACTTAATTTCACATATTAGAGCAGTACCACAAAAATATTTAAAATGGGGAATTTTGGCAATTGTAGTTGGCTATATTTATAAACTACCAAGTGTAATTTATTATGCTGATGAGACGTATAAATTAGTATCATCATTATTAGCAGGTCCAATTGTGGCTACTGGTTACATTTTAGTATTTTGTTATTTATGTCAAACAGTCAAAGGAAAAAACTGGCTGTCTGTGTTCGCTTTTCCAGGAAAACTGAGTATGAGTGTATATTTAACACAAAGTATTATCTTTTTATATATTTATACAGGTGCTGGTTTCGGTTTATACAATAAATTAACCTTAGCTCAATCTTATACACTCGCAATTTTAGTGTATATGGTTCAACTGGTAGTAAGTTATTTATATTTAAAACGTTATAAACAAGGATCGTTTGAATGGATTTGGCGTAAATTTACCTACTTGAAATAAGGTGATGATTGGTATAGCGCTCTTAGGAAAATTTTTTAAGAGCTTAATGATTTTAAAGAAAGACAAGTTGGCATGCCATCAAATTTTTTAAAGAAAATGAATATTTAGATTATTCCTTATTCATTTATTTGTTATTTAAGCGTAAATTTAGTTATAATATGAATTAAGATACAGATGAGGAGCTGATATTGAATGAAATTTCTATCATTCAGACATGAAGGACATACATCTTTCGGTGTTAAGGTAAAACGTGAAGAAGCCGCATGGAATTTGAAACACGTCTTTGCAGACTTCGCGGAAGGTGAGTTTAATCCCAAAACATTATTACAAGGTTTACAACAAAACCAAACAGTAGATTTTCAAGAACAAGTGAGAAAAGCAGTTGTTGCTGCTGAAGACAGTGGACAAGCTGAGCAATATAAAGTGCCATTTTCTGAACTTGAATTTTTACCGCCTGTAACACCGACAAATAATGTGATTGCTTTTGGACGTAATTATAAAAAACATGCAGATGAGTTGAATAATGAAGTACAACGTTTATATGTATTTACTAAAGCCGCATCATCTTTAGCTGGTGATAATAGTACGATACCTAACCATCAAGATATTACTTCAGAATTAGATTACGAAGGTGAATTAGGTATTGTCATTGGAAAAGCTGGAGAAAAAATCCCTAAAGGTCTTGCTTTAGATTATGTATATGGTTATACCATCATTAATGATATTACTGATCGTACGGCTCAAAATAAGCATGCACAAGCCTTTCTATCTAAAAGTTTGACTGGTGGTTGTCCAATTGGTCCTTATATTGTTACCAAAGATGAATTACCGACACCAGAAGATGTTAATATCGTGACTAAAGTAAACAATGAAATTCGTCAAGATGGTAATACATCTGAAATGATTTTAAAAATTGATGAATTAATTGAAGAAATTTCTAAATATGTAGCATTGCACCCAGGAGATATTATTGCTACTGGTACGCCAGCAGGTGTTGGCGCGGGCATGAACCCTCCTCAATTTTTACAGCCTGGTGACGAAGTCAAAGTGACAATCGATAACATAGGTACATTAACTAACTTTATTGAAAAATAAGAATTAAAAAAGAGACAAAGTTTTTAGGTAATAAATTTCACCTAAAAACTTTGTCTTTTTTTATTTGATATGATGATAGTTCAACGATTGTGTATTAATTAATGTATGATAAAATAAATATGAAATTATAAAATTGTGTGGAGGGATAGCATGATACACATGCATATATTAAGTTGGGTAGTTGCAATTATTTTATTTTTTGCAGCGTACTTCAACTTTTCAGAAAAGCAAGGTGCAACACCATATTTTAAACCTATTCATATGTTATTAAGAGTTTTTATGGTCTTAGTTTTATTTAGTGGTTTATGGTTACTTATTCAAGAGTTTTCTTCGGGTTCACAAGGTGGCGGACACATGTTACTAACGTTAAAAATGGTAGGTGGTATTGCTTCAGTAGCATTAATGGAAACTGCATTAATTAAGCGTAAAAAAGGGCAAGCCAGTCATGGCATTTTATGGGCTACTATTATTGTAATTATCATTACTATGTTATTAGGCATCATTTTACCTTGGGGACCAATTTCTCAACTATTTGGTATGTAATAATGAATAGCAATGACCAAAGAAGCTGAGTTTTATATTTTAAACACAACTCAATTAAATAAAATTAGTTTCAGACTGTCTACAGAGTCTCTGGCTTTGTTGGCAGTTTTTTTATGCACGCTTTCCGTGGCACTGACTAAGCCTGTAGTCTGCGACGAGTGCTCTTCCCGCAGGAGTCGGCATAAACTACTGCTAATATTCCATAAAAATAATATCTAACTAGAACATAAATAAACCCTTCGCAAATTAATGCGAAGGGTCTATCTACGTTCTGAAATACCTCAAGTATCAATAATGTTTGCGATGTATTTATTATTTATTGCGTGCTTTATAACCAATCATATTGATTAAGTCTTTAGGATGGCTATATGGTGGCGCATAAGCTACTTCAATATCTGTTAAATCATCTACTGTCATCTGATTAGCCATTGCTACGGATAAAGTATCAATACGTTTATCGACACCAGCTTTACCTACTGCTGCTGCTCGTAATAGTTGGCGTGTATTTTTATCAAAATAAACACGTAAGTGAATTTTTGTGTTTCCTGGGTAATAACCAGCATGTTTACCTTGTTTAAGCTCAACCATACTATAGTCAAAATATTTTAATTCATTAGGTGTCACACCTACGCTCGCAAATGTATAATCAAAAAACTTAACAATATTACTGCCTAAAAATCCTTTGAATTGAATTTGTGGATTACCGGCAATTTGTTCTGCGATAATACTCGCTGCACGATGAGCACCCCACGCAAGTGGTACGTGTGCTTGTAAATCGACATGACGATAACGTGAAGTAATAATATCACCGAGTGCATAGATATTTTCGATATTCGTTTCAAATTTATCATTAACAGGAATATAGCCGTGGCTATCTAAAGTAACATTTGACGCTTTAATAAAGTTTGAGTTTGGCTCAACACCCACACCAGTAATGACGAGGTCAAAGTCTTCGTGGTGGCCTGATTTAAAATACACAGTTTTGCCTTTAATGGTATCTATTTCTTCATTGAAATGATAAGTTATATTACGCTCTTTCAATGATTCGATGATAGGTTCGTTCATATCATTATCCATTAATTTATTAATATGCTCAGAACGATGTATTAATGTAGGTGTAATTCCACGTTCATACAAATTATCTAACACTTCTAAACTGATATAACCGGCACCAACTATTAACGCACGTTGGACTTGATTGTCTTGTATAAAGGACTCAATGGCATCAGTATCTTCCATATTGCGTAGAGTAAAGACTATGTCATTATCAAGAGGAAGTGAACGTGCACTACATCCAGGGCTTAAAATTAATGTATCATAGTTAACATGAAAGACTTCATCTTTTTGATAGTCATGCACAGTAACAGTTTGGTTATCATCATTAATAGCTATAACTTCATGATAGGGCTTAACTGTTATTTGTTTAGCATTATAAAAAGCTTCGGGAGTTGCTTCGAGTATTGCATCACGTGATTCGACAATGTTTCCTAAATAATAAGGCAAGCCACAATTAGCAAAACTCATATCACGATCTTTTTCAAAGACTGTGATTTCACTATTATGATCCAAACGTCTAATTTGACTCGCGACAGTTGCACCACCTGCAACCGCACCAACTACAACAATGTGATTCATAATATTTTCGGCCTCCTTATTGAGTAATATTTGTATAACCTCGATAGTTAGATACGTGAATTTATAACTTGTTCATAAGCGATGTTTAAATTGAAAAATTCATTAAGATAACGGCCGATACCATCATCATTGTTAGAATAAGTAACATGATTTGAAACATGTTTTAGTTCGTCTAAACCATTTTCCATTGCAACGCCATGTTGTGCATATTTAATCATTTCTAAGTCGTTATCCTCATCGCCAAATGCAATAATATTGGAGCGTTCAATATCAAGGTAAGATTTAACCGCATCTATACCTCTAGCTTTACTAATATTTTTACCCACTATTTCAATAACAGGAAATGGTGATCCCCAACGACGATGTTCAATGCTTTCAGCATAAAAGCGTGATAGCATTTGTTTAATTCGTGGAATCATAACTTCTTCTGCTTCAACTAAAATCGACGTTGGTGAAGCAGTTAGTGTTTGTAATAAATCTCCAGTTTCAACAGTAGGGCTGCCCATTGAAAAACCATCAAATAATTTTTGGTCAAAGTTATCAATAAAAACATGATCTTTGATTTCAGCAATAATATTACTGACACCATAGTCTTTCAATGATTGAATAATGCTTGTAGCAAGCTCTAAATCTAATTCTTCATGAACTGATCTAAAATTGTCATCTTTTGGATGATGTACATATGCTCCGTTAAAATTGACTACAGGTGTGTTCATATTCAATTCATGGTAATAAGTTTGACTAGCACGATAAGGACGCCCAGTAGCAATCATTAGTTTGTGTCCCTGTGCTTGTAATGTGTTAAGTATTGTTTTTGTATAAGGTGAAATCTGTTTATCATCGTTTAATAAAGTACCATCTAAATCTAAACAAATTAAATAAGGTTTCATATATGTCTCCTTAAGTTGATATTAAAATTTAATGTAACAATATCATAGCATTTTATTGGCGTTTTGTAAGATATTTGATATATTGTTAATTAAGATTAATTACGAAGAGGTGATTACAAATGGATGAAGGACTTAAAGATAGTATTTTAAATGCCTTAGAGATGGTTATCGACCCAGAGCTTGGTATTGATATAGTTAATTTAGGCTTAGTATATAATGTAGATGTAGATGATGAAGGATTATGTACCGTTGAAATGACATTGACTTCTATGGGATGTCCAATGGGACCTCAAATTATAAATCAAATTAAAATGGTATTAGCTGAAATACCTGAAATTGCAGATACTGAAGTTAATGTTGTATGGAGCCCGCCTTGGGATAAAGATAAAATGTCTCGTTATGCTAAAATTGCATTAGGCATTGGCTAAGCTCAATTTTTAGTAAAGACTTAATTATGTTCATAGATGTTTAGACATCATTGGACATGTTAAGTCTTTTTTTGTTGGAGAAAATTAAATATCAATTGAGTTATGATAAAACCAATCCGAAAGGTGAATAGCCATTCGAGATTGGTTTTATTTAACTTGTGACAAAATAAATTGTGTGTGCGTGTGACCATAACGTTGCATATCATCGATACATTGTTCAACTGCTGACATTGATTGAAAATGCATTTTAACTAAAAAGCAAGATGAACCAGAAACTCTATAACAAAAATCAACATCAGATTGGTTATTAATAAAAAGTTTGAAGTCTTTATATAAATTATTTTTAATAGTAATGTGCATAATAACTTCAATAGTATAACCTAACAAAGTGTAATCAATGTCAATTGTATATTTTTTAATAATACCGGTCTCTAAGAGTTTATTGATTCGTTCACGTACTGAAGGTGATGATAAATGTACAAGGTCACTCAATTCAGACAACGATATTTTACTATTCGTTTGTAGCACAGAAATGATTTTATTGTCGATTACGTCCATGAATAATAATACCTCAAATAATAAAGTTTTTATTAATTATACCTAATAAAACATAAGGATGAAAGACGTTTAGTTATATAAACTTCATAATAGGAGGTGGACATATGACTTTAATAAAATTAAGTGAATTAGGTGAAACACCGTATCAACAATTACTAGGTCATAACGAACAATTATTACAGAGTTGGACAACATTAGCCCAAACGATTGAACAAAACTTACATTTACAACCTAAAGTGGTGGAGGAAATTAGAAGAATGTTGGCACACCAAAGTGGTTGTTCATATTGTAAGAGCAAAGGAAAACCAGAAGGTAGTAAAGCACAATTTAATCCAAAAGAACTGACAGCAATTGGTTTTACAGAAGTATATATGACAATGGGGACGAACATACCTGATTATCTATTTCAGGAGCTTTATAAAGTAATGACTGACGAAGAAATCATCATGTTGATAGCGTATATTCAGTTCACGGAGTGTCAGCAAAAATTTGGCGCATTGGTACAATTGGAAGCTACTGATTAATTTGATGCCACGATTTCGATTAAATTTGTACTAATTTGTGTATAACAAAAAAGAGAAAATTAGCGGCATACGAATGATGTTTTTTAGTTGATATTAGCAACAGAAAGGTATATAATTTAATTAAGGTCAAAGAAAGTCAAAGTCAAAGATAGTTAACCTTGACCTACACTTAATGATACAGGGGTGAGTTTATTTGGATATTAATCAAATGACCTATAAAGTACAAAGTGTTTTACAACAAGCTATTGAAATCGCTAAAAACTATGAAAACCAAAATATTGAAATTGAAGCTATATTAAAAGCAGCCTTAACAGAATCGGATAGTTTATTTAAAAATGTTTTAGATAGAGCAAATATTGATACTGAAAGTTTAGCACTACAGTATGATAGTAAATTAAGTAATTATCCAACTGTACAAGGTGAACATGTGCAATATGGGCAATATATAAGTCAAAACGCTAATAAATTATTGAATACAGCAGAACAATATATGAACACATATGAAGATGAATATATTTCAATGGAACATTTGTTGTTAGCAGCAATGGAAGTAGACAGTATTACACGTGAAGCAATAGGTAACAAACAAGAAGTTATTACAGAAATTATTAAAAAAGTTAGAGGAGGAAACCATGTGACAACACAAAATCCAGAAGTAAATTTTGAAGCCTTAGAAAAATATGGCCGTGACCTTGTTGAAGAAGTAAGACAAGGGAATATGGATCCAGTCATTGGTAGAGATGAAGAAATACGAAATGCTATACGTATTTTAAGTAGAAAAACTAAAAATAATCCAGTATTAATTGGTGAACCAGGTGTTGGTAAAACTGCAATTGTTGAAGGCCTAGCCCAAAGAATTGTACGTAAAGATGTACCTGATTCTTTGTTAGATAAGACTATTTTTGAATTGGATTTAAGTGCATTAGTTGCAGGCGCAAAATACCGTGGTGAATTCGAAGAGCGCTTAAAAGCAGTGTTAAAAGAAGTTAAAGAATCAGATGGCCGAATCATATTATTTATTGATGAAATTCATATGTTAGTTGGTGCAGGTAAAACAGAAGGCGCGATGGATGCCGGTAACATGTTAAAACCTATGTTAGCTCGTGGCGAACTTCATTGTATTGGGGCAACAACTTTAAATGAATATCGTGAATATATTGAAAAAGATTCTGCTTTAGAGCGTCGTTTCCAAAAAGTAAATGTATCAGAACCAGATGTAGAAGATACTATTTCAATTTTACGTGGACTTAAAGAACGTTATGAAGTATATCATGGTGTACGTATTCAAGACCGTGCACTCGTCGCAGCAGCAGAACTGTCTGATCGTTATATTACTGATCGTTTTTTACCGGATAAAGCAATTGATCTTGTTGACCAAGCCTGTGCAACGATTCGTACTGAGATGGGTTCGAACCCTACAGAATTAGATCAAGTTAATCGTCGTGTAATGCAATTAGAAATTGAAGAAAGTGCATTGAAAAATGAATCTGATAATGCAAGTAAACAAAGATTACATGAATTGCAAGAAGAATTAGCGAATGAAAAAGAAAAGCAAAGTGCCATTCAGTCACGTGTTGAACAAGAAAAAGAAAAAATTGCGAAACTACAAGAAAAACGTACTGAATTAGATGAAAATAGAAAGGCGTTAGAAGACGCAGAAAATAATTATAATCTTGAACGTGCTGCTGAATTGAAACATGGTAAAATTCCTGAATTAGAAAAAGAATTAAGAGATTTAGAGGAAGCTTTTCAAGATGAACAAAATGAAGACAATGAGCGTATCATTCGTGAAATCGTATCAGATGAAGAAATAGGCGATATTGTAAGTTCATGGACTGGTATTCCAGTATCCAAATTAGTAGAAACAGAACGCGAAAAATTATTGAATTTATCAGAAATATTGCATCAACGCGTAGTAGGTCAAGACAAAGCAGTAGATTTAGTATCTGATGCTGTAGTAAGAGCTAGAGCAGGTATTAAAGATCCTCAAAGACCGATAGGGAGCTTTTTATTTTTAGGTCCTACAGGTGTAGGGAAAACAGAATTAGCTAAGTCTTTAGCATCGACATTATTTGATTCAGAAAAACATATGATTCGTATAGATATGAGTGAATATATGGAGAAACACTCTGTGTCTCGTCTTATTGGAGCGCCTCCAGGTTATGTGGGTCATGACGAAGGTGGACAATTGACAGAAGCGGTTCGCCGCAATCCATACTCAGTAATTTTGCTTGATGAAATTGAAAAGGCACATTCAGACGTCTTTAACGTATTATTGCAAATATTAGATGAAGGACGCTTAACTGATTCCAAAGGGCGAAGTGTTGATTTCAAAAATACGATTATCATTATGACAAGTAATATTGGTTCTCAAGTATTGTTAGAACAAGTGAAAGATACAGGTTTCATTACTGAAGCTACAGAAAAAGCAGTGATGGATAGTTTAAACCAATATTTCAAACCAGAAATTTTAAATAGAATGGATGACATTGTATTATTTAAACCATTATCTGTAGAAGATATGGGTCATATTGTTGATAAACTATTAGCACAGTTAAATAACAGATTGTTAGACCAACGTATAACAATTAAAGTGTCACCAGAAGCACAAGCATGGCTAGGTAGTGAAGCCTACGAACCACAATTTGGTGCGAGACCATTAAAACGCTTTATACAATCACAAATTGAAACACCATTGGCACGAACAATGATTAGAGAAAATTTACCTGAAGGAACTACTGTACAAGTTGATTTAACAGATGATGGCTTAACATTTAATATAGTTGAACCACAAAGTATGTAAAGACACAATAAACAAGAGGGAGTGGGACGGAAATCTGATTTTGGAAAAATGATTTCGTCATCCCACCCCGGCAAGGATGACTA
>NZ_PPQB01000010.1:315173-381512 GCF_002902345.1 Staphylococcus arlettae
TTTTGAATAAAATATGGAGTGGGATAGAAATCTGATTTTGGAAAAATGATTTCGTCGTCCCACCCCGGCAAGGATGACTAGCGTTGAAAAAAGCTTGGTTTAAAGCGCATTTTCAATGCAGTCAGCTACTGCCAATATGAAAAGAGACTGGGAGGAATCAATATTGTCCCAGCCCCTCTTATTTGAAAATGGGGATTTATGTCCTAGCTACATTAAAAAAACAAGCCAATGCACTTCTTGTGCATTGGCTTGTTTTTATTTTTTAAATGTCTATTGTTGACTCGTATCTTTTTTTAGTGGCTTCATTGTCATGTCGAATAATACAACAATAATTGTGAAGATAACTGCTGCAACGATTGGTGTAATTAAGTTCAATGGACCACCGCCCTCTAAGCTGTTCAATACAAAGTTAACCATTTCGAGTAACAAAATAGCCCAAAATAATACTGCGAGGTATTTCATAGTATGATGCCTCCAATTAATCTGTATATATCTTCATTATAAGGAAAAGGTTATATTTTGTATAGTAGAAATCGATTACAATTGTTTTGATTTTGTGACGATGGGAAGTGTGATTAATAATAAAATGTGTATATTAACTTAAACCACTGCGCTAGTTCTTGTATTTAACTAAAAAAATATGTTAAATTAATACCTGGTATTAAATATATATTAAGAAGGTGTACAACCATGAATGTGGGTATCAAAGGTTTCGGTGCATATGCGCCAGAAAACGTAGTGGACAATGCCTATTTCGAGTCTTTTTTAGAAACTTCAGATGAATGGATATCTAAAATGACTGGTATAAAAGAAAGAAGATGGGCTGGAGAAGATGAAGATACTACTGATTTAGCTTATAAAGCCAGCGTCAAAGCAATTGAGGATGCTGGAATAGAAGCAAATGACATTGATATGATCATAGTTGCTACTTCAACTGGAGAATATCCGTTTCCAACAGTAGGTAACATGTTACAAAACAGACTAGGTATTAGTAAAGTAGCATCAATGGATCAATTAGCTGCTTGTAGTGGCTTTATGTATGGACTAATTAATGCAAAACAATTCGTACAATCAGGTGATTATAAAAACATCTTGGTTGTAGGTGTAGATAAATTATCTAAAATTACAGATATGACTGACCGTTCAACGGCTATCTTATTTGGCGACGGTGCTGGTGCTGCTGTTGTTAGTGAGGTATCTGAAGGTCGAGGTATTTTAAGTTATGAGCTTGGCTCAGACGGTTCAGGTGGAGAATATTTATACTTAAACCCAGATAATGGTAAAATATTTATGAACGGACGTGAAGTGTTTAAATTTGCGGTCCGCATCATGGGTGAAGCTTCCAATAGAGCGGTAGAAAAAGCTGGTTTACAATCTGAGGATGTAGATATGTTTATTCCACACCAAGCAAATATCCGTATTATGGAATCTGCGCGTGAACGTTTAGGCATTCCAAAAGAAAAAATGAGTGTATCAGTAGATAAATTTGGTAATACTTCTGCAGCATCCATTCCTTTAAGTATTGCTCAAGAACTAGAAAATAATAGAATTAAAGATGATGATGTATTAGTATTTGTTGGATTTGGCGGCGGCCTTACATGGGGTGCCATTACATTAAAATGGGGTAAATAGGAGGTCAATTTATGAGCAAAGAACAACGTGTGGTTATTACGGGTATTGGTGCTTTATCACCAATCGGTAATGATGCGAAAACATCATGGAAAAATGCATTAAATGGAGTAAGTGGAATTGACAAAATTACACGTATTGATACTGAACCATATAATGTACATTTAGCAGGTGAGCTAAAAGATTTTAATATTGAGGACTATATTGACAAAAAAGAAGCAAGACGAATGGATCGTTTTACGCAATATGCAGTCGTGGCTGCAAGAGAAGCAGTTGCAGATGCGAAATTTGAAATCAACGAAAGTACAGCTGATAAAATTGGTGTATGGATTGGTGCAGGTATCGGAGGTATGGAAACATTTGAAAATGCCCACAATACTTTATTAAATAAAGGTCCACGACGTGTTAGTCCTTTCTTCGTACCAATGTTAATTCCAGATATGGCAACAGGTCAAGTCTCTATAGACTTAGGAGCTAAGGGGCCGAATGGTTCAACTGTAACTGCCTGTGCGACAGGGACGAACTCAATTGGTGAAGCATTCAAAATCATACAACGTGGTGATGCAGATGCGATGATAACTGGTGGTACAGAGGCACCAATTACTGATATGTCGATTGCAGGATTCAGTGCAAGTAGAGCACTTTCAACAAACGACGATCCTGAAACTGCTTGTCGCCCATTCCAAATTGGCCGCGATGGTTTTGTTATGGGTGAAGGCGCAGGAATAGTAGTGCTTGAATCATTAGAGTCTGCACAAGCGCGTGGCGCAGAAATTTATGCCGAAATTGTTGGCTATGGTTCAACTGGTGATGCATATCATATTACAGCACCAGCACCTGAAGGTGAAGGTGGTTCTCGTGCTATGCAAGCAGCAATTAAAGATGCTGGTATTGAAGCACAAGACATTCAATATTTAAATGCACATGGTACAAGTACGTCTGTAGGTGACTTAACAGAAGTGCAAGCTATCAAAAATACTTTCGGTGACGCCGCTCATTCATTGAAAGTAAGTTCTACAAAATCTATGACAGGACACTTATTAGGTGCTACTGGTGGTATAGAAGCTATCTTCTCAGCATTATCTATTAAAGAAGGACGTGTAGCACCAACAATCCATGCAGTTACACCTGACCCAGAGTGTGACTTAGATTTTGTACCTAATGAAGCTCAAGATTTAGACATTACTTATGCTATGAGTAACAGTTTAGGTTTCGGCGGACATAATGCAGTAATTATTTTGAAAAAGTTTGCTGATTAATCTATATAACACACATTAGTATCATAACTTTAAACCGTAAAAACCTTTTTATAATGGAGGTTTTTACGGTTGTTTAATTTTACTAAATTCAAAATAAAGTAACGCTTCCTATTGAATGCAATAGGAAGCGTTTTGTGTAGTTACTATATAATATAGGCTAAAGCAATACTAATTAGAAAATAGATAATGTTACAAGCACAGGCATATTTTATCCAAGATGTGATAACATAATGGTCCTTTTTAGCGCTTTTAGGATTGAAAAAGGAATCGTCTGCTACAGATTGTCTTCGTTTTTTTGTAGATAGTTGATATGTTAAACGGCGAAATCCATAGCTTGTAGGATCTAAAACACCTTCTTGAATAATAATCATTACAAAAGATAGGATTGCGATAATGCTAGATAATATAAACAAAATATTTATGTAGTTTGTTAAAGTGAAATCACTAATGAGCGAAAATATAAGTGTTAACACAGGTGTTGCGAGTAACCAAAGTATACTTTTTTTAAAAAAGCGCATAACTCATTATCCTCCAAATAAGCATTTCCACAATTATAACTGAAAATTTGAAAAAACAAAATATTAATATGCTAACGCTTTAATATATTAAAATCACTCAATTAATATAAAAATAATAATGCTATCCTTTAATAATGTGAAGCGAAACTATATTGATTAATACGTAAATTAACTATATAATATGTATAATATTTCTGAAAATTTTGAAAGGAATGTTAATTTTGAACATTTAAGGGGGATGAGCTATGCTTAAATACATTTTAAAAAGATTAGGTTATATGTTTCTATCGTTATTTATTATTATAACGATTACCTTTTTCTTAATGAAATTGATGCCTGGATCACCATTTAATGATGAAAAGTTAAATGAGTCACAAAAAGAATTATTAAACGAGAAGTACGGTTTGAATGATTCGATACCAGTGCAATACGGTAACTATTTAAAAAATGTAGTTACTGGTGATTTTGGAAATTCTTTCCAATATGATAATCAACCTGTGTGGGAATTAATTCAACCACGCTTATTGCCATCGTTAGAAATGGGTATTGCAGCTATGGTTATAGGAGTAATTTTAGGATTGATACTAGGGGTTATTGCAGCAGTTAAACAAAATACATGGGTTGATTATACTGCCACCGTTATTTCAGTTATTGCAGTTTCGGTACCATCATTCGTTTTAGCAGTATTACTGCAGTACGTATTCGCAGTACGATTACAAATATTCCCAGTTGCAGGTTGGGAAGGTATTTCTACAGCTGTATTGCCATCATTAGCACTTTCGGCAGCTGTATTAGCAACCGTAACGAGATACATAAGAGCGGAAATGATAGAAGTGTTAAGTTCGGACTATATATTAATGGCGAGAGCTAAAGGTAATTCGACAATGCGCGTATTATTTGGACATGCATTACGTAATGCATTAATACCAGTAATTACGATTATTGTGCCAATGCTTGCCAGTATATTAACAGGAACATTGACAATTGAAAATATTTTCGGTGTACCAGGTTTAGGGGATCAATTTGTACGATCAATTACAACAAATGACTTCCCAGTTATTATGGCGACCACTATTTTATTTAGTACACTGTTTATTGTTTCTATCTTTATTGTAGATATTTTATACGGTGTGATAGATCCACGTATTCGTGTGCAAGGAGGTAAGAAATAATGACAGATAAAAGAGATGAATTTTTAACTGATG
Organism: Staphylococcus arlettae; assembly: GCF_002902345.1. Classification (GTDB taxonomy): domain Bacteria; phylum Bacillota; class Bacilli; order Staphylococcales; family Staphylococcaceae; genus Staphylococcus; species Staphylococcus arlettae. Next base: position 319,785 of record NZ_PPQB01000010.1, read on the forward strand.
ATGCTTCCAATGCAGTAATGGCTAATACTACAAGTGGTGTTATGGCCGAGGACTTTGTTAAAAGTAATAATGATATTGCTAAAGAGCCAGAGATGCAGCGTGAGAGTAAAAACTTCTGGCAGGATGCTTGGTCACAATTAAAACGTAATAAATTAGCAGTAGTCGGCATGATAGGATTGATTATTATTTTGATACTAGCGTTAGTTGGTCCATTAATGAGTTCACATGATTATGCCGAACAAGATGTAGATCGACGTAATTTACCAGCAAAAATTCCGGTATTAGATCAACTGTCATTCTTGCCTTTTGACGGTGAAGGAGCACAAGGTGTAGATGCATATAAAGAGGCCGGCGTAAAAGAAAACTTTTGGTTTGGGACAGACCAATTAGGCCGTGACTTATGGTCTAGAACTTGGCAAGGCGCTCAAGTATCACTATTTATTGGTGTTGTAGCCGCGTTGTTAGATATTTTTATCGGAGTAGTATACGGTGCAATATCCGGCTTCTTCGGCGGTCGAGTAGACAATGTGATGCAACGTATTATTGAAATTGTCGCGTCTATTCCAACATTGATTGTTGTAATTTTGTTCGTATTAATTTTTGAACCTTCCATTTGGACGATTATTTTAGCGATGGCCATAACTGGTTGGATCGGTATGAGTCGTGTAGTACGTGGAGAATTTTTAAAACTAAAAACGCAAGAATTTGTCATGGCTTCTCGTACGTTAGGGTCATCAAAATTAAAATTAATTTTTAAACATATTTTACCGAATACATTAGGTGCTATTGTAGTTACTTCAATGTTCACAGTTCCAAATGCCATTTTCTTCGAGGCATTTTTAAGCTTTATCGGTATTGGTGTACCAGCACCAAGAACATCACTAGGTTCACTCGTTAATGATGGTCGTGCGATGTTACTAATTCATCCACATGAATTATTCATACCAGCATTAGTGTTAAGTTTATTAATATTATTCTTCTACCTATTTAGTGATGGTTTAAGAGATGCATTTGACCCTAAAATGCGTAAATAACAAAGGAGGCGTTTTTTATGTCAGAAAGAATTTTAGAAGTAAAAGATTTGCATGTGTCCTTTGATATTGATGCAGGGGAAGTGCAAGCCGTACGTGGTGTAGATTTTTATTTGAATAAAGGTGAAACATTAGCAATAGTAGGTGAATCTGGATCTGGGAAATCAGTTACTACTAAAGCGATTACAAAATTGTTCCAGGGTGATACCGGTCGTATCAAACAAGGGGAAATTAATTTTTTAGGTGAAGACCTTGGTGTAAAATCAGAACAAGAATTAGTTAAATTACGTGGTAAAGAAATTTCGATGATATTCCAAGATCCGATGACATCATTAAATCCAACGATGAAAATTGGTAAGCAAGTTATGGAACCGCTCATCAAACATAAAAATTACAATAAAGCAGATGCTAAAAAGCGAGCAATAGAAATTTTGGAATTAGTTGGATTACCAAATCCTCAACAGCGATTTAACGCGTATCCACACCAATTCTCAGGTGGACAAAGACAGCGTATTGTCATTGCTACAGCCTTGGCATGTGAACCCAAAGTACTTATTGCAGATGAACCAACAACGGCTTTAGATGTAACGATGCAAGCACAAATACTTGATTTAATGAAATCATTACAAGATAAAATCGATACGTCTATTATTTTTATTACCCATGATTTAGGTGTAGTGGCAAACATAGCAGATCGTGTAGCAGTAATGTATGGAGGACAAATGATTGAAACTGGTGATGTTAATGAAATATTTTATGATCCTAAACATCCGTATACATGGGGATTATTATCATCTATGCCAGATTTAACAACAGGTACAGATACAGAGTTGATTGCTATTCCAGGAACACCTCCAGACTTATTACATCCGCCTAAAGGGGATTCGTTTGCTAGTCGTAGTCAGTATGCATTAGATGTTGATTTCAAAGAGGCACCACCATGGTTCCAAGTCTCACCAACGCACTATGTGAAATCTTGGTTATTGGATGAACGTGCACCAGAAGTTGAACCGCCAGCAATGGTACAAAAACGCATGCGTGAAATGCCAAATAACTACGCTAAGCCTAAACAAGTAGAAAGGGTGTCGTTCAATGGTCAATCATAAAGAAACACTGTTAGAAGTAAAAGAATTAAAACAGTACTTTAACGAGGGCAAACGTAATGAAGTACGAGCGATAGAAAATATTTCCTTTAATATATACAAAGGTGAAACATTTGGACTTGTAGGTGAATCTGGTTGTGGTAAATCAACAACAGGTAAAGCCATTATTAAACTTAATGATATTACTGATGGTGAAATTCTCTACGAGGGTGTAGATATTCAAAAAATAAAAAACAGAAAAGATTCTTTGAAATTCAACAAAAAAATTCAAATGATTTTCCAAGACCCTTATGCATCATTAAATCCTAGACTGAAAGTTATGGATATTATCGCTGAAGGCATTGATATTCATAAATTAGCTTCTGGTACAAAAGATCGCAAAAAACGTGTGTATGATTTATTAGAAACTGTAGGTTTAAGTAAAGAACATGCGAATCGTTATCCACACGAATTTTCAGGGGGACAAAGACAGCGTATCGGAATTGCTCGTGCATTAGCAGTTGAACCAGAGTTTATCATTGCCGATGAACCAATATCGGCACTAGATGTCTCTATTCAAGCACAAGTAGTTAACATCTTGTTAAAGCTACAACGTGAAAAAGACATTACGTTTTTATTCATTGCACATGATTTATCTATGGTGAAATATATCTCAGACCGAATAGCGGTAATGCATTTTGGTAAAATTGTGGAGCTAGGAACGGCAGATGAAATTTACAATAATCCCCTCCATCCATACACTCAATCATTACTATCGGCTGTGCCTCAACCAGATCCAGAAAGTGAAAAACAACGTAAACGTATAACATATAAAGCAGATGAAGCACGAGATAAAGAACGCACTTTACAAGAAGTGTCACCCGAGCATTATGTTTTTGTCACTGATGAAGAAGCAGAAACTTTAAAAAATAACAACGCTCAAACGCAACAATAACAGGGAGAGGGGGAGTTAGATGAAGAAGTTCAAATTACTTATTATCACGATTGCACTTGCTGTTGTGTTAGCTGGGTGTAGTAGTGCAGAAGGTATTTATTCTGATAAAGGACAAGTATTTAGAAAAGTAATACCACAAGATATGGCATCATTAGACACAGCAATGGTCACAGACACAGTGTCATTTGATATTTTCAACCAAGTTTACGAAGGATTATATTCGTTGAATGATAAAGATGAAGCCATTCCAGGTGTAGCAAAAGAGCTGCCTAAAGAAAGTAACGGTGGCAAAACATTAACTATTAAATTACGAAAAGACGCTAAATGGTCTAATGGAGATAAAGTAACAGCACATGATTTTGTTTATTCTTGGCAACGAGCACTTAAGCCGGATACAGCTGCAGAGTATGCTTACATAATGTATGATATTAAAAATGCAGAAGAAGTTAATTTAGGTAAAAAAGATGTCGATGAATTAGGGGTTAAAGCTGTAGATGATTATACGTTAAAAGTAGAATTAACAAAACCGATACCTTATATAAATGAATTGTTTGCTTTTGGTATTTTTATGCCACAAAATGAAAAAGCTGTAAAAAAATACGGTGAACAATATGGTACTACTGCTGAAAAATCTGTGTACAATGGTCCATTTAAAGTGAAAAATTGGAAAGTTGAAGACAAAATTGAATTAGAAAAAAATAATGATTATTGGGATAACAAAAAAGTACATTTAGATAGAGTTAATTATAAAGTATTAAAAGATCAACAAGCTGGATCAGCACTATATGATACAGGTTCAGTTGATGATACATCAATTACAGCAGACCAAGTAGAAAAGTATGAAGATGAGGAAGGATTACAAAAACGATTAAAAGCAAGTACATTTTATATGAAAATGAATCAACAAACTGTACCTGCATTTAAAAATAAAGATATGCGATTAGCTATAGCTAAAGCTATAAATAAAGAAGGTTATGTGAATTCTGTTAAAAATAATGGTTCTAAAGCTATGGATGGTTTCACGTCAAGTTTAACTGCCAAAACACCTAACGGTGAAGATTTTGCGAAAACTATAGATTCTCCATTAAGCTTTGATCCAAAAGAAGCTCAAAAGCATTATGACAAAGCGAAAAAAGAGTTAGGCATTAAAAACTTAACATTCACTATGAATACAGAGGATACTCCGGACGCTAAGATTTCAGCAGAATATATTAAAGCACAAGTTGAAAAAAATCTTCCAGGAGTAACTTTGAAAATTAAACAATTACCGTTTAAACAGCGTGTCAATCGAGAAAAGACTGAAAATTATGAAGCATCTTATTCCGGTTGGGGACCTGACTATCCAGATCCATTAACATACTTAAGTATTATGACAACAGGTAATGGGCAAAATAACACAGGTTGGGGTAGTAAGGAATATGACCAGTTAGTAAAAGACGCTAATGGGAAATTATTGAAAAAACCGGAAGAGCGTAATGCGGCAATGAAAAAAGCTGAGGAAATTTTATTAAATGATGCACCAATTGCACCTGTTTATCAACAAGGTGAAGCACATTTAACAAATCCACAAGTTAAAGGATTGGTATATCACCAAATTGGTGGGGATACATCATTAAAAAATGTCAAAATAGATAAAAGTATTGACCGTGAAACTGGTGAAAAGAAATAGTCTAATCTAAGAACGTATTACTTTTAACGCTTCTTATAAACTAGTTAATAACGGAATAACGCCTGAAACATTACTAATGTTTCAGGCGTTATTGTTTTGCTATAGGTTTATCTTTTACGTCCTAAGCCCATTGCTTTTTCCATTTTCTTCAATGTTTTGAACGACGCTTTTTGAGCCTTGTCACGGCCTTCATCTAAAATTTCATCTAATTGGTCTGAGTTGTAAAAGGCATTGTAGCGCTCTTGGAAATCAGTTAAGAATTGTTTCACTACTTCTGATAAATCTACTTTAAATGTCCCATAACCTGCATCTTTATAACGTTCAACAAGTGCGTCGACAGATTCATCAGTAAGGCTAGAATAAATAGATAATAAGTTAGAAATTCCCGGTTTATTCTCTCGATCAAATTGAATAATACCATCAGAGTCAGTTACTGCACTTTTAATTTTCTTAGCAGCTACATTCGGCTCATCTAATAATGAGATAAAGTTTTTCTGATTATCATCACTTTTACTCATTTTTCTTGTAGGGTCCTGTAAGCTCATTACACGACCTCCAACTTTTGGCATGCGTATTTCTGGTTTGACTAAAATATCATTGAAGCGCGTATTGAAACGATCAACTAAATTACGTGTTAATTCAATATGTTGTTTTTGATCATCGCCAACAGGGACAATATTCGTATTATAAATAACGATATCAGCTGCCATAAGTGGTGGATATGTGAGTAATCCTGCTGGAATACCTTCAGTTTGCTTTTGAGCTTTGTCTTTAAATTGCGTCATTCGTTCTAACTCACCAATAGATGCAATTGTAGTTAACATCCAACTTGCTTGGACATGCGCAGGAACTTCTGATTGAATAAATAACGTTGATTTTTCCGGATCAATGCCTGAAGCAAGATATATTGCAGCGAGTTGTCTAATTTGTTTGCGTAATTTTAATCGGTCTTGAGCAACTGTAATCGCATGTTGATCTACGATGCAGAAAAAACAATCATAATCATCTTGAACTTCGCCAAATTGTTTTAATGCACCAATGTAATTCCCAAGGGTTGGAATACCACTTGGTTGGATACCTGAAAATAATGTTTCCATTTGTGTGATGCCTACTTTCTAATTTATTAATAACTTTGCATTCATTATAACAGTATTTTAATCATTTGTAAGTTATGTTAAACTAGATATATACTCCAGATTTAGTGTTAAAGGTCACATGAGATTTGAGAATTTTTAAAAAGTTTTTAGAAAAATTGTGAATTTCTCATTTAATTTTAATGTTGAAGGGGTATACTAACGTATGTAAGGTTAAGAAAGATAAAAATCATTACGATACAATAACTTCTTAATCATATAAATAATGTGAACAATGAATTTTATTCATGAAAATAGGAGAGTGAGATGTATGGTAACATTATTTACTTCACCAAGTTGCACATCTTGCCGTAAAGCGAAAGCATGGTTACAAGAACATGACATTCCGTATACGGAGCGAAACATTTTTTCTGAGCACCTAACAATTGATGAAATTAAACAAATTTTAAAAATGACTGAAGATGGAACAGATGAAATTATTTCTACGCGTTCAAAAACATATCAAAAATTGAATGTTGATATTGACGCATTACCACTTCAAGATTTATATGCAATTATTCAAGATAATCCTGGCTTATTACGTCGTCCTATCATTTTAGATGATAAACGTTTACAAGTAGGTTACAACGAAGATGAAATCAGACGTTTCTTACCACGTAAAGTACGTACTTTCCAATTGCAAGAAGCACAACGCATGGTTGATTAATTATACATTAAATGAAGTAACGTTATAAAAATTAGAAATTGTGAATGAATTGTGAAATTCAAAAAAACAGCGCTATAAAAAAGTGCTGTTTTTTTGGTATATAGTAGGGTATGTGTTATTATAAGAAATCGATAGATGATAGTAAAATTTAATCAAACAAAACGATTGTAATTCTTACTACGTTCTAATACAATATGGTTACTATTCATCGACTGTAAGGAGTGAGATGATATGAGAATAGAGCGTGTTGACGATACAACAGTGAAGTTATTTATAACTTATAGTGACATTGAAGCTAGAGGATTTAAACGCGAAGATTTATGGACTAATCGTAAGCGTGGCGAAGAATTCTTTTGGAATATGATGGAAGAAGTAAATGAAGAAGAAGATTTTGTCGTAGAAGGTCCATTATGGATTCAAGTTCATGCTTTTGAAAAAGGCGTAGAAGTTACCATTTCTAAATCGAAAAACGAAGATTTAATGAATATGTCTGACGATGAAGCCAATGAGCAATTAGATTATCAAGTAAGCGATATTTTATCACAAACGTTTGACCAAGATGACAGCCTAGAAGAATTGCTTGAACAAAAAGCACAACAATCAACTAGTAATCAGCAAGAACAAAAAGAACACAAACAACAAAATGTTCGTACTGTAATTGTAAAATTCAATGACTTTGAAGAAGTAATTAGTTATGCACATCAACATAATATCGTTATCAATGAATTTGAAGACTTACTGTTCAGTCTTAATAATCAATATTATTATGCTATGTACTTCGATGAAAGTGTAGAGCAAGAAATTATTAATGATTGCTATAGTCAATTGTTAGAATTTGCACATCCTACAGACAAGTCAGAAGTATATTTAAATGATTATGCGAAAATTATTATGAGTCATAACGTGACTTCTCAAGTACGTCGTTATTTTCCTGATACAGTAGAATAAAATAAATACAGTATAGACAAATAAGCCATAGTTTTATGGCTTATTTTTTTGCTTTTAAAAGTAATTCGATGAGTAGTGTCGTGTATCCTTATGAGGTGAAAAAATGTATTATGCTAAACAAAATAACGGATCATTGATAACTGCACATGAAGCACAAAGAGGTAGTGCTTATTTTTGTCCGCATTGTGCTGAAACAGTGGTATTACGACAAGGAACAGTTAAAAGAGCTCATTTCACACATATTAAACGAAATTGTCGACCTAATCATAGTGGGGAAACGCTGACACACTATAAAGCGAAATATCGTTTAGCGCAAGACTTACAATTATTAGGTTATGAGGTGCAAATCGAACCACAAATACGCCAAGGTTCACAAATACCGGATTTATTACTAAATAATAAAGTAGTAGTGGAACTACAATTTTCCAACATTACGCTAGTTGAACTACAACGCCGTACTTCTAACTATGAATCACTTGGTTACATGGTTTGTTGGATAGTTTTGTTACCTACAGTAAAGTATAACTATTTTAAATTAACGGATTTTCAAAGTGCTTGTATTCAGCCTCAATTACGTAGATTATTTGCGTGGCATGCAACTAGTGAACGATTATACGTAATAACACAAATTATGGCGTACGGTCATAACAAGTTTAAAGGGGTCTATAATAAATTAAATCAATTTACGTTCAATAACTGTTCAGAGCAACAAAGAGTATCAACTGCTAAAATCCCTGAGCAAAGTATATTAAAGTATTTGCAATTTTGTCGCAAAAGGAAGTCAGTGTTAGAACCGACATTAAGTTTAATGTATCAATTACAACTTACAGAACAATGGGTAGCTAAGCATTTAGGTTATGTATATCCTGAGCAACTATTAATAAAAACCCACCCTGTTTTATGGCAATTACGTTATATTTACGAATTACAACTACCTAATTTTCAAGTAACACAAGTAGTGAATAGTTTAAAGAGACGTACATTTGCTACGCCAAATATTAATACTACAAAAGAGTTACAACGTTTGATAAATCGATTTGCTCAGCATTATAAAACTAGTAAACAATATAACGTGCAAAATTAGACGTGTCATGAGAAAATTATAACAATTAGATTTCTAGGAGGTTTAGAAAGTTATGAGTCAACAATTAACAAGAGAAGAACAAGAAACTAAATATCCTGAGTATACATGGGATTTAACAACAATATTTGAATCAGATGATGCTTTTGAAACAGCATTCGCTGAGGTTGAATCATATTTAGGTCAAGAAGAACAATTTAAAGGGCATTTAGCAGATAGTGCTGAAACACTATACCAAGCATTAGCTCTAGAACAAGAAGTTGGTTCCAAATTGGAAAAAGTGTATGTATATGCGCATTTAAAACAAGATCAAGATACTGCAAATGATAAATACACTGGTTTAGAATCAAGAGCACACCAACTCATTATTAAATTTAATGCTAGTTGGAGCTTTTTAGTGCCTGAAATTTTACAAATAGATGAAGCACAAATACAAAGTTATATTGAAGCGTATGAACCTTTACAACAATTTGCATTTGATTTGAAATTAATTAATGAAAAGCGCCCTCACGTGTTAAGTGCAGATAAGGAAAAATTACTGTCTCAAGCACAAGATGCCTTATCTACGCCGAATAATGTCTATGGTATGTTTAGTAATGCAGATTTAGAGTTTGAAGACGCTGTTGATAGTGAAGGTAATAAACATCCATTAACACAAGGTACATTTATTAAATGTTTAGAGTCGGATGATAGAGTGTTACGTCAATCAGCATACAATAATTTATATAATAAATATGGTGCCTATAATAATACGTTAAGTGCAACCTTAGCAGGCGAAGTAAAAACAAGTATATTTAATGCGCGCTCACATAATTATCAAACAGCAAGAGAAGCAGCTTTAAGTAATAATCACATTCCAGAGGAAGTTTATGACAACCTAGTGAAAACAGTTCATAAATATTTACCACTATTACATCGTTATACTGAACTGCGTAAATCATTATTAGAATTAGATGATATGAAAATGTATGATCTTTATACGCCGTTGGTAAAAGATGTTAAATTTGATATGCCATATGAAGAAGCTAAGTCATGGATGTTAAAGGCATTGGAACCAATGGGCGAAGAATATATGAATGTAGTAAGAGAAGGCTTGAACAATCGCTGGGTAGACGTTTTTGAAAATAAAGGCAAACGTTCTGGTGGTTATTCTTCTGGTGCTCATTTGACTAATCCGTTTATTTTACTCAACTGGTCAAATACTGTCTCTGATTTATATACACTTGTTCATGAATTTGGCCATTCTGTACACAGTTATTTCAGTCGTAAGCATCAACCTGCTAACGCTAGTGATTATACTATTTTCGTAGCAGAGGTGGCATCGACATGTAATGAAGCATTATTGAGTGATTACATGGATAAACATTTAGATGACGATAGACGTTTATTACTACTCAACCAAGAATTAGAGCGCTTCCGTGCTACATTATTCCGCCAAACAATGTTTGCTGAATTTGAACATAAAATTCACCAAATTGAAGAAGCGGGAGAACCTTTAACAGCAACTCGTATGAATGAAGAATATGCAGCATTGAATAAACTATACTTCGGTGATGCAGTAGAAACTGACGAACATATTAGTAAAGAATGGTCACGCATACCTCATTTCTATATGAATTATTATGTATATCAATATGCTACTGGTTATAGTGCAGCCCAAAGTTTAAGCCATCAAATTTTAACAGAAGGGCAACCCGCAGTAGAACGCTATATTAATGAGTTCTTGAAAAAAGGTAGTTCCGACTATCCAATTGAAATACTAAAAAATGCGGGTGTTGATATGACATCACCAGAGCCAATTGAGCAAGCATGTGAAGTATTTGAACAAAAATTAGATGCATTTGAAAAACTTATGAAAGCTTAATATGAATGAATTCGTTTTCAATTTGACGAGTTTGTGACAAATTTAATTTATTCAGTTTAAATGGTTGAAAAGGGGGGGAGGGCGTGTTATATTATGTACATGAAATTAATCACATAACAAACATACCCCTTTGTTTGAAGTGAGAAATTTCTCCCATCCCCTTTGTTTAGCGCCGTGTAATCAGACACGGCGTTTTTTTATGTCTTTTTTTACTACTTAAGCATTTCTCTTTGACTTCTTTTAAGAAAAGTCTTATATTTAACTTGTATTTAAAATAGTTACAAGTAGGAGGCGTTCATATGAAAATAGCTGTAGTAGGAGCGAATGGGAAAGCCGGTAAATTGATTACTGAAGAAGCAATAAACAGGGGATTTGATGTGTCAGCAATAGTAAGAAATAACAATAAAACAATTGCTTCACAAGTAATTCAAAAAGATTTGTTTGACTTAAATCAAGATGACGTAGCGCCATTTGATGTTATCGTCAATGCCTTTGGTCAACCAGACCCACATAAACAATACGAACATAGTCAAGCGATAGCGCATTTGACAAGTTTAATAGCTAATAGTCCCACACGTTTTATTGTCGTAGGTGGTGCAGGTAGTTTGTATGTAGATGCTGATCATAAAATAAAATTAATAGATACACCAGAGTTTCCAGAACAATTTAAGGCTACTGCTCAAGCACAAGGCAAGACATTAGAGGAGCTGAAAAACCAATCTAATGTACAATGGACATTCGTAAGTCCAGCTCCAGACTTTCAATACGAAGGTAACCGTACAGGAGAATATCGTATAAGCAACGATGAAGTTATCGGTGATTATGTAAGCTATGCTGATTTTGCGATAGCGATTGTCGATGAAATTGCTAATGCACATTATGTACAACAGCGTTTTGCAGTATTTGCAAAATAATAAAATTGTATATAAAAAAATCCCGCAAGCGCTATGGACGCTAGCGGGATTTTTTTGGTTCATAATTTGGCTCTCCAAAATGTTCCTTTTGGATCACGTAATTTTTCTATTTTTTGTTGCAATGCTAATTTTTTAAGTTCTTTATTTAATACCTTTTCGGGCCATTCATAAATTGTTAGGAGTTCCTCTTTGGTTACGAGTTGTTGTTGTTGAATATATTCTTCTAACTTTGGAGGTAATTCTTTTTCTATTGATGTGCCCATCAATTCATTTATGATATAAGTATAAATATGATAAGGATACAATCCCTCTACTTTCAAGCCTTCTTCATGTACATCTTCGCTAAAGAATACTAATGAAGGCGCTTCGGTAATATCCATTTCTCGTGCAATGTGTAAATCAACTTGCAAGCTTTCTTTTAGTACTTTATTGTGTAAGTCTTCTTTGAACACATCGTAATCTATACCAGCATTATTTATACAATCATTGACCATACCCTCAGTAATAATATCTTTTTTTGTGATTATTTCATTTTGTACAAGGTGTATGAACCTTTCTGCACGCAATCTACCTTGTAATTCAGCTGCTTTATAAGCTAGTGCAATATTATCTAAATCAGAAGTACTTTGAGCTTGGCATTTCGTTAAAACTCTTAAAGATGGGTTTAGAATATGTCTAATTCGGATATATTGCTTATATTCAAGGCGCAATTTAGACAGAATTGCAGATAGTTTGAAACAATCTGTACTGAATGGATCGAAAAATGAATAAATTTCTATTTTACTTACAGGTGAAAGATTGGCATCTTCACGACTATTAGCATGTATCATTTTTAATTCTCCAGTCATGTGTTTTCACCTACAATTAATTTTCGGAATTTACCATATGATTAGCAGTTAGACGTAGACGTTCATATAAATAATCACCTACACCTGCAGGAAACTGAGCTGCTGTAATTGCAGTAGCCATATTTTCTAGCCAAGCATCACGTTCGAATGTCGTGATAGTAAAATCTAAATGACGTCTTTTAAGCATTGGATGTCCGTGCTCTTGTGAATAGAGACTTGGACCACCTAAAAATTGGGTCAGAAACTGTTTTTGTTTACGGCTCGTTTCTTCAAAATCTCCAGGAAATAAATGGTTTATACGTTGGTCTTTTGCTACAAGCATATAAAAGTGATCAATCATGTTGTATAAAGCTTCAGAACCGATAATTTCATAAGGTGTTTGAGTCATTGTTATCACCATATTTCATTTATATATTAATAATATAACATGAATATTTACATATGAAAGTAATTCGACTTTTAGGAGAATTGTCCGTGTTTATTATTGCAACTCTTCTTTACGGTTAAAGAAACGTTGTACTTTATTATCGGGTGTGACAGCATCGATATCATGTTCTGCTAATAACGCATGAAATTGTGCCAAACCTGAGTTATACTCTTGGACTTCATATTCTAATTCATAATCAGTTGTATTTAGGTAAGTACTTTTATCTAGGACTAATAGATTATTGTCTATCTCTCGTTCTAAACGTTCAGTGGTAAGTGAACCTAATATTACTAGTGATTCGATATCAATATGCATTTGCGATAAAACGTCTTTGATATCTTGAGGCAGTTGAGAAGGAGGTAGTGGTGCGTTAATTTCAGGTTGTACAGTAGTATCGAAGTTATATTCTAATAATCCTACTGCGGCTGGAACTTTTAACGTCATTTCATTGTGTTGGTCTTTTACACGAATGCGCAATGCACAACGTTGTGCTTTTAATTGAAAATCTGGTGTGTCTATATAATGATTCGTTTGTGAAAATGGTGTCTCATTTTTAAAGTAAAAATCTGTTAAATTGTCGTATTGTGTTGCTGTTAATAATTGTTTGAATTCAATTTCATTATTTGTAGCCAAAATAATTCACTCCTCGGCTTTTATTATGCAAAATTTTGTTGTAGATTTAAAGTAATCCGAAAAAATAATACTATATATACATAATAAATCTTTAAAAAAGTTGGATTTCATAATAGTCATGTGACGTGTTATGTAATAGGAAATTATGTTAAACTAATGAAGAATAAGGAGGAACAAGCATGCGTATTTATGTTAACGAAATCAAAATTACAGATGATAGCATTCTTTGCTATACCGAAGAATCAATAGAAGGATTACAAGAAGCAGGACAAATGCTTGTTGATAGTGATAATCATGCCTTCGCACATATTTTAGATAATGGGGAATCTTATACATACCTTATTTTTGTACAAGAAACATGGTCGATGTTACACGAAAATAAAGGTAAAAAAATAATAGTTAATGACACGTTAGAATTAACAGAATTTAATAACGAACTAACTTACATATTAGAAAATATTAAGGGTAATTCAAATTATGGTAAGGAGTTTGTTTCAGTAGTTGAAGACACGTTTGAATTAGAGTGAAGCGGAGTGAGACGCAATGAATCAATGGGATCAGTTTTTAGCTCCATATAAACAAGCTGTAGATGAATTAAAAATAAAGTTAAAGGGTTTACGTAAACAATACGAAGTTGGTGAACAAGCATCACCAATTGAATTTGTCACTGGTAGGGTTAAACCTATGACTAGTATTATCGACAAAGCGAATAAGCGACATATCCCTTTTGATCGATTACATGAAGAAATGTATGATATAGCAGGTTTACGTATGATGTGTCAGTTTGTGGATGATATTGATGTTGTGGTTAATCTACTAAGGCAACGTAAAGATTTTAATGTTGTTGAAGAACGTGATTATATTAGTAATACTAAGCAAAGTGGTTATCGTTCATATCACGTGATTATAGAATATCCAATAGAAACACTGTCAGGTAAAAAAAGAATATTGGCTGAAATACAAATCCGTACATTAGCGATGAATTTTTGGGCGACGATTGAACATACATTGCGTTATAAATATGATAGTGATTATCCGCCTGAAATCCAACATAGACTTGAACGTGCGGCTGAAGCGGCATTTTTATTAGATGAAGAAATGTCGGAAATTAAAGATGAGATTCAAGAGGCACAACAATATTATTCCAAAAAGCGAGCGAAAAAACATAACAATGACTAGTGAGGTGTATATCCATGCGTTATACAATATTATCTAAAGGCGATTCTAAATCTAATGCCTTAAAGCATAAAATGATAAACCATATGGAAGACTTTAATATGGTAGAAGATGAAGACAACCCAGAAATTGTAATTTCTGTAGGTGGAGATGGCACCTTACTTCAAGCATTTCATAAATATAGTCATATGTTATCACGTTGCGCTTTTGTCGGGGTACATACTGGGCATCTCGGCTTTTATGCAGATTGGTTACCACATGAAGTAGAAAAATTAATAATAGAAATTAATAATTCACAATTCCAAGTAATTGAATATCCATTGTTAGAAATCATAGTGCGATATAATGACAATGGTTATGAAACAAGATATTTAGCGTTAAATGAAGCGACAATGAAAACCGAAAATGGTTCAACATTAGTTGTGGACGTAAATATACGTGGTAAGCAATTTGAACGTTTTAGAGGTGATGGATTATGTGTATCTACACCTTCAGGTTCAACAGCTTATAATAAAGCACTTGGTGGTGCACTTATTCATCCATCTTTAGAGGCAATGCAAATAGCAGAAATTGCATCTATAAATAATAGAGTATTTAGAACAGTAGGTTCACCATTAGTCTTACCTAAACATCATACTTGTTTAATTACACCTGTGAACCATGACACTATTTTAACAACAATTGATCATGTAAGTATAAAACATAAGAATGTCAATGCCATTCAATTTCGAGTTGCGAATGAAAAAGTGCGATTTGCTAGATTTAGACCATTTCCATTTTGGAAGAGAGTGCATGATTCATTCATTTCTAGTGAGGACGATATTTGATGAAATTTGTCTACCGAATCTTTCGTAATGAAATGCTGAAAGATTTTTTACACAGACATTTATACTCACGTAAGACGATAAGCGCCATTAAAAATAATGGCGCTTTAGTTGTTAATAATGAGCATGTAACGGTAAGAAAAAAATTAACTGAAGGTGATGAGTTAGTTGTTTGTTTGCCTCAGGAACAACCGAGTTTCAATTTACAGCCTTATCATTCACCATTAACTATTTTATTTGAAGATGATTATATTCTTATTGTATCGAAATCAGCGAATCAAAATATTGCACCTTCTAGAGAACACTTACATCAAAGTTTAGTAGAACAAGTGCTTGCATATTTACAGCAATCTTTCACACGCTATGTGCCACATATCGTTACACGGTTAGATCGTAATACTTCAGGTATTGTTATATTTACGAAACATGGGTATATTCATCATTTAATGTCTGAAACGCAAATAGATAAGCGTTATTTATGTATTTGTATGGGTAAAGTACAGGATAATGGAATAATCAAAGCACCGATAAAGAGGCATCCTGACAGTATTATTCAAAGGATGGTAGATCCAACTGGTAAATACGCAGAAACACATTTTAAATGTTTAGCTTCTACAGACAACTTTAGTTTATGTCAGGTCAAGTTACTAACTGGAAGGACACATCAAATTAGAGTTCACTTTCAGCATATAGGTCATCCACTAGTAGGAGATGGGTTATATGGGGGGATAACATCCCGTTATCATCATCAACTACTACAATGTATGCGTGTTTCCTTCACGCATCCTATTACGCAACAAATCATTACAATTGAAGATCAAACAGATAAACTTACTACTATTTATAATATGCTATAATTTTAAATATATTCTGGAGGTGTCGACTATGAATAATGAGAATGAAACAATCACACTAGATGATGAAAACGTATATAATAAAGTTTTACTTGATGATTTATTGTTACAAAATCATATAGATGAATTTAGAACTGAATTTTTAACAATGCATACATATGAACAAAGTGAGTATTTTGAAGATAGCGAGGATGAAATTCGACAACGTATATTTGAAGTCTTATCTCCAGAAGAAGTAGCTAATTTTTTCGATCAATTAGAAATTGATGAAGAAGAGTATGAAGCACTTTTTGATACGATGAATGCATCCTATGCCAGTCATGTGTTAGAAGATATGTCATATGATAATGCTGTAGACATAATGAACAATTTATCAAAACAAAAAATAGTCAGCCTCTTAACTTTAATGAATAAAGATGATGCCAAAGAAATAAAAGCATTGCTGCATTATGAAGAAGACACTGCCGGCGGTATCATGACTACTGAATATATTTCGTTAAAGGCTACTATGCCAGTGAAAGAAGCATTGATGCACGTTAAAGAACAAGCTCCAGACGCAGAAACCATTTATGTAATTTTCGCAGTGAATGATGATAAACAATTGGTTGGTGTGTTGTCATTAAGGGATTTAATTATTGCTGAAAATGATGCATATATTGAAGATATTATGAGTGAACGTGTTATTAGTGCAAATGTAGCTGATGACCAAGAAGACGTAGCACAAAAAATGCGAGATTATGATTTTATAGCTATGCCGGTTGTCGATTATCAAGATCATCTTCTTGGTATTATTACCATTGATGATATTTTAGATGTAATAGATGAAGAAGCAAGCGAAGACTACTCACGTTTAGCAGGTGTTAGTGACGTCGATGCTACGAATGATTCTGTTACTAAAACTGCTTTAAAGCGTTTGCCTTGGCTTATTATATTAACATTTCTAGGTATGATAACTGCCACAATATTAGGCTCATTTGAAGACACATTATCACAAGTTGCACTATTAGCAGCTTTTATTCCAATTATTAGTGGCATGTCAGGTAATTCTGGTACACAATCGTTAGCCGTTTCAGTACGTAATATATCAACTGGTGAAATTGATGAACAAAGTAAATTCAAAGTGGCATTACGAGAAACTGGAAGTGGATTTTTAAGTGGTTTAGTATGTGCTGCTATTCTATTAATGATTATTATTGTCCTGTACCAACAACCTATTTTAGGGCTTATTGTTGCAAGTAGCTTAACTATAGCGATGACAGTAGGAACGTTAGTTGGTTCAATGATACCTCTAGTTATGAACAAACTTAATATTGATCCGGCAGTTGCTAGTGGGCCGTTTATTACAACAATTAATGATATCGTAAGTATGCTAATTTACTTTGGCCTAGCGACGTCATTCATGTCTTATTTATTATAGGAGGCAATATGGAATTTGTATCACTTGTTATAGTTGTTTTAGCAGCATTTTTAACACCTATTATTGTCAACAGACTTAATATTACTTTTATTCCAGTCGTCGTTGCTGAAATACTTATGGGTATTGTGATTGGTAACTCTTTTCTGAATCTTGTAGAAAGAGATGCTATGCTTAATATTTTGTCGACATTAGGATTTATCTTTTTAATGTTTTTAAGTGGATTAGAAATAGACTTTACTGCCTTTAAAAAAGATTCTAAAAAAGGTAGTAATAGTAAAAATGAGAAGAAAAAAGTGCCGGGACATTTACAATTGGCTGTTACTGTCTTTATGTTTATTATGATAATTTCGATTGTCTTTGCCTATCTCTTTAAGTGGTTTGGATTGATAGATGACGTCTTGTTAATGATTATTATTATTTCGACAATCTCATTAGGCGTCGTTGTACCTACATTAAAAGAAATGAACATTATGAGAACGACTATTGGACAGTTTATCTTACTCGTTGCTGTCTTAGCAGATTTGGTTACTATGATTTTATTAACAGCATATGGCACAATTCATGCTTCACATAGTGGTTCTATTTGGTTAATTAGCACATTAGTTGTGTTTACAGTTGTCTTTTATTTAATCGGTGGCGTATTCAAGAAAGCGCAGTTTTTACAAAAGTTAATGGACGGTACTACCCAAATCGGTATTAGAGCAGTATTTGCGCTAATCATATTATTAGTAGCATTAGCAGAAGGTGCTGGTGCAGAAAATATTTTGGGTGCGTTTCTAGCCGGTGTCGTTGTTTCCTTGTTAAAACCAGACGAAGATTTAGTGGAAAAATTAGATTCCTTTGGTTACGGTTTCTTCATACCAATATTCTTTATAATGGTTGGGGTAGATTTAAACATCCCTTCTTTAATAAAAGAACCGTCACTGTTAATTATTATTCCGTTATTAATGGCAGCTTTTTTAGTGTCAAAATTAATTCCGGTCTTTTATATAAGACGTTGGTTTGATCAAAAAACGACGATTTCTACAGCATTTTTATTAACGTCAACATTATCATTGGTTATTGCTTCGGCAAAAATTGCGGAACAATTAGGAACAATCACACCAGAAATTTCAGGCATTTTAATTTTAAGTGCTGTCATTACATGTGTATTCGTGCCGATCGTATTTAAAAAAATGTTCCCAATGCCTGAAGAAGCAACACGCAAAATTGAGGTCAGTATGATTGGGAAAAACCAATTAACGATACCAATTGCTCAAAATTTAGCATCTCAGTTATACCAAGTTTCATTGTACTATCGAACAGATTTAAGTGATAAACGTAAATTAGCTGATGAGATATCTATGATTGAAATTGCTGATTATGAAGCGGACATGTTAGATAGATTAGGTTTGTTCAAAAGAAATATCGTTGTCTGCTCTACTAATGACGATGATATTAACAAAAAGGTAGCGTTAATGGCTAAAGAACGAGGCGTTGAACGTGTTATTTGTCGTTTGGAAAGTAATACCGATGATCAAGAATTACGTGCACAAGGTATTGAAATCTTTAGTAGTTATTTAAGTAATAAAATTTTGCTTAAAGGTCTAATTGAAACACCTAATATGTTAAATATCTTAAGTAATGTAGAAACTTCATTATACGAAATTGCGATGTTGAATCATAAATATGATCAAATACAATTACGTAACTTCCCATTCGATGGCGATATTATTTTTGTAAGAATTATTCGTAATAATGAATCTATCGTACCTCATGGTGATACGCAATTACGTTATCGTGATAGATTAATTGTAACTGGCTCTAAAGAATATGTAGATGAATTAAAACGAGAATTAGAATTTTATTATTAACAACGCCCATGTCCAGTAGGCGACTTACTTAACATAATACAAATTAAATAATTAAATTAATGTATTTAATTGTTCAGTTAAATGTAGCAATGTTAAAATAATTACTGGTATAATTAAGTAATATAATGTGGATTGTACTAAACAATCATTGAAGTGAAATCAATTTATATAAATTAAAGGAGTTAGTCTAATGTTTAATTTGGAAAATAAAACGTATGTTATTATGGGTATTGCGAATAAACGTAGTATTGGTTTTGGTGTGGCAAAAGTGCTAGATGAATTAGGTGCTAAACTAGTATTTACATATCGTAAAGAACGTAGTAAAAAAGAATTGGAGCGTCTAGTTGAGCAATTAAACCAAACTGAAACACATATGTATCAAGTTGATGTACAAAACGATGAAGATGTCGTTGCAGGATTTGCTAAAATTGGCGAAGAAGTAGGACACATTGATGGTGTATATCACTCTATCGCATTCGGTAATGTTGAAGACTTACGTGGCCGTTTTTCTGATACCTCAAGAGATGGTTTCTTATTAGCGCAAGATATTAGTTCATACTCATTAACTATTGTAGCTCGAGAAGCTAAAAAATTAATGACTGAGGGTGGTAGTATTGTTGCTACTACGTATATCGGTGGCGAATATGCTGTACCTAATTACAATGTAATGGGAGTAGCTAAAGCTAGTTTAGAAGCTAATGTACGCTACTTAGCAGCGGATTTGGGTGAAGATAATATTCGTGTTAATGCTATCTCTGCAGGTCCAATTCGTACATTAAGTGCTAAAGGGGTTGGCGGTTTCAATACTATTCTTAAAGAAATTGAAGAACGCGCACCGTTAAAACGTAATGTAACTCAAGAAGAAGTGGGTAAAACAGCTGCATACTTATTAAGTGATTTTGCAAGTGGTGTTACTGGTGAAAACATTCATGTAGATAGCGGCTATCATGCAATAAAATAATAAAGTGTAAAACGTTGGTGCATGCACCAACGTTTTTTATATATGAACTGATGATAAAAAGAGGCTAAGATAATAAAGAGGACCAATCCATATAAGGATTAGTCCTCTTATTTTACGATTGGGTATTTAAGTCCATCCGTTAATCATGCACAGTAGATTGTGCTTTATCTATAATTTTTTGTCTATAGTTGAAAATATTTCTAACAATACATTTAATTACTGCATATAATGGTACAGCAATAAGTATTAGCATAAAGCCACCTAAATTACCTGCAGCTAAAATCACTACAATGATAGTTAATGGGTGAATATTTAAAGATTTACCCATAACGTTAGGTGTTATGACATTTCCTTCTAATTGTTGTGCAATTAATGTAATGATACAAACCCAAATAAATGTAGAAGGGCTTTGAATAATTGCGATAATACCTGCTGGTGCAAACGCCATCCAAGGACCTAGGAATGGGATCATATTTGCTACAATCGCGAACATTACTAATAATAGTGTGTAATTTAAACCTAAAATAGAATAGCCGATATATAAGATTAGTCCCAAAATTAAACTTACTGTTACTTGACCTTGGATATAAGATTTTACAGTTTCGTTTAAATCTTTCAATAAATCTACAACAAATACTTTGCGTTCACCTTTAAAAATGCGTGCAATAAATGGTATAAAACGCTCATGATCTTTTAACATATAGATTAAGAAAAATGGAACCATAATTAATAAGAACATTGTTGAAATAATAGAAGTAATATAACTTAATGAATTAGATAAAATATCAGCAACGTTATCACCCATAGAGCCAACAACTTTATTGATTCTTTCCGTAACATCTGACGGCAAGCGTTCCATTTGGTTTAATGAAAATTGGATAATATTTTGTACTTCATTTTGTAACATAGGGATTTGTTGGATCAAATTATCAATTTGTTCTACAATCATTGGACCTACAATACCGACGATGATGCCGATAACAATGATTAACCCGATAAAGATAATTGTGATACTTCCCCAACGTGGTACATTATATTTCTCTAAAATCTTTTGAAAAGGAAGACATAGATAGAATAAAAAACCACTTAATAACAATGGTAGAAGTACAGATTGTAAAATAATGATAAACGGTATGAAGATGGAATGAACTTCCATTACTAATTTAATTAGTATAAATAGGATTATTAAGGCAATCCCAGTTCTAAACCATACTTTATTTAACATAGAACTGTCCTCCTAAAGCAATAATAGATTACACTTTAGTATAGCTTATAACGTGGCACAACAAAAGACAAAAATAGAACCATTCATAAATCTACAATTAATGAATGGAAAAGTAAAAAATATCCATTGTGCAAGCGCTTACATATGTGTATAATAATAAGCATTATATCACGCAAATACTGTGATATGACAAGGGGGATAAAATGATGTTAGAAAATTTTGTTGCATGGCTTAATGAATTAGTATGGAGTAAACCGCTAGTTTATGGTTTGTTGTTAACCGGTGTAATATTTTCGTTTATGATGCGTTTTGTTCAAATTAGACATTTTAAAGAAATGATAAGGTTGATGTTTCAAGGTGAGAAATCACCTACTGGGATATCAAGTTTCCAAGCGATTGCTTTATCTTTAGCAGGACGTGTGGGAACAGGTAATATTGTAGGTGTATCTACAGCTATTTTTATTGGGGGCCCTGGTGCAGTATTTTGGATGTGGGCATCAGCGTTCTTAGGTGCGAGTAGTGCCTTTATAGAATCGACATTAGGTCAGATCTACAAACGTGAAGAAAAAGGGGAATATCGTGGTGGACCTGCTTTCTACATTGAATATGGAATGAAAGGTAAAATTGGGAAAATTTATGGTTTAATATTCGCGATTGTTACAGTAATTTCGGTAGGGCTTTTGCTACCAGGTGTTCAATCAAATGCAATTGCAAGTTCAATGAAAAATGCTTTTGGTTTTGATGCATGGATAATAGCTATAGCTTTAGCTGTGTTATTAGCGTTAATTATTTTCGGTGGTATTAAATGGATTGCTAATGCTGCCACTGCTATCGTACCTTTCATGGCGATTGCGTACATTTTAATGGCAGTTATTATTATCATTATAAATATCGAACATGTACCAGCTTTATTTGCGTTAATTTTTAAATCAGCATTCGGAATGGAAGCTGCTTTTGGTGGCATTGTAGGGGCTATGATTGAAATTGGAGTGAAACGTGGACTCTACTCAAATGAAGCAGGACAAGGTACAGGGCCTCATGCGGCTTCGGCTGCTGAAGTGTCTCATCCTGCCAAACAAGGATTAGTACAATCATTTTCTGTGTATGTTGATACATTGTTTGTCTGTACAGCTACAGCACTTATTATTTTATTATCTGGCACTTACAATGTTACTGATGGTAAAACAAATAGTGATGGTGGTCCGAGACTTATTGAAAATAACGAAATTTTTGTACCTATGGCTAATGGTGACAAAGATTATTCTGGTACTGCAATGTATGCACAAGCTGGTATTGATAAAGCATTCCAAGGTAGTTCATATCATTTCGATCCAGCATTTTCTGGTATTGGGTCGTACTTTATAGCGATTGCATTATTCTTCTTTGCTTTTACTACAATATTAGCGTATTACTATATTGCAGAAACCAATATAACCTATCTTACAAAAAATAAAAATTATTCCAACACATTCTTTTGGATTAACGTAACACGTATAATTTTAATAGCTGCAACTATTTTTGGTGCCGTTAAAACTGCAGAGGCTGCTTGGGGTATGGGTGATCTAGGTGTTGGCTTAATGGCATGGTTAAACATCATAGCTATATGGATATTACATCGCCCAGCAATCAATGCTTTGAAAGATTATGAGCGACAAAAGAAAAAATTGGGTTCAGGTAAGCAAGCGATATATAAACCAGATAAGAATGAAGTGCCTAACGCAGTATTTTGGCACTATGATTATCCTGAACGGCTTGAAAAAGAACGACAAAAAGAGTAAATCTATACAATTTAATACTAGTCAGTATATTTGAAAATACTGCGTCTCTTGGTACAATGGCGTTAAGAAAACTAGGAGGCGCATATTTTTATGACCGAGTTTCAAGCAGGAAGCGTAAATGAAATTAACTTTCCCAGTAAAATATTAGAGAGGGATATTAAGTTGTCTATTTATTTACCCAAAGACTATACAGCCTTATTTAAATATAAAGTAGTATTTTGCTTTGATGGTAAAGACTTTTATAGTTTTGGACAAATTCATAGAACTTATGAAAAATTAAGAGCAAACAATGAAGTAGAAAGAGCGATATTTGTTGGATTTAACTATGAATCGGTAGATAAAAGAAGAGCAGAGTTTCACCCACAAGGTGAGCGTACACCTTTAACAGTTAAAGCTATGGCTCAAGAAATATTACCGTATATAGATCAACAATTTCCGACTTATAAAGTAGGTAATGGACGACTACTACTTGGAGATAGTTTAGCAGCCAGTGTTGCTTTAATAACGGCGTTAACTTATCCACGCGTGTTTAGCCAAGTAGGTATGCTTAGTCCACAACATGACGACGTGATTACAACATTGGTGCAAAGATGTCAATTTACTGACATTTTAACAGTTTGGCATACTGTAGGGTTAGAGGAGGCCGATTTTGCCTTACCAACAACTGGTAAAAGAGCCGATTTTTTAACGCCTAATAGAGCATTGAATCAATTATTAGCAACACAGGAAATGACCTATTACTATCAAGAATTTGATGGTGGTCATCGTTGGAAATCTTGGAAACCATTATTAGCTGATACACTTACTTATTTTTTATCAGATAATATTTCTTTTTAATAAAAACTAAAAATTGAAGTTAAATAAAGTTTAAAGTAACGAATTTTTCTGAAATTTGCTATAATGGTAATATGTTAAACAAAGGAGGAATTTCAATGATTTTAGGATTAGCATTAATTCCGTCAAAAGCATTTCAAGATGAAGTAAATGCTTACCGTAAGCGTTATGATTCACATTATGCGACAATTATGCCGCATATTACAATTAAAGGGCAATTTGAGATTAAAGATGAAGATTTCGAAGCTGTTAAAGAAGATATTAAATCACGTCTAGAAGGGCTTCAACCAATCGATGTGCATGCAACTAAGGCTTCTAGCTTTGCACCGATAAATAATGTTATTTATTTTAAAGTGCAAAAAACAGATGAAATTCAAAACTTGTTTGATCAATTTAATAATGGTGATTTTTATGGACAACCTGATCATCCGTTTGTTCCACATTTTACAATTGCTCAAGGATTAACAAGTCAAGAATTCGAAGATATTTATGGACAAGTTAAATTAGCAGGTATTGATTATAAAGAAACTATTGATCAAGTTTCTTTAGTGAAATATGATGATGAAGCTGAAAAGTGGAAAGTTGAAGATACTTTTAATTTAGCTTAATTGTAAATTATCCTCATAGAGACTAACAATGTTAGCTCTAGTGAAATAAAAGGTATTATTGCAATAAAACCTAATTGAAATAATACTTGATTAGGCTAGACTGTCGACAAAGTTTCCGGCTTTGTTGGCAGTTTTTTTGTGCACGCTTTCCGCGAGCACTGCCTCAGCCTGTAGTCTTCGGCGAGCGCTATTACCACAGGAGTCGGCCAAAATCGCTACCAAAATTAATCATTGTATTTAAATCTTAAATATACATTAGTAAATATAAAGAAGGGGAGATATGGGTCAAGGCGTTTCCGCTCAGCAGTTTCACAATAAGAAGCATTTAAATAGCAACTATGTAATTATAAAAAACACGGTCGTAAAATTTAATAGTGTTAACTAAATTTTACGACCGTGACTTTTATATACGTTAAAACATTATTGATTGTCAGTAGTACTTTATATTAAATTTTTGCGGTTTTTTATAAAGTAGAGCGCATAAAAGACTGCTAAAAATAAAAAGACTAGTGCTGAAAAATAAAATGTATTGTTAACACTATGCGTGAACTCTTTAATAAGTCCGCCACATAACGGACCAATCATAGAACCGAAACCTTGAACACTATTAAAAACTCCCCAAGTTTCTTCTTGTTCTTCAGGATTAATGTGACCTGCCATAAATGTATTCCATGCAGGTAGTAGTAGACCGTACATTAAACCGATGAAAACAGCGAGTCCCCATACTATATAAATATTAGTAATAAGAGATAATGCAAAAATTAATAATGCATACAATGTGAAACCACCGATGATTACACTATAGGTAAATAGTCTTCCATTATTATCTATTAATTTTGACAGAATAAGCATTGAAATGGCACAGCCAATGCCACCGATAATAAGTGCAATGGTGTATTCAACAGTTGATACGCCAACAACTTCTGTTGCATAAATAGGTAAAATAGGGACTAATGCAGTAATTGCTGCACCTTGTAGTAAAATACCTGGAAATAGCAGCATATGCTTTTTAGTTACATTTTTAATTTGTGTGATTTGTTGGGCTACAGGTTTCGTATTGTAATTTGTTAATCTGATTTTTACGAAATAATATAATACCCATGCGACTAAAACCATGAGTGACATCATAAAGGCAAAATTCGTTGGATGGAATTTAAAGATAATATTCATTGAGACCATACCAACTAATAAACCTAGCAACCAAGAAAAATAAACATAGCCCATTTGTTTGCCACGATTTTTTTCTTCAACACTAGCTAACATTATGACCCAAATTGGACTAACAGCGATTCCTAGTAAAATTGCACTAGCAATTAAGACAATTGGGTTTGTTGGAAACCAAATAACTAGAAATAAGCTGAAAAAGGCAAGTAAGAAACCTAATGTTAATACTACTTTAGTACCTAATCGTTTGAGTAAAAAACCAATGACAAAATTGGTTGCAGCGTCTGCTATAAAATGAATAGAAATAGCGATAGATGTAACACCTACCGCTATGGAAGTTGCTGTTGGAAGTAGTGATAAATAACTCAATATATACATTCCTCGGGCAAATTCCATTAAAAATAATATTATAAGCATGATTATGAAATTTTTATTGTGTGCGTAATTATTTAACGAAGAGCTTTGCATATAAAGGAACCTTTCCATATACTTCCTCATATTGACTAGAATGATGCATGAGGTCTAGTAAATCTTTACATAACTTATAAGTTGAATATGTTACTCTAGAGTCGTCCATTTGTTGTGACATCATTGCTAAAGCGTCAGGCTGTGATGTTAACTCTGCAACATACGAGATAGCATCATTTGGTGTATAAGCAATCTTACCAAATCCTTTGGCTTCAAAATAATGTGCGTTTTCTAACTCTTGACCTGGTGCTGGATCTAAGAAAATCATAGGAATTTGTCTCGTCAGTGCTTCAGAAATAGTTATACCCCCTGGCTTAGTAATCATCAATTGACTCGAAGCCATCCACTCATTCATATGTTGAGTATAACCTAAAATTAACACATTATTATAGTCTTTAAATTGTCCCGTTAAGCTACGTTTTAATTCTTTACTTTTACCACAAATCATAACTATTTGAGATTGTGGACTTTGGATAAGCATATCTTTAATCATCTGACCGAAACCAGTAGAAACACCAAAAGCACCTGCTGACATTAATATAGTAGGTTTATCAGGATCTAAGTGATTGCTACTTAACCACTCACTTTTATCGATAGCTGCCTCAAATTTATCAGAAATAGGAATACCCGTTACTTTGATGTTATTTTTAGGAACACCAATAGATGCAAATTCTTCTTTTAAGTCCTCAGTAGCTAAATAATATCTTTCAGAATGAGGGGTAATCCAATTTTTATGCATTTTATAGTCAGTCATTACTGTGGCAACAGGAATATTAATGTTAAATTGTTCAGTCAATACTGACATAACCGGAGTAGGGAATGTTAGTAAAATTAAATCCGGTTTTTCTTTTAATAATAAATTTATTAATTTATTTAAGCCGTAATATTTATAAAAACATTTGTCTAACTCCTCAGGTCGACTATAATAAAATGATTTATACATGTTTCTAAAATACTTAAAACTATTGATATACCATTTTTTACATATAGAAGTTAATAAAGGGTGAGCTTCTAAAAATAAATCATGTTCAATTACAGTTAGGTTATCAAGGTTCATAGCATTAAATTCATTCACGATACTTTGCGTAACTTGTAGATGACCATTACCAAATGAACCAGTAATTATCAATAATTTTTTCTTTTGAGTAACCATGAAAGCCACCCTCCAATAATGTAGTGTGATGCATAATTATTTTATCGTAATTTTAAGCAGTGCGAAAGAAAAAAACGCAATTAAAGAAGATTATATCATTTTACAAGTTGATGTAAAATGATTCATACTAGTTTAAGTATATATGAGTTACAATGAAATCTATTTTTATAAGTATAGATTAGCATTAATAAAGTAAAATGTATCGTCAGATTCATTATAATCAGCAAATTATAGAAAGACTTAACATATGACTTACATCAAGTTAAAATTCTCCAAGTATTATTAAACTTTCTAATAGTTTGTTTATTTAAACTATAGCCATAAAATGAAGAAACAAATCATGAATTTCAAGAAATCATTGCTATAAAAACAAGAAAAAACGTGTATAATAAATATATGTGATTTAAAGGAGCGATAGATGTTGGATGCGAAAACGTTGTTTGACAAAATAAAAGTAAAACAAGTTATTGGATCATTAGAACAAGATATAGTAGATATAACAACTGACTCACGTACTGCTACAGCACAAAGTATATTTGTAGCATCAGAGGGCTATACAGTGGATAGTCATAAGTTTTGTCAAGATGTAGTGGATGCAGGGTGTGAAATTGTTGTAGTTAATAGACAGTTGACACTTACAGGTAATGTGACACAAGTTATAGTGCCTGACACTTTACGTGTAGCAAGTATCTTAGTCAACTTATTGTTTAATTATCCAAGCCAGCAATTAATAACTTATGGTGTAACTGGAACAAATGGTAAAACATCTGTTGCGACAATGATTCATCATATTTATAGAAATTTAAATAAAGGCAGTGCCTATTTAGGTACTAACGGCTTTCAAATAAATGAAGAAAAAACTAAAGGTGCTAATACAACACCTGAAACGGTAGTATTAACGAAGAAAATAAATGAAGCTGTCCAACAACAAGCTGAAGCGATGACTTTAGAAGTATCGAGTCATGGTTTGGCGTTGGGACGTTTACGCGGAGTCGAATTTGATGTGGCAATCTTTACAAATTTAACGCAAGATCACTTAGATTTCCATGGCACTATGGAGGCATATGGGCATGCTAAATCATTATTGTTTAGCCAATTAGGTGAAGATTTAGCAAAAGAGAAATATGCCATTGTTAATAACGATGATGATTTTGCTGAATATTTAACATCTGTGACACCGTTTGAGGTTTTTACTTATGGTATCGATCGTGAAGCACAATTTACGGCCATTAATATTAATGAAACATTGCAAGGTGTTACTTTTGATTTGGCAACGCCTTTTGGTGTGTATCCAGTTAAATCCCCATACGTTGGAAAATTTAATATTTCTAATATCATGGCAGCAATCATTGCAGTATGGAGTAAGGGCATACCTTTGACAGAAGTTATAGATGTTGTTGAATATTTAGAGCCTGTCGATGGACGTTTAGAAGTGCTAGATCCTGAATTGCCAATTGACTTAATTATTGATTACGCGCATACAGCTGATGGAATGGATAAATTAATTGATGCTGTAAAACCATTCGCACAACAGCGCCTAATCTTTTTATGTGGAATGGCGGGAGAACGTGATTTAACTAAAACTCCTGAAATGGGCCGTGTCGCTTGTCGTGCTGATTACGTTATTTTTACTCCTGATAATCCGGCAAACGATGATCCGAAAATGCTAACTTCAGAATTAGCGAAAGGTGCTACGCATAATAACTACGTAGAGTTTACTGATCGTGCAGAAGGAATTAAACATGCTATTGAAATTGCACAGCCAGGAGATACCGTTGTGTTAGCTTCGAAAGGTAGAGAACCTTATCAAATTATGCCAGGACATGTTAAAGTACCACATCGTGACGATTTAATTGGTTTAGACGCAGCATATGCAAAATTTGGCGGTGGGCCACATGCAGATTAGACACTTACCAGATGATACTAGAGTGTACCTGCATAAAGATGACCAAATACATCACTATTTTGTAGGGATACCTGATTATAATTGGTCGTTAGAGTTAACAACTCACGTCGATACTTGTGAAATGAAAGAAGAAATAATCATGCATTTATTTACAATATTCGACGAACAAAAATGTACCCAAATTGCAACAAGAGTAATTGAATGGATAGACGAGTATTAAAGGAGAATTAAAATGACAATTAAGGAAGAAATTGAAGCACGAAAAACGTTTGCTATTATTTCTCACCCCGATGCTGGTAAAACGACATTAACTGAAAAACTATTGTTATTCGGTGGTGCAATTCGTGAAGCTGGGACAGTAAAAGGTAAAAAAAGTGGGAAGTTTGCTACAAGTGATTGGATGAAAGTAGAGCAAGAACGTGGTATTTCAGTAACTAGTTCTGTGATGCAATTTGATTATGATCACTATAAAATTAATATATTAGATACACCAGGCCATGAAGATTTTTCAGAAGATACGTATCGTACATTAATGGCTGTTGATAGCGCAGTTATGGTAATTGACTGTGCGAAAGGGATTGAACCACAAACATTAAAATTATTCAAAGTGTGTAAAATGCGTGGTATTCCTATTTTTACATTTATTAACAAACTAGATCGTGTAGGTAAGGAACCATTTGAATTATTAGAAGAAATAGAACAAACACTCGAAATAGAAACTTATCCAATGAACTGGCCAGTAGGCATGGGACAAAACTTTTTCGGTATTATCGATAGAGAATCAAGAACTATTGAACCTTTTAGAGATGAAGAAAATTTATTACACTTAAATGATGATTATGAATTGGAAGAATCTCATCCTATAACGAATGATAGTGCTTTTGAACAGGCTATCGAAGAATTGATGCTTGTCGAAGAAGCGGGTGGTTCATTTGATAATGATTCATTATTAGCGGGTGAATTGACACCGGTGTTCTTTGGTTCGGCATTAGCTAATTTTGGAGTAGAACAATTTCTAAATGCTTATGTGGATCATGCGCCTATGCCAGATGCACGTCAAACAAAAGAAGATACAGCTGTTTCTCCTTATGACAAAGACTTTTCTGGTTTCATTTTTAAGATTCAGGCCAATATGGATCCTAAGCATAGAGACCGTATAGCATTTATGAGGATAGTGAGTGGCGCATTTGAACGTGGCATGGATGTGACATTACAACGAGCAAAGAAAAAACAAAAAATTACACGTTCAACATCCTTTATGGCTGATGATAAAGAAACGTTAAATCATGCTGTCGCTGGTGACATTATCGGATTATATGATACCGGTAATTACCAAATTGGAGATACCTTAGTAGGTGGAAATCAAAAATATAGTTTCCAAGAGCTACCTCAATTTACACCTGAATTATTTATGAAAGTTTCTGCTAAAAACGTTATGAAGCAAAAACATTTCCATAAAGGAATTGAACAACTAGTGCAAGAGGGTGCAATTCAATATTATAAAACATTGCACACGAACCAAATCATTCTAGGTGCAGTAGGACAACTCCAATTCGAAGTGTTTGAGCATAGAATTAAAAATGAATATAACGTAGATGTAGTTATGGAACCAGTAGGGAAGAAAATAGCACGTTGGATTGAAAATGAAGATGATATTCAAGAAAAAATGAATTCTTCACGTTCGATATTAGTAAAAGACCGTTATGATCAATACGTCTTTTTATTTGAAAATGATTTTGCAACGCGCTGGTTTGAAGAAAAATTCCCTGAAATTAAGTTATATAGTTTATTATAAGTAAAGTTTCGTGTATAATAAATAAAAAATAGAATACCTATGACTAAATGTCAGAGGGGAGTAACTTAGCTCTAATAAAGCACTGTAGTAATACAAGGAGCAATTAGAGTCGTTTTATCGTCATTACGAAGTGTTTGCACTTCCGGTAAAATGGGTAAATGTATTTTTGCTGAGTGAGACCTTTGCTTGTAGTTGTGTCTTTCTGTAGTTTATGTGAAGCAGTGGGTCATAACTTATTAGCTTAGGTCTCTATTTTTATGTAAAATTAAAGGAGTTGTAATGTCATGGATCCGAGTTTGATCTTACCTTATTTATGGGTACTAGTTGTTTTAGTATTCTTAGAAGGTTTATTGGCGGCTGATAATGCGGTCGTAATGGCTGTTATGGTTAAGCATTTACCCCCAGAACAACGTAAAAAAGCCTTGTTCTATGGTTTATTAGGTGCATTTGTATTTAGATTTATAGCACTATTTTTAATAAGTATTATCGCAAATTTTTGGTATATCCAAGCAGCAGGTGCACTTTATTTACTTTATATGTCCATCAAAAACCTGTACAATTTCTTCCAACATAAGGATGAAAATGAAGAAATTGGCAATGATAGTCATCACTACGATGAAGATGGAGAAGAAATTAAAACAAGTTCCAAAGCGTTTTGGGGCACTGTAGCCAAAGTTGAATTTGCAGACATTGCTTTTGCTATCGATTCAATGTTAGCGGCAATGGCTATCGCTATTACTTTACCAAAAGTTGGTATTCATTTTGGTGGTATGGACTTAGGGCAATTCACTGTAATGTTCCTAGGTGGTTTAATCGGTGTCGTAATCATGCGTTTTGCGGCAACATACTTTGTAGAGTTGTTAAATAAATATCCAGGTTTAGAAGGTGCGGCATTTGCTATCGTAGGCTGGGTCGGCATTAAGTTGATAGTTCTTGTGTTAGCGCACGAAGACATTGGCTTAATACCTCATGAATTCCCTCACGGTGCCATTTGGCAAACTATTTTCTGGGCTGTTATGATTTTACTTGTTATCGTAGGCTGGTTAACGTCTATGCGTAATAACAAAAAACATAAAAACTAATTATCAAAGCATTGGATTGACCTTTTCAAAGGTGTAATCCAATGCTTTTTCAGTTATATTATGGTTAACTGTTAAAAAATTAACAAAATAAAGATATTGTGTATCAACTTTTTGCATATTAAGATGAAATAAAGAAGAATTTTTTTGTGCAATATGTCATAATGAAAGGATAATGATAAGCGGATGAAGGAGGAGATTTGGTGGATAAAGACAACAAAATAATCATACCTAGAAAAAAATATCGTCGTAAACGCCGCCAGTTCTTTCATAATGAAGAACGTGAACAACGTATCAAATACGAGCAGCAGCTACAACAACAACAAGCACTTAAAGATGAAGAGGTAGCTAAAAACAACGAAGAAAGAGTGAAAGAAAATTTACAAAAGTCACGTATCGAAAAACTCACTCAAGAAGAAATTCAACAGCAACAACAAGAAATGAAAAAGCGCAACACGTCAGTTGAAACTGACGCTCAAACTAGCCCAACAGCTAATGAAGATGCAACAACAGATGATAAAACAATTGAGCAAGAAACAACTGAAGTGCAAGAAAGTTCGAGTCCAGAAGCAACAACATTATCAAAATCGACATCAAATGAAGCAACAACTGATCAAAATGAAGATGAGCATCAGTCACAATTAGCAGCGGATGAAAATACGAATTTTCACTCTGAAGAAGCACAACAATCTCAGGTGAGCGATTCTGTTGATGCAGACACTACGTCGAATACAACTAGTGATGAGCAACAGTCAGCAACACAACAAGCAACATCTAAAACTGAACCAACATGGCAAGATAAGACACGAGCTTTTATTAAATTCCATTGGGCTAAAATCTTAATTGTTATTGGCGTAATTTTAATATTAACCTTGATGAATGCGATATTTAATAATGTAGATAACAACGGTCACAATAAAGATGGATTTTTAAATGGCAGTATCGATGATCATAAACAGTACACAAACACGATGAAGAGTGCGAATAAAGCTATTCATTCTGTAGTCACTGTAGAAAATAATACAAGTGATGACGCTTCATCAGTACAGAATGAAACTAAAGAAGCAGGACAAGAAAATGAACTAGGTTCTGGTGTCGTCTACAAAAAAGTGGACGACTCTATTTTTATTATAACGAATGCACATGTTGTTGGAGATAAAGAACAACAAAAGATTACATATGGTGATGACAATGAAACAATTGGTAAAGTCATTGGCACTGATAAATGGTCAGATATAGCAGTTGTCAAAGCTAAAATAAAAAAACAAAGTGATATTAAAGCAATTAAACATGGTGATTCGCAAAAACTGGTTTTAGGTGAACCAATAATTGCAGTAGGTAATCCGTTAGGTGTTGATTTTAAAGGGTCTATTTCCAGTGGAATAATCTCAGGTCTGAATAGACATGTACCAGTTGACATTGATAAAGATGACAACTATGATGTGCTGATGGATGCATTTCAAATTGATGCTCCAGTAAACCCTGGTAACTCTGGTGGCGGCATTATAGATAGAGATGGCAAGCTAGTAGGTATTGCTTCCTTGAAAATTAGTATGGATAATGTAGAAGGAATTGCATTTGCTATACCTGTAAATACAGCATTATCAACTGCACAAGAACTAGAAAAAAAAGGTGAAGTAAAATATCCAAATACTGGCGTGAAAATTATTGATACTGCAGAATTAAATGATGACGCTAAAGCTTCATTACAATTACCTGAAGACATCGATAATGGTGTAGTTATTGGTGAAGTACAAGAAAATAGTTTAGCTGAAAAATCTGGGTTGCAAAAAAATGATGTCATAGTAGAATTAGATGGTAAAGAATTAGAAGATAAACTAAGATACAGACAAATTATTTTTAGTCACAAAGATGATTTGGATACTCTACCACTTAAAATATATAGAGATGGTAAGGTAAAAGATATTAAACTTAAATTGAAGTGACGTTGAGGTGAGTAAAAGCGTTGTCTATTTTTAATAAATTATTTAAAAAATCTAGCCCTCAACAAGGGATTGTCATGTATTATCTCGTTGCTATAGTCGTATCATTTTTATTACTCAATTTACCATTTGTATATAAAAGTGGTGTAGATGTAAAACCGATTGATACTTTATTTGTCGCAGTATCCGGAGTAAGTGTTACGGGATTAACTCCTATAAATATTTCCGAAACTTTTTCGACTTTTGGCCAAATCATTATTATGGTGATTTTAAATATTGGTGGCATCGGTGTTATGGCAATCGGGACGTTATTATGGGTAGTTTTAGGCAAAAGAATTGGTATCCGTGAACGTCAACTCATTATGTTGGATAATAATAAAGATACGATGAGTGGTACAGTTAAATTAATATTAGATATTGTGAAAACAATGCTTGCTATTGAATTTGTGGCAGCTATGTTATTAACATTTTATTTTTACAGAGATAATCCGGATTTATCATATGCGATCATGCAAGGCTTTTTCGTGTCGGTATCAGCAACAACTAACGGTGGTTTAGATATAACCGGCCAGTCCTTGATTCCTTACGCAAATGATTACTTTGTACAAACTATAGTAATGTTTTTAATTATTTTAGGTTCAATAGGTTTTCCGGTGTTACTTGAAGTGAAAGCGTATATTAAAAATAGAATACCTAATTTTAGATTTTCATTATTTACTAAAATTACAACGTCAACATACTTATTCTTATTCGTTTTTGGTGTAATTATTATTTTAGTACTTGAGCATAATCACGCTTTACAGAACATGAGTTGGCATAAAAGTTTATTCTATGCACTATTTAATTCTTCAACTACACGTAGTGCAGGTTTACAAACTATTGATGTAAGTCAATTTAGTGAAGGTACAAATGCCATTATGGGATTCTTGATGTTTATTGGTTCATCTCCAAGTTCCGTCGGAGGAGGAATAAGAACAACAACATTCGCAATATTAATCTTATTTCTACTTAACTATAATAATAATTCAGAGAAGTTTTCCATTAAAGTATTTAATCGTGAAATCCATGCGATGGATGTACAACGTTCATTTGCAGTTTTCACTATGGCTAGTTTGATTACTTTCGCTAGTATTGTCAGCATTTTAATCATTGAAAATAGTGAAATGACATTGTTAGAAGTGTTTTTTGAAGTCATGTCAGCATTTGGAACATGTGGTTTATCGTTAGGAATTACGAGCGATTTACATTCAACATCCAAAGTAATACTTATGGGTCTCATGTTTATAGGACGTGTTGGATTGATTAGCTTTATTATTATGCTCGGTGGTAGGAAAGAACCAGATAAGTATCATTATCCAAAAGAACGTATTCAAATTGGTTAATATTAGACTAAGCTAAAAAACAATATAAGGTCATTTGTACTAATAATTTTGTGGGCAAGGTGGCAATGTCAAAAAAGTAATATTGACATTGTTATTGAGTCCACATTTTTTAATCAGTAACACGGTTAATTAATTACTTTAGTATCGTAATATAGCGCAATCGTGTTAAACTGTGAGTGATAAAGGGGCGAGGTATATGACACAAAGTGAAAAAATAAATGTTGATATTATAGCGACTTCGGATATGCATAGTTATTTTTTAAATGGACATCATGGATCTAACATTTATCGCGCTGGTACATATGTAAAACACATGAGACAGCGCAATAACAATGTAGTATTGCTAGATAGTGGAGGTAGTTTAGCCGGTTCTCTAGCTGCATTTTATTATGCAGTAGTAGCACCGTATAAACGACATCCGATGATTAAGCTTATGAATGCTATGGAATATGATGCGAGTGGCATAAGCCCAAATGAATTTAAATTTGGGTTGTCATTTTTCTCTAGAGCAGTATCACTATCAAGGTTTCCTTGGTTATCTGCAAATATAGAATATAATCGTACTAAGGAACCATATTTTTCAACGCCTTATACGATAAAAGAAATAGAAGGTATTAAAATCGCTATCGTTGGTTTAACTTCCGATGGATTAATGGAACGTGAATATTTTGAAATGGAACACGATGTGGTTATTGAAAAAACACTAGTTTCTGCCAAAAGATGGATTAGCTATATTCATGAAAGTGAAGCCCCAGACTTTTTAATTGTTATATATCATGGTGGTCTAAATCAGCTTAATACTTCTACGAATGAAAGAGAACAAAAAGTAAATGAAGCAGAAAAAATAATGCAACATATAGGAGTGATTGATTTATTAATCACAGGTCATCAGCATCAAACTTTTGTCGGTAGAAACGACCAAACAGTATATGTACAAGCAGGTCAAAACGCTCAAAAATTAGTACATATTAAAGTTGATTTTAAAAAACGAACAAGTTCTTTTGAATTAGAAGGTATTAACTCTGAAATTATTGATTTAAATGATTTTGAAGAAGATAAAGCATTATTAACAGAGACGTATTACGATAGAAAAGCAGTAGAATATTGGGCAGACGACATTATTACTGCTCATAACTTAGAAGCTGGAGTAAATGGACTCGAAGATGTAATTACACAGCCCCATGCTTTTACCCAATTGTTACATGATAGCATTAGATTAGTTTATGACTTAGATATTTCTTGTGTTCATTTACCGAAGAGTGGGGAAACAGGATTACAAGGAACAGTAACAAATGCGGAATTATATAATGCTTATCCACATCCAGACGTACCTATGGATTTAACAATTAAAGGACAACATATAAAAGATATTTTGGAATACAGCTATGCACATATTGAATTTTCAAATGATGCCTTAAGCGTTACAATTATCGATGAAACGCTATGTACATTTTGGCAAGGCGTGGATTATACAATTGATATGAATGCACAACCATTCAATCGAGTGACCTTAAACAATATTAATTTAAATCATATGTATCGCGTATCAATGACTGACTATTGTTACCGCAATTACCAATCATATTTAGAAAATGCAGTTATCCATGATAAACATTCAATTACTATGAATGATCTTATTGCTGATAATTTAAGTAATGATAGTTATCAAATACAACAAAAACAACAATTTAAAGTTTATTTATAAGTGAAAAAGCGTACCCACTATGGATACGCTTTTTATTATTCAGAAATATTTAACCATGGAAAATAAGTAAAAGCACCACAGCAACAATTTGTGCAATAACAGTAGTAGCTATTCTACGTGTATAGAGGTAGCTAATAGATAATAATATTTGGACAATGAAAATAAGACTAACTATCCATAAGTTATCTAAGTAATAAAATAATGAAGCTGAACAAAGTGCTGTAATTATAATACTTAACCAATTTGGTATATTTAATTTAATTAGTTCTTTTTGAAGTACGGTTCTCATATATAATTCATGGCAAGGTATTACAAATAATAATGTGACCAACATTTGCCACTTGAAATATACACCTGTACGCGTAAGCTCTTTAATAAGCTCAGAATATTTCAAATCATATGATATAGCAGCAAAAATTAATTGAATGATAATGAGCGTCAGTCCACTCAAAATACCTACACCTATAGATGTCAGTAGTCGTTTTGATTCTATATCACGTTGATAAAAGACGTAACTAACGCCTGCAATTAGCATGATACCAGTATAGAGGTACCAATACTCTTGCTTTTCGCCCCACATAATATATAAAATTACGTGAAAGACCAAAAAACTAA
The DNA here is from genome assembly GCF_002902345.1 of Staphylococcus arlettae. GTDB lineage: Bacteria > Bacillota > Bacilli > Staphylococcales > Staphylococcaceae > Staphylococcus > Staphylococcus arlettae. The sequence goes on from NZ_PPQB01000010.1 coordinate 357,777, forward strand.
TGATAAACCACACTAATGCTTTTGAAATTGATTTCATAATATTATCCTTCTTGGTCGACGATTTTATATCGTTTATGATTAATGACCGTTTTTTCAGGTAAGTCTAATTCAGTGAAATTCTCCATGATTGTTAAATCGACAATTACTGAATTATCATTAATTTTTTCTACACGGCCTTTTAAACCATCATAAAATTCTACAATATTTCCTACTTCTGCAACAGTCATTTTGAGTCCTCCCTAGAATAGTTAACTAGATATATTGTACTAAAAAATACAAGACAAATAAACAAATATCCATTATATCGTGTGAAATGAATGAATTGAGTAATAATTATAAAAAATGCGAGTATATAATTGGCAATTTTAATAAAAATAATGCATAAATAAGATAAGGGTATATATTAGGAGAAGGAGAGATACAATGAAGTTTATTAGTAATAAAAATATTACAGACCCAACTATGAATTTAGCTATGGAAGAATATGTGTTAAAAAATATGCCTAATGATGATAGCTACTTTTTATTTTACGTTAATAGACCTTCAATTATAATTGGGAAAAATCAAAATACGATTGAAGAAATTAACAAGCCTTATATTGATGAACATAATATAGATGTAGTAAGAAGAATATCTGGCGGTGGAGCAGTTTATCATGATACAGGCAATTTAAATTTTAGTTTTATTACAAATGACGACGGTGATAGTTTTCATAATTTCAAAAAATTCACCGAACCTATTGTAGAAGCATTAAATAAACTCGGCGTAAATGCTGAATTAAGTGGGAGAAATGATATACAAGTAGGTCAAGCTAAAATATCTGGTAATGCGATGGTTAAAGTTAAAGATCGTATGTTCAGTCATGGTACTTTGATTTTAAATAGTGATTTGAATGAAGTACAAAACGCATTAAAAGTAAATCCGGCAAAAATTAAATCTAAAGGTATTAAATCCATACGTAGTCGTGTTGCTAATATCGTTGAATTTTTAGATGAGCCACTCGATATTGAAACCTTTAAATCCATTATATTAAAAACTATTTTTGGGGAACAAAGTGATGTGGAAGAATATGAGTTAACTGCAGACGATTGGTCAAAAATAGAAGAACTAAGCAATACTAAGTACCGTACATGGGATTGGAATTATGGCAAAAATCCTAAGTATAATTTTGAACGTGAAGAAAAATTTGAAAAGGGCTTTGTGCAAATTAAATTCGATGTAAAACGAGGACGTATTGAACATGCTAAAATATTTGGAGATTTCTTTGGTGAGGGAGATATTACAGATTTAGAAGAAGCATTGACAGGCACTTTACATGATTTTGAAAGTATTGAAGCAGCATTAGATGATTTTAATTTGTATCATTATTTTGGTGATATTGATAAATATGAACTAATAAGATTGATGTCATAACATTAAAAAAAGTCTATTCTCATACTTGATTTAAAAGTAGGGAATAGACTTTTATTCTAAATGTGTGGAGTATAAATTAGCCAACGAGAAATTCCTCCAAGTTTTTGTATTCTTCTGTGTAGCGCTTGAAATCATTCTCATTTTTGTTTTTAAGTGCATTGTCTATAAGAATTTCTAATTGTTCTTTACGAACATTTCTCAGTGACTCATCTATAATAAGTTCAATGCCTAAGTCGTTAATTGTAGAAACAAAAGATTCTAATGTATTATATTTTACATTTGTGTTGTGTTTCATTTTGAACACGTCCTTTCTATATATTTAATTTCATTATACAATCATTATTTTTTGAAATCAACGAATATTCTGACTTTTTAGAATTTAAAAGTGTAAAAAGAAACTTTTAAAAGTTAGAATTTTACAGCCAAATATCCCTGGAATTTAATTAATGGAAATATTAAAGAAGAAAATAATATAAACAATTGATTTTAAAATAGTAATACTATAATATATTGTTAATTAATAGCTGAGGAGGCGATTACAATATTTAGTAAATATGTCATTAAGAAAGGAGACATGGTGATACAACCCATTGACACTAAAGAAAGAAAATATGGAGGGACGCGAATATTAAAATATAAACAACAGATAGAAGAAGTAAAAGATAGAACACACAAAATTATTGAGAGATCATGTCGTTTTTATGGCAGTAGCTATCACTTTAAAAAAGAAGATACCATTAGAATTACTGGAATTATCAGTAAACCGCCGATATTATTTACACCGCTATTTCCTACTTACTTTTTTCCTACCCATTCTGACAGAAAAGATGAAAATGCTTGGATTAATATTCATTATGTACAACATATAAAGAGATTAAAAGACAGAAAATGCAAAATTACTTTTGTTGATGAGCAAACACTCAATATAGATATTTCTGCACATAGTATGAGGCATCAATATTTAAACGCCATTTATTACTATTATATGATGGATAGAGCAGCAAGGATTGCTACTTTTGATCCAGATGCACCAATCGATTATACTAAACCGCAATTAAATATTTATGAAGCATTAGCTAAGTACTCATTATTTGAACATAAATAAAGAAATACTTGTAAAAATGAAATATGCGGAATAAAGTATTAAATTAGTGTAAATATTCCGCATATTTTTTTAACATTAACACTTGAAAATTTATGTGTAATTGATATAATTATATTTGTGCTTGATGAGAGACACATATTATTCCACAGTAGCTCAGTGGTAGAGCTATCGGCTGTTAACCGATCGGTCGTAGGTTCGAGTCCTACCTGTGGAGCCATATGAAACGTACTCAAGTTGGCTGAAGAGGCGCCCCTGCTAAGGGTGTAGGTCGCGAAAGCGGCGCGAGGGTTCGAATCCCTCCGTTTCCGTTATAACATGTAAGTATTTACTATGAATACTTCACATTATCGTGAGAACGTTGTTAACGCAACGTTCTTTTTTTATCCAAATGTTAAGAAACAGCGAATGCTAATAAAATGTAGGGTGATAAATATTATAACTTCCACTTTAATTACTTTACATTTATAGTTATAAAGCTAATTTTGAATATCAAATAATATGATGTATTAGTCATGTGAATAATGTCAGTTTATCTCACACAAATTTGCACGTGATATTTGGTTTCAGTAGTATGATGTGCAAGGAGTGATAAAATGATTAGACAGGCCCATGAACAAGACATACAAAATATAACTGAAATTTATAATGATACGATATTAAATACGACAGCTGTTTATTCTTATGATCCAGTAACACTTGAGAATAGACAAGAATGGTATGCGCAAAAACTTGCAAAAAATGAACCTGTACTGGTGTATGTGAAAGATAATGAAGTCGTTGGTTTTGCTACATATGGCTCGTTTAGAGATTGGCCGGCATATAAAAATACTGTGGAACATTCTATATATGTTGATCCTAATACTAGAAAAGAAGGTATAGCTTCTAAGCTGTTAACTGAATTAATTAAAGAGATAGAGTATAAAGGATATAAAACTATTGTTGCTGGCATAGATGCTACTAACGAAGGAAGTATCAAATTGCATGAAAAATTCAACTTTGTTGCGTGTGGTAACATTAAAAGCGTAGGATATAAATTTGATAAATGGCTAGATTTAGCATTCTATCAATTAATACTGAAGTAATCCCATAAAAAACCATCCATATTCGAAATGGATGGTTTTTTTATTATGTTAAATGATGATTATTAAGCATCATTTAATAGAGAAAATAGTTGTTTGTAATTATTTATAGCGGTGTCATATTTTACTGTTGATGTCGTTTCAACACTTTTGAGTGGTGAGTCAATGATCTTCGTCATGTATTCTGTTAATTCAGTTATATTGTTGGCTTCGACTAAAAATCCGTTTTCACCATGCGTTATGATTTCGGATGGACCATATCTAATATCATATGAAATAACAGGACATCCAACTTCTATACTTTCCATTATGGTTAAACCGAAGCCTTCATATTGACTTGTAAGAAGGGAAGCTTTGGATTGTTGTAGTTCTTGTATGGGGTTATTTGTATGTTCATTAATTGTTATTTTTTGTTGTAGCTCTAAATAATCAATCAGTGTTTCTATATATGATCTATAATTGGCGTCGCCACTACCGAAGATACTTAATGTAGTCGAGTATCCTTTAGCTATGAATTTTTTGTATGCATGTATAATATGTTCTATTTGTTTTTCAGGTACCAATCGTCCAATAAATATGAAACGATTTTGTTGTGGTAGCTGTGTATCTATATTTACGGGTTTAATGAAATGAGGTATAACGGAAATTTTGTTTTCAGTTATAACATTATTGGCTAAAATATCTGCTTTTTGTTGGTGTGTTAAAACGATGTATTGTGTCACTTTGTCAGCGTTTTTTAAAGCATATTTATATGAGCTTTTTATATTGTGTTTACCAAGATGACTACTGTGAAATACTAAAATATTTTTAGTACGCTTTGTTTGTTTTAATAGTGGTGCATCCAATAAGCGTGCATCATTAAATATTATGTCGCCATCTTTGAACTTGCAATCAAAATAATATCGAAATAATTGTTTTTCTGAAGTGAAAGTTTTATGTGGCTGTTTATCCTTGTACGTCTGGATAAAGCTTAAGTCATTGTCTGCATTATCTTCAAAAAACTTCATACAATAAATAGCACCATAAACATCGAAAAATTCTTCTAATATTTTTTGAGAAGATTTGGGTGCGTAATATACTTTTTTGTGCAATATGCCATTTTTATTATATTGCCAGCGTTGAACTTTTTTCTTACTGATAGGGGACATATAGTCTTCAAATTTAACTACTTTAGTATTGTCATAATAGCGTCTATATAAAACATACGTTTCATTATCGTAGTACCGTACGATGCTTTTGTCTTTTGAAATTTCTGAAGTAAAACCTGATAATTCATAAGGCGTTTCATGGTAAGTCAGTTGATTGGGATTATCAGTAGTGGGTTCAATAAGTAATTTATAATCTGCTAACCAGTCATAAATGTTTTCAAAATAAGTATTAGTTGTTATTTTTTCATCTTCTAAATATGATTTATAAATATCGTTATAATTGGAATTATAGTTAGTTGTTAAAATTGTTGTATTGATATTTAAAGCTTGATCTATTAATTTTATTCTATTCAGTAAAGCTTTTGTTCTTCCGCCATGTTGTAATGGCAATGTTGAAGTTATTGTATAGATCATTTTTAAATCCTTTCTGTTTTTCGTAAGTATCGGTAACCCAACACCATATTGTAAGTTATTAAGCTATTTTATCACTATAAAAAATCAACAATATATGATTGTTACGGCAATAAAACTAGCAGTATCTACAGCATAATTATAAAAAATTAGCTATAAGTTATTAACATAGTACCAGAGTATTTATATATTGTTTGAAATAATATTATGGACAGTAAAATAGTATATAAGATTTGATTTTCAATTTAAAGTCTAAATGAAGGAATTTAAAAAAGTTAAGCACTCTGCGGAGTTATAATTTGGAATAAGTAGGTATATTTACATTTTTAGAGACTTTTTTAGTTAAGATGAAAATAATTCGAGTCAAAAACTTTAAATGATATTGATAATTATTATCGATTAAAGGTATAATGGATAAAAAAAGAGGTAAAGTATATGAAGAAATTATTAATAATAGCATTATGTTTATGCTTCATTGTAGCAGCTTGTGGCAATAAAAAAGAAAGTGAAAATGAGCAAAGAGAATATACAACTACAGATGATAGCAAAGTGAAAATACCTAAAAACCCTAAACGTATAGTATTGTTAACTGCAAATTATGGTAGTTTGAAAAAGTTAGGGGTTGAACCTGTAGCGATTACGAATGCTTTTCCAGATTCTAAATATCTAGGGAATAGTAAAGTGAAAAAGGTAAATCCAGAAGATGTTGAAGCTGTAGCTAAATTAAAACCAGATTTAATTATTACATATAAAGAAAATAAAAATAATAAAAAATTCTCTAAAATTGCACCAACAGTACCAATTAAAGTACAAAAATTAGATTATAAAGAAACACATATAGAATATGGTAAACTTGTTAATAAAGAAGATAAAGCTAAGCAACAGGCTAATGAAGTTGCGAAAAAATTAGAACAAGATGGTAAAGAGATCAAAAAACACATCGGTAATGATGCAACATTTTCAATAATGGATATTCAACAAAAAGACATTTATCAATTTGGACCACGTTTTGGTAGAGGCAGTGACACATTATATGATGGTTTTAAAGTAAAACAAGATCCTGAGGCACAAAAAGCTATGCCTGCAGAACGCTTTATGAAAGTACCTAAAGAAAAATTTAATGACTATGCAGGAGATTATTTAATGATTCCTACGCCTGATGGTAAAAAATCAAAAGCAGAATTTACAACTTCAGATATGTGGAAAAATAATGAAGCAGTAGTACAAAATAACGTGATTTATTATGATGCAGATGAAGCCATCTATAGTGACTTGATAACAATTGAAAAACAAGGTGAACAATTTAAGAAAGAAATCATGAACATTAATTAATACTATGATAAGAGCACTGAATGGTCGTCATTATGCACGCATTCAGTGCTTTTTATTGTAATTTAATGACATAGTCATGGTGTGATATTACACAAAAAAGCCCTTTGAGTCACATTAAGTGCTACAAAGGGTGGGGTGTGTTTATTACTTGTTATTTTTTTTGCTAAATAAGCGTTTTATGCCTCTAATGATAAAACTAACAGCTACTGCTCTTAGTACACGTTGTATAATTTGTTGCATTTTTTATACCTCCTAAGTTGTTACAACTCAATATTATTTATTTACCCAAATTCTTTAAGTTAAGTCTATAAAAATTAAACTTTAAATAGTAATCATGTAAATTAAGGGAAGTAAATCATGCCTTCATCATCTGCTTTTTTGAAAAATATCGTAATAATTCCACTAATTATAGCGATGATATATGGAATGCCGGTCCAAAAGAAGATGATGTGCATTATACCTTGTAGTACTTGATTTGAATAAAATTTATGAACTCCTATCCAACCAAGGAAAAAGGCTAAAACTACATAAATAACTTTGTTAACTTTCATTATTCTAAAAACCCTTTCTTTCTTTTTCTTTATTATAACAATATTACTTACAAAAGAAGATTAATAACATTTATTGTCATAATAACAATAGTTTTTAAAGATAGATAGTTAATTATTTCAATTACTAGTTCAAGTTATTATATAATGAAAAGGATAAAGAATTTAGGCAAAAGGAGATATAAAAATGATAAGAAAGGCAGAAGCGAAAGATAAAGCAGCTATTGCACAACTGTGTTATATCATATGGGATGAATTAGAAGTAGATATGGTGAAATTTGTAGAGCGAGAAAGATTGTTGTCAATTCTTGAACGTAGCATAGTCGAAGTACCATATCGTGGAAATTTAAATAATATATGGGTATATGAAATCGATGGCAATGTAGCAGGGTGTTTAATTGCATATCCAGGGGAGAAAGAATTGGAATATGAAAAGGCATGGTTAGACATGGACTTAGATCATGATGTTGCTGCATTAGGCACACCAATGCCTATGAAAGAAGCAAAAGATGATGAATACTACATTGAAACAATCGCAACTTTTCCTAATTATCGTGGTAGAGGTGTCGCTACACAATTAATACAATATGTAATTGATCTAGCACCACACGAAAAATGGAGCTTAAATTGTGATTATCACAATGAACGAGCTTTTTATGTCTACAATAAATTTGGTTTCGTCACTGATAGTGATATCGATTTATATGGTCATAAACACAGACATATGATTTACCAACAATAAATCAACAAAAAAGCGAGAGTACCAATCAAAGATAACTACTTTGATTTAGCACTCTCGCGCTGGTTGATGTATAACATTTGAGAGACACTTAATTTTAAGACTTAAATGCCTCCAAGAAGTGCGCTTATATAAATACCTAACGCATATAACACTCCGAAGAATGTATTAGTTTTACCAGTAGCTGCCATAGCTGGCATCATTGTCGCAGGTGTATCATTCTTTTTAAACCTACGAACTGCTTTAACAGGCAATGGAAATGACAGTAAAGCTAATAAAAAGAAAATTGAACCACCAGGTATGAAAAATGTAATGTAAACGACAAACGCATAAGCAACAATGTACATTAATGCTAAGAAGCGGATGGAATTTGCTTTACCTAAAACAATAGGTAAAGTTAAGCGTCCACTTTCTTTATCTTTAACTCGGTCTCTTATGTTATTAGCCATGTTGATTAAGCCAATTGTAATGATAATTGGTACGCTAATCCATACTACTAACGTTTGTAGGTTGCCAGTTTGGATAAAAAAGGCAAGAAGTATAATTATTCCGCCCATAAACACACCTGAGAATAATTCTCCAAAAGGTGTCCAAGATATTGGCATAGGGCCACCTGTGTATAAGTATCCAATTGCCATACACACTAGACCAATAGGTAGAATCCAGAACGAACTTTGGACAGCTAAATATATGCCGAGTAGTGCGGCAATAATATAAAAAGCAATTGCAAGATTCATGACTAGCTTAGGACTCATTCCATTGCGAACAATTGCGCCGCCGATACCTACTGATGTATGGTCATCTAGACCCTTTTTAAAATCATAATACTCATTAAACATGTTTGTTGCAGCTTGAATTAATAAACAAGCTAGAAGCATGGCTAAAAGTAAACTGATTTTAATGTGGTCTTCGCTACCTAGTAAAAATATTTTTGCAGTAGCTGTACCAACTAAGACTGGAACAATTGCTGCTGTAAGTGTATGAGGTCTCATAAGTTGCCAATACTTTCTCACAGTTGAATATTGTTGATATTGAGAAGCCATAGTTTAATTACCTCTTATTCTATTATTTATATTTTAATAAAGTAATTTTAATAGAAGTTGTATTAAAGGTCAAATTACGTAAAGTTTCTTATGTAAGAATTAAGCAAGAATGCGTACACACATTGTGAAAGATGGTACAATATACTAATGAGTAAATTAGAATTATGAAAGAAGTGAACTAGATGACTGTGGACGTCAAGGAAGACAAAATTGTCTCAGCTGTATACGATAGTAGCCGTACATGGGTTTCGGTAGAAGCCAAAATAGACTATGAACTGGACCCGACAATGTTATTCCAAATAACTGAAGACAGTGCTGACGACCGATTTTTCTTCAAAAAAAATGATAATACGATGTCATTCTTTGGTTATCGCGCTATTAATAGGTTTAAAAATGATTTCGAAAATAAACAATCTATATTCCGGGAATGGGAAAAATATAAAAATGATATAGAGCTTATACATCCGAATTCAGATAAACATCACTTAAAGATTTGTGGTGGTTTTCAGTTTTCATCACACAAATCAGGCGATGAATGGCGTCAATTTGGCATTAATCATTTTATTTTGCCCGAAGTATTAGTAACTATGACAGAAGGCAGTACTTATATTACTTATACTACAAAACGAGCAACATTTGAATTAGCTAAATTTAATGCTGTGATTCAACATTTAACACAAAATACGACAGTTATACACGATGACTTAGGGAAGGTCAAACGTATAGAAGATATTTATAAAGAAGAATGGCGTGATTTAGTACGTGATACTATTGCACAATTAAATGAAAACAATAAAATTGTGCTAGCTCGTAAACGTATGATTCAATTTGAAAAACAAATTAAAATACCATTTATTTTAAATCAAGCAATGCAATCCGAACGAAATAGCTATTTATTTGTGTTGGAATCAGAAGATAGTATCTTTTTCTCACAAACACCAGAACAGTTAATGGAAGTAAAAAATGATGTGATTTATACGAAAGCAGTTGCAGGTACAATTAAGCGTACCCACGATGAAGCAGAGGACTTGAGGAATATTGAACAATTCCTACAAGACACTAAAAATTTAAATGAACATCAATTTGTTGTGGATAGCATACTTAATGATATTAAACCATATGTCAATGAAGTTAATTACAATGAATCACCTAAAATATTAACAAATGATCACCTGTACCATTTACTTACAGAGATAAACGGAACGTTGACAAATGAATCTTATATTGGACTTATAGATCATTTACATCCAACACCAGCATTAGGTGGTTTTCCGAAAGATGAAGCGGTTAGCTATATCGAAAAAAATGAATTTGGTACGCGTGGATTATACGGAGCACCAGTAGGCTTTATTGATATGTATGATGATTGTGAGTTTATTGTGGCGATACGTTCAATGTTGATAAAAAATCAACAAGCAACTTTATTTGCTGGTTGTGGAATTGTACATGATTCAGATCCAGATAGTGAAGTTGAAGAGACTGCAGTTAAATTCACACCAATGATGAGAGCATTAGGAGTAGATGGAAATGACTAAACATGTAGAAGCCTTAACTAAACAAGTTTATACTTTGGCATCGGAATTATATGCATATGGCATAAGAGAAGTTGTTATTAGTCCAGGTTCGCGCTCAACACCATTAGCTATAGCAATTGAAGCTCACCCTAAATTAACAACATGGATACATCCAGATGAAAGAAGCGCGGCTTTTTTTGCTTTAGGTTTGATGAAGGGTAGCGAGAAACCTGTAGCTGTATTATGTACTTCAGGCACTGCTGCTGCCAATTACACTCCAGCAGTGGCTGAAAGTCAAATCAGTCGTTTGCCTTTAGTATTACTCACAAGTGATCGACCACATGAATTGAGAGGCATTGGCGCACCACAGGCGATTAATCAAATACAAATGTTTGAAAACTATGTCCAATACCAGTTTGATTTTCCTCTTGTTGACAGTGGTGAAAATAGTGAAAAAATGATGGATACTATTGCTTTTCAAATGCAAAAAGCAAGTCAACATTTATATGGACCACATCGTGGACCAATCCATTTCAACTTGCCGTTTAGGGAACCACTTACACCAGATTTAACAAAGGTGAGTTGGTTAACGTCAGATAATAAAGCTTTACCACATTATCAAAAAACGACAACACTAAATGAAATTGCGACAATTATTAAAAAGAAACGCGGTCTTATTTTGGTAGGAGATATGCAACACCAAGAAGTAGACCAAATTTTAACATATGCGACTATTCACGACTTACCAATACTGGCAGACCCTTTAAGTCAATTAAGAAAAATTAAACATCCAAATGTAATTAGTACGTATGATTTGATGTTTAGAGCGGGTCTCGAACTTGAGGTAGACTTTATAATTCGTGTAGGAAAACCAGTTATTTCCAAAGTTATTAATCGTTGGTTGACTCAAACATCTGCATATCAAATTTTGATTCAAAATAATGATCGACCAGATGCTTTTCCAATAGCACCGCATATTTCTTATGAAATGTCAGCGAATGATTTCTTTAGACAATTATCAGAAACAGTGACTGTAGAACGTAAACAATGGCTAGAAAAATGGCAGTTGTTAGAAGTGCGTGCACAAAATGAAGTGAGAGATTATATACAGTCAGCTACAGATGAAGGTGCATATGTGGGTCATTTACTGGATAAACTGACTGATAAAGATGCATTATTTGTAAGTAACAGTATGCCAATACGAGATGTTGATAACTTATACATTAATTGTGAAGCTGAAGTATATGCGAATCGAGGCGCAAACGGTATTGACGGTGTTGTTTCGACAGCGATTGGGATGGCTGTCCACAAAAAAGTTACATTACTAATAGGTGATTTAGCATTTTATCATGATATGAATGGCTTATTAATGGCTAAATTAAATAATATTAATTTAAATATCGTGTTACTGAATAATGATGGTGGTGGCATCTTTTCTTATCTACCTCAAAAAAATGCTGCAGAACCTTATTTTGAACGATTATTTGGTACGCCAACAGGATTGAATTTTGAGCATACAGCGTTATTGTATGATTTTGCGTTCCATAAATTTGAAACAATGGCAGATTTTAAATATGAATCATTATCGCAATTTGGCTCACATATTTATGAAATTATAACTGAGAGAGACTCCAATCAATTACAACATCAAACCTTGTATCAAAAATTGGGGGACATTATCAATGCTACATTATAATTTTCATGGTGCACAAATAACTACTAATAATTTAATAATATTATTGCACGGTTTTATAAGTGATCATTCAAGTTTTGATGACCATATTGATACTTTGAATCAACATGCAAATGTCTTAACAATTGATTTACCAGGGCATGGAGATGATATTTCAGCGAATGATGTGACATGGGATTTTGATTTTATTGCACAACAATTAGATGAAGTTATCCGACTATATGCAAGTTATAATATTTACTTACATGGTTATTCTATGGGCGGTAGAGTCGCCTTATATTATGCTTTATACGGTAATATGGCACTTACAGGGCTTATTTTAGAAAGTACTTCTCCTGGCATCGCAACTGACAGTGAGCGCGAAGAGCGTCAAAATGTCGATAATGCTAGAGCTAAAGTTTTGGAAATTGCTGGCCTTGAAATATTTGTCAATGATTGGGAAAAACTTCCACTCTTTTACACTCAATATGATCTTGAAAAGCCAATACGTAAAAGAATACGTAATATGAGAATGAATCAAGATCCGTATAAATTGGCCAAAGCTTTACGAGACTATGGCAGTGGCTATATGCCTAGTTTATGGTCAGAAATAACACAAATTGATATTCCTGTTGTTATATTGGCAGGAGCGTTAGATCAAAAGTTTGTTGCCATCGGTAATAAGATGACTAATTTAATACCACGCAGCAAATTTTATGAAGTTCCACACGTTGGACATACAATTCATGTGGAAGATGCTTCAGAATTTGATAAAATAGTAGTAGGTTTTTTAAATAAGGAGGAGCAAAATGACTAGACAGTGGGAAACAATTAAAGAATACAAAGAAATTAAATATGAATTTTACAATGGTATTGCCAAAGTAACGATCAATCGTCCAGAAGTACGTAATGCGTTTACACCTAATACAGTACAAGAAATGATAGATGCATTTACACGTGCTAGAGATGATCAACGTATCTCAGTTATTATTTTAACTGGTGAAGGCGATAAAGCATTTTGTTCAGGTGGAGATCAGAAAAAACGTGGACACGGTGGTTATGTAGGTGACGACCAAATTCCTCGTCTAAATGTGTTAGATTTACAACGTTTAATTAGAATTATTCCTAAACCGGTTATTGCAATGGTTAGAGGATATGCAATCGGTGGCGGTAATGTATTAAACGTCGTATGTGATTTGACGATTGCTGCAGATAACGCTATTTTCGGTCAAACAGGTCCAAAAGTTGGTTCATTTGATGCGGGTTATGGCTCAGGCTACTTAGCGCGTATCGTTGGACATAAAAAAGCTCGTGAAATTTGGTACTTATGTCGCCAATACAATGCACAAGAAGCATTGGATATGGGCTTAGTAAATACTGTAGTACCTTTAGCTGAAGTTGAAGATGAAACTGTTAAATGGTGTGAAGAAATTATGCAACATTCACCGACTGCTTTACGTTTCTTAAAAGCTGCTATGAATGCTGACACTGATGGTTTAGCAGGTCTACAACAAATGGCTGGCGATGCTACATTATTATACTATACAACGGATGAGGCAAAAGAAGGCCGTGATGCGTTTAAAGAAAAACGTGATCCTGATTTTGATCAATTTCCAAAATTCCCATAAATCAATACAGAAAAGCTCGAAGGTGGAAAATGCTACCTTCGAGCTTTTTATTTTAACTAAATTAAATATGTACTAATAATTTTATGAATTTAATATAGTTGAATTAGCAACCAGATAAATAAATATAAAAAAATTAACACTTAATTTAATGAATTTTGTTTTAATTAAAATATATATTTGACACACATTAATTTAGATATTATATTATAATTAATGAGGTGAGTAGTCGATGAATAATGAATACGGAGAAGATGCAAGAAAAGAACTATGCTTTTTATTTTATGTTTCTACTAAAGAATTCGTTAATCGTTTTAACAAATATTTAAAGCAATATAATATTAGTTTCCCCAATTATATTGTGTTGCTGTATATAGAAAATAATATTCCAATCTATATAAAAACGCTTTGCGAAAAATTATATTTAGACTCAGGGACGATAAGCCCAATAATTAAACGATTGGAAAAGAAAAATCTAATCCAACGTACACGAACACTAGAAGATGAACGACGTGTGAAGGTTCAGTTGACAGCTGAAGGCATTGAGTTAAAACGACATTTTAATAAAATTTCAGAAGAAGTATTTAATCAATTTGATATGGAAGAAGAAGATACGCGTCAATATCACAAAATATTAAAAAAATTCACACAAATTAATGTAGTAGAAAATTCCAATGAATCATAACTTTCATGTGACTATGTAGTCCAATATTACATAATAAAAAACAACCCTACAATGCTTAAGCGTAGGGTTGTTTTTTATTATACAGCACTATAATGTTCAGCGATAAAGTGTTCTAATCGACGCATGCCTTCTTTTAAAACTTCTAAGTCATATGCATAAGATATTCGAACATGTCCTTTACCATAATCAGTAAATGATGATCCAGGTACAATGGCTAAATGAGCTTCTTCTAATAATTGGACGCAAAATTCAAAGTCATTGTCTGTAAACTTGCGAATACTAGGAAAAATATAAAATGCTCCTTCGGGTTGAGCATCTAATTCAAAACCAAGTGATTCTAATTTTTGAACTAAATAATTTTTACGTTCAATATAAGCTTCGTTCATATATTGAGGCGCCTCTAAACCTTCGTTTAAAGCAGCTATACAAGCGACTTGTGCAGGTACATTTGCACAAATGCAATTATAGGCATGCATGAACGTCAGTTTTTCAATTAAATATTCAGGACCAATTAAAAAGCCAATCCGAATGCCAGTAGCAGAATGTGATTTACTTAGACCACCAATTAATAACAGTTGATCACGAATGCTGTCAAATTGTGCAAATGATGTATGCGTACCATTAAACGTATTTTCCGCATAAATTTCATCACTGATAATAAATAACTCATGTTGCTGTAAAGTCGTTACTAACGCTTCGACTTCGTTAAAAGTTAAAGTGACGCCAGTAGGATTGGTAGGGTAGTTAAGTAATATTGCCTTCGTTTTAGCTGTGATATGTTGTTCAATCGCTTCAGGTGTAATTTTGTAGTTGCTGTGAGTTGTGTCTATATAAACGGGTTTGCCACCTAACGTTTCAATTAAAGGTATATAGCCAGCATAAATGGGTCCAGGAATTAATATTTCATCCCCAATGTTTATAATACTTCTTAATGATGTATCTAACGCTTCACTCGCACCATTTGTAATAATAATTTCTTCTTCAGAGTATTGGAAATTATATTTATGATAAAAATATTGGCTTACAGCACGTCGTGTCTCTATTAAACCTTTGTTATGAGAATAGCTTGTCATATCTTCATTGATCGCGTTAATATACGCATCTTTTACGACTTGTGGCATATTAAAATCAGGTTGACCTATAGTTAAATTGACACAGTCCTCTATATCTTTCATCCGATTAGAAAACTGTCTAATACTAGGTGCTCTTAAATACTGTGCGCGATCGTTTAATGAAAGTTTCATTTTTTTCACCTCAAAATAAAATACCGAATTGTAATTTGATAATAGTTATGTATAATTTGAATATTTCAAATTATTTCTATCATAACATATTTTCTAAGACTACAATTCGGTAAAATATTAACCTTTAAAATTAGAAGGCTTCTCTAAATTAATTACTGGATTTGTCCATTTTGCAACTTTGTATGAAGACAATAGATAGACAATAATACATGTTACAACAATTAAATAAATATAGGTTAAGAAGGACGTAGGATCTTTAAATGGGTAAATTTTGAAACCTCTAATAATCCCAATAAACAATCCATGTAATAAATACACTTGCAATGTCCTAGTTCCAATATAGGTAAAAATCCTTTTCTTTTCTGGTACCAAATTTAAAAAAGAAAACATTGTTATTAATATAGTGAAATATAAAAACAACCTTTTAAGTGGACTGTACAAACCTTCTTCATCTTCTAAAGAAGTATAAGGCGAACTGCCTAACAACCAATCGGAATTAATAGGATGAAGGGTATAGCCTATGTAAAAGACAATCAACACTAGAATTGATAGTGGGATGAACTTTTTGTTTCTTAATACTTGTGTATGTTCTTTTTTAAATAAATAGCCTAGGTAGAATATTGGGAAGAAAATAATAGTTCTGGAAAAACTTAAATAATTACCAATATCATCTGAAAAACCAGCAAATAATGCAATTATAATTGCAATAGGTAAAACAAAATATGGTTTATAATTTTTAACTAACGCTAAAATGATATGGAAAAAGAAAAGTGTTAATAAAAACCATAATGCAAATACTGGATCAAAAGGATCGAGTGTGACATTATCTTCTTTACCTGTAAAATAATAATATAAAGAGAAGAATGCAAAAAATATAAAATAAGGAACAAGTAACTTTTTAGAAACCTTTTCTAAATATCCTGGTTGACCAGCTTTTTTAGCAAAATAGCCTGATATGAATAAAAAACAAGGCATATGAAAGCTATAAATAGTTAGATAGAGAGACGTTAAAAAAGTATCTGATTCAGTATAAGGTTGTAATAAATGGCCAAATACAACTAAAAAAATTAACAATGCACGTGCATTGTCGAAAAAGAAGTCTCTTTCTTTAATTTGTGTCATGATTCTTCTCCTTTAGTAAAAGCTCGCTATTTATAATTTATTATAAATTGGATACGAAATGCAACAATTATGTCATGAATGTAGATTATTATTGAGCATTTGATAGAATATCTTTATAATTAAAACTATTAAAAATAGTATAGAATAAATATTATATAGTGGAGATGGTCAACTATGTATAGACAACTAGAAAAATTAATCACACATACGAGTAACGAGTTGAATTTAGTAAGTAGGCATTTGAGTCAACGTACAGAATTATCACCAGATCATATTGATTTACTTTCCATTTTATTTGATTACTCAAAGCTGTCGCAATACGATTTAACTATGAAACTTAATAAAGAACAATCAATTGTTTCTAGGTGGATCAAAAAATTATGCAAATTAGGTTATATTATGAGTATACAAAATAAAACAGATTTACGTTGTAAAGATTTAATTATTACAGAAAAATCAAAGTTATTAATTCAGCAAATTAACGACAGTAGGGTAGCATTAATTGAAGCAAGATGCCAAAGTTTATCACAAGAAGATATTTTATTATTTCAAATGTTATTGTTAAAGCTATCTAGTTTAGAACAATACAAACAAAATGGTCCTAGATTATAATAATTGCAAAAAGCATGAGCATTGTACTATTTTTAACAGTTATCTCAGATTCAAACATGGTCATAATTAATAAATAAAACAGGTGGAAGTTAATTAACTTCCATCTGTTTCACTTTGTTGACAGTTTTTTGTGTACGCTTTCCGTGGGCACTGCCTCAGCCTGTAATCTTCGGCTCGTGCATTTACCGCAGTAGCTGTCTCAAAATAGTGTCAATATTAAACTAAAATTATTAGTGTTGTTTATGAACTTGTCGAAAACAAATTTTGTCTTAATAATGGCAGATTACTTATAGTCTCAGTTATTTTATTAAAATTATTATTTATTCAAAACCTATTTGGCATCAAATTAATGAGACAAACAATTAAAGAAATAGAAATAAATATAATTTAACTTTGCTTTAAGATTTAAAGATACTGTAAAAACGCAATATCAATTAAGCAGTGAAACAGTAGCAAAAAGCCTGAGTGGCACAAAAACACTGTTATTTAATAAAATTAACTAATAACTATAAATAAACAAACCCATCGCAAATTATGAACTGACCCCAATTAGTGGGAATAAAATAAAAACACTTTCGTTGAATTCATTTAAAATGAATCATACGGAGGTGTTTTTTCTATGAAAATAATGTCTTATTCAATAGAAACAAAATATAAAACGATTGAAATGAAAGAAGCTGGATATACTGTAAAAGAAATTATGGAAGCATTAAATATCAAAAATAGCACACAGGTAAAAACTTGGTGGCGATGGTATCGAAATGGTGAAACTTATAGATTTTATCAACAAAGAGGCAAGCAATATACTTACGGTAAAGGCGTGAAAGAATTATCAGAAGTAGAACAATTAAAGTTAGATAATAAGAAAAAAGATATTGAAATAGATATTTTAAAAAAGTACAAGGAGTTAGAAAGGAAGTGGTATCCAAAATAATTGTAGAATTAGTTGATCAATTCAAGCATAAGTATTCAATCAAAATGATACTCGATGTTTTAGAAATACCTCAATCGACATACTATAGATGGAAACATAAGGACAAGGAAAAAGATAAAGTGACTCAAAAGGTTATTGAATTATGTGAAGAAAATAATTTCACCTACGGTTATCGCAAAATTACAGCATTGATTAATCAATTGTATTCAGCATCAATTAATCATAAAAGAGTTCAGAGAATCATGCGAGGGTATAATCTGAACTGCCGAGTTAGACCTAAAAAATCCAAAAAAATGGGTAAACCTTATTATAGAACAGATAATTTATTACAAAGACAGTTTAAAGCTAACCAACCAATGGAAGTATTAACAACTGATATTACTTATTTACCTTTCGGTAACTCTATGTTGTATTTATCTTCAACTATGGATGTTTATAACGGAGAAATTGTGGCGTATAAAATAGATAACAAACAGGGTCAAAGCTTAGTAAATGATACATTGAATCAAATAGATATACCTGAGAATTGCATACTACATAGTGACCAAGGCAGTGTTTATACATCCTATGCTTACTATCAATTATGCGAAGAAAAAGGCATTATCAGAAGTATGTCCCGAAAGGGAACACCAGCTGATAACGCCCCGATAGAAAGTTTCCATTCCTCGCTAAAGTGTGAAACTTTCTACATAAACAATGAGCTCAATAGCTCTAACCAAATTGTAATAGATATTGTCGAAAATTACATTAAAAACTATAATAATAATCGAATTCAACAAAAACTAGGCTACTTATCCCCTAGAAAATATAGGGAATTAGCAGCCTAGAACATAGTGTTTTTATTAAGTTCTCATTCTAAGGGTTCAGCGCCACTATAACCTAAGGCTTGTTTACGTACATACGAGTACATTGTGCTCGTACATTTTTATATTGTTCGTATATTTAATAACTTAAATATTAATAATTATTCGATGCCTCTACGCATTTTTTCTGCTAATAACGTATTATTTAACACCATAGTAATTGTCATTGGGCCTACACCACCAGGTACAGGCGTAATAGCACCAGCGATTTGTTTTACTTCTTCATAATCTACATCGCCTTTAAGCTTACCATTTTCATCTGGTGTATTACCTACATCAATAACTACAGCACCTGGCTTAACATCATCTTTAGATACGATGCCAGGACGACCAACTGCACTTACGATGATATCAGCATTTTTTAAATGTTGCTGCATATCTTTTGTTCTTGAATGCAAAATTGTCACTGATGCATTTTTTTGTAATAGTAATTTAGATACAGGTTGACCAACGATATGACTACGGCCAATGACTACTGCATCTTTACCTTCTATATCAATATCAGCGTGATTTAATAATTCCATTATACCTAATGGCGTACATGGCACGAATGTTTGTTCATCTATATAAAGTTTACCGATATTTTCTGGGTGGAAACCGTCCACATCTTTAGCTGGATTAATGGCTTCTAAAATCTTTTGTTCACTTACTTGATCTGGTAAAGGTACTTGTACAAGAATACCACTGACACTGTCATCTTCATTTAATCGTGTTAACTCTTTTAACACATCTTCTTCAGATGTAGACTCGTCTAAATGTACAATTTCAGAAATCATACCAATTTTTTCAGCAGCTTTCTTTTTAGAGTTAACGTAACTTTGACTTGCACCATCGTTACCTACAAGTATAACTGACAGTTTTGGTGTATAACCTTTAGTTTGTAACGCTTCGACTTGATCTTTTAGACCTTGTCTATAATCTTTAGCAATTTGTTTTCCATCTAAAATTTTTGCGACCATGAAAATTTCCTCCTCTAAATTCTGAACCTCACCTTAACATTAAAACATATTAACGCTATAAAATTAAGTAAAATACGTAAATTAAATGATTTTTTGAAGTTAAAGTTCGATTTTTGATTGAAAAAGCATGATTTTGTTGTTATGCTATATCTGTAATATACATCTTAAAGTAGTAACATTTCAAATTATTGAAAGGGTGTTCAATTTGAAAGTGGCAGTAATTATGGGAAGTTCATCTGATTGGAATATCATGCAAGAAAGCTGTGCTATGTTAGAACAATTTGAAATACCATATGATAAGAAAGTAGTTTCCGCACATCGTACGCCTAAATTGATGTATGATTTTGCAACTGAAGCACGTACGAATGAGTATGATGTAATTATTGCTGGCGCAGGTGGCGCTGCACATTTACCTGGTATGGTAGCTTCTATGACGACATTACCAGTAATAGGTGTCCCAATCGAATCTAAAAGTTTAAAAGGACTAGATTCATTATTATCTATTGTGCAAATGCCAGGAGGTATTCCTGTAGCAACGACTGCAATAGGTAAAGCTGGAGCTAAAAATGCAGGTATTTTAGCAGCACGTATTTTAAGTATAAACAATAAAACAGTCCAAAAAAATTTGGAAAATTATGAAAAATCTCTTGTTGAGAAAGTGAGTGAAATGCAACGTGAACTTCAGTAACTTAAGTTTTGGTGCAACGATAGGCATCATTGGTGGCGGTCAGTTAGGCAAAATGATGGCACAATCTGCTCAACAAATGGGTTATAAAGTTATAGTGTTAGACCCTGATACAGAGTGCCCATGTCAGTATGTAGCTCATCAATTGATTAATGCGAATTATAATGATGAAGATGCATTGAATCGATTAGGTCAATTATCCGATGTCATTACTTACGAATTTGAAAATATTTCTGCACCACAATTAAAAGAATTAGTCGCAAAATACAACATTCCACAAGGGTATCAAGCTATCGAATTATTACAAGATCGTTTGTCTGAAAAACAAACTTTAAAAGAATGTGGAACACAAATTGTTCCGTTTTTATCTGTAACTTCATCTGATGAATTAATTGAAGCAAGTGAAGTGCTGGGGTATCCATTTATCGTAAAAACACGATTTGGAGGATACGACGGTAAAGGTCAAATCTTAGTGAAAGATGCGTCTTATTTAGCTGAAGTTGAACAACTTATTACACATCAAGAATGTGTCGCAGAACAATTTTTAAATCTTGAAAAAGAAGTCTCATTAACTGTAACTATTGGAAATGATAATCAAATAACGTATTTTCCATTGCAAGAAAATGAACATAGAGACCAAATTTTATTTAAAACAGTAGTACCAGCTCGCAGTGATAAAGAACAAGAGGCACGTAAGGAAGTACAAAAAATAATTAAACAAATTCATTTTGTCGGTACTTTTACAGTGGAATTCTTCATTGATAAACAAAATCACTTGTTTGTTAATGAAATAGCTCCACGACCACATAATTCAGGTCATTATTCAATTGAAGCTTGTAATTATTCACAATTTGATACGCACATTCTTGCAATTACTGGTCAAAAGTTACCTGATGACATTGAATTATTGCAACCAGCAGTAATGATGAATTTATTAGGTAAGGATTTAGATTTATTAGAAACTGAGTTTGCACATCAACCTACATGGCATGTGCATATTTACGGTAAAACTGAGCGTAAAGCAGCACGCAAAATGGGCCATATAACAGTGTTAACCACGGACCTTGCAGCGACAGAACAACAAATGTTGAACCATTTTGAAGGGAGTAACAACTAATGACATTGCTATACGAAGGTAAAGCTAAAAAAATACATGCTACTGATACAGAAGGTATTTTACGTGTGGAATATAAAGATGAGGTTACAGCAGGGAATGGTGCAAAAAAAGATTATATCGAAGGTAAAGGACGATTAAATAATCTTATCACCTCTAAACTATTTAATTCTCTTAAACAACAAGGATTAGAAAGCCATTTTATTGAACAAATTTCAGAGACAGAACAATTGGTACAATCTGTAGATATTATTCCGTTAGAGGTTGTTGTACGCAATATTGCAGCAGGTTCAATAACTAAGCGATTAGGTTTCGATAAAGGGCATTCTTTTGAGCAACCATTAGTTGAGTTTTTCTATAAGAATGATAAGTTAAATGACCCATTAATTACGGACGACCATGTCAAGTTGTTGCACATCGCTAATGATGATGAAATTAGCACTTTAAAAGCAGCAGCACTGAAAATTAATGAAGCATTAGTATCTATTATGGACCAAGTAGATTTACGACTTGTAGATTTTAAAATTGAATTTGGTAAAACGACAAAAGGTGACATTATTTTAGCTGATGAAATTTCTCCTGATACATGTCGTATCTGGGATAAACATAGTGATGTGAACTTCGATAAAGATGTTTATCGCGAAGATAGAGGATCAATAATAGACACTTATCAAACTTTCTTAAATAAATTGGAGGCTTTATAAAATGAAAACAATTGAATTACATGTAACTTTACAACCACAAGTATTAGACACTCAAGGACAAGCTTTAAATCGTGCTGTACATGATTTAGGCTACACGCAAGTCAACGATATTCGTGTCGGAAAATTATTATATATGACAGTAGAAGAAGCTACCGACGAAGCAGTTCACAATGTGGTAACAACATTAAGTGAAAAGTTATTTGCTAATACAGTTATTGAAGAATACAGTTATAAAGTTGTCGATGAAGGAGAGAAAGCATAATGAAATTTGCAGTGCTAAAATTTCCTGGATCAAATTGTGATAGAGACATGTATAATGCCGCTATTAAAATGGGAGCAAACGCAGAATATGTAGATTATCGAAATGAGTCACTTGCAGGTTTTGATGGCGTATTAATTCCAGGAGGATTCTCTTTTGGTGACTATTTACGTTCGGGAGCAATGGCTAGTGTGGCACCTATTATTAATGAAGTGAAACGTTTTGCAGATGAAGGAAAACCAGTGCTAGGTGTCTGTAATGGATTTCAAATTTTAACAGAAATTGGTTTGTTACCTGGGGCATTATTGTACAACGATTCACATTTATTCGTTAGCCGAAATGAACAATTAAAAGTAGTGAATAATAACACACCATTTACTAAATTATATGCACAAGATGAACACGTTGTATACCCTGTAGCACACGGCGAAGGGCACTATTATTGTACTGAAGAAACATATGACGACTTAGTTGTTAATAATCAAATTATTTTAACTTATGTCGATAATCCCAATGGCTCTTTTAATGATATTGCAGGGATTGTAAATAAAAAAGGAAATGTATGTGGCATGATGCCGCACCCAGAACGTGCACTTGAATCAATTTTAGGTACTGACAGTGGCGTGAAATTATTTGAAGCGATGGTAAATAGTTGGAGGGAACAAAATGTCTAAGTTTATTGAACCAAGTGTAGAAGAAATCAAGTTAGAGCAACTATATAAAGACATGGGATTAAGTGATTCTGAATATGAACATGTTTGTGAAATCTTAGGTAGAGAACCAAATTTCACAGAAGTTGGTATTTTTTCTGTAATGTGGAGTGAGCATTGTTCTTATAAGCACTCTAAACCGTTTTTAAAACAATTTCCAACAACAGGTGAGCACGTTTTAATGGGACCTGGTGAAGGTGCTGGTGTGGTTGATAT
>NZ_PPQB01000010.1:381524-473095 GCF_002902345.1 Staphylococcus arlettae
ACAATCATCCTTCTGCTGTAGAGCCATATCAAGGTGCAGCGACAGGTGTAGGTGGCATAATTAGAGATATTGTGTCTATAGGTGCACGCCCAATTAATTTATTAAATAGTTTACGTTTTGGAGAATTGACTGAAAAACAAAACCGTCGACTATTACGCGGTGTCGTAGCTGGTATTGGAGGCTATGGTAACTGTATTGGTATACCTACAACAGCAGGTGAAATTGAATTTGATAATCGTTATGACGGCAATCCATTAGTTAATGCGATGTGTGTAGGTATTATCGATCATGATATGGTTCAAAAAGGAACTGCTAAAGGTATCGGAAATTCAGTTATTTATGTTGGTTTAAAGACTGGGAGAGATGGTATTCATGGAGCGACTTTTGCATCTGAAGAATTGAGTGAAGATAGTGAAAGTAAAAGACCATCAGTGCAAATTGGTGATCCGTTTGTCGGCAAAAAACTAATGGAAGCAACGTTAGAGGCTATCACATTTGATGAATTAGTTGGTATCCAAGATATGGGTGCGGCTGGTTTAACATCATCTTCTTCTGAAATGGCAGCAAAAGGTGGCAATGGCTTACACTTACGTTTAGAACAAGTACCAACAAGAGAACAAGGTATTTCACCATATGAAATGATGTTGTCAGAAACACAAGAGCGTATGTTATTAGTCGTTGAAAAAGGTACAGAACAAAAATTCTTAGATTTATTCGACAAACATGAATTAGATAGTGCAGTTATTGGTGAAGTGACTGACACAGATCGTTTTGTATTAACTTATGAAGATGAAGTGTATGCTGATATTCCGGTAGAACCACTTGCTGATGAAGCACCAGTATATATTTTAGAAGGTGAACATATAGACTATAATACGAGCACAAATGACTACAGTGATATAGATGTAGATGAAGTATTTAATAAATTAATTGCACACCCAACAATTGCATCAAAACACTATTTATATGAACAGTACGATCAACAAGTTGGTGCTAATACAATTGTGAAACCAGGATTACAAGCTTCAGTTGTACGTGTTGAAGGTACTTCTAAAGCGATTGCTTCTACTATTGATGGAGAAGCACGTTACGTATTTAATCAGCCTTATGAAGGTGGCAAAATGGTTGTAGCTGAAGCATATCGTAATTTAATTGCTGTAGGTGCAACGCCATTAGCAATGACGGATTGTTTAAATTATGGTTCGCCTGAGAAAAAAGAAATCTATCAACAATTAATTGATTCAACTAAAGGTATGGCAGAAGCGTGTGAAATTTTGCAAACTCCGGTTGTTTCAGGAAATGTGTCACTATATAACGAAACAAAAGGGACTTCCATTTTCCCAACTCCTGTAGTAGGAATGGTGGGATTAATTGAAGATATTGACTATCTAAATGACTTTACACCTAAAGCAGGACAAGCAATATATGTTGTTGGTGATACAGGTAATGACTTTGGCGGAAGTCAGATCGAGAAATTAATTTATAATGAGGTAAATCATGAATCTGAAGTCATTGATTTATCTGAAGAGGTAGCTAAAGGCGAAGAGATAAAACAATTCATAAGAACAGGCCAGGCAGCTCATGTACAAACAGTTGGTAAAGGTGGCTTAGCTATAACGTTAGCTAAAATCAGTGCGCATTATAATTTAGGTATTGCTGCTCAAATAGCATTAACAGAGAGTCAATTATTTAGCGAAACACAAGGTCGTTATATTGTTGTTGCTAAAGAAGGTGCAGAAATCAACCTAACTAATGCAGTAAAAATAGGTCATTTAACAGAAGATGAGACATTTGAAGTGACTACCGATAAAGTTACAATTCAACGCAAAGTGTCTGAGCTCAAGGCACAATGGGAAGGAGCAATCTCTCAATGTATGACATCCACGGATTAAATGAAGAATGCGGACTTTTTGGCATTTGGAACCATACTGAATCAGCGCATTTAACATATATGGGATTACAAAGCTTACAACACCGAGGACAAGAAGGTGCAGGTATCGTTTGTTCAAATGGACAAAACTTAATTGGTGAACGTGGATTAGGATTACTCACTGAAGCTTTATCACAACAAGATTTAGCGACATTTCAAGGATATCAGCATGCTATTGGTCATGTACGTTATGCGACTTCTGGTAATAAAGGTATCGAAAACATTCAACCATTTTTATATCATTTTTATGATATGAGCGTTGGTGTTTGTCATAACGGTAATTTAATTAATGCTCAAAGTTTAAGAAAAGAATTGGAACAACAAGGCGCAATTTTCCACTCATCGTCTGATACTGAGGTTATTATGCATTTAATTAGACGAAGTAAACAACCTACTTTTGAAAGTGCATTAACTGAAAGTCTGTGTACGATTAAAGGTGGTTTCACATTTGCGTTACTTACAAAAGATGCATTATATGGTGCGGTAGATCCAAATGCAATTCGACCATTGGTTGTTGGAAAATTACAAACTGGTGAATATGTCATTGCAAGTGAAACATGTGCTATTGATGTTTTAGGTGGAGAATTTGTTCGTGATATTCATGCTGGTGAGTATGTAGTGATTAATGATGATGGTATTAGAGTCGAATCTTATACTACAGAAACAACAACAGCAATTTCAGCTATGGAATATATTTATTTTGCACGCCCAGATTCAACAATTGCAGGAAAAAACGTTCATGCTGTACGTAAAATGTCAGGTAAACGTTTAGCTGAAGAAAGTCCAGTAGAGGACGCTGATATGGTAATAGGAGTACCTAATTCCTCATTGTCGGCGGCTACTGGTTATGCTGAAGCTATGAATTTACCATATGAAATGGGATTAATTAAAAATCAATATGTTGCACGTACGTTTATTCAACCGACACAAGAGTTACGTGAACAAGGTGTACGCGTGAAATTATCGGCAGTAAAAGATATTGTTCACGGTAAAAATATAGTTATGGTTGATGATTCAATAGTAAGAGGTACGACATCTAAACGAATTGTACGTTTATTAAAAGATGCAGGGGCAAAATCTGTCCATGTCAGAATAGCTTCTCCAGAATTTATGTTCCCAAGTTTTTATGGTATTGATGTGTCGACAACTGCTGAATTAATTTCCGCTAATAAATCGCCAGAAGAAATTAAAGACTATATTGAAGCAGAATCATTAGCTTATTTATCGGTTGACGGCCTTATAGAATCAATCGGTATCGATGAGGATGTACCATATCATGGCTTATGTGTTGAAAGTTTTACTGGTGATTATCCAGCTGGATTATATGATTACGAAGAACGTTATTTTGCAAGTTTGAGTGAACGACAAAAGGCATTTTTAGCACAAAATACACAATACTTTGATAAGGCGGGGAATCAATATGTCTAATGCATATCAACAAGCTGGAGTAGATATCCATGCAGGTTACGAAGCGGTAGAGCGTATTTCTAGTCATGTGAAAAGAACGATGAGAAAAGAAGTACTAGGTGGATTAGGTGGGTTTGGAGCCACTTTTGATTTATCTCAACTTAATATGAAAGCTCCGTTGCTTGTATCTGGAACTGATGGTGTAGGTACAAAACTTAAATTGGCCATAGATTATAATAAGCACGACACGATCGGTATTGACGCAGTAGCGATGTGTGTGAATGATATTTTGACGACAGGTGCAGAACCGTTATATTTTTTAGATTATATTGCAACTAATAAAGTCGTTCCTGAAGTCATCGAACAAATTGTAAAAGGTGTAAGTGATGGTTGCGAAGAAACACATACCGCACTAATTGGTGGAGAAACTGCTGAAATGGGTGAAATGTATCATGAAGGAGAATATGATTTAGCCGGTTTTGCAGTTGGAGCTGTTGAAAAAGATGATTATATAGATGGATCAAACGTGCAACCCGGACAAGTTATTATAGGTTTAGCATCAAGTGGCATTCATTCCAATGGTTATAGTTTAGTCCGTCAATTGATAGCTAAAGCTAATGTTCAAATGACGGATAAGTTTACAGCTGATGAATCATATTTAGAAACATTATTAAAACCAACACGACTATACGTAAATCCAGTATTAGAGGTAATTAAAAAGTATACAGTACACGCGATGACACATATAACAGGCGGTGGTTTTTATGAAAATATTCCGCGTGCACTTCCAGAAGGTGTTACTGCCAATATTGATGTGACAACATTCCCTACGCCTAAGATTTTTGACTGGTTACAAGAGCAAGGTGAGATTAGTACTGAAGAAATGTATAACATTTTTAATATGGGTATTGGCTTTACACTTGTAGTAGATGCAGCAAATAGTAAAGCGATAATTGAACACATTAAACGACATAATATTGAAGCATTCGAAATTGGTACGATTACATCAGGTGATGAACCAATTCAATTAACGGGGGTTAAAGCGTGACTAAAGTAGCAATATTTGCGTCAGGTTCTGGAAGTAATTTTGAGAATATTATGAGCAAAATTCATCAAGGTCAATTAGAACATATCGAAGTAACAGCGCTATATACGGATCAAGTTAGTGCATATTGTATTGAACGTGCGAGAGATTTTAACTTGGATGTGCATATTAATGAACTCAAAAATTTTGACTCTAAAGCTGATTATGAACGTAAAATTTTAGAATGGTTAACTGCTGAAAAAGTTGAATGGATTATTCTAGCAGGTTATATGAAATTAATTGGTACTGAAATGTTAAATGCATATAATGGAAGAATTTTAAATATCCATCCTTCATTGTTGCCAAAATATAAAGGTAAGGATGCAGTAGGGCAAGCACTTGCCAGTGAGGATGATATTACTGGAACAACAGTACATTATGTTGATAGTGGTATGGATACTGGGGAAATTATAGAGCAACGTCAGTGTCCAATTTATCCTACTGATTCAAAAGAAGAATTAGAAGAGCGCATCAAAAAATTAGAACATGAGCTTTATCCAAAAGTCATTGCAGATATTATTCAATAAGAGGTGTAGATAACATGAAAAAAGCAGTATTAAGTGTTTCTAACAAAAGAGGCATTGTAGAATTCGCACAATCATTAACAGAATTAGATTATGAATTATATTCAACTGGCGGTACTATGAAAGCTATTCAAGAAGCGGGTGTAGCTGTAAAATCTATTTCCGAATTGACACAATTCGATGAAATTATGGATGGTCGAGTGAAAACATTACATCCAGCGGTACACGGTGGTATTTTAGCTGATCGTGATAAACCAGAACATTTAACACAGTTAAAAGAACAAGATATCGATTTAATTGATATGGTAGTAGTCAATCTGTATCCTTTTAAAGAAACTGTGGCTAACCCTGATGTGACTGAAGCAGATGCAATTGAAAACATTGATATAGGTGGGCCAACAATGTTGCGAGCAGCTGCCAAAAACTTTAAACATGTAACGACGATTGTACATCCTTCTGATTATAATGAAGTTATTGAACGTTTAAAAAATGACAATTTGGATGCCGCATATCGCAAGTCCTTAATGGTTAAAGTTTTTGAACATACAAATGAGTATGATGCAGCTATTGTAGAATTCTTTAATCAAAGTAAAGAAACGCTACGATATGGTGAAAACCCTCAACAGTCTGCACATTTTGTACGTACATCGAATGCTAAGCAAACACTTGGAGGCGCTAAACAATTACACGGGAAGCAATTAAGTTATAACAATATAAAAGATGCAGATGCAGCACTTGCATTAGTTAAAGAATTTCAGCAACCTACAGCAGTAGCTGTTAAACATATGAATCCATGTGGTGTGGGTATTGGTAATACAATTGACGAAGCATTTCAACATACTTTTGAAGCAGATAGTCAATCCATTTTTGGTGGCATTGTCGCTTTAAATCATACTGTGGGCGAATCATTAGCAACAAAATTACATGAAATTTTCTTGGAAGTTGTAATTGCGCCTAAATTTACAGATGAAGCATTATCGATTTTAAGTCAAAAAAAGAATATCCGTTTATTAGAAATTGATATGACGTTAGATAAAAATGAACAAGAAGTCGTATCTGTATCTGGTGGTTATTTAGTTCAAGACAAAGACAATGTGGCAATTAAGCGTGAAGATATAACAGTAGTAACTAATGAGACACCTACGGAAGCACAGTGGGAAGCAATGTTATTAGGCTGGAAAGTTGTTGCATCTGTTAAAAGTAATGCAGTAATTTTAAGTAATGCGAAACAAACTGTCGGTATCGGTGCTGGACAGATGAATCGTGTGGGCTCGGCTCAAATTGCTATTGAGCGCGCAATCGAAATTAATGATGATGTCGTTATGGTTTCAGATGGCTTTTTCCCAATGGATGATACAGTAGAACTCGCTGCACAACATGGTATTAAGGCAATAATTCAACCTGGTGGTTCGATTAAAGACCAAGCCTCAATCGATATGGCTAATAAACATGGTATTGCTATGGTGACAACAGGCGTGCGTCACTTTAAACATTAATATACAGGGGGACACCACAAATGAATGTACTTGTTATTGGTACAGGAGGTAGGGAGCATGCAATTGCTCATAAATTGAAGCAATCTGATTTAGTAAAACATATCTTTGCTATTCCAGGCAATGATGCAATGACAAATATAGCTGAGGTGCATACTGAAATTGCTGAAACAGCGCATAATGAAATTGTGGCATTTGCTAAAGCGCACGACATCGAGTGGACTATTATTGGACCTGAACAACCATTGACTGAAGGTCTTGCTGATCAATTACGTCAAGAAAATATTAAAGTGTTTGGTCCAAGTAAAGCAGCAGCACAAATTGAAGGTTCGAAACTTTTTGCTAAACAAATAATGGAAAGACACAATATTCCTACGGCAACTTATAAGGAAATCGACACTAAAACACAAGCGCTAGAATATATTAAGCAGTGTGACTATCCTATAGTGTTGAAAAAAGATGGTTTAGCAGCAGGAAAAGGGGTCATTATTGCTGAAAACATAGAGCAGGCTCAAAGTGGAGTAGAAACGCTTTATCCCGAAGAGCAGGGCTTAGTAGTTTTTGAAACGTTTTTAGAAGGTGAAGAATTTTCATTGATGACTTTTGTTAATGGCGATTATGCTGTACCTTTTGACTGTATTGCTCAAGATCATAAGCGAGCTTTTGATAATGACCAGGGACCGAATACTGGAGGTATGGGTGCGTATTGTCCTGTACCACATATTGGTGCTGACATTTTGCAACAAACGAATGAAACAATTGCACAACCAATAGCTAAAGCTTTGCATGATGAAGGTTATCCTTTCTTTGGCGTATTATATATTGGTGCTATTATTACGGCAGATGGTCCAAAAGTGATTGAATTTAATGCTCGTTTTGGTGATCCGGAAGCGCAAGTATTATTGGCGAGAATGGACAGCGATTTAATGCAACATATTGTTGAGTTAGAGCAAAAGGCGCCGATTGAATTTAAATGGAAAGACAATGCTGTAGTTGGTGTGATGCTTGCTTCTAAAGGCTACCCAGGTAGCTATGAAAAAGGCCAATTAGTATCTGGATTTGATTTAGATGGCACATACTTTGTGAGTGGATTGAAGCTGCAGCAGGAACAGTATGTTACAAGTGGTGGTCGTGTTATCTTGGCATTAGGCGAAGGCGTGTCTATAGATAAAGCGAAAGAACAAGCGTATCAAGCAGTAAAACGAATTAACAGTGATGCTTTGTTTTATCGTCAAGATATAAGTAATAAAGCACTGAGATAATACGTTTAGTAGTTTTTTAATTTTAGTCATTAAATGTGGTAAAGGTATAGAGCTCATTATAATTAGGACTCATTCATTTTAGATGAATGGGTCCTTTTGGTTTTAGATATTAGTAAAATTAAATGCTGCTGTTACTTGCTAATTTAAACTGGTATCAATGTTCGAATGGTCGGTTAATAAATATTAGAAATTCTCACATCATGAATACCAGTAATAGGGAAAAAGTGAGCACCTAGCATAGCTAATACTATACATAGTATTACAACTACAAAAGTTAAAATATCTTTATATGAAAAGGTCGTATGATAATAATACGTTCTTGGACCACTTCGAAATCCTTTCTTTTCCATAGCTACAGATAATTGATGTGCTTTTCTAATATTTTGACTGAGTAATGGTATCAATAAATGTTTAATTCTATTAATACCTCGGTAGTTTTTAGCTGGTATCATTTGATAACGCATTTTTAGTGAACGTTGCAATTGAATTAATGAGCTTATCATTAATGGAACCATTCGAAATGCCGCCATAAAGGCATATGCAACTTTAGGTTTTACTTTCAAATGTTGCATTAAACTATAAAATATCATCACAATTTGTGAAGTAAAAGCTATCAATATACCAAATAGTGAAACTGTTAATGTTCTAAGCATCAAATGTAAACCACGAATTAAACTTTCGCTACTTATTTGAATAAAACCGAATTTGAATAATACATGAGTGCCATCACCATAAAAAATCATGAATAGGGCAGATATCAGGCTGAAGAACAGAGTAAACATAACAAATATTAAGGTGATATATAGACGTACACCATTACATATTAGTAGGAATATAAGCATGAATATTGCCAAATATAACATCAAATCAAATTGATGCACAAAAATGACACAGAAAAATAGTAATACGGCAATGATTAATTTAGTAATGATATTCACATCATCCATAAAAGTATGGCGGACTTTCCATAATTCAAACATGGGTTTCACCTGACAATTCTATAAGTTGTTGTTGCTCTATATGTAATCGTCTTGTAGCATAACGATTAATAATTTCAGCATCATGAGTCACCATGATAACAGTTTGACCTTCAGTGACACGTTGTTGAAATAATGAGATGAGATTAAATGTATTGTGACTATCTAAACCAAATGTCGGCTCATCTAACAATATAATATCAGCTTCAGCACTCAAGGCTGTAGCAACACTTAAGCGACGTTTTTGACCCATCGATAATTCGTAAGGATGTTGTGTCATAACATGTTCCAGACTGAGCGTTTGCAATAATTCCTTTGTTTTACGTTTAGCATTTGCATTATCAGATTTATTGAACTGAAGCAGCACTTCATCGTATACCGAATTAGTAATAAATTGTAGTTCAGGATTTTGGTAGACTAAATAACTATATTGGGCCATGTTTTTGATTTTTTTAATACGTTTATCGTTAATATACATGTCGCCATGATATTTGATTAATTGCATAATGGACTCTAACAGAGAAGTTTTTCCGCTACCATTTGGCCCGGTAATAGTTATGAATTCACTAGGTTTAATTGACATTTTATCAATTGTTATTAATGTTTTAGCACCACGCTTAATTTCACCATTGATAAAAGTGAACAACTCTTGTTGTACAGTATCATTATTACTCAATATAGCTTTAGGGGCATGTGACCAAGCATTAGGATGCCAAACACCATATTCAGTCAATAAATCTTCATATTGTTGTAGCATCATCTGCGGTGGTGCATCTGCAATAATTTTGCCTTCATAATTGAAGAGTAAAACACGATCGATATGTTCCCATATATGAGCAACCTTATGTTCTACAATTAATACGGTTTTATCTTGCCATAAAGCTTTAATTTTAGTCCATAATTCCTGAGTTGCTGATTCATCTAACATTGCAGTAGGTTCATCCAGAAAGAGCGTTTGTGCATTTTGTAACAGTGTTTCAGCGATAGCTAATTTTTGTTTCATTCCACCACTGAGTTGACTTATAAACTGATGTGGATTGACATGCAAATCTACAGCTTTGAGCGCACTTGAAATTTTAGCATCCATTTCAGCTCTTGGGACTTGTTGGTTTTCTAAAATAAACGCCAGTTCTTCATGTACTTTTGGCATGCAAAATTGACTATCAGGATCTTGAAAAATGACACCGCTATGAGTATCAATTTCTAGCTGGTCGTATTTCATCGGTAATTCAATCAAATCAGGTACAATGCCACTTAATACATTTAAAAGCGTACTTTTTCCTGAACCAGAAGGTCCTAATAATAGTACTTTTTCACCTGTTTTAATATTGATATCTAGACCATCGAAAATTTTATGGTCAGTGTTTGGATATTTTAAACGTAAATTTTTAGCAGTTAACACGTATAGTACTCCTTATAAATTGTCATAATCTTTTTGTGAAGAAGGGCGAAATAATCTTGTAACACCTGTCTGGTCTAATGCTTTGACGATAATATATGACAATAATCCAGCTACTATGATACCGCTAATCAATCTAAAACCAATGTATAAAGCAAGATTCCAACTTGCGATTTCAGCTAAATAGCCATAAGCAAAATCTAAAGGTAATGTTACTATTGCAGCTAATAATCCTGCTAACATCGCAACCATAGCAGTACGTGATTTATATTTGAAAATTGCAAAGATAATTTCACAAGCTAATCCTTGTAGTAATGCATAAATCATTGTCGCAATATCAAAGCGACCCATGACGATTGTTTCACCTGCACCAGCAGCAAACTCAGCTAATAGTGCAATGCCTGCCTTTGGAATAATCAAATAAGCTACTATTGCTGCCATAAACCAAGCACCATAAGTTAACTCTTCGATGTGTAAACCTGAAACCTGTACAGCTTTGTAAACAAAGTTCCATATGTTGTAAATCAATGCGAATACAACTGCAATTAAGACAGTCACTAAAATTTCTGACAGTTTTAAACCTTTTGACATTTAATATTCCTCCAAAAAAACGCACAACCTCTCTAGAAGGTTGCGCGTGTAAGATTGGGCAGAACTATACTGTACTATCGTCAAAAAGTATAATTTAGCACTTTCCTACGCTAGCTTTCATCTAGATCAGGTTCAAAGGGTTTGAGGGTATACCTCATCTCAGTCACAAAACACCCCTAGTGCGAATATTAATATTTATTTTATACTTAATGTATGACTTTTACTACAGTATGTCAAGCACATTTTCTATATACAGTTAATATCACAATTTCAGTAACAATTAAAATGTTGTTAGTCAAAAATATCTTGTATGTTTTTCTTTGTTTCCTCAGAATTCTCTTGATTCTGCTCTTTTTGTTCTTTTAATTCATCTTCAACTTCTTTAGCTTTCTCTGCTGCTTTTTTATTTACGTCGTCTTTAGTCATAATACTACACTCCTTATAGTAAACTAATAGAAAAAGATGTTACACATAACTTTTACCTCGTAAAAAATATTTAAAACAATTTGATGTCATTGTTATTGCAAATTAATGTAAAAATAAGTTATTGTTAAATAATCCGAAAAATGAGTTTGAATTTTGTTGAACTGTGGAAATTTGTTTATGATACAGTTTTATATCATACTCGAGACTTATTTAATGAGTTTAATAAAGACAAGAACAAGATGTTCATATATAATGACTTTGAGGTGAATGGTATGTCGTTTCTAAAAAAACACGCCGAAATATTATATAGTTATGTTATCGGCATAGTTTCACTTTTTATGGGGATAATTATACTCATCAATTTACCATTAATAGAGAAATTAAATGGTAAAGGTAAAGTAGAATTACATATCCATAATGTGTGGGATTTTTTCAACGCTTTTTTTAGTGAAATTATAAGAGTAGTTAGTAATTATATAGGCAATTTCCCAATTATAAGTGCGATTGTAATTATCCTATTTGGCTTATTAGTAATTGGGTTAGGGTGGACGTTGTATCGTACAACTCAGTATGATTATGATATTTCGATTTTCTTTTTAGTAGTAGGAATATTATATTTTTTAATAACACTCGTTTTAATGACGCAAGTATATAGCTTTTTTGCAATTTTATTTATTTTCCCTTTTATAATTCATATTGGTTATATCGTATATAAAGATGAATTATATACACACAATAGAAAATATCATTATTTATGGATTATTTTTAGTTATGGGATAGTATATTTGCTAACGCAATTAGTGCTATATAGCAGAATTGAAAGTGATGAAATTTTAACAATTGATATATTAAGTATTAACGTATTCTTCTTAATTATGTGGTTGCTTGGACAAATGTCTATTTGGAATTTCTTATTCTTAAGAAGAGCTTTACCTTTAACTAAGCAAGAACTTGGTGAGGAAGAGCCTGAGCTTTCTAGAACAAGTAAAGATTCTATGTCTAACCAAACTAAAATTCATTGGAAAAATATTCAAGATCGTACGACAGAGTTCACACGCAAAACACGTCGTAGTGTAGATATGGAAAAAATACGTAATAAAAAAGATAAATTTGTGAAGAAATGGAAAGACATCATCGATATTCAAGAGGACGATGTACCAAATTGGATGAAAAAGCCTAAATGGCTAAAAACAGTTTATGTAGAATTGTTCTGCGGTGCATTCCTTTTATTCTTTACACTTATCGAATTTAATAATAGAAATAGTTTGTTTGTGTCAGGTGATTGGGAAATCTCACAAACACAATATGTAATAGAATGGATTACCTTGTTACTGTTAATGTTAATTATGATAGCGTATATTCTTACAACATTGACTAATTATTTAAGAAATAAATTCTATTATATTCAGTTATTTATGATTAGTATTTTATTCTTCAAGTTATTAACTGAATTCGCCAATATTATGGTGCATGGTTTACTATTATCTATTTTTATCACGCCATTATTATTCTTAATGTTGATTGCAGTAACAGTTGCATTCGTCATCAAATTGCGTGAACGTAAACAAGAATAAATAAAATAACTATACTTGAAAGATAGCTTCAAAACATAAACAAGCCTTAGGCAACAGTTCGCCTAAGGCTTGTTTTATTTATCGTTATTGGATGATTTTATTAAATAACAGTGGTTTCCATTAGCCACATCGTCATTTTTAAATATTAATAACAGTAAAAATTAGCTTGGAATAGTACTAGCCGAAGACTACAGGCTGAGGCAATGCGTGCGTATAGCGTGCACAAAAACTGCTAACAATGTGTCTACTTTCATTGCCATATTGTCCTATAACATTGCTAAATCAACAAACTAAATATACTGTTTTTGATATTTATCTAAGACTTTTGCGAATAAAGAAGCTAAAACTTGTTGGAAAAGCATACAAAATACAACAGGCATGGCAACTTTTTTAGGGAAATACGTTACAGCAATTATTATGCCGATTGGTATGTTTCTCATGCCTCCAATCAGTACTAACGTTGTAGTGATTATAGTATTTTTGAAAAGTATGTGGCTTAGTATTAAGGCTAGAGCATATCCTATTGCTGCTAAGAAGAAAACCATTAATATAATGGCTAATAAATTCCAAGTGAAATTTGTAACATATGGAGTTACGGCGCTACTATTAATAATTACTATTGCGAAAAAGCTTAATTTTGAAAATGGTGCTAAAGTAACATTAAGTTTAGATGATTTGTTTTTTAAAAATTCATTTACTAATATTCCGAATATTGAGGGAATAACAATCATTAAAATTAAACCTTTTAGGATTGAAATAGTATCTATATTTATGGATTCTCCAACTAGTACATAAAGTAAGGTAGGTAAAATGATGGGTGCTAGTAGAGTGTCAATCAAGATGATTGAGAGACCTAATGGAAAATCTCCTTTGCATATATTAATCCAAATAATACTTGTAACGCCTGTAGGGATAGCTACAGATATTACAAAACCTATTGTAAGTAAATGATCGTTAAAAACTGTTTGAGTTAAAAAATATGCCCAAACAGGCATGAGGATATGTAAAAAAGCGATACTAAAAAGAATAATAAATGGGTGTTTGATAAACACTTTGATATCTTTAAATCTCATAGTTAGACTTCCAGCAAAAGTCATAAAAGCAAATAGCCAAGGAACTACAAAAAGTAACTGTTCTCCAATGAAATGAAAAAGAATGCCAATTACAACACAAAAAGGAGTCAGTATGGGCATCAGTTTTTGTAGTTTTTTATTAATTATATCTACCATAGTATATTTATCCCCCTTTGCTATACACTTATAGTATTAGGAAATTCATTTAGAAATAGCAATCATTTCAAATTCTCTCTTTTATCAATAGATTTATTTTAACATACAATATTAGCAGTAATTTGGGTAGACTCTTGCGGGAACAGCACTCGCCGCAAATTACATGGTGAGGCAGTGCCCGCGGAAAGCGAGCACAAAAACTGCTAATAAAAAGGGGGATTTGGCGATAGTTTTTAATTTTTTGCTATATCTACTTTAATTACCATGCTAAAATAGTAACTGCTAAATTAAATAATAATAGTAGGAAGGTTGGCATCACATATGAAAACTGCCACTTTAAATAAAGGCAAGGAAACTAAGTATAAAAATCAATATCCTTTAATTGATGAAGAAGATATATACAATCACGACCATTTGAAAGAAGGAGATTTGTTTTATTTAGTCACTGAACAAGGCACATACATTGCTACATGTTATGTAGGAAGACAGCATAAAGGACTTGGATGGGTATTATCTTATGACCAACAACAAAATATTGATATTGCATTTTTTGAAAAGCTATTTACACTCGCTAAAGAAGATAGAACTTACTTTTATAATTTAGAAGGTACGAATGCATTTAGATTATTTAATAGTGAAGGTGACGGTGTAGGTGGACTTACTATAGATAATTATAATGGCCATTTATTAATACAGTGGTACTCTAAAGGTATTTATAAATTTAAATATTTAATCTTACAAGCGATACAAAATGTATTTCAATACACATCAATTTTTGAAAAAATGAGATTTAAAGATACTGATTTCGAGGGTGGCTTTGTAACTGGAGAAGCGCCTGAATTTCCAATCGTTATAGAAGAAAACTTCGCATTTTATAATGTTAATTTAAATGATGGACTAATGACGGGTATCTTTTTAGATCAAAAAGAAGTACGTAAGAAATTACGTGATCAATTTGCGTCAAATAACAAGGTGTTGAATTTATTTAGTTATACTGGAGCATTTTCAGTTATATCAGCACCAATTGCCGAACAAACTACAAGTGTCGATTTAGCCAATCGTTCCCGTAGTTTAACTGAAGAGAACTTCGGCTTAAATAGCATTGATCCGAAATCACAATATATTTACGTAATGGATACATTTGATTTTTATAGTTATGCCGAACGTCATCAATTGTTATACGATACGATTGTTATCGATCCACCAAGCTTTGCACGTAATAAAAAGAAAACATTTTCTGTAATGAAAGATTATGACAAGTTAATTGATGGCGCTTTAAATATTCTAGCACCACAAGGTACATTACTATTATGTACCAATAATAGTGCATATTCATTAAAATCCTTTAAAAATACTGTTAAAAAGACATTAGAAGATGCTGATGTGGATTATGACATTGTAGAAGTTATGGGCTTACCTAAAGACTTTAAAACACATCCACATTACAAGCCATCTAAATATTTAAAAGCAATTTTTGTACAAGTTAAATAAAATCAGTGAAAATAGGGTAATTATGTTATTGAATGCAATATATTTGAGGAGTGAATTAAAGTGAGCATAAAAAACAAAATTACGAATAATTTAACTAATAAAGTCGGAAATAAAGTTTTAGATATTGAAGAAATTAAACAAAAAAGTAATATACCAACAACGCAACAAGAAATAGCAGATAGACGTGATCGTGCTATGGCTTTAGTCAGAAAAAAATCATTATTATCTTCTGGAGCTAGTGTGGTACCAATTCCTGGATTAGGGTTTAGTGTAGATTTAAAACTCATGAAAGATATTATAGAAGATGTGAATAAGATTTATGGTTTAGATCATAAGCAAGTAAATTCGATGGGTGACGATATAAAAGAACGTATTTATACCACTGCAGCAATTCAAGGAAGTCAATTTGTTGGCAAAAAAGTGTCTAATGCGATATTAAAAGTAGTGAT
Organism: Staphylococcus arlettae; assembly: GCF_002902345.1. Taxonomy (GTDB): domain Bacteria; phylum Bacillota; class Bacilli; order Staphylococcales; family Staphylococcaceae; genus Staphylococcus; species Staphylococcus arlettae. Next base: position 397,361 of record NZ_PPQB01000010.1, read on the forward strand.
TAGAGATGTTGCTAAACGAACTGCAGCGAAACAAACAAAATGGTTCCCTATAGTTGGACAAGCTATTTCTGCTTCAATAAGTTATTATTTAATGAAGAAAATCGGTGACGATCATATTGAAAAATGTGAAAAGGTTGCCCAATCTTTAGTCTAAAAAATAAATAAAATTGCAGCGTTTTCACAAATTGGCTAAAATATCCCTAGATATTATCATATCTAGGGATTAACGAATTGAATTTATAAATATAATTTGGTAATGTAAATATATAAAACTTTGTTAGGTTTTATAATAAACTAACGATTCTAACTATACGAAGGAGATATCATATTATGGAACAAAATTCATATGTAATTATTGACGAAACGGGGATTCATGCACGCCCAGCAACAATGCTTGTTCAAACAGCATCAAAATTTGATTCAGATATTCAATTAGAATACAACGGTAAAAAAGTTAACTTGAAATCTATTATGGGTGTTATGAGCTTAGGTGTAGGTAAAGATGCAGAGATCACTATCTATGCTGACGGTAGCGATGAAACTGATGCAATTACAGCAATCACTGAAGTGTTATCAAAAGAAGGATTAACTAAATAATATGCCAAACTATATTAAAGGTATCGCTGCATCAGATGGTGTAGCTATTGCGAGAGCATACTTATTAGTTGAACCTGATTTATCATTTGATAACAATAAAGTGTCAGATGTAAATGCAGAAGTCGAAAAGTTTCAAAATGCTATCAATACATCCAAAATCGAATTAACTAAAATTAGAAATAATGCTGAGCAAAATCTTGGTGCTGATAAAGCAGCGATTTTTGATGCACATTTATTAGTATTAGATGATCCAGAGTTAATTCAACCAATAGAAGAAAAAATTAATAATGAACAAGTTAACGCACCAACAGCTTTAACTGAAGTAACGGATCAGTTCATTACTATCTTTGATTCGATGGATAATGAATACATGAAAGAGCGTGCAGCTGATATTCGTGACGTAAGAAAGCGTGTACTAGCTAATCTTTTAGGCGTAGAATTACCCAATCCTAGTATGATCGATGAAAGCGTTGTTATAATTGGTAATGATTTGACACCATCTGATACAGCGCAGTTAAACAAAGAATTTGTACAAGGATTTGTAACAAACATTGGGGGAAGAACGTCACATTCAGCAATTATGAGCCGTTCTTTAGAAATCCCTGCTGTTGTTGGTTCAAAAACAATAACAGACGAAGTAAACCAAGGTGATATGGTTATTGTAGACGGTTTAACTGGGGAAGTAATTGTTGATCCTACAAGTGATGAAGTGATCGCTTATGAAAATAAACGTGAACGTTTCTTTGAAGATAAAAAAGAATTACAAAAATTGCGTGATGAAGAAACGGTTACTGTAGATGGTGTCCATGCAGAATTAGCTGCAAATATTGGTACGCCAAATGATCTTTCTGGTGTAATAGAAAATGGTGCGGAAGGTATTGGTTTATATCGTACTGAATTTTTATACATGGGTAGAGATCAGTTACCTACAGAAGATGAACAATTTGAAGCATATAAAGAAGTTATCCAATCAATGGATGGTAAACGTGTCGTAGTACGTACATTAGATATAGGTGGAGATAAAGAACTACCATATTTAGATTTACCTGATGAAATGAATCCATTCTTAGGCTATCGTGCTATCAGATTATGTTTAGATCAACCTGAAATTTTCAGACCACAATTGCGTGCTTTGCTACGTGCATCTGTTTACGGTAAATTAAATATTATGTTCCCAATGGTTGCTACAATTCAAGAATTCCGTGATGCTAAAGCAATCTTATTAGAAGAGAAAGAGAATTTAACAAATGAAGGTGTAGATGTTTCAGATGATATTGAAATCGGTATCATGGTCGAAATTCCTTCAACAGCAGCTTTAGCAGATGTTTTTGCTAAAGAAGTTGATTTCTTCAGTATTGGAACAAATGATTTAATACAATATACTATGGCAGCAGATAGAATGTCTGAACGTGTGTCATACTTGTACCAACCTTACAATCCTGCTATTTTACGTTTAGTAAAACAAGTGATTGAAGCTTCTCATAAAGAGAATAAATGGACAGGTATGTGCGGTGAAATGGCTGGAGACGAAACTGCTATTCCAATTTTATTAGGTTTAGGCTTAGATGAATTTTCTATGAGTGCGTCTTCTGTATTAAAAGCACGTAGACAAATTAAAGGTTTAAGTAAAAATGAAATGAACGAATTAGCTGAACGTGCCATTGATTGTGCAACAACAGAAGAAGTTGAAGCATTAGTACGTGAATATTCGAAATAACAAAAAAGTTTATTAAGCGATTATCGCTTAATAAACTTTTTTTGTATTTTTAAGAATTTAGAGATAAAGTATTATTTATTTTATCCATGTCGATTTGATACATTGGTTCATTATCTAATAAAATAAAAGGAGTTGCGAACGCATCATAATCCATCATTTCATGTTTATATTGACTATTTTGATTGATATTTTTTTCGATATAACTAATGTTATGCTCGGATAAATAATTTTTAATAAACGTACATGGTGGACATTCATGTTGTGTATAAATTATAATTTCAGTCAAAGCTCTACATCCTTTCCACAAGTATTTAGTTCATAATATATAGATGATACTAGAAAAATTCAACTTTGTGAATGGTCTGTGACAAGTCATTAATTTGTCACTATTATTTTCATTCTAAAATATTTCATCTTTTTAGCACGCGCGATATAATAAATAGACGTTGTGATTTTACTCACAAATATAATTAAAAGGTGATGTTATGGATTCAGTAGAATTAGCTAGATTTCTGACTGGTATGACTCTAGCAGTACACATAATATTTGCAACTATTGGCGTAGGTATGCCACTTATGTTTGCAATAGCAGAATTTTTAGGAATTAAAAATAAGGATCCTCATTACATGACATTAGCTAAACGGTGGTCAAAAGGATATACAATTACCGTAGCAGTTGGTGTTGTGACAGGTACAATTATAGGATTACAATTATCATTGTTATGGCCTACATTTATGCAAATAGGTGGCCATGTTATTGCATTACCGCTCTTTTTAGAAACGTTCGCATTCTTTTTTGAAGCAATATTTCTTAGTATATATTTATACACTTGGAAAAGATTTAAAAATAGATGGCTACATTTTCTTTTAAGTATTCCTGTTATTATTGGTGGTTCATTCTCTGCGTTATTTATAACGTCAGTAAACTCATTTATGAATACACCGGCAGGATTCGATATGAAAGACGGGAAAATGGTCAATGTTGAACCATTAGCAGCTATGTTCAACCCGTCATTTTTAGTACGTTCTTTTCATGTTGTAGCTACAGCACTCATGACTATGGCGTTCATTTTAGCAGCTATAGCAGCTTACAAAATATTAAAAAATAAATTTAAAAAAGATACAACATATCATGTTAAAGCATTAAAATTAACTATGGTGTTAGGGTTAGTATTTACTTTAGGATCTATGTTAGCTGGTGATTTATCTGCTAAATTCTTACATCAAGAGCAACCTGAAAAATTAGCAGCTTATGAATGGCATTTTGATTCGGAATCCAATGCAGATTTAGTCTTATTTGGTACTCTGGATGAAGAGACTCAAGAAGTGTCAGGGGCTATTAAAGTGCCTGGTATTTTAAGCTTTTTAGCCGATAACAGTTTTGATACTGAAGTAAAAGGCTTAAATGATTTTTCAAAATCAGTGACACCGCCGTTAATTGTACATTACTTCTTTGATATTATGGTCTTTTTAGGCGTTTTCTGTTTTGTAGTTTCTGGTATTTACGTGACGATGTTGTGTATTAAAAAATTAAGAAAATATCTTCATGTTAAACCGATGCTTTTTGGTATTTTACTAACAGGACCTGGTGCAATGTTAGCGATTGAGTCAGGTTGGTTCTTAACAGAGATGGGCAGACAGCCATGGATTTTAAGAGGCTATCTAAAAGTTGAACAAGCGGCAACTCAAGCGGGTGGACTGACTTTAGTTACCATTTTATTCGCAATTTTATACTTTGTCTTATTGGTAACAACTTCATATGTACTAATCAGAATGTTTAAAGAGAAGCCCGCGTATCAAGAATTTGAAGCTATTGCTAATGAAAGAGGTGAGAAATAATGGTATTTGCACATATTGGAATAATCGTTTTATGGCTATTCTTATTTTGTTATATTATTATTGCCTCTATAGATTTTGGTGCAGGTTTCTTTGCTTTACACGCTAAGATTACTAAACAAGATAAAAAAATTAATCATTTGATTTCACGATATTTAAATCCGGTATGGGAAGTAACAAATGTCTTCTTTGTGTTTTTCTTCGTAGGCATTGTAGGGTTCTTCCCAGATTCTGCCAAATACTTTGGTACAGTTTTACTCATTCCTGCATCTATTGCGTTAATTTTAATGACTATACGCGGTAGTTTCTATGCGTTTGAAAACTATGGCCAAGACTCTAAATTGCAATGGCTAGCTTTATATGGATTAACTGGCTTGTTTATTCCAGCATCATTGGCAACTGCATTAACCATTTCAGAAGGTGGTTTTGTGATTCAGAAAGGAAATCAGATTGATTTAGATTGGGTAGAGTTATTATTAAGTCCATTTTCATGGTCAGTAGTATTTTTAGCTGTTATCTCAGTGTTATATATTTCATCTGGTTTCTTAACGTTTTATGCACATAAAGCAAAAGATAGCAAAGCTTATCAGTTATTAAGGTATTGGTTTTTATTCTGGGGTCCACCAATGCTCGCTATATCACTCTTCGTCTTTTTATCATTAAGAGTGCAAAATGAAGGGCATTTTGTAACAGCAGTTACTGATTATTGGTGGATGTTCTTACTAAGTTTAATTTGTTTTACTGTCGCTATGCTGTTTACGTTACAAAAAAAATGGCATGGTTGGGCATTCATATTAGTCATTTTCCAAATGGGATTCGCTTTCTTTGGATACGGTATTAGTAAATTACCTTATTTATTATACCCAATGGTCAAACTTGATCATGCAGTTGTAAATGATAATATGGCAATAGCATTAACCATTTCATTTATTTTAGGTTTACTTTTACTCATACCATCGTTAATATTATTATTGAAATTGTTTGTTTTTGATAAGGAATATGTAGAAGGTAAAAAATAAACAATAAAATTGTTTCATAGACTAAAAAAGATTGAGCAATTAACTTAGCGTGATTGCTCAACTTTTTATACTTTGTTGTTAATGGAGGACGCATATGGAAAAAGAATATGTGGTTATAGGTTTAGGTCGCTTTGGCGGGAGCATCGTTAGGGAACTCAATGCTTTAGATATGGATGTTATGGCAATTGATTCAGACGAAGCACGTGTAAATGAATATAGTGAAATTGCTACACATGCAGTTGTTGCAGATACAACAGATGAAGCTGTGATGAAAAGTTTGGGAATTAGAAACTTTGATCATGTTATAGTAGCAATTGGTGAAAATATTCAATCTAGTACGTTAACAACGTTAATACTGAAAGAACTTGGTGTGAAAAAGGTAACAGCTAAAGCGCAAAATGATTATCATGCTAAAATTTTAAATAAAATTGGTGCCGATACAGTCGTGCACCCTGAACGTGATATGGGTAGACGTATCGCACATAATGTAGCAAGTGCTAGTGTATTGGATTATTTAGAATTAGCTGACGAACACTCAATTGTTGAAATAAAAGCGAGTGAAAAAATGGCTGGCAAAACAATAATTGATTTAGACATAAGAGCACAATTTGGTATTAGTATTATTGCAGTAAAACGAGGAAGAGAAATTTTAGTGTCACCAGATCCGAATGAAAATATTGAAATAGGCGATATTTTAATAATGATAGGTCATGATAATGATTTAAATCGTTTCGAGAAAAAGGTAGTACGCTAAAATAGCATTTAAAAAAAGCCTAGTACAGTTGATGTACTAGGCTACTTTTTATTATGATTCTGATTGATTTTTATCTGTTTCTTTTGTTGGTGTTTCTTTTTTTACTGGTTTACTTTTAGGTTTAAACGTTTTTTTATTTTGTGTTGGTTTACGATCTTTGTTGTTGTTTTTACGTTTAGGACTTGGTTTTGCTTTTGGTTTTGTTGATGTTGTAGCAACATCGTCACCTTCGTTTACTTTCATAATGACTGGTAGTATCATTGGTTTTCTTGCCGTTTTTTCATAGAGATACGGTTGTAACGTTTCAATGATTGAAGACTTAATTTGATGCCATTGAATATCTTTATTTTGATTTAATTTAGCAATGACATCTGTTTTTATTTTACGCTGTGCATCATATATTAACTGACCTGATTCACGCATATAAACAAAGCCTCGTGAAATAATATCAGGACCAGATAGTAATTGATTAGTATCAAAATCAATGCTGACTACAACAATAACTAAACCTTCCTCAGAAAGTAACTTACGATCACGGATAACTACATTTCCGATGTCACCAATACCACTTCCATCAACTAAAACATTACCAGATGGTATGCGTCCTGCTTTACGTGCAGAATCTTTAGTAAGTGCTAGAACATCACCGATATCAAAGATAAAGACATTGTCAGGATCTACACCACATTCAATACCAGATTGACCGTGGGCTTGTAACATTCTATATTCACCATGAATTGGTAAAAAGAATTTAGGTCTGATTAAACGTAACATTAATTGTTGATCTCCTTGAGATCCGTGGCCAGAAGTGTGAATGTTCGAAACTTTATTATGGATAACTTCTGCACCAGCACGATAAAGTGAATTAATTGTACGATTAATACTCTTAGTATTACCTGGAATAGGCGATGAACTAAATACTACTGTATCTTCAGGAATGATTTTAATTTGTTTATGTGTTCCATTAGCAATTCGAGAAAGTGCAGCCATAGGTTCACCTTGTGAACCAGTACATAAAATTAGTAGTTTGTGTTTTGGAATACTGTTAATTTTATTAGGTTCAACGAACGTTTCAGGTGGGGCTTTAATATAACCAAGCTCCATACCAATTTTAATATTATTTTCCATAGAACGACCAAAAGTTACAATTTTGCGATCGTACTTAATTGCTGCTTCCACTGCTTGTTGTACACGGTAAATGTTAGAAGCAAATGTCGCAAAGATAATACGACCTGTACAATTTCTGAAAATTTTATCTACATTTTGTCCTACTTCACGTTCACTTAATGTGAAATCAGGTACCAATGCATTTGTTGAATCTGAAAGTAAGCATAGTACACCTTCATCACCTAAGCGCGCCATTTTTCCAATGTTTGCTGGCTCACCTACAGGTGTAAAATCAAACTTGAAATCTCCAGTATGCACGATATTACCCTCAGGTGTATTAACAATAACACCATAAGCTTCAGGAATACTGTGCGTGGTTAAATAGAATGAAATTTCAAAGTGTTTCGATTTGATAACACTGCTTTCATCAATTTCAATTAATTTGGTAGTTCTTAATAAATGATGTTCTTCTAGTTTATTTCTAATAAGACCTAAAGCTAAAGGACCACCATAGATAGGCACATTTATTTTCTTTAAAAGGTAGGGCACACCACCTATATGGTCTTCGTGACCATGAGTAATAAATAGACCAACGATCTTATCTTGATTTTGTTCGAGATAAGTATAGTCAGGAATTACGTAATCAATACCGAGTAAATTATCATCTGGGAATTTAATACCTGCATCGATAATTACGATTTCATCCTGATACTCAATGGCATAAGTGTTTTTTCCGACCTCACCTAAACCACCAAGCGCATATACTGCTACCTCATTTTTATGAATTTGTTTCATTATTCAGCTTGCTCCACGTTGAAGTGATCAGATTGTTTTTCATATTCTAAATGTGTGCCCTCTAATTTAGTAACAAATTCAATGTTGTAATTACGTTTTTTCAAATAACGTCTTACTTGTTCTTCGGTTTGTGCTTCCACGTAAATTGTTTGCGTGTTCTCACGTACAATTACTTCGTCTTTATTATGTTGATAAAATACTTTGAATACTGCCATTATATATATTTCCTCCTAAATGCATTTCTTTTTATAAATATTAAATGTATAAATAACAAACCCTAGTATTAATAAAATAGGCAATTCTCTGAATATAAAAGAACATACCAGCTTTCTGCCTAGTATGTTTCTAGGGTGGTTGTAATTCGTTCAATTTAAGAATAAGTATTACAATATTAAACCTATCCAATTATTTATTATTTTACATGATGTGCATAAATAAATAAAGCAGTTTTATCTTCTATTAAAATAGAAGGGATCTAGTGTTGTATGTTTGTCTCTTAAATAATTGTTAATTTATTTCATAATAATGATATTGTATCACGATATGAATAATAAATTTAACTTTGCGTGTTAGTGTAAAATCTAATGACTTAAATTTATTGTAAGTCATTGCATTTACTGTATTCTAAACAGTTAATATCTCAATACTAATAGCGAATGCTAAAAATTTATAAATATGAAAAACTAGAATACTTAGGAGAGAATAGACAAATATTTTGAAATTTCAGTTTTTATATTAAATTGTACTTGAGCATTAAGTTGTAATTCTTTATGATTACAGTATAAAGGAAATGGAATTAGAGAGTGAACAAGTAAAGTAAATTTGAGAAATGGATTTAGGTGATTATTATGGATCAGGTGACAAGAATAATTGAAGATGTAAAAAAGGAAAAAAATAGAAATGATAAAATATTTAAAGGTGCTACTTTTGAAGTGCGGACGGAGCAAGTAATAATGTTCTTTAATTACGACGAGATTATTAATACACAAAATGAAAATCACTTCTTTGTTAAACACAATCACGACCCTGAATTTTTAGATATTCAATCTTTAAATAGTGTAAAAAGAGAATTAGATAATTTACACATTCCATACAATGAAAGACGCGATGACTTTATGTAAAGCATATGTATACTGACAATTGAAAGTTTATTGTCATGTACAAATAGCAGTTTTTAGTTTAAAAGCGTTGAACTATAAACATATTATTTTAGGCTGGTGCATTACTGCGCCAGCCTGTTTTATTACAATTCCACTGCATCTGCTTTCGGCTGTAATGGGTGCTGTGCATCGATATGATCGTAAAACATCACACCATTAATATGGTCAATCTCGTGTTGTACTACGATTGCAGGATAACCTTTAAGACGTAATTTTACTTCTTTACCGTCAATGTCTGTAGCTTTAACAGTAATGCGGTTTTTACGATGTACTAATCCAGGGATATCTTCATCAACACTTAAACAACCTTCACCAGTTGGTAAGTATGCTTCTTGTACACTATGACTCATTATTTTTGGATTAACTAACATTAAATCATATGATTTGCCTTCACCGTCATCTGGTAAGTACACAGCAATCATTCTTTTAGATAAGTTGATTTGTGGGGCAGCTAAACCAACACCCGAACGTAATCCGTATTTATTAGCTAATTCCTCATCTTGACTATTAATTAAAAATTCGCGCATAGCTAATAATGTATTGCGGTCTTCTTCTGATAGAGGTAATGGCACTTCTTGCGCTTTTTCACGTAGCGTGGGATGTCCATCTCTAATAATATCTTTCATTGTTAACATTGTTATTACACCTTCCTTAATTCAAACTATACCAAATATATATTAGTATAATACAGTAATCTATTTGATTTATACTATAATATTATATAATATAGCACACACATATGAGGAGGTTTAAGCTCAAAATGAAATTTAAACATGGTATTGTAGTCACATTAGCATCGGCAGTTTTTTTAGCTGGATGTACAACAGATAAAGGTGAAATGAAGAATTATAATGAACAAATTCAAAAAGCATTTGACGAAGAAAAGTCTATTTCAAGTACGGGTAAAAAACTTAATGAGTTAGAACAGCAAAAACAAAAATTAGTAAAAGATATAAATGGTAATGATGAACAAAAAGTGAATAAGACTGCAAGTAAAATCTTAGATAATGTCAAAGAACGTAAATCAACATTTAAAAAAGAAGTAGAGGCAATTAATAAATCAGAAGAAGATTATAAAAAAGCTGGCAAGCATATAGAAAATATCGGTAATAATAAAAAACAAGAAGAAGTTCAACAATTAGATGATGCTTTGAAAGCCAAATATCAAGCACATGAAAAGTACGCTGAAGCATACAATAATGTGTTAGATAAAGAGGAAGATATGTTTAAATATATGTCTGGCGATCAAATTGAACAAAGTAAGATTGACGAAAAATCAAAAGAAGTTTCTAAATCTTATAAAGAAATGGACAAACAATTTAAAGCATATTCCAAAGCAATGAAAAAAGTAGATGAAGAAAAGAAAGATGTAGATAATTTAATTTAATAATCCAACATGTTATGGTATATATATCAATAATATGATTGCGTTTACATTTGTCGCATAATTTACTCCAATAAATAGTGGTACAGTTGCAACTGTTTTATTAGTACAGTTACAAAACTGTACCTCTTTCTATTGCAACAGAACTTTTTTAAATTGTTTAACAGTATAACAGATATGTGATACAATGTGAGAGGATAAAATGAATTTCTATTATACGGGAAAGGTATGGTGAATTGAATGGCTCAGAAGTTAAAGGCCCAATTCGATGCAGAGAAAGTATTGAATGATACTCAATCTCAATTTGAAATGATTCAAATATTGGATGAAGACGGTAATGTTGTTAATAACGATTTAGTACCAGACTTATCAGACGAAGAGTTAGTTGAATTAATGGAGAGAATGGTTTGGACACGTATTCTTGATCAACGTTCTATTTCTTTAAATAGACAAGGACGTTTAGGTTTCTATGCTCCAACAGCAGGACAAGAAGCTTCACAACTTGCTTCACAATACGCTTTAGAAAAAGAAGATTATATTTTACCAGGTTATCGTGACGTACCTCAGTTAATTTGGCATGGTTTACCATTAACAGAAGCGTTCTTATTCTCAAGAGGACACTTTAAAGGTAACCAATTCCCAGAAGGCGTTAACGCACTAAGCCCACAAATCATTATTGGTGCACAATATGTACAAACAGCTGGTGTTGCACTAGGTATTAAAAAACGCGGTAAACAAGCGGTAGCAATTACTTATACTGGTGACGGTGGTTCATCACAAGGTGACTTCTACGAAGGTATCAACTTTGCTTCTGCATACAAAGCGCCAGCAATTTTTGTAATCCAAAATAACAACTATGCTATTTCAACACCACGTAGTAAACAAACAGCAGCAGTTACTTTAGCGCAAAAAGCAATTTCAGTAGGTATTCCTGGAATTCAAGTAGATGGTATGGATGCTTTAGCAGTATACCAAGCAACTAAAGAAGCTCGTGATCGCGCAGTTAATGGCGAAGGGCCAACGTTAATCGAAACAGTGACTTATCGTTATGGTCCACATACAATGGCTGGTGACGACCCAACTAAATACCGTACTTCTGATGAAGATTCTGAATGGGAGAAAAAGGATCCATTAGTACGTTTTAGAAAATTCTTAGAAAACAAAGAATTATGGTCTGAAGAAAAAGAAAATGAAGTAATTGAACGTGCGAAAGCAGAAATTAAAACAGCTATTAAAGAAGCTGACAACACTGACAAACAAACTGTTACTGATTTAATGGATAACATGTATGATGAAATGCCACAAAACTTAGTAGAGCAGTACGAAATTTATCAAGAGAAGGAGTCGAAGTAACCCATGGCACAAATGACAATGGTACAAGCGATTAATAATGCGCTTAAAACTGAATTACAAAACGACGAGAACGTTTTACTTTTCGGTGAAGACGTTGGTGTTAACGGTGGTGTTTTCCGTGTAACTGAAGGGTTACAAAAAGAATTTGGTGAAGACCGTGTATTCGACACACCATTAGCAGAATCAGGTATCGGCGGTTTAGCATTAGGCTTAACATTAGAAGGATACCGTCCTGTTATGGAAATCCAATTCTTAGGTTTCGTATTTGAAGTGTTCGATTCAGTAGCAGGTCAAATCGCACGTCACCGTTTCCGTTCAGGTAACTCAAAACAAGCACCAGTAACAATTCGTGCACCTTTTGGTGGTGGTGTACATACACCAGAATTGCACGCAGATAACTTAGAAGGTATTTTAGCTCAATCACCAGGATTAAAAGTGGTTATCCCATCAAATCCATATGACGCTAAAGGATTATTAATTTCTGCTATTAGAAGTAATGACCCAATTGTTTATTTAGAACACATGAAATTATATCGTTCATTCCGTGATGAAGTACCGGAAGAAGAATACACAATTGATATCGGCAAAGCTAGCGTAAAACAAGAAGGTAACGATATTACTTTAATTGCTTATGGTGCAATGGTTCAAGAATCATTAAAAGCAGCAGAAGAATTAGAAAAAGAAGGTTATTCAGTCGAAGTTATTGACTTACGTACTGTACAACCTATCGATATCGAAACATTAGTAGCTTCAGTTGAAAAAACAGGACGCGCAGTTGTAGTTCAAGAAGCTCAACGTCAAGCTGGTGTTGGTGCTACAGTAGCATCTGAATTAGCAGAACGTGCTATCTTATCATTAGAAGCACCTATTGCTCGAGTAGCTGCAGCAGATACTGTATATCCATTCACACAAGCGGAAAATGTTTGGTTACCAAATAAAAACGATATCATTGAAAAAGCTAAGGCAACTTTAGAATTTTAATTATTACTTAGAGACGAAGTAGATAAGTTAATTTAATTACTACTTCGTTCTGAGATTAATATAATTTGTGCTAAGCTATAGATACAGCTTAGTCACATTTATCATAAGAAAACTTAAAATGAAATCTTAGGAGGATAATAACGTGGCATTTGAATTTAAATTACCCGATATTGGTGAAGGTATCCACGAAGGCGAAATCGTAAAATGGTTTGTAAAAGCTGGAGATCAAATCGAAGAAGATGACGTTTTAGCTGAAGTACAAAACGACAAATCAGTTGTAGAAATTCCGTCTCCTGTTAGTGGGACTATTGAAGAGGTTCTTGTTGATGAAGGAACTGTAGCAGTCGTAGGTGATACGATTGTTAAAATCGACGCACCTGATGCAGAAGAGATGCAATTTAAAGGTAGCGACGAAGATTCATCTGAAGAATCAGCACCTGCTGAAGAAGAAAGCAAAGAAGAAGCACCAGTAGCATCTGCTTCATCTGATGAAGATGTAGATGAAAGTAAACGTGTTAAAGCTATGCCTTCAGTACGTAAATATGCGCGTGAAAAAGGCGTTAACATTAAAGCCGTTTCTGCTTCAGGTAAAAACGGTCGCGTAACGAAAGAAGACATTGATGCACACTTAAGTGGTGATACACAAGCTTCTAACGAAAGTGCTGCTCAAGAAACAACTGAAGCAACATCAACTTCAGGACAATCAACTGCAGTATCAACAGAAGGTGAGTTCCCAGAAACAACTGAAAAAATCCCTGCTATGCGTAAAGCTATCGCAAAAGCAATGGTTAATTCTAAACACACTGCACCACACGTAACATTAATGGATGAAATTGATGTTCAAGAATTATGGGATCACCGTAAAAAATTCAAAGAAGTTGCAGCTGAACAAGGTACTAAATTAACTTTCTTACCTTATGTAGTTAAAGCATTAGTTTCAGCACTTAAGAAATACCCAGCATTAAATACTTCATTTAATGAAGAAGCTGGCGAAATTGTACACAAACATTATTGGAACATCGGTATCGCAGCTGACACTGATAGAGGTTTACTTGTACCAGTTGTTAAAAATGCTGACCGTAAATCAATGTTCGCTATTTCAGATGAAATTAATGAACTTGCTGTTAAAGCACGTGATGGTAAATTAGCACCAGATGAAATGAAAGGTGCTACATGTACAATTAGTAATATCGGTTCAGCTGGTGGACAATGGTTCACACCAGTTATCAATCACCCAGAAGTTGCAATTTTAGGTATTGGCCGTATTGCACAAAAACCTATCGTAAAAGATGGCGAAATTGTTGCAGCACCAGTATTGTCATTATCATTAAGTTTTGACCATAGACAAATTGATGGTGCAACAGGACAAAACGCAATGAACCATATTAAACGATTATTAAATAATCCAGAATTATTATTAATGGAGGGGTAAAACATGGTAGTTGGAGATTTCCCAATTGAAACAGATACTATAGTCATTGGAGCAGGACCAGGGGGTTACGTTGCAGCAATTCGTGCAGCACAATTAGGTCAAAAAGTGACAATCGTAGAAAAAGGCGAATTAGGCGGCGTTTGTTTAAACGTTGGTTGTATTCCTTCTAAAGCATTGTTACATGCTTCACACCGTTATGATGAAGTTCAAAAATCAGAAAATTTAGGTGTTATTGCTGAAGGCGTATCACTTAAATTTGATAAAGTTCAAGAATTCAAACAATCAGTTGTTAAAAAATTAACTGGTGGTGTTGAAGGTCTATTAAAAGGTAACAAAGTTGAAATTGTTAAAGGTGAAGCTTACTTCGTAGATAACAACAGTTTACGTGTTATGGACGAAAAGAGTGCACAAACTTATAATTTCAAAAATGCAATTATTGCTACTGGATCAAGACCTATTGAAATTCCTAACTTTAAATTTGGTAACCGTGTTATTGATTCAACAGGTGCTTTAAACTTACAAGAAGTACCAGGCAAACTTGTTGTTGTTGGTGGCGGTTATATTGGTTCTGAATTAGGAACTGCTTTTGCTAACTTCGGTTCAGAAGTTACAATCTTAGAAGGTGCAAAAGACATCTTAGGCGGTTTCGAAAAACAAATGACTCAACCTGTTAAAAAAGGTATGAAAGAAAAAGGTGTAGAAATCGTTACTGAAGCGATGGCTAAATCTGCTGAAGAAACAGAAAATGGCGTAACTGTTACTTATGAAGCTAAAGGCGAAGAGCAAACAATCGAAGCTGACTATGTTTTAGTAACTGTAGGTCGTCGTCCAAACACTGATGAGCTTGGATTAGAAGAGCTAGGTGTTAAATTCGCGGACCGCGGATTAATTGAAGTAGACAAACAAAGCCGTACATCAATTAGTAATATCTTTGCAATTGGTGATATCGTACCTGGTTTACCACTTGCACATAAAGCAAGTTATGAAGCAAAAGTAGCAGCTGAAGTTATTTCAGGTGAAGCTTCTGAAGTAGACTACATCGGTATGCCTGCTGTATGTTTCACTGAGCCAGAACTAGCACAAGTAGGTTACACTGAACAACAAGCAAAAGATGAAGGCTTAGAAGTTAAAGCTTCAAAATTCCCTTATGCAGCAAATGGTCGTGCGTTATCATTAGATGATACAACTGGATTTGTTAAATTATTAACATTAAAAGAAGATGATACATTAGTAGGTGCACAAGTAGTAGGTACTGGCGCTTCTGATATCATTTCTGAATTAGGTTTAGCAATTGAATCTGGTATGAATGCTGAAGACTTATCATTAACAATACATGCTCACCCAACATTAGGTGAAATGTCTATGGAAGCTGCTGAAAAAGCATTAGGATTACCAATTCATACAATGTAATTAACGTTAATATTTATTAAGATGTTATTAGCTTTAGAAACGTATTAACTATTTGGGGCGGGACTATGGAATCAAATTAATATAATTTGGTTACTATCCCGCTCTTTTTATATTAAAAATAAAGTGGTGATTACATGGAATATGAATATCCTATTGATTTAGATTGGTCAAATGATGAAATGATGACAGTAGTGTCTTTTTTTAATGCAGTAGAAGCATTTTATGAAAATAAAGTACAACGAGAAACACTCTTAGCGAGATATCAACAATTTAAAAAAATTGTTCCTGGTAAAGCTGAGGAAAAACAAATATTTAAAAGTTTTGAACAAAGTAGTGGCTACAGTAGTTATCATGCTGTAAAACACGCTCAAACAGCAACTGATCAACAGTTTGTTAGTGACAACACGAAATAACTATTGTCTTAAGAGCTATATTTTGGTATTTTTATAAAGCGTTACATAAATGCGTTATAAAATAGACCAAAATATAGCTTTTTTAATTTGCTAATAATGACACAGCTAATACTCAAAAATATTATCTTACTACTGATAGATGCAACATGGGACATAACCTATAACAGAATGGTATATAGTAAATAATGTGTCTTATAAATTGAGCCATGCAGTATATAAATGAATGTGACATTAAACTTAAACTATTTATAATGAGTGACAACTTAGCACTATAAAGTAAAATAAAGTCTCTATGTAGGGGCGGTTATATGAAAGCAAAGTAATGTTGTTTGTTTTCTAACCAGCTCCTTTCTATTATTTGAGGAGGAAAGTAAGTGAACCCTTTATTATCATTTCAATCTGTTAGTAAAGCTTATAATGACGAAAAAATATTGGATGGAATAGATTTACAAATTGAATCAGGACATTTTTATACTTTACTAGGACCTTCAGGTTGTGGTAAAACAACAATTTTAAAACTGATTGCTGGATTTGAACAACCTGATGACGGTACTATAATCTATCAAAATCAAGCTATAACAGCGCTACCTCCAAATAAGCGAAAAGTGAATACGGTATTTCAAGATTATGCATTGTTTCCGCATTTAAATGTTTTTGAAAATGTTGCTTTTGGCTTACGAGTTAAGAAAAAAGACAAACAAACCATTGCTCAAAAAGTAAAAGAAGCATTAGCTTTAGTAAAGTTAACAGGTTATGAACAAAAGAATATTGCAGATATGAGTGGGGGACAAAAACAACGTGTTGCAATCGCGCGTGCAATTGTAAATGAACCTGAAATTTTATTGTTAGATGAATCATTATCAGCATTGGATTTAAAACTGCGTACTCAAATGCAATATGAGTTGAGAGATATTCAAGCTCGCTTAGGCATTACTTTTGTTTTCGTGACACATGATCAGGAAGAAGCATTGGCATTGAGTGATTATATATTTGTTATGAAAGATGGTAAAATTCAACAATTTGGGACGCCGACTGATATATATGATGAACCCGTAAACCGTTTTGTTGCTGATTTTATTGGGGAATCTAATATTATTCCGGGAACAATGGTACAAGATTATGTAGTAAATATTTATGGCCAGAATTTTGATTGTGTAGATATGGGGATTACACCTGATAGACAAGTAGAAGTTGTAATTCGCCCAGAAGATATAATTTTATCATCTCTCGAACAAGGCTTGTTTGAAGTGACAGTTGATTCAATGTTATTTAGAGGTGTACATTATGAAATTTGTTGTATAGATAGAAAGGGTTATGAATGGGTTATTCATTCAACTAAAAAGGCCGAACTTGGTGCTAAAGTAGGCTTGTATTTTGAACCTGAAGCGATACATATTATGGTACCAGGAGAAAGTGAAGCTGAATTTGATAAACGTATCGATAGCTATGAGGACTCAACACATGCGTAATATAAGTCGTTGGTTGTTTGTACCATATATTTTATGGATGTTACTGTTTATTATTGTCCCTATATTATTACTTGTGTATTTTTCATTTGTAGATTTAGATGGTCATTTTAGTTTGACCAATTATCAACAAATTTTGTCTTCACGTTATCTTATAATGTTTTGGGAGTCTATTTTGTACGCTTCACTAATAACACTCATTACGTTAGCTATTAGTTATCCTGCTGCCTATTTTATACGTGGTTCCAAATGGCAAAACTTATGGCTGCTAATTTTAATTATTCCAACTTGGATAAATTTACTTCTTAAGACTTATGCATTTATAGGATTATTCAGTCATGATGGTATTATCAATCAAATATTAACTTTTTTACATTTACCTAAAGCAGATCTCTTATTTACTGCACCTGCTTTCTTAATTGTAGCAAGTTATATTTACATTCCATTTATGATTTTACCTATTTTCAATAGTATGAAAGATATACCAACTAATATTTTACAAGCTGCTAGTGATTTAGGAGCTAGCCCGATAGTTAGATTTACAAAAGTAATTCTACCGTTAACTAAGCAAGGTATTCTTACAGGGGTACAAGTTACGTTTATTCCTGCTTTATCTTTGTTTATGATTACACGATTAATTGCAGGTAACAAAGTCATTAACATTGGTACATCAATTGAAGAGCAATTTTTAGTAATTCAAAATTACGGTATGGGTTCGACGATAGCTATCGGTTTGCTCGTGTTTATGGCTTTAATATTAGTTATGACAAATAAAAAATCTTCAGAAAGAAAAGAGTGAATCATATGAAATGGTATGGCAAGTTATATATTGGTATTTTAATAGGCATTTTATACATACCTATTATATTTTTGATGGTGTATTCATTTAATTCTGCCGGCAATATGATCCATTTTGAAGGGTTTACCTTAGAACATTATCAAGCTTTGTTTCACAATAATAAACTGCTATCTGTAATTTTTAATACAATAGCAATTGCTTTAATTGCTGCTGCTATCTCTACTGTTATTGGTACGATGGGGGCGATTGGTTTATACCATTTGAGAAATAAGCAATTAAAAGTTTCCTTATTGACTTTGAATAATGTCTTGATGGTATCTTCTGATGTCGTAATTGGCGCTTCATTTTTAATCATGTTTACGACAATAGGGCACTTTACAGGGTTAGGATTAGGTTTTACTACTGTGTTAATTTCTCATATCGCATTTTGTATACCAATCGTAGTAATTATAGTGCTACCAAGACTATACGAAATGAATAGTAATATGATTCGTGCAGCTAGAGATTTAGGTGCTACTGATTATCAAGTGTTAAGCAAAGTGATGTTACCACAGTTATTTCCTGGTATTTTAGCAGGTTTTTTTATGGCATTAACGTACTCCTTAGATGATTTTACAGTAAGTTTTTTTGTAACAGGTAATGGTTTTAGTGTATTATCAGTTGAAGTCTATGCCATGGCAAGAAAGGGCATTAGTATGGAAATTAACGCTATCTCTACCTTGCTCTTCGTAATTATTATAGTTGGGGTTATAGGTTATTACACTGTTCAAAATATAGTGACACGTAATCATCATCGAAAGTGAGGTATGGAATCGTGAAATATGTGTTACAATTAATATTTACTGCTTTATTCGTTGGTCTATTAGCCCTATATATTAGTCATGAATTGACTACAGGAGATACAACTAAAAAGACTGAAAAAATTAATGTTTATAACTGGGGAGAATATATCGATCCTGCATTAATTAAACAATTTGAACAACAGACAGGAATACAAGTAGTCTATGAAACATTTGATTCCAATGAAGCAATGGAAGCTAAAATACGTAATGGCGGAACAAATTATGATGTTGTGTTCCCAAGTGACTATACTGTGCAAAAAATGACTAGAGAAAAATTATTATTACCAATTGACCATTCAAAAATACCAAACATTAAAAATCTTGATAAACATTATATGGATATGCCATTTGATCCAAAAAATCAATATTCTGTACCATATTTCTTTGGTACTGTGGGTATTATATATAATACCAAGGCATATCCTAATGATAATTTTACTTCATGGGAAAGTTTGTACAACCCAAAATATGAGGAAGATATTTTATTGGTTGATGGTGCACGGGAAATTATAGGATTATCTTTAAACAAATTAGGTTATAGTTTAAATGATAAGAATCCTCAACATTTACGACAAGCAGAACAAGATTTAACACAATTAGCTCCTCAAATTAGAGGGGTAGTTGGTGATGAAGTAACTATGATGTTAGAACAACATGAAGCAAACATTGCGGTTGTATGGAGTGGTGTTGCAGCACCTATTATTCAAAATAATCCAGATTTTAATTACGTAGTCCCTAAAGAAGGGTCGAATTTGTGGTTCGATAATATGGCCATTCCTAAAACAGCACAAAATAAAGCAGGAGCTTATAAATTTATGAATTTCCTGTTAGATAAAAAAGTAAGTAAGCAAAATACTGAATGGGTAGGTTATGCAACACCTAACAAACAAGCTCGAGAAGCATTACCCGAAGAAATTAGCGATGATCAACGTTTTTATCCTAATCGTACTACCCAAGAGCGTTTGGAAGTTTATGAAGATTTAGGACAGAAAACACTTAGTGAATATAACGAAAAATTCTTGAATTTTAAAATGTTATTAAAATAAAGAAAGTTAGTAGTTATTTTCATTTGTTTTCGATATAATGATTTGACTAGTAATATAAGGAGTTGTAGATACATGTCAGGAGAGCAATATATGCAAGTTAGACGTCCTGTGAGTAGGTTGGCAGAAAAAGTATTAGGTTGGTTAAGTTGGGTATTTTTATTACTCTTAACAATTGCTACTATGTTTGTCGCCTTAGTTTCATTTAGCAGTGAAACGTCCATCCAAAACTTAGAAACTTCATTGAATGGTAATCAATTCATACAACAAATTTTAGCGAATAATAGTATGACAACAACACAAGCAGTTATTTGGTTACAAAATGGTATATGGGCTGTAATTGTCTTTTTAATTGTATGTTTGTTGATTTCATTTTTAGCACTTATTTCAATGAATATTAGAATGTTATCTGGTTTCTTGTTTTTAATTGCTACACTCATTACTTTGCCATTAGTGCTATTATTTGTAACACTAATTATTCCTGTATTATTTTTAATCGTATCGATTATGATGTTTGCAAGAAAAGAGAAAGTAGAAGCTATACCGGCTTATTATGGTTACGATGATGACTATGAAGATGACGTGTATGAACCTGCTAAAAAACGCAGAAACGGTAGAGTTCAACAAGAGACGACAGTTGAACCAGAGCCAGAACCAGAAGAACAACACAGTGAACCTGTTGAAGACGTCGAAGCAGATACAGAGAAAAACTCATTACGTCGTGGTGGATATAGTTCAGAAGTAGCTCGACAAGTGAATGCTGATATAGCTGACGAAGAACCTCAAGTATTATCTAGACAAGCTAAATATAATTACAAAAAGAAAAAAGATGATAATACGCATGATGATGATTTTGGTCAAGTAAGCAGTGTCTACGGTGAAGGTAATGACGATTATGTATCTCAAGAAGAACAGAAAAAACAAGAAGAAATGCAACGTCAACAAGCCGAAGAAGAGCGTCGTAAACAGCAGGAAGCGGAAGAAAAGGCTCGCATAAAACAAGAGAAAGCAGAAGAAGCCCAAAGATTAAAACAGGAAAAGGCAGAGGAAAAATCTCGTATTAAAGAAGAAAAGAAAGAACGTAAAAAACGTATTAAAGAAAAACGCAAACAACAACCAAGTGCAGTGGCACAACGTAGAATGAACTATGAAGAACGTAAAAAAGTGACATCACAAGATGTTGATAATCAAGCTGAAGATACTCAGCAAGATGAAAAGGAAAAATAATTTAATTACTCTTAAAAATAGCTACTTACATTATCTTATGTAAGTAGCTATTTTATGTTGTCATTGAAAACAATTTCGGTATTTTTTACAACTCGAATAAATCGTACATGTTTGGGATTTTCTAAAAATTTGATAATATTAAAACGAGAGAAAGGATGAATAAGAATGAAATTAAAAGCTGAAAAAATTATGGCTTGGATAGCTAATGGTTTAAGTATTTTATATGTGATAATTGTTATTTTTGGATTGTTCTTATTGAAGTCTAATACCCAAGAATTTCAAGCCATGTTTGATGAAATAACACAGCAACAAGGACAAACTATATCTACCGATATGATGTATATGAGTTACATTATCCAAGTAGTGGCACTGGTGATAGTTAGTATTATTGCCATCATTGCAACATTGATTATGAAAGCTAATAGAGTTTTAGCGGCAAGTTTATTTATAGTTGTTGCAATTATAAGTTTGTTTGTTTCTAATTTAGTTGCTATGGTTTTATGGCTTATTGTGGCAATTCGCTTATTTACAAAGAAAAAAAATAAAAATGATGGAACGAGGGGTCAGTTTACTAAAGAGAATTCATGGAACCCCGAAGAAGAGTTGAAAGATAAAAAGAATGATCCTTATATTTACTAACAAAAAAACGCCAAGTGGTGAAGCACTTGGCGTTTTTCATTATGTAATATTAAAATTTATAAAATTGTAATAACTGAGTAAATGTATCTTCTAGAAATGTTAAAAAGGCTTTGTCGGACTTTAACTCATTCGCATTTGGTTCAAGTGTGCGAGCAACAAAAAATTCACCTTTTTTCACATTTTTAACTCGTTCTATTGCTTCTTGAATACTAGCATCATCCATATCTTTGATGTATGTTTTTTCTTGAGTCATATGATCTAAGCTAATACTATAATCAGCCGGTAATTGTTTTAAAGCATCCATATTATTTTCGAAGACAGCTACTTGTTGTCCTTTGTTTTTGGCTTCGTGCATAATACCGTACATCACAAATAATTGTGACTCAAAAAGTCCGATTTGAAAATGTGGTTGCATTTTATAACCACGTTTATTAGTAGCGAATGCTACCCACGTGTCTTTTGGTGGATTGACAACACGTCTTGCATGTTTGGCCACATGTGGATAAAAAGTTTCTCCTGTGGCAGTTTCAAGAAATTGAGAGAAATAATCTCCTAATTCATGCAATTGTGGTCTTATATTATCATCTAAGGCTGACATACGTGCGTCTAAACCTGGAATTGAAAAAGTTTTAAAGTCTTTGGGTTTAAAAGTATATTTTGTCATGTTGACCTCCTAATAGCAGTCTATTTGATGGTATTGTAGCATAAATTTCGACTGAAAAAATATAGTTATGCATAGATTGTTATTAATTAGACAAAAATAAAAGTGTATGTATACCACTAAAGCATTCCTTGAGAAATTTTAGGGTTTTAAAGTTTATAGTCGAGTTTAATAGTGTATTTACTGTATAATATGAAGCAAGGTAGGAGATGATATGATGACTGTATACGAATTTGCAAAAGGCTTGATATTAGAAGCAGGCAATAACGTTAGGAAGATTATGGATCAAGATCTTGAAATTGAGACCAAATCCAATCCTAATGATTTAGTTACGAATGTTGATAAGGCAACTGAACATTATATTTATGATAATATCATGCAAACTTATCCTAATCATGCTGTTATAGGTGAAGAAGGTCACGGACATGATTTAGTAGATATATCAGGCGTAGTATGGGTTGTTGATCCTATTGATGGTACGCTTAATTTTGTGCATCAAGGTGAAAATTTTGCTATTTCAATCGGCATTTTCCAAGATGGTCAACCGTATGCAGGTTTTGTTTATGATGTGATGAATGATGTGTTATATCATGCAAAAGTAGGTGAAGGCGCATTTGAAAATGAGACGCTATTACCGAGCATAAAGGATACACAATTAAAACAAAGTATTATTGCTATAAATCCCAACTGGTTAACTAAACCTAAATTAGGTGAAATGTTTAAACCAATAGTAGAAGATGCGCGCAGTGCAAGAGCATATGGCTCTGCAGCTTTAGAAATTATTTATGTTGCAACGGGTAAACTTGCTGCGTATATTACACCAAGGCTACAACCGTGGGATTTTGCTGGAGGACTAATTATTCTCCATGAAGTCAATGGGGTTGCTTCTAATTTAGCAGGAGCTACTTTATCTATTACATCTGCAAATTCCATTGTGATAGCAAATAAACAATTACACAATGAATTATTAACTTCTTATTTTAATTATCATCAAGACACGATTACTGTTTTACATGAGCGTATGCAGCAAAAATAAAAATAGAGAGCTAAGGTTACAAATCAACATAATGTTATTTGCGAATCCTTGCTCTCTTTTATTAAACAGTAAAGTACTGATTATAACCAGCCGTTTTCACGATATTTCTTTTTTAACGTAAAGCCAACGCCAAATGTTGCAATGAATAATATAAGTGTTAAAATCATCAGTGGAACATTTGTAGCTGCTAAGCTGAAACTAAACAATAATAAGAATACTATTGCTACTACTGAAAGTACCCAAAAAATTGCTTTAGATTTTTGTTGTTTTTGTTGCATCCCGACCACACCTTTATTGTTTTCTTTAACCAATTATATGATATAATAAAAAAGTTGCAATTAAAAGTGGGAATTTACTCAAGAAAGGAAAATAATTAATGACTCAAATTAGAGAAGATGTTCGTAATATAGCTATCATTGCACACGTAGACCATGGTAAAACAACTTTAGTAGATGAATTGTTAAAACAATCTGGTATTTTTCGTGAGAATGAACATGTAGACGAAAGAGCGATGGATTCAAATGATATAGAAAGAGAACGTGGTATTACTATACTAGCTAAAAATACTGCCGTAGATTATAAAGGGACACGTATTAATATTTTAGATACTCCTGGACACGCTGACTTTGGCGGTGAAGTTGAGCGTATCATGAAAATGGTAGACGGAGTGGTATTAGTAGTTGATGCTTATGAAGGTACGATGCCACAAACGCGTTTTGTGTTGAAAAAAGCGCTAGAACAAAATTTAAAACCTGTTGTAGTTGTAAATAAAATAGATAAACCATCTGCAAGAGCAGAAGCGGTAGTAGATGAAGTATTAGACCTATTTATCGAATTAGAAGCTTCAGACGAGCAACTAGAATTCCCAGTGGTTTATGCTGCAGCAGTAAATGGTACAGCGAGTTTAGATGCAGAGCAACAAGATGAAAATATGCAGTCATTATATGAAACAATTATTGATTACGTACCAGCACCAGTAGATAATCGCGAAGAACCTTTACAATTCCAAATTGCATTATTAGATTACAATGATTATGTGGGACGTATTGGCGTAGGACGTGTGTTTAGAGGAACAATGCGTGTAGGTGATAATGTTTCACTTATTAAATTAGATGGAACAATTAAAAATTTCCGTGTAACTAAAATCTTTGGTTATTTCGGTTTAAATAGAGTTGAAGTTCAAGAAGCCGTTGCTGGTGATTTAATTGCTGTATCAGGAATGGAAGACATTAACGTTGGTGAAACAGTAACACCTCATGATCATCAAGAAGCGTTACCAGTACTACGAATCGATGAACCAACATTAGAAATGACATTTAAAGTAAATAATTCACCGTTTGCAGGTCGTGAAGGTGACTTTGTAACAGCACGTCAAATTCAAGAACGTTTAGATCAACAATTAGAAACAGATGTATCATTGAAAGTTACGCAAACTGATTCACCTGATACATGGATTGTTGCAGGACGTGGAGAATTACATTTATCAATATTAATTGAAAATATGCGTCGTGAAGGCTATGAATTACAAGTTTCTAAACCACAAGTTATCTTAAAAGATATTGATGGTGTTACTTGTGAACCATTCGAACGTGTACAATGTGAAGTGCCACAAGAATATACTGGTGGCGTTATTGAGTCTTTAGGTCAACGTAAAGGTGAAATGTTAGACATGGCAACAACTGACAATGGCTTAACTCGTATCATCTTTATGGTACCAGCTCGAGGCTTAATCGGATATACTACTGAATTTATGTCACAAACGCGTGGTTATGGTATTATTAACCATACTTTCGAAGAATTTAAACCACGTATTAAAGGCTATATTGGTGGTAGAAGAAATGGTGCGCTCGTTTCAATGGATCAAGGTCAAGCAAGTGCATATGCAATTATGGGCTTAGAAGACCGTGGTACTAACTTTATGGAACCAGGTACTGAAGTATATGAAGGTATGATTGTTGGTGAACATAATAGAGATAATGATTTAACAGTTAATGTGACTAAAGTTAAACAACAAACCAACGTACGTTCAGCAACGAAAGACCAAACAGTGACAATGAAACGTCCAAGAGTCTTAACATTAGAAGAAGCATTGCAATTCATTAATGACGATGAATTAGTAGAGGTTACTCCTGAAAGCATACGTTTAAGAAAGAAAATCTTAGAAAAATCAGCTCGTGAAAAAGAAGCAAAACGTGTGAAACAATTAATGCAAGATGAAGAGTAACACAAAAATCCCAGTCCATGAAATTCATGGACTGGGATTTTTATGTTATCGATGATTAAATGTTGTATATTGATGGCGCTGTTTTGGGCGATCTAATCTACTTTTACATTCATCACACATAAATGTGTGCATCGGATCATTACGTAAACGTTTGGCTTCTAGAGTGTTCTCATCAATAAATACAGTTGTATCACAAATTATACACTGTACTTTAATCATTATTAAATCACCTCAATATGTGTTACATAGTCAAATTGGTGTGAATAGCCATTTTCCGGTGTATAGATAAAACTATTAACGGCGTTGTCTGTATAAAGACGTTTACCTTCATGCGCAAATTTGAAAAATAAATATGGTAATAATTCAATGTCTAATTCAATAGCATCTTGATCATTAAATAAACGAATTTTTGAAGCATCGTGTTTTGGTTCTGCATTTTTAAAAAATGGCGCCATATTAATTACGAATGTACCATCTAACATAGCATTCTTTTTATATTTAATTTCAGAATTTAGTGTTGGTGGATTTGTTTGACCTTCTAAAATGGCACGATTCCATTCACGGTTATCACTAAATTGAATGGGTTTGGAACCATCAAATACACCAGCTTCTAAATCTTCAATTTTGACTTTACGATCATCAAAAATCCAAGTTGTACTATCTAATGTAATTGGAAATTTTACTGCACCTTTAATTTGTATCATTGTCCCAGCTCCCTATGTTAAATTTATCGATTGTTGACACAACTATAAGCTAAATAAAGCTATAAATAGTAATGTGAAATTATGACTATTTTGTGAATTAATATTACATCATGATTACATTTTTATTAAAGATATAATGAATACTAAATAGCAAAATTCCAGTTGATAGTTATGCCTACTACTTTTTAGCCCTGTTTAAGTTAAGTAAAAAAGCGAAGTAATAAACATAAACAATACAATTTAATTTTACCACAGATGAAAGGGCGAAGTATATTACCTAAATTAACTTGCTTTTTAAATCTGTGTAAGATAGAATTTTAATATAAAGTTACATTTGATAGGGGGAGTATGTCATGGTAAAGAGTAAAAATTTAAATAGTGCGGCATATGACCAGTTAAATAAAGATGCAGATAGAATTCTCCAATTGATTAAAGTTCAAATGGATAATCTTACTTTGCCTCAATGCCCATTATACGAAGAAGTACTCGATACTCAAATGTTTGGCTTACAAAAAGAAGTCGATTTTGCAACACAATTAGGATTAATTGATAGAGAAGAAGGAAAAGCGCTCATGTTACGTTTAGAAAAAGAACTTTCAAAATTACATGATGCTTTTACCAATGTTTAATATAATGTATAAATAGAATTAAATGTTTGTTCATAGACAGATTATAAAATGAGTTTGATGACAGAAATAAAACTACATAAACAAATTTTTTAGCTAGAGAGACAATATTACAATTGAGCTTTCTAGCTATTTTTTATAAATAAATTAAAATTCCCTATGACTTTGTTCGAAACTATAGGCTAAAATTTGCTATAATGTACAATGTGCAATTTAAATATAATTTAGAAGTTATACATATTATGCACAGTTAATAATGAAATCAATTAAGATTTATGGATTAAACTGTTACAAAAAAGATATTAATATTAGAATTGGATGAAATGTAAATGAAAAACATAAAGCAACTATTTCGACAAGTAGGTAAATATGCGCGATATATCGATTATCCGTTAGTTGTTACATATTTATTACTGTGTTTAATCGGGTTAGTTATGGTTTACAGTGCTAGTATGGTGGCAGCCACAAAAGGTTCATTAACAGGTGGTAACCCAGTTTCAGGAACTTACTTTTATACACGTCAACTGATGTATGTCATCATGAGTTTATGTATTGTCTTTTTCATGGCTTTTTTCCTGAATGTTAAATTTTTAGCTACCACTCGATTTCAAAAATGGATGATGGCGCTTTTAGTAATTTTGTTATTAGCCACATTAGTAGTGGGAAGCAATATTAATGGTTCTAAAAGCTGGATAAATTTAGGATTTATGAATTTACAAGCATCCGAACTGTTAAAAATTGGTATCATTTTATATATACCATATATGATAGAAAAAAAGCGACCACGTGTCTTTACTCAACCTAAACTATTAACCTCACCTATTATTTTGGCAGGTTTTTGTATTGGTCTCGTCTTTTTACAACGAGATGTGGGACAAACATTGCTTATTTTAATTATCTTTTTCGCTATTTTATTTTATGCTGGTATTGGTGTTCAGAAGTCCATTAAGTACATATTAACTATTTTAGTTGGAGCGGTGATCATCGGTTCGTTATTACTATTATTAGGATTAGTACCGGACTATTTAACTGCTCGTTTCAGTACGCTAGCAAATCCATTTAGTACTGAAGAAGGTACTGGTTATCATATTGCCAATTCGTTATTGGCAATAGGTAATGGAGGATTGTTTGGTAGAGGACTTGGTAACAGTATAATGAAACTTGGTTATCTACCTGAACCACACACTGATTTTATCTTTGCGATTATTTGTGAGGAACTTGGTTTAATAGGCGGCTTGTTTGTCATTTGCTTGTTATTCTTTATTGTTTATCGAGCGTTTGAACTAGCTAATAAAACAAGCTCTTATTTCTATAAACTTGTCTGTGTCGGTGTAGCAAGTTATATTGGTAGCCAGACTTTCGTTAATTTGGGTGGTATTTCAGGAACTATTCCATTAACCGGTGTACCATTACCATTCTTGAGTTTTGGTGGCTCTTCAATGATTAGTTTGAGTATTGCTATGGGCTTATTGCTGATTACTGCTAAACAAATTAAAATTGATGAGCAGCGTCTTAAAAAGCAACAACAAAATAATCCGTTTACTAATAGACAACGGTGATTAACATAAAACAAACTTTACAAGGTAAACTGCCTGTAAAGTTTGTTTTTCTATCTCTAGAAAAATTATAATTGCTTAGCTTATTTGCATATAGTGATAAGTTTTTGTTATCAATAGTAATAACTTTTTTTAATTTTTAAAATGTGATAATATGATTAGAGATACGACAAATATACGTTTTATGGCATGATTTAGGTTATAGCCAAGTGTCTCTACAGTGAATTTTAGGTGTATAAATAAACGGAAATTTGCATTATCAATTTTAATCACTGTATACAAAGTTCGTATTTTGATATAATATAATGTATCTAATTATTTAGAAAATTTAAAATTTTAAGGGGGACCATGATTTGAGGAATATAAATAAATTACTAGTAGCCAATCGTGGGGAAATTGCAATACGTATTTTTAGGGCAGCGACAGAATTAGATATTTCGACTGTTGCAATTTATTCAAATGAAGATAAAGGTTCTTTACATAGATATAAAGCAGATGAGTCTTACTTAGTGGGAGAAGATCTAGGCCCTGCGGATAGTTATTTAAATATTGAACGTATTATAGATGTTGCTAAACGTGCAAATGTAGATGCTATACATCCAGGATATGGCTTTTTAAGTGAGAATGAAACATTTGCCAAACGTTGTGCTGAAGAAGGGATTAAATTTATTGGTCCACATCTTGAACACTTAGATATGTTTGGAGATAAAGTTAAAGCAAGAGAAACAGCAATAAAAGCAGATTTACCAGTTATACCTGGTACGGATGGCCCAATAGAAAGCTATGAAGCTGCACAAGATTTTGCTAATGAAGCAGGCTACCCATTGATGATTAAAGCCACAAGTGGTGGTGGCGGTAAAGGGATGCGTATCGTTAGAAGTAACGATGAATTAGAAGATGCTTTTTACAGAGCGAAATCTGAAGCTGAAAAATCATTTGGTAATAGTGAAGTTTATATTGAAAAATATATAGATAATCCTAAACATATTGAAGTACAAATTATGGGTGATGAACACGGTAATATTGTACATTTGTATGAACGTGACTGTTCTGTACAACGACGTCATCAAAAAGTAGTGGAAGTCGCACCTTCAGTTGCACTACCAGATGCATTAAGAGAAGAAATTTGTGAAGCAGCATTAGATTTATCACGCAAAATAAAATATGTGAATGCAGGTACTGTAGAGTTTTTAGTTTCAGGCAATGAATATTACTTTATTGAAGTGAATCCACGAGTTCAAGTAGAACATACTATTACTGAAATGATTACTGGTGTTGATATTGTTAAAACACAAATTTTAGTAGCTGATGGTGCATCATTATTCAGTGACAGTATAGCGATGCCACAACAAGAAGAAATACAAACTTTAGGTTATGCTGTGCAATGTCGTATCACAACTGAAGACCCAACAAATGATTTCATGCCAGATACAGGACGTATAATTGCTTATCGATCAAGCGGTGGGTTTGGCGTACGTTTAGATGCTGGTGATGGCTTCCAAGGTGCAGAAATTTCACCATATTATGATTCTTTACTAGTTAAACTATCTACGCATGGTATGAATTTCAAACAAGCCCAAGAGAAGATGGACCGCTCGTTACAAGAAATGAGAATTCGTGGTGTTAAAACAAACATACCTTTCCTTATCAATGTAATGCGTAATCCACAATTCATTAGTGGTGACTATACAACAAAATTTATTGAAAATACGCCAGAATTATTTAACATTGAGCCTACAAGAGACCGAGGTACTAAAACGTTAGAATATATTGGAAATGTGACTATTAATGGTTTCCCAAATGTTGATAAAAGACCGAAACCAGAATATGAAGCATCACCGATTCCTCGAGTAGATGGTAAAACGATAAGTCAACTTTCTGGTACTAAACAGATTTTAGATAAAGAAGGGCCAGCAGGAGTTACGAAATGGTTGAAAGAACAAGATGATGTTTTAATCACTGATACAACATTTAGAGATGCACATCAATCATTACTAGCAACACGTGTACGTACGAAGGATATGATGAATATAGCCTCTAAAACGTCACAAGTGATGCAAGATAATTTTTCTCTTGAGATGTGGGGCGGCGCAACATTTGATGTAGCTTATAATTTCCTAAAAGAAAGTCCTTGGGAACGATTAGAACGTCTACGTAAGGCAATTCCTAATGTGTTATTCCAAATGTTGTTACGTGCATCAAATGCTGTAGGATATAAGAACTATCCAGATAATGTCATCAAAAAGTTTGTGAAGGAAAGTGCTGAAGCGGGCATAGATGTTTTCCGTATATTTGACTCACTTAATTGGGTAGATCAAATGAAGGTAGCAAACGAAGCCGTGCAGGAAGCAGGTAAAATTTCTGAAGGTACGATTTGTTATACAGGTGATATTTTAAATCCTGAACGTTCTAATATTTATACAATTGATTACTATGTGAATTTAGCCAAAACTTTAGAGCGTGAAGGTTTCCATATTTTAGCAATTAAAGATATGGCAGGTTTATTAAAACCGAAAGCAGCGTTCGAATTAGTAAGTGAATTAAAAGCAGCTGTGAATTTACCAATTCATTTACACACACATGATACAAGTGGTAACGGCATATTAATCTATAAACAAGCAATTGACGCTGGTGTAGATGTTATTGACACGGCTGTTGCGACGATGAGTGGCTTAACGAGTCAACCAAGTGCTAACTCACTTTACTATGCACTTAATGGCTTCGATAGAAATATGCGTGCTGACATTGATGGATTGGAGACATTATCACATTATTGGGGAACTGTCAGACAGTATTATAGTGACTTTGAGAGTGATATCAAATCACCAAATACTGAAATATATAAACATGAAATGCCTGGTGGTCAATATTCTAATTTACATCAACAAGCTAAAAGTTTAGGATTAGGAAATCGCTATAATGAAGTGAAAGACATGTATCGACGAGTGAACTTCTTATTTGGTGATATTGTGAAAGTAACGCCATCATCTAAGGTTGTCGGAGACATGGCATTGTATATGGTTCAAAATGACTTAGACGAAGACTCGGTTATTAAAGATGGACATAAACTTGATTTCCCAGAATCTGTAGTGTCGTTCTTTAAAGGTGAAATAGGTCAACCTGTTGGTGGATTTAATGAAAAATTACAGAAAGTAATTTTAAAAGGCCAACAACCACTCACAGATAGACCGGGTGAATATTTACCATCAGTTGATTTTGAACAAGTAAGACAAGAGCTAGAGCAATTACAACTTAAAGATGTCACAGAACAAGACATCATTAGTTATGTGTTGTACCCTAAAGTATATGAACAATATATACAGACAAGAGAACAATTTGGTAATGTTTCGATACTAGATACTCCAACATTCTTCTTTGGAATGCGACACAATGAAACTGTTGAAATTGAGATTGATACGGGTAAACGTCTAATTATTACGTTAAAAGCTATTACAGAGCCAGATGATAAAGGTGTTAGAACGATATTTTTCGATATGAACGGTCAAGCACGTCGTATTTACATTCAAGATGAAAATGTAAAAGCGAATGCAAGTGTTAAACCAAAGGCAGATAAATTAAATCCAAATCATATTGGTGCTCAAATGCCTGGATCAGTCACTGAAGTTAAGACTAAAGAAGGCGAATCTGTTAAAAGTGGCCAAGCATTGTTAATTACTGAAGCTATGAAAATGGAAACAACAATTCAAGCTCCATTTGAAGGTGTAGTCCGTAAGATAACAGTGCAAAGTGGTGATGCTATTGAAACAGGAGATTTATTAATCGAAATTGAAAAAGAACCAGTAGATTAATTATAAAGATAAAAAAGAGAGGTGCCGTCTAGGAGCTTCTCGCACAACGTAAACTAACCTTAGGTGATGATTATTGCCTAAGGTTTGTTTATAGTTAATAGTTAATTTTAGTAAATAGCAGAGGTCTTTTAGATCAATGTTAGCTCTTTGGTATCACCAAATGGCTGAGGCAGTGCCCGCGGAAAGCGTGCACAAAAAAACTGCCAACAAAGTCGGTGGACTTTGTCGACAGTATAAGAGATGCGACGTCAAAGCGTTTCTCTTTTTTAATGATTTAATCAACCGCCACTTCGTATTGTTCGTAACATAAGAACGATGAAATAAGCGATTAGACCAAATAAAAACGTAATGAATAAAGCATGTAGTAATGCGATAAACAAATTAACATTCGTCATCATTGATAATGCACCAGTAATTACTTGTAAAATAACAAGGATAAATGCAGTAGTATATCCGTAACGAATTGTACGATTATGTTGATAATGATTTATGGCATGAATAAATGTTATTAAAATCCATACAAAAGCGATAAATGCCATACCTCTATGTGCAAAATTAACCCAGTCCGCCACATTATGTGGTATTAAATCATTAAATGGTAATGGCCATGCACCATATGCTAGACTTGCTTCTTTATGTCTAACTAATGCGCCCGTGTAAATTGTTAAATATACAATTACAGCCATAATCCAAGTATAAACACGTAAAGGTTTTCTGATAAATAACTCGTCAGCTTCATATTTTTGATCAATTTCATATATAATTAAAGTCAGTACGAAAACGGAAGAGAAACTTATTAAAGAGATACCAAAATGCAACGCTAAAACATAAGAATTTTGTTGCCACATTACAGCTGCTGCACCAATTAATGCTTGTAATAGTAAAAAGCCAACACTAATCATACATAAAGGTTTAACTTCTTTAATATGACCAATATGCTTCCAAGCAACGATTGTTAACCACAAGACAACCATTAAAGATAATCCTGAAACAGCTCTATGACTTAATTCAATTAATGTTTGTATTGGTAAGTTTTGTGGCAAAAATGCACCGTGACACAATGGCCAGTCTGATCCACAACCATCAGCTGAACCAGTTTTTGTAACTAACGCTCCACCGAGTTGTACAAAAGCCATAATAATTGTTGCTAAAATGGATAACCATTTTAGGTTTTGTTTTTTAAACAATAATGAACACCCCACTAAAAATAACCTGATTCAGACTAAAATTTCCAATACATAATAGTATAGTATAATTTACAAGTTTTGCAAAAAGTACAATAACTATAAAATGACTAGTAATTTATAGTCTTTAAACTCACTTAAAAACAATTATAACAAGAATAATTATATAAATTGTGTCTTAATCATGACGATTTTGAATGTCGCTAAAGTGTCACAAATAAATTTTATTAAATCTAGTCAACGCATTAAATATGCTTTATCATAGATATTATATGAGAAATTAGGAGGGGAACTATGAACAAAGAGCAAACTTTGTCACATTCAACAAGTCGTGTAACCTATAAAGAGTTACAACAAATTATCAAAATGGGACTTGTACAAGGTAACTTGATTCCTGCTTTCGCAGGTTCATGGCTGGCGATTGTTTTGGCAAACCATTCCTTCCTCATGTCAATACCACAAATTCTTATGATGTTAATAGGGTCAACATTAATTATGGGTGGCGCATGCGCGTTGAATAATTATTATGATCAAGATATTGACAGTATCATGCCAAGTAAACAAAAAAGACCAACTGTTAATGGCAGAATATCAGAAAGAAACTTATTACTGTTAAGTTTCGGCATGATGCTGATAGGGGAAGCGTTATTATTTGCATTAAATGTACCATCTGGAGTAATCGGTCTATTGGGCATAGTAGGCTATGTTTCTTTTTATTCAATTTGGTCAAAACGTCACACAGTATGGAATACTGTAATTGGTAGTTTCCCAGGGGCAGTACCACCACTTATCGGTTGGACTGCAATAGAAGGAAATATAAGTATGACAGCAATTGCACTATTTTTAGTTGTATTTTGTTGGCAACCAATCCACTTTTATGCATTGGCTATCAAGAGAAAAGATGAATACTCATTAGCGAATATTCCAATGTTACCATCTGTTAAAGGTTTTAACAGAACGCGTATAGGAATGTTTGTATGGTTAGTGTGTTTATTACCATTACCATTTTTATTTGCAGACTTAGGTGTTACTTTTATAATTTTAGCCACGTTGCTTAACTTAGGGTGGTTAGCAATGGGATTAACGAGTTTCAAGAAAAATGTAGATCAAACGAAATGGGCAACAAATATGTTTATATATTCTTTGAATTATTTAGTTGTTTTCTTTGTTCTTACAGTTATCGTTTCGTTAATTCAGATGTTTTAAATTTTAAATATAAGGATGGAACTTATGAATTTACCAATTTTACCGACTATAAGTACGTCATGTATTATTATTAGTGCAATATTAATCGCAATAGGCTGGCGATTAATTTGGAAACGAAACATAGAAGCACATAAAAAAGTAATGTTAACAGCAGCTGTTTTTGCACTTATATTCTTTATTATTTATGCCTCACGCACTATTTTTATAGGAAACACTGCTTTTGGTGGTCCTGATTCAATAGAGATATACTATACAATTTTCTTAGTATTTCATATTAATTTAGCAACAATTGGTGCAATTTTAGGTATAATTCAAATAATCACAGCATTTAAAGATAAATTTAACATTCACCGTAAAGTAGGGCCTGTAGCATCGATTATTTGGTTCTTTACAGCTATTACGGGTGTCGCTGTTTATTTATTGTTATATGTTATTTATCCTGGAGGAGAAACAACTTCTCTATTAAAAGCTACATTTGGAGGATAATTAACAGAACTCAAAGCTTAGCATAAGGCTAAGCTTTTTATTTTTGTACAATTTGAAGTGTAATCAATAGTCATCGAATTATTATTAGGCTAAACTGATACATCTAGGTTACTGTTAAACCATGATGAAGATTCTTGCTAATGACTTGATAAAATGTGTACAATGACCATATGATGAATTAGGTGGGTGAATGATGAATAAGCTAATAATAAAAGTTATTGGTGCTTTAGTTTTAATATTATTCCTAATTTATTTATTTTATTCTCCAAGATTAAAATTTGATGTATTAGAAAATCCAAATAACAATAGTAAACAAACAACGTCGAATAAAGATTACAAACAGCAAAAGGGAGATACAGAAAATAAAACACCTGAAAGTGGTGTAGGTACTTGGATAGGAAAAAATATTAATAATTTAACAGATAAATATGGTCAAGCTGATCGTGTTTATCCATATCAAAATGGATTTAAAACATATGTATTTAAAGATAAAGATCAGTATTATTTAGTTTCAGCGAAAAAGAACGTTATCAAGTCTGTCTATGCTACTGGAACAAAATCTGATGTATCGCCATTAAAAATATCAGATAATGCTTCGAGTGTGTTTGAAGATTTAACAATTAATCCAGAACCAACAATCTCAACGCAGAATAAAACATATGATTTAGAACTATCAGATGAAGATATGAAAACACAAACTTTAGTTAAATTTGATCATATGTATGCTCAAGTTTATACAGACCAACAAACTAACAAAATTGTTGGCGTTCGCTATTTAGATAGTGAAGCTTTAACAACTTTCAAACCGTATCAAACAGTGGAAAATGAAGAAGCTAATGACAAAAAAGAAAAAGAGCCTAAAAGACCATATGAACAAAATGCCAACCAATTAATGACTTTGTATGAAATCACTAATGAAATGCGTAAATTAAAAGGGGCAAAACCTTTAAATGTTAAGAATGAGCTATCTCATATAGCTTCATATAACTTATATGAGGCAACAGATTCAGAAAGTGTAGAATTTACAGAAGAAGCATTAAAACAACAACTAGATGCACGACAAATTCCATTTAATTCAGCGAGTCAAAACGTTGGATATGAATTTAATGATGTGCCAACGTTGATTCATAGTTGGTTAAATTCAGACATTCACCGTTCACGAATGTTGAACACTAAGTACAATACTATGGGTGGAGAAGTAATGGATGATTATTATACATTAATCTTTGTTGAAGATAAGTAAGGAGGATATAAGATGATAACGGAAGAAACAGTAAAAGTCCTCGACAAAATTGAAATGTTAGGTGAAATGATTGGTAACTCAGACTTATATGACGCGTATCGTCAAGCGGAGCAAGCGTTAGAAGCTGATGATGAAGCCCATTTATTGTACCAAGCATTTTTGAAGTCGAAAGAATCATACGATGAAGTGATGCGCTTTGGCAAATACCATCCTGATTATCAAACAGTAATGATGGACACGCGAAAACGTAAAAGAGCATATGAAATGTTACCTGTAGTGATGGACTTTAAACAAAAAGAGATGGCACTTCAAACACTTGTTGACGAAGTGATTACCAAACTAGCACACGCTGTTTCACAAAATGTGAAAATTGAAGCAGGTAATCCATTTTTCCAAAAAGATGTTGGGGGTTGTTCCACTGGCGGTTCGTGTAATTGTTCTATTTAGCAATTGTTATAGACAGTGATATAAATAAATTGAAAATTTTTAAGTAAAAAAGTTAGCGAACAAAGATGTTTGCTAACTTTTTATTTAATATTATTAAAACGTTGAGCTAAATCTGGTCGATCGGTAACTATCGAATGGACACCATGTTTCGTTAATTCTTGCATTAAATCTAAGTTGTTCACTGGGCTATAACTAGGAACTATATTTAAACGTAGTAACCATTGAATATAGTTGTATTCTAGACGTTTTGTATGGTTTATTTGAGGTGTTAATTGAAAAAAGTGTGATTTAGGTTTGAACGTATGTCCTATTCCTAAAATGTATTTAATAAATGCTTCAGTCATTTCCTTTTGACTTGCTCCAACAGCAATCTCTTCCTCATTGTAGTCAGCGAATGCTGTTAAATGTTCTACGAATGGACTCATAACAACAACACGGTGTTGTGCGTGATGCTGTACGATAATATCAAAGAGCAACTTAGGTATACGATGTGCATTAGTAGTATCAGGCGCATCTAAGATATGTACAATGATTAATTGATTAGGATATTTTGTTAATACTTCTGATAGCGATAGTATTTTAGCCAAATGATGGTCTCTGTATGGGTGGTGTTTATTTATATCTGTAAAGTAATATCCAGCATCTAAATGTTGTAATTCAGCTAAATTATGAGTCATAACAGCGCCCGAACCATTTGTTGTGCGGTCAAGTTCACTATCATGAAAAGCAACTAAATGATAATCTTGTGTTAACCTAATATCAATATCAAAACCAGTTACTTTGTGGTTATTGGCATAATCAAAAGCAAGTTGTGTGTGCTCTGGACGAACGGCCATACCGCCTTTACGTGCAAAAATATAAGGGCTTGCATGAGTGAAAAACGTAGGGACAGCCATATTTGTGCGTTTGTAGTTATATTTTTTGAGAAAGAATAAACTGCCAACTACTCCCACTGTGCCTATAAAAGCACTTTTGATTAATACATTAAATTTAGTCATTATAGATAACCTCCTATAAACTATATACCCAAACATCGTACTACTACATATAATTGTTATTTATAAAAATAAAAAGTCATGATATTATAAAGTGGCTAACAAATGGAGTGAAATAATATGGATATTATAGCGAGAACAAGTTTAGTTATTTATTTGAAACATATGAAACACGAACGTCAAATTAGGAAATTCGGTCACATCGTCCATTCAAATAAGCAAAAAAAATATGTCATGTTGTATATAAATGAAGATGAAGCGGACGCCATTGTACACAAGTTGATGAAGCTAAAATATGTGCGTAAAATTGACGGGTCACCATACAAATATTTGAAGAAAGTTTATGAAAAAGAAAGACATGAACTTTCATAAATATAACGAGCGCTAATTTGAATTTATTGTAACGGTGGAATCCAATTTTGCATGCGTAAAACACTGGTCAAATAATTAAAATATAGATCTAAATCATGATACGTTTCAGGTGGTTGGACATCAATCCCTTTAAACGATAGATTATATTGTTCTGCGTATTCTTTAATGAGTTCAAATTTTTTATTAGTTTTTGGATACGGATAATTAAAGGCATTTATCATAATGTACATAGCTTGAAAATGTCGTTCTGTTGTTGGATGCATAATTATCGCTACAGAAGAACGCTGTTTGTCCGACATGGGTGTATGAAAATTGACAATGGCTGCAATTCGTTGATGGTTATATTCAATTAATGTTGTAAATTCAAACAAATCGGTGAGACCTTCACCTAGCAAAATAAATGATTGTTTCATTTTATATGTCTCCTTTTACGTTGTGCATATAAAATTATATAAAATTTGGTGTGAGATTGGAAGTGTAGATAACAATGAGAGTAATTTCAGGTGTACACAAAAGTAAACCGTTAGAAAGTATGGAAGGGCGTAATACACGACCAACTATGGACAAAGTCAAAGAGGGGATTTTTAATAGTTTACATGAAGTATCGGGCTTAGGCTTAGATTTATTTGCAGGCAGTGGTGCCTTAGGTATAGAGGCACTGTCTAGAGGTATGGAAAAAGTTATTTTTGTAGATCAAAATTTTAAAGCAACACAAGTCATTAAAGGTAATTTAAAAAGTTTAGGTATTGAAGCACAAGCAGAAGTATATAAAAACAATGCAGATAGAGCGTTAAAAGCATTAAGTAAACGAGAGATTCAGTTTGATTACATCTTTTTAGACCCACCCTATGATAAAGGGCTTATTGACGAAGCATTAGAAGCAATAGCAAAATTTGATTTATTAAAAGAACATGGTATTATCATCTGTGAGTTTAATCATAAAGAAACTATAAAGTATGAACCATTTCATAAAATAAAGCAGTATCATTACGGGCTAACAGACACATTGTTACTAGAAAAGGGAGAATAATATGACTACTACAAAAGCTGTGATTCCAGGAAGTTTTGACCCAATTACTTTTGGACATCTAGATATCATTGAAAGAAGTACGGATCGATTTGATGAAATACATATTTGTGTATTAAAAAACAGCAGTAAAGCAGGCACTTTTTCGGTGGATGAACGGATGGCTTTAATTGAAGAATCTGTTAAAGGTTTAGACAATGTCACTGTGCATGCCTTTAGTGGGCTTTTAGTGGATTTCTGTGATGAAATTGGTGCACAAACTATTATTAGAGGACTACGTGCTGTAAGTGATTTTGAATATGAACTGAGATTGACTTCAATGAACAAAAAACTTAATAGCGATGTTGAAACATTGTATATGATGACGAGTACTAATTATTCATTTATTAGTTCTAGTGTGGTCAAAGAGGTAGCTGCATATAAAGCAGATGTTTCTGATTTTGTGCCAGAGCATGTTGCAAAAGCATTGAATGAAAAGTTTAAAAAATAATAGCTGTGCAAACGTATAACTACCTAGTGCATCCACACTAGGTAGTTATACGTTTTTTGTAAACAGTAGGTTTTTAAGTTTCAGTACGAATTACCGGGGTGTTGAAATCGGTAGCTTGTTGTTGTGACAATAAATTATAAACTGTTGTTGCGCGAATTTCGGAAGAGAAAAAGTGTGCATTTTGCTTATTGATATTAGTAACAAAATGACGTTCTGGGAACTGCTTTTTGAGTTGCTTTAGATAGCGTTGTCCTTGTTGTGACATTCCTAATATATGCACGGCTTCGATATTTTGTGGCTTGTCACCTTGATAGAACTGTAACAATATATTCATTAAGACACGTTGTATATGTGTATAAGTATAACGTTTAGTTTTTAAAAGTTGCATTAATTCAGCAAAAGAGGTTGCTTGTCCAATATACTTTTTAATACGTTGTTCTAGTCCTTCATTCATTAAATGAATGCCTTGTAATGCTTCAATAGAGTGTGTGATGATAGCATACTTTAAAAATGGAAAGCACTGTTCTACTGTCAAATGTGGCGCAGTATATAGCTGTTGAATATCATTAGGTACGACAGACTGCCAACTTGGATCATTGTCTTGTAGTGCATTTCTAATAGAAGTACCACTAGCATATGTTGGATTGATAATATTACTCTCATGGTGATTAGTTTGATGACGTGAAATGGTCCAAGGTTGGATATGTGGCGCATATTGTTGAATTGCTCTCACATAGGATACACCTAATGTATTATTCGGTGACTTTAAAATTGTATTATTATTCGTCAGTTCACTTATAATTCGAGGATAACTTTTACCTTCTTTTACTTTTTGGGTGAAAGCTGGTGTATGTTCCAATTGTGTTAATTGTTGCGCTACTTGTTGAAATTCTGTGATATTTCCAGATTCGCTGCCAAATGACAAGTGATCAACATTGAGGTACTGTGCAACCTTAACAGCACTTTCAGCAAAGTATTGGCCTGCAGATATTGCTGCAAACGCAGGTAATTCAACAACAATATCGACGGCTTGTAATGCCATACGTGTGCGCAGAAATTTATTATAAAATGCAGGGGCACCACGCATGACAAATTGTCCGCTCATGATTGCGACACTAATATCTGCTCCTGAGATTGACTTTGATTGTTTGGCATGGTATAAGTGACCATTGTGGAAGGGATTATACTCTGTTACTAACGCAACGCTTTTCATTTGCATTTCTTCCTTTCGGTATTCATTATAGATATTGTAACAGATATAAAAGTGTTAAGAAAAAATCTTGACAACTTAAATCTATAAAGTTAAAATAAATTTTGTGCTTGTTAGAGGTGAAGCCATATGAAATGGTCAATAACGCAATTAAGAAAATACCAAGATGAGCCATTTGTATTTAAGCAAACGGTGAATTTTGATCATTTGAAAGACTCATTGGATTTGTTAGATTTATCTGCCATTACGGTAGAAGGTGAACTAACCGTTAAATCAAACGAGGTTATCGCAGATATGCATATTACTGGTGTTTATACCATGTCATGTGCCAGAACCTTAGTTCCTGTAGAAGTGCCGCTAGATACTACTTCTCAAGAAATTTTTGATTTAGAGGGATTTGATTCATACAGTGAAGATGATGAACATTATCACGATGCCACTGATGGAATGATAAATTTAAAAGATATCGCAGAAGAACTTGTCATCATAGAAAAGCCAATGCGTGCATTTGCAGAAAATAGTGATCAAATGATGCGCGAAGGTAATGGTTGGGAAGTTATTGACGAAACGCAAGCGGCTGAACTTAAAAAAGAACAAGAAGCGTCAGAGTCTAAGCAAGTCGATCCAAGGCTTCAAAAATTACAACAATTATATGACGAAGAGCAATAGCAGTTTCAAGTAATCTATAGTATAATAGATTATTGAATCTGAACATTAATGATTTTGTGTTTGAATATAAGGAGGATAAATCATGGCAGTACCAAAAAGAAGAACATCTAAAACAAGAAAAAATAAACGTCGTACTCATTTCAAAATTTCAGTACCAGGTATGACAGAATGCCCAAGCTGTGGCGAATACAAATTATCTCACCGCGTATGTAAGAACTGTGGTTCATACAATGGTGAAGAAGTTGTATCAAAATAATTTCAATATGTAAATGACTTCATTAAGTCAACACAATCGTTCATTAATTATTAAGTCAATAATTTTTGGACGATTTTTTTAGATATGTAAATCTAATGACAATGATTGGTAGTGACAATGTGAGCACATTAAAACAGCAGAACATTATAGAGAAAATTGAAGCAAATGATTTCGAGTGGTTATATAACCATTTTAGTGACTATTTTCAAGATGTAACTTCATTAGTAGAGTTAAAATCAATACTAAAAGAGTATAATAAAATTAGCACTACCCACACGCTTTTTCGCCATATAAAAGTCAATAAAACAGATGAATTTATTTGGATAGCTGACAATGGGCAAGCAGGCGTTAGTGTGACACTTAATAAATATAATGAAATTGTCAGTATGGTGTTATTACCATTAGAAAAAAATAAATCGCAAAAATTGACAAAACAATATTATACGATGCCAATTGAAGGAGAATATTTTGTTAGTGCCGGCGGGGATAATGAATTATTAAATCATCATTTTAATTTTAAATATCAGCGTAATGCTTATGATTTAACAATGGTAAATGAAGATATGACTTATCAAGGTACACCTAATCAAAATGAAAATTATTATTGTTATGGTCAATCAGTTGTAGCTCCAGCCAATGGAAAAGTAGTACAAACATTAAAAAATATTAAAGACAATACCCCAGGTGAAGCCAATACGAATCATCCAGAAGGTAATTTCGTTATCGTTCAACATCAACTAAATGAATATAGCATAGTAGCCCATTTGCAAAGTGACTCTATCAAGGTAGATGTAGGTGATATTGTAAGAAGAGGACAACATATTGCTAACATAGGTAACTCTGGCAACAGTAGTGAACCGCATCTCCATTTTCATATTATGAATAAAATTAAAACACATAGTGGTTATACTTATAAAATTAAATTTTTAGACCAAAATGAGCCACTAAGAGGCGATAAGGTTTATTATTCAGGTGATAAAATGAAAATAGAATCACATCACGCGCTCACAAATGTATTGAAAAATTATGGCTTACATCTTTTACACAGATTTAAAAACTAAAGATAGTGAGGATATGTTATGGAAAACATTACTTCTGCACAAAATAGTAAAATTAAGCAAGCTACTAAATTAAAAAAGAAACGGGAACGAGATAAAACAGGTTTGGCATTAATTGAAGGTCATCACTTGATTGAAGAAGCTTTTAAAAGTGACATAAAAATTTTACAATTATTTATGGTTGAACAAGGTCGATTAGATAGCCAAATTGTGGACTATGCTGAAACATGTTTTGAAATTAACATCAAAGTAGCTGAAGCACTGTCTGATACTGTTACACCTCAAGGTTTTTTCGCTGTGATCGAAAAACCAACTTATGATACTACTAAAGCAACACAAGTTTTGCTAATAGATCGTATTCAAGATCCTGGTAATTTAGGGACAT
This sequence comes from Staphylococcus arlettae, assembly GCF_002902345.1. Taxonomy (GTDB): domain Bacteria; phylum Bacillota; class Bacilli; order Staphylococcales; family Staphylococcaceae; genus Staphylococcus; species Staphylococcus arlettae. Next base: position 440,978 of record NZ_PPQB01000010.1, read on the forward strand.
TGATTAGAACTGCAGATGCGGCTGGTTTAGATTTAATCGTCTTAGAAAAAGGGACTGCGGATCCGTATCAAGATAAAGTATTACGAGCAAGTCAAGGCAGTGTGTTTCATTTACCAATCGTTACTGACGACTTACATACATTTATGCAATCATTCCAAGGAGATATCTTTGGTACGGCTCTTAACGATGCAAAACCATTTAATGAGGTGGCAAATGTAAATCATTTTGCACTATTGTTAGGTAATGAAGGTGAAGGTGTTAACCCTGACTTATTGGCCGAAACAACACAGAATTTAAATATCCCTATTTATGGTAAAGCTGAAAGTCTCAACGTAGCCATTGCTGGTAGTATTTTAATGTATCATTTGAAAGGTTGACCCTTACTACCAACATCGTATATAATTATTTTGAATGAAAAAAATATAAACCAATAAAAAGACGTAAATTATCACTAATTATTGTTCAGGGAGAATAATCATGACTGTAAATTATTCCAATAATGTATAATTTTTTTCACCTTTTTGGTTACTTAAAGAAATTTAAGTCGGCTCACATTCCGTTACCAATGTCTAACAAGTGTATGCAATTGCATAAATTTGGGTGGTACCACGGAAAGACTTTCGTCCCTTAATTACAGAGGGGTGAAAGTCTTTTTTTGTAATAATGAAGTAAATGAAACGGTAATATAAGGAGGAACTACTATGGCTCTACCAGTAGAAATGTCGGAATTAAAGCAACAAGCTTTAATAGATATAAATGAAGCTAATGACGAACAAATATTACAAGGAATAAAAGTGAAATATCTTGGTAAAAAAGGTTCGGTTAGTGCATTAATGAAACGTATGAAAGATTTGCCTAATGAGGAAAAACCTGCATACGGTCAACAAGTGAATGAAGTACGTCAAGCTATTGAAAATGCAATTGAAGCACGCCAAGGAATTTTAGCAGAGGCTAAATTGGAACAACAATTAGCGACTGAAAAAATTGATGTGACTTTACCTAGTCGTAAAATTGCTATCGGAGCAAAACATCCTTTAACGCGCACAATTGAAGAAATAGAAGACTTGTTCCTCGGTTTAGGTTATGAAATTGTTGATGGCTACGAAGTGGAACAAGATTATTATAATTTTGAAGCTTTAAATCTTCCTAAATCTCACCCAGCAAGAGATATGCAAGATAGTTTTTATATTACTGAAGAAATTTTAATGCGTACACATACGTCACCTGTTCAGGCGCGAACTATGGAACAACGTAATGGCCAAGCACCTGTAAAAATTATTTGTCCAGGTAAAGTATATCGACGTGATTCAGATGATGCGACGCACAGTCATCAATTTACTCAAATTGAAGGATTAGTAGTTGATGAAAATATTAAAATGAGTGACTTAAAAGGTACTTTGGAATTACTTGCTAAAAAACTTTTTGGTGATGCACGTGAAATCCGTTTACGTCCAAGTTATTTCCCATTTACAGAACCATCTGTCGAAGTTGATATTTCATGCTTTAAGTGTAAAGGAAAAGGCTGTAACGTTTGTAAACATACTGGCTGGATTGAAATATTAGGCGCTGGTATGGTACATCCTAATGTACTAGAAAAAGCTGGATTTGACTCAGAGAAATATACTGGTTTCGCCTTTGGTATGGGTCCAGATCGAATTGCTATGTTGAAATATGGCATTGAAGATATTCGTCATTTTTATACTAATGATGTAAGGTTCTTAAATCAATTTAAAGCAGTAGAAGATAGAGGTGAAGCGTAATGTTAATTTCAAAAGAATGGTTAGAATCATATATAGATATAAATCAACCAGTAAATGTATTGGCTGAAAGAATTACACGTACAGGGATTGAAGTAGACGATATTATAGATTACACCGAAGATATCAAAAATTTAGTTGTAGGTTATATTACTGCTATAGCACCTCATCCTAATGCTGACAAATTAAATGTTTGTACGGTAGACATTGGTGAGAGTGAACCTGTACAAATTGTGTGCGGTGCACCTAATGTCGATAAAGGACAAACGGTAATTGTAGCAACAGTAGGTGGAAGATTACCTGGTGGTATTAAAATCAAAAGAGCAAAATTACGTGGCGAACGTTCAGAAGGTATGATTTGTTCATTACAAGAAATTGGTATTGCCGAAAATGTAGTTCCAAAAGCATTTGAAAATGGTATTTTTGTATTTCCAGAAGCAGTCGCTCCAGGAACAAATGCATTGGATGCATTATATTTAAACGATCAAGTAATGGAATTTGATTTGACACCAAATAGAGCTGATGCATTAAGTATGATAGGTACTGCTTATGAAACAGCGGCACTTTATAATACGACAATGACAAAACCACAAAGTACTACTGAAACAGCGACAAGTTCCATCTCAGACCAATTATCTGTCACGATTGATGCTACAGATCATGTACCATATTATAGTGCGCGTGCAGTAGTTGATGTGACAATTGCACCATCTCCAATATGGATGCAAGCGCGTTTAATGAAAGCAGGCATTAGACCAATTAATAATGTAGTAGATATTTCGAATTATGTATTGTTAGAATATGGTCAACCTTTGCATATGTTTGATAAAGATCAAATCGGTTCTGATTCTATCGTGGTACGTCATGCAAATCATCAAGAAACGATGAACACGTTAGATGACCAACAGCGCCAGTTACAATCTTCAGATTTAGTGATTACAAATGGTCAAGAACCAATTGCTATCGCTGGTGTTATGGGTGGAGATTTTTCAGAAGTCACAGCGGAAACAAAAAATGTAGTTATTGAAGGTGCTATCTTTGATCCAGTGTCAATTCGTCATACTTCAAGACGATTGAATTTACGCAGTGAAGCGTCAAGTAGATTTGAAAAAGGTATCGCTACTGAATTTGTAGATGAAGCAGTAGATAGAGCATGTTACTTACTTGCAACGTACGCCAATGGTACGGTATTAGCTGATCGCGTTGCAGCAGGTGATTTAGGTAGTTTTGTAACACCTATTGAGATAACAGTAGCAAAAGTAAATAACACAATAGGTTTTAATCTAACAGTTGAAGATATCGAAAGTATTTTTGTACAACTTGGCTTTGAAACACATAGTGACGGTGACACAATTAAGGTGTTAGTACCGTCAAGACGTAAAGACATTACAATTAAAGAGGATTTAATTGAAGAAATTGCTAGAATTTATGGTTATGATGAAATTCCATCTACATTGCCTGTGTTTGATCAAGTTACGAGTGGTGAACTAACAGATAACCAAGCTAAAGCGCGTCAAATTAAAGCGACTTTAGAAGGGGCAGGTTTAAGTCAAGCTATTAATTACTCACTAATTAGTAAAGAGCGTGCGCAAGACTTTACATTAGAGAAACATAACACAATTGATTTATTAATGCCTATGAGTGAAGCACATGCGACGTTACGTCAAAGTTTAATTCCACATTTGATAGATGCAGTAGCTTATAATGTAGCTCGTAAAAATGATGACGTGCGTCTCTATGAACTTGGTAGAGTTTTCTTTGGTAACGAGGAAGGCGAATTACCAGATGAAGTTGAATATTTAAGCGGAATTTTAACAGGGGATTATGTTGTTAACCAATGGCAAGGTAAAAAAGAAGCAATTGATTTCTTTATTGCCAAAGGTTTTGTAGATCGTATTGCCGAAGTATTAGACCTATCATTCGCTTATGAAGCTACAGAAATTGATGGTTTACACCCTGGCCGTACAGCTCATGTCTATTTGAATGACCAAGTTGTTGGTTTTATTGGTGAGTTACATCCAAATGTCGAAAAAGATTATGATTTAAAACAAACTTATGTCTTTGAATTAAATTATGATAAGTTAATGGCTGTCGCAGTGGGCTATATTAACTACGAACCAATTCCTAGATTCCCGGGAGTAACAAGAGATATAGCTTTAGTTATTAATAGAGATCTGCCATCAGCAAAATTATTAGACACAATTAAACAAAATGGTGGAGATATTTTCCAAAATGCACAAGTCTTTGATGTATATCAAGGTGAACATGTTGCAGAAGACGAAAAATCTGTAGCTATTAGAATTAACTATTTAGATACTGCAGATACATTAACAGATGATAAAGTAAATGCTGTACATGACAATATTTTAGAAGCATTAGTTGCCCAAGGTGCGACAGTAAGATAATGCTCACAAAAAGAGGACTAATCTTTAAAATGGATTGGTCCTCTTTATATTTTGCTATAAAAAATAAAGAAAACGTCAATTTCCATATCTTCTCGATAGAAATTGACGTTTATTTTTGAGTCAGAGACGTTTTATGTCTAGGGCTCTTTTTTATGTTTAATTTTATTGATATTTTGAGGTAACGAGTTGCTGAGCTTTATTACGATTGGCAAAATGCTTTTTACTTAGATGATCAAGAAAACTTACACCATGTCGCTCAATAAGTTTTGCTGCAAATAGATCAACTTTTTTACTGGCACCTTTAGGCACTGTGGCATTAAGTTGTTGTGACATTTTGTCCATGTGTTTTACGAAAGCATATCTGGAAATAATACTAGCTGCGGCAATAGCAATTGATTTAGATTCACCTTTGGTTTCAAATTGAGTTTTTGATTCACAAGGTAACGCTGATAACGTATAGCGTTTGTAAACTTTAGGTTCCGCGAATTGATCGACAACAATATAATCTAGCGGTGCGCTATTTAACTTTGTAACTACGTTTTTTATTGCCTCATTATGTAGTACAGCTTTCATTTTCACTTGAGACCAACCAGTATGTTGTTTGTCATTATAGCAATCATTATCTAAAGTCAGTAAAGAATGTGGAATGAAAGTCACTAATTGTTCAGCAAGTTCTACAATTTTAGCATCAGTTAATTTTTTGGAGTCGTCTACACCCAATGTTTTTAAAATAGCTACATTTTCAGTAGAAACATATGCAGCACATACTGTTAAAGGTCCAAAATAATCGCCACTACCTGCTTCATCGCTTCCTATACAATTAAATTGGTTATAGGCTATAGAAGTTGCTGGCGTTTGTTTGGTTGTTGAAGGTGATGTTGTTGCTGTTTTCTTAGGTAGCAATTGTTGTGCAATAGCTTCTGCATCTTTACCTTGGAACATCACTTTATTAGAATTATAAATTGATATCACTGTACTTTTATACTTTGTTTTTGCTTTCATACCTTGTGGTAATTGCGCTGTATCAAAGTCAATTTGTTGCATTAATGTTTGTATTTCAGTGTTAGTTAATTTATGTACGATATTTCCCATAATGTGTCACCACTTTTGAATTTTAATTGTTTGAAAGACAACGTTAATCTTATCATAAATGTAGAAAATTTAGCGACTATATCATCAATTCAACGGAAAGATAAAAGTATACATTACCACATAATATTCTACGTATTAGTGAGTTATAAAGGTATTTAGCAAATATTTGAACAAAAAGACATCGATTTAATTAATTTTGCTGATTTACTAAATTATCAATCAGCAAATAATAATTATTAGCAGTTCTATATCAATTCAAATACAGGTCTTACAAAATAATTTACAGTCATGTATAATGGTGTGTGATAAATATATTAATAATTTTTAATAAACATAAATTTAACTATATATTGGAAATTACTGAAAAAGGTAGGCGCTAAATATGGGTGATTTTAAAAATCGAATTAACGTCAATATCAATGACCAACACTATACAATTGTTGGTACGGATAATCCAGAGCATATACGCTATGTAGCGAATTTAGTAGATGAAAAGCTAAAGGAGTTAGGCCGTAAAAATGCTGGTTTAGATACTACAAGAAAAGCAATCTTAACAGCGGTTAATGTGATGCATGAAAAAGTGCAATTGGAAGAGGACAATGAACGTTTGCAACAACAGATTAAACAACTCCAAGATAGAAAAGACCAATGATAATCGATGTACTAAGTCTATTATTTATTATTTTTTTAGGATTTATTGGATTTAGACGTGGTACAGCATTTAGTGTTTTACATATAGGTACGACGATGGTAGCCTTATTTATTGCTAAATCCTATTATTTACCAATAGCAGAGCGCTTGGAATTGTTTTTGCCTTATCCTAAAACACAGGCTTATGATATAACATTTGCAATATCATTTAATCATCTAGAAACTCGTTTCTATCATATTATTGCCTTTATTGTTATAGCATCACTGGCAAAACTTATTTTTTATGCCATTATCGTTACGTTTGACAATTTAATATTAGCACATAAGTTAAGTAAGATGAGTAGGGGAATAGGAGTCATTGTCAGTATATTTGCGGCAAGTATTTATCTCGTACCGTTGCTATATATTACTTCACTTTACCCTAACGCGTGGATTCAATCCCAATTGACATCTTCGATAATTGCGAAGCAACTTATAACACAACTACCCATACTATCTCAGTTTGTTGTGAATATTTAATATCTTTCATAGGTGATGAAGGATAAAAACATAGGAGGATAAGACAAAGCGGCCATACTGCTACCAAGGCAAAAGTCATTTGTTTTATCTTTTTTTTTTATGGAGGGAATTGTAATGACTAAAAAAGATATCATTCAACTATTAGAAAAAATTGCTATATATATGGAATTGAAAGGTGAAAACACATTTAAAGTCTCAGCATATCGTAAAGCAGCACAAAGTCTAGAAATTGACGAACGACCACTTGATGAAATTAACGATGTCACTGAGCTAAAAGGTATCGGAAAAGGTGTAGGTGAAGTCATTAATGAATATTACCAAACAGGAGAATCAATGACTTTAAATAGTTTAGAACAAGAGGTGCCTGCTGGATTAATTCCATTGATGAAAATACAAGGTTTAGGTAGTAAAAAAATTGCCAAACTGTATAAAGAGTTAAATGTCATTGATAAAACAACTTTACAACAAGCATGTGAAGCAGGGAAAGTCAGTGAATTAAGTGGTTTTGCTAAAAAGACAGAACAAAATATTTTAGAAGCGGTTAAAGCATTAGGTGCTAGAAAAGAGAAATACCCAATAGATCAAATGCGTGGTTTAAATCTAAAAATAAAAGCGCATTTGGAGACTATTAATCAAATTGATAAATTTGAAGTTGCAGGTAGCTTTAGACGCTTTAAAGAGATGAGTAAAGATTTAGATTATATTATTAGCACAGATGAACCTGAATTAGTGCAACAAGCATTATTAACAATACCAAATAAAGTCAAAGAAGTTGCCGTGGGCCAAACTAAAGTATCACTTGAAATTGATTATGACGATGAAATTATCGGTGTTGATTTCAGGTTAATTGAACCTGCAGCTTTTTATCATACGTTACAACATTTTACAGGGTCAAAAGATCATAATATACGTATTCGTCAAATGGCAAAGGAACGTAATGAAAAAATTAGTGAGTATGGTATAGAACAAGCAGATGGTAATTTATTACAGTACCAAAGCGAAGCTGAAATTTATCAACATTACGACGTAAATTGGATTGCTCCTCCATTAAGAGAAGATGGTAGTGAATTTGATAAAAATTTAGAGCAAATTGTACAGTTAAATGATATTAATGGCGATATCCACATGCATACAACATATAGTGATGGTGCATTTAGTATTAAAGATATGGTGGAAGCAAATATTGCCAAAGGCTATGAATTTATGGTAATTACTGACCATTCACAAAGTTTAAAAGTAGCGAATGGTTTATCTGAAGAACGGTTATTACGCCAAATCGACGAAATTAAACAATTAAATGCTGAATATGATGAAATTGATATATATTCAGGCATAGAAATGGACATTTTACCTAATGGTGATTTAGATTATAGTAATGAAATTTTAGCGCAATTAGATTATGTTATTGCTGCAATACATCAAAGTTTTAATCAATCTGAAGCAGAGATTATGCAACGTTTAGAAAATGCATGTCGTAATCCTTATGTTAAACATATTGCACATCCAACTGGACGTATTATTGGTAAAAGACCAGGTTATGAACCTAACATTGAGCAATTATGTGCTTTGGCAGAAGAAACGAATACAGTGTTGGAAATTAATGCTAATCCTAAAAGATTAGATTTAAGTGCTGATGTGTTGAGAAAACATCCCAATCTAATGCTAACAATTAATACTGACGCCCACCATATTGACCATTTAGATTTTATGGCTTATGGGGTAGCAACTGCGCAAAAAGGATTTGTAACAAAAAATCGAGTTATTAATGCAATGTCGCGCACAGCTTTTCAGTCATTTGTAAACGACAATATTAAATTGAAGAAATAGAGGGATTAGATGAGACAGAAATCATTAGATGTCTTAGAATTCGATAAAATCAAGCAGAGTGTTGAAAATGAGGCCATGAGTGATATTGGTCGAGAAAAAGCTCGCGGCATGACACCTGCTATAGATTTTGATACTGTAACTTTTCAAATCGCAGAAATAGATGAAATTGCCCAAATTTATAATAAACATCGCATGCCTAGTATGAGTGGGTTGGCACAAGTGCAACAATATATTCATCGGGCGACAATTGATGGCGTATTAAATGTAAATGAGCTCAATGTGATCAAACGATTGATCCAAATACAAAATCAATTTAAGACGTTTTACAATCAATTAGTAGAGGAAGACGAAGGAGAAATCCAGTTCCCGATTTTAAATGATAAAATGGAACAATTACCGATTTTAACGGATTTATATCAAACAATACATCAAAAATGTGATGCTTATGATTTGTTTGATGATGCTAGTTATGAACTACAAGGTATTCGCAGTAAAATTTCAAATACAACACAAAAAATCAAACAAAATCTAGATAAAATCGTCAAAAGTCAAAGTAATCAAAAGAAATTATCAGATGCTATTGTTACTGTTCGTAATGATCGCAATGTTATACCTGTAAAAGCTGAATATCGTCAAGACTTTAATGGTATCGTTCATGACCAATCAGCTTCAGGACAAACACTTTATATCGAACCATCATCTGTAGTTGAAATGAATAATACAATCAGTAGGTTAAAAAATGATGAGGCTGTCGAACGTGAGCGCATATTAATTGAAATAACGGCACAAGTTGCAGCAGAAGCAGACGCATGCCTAACTGCAGAAAATGTTATGGGACAAATTGACTTTTTAACAGCTAAAGCGAGATATGCACGCTCAATTAAAGGAACAAAACCAACATTTCATCAAGATCGAACAGTCTATTTACCTAAAGCATTTCATCCATTATTAGATAGAGATACTGTTGTCGCCAATACGATTGAATTTGCTGAAGATATTTCAACTGTTATTATTACAGGTCCAAATACGGGTGGTAAAACAGTAACGTTAAAAACGTTAGGACTTATTGTCATCATGGCTCAATCAGGCTTATTAATACCTACTTTAGATGGAGCCCAGTTAAGTGTATTTGAAAATGTCTTTTGTGATATTGGTGATGAACAATCTATTGAACAATCACTGTCTACTTTTTCATCACATATGACGAATATAGTCGAAATTTTAGAAGAAGCGAATGGTAATAGTTTAATACTTTTTGATGAGTTAGGCGCAGGTACCGACCCGAGTGAGGGTGCAGCGTTAGCTATGAGTATTTTAGATTATGTACGAGCAGTTGATTGTCTAGTTATGGCAACGACCCATTATCCTGAGCTCAAGGCTTATAGTTATAATAGACAAGGTGTCATGAATGCCAGTGTAGAATTTGATGTGACAACATTAAGTCCAACATATAAATTATTAATGGGCGTACCTGGACGTTCAAATGCCTTTGATATTTCTAAAAAATTAGGTTTGAAAATGAGTGTGATTCAAAAAGCTAAATCCATGATTGGTCAAGATGAGCAAGAAATAAATGAAATGATTGCGTCGCTAGAACATAATTCTAAACGCGTTGATGAACAACGTATTGAATTAGACGAATTGTTAAGAGATGCACAAGCTACACATGATGCACTAACAAAGCAATATCACAACTACCAAGCATACGAACGTCAACTCATGGATGAAGCCAAAGAAAAAGCTAATCAACGAGTTAAAGCAGCTACTAACGAGGCTGATGAAATTGTTAAAGACTTACGTAAGTTGAGAGATCAAAAAGGTGCAGATGTAAAAGAACATGAACTTATCGATAAGAAAAAACGTCTAGATGACCAATATGAAGCTAAATCCATTAAGCAAAATGTCAAAAAGCAAAAATGGGACAAAATCACTGCGGGTGATGAAGTGAAAGTATTAACCTATGGACAAAAAGGGGAAGTACTTGAGCTGTCAGGAGATGACGAAGCGGTAGTTCAAATGGGTATTATTAAAATGAAATTACCACTTCAAGATTTAGAAAAAACGCAAAAAACTCAAGAACAACCAACGAAAATGGTTAAGCGTTCCAATAGACAAAATATTAAAATGGATTTAGACTTAAGGGGCTATCGATATGAAGAAGCATTGAGCGAATTAGATCAATATATCGATCAAGCTGTGTTAAGTAACTACCAACAAGTGAATATTATTCATGGTAAAGGTACAGGCGCATTACAAAAAGGTGTACAAAACTATTTGAAAAAGCATAAAAGTGTGGCATCATATAGGAATGGAATGCCAAGTGAAGGTGGCTTCGGTGTTACCGTTGTAGAATTAAAATAATAGTGAGCAAGTATTATGCATACGAAAATAAAATTTGTTATAATTTGCTCATCATTTGAAAATAAGGAGGATTGGCATTTATGGCAATCGTAAAAGTAACGGATTCAAATTTTGATGAAAATATTCAATCTGGTGTTAATTTAGTAGACTTCTGGGCAACTTGGTGTGGACCTTGTAAAATGATTGCACCAGTTTTAGAAGAGTTAGCAGGCGACTATGATGGAAAAGCTAATATTTTAAAATTAGATGTAGATGAAAACCCATCAACTGCAGCTAAATTTGAAGTAATGAGTATTCCAACATTAATCGTATTTAAAGATGGAGAACCAGTTGATAAAGTAGTAGGTTTCCAACCAAAAGAAAACTTAGCTGAAGTTATCGACAAACATCTATAAGCATAAAATAAATAAAGTGGACTGTATTTGTAATTTATTGTCCAACTGCACTAAAGTTTATTAATATGACTTTCAGTGCAACAGTCAGCTATTGTTAATACGTTAAATAAGAGAGTGTGGAACATTTACAATGTCTCACGCTCTTTATTTGTATAAATATTGGCAATATGATGATTAAAATTGTAACGAAGGGAGGTAAAACTATGGTGGAACAATATCAAGCAAACATTAAACAAAAATTAACAGTAGTACCTATGGAACCGGGCTGTTATTTAATGAAAGATCGCAATAATCAAATTATTTATGTCGGAAAAGCAAAAAAGTTACGAAATAGATTACGTTCATATTTTACTGGCGCTCATGACGCAAAAACTACAAGACTAGTTGGTGAAATACGTAATTTTGAATATATTGTCACATCAAGTGAAACAGAATCACTTTTATTAGAGTTGAATTTAATTAAACAATATCAACCACGTTATAATATTTTATTAAAAGATGATAAAAGTTATCCCTTCATTAAAATCACAAAAGAAAAGCATCCAAAACTTATTGTGACACGTACGGTCAAGAAGGGCAGTGGTAAGTATTTTGGGCCATATCCAAATGCATACTCAGCGCAAGAAACGAAAAAATTACTAGATCGCATTTATCCATTTAGAAAATGCGATAAAATGCCAGATAAGTTATGTCTGTATTATCATATAGGTCAATGTATGGGGCCGTGTGTTTATCCTGTAGATTTAAATAAATATGCTGAGATGACAAAAGAAATCACGGATTTCCTAAACGGTGAAGATAAAACAATAATGCGTAATTTAGAACATAAAATGCAAGCTGCGAGTGAAGATTTAGACTTTGAACAAGCGAAAGAGTATCGTGATTTAATACAACATATTCAAAATCTCACGAAGAAACAGAAAATTACTTCGACCGATAATACAGTTAGAGATATATTTGGTTATAGTGTCTCTAAAGGTTGGATGTGTATTCAAGTGTTTTTTATAAGACAAGGTAATATGATTAAACGTGATGCTACAATGATTCCTATCCAACAAACTGAAGAAGAAGAGTTTTATACTTTTATCGGGCAATTCTATGATTTAAATCAACATATCCTCCCTAAAGAAGTACACATTCCTAAACATTTAGATAGTGAAGTTGTTCAATCGGTAGTAGATACGAAAATTGTTCAACCGCAAAAAGGGAAGAAAAAAGAGATGGTTGATTTAGCCAATCATAATGCTGAACTTAGTTTAGAGAATAAATTCGAGTTAATTGCTAAAGATGAATCTCGTACGATAAAAGCAATAGAAGAGATTGGTGATAGAATGGGAATTCAAACGCCCATTCGAATTGAAGCGTTTGATAACTCTAATATTCAAGGTGTTGATCCTGTATCAGCAATGGTGTCATTTGTTGATGGAAAACCAAATAAAAAGGGCTATCGCAAATACAAAATTAAATCAGTCGAAGGGCCTGATGATTATAAATCAATGCGTGAAGTTGTACGTAGAAGATATAGTCGTGTCTTAAATGAAGGGTTACCGTTACCAGATTTAATTATCGTTGATGGTGGTAAAGGTCATATGAATGGTGTAATTGATGTTTTAGAAAATGAACTCGGTTTAGATATTCCAGTTGCAGGTTTGAAAAAAAATGATAAACACCAAACTGCAGATTTATTATATGGTAAAGAAGCAGAACTTGTACCATTGAAAAAGAATAGCCAAGCGTTTTATTTATTACAACGTATACAAGACGAGGTACACCGTTTTGCTATTACATTCCATCGCCAAACACGACAAAAAACTGGATTACAATCTGTATTAGATACCGTTGAAGGAATAGGTGCAAAACGTAAAACTAAATTATTACGTACATTCGGATCGATTAAAAAAATGAAAGATGCGTCAATTGAGGAATTACAACAAAGTGGTTTACCACTAAATGTTGCGAAAAACCTACATGATGCATTACATGACAATAGTGACAAAAAAAATTAGGCATGAGAATCATTCTCATGCCCAATTTACAATTATTTAGTGTTACAATAAGAAATAACGAGGTTTCTTTTTTTGGGTTTATTTGGAAGCGTTTTCTAATTGAGAAATATTATCATTTAATTATGGAACATTGTATGTAGTGTAATATATAAACGTATTGAAAATTTAATGCTTAGTTTATATTCAATTATATCACATGTAAGTTTCATTTTTTTGATGATTATACTTTGCTTAATTGGTTTGCGTGTTAAAAAGCAATAAAGAAATCAAAATTTAATTGTTTCACAGGGGGGACTTCCTTTTGGCTTATACGAAAAATCAATTCTATTTAAGACGCTTACATTCATTATTAGGCGTAATACCTATAGGTGGCTTTTTATTAGTTCACTTAATGGTTAACCACCAAGCGACTAAAGGTGCAGAAGCGTTCAATAAAGCAGCTGCATTTATGGAATCATTACCATTTTTAATCGCTTTGGAATTTGTCGTGATTTATATTCCGATATTGTATCACGCAGTTTACGGTGTACATATTGCCTTTACGGCAAAAGAAAATGTTGGTCATTATTCAGCATTTAGAAACTGGATGTTTTTATTCCAACGTATCACGGGTGTAATTACTTTTGTTTTCATTGCAATTCACTTATGGCAAACAAGAATTCAACGTGCATTAGGACATGAAGTTAACTTTGATATGGTACATGACATTGTAACTAACCCAGGATGGTTAATTTTCTATATCGTTTGTTTATTAGCTGTGACATTCCACTTTGCAAACGGCTTATGGTCATTCGGTGTAACGTGGGGTATTTTACAATCTAAAAAATCTCAACAAATTTTCACATGGGTTTCACTAGTCGTATTTATAGTTGTATCATATATAGGAATTAGCGCGATTTTAGCTTTCCTATAAGTTTTTTAATTTAATTTGATTTTTAGAGATATTTAGGGGAGTGACAAGATATGGCAGAGAAGAAAGTTATTGTTGTCGGTGGAGGACTTGCCGGTCTGATGTCAACAATTAAAGCAGCAGAGCAAGGTGCACAAGTAGACTTGTTCTCACTTGTACCTGTTAAACGTTCACATTCAGTGTGTGCGCAAGGTGGTATAAATGGTGCAGTAAATACTAAAGGTGAAGGCGATTCACCGGACATACACTTTGACGATACAGTATATGGTGGGGACTTTTTAGCAAACCAACCTCCAGTTAAAGCAATGACTGAAGCAGCACCTAAAATTATCCATTTACTTGACCGTATGGGTGTAATGTTTAACCGTACCAACGAAGGATTACTCGATTTTAGACGTTTTGGTGGTACAATGCATCATAGAACAGCTTATGCTGGTGCAACAACCGGACAACAGTTGTTATACGCACTAGATGAACAAGTAAGAAGTTTTGAAGTAGATGGTTTAGTAAATAAATACGAAGGCTGGGAATTCTTAGGTATAGTTAAGGATGACGAAAATACAGCTAGAGGTATTGTTGCACAAAATTTAACTACTTCAGAAATCCAATCATTTGGCTCAGATGCTGTAATTATGGCTACAGGTGGACCTGGAATTATCTTTGGTAAAACTACTAATTCTATGATTAATACAGGATCTGCTGCTTCAATTGTTTATCAACAAGGTGCTAAATACGCTAATGGTGAGTTTATTCAAATTCATCCAACAGCAATACCAGGTGATGATAAGTTAAGATTAATGAGTGAATCAGCACGTGGTGAAGGTGGTCGTATTTGGACTTATAAAGACGGTAAGCCTTGGTACTTCTTAGAAGAAAAATATCCGGATTATGGTAACTTAGTACCACGTGATATTGCAACACGTGAAATCTTTGATGTCTGTGTTAACCAAAAATTAGGCATTAACGGTGAAAACATGGTTTACCTTGATTTATCACATAAAGACCCACATGAATTAGACGTTAAATTAGGTGGTATCATTGAGATTTACGAAAAATTCACTGGTGATGATCCTAGAAAAGTACCAATGAAAATCTTCCCAGCAGTACATTACTCTATGGGTGGCTTATATGTTGACTATGATCAAATGACGAATGTTAATGGTCTGTTTGCTGCTGGTGAGTGTGATTACTCACAACACGGTGGTAATCGTTTAGGTGCGAACTCATTACTATCAGCGATTTATGGTGGTACTGTTGCAGGGCCAAATGCTGTCAAATATATTCAAGATATTGAAAAATCATATAGTGATTTAGATGAGACAATTTTTGAACGTCGTGTACAGGAAGAACAAGAAAAATTCGATCACTTATTAGCAATGAAAGGTGAAGAAAATGCCTATAAACTTCATCGCGAATTAGGTGAAATTATGACAGCTAATGTAACTGTAGTACGTGAAAATGAAAGTTTATTAGAAACAGATCGTAAAATTGTAGAATTGATGGAACGTTATAAAAATATTGATATTGAAGATACACAAACTTGGAGTAACCAAGCAGTATTCTTCACTCGCCAATTATGGAATATGCTTGTATTAGCTCGTGTTATTACTATTGGGGCATACAATCGTAATGAATCTAGAGGTGCACATTTCAAACCAGAATTCCCAGATAGAAACGATGAGGAATGGTTGAAAACAACTTTAGCAGAATATCAAGGAAAAACAGAAGCACCAAAATTCACCTACGATCCTGTAGATATTAGCTTAATTCCACCTCGTAAACGTGACTATACGCAAAAGTCTAAAGGAGGTAAATAATCATGGCAGATACTCAACAAGCAACTGAACAACAAAACCAACAAAAAACAATCAAATTAATTATCAAGCGTCAAGATAATGATCAAGCAAAGCCTTACGAAGAAGAATTTGAAATTCCATACAGAGAAAACTTAAACGTTATCGCTTGTCTGATGGAAATTAGACGTAATCCAATCAATAGTAAAGGTGAAAAAACGACACCGGTTATTTGGGATATGAACTGTCTTGAAGAGGTTTGTGGTGCTTGTTCTATGGTTATTAATGGTCAAGCAAGACAATCATGTTCAGCTATCGTTGATCAACTTGAACAACCAATTAGATTAGAGCCAATGAGCACTTTCCCAGTTATTCGTGACTTGCAAGTTGACCGTTCTAGAATGTTCGATAACCTAAAACGTATGAAAGCATGGGTACCAATTGACGGTACATATGATTTAGGTCCTGGACCACGTATGCCAGAGAAAAAACGTCAAACTGCTTATGAATTATCTAAGTGTATGACTTGTGGTGTATGTTTAGAAGTTTGTCCTAACGTTACAAGTAAAAATGACTTCGTTGGTGCACAAGCTATCTCACAAGTTAGATTATTTAACTTACATCCAACAGGTTCAATGACAAAAGACGAAAGATTAGAAGCACTAATGGGCGGTGGAGGCTTACAAGAATGTGGTAATTCACAAAACTGTGTAAATGCTTGTCCAAAAGGCATCCCATTAACTACTTCTATCGCAGCATTGAATAGAGAAACTTCATTCCATATGTTCAAATCATTCTTTGGTTCTGACCATCAAGTAAATTAATATTTATATACCAACATCTGTGGCGTAAACAGGTGTTGGTTTTTTTATGAAAAAATTTATATAAAATTTCTAAGTAATATAAAGTGAGATAGATGAATTAAAAAAAGTATCTGTGCTACAATAGTAGTTACTAATATTAAGAGGATGAACGCATATATGGATAAACCAATCGGAGTTATAGATTCAGGAGTTGGTGGTTTGACTGTTGCTAGTGAAATTATCCGCCAACTTCCCAATGAAACAATTTATTACTTAGGAGATATTAAACGCTGTCCTTATGGTCCGAGAGCAAGTGAGGAAGTTAAAGCATTTACTATTCAATTGGCACAAAAGTTATTACAATATGATATTAAAATGCTAGTTATTGCATGCAACACTGCAACTGCAGTGGCATTAAAAACGCTACAAGAACAATTAACAATTCCTGTTATTGGCGTTATAGAACCTGGCGCAAGGACTGCAATTATGACTACTAAAAATCAAAATGTTTTAATTTTAGGTACAGAAGGTACAATAAAATCTGAAGCTTACCGTCATCATATTAAGAATATCAACCCAAATGTCGAAGTATCAGGCGTAGCATGTCCAGGATTTGCACCTTTAGTAGAGCAAATGCGCTATAAAGATCCGACAATTACGAGCATCTTAATCCATCAAACTTTAAAACAATGGCGTAATTGTAAAGCTGATACAGTAATATTAGGATGTACGCATTATCCATTACTGTATAAGCCAATCTATGACTATTTTGGTGGTAATAAAACAGTGATTTCATCGGGATTAGAGACAGCTAGAGAAGTTAGTGCATTACTAACATTCAGTAACGAACATGCAGGTTATCAAAAAAATCCTAAGCATAAATTTTTTGCGACAGGGGATACAGAACATATCGAAAGAATTATTGCAGAATGGCTAAAAATGAATGTTACAGTCGAAGTAGTCGATGTAGAGGAGGAAGTAGTAAGTGAAAGATATAGTCATAGCATCTAATAACAAAGGAAAAATAAACGATTTTAAAGTTATTTTTCCTGAGTATAATATCATTCCAATCGGTGATTTAATTCCAGGTTTCGATGTTGAAGAAACAGGTACTACTTTTGAAGATAATGCTAAATTAAAGTCTGAAGCAGCAGCACAAGCTTTAAATAAGCCTGTAATCGCAGATGATAGTGGATTAGAAGTATTTGCTTTAAATGGTGAGCCTGGCGTATATTCAGCTAGGTATGCAGGTTTAGAAAAAGATGATGATGCAAATATCAAAAAAGTATTAGAGCAGCTAGGTGACACAGAGGATCGTCGTGCTCAATTTGTTTGTGTCGTTAGCCTAAGTGCACCAAATGAAAAAACAATTCAATTTAAAGGCACAGTTCAAGGTGAAATTACACTAAATAAAATTGGTGATGAGGGATTTGGCTATGATCCAATATTCTACGTACCAGATTTAAATAAAACCATGGCACAGCTACAAGCGCATGAAAAAAGTGAGATTAGCCATCGAGGTAAGGCAATCGACCAATTACAACGCTATTTAAAGGATGATAATTAATGTCGAAATGGATAATTGTAAGTGATAATCATACGGAAAAAGGTATCTTATTTGAAGTGATTAATCACCACCCAGATGCTGATGTAGCCATACATCTTGGAGATTCTGAGTTTACTTATGAAGATAGTGAACTTAGTTATTATTATAAAGTAAAAGGGAATACCGATTTTTATCCAGAATTTGAAAACGAACAAGTCATAAATAGTGAAAGCTGCCGAGCATTTATTACACATGGGCATCTATATCAAGTTAATCGTAGTAGAATGCAACTGGCCGAACGTGCCCTTGAAGCAAACTGTCAATTAGCATTTTATGGGCATACACATGTTGCAAAATATGAAAATATTGCAGGTGTGCATGTCATCAACCCTGGTAGTATTAGTCAATCAAGAAGCAGTGAAGAAGAAAGTTATGCAGAACTGTTAATTGCTGAAGACACTAATGCAGTTACTTTGAATTTTAGAAATCGTCGACATGAAATAATAGAAACAATTAATTTTGAATTATGATCTCTAAAAGCGTGTAAGTGAATGTCGAATTATAATGCATAGTAAGTGGGGTTGTAACTATGCATTATAATTTATATTTACTTAATGATCGTTATTGAAAAAAAGAGGGTTATTAGGTTATAAATCGTGCAAAATGGCTATTTATAGTGAAAAATCATCATTATTTTAATTATAAAAGTATTGCTTTATAAAGATGAATTAGATATAATAATTATTGTGTTCAAAACGTGATGTCCTGGTAGCTCAGCTGGATAGAGCAATGGCCTTCTAAGCCATCGGTCAGGGGTTCGAATCCCTTCCAGGACGCTATAACCCGTTGCTATGACAACGTTTCAAGAGTGCAGGTGTCAAATATGTGTCAAGAGAATAATTCTCTGACACGTTGGCCCTGCTCTTTTTTATGTTCATCAAGCAAATGTGTATAAACATCTAATGTAATTGATATACTAGCGTGACCTAATCTTTTGCTAATATATTCAATGGAAATTCCTTTACTAATTAAGTAACTAGCATGTGTATGCCTTAATGAGTAAGGTGTTATTTCATCATCTATATCAAATTTATTTTTGGCTTTATTAAATACTTTAGAAACTGCCGTGTGAGATAAACCGAATAATTTTCTATCTGTTCTTAACGGATGATTAGCAATACTTTTTTTAATATATGCTAGATCTGCGTCTGACACTTCTATTTCTCTGTCAGCATTTTCTGTTTTTGTACCAGGTAAATGGATCAAACCAGGTTTATAATATAAATCATTATATGTCATTCTATTAACTTCTGAAAACCTAGCACCAGTTATCAAAAGAATATATAGCATTAATGTACTTTTATCACTCTTTAATTTAAAGTGTTTTCTTAATTGTTCATATTGAAATATCGTTAGAAATTTTACACTTTCTTTTTTTGGTGCTTTAGTACCTTTATAAGTTACTTTGTAAGTCGGGTCCTTTTTTATATACCCATCATAAATTGCATCTTTAATACAGCTAGATATATATAAGTGTACTTTTCTAACGGTTTCTGATGTTCTATCAATCGAGTATTCGGAAATAAATTTTTGATATTCGCTTCTTGTTATGTTTTTGATCAGTACGTTTTCTCCAAAATGTTTTAGAAACAAATTAAGCGCATGTTCATACCAATATTGTTGTTTTTCGGACAACTTATTTTTACCGTTAGCAATCAACCAATCTCTATAATAATCTTCGAAGCTCTTATTATCCTCAATTTTATTTCCATCTTCTAAATCTCTGATAAGTTGTTGTGCTGCTAATGTAGCTTCTGCTTTCGTTTTAAAACCTGATTTACGTTTCTTACCCGACTTAAAACTTGGGTCTTTCACATCGTATTGCCATGTAGTAGACGTTTTATTTTTACGTTTCGTTACTGTAAATGTAGCCATATTTCTCATTCCTCCTTATAAGAAAACCTCACGAAGTGTGAGGTTATTCTTCATCTTCATATTCTATATCAACAATGGCGTTCATTTTAGTTATCAAATGATTGTTAATAGTTATAGTAGTTGGCTCATCTATTTCGTGCGTTTGCATAATAGGGTGAACTCTATCATTATAACTTTGAACATTTTCGTTGTACTCAGTTTTTGTTACATCTTTTTCTTCATCTTGTATACCAGATAATTTAAAGATTTTCCAAGAAGCGTCATCAGTATCAAAATTTTTATACTCGTCTTCTGGTATTGTTATTTTATCGTTGTATTTTGTGAGCTCAGCAAAATCGATATAACTATCTTCTAGTTCCTTTTCTGTAACAACTAACGTTTCATCTAAATCATTTGATAGTTTTTCTCCAAGTATATTATCACGTTCTTCTTTTCCTATATCATCATAGACGTATTGAGTTTCATAAAGTGCTAAATCAAAATTGTTACCTAATGTATAAAGTGCGAATATCATTGGTGGTGTATACTCTTCTTTATCATCATTCAATTCGTATAATCTTGACGTTTCGTTATAATATGTTTCATACATCCCGCTGATATTAATTAGATGATCTCCTAATAGACTACCGTCAGCCATTAATTTTTCTGTATCTTTAGTAAATGACTCTCTATTTTTTTCTAATTTGCTTTCTATTTTTTTGAGGAATTTTGAAGTTTCTTTATCAGTTGTTTCGTCGTTGTCCATATATTCGTCATGTTCATCTGCAATATCCACGATACCTTTAGCAAATTTCTTTATTTTCTTCGCATATAATTTATTATCTTCTTCTACTTTTTTGTAATCATAATCATTCATTTCACTTTCGTTTTGACTACATCCTACCAAAAATAACACCAGCACTACCACTACACCTATTATCCTTTTCATTTCACATTCTCCTTAATAATAAATTTTATATAAAAGCGCCACTAAGGACGCTAGTATTAATATATTTTTTGACTTGCGACAACTCTACCAATGATTTTTACATCGTCTGAACTGTTGTATACTTGCGGTAGGTGTTCGTTGTTGTTAGATTCGGGCAACAATATCAATTGATCGTCGTTGTATCTCACGCGCTTTACAGTGGCATTATAACCATTAATCTGAACAACACCGATTTGACCATTCTCGACAACTGAATCTTTTTCCACAATGACTACTTCGCCATCTTTAAACTCTTTATCCATACTATCACCAGATACTTTCAAGCCGAACAGTTCTTTGTCGACATTTAAGTTTTTAGTAGCGATGTATGTATAGTCGATTAGGTTTTCTTCACTATATATAGGAAGTCCTGCGGAAATTTGAGAAACAACTGGTATCTGTTTAACTGGTAGACTATCTAAGGAAGTATCTTCAAAACCTAATATATCCATTGGTGATACTTTTAATACTTTAGATAATTTTTCAATTTTATCTCTTTTCATATTTTCAATTTCACCATTTTCCCATTTACGAACAGTAGACTTACCTACACCAACTGCGTTTCCAACTTCTTCTAATGTAAGATTTAATAAATTTCTTCTGTTTTTCATATTGAATTTCATATATAACACCTCCTTCTTTGTGGTTCTATTATAGCACATAAGTGTCTCAAAAAGATACTGTTATATAGAAAGTTAAAAAAAGTTTCTCAAAAATACACTTTTGTGTTGACTTATCTTTTCTGATGCTTTATTGTTATAAGTGTCCTAAACGACACACCTTTTCAGAAAGGAGGCACAACATGGATACCAACAAACTTAAATCAAAGTTGGTGTATAACAAAATTGATCCTTCAACACTTCTGGATTCATTAAAAGAAAAAGGGATAAACATTTCCAAATCGTCATACTATAAACGTATGCGTGGGGAAGTAGAATTTTCTTTAAGCGAAATAAGAAGTATTGCAGATATTTTAGAATTAACACCAGAAGAAATCATGGATATTTTTTTTAATTAGTAAGTGTCTTTTAAGACACAAAGGAGGTAATAAAAGTTGAACGAATTACAACTTAGTGATGACCTAACAACTATCGAAACAGAAATAAAGAGTTATCAAAACATTGCTGGTCAATCGATATTTGAAATTGGTCGAAGATTAAAACATGTGAAAGAGAATGACTTAATGCATGGTCAGTGGGAAGAATGGTTGGAAAAAGTTAATTTCAATAGAACTCAAGCATATAAATTTATAAAAATATATGAGGATAGAGGTACAAATGTTTTGTCGACAAAACAAAATAGTATTGATGCACTTTATTATATCGCAACTCTACCCGAAGCAGAACGCACTATAGAACACACAACTTCAAAAGGTGAAACGAAAACACCTGATGAAATGACTGTTAAAGAATTGCGTGAATTGAAGAAACAACTCAAACAACGCGACGAAGAAAAATCACAACTCGAATCTCAATTAGAACAAGCGCAACGTTCTGAATCAATCGCACTAAAGCAACTAGAGGATGCAGAGGATCAAGAGCATGAAGTGATTGAGCGTTATATGGAACCAGAGGATTATCAAGAAATAAAAGAAAGTAATAAGCAATTAAAAAAGTATCTTGATGAAGTATCTAATCATAATAAGAAATTAAATTCAGATATTGAAAAGTTAAAAAGTGAACGTTCTGAAACAGATGAGAAGTCACAAAAATATGATGAGTTAAACAAAGCGATTAATAGTATGAATACAAAACTTAACGAAGGACAACAAAGATTAAAAGCACAAAAAGAGATATACGACCTTGTAAAAGGTAGTGAGAAAGTTATTCGTGAAGTAGCGCCACTTTGTTACTTAGCTTTTTCGAAAGATATTATCGATAACGATTATGCAAGGGAACCAATAGAGAAAATAATCACAGATCTAACAGATATGGCACGAAGGCTACAAAAACAAATTAATCAAGGAGATGTTATAGATGTCTAATCAAGTAATGGAATTAAATAGAGCTCAAATGGAACAAATGGTAAGACAAGCAAATTCAGCTTTACAAATGTACGACAAAATCATCGAAGTAGAACAGCGTGTGAATAAAGCCGAAAGTAGAATGAATCAGACAGCAGAAAAAACCGAAAGACGATTGCACAAAATAGAGACTACTTATCCGTTATTAGATACAGAAGCAGACCGTTTGCAATCAATAGCAACGATAAAAGCCCACCAATTTACAAGTCAATTTTTTGGAGAAGAAGTATCACAAGAACTTTACATGAAGAAATTCGGTCATTTAATCAGTGGTATCTATAGATCTGTAAAAAAAGAATTTAATGTAAGGAAGTATACTTTGGTACTCCACGTAGAAGCAGAACAAGCAATCACTTTTGTAGAAAATCTAACGCTTGATGACTTACCACAAAACTATATGAGACTTACTGACAGCCAAATTGATACAGCTACAAGACATGGTGATTATGGAATTTTAGAAAGATTGGCATAAAACAAATCGAAATATAGGAGTTGATCATATGGACTTCATTGGATTTGCAGATGCAAAAGCATTTGTAGAAATAAGTGGCATTTCAAGAGATGACTTAGAAAGTAAAGTTTATCCGAACAAAGAATTTCAAGCAGCTTGTATGTATCGATTTGGTAAAGGTAACAAACGATATATCAAAATCAGACCAGCAATTGAGTATATAGAACAAAACATACTCATTAAAGAAACGAACTTATAAGGAGGGATAATATGAGACACATTTTAGCATGGTCAACAGCAATTTTATCTACAGCATTATTCGCAATGATCACATCAGATTTCCATTACAGCATTGTATTCAGCATATTGATGTTCATTGCAAGTTACGCATTCTGGAACAACTGGTTTGATGCAATAAAAAAGACCGCTAAGCGCGCCAACGCTTAACAGTCGAAAGAAACTTAAGTAAAAACATACAACTTAAATATACAACATACTCGGGAGGTTTGTAATTGGGACCAGAAAAAAGAGTCGAGAATAAAATTCGTAAATTCTTAGAAGACAACGGAGCTTTTGTTATGAAAACTCATGGAGGAAGTCCTGGAGTTCCAGTCGGCATACCTGACTTGTTTTCAATCTATAGAGGAATTGCATTATTTATAGAAGTTAAACGTGAAAAGGGTGGAAGAGTTAAACCGATTCAAATAGCTCAAATTGATTCATTAAAGCAACATGGCACGATAGCGATTGTAGCTAACGATGTTTCTTATGTAGAAGATATAATTGAAACAATAGACACACTAATTACAGAGGGCGCTTGGAAAAACATTCAAACTGCTATAAATATGGCTAACGAAATGGGTGTGAAAAGATAATGACTAAATACTCAAATATTGATGATTATATAGGTAAGAAATTTAACTTACTTAAAGTAATAAGATTTTCTCATAAAAATAGTGGTAAAAAGTATTTCGAGTGTAAATGTGATTGTGGAAATATAGTTGTTAAAAGATTAGACCATTTAGTGCGAAACGAATCAAAATCTTGTGGATGCATTGTAGGTAAACAAGGAACGCATTTAAAAACAAATACTCGATTATATGAAATATATTGCGGCATGAAAAAGCGTTGTTATAACAAAAATAGTAAAAGTTATAAAAATTATGGAGCTAGAGGAATTAAAGTCTGCGATGAGTGGATAGAAAATTTTACTAACTTTTATGACTGGGCCTATCAAAACGGATATAACGACACATTAACTATTGACCGTATAGATGTAAATGAAGATTATAAGCCTAATAACTGTAAATGGTCTACTCGACAAGAACAATCTTACAATAAGACAACAACTCATTACTTCGAATATAAAAACGAAAAAAAATCAGTTGCAGAGTGGAGCGAAATAACAGGCATTAAATATGCAACGTTACTATATAGAATCAAACACAATTGGGACAAAGACAAAGTAATTGAAGAACGAGTGAGGGATTATTAATGCTTTTATATCCTACACAAAAAGAAGTTATGGAAAAAGCGAAACCATCTTACTTTTATGCTCTAGGTACAAGTTCAGGTAAATCGCTAATATCCATTTATCATTACCTTAAACATAAAAAAGACGAATCACTACTTATTGTATGCCCACCTACAAAGAAAAAATCTAATGAGTGGGATGAAGAAATAAAAAAAGTCGAACAACATGAAAGTGTAAGAATTGATTATGCGATTGTGGCAAGTTCTATGTTAGCGAAAGAATATAAGAACTACAAAGACTATTTCGTCATTTTAGATGAAGCACACTATTTTAGTAATCCAACAAGCAAACGAGGGAAAGCTGCACAAAACTTGTGTGCTAACTCAACCAACTTTTTATTATTGACTGCTACAAGTGGCGAAAATTGGGAAAAATTCATAAACTATTTTATCATCTTTGGTTTTTACAAGAATAAAACGGAGTTTCTAAGGAAACATGCTATATACGAAACTAAGCATTTTGGCGGTAGATCCATTAAACAAATTGTAGATTTCCAAAATACCAATAAATTAGAAAGCCTTTGGCAATCAATATCAACTATGAAAGAAACATCTTACTTTGTAGATTTACCACAAGTAACTGAACGTTTTGTTGAGTTTAATAAATCAACTATTTATAAAAAGGCAGCAAAAGATAGAGTGATTGAAATAGATGACGAACGAGTCATATTAGATAGCCCTCCCAAACTAGCTGCAACATTACGTTACTTATCGAACCAAAAATCAAAAGTAAACTATACAAAAGAGTTGTTGGAAAGTACCAATGATAATGTTGTTATCTTTTATCAATTCACTAAAGAAAAAGACAATCTACTACAGATGATAAGTAAGTTAGATAAAACAGTGTTCGAAGTAAGCGGCCAAAACTTTGAGCTACCGACGCAAGAAGAACGTAAAACATTAATTAATAGTGTAACACTGGTACAAATCCAAGCTGGTAGTGCAGCTATAGAACTCAAATATGCTAACCAAGTAATTTACTACTGCCCAACTTATAGTTACACACAATATCAGCAATCACGTGGACGTTGTATAAGACATGGTGGTCATGACAGAGTTGAGATTATCAAATATAAAACTAAAGGGACTATTGAAACGAAAGTTTGGAAAGCATTAGACAACAAGCAGGACTTTGATGAAAAACTATATCTACTTGAGGAGGTTAAGTAATTATGACAAAGCCAACTAAAACAGACGCGTATGAAAAAATATACTTTTTAATTAAGCGAAAAGGTTTAGATTTATTTATTACTAACAGACCTAATAAGAATATTGAAGAAGTTGAATATACGGATAATAAATCTAAAGCAAGACGTTTCGATGAAAATGATTTCGAAATATTAGATATTGATAAGACCGTACATGAAAAAGTTGAAATTACTAAAAAATATACTGTAGCAACATTTGAAAGTGTGGTGCCATTAGATGACTGAACAATCCCTATTTGAGCAACTGAATCAACTAAACGTTAACGATCATGTTGATAAGAAGAATGGACTCAATTACTTATCTTGGTCATATGCTCATCAAGAACTAATGAAGATTGACCCTAATTATGAGATTAAAATACATGAATACCCACACCCAGAAGTGAACAACGAACAATATTTTGTACCATATCTCGCTACACCAGAAGGTTATAGCGTAACGGTATCAATTACATTAAAAGGGTTAACTAAGACTGAAACTTTACCTGTACTAGATTTCAAGAATAAATCAGTGCCTTATAAACAAGCTGATATGTTCCAAATAAACAAAACATACAAGCGTGCATTTGTTAAAGCGGCTGCATTACACGGTCTAGCACTTTATATATTCAATGGGGATGTAATGCCAGAACAGCCATTTGAATCTGCAAGTGATGATGAACTCAAAGATGTTGATAAAAAAGTTAAAGAGCTAGCATCTTTAATGAAAATTACAGAATCACAACTTAAAAAGAAAATGAACATTCCACAAAAACTCTCATCATCTGATGCAGAAGAAGCATTGATGAGATTAGATAACGGGATTCAATACTATAAAAATAATAAAAAGGATGATAAATAATGAATCAATTCAACGGAATCGGACGTTTAGTAAGAGAAGCAGATATTAAAGAAACTAAAGCAGGTAAGAAGTTTGCAAGATTTACAATTGCGATTAATCGTTTCAATGATGAAACAGACTTTGTAGACTGTGTTGTGTTTAACGAAAGAGTTGTAGGTGTTGTTGAAAAGTATACAAGTAAAGGTTCGCAAGTAGGAGTTAGTGGTTCGCTAAACATTAACACATCTGAAAAAGACGGACACAAATTTAAACACCCACAAATTAATGTTCAAGCTGTAGATTTGCTGGATAGCAAGAATAGTAATAATAGCCAAGATAAGCAGTCAGATAACCCATTTGCTAAAGGTACAGACGACTTACAAGACGAATTACCTTTCTAAAGGAGGACAATCAAATGACTCATAAAGATTATGTAACTAAAAAATTAAATGAAATTATACAGATATATGATGATATATATGATTACTTACCTTCAGAAGAAACAGCAGAAGAAGTATATCTAGATAAATGGCACATAGTGGATTTACGTGATGACTGCGAAAAAGTTTTTGACGAAACTGGTAATACAAAAGTGATTGATTCAGATGACCGTTAAACACACTATCACATATTTTAAAAGCCACAGTGACGTAGCCAATCCATTACATTATCAACTCACTTTCGAACAGTTTGTTGAATCATTATCCAAAGTTAAAATAAACGCTGCTAAAGGTAGTGCTGGTGTAATGGTGGCTGGCTATGCCACGTATCGTAACAATGAACAAACAAAGTCTAGAAGTATGATAACCATTGATATTGATGATATTCCTAACACAATTAATTTTCCTTCGTTTATTGATGGGCGATTTAAATATAGTTATGTGATTTATCCGACACATTCACATACAGAATCAAATCAACGGTATCGCTTATGTATACCGTTATCGCAAGAAATAGAAGCTAAGTATTATAAGCAAGTAGCTTTATATATATTGCGATTTTTGAAAATGAAAAGTGAATTAGAAAAAGATAAGTACAAAGATAGTAAGTCAATTGTCTTTTTCGACCCAGCTAGCTTATCACAGTGTCATGCGATGAATTTGCCAACAACTGAAGATGATGGATCTAATTATCAAATATATTATCGCGACACAGAAATTTTAGACCCACAACCTTTAGTAGAACAAGCCGAACGTGTGAAGAAACAAGAGTTGAAAATGGAGAAAAATGGCACGTATAAGCGTAGTAAAGAGGATAACGAGTGGATAACACTTCTGCAAGGTGTTGGCGACGGACAACGTACACATGCGACAGAAGCATTAGCTGGTCTTTTCATTAATAAATTTAGTAGGGATTTAGCCTATGAAATGTTAAATGTATGGAACTTACAGAATCACCCACCATTAGATGAAGATAAATTACTCCATCATTTTAATGGCATTTACAAAACGCACTGTAATAACAACAACATTAAATACGTACCCATTAAGTAAGAAAGGAGGATATTATGGCAGATGATACTAACATCTATGACTTTGCACAAAAGTTAACAGATAAAACGTTGAAAGAAAACGAAGAAAAGTTTTTTAGAAAAGAAGATAATAAACAACCGAAGTTCCATCATGACGAATTTGCAGAATATATTATGGCCAAATTTCATGTTGTAAATATAAATGATCGTTTGCATATATATCATAATGGCATTTATTTAGACGATGAACGATTAATTAAACGTGTAATGGTCACACAGATACCTAAGCTAAGACGAACACAACAATCAGAAGTATTAGAGTATTTGCGAACAATGGCACCAGAGAAGGAAGAAGAAACACCATATATGATACCACTTAAAAATGGCGTGTATGACATTAAACAACAGACATTACTACCTCATTCACCGGAATTAATATTCACAGCTCGGTTCAACGTTAATTACGATACTGATGCGAAGTCAGACATCGTTACAGAAACACTATTTACCATTGCAAATGAAGATACAGAAGTCGTAGAAATGTTCACGCAAATCTTTGGTTACTTACTATTCAAGCAAAACTTCATCGGTAAATCATTCCTATTCGTAGGTAGTGGAGGTAATGGGAAATCATTGCTACTAAGAATGATGCAAGCTTTAGTTGGTAACGAGAACACGTCCAGTGTGTCTTTGCAGGCATTAACAGAACAATTTAACGTATCATCCTTACACCATAAGTTATTAAATGCAGGTGATGACATCCCGCTTAAAAGTGTTGATGATGCTTCAAACTTCAAAAAACTATCAACAGGCGAGCCAGTATTAGCAGCTTATAAAGGTCAAGACGTATTCGCATTTAGTAACTACGCCAAACTTGTCTTTAGTGCTAACGGCATTCCACGTTGGTATGAGAATAGTAATGGTGTGTTCGACAGGTTAATTATTGTTCCATTCAATGCACGTATTCGTGGAACAGATAAAGAGGACCCACATCTACCAGAGAAGGTAACAACAGAAGAAGCCAAGTCTTATCTCTTTAACGTAGCCTTGCAAGGATTACAAAAAGTATTAAAGAACAATGGCATATTCTTACCATCCGTCGTTCAAAGTGAAATGGAAGACTTCAAAAAAAGCAATGATCCATTAGCAGCATTCTTAGAAAATTATGAAATAGAAGGTGTTAGAATAACTGACGCTTACGAAGATTACAGAGATTGGTCAAACTTTGAAGGATATAAAAACCCACTCATTAGAAAAGAATTTAAAAAGAAAATTTTCGACAGAGGTTATACAGATAGAAAAATATTAGTAGAAAATTATGAATACCCACAGTGGTGTTTTGTATCAAAGAGTAAAGTGGAGTAATTATATTTCCAAAACTTTCCAAAATATTTCCAAAAAGAAAAATAACAAACCTTGATATGACGGGGTTCTTTCCAAACTTTCCAACTTTTCCAAGAATTTCAAGTTAGTAAAAATATAATAACAATAGTCATATAAATATTATATGAGCGACGAGTTAAAAATCTTGGAAATCTTGGAAATGAAATGATGTTACAGGGTGTAAAGTCAACGGAGAGTAAGAGTTTACGATTTCCAAAAATAAAGTGAAATTGGAAAATCTTGGCAAGTTTTTGGCAAGAAAGGGAAAACGATGTCGCACAATGAAAACTATGACTTAAAAGCTAAAGACGCTGGATTAATTATAGGCATACCCAATGAAATATATTTCATGGCTATCAGTAAAACATCGACAGTATATGTTGAATGGATAGATACAAGATGGATGGCGTGGAGAGAAACGTACATTTTGAACAGCAGTAAACGTAAAAGTTACAAACGCATAGCACATGGAGAGTTTGAAGAAGTTATTCCAAGAGTAAAAGGTTATCTAGAATTTATTCAGAATAATCAGAAAGCGAAGTGATACCGCGTGGAAGAAACAATCACACTAAAACTTAAAGTGGAAATCGAACAAGAGGTAACTGTTCCAGTACCACCCAATTATGACTTAGACGATATAAAAGAACGTGAAGCAGATAAAGCAGCAGAAAAATATAAAAGCAATCCGGAATTACTAGGATTTGAAGAAATTAAATTTAGAGACGTAACAGACGTACAATTTAAAGATTACTAGGAGGATATAGAAAATGATCTATAAAGGTAAAGAAATGACGTTTAAAGAATTGAGTGCAATGACTGGGGTAAAGGAACCCACACTAACTAATCGCTATCAAAGAGGATTACGTGATGATGAGCTAACAAGTGATGGGCCATACCATAGAGGCCCTTTGTACATTAACGGTAAAGCGTATCAACCATCGAAGGAAGATAAAAAGATTTTACGCAATAACAGATTAAACAAACAAGATGTGCAAGATAGATTAGATGAAGGCTGGGATTATAGACAAGCTATAGAACTTAGCCACCTATACGTTATGAAAGATGGTGGCATACATCTAAGAGTCGAAACTAAAGATGCAATCCACTATGTGCCAGAATCACGAGTAAGAGATTTAGAAATCGATGGTTTGTCACAAAGCAAACTAATTAAAAATTTAAAGAGTGGTAACACTTTAGAAAAGATTGTAAACGACTTCTATGAATCAGAAGGTGTGAATATCACACAAGGTGCGACTAAGTATGTGATACAAGATCGCTTACGTGAGAATCGTAAGAGAGAAAGAGAGTTAGAAAAACAACGCAAAGAACAAGAAAGACTGCAGATGATAGAAAACGCAAAAGTACGTAGTAAGTGGTTTGAACATTTAGCAGCTAACGACATATTCCCTAAAAAGGTGGCTAGATAGATGAAAATTAGAGATTTAAATATTAATGATTACATTTGGTTCAAAGCTCCAAATAGCACAATATCTTATCCTGCAATCGTTACAGAATTAATTTATAACGATGATGCACCATTAGCTATAGTTAAGATAGGTAATCACACAGATACTATAGATGATTCTTATGATTTTGCAATTGGAGAGAAAAGACGATGACAAAACTATACGAGAAATTGCAAGGGAATGTTTATGGCACATATACAGTGTGTGGATATAAATTTGTACAACGTGGCGGCAAAGTATGGAGAGATGTTTTATTAGTGTGTGAGTGTGGCGTTAGTAAAGCTATGCAGCCTACTTTAGTAGCAAGAGGCAAGGTATACAAATGTGGTTGTCAAAATGAAACGGGTCAGAATAGCAAAGCTATTGGGCTATGGGAAGAAGAATATGAGAAACAAACTTTAGAACAATTAGAATGTATAGATCAATTAAAAAGACGTAAACGTGAAAGAGAATTAGCTAAGTTAAAAAGTAATATTACCGCGATGAAGTCAGAAAAAATGCAAATAATATAATTATATTAAAGATTTTATAGATATTTTATATCTTTAAAAGGAGTGAAGTAGATGACACCAAATGAATTATTGTTACGACATGCTGGTGTGATAGTTAAATCACTATTACAGCAATTGGATAAAGCATATAAACGATTTTTAAAGTTTAGCGATACAAGCCTGACAGCAGAGGTAGGTACCAGTCGTCACTGGAGCGCTGTAAGAGGCATGGAGCAATCACAAGAGGAAATGGATTCATATATTGAGCAGTTACTTGCTATGGACGAATTAACGCAGTGGAGTAG
>NZ_PPQB01000011.1 GCF_002902345.1 Staphylococcus arlettae
GATCGTTGGTTTAAACGTGTTAGAGATAACACACAATTAGTATTTATGAGCTAATCAAACATCATAATTTTTTATGGAGAGTTTGATCCTGGCTCAGGATGAACGCTGGCGGCGTGCCTAATACATGCAAGTCGAGCGAACAGATAAGGAGCTTGCTCCTTTGACGTTAGCGGCGGACGGGTGAGTAACACGTGGGTAACCTACCTATAAGACTGGAATAACTCCGGGAAACCGGGGCTAATGCCGGATAACATTTAGAACCGCATGGTTCTAAAGTGAAAGATGGTTTTGCTATCACTTATAGATGGACCCGCGCCGTATTAGCTAGTTGGTAAGGTAATGGCTTACCAAGGCAACGATACGTAGCCGACCTGAGAGGGTGATCGGCCACACTGGAACTGAGACACGGTCCAGACTCCTACGGGAGGCAGCAGTAGGGAATCTTCCGCAATGGGCGAAAGCCTGACGGAGCAACGCCGCGTGAGTGATGAAGGGTTTCGGCTCGTAAAACTCTGTTATTAGGGAAGAACAAACGTGTAAGTAACTGTGCACGTCTTGACGGTACCTAATCAGAAAGCCACGGCTAACTACGTGCCAGCAGCCGCGGTAATACGTAGGTGGCAAGCGTTATCCGGAATTATTGGGCGTAAAGCGCGCGTAGGCGGTTTCTTAAGTCTGATGTGAAAGCCCACGGCTCAACCGTGGAGGGTCATTGGAAACTGGGAGACTTGAGTGCAGAAGAGGAAAGTGGAATTCCATGTGTAGCGGTGAAATGCGCAGAGATATGGAGGAACACCAGTGGCGAAGGCGACTTTCTGGTCTGTAACTGACGCTGATGTGCGAAAGCGTGGGGATCAAACAGGATTAGATACCCTGGTAGTCCACGCCGTAAACGATGAGTGCTAAGTGTTAGGGGGTTTCCGCCCCTTAGTGCTGCAGCTAACGCATTAAGCACTCCGCCTGGGGAGTACGACCGCAAGGTTGAAACTCAAAGGAATTGACGGGGACCCGCACAAGCGGTGGAGCATGTGGTTTAATTCGAAGCAACGCGAAGAACCTTACCAAATCTTGACATCCTTTGACCACTCTAGAGATAGAGTTTTCCCCTTCGGGGGACAAAGTGACAGGTGGTGCATGGTTGTCGTCAGCTCGTGTCGTGAGATGTTGGGTTAAGTCCCGCAACGAGCGCAACCCTTAAACTTAGTTGCCAGCATTTAGTTGGGCACTCTAGGTTGACTGCCGGTGACAAACCGGAGGAAGGTGGGGATGACGTCAAATCATCATGCCCCTTATGATTTGGGCTACACACGTGCTACAATGGACAATACAAAGGGCAGCTAAACCGCGAGGTCATGCAAATCCCATAAAGTTGTTCTCAGTTCGGATTGTAGTCTGCAACTCGACTACATGAAGCTGGAATCGCTAGTAATCGTAGATCAGCATGCTACGGTGAATACGTTCCCGGGTCTTGTACACACCGCCCGTCACACCACGAGAGTTTGTAACACCCGAAGCCGGTGGAGTAACCATTTATGGAGCTAGCCGTCGAAGGTGGGACAAATGATTGGGGTGAAGTCGTAACAAGGTAGCCGTATCGGAAGGTGCGGCTGGATCACCTCCTTTCTAAGGATATATTCGGAACAACTTCTACGAAGTTGAAAAGGAATAACATTGACATATTGTATTCAGTTTTGAATGCTCAT
>NZ_PPQB01000012.1:0-119956 GCF_002902345.1 Staphylococcus arlettae
GGCTGAGGCAGTGCCCACGGAAAGCGTGCATAAAAACTGCCAATATACCAAACAGTCAACTACTACCAATATGAAAAGAGACTAGGACAAATCAATATTGTCCCAGCCTCTTTAACACAATCTAACAAGTTATTTATATATGTTTAGCGTCTTTTTGGATAACTGTGATTATTCCTTATTGATTATGTTCATTAATAAAGTTTAATACGTCGCCAGATAAAGGCACAGCATTATTACTTTGTCCTTCAACACCACCATAATGGATGCCGATTAATTCATTACTGCTATTGAAGACTCCAGAACCAGAATTACCACCGTAAGTACTCGCATCATATGTCATATCACCATCACCATTTGATATAATCTGACCGTTACTTTCCCACATTGTCGCTAATTCTTTATCTCCAGGATAACCAGTTATTGTAACATCATCACCTTTCTGAGCTTGTGTTGCATCACCGATTGTTGCCGGTTGCACAACATCTCCTACATGTTGCCCATTTTCATTTGGTTCGAAGTGTACTACTGCTAAATCTGCATTCCCTGGATAAGGTTCAGCACTTTTTTCTTCAAATGTACCGTTTGGATATGTAGAGGCATCTGAAGCAGCAGGTGAAAATTTCATATTACCATTTGATAAGTTCACAACGTGTTTATTGGTCAACACTGTATTTTCACCAATAACCACTCCAGTAGCTATGTTTTGACCTAAATCTGCATAGCCTACCGCCTGATAATGTCCACTAGTTGTGTTTTCGACTTGATGTCTATCGTTATTAGGTAATATGACTTCTTGCGTATTTTCTTTATCGTCTTGGCTAATTGGATAAGAAGTAGATTGTGCCTGTGATACAAAGCTGCCAGACACAATTGCCAATGCCATAATCGCGATTGACATGACTCGTGTAATAAATTTTCTCAAAATCATAATTCCTCCTTAAAATTGACCTGCATGTTCAATTTATATTTTATTTTATTATTATTCAAACATTTGCTGGTAATCAAACTAAATTAAAAACAAATAATTTATGCTAATTTTTATCTTTTCAACGTTTTTAATACTATGTTGTTTAGACAACTTCTTCTAGAGCATGTCGTTTGTCTTTACAGCCAAAGGTGCTATAATACCAATTAAACAACAGATGTTATTTAGTTAATGGTTGTTGTTTAATTTTATTAGATTGGAGGTAATGACGTGACATTAGCAGAAGAACACGAGACATTTCAGCGTACTTTTCAGCCACAGAAGTTAACGTTAGGACTAATTGTGCCATTTGACAATGCAACTCATGATGCGTATGCTTTTGCAACACAAGCACGATTAGCTAGTCTAGCTGATGATGTCGGCTTTAGTAGTTTGTTTGTCAGAGACAACCCATTATATAGCCCACATCTGGGAGACGTAACGACAAATTATGATCCATTTGTCTTTTTAACGTATTTAAGTACACATACAACTAATATTGCTTTAGGTACTTCAAGTATTGTAGCAACGTTACGTCATCCTATCCATCTAGCTAAAGCAACAACATCATTAGATTTAATATCGAATGAACGGCTGTTACTAGGTATGGCTACAGGTGATAGAAAATTTGAATTTCCTGCCTTTGACATTGATAGCGACCAGTTAAGTACAACTTTTCAACAAACAATCGAATCATTACAGTCAATGTGGCAGAGTCATTCACCACACATCGATAACGATTTATTTTCCCTATATGAAGAAAGTGGATTGCAAGTGCTACCCAAACACCGACATATTCCAATGTTTGCTACTGGATATGCACAACAAACGATGACGTGGATTAAAAAGCATATGGATGGTTGGATGTTCTATCCACAAGCATTCCAACAACAAAAAGCATTACTCGCTGAATGGCATGATTCAACACACTTCAAACCATTTATGCATCCTTTAGCCATTGACTTAGATAGTAATCCTAATGCACTTTTAAAACCTATTAAAGGCGGCTATCATTTAGGACGTAATACGTTATTACAAATGTTAAAACAATATGAAAAAATAGGAACAAACCATATTATGCTTCATTTCGTTAATTATAATCGAACTTATGAAGATATGATTTTGGAAATAGGTGAACATGTTATTCCCTATTTCTTACCACATTCAATACAGGAGGAACACAAACATGGAATTATTAGATAGAATCAATGCTTTAGCAAATAAAGAAAAAGTAACTACACTAACAACTGCAGAAAAAAGCGAGCAACATCATTTAAGACAAGAATATTTGAAAATGATTAGAGGACAAGTTGTTAATACGTTTTCAACATTAAAAGTAGTAGATCCATTAGGTGAAGATGTAACACCTGACAAAGTGTATCAATTACGAAAAGAAATGGATACTTTAGATTTGTAACTACAAATAAAAAGACTGGTGCACATTGATTGCCCAGTCTTTTTTCGTGCTTTATTAACAATTACATTGCGTATTAACGTTCTTAAAAACCAATTTACGCTTTAGCTTGAATAATTTTATACATACTACGTTCAACACTGCTAGCGTACATACCTCCAAATTTCAACAAATGTACCATTAATAAATAGAGCTTATAAAATTCTAACCGTA
The DNA here is from genome assembly GCF_002902345.1 of Staphylococcus arlettae. Classification (GTDB taxonomy): domain Bacteria; phylum Bacillota; class Bacilli; order Staphylococcales; family Staphylococcaceae; genus Staphylococcus; species Staphylococcus arlettae. Next base: position 2,592 of record NZ_PPQB01000012.1, read on the forward strand.
GTTCCGCACCGTCAGCTAACGGTAACACTTGTTGATATGTTTCATAAAAACTCTGATTAAAAGCACCAAATACCATAGTAATTCCAATATCAAACTCTCTATCACCATATAAAGGTGCCGGATCAAATAATGCTGGTGAGCCATCTGTTAAAAACATGTGATTGCCACCCCACAAATCACCATGTAACAAGGAAGGTTCACTGTGATGTTCAGCTAAACTTTGATTAATAATTGCTCTGACTTGTTCATATTGTTGAATATCTGCTGTTTGCCACATCCCTCTCTCCACTAATGCGTCTTTCAGAGGATCTAAACGCTGTTTCACAAAAATATCTTGCCATTGTGTAGACCAAGCATTATCGAAAGTAATATCTCCACCTTGATACGGTAAATCAAAACCAAATTGACCCTCTGGTTGCTTATTTTGGTGCATTTTGGCAACTAAGCGCGCTAAATCACTTTGTTGACCTTCGATTCCTTCATCTAGATAACTTAATAATAAATAAGCATCATCTGTTATTTGACCATAATCAATTACTATAGGTGCTTGAATACCTGCAGCTTCAAACTGTTTCAGTCCAGCTATTTCTGCCGCATAAAAATCTGAGTTTCGATTACGTTGTACTAGTAAAAAATATTGTTCATCACTAGTATCTACTTTGTACGCCTCATTGACATCACCACCACTGATTGGTGTAATTGAAATTATATTTGCTATATTCAACTGTTCTATCCATTGTTTATCCATCGTATCCCTACTTTCCTTCGTGAAAATTATACGCTCTGTGGTCCAATATAAGTACCAAATTAGCAAGTCATATTAATGTATTTCACGTTTAACCTTTATTTAAATCATTACTCTATTGTAAAATAATAATAACTTTATAAATTAGTCGTAACATCAACTTTCATTTTTCAAAACTAAACTTTTTCTATTGGAGCGTAAATCATGTACAAATTACTCAAACCACTTATCTTTAACATCGATCCAGAACAAGCTCATGGTATGACCATTAATGCTTTAAAATTTATCCAAAAACATAATAAATTGCTTTCAGCAGTTAAAAGCTGTTTTGATTATCAACAAGACACGCTACAACAACAAATTGCTGGCGTAACTTTTAATAATCCTATTGGTTTAGCTGCTGGCTTTGACAAGTCGTGCGAAGTACCTAAAGTCCTTGAAATGGCTGGTTTTGGTGCCTTGGAATTAGGTGGCATAACGCCTAAACCTCAACCTGGCAATCCTAAGCCACGGATGTATCGTTTAATTGATGACCAAGCCATTATCAATCGTATGGGTTTTAACAATATTGGTATGAATAAAGCATTAAGTAATTTACGTAAATATGCTTATCATGTGCCCATCGGTATTAATATAGGCGTTAATAAAACAACTCCTTATGAAGAACGCTATCAAGATTATTTAAAGGTCATGGAAACTTTTAAATATGATGCGACATTTTTCACTGTGAATATTAGTTCACCAAACACAGCAAACTTACAAAACTTTCATGATAAAGATGAATTTGCGATGCTTTGTAATACATTAACATACTTTCAGGCATCTCAAAATATTACACAACCTATTTTCATTAAACTTACGTCTGATATTTCCACAACTGAATTAAGTCAAATTTTACCAACAATAGTTGATACATTTGATGGTATTATCTTGGCTAATACTACACAACGCCGTGAATCACTTACTTCTAACAACCAAAATGAAACTGGTGGTTTAAGTGGCAAGCCCTTATTCGAACGTAATTTAGAATTGATTAAATGGACATACCAACACACTAACGGAGACTTCCCTATTATTGGTACTGGCGGTATTTTTACTGCTGATGATGTCATTCGTATGATGCGTAATGGTGCATCACTTGTACAAATTTATAGTTCCCTTATTTTTGAAGGTCCTACACTTACTAAAAAAATGAATAAAGCTTTAGCTAGCTATTTACAACAAAATAATTATCATAATATTCAAGAGCTTGTTGGTTTAGATGCATAGTAAGTCCAGAGGCTAGGACAATATTGATTCGTCCTAGCCTCTTTTATATTGGCAGTAGCTGACTGCATTGAAATTGCGCTTCAAATCAAGCTTGTTTCAATGCTAGTCATCCTTGCCGGGGTGGGACGACGAAATCATTTTTTCAAAATCAGATTTCTGTCCACTCCCTTTCTATTATTTTGTTATATAATTCATGAAACTATTATGCACACACAAAAAATGGTAAAATAAATTTATATTGATACTTTTATTCTCACAAACTATTTTTGCCGTGCCATATATCGTTAGTTAGCAGCCCTCTCCTTCATAGCTACGTAAATTTGATAAGCAGGAGTGATTTTAATGGAAATTTTAAGAAAAACTACTGAAGATAATAAACCAACTTTTCATGTTCGCACGAATTTAGGCTTAATTATTAAAATAAAAGCAGCACCTGAAATGGATGAAACGGAAATTAACCAATTACTGGAATACGTCGCTAATGATATGGACAATAAATTAAAAAGTAATATTGAATAACTTAAGCATGCAATCTAAGTAAATACTACTAATTACCACACGCCTTTTTCTATACTATTTCCCTATGTTTTTAATAGTTATATAAACTTTATACACTGCAAAATACCAAATTTAAGTCATTATAATTTTTTTAATAGGGTATTAACAAGTAAAAGGAGGCAATGACTATGTATAATAATATTTTATTAGCATATGACTTTGACAACTCATTTACAAATGTGCCAAAAGAAATTGAAAGCTTAGCTGCAGGAAGAGACAATGTTACTGTAACGCTTTATAATGTAATATCCGAAGCGGAATTACAAAGTTCAGTGCGTTACAATAATAAACACTTAGAAGATATAGCTGAGGAAAAAGAACATCAACTACATCCATTTATTGAAGAGTTAGAAGCTACCGGTGTCTCTGTTAACGTAAAATTCAGTTCCGGACCTATTAAACAGACCTTACTAAAAGAACTTAAAGATTCCGCCTATGACATTATTGTCATGAGTAATAAACGCGATAAGGCTAATTTAGGTAATGTGCTAGGCAATGTTACACATAAAATTGCTAACAGCGCAGAGATACCTGTATTAATAATTAAATAACATAAAAAAACTCAATTTTTACAGATCTCCTTCCTATTAATATTGGAAGTTAGCATCTGTAATCATTGAGTTTTTCACTATCAACTAATCTTGGGCTTGAAGATACTGTTCAATCACTTGTAACACACCAGAATCGTCATTCGATGGTGCACGGTATTGTGCAACTCTTGCTAACTCAGGGCTACACGATGCCATAGCATAACTGTGTGGTGTCAGTTGCAACATCTCTATGTCATTGTTAGCATCACCGAAAGCTAATAATTCATGGTTCGCTATTCCCCAGTCGTCGAGCAAAGTTTGTATTGCTTTACCTTTATTCACTGATGGTACTAGTAAATCCACACTATCATTACCGCTTGTTACTGCTCTGACAATATCTGAATACCGTTGTTGTAAATCCTCAGTAATCGTAGTTACTAAATTTGTATCTTGAATGCGCATAGCGACTTTAATAAATGTATCATCAACTACTTCACTAAAATTATCCACAAATGTAATATTTTTATAGTATAACTGTGCATAATCTATAAAGGTTTGATTTGTGCCTTTCAGCATATATGCTGTTTTAATTCCACCTAATATAATATTTTCAATATGGTAAGTTTGTTGTAAATACTTTATTACATTATGTATATCACTATCGACAAAAGCCTCTTTAGCCAAGAGTTCGTTGTTAAAATAAGTTAATGCACCATTTTCAGCGACATACACAATTTTTTGATCTTTACCTGGGAAAAATGAACGCAATTGCTCATATTGATTTCCACTTGCAACAATAAATTTTATTTGTTGCTTTTCCATTTGTTTATATAATTGTTCAAAATAAGCCAGATCATATGTATGATCCGACTTAAAAAAAGTGCCGTCTTTATCGACTGCTATTGCTTTAATCAAGTTTAATCCCTCTTTCCTGAATTATTCAATTGCTGTCATCTCTTTAGCTCATCGCAATAACATTAAAGCGGTGGCCGTCCGGATCACTAAATAGTCCTCCATAATAACCTTCTAATTTAGTTCCTCGTTGCAACACTGTGCCATTTGCTTGGTTTACTAGCGTTAATAGGTCATCAACTTCCGCTTCCGTTGCTACTGATAGTGAAATTAAAGCTCCATCTATCTTTGGAATATTATCAAGACTCGCAGCTTTTTTAAATTGTTGCTGCTCTATTAACATAATAATTTTTCCATCTGCTGTTTCTATGCCTAACATCTTTGCTTGCATTGCTTCATTGTGTTTAATAGTAAAACCTAGTGCTTGGTAAAATCCTTCACTCACTGATAAATCTGCCACAGCTAAATTCAACCAATTTGATGTAATATTCATAAAAACACCATCCTTTTATCACTTAAATACCCTAAAATAATCATACAAATCGATTTTTATTACTTTGAAAATAGGGACTAAATGCACACTAAATTAACTTTTTCATGATGATTGGTTGTACCTATAGTTGAACTAAATTACTGACTATCATTCGTAATACGGGCTAAATGCTGAATTTGGCTTAAATTAACTTTTTTAATAAGTTGATTATAACTATTCATCGCAGCTACAGTTTGCTCAGCACCTTCAGCTGTCAAATATATATACATGGCACGTTGGTCTTCTACACATTCTTGTCTATAAACAAAAGCAGGAGTCATTTTTTCTAGTCTGACAATCAACCGAGACATGGCACTTTGACTTAAATCTACTACTTTAATTAAATCATTAATTTTATATTTCTTACCTTTACTGTTATAGATTTCATACAACACATAAAATTCTCTTAGACTTATATCAAATTGTTCTTTTAATACATTTTCGATCATAGTGTCGATATAACGTACGTACTTTGTAATTTCCATCCAGTTATCTATCTTTGTGCTAGCTTGCATAGTTATACCTCCTCTCTCTTAGATTACACGTGTATTTTAGTTTACATTTCTAACATCACTTGTGAATTCATATAATAATTAACTATAACATTATAATAACTTTTATTTATATTTCCAACTGCTATTGTTTTTCATTATAAGGTGCACAAGAAAATTTCACAATTTTCAGTATTGCACAACTTTAAATTTTTAAGTTATAATAACTTATATTCAATAAATGAGGTGGTTTTCTGAGTTTTTATGAATTTATACGAAATTTTACTGGTGATAATACGCCACTAGGAGAACTAGCAGATTTGGTATCTACAGATGCTGATTTTCCAATAAACGTGCAATCAAAAAGTGAAATTTTAGTATATTTTAGCACTTCGCCTTATTATAACAATAAGCATTTAGAAATTGTAAAAAGAGCCTTCTCTATTTACTTTCAAACTGCTAAATCTTAATAGGCAAATCACCATTTAAAGTCTAGAACGTTAAATTCGTTCTAGACTTTAGTTGACTGATATCAATTATTATTAAAATTTACCTATAATAAAACTACTGGCTGTAATAGATGCCTGTAGTTTTTAATATCTTTACTATTTCTTGCTTCGCCACTCTACATCATAAACAGCAAGCAATTGCTGTGTGTATGGATGTCTTTCTGCACTAAACAAATATTTTTTGTGAAAATCATCTACAATTTCGCCATCACGCATGACCACTATGCGTTCTACAGTAGCGGTAATAAACGCCATATCATGAGAAATTATAACCATTCCATGCTGAGTTTCTTCATAATAATTTAATAGTACATTGCTCATTTGTTGTTCTAGTAATACATCTAAATTTGAAGTAATTTCATCACAAATTAATATTTCAGGTTGCAACATTAATGTGCGTAAAATATTAAAGCGTTGTAATTGTCCCCCACTTAATTGATAAGGTTTTGCTTGTAATAACTCTGGGTCTAAATTCAATTGGGTCATTAAATGTTGTAACGTCAAATCAATATTACTATTAATAGATTTATAATATTTTTTAGGTTCTGCAAGTGATTGTGCCAGTGTTAAGTGGGTATTGAAACTTTCAATAGCGTGTTGAAAAATCGGCAACATCGTCAAATTATGTGCATTATACTGTCCCTTGGTTGGCAGTATTAGCCTTAGTAATATATGCGCCAGAGTCGTTTTGCCTGAACCACTTGCAAAACAATATGACTGTCGCGTTGGTATTACTTTATTAGCTACTCATGGATTAAGCATACGTGTGTTATCAAATAAAACAAATATCATTGAACATTTGTTTTCACAGGTACAGTCTTATGTAGTAGAACGAATGTTCCATCGATCTACACCATTCTTAAGAAAATATTAAGGTGCTACTCATAAAAAGGTTCAAAGCAATTGCTTTGAACCTTTTTATTGTTTAAATTGTCTGTAATAACATAATCACACTCAAGGTCAAAATTACTAATGTTGCTAGATAAATACTTAATTTTTCAGCCTTTGTTGCTGATTTTTCTTCTTTAGAAAACAAACTAAATAACGAGCCATCTCTACCGATTAGCAATGCAATAGAATAACTAAGTAAGACAAGAGATATAATAAATAAAATAATTGCAATTATTACCATCGTTAGATTACCTCCTTGATGTTATTAATAACTAATTTATCATGGATTTATCATTCAAACGACCAATACCCCTTATATTATAGCCACAGGTTGATTTTCTCTTTATCATCATGAGATGATAGTACTTAATATAATAAATTATTTATTTTTTTAGAACGTACACATTGGAGGTATATCACATGACAGTCAATTATTTTTACCGAAACACTGTTCAACCATCATGGATTGACCATAACAATCACATGCACGATGCACAATATTATGCTGTATTTAGCGATAGCGTGGTAGCATTCTTTGAAGCGATGGATTTTTCAGTTAGTCGTCGTAAGGATCAAAATATAACTATTTTTAGCTTAGAAGCTCATATAACATTTCTTAAAGAATTAGTCTTAGATGAGTCTTTTTATGTCCAACCACATATTTATGATTATGATGCTAAACGTGTTCATCTATTTTTATCTATGTACAACGCACTAGACGAACCGATTGCTACATACGAAATTATCATGATGGCTGTCAATTATCAAACACGTAAAAGCACGATCTTCCCCGAAGATATTTTAACGACTATTCAACAACAATATGAAACGCAAGCTGCTTTCACTCCACCAAAACAATTAGGTCATGTTATTCAAATACCACGAAAATAAACAAAAGAGTGAGACAGCAATCTAATGTTATTAACAAGATTGTGTCACCTCTCCAAAAGATAACTAACATTGAAAAAAGCAGGATTGACGTACAATTTCAATATAGCCATCTACCTACAATATAAAATTAGGCTGGGTTGAATCAATCATCCCCAGCCTTTTTACTTACTATACCTTTAAACTATAATACAAACTGTCTTTTACAAAAGTCGCAAATTCATCAAATGCTTTATCTCGTGATTTATTGGCGTCAATAATCATCGGCAAATTCAAGTTGAACGTCTGTGCAACTATAGTTCGTATAGCATATTCTTTGTTCACGTCTCTCATATAACCTTGATCAATCAACTTTTGCAATAATGGGGTTAATTGAGCGAGCAAATTTTCAGTAAACAAATTTATGACTATTGTTTGTAACTGTACACTAGTCAGTGCTTCATTGAGTAATACTTTAATTAACACTCTATTGTCATAAATAAATTGTGAACGATTATCGACGAACTTATCGATAAATGTTTTCAAATCATTAGTCAATGTAAGTTCTGTTTTGAACTCGGTAAGCGCTACAGGAATAACATTATTTTTTAAAATAGGTATTAATCCAGCATATAGTAGTGTTTGCTTATTTTTGAAATGTTTAAAAACTGTCCCTTCTGCAACTTGTGCATGCTGCGCAATATCTTTAGTAGTTGTTTTATCATAGCCCTGCTCGCTAAATAATATAACTGCACTTTGCAACACTCTTTTTTGACGTTCACTCAGATGTTCAAGCCGAGGCATAATTGACTCTACTATTGCTTTTAAACTGTTCATGACTATTCACCCTAAACTTTTCTATAACGTTTCATGCCTATGATATTTAATACGAGTAATATAAGGAAAAATGCTAATAATACAAGCAAATTTAAGTATACGTCTTCTAGTACAAATCCTTTAATCATGACATCTTGCATCGTTTGTCCTGCATAGTAAAGTGGCATAATATGAGCAATATAACCTAATATTTTACTCATAGATTCTATAGGAATCAGACCCGCAAACAGTACTTGTGGCACAATAACGAGTGGAATAAATTGAATCATTTGGAATTCTGATGCTGCAAATGTTGATAATAAAATACCAAAGGTTAATGCTACAAGTGCTGTAAGTATAGTTGTTAAAAGAACGACCAAAATTGATCCTTCTACTATAATATTCAGTACATATACTGCAAAAAGTACGACAATTACCGTTTGAATTATACTAAAGATACCGTAACCAATAATATAACCAAATATAATTTGACTACGCTTGATGGGTGAAGCTAGCAGTCGTTCTAATGTGCCTGATGTACGTTCTTTTAATAAACCAATGCCCGAAATTAAAAAAGTAAAGAAAAACACAAAGAATGCAATTAATATCGGATTAATCATATCAAAGTATGTTGAACTTGCTGAACCATATAAGTAATCTGTCTTCATTTCATACGGTCGTACGTTATTTTGAGAGCTTTGACTAGCATCAGTAGCTCCTGCTTGTTGCTGTACATTTGCTAATGCATCTTGCAACTCCTTCGCATTATTTTTCATTTGTGTCATGTTTTGATTAATCAACCACTTTTGATTTAGTGAAGCCAACACTCCCGACTGTGTAGGATTATCATTCGCATATGTAACATGTAGTTGATTGTCTTCAACAGTAGCAAAACCAGTTAAATCGCCCGATTTTATTTTATTAGCAATATCCTTATTATTATCATAATAGCGAATATCTATTCCTTCTTTTTCTACAGCATTAATAAATGTTTTTGGTGCCTCAGCTACACCTAACTTAACACCATTCGAATTATCCGATACGGAAAAAATATAATATAACAATGATAAAATAAGTAACGGTGCAATGATCAATAATGCAAGTGTCCGTTTATCTCTTAGTGTTTGCTTTACAATACGCTTTGCAATGTGTAATGCATTCATCATTATTCCTCCATATTTAAAAATACGCCTTCAATCGTATCTGTATGATATTGTTGTTTGATTTCTTCCGGAGTGCCGGTTGTGATGATACGGCCATGATTCATTAGTACTAACCTGTCGCATTTTGTCGCCTCATCTAATACATGTGTGGTAACTATGATGCTTTTCCCTTGTTCTTTGGCTAGATTTAAATCATGCCATACTGCTTGTCTAAGTTTTGGATCTATGCCTACAGTTGGTTCATCTAAAATTAACACCGCTGGGTCTTGTAAAAAACTAATAGCTAAGGATAAGCGTCTCTTCATCCCGCCTGAATAATGTTTCACCTTTTTATTTAAGGCGTCCTCAAGGTTGACCATTTCACTACAAATTTTCACACGTTCACGAATATGTTTTCGTTTTTTAATATAAATACCTGCAAAAAATTTTAAATTTTCTTTACCTGTCAAATCTTCATATAGTGCATCACTTTGTGCCATATAACCGATATCTTTCAATACCTTCCTATTGGGAATCGACTTTTCATTTATAGTAACCCATCCTGTATCAGTATGCTCCATGCCAAGTATACATTGAATCAACGTCGTTTTTCCTGTACCTGAAGGACCAATTAATCCTACAATTTCACCAGGTTCAAAATTAACATTAATATCTTCTAACACTTGTTGTTTCTTAAAAGCCTTACTCACATTGTTTACTTCAATCAATTAAACTACCCCCTAAAAGTGAGTGAATACTCATTTCTCAGTTACACATTACATTTTTTTAGTAATTAAGTCAAAGGTAATCTTATTTTGACTTAATACTGACCTGTTGTTATCATTAAGTAGAACGGTCATTCTATCCAAAGGTGTGAAATATGATGTCACAAAAGAAGCAAGATATTTTAACAGCTGCAGAACGTTTATTTTATGATTATGGCTTTAGAGGCGTTGGTTTAAAACAAATCATTCAAGAAGCCAATGTTGCTACAATGACATTATATAATCATTTTGATTCGAAGGATAAATTGGTAGAAGCTGTATTACAACAACGTGAATCTCGCTATTGGCAATATCTTGATAGTCATGTAGCACGTAATCCACAGTACCCATTTTTATCCGCTGTAGAAGCGCATTGTCAGTGGTTAAATGATTATTCCTCTCAAGGCGATATGTTTATTCGAGCGATTGAAGATTATGCAGATCAAGATAACAAAATTGAAAATATTGCTCGTGGCCATAAACAACGTCTACTCAATTATTTGGAAAATTTAGCAACTGAAGCTGGTATTACGAATGGTGAAGACTTAGCAATTCAATTCACGCTTTTATTAGAGGGGACGACTTCTATGACTGCGCTTATTAATGCTAAAAGAGCGACTGCCCAGGCTTTGAGTATGGCACGGATGTTACTCAATGAAGCATACAAATAATCATTATTACGAGGTAATTGCTGTAATCAGGTGTGCCTCGTTTCTTAATTCCCTTAAATAGAATGAACGTTCTATCTAATATAAATTAATTTACAAGGTGGTATTAACGTGCACTTTTCTAAATTAGTTTTTCCTGGTATAGCCATGATTGCTACTACTTACGGACTTGGGCGCTTTAGTTTTGGTTTATTTTTGCCTTCCATAACTGAAGATATCGGGATGACAACATCACAAGCTGGTATTATCTCATCTTTATTTTATTTAGCTTATTGTTTTACGATTATATATACTACTTTTCAAACAGCTACGATAGGCCCCAAACGTATGATTATGCTTGCTGGATTATCTGTTATTGTTGGTTTATTTACTATTGGTATATCGCCAAATGCGTTAATACTATCTTTAGGTGTCCTTTTTGCTGGTGCTAGTACTGGCCTTGTTTCACCACCTTATGGTTATACTATTTCTTTATGGATTCGTATGACCGATCAAGGTAAAGCCAATACTTGGATCAATTCCGGTACAAGCTTTGGACTAATGTTTACAGGATTAACTGCAATGGTAGTATTTTTAGATTGGCGCGCAACTTATTTTATATATGGTGTTATTGCTGTTGTTGTTTTATTATGGAATTTCAAAAATATTCCACCATTACAACATAATTTAAATATTTCAACAGGTTCATTTAATATACGTGATATCACATATAGTAAGCGCATTATCCTAGCTTCTTTACTTTTAGGTTTTGCTACAGCACCTTTTTGGACCTTTTCAAAATCCTTTATAGAACAGACAGGTCATTATACAGATTTAGAACTTTCTATATTTTGGATACTTATTGGACTTTTTGGTATTATCGGAGGAGTTTCAGGCGCTATGATTGATAAACGAGGTATACATTTCGCTTATAATTTAGGCGTTATTATGCTTGCTACTTCTTCCTTATTATTAGCATTTACACCTAATATTTGGTTATTGGCCTTTATTTCTTCAGGCTTATTTGGATTTAGTTATATTTATTTAACAGGTGTATTGTTAGTGTGGGGAATTAAAATTTTCGCCAAAAATGCTTCATTAGGTATAGGCATACCTTTTTTATTATTAGCAGTTGGCCAAGTTATAGGGTCATCATTAGCAGGTATCGTCATTGATACCGTAAACTTTCAAAATACATTTATTATATTCGGTATCACTGGTTATTTAGCGTTATTACTATATCCACAAATTAAGGTTAAAGCTAAGCCACAACCTAAAGGCAAATATAACAAGTTACAACAAAGCAATAAAGAAATACTCGACTACTATGAACAGCATAATTAAATACTACTAACTAAATCTACTCTCCATAACTGACTTCCACTACATTTATGATTTGCGTTTTAATGTATTCCAATTTTAATTGCTACTATCATTCACCTAAGTGGCCAACCATAGTTCCGCTTAGGTGAATTCATTTTAATTGAACATGGCTCTTTACTTTATTGTAGTTAAACACTATTACTAGTTAAGTTATAAGTCTAACCTTGTTTTTAAAATTTTTCATATTTAATCCCTATCTTTTTAGTATGTTTTATTGATTTATAATTATATTATGTGTATAGTGTGAATTATCAGAATATTTTAAAATTAAGGAGCTTCGTTATGACTAATAATAAATGGCATTTAGATACTTTATCAATTCATGCAGGACAAGAAGTCGATGACTTTTCAAAATCAAGAGCTGTACCTATTTATCAAACTTCAAGTTATGTTTTTGATGATACAAACCACGCTCAAGCTTTATTTTCATTAGCAGAATCAGGTAATATTTATACTCGCATTATGAACCCAACTCAAAATGTCTTTGAAGAACGTATAACGGCATTAGAAGGAGGCGTAGGTGCCCTTGCAACTTCTTCTGGCCAAGCTGCGATTCACCTAGCTTTACTCAACATTGTAGAAAGCGGCGATGAAATTGTTGCTTCTTCAAACTTATACGGTGGAACTTATAATTTATTAAATGTCACTTTTAAGAAGTTAGGTATTACTGTGCATTTCGTTGATCCAAGCAATCCTGAAAACTTTGCACAAGCAATCACAGAAAAAACTAAAGCCGTCTATGCTGAAACTATTGGTAACCCACGCATAGATGTTTTAGATATTGAAGCAGTAGCTCAAGTTGCACATAACAATAACATTCCATTAATTGTTGATAATACTTTCCCTACCCCTTACTTATTACGTCCATTTGAATATGGTGCAGACATTATTGTTCATTCTGCGACTAAATTTATTGGAGGTCACGGCACATCAATAGGCGGTGTTATTGTTGATAGTGGTAAGTTTAACTGGGACAATGGTAAATTCCCTGGCTTAGTAGAACCTGATGCAAGTTATCATGGCATCTCCTATGCTCATGATGTAGGTGCAGCAGCATATATTACTAAAGCACGTGTACAATTATTACGTGATTTAGGTTCTGCCGTTTCGCCATTTAATGTACATGAATTTTTACTAGGCTTAGAAACTTTACACTTACGTTTAGAGCGTCATTCTCAAAATGCATTACAAGTGGCAGAATATTTAGAACAACATCCAAAAGTAAAATGGGTCAATTATCCAGGCTTAACAAGTAATGCTTATTACGATCTTGGTCAAAAATATTTACCAAACGGACAAGGTGCGATACTAACATTTGGTATTGATGGCACAGTTGCTGAGATTGCACAATTTGTTGATGGCTTATCATTATTTTCTCATCTCGCAAATGTTGGGGACTCAAAGTCTCTAGTAATTCATCCAGCTAGTACTACTCATCAGCAATTATCTGACGAAGAACGATTAGCTTCAGGTGTTACAAACGATCTTGTGCGTTTATCTGTTGGAACTGAAAATATCCATGATATTTTAACTGATTTGGAAAACGCCTTAAAAGAAGTTTAATTACTGTTAGATGACTCATTTTACTAAGAGGCTGGGACAATTTTGATTCGTCCTAGTCTCTTTTCATATTGGTATTAGCTAACTATATTGAAAATGCACTACAACTCATTTTTTCAACGCTAGTCATCCTTGCCTGGGTGAGACGACGAAATCATTTTTTCAAAATCAGATTTCTGTCCCACTCCCTTTAGTGTGACGGCACATTGGCTTCAGACAACCAGAAGACTACCCGCAACACATTATAATTTTTTCACTTTAGGCAACCATTTCTTTTTGAATTTATACAAAACCACTGCCATAATAATGTTAATATCTATTGGCTAGGAGGACGGACTATTGAACAGTGAACGCGATAAAATCACCATGACTGTCATTTTACTTGCGGGTAAAATACTACTCTCATCAGGCGCTGAAGTATCGCGCGTAGAAGATACCATGCGTCGTATGGCTATCAGTATGGGTTATTATAACAGTCAAGGGTACGTCATTAATGTTTTTATTAATTTTTCCTTAAGTGAAGATCACGATACACGTATCGTCAGAATCAATAAAAACATTACCAATTTATTGAAAATTTTTCAGGTCAATACTATCTCTAGACAACTCTCTAGTAACACACTGTCTATTTACGAAGCGCATCGTTTACTACAAAATATTGATCGCACCTCTTTAAGTAGTCCGCTTTGGCAAAAAGTAATCGCTGCAGGTATAATTTCTCTCAGTTTTTTATATTTACTTAATGGCGAGTGGATTAACGTACCTATTACACTACTTGCAGGAGCTATTGGTTATTTAATAGTTGAATATATGCAAAGTAAATCATTGACTATGTTTATACCAGAGTTTGTAGGTTCATTCATTTTAGGCTCAATCGTTATTTTAGGTTCTCAGATGATACATACGTACGAGTCGTTAGGACCGACAATGATCGCCTCGGTTATGCCTATTGTGCCTGGTGTAGTCATTACTACAGCAATACAAGATTTGTTTAGTCGTCATATGTTAATGTTTACTGCAAAATTTTTAGAAGCACTTGTAATCGCCTTTGCTATAGGCTCAGGTATTGCAATTGCCTATTTAATCTATTAAGGAGGCCACAAAATTATGATACTATTTTCCTGTCTATTTAGCTTTATGGCTTCTTACTTCTTTGCATTAATATATGATGCTCCAAAAAAATTATTTATACCTGCTGGATTAGCTGGTGCTTGTGGCTATATGGTACATTTTATCTTTAATTTAAGTTTTCAAATGGATACCATTTATACGAGTTTATTAGGTAGTTTGTCCTTAGGTTTAATCAGTCACATATTAAGTCGCTTATTAAAAGCACCTGTTGTGATCTTTATGATTCCCGGCATCATTCCACTTGTACCTGGAAGTCTAGCATTCAGAGCAACTCAAGAGCTAGTAACTTTGAACTTTACAGATGCTGGTAATACGTTTATACGCGCTATTTTAATTGCTGGTTCAATTGCACTTGGTCTGCTAATATCCGATCAATTGTCTAAAACTTTAAACATTAGAAAATATTGGCACATTAAGAAAAACCGCCTGTAATTATCAATATAAAAAGCACAAGTATTATTTGCATAAATACTTGTGCTTTTTATATATTACGTGACATCATACAAACCAGTTAATACATTTGCTTCTAATTTGCTTACTTCTACATTGATAGGTTTATTGGTATTTAAAATGTGTGCTTGCGCATACGTAGTAATGCATTCTTCGTAAGGTAAGGGACTTTGTGTAACCCCACCACCTAAAACAATAGTATACACATTAAAAATATTGTAAATATTAGTGCATAATTGCGCTGTCATTTGCATTATTTCTTCCATCATCGCAGTAATTTCATCATTGTCATTGTTTAAATATAACTTTATAGCTTCTTGGGTCGATACTTCACGCTCTAAAATGGTACTCGCTTTACGACTAATAGCCAAGCCTGAAATTTCGTTTTCCACACAGCCATATTGCTGGCACACCGGACATTGATAGTCACTATTACTTTTGATCATTGTATGTCCAATTTCCCCCATATTACCATCGCTTCCAGCTAATACTTCTCCATTATAGACTAGTGCCATCCCTACACCTGTACTAATTGTTAAATATACAAATGAAGATGTTGTTTCAGGCAACGCTCTTTTTTCAGCACGTATTGCGGCATCAGTGTCGTTTACAAAAGCTGGTTTGAATTCACTACGTGTTGTTATATATGCGCCAGCATCAAAATTTTTATACGCTTGTAGGTTAGGAGGATTTAAAAATATCCCTTGGTGATAATCACACGGACCAGGCATCGCAATATTTAACGTTTGTTGCTCAATTTGTTGATATTTTTGTAGCAATGCTTGTGCATGCTCAAGTATTTGGTCAAATTCTGCTTCAGGACTCTCTGTTATTGTTGGGAAAGTCTGCTGATCTACAACGGTCATGTGTGCATCAATGACGCCTACAATAGTTTTTGTTCCTCCGATATCTACGGCTATTCTATACATTTCTTTCTCCCCCTTTAACACTAAACATAACTAACGATCATACTAAAGTTTCCTGTAAAATAAATATCTTGATCTTCAGTAGTTAGAATAAAATGTGCGCCTTTTTCCAAATCAAAGTGTTGTTGTCCTATATACAGTACACCTTCGCCCTCTATTACTGACACTAAATAATAAGGTTGCTGTTTATCAAATGCTAATTGTTGATGTATATCCCATTTTTCTACAGTAAAAAATGTCGTCGATACTAGTTGTTGATACGTATATTGCTCGTATTGTTCTTTCGGTAACCTCGTCTGCGGAATTTGACGGTCGACATCAATCACAGCTTTACTTTGTTCTAAGTGTAATTCGCGCTGCTTGCCATTACTATCAGTACGTTCATAATCATAAATTCTATATGTAGTATCAGAAGATTGTTGTGTTTCTAAAATCATAATACCTTTACCAATTGCATGCACTGTCCCTGAAGGAACATAGAAGAAATCACCTTTTGTTACTTTAATATGATGAAACAATGTTTCAAAATCACCTTGGTCTAACATTTGATTTAATTCATCTTGGTTGTCTGCGTTAACACCATAGATAATTTCAGCATCAGGTGCGGCATCTAGAATATACCAACATTCTGTTTTACCATTTTCCCCTTCATATTTTTGTGCATAATTATCATCAGGATGTACTTGGACTGACAATTTATCATTGGCATCAAGAATTTTCGTCAATAAAGGAAAATTCTGTTGTCCACTAGCCCCAAATAATGACGGTGCTTGTTCCCATACTTGGTCTAATGTATATCCTTGATAAGGTCCATTCGTAATTACATTGGGACCATTGGGATGCGCTGAAATCGCCCAACATTCACCAGTGTGGTCAAAAGGAATATTATAATTAAAGTTCTTTAACTGTGTGCCTCCCCATATGCGTTCTTGAAATACAGGCTGTAAAAATAAAACCATACTATCCCACCTATTGCTTATATTAGTTTTAGTTACCGATAGATTTTCAACAATTGTTCAATAATTTTAATGTCTGCTGATTATGAGCAACTAAACACATTGACTTAATGTGCCTTTCTACAAATAGTCAAGAAACCTATCTATACTAATGATATTAATTGTAGCTACAATTAATATCATTAGCAAGTAAGCTCCGTTTAGAGTTAATTTGACCAACATGGTCAAAAGTTCTATACTTAGAGTAAAATTACCACTTAACATAATGGAAGTGATTCTATGCATCAAGCCTTTTACAAACTAGATTCCAAAAAACAACGACAAATTATTAACGCTGCTTTAAATGAATTTGCGCAAAAAGGACCTCATGACGCTTCAACTAATGCTATCGTCAGTGCTGCCAACATTAGCAAAGGAACATTATTTTATTACTTTAAAAATAAACAAAGTTTGTATTATTATTTAATTGACTATGCTTTAGAGTTTGTTCGTGAAGAGTATCTTAATAAAGTTGATATGTCACAGCAAGATATTTTCAACAGAATTCAAGCTATGATGATAATAAAAATGAAAATGTTAAAAAGTCATCCTACTATTATTAATTTTTTAAGTTTACCTATCCTTGCAACTACGGACAACGAACTTAGCGACGACTTAGTAACCAAAATTAAACAATTAGAACAACAAAGTTATGATGTAATGACTGAAAATATTGATTATAATTATTTCAAAAATGACGTAAATCCAACCCACGCCTTACAGTTAATTCAGTTTATGATTACGGGTTACAGTGAATCCGTCAAACAGCACCTTACTGTCGACGATATTACTAATAATAACTACACATACTATTTTCATGAATTCGAAGTATATTTAGCGGAAATGCGCAAATTATTTTATAAATAAATGAGGTGTCACAAATGACTGTACTTAATATCACTAACTTAACCAAACGCTTTGGCAAGTTTAAAGCATTAGACGGTATAGATTTAAAATTACAACCAGGAGAAATTTTTGGTTTTATTGGACCTAACGGTGCTGGTAAATCAACAACATTACAAATCATTTTAGGTGTACTTACACCTAGTTCCGGTAATATTGAAATCTTTGGCAAAGATGCTCTAACAGAAGTAGTGACCATACATGAACATTTGGCTTTTGTTCCCGGTGATGTCAATTTATGGCCTAATTTAACTGGAGGAGAAGTTATAGATTTCTTTTTAAGTTTGCATAAGCATGCCAACTACGCGAAAAAAGAGCGTCTCATTGAGCAATTCGATTTAGATATTAGTAAAAAGTGTGGCACATATTCCAAAGGAAATCGTCAAAAAGTAGCATTAATTGCCGCATTAAGTATCGATGCTGAACTCTATATCTTCGACGAGCCAACATCTGGGTTAGACCCGTTAATGGAAGATGTATTCCAATCATGTATTAAAGAAATTAAAGCTAATAATGGTACTGTATTATTATCTAGTCATATTTTAAGTGAAGTTGAAAAACTATGTGATCGTGTCGCCATTATTCGGAAAGGCAAAATAATAGAAAATGGTACTTTAGCTGAGTTACGCCACTTAACACGTATGAACTTCATCGTTGAAACATCACATAATTTACATGATCTTCCTAATATAGCAGGTGTGCATAATATACAACAATCTGGTTCACGTTATTCGTTTGATGTTGATTCAAATAAGTTAACGCCTCTTATTCAATATTTGAGTCAATTTACTTTGACATATTTAGAAAGTAAGCCACCAACGTTAGAAGACTTATTCCGCAGACATTATGGTGACACAATAGAAGAAGGTGAGTAGTCATGCGCCAATATTTCAACAAAACATTACACTTAACACTCTTTTATTTCAAACGCAATTTAGTAACTAATGCACTATGGGTCATTAGCATCGCATTATTAACATTAATTATTCCACCTGCTTTTAAAGCGATGTACCCAACACAACGCGAATTAAATACTGTCATTCCCATGCTAGATAATCCTGCAGTAAAAACAATGTTAGGCCCGATAAAATTAGATGACGTTAATATAGCTACTGTTTTTGCGCATGAAATGCTTTTATTTACAGCAATTGTAGTAGCAATAATGAACATTTTATTTGTTGGACAACAAACACGAGGTGATGAAGAGCGAGGACGCCTCATATTATTAAACGCCTTACCTATAGGTAAACACGCTCAAATAATGAGTGTTATGTTAAATATTATAATATTAAACCTTGCTCTATTTATACCTATAGGTAGTGGTTTACTAGTTATGTCAGGAGATGGCTTTTCAACAATCAGCTCTTTACTTTATGCACTGAATTTAAGCGCAATTGGAGTGCTATTTGGTTTTCTTACATTAGTTGTAGCCCAACTTGCAACAACCGTCAGTGGGACTACTGGTATTACAATTGGCATTTTAATGTTGTCCTATTTTATAAGAGCCATTGGCGATGGTTTAGATAATGATTTGTCTTTGATATCACCACTGGGCTGGTTGTCGAGAACATTTCCGTACGCTGAAAATAATTGGTGGCCACTCGTTTTCATAATGATACTAGCACTTATTTGTCTACCAAGCGCAATGATATTAAAAATCAAACGAGACATTAACTCAGGTTATTTACCCGAAAAATCTGGTCACACTCACATTAAACGTTATATGAAATCACCATTAGGATTACAAATTCGTTTACAACGCACCCTTTTCATTTCCTTTGCTTGTGGCATGTTGTTACTTGGGTTATCCTATGGTTCAATTTTTGGAACTTTAGATACATTCTTTGAAGATAATCCATTATTAAAGCAAATGCTAGTCAGCAAAGGCGATAACTATGCTGAACAATTTTTACCAACATTAATGGTAGTCATGGCTATGGTCGCCACAATACCAACGCTAATTTCATTGTTTAAGTTCAAAAAGGATAATCATCACGGATACACATTAATGCTATTAGCAAACCCAATGACCCGTCTTACTTATTTTGGTACTTATATTATTTTAAGTATTATTAACGCATTTACGATGATTTTTTTAGCAAGTTTAGGATTGTATATTGGTCAATATTTTGTCATGGATGAACCGTTATCTTTTATCTCAGTCATCAGTTCAGGTATCATTTATATTCCTGCTATTTTAGCTTTTGTAGCTTTAGGTATTTTAATATTAGGTGTCTCAAACAAATTGACATCAATTGTCTATGCTTATCTTGCTTACTGTTTTGTAGTCGTCTATATAGGTAACTTGCTCAATGTACGTGAATGGCTGAAAAATTTAACACCCTTTCATCATATTCCACAAATACCGATAGACGATTTTACAGTATTACCTTTAATTATTTTAATAATATTAGCACTATGTATAACTGTTTTTGGGCTCTTATTATTTCAACGTAAAGATTTATAATTGTTGCTAAATTGCACAAAATTACATGAAATAAGTATGTAAAATGATATTTAATCCTAAAAGAAAAGTAACGTACATACTCTAAACCATTGTATGCTACGTTACTTTTTGTTTCACATGGAACAGTACTCCAGCACTAATCAATGTAAAGAGCTTCCACATTTTATTAGCTTGATGCTTATTTTTAGAGAATTAATCACAATTTTTATTAAAATTCGTTACATCTCGATTTTTTGGGGTAAAAATAATATAATTCCAATAACTTATGTGAATCATTATTCACGTTCAAACACTAGTGTCATCCAGTAAAAATACATATTTTAGGAGTGTTTTCTATGCGTATTTTAGTATTAGGTGCAGGCGGCATTGGCGGATATTTCGGAGGTAGATTAGCTGAACAAGGTAAAGATGTTACCTTTTTAGTCCGCCCCAAACGTAAAGCATCGCTTGAAAAAAATGGTTTAGTCATTAATAGCGTAAATGGTAATTATGCTTTCCAACCAAAATTAATAACGGCACAACAAGATGTAGAACCTTTTGATATTGTGTTATTGTCTTCTAAAGCTTATCATTTAGAACAATCTATCGAAGATTTACGACCTTTCGTTGGACCAAATACAGTCATTATCCCCTTACTCAATGGTATTGCTCATATTGCCACACTCCAACAAGCATTTGGTCGTGAACGTATTTTGGGTGGGTTATGTATCATTGAAACTACGTTAGATCCATTAGGTGAAGTGAGCCATACGAGTGATTTTGATCAACTTATTTTTGGTGAGCTTGATGGAACCACGTCAGAACGCGTACAACAAATCGCCGATGCTTTTGCAGGTACGAAAGCAAAATTTATTTTAAGTGAGCACATCAAGCGTGATATGTGGCATAAATACTTAATGATTACTGTACTGTCTAGTGTAACTACATTAATGCATGCACCAATTGGCCCTATTCGTGATAGCGAAGGTGGTAAGCCGTATATTGAAGCAATGTATCAAGAAGTTGCTAGTATCATGCAAGCACATCAAGCGCCTATTTCAGAAGATATAGTGAAACGGTATATGAAGTCGTTAGATAATCTGTCCTATCACTTTAAAACATCCATGCAACGTGATATGGAGCGTGGGTTAAATATTGAAGGTCAACATATTCAAGGCTATATTTTATCATTAGCGAATCAATACGATTTCCCTGCGCCATTACTAACATCCGTTTACCAAAACTTAAATGTCTATAATGAAATGCTCTCATAGATTAGCATAATATCTATAAAACTATAGTACAATTATCGACATAAAGCTTCATTTTTTCTATTTCTTGAGTTGTTTGACTCATTGATTGATTCAACATAATAACTACCACTGATAATTTATAAATTATAGTATTGTCAGTGATTTGACCGACTAAAGGCTAATGCAGTGCCCGCGGAAAGCGTACATAAAAAGAGATACTCATGTGAGTATCTCTTTTTTATTATGCCTCTTTTTGATTCGTACGTTTTTGAATCAATATTGAAATTACTGCTAAAATAATAATTAGTACTACAATGCCAATTACACCTAAATATTTGGCTACATTCCCAAAAATTATACCTACCGCTAAAAAGTCAGTATCTGAGAATGTTGTGGCTGCACCACCTAAGTCACCTAAGAAAGGTAAGAACAATAATGGTAAGAACGTAATGAGCAAGCCATTTAGTGCTGAACCTGCTACCGCGCCTCGAATACCGCCACGTGCATTACCAAATACACCTGATGTTGCTCCTAAAAAGAAGTGTGCAACAACGCCTGGTAAAATAACTACACCACCAAATAAAAACAAGACAAACATTCCTATTACACCAACAATGAAACTTACAAAAAAGCCAATTAACACTGCATTTTGTGCATATGGAAAGACAATCGGACAATCTAATGCTGGTTTCGTATTTGGTACAAGTTTCTCTGAAATACCTTTAAATGCTGGTACAATTTCAGCTAAAATCAAACGTACTCCAGTTAAAATAATAAATACCCCGGCTGCAAATGTAACACCTTGTATTAATGAAAATACAATGAAGTTTTGCCCATCACTAATATCTGAATGTACAAATGCTGGTCCAGCAAATAGTGAAGCTATAAAATAAAGTAAGGTCATCGTAATTGAAATACTAATCGTACTTTCTCTTAAGAAACCAAGACTTTTCGGAAAGTTAATGTCTTCAGTTGATTTTGATTTTCCTTTAAATAATTTACCGACTTCACCTGCAGCCCAATAACTAATTGTCCCAAAATGTCCTAAAGCTACTTGATTATTACCGGTAATTTTTTGCATCGTTGGATGCGCTAAGGCTGGTAATATGGCCATAATTAAACCTAAAATAATCGCACCAATCACAACTGTTAATGTACCTGTAATTTTGCCGACAGATAATAAAATTGCTAAAAATGCTGCCATATAAAACGTATGGTGCCCAGTTAAAAATATATACTTCAAATTGGAAAAGCGTGCAATTAATATGTTCACAATCATTCCAAACACCATAATCAATGCTGCTGTCGTACCATATTTTTCTAACGCAATAGAGATAATTGCTTCATTATTTGGCACTACCCCTTGCACGCCAAAAGCGTGTTGGAATATTTTTCCAAAAGGTTCTAATGATTGTGTGACTACACTAGCTCCAGCACTTAACACTAAAAAGCCTAATACAGTTTTAATTGTTCCTGATGTAACATCAACTGCTGATTTCTTTTGTACGATCAGACCAATTAATGCAATCATTGCAACAAGAATAGCAGGTTGACTTAATACATCTACAATAAAATCTAATATTGCTTGCATAACATCCCCTCCAATCAATGGTTTATAATTTACCTAGTTCTTGCAATTTATCATTTAATTTAGTTTGTAATTCTTCTTTATCTAAAATATTGTCTAAAACCAGTACGTCACCTAAATTTTTAGTGTTTTCTTCTAAGTCACGACCACAAATAAATAATTCGGCCATATCTGGGCTCGCAGTCATAACGTCACTATGCTCAACTGTAATATCTGTAGGTGCATTTAAATTTTTCAAAGCCTCTTGTGCATTCATTTCCACCATAAAGCTGCTACCTAATCCATGACCACATACTACTAAAATTTTCATTTTCATCATTCTCCTTTTAATATATTAATAATCTCTGTATTATTTTGTGCTGATAGTAATTCTTCGACTGTTTGCTTATCGCCTAAAATTTGTGCTAATTGTTTTAATATTTCTAAATGTGCTGTATTATCGACTGCACTTAGTACAAAAACTAACGACGCAAAATGTCCTTCTTCTGAAAAGTTAATATGCTGATTAAGTTTTAGTAAACTCAATCCAACTTTATGCACATGTGAATCGGGTCGTGCATGCGCAATTGCAATTTCAGGCGCAATCACAATATAGGGCCCTAATGATTTCACACTGTTAATCATTGCCGTAATATAAGGTTGGTCAAAATAGCGTTGATTTAACAATGGTTGTGCTGCAATATCTATAGCTTCAGACCAATGCTCCACATGATCTTTAATTTGCACTTTATCTGACGTTAAAATCTCTAAGGCCATTTAGCAATATCCTCCTTAATACTAATTTGCTTGATAGCTTCAATAATTTGTGGCTTATCTCCTTGTAATAAATGTGTTCTCGTAGTTTCATCCATAATTAATTCGCTTAGTTGTCGCAAGGCATTCAAATGTATTTGCGGTTGCTCGGTGGCTAACGTAATAATTACGTTTACCGGATCATACTGTTCATGGTCAAACTTAATACCTTCTGCAAAGTGGACGATACTAAATCCGACACCTTGGCGTACATGTTTATGTTGCGCATGTATTAACGCAATATGTGGACTAATAACCATATACGGACCAAACGCATCTAATTGATTGATAATATCTTGACCGTAATTTATATCTACAATTGATTTGGCAACTAATATGTCTACTGCTTGTTGAATTGCACTATTTCTAGTTACTTTTGGCTGATGAGTGATGATGTGCTCTTTAGGTAAGACATCCTGCAAATCAGGACCTAACATTTTGACATCATTGACATATTTTTCTCTTGAGGCATTAATAATTTCGTTCAATTGCATGCGATCTTCTTGAGTTAAAAATGGACTAACTCTAACTATCGGAACAGATAATTGTGTCACCTCTACTGTCGAAATCACATAATCTATACGCTCATTGCGTAACTCTGAATCATCGATTTCGTATACTGAGTATGCATCAATTACCTCTAACTCTGGATATATATTTTTAAGCTTACTTTTTAATAATTGCGATGTCCCGATACCAGAACCACATAACAACACTACTTTAATTGCTGGCTTTGTACTTGATGATAAGCGCTCAATTGCGGAAGCAAAATGAATAGTAATATAAGACAACTCATCCGCTTCAAATTCAATATTATATGCTTGTTCAATCAACCAGACATGATGTTTTAAAGCTTGAATAATATTCGCGTATTGCTGAGTAATTTCATCATTCAAAGGATTTTTATGAGTCAATTTAAATTTCATCCTATGAATGGCAGGTCGCAAATGAACGACTAAACCATCGAGTAATTTATTATCGGATAATAAATTAACCCCTAGTTCACCACTCATAAGTTCGACTAATTGATGCGTTAATATTTCTAATTCATCAGCATCTTCAAAGACATCATTTTCTGCGACACTTTTGGCCCCAAGTAAATGTAATGTAATAAATGCAGATTCACTAGGTGGAAATTCAACTAAAAATGCGGTTTCTAATTTGTCAGTCAACTCCATAGCAATACGGAACTGTTCCGTTTGTACTAATTTGTCATATTCTATTGTAGGTATTTCAAATACATCATTACTACGTGTACGATGAATGGCAATTAAAATATGATAAATCAATCCATCGATTGCACTTTGAACCAAATGGTAATTATTGTCTGACAAAGTAGAAATAACTGCTAAACGAATTTGTTTTAACTCATCATTAGAAAATAATTGATTCCCCATATAATGTGTATGCGTTTGAAAATATTCATTAACCCGTGCTGCATATGCTTTGCGAAAATTGCTTTCTTCACCTTCAATTACAAAACCTTTATTCTTTTTATACACGAGTGACAATCCATTACTTTCTAACCAAGTTTGAACTACCTTTAAATCTTCGACTATCGTTCTCCTAGACACTGAGACCATTGCCGCAAATGTTTGTGAGGATGTAGGTTCAGATGATTCAAATAATTTTAAAGTAATGTAAAGTATGCGTTCACTTTTATCATAATGAAGTGTCGGTCGCACAGCAGATTGAGTTAATTTAGCATTAGTCACATTCAATTTCGTCATTTTTACACCCTTGGACTTGTTCCGTTCAATCTTCAAGTCTAAGT
This sequence comes from Staphylococcus arlettae, assembly GCF_002902345.1. Lineage (GTDB taxonomy): Bacteria > Bacillota > Bacilli > Staphylococcales > Staphylococcaceae > Staphylococcus > Staphylococcus arlettae. The sequence continues at coordinate 28,406 of NZ_PPQB01000012.1, forward strand.
CTGATGCTGAAGCTTCAATCATTTCTAAATCATATTGAATTGTACGATTCGTCACTTTTAATTGTGCTGCTAAATCATGAATTGCTATAAAAGATGCTTGTGCCACCACATAATCTACAATTTTACGTTGCCTCATACTTAACAATTCAATTGCCTCCTCACATATTTATTGTAACCGTTTTCTTAAGGATATAGATGTGTAATCTCATTCGTCATCTAATCCGAAAGAGTGCACATCTATAATTAAACATTATTATAATAAAAAAGGGATAAGATAGTAATCAAATATTAACATTTGATTAACTATCTTATCCCTTAAGGGTCATTATTTAATATTGAACTTTCTACTCTACATCTCTAATGACATTTAAAAATCTTTGTAATTGTGTTGTTTGTGGATGGTTAATGATTTGATCTGGTGCACCTTGCTCCCCAATAACTCCATCATGAATAAAGGCGATTTTATTAGACACTTCTTTAGCAAAACGCATTTCATGTGTAACAATCACCATAGTCATACCTTCTTGTGCTAAATCCTTAATAACTTTTAAGACATCATTTACGAGCTCAGGATCTAACGCAGAAGTTGGTTCATCAAACAACATAACTTTAGGCTTCATCGCTAATGCACGAGCGATTGCGACACGTTGCTGTTGTCCACCAGATAATGCTAATGGTCGTTGGTCTTTTACTTCAGTTAATCCCACTTTTTCTAATAGCGCAAGCGCTTGTTGTTCCGCTTCTGCTTTTTTTAATTTTTTTACAGTCACTAAACCTTCCATGACATTTTCAATTGCTGTTTTATGTGGAAATAAATTATAACTTTGGAATACCATACCTGACTTTTGGCGTACCGCAATTTGTGATTTTTTATCGTCATTTTTATAAGTTATACCATCGACATACACTGTTCCCTCAGATGGTAACTCTAAGGCATTGATCATTCGTAGTAAAGTTGTTTTACCAGAACCTGAACGTCCAATCAGTGTTACCACTTCTCCTTGTTCTACCGATAAATCAATACCTTTGATGACTGATTTAGTCCCGAAAGCTTTGTGAATATTATTCAATTCAATCATGTACGATACCCTCTTTCTAGGTAAGATTCATAGTAGTTTTGTACGATTGAAATGATAAAACATACAACCCAGTACAAAATAGCAACTAAAATATAAATAGTTAAATATTCATATGTTGTAGATGCAACTTCTTGAGCCTTCCTGAACATTTCAGCAACTAGGATAAATCCTAATAAAGACGTATCTTTGATTAAACTTAAAAATGTATTACCTAAAGCTGGTACTGATACACGAATGGCTTGAGGTAAAATAATACGTTGCACTGTCTGTCTATAATTCATCCCTATAGAATATGCCGCTTCCGTTTGGCCTTTAGGAATAGATATAATGCCCCCTCGAATTATTTCTGAGGCATAAGCACCAACATTTAAGGATAGTCCTATAATTGCTGCTACAACAGGTGCTAAAGTCCATTGATTCTCTGAATTGTTCGTTATTAACCGACCTAATTCCGGAATTCCATAAAAGATAATAAATAATTGTACAATCATTGGCGTTCCACGAATAATTGAAATGTAAAAGCGTGCGATACCTCTCAACACACGACTTGTGGATATTCTCATCAATGCAGTAAATAGTGCAATGATTAACCCCAATACAAACGTTACTAAAGTTATTGGAATCGAATATTTCACAAGACCTTCCAGCATAGGTAAAAATGCTTGCCCTGCTGCGTTTAATGCATGTTGTTGTTCATCATTAAGGTTTAGAAACATCTTCGCCAAACCATTTCTTACTTATTTTCGCTAGTTCGCCATTATCTTTTAATTTTTTAACAGCTTTATTTACTTCTTTGATTGTTTTGTCATCTTCTTTTTTACTAAATGTAAATGCAGACTGACTCTTTTCTGCATCTCCTTCGATTGCTTTCACTTTTGCATTTGGTTTTTGTTTTTTATAGTCTAAATACGAAATATTATCATTAAACGTACCTTCAACACGGTTAGATTGTAATAAATCCATAGCTTGGTTAAAACCATCTACTTTCGTAATTTCAGCACCTTTAGATTTCGCTAATTTTCCATAATTTGATGTAAATGTTTGTGCTAACTTTTTACCTTTAACGTCATCAAAAGATTTAATCTTTTTATTATTTTCATTTACAACCAACACACCATGTGAATAAGTGTATGGCTCAGAAAATTTATACTTCTCTTTACGTTCTTTATTAATACCTACTTGGTTTGCTATAACATTAAAACGTCCTGAATCCAAACCAGCAAACATTGAGTCCCATTGTGTTTCTTTAAATTTAACTTTATAACCCATTTCTTTTGCAACTGCTTTTGTCACATCAATATCGTACCCAGTTAATTTATCATTCTTATCGTGAAATGAGAAAGGTGCATATGTTCCTTCTGTACCTACGACAAATGTTTTATCCTCACTTACGGTTTTCGTATCACTTTTCTTATCAGATGATTCATTGCCACAAGCTGTTAACGTCATTGCAATAACTCCTGCAACCAGACCATAAAAAATCTTCTTCATCACAAAACCTCCATCCTTATTATTCTAATCGGAATAAAGATAGTTTAGACCCATACCCACAATTAGTCAACTACTCAGTATTCATTTATTTTAAAATTGCCTGTGACTTAATATCAGCAACACAGTGAGACGCAAATGTTAGAGAGGTGTTATTTCCGCAATAAGAACGCACTATCAAATGATTCTCACATTGTATAGTGCGTTTAAAATAAAAACTATGATTGTTGTATCGTTTGATATAGTTCTATAATATTTTTGCTAAGTCATTAAAAGAAGCAATGCAAGCTGTATCAATTACCTTAAATAACCTTACCTTATTAATTGATGCACCAAAATTTATTTACACGGCCTATTTTTAATAATGATATTACATCGCAAATACTAGAAGAATATAACCATCACAAACATCTGTATGATAAAAGTAATGACATTAATTTCGAAATTGTTCCTTATCACGAATTAAACGGAGCTAGAGGTGCTGCAACCTTGGCAATACATCATTACCTTATTTGGTCTCACCGCTAGCTCCTTTATTTTAAGATGTCGTAGGTATATTGGTATCGTAATCAACTTCAAATCCCATATCTTGAATCATGTCAAAATCAAGCTGATTAGGTTGTCCACCTGTTATTAAATAGTCACCTACAAATATTGAATTAGCTACTAACAATGCTGTAGGTTGCAATGATTTTAAATTCACCTCGCGACCACCAGCTATACGAATTTCTTTAGTTGGATTAATTAAACGAAACATCGCTAAAATTCTTAGACATTTCAATGGGGTTAACTCATCCATTTCTCCAAATTTAGTACCTTTAATAGGATGTAAAAAATTAATTGGAATACTATCGGCATCGATTTGTTTTAGTGCAAAAGCCATATCAATACGATCTTGATGGCTCTCCCCCATACCACAAATCACACCTGAACATGGCGAAATTTGATTTTTCTTCATAAGTTCGACTGTTTGTACACGTTGTTCATACGTATGGGTAGAGACCACTTCGCTGTGATAATGCTCACTAGTATTTAAGTTGTGATTATAACGATCAACTCCCGCAGCTTTTAAACGTTCTGCTTGTTCCTCATTTGCTAAGCCGAGACACGCACAAATTTTTAATTGCGGATGTTTTTCCTTAATACTTTCAACGGTATGTGCAATATGATCCACTTCTTTATTACTCGGCCCTCTACCACTCATTACGATACAGTATGTCCCAATTTGATGATTATTGGCAGCTTCTGCACCTCGTTCTATTTCTTCCTGTGACACTAGCGCATAACGTTGTTTTTGTTTCATATCTCGTGATTGTCCGCAGTAACCACAGTCTTCTGGGCATATACCACTTTTGGCATTTAAGATCATATTTAATTTCACTTTCTTACCATAAAAATGCTGACGTAGTTGGTAAGCTTCATACACTAAATCCATGGTATCGATATTATTATCTTGATATAATTCATACGCTTCTTCTGCAGTTAAGTGCTGACCTGCTAATATATTATGCGCGATTTCCATACTATCCCCCCTAAATATGAGAATAGTATACCACAAATGTAAACCTTTTATATAATTAAGTTTACATTTGTTTTAGTAGTCCTTATCCGCGACCATGGTTAACTGCCTCTGCGCATTACTTCAAACTTGTTTTAAGTCGGCATTTTCACTACAAGACGTGCTGCTTCTCCACGATCTAACCGATCAAAACCTTCATTAATATCATCCAATGTTATAACATCTGTTAATAAAGTATCGACTGGCAATCGTTTTTGATTATACAAAGTTATAAAATGAGGTATGTCACGCTCAGGAACACAACTGCCTACATAGGAACCTTTGATTGTACGTTCTTCAGCAGCCAGCGTTACTTGTGGTAGTGAAAATTGATGGCTCGGATCTGGCAAGCCTGTTGTCGTAGTCACCCCACCACGTTTGGTAATGGCATATGCGACGTCCATAGCAGGAACTACCCCTGCAGTTTCAAACGCATAATCAACGCCACCTTGTACATATTTTTTAACTGCTGATGCGACATCGTCATCACCAGAATTAAATACGGCAGTGGCACCTAAACTTTTGGCTAAATCAAACTTATCTTCATTAATATCTAAAGCAATAATTTCACTCGCCCCTGCTAATTTCGCTCCCATAATGGCATTTAAACCTATACCACCTAATCCAACGACCGCCACTGTACTGCCTGCTTGTACTTGTGCAGTATTAACTACAGCACCAATACCTGTGATTACTGCACACCCAAAAATTGCTACCATTTCAAATGGTATCGATTTATCTACTTTAACAATTGAATGTGTAGAAACGACCGCATATTCAGAAAATCCTGACACGCCCAGATGATGATGTATAGTATCTTCTTCTGCGGAGGATAAACGATAACCACCGCCTAACATTTCACCTTGTTCGTTTGATTTTGCGCCACGCTCACATAAAGCTGGTCTTCCTTCTTTACACGGTAAACATTTGCCGCAACTAGGAATAAAGGTACACACTACATGATCTCCGACGTCAAAATCTTCGACATCTTTACCAAGCTGAACCACTTCGCCTGTAGCTTCATGACCCAGCACCATAGGCATTGGCCTTGGTCTACTTCCATTTATCACGGATAAATCAGAATGACATAGACCTGTTGCCCCAATTTTAATTAATACTTCATTTTTTTGAGGTTCTGCTAATTCTACCGTTTTTATTGATAATGGCTGCGATTGCGCATATGGTTTCTCTTTGCCCATTTCTGTTAACAATGCTGCTTTCGTTTGCATTAATATCACCCTTCACTACAAAATTTAAATTATTCATAAAATCCTTCTGTAGATTTTCTGAAACCTTGGAATTGTTCTCCATCATGACCAAACCATATTTGAGCATTTTTCTCGTCTGCTAGTTTTTTTATTTTCTCTACAGACTTCGTCCAACCAATTGAATCATATAATATGCCAGGTGGTTTAAAAGGTGTCCCCATGCTTTCTTTCGTATAAATGGCATCTGATGCTAAAATAATAGTGCCTAATTCTGAACTCTCTATCTCTAAACCAATAAGTCCCCATGCATGTCCGCTACCATAGTTTAAAACACGCACGCCTTCAACCAATTTGAGATTGTCATCTTCTTTGGAGACGGTGCGCCACGTTAAATTACTTTTAATCCAGGCATCTATATCTGCCCAAATGTATGCCCCAGCTTGTTGATTGCGCGCATATGTTTTCATAGCACCACTTAATTCATCATCATGTACAATAATTGTCGCATTGGTAAAATATTCCAAGCACCCTGCATGATCCAGATGTAGATGCGAAGCAACTACAAAATCAACTTCCTTAGGATCAACTCCGATTTGCTCTAACCTGTTGGGTAAATGACATGACTCATCTGCAAAATAAGGAAAGGCTTTTTGTGTTGCAGATATCCAGCGCCCATTCTCTCCCATAGCATTTGGATTACAAGCAGTATCAAAAAGTATTTTGGCATCTGGGTGGTCAATAAACACTGTATAAATCGGAAATTCATGCATTTCGTTTGGTGCATTAGGCGCATCTAATGTTGCTTGATTCGCGTTAGCAATCATCAAATTTTTATCCATTTTCATACGTCCATTGTCTAAAACATAAATCTTCATGCGTTCTTTTTTTACATTTACCATCAAACTCACCCCTTTTATGTGTATAATTACATCTTAATTGTATTTGTTAGCTTTTTCAATTATTATCCATGTCTACATTGAACTTAGTCTTTTTACTTTGATCAATAAAAACTGGTAGTTATCTGTTTATGATAACTACCAGTTTGCGCTATATTTTATTCACTTACTTGATTATTAGATTGCGTTACTACTTAAAAAATGTCACCTAAAGTCACAGACAAAATGGACTTTATAGAATGTAATCTGTTTTCCGCTTGATCAAAAACAACTGAATGATCGCCTCTAAACACTTGGTCTGTAATTTCCATTTCGGTAATGCCAAATTGCTCATATATTTTTTGCCCTACTTCTGTATTTAAATCATGGAAGGCAGGTAAACAATGCAATACGATAACATCTGGATTCATTGTAGTTGTTAGCATTTTTTCGTTTACTTGATATGGCAATAATTGTTCTATACGTGACTGATATACAGATTGGTCATCGCCCATAGAAAACCACACATCTGTATAAATCGCATCCGTTTGAAAAACAGCTTGTTGCACATCCTCAGTAATTAATATTTTGCTACCTGACTTATTAGCATGGTACTGCGCTAATTCTTGTATTTTAATATCTGGTTGCAACGTTTTAGGTGCTGCAATGTGAACATTTATTCCTAAAATTGCACCTGTCACTAATAAATCTTGAGCTACATTATTCTGTGCATCGCCAATGTAAGTTAAAGTTTTGTCTTCGAATGTGCCCCACGTTTCTTTTAATGTGAAGAAATCCGCTATCATTTGCGTTGGATGCCATTCGTTTGTAAGACCGTTCCACACTGGTACTCCTGCATGGTTAGCCAATGTTTCAACATCTTGTTGATAATAACCTCTAAATTCAATGCCATCATACATTCTACCTAATATTTTAGCAGTGTCTTCAGTAGATTCTTTAACACCTAAATGAATATCACCTTGACCAAAATATTCAGCAGTTGCTCCTAAATCACATGCAGCAACACTAAAAGCAGCACGTGTTCGCGTCGAAGGTTTTTCAAATAATAACGCCAAATTTTTTCCTTTTAAATAAGGGTGTGGGATACCTCTGTTTTTCTTTTCTTTCAATTCACCTGTAAAGTCAATCAAAGTTAACAATTCATCCGCAGTAAAATCTGACGTTTTTAAAAAACTTTGTCCTTTAAAACTTTGCAATTTGTTTAATTCTGTTGTGTACGCCCCAACTAGATCACTCTCCAATATCCTAAGATTATATTTAATACTAAACGGGATAGCGTGAAAAATCAAGTATAAATATACTAAAATTTGCATATATTTAATATAACAATTAATCCATTACTAGTTTAAAATATTGCAAATAACATCAAAATACTGTAATAAAAGCTTTTATAAATAACGACACCAACCATAATAGAGTTAATTTACACGTTTTTATATACATCTTTAATCAGACTTTTTCTAATTCATTACATTTCAATTATCTTGCTAAAAAATAGTACACATAAAAAAGTGACGTGATTCCTAAATAGTTATTGTGGAATCACGTCACTGTTATTGTTTTATTTACTATGTCTCAAACTTGTCATTAAGATATTTCTTCTTTTAGTTGTTTGCCTCCGGATCTTTCTTCTGGTGTTTTGAGGAAGCGAGTCATAATAGCACTTGCAGCATATAATCCAAATAATAAATACATCATACCTTGTACACCTATAGCATCGTAAAATAATGCTACTAAACCAGGTCCAACAAATACACATAGTCCTGCGCCTAAGTTTAAAATAGCCATCGCAGGTCCTTTATCACCATCTCCAACTAAAGATGGTACAAGTGCTGAAATAGGTACAAAGCCGGCTAAACACATTCCCCATAAAAATCCAACTAGTCCAACTATAAAGACATTACCTGTGAACATTTCTGGTATAAAATATAAACCTAATGTGAAAATGGCACAACCAATTCCTCCGATATAGGAAATGGTATTTTTCCAACCAATCTTATCACTTAATGCCCCAAAAATAAGATTAAAAATAATATTTGCGACAAATATAGTTCCCCAAATATTTAACCATGTCGTCGTTTCAATACCTTTAGTCGATAAATATATAGGTAAAAATAGTGGAAATGCATACTGTGCAGCTTGATTAATAATACGCACGATACATGCTACTGCAACTCGCGGTTCTCTTATTAGAATAGTAATTCCTGCAAGCATTTCTGATATATGTGCTTTTGCTCCGCCTTCTCTTTCTTCTAAATTAAATTCATCTTTATTCACGAAAACAGCTAAGAATGTACCAATTAAAACCCAAATAATCGCTGTCCATAATGTAGCAAAGTGACCAAATACGTTAATTGCAAATGATGAATAGTATGCACCTAGTACACTTAACCCACCTGTAAATACAAACCAAAACCAACCTACAGCAGCACCTAAGCGTTTTTGTGGTGAACGATATGCTACCCAAACTAAAAATGAATATGCAAATAATGGATAACCAAACCCTCTAATTGCATAAGATGGTATCATAAGTTCATAATTTAATGCAGGTATTGCAAACCCTACAAATATCGCATGACCAATAATATAAAGTCCTGTTCCTAACAGCATTACTTTCCGTGGACCAAAACTTTCTACTAACACTCCAGATAGCCAAGAACCAATAGCAATTGTAACACCATATGATGTCGTTAATATCGCGGTTTGATGAACTGATAATCCTTGATCTACTAAATATGGACTAATCCATGCAAGCTCTAATCCATCACCCATCATAAAAATTAATACACCGATATACCCCCATAATAGTGTCGGTGGCATTCCCACCTTCGCCAATTTGTTATTCATACTAACACATCCCTTTATTGTATATTATTCATTTACGTAGTGTTGGAACGCACTATGCAATTCCACACCAGTAACGTCATTCGTTACTCTCACTATAAATTAAACAACCTAAAAGAAAACGTTTTCATTTGTTAGTGTAATTCTATTGCATTTTTTCTTATAATGCAAATTTATTTTCATTTATTTTCGTTTATTTTCACTTTCTCTTTGTTTTACTATTCACTTAGCATAAAACTATACCATTTAGACATTATAAAGAGAGTGGGACAGAAATCTGATTTTGAAAAAATGATTTTGTCGTCCCACCCCGGCAAGGATGACTAGCGTTAAAAAAAAGCTCGGTTTGAAGCGCATTTTCAATGCAGTCAGCTACTGCCCATATGAAAAAGAGACTAAGACAATCAATATCCTCCCAGTATCATCACAACATAAAAACCATTGTTGTTAATTTATATAGTCGGTCTTTGTGCCCGACTCTGGAAGAAAGTACGCACAAAAATACTGCCAACAAAGTTAAAAACTTTGTCGGCAGTCTGAGAACACTATATTTATACAGATAGTACTTCCATCAAATTAATTACTTTATTGATTTTTCAAATTGACTGTACAATTGTTGTGCCTCATTATCATCAGACAACCCATAGACATTCATTCTACCATCTTGAAATAAAGTACATTGCACGTGGTCATAAGAGAAAATTTTGGCAAATGGATTTGCTTTAATAAACTGACCTGGTAAATACTGAGCATTTTTAAAAGCAGATGCTTCAAACCTAAACAAGTAAGTATTACCACACAACGCTTCAATACGCTGTTGCATTGGTTTATTCAATAGTTCATATTGTTGGTTTTTACAAACAGGACAATTGTGGTCTCTCAATGTTGTAACATTAATACCTTGATGATTAAGTTTAAATGTATCTACCGTCAGTAATTTACCAGAAAACCCAACACCAGCAGCATAGCGCACTAATTCACTCACTTCCAAACTCGCCACCTGTGTCACTACAGTTGGTAAAACACCATTAACGGCACAACTTTCTGCTGTGTCAGGGATAGTATTTAATAAACATTTTAAGCACGGGCCTTGAAAATCAATACCATAAACCGTCCCTTTACTTCCTACGGCGGCACCATAAATCCATGGTATTTGATGCTTATGACATGCCTCATTAATCAGATACCTAATACGAAAGTGGTCCATACCATCAATTACAACATGTGGATTAGTATCTTGTAATATCCCTTCTATATTCGTAGTAGTCAGTTCACAGTCATAGGACTCAACAGTAACTGAGCTATTGATACGCTGTAAGTGGCCTTCAAGTGCCACAACCTTTGGCAACACTTGTTCAGCATCTTGTTCATTATACAAAGTTTGACGGTGTAAATTAGACAACTCTACAATATCCATATCAATAATAGTTAACTTGCCAATCCCCATACGTGCCAACATTTCCGCAACATGACTACCTAAGGCACCCACACCAACTATCATCACATGCAGCGCCATTAATTGTCGTTGCCCTGTTTCACCAAATTGTGGAAAGCGCAGTTGTCTTTCATAACGTTGAATCATAAAAAGCCAATACCTTCTGTAGGACTAGAAGCTTGCGCTGTATAACGTATTGGAATACGTCCCGCTTCATAACTTAAACGACCAGCTGCTATCCCATAACGCATCGCTTCAGCCATTTTCACCGGATCTGTAGCACTTGAAATAGCTGTATTAAGCAAAATAGCATCTGCACCAAGTTCCATAGCATGGCATGCATCTTTTGCCGAACCAATACCAGCATCAACAATTACTGGCACTGTTACTTTTTCAATAATATAACGTAAATTTAAAGGATTATTAATACCTCTCCCCGTACCAATAGGTGAAGCAAGAGGCATAACTGCATGAACCCCTAACTCAACTAATCGTTTGGCTAACACTACATCATTAGAGATATAAGGACATACAATATAACCTTTATCCAATAAAATTTTACAAGCTTCATATGTTTCAAGTGGATCCGGTAATAATGTGTCATCATCCCCTATCACTTCTACTTTAATCATGTCACAAACACCTGCATGCTGGGCAATTTCAGCAATACGTACTGCTTCGGCTGCAGTATGTGCACCAGCAGTGTTAGGAAATGTAATATATTTTGATAAATTTACGTTAGCTAATGGATTAGGTAATTCCTTATCATATAAATTCATTCTTCTTACTGCAAACGTTAATACTTCAGTTTCAGAAGCTGTAATCGCTGCTGACTGTATTTGTTCATTATCAAATTTCCCAGTACCTAATAATAAGCGTGACTTCAATTTAAATGGACCTATTTCTAACATATTTAACCGCCTCCTACGAATTCTAATAGTTCTAATCGGTCTGATGATTTCACCATCTGATTGTGAAACTGTGCTTGTTGTATTAATTGTTGATTGTGTTCAACGACAACTCTATTCTCATCTATTTCTAATTCCTTGAGTATTGCAACAATGGATAATTCTTGTTCAAAATGAAATGTATCGCCATTAATAATAACTTCCACTCGTACAACCTCCTAATTTAAAATCATTTAAAATTTCAGGTTTCACACCACTTTTCAACCACAACGCAATGAGTTCACCTACTACCGGAGACAACAAAATACCATTGCGATAATGTCCAGTAATGACAAATAAGCCCTGTTGTATCTCATCCATGACCGGCTTTTCTTGATTGGTATACGGTCTGACACCAGACCAATGCTTTATAATAGTAGCATTCCCCAATGCTGGCACGTATGTTAGTGCTTGGTGTAACAAGCACTGCATTCCTCCGGCAGTAACATTTACGGAATAATCATTAAAATAACTAGTCGCACCAATTAAATAACGCTGTTTCATTTTAGGTACTATATAACAGCCATCAGTAAAAAATAATGTAGTAGCTAATTGTATATCCCGTGATTCGAATAACATCACTTCACCTTTGACACCAGTAGGTTCATGGGCTTTCAGCTGACCATTCAACAAATAATGACTCCATGCTCCACCAGCTACGATTACTTTTTGAGCTGCAAATTTACCTTTATTAGTACAAACACTATAACCTTCATGGCCTGCTTGGATGTCGGTGACTTCTGTAGAAAATATACGTTCTATATGACGTTTGTGTAATGAAGCTAATAATGCTTTTGTATAACGATTAGCATTGATTTGATGATCCTCTGGAATATGAAATGCTGTATTTGTTGGAAAAGAAATATCATAGTTTCTATATTGTTGTATGTCTTTATTTGTCAGTAATCGCACTTGCGGATTATGTTGCTGTAAAAATTCATATTGCTCTAGCACTTGATGACTATGTTGTGCTTCAGCCGCTATTTTCAACAATCCACTTTGTCTATATTCAATATCGATACCAACCTCTTCAGCTATACTATGTGCTAATGGTTCAAAATATTGCTGAGACTTTAACGCTAAACGATATAAAGCACTATCACTATTAAATTCATTTTGTGCACCGAGCATACCACCTGCTTTATAAGAGGCATGTTTTCCCGGTATATCACGATCTATAACTGCTATACGATAAGCTTCGCTATTCAAAGCACGTGCAATGGACATCCCCATTACACCTGAGCCAATAATTAGTACATCATACATGATTACGCCACACCTCACTCAAAGTTTTTAATGTTAACTGTGAAGCTTCGAGAAATAAGTTAATACCACTTATACCATAGAACTCAGTTGATAATTGTTGAGCCGTATTTTCATTAATACCTCCGAGCGCTACTACTGGTATCGGTAATGCTAAAACTGCTTGAATCTCTTTGTTCTTTCTAGGGATTTGACCTGGTTTAGAGCTTGTAGGAAATATATGGCCAAACAATATATAATCAACATGATGTTGCAAGGCAAATTGTGCACTATCGACATTGTGTGTCGACATACTTACCACTACATTAGGAAACTTTTTCTTAATCGTCTGTATTTCTCTTGCTCGTTCTGAGAAATGAATCGCGCTTAATCCACATTGTTCTAATACATAAATATCGCTATGTATAGCTATTTTAGAGCGGGAAATTCCATACGTTATAGCTAATTGTATCCATGCAATTAACTCAGTAGATGTCATAGGCGTACGCACTATCAAATAGTCTATATATGGCATCACTCGTTGATAATGTACGATATCAGCATGTGTTAAATGTTTATACTGTGTAATAGCAACTAACAAAAAAAGACACCTCAATAAAAAAACGTTATTTTTCTGGGTAGAAAAATAACGTCTATATCACAAAAGTTAGTCATGTTATCAACGCCACTTTCCTACGCCAGTATCAACTGGATCAGGTTCCAGGAATCCCAAAGTTCACTACTTTAGTCTCAGCCTTTTCAAAGGCACTTCCAGTGGTCTCTAATCTATATAATTTTAATCTTACTGTTTCAACAATGCATTGTTATTGTTAATTTAACCTAATCATTAATAAAATGCAAATCCATTTATCGTTGCTTATTGCTCCTAATGCGTTATTTCATTGTCTCGTGCTTCACTTATCATTAGTAATTGTTCCGTTAGTGGTTGGCTTTGTGTATAAACTTGACGATAAATATCAAAATATCGCTTATACTGCTGATGATTGACACTATCAGGATGAAATTCTTTGTCATAAGTTACAAAAACACGACTACATGCTTCCATACTATCAAACCAGTTAACACCTGTTGCTGCAATAATAGCTGCTCCCATACTCGGACCTTCTTCATGACTTAATTTGCGCATAGACGCATTAAAAATATCTGCTTGTAACTGCAACCAAAAATCACTTTTAGCTCCACCTCCAGTAGCAGTAATATGTGTTAAAGACTTGCCATTTTCTCGTAAATATAATATTGACTCATACAAGGAATAGCTAATCCCCTCAATCACTGCACGTGCCATGTCACTACGTGTATGCAAACTACTAAGTCCAATCCAACTCCCCCTAATATACGCATCACCATGAGGTGTACGTTCGCCTGAAAGATATGGTGTAAATAATAAACCGTTAGCACCTATAGATGATTGTTGAGCTAGTAACAAAATATCATCAAAGCTAAGCTCTGGTGCTAGTGTTTTTTGGAACCATGCCAAACTATCTCCTGCAGCTAAAGTTACCCCCATAATGTAGGATACATGCGGTAAAGCATGTTGAAATAAGTGCATATTTTGACCATAGCTTGCAGCATTCGCTTCACAAGTCAAAATTACACCAGAGGTTCCAATACTACATAACGTATCATGAGGCTTAACTACACCTGAACCTAATGCAGCACAGGCGTTATCACCACCCCCTGCAAATACTTGAATATTAGTATTCAAACCGAGAGACTTTGCTACATCCGGCTTTACATTACCTACATATGATTCTGCTGAAGTTAGATCCGGAAAGATCTGAGCATCTATGCCAAACAAGGCTCCAGTATCATATGACCATTGTTGCGTTTTCGGGTCTAATAATAAAGTGCTTGAAGCATCAGACACTTCCATAGACAATACTCCAGTTAATTTAAAACGAACATAGTCTTTAGGTAATAAAAACTTATAAGTTCGTTCCCAATTGCTAGGTTCATATTGTTTTACCCACATCATTTTAGTTAAAGTAAAGCCTTCTAGCACAGGATTACCTAGCACATATTGTCCTAAGCGTTTTTTGATAATTTCACACTGCTCAGTCGTTCGTGTATCATTCCATAAAATGGCTGGTCTAATTGCTTCACCATATTGATCGACAAGGACTAAACCATGCATTTGTCCTGAAAACGACATTCCTTCTACTTGTACTACTCTCATACTTTCCATCTCACTAATGGTCTGCAATGTATCTTTAGTGGCTTGCACCCATTCATCTGGGTGTTGTTCACTAAATCCTGCTTGTGGGTGTAGCGTTGTAATTGGCTTATTGGCACTGGCTAACACTTGTCCTTGTTGGTTAACCACAATTGTTTTAACTGCACTCGTACCGATATCTACACCGAGTACTACTTTTTCCATGTAACCTCTAACCTTTCTTTTGTAAATTGACATTGTCGTCACCTAAATTAATACAGTAATCTCCACTATTTGGCAACTGCTTAAATTTCACTACTTGTTACTTCTTTTTTACTATTATAGTTGCGCTAAAAATGAATTTAAGACCTCCCGGAGTCTAATTCAATTTAGACTATCAGTGCTAACAAGGACTTCACCCTTACAACTAAAATTTTCAAATCATCATTTATCGAGGTTCATAATAAACTGTTGTAAAAACTTTTAATCCGTTTTCATTTTGTATAATTATATTAATAAATCTTTCATTAAGTCTTTTTGCTTATCAAACAATTGTTATAGCTGTATAATTTATATAGTTTGTCAAAGGAGTGATATATCATGAGTACATTTTCAACTGATGAAAAAGTACAAATATTATCTGATATTGTAGCTATGAATACAGTTAATGATAATGAAATTGAAGTATGTGAATACTTCCAAAAATTATTTCAACAACACGGCATTACATCAACGATTGAAAAAGTGGATGAACGTCGTGCCAATTTAATTGCTGAAATCGGTGAAACAGGACCTGTTATTGGTATTTCAGGTCATATGGATGTAGTTTCCGAAGGTGATCGTAGTCAATGGAGCTATGAACCATTCCAATTGACGGAAAATGATGGTTTCCTTTATGGTCGTGGTGCTGCAGATATGAAATCAGGTTTAGCTGCACTTGCCATTGCCCTAATAGAAATCAACAATAGCAATACTTTAAACTACGGGAAAATTAGATTTCTAGCGACTTCGGGTGAAGAAATGGAACAACTCGGTTCTCAAAGTTTATATGAACAAGGTTATATGGATGATGTAGAAGCTTTAATCATCGCTGAACCATGTCAAAACATGTTAGTTTATGCACATAAAGGCTCTATGGATTATCGTATTACATCACATGGTGTGTCTGCACATAGTTCCTTACCTATCTTAGGTAAAAATGCTATTAAACCATTAATTGAATTTATTCAAGATATCGATACTACATCAACACAAATAGCTAAAGAAGTTAAAGGCACAGCATTTGATTTTTCTAATATGATTTCTAAATTTAGTCAACAGTTACCACAAGCCATACAAGCAGCTCAAGTAGAAGAAGTATTAAGTGGACTTGTTGTAAGTAATACATTGATTAAAGGTGGCGTACAAGTAAACTCTATCCCAGAATCTGCTGAAGCTGAGTTTAACATTCGAACTATACCAGAATATGACAATAATCAAGTTAAACAATTATTCAACAATACTTTAGCAAAACATAATGAATCAGGCGCTAACTTGGTCAGTGATTTATACCTCGATTTAGACCCAGTATTAACTACTGGTAAAAATAGTTTGATTGATACAGCTAAAAATATCGGAGATCGTATATTTGCTACAGATTTACAAGCTGAACCAACTGTAGCTGTTACAGATGCTTCTAATTTATTAAGAAGTAAAGATGAATCATTCCCATTGTTAGTTTTCGGTCCTGGTGAAAATCCACATCAATTAGATGAATGTGTAAGTAAAGAAAAATATTTAACATTTATTGATTTTTATATCGAATTATTAACAACTTATAATCAACAATAAATAATATCCAAACAAACTCTCACTAAATCGTAGTGATTGTTTCAGACTGTCGACAAAGTTTTCAGGTTTGTTGGCAGTTTTTTTGTGCGCGCTTTCCACGGGCACTGCCTTATCCTGTAGTCTTCGGCGAGTGCTTTCCCACTGGAGTCGCCCATAATAACTCTAAAACTTCATAATATAAAAAAGGTTGGGACAATATTGATTTGTCCCAACCTCTTTTATCTATTAATAATACATCAATGTATAGTGGTTCCAACGGTATCACCTTTGTGCACTTTTTCCACAATGTGTGTTTCCGAACCTGCTGCAATAACTACTTTTTGACAGCCGTGTTGAATTGCTAATACAGCATCTTGAACCTTTGGAATCATCCCACCATAGATTTCTTTTTGTTCAATATATTTTTGAATATCTTTAGCATTGAGTGACGCCTGTACTTTTTCGTCAATAAGCACCCCTGGAATGTCGCTTAAAATATAAATTGGCGCTTCTAAAACTTCGGCTATTTTATATGCTAAAGTATCTGCATTAATGTTGTACTGTTGTTTTGTACCTTGTTTCAATCCTATTGAAGCAATAACTGGAATAAATTCTGATGCTAGCACATTCAATGCAACAGTATTAATATTGATCGGTTCACCAACAAAGCCATATTGTTGATGTAAAGGTTCAATATCAAACAATTGGGCATCTATACCATTAAGTCCAAGTGCACCTTGTCCTTGTACATTAAATTTACTTACTAATTCAGGATTCACTTTCCCAATTAGTGTCTGACTCGTTATGCTTAATACTTGTTCAGAAGTTACGCGTAACCCATCTTTAAATTCAGGTGCTACATCATTATGAGCTAAAGCTGTATTAATAAAAGGTCCTCCACCGTGTACTATTATTGGCTGATAACCTTGTTGTTTTAACCTATAAATATCTTGGATAATTGAATCATCTAAATTCGTTAATGTACTACCGCCTATTTTAATTACAATATAACTCATTTCATCATCCTCACGTTCTATATGACGCATTTATGCGCACATAATCATAAGTCAAATCACAACCGTAAGCAACAGCGTTACCATGACCATCTCCTACTTTAGCTTCAATGACAATATCATCTTGCTCAAGCTTTGCTTTCATCGTAACTTCATCAAAGGCTACTGACATTCCTTGATGAACAACGTCTGTATCACACAATGAAACATAAGTGTCATCTGGTTCAAATTGATCAGAAGCATAACCCATAGCTGCAACAATACGTCCAAAGTTGGCATCTTCACCATGTATTGCTGTTTTTACTAAATTAGATGACACGATACTTTTAGCTATTTTACGTGCATCGATATCGTCAACGGCTCCAGTTACTTTGGCTGTAACTAACTTCGTTGCACCTTCACCATCTTTAGCAATTTCTTTTGCAAGATATTGGCAAACATAATGCATTGCTTCTTGGAATTCTTGCCAATCTGGGTGTTCAGTAGTTAATGGAGCGTGATTCGCTTGGCCATTAGCCATACAAAGCACCATATCATTTGTACTTGTATCGCCATCAACGGTAATCATATTAAAAGAATCATCAATCGTCATTTTTAAACTTTGGCTTAATGTTTCACCATCAATATTAGCATCAGTAGTTACAAAACCTAACATAGTGGCCATGTTAGGATGAATCATACCTGAGCCTTTGGCTGTTCCGCCAATAGTAACGGTTGTGCCATCAATTTCTACTTGAACAGCTAAATTTTTAGTACATTTATCTGTAGTTAAAATAGCTTCATTAAAATACTCACTATTATTATATTGTTCTTTTAATACATTCTGTGTTCCATGATAAATTTTATCCATAGGTAAAAATTCACCTATCACGCCTGTGGAAGCAACTCCAACATTGGTCGGTAAAATTTTCAATTGTTCTGCCACCCATTGTTGCGTATCTTTAGCATCTTTCAGCCCTTGTTCACCTGTACAGGCATTGGCATTAGCAGAATTAACTACGATGGCTTGTAATGTTTGATTTTGAGCTATGCTTTCTTGTGTCACGATCAAAGGCGCAGCTTTAAAACGATTTAACGTATACACACCAGCAGCTTGCGCTTCTGTAGTAGAAAAAATCCACCCAAAATCATTATTTTGTTTTCTTAATCCTGCATGCATACCACCAGCAATAAATCCTAGAGGTGAGCTGACATCACCTTCAAAATCTACATTTAATTTACTTTTTACTTGTACATTACTATAGTCTTCCATCCCATCTCTCCCATCTATGGATATACTGGCAATTGATTCAATCCTGTAGCTGAATCAAGGCCAAAAAGTTTGTTTAAATTTTGAATTGCTTGACCACTAGCACCTTTTACTAAATTATCAATGACTGACACAATAATAGCTTGGTTATTCTCTTCATTTACGTACACACCAATATCACAAAAATTACTACCTGCTACCTCTTTCGTTTTCGGAAATTCTCCTATGTCTCTAATTCGTACAAAGGGCGCATCTGCGTAATAACGCTGAAATTGTGCATGCAAGGATTCAGTGGTTGTATGTTCTTTTAATTGAACATAAATCGTTGATAAAATACCGCGTGTCATCGGTACTAAATGTGGGGTAAACGTTACCGCTATTTTTTCATCGGCAAGCTGTGTTAAATATTGTTCAATTTCTGGCTTATGTTTATGTTTACCTATAGCATAAGCACTGAAATTTTCATTCATCTCTGAATAGTGCACATGTTGGGCAAGTGACCTTCCAGCACCGGAAACACCTGTTTTAGCATCTATAATAATAGAATTATTATGAATTATTTGGCTATCTACTAATGGGTGTAATGCTAATAAAGTAGCTGTAGGGAAACAACCAGGATTGGCAATCAATTGTGTATTAGAAGCGTCAATAGTCGACCATTCTGCAATACTGTATTGAGCTGAATCCAAAGCTGATTGCGGTGCTGCTGTTTCTCCATAAAATTGTTCATACACCGCTCTATCTTTTAATCTAAAATCACCTGATAAATCAATGACTTTAATGTTTTGTGCTAAAAATTTCGGTGCTAAATGTTTACTTATATTTGATGGCGTAGCAAAAAACACAACATCACATGTAATATTATTATTTTCTAAAGACTCAAAACGATAGGGTAAATGGTTTAAGTGAGGAAAAGTTCCAGATACGAGTTCTCCTGCTTTAGAATGTGAAAAAATATATTTAATTTTTACACTAGGATGATGTGCGAGCAATCTAATAAGTTCTACCGCACCGTATCCACTTCCGCCTACTATACCAACTTCAATCATTTAGTTCAGTCCTTTCAGAATATTCCGTCTTTTAAGTTAATTTATTTTTGTAATACTTCAGTAATTACATCGATAACTTTAGTGATTTCTGTCTCATCAATAACTAATGAGGGCGAAATTCGAATAATATTACCTTGTGTTTCTTTGCATAACACACCTTTTTCTATCATCTCTAAGCAATAAGGTTGTGCATTTTCTGTCAATTCGATCCCGATAAACAATCCTCTACCTCTCACATCGACGATTACATCACTATCAATCAACTGTAAATTGTTCAGTAACTGTTGACCTAATGTCGCTGAATTTTCGATAAGTTTTTCTTCTATTAATACATCTAAAGCAGCAGTAGACACTGCACATGCCAGTGGATTACCACCAAAAGTCGAACCGTGTGTACCTGGTGTAAGTACATTCATGACTGACTCGTCTGCCAATACTGCCGAGATCGGGTATAATCCTCCACCCAATGACTTACCGAGCAAGTATATATCAGCTGTTACACCTTCCCACTCCGTTGCAAACATTTTACCTGTACGACCTAGACCAACTTGAATTTCATCTGCAATAAATAAAATATTATGTTCATCACAAAGTTCACGTACTTGAGCAATAAAGTTATCAGATGGAATATTCACACCACCTTCTCCTTGAATAGGCTCTAAAATAATTGCAGATGTATGTTCATTAATTACTGATTTTAGCTGTGCTACATCACCGAAATCAATGTAATGCATGTTATCTAATAAAGGTCCAAAACCTTGCTTATAACTTTCTTGCGATGATAAAGACAATGCTCCTAATGTTCTGCCATGGAAATTACCGTTCATTGCAATAATCTCACTGCGTCCTTCTGGCACACCTTTAACATCTTCGCCCCATTTACGTGCAATTTTTATCGCAGTTTCTACTGCTTCAGCACCTGTATTCATGGGTAATACTTTATCTTTATTAGCTAATGTACAAATTTTTTCTTCCCAAACACCTAAATTGTCACTATATAAAGCACGAGAGACCATCGTTATCTGTTCGCTTTGTTCTTGAAATGCTTTTATGATTTTGGGATGGCAGTGCCCATGGTTAACAACTGAAAATCCTGAAATACAATCAATGTACTCATTGTTTTCAATATCCCAAACTTTCGCACCTTTACCTTTGGATAGAACTAGATTCATTGGACTATAATTGATCGAACTATACTTATCTGTATGTGTAATTACATCGTTCTTTAAATCGTTCATCAAAACCCTCTCTCTTTATATTTATTCTTAAAAATGAATTAATATTCGTTATCATACACCTCAGAAGTTAATAAGTCAAATAAAATTTCAGCTTATTTCCTGTTATAAAACACGCTTTGAATTATTAATAAACGTTGCATCTATTATTAAATTCTAGTTACGTGTTAACTATTGCTCATGCTTTATTCATTCATTAAAAACAAAGTCATAGCAATTCTTTTAAATTAATATTTCAAAATCCAAATGTATAATAAGTTGTGCCACACACGAAATTCTAAAAATTGTTAATATTCTGAAAAAAATAAGTATAACATACTCTCAAACTATTACAACTGTTGTTAACGTAAAGTTACATTCAAATTTACATACACAATTTATGCAAGTTTCAAGATAATAATAAATCCGACAAATGAACATATGCTATTTGCTGGATTTATGCATGAGTTATTTCATACTTCTATTAATATTTACTTTGAGGTTGTTGAGTCTAGTTGTTGTTCTGCTTTTAATTGTGCAGTCATATTTTTATTAATTTTTTTTGCACGTTTAAAATAGATGCTTTCAAAGTAACTCGTCGTACCTAATTTATAGAAGATTAAAGCTACGATTATAATAACTACAAAATCATATGGATAATGTATTAAGTTTAATCCTTTAAATTCCTTACTACCTATAAACGATAAGAAGGCTAAAGTAATTAAATACACAATAATCCATAAACTACCACCGATTTGTTTTTTCGTGTTTTTCCAATTCATTTTGTATTCATAAAAGAAATAAATTGGTAAACCTAATATAATAATGAAAATAACTTGAGCTGTAGTTGGCCACATCGCCCAATAAATTGCTAGTGAAGCTAAGACGAATGAAAATGGTGCCATAAATTTCAACATGGTTGCTCTAAATGGTCTATGCATTTGCGGCGCCATTTTACGTAATGAAATAACCGTCGTAGGTCCAGTTAAATACGCGACTAATGTTGCAGTTGAAATTACACTGGCTAATACTGCCCAATCACGGAATAAAGTTACCATAATCATACTTATAACAGCATTGAATATTATTGCAACACGTGGAATTTTGTACTTTTCATTCATCTGTCCTAAGAATTTCGGTATATGTCCATTTTTTTCCATTGCACGTAACACACGACCTGTAACGGCCACAAATGATACACCAGTACCAAATGGTGAAACCACTGCTTCAATATAAAGTAAAATAGCTAGCCAATTCAATCCAAGTAAAATAGCCATATCAGCAAATGGTGAGTTGAAATTAATACCTGCCCAACCATTGCCGTGGAGCATATCGCTTGGCATTGATGTAATAAAGGTACTTTGCAACACTATGTAAAGCACTGCACTTAATGTTAATGAAATGGCAATTCCTCTAGCAATATTCTTTTCTGGTTTCTCTATCTCAGAACCCATATTAATGATAGTTTGAAATGCATTAAATGAGAAAATAATTCCAGAAGCTGTTGTAGCTGCAAATATTGGCGCACTGCCATAAGGCATAAATGTACCAACTGAGTGCCCATAATTGCCAGTATCGAAGCCAGAAATCATTAACATGATAATTGTTAATAATGGAACACCTAATTTAAACACCGAAATCAGACTAGTGAATGAGGTTAATAATTTAACAGACCAATAATTTAATAATGAAAATATGATGATAATAACGAAGACAGCCAATAAGCCAATATTACTTATTGAGCCTCCTTCCATTAAATTGCCCATAAACTTAGCCCAATCCCAAGGCCATGAACTCATATACTGTACTGCAGAGACTGCTTCAATCGGGATAATTGTTACAAGGGATACCCAATTGGCCCAAGCTGCAATAAAACCAAGCAAAGAACCATGTGTATATTGTGCATAGTTACTCATACCACCGGATTGAGGGAACATCGTGCCAATTTCAATATAGTTATACGCTATTGAGCCAATAACCGCAAAACCGATAATCCATGAAATAATTGCTGCTGGTCCAGCAATAGAAGATGCTTCCCACGCACCAAATAACCAACCAGAACCAATAAGTGATCCTAAGCCTAGTAGTACGAGTTGCGCTAAATTAATCTTATTACTCTTATTCTGTTTTTCCATACAAACCCCTATAACATTTTTTGTCTTTTATACTCATCTTTATTCTTGTTATACACAATATACATTTTATTGTATAGTCGATTATTATACACTTATTTAAAAACCAGTCAAACAGCTAACAATATATAACATTAATTGTATAAAAATACGTTATATAGCTAATTGATGCATAATCGTTTTTTTGAATTAACTTCGTTTATGCTATACGTACAGTCAATAAATCGGCACTTGCTTATGTAACTTATTTATTCATAAATTTTATAATTTCTATGCTTTCCACTGAACAATACTTTGTCTCATACAGCCCTTTATAACAACATTTAACCGTTTACATAATCATATAAATTATAAATTTGGTACATTTTTCTCTATAATAATATATTTTACACTTTGCGAGTGATATATGCATTTTTTCTCACGAAATTAGCCTTTATTTTGTACGATTTAATGTAACACAAATACGCTGCCGTAAAATTCTACACGCTACGAATAAGCATAAAAAAGAAGAGCAGAGCAATCTTATTTTCAAAAGATTACTCTGCTACCCCATATTTATCTACTTTTTAATATGCTAAGCCATTACTGAGGCTTATCTTCTTCTGTCCACCATAGTGCATCTTTAGGATTCTTAATAACTTCTTCATACTCTGACTGACTTTCTACATTCGGATATGCACCACGTAATGATTTATTTGACGTTGACTTGAACATAAAGCCAAAGATTAATAAACCAATAACATTAATAGCTACTAAGTAATAAGATGGTGCAATTTGTTGGCCAGTTGTTTCCACTAAAGTTGATAAAATGAATGGCGTTAGGCCACCAAAAATAGCAGCACCAATATTATATACCAATGATAATGTTCGCAATCTTACTTTAGTATGGAACATACTTGGTAACACTGAAGGCATAACACCTTCAAACGTTGACATAAACAGTGCAATAATAAAGAGACCTATAATTACAACTGGAATGGATGGTATAGTCATTAGCCAAAATGCCAAAATTGAAAATAAGCTAAATCCTGCAAGTCCAAACATCGTTGTACGTTTATTGCCCACTTTATCACTATACCAACCAAAGAAAAAGACTGCCGGTATCATAAGTGCCATGGTTATCGTACTTAATATAGATCCCATCGTACCACCTAGATTAATTGTGGTATTTAAAAATGATGGCATGTATGACAGCACCATGTAGTTAGCAACATTTAAAAATGCTACACCAGTAAAGCACACAATAACGTCTTTCCAATAATATTTGAAGATATCTAAATAAGAATATTCTAATTCTTCTTGTTCTTCTAACGTAGATTCATATGCCGGACTCTCATCCAAACTACTACGCAGAATAATACCGACAATACCTAGTGGAGCTGCAATAATAAACGGTATTCTCCAACCCCAATCAGCCATTTGTTGGTCTGATAATAAAGCATACATTGTACCAGCCAATATTGCTGCCAAAATATTACCTGCCAATGTACCGATTTCTAAGCCACTTCCTAATTTACCGCGAGTACTATCAGGTGAAGACTCAGCAATAAAAGTCATGGCGCCTGCATACTCTCCTCCTGTTGAAAAGGATTGTATCATTCTAACTACAAGTAACAAAATAGGTGCCCAAATGCCTATTTGATCTTGTGTTGGTAACAGACCTAACATCAACGTAGATGCGGCCATTAATAAAATTGTAGTAGATAATACAATTTTTCTACCATATTTATCTCCAAGGTGGCTGAAGAAAATACCACCTATTGGTCTTACTATAAAAGCAAATGCAAATACTGCAAAAGTTGAAATGATTTGCATTTCTTGAGGTAAATTACCAAAAAAGTTTGCACTAAGTATGACTGCCAACTGGGCATACAAACCAAAGTCAAACCACTCTATTGCATTACCAATACCCGTGGCAACGACTGTTTTTTTGGCTTTACTTGAATCAACGTGATTCACGTTTTCCTTTTTGAATTTCACACAAAAACACCCCTTATTTGTATCTACCTTTACAAATAACCTATACAGATAAATATAAACACCAAATTAGAAATTTTAATTTTACACACTTTTGCTAAATTAAAATATCTTTCGTTATTTATGCACTTAAAGTTAATACTAAGTTGCTAAAACACTAATCATAAATAAGTTCATTAAAGGGTTAAGCAACTTAATTCACTTTTTTTAGCGTGGTATAATAAAGTAGTTATATTTAACTTGGAGGTGCAAACATATGAAACAACTTTATTTTAATCATGACGGTGGCGTGGATGATTTAATTTCATTATTCTTATTATTACAAATGGAAAACATTAATCTTATTGGTGTAAGTGCAATTGGCGCAGATAGTTATGTAGAACCTGCAACGAGTGCATCCCAAAAAATTATCAATCGCTTTTCAACTACACAGATAGATGTTGCCGCTTCTAAAGAACGTGGCAAAAACCCATTCCCTAAAGATTGGCGTATGCATGCCTTTTTTATGGATGCTTTACCTATTTTAAATGAACCTACCGCTTCACAGTCTACAATACTTGATACCGACGCCTATCAAGATATTATTGACAAAGTAAGTCAATCTTCTGAGCCTGTAACCTTATTATTTACTGGACCATTAACTGATTTAGCTAAAGCTTTAGCAGTAAATCCAACTATAGAACACAATATTGCACGTTTAGTATGGATGGGAGGCACATTCTTATCTAAAGGTAATGTTGAAGAGCCGGAACATGATGGCAGTGCCGAATGGAATGCTTTTTGGGACCCTGAGGCTGTAGCTGCAGTATTTAATACTACTATTTCAATTGATATGGTTGCGCTTGAAAGTACCAATCAAGTACCGTTAACACCTGCTATTCGACAACAATGGGCCGACGAACGTCATCATATCGGGGTTGATTTCTTAGGAGTTAGTTACGCAGCAGTTCCACCACTAACACATTTCCAAACAAACTCTACTTACTTTTTATGGGATGTATTAACAACTGCTTATATTGGTAAACCTGAATTAGTACATCAATACACTGTGAAAGCCGCTGTTATCACTGATGGTCCTAGCCAAGGTAAAATTTACCAAGATGAAACTAACGGTCGAGAAGTAGACGTTGTTACTCATGTTGATCATGATGACTTTTTCTTATATATTACTGATTTAGCTAAAAAAGTTACACACTAACTTACAACACACATAGGAAGCGCTACAAAGACCTAGTGTCATTAAAAATTTTGTCGTCTCAATCTCTTGCTTTAAACATAAACGAACCTTAGGCTACTTTCACCTAAGGTTCGTTTAATATTGAAAGTTTTTTGGCCAATTACAGAAGAAAGCCCACTAGCCAAAGACACTAGCCTAAGGCAACGCCTACGGAAGTCTGTACAAAAAATCTGCCAATAAAACCGAAAACTTTGTCTGTATCCTCTTGTTTTATTGTCAGTAAACAGACCTTAAACATTAGTACTCCAAAAGATTTTTCTATATATTAGCAGTAATTTGAGCCGACTCCTGCGGGAATAGCACTAGCTGAAGACTACAGGTTGAAGCAGTGCCCGCGGAAAGCGTGCACAAAAACTGCTAACAAAATCGGTTTTCACTACATCCACTGAAATGATTCCTAGACACCTCTCGCTCACCTTTATACTGTCAATAACTTGTTGGAGTTAAAAACTGTTCATCTATAATCGAACGTGTATGTTGTTGTAAATGCGCTACAGACATATCACTATCTTCTTTAAACTGTACAGAATGTTTATCTGCTAACTTAGTTGGATATCGATGTAACGGATATACAGCAAAATTATATCTGCTATCGCTATTGCCAGGGTCTACAATTTCATTATGAATGACTAATGATTTCCACCGTACATCCTCAATCGACACCCCGTTAGGACTTTTGTTAATATCAAAATTCACACTTCCACCAAGGATATTTTTCTCGTCACCTGTTTCTTGGCCATTAAGAAAATTTCCCAGTGAATAGGCTACCAAAGTACGCTGACCATGCTTTCCTTCAACCCATTCCATTGGTTGTATAACGTGAGGATGCATACCTAAAACAACATCAACACCTTCATCTGCAAACAATTGTGCATAATACCGTTGCTTGTTACTAGGCTTACTTTTGCCTTCTTTGCCCCAATGCGCGGATACAATAATTACATCACTTAATTTACGCGCTTTAGCAATATCACGTTTAATCACCGCTTCATCGAAATAATTAATATGATAAGGCGCTTTACGCTTTAGACCATTCGTACCATATGTATAACTCAGCATAGCAACTTTAATACCTTTAACTTTTTTAATTGGAATATTATTACGATCTTCGGACGACTTAAATGTACCAGTGTACATTGTACGATGACGCTTCCATAAATCAATTTGATGTTCCAATCCAGCTACTCCTTGATCTAAAGCATGATTATTAGCCCCATTAATAAGATTAAAACCACTTGCTACTACATTTTGTGCTAACTGGCTTGGTGTATTAAAACGTTTAAAACCTGAAAATGCTTTATCATCTCCACCCATAGGAGATTCTTGATTAATATACGCTATATCTGCTGATTGAATATACTGTTCTACTGGTTTATACATTTCACTAAAATCAAACGTACCATCTTGTTGACTCGCATCATTATAAACTACAGGATGGATTAAGTTGTCACCTACTGCCACAACAGAGGTATGTTTGTCCAAATATTTCAGTTCATTTAACGTTGTATAACCAACACACAAAAATAAAATAATCACTAAACTGAACGTTAGTCTATATTTCTTCATTTTATTATCCCCTTATATATGTGTGATTATAATAATGAATTAAAAAAAGTAATCATAAAAACATAAGTTTGTTTAATATGATTACTTTTATTATATTATTCTAGAATCGTTTGACTCTCTTTTTCATGCAACATTTGAGTTATTTGATTATATTCATTCATCACAGCTACTTTAGGAACATGTGACTGGAGTTCTTCTTCATTCAGAGCAACATAGGTCATAATAATTACAATATCATCCACTTCAACCAAACGTGACGCAGCACCATTCAAACAAATCTTGCCACTACCTCGTTCACCTTCAATAACATACGTTTCAAAACGCGCACCGTTATTATTATTTACAATCGCTACTTTTTCATTAGGTAAAATATCCACAGCTTCTAGTATATCTTTATCAATCGTAATGCTGCCTACATAATTCAAATTAGATTCTGTCACTCTGGCTCTGTGAATTTTAGCATTCATCATTGTTCTAATCATTAAAATACCTCTCCTATTATAATATTATCGATCAAGCGTGCTGTAGAAAATTTCACTGCTAAAGAAATAAAAATACGTCCTGATATGTACTTTTGTTCCTTTAATTCTGGATAACTGTATACAGCAACTTCTTCTACATTACCACTCGTATGAGAGGTCAAACATTGTGTCACACCTTTTATGAGCACGTCACTGCGACGTTCACCTTCATCATATAATTGCTTAGCATAGCACAAACTTTTGTATAAATGTACTGCTTCTTCACGTTCTTGAGTAGTAAGATAAATATTGCGTGAACTTTTAGCTAAACCATCTGCTTCCCTAATAATATCAACACCTACAATACGAATATTATGATTAAAGTCTGCTACCATTTTTTCAACAATAGCTAATTGTTGGGCATCTTTTTTGCCGAAGTAAGCAACATCTGGTTGAATAATATTAAATAATTTATTTACCACTGTAACGACACCATCAAAATGACCTGGTCGTTGTGCACCTTCTAACACTGTAGCAAGTCTACCTACTTTTAACGCTACACCTAATTCAGCTGGATACATATCATCAACTGATGGATAAAACACATAATCCACACCTACAGTCTCTACTAAACTGACATCTTGTTCAATTTGCCTTGGATATGCATCAAAATCTTCATCAAGCCCAAACTGTAAAGGATTTACAAATACACTCGCAACAGTGATATCTTGCTCTCTCACAGATTGTTGCATCATGGTTAAATGACCATCATGTAGTGCACCCATTGTAGGTACAAAACCTATAGATTTATTTGATTTTCTTAATTGTAGCATTAACGATTGCATCTCTTGAATATTTGAAATAACTTGTGTCATTGTTCTACTCCTCGTCCCAAACTTTCTTTTTGTACGTATGTTCAACTGATGGAAATTCATGCTTTTTCACTTCTGTATGGTATTGTTGCAATGCTTCAACACCTATAGCAAAATCACCATATTGTTTGACGAATTTAGCATGTCGGTCTACACCATAATTTAAAACATCGTGATAGACCAATACTTGCCCATCTGTACCAACACCTGCACCAATACCGATCACCGGAATAGTCAAAGTCTTACTAATTTTACGTGCTAAGTCACTAGGCACAGCTTCTAACACAAGCATAATTGCGCCAGCTTGTTCCATGCGTTGTGCATCAGCTACTAACTGTTGTGCTGCTTCAGTCGAAGCACCTTGCATTTTATAACCCATAATACCGACACTTTGTGGTGTTAACCCAAGATGGGGTACGACTGGGATGCCTAATGCTTTACAACGTATAATAAATGATTCAATATGTGCACCTTCAGCTTTAATCGCATGTGCCCCACTTTGTTGATATAATTGAACTGCATTAGCTATATCTTGGTCTGGATTACTGCCCACCGTCCCAAAAGGCATATCAACAACGATAAACGTATTCGGTGCGCCTCGCTTCACAGCTTTACTATGATGTATCATATCGTCTAAAGTAACTTGAACTGTACTGTCATAACCAAGCACTGTCATACCTAAAGAATCACCGACTAATATCGTATCAATATGCGCTGCTTCTACTTGTTTGGCACTTGGATAGTCATAGGCAGTGAGCATAGATATCTTTTCCTTATTTTGTTTCATTGTTAATAAATCACTTATAGTTTTAACCATCATTTAACCCCATTTGTTATAATATTAGCAATAGTATATAAAAATCATACCCAAAAAGGAAGTAGTAAGATATGACAAAATTTGCTGTAATTGGACCAGGTGCTGTAGGTTGTACTATCGCTTATGAACTCAAAAAATCTTTTTCTACTGTAAGTTTATTAGGACGTCAACATAAGACGATCAATTATTACCCGGGAGATAATAATGTAGCACAACCGCTAAATGTCACACCATTAACCGAAGCTAAAGGTAAGGTTGATGTTGTATTTGTTGCTGTCAAAACGTATCAATTAGATTCTGTAATGCCTCATATACAACGGATTTGCTCCTCTAATACACTTGTAATTTTAGCGCAAAATGGTTACGTCAATACAGATAGTTTACAGCTACCGCATATCTATCAAGCAGTAGTCTATATTAGTGGCCAAAAGCAGCACGATAACGTGTTGCACTATCGAGATGAAATACTTCATATTCAAAAAGATTCACATACACAAGCACTTGCACGACAACTTCAACATACACAACTCACTTTAGTTTTAGAAGACGATATCACTACTAAAATTTGGTATAAATTGCTTGTTAATTTGGGTATTAATACAGTTACTGCGTTAACACAAACACCTGCCAAAGTATTACAAACTGAAGAGGCTAAACAATTATGTCGTGACTTATTACTTGAAGGTGTACAAGTTGCTAAAGCTGAAGGCATTCAGTTACCTCAAACTATTGTTGATGACATCTTTTCTATTTATAATGGTTATCCTGATGAAATGGGTACAAGTATGTATTATGACTATTTACACTCACGTCCTATAGAAGTAGAAGCCATACAGGGTTTTATCTTTCATAAGGGAATTAAACACAATTTAGCAATACCTACAATTCGTACAACTTATAAATTACTTCATGCCTATCAACAACATGTAAAGTTATAAAGCATAAAACTATTTAAATTAACATTTTACATCGTCACTTACTATAGATATACAAAAAGAACTTGGAACATTAAACACGTTCCAAGTTCTTTTACTCTACAATTATTTTACAGCTTTGACGCTATTATTTAATTGTTCCAGCATCTTTGTCACTAACACCGTGTTGATAGTAGTCAACATACTCAGGTGCTAATAATTCTTTACCACGAATTATGTCTGCTGCTTTTTCTGCCATCATTAATACTGGTGCATGGATATTACCATTTGTTGTACGTGGCATTGCTGAAGCATCCACAACACGTAAGTTTTCCATACCATGTACTTTCATTGTCTCTGGATCAACTACTGACATTGGATCTGATGCCGGACCCATCTTCGCACTACATGAAGGGTGTAATGCTGTTTCGCCATCACGTTTAACCCAGTCAATAATTTCTTCTGGTGTTTGTACTTCTGGCCCAGGTGAAATTTCTCCACCATTATACTGATCCATAGCTGATTGATTTAAAATATTACGCGCAACTTGAATTGCTTCTACCCATTCACGCTTATCTTCTTCTGTTGATAGATAATTAAAGATAAATTCTGGTTTTTCAAATGGGTCTTTGGACTTAATTTTTAAATGTCCACGTGAGTTAGAGTACATTGGTCCTACGTGCACTTGATACCCATGTGCAACTGGTGCTTTTTGACCATCATATCTTACAGCTATCGGCAAGAAGTGGAACATTAAGTTTGGATAATCTACGTCTTCATTTGAACGAACAAAACCCCCACCTTCAAAGTGGTTAGATGCTGCCGCACCCTTACGTGCAAATAGCCATTGCATACCAATCCAAGGCATTTTAAGTTTATTTAAACTAGGTTGTAATGAAATAGGTTCTTTACTCTTATGTTGTACGTAAACTTCTAAATGGTCTTCAAAGTTTTCACCCACACCAGGTAAATCAATACGTGGCTCGATATCCATAGATTTTAAGAACTCTGCATCACCAATTCCAGATAATTGTAATAATTGTGGTGTATTGATGGCACCACCTGATAAAATAACTTCTTTCGCATTTATCGTTTGTTCTTTACCATTACGTTTAAATGTAACGCCAGAAACTTTATTATTACTTTCAAAGTTGATTTTCGTAACAAATGCACGTGTTACAACATCTAAGTTTTTACGACGCATTGCAGGGTGTAAGTATGCTCTTGAAGCTGACACACGACGACCATTACTTACATTACTGTCGAAAGGTCCAAAACCTTCTTGACGATAACCATTGACATCTGGTGTCTTATTATAGCCTGCTTCTACACCAGCTTCAAAAAATGATTGGAACAATGGATTGTCTGCTGGTCCACGTCTTAATTTAATCGGCCCATGATGACCACGATGCTTATCGTCTTTTGACGCACCAAATGTATTTTCTAATCGTTTAAAATATGGTAAAACATGTGCAAAGTCCCAGCCTTCCATACCTTCTGGTTCTGCCCATTTTTCATAATCAAGTGGATTCCCACGTTGATAAATCATACCATTTATAGAACTTGAACCGCCTAGCACTTTACCTCGGGCGTGTCCTACTTTACGTCCATCCATAAATGGCTCTGCATTAGTTTCGTAAATCCAGTCATATAGTTTATTACCTGCTGGATACATTAACGCTGCTGGCATTTGAATTAATAAATCCCAAAAATAGTCACTACGTCCTGCTTCTAACACTAATACGTTTTTCGATTTATCTTCACTTAAACGTGCGCCTAGTACTGAACCAGCACTACCGCCACCAATAATTATATAATCATAAGATTGTTTCATGTGTGTAAAAACCTCCTAAGTTTGTCTTGATTGTGCGCTTATTTACCAAACCAATTCACTGCTTCTGGATTAGTATTACGCAATATATGTTTTTCTTCTTGGTATTCTGCTAGACCTGCTTTCCCTAATTCTCTACCAATACCTGATTGTTTATAGCCGCCCCAAGGTGCTTGTGCAAAATATGGATGGAAATCATTAATCCATACCGTACCCATTTTCAACTTACTCGCAACGCGTTCTGCTTTGCCAACATCATTCGTAAAGACGCCACCAGCTAAGCCATAAATCGAATCATTCGCTAATTGGATTGCTTCTGCTTCTGTATCAAAACCTTCGATTGTCACTACTGGGCCAAAGACTTCTTCTTGCACGATTCGCATTGATGTATCACAGTTCGTGATTACAGTTGGTTCAAAGAAGAAACCATCTTGTAAGTCTTCACGCTCTGGACGTTTACCACCAATCGCAATTGTTGCGTTCTCATCTTTAGCAATTTCCATGTAGTTTTCAATTTTCGTTCTATGTTCTGCAGAAATGACTGGTCCCATTTCTGTTGTTTCATCAAAGCCATTACCTAATTTGATATTTTTTACACGTTCGATTAGTGCTGCTTCAAATTTATCTTTAATATCGTTATGCACAATAATTCTAGAACCTGCGGAACATACTTGTCCTGCGTGGAAATAACCACCATTTAAAGCTTGATCCACTGCTAAATCAAAATCAGCATCGTCAAAGATGACGTTAGGGTTTTTACCACCTAATTCTAGGGCGATATTTGTCACATGGTCCGCTGCTTGCTTCATAATGTGTTTACCAGTTTGAATTCCACCTGTGAAAGAAACTAAGTCTACTTCTGGATGAGAAGATAACGGTTCTCCTACTTCAGATCCTTTACCTAAGACTAAGTTGATAACCCCTTTAGGGAAACCTATTTCTTCCATTAATTCGAATACTCGAATCGTTGTTAAAGGCGTAATTTCACTTGGCTTCATAACTAAGGAACAACCAGCTACTAATGCTGGTGCAATTTTCCATGAAGCTTGTAATAAAGGATAATTCCATGGTGTAATTTGTGTCACCACTCCTACAGGCTCTTTTACAACTTTACTTGTTGAGTTTGGAATTGGTGAATCGATTAATTCACCTCCGTCTTTATCGCCTAAACCTGCAAAATACATAAAGACATTATGGATATCGTCCATATCAGCATATGATTCTTCCAAAGTCTTACCAGTATCTAATGTTTCTAGTCTTGCTAATTCTTCTTTATTCGCTTTGATTGCATCTGCAATTGCTCTTACTTTCTGTGCTCTGACTTCACTTGTTTCTTGAGTCCATTCACCTAATTCAACCGATTCTCTCGCTGCCAAAATTGCGCGTTCAGCATCTTCGGCTGTGCCTTCTGCAACTTCTATAATTGTTTCTTGATTATATGGATTGATAATTTTACGTGTTTCATTATTTGCACTATCTACCCACTCACCATCAATATATTGACGACGAGATAAATTGTTTACAAGTTCCATCAAAATACCTCCGTTAACTTTGTTAAATTTTTATTTAACGAATTTTACAAACTTATGTTAGCATAGTAATTGAAAGTGTGTCAAACGCATTTAATTATTAAAATCGACGCTATACATCAAAATATCATGTAGTATTATGGTAATATTGGTATCAACGCGTCTTATTTTATTAATAATATTATGAATGGATTTGGAGGTGCACCTTATGGTGAATAAAGAACAACCTGAAGTGTTAGTAGACCAAGCTAAAGATATTGTTATCAATGCAATCGGTGCAACTATGGACTTGTATGGTATTAATCGGAGCGTCGGAAATTTGTATGGCACGATGTTATTTGAAGAAAGCATGACTTTAGACGAAATGCGTCAACAACTTCAAATGAGTAAACCTAGTATGAGTGCCGGTGTCAAACGTTTACAAGAATACGATATCGTGAAACAAAAATTCACGCGTGGTAGTAGAAAACAACACTTTATTGCAGAAAAAAACTTTTTCAATTTCTTCAGTAACTTCTTCCCTCATAAATGGAATCGAGAAATTGAAATTAATCGTGATGGTGTTTATGAAGCTGTTGCACTTTTAGATAAGCTCATCAATGATGAACAGGTAGACGCAACTACTAAAACCGAAGCTGAAACAATAAAGCAACAACTTATCGATACGTTGCCTTACTATGAATGGTTAGCAAATTTAAGTGACGCAATTGAATCAGGTGAAATTTTTGAATATTTCCCAATTCCAGAGCAAAAAGAAATTAAGTAACGTAGACAAGAGACTAGGACAATATTGATTGTCCTAGTCTTTTGTTATATTGGCAGTAGCTGACTGCATTGCAAATGCGCTTCAAACCAAGCTTTTTTCAATACTAGTCATCATTGCCGGGGGCCGACTTCTGTGGGAACAGCACACGCCGAAGACTACAGGCTGAGGCAGTGACCGCAGAAAGTGCACAAAAAAAACTGCCGACAAGGTCAGTGACATTGTCGACAGCTTAGCGCTATAACTAATACTTTTGCGCTTCTGTTATTTATAAGTTATCATCTTGCTTTTTCTCACCAATTTGCGTAATGCGCAATGAACGACGTTCTATCTCTTTATATTTATCAGCACGACGTTGTAATTTCAATCGATCTTTATTTAACGTTTGAATAAACGAGTACATCATCATCACAAATATGACTAGCAGTGGCACACTGGAAACTACGGTGGCCGTTTTAAGTACGGTCATCGCTTCCTCACCACCTACTAACATTAATGAAAATGGTAGTAAACATAATGCAAAAGCCCAAAATAGACGATTGGCTTTGATTGGCTCTCCAATAACCATATTTTGTGATGCAGCAGCTAAGATATATGCTCCTGAATCAAATGTCGTTGCTAAGAATAAAATAGCTGAGATACAGAATAATACAATGACAACCTTACCTAACGGCAAATGATCTAAAATTGAAATTATGGTTGCTTCTGGTCCCATCGAATTGATATGACTTACAACATCAAAAGTACCTGAAACTTGTAAATATACTGCATAGTTTCCAAAGATACCAAAGAACAACATACAACCGAATGTGCCATATATTATCGTTCCTAAAACAACTTCTTTCAGTGTACGGCCACGTGAGATACGAGCAATAAATAAGCCGATAAATGGCGCATAAACGAACCACCAACCCCAATAGAATACTGTCCATGACTCAGGGAATTTCGTATCTTTATTACCAGGTATACTCGCTTCTGGTTCTAACCAAGTCGCCATTTGGAAAAAGTTTTTAAACATATTACCGGCACTTGTCACTGTATTTTCTAAAATATACAATGTTGGCCCGACAATGAGTACAAATGCTAGTAAAACAAATGCTAATATCACATTGGCATCGCTGAGAACTTTAATACCTTTTTTCAAACCCGAGTATGAACTATAAGCAAAAATAGCAGTAACACCTAATAAAACTATACTTTTGGTAATCATACTATTACCGTCAACGCCAAAAAGATTTTCCAAACCGGCTGAAACCATTGGCACACCTAATGCTAATGACGTCGCCGTTCCACCAACTAAACCAAGTATAAATAATACGTCAATAATTTTAGCAATAAATCCATCCGTGTGACCTTTTAAAATTGGTCTCATCGTTTGACTAATTTTATAAACTGGCTTGTTTTTCACAAAAATCAAATAACCAATAGCTAATGCTGGCAATACAAATGATGCCCATGCAATTGGTCCCCAATGGAACATGCCATACATTGTGGCATATTCTAAAGCTTCCGCTGACTTACCTTTTGCCCCATGCGGTGGAACTTGGAAATAATAAACCCATTCTATTAATCCCCAATATAAAATATCAGAAGCGATTCCAGCACAAAACAACATTGCTGCCCAACTAAATGTATTAAACTCAGGTCGGTCATTCGCACGACCTAACGTGACATTTCCATACTTACCAAATGCAATGTACAGTACAAAAATTAATACTGCCAAACCGATAACTATGTATGCGACACCTAAATTGGTAGTCACTATATCATTTAATTGAGTAATAAAAACTTCGCTTGCTTTTGGAAAAACCATCATAGGAATAACACAAATTAATAAAATAGCAAAAGCACCTATGAAGGTTGTCCAATCCATAACCTTACTTCTACGTTCTTTTTCTTTATCCAAAAATGGGTCCCCCAATCAAATTGATTTTCATATTCCAAACATTTCATTACGCTAGCGCGAAAACAAATGCATAAGATTTAATTCACAAACATGAGGTTAACTAAAAATATATAATAATGCAAATTGCATACAGTTTTCAGAATCTTTCACGATGAATAAATATATATATTACATATTTTTCTTTCTCATAAAAATCGCCACAATCATAGTGTTAAATTTTAATTTAACGAAATGAACAAATCTTACAACGGTGCAATGATGAATTTTTATTCGTTTTTATAGCATAAATATCCATTTAAAAAAATTAAAATACACGCTATTTTTTGCATGCACTGCCTAAACTCAATTTGACATATCATCTTCATTTTCTTGCTAATTTTATTTCTTCTGCAAAACATCATATGTCCATATTTATCGATGTATTTTATTATTCTCGGAAAGTAAATATTTCGTATTTTGCGTGGTAACATTATTTCTTACTCATAAAAATTAATAAATTCCATGATTTTTATTTCAATAAGCGAATAGTTATTGTCAAGGACACACGTTTTAAGTAGTATTGGTATTATAAAAATTGTTTTATCTATGAAACGAGGGAATGTTATGTGGACTTTTTATGCTGAATATTGGCGCAATGCTTTAAACTTTAAGGGGCGTTCTAGACGTAAAGCACTGTGGTATCCAATATTATTAAATCATGTTATTTTTACAGCTGTGATTAATATTTTTTGTGCTACTGTTTTAAGTTTTTCTGAACAAAGTATTTCAATAGTAAACACACTACTCGCTTTAATCTTTTTTGTTCCTGATTATGCTGTATCAACACGTAGATTACATGATTCTGGAAGAACAATGTTATTACCAACATTATTCGGTATTACAATACTGTATACGCAGTTACTGAGCTATATTGCACCAACAGGGACGTTTGCAATCATCATCACTTTCCCTATTAGTATTTTTTCCTTAGTCGTATCAATTTTGATATTGATTTTTTCTTTACTACCAGGAGATAAGCAGGTAAATGATTACGGTTCAAATCCACGCGTACATCATATTTTTTAAGTGTTTTTAAACTCTAACTTTATTATGTTACATTGTTGAACATTCAGTTTATGATTTATGATTACCGTCAATACAAACAAAAAGCTGGAACATGACATATGTTCCAGCTTTTTGTTTGTATTAATAAACTATTGTTGGTCAGACGCAAAAGCAATGCCAGCAGTCTGTCTTGCTTGTTCAAATGTTCTCATCACTGCTAGTGAATGTGTTAACAAGTCATAGCACCTTGTATAATCACTTTGATCATAAATCTCTTTAAAATCAACAGTCTCATAGTATAGCAAATTGTCTGTGAGTTGATTATTTAACTCATACTGACCATCTTTAAGATGCAATGTTACTTTATCAAAAGCGTTTGCACCATTCTCTATATGCATAAATCCTTCTTCACCTTGAATCTGTATGAAATCTATACCATTCGTATCTTTAGAACCAACACACGTGGCAAGAAAATCATCATATTGCAGGGTTAATATACCAGAAGTATCAATACCATTGGCATGTTTATTTGCCATATATTGCACGTCTCGAGGTTCTCCGAAGAGGCTGAGCACAAAGTGTAAGTTATAAATATTAATATCCGCTAGCGCCCCTCCAGAAAATTTAGGATTAAAAACATTCGGTGACTCTCCACGTAACAAGGCATCATATCTACTTGAATATTTTCCGTAATTACATTGAATCATTTTAATATGTCCTAATTTATGTAACTGCGCTTTTGCTAGTTGATAGTTGGGTAAATGTATCGTCGTTATGGCTTCAAACAGCATTAGTTTTTGGTCACGTGCTAATTGGATAAGTGCTTCTGCTTCTTTTACTGTTGATGTTAATGGTTTTTCACAAATAACATGTTTACCATGTTTGAGTGCTTCACTTGCATACTTATAATGCAAACTATTAGGTGAAGCAATATATATTACATCTATAGTATTATCATTAAAAAAAGCATCTATATTTGTATGTATCGTATCAATACCGTAAGTGTCCGCTAACACCTTAGCATTATCGTAATTACGTGTGTACATAGCAACGCAACTAACGTCTTCAATTTCACCAATCGCTGACAAAAAGCGATCGACTATAAAACCAGTACCAATTGTCCCTATTTTCATGACAGCATCTCCTACCCTTGTTTTATTTTATCGTTACAGTAATACAATTTGTAACGCGCTTACTTTCTATAGTTCATGATTCATTACTAAAATGCAACTAAATATGCTTATGCATGTTACCAATTAACATTGGAACACTTCAATTTGTTATAATAGAATCGTCTTTTACACATTACATAGCTTAAAATTTTATATTAATGAGGTTGTTATATGACACAAACGAACAAAACACAAATTATTGATTATTGGAATAAACGTGCCACCACTTTTAGTGAAGATAAACAAGCTGAATTGGAAAGTGACCATGCAACATCATGGTTAACTGAAATTTCACGTTATATTACGATTCGTCCAAATATGCGTATTTTAGATATTGGTACAGGCGCTGGCTTTTTAGCTATTTTATGCGCACAACAAGGTGCAACTGTTAACGGTATTGACTTATCTCCTGAGATGGTTCACTCTGCGCAACAGAACGCAGCTCGTTTTCAACAAACTATAGATTTTCAAATTATGGATGCAGAATCTTTAAACTTTGATAATCAAACATTTGATGTAGTCATTGCACGCAATGTGACGTGGTTACTACCACATCCAAAAGCAGCATATCAAGAATGGCTGCGTGTCTTAAAACAGGATGGTATTTTAATCAATATCGATGCTAATTATGGCCAAGATAGCTTCACATCTTATCAAGATTTCACGAATGACCATGCCCATGCAAAACTCGGAGATGATATGTTAACAGAAAGTGAGACCATCAAACAAAATTTAACAATTAATAAACAACCTAGACCTACTTATGACTTTCAATTATTACTTGAGTTAGGTTACGAAGACATTACTGCAGATACTTCCGTACATGGACGTGTTTATCAGCATCAAGATGCCTTTTACAATCCAGCACCTGTCTTTATGCTAAGCGTGCGTAAATAAATAGCGAAACTATGCTTGCCGAACACTACATCGTAAATAACTATAATTTTTTAAACGTGGGCTTTCTTTTACAACTGTATAGTATAACAATTGCGTTATTCGAAATTTTTTATCATACTAGAAGAGAATAAAATATAAGGAGTGAAAGTAATGAATACAGAACAACTTGAAAAAATCAAAACTGGAAAAGGTTTTATTGCGGCGTTAGACCAAAGTGGCGGTAGTACACCAAAAGCACTTAAAGATTATGGCGTGACTGAAGATCAATATGATAGTGAAGATGAAATGTTCAATTTAGTTCATGATATGCGTACTCGCATCGTCGCTTCACCTGCATTTACTTCAGACAAAATTGTCGGAGCAATTTTATTCGAACAAACAATGGATCGTACAGTCGAAGGTAAACACACTGGTGATTACCTTGCAGATAAAGGCATTGTACCATTCTTAAAAGTAGATAAAGGTTTGGCTGAACAAAAAGACGGTGTTCAATTAATGAAACCAATGCCAGAATTAGATAGTTTATTAAGTCGCGCAAATGAGCATAAAATTTTTGGCACTAAGATGCGTTCTAACATTCTTGAATTAAATAAAGACGGCATTGATTTAGTCGTTAAACAACAATTTGATGTAGCTAAACAAATTATCGCTGCTGGTTTAGTCCCAATTATTGAACCAGAAGTCAACATAAACGCAGAAAACAAAGCTGATATTGAAGCATATTTAGCTGACTCTATTTTAACTGAATTAAACAAGTTAAATGATGACCAGTTAGTCATGCTGAAATTAACGATTCCTACTAATCCTAATCAATATCAAACATTAATTAACCATCAAAATGTCGTACGTGTCGTTGCATTATCTGGTGGTTATAGTAGAGAAGCAGCTAACAATTTACTTAAAGCCAATGATGGACTAATCGCAAGCTTCTCACGTGCATTGATTAATGATTTAAATGTAAATCAAAGTGACGAAGAATTCGACCGTATTTTAGGCGAAACGATTGAATCAATTTACGATGCTTCAGTAAATAAAAATGCCTAAATCCGTCACTATATTTCCTAAGTAATATTATTATCAATTTCTATAAAGACTCAAAAAAGACTAATCTTGAAAAAGGATTAGTCTTTTTTTTAGATTAATAGTAGCACAAATCAGCTGGTATACTTGAAAACATTTTTAATCCCTCTGCATCGTAAAAAGCACGTATAGTTTTTACTTAAAATTCTAAAATGAAGTACTTTATCTAAAAGCTATAGCCAAGTACAAACGATAACTACATTTATTTCTATTTCTTGAATTCTTTGGCTCGTTAATTTTATGCTACATAGCCTTTGTATAAGTAATATTTTAGTATCATATTAGCAGTGCTTTGGGCCGACTCCTGCGGGAATAGCACTCGCCGAAGACTACAGGCTGAGGCAGTGCCCACGGAAAGCGTGCACAAAAAAACTGCCAACAAAGCCAGAAATTTGGTCTGTACCCTTTTGTTTTATTGACGGTAAACAGACTTTAAATATTAGTTCTCCTAAAGACTTTTCTATATTATTGACAGTGCTTTGGGCCGACTCCTGCGGGAATAGCACTCTCCAAAGACTACAGGCTGAGGCAGTGCCTGCGGAAAGCGTGCACAAAAAAACTGCCAACAAAGCCAGAAATTTGACCTGTACCCTTTTGTTTTATTGACGGTAAACAGACTTTAAATATTAGTTCTCCTAAAGACTTTTCTATAGTATTGGCAGTGCTTTGGTCCGACTCCTGCGGGAATAGCACTCGCCGAAGACTACAGGCTAAGGCAGTGCCCGCGGAAAGCGCGCACAAAAAAACTGCCAACAAAGCCAGTAACTTTGTTGACAGTACGAGACTAACCTTGAAAAAGGATTAGTCTTTTTTATTAGCGAGTTTCACTTTAACTCGTATGTTGATATATTAATTTGTTTTTTCAGCTTGATAAGTAATAACTGAATTTTTTCTTTTCTGCGTGAAATATAACACCGCAGCAATGACATACCACGCTAACACAATCAACCATTCTGATGGCCATGATAACGAGGATGGCATACCTGGCATATATATTAAGATAAAACCAATACTTAATACAATCGCAGTCACACCTATCGCTATACCATTTTTAATACGATACGGTCTGACCAAGTCTGGTTGAGACTTTCTTAGTTTCACAAAAGAAATTGCTACAAGTAAGTAACCTAACACGACCCCAATTCCACCAGCATTGACGATCCATTGTAATGCCGGACGACCTAATAAGGGAGCTACAAATGCTAAGACACCTAGAAATAGGATGCCGTGCGTAGGTGTTTTATATTTAGGGTGAATATAAGCAAACCACTCAGAAATCATACCATTTTTAGCCATAGCATATAAAATACGGCTACCACCAATAATAAACGCATTCCAACTTGTGATAATGCCGGCAACACCACCTAATACAAGTAACACACCAAATCCACCACTACCAAATAGATTTACCATAGCATCTGCAGTAGCTAAACTACTCGTTGATAATTCTTTCGGTGTTAATCCTGTCGCTACACCAAAAACAATTAACAAATAAAAAATAACTGAAGCAATAATTGAAACTACTAAAATGCTTCCTATCTTTTTGGCTGGTGCTTTTACTTCTTCAGCAATTTGCGGTATAACATCAAAACCTACAAATAAAAATGGTATCATCATTAACACAGATAATGTGCCACCTGCACCATTTTCAAATGGTTTTAGCTGACTAAAATCACCATTAAATCCTGCACCACCTACTAAAAGCAAGCCTACCGCTACAATAAATATCGTAAAAACGGTCTGCAATACCGCTGCAGGTTTTACACCAAAATAATTAAGCGATGTTAAAATAATGCTACCAAGCGAACCGATGAGTACCCAAGTTAAG
The DNA here is from genome assembly GCF_002902345.1 of Staphylococcus arlettae. Lineage (GTDB taxonomy): Bacteria > Bacillota > Bacilli > Staphylococcales > Staphylococcaceae > Staphylococcus > Staphylococcus arlettae. The sequence continues at coordinate 71,636 of NZ_PPQB01000012.1, forward strand.
TACACATCCCAGCCTGCAACATTCCAGAGTAATCCTTGATGTTGAAATGGGATAACATAGTCTATCACTGTTGGTAATGCAACTGCTTCAAACGTAATGACTGATACATAGCCAAACAACACAGACCACCCTGAAATAAAAGCAACGCCAGGTGCAAAGGCTTTTTTTACAAAAACAAAACCACCACCTGTTTCTGGTATGGCTGAAGCTAATTCAGCGTAGGTCAAACCTATGACAATGACCAAAATACCACCGATAACAAATGCGATAATACTACCGATAAAACCAGCCGTAGAAACCCATTCACCTGACAATACTACCCAACCCCAACCGAGCATTGCACCGATTGCTAAAAACAGTACATCTACGATATTCATTGTTTTATTAAACTGAGATTTCATATATCGTACCCCTTATATTAAATTCTATTAATCCACATAAATGGCAACAAGCGTGTCGATGTGATAGCTTAACACACTTGTTGTCGTGTTATAGTTATTGTTTGATAGATAAATATTTAGTTTCTAAATATGGTTCTATGCCTTCAGTTGCACCTTCTCGACCATAACCACTTTCTTTGACACCACCGAATGGTGCATGGGCTGCAGATGGCCCACCATCATTCCAACCAATAACGCCATATTCAAGTTCATTATAGAATTTTAAACCTGTGCGATAATCATTAGTAAAGAAATATGCCGCTAAGCCAAATGGTGTGTCATTTGCGATGCGAATGACTTCATCAATATCATCGTAAGCCATAACTGGTGCTAATGGACCAAATGTTTCCTCGTTCATTACTTTCATATCTTGAGTGGCATTCGCTATCACAACTGGTCGTAAGAAATTGCCACCTAACGCTGTCATGTCATCAAGTGAACGTGAAATAGAAGCACCTTTGGTTGATGCATCTGTCACTTGATCTAAAACTTTAGCAACTGCATCACTATTAATTAATGGGCCAACTTTCACACCTTCATCCATGCCATTACCTACTTTAAGTTCATGTACTTTCGCAGTTAATTTTTTGGTATATTCGTCTACGATGGATTGATGAACGTAAATACGGTTAGCACAAATACAAGTTTGGCCTGCATTTCTAAATTTAGAGGCAATTGTTTCTTCAACTGCTGCATCTATATCCGCATCACTATGAATAATAAATGGTGCCAAACCACCTAATTCCATAGTTGCATTTTTCACCGATTCTGACGCTTGTTGAATTAATTTTTTGCCGACTGGTGTAGAGCCGGTAAATGTGATTTTACGAATGGCTTCATGACTCGTGAATAACTCACCTGCATCTCTACCTGATGCAATGACATAAGAAATAACATCTTCTGGAAAACCTGCGTCATGTGCTAATTCAATTAACTTAATTGTCGTTAGTGGCGTTTGAACAGCTGGCTTACATATAATTGTACAACCAGCCGCTACTGCAGGCGCAATTTTACGTGTAATCATAGCTGCAGGGAAATTCCATGGTGTAATAGCTCCTACTACACCAATAGGAAATTTATCTACGAGAATCTTTTTATCTGATGTATTGGCAGGGATTGTGCGTCCATACACACGCTTAGCTTCTTCGGCATACCATTTCACATACGAATTAGCGTAAGTTACTTCACCTTTAGCTTCTGCATACGGCTTGCCACCTTCTAATGTGATAAGCTCTGCTAATTCATCAATGTTATTATCAATGAGTTCCGCCCATTTATATAATGTTGCTGCACGTTCATGTGCATCTATGACTTTCCACGATTGAAATGCCTCTTGAGCACGATCTATTTGAGCATTGATTTCAACTTCAGGCGTATAATCTAAAGTAGATATTACTTCTTCTGTTGCTGGATTAATTACTTCTAATTTTGTCATCACAATGACCCCCTTTATTATTTCAACAGTAAAGCTCGATATTGAAACAGATAATTGTCAATACGTTTAAGCCACAATACTGTCTTACTTATATTATACTTGTTGTGTTGAAGTTACTTCGTTTAATGCTGCCGTTAAAATATCAAAGCCTCGTGTAAGTTCTTCATCTGTAATCACTAACGGCGTTAGGAAGCGTATGACGTTACCTTTAATACCAGCAGACAACAATAACAAGCCTTGTTCATTAGCAACTTTTACAATGTTAGCAGTCAATGCTTTATCTGGTTTACCAGTTTGAGGATCGATAACTTCGAAAGCAACCATTGCTCCTAACCTACGTGTATGTTGTATAAAATTATGTGTCGCACTTAAAGCGTTCAATTTATCTTCGATAGCTTGTCCTATTGTTTCTGCTTTTTCGTTTAACTGTTCTTGTTCAATGATTTCAATAACTTTTAACGCCGCTTCACATGCCAATGGATTCCCTGCATAGGTACCACCAATTTCTCCAGGGTTTGCACTATCGACAATTTCAGCCTTACCAACGACACCGCTTAAAGGAAAACCTGCTGCTAAAGATTTAGATACAGTCATTAAGTCTGGCTCAACATCAAAATGTTCAATGGCAAATAATTTACCCGTACGTGCAAAACCAGTTTGGATTTCATCAGCTACAAAAATAATACCATGCGCTTCACAAATTTTTTTCACTGCTTGTACAAATGATTTTGGCGGAATAATAAAACCACCTTCACCTTGTACTGGTTCCATAACGACGCAAGCTACTTCTTCAGGATCTACAGTTTCAATAAAGAAGTCTTCTAATCGTGCAATAGCTTGTGCTTCAAAATCTTCTTGCGATACATTATCAGCTTTTTCTGCTACGTTAGGATAAGGTGCTTGGTAAACTTCAGGTGCAAAAGGTCCAAATCCAAGTTTATACGGACGTACCTTACTAGTCATAGACATAGTTAAGTTTGTTCGGCCATGAAAACCTCTGACAAAAGAAACAACTGATTGTCTGCCTGTATATTTTCTAGCAATTTTCACAGCATTTTCTACTGCCTCTGCACCAGAGTTCAGTAATACTGTCTTTTTAGCAAAATCACCTGGAGTAATGTGTGCAAGTTTTTCTGCTAATTTCAAATAACTTTCATACATAATGACATTAAATCCTGGATGTATAAATTTATCTAACTGATTTTTTAAATGTGCGGTAATTTCTGGATGTGAGTGTCCTACATTCAATGTACCGATAGCACCTGCAAAGTCAATAAAGTCATTGCCTTCAATATCAGTAATAGTTGCACCTTTAGCATAATCTGCTACGTGTAGGTTACCATTGCCTACCCCTCTTGCCACATATGTTTCTCTTAGCGCTTGATAATCATTTGAATTTTTAGTCATATCTAGACCCCCGTTTTCTGTTTATAATATGAACCACCAAAAAAGCGGTTACATTTCCACTAACGTATCTTTACGATACTACCCAAACAGATGGTTATCCCATTTGGAAATTTATCTATTTTCTAAAAATTTAAAATATTCTTGGTATGATGTAAAGGACCAGATAGCTAAAATATATGGTACCAGTTACTTGATAAGAATCGCTTTTAATGTTGACACAGCCTTACTCATTGTAGTCAAATCTATATTGGCAAAACCGATAATCAATGTTTTGGTTGCTGTCGTTTCGCCTACAGGTTCCACCGTAAATCTATTTATTGTATATAACTCAACTTGATGTTCGTGCGCACGACTTTCTATTTCCGTGTAACTATAATTCGTCTTCACTTCAACAATGAAATGTAAGCCTGCTTTCGTATCCTTAATAGTAATTTTATCTTTAAATTCTTTTTTCAATGCTCTAATTAACTTTATTCTTTTTTCTTCATAAATATGGTGCATTTTTTTAATATAGCGTTCATAATGTCCATCTTTAATCAACATGTATAATGTTAGTGCGTTCAGCATTGAAAAATCTGGAATTACATTATGATTCGTAGTTTCAAAGCGTTTGACTAACGACGTTGGTAAAATCATATAACTTAAGCGTAAGCCGGGCATTAATGTTTTTGAAAATGTTCCTAAATATATAACTCGTCCACTTTTATCAAAACTATACAAAGATGGAATATTATCAGTATTATACTTAAATTCACTGTCATAATCGTCTTCTACTATATAACCATTCGTTTGTGTCATCCAGTTTAATAAATCTATACGTCTAGAAATCGGCATAATTGTCCCCATCGGAAATTGGTGTGACGGTGTGACTATTACTAAATTAGGATTTAATGCTTTTAAAGCTTTTATTGAGATACCTTTATTATCTAACGATACAGGAATGGTTACTTTTTGTGATCGATTGAGTAAATCTCTAAATCTGGAATAACCAGGATTTTCTACAGCAATTTTACTATCTTCTTCCATTACATCTAACAACTGTTTGAGTAGTACATTCGTCCCAGACCCAATAATAATTTGTTCTGGATGACAATGAATGCCACGTTTATAAGATACCAATTTAGCAATAGTTTGTCTTAGTTCCATAGGCCCTTTAAACTCAGGTATCGAAGACAGTCGTGACGTAAATTGTCTAAACACTTGTTTTTGTAACTTTAACCATGTCTCCATCGGAAAGTTTTCGATATTAGTACTCATATGTGAAAAAGAATATTGATATTGTGGTGCTGCTTCTCTATAGTAATCTTCCAATTGAATTTGAGTTTGTGGTTTTACAATTAATTGTTCTAAAGGTTCGATGTAATAACCTTTGCGCTCTTGGGTGTAAATATAGCCTTCTTCCAATAATTGCTCATATGCTGCCTTCACACTATTTACACTAATATTAGCGTGTTGTGCCATTGCTCTTTTAGATGGTAATTTTTCATGGCTTTCATATTTATATGCCAAAATATCATCCTTCAAGTCATTATACAGTTGGCGATAAATGTAATTCACTGAACTTTCTTGCATATGTATCCTCCTTATCCGACTTACTTATCATTGTAGCGATTTTTACGCTTACGACAACTGTTATCGTACAATAAAAAGACCCACGAGACAGTAACCAATTGACTAAACGTTGATTCTATCATCTGGATCTCTTCTGTACTGTTAACTTTAACTATTATTAATTGCAGCTTTCAGCTTTAATACTTAGCTTTTTTATAATATTGGCGAAGCTAATTTAGCAATTGATTGTTTGAACTTAACCCAACCTGAACGTTGTTCATAGCGTTCTTGCGTTAATTTTTGTGATACTTTTAAATCTTCGTTAAAAGCTGCTCTTAATTGTTGTGTAATGGTTTCATCATATATAAATGCATTCACTTCGAAATTTAATTCGAAACTACGTACATCCATATTTGCAGAACCTACACTCGCTACTTCTTCATCTATCAAGAGCATTTTCGAATGAATAAAACCATTCTCATACGTATAGACATTGACACCGTCTTCAATTAATAATGCAACACTTGCTAAAGTTGCCCAATGAACTAATGGTTGATCCGGTTTATTCGGTATAATCATATGGACTTCTACACCTGATTTAGCAGCTATCCGTAAAGCGTTAATGTAACCTCGATCTGGAACAAAATACGGGGTATGGATATAAATCGATTTTTTCGCACTCATAATCATTCTTAAATAGCCAAACTCTATTTGATGCCAATTATCATTAGGTCCACTTAGCGCGAGCTGCATCATCACATTACCTTCAGATTGAGCATTATTCGGAAAGTACTTATCACTATAATCCAATTGTTCTCGACGTGATTGTGAATTCCAATCCTCTATAAAACTAAGTTGTAATGCATCAACACCATCACCTTGAATTCTTAAATGCGTATCTCTCCAATAACCAATTTGTTTATCTTTTCCTAAATACTCATCGCCGATATTAAAACCACCAACATAACCTTTGTGACCATCTATGACTAATATTTTCCGGTGATTTCGATTATTTATTCTAAAGTTCACAGGTATAATTACCGCTTTAAAGAAAGCCTCTACTTGTCCACCGTTTTGCTGAAATTGCTTAAATCGCGATTTATGTAATGACTTTGAACCAACTGCATCGTACAATAATTTAACTTCTAATCCTTCACTCGCTTTTTGTTCCAATATTTCAAGGATTTCATTACCAATACCATCTAACTTTAAAATATAATATTCCATATGAATGTATGTTTGTGCATTTCTTAAATCTTCTTTCATTTGTTCAAATAACTTACGTCCATCAGTAAATATATCAACTTTATTATTATTACTAAGAAATGATTGTTCTCGTGTTAATAATGTATGCACAATATCAGAATGTTTTTTAGTAATTTGATGCTCCGTATCAACCACATAATCTGTTGCATCTTCAAGTTGTTGATTCACTCGTTGTTTATCATCTTCAATTAATTTACCTTCACTAATACTTAGTGCTCGTTTTTGCTTCACCATTCTGCCTAAGAATATATACATTATAAAACCAAAAATTGGCATTACAAATAATAATAACAGCCATGCCCACGTAGCAGTAGCGTCACGCCGGTCACGATCTAAAAATATAATAATAAAAGCTAATCCTAAATTAATCACAAAGAAAAATAGTAATATTCCTTTATAAATAGGACTAATACCTGGATCTAATATGATTTGCATTGCTAACACCTCGCCATCTCTAAGCTATATCATTGTTATTACCCTTTATTATCTAAACACAACATTATAGATCACGCAAAAAAAACAGTTGTAGCAATTTTATGACTACAACTGTTTTTCGCCTTTTATGTTAAATATTGTTCAATATGAAATGCTGATTCTTCAATTGAACGATATTCCGTATTAATGACTTCAGCATTTAACTTATGAAATATTTCTTCAGCATATGCCAATTCTTCTTTAATGCGTTCAACGCTATTATAATTCGTAGGACCACTCAAACCAAGCACTCTTACTCGTTCATTACGAATATTCATAATATAATTGGGACTAGCAGTTAAGCCAAATACTTTTAATTTTTTATTTTTAAATACTTCATCTGGAATAGCGACCTCTGGCACTAGCGGAATGTTAGCTATTTTATATCCTTTATTCGCTAAATACATACTAAGTGGTGTTTTAGACGTCCGTGACACACCTAAAATCAATGCATCCGCTTCACCTATATCTGTAAAGTGTTTGCCATCATCATATTTCACTGAATATTCAATAGCTTCAATTCGTTTAAAATATTGTTCATCCAGTTTGCGAAGTGCGCCACTTTCCAAAATCGGTTGACTCTCAGTCCGTTGTTGAATCATATCAATTAAGTCTGTCATGTAATCAATATATTGTAATTGATGTGCTTGTGTATATTGTTTACCGAGTGCATTAAATTCAGGATTGACCAGCGTCGTAATGACGATTGCATGTTCTGCAACTGCCAACTCTAAAATATTCATAAGCTCTTCTTTACTTTGAATAAATGGAAACTTTTTAATCGCGACTTGGTTCAATTCAGGAAATTGTGATAATGTAGCATGAACCATACGTTGCGCTGTCTCACCAATAGAATCAGAAATGACAAAAATACTTAGTTGTGCTGTTTGAACATTATTTGACACTCAATCGCCCGCTTTCTACTTCGCTTTGTGCTGTTGCTAAAATAGCTCCCGGTACTCTATATGGTGAACAAGAAACATAATCAATTTCTAAATCATTGAAATAGTGAATAGATTTCTCATCTCCCCCAAGTTCTCCGCACACACCAATTTTTATATTAGGATTCACTTGTTTTGCTTGCACTGAAGCCAATTTAATTAATTCTCCCACACCAGATTTATCTATAGTTTGGAAAGGATCTTGTTCTAATATACCTTGATTGCTATAAGCATTTATAAACTTACCTGAATCGTCACGTGAAAAACCAAAAGTCAATTGTGTTAAATCATTCGTCCCAAAACTAAAGAAGTCAGATACTGTTGCCAACTCAGCTGCAATTAGACATGCTCTTGGTGTTTCTATCATTGTGCCAATCAAGTAATGTAAATCCTGTCCTGTTTCTTGTGCTAATGCTTCAATACGTTCTGTAATCAATGTTTTCAATGTAGTAAATTCTTCAACAGTTGACACTAACGGAATCATAATTTCTGGATTTGTATCGATACCTTCCTCTTTTAGGCGTATTACACTTTTCATTATTGCCTCAGCTTGCATCACATATAATTCTGGGTAAGTGATAGCTAAACGACACCCTCTATGTCCTAACATCGGGTTTACTTCATTTAAGCTTTCAATATGTTTATCAAGTGTTGTCACAGTGACACCAAGCTGTTCAGCCACTTGCGCTTTTTCCGACTCAGAACGTGGTAAAAATTCATGTAATGGTGGGTCTAGTAGTCGAATAATCGTAGGTTTTTCACCAGATTGTCTTAATATTTGTTCAAAATCTTCCGTTTGATAACCACCAATTGTATTTAAAGCTGTAATACGTTGTTCTTGTGTATGCGCTAAAATAAAACGACGCATTTCAATTAATCGTTCTGGTGCAAAGAACATATGCTCCGTCCGCACTAAACCAATACCTGTAGCGCCAAATTGATAGCCCGCAATAATATCAGGTACCGTTTCCGCATTCATACGTACTGATAAACGTGCAATATCTTGTGCCCAAGTCATGTATTGTTCAAATGCTTCACTGTGTTCAGCAGTAATCGTTGCTATTTTTCCTACATAAATATCACCTTTGGCACCATCAACTGAAATAATATCCCCTTCAGCTAGTGTACCACCAGGGTATGTAACAACTTTTTCCGTTGTATTAATTTCTAAATCTGCACAGCCTGTAACACAACATTTGCCCATACCTCTAGCAACTACTGCTGCGTGTGAAGTCATACCGCCATGCGTTGTCACAATTGCTTCACTGGCAACCATACCTTCAATATCTTCTGGTGATGTTTCTGGTCGCATTAAAATAACCTTTTCACCTTGTTCATGTTGTTCTTTTGCTTCTTCAGCCGAGAAGACAACCTTCCCACTCGCAGCCCCAGGACTGGCTGGCAATCCTACTGTTGAAATAACAGTTGCCTTTGTTAAAGCTTCATCATCAAAATTTGGATGAAGTAGTTGCTCAATTGATTTCACTTCAACTTTAGTCAGCGCTTCTTGTTTTGTTATCACTTGTTCATTGACCAAGTCGACGGCAATATTTACCGCAGCATTTGCCGTTCGTTTACCATTGCGTGTTTGTAAAATATAAAGTTGCTCATTTTCGATTGTAAATTCTATATCTTGCATATCTCGATAATGTTGTTCTAACTGTTGTGACACGCTGACAAATTGTTGGTGTACATGAGGCATTTGTTCTTCTAATGAAGCAATATCTTTAGGAGTACGTATGCCTGCCACCACATCTTCGCCTTGTGCATTTAATAAATACTCTCCAAACAATTTCGCTTCACCCGTTACTGGATTACGTGTGAATGCCACCCCAGTACCACTACGTTCCCCACTATTACCAAAGACCATTTCTTGAATATTGACTGCTGTCCCTATTTCGTACGGTATGTCATTTAACTGTCTGTAAACACGTGCACGATCATTGTCCCACGATTTAAAAACAGCTTCGATAGCCTCTGTTAATTGCACTGTTGGTTCTTGAGGAAATGGTTTATAAACTTTTTCAACATATAATGATTTGTAGTGTTCGCAAATTTCTTTCAAACCTTCAGCTGGTATATCTGCATCATTGTCATAGCCATGGTCCGTTTTATATTTATCAAAGTATGCATCAAATGCTGTCATTGGCACATTATAGACCACTTCACCGAACATTTGTAACAGTCGACGGTAACAATCATAAGCAAAACGTTCATCATTGGTTTTGCGCGCTAATTTTTTTACATTGTCATCATTTAATCCTAAGTTCAAAATAGTATCCATCATACCAGGCATTGATATTTTGGCGCCACTTCTCACAGATACAAGTAACAATTGTTCATCTGATGAAAATGATTTACTCGTACGTTGTGAAAATAAGTCAAGTTGTGTTTGTAGTTGTGCTACCACTTCCTCAGATAACTTACTTCCGTGCTCAAGATATTCAATGCAAGCTTGAGTCGTAATCGTAAATCCATCAGGTACAGGTAAACCTAAGCGTTTCATCTCTGCTAAATTGGCCCCTTTACCACCTAACAAATCTTTCATTGATTTTTGTCCTTCATCAAAAGCATATACTAATTTTGTCATACTATATCACCTCTAATTGTTTAATATGTCATACTAATGAATAAGAGTATGTCATATTAATGGTAAAAAGACAACTAAAATGTATAATATTTACAGAAAATTCTATTTTTTGATAATAGATTTAACCAGTAATAAGTTATAACAAAGCGCTCGAGTTATTAATATATCTTATTTATCACTTAGTAAAATTATTAACCTTACTGCACAAAAATATTGCTTTCTGTAATGCTACAAAATTTTATAAATACACAAAAAACGTCAATTTCTATATCATCTCAATAGAAATTGACGCTACTTCTTTAGTTAAATTATTCCAATATAATGTTAATTATATTTTTTCTACATGTGCAGTTGTTTGTTTTACACTTTGTTGTTCTCCAATTGCTTCAATTTCTTCTAAAGTACGACCACGTGACTCAGGCACACATTTTTTCACAAATAGTACACCTAAGATACAAATTACTCCGAAAATAGCAAAGACAATTTGTTGTGAGAAATAAGCTGTCATTATTGGGAATAACAAACCTACTAAGAATGATCCGATCCAGTTTAATGATGAAGCTGCACCAGATGCAAATCCTCTAATAGTTAGTGGGAAAATTTCACCGACAATAACCCAAGTTAATGGAGCCCATGTAAATGAATAAAATGCTACATAAATACTTAAAAAGACCACAATTAAAATTGGATTAGTATTAGGTGCAATCATATGAATCACAGCTGGTAAAATAAATGATAACCCCATAACTGTACCGCCCAACATGAGTAAAGTACGACGGTTAAATTTATCCGCAATTGCGATAAATAATAATGAGCCTAAAACTAAAATGACACCTTGAATGATTGGCCACATTAAAGCATTACTCGCTGAATTACCAGTTGCCTGTTCCACAATCAACGGAATGTAATAAAATATAGCATTGGCACCTTGGAATTGTTGGAAGGCAGCGACACCTAACCCTGCTACTACTAAATATTTATATTTCCCAGTAAATAAAGTTGCTAATGTATTATTAACTTGTGTTTTTTGCTCTTTAGCAATTGTATCTTGAATTTCTCGTAGTTCTACATCGATATTTTGATTATGACGTAAATTACTCAATACAGTTTTAGCTTCTTCAAATTTATTATTTTTAATTAAAAAGCGTGGAGATTCTGGTAATCGTAACACACCTATAAATAATATAACAGCTGGTAATGCCGCAATACCTAACATTAGTCTCCATCCTAATTCAATTGGTAATCCACGTAAAAAATAATCAACAATATAAGATAATAACATACCTGAAACGATCATCGTTTGGTTCATACCGGACAAGCGACCACGATATTTGGCAGGTGCCATTTCAGACATATAAGCTGGCACCAATGCAGATGCTGCCCCTACAGCTAAACCTAATATGACACGTGAAATCGTCAAGAAATAGTTGCCATTATGAGGTGCAATACCTGATAAAATTGACCCTATAATAAACACGATTGCTGACAGTAAAATCATTTTCCGTCTGCCTAATTTATCTGATAAACGTCCTGCTAAAATACCACCAAATATTGCTCCTAACATGACTGAAGATGTTATAAGGCCAATAATAAACCCACTATTAATGCCCCAATCTTCACGTAAAAATGGCAATGCTCCGGTCATAACACCAATATCATAACCAAACAGAATACCCCCAAATGCACCGAAAAAATAAATAAATTGATTTGATACTTTACTTTGTACTTTCATCCCATTCACCTTCTTTTTTAATAAGCCAAGTGCTATGCGTAATAAGTGAAATTAATCTATTATCGTATATTCAGCATTAAACATTTTTAATAGCATTAAAATTTGTGTTTTAGTTAACGCTAAAGATAAAACCGTATGATGCCCGCCACCTTCTTCAAGCCATCTTTTCACACCAGTTGTTAACGACGGTTTCACTTCCCACAACACTCGTGCAACTGGTAAATGTGGGGCAGGTTCATCTAACTGTTTGGCGGTAATATCATTCACAATAAACTTATAATGTGTTCCTAAATCAACCATCGTGACTACTACACCATCACCTGCTTTACCATCAAAAACTAATCGCGCTGGATCGTTTTTGTCACCAATTCCTAAAGGGTTAACTACAATTTTAGGTTTAGTAGCTGCCAGTGTAGGATCTACTTCTAACATATGTGACCCTAAAATATGTGCTTGATCTTTTCTTAAATCATATGTGTAGTCTTCCATAAACCCTGTCGCTTCATTTTGTGCAGCGATTTTCAATAATCTATCTAGTGCAGCCGTTTTCCAATCACCTTCACCTGCAAATCCATAACCTTGTTCGTTCAAACGCTGTACCGCTAAGCCAGGCAACTGTTTCATGCCATGTAAATCTTCAAAATTTGACGTAAACGCGCTATAACCGCCATCATCTAAAAATCGTTTTATCGCAATCTCATATTTGATTTGTTCAATAACAGATGCATTAAAATCGTCTTCACTATAATTACGATAGTCAAAATCATATTGTTGTTGATATACTTCAAATAATTGAGTTATTTCTTCTTCTTTAACTTCGTTAACATAGCTAACTAAATCACCAATTCCATAATAATCTACAGTCCAGCCATATTGAATTTGTGCTTCTATCTTATCGCCTTCTGTAACAGCAACATTACGCATATTATCACCAAATCGTGCTACTTTCAGACCAAAGCTTTCATTATAAGCATATGCCACATGCATCCATGCCTTTAATTGGCTTTGAATTTCGGTGTTCTGCCAATCACCAAAAATAATTTCATTTTGCTTATTTAAACGACGATTGATAAAGCCATATTCTCTATCGCCATGTGCTGATTGATGTAAATTCATATAATCCATATCGATATGTTGCCAATCTATATCATTACGATATTGCGTCGCTAAATGCAGTAAAGGTTTTTGTAATAATTGTGTACCTCTAATCCACATTTTTGCTGGTGAAAATGTGTGCATCCATGTAATAACACCTAAAATATCATCTCGGTAATTAGCTTCTTTCATAATTTGAGTAATTACATCTGCAGAAGTTGCTAACTGTGGTTGTAATTCAATTTCAAACGGCAAGTCTGCTTTATTATTCAATTCATTTGCTATATCTTGTGCGTTGCTCTTAACTTGGTCTAATGCATCTTCACCGTATAAAGCTTGTGATCCTACCACAAACCAAAATTTTTTATTCTCTGCCATTATTATTCCTCCTTAATTTTGCCCATAATAAGCATTCGCCCCATGTTTGCGCTCAAAATGTTTGTCTAATATTTCTTGAGGAAGCGCTTCCGCAAATGGGTTTAATTGTCGTGTAAAGATATTCATTTTACATACTTCTTCTAACACAACTGCATTCATTACTGCATGCTCACAATCTTCTCCCCAGACAAATGGTGCATGTCCATGTAATAATACTGCAGGTACATCATGTGGATTAATACCTTGATTCTTAAACGTTTCAACGATGACATTTCCAGTTTCCAATTCATAATCATTGTTGATTTCATCGGAGTTTAAAAATCGTGCACATGGGATGGAACCATAAAATGTATCAGCGTGCGTCGTTCCCATAGCAGGTACATCTAATCCAGATTGTGACCATGTAGTAGCCCACGGTGAATGTGTGTGTACCACACTGCCGATATCTCCAAATTGTTGATATAACACTGCATGTGTAGGCATATCTGATGAAGGTCTCAAGCTGCCTTCTACAACTTCACCCTGTAAATTACAAACCACCATATCAGCTGGTTGCATCGTTGCGTAATCTACACCACTTGGTTTAATAACAAATAATTGTGTTTCAGTATCGAATGCACTGACGTTTCCCCATGTATATTTAATTAATCCACGCTTAGGTAATTCTAGATTTGCTTGATAAACTTCAGCTTTTAATTGTTCGAGCATCTGCTTCGCCTCCTAAGTATTTATCAATACCTTGTTCAATCGGTAATGCTTGTTTTACTTTTGCTACATAGTTATTAAAATTAACAACCCCTTGTGGTGAAGGCGTCATTGTCACTTCACTTGCATCTTCAAATACATAGTCATTTAAAAATGCTTCCAATGATATTGGCTCTTGTACTGCACTATAATAAGCTAAAATACTAATGCCCCATGCACCACCTTCACTCGCCGTATCCATAACTGTAATATCATTGTTTACAGCCGATGCTAATACTTGTTGAGCTATCTTTTTCGTTTTAAAAATACCACCATGTGCAATTAACTTATTTACAGTGACTGATTCTTGCGTTTGCAACAAATCCATTCCTATTTTCAATGTGCTAAAAGCACTATATAAATGCATTTTCATAAAATTAGCTAAATTAAAATTATTTGTTGGTTCCCGTAAGAATAAAGGATATCCAGTTGCAACATCAGTAATATTCTCACCAGAAATATAGTTGTAAGATAATAGACCACCAACATCATCATCACTAGCTAATGATGCTTCAAAAAGTTGTCCGTACAACTGTTCATGTGAAATATCGATACCTAAAGTCTGTAAGACTTCGTTAAACAGTCGCATCCAATCATTGATATCTGATGTGCAATTATTTGTATGAATCATAGCAACTTCATCACCTGCTGGCGTCGTTACAATATCAATTTCTGGATACATTGCTTGCAAACTTTGTTCTAACACTATCATCGCAAAAGAACTTGTACCTGCTGAGATGTTGCCAGTATTAACTGTTACTGCATTTGTAGCAACCATACCTGTGCCAGCATCTCCTTCAGGTGGACATAAGATACAACCACCTTCAAGTTCACCTGTTGGATCTAGTAATTTGGCACCTATGTCAGTTAATGTTCCACCTTGTTCGCCGGCTAATCGTATTTCTGGCAACAGTTGTTCTAATTGTTGTGTGTAGCCATGACTTGCAAATAGCTTATTCGCAATTTCTAATAAATCTTGTCTATAAGCTTTTTCTTGTGGATCTACTGGAAACATTCCTGATGCATCACCAATACCTATGACCTTTTCTCCTGTTAAATACCAATGAACATATCCTGCTAAAGTTGTCACATAATCTAGTTGATGTGTATGTGGTTCTGCTGACAACATCGCTTGATAAATATGAGCAATACTCCAACGTTCAGGAATATTAAAGTTAAATGCATTACTTAATTCCTTTGCTGCTGCAGTAGTATTACCATTACGCCAAGTTCTAAATGGTACAAGGATATCTTCTTGTTCGTTAAAAGCTAAATAACCATGCATCATTGCACTGATGCCTATAGATTTAACTCGCTTCAACGTAATATCATATGTGCTTTTTAACTCTTTTGCCATCATTTGATAGCTTTGTTGTAACCCAACCCATACATCGTTAAGCGAATAAGTCCAGTAACCATCTTTCAATTGATTTTCCCAATCAAAATTACCTGATGCTACTACTTGCAAGTGACTATCTATTGCTACAGTTTTAATTCTAGTCGATCCTAATTCAATACCAATCGATATATCTTCTTGCTTTAATTCTTGCGTACTTACTCTCATTTCAACACCCCATTACTGTAACCGTTTTCAATATAAATATAAAACATTTGTCCGTACATGTCAATATAATTATATTTTTGTCCGTACAAATATCAGCTAATTAAAACCCCAAACCAACGCGGCTGTTGATTTGGGGGCTTAATTTATTTTTTTAACTGAATTACGTTCTATAATATATGTGTCGATACGTTCTTCTGGCTGTATTTTATCTGTGTCAATAGTCTCTATCATCCAGTTAGCTGCCTTTTCTCCTAACAACTCTTGCGGATGTGATGTGGTTGTTAAATTCATATCGCTTAATCTACTCAATACAGAATTGTCTTCCCCAACAACCGAAATATCATTCGGTATACTAAATCCAAGTTGTCTTAAACGTTGAATGATTTGATACGCGATTTCATCGTTATAACAGACAACTGCAGAAACTGATATTTTTTGTTGTTGAATGTGTTGGACTATCTGTTCTACTACTTGGCGTTTATTTTCAGTATCATAAGTGTAAATATGCTCACCCTTGAAAATAATATTATTATGTTCGAAGGCATTAAAATAACCTTTCATTCGTAATTTTCCTTGATTATCATCAATCTTAGTAATTAATGCGATATCTTCATGACCATGATCAATTAAATATTGTGTTGCTAAATAGCCTGACTTAATATCATCAATTGCAATATACGGTAAGTTTAGCTCATCATACGTAGCATTAATCATAAGTATTGGTATATCCCGTTGTTTGAACATAGAATAATAAGATAGATTAGGGTTATAAACATTACTTTTCGTCGGTTCGATAATTAATCCTGTCACGCCTTGATTTAACATCATTTCTAAGCATTTGCGCTCTTCATCATGGTTATTATTTGTACTCGCTAATATTAAAGAATAACCATTATCACGTAACACGTGTTCAATACCTCTTATAATACTGGGAAAAATATAGTCGGATAAGTACGTCACAATAACACCAATTTTTTTAGTTCCTGTTGTTTGCTGCGCATTTAAAAAACTATAGCTCACATATGAGCCAGCACCTTTTCTTTTTTTTATATAGCCTTCTGCCACAAGGATATCCATTGCTTGTCGAATTGTATAACGGCTAACTTGATAATTATCTTGAAATTGTTTTTCCGTCGGTAACAACATACCCACGTGATAACTCTTATCGAGAATTTTGCCTTTAATTTCATCGGCTATTACTTGATATTTGGGCTTATTCATATCTGACGATCTCCTAGTATTACCTAATTTTCTCATACACATTTAGTATAGCATAACTATTTAACGCACTTTTATATTTATCTAGCACGTTATATAAAATATGACAGATAGTTAATATTGTGTCATAAATGCACGAAAAGAAAAAGTAAGCAGAATTGACTACCTTTTTAAAAAGGCGTTCAAGTCTGCTTACTTGTATGAACCAATAGCAATTTAAATTTAATATGTTCACGTAATGCGTGCACTTTGCTATAAGTCAAAATAGTAACTAAAATTTATTGTAAGTTAAGCGCGTAATCGTATGATTTTCAGCTTTGTGTAACACTAAATCAGCTCTATTTTTAGTAGGATAGATATTATGCAAAATATTAGGTTCATTTACATTTGTCCACAATTGTTTAGCAATTGCTATTGCTTCTGTTTCCGTTAAATCTTTATATTGATAAAAATGTGATTCTGGTTTTTGGAAAGCACTTTGCTGTAGTTTTAAGAACCGTTCGATATACCACTTTTTCATTACTTCTAAAGCGACATCAAGATAAATTTTATAATCTATATAATCAGTTACAAGCTCTGATGCTTGGCTATGAACTTGAAATATATTCACTCCTTCAATAATTAAAATATCCGGTTGATGAATATAATGAAATTGCTCGACTAACCGATCATACGTTAAATGGGAATACGTATAAGTTGCAACTTTTTCCCCAGCTTTAATAGCTTTTAAGTGTTGGATGAGTGTTTTAGTTTCATAGCTTTCTGGAAAACCTTTTTTTGACATTATATTTTGCTCTAACAGTTGTTGCTTAGGTAAAATATAACCATCTGTCGTAATCAGATCTACCTTCCACGTTGGATTTTCTTTTTTTAATAATTCCAATAATAATCGCGCTATCGTACTCTTCCCAGCAGCCACCCCACCAGAAACCCCAATAATAAATGGTGTTTTGTGGTGTTTATTAAGTAATTTATTATGTACATAACTAATATAATCCATATGGCGCTGTGCTTTTTCTGACAATAAATCTATTAGAGGAAAATACAAGGATTTAATTTCCTGTTTTGTTGCATAATCGTTGAAACTAAGTATTTCTTCTAAGTTAATATCATCTAACTCTATATTTGTTGAACTTTGCACTTTTTGCCATTCTTCTTTAGAAAATTCCACAAGCCTAGCTCCCTTTATACAAACTGTTATACCAATTCATTCACTTTGACATAACTCACTTCAATATAATCAATCTCAACAAGTATAATGTAACATTCTCATGGTTTCAATGATAATTTCGAAATTTAATGTATCCGCTTTAATCTAGTATAGAGAGAACAGAAACTCATATTTTCACTAATGGTTAATACTATTTTGAACGTGCATGCTTGCCTAGGGCATAGTTTGAGCCTGTAGTTTCTCACTCATACTACTTCCCCGGGCGTCAGCACGTTTCAAAATCGCTGCTATTTATATTTTGTTTTTCTTGCAATATCAAATTATGAGAAATACTAAAGTTTTAAAATTAGTGCAATTAGTACTATAATGTAAACACTTACATTTTTAACAACTACATTACTGGAGTGATGAATGTGAAGACAAAAGTTCTATATGGTAAATCTGACGTAGAGATCGATGTACCAGATCACAGTACTCTTATTGAACCTAGCACTATACCACCACTAGATAATGATGTTGAGTCAATTATGGACGCTTTAACGCAACCCATTGCCTCACCACCACTACATACTATGGTTAAAGCAACAGATACAGTAGCTATTGTGATTAGTGACATTACACGACCTACGCCTAATCACATTTTAGTACCATGTTTGTTGCGCGCATTAAGTCATGTTCCTAAAGAAAATTTCGTCATTATTAATGGAACAGGTACACATAGAGACCAAACAAGAGAAGAGCTGGTCCAAATGTTAGGTGAAGATATTGTAGCAAACATACGCATTGTGCATAACCATTGCCACGACTATGATAGTTTGACCAAAGTTGGTCACAGTAAGTACGGTTGTGATGTTTATTTAAACAAGGATTATGTAGCAGCTGATTTTAAAATTGTCACTGGTTTTATCGAACCGCATTTTTTCGCCGGATTTTCAGGTGGTCCTAAAGGTATTATGCCAGGTATTGCTGGTTTCGAAACAATCATGACCTTTCACAATGCTCAAATGATTGGTGATATTCGTTCTACATGGGGCAATATGATTGATAACCCTGTTCAAGATATGACTCGTGAAATTAATGCAATGTGTAAACCAGATTTCATGCTCAATGTAGCACTTAACAAAGATAAAGCAATTACCAAAGTCTTTGCAGGTGAGTTATATGAAGCACACGATACAGGATGTGACTACGTCAAAAACCACGCTATGTTTAAATGTGACGAACGTTTTGATGTTGTCATAGCTTCCAACTCAGGTTACCCGCTTGACCAAAACTTATATCAAACTGTAAAAGGTATGAGTGCTGCTCATAAAATAGTGAAAGAAGGTGGTACCATCATCATGGTATCCGAATGTGCTGATGGCTTTCCAGATCATGGTAAATTTGCTGAAATTTTCAAATTAGCAGAAACGCCACAAGGTATTTTAGACATAATACATGACCCTAATTTCCAAGAAATGGATCAATGGCAAGTCCAAAAACAAGCTAGCATTCAAACATTCGCTAACGTTTATGTTTATTCAAAATTGACAGACCAACAGTTACTAGATTCCATGTTGAAACCTACTGATAATATTGAGAAAACCTTGGAGTCATTAGCAAGAGAAAAAGGCAAACCTTTAACTATCGGTGTCATGCCACAAGGTCCACTTACGATACCTTACGTTGAATCATAAAAGAGGAGGATTAAAAATGCTAACATTAGAAGAAAAAAACAAACAACTAACAACAGTCTTACAATCAATGAAACGTGTTATAGTCGCTTTTTCAGGTGGGGTCGATAGCACATTAGTATTGCATAAAGCGATTGAAGTTTTAGGATCAGATAATGTTATTGGTGTAATCGTGAAGTCAGAACTTTTCCGCCATGAAGAATTCACACAAGCTACAGAGCTAGCACAACAATTAGGTGCGCACGTAATTGAAACAGAAATTGAAGAATTACAAGACGCAAATATTGTCAACAATACTCCACAAAGTTGGTATTACAGCAAACGTTTATTGTATGCACAATTAGACGACCTTAAACATAAATATCATTGTGCTTATGTGTTAGACGGTATGATTATGGATGACCTAGATGATTATCGTCCTGGACTACAAGCTCGTGATGATTTCTCCGTTCGCAGTGTCTTACAAGAAGTTGAACTCTACAAGTATGAAGTCAGAACATTAAGCAAACAAGCTGACCTCCCAGTGTGGAATAAACCAGCATTATGTAGTTTAGCATCACGCATACCTTATGGAGAAACTTTAACTATGGACAAAATAACTAAAGTGAATGAAGCAGAAAAAATCATTTTAAATTTAAATATCAATCATGTACGTGTACGTTACCATAACAATATCGCACGTATTGAAGTTGCTGACGCAGATATTGCGACTTTAGTACAACACCGTCAAGCTATTAGTTTACAGTTAAAAGAATTAGGTTTTGACTATGTAACAATCGACATGGACGGTTATCGTGTAGGTAGTATGAATGAAGTTTTAAATTCCTCTGCATCACATTAAGTTATGAAAGGCTGCGTTAGAACATGACCGATAAGACAAACGATCTAGATGCAATTTTACAACAAGTACAATCGAAGCAATTATCGATTAACGATGCTAAAAGTCAGCTTAAACAATTTGATGATTTGGGCTTCGCTAAAATAGACCTACATCGTTCACAACGTCAAGGTTTTCCCGAAATTATTTACGGCGATGGAAAAAGTGCTGAACAAATTGATGATATTATACACAGTTTAAAGTCCAACGACCAAACGATATTAGCTACACGTGTATCTGAAAGCAAAGCACAGTATGTATTAGCACGTCATCCAGAATTATCATATCACGCACAGGCTAATATTATATGTACACCCATTGAAACTATCACTCCTTCTACGCATTATGCTGCTATTATCTGTGCTGGCACTTCTGACTTGCCAGTCGCAGAAGAAGCTGCACTCACTGCAGAAGTCATGGGCATTGCAGTTAAGCGTTTTTATGATGTTGGTGTTTCAGGTATACATCGTCTATTTGAAAGTATCGAAGACATTCGTAATAGTTCAGTATCCGTTGTCGTAGCGGGTATGGAAGGCGCCTTAAGTAGCGTCGTATCAGGTTTAGTAGACCATCCAGTCTATGCAATCCCGACCAGTGTTGGTTACGGTGCAAACCTATCAGGGGTAACTACACTTTTAGCTATGCTCAATGGCTGTGCACCAGGCACAAGTGTTTTAAATATCGATAATGGTTTTGGTGGTGGCTATAATGCTGCCCAACTTATAAAGATGCTCGAAAAAGATTAAAAGAGGAGTTTTAGTATGACACAAGCAATTTATATTGATTGCCATGCTGGTATTGCCGGTGATATGTTTTTAGCTGCTTTAGTAGATTTAGGTGCAGATCCTGAATATATTACTGCTGAATTGCAGAAGTTACCTATTGATACATTTGATTTAAGCTTTACCAAACAAGTCAAACAAGGTATCAATGCCCAAACTTTAACTATCGACTTTACCGAAGCACACCACCATCGTAAAGCTGCTGATATTTATAAACTTATAACAGAAAGTACATTACCTGAACGTGTCAAAACACGTAGTACACAAATCTTTACTGAAATTGCACAAGCAGAAGCTAAAATACATGGCATGCCAATAGAAGAAGTACACTTTCATGAGGTAGGAGCAATGGACTCTATCATCGATATTATCGGTTGTTGTCTGGCTTTAGAAGATTTAAATATAGATTCAATATATTGCTCAACCATTCCAACTGGCCATGGTAGAATACATATTGCACATGGTATCTACCCTGTACCTGCACCAGCAACCCTCGAAATATTAACAGGTGTACCGCTGGCAAATTTTGACGTTGAAAGCGAATTAACTACACCTACGGGAGCGGCTATAGTTAAAAGTTTAGCTACACATTTCGGTCCTATGCCTGCTATCATACCAACAAATATAGCCTATGGCGCAGGTACAAAAGATTTTGACTTTCCAAATGTGTTAAGGCTTGTTCAATTCACAGCATCAGCTGCACAACAAGATA
Source organism: Staphylococcus arlettae (assembly GCF_002902345.1). Taxonomy (GTDB): domain Bacteria; phylum Bacillota; class Bacilli; order Staphylococcales; family Staphylococcaceae; genus Staphylococcus; species Staphylococcus arlettae. The sequence continues at coordinate 93,686 of NZ_PPQB01000012.1, forward strand.
CAGTGCAAGTGTTAGAATGCCAAATTGATGATATGACAGGCGAAACATTAGGAGATTTTTTAGATAGTGTATTAGCAAAAGGTGCATTAGACGTATATTACACGCCAATTTCTATGAAGAAAAATCGCCCTGCTATCGCCTTAACCGTAATATGCGAACTAGCAAACAAGCCTTTTTTCGAAGACTACCTTTTGCTACATACTACAACACTGGGCGTACGAAGCAGTACTGTCCAAAGACGTGTACTCGAACGTGATTTCGACACGCTGTCAACACAATACGGGGATATAACTATTAAAATTGCTAAGCTTGGGTCCAAAACAATAAAAATAAAGCCTGAATTTAGTGACATGCGCCGTATTGCGCATGAAACTGGACAGCCGTTACACCAATTATATTCAGAAATTAGTGCTGAAATTCATCAACACTATGGTCACCTTAACTAAATATCTTCATATCAATAATATATTAGAACACAGACGTACCCAATAATTGAATGAGAGGTACGTCTGTTTTTTACATTTAACTGAGATAAATCCCCCATTAAATTCAAACTATTAAAAAATACATTTGTTTTCATAATTGAAATAATAAAAGATTTAATTTAATATTTATATCATGCATAATTAAATAACAAACTATTAAATTATTGATTGTGCAGTTATTCAAAAGTGAAAGAAGCGTGTATGTTTATGAATTTGAAAGACAAGTTATTCCATTTAGTGGAAGATCAAGAACAAGAAATGATTCAGATACGTCGACATTTACATCAACATCCTGAATTATCATTTCAAGAGAGTAATACCGCAGAGTATATCAAAAACTTTTATCACAATAAGGATGTATCACTCAAACAACCTGTATCAGATGCACATGCGATTATCGTTGAAATTAAAGGAGGTCAACCTGGTAAAACGATTGGTTTACGTGCTGATTTTGATGCTTTACCAATTTCAGAAGAAACAGAAGTGCCCTTCAAATCACAAAATGAAGGTGTCATGCATGCGTGTGGTCATGATGCCCATACTGCCTATTTATTAGGTGTTGCAAATGCACTAATCGAGGTTAAAGAAGAACTTTCTGGCACTATAAAAATTATCCATCAGCATGCCGAGGAACTACCACCAGGTGGCGCTCAACAAATTTTAGCTACTGGAGCTTTAACAGATGTTGATGAAATTTATGGTATCCATATTGTACCAGCTGTAGAACCTGATACCATTGCCTATAATAAAAATAATGCATTTGCTGGTAGTTCAACATTCACATTAACAATTAAAGGCTTAGGCGGTCATGCAGCCAGTCCACATAAAACACATGATGCTTTAATTGCTGGGACACAGTTTGTCAATGCCATCCAAACTATAGTTTCTCGTAGAATAGACCCATTAGATACCGGCGTAATAACAATTGGAGCGTTTGACGCACCGGGAACTGCTAATGTTATTCAAGATACAGTGACAATAAAAGGAACAGCCCGTTATTTAAATGATGACTTAGAGCAGTTTATGTATCAAGAAATCGAAAAAATTGCTCAAAGTGTTGCGCTTGGCTTTGACGTTACGTATGACCTTGATTATCAATTTGGTTATCCGGTGTTATATAATCATCCAACACAAACTGATAATGCTGCAAAAGTATTAACACAAAGCAAAGGTGATTACTTCCAACACCTAATAGAAATACCGCAAGTCACAGGGTCAGAAGATTTTGCGTATTATTTACAACAAATACCTGGTACCTTTTATTTCATAGGTAGCAAACCATATAATGTAGACACACCTTATATGAATCATCACCCTAAATTTGAAGTCAATGAAGATTGTTTACTCGTAGCAGCAAAATCACTCATTGATATCACATTAGATCGTTTACAAAACGCATAACAAACGCAGACAAACCTTAGGAGAGAGCCCCTAAGGTTTGTTTTTATATCTATTAGTTAATTTTATTAAATACCAATGGTCTTTTAGGCCAAATATTGACAGGGCTTTATGCCGACTCCTGCGGAAATAGCACAAGCGAAGACTACAGGCTGAGCTGTGCCCGCGGAAAGCGTGCACAAAAACTGCCAACAAAACCAATTATTTTATCGATCGTCATGGAGTGAAACGATTCAATGATGTCCCATTTCCTTGTTTTAGAACACGGGCAAATTTTAAATGATAATTCGTTTGAACTTTAATTCAATATTGGCAGTCTTTTGAGCCGACTCCTGCGGAAATAGCACAAGCGAAGACTACAGGCTGAGCTGTGCCCGCGGAAAGCGTGCACAAAAACTGCCAACAAAACCAGTTACTTTTTAGTTATTAAATCTTAAGAAGCCATTACCAAATACATCTCGAACATCATGTACAACAACAAAGGCATCTTGATCAATATCATTAATAATTTGTTTTAATGGTGTTAATTGATTTTGAGAAATCACCACATAGATGACCTCCATATCTTTTTGCGAATATTGCCCTTTACCATTTAATAGCGTCGCGCCTCTTCCAGTAGCTTGATAAATACTTTCACTAATCGCTTTATGCTGATGCGAAATGATAGTTACAGCCTTTTGTGGATTGAAACCTTCTAAGACGAAAGACATTGCTTTTTCTACCATGAAAAGCATCACAATTGTAAACAACACATTTTGAAAACTAATTGCTACCAATGCAGACACTACAACAATGATATCTAATATTAATAATCCTTTGGCAGGTTTCACATTAAAATACTTATAAATAATCATTGCGATAACCGATGTACCACCTAATGTACCTCCTGTATTTAAAATCAGACCTGTGCCAATCCCAATAAGTACACCACCAAAAATCACTGCAATAAATGTGGAATCAATACCTAAATTTATCCGTTCAGTCAACGTTAAAAATAAAGAAATAAAAGTAATCGTAAAAATAGTATAAATCGCACTTACTCTACTTAAATATTTCCAACCGATGATAATTAAAAAGATATTAATTATTAGAGTAGATAATGCCGGAGAAATAGACAACGTATATTTCAAAATCAATGAAATACCAATTGAACCACCTTCACCTAAATTTGTTGGAATGACAAATGCATTGATACCTACTGCTGCTAAAAAAGCGCCTAAAGCAATAAAGATAATATTTTTTAAATGCTCATTCATACTATTTTTCAGCCTCCTTTAATTCATTTTTAACACACAGCTTTAAATTATAACTGATTTAGAGATACTGTAAAACCTTATTTTCCCAAGAAAATAAAGTCGCAATATTAAAATAATATTTACATAATAAAAAGCACTCCCCACTATAGTGGAAGTGCTTTTTGTAAGATCAAATTAAGTCCTTTAAACATATTGCATAACTTTGTCTACAGGCATTCTATATGAAGCATGAGCTTCTTTAACACCTTTACCAACAGCGATAATTACAACTGGGACATAACGTGTCGCATCTAAGCCTAATGTTTCTGCGATTTGATCCGCTTCAAAACCACCAATTGGATTCGTATCATAACCATGTGCTTTAGCTACTAACATAAATTGCATAGCAGCAAGACTACTATCAATTTTAACGATGTCATTCATTTGTTGCGTTGAAATACTATTATAAAACTCTGTTACGGTCGGTAACATTTGGTTTTTAACTTCTAATGGCATATAGTTATTTTCTACGGCTTTACTATAAATAAATTCACCATTTTCATGACATGCCATATCTCCAAAAATAACTACCATGGCAGAAGATGTATCATTTTGATTAGTATTAAATTTAATTAACGGACGTAACTTAGCTTTTCCTTCGTCACTTTCAACAACCATAAAGCGCCAAGGTTGCATATTTACCGAAGATGGTGCCATCGTTGCCTGGCGAATCATATCTTCCATTTCTTCGTGTGGAATTTTATATTGTTCATCAAAAAGTTTCACAGATTTGCGACCAGCTAAAATATCTTTAAAATCATTCATTTTTGTCACTATACTTTCCTTCTTTCTAATTATGCGTAGCTCAACTACTTATTTTTCACATAATCAGTATAATAAATATATTCGGTTCAGAAAGCAGCTATCAAGATTCATTATACGTTGTCTATACAACACATATAGCAAAGTGTTAATTAACTTAATATTTCAGTTATTATAAAGCATTCACACCTTTAAAAATAAGATAAATACTCATAAGAATTAACACTATTTTTAATAAATTGGATAATTTAGCAGCATCTATACTTTGATTGATTTTAACTCCAATTCGCGTACCTACGAAACTCGCAAGAATTAAAATGATACCATACCCCCACAACACATGCCCTTGGACAATATGACCTACGGAACTAGATAAACTGGAAGTGAATATAATAATCATACTCGTAGCCACAGCAACATGTGGTGTGAAATTAAAGACGATAATCATTAACGGTGTCATTAAAACTCCACCACCTATGCCAAACAAACCAGCTGTTATACCAACAAAGAAAGAAAAACCAATCGCTAATGGTATATGTACATTTTTCTCTTTATCTTCAGTTTTTGCTGCTAAACGATCCTTAATAATTAAAATGATAGAAATAATTAGTAAAAATGCGCCAAATATGATGTTAAAGTAAACATCATTTAAAAAGCGACTTAAATATGCGCCAAATAATGAGCCCGGAATAATGCCGATTGAAAACATTATTCCGTGTTTAAAATCAATTGAGTTTTTACCACTCGCACGATATCTTAAAATGGAAAATAACCCTGTAAATACTAAAGTTAATGATGATATACCGATTGCGGTTTGTGTTGTAATACCTGATAATATATCAGAATTAGCCCCGATAAATACTAATGTAGGCACAATAATAATGCCACCACCTACACCAATCAGTGATCCAATAATTGAGGATACGACTCCAATTAAAAGCAATATGATAATCGCCATAGTTACACCCTTTCAATATGTATAGCATTAATTTATTTTAAATTATTTTTATAATTATTAATTTTAACACTTTTATCATCTTCATTTGCTTCAAAATACCAAATTCCATCATCTTCAATTAAGTTTTCACCATCTATTGTTGCTTTATGCATATTTTTAAGTGCAGGTTTATAGTTACTATACAATGATTTTAAATCTCCTAAGCTTAAATTTGTTTGTACATTATTTTCTGTCACTTTCAGTATACGGTTCAACGTTATCAAACTGTTGGACTGGTTTAATTTTTTACCTAATGCTTCAATAACTTGTCTCTGTCTTGCAGTACGTCCTTCATCTCCGCCAGCACCTGTTTCCTTACGACTACGTACGTAATCTAATGCTTTATCACCGGATAATGTAACTTTCTTACCTTCCTTAAAATTAGAACCATTGTAATTAAAAGTTGCATTACTAGTAACTGTTACACCATCACAAAGATCAATGAGTTGTTGGAAACCATCCATATCGACTGTCATATATCCATCTATTGGCACATTTAAATTTTGACGCAAACTTTCCATTGCTAATTTAGGCCCACCATATGCATAAGCGTGTGCCATTTTTTCATGACCTTCTATACCTGGTATTTCACTATATGTATCTCTTGGCACGGAGATTAGTTCAGTCTTCTCATTCTGTGGATTTATAGATGCTATTACTATAGTATCTGTACGTTGACCCGTATGTGTTTTTGCGCGAGTAGCATCAGAATCCACACCAAAAATGGCTATTGAAATTGGTTTTTGTGCTTTAATTTTGTGCTGTGTCGCTACAGTTTGTTTACTATGTTGTGAATCTTGAATCGCATTATTAAAATGAATTATTTTATATATTATAAAACTACTTATGACGATTAATAATATCAATAATATCATTATTATTTTACTTCTCTTGGTTATATTCATGACGGTATTCCTCCGTTTCTGTCATAGCTAATGATATTAACATAATAGCTATGACTAACAAGCTTCCTACAGTATCAGTAAGATAATGCGCATTAACATAAACACGTGACAGTATCATTGCACAAACTAACACAATACCAATAACTTTAACCCCTTTATGATGCGTAATTAATATGATTAAACTTACTAAAATACTTACGCTTAATACGTGCATACTCGGAAAGCTATACCCATCAAAAGCAACTGATGGTCGAGGTCGAGCAATAGCATATTTCATAACGGTACCAATAAGAAACACACTAAAACACCAAAAACCATATAACCAAAATGTTTTGCGTCGATAAAAGTACAGACCTGTTAAAATTAATAATACTAAAATCAAACAATGCACTGGCGCTAAGATATCGGACAAAATACTAAGCCCTTGTTTGAAAAATGGATTCGGTAGTAAGTGCAGTGCAAGTTGATGTGCGTAACGATCAATCATGTCACTTACTCCAGTAATAATGCACATCAGTAATAAAATTAGTAATGCACACAACGAAAGCATGGAATAAAAGTTTTTCAATTTAAGCGCCTCCTGCATTTATTTTTCTGGCAACTGCCATTAATGTGCCAATTGCTAAACTGATACTTAACATGGATGAACCACCATAACTTAGCATTGGCAGTGTTACACCAGTTAATGGAATCATCCCTGAGACACCTGCTAAATTGATAAACACTTGAACAAAGATGTAACTCACAATACCTATACAGACTAATTTATAAAAATGATCTGTTGTTTTATTGGCATAAATAAGTCCTTTCACCAAAATAACAGCATAAATAATTAATACACAGACCACTCCTAACAATCCCATTTCCTCGGAAATAACTGTAAAAATAAAATCTGTATGTGGCTCAGGTAAATAACCTAGTTTAGAAATGCCATTACCCAAACCACGTCCCGTCAGCCCTCCATTGGCAATAGAAGTTAAAGCAGTGGTAAGTTGATAACCATCACTATTTTCATATTTGAAGGGATCAATAACGACTTGTAAACGCCTTAAACGGTAAACATTTTTAACATCAAAGATTAATGTGTAAATTATGTATAACAACATAGGAACTAACGTTACGCCCAATATTTGTAGCTTTATTTTATTTTTGATATCAGAATACAACAATATACAAGCAATAATTGCTACGGTTAAAAGCGTTCCACCTAAATCGCCTTGTAATAATACTAAAAATAGTCCAATTCCTAACAGTGCTAATGGAGGAATTAATTGCTTTACGCTATAATCTATTTTTAATGATAAGCGTCGATCAATAATGTAAGAAAGATAAAAAATAGAAGTTAGTTTTAAAAACTCTGAGGATTGTAAACTAAAAAATCCTAAATTAATCCAATTGCGAGAACCATTTATTTCTTTACCAACCAACACTGTAATTAATAATAGGGCTAATGTTGCTAATACGATGAATTGTTGAGTCCCACTCCGTTTGAACGCATTTAAATTTAAAAACAAACTAAAAAATAGCACAATGCCTAAACCTAATACGAAAAAGATTAATTGTCTGGTCATAAAATGATTGGCTTTAATTGGTAATCCATTAGTTAATGTTCCTTTAGATGCTGCAACCATACTCGCACTATAAACCATTACAACACCTACTAAGCCCAATAAGATATAACACAGGATTAAACTAAAATCTAAATACTTCACCTTCTCCCAAATTTTCAAAATGACTTGCTTCATATGCTCACCTCAGTACATTTGCTATACTTTAGTAAAACAAAATGCAAGTTTTAGCACAATCATACTTTAGGACTACCTAACTTTTTTATAAACATAGGCTAAAATTAGTTTTGCACCATATATCTACTCTATTCAATACAACTACTATTTCTACTGTTCGTCTAATCAGTGGCACCCCATACTGCATTATTCAAAAAACTTAATTGTTTTATATACTTAATAAATTTATTTTCTTAAAAAATATTTTCAAAAAGCGATTGACTAAATTTTCAGAAAACAATACAATTGATGATTATATTTAAAATTACGTTTTTTAATTAAGTTACGATGTGAGGAGCACTGTTATGCAACAACACGATAGTTTTAAACGCACCATGAAACAACGACATTTAATGTTACTTAGTTTTGGTGGCGTAATTGGTACAGGATTATTTTTAAGTTCAGGTTATACTTTGCAACAAGCAGGACCATTAGGTACAGTTCTCTCCTATATAATTGGTGCTGTACTCGTATATCTAGTTATGCTGTGCTTGGGACAACTAGCAATTAAACACCCCGTTACCGGAGGTTTTCATGTTTATGCGAGTCGTTATATCCACCCAGCTGTAGGTTACATTGTAGCTTGGTTTTATTGGCTAACTTGGACAGTAGCTTTAGGTTCAGAATTTACTGCTGTCGGTCTATTAATGCAAAAATGGTTACCCGATGTTCCCGTTTATATTTTTTCTACGATTGCCATTATTCTAGTATTAGTGTTTAATATCATTTCTACACGCTTTTATGCCGAAGTGGAATTTTACTTTTCTTTAGTTAAGGTTATAGCTATCATTGCGTTTATTATTTTAGGTATTGCTGTAATTATTGGTTTGATTAACTATGATGGCTACCAAGGTAGTAGCACTATTATAGAACGTTATACACAACCAACTTTCCCTAATGGTTTAGGCGCAGTATTTTTAACTATGTTAGCAGTAAATTATGCTTTTAGTGGAACAGAATTAATAGGTATTGCTGCTGGAGAAACTGAAGCTCCAGCACAAGTTATTCCTAAAGCCATTCGTGCAACACTATGGCGTCTTATTATTTTCTTCATAGGCACAATGGTAGTCATCTCAATTTTGATTCCTAGTTACCAAGGAAAATCATTAGAAAGTCCTTTTGTTGTGATTTTTCAACGTATTGGTATTCCATTTGCTGGTGATATTATGAATATCGTTATTATTACAGCCTTACTGTCTGCTGCTAATTCAGGGTTATATGCAGCTAGTAGAATGATTTGGAGCTTAGCGAATGAGGGCATGTTCCCGCAATGGTTTGGAGTCTTAAACCGAGCTAAATTACCTATTCGCGCTATACTTTTTAGTATGCTCGGTGGCTTACTGTCATTATTATCTAGTGTTTATGTCGCTGATACACTGTATGTCGTTTTAGTCTCAATAGCCGGGTTGGCAGTCGTTATTGTCTGGATGAGTATTTGTATTTCTTACTTTAATGCTAAACGCCTTGAACCTTCACTTAAAATACATCAAAGTGTCCCTATCATTGCCTTTATTCTTTGTTTCATTTCATGTATTGGAATGATTTTTGATAGTAATCAAGCGCCAGCATTGTATTTCGGTATACCATTTGCTGTACTAGCACTACTTTACTATTACTTTAAATACAACCGTAAGGAGTCGACAAATCTATGAGACTAAAAGATAAATTATTACTAAAACGCCCGTTAATCTTAGATGGTGGTCTAGCAACTACGTTAGAATCATATGGTTGTAACTTAAACACCTCACTGTGGTCGAGTGAAATATTAAAAAATGATCCAGCAAAAATCCAACAAGCCCATGCTGATTTTACACAAGCAGGTGCGGATATATTGCTGACAAGTACTTATCAAGCTAGTTATGCTACATTTTCAGCTATAGGTTTGAGTGATGCCGCTATCGATGCATTAATCGCTGATGCTGTTTATCAAGTTAAACAAGCAACTACAGAACAACAAGTTATTGTAGGTAGCTTAGGTCCTTATGGTGCTTATTTGAGCGATGGCTCTGAGTACACTGGCACTTATAATATCTCTAGGTCAGATTATGTCGACTTTCATCGTCAGCGCATCGACAGCCTAATTGCACAAGGCGTGCATGATTTTGTTTTCGAAACTATACCAAGCTTTGCAGAAATCCAAGCCATTGTGACAGCAATCATCCCTCTTTATAATCAAAAACAGACATTTTGGTTATCTGTAACAGTGGATGATGCCGGTAATTTATCAGACGGAACAGCTTTCGAAACGTTGCGAGATTACTTACAAGATTACGACCCTATATTACCTATATTTGGCATTAATTGTTCTACTGTTACTGGAATTAATAACACTATAGCTAGAGGATTATTGTCATTACCGCAAACTATCGCCTTATATCCTAATGGTGGCGCACATTATGATGCTGAGTCGAAAACTTGGTCTTCTGACAGTAATGAACAAGCAATTTTGGATTGTGTTACGAGCTGGGCACAACAAAATGTAGCTATTATTGGAGGGTGTTGTCAGACAACACCTCAAACCATCGAACGTATTGTTGCAAAATTAAATCGTTAAATTTCATAATAAAAAAGTCCGAGGCATATTACCTCGGACTTTATTTATTTAATTATTATTGCTCTAACACAGTAACTTCCTCAGGAATAGATTTTTGAGCTCCTTCTGTCTGTACTGCAATAGAGGCCGCTTTATTAGCATAAGTAATAGCTTCTTCAATATTAAAGTTTTCCATATTCAATCGGCTTGCAAATGCACCAATAAAAGTATCCCCTGCTGCAGTAGTATCTACAGCATGTACTTTAACTGCTGGAATTAAATTAGCATCCTCTTTTGTAGCATAATAAGTACCTTGCTCACCTAATGTAATTAATACTACTTGCATACCTAATGATAAGAAATAATCAGCATTTTTATGCATTGAATCACGATCAGTCACTGGAATACCACTTAATAATTCTGCTTCTGATTCATTAGGAATAATAATATCTGTTAATTGCAAGAGTGCTTTAGATAATTCACTTGCAGGCGCTGGATTTAAGATTGTTGTTACGTCATGTTGACGTGCAATCGTAAATGCTTTAATAATAGCTGGCACCGGTACTTCTAATTGCGCGATAATATAGTCAGCGTTAGCAATAGCCGCTTCAGCTTGCTCTACATCTTGTTCATTCAAAGTCATGTTAGCTCCACCATAAACAAGAATTGTATTTTGACCAGCTTCATCTATAGTAATAAATGCTTGTCCTGTTTCTGCTTCATCCGTTGTAATAATATAATCTGTATTCATTTGTGCAGCTTGGAAATCTTCTAACATGAAATTAGCATCTCCATCACTGCCAATTTTTGAGATGAATGTAGTTTGTGCATTAGAACGTGCTGTCGCTAATGCTTGGTTCGCACCTTTGCCCCCACCATATATTTTTTGCGCATTATCTACATGTAATGTTTCACCAGGTTTAGCAAATCGTGCTACATTGATAATTTTATCTACATTTGTAGAACCGATAATTACTACTTTATTCGTCATAGTGTTTTCTCCTTTACTGTTCAAACTTAATCCCTATTAAAATGTTACATTACATTCCAAAGCAATATTAGAAAATGGTGTTATTTCTCCTGTACGAATATTGGCTTTTGTTAAAGTATGTGTTAAATTTTGTTTCATTTCATCATGTGGAATAAATTCAATTGTTACATCTTCGTCTAACAACTCTTTTATTGCTACTAATTGATCTGGATTCGCTGTTTTAATTTCTTCGGCCAAATAAACCTTTTGTACTTTAACTTCACTTAACACATTACTCAACATAGCAATAAATGTCGGTAATTCTTTTTCTATCGCTAAATCGATACGACGATCATCATTCGGAATCGGCATGCCCGCATCATTTATTGTAATTAAATCAAAATGACCTAATGTTGCTATTGCATGTGACACATGACTATTTAATACTCGATTTTTTTTCATTACACTCTCTCCCTTAGATTATACTATTTTATAAATACCGTAACAGTTGCTGCAGCTAAAATTAATACTAAACCTATAATAGTAATTACTAGCTCTTTTGGCGTTTTCTTCTGTTTTAAGAAATAAATACCTGTTAATGTAGCTAATACGACAGAAGTTTGTGACAAGACAAATCCTGTAGCTAAGCCATTCATATCTGGTTGAGCAGAAATTAAATATGTTAATGCAGCAAATGCGAAGAAGAAACCAGAAATAATTTGCTTCCAACTGACACTTTCTGTAAATGCATTTTGGTGTTTTAAATTCATCAATGCGTATACTACTGCTACAATTACCATTCCCATCGCTTGTGGTAAGAAGGCTTGCATACCTCCAATATCTGTTGCTTGTGGCGCAGCAGAATATGCCCAATAACCAATTTCACCAATTAGTAGTAAAATAACTGCACGTTTTAAATTCTTACTATATTGTGATTCTTGTGTTTCTTTCCAAACTGTCATTCGCGCACCTATTAAAATAACAAGCAATGCAGTAAAACCAATAATTTTATTCGTTACTCCAGGCCAGTCGCCTAATGCAAACACGCCCCATAATGAAGCTCCCAATAATTGGAAAGCTGTAGTAATAGGCATTGCTTTTGATGATCCTATTAATGCAAAAGCTTTAAATGTAATAATTTGTCCAAATGCCCAACCTGCACCTGAAATTAAAGAAAATACTAAATCCATTCCTGTCGGCAGCGACATTCCTTGAATTAATGCAAAAACTGCTGCAAAAATCAATGTTCCTACAGTTGCACCAAAAATTTGGTTTACTGGTTTCCCGCCATATAATGATGCAATCGTTGGAAATAACCCCCAACCTAGTAACGGACCTAATCCGACTAACAACGCTATAATATCCATATGACACCTCTATATCTAAAATTATGTGTATTTATTATTAGGTAAAACGATTTAGTAAAACGTTTTACTAGATTTATAATACCACTATTTTTATTTTTTGTATACGCTTTCATTAATATTTTTCAATTTTACCATGTTGATTTTACGTTACATCGTGCTTATTTTTGTTGTCACACAGGGTCTTAAACTAAATGTTTGCGCACTGTTTTTTGCTCACAAAAACATTTAATTTGTAGTAATAAAAATAACCTAGTCGTTATAGACGACTAGGTTATTGCACAATTACATTATTCAATTTACGACCACATTTTATGTAAATTCCTTTAACCTCATTTGTAATAGCGTTAATTATGTATAAATACGTGTTTATCTTAACTGTTATCCAAGTTGGCACGTGCCGTAGTCGCTCTTACTATAAGTTCACTCGGCAAGACTATAGATTGTTGGTCACGGTGAGTTAATGTGCTGTCTAACTTGTCCATAATTAATTGCAAAGCCACTTCTCCGATTGTTTCTATCGGTTGTGCAACCGTAGTCAGTGCAGGTGTCATGTATTGAGCAATATCGATATCATCAAAGCCTACAATCGATACATCTTGAGGCACTTGCCATCCTTTATCAGCCAAGCCTCTAATAATACCAATAGCCATTTCATCATTCGTTGCAAACACTGCCGTAGAATGTGATGCAATAATATCGTCGACGGCTGCATATCCTCCTGCTTTCGATAAAGTGCTTTCAATCACTTTAGGTGTTGCCACATTATGTGATTGGCAATAGTGTTTAAAGCCTTCCATACGCAAGTTCATATTACTCGTTAGATGAGCAGGTTGGACGATTGTAAGCTGCTTATGACCTAACTCAATCAAATGACGTGCTGCTAACTCTCCACCACCTGTTTCATGCGTACGTACAATGTCTGTAAAGCCATGGTCATCACTTTGGTCTAATACTACATATGGTATTCTATGCGTAGTTAAATAATTATTTAAACGTTCAGGGTTTTTAATCATTTGCGCAATAATCAAACCATCCATCCCACGTTCTACTAAATGCATGATACCTGCTTCAATATCTTCTTCAGGCGCTGTCAAAAAGAATAAATCTACATCAGATTCTTTGTTTGCATCCATCGATTGCATCATCGTAGAGAAAAATGGGTTAGCCAAATTCGGTAATAACACACCTATTAATTTAGTTTTACTGCCTCTTAATTGTTGCGCATTTTTATTTGGCAAGTAACCTAGCTTTTGTTTAGCAGCAAGTACTTTTTCGATAGTATCAGTAGTAAAGCGATCACGCTTGTCGTTTAATACTTGCGATACTGTTGTTAAAGATACACCTGCTTCTTTAGCTACATCTTTGATAGAGACCTTTTTCATGTAGTAACACCCTCCTTATCTTCCAATTGTCCATTTAATGATAACTTTAAAACTTATACACTTGCAACAGAGACTCCAGATTTATCTAATGGTATCTTTTTTATCTTCTGTTAATTTAGGTACTACTGTTGGCACTTTTATTGCTGGTTTATTCATAGCTACATTAGGTTCTAACTATGTCATATTGATTGGCATACTTGCCTGTTTTATTAATGTCGCTATGATCGTCGTTAGAAATAACATGATGAAATATAATGAACAATGCAGTTAACGCTCAAATTTCTGTATAAAATACACTTGTAAATAATTATATAGTTTACTAACTATATGACTACTATTTACTTAAAAAACTTATACAATAAGCCTCGAAATCGACTATTTCGAGGCTTAAGTACTTTAGTACACATCACGTTGATATCGTCTGTCTACTTTTAATTGTGTTAAATACGCTTCTGCTTCTTCTTCATTGCACTTACTTTCAGTTGCTATCACTTCTCTTATTGCTTCATGAACTGCTTTGGCCATATACGTTTCATCACCACAAATATAAATAGCTGCACCTGATTCTAACCATTGATAAAATAATTCACTATTTTCTTTAATTTTATCTTGCACATATAATTTTGAAGCAGTGTCTCTAGAAAAAGCTAAATCTAATTTCGCTAACGTACCATTTGCTAACCATGCTTGCCAATCAGCTTCATATAAAAAGTCTGTAGTACGTTTTTGATCTCCAAAGAATAACCATGTATTTCCTTTTAAATTCAAATCTTCTCGTTCTTCTAAGAAACTGCGGAATGGTGCTACTCCAGTACCAGGACCAATCATAATAACTTTTGTATCTTCATCAAATGGGAATTTAAAACTTGGATTTTTCTTCAAGCACATTCTCACGCTTTCACCGGGTTTCACACGATCTGCTAATTGCGTAGAACATACACCATTTCGTGCACGACCGTAAGATTCATATCTTACAGCTTTTACGGTAATATGCACTTCATTAGGATTTGCTTTATAACTGCTTGCTATAGAATAAGTACGTGGTGGCAATTTCCGTAAATTTTCTATTACAATATCAGGGCTAACAGCTGGTGGATAATATTCACTAAATAAGTCGATAAGATCTCTACCATAAATATAATCTTTAACCCATGTATCATTTAAAACTAAGTTATTCAACTCATCATCATTTATTAAAACTGCCATGTTTTTCAGTAATGTTGGCGTTAATTTAGTGATTTCAAAATGGTGTGTCAACGCATCTACTACAGATACTGCATCCCCATTATCTAAAATGATATCTTCATATGGATCCCAACCCAACATAGCAATGAGTTGCATGACAAGTTGGTCATCATTTGCTGGAAAGATATCTAAACTATCGCCAGGTTCAAATCCTTCTCCATAATTATCTAACAATAATTCGATGTGTCTAACTTCTTTATTCGAACCTTCACCATTTAAGTTGATGTTCTCTAACACTTCTGCATAGTATGGATTGGATTTTGAATATTTACGCTCTTTCATAGACAGTACAGATTCTGTACTGTCTGTAGCAGCAACGCGATTGTCGTCTTGGTCACCTACTGCAGACAATACTTGTTGCATCCATGATTCGGCAGATTCTTCATAGTCAAAGTCGCAATCCACACGTTCAACAAGGCGAGTCGCACCTAATTCAGCAACACGCTCATCGAAATCTTTACCTGCTTGGCAAAAGAATTCAAATGACTCATCGCCAAGTGCTAAAACTGAATAACGTACGTCTGCCAAATTTGGAGCTTGTTCACTATATAAAAATTCATAAAATGAAATCGCACTTATTGGTGGTTCCCCTTCACCATGAGTTGACGAAATCAAGAACAAGTCTTCGGATTGTGCTAACGTATCAAACTTGTAATCGTCCATTTCCGATATAGTCACTGTAAAACCATTTTCCACTAATCTTTCATTTAATGTCTCGGCCACAGTTTGTGCATTACCCGTTTCAGTACCATATAATATAGTAATACTACGCGGTTTATCTGCTTCATCTGGACTATTCGTTATATGTGAAGATTCTGTAGCTTCGTTACTACTTGGAATCGTTGTATTATTACTATTTTCTACTAAATATTGTCCAACCCATGCGCGCTGTTCAGGAGTTAATTTTGCTATTATTTCAGTAAGTTGTTGCGCTTCGGTTTCTGTTAATGGACTGTTTTGATCATTGATATGCAAAGGAACATCACCTCTCGTATGATTAATCTATCTGTTACAATTTAACTACTATTAGTCCCTTGAATATCGCCCGCTTATTATATTGTTACTATTACCATACTTTTTATTAGCATATGTGTTATTTTCACTCTACACATATGTTTTTCATCTATCCCACTTATATAATTTTATTATTTAACTCATTATTAAGCAAACATTCAAAATAACCACCATATAAATTTACTATAAAATAAATTTTACAAGTATCTATACTTCATGGTGCGAACATCAATGCCCTATAGCTACCAAAATACATAAAAATAGGAGTGGGGCAGAAATCTAATTTTATTACAAAGATTTCGTCGACCACTCCGACAAAGATGACTAAAATTGAAAAAGCTTAATTTGCAGCGCATTTTCAGTTCAGTCATCTACTGAGAATATGAAAAGAGACTAGGATGAATCAACGCTGTCCCAGTCTCCTATTTGTCTTGCTACTATTTTAAATGTATTGATGTTTTGTTAAATAAGCTACTATTTTAGCAACCGCTTCATCTACAGATAAGGCTTCTGTATCAATTTCAATTTCTGGATTTGTTGGTGCTTCATATGGTGCATTGATACCAGTAAAGCCTTGGATTTCTCCTGCACGTGCTTTTTTATATAAACCTTTAGGGTCTCGAGATTCACAACCTTCTAAACTACATTTTGTATAGACTTCTATGAACTCACCTTGCGCTAAAGTGTCACGTACTACATTACGATCCGCTGCATAAGGAGAAATAAATGCTGTTGTCGTTAATACGCCAGCGTCGACCATAAGTTTACCTACTTCACCGATACGACGAATATTTTCAGTACGATCCTCTGGACTGAACCCTAAGTTGTTATTTAAACCATGTCGAATATTGTCACCATCAAGTCGATAAGTTTGTACTTGTTGTTCGAAAAGTGCTTTTTCTAATGCTGCTGATACTGTAGACTTACCAGAACCTGATAATCCAGTAAACCAAATCACTGCACTTTTATGGCGATTGCGTTGCTGGCGCTGTGCTTTAGTAACTTCTGAATCGTGCCATGTAATATTTGTTGATGTCGTCATGTTCCTGTCTCCTTTTTAAGCTTCTGTAACTTGTAAACCTTTGATTAATACCTCTGCTACTTCTGGACGTGAGAATTCTTTTGGTAACTGTTCGCCATTACGTAATTTTTCACGTACTTTCGTACCACTTAAATGTACATGTGCTGTCTTGTCATGTGGGCAAGTTTTTGCTGTCGCCATGTTGTCACACTTTGTGCAATAAAAAGCATGTTCAAATTTGAATATTTGAATACCTAGCTCAGTTTCGTATTCACTAATTAATTCTTGCGCTTCATACGTACCATAATAATCACCGACACCTGCATGGTCACGTCCGACAATAAAGTGTGTACATCCATAGTTTTTACGCACTGTTGCATGCAGTATTGCTTCTCTTGGTCCTGCATATCTCATAGCAGCCGGATAAATAACTAATCTGTTGCGTTCTTCAGGGTAATAATGTTTCAAAATTACTTGGTAACTTTCCATGCGAACGTCTGCTGGAATATCATCAGATTTAGTTTCACCAACTAATGGATTAAGTAACAACCCATCTACAGATTCTAATGCAATTTTTTGAATATATTCATGTGCGCGATGCACAGGGTTACGAGTTTGGAATCCTACTACAGTCTTCCAACCTAAATCATAAAATAATTGACGTGTTTCGCTTGGGTCTAGATGGAATTCATCAAATTCATCATGTTTCGGTCGGTTTACTAACTCTATCGGGCCAGCTAAGTATACGTTCCCTTTTTCATAAACTTTTTGGACACCTGGATGAGCTGTTTCTGTTGTGCCATAAACTTTTTGTGCTTCATTTTCTTTGTCATAGGTGAATTTTTCTTCTAATGTGAGCACACCATACAATTGCTTATCTTCTCCGTATAATGCTACTTTATCTCCGATAGATAGCTCATCTGCTTGTGCTTCAGTAACAGGTAAAGTAATAGGGATACTCCATACTAAACCATTACTTAAATGTAAATTTTCTACAACACTATGGTAATCTTTTTCCCCCATAAATCCAGTCAATGGGCTAAAACCACCAATCGCAATTAATTCTAAATCTGATAAACTCCAAGGGTTTAATGTTAATGACGCTAATTGTGGTGCCACTTCAATAAGTTGTTCACGCTGTGCACCTACTGCTTGTCTATTAACCAATTCGCCACCGTGTGGTTTAATAGTATTTTCCAAAAGTTCTGTTGATAAAGTCATTTTATTCAGCTCCTTATATTTATTTCATTTATGTTAGTTGTTCGTTTGTTTTTTCGTAATGACAGATGGTAATTGTTTATTTTGATATAATGTATAAATTAATAAAATAAACCACAGGATGACTACTGCTATTTTGACACTGATAACAACTGTCGCATTATCTACAAAAGTACCTAAGAAAGTACTAATATTAGTGAAAATAATAATACCTCCGACACATACTGCTAATATATACACAGGCATTACTTTCACAATCCATGCTGCAAATGGGGCTGCAATTGCACCACCAATTGCTAAGGCAACGACTAAGCCCAAGCTAATTTGTTCCCACCCTAGAAAAATAATAAAGCCAAGAGAAGCAGATAATGTGATGAAAAATTCACTAGCAGATACGGTGCCTATAACATATCGAGGCTCGATCTTATTTCGTGATAATAATAATGGAGTATTAACAGGTCCCCAGCCACCGCCACCTATCGTGTCTAAAAATCCTGCTACAATACCTTGTGGTATGATTTGCCATTTAGAAAACTTTCCTTCTTTAAGTTGTTGTTGATGTTGTTTTTTAAAGACAAATTGATAAATAATAAATAGCCCCATCGTCAGTAAAAATAGTGAAATAAATGGTTTGATTAAATCACTGTGTATATTACTTAACACTGCTGAGCCAATAAATGCAGCAATTGCACCAGGTATTGCTAGTTTAATAGCCATGCGCTTATCAACATTTTTAAATTTATAATGTGACACGCCTGAAGCCGCTGTAGTAGCAATTTCAGAAAAGTGAATTGTTGCTGAAACAATTGCTGGTGCAGCACCTGCTGCTAATAAAATTGAGGAAGATGTTGCCCCAAATCCCATACCTAATGAACCATCAATCATTTGTGCAAAAAAACCTGCAAGTGCAAATATTAGTAGTTTTTTCAAAAGCAATACCTTCCTTTCGTGTTATATGTTTTCAGCTAGCCAGGACAGCAGTTGTTGTTGAAATTGCTTATATTGATACTTGTCATCTAGTACTGTGGCTAATAACTTTTGCTGTTCCGCATGTGAGATATTTGATTGCTTTATTTGTTGCCGACAGGTATATAAAAAGTCTACATACTGTTCATAATCTGGCGGAAATTGTTGTTGTAATTCTGCTAAGATAGCAGTAGTTAATTTGGGGCTAGCACCCGAAGTCGAGACACTAATCGATAATTTACCTCGCTTTAATATCCCAGGAAATACTACATCACCTTGCTCGCTATCACTGGCCATGTTTAACAACGTCTGTTGTGGTAATTCTTGCTTAACCATACGATTTACTGCTTTATTATTAGTTGCTACGACAACTAATGCAGCAGGTGGCAATTGATGTATACTATAGTCTTGTGCTAGCCATTGAATTTGCTGTTGTTCATACAACTTTTGTAGTTTCGCAGTTAGTGTTGGACTCATTACCGTGATATATGCATCAAACTGCATCAACTTGTTAACTCTGCGTTCGGCAATAGCACCTCCACCAATTATGACTATTGATTTATTTGTTAAATCTAATAATATCGGCATATGTGCCATAGCCTCACTCCTAACTTACACTTGCGTTACTGCTTCTAGTACTCTATCTTTCAATGCTTCTTTAATTGCTGGATGATGCCCTAAGTGATCACATAATACGATGTCACTCGAGCTCTTTGTAGTGTCAACTGTTTGTGCTATGTGACGTTCTAAAATACCAGTAAACCAAATATAGGGCACCACAAAAATTTGTGAATATTCTGACTCTAATGCTGATGATAATGCATCTTCAAACGACGGCTTACATGCTGCTAAATAACATACTTCAATATCATTTACGGGCAACAGTGTTTGTAATTCTTGTGCAATGGCAGTAATATCAACTTGCGTTTGAGGATTGTAACTTCCCCTACCCACTACTAGAATTTGCGCATCTTCGTTGATAGGTAT
Source organism: Staphylococcus arlettae (assembly GCF_002902345.1). Taxonomy (GTDB): domain Bacteria; phylum Bacillota; class Bacilli; order Staphylococcales; family Staphylococcaceae; genus Staphylococcus; species Staphylococcus arlettae. The sequence goes on from NZ_PPQB01000012.1 coordinate 114,015, forward strand.
TGCTGTTTCATTAATACGCGTCTGTAATATTTGTGTTAATCTACTTTGAACACCTAAAGGTTGACCGTATGTAAATGAAACATGCGGATATTGTTGTTGTATTGTAGTTATTGCTTGAGGTATATCTTTAAAATAATGCCCTGCACTTAGTAACAATACTGGTATTACTGCAATTGTTGTGGCACCTTGTTTGACAAGTGTTTCCACGCCTTCCGCAATCGTAGGTTCTGCTAACTCTAAAAAGCATATTGTCTGTAGTGATATATCAACTTGTTGTTGAACATCTGTAATAAATTCTATGGCTTCTTGAGTAGCTTCAGGCACTCTACTACCATGGCTTACATATAACACACCTTGCATGGGTCTCTACCTCCAATGCTTATTGGTTTGTTGCAGCTAATAATTGTGCAGGTGTTTGCTCTTGCTCAAACCAACTAATTTTGTCTCGTAAGTTAACAACTTCACCTACAATAATCATCGCCGGATTTTTAATTGCTTTCGCACGTTCCACGATATCGTCTAGTGTTCCAGTCACAGTTTGTTGTTGTTCTGTCGTACCATAATGTACTAACGCAACTGGTGTTTCTTTCGATCTACCGTGATTAATTAAACGCTGACTAATTTCTGGTAATTTTTTCACTCCCATATAAATGCACAACGTTTCTGGTCCACGTGCTAAACTATGCCAATATTCATCATTGTCTACATCATCTTTTGTAACTGCAGTGACAAAAGCCACAGAAGAACTATAATCACGATGTGTTACAGGAATACCAGCATAAGCAGGTGCAGCCACACCTGAAGTAATACCTGGTACTACTTCAAATGCTAATCCTTCTGCTGCAAGTGCTTCTGCTTCTTCACCACCTCGACCAAAGATGAAAGGATCTCCACCTTTTAATCTAGTGACTGTATTACCTTTTTGCGCTAAAGCAACAAGTAAGGCATTAATATCTTCTTGAGGCATCGAATGATGATTAGGATGCTTTCCACAATATACAAACCTCGCACCATCAGCTGCATAATCTAGTAACGCCTTATTGACGAGTCGATCATATAAAATCACATCTGCTTGTTCTATTGCTTTTGCCCCTTTGACCGTTATTAAATCTGGGTCTCCAGGTCCTGCTCCAACTAAATATACCTTGCCCATTCTGCCACCTCATTTTTGATATATATTAACTATGGAATTTTTGTCCATCTGTTACAGCTTCTACATAACCTGCACGGATAACAAAATCTCCAAAACGTTCGCCTTCTTCGCGTTCTTTACCATAATGTATAAATATTGGTTTCAATGTTTCTAATATCTCGTCTTCACCAATATTTTCTTTAAATAATTTGTTTAAACGATCGCCCGTAAAGCCACCTCCAAGATATAAATTGTATTTACCTGGCGCTTTACCGATAAAGGCGATTTCTGCTAATGCTGGTCTTGCACAACCGTTTGGACAACCTGTCATACGAATTGTAATTTCTTCTTCTTTCACGCCCGCTTCATCCAATAATTCCTCTATTTTATTCAATAATGAAGGTAAATAACGTTCAGATTCAGCCATCGCCAATCCACATGTTGGGAAAGCGACACATGCCATGGAATTACGACGCAAACCTGTATAATTTTCACCGTCTGTAATACCGTACTCATCAATAATTTGTTGAATATTTTCTTTTTCTTCAGCACTGACATTCGCAATAATTAAGTTTTGGTTCGGTGATAAGCGGAAATCACCTGTATGAATTTCTGCAATTTTACGCAATGCAGTTTTTAATTTGTAATCTGTAGTATCTTTGACGCGGCCATTTTGCACAAACAATGTGAAATGCCATTTGCCACTACCTTCTGTCCAACCGTAACGATCGCCATTATGATCAAAATGAAACTCTCGTGGTGATTCCAAATCCCAACCTAAACGTTTATTTAATTCTTTAAGAATCCAATCGACGCCTAAGCGATCTACTGTATATTTAAATCTAGCATTGGCACGATTAGATCTATTACCATAGTCACGTTGAATTGTAAGTATTGTTTCCGCGACCTCTACTGCTTGTGCTTTATCAAAATAGCCTATTAACTTTCCTAGTTGTGGATAGGTACTAGGTTCGCCATGTTTCATACCCATACCTCCACCAACTGTTACATTAAAACCAGTTAAGTTATCATCATTATCTGTAATAGCAATTAATCCAATATCTTGTGAGTACACATCAACGTCATTGGAAGGTGGCACTGAAATACCAATCTTGAATTTACGTGGTAAATACGTTTTACCATACATCGGTTCAACCTCTTCGCTCGTGCTTAACACTTTTTCGCCATCTAGCCAAATTTCATGATATGCACCAGTTTGTGGCGACAACTGATTACTAATGTCATTGGCAATATCATTGACTTCGCTATGCACCCCAGATTGATAAGGATTCGGATTACACATAACGTTACGATTCACGTCACCGCAGGCAGCCAAAGAATCCATTAACGCTGAATTTATGCTTTGCATAGAAAATTTTAAGTCGCGCTTTAATATACCGTGAAATTGAAACGCTTGGCGTGTTGTTAGTTTGATTGTGCCATTGGCATAAGCATCTGCAATGTCATCCATTGCGATCCACTGATCTGCTGAAGCAGTGCCTCCCGGTACACGTACTCGAATCATAAAACTAAATGCCGGCTCTAATTTTTGTTTACGTCGCTCATCTCTTAAATCTCTATCATCTTGCATGTAACTACCATGGAACTTAAGTAGTTTAGTGTCTTCTTCTGCAATTGCACCTGTTACAGGGTCTACTAATCCTTCAGCAATTGTTCCACGTAAATAATTACTTTCTACTTTTATGCGTTCCATTTCATCTAGTTTCTCTGATAACTCTGAATTGAAATTAGTCACGCTATCATTCCTTCCCTATTTAATATACATCTCGTTGATATCGTTTTTCTGTTTTTAATTGCGTTAAATACGTTTCCGCATCTGCTTCACTTAAATGGCCTTCTTTTTCTACGACACGGCGTATTGCTTCATGCACGTCTTTAGCCATATACTTTTCATCACCACAAACGTAAATAGCTGCGCCTTCTTCCAACCATTGATAAAATGTTGCACTATTTTCCTCGATACGATGTTGCACATATACTTTTTCATCAGTATCTCTTGAAAATGCGAGGTCAATTTTGCTTAAATAACCTTCATCTAACCAACCTTGCCAATCTGTTTGATATAAGAAATCTGTAGTAAAGTGCTGTTCACCAAAGAACAACCAAGTATTACCTTTTAGATCTAATTCTTCACGTTCTTCTAAGTAGCTTCTAAATGGTGCAACACCTGTACCAGGTCCAATCATGATGACTTTTTTATCTTCATCAAACGGGAATTTAAAGTTTGGATTTTTTTTCAAATACATTTTCACTGTATCGCCAGGTTGTACACGTTCAGCAAATTGGATGGAACATACACCTTTGCGTTCTCTGTTATGTGCTTCATATCTCACCGCACAGACTGTTAAATGTACTTCATCAGGATTTGCTTTATAACTACTAGCAATAGAATATTCACGTGCTGGTAATTTTCGAAGCACATCTACTAATGCTTGCGGTTGTAATTGTGTGACTGCAAAGTCCGTAAAGAAATCGACTAAATCGCGTCCTTCAATATAGTTTTGGACCCACCCATCTTCAGCTAATTTCGTTGATAACGTACTATCATCTACTAATTCGGCTAATTTTTGAATTAAGGGTTTAGTTAATTTTGTTATTTCAACATGTGATGTCAAAGCGTCTTCTAAGGTTACTTCTGTACCGTTAGTATCAACAGTTACTACTGCTTGAGCGTCAAAATTCAATACTTCTATTAATTGCGTCACGATTTCTGGATCATTTTCCGGTAAGATTGCTAGACAATCTCCTGGTTCAAAACCTTCACCGTAATTATCTAATAACAACTCCACGTGTCTAACTTCTTTATTAGAACCTCGTCCATTTAAATTAATATTTTCTAAGACTTCTGCTTCATAAGGATTAGACTTAGAATATTTTTTCTCTTTCGCTGACTGTACTGATGTATGACTTTCTGAAACAACGTCACGGTTATCTTGAGGGCCACTCAATGCATGTAAAATATCATTCATCCATTTATCTGCAGGTTCATCATAATCTAAATCACAATCTACACGCTCCACAAGGCTTTCTCCGCCTAGTTCTTTGAGTCTGGCATCAAAATCTTTTCCTGTTTGACAGAAAAATTCATATGATTCATCACCTAAAGATAGTACTGAATAGCGTACGCCTGACAGTTTTGGTGCTTTTCTACTATGTATAAATTCATGGAAAGTAATAGCATTGTCTGGTGGATCACCTTCACCATGTGTTGCAGATACAATAAATAAATCCTCTACCTTTTTCAGATCTTTTGTTTTAAAAGCATCCATCGACGACAACGTTACGGTATAACCATTTTCAGTTAAACGAGCATCTAAAACTTCTGCTAAGCTTTGTGCATTACCAGTTTCCGAGCCATACAAAACAGTGATTGCTCGTGGTTTTGTTATTTCGTGAGTATCATTTGTTCCAATTGATGTTGAAGCAGTTGTTGCATTTGCTGTAGCTGCTTCAGGTGCGACTACTGCCGTACCTAGTTGTTGATTAGCAGTTAAATAGCCACTTAACCATACTTGTTGTTCTGGTGTTAATGTACTCAACAATTGATTTATTTGTGTTGCCTGTTCTTCACTAAATGGACTGTTCGTTACACTTAATTGCAAGGGATGTCACCTCATATTTTTATTTTTATTAAACTAATCAGAATAGTCAGGTATATAGTTATAACAAACCACTAAACTACATTCACAACGAGGTGTAATACTCGTGCGTCACTTTGTGGCAAGCAACTATATTGCACCTAACCTATAATTCCAATTAGAATACTATGAATTAGTTGTAAAAAAATAGGCTATCTTTAATAGCGTATAGTTAATTTTTAGGATCTACCGTGTGTAGTCCACATTCTGTCTTACCAAATCCCGACCAACGACCTGCTCTAGAATCTCCATCTGCTGCTACTCTTGAAGTACAAGGTATACAGCCGATACTCGGATATTGAAAATCGTGCAATTCATTGTAAGTTAAATCATGTGTTTCAATATATTCCCACACATCATCCCACGTCCAATGTATTAATGGGCAAACCTTAACCGATTTGAAGCGCTCATCTTTATTAATAAAATTCGTGTGTTGACGACTTGGTGATTGTTCTCGTCTCAAACCAGAAACCCACGCCGTAGCACCTGCAAGCACCTCTTCTAAAGGTTTAATCTTTCTAATATAACAACATTGGTTTGGGTCTTTTTTCCATAATGCTGTGCCATACTGTTCAGATTGTTCATCCAATGTTAAGTCTGGCTTCTTCAGTTCAATTTGCAACTTAGGATAGCGTTCTTTGACACGGTCTATTAAATCGTACGTTTCTTGAAAATGTAAGTCTGTGTCTAAAAAGACAATCTTGGCATCGGCTTTCACTTGTGATATCAAATCTATCAAAATCATTCCTTCTGCACCAAAACTGCATGAATAGACAATTTCATCACCATAGCTGTCATAAGCCCACTTCAAAATATCATAGGCTCCTTTAGTACTATTTGTGATATCTAAATCTTGAAACAGATTGTTCGTAAACGTATCGTAGGTAACCTTTGCTTCTGTCATATATTATATAGGCCCCCTTTTCTTTTTGGGTATTTTCTATCAAACTAAAATATTTCTTAATTTAGAATTTTTAGAAAATAATAATTATGCTAATTACCATACCCGATGTATATTTACATGTCAATGCAATATTTAAACCGAAAAACATGTAGAAAACGTTTACTCCTTGTAGAAACGTCATTTTTTAGCATTAATTTTTTTAAAAAATTTATTTTTATTACATGGGAGTGGAACAGAAATATAATGT
>NZ_PPQB01000012.1:119971-297125 GCF_002902345.1 Staphylococcus arlettae
ATTTTTTTCACACTTTGGCAAGGATGACTAGAGTTAAAAAAAGAAAGTTTTGAAGCGCATTTTCAATTCAGTCAGTTATTGTCAATTTTAAACAAAACAAGAACACATCAATGATGTCACACCCTCCGTAATGCAGAAAAATCTTACCTTTGTCAATTATATTAAGAAATTAATAACCCAAATTACTAATTGTTTTTCTTAGTCATCATTATATGACTGAAAATACTTAACTAAACTATTTTTTGTAGTCTTGATTATAGGTAAGATATCATTTTTCCCTTTATAACTAACACCTATCGTTCTACGAGCATGATAATTCCTTATTGGTAATTGTGTTAAATTAGGTAACTGAATATTTTTCATATGCGGTAAAATAGAGACCCCTAAACCTGAGCTAACAAAACTAGCTACAGTTAATGTCTCTTCACCTTCAAAGTTAATTTCTACATCCAAATTAAAATAGTTTAAAATCTCGTCCACTTGTTCTCGTAATACAAATCCTTGTTTTAATAAAATAAATTTTTCATTACTTACATTAGTAATATCAACAGTCGACTGTTGTGCAAGGGCATGATTACTATTAACTGTTAAATATAATTCCTCTTCTAATAATGGTACAAAGTTGGTACTTGTCGTTTTATTGGAAATCGTCGTAATAGCAATATCAATATCACCGTTATCTAACATCTTAAATAAATTATATGCATGATTTTGTACGAGTTTCACTTGAATTTCTGGATATTGCTGTCTAAATTGCTTTAAGAACTCAGACAAATACGTCGGTCCAACTGAATGTAAAAATCCAATTATAATTTCTCCTGACAAGGCGTCAGTCGCCCGCTTCACTTTACTCTGAAATAATTCCATTTCCTGCGTAATATTTTGCGTCGTTTCTAAAAATGCTACGCCGTATTTATTCAATTTGATGCTACGACCAATTCGATTAAATAATGGTACGGTCAAATGCTTTTCTAATTGTTGGATTGCTCTACTCAATGCTGATTGGCTAATATTCATCGCTTTAGCCGTTGCTGTAATATTTTCCGACTTTGCTAAGTGTTTAAAATATTCTAAATGATGCCATTCCATTAGTAACATCCTCTCTTATGTAAATAACGCATAGTTTACATGAAAATAATGCAATATTTAAATTATATAATTCATGCTACCATAAAATTATTAATAAGAAGAGGTGTTTACACATGCAGCCAGTAACGAATAACTACGTGGGAAAAGGATCAAAAGCATATACAAAAATTATAATAGCCTTATTCATTGCAGGTTTTACGATATTTTCTATTTTATATAGCGTGCAGCCACTCATCCCACATTTTACAAACATCTTTCATGTAAACAAGACTGCTGCCAGTCTGCCTTTATCTACAACTACGTTGACTTTAGCACTTGCAATGCTATTTTTCGGCGCGATTTCCGAAGTGATTGGTCGTCGTTCTGTTATGTACTTTTCCGTCATTTCAGTAACACTATTAGCTTTAGTACAGCCCTTCATTACTGATTTTAATATGTTTTTAATTATACGATTAATACAAGGTATCTGTTTAGCAGGCTTACCTTCTATTGCTATGGCATATATAGGGGAAGAAATCTCTGCCAAAAGTCTCCCTGAAGCTATGGGGATTTATATTAGCGGTAATGCTTTCGGTGGCGCATTTGGTCGTATATTCACGGGGTATATTACTAGTCTATATGGTTATCAAACGGGGTTACTTGCTATTGCCTTATTAGGTGTCGTTGCAGCGATATTATTTATTTGGTTATTACCGCCATCTAAACATTTCACGCAGCAAACTTTCTCTATTAAATCCTTACTCAAGAGCTATATTCAACATTTAAAAAATATTCGATTGCTCAAACCCTTTATATTAGGATTTTTATTGCTTGGTAGTAACATTGCTGCCTTTAATTATATTAGCTTTGAATTAAGTGATCCTAAATATCATTTGCCTCATAGCTTTATTAGTTTTATTTATGTACTTTTCTTACTCGGAATGGTGTCCTCAATGTTAAATGCGAAATTACGTGCCAAATTAGGGACACTTCCTGCATTAAAACTGAGTCTTTTAACCTTAGCACTTGGGATAACGATTACCCTACTCCCTGCATTAGCTTTTAAAATTATTGGCTTAGCGTTAAGTGTAGTCGCATTTTTTAGTGGGCATGCCATTGCCAGTGCTGTCGTAGCAAGCAGAGCGCAACACCATCAAGCACAAGCTTCTAGCTTATATTTACTTTTCTATTATATGGGGTCTTCTATTGCAGGCACACTTGCTGGTTATTTTTACAGTGTTATGCAATGGTCAGGAGTAGTATTAATGATTGTCTGCTTTATGGTTGTCGCCTTGTTCATTACGTTAACAATTAAAACGAAATAAAGAAACGGAAAGTAAAATCTGTCATTTGATATGATTTCACTTTCCGTTTTGCGCTATTATTCCGTTTAAAGTTAGCTATTAATTGTAGTATGAATACTTAAAATATTACTTTTCCCGTTGTACTAGGCCTTTACGCCCAACTAATAATAATACGCTTCCTAGTATCGCAAGGAATGACGCAAAAATTGTTACTGTTGTTCCTTCATTAATTCCAGTTTTGGGCAAAGTGTGTTGCACGCTGTTCTCATTCCACATTTTCTTTTTCATTGTAGGCTTATGCTGTGCTGGTTCACTCGTTGTAGAAGAAGGTTTGTCCATCTTCCACATTACTGTATCCTTTTCAGGCATATCTGCCATCCATTTTGTTGTTGTTGCACTGTTGGATTGTGTTGTTGACTGACTCTGCTTTGCCATGACTTCTTTATATTGGGGTGACATTGATTGTTGTCCAGCTTTCATATTACTTTGTTTAGATTGTTTATTTCCTCCACCCATTGCTTGCGGCATCGGTTGACTTGGCTTCATCATATTATCTGGACTCATTGGCTTCATTGGTACTGGGGCAGTTTGCTTTTCTTTTACATTGGACTGCTTATTTCCTTCATCCATTACTTGGGGCATCGGTTGACTTGGTTCCATCATATCCCCTGGGTTCATTGGCTTCATTGGTACTGGGTCAGTTTGCTTTTCTTTTACATTGGACTGTTCATTTCCTTCATCCATTGCTTGGGGCATCGGTTGACTTGGTTCCATCATATCCCCTGGACTCATTGGCTTCATTGGTACTGGGGCAGTTTGCTTTTCTTTTACATTGGACTGCTTATTTCCTTCATCCATTACTTGGGGCATCGGTTGACTTGGTTCCATCATATCCCCTGGATTCATTGGTTTCATTGGTTTCATTGGTTTCATTGGTACTGGGTCATCTTTCATATTACTTTGATTGGACTGTTGATTGCCTCCATCCATCATTTGCGGCATCGGCTGACTTGGCTTCGGCATAACCTTTGTATCCATTTGTTGCGATGTCAGTGAATTTGGCTTCATCTCAGGTGATTGTTGAGGTGGCGCTTGTGTTGATGGTTTTACTTGTGGTTTTGCTACAGTTGGGTCAATAACTCTTACTTGCGCTGTATTGGAGATTTTGCCAGTTTTATTTTTAGCTAAAAATTGTATGGTGTCTCCTGCCGTTAATCGTTTGCCGAAAGGTACAATGACAGTAAAGCGTCCAGTCCCATCCTCTTGAACATGTACAGTATAGCCATCTGAGAAAACTACCTTAACTTCTGTATTTTTATCTGTTGTCCCTGTAATTTCTCTCGATTTAGTCGTAATCGTATCGACTTTTGGTTGCTGCGGCTCAATGTTAACATTCATATCGATAGGTTGAACGGCTTTTTTCATTTTATATTTTAAAATAACATTTTGGTTCTCTCTCGTATAAGTGATTATATTATTTTTTACCGGTCCCTCAGCCATTACAAATTCATAATTATCGTCTGACACGTCTTTTTGCAAATGATTGATCGAAATGATATCACCAGCTTTACCGGCTAGATAATTAGGTCTTGCTATGTTTTCTCCAGTGTCCACATCTTTATACTGCACATAAACAGTCGATGTTGGTACGTATGTGAATGAGCCAAATTTAAATTGTTGTTTATTTGATCCATTGGGACCTGTAGATGCAAATATAGTTAAATTAAACTTAGTTGTCTTACTTAACCGTAGCCAATCAGCAATATTACGTTCCCAAGTTTGCCCCTCATACAGTACTTTTAACATTTCAGTCTTAGGATTAAATTCGAACGAAAACGGATAAAAAAGATTATTATCAGGCTTTCCTCTAAGTAATTTAGGTCCTTCTATACCATTCTTAGAATTATACGTTATCGCTTTGTGCTGATAATCCTGTGTCGTATGAATAAAAGCACCAAAGGCACCTAACTGATTCAAATAACTAGGATCTGCTTTAGCAAAAGTACTCTCTTGTCCATCAAATTTGGTATCCAATTTAAAACCAAAGGCGTTTTTCAAGCCCCCTATACCGACTGCTGGTCCTGCTTTACCTATTTCACCCGGACTGTTCGGTGACAAGATAAAACTCACACCATTACCGCTATTTTGAGCCATACTTCTGTGACCTAAATTCACCTTGCCAGTCAAATGAAAACCTTGTGAAATATCTAATTTCGAAGTTAAATATGCAGCACTAACTAAGTTATTTGTATCATCAGTTAAACTAATAATTCCTGTATTTGGATTATACCAACTAGTATTACCAATCACTCTAAAATGATCAGCAAAGTTTGCTTTCGTCACCTGCTCTTGACCCTTGACAGCTGTATCTATGTTTTCATTTATAGTTGTTGCAGGAGAATGCACTACATCTCTAGCAGTCGAAGCCATTTGAGCTGTTGTGTAGTTTTCTTGTTGTGGTGACTCACGATACATTTTTTTAGGGGCTAACCACTTATCTGCTGATGCTTGAGATTGTTCAACAGATTTTACTGGCTGTTTTGGAAATGTTGTTTGTGTAGTGTTTGAAGGTGTTGATATTACATTGTTAGCAGGGTTATCTAAAGTATTATCTGGTCGAGACACTTCAGGTTTATTATCGTTATACGTTGGGGTGTTATGGTGCTCATGCGCTACTGATAAATGTTTATCTGTGTTTACAACGTCATTATTCATTATTTTTTTGTCTATAGACTGTGCATCTCGTTGTACATCAGTATCCCATTTGTGTAGCGAAACTTGGGATTGATCTACATACTGTTCTAATGTTTGCGCTTGTTTGTTATGTTCAGCTGCTTGCGCTTGTTGGTGCTGTCCAAATATTAAAAATGTACCAAGCAATATCGATGCAGTCCCGACAGAATATTTGCGAATGGCGTAATAATTACTACGATGTTCATTATGATAAGTTATGTTGTTCATAGATGTTCTTTGCTCCTTAAATAGTAAATTACTTTGTAAAAATATTTTATCTAAGGATATTATAAATAAGTTTAATGGCTTCTTTGTATTGATTCTAAACTTTGTAAAAAATACATGATAATTAGTAAAAGTCTAGTTATCATGTGTTTCTTATACTTTATTCTCAATTGCGCTATCAAACCAAATAAACGTCTTGTTACTATTTTTCAATATATGTTAAAACATTAAACCTTGAAGGGACGGAAATGCTTGTTTTTTATTCTTATAATATTTTTCTATTCGTTGAACTTTGGCTGTCACATTAGATTGTACATTATTTATCCCTTCTTAATTTAGTACTTTATAGCTTTTCATAGTGCTGAACAAACCAATAATAAGTACTAATGTCGCAAAAGCTAATGCAATATTATAATTATTCGAAGCTCCAATTAATACACCAGAAATCGCAGGGGCAACCATCTGTCCAACACTGTAGATCACCGTTAAGGAGGCAACTAAATTTGACTTTCCTCCCGATTGATACATTAACTTTTGGCCTGTAGACATAAAAAGTGTCGTTAAACCTAAAAATGTACTACCAAACAAAATAGAACTTATCATCAAAATCAATGTGTGATTAGATAATATTGGTAAACTCACACCGATGATTTGAAGCACAAACGCACAATAAGTCGCTTTATCATAACCGATTTTCTCTGCAATGACTGACCACATTACAGTTGAAGGTATAGCTCCTAAACCTACAAACATCCAACTTAATGCCGCATAATCTGCCAATTCAGGAATAGATTTAACTATAGCTACTAAAAATGTACCCGTAATAATATAACCTGCACCTTCACAAAAATAAGCAATTGAAAAATAGCGTATAAATTTAGCATTTAATGGTTGCCTATCCTCTATCTTAGCGTGTTGTGTTTGGTCTATCTTTATAGTTGGATTATCACGCATACCAAAGATGACGAACATCCCACCTAATAATGAAACAACCCCCAACACAATCCATGTCAATTGCCAACTATCATTATGAGTTTCAAAAAATATATAAATACTGCTAGTAAAAATACCTAGTCCTACGCCACTATATAACAAACCAGAAATATTCGATTTTTGTGCTTGTCGTAATGCTTCTAACACAATATTAGATGCTAACACAAATACTGTACCACTCGTTATTCCAGATACTAAACGCAGCATGGACCATAAACCGTATGACTCTGTCACTCCCATCAAAATGGTTGCCATAATATTGATAATCAAATATATTTTCAAATCTATAGCTTTGCTTTTAAAAATAAAGTACATCGGAATAATTGCACCAATTAAGTAACCCAGATAATTAATTGTGGCTAAAAAACCTGCTTGAGCACTATCCATATGTTCAGATACTTGCATAAAGGGCAAAATAGGTGTATAAGCAAAACGACCTATTGCCATTACTATAAATAAAGCTAGCATACCTAGCCATAATTGTCGTATTGCATGTCGCATCATCAAGTTGCACCTCTTTCTATATTTATCTTTCATTATACTTAACTAAAATGCGTAATAGAAATAAAGATTTTTCTTCAAATTATCCTTGCTGTTGATTATTGCTCCAGGACTCACTGAAAACCTTTGCACAAAAATCATATGTAAATTGATTTATTTTTTAAATTCAATCAGTTGAATTTAAATTAATATGAGTGTAATATTCGATTGGTCTTAATTTATATTAGTATTTACTAAATATGAATATAAAAGATTACTTAAGGAGTGTTTATATGTTCAATCAACCAAAACAATATATTAATGGTGCATGGGTAGATAGCCATAGCCAAGAAACAATTGCTGTTATTAATCCAGCAACTGAAGCTGCTTTTGGCACAATTGCTAAAGGTAATGCACAAGATGTCGAAGACGCTGTGCAAGCTGCTAATAATGTTTATTTAGAATTTCGTCATTCTTCTATCGACTATCGTAAACAGTTATTAGATGGAATTGTGAGTGAATACGAAAATCGTAAAGCTGATTTAATTGAAGCAATGACATTAGAGTTAGGTACGCCAGTCACTGCTGCCGAAAATGTACATTATGAAATGGGCTTAGCTCATTTTAAAGCTGCTCGTGATGCGTTAGATGATTTCCAATTCCAAGAGCGTCGTGGCAATAATGTCGTAATGAAAGAAGCGATTGGTGTCGCTGGTTTAATCACACCATGGAATTTCCCAACAAACCAAACTGCTATTAAATTAGCAGGTGCGTTAGCTGCTGGTAGTACAGTCGTACTCAAACCTTCTGAAGAAACGCCATTCGCAGCAATCATTTTAGCTGAAATCTTTGATAAAGTTGGCGTTCCACAAGGCGTTTTCAACTTAGTCAATGGCGATGGCATGGGTGTTGGTAATCCATTATCTGAACATCCATTGGTTCGAATGGTTTCATTCACTGGTTCAGGTAATACTGGTAGTAAAATTATGGAAAAAGCGAGTGCAGATTTCAAAAAAGTTTCACTTGAATTAGGTGGTAAATCACCTTTCATTATCCTTGATGATGCTGATTTAGAAGCTGCAGCAGACGCAGCAGTTCATAAAGTAGTCGATAATTCTGGACAAGTATGTATCGCTGGTTCACGTACATTAGTACCTGAATCTCAAAAAGAGGCATTTATTGAACAAGTAAAAGCTAAAATTCAAACAATTAATGTTGGTGATCCACAAGATAGTTCAGTAAATATGGGTCCTGTGATTAATGAAAAACAATTCAACCAAGTACAAGAATTTATAAAAATTGGTCAAGCAGAAGGTGCAACGCTTGAATTTGGTGGCGAAGGTAAACCAGAAGGCTTAGAAACAGGATACTATATCAAACCTACTGTATTTTCTAATGTAGACAACACTATGACAATTGCACAAGAAGAAATTTTTGGACCTGTTATGTCAATTTTGACTTATTCTGATTTAGATGAAGCCATTAAAATTGCCAATGATACAAAATATGGCTTAGCTGGTTATGTATACGGTAAAGATATGGAAACATTACAATATGTTGCAACATCATTAGAAGCTGGTGTTATTGAAATCAATGAAGCACCAAGAAGTTGGGATCTTCCATTTGGTGGTTACAAACAATCTGGAATTGGTCGTGAATGGGGAGACTTCGGTATCGAAGAGTTTTTAGAAGTCAAATCCATTTCAGGATTCTTCAACTAACAACTGGTTGTAGGACAGCAATTTAATGTTATCAACAAGATTTAGTCGTCCAATCTGACTGCACTGAATATTAAAAAGCACATTACAAGTCATCACCTATTTAAGGTAGTAGCTTGTAATGTGCTTTTATTTTTATAATTAACTTGGATCAAATTGTGCTTCTAAATCAGTTTCTAATTTAAATACTATGATTCTTTCTCCTGTGCGAGAGCTCAAGTCTGTATGTAAACTTACGACATGTGCTCCAGTAATATTTAATATTATTTCTTTTAAGTGTTCTGCACCAGATTCAAGCAATTTAGATCGCGTTCGTTTAATTGATAGCAAGCCTTCTTGTGTTTCACACACAGTATATTCTGCTGGCGTCAAAATACCTTGCAAATCAATAATAATCATATTTCTTAAAATATCTGTTTTTACAGATAATGAGCCTCTACCGAGATATTCTTTTTCCCATTGTGTCACTGCTTTACTAATTTCAGATTCACAAGAGCCTTTCGTTACAGTCATTAAACGATATACCTCCTATTACTTCTAGCTAGCATTTGTTCATTCCTATGATAATAGTATCTTGCTATATTATATCAAAAATAATAACACTGTCACTTTTCATTACCAGATATGCCACTGTCCATCCGGAGTAATATTCGCTAAATGTAACCAATGATTGTCTACTTTTTGTTTAAAGTTTTGATTTTCTTGTAGTAATCGGTCTATATGATCATCAGGTGCTTGAATCACAATGAGTAATCTTAGAGGCGCATGATACGCTTCGTAATCAGACCTCATGACTGATTGCCACGGTAAACCCGTCAATAAATCACTCGCGTTTCCTTGCATAACGCCCAACCCACCAGTCACTGTATGGGTAGTCTTACTGCCACTACCATAATAATGAGGTGCTACTGTCGAAGCATAATATTGTAAGTTAATCCAATGCGCCACAGTTGCAGGCCCTGCAATAATATTTGCTAGTATAGACCCTGTTGCATCCTCACGCCAATCATAATTTTGCAAGAAAGATCTACCTTCTAAATTTGTCTGTTGTGTTAATGTCCTTTGACCAATAATAAATGACGCGTTTCTTGCTAATCCCCATTCTGGTCTAATTTCGCTCCAGTCATGCGCTAAACGTTGTGCTTCATGTTTTGCATTTTTTACTGATTGCGACAATCGTGGTAAAGTCAGCATACGTTCTGTATTGGCATTAAGGCTTACTTGTGGCATGACCGCTTTAATTTGCGTTAATGCAGCTTGTGCCTCTGTAGATAGCTCAGGTACATAGATCCAATCCAACTCATCGATAGTAGTATTATGTTGTGCAGCTACAAATACAGTTTCATGTGGAATTGTGATGCCTAGATTTATCAATGCTTCACGAACTTCTTCTAAATTACACAACATCGCTAATACCTTTGCATTAAATCCACTGGCAGCACCACCACATGCCCCACAATCTAAAGAAGAAGCATATGGATTATTCGCACTTTGACTACCGTGACCACATAAAACAACTAATGGTGAAAAATCATGTGTTAATCCCATTAACTCCAATCCTTGTTTTACATATGTCACTTTTTCTTCTTTTGTGAAGCCTACTGGTAAACCGTCTTCTTCTCCATACATTTCATGCGTTAAAGTCAGCGAGCTCTTTGGTTTATTGAACCAGTTTTTATAAAATTTTTGGATTAAGTTTCCAACAGGTCTAGGTACAAAACTACGCGAAAACATTTGGACACTGAGCCATGAGCCACTTAATTCAGGTAATAATAAACTTGGCAGCACATTTTGTTTCATTTTCTTAAACGTATAAATTAATGAACTCACTGAATATTTGCGTTGTAAATGCATCTGTAAATCTTGCGGACGCGCCACTTCTTTTACTTTATGTAGTGGCTCATTCATAACTGGTAAAGATGCATGACTGTGATGACTACCCAATTGACAACTTTCTATAGGTATGCCGAAAAACCCTGCTATACCAATTGTCTCAAAAGGTCCTGCTGCTTCTAGCTGGCGTCTAAATTGTTCTGATCGTACATCTATACAAAAGGCTAGTTGTGCTTGCGTACTGTCATTCTTTTTTTCTGCTTTTGAAACGTTCGTGAGTTGATGGCGCAATTGCTGGGCATAACTATCTTCCCACGCTTCTAACCACAATGTTCTACACGTTTTGTCATCCAATCGTTGCGCTAATTTCAAGTAGTCATGCTGTTTAGGCATCGACAATTGGTTCCAATGGCTTGTTGTTAACCCTCCCCAATGTATCCAATTATTTATCAACGTCACTACAGATGGGCGTGCCACAGGGTTTGATGCATTAAAAGGGGCAAATGGTTGAATAAATACCCACTCTAATGCTAGACGAATCGCTAAGTATTCAGTTATCAACGGCGCTTTATGACCCACCTTATCAGTTTGCCATAATAACATACCTGCCCAACCCGGTAGTGCTAATAAATGATTTTCTAAGTAACCTTGAATTTCATCATGTGGAATTGCTAAATGTTCTAACATTTGTGCTATAACTTCCAGTGGTTCAGAAGGTACTTGTTTTAATGCTTGTCGTTGTACTTTTGATAATGCTGGATCATGTGTTACTAATCGTTGCCAAGCATAAAAGAATCCTTCTTCACGTCCTGGCATTGTCCAACTTGCTTGGTTTTCATCCAAGTACAACTTACACCATTTAATGACATGGTAATCAAGCAACTGTAAATATGATTCTTTCGGCTTATGTTTAATAAACTTACTTCTGGGTGGCATAGAGCGTTGTAACCAGCGTTGAAAGACATCATCATCAGGTAGTTCAGTTGTCGCCGCTAAGTCATAACTTTCAGATTCTATTGTTAACGGTTGATCATCTAATTTCAGGGCATTGCTCCCATATTGTTTTGCAACTTCAAAAGGTACATTTAACTGTTGTTGTTCTATCCATTGTTCCAAACGCTCAACTAAATAGCTATCCTCAATTTCACCTTTTTGATAAGCATCTTTAATAATTTTTTTGCCTGGAAATATATCTACATCTCTTGAATTATCTAACCATCTGCCGATAGTTTCGAATTGTTTATCTTCAAGGTTGACCCAAGGATGTCGTGCTGCAAATATAGAAATTGGTGATAATGGAACAATTACTTTTGTCGCACGTGTAATAACCGCTTCTATACTATCATTGTGCAATTGTTTGTGTGCTGTAGACTGCGCTGTAACCATGGTCATTCCTCCTTTAAGATAAAAATTTCTTGAGATAGTTAGGGTGCCGTTCTATTGCTTTTGTTTTCGCATCGCCTAAACGCACTAACCATAAATATATAATAGCGAAAACTTTTGATGATTGATGTTTCGCAACCCACGTACTTATAATGCTACCGAGCACTAAAATAACAGCTACCAATATTATAATAAATAGTGATGGGTGACTATTGCTAATAGCAATATTTTGTAACCACGCATTGAAATAATGATGGATGACGAAATAAACCACGCCCACTATAACGAGTGCGATGAGACCAATAATCCGCCCCATTTTGCCTTCACCAAATGCTACTAATTGAGTCCATGCCATCGATAACGACCATGCTAGAATAAGCGCACTAATGATTCGATAACCTTCACCTGGTTCTGCTAACCAGAAAACAATCGCTAACACTCCTGCTAAAATACGCCCACTAATAATCCAAAAGTACGACATTCTTTCATTAGCTCTAACTGGGACTTCAAAGTGTTGGAGTGCAGAGCCCGATCTTAAAAACAACGTTGCTTTGAATAAACCATGTAAAATAAGATGAATGATTGCAGCAACATACGCCCCTAATGCACATTGTATTAACATAAAACCCATTTGTCCCATAGTAGAGCCAACGAGCTGTCGTTTATAATCTACATGCACTAAGCTAATGCCCGAGCCTATTAATACGGAAATACAGGCAATAATGATTAAAATAAATGCAGCAAAATCACTATGAAACAACGGTGAAAAACGTGTCAACATAATACCACCTGCATTCACAATACCGGCATGCATAATTGCAGATACTGGCGTAGGTGCAGCAACAGATTCTATCAACCATCGTTGGAATGGCCATTGAGCTGCCGGAACAATCACAGCAATAATAAGCAGCAATGATAAACCAAAGTATTGCCATCCAGTAACCATACTAAGATGCGCTTCTGTTAAAGCTGCCGAAAACGTCCATTCTCCTGTAATAACAAATAACCACAATACCGAACATGCTAAAGCTATCCAACTTAGTAAAAAATAGCGACTTGTAACTTTTGCTGCCGCTTTAGTTACTTTCCATTTTCGATTCAGGCGCATCAGCAATGATAAACAAATTAAAGTCAGACCCCAAAATGCCGTCATTAAGCGTAAATCATCACTTAACCATGCAATCGCTGCAAAACTTGTCACTAATTGAAATAACACAAAATATTTACGATAATTAAAATCGCCTTTTAAATACTGCATCGAAAAGCGTTGGATAATTAATCCAATGACTAATACAAAGAACGCCATTAACCATGCGAGAATATCAAAATAAAAAGGTCCTAATTTCTCACTATTATCTATGTTAATTAAGGCAATTAATGCGATTAAAGGTGGTAATGCACTTACCCCTATATGTATTTTTATATAAGACAGTGGTACACGTTTATTAATAAAAATAACACCACTTATCACAGCAATGATTAACGTGCTGACAAACACAATCATGAATGTTAAAAGTCCTGATGTAGCATCCATATACTAGGCCCCTTTCCATTTAAAATAATAAATGTTCCACAACTATATTTAGCAAAACAAAAAAGCCAACAAGTTGTAAGATACACTCTGTGTATGCATTACAATTGTTGACTTCATTACAACCTACTCCCGTAAAGGAATATTTTGCGCTGCTGTCGCTATGTTATCAATAATTTTTCGTTATACCGTTAACTATAGAAAGCAACTGCACCTAAGATACTTTTTCATTCAACCAATATTATTATATTAATCGTCTGCTAAAGTGGGAATTCACCTTTCAATAAGTAACGGTATATTAATTCAGAATAGTAACAATTTATAACTTTTTCAGCTATCTGTCAAGTTTTAAGATAATTACAACAGAATCACCACGCAAAGATTCAACAAAAAAGAGGTTGGAATATCGTAGATGCAGAACAGCATCTGTTCATATTTTTGCAGCTGGCTAAAAGAAAATTACGTTTCAAATAAATCTTTTCTTTTGCTTCATGCTTTCGAATTGAGAGACAAACTTTTGCCGCTAGTACAGCTAAAACTTTCATATAATATTAGTATTGTTTTTGGCCGACTTCTACTCGCCGAAGACTACAGGCTACGGCAGTGCCCGCGGAAAGCATGCACAAAAAAACTGCCAACAAAGTTGGAGCCTTTGTCAGCAGTCTTTATCATCTTTGTAGGTAAATCTAGTTCATCAAATTGCAGTCAACGTACCGTTAAAACAAGCCAGTTGGATTGGTATCATAACTGACTAAAAGATTTTTAGTTTGTTGGTAGTGGTCTAACATCATTAAGTGGTTCTCTCTACCAATACCGGATTGTTTGTAACCACCAAATGCAGCGTGTGCTGGATATGTGTGGTAATTATTGACCCATACACGTCCTGCTTGTATACCTCTACCAATACGATAAGCAGTATTTTGACTACGCGTCCATATACCCGCGCCAAGACCATACATTGTATCGTTAGCCATTTCTAAGGCTTCTTCATTATCTTTAAATGTTGCTACAGACAGTACAGGACCAAAGATTTCTTCTTGGAAAATACGCATGTCTTGAGTTCCTTTGAAGATCGTAGGCTCAATATAAAAGCCATGTGCTAAATTATCATCTTCCGTACGGACGTTACCTCCGACTAGCACTTCTGCACCTTCATTTTTTCCAATATCTAAATATTTTTGAATTTTTTCTTGCTGTTCATTAGAAGTTTGTGCACCTACCATTGTTGTATCATCAAGTGGATTACCTAATTTAATTTTGTTCACTTTATCAATACATAATTTAATAAAATCTTCGTAAATATCTTCATGCACTAAGGCACGTGAAGGACATGTACATACTTCACCTTGGTTAAGTGCAAACATGACTAACCCTTCTACAGCTTTATCTAAAAAGTCATCATCTTCATCCATAATATCTTTAAAGAAGACGTTAGGTGATTTACCACCTAACTCCAAAGTCACAGGAATAATATTATCACTAGCGTTTTTCATAATGATTTTTCCTGTTGTTGTTTCACCTGTAAAGGCAACTTTATTAATACCTGTATGTGTGGCTAATGCCTCACCCGCTTCAGCACCAAAACCATTAACGATATTTAATAATCCGGCAGGCAATAAATCTTCAATTAATTCAACAAAATGTAATACAGATACAGGTGTTTGTTCTGCCGGTTTTAATACAACAGCATTACCTGTAACTAAAGCTGGCGCAATTTTCCAAGTGGCCATAAGTATAGGGAAGTTCCATGGAATAATTTGACCTACAACACCAAGTGGCTCTTTGTAATGATATGCGACTGTATCATTATCAATTTGTGAAATGCCACCTTCTTCGGCACGTATCACTCCAGCAAAATATCTAAAATGATCTACCACTAATGGTAAATCTGCCGTTAATGTTTCACGTACAGGTTTTCCATTATCGAAGGTTTCAATCACTGCTAAGTATTCTAAATTTTGTTCGACACGATCAGCTATATCTAATAACAATTGAGAGCGTTCAGCGGGAGATTTTTTGCCCCACTCAACTTGCGCTTGTTGTGCAGCTTGAACCGCTAAATCTACATCTTCTTTAGTGGATTGTGGTACTTGTGAATAAACTTCACCTGTTATGGGAGAGAGATTATCAAAATAATTTCCTTGTTGCGGTGCTTGCCATTGGCCGTTAATAAAATTTTCGTATTGCGTTTTTACCTTGTATTGTGCATTTGGTTCAGTTGGATTAGTATAAATCATTTAATTACCTCCTTTTAGTAGTTCCTTACCCGCAACTACTTACTTGTAAGCGCTTAAATTATAATCCCAAAAACTGTATGAATTGCTAAAACAGACTATATTCTAACATCATACAAAGTTTACCTAAACTTTAAAATAGTTTAATCATGTTAAACCATGCTACATTGCCGTGTGTTGATGCGGAAGATCCAGCATTGGTATAACCATATTGTTCATACAAGGTAACCAACTCTTTTTTACATGTCAAGGTCACACCTTGACGTTGTGTTGACCTGGCTAACTGCTCAAAATGTTGCAACAACATACCAGCTAAACCTTGATGTTGATATTCTTGTGCTACAACTATGCCTAATATGCTGAGATACCCACCTGTTTCTGAATTAGGTTTAATACTATCAAATAAATCATCCGTTATATATTTTTGGTCGATAACGGGACCATTTATATAACCTGCAATAGTATTCGTTGTATCATCCACAGCAACTATAAAGCTATCTGTAATCAAAAAAGCACGTTCGCGTAATGCCTGTTCAGTCGCCGCTTCTTCTGGGGTAAACCCCGCTTGTTCTAATAGAATGATTTGCTCTAAATCTGTTTGCTGTACTTGTCTAAATTGTAACACTGCCATCCCTCACTATTATGCTCGTATTTAAATAGAGTGTAGGCAAATATTAGATAGCTGTCAAAATTCAAACTAATAAATATGCTATACCACTAACAATGATTGAGGTAATCAGCATAGCCATTAGCGGTTTAAAGGCACGCTGTCTTAAATCTGCCAAATTAACATTCAATCCTAATCCTACCATCGCTGCCGTTAATAACCATGTTGTCAGTGTAGACACACTGTTCATTACATTTGATGCTACTGGAATCATCGGACCTAGTACATAACTACCTATAATACTCATAATAATAAAACCTATTAAAAACCAAGGGAATGGTATTTTAGTAGTATCATTTTCAGTTGAACTCTGTTTGCGTTTCATTAAATACATAAAAATAAATGCTACGGGTACTAATAGAAACACTCGTCCCAATTTAGTAAGTAATCCTAAGGCCATCGCTTCATTACCTGCCGGTGCAGCAGCTACAGCTACATGTGCTAATTCATGTAAACTCATCCCACTCCACGTACCATATTGTACAGGTGTTAATGATAATACCGGCGCTAACATCGTATAACCGATTGCAAACACAGTACCGACTAGTGCGATCATACCTACACCAATCGCTGTATCCTCTTCTTTCGCTTTCACAATAGGTGCAATCGCTGCAATCGCCGCTGCACCACAAATACCAGTACCCACACCAACTAACAACGAAATCATTTTATCTGCTTTGAACAATTTAGCTAAGCTAAGCATAACTATTATTGCTAGTGCCACAATACAAGCATCTCGTAATAATAAACCTAGTCCTTCATTAAAAATAATCGTAATATTTAATTTTAGTCCGTACAATACAATTGCCACACGTAATAATACAAATGACGAAAACTTAATGCCTCGTTGAATCGCTCGAGGATAGCCAAATAATTGTCGAAATACCACTGCTATAATAATGGCACAAGCCATTTGACCAACACGATCAAACCCCGGCAGTAAAGCTAATACGTAGCCTATACCTGCAATAGCGAACGTAAACACTACACCTAACAACCAACTCAGCACTTTGTATTGTTTAAGTTGAAGTCCAAACATAAGTATTCCATCTCCTTTTCGTTTAGCATATAGCGCTCGCTTTTATAAGTAAAATTAATTATTATAATAATTACTATAAGTAATTTGATATGAATAATTGGAGGTATACAATATGGATCGCTATTTAAATGTCTTTATCAGTGTTGCAGAGCAACAAAGTTTCTCAAAGGCAGCAAAATTACATCACATGACACAGCCTGCAGTCAGCCAATACATACGTACATTAGAAGAGCGCATGAACACCAAATTATTAGATCGAAATAATAAACGTGTCCATCTCAATAAAGCTGGCGAAATTGTTTATCATTACAGTAAGGAAATTATGGGTATGTATGAACGCATGCATTATTTAGTTGATGATTTAAATCACACTGCTAATGGACCATTAAAAATTGGAGCAAGTTATACTTTCGGGGAATATATATTGCCCCATATCATTGCCAAAACTAAAGAACACTGTCCAGAAGTCCAACCTATCGTCACAATTGGCAACACTGAAGAAATAGCTGCACTAGTAGAAAATCATCAATTAGATATCGGAATTGTCGAAGGTCATTTTAAAAATCGCACGTTAATACCACATAAATTTGCCGAAGATGAAATGATTATCGTCGCTACACCAACGCATCCTTTGTTGCAAAAATCACACATCACGCATCATTTACTAGAAACACAAACTTGGATTGTAAGAGAGGAAGGATCTGGTACTAGAGAAGCATTGAATAACGTCTTCAAATTACTTGCTATTAGCCCTAATAATCTCATACACTTCAGTAGTACACAACCTATTAAAGCATCGGTGGAATCTGGGTTAGGTATTAGCTTTTTATCAAAATGGGCAGTCAAAAAAGAATTAGCTAGAGGGGAGCTTGTTGCTGTTGATATGAATTTCCTTCCTTACAAACGGACCTTTGCATACTTAACCCATTCACCGTTTCAAACGAAATCATTAGAGGTATTTATAGATATCCTGTGTCACCATCAGTTAGATTAAGCGTACGTAAGTCCATTCTAACTAAGATAAAACATATTATTGGTAAAAATTGTATACTTGATATAAAATTTATACTAAATTGACTGTAGGAGGAATTTTATGACTGTTACTGGACATCACCACATTTCAATGTATACCAAAAATGCCAAAGCAAACAAAGACTTTTACACTAACGTACTAGGTTTAAGATTGGTAGAAAAATCTGTCAATCAAGATAACCCTAAAATGTATCATTTATTTTTCGGAGACGAAGTAGGTTCAGCTGGAACTTTATTAAGTTTTTTTGAAATACCTAATCTGGGTAAAAATCGTCCGGGTACTAATTCTATTCATCGCATAACTTTACTCGTACCAGACAGTACAGCCCTTACTTATTTTCAAAATCGTTTGGAAGCGCGCGGTGTTACTACTCAACCTCTTACTTATTTGAATCAAGATGCACTAGTGTTTCATGATGTAGATGGCTTAGAGCTTGTTTTAATGGTTAACAACCAGCATGCCTTACCAACGTTTTGGCGTCACAACCCTTATAGCGATATCCCGAAAAAATATCAAATATTAGGCATGGGACCAGTAGAATTACGCGTTAAAAAAACGCAGCCGACTATGGAATTTTTAACTCAAACATTAGGATACTATCGACGAGATGATACTACAGAACTTGTCTACACACTTGATGATTCGGGCTACTATACAGATATCGTAGTCGTTTCACAACAAGGTGCTTCTGCAAGACCAGGGCAAGGATATGTGCATCACTTGGCTTTAAACACACCGACAGATGACGATTTAACAGCTATGCACAATAGTATCAACCAGCTACCTGGCAATAATTCAGGCATCGTTGATCGCTATTTCTTTAAATCGTTATATTACCGTCAAAATAAAATTTTATATGAATTTGCAACTGCTGAACCTGGTTTCACTGTAGATACTAGTGTTGAAAACTTGGGTAAAGAACTTAACTTACCAGATTTTTTAGAAGCGCAACGTGCAGATATAGAAGCTGCATTACACAAACTATAAATAAAGGAGACTAACACTGTGGCAGAATTAAAAATGAACCAACATTCACCATTAGAATTCGGTTTATACTCATTAGGTGATCATTTGCTCAACCCACATAACGGAGAGAAAGTCAGTTACGAGCAACGCATTAACGAACTTATAGAAGCAAGTAAACTTGCTGATCAAGCAGGCATTGATGTCTTTGCAGTAGGCGAAAGTCACCAAGAACATTTCACTACTCAAGCACATTCTGTAGTATTAGGAGCTATTGCCCAAGCTACTGACAATATTAAAATTTCTAGTTCCTCAACAATTATTAGTGCGACAGATCCTGTACGTGTATTTGAAGATTTTGCTACATTAGATTTAATTTCGCATGGCCGTGCAGAAATAGTTGCTGGTCGTGCTTCACGAACAGGTATTTTTGAATTATTTGGGTATGATTTAAATGACTATGACGCTTTATACGAAGAAAAATTAAATCTCTTATTAGAACTTAATAAACACGACCGAATTACTTGGTCAGGACAATATCGACCTGACTTAAACAATGCGCGTATATATCCACGTCCAATAGACAATACTATACCTATTTGGCGAGCAGTCGGTGGTCAACCAGCTAGTGCAATTAAAGCAGGTCGCCAAGGTATTCCTATGATGATTACGACACTTGGAGGTCCAGCAATGACCTTCAAAGATTCTATAGACGAATATCGAAATGCTGCACAAGCTAATGGTTTTGATACCGATGCATCATGTTTACCAGTTTCTACTGCTAGCTTATTTTATACGGCACCGACAACACAAGATGCTTTGAAAGAATATTATCCACATCTAAATACAGGTATGGCATTTATTAGAGGCGTTGGTTATCCGAAAGCACAGTTTGCAAATGCGCCTGATTATAGAGATGCTTTAATGGTAGGCAGTCCGCAACAAATTATTGAAAAAATTCTCTATCAACATGAACTATACAATCATCAACGCTTTATGGCTCAAATTGATTTTGGTGGCGTCCCATTTGATAAAATCATGCAAAATATTGAATTAATTGGCAATGAAATTATTCCTGGCGTCAAAAAACATTTAAACAAGTAGGTGATTAAGTTGAATATAGTATTACTTTCTGGCTCTAGTGTAGGATCAAAAACACGCACTGCCATGGATTATTTACAGCAACAATTAACAGCGACAACGAATGATCATATTGAGCTTATTGATTTACGTGAAAAATCAATCGAGTTTAGTGATGGACGAAATTATTTAGATTATCACGGCGACACATTAGAAGTCACTACTGCTTTAATGCAAGCTGACATTATTTTTATTGGTTTCCCAATTTTTCAAGCTTCTATCCCTGGGTCATTGAAAAATATTTTCGATTTATTACCTGTTAATGCGTTTAAAGATAAAGTAGTAGGCATGTTCGCCACTGCAGGTTCAGCCAAACATTATCTTATTCCTGAACTACAATTAAAACCAATACTTGATTATATGAAAGCACATACGATGCAAACATATGTCTTTATTGAAGAGCGTGACTTCCATCAACAAACAATTGTCAATGATGACATTATTTTCCGATTAAATGCTTTAGCACAATCTACTGTACGCATGGCGAAAACTTATCAACAAATTTTACAAGATGAAGAATCACAATATGATTTTTAATAACATAGCAAAGCGGCATGTCAATGACATGTCGCTTTTTGCTGTGACATATTAATATTTATATTATAAAATAAATCCCCGCCAAGTAATAACTTGGTGGGGTTTCATTATTTATTTTTCATTTAATTCTAATGCTTGTGCAGTTGCTTTACGTGTTTCGTGTAATAGTTTTGTATCTTCAATTAATGATTGACCATAAGATGGAATCATTTCTTTAAGTTTTGGCTCCCATGCTTGTTTAAATTGTGGGAAGTTCTTTTCAATGACTTCTAAAGCCACTGATACTGAAGTAGATGCTCCTGGTGATTCGCCTAGTAAAGCGATAACTGTATGATCTTCTGAATTCACTACCTCTGTTCCGAATTGGATAAAGCCACGACCGTGTTCTTTTGTATCTTTAATCACTTGAACACGTTTACCTGCAATGTGTAAATCCCAATCTTCGTCTTTAGCATCTGGAATAAAGCGACGCAATTCTTTCATACGGTCTTCTTTACCCATTAAGACTTGTTGTACAGAATATTTTACTAATGGGAAGTTTTTCGTTGCTGCAGATAACATCGTTACCACGTTGCTAGGGTTGATTGATTTAAATAAATCTAAATTAGAACCATTTTTTAAGAACTTAGGTCCAATAGCTGCAAATGGTCCGAATAATAAACTTTTCTTACCATCAATATAACGTCTATCTAGATGTGGTACAGTCATAGGTGGTGTGCCAGGTGGCTCTTTCCCATAAACTTTGGCGTCATGTTCATTAACAATGTTTGGATTACTACATACTAGGAATGCACCACTGATTGGGAATCCTCCTAAATGCTTACTTTCAGGAATATTTGTTTTTTGTAACATTGGTATGGCATTACCACCAGCACCGATAAAGATATAGTCTGCAACATGAACATCGACCTGATTATTTTGTAAGTTACGTACTTTCACTTCCCATTTTTTATCATCACGTTGTTTAAAATCAACTACTTCATGACGATAATATACATCAGCGTTGTCATGTCCTTCTATATTCTTAGCCATTTTACGTGTTAACTCACCAAAATTCACATCTGTACCTTCATTAATTTTACTAGCTGCAAATGGTGTATTGCTTGAACGACCTTCCATCATTAATGGGATCCATTGTTTTAATACTTCTTTATCCTCAGAGTATTCGATATCTTCGAACATTGGCAATTTAGCTAATTTTTCATAACGACGTTTTAAGAAGTTTACATTTTTAGTTCCTAATACGAAACTTATATGTGGTAATGGACGAATGAAATCTTTCGGATTTTGGATAGCGTTACTTTTAATTAAGTATGACCAAAATTGCTTTGAAACTTCAAACTGTTCATTAATTTCTTTCGCTTTTTCAACATCGATTGAGCCATCTTTTTGTTCCACTGTATAATTCAATTCGCATAATGCCGCGTGTCCTGTTCCTGCATTGTTCGTCTCATTTGAACTCTCAATTGCGGGTTGATCTAAACGTTCAAATAGCTTTATGTTCCAATTTGGTTCGACATCTTTCAAAAATGAACCAAATGTTGTGCTTAATACTCCTGCGCCAATTAATATGACACTTTTATTTTCAGTATTATCCATTAGGAACCACCTTTCCCATATTAGTTAATTTATAGTGTGTGCATCAGTCTTGCTCACTATCATTAGAATTATCTACCCTATAGTCCACACTGACAAAAGAGCATTTTGTACAAATATTATTTGTAAGCACTGTCAATTGTGATTTTAAACTAGGATTGTGAAAAAGTAAATTTCGTAGTTATTTAACTTATGTGCTTAAACAACTTAATAGCATATGTTTAAACATCAATTTTTAACTAAACTACTATCTACAGTTAATTACTTTTACACACATCTGATGACTTGATGTATTTTTATTATATCTCATTTTAATGCTAATTTTCAATACAATTTCTAACATTTAGAAATTTTAACTCAATTCTAACGTTATTTAACTTTTACACTACATAACATTGTGTTATATTTCATGTAAGGGCTTAAATTTGAAGGGGGTATGTCTTCTAATGAATACAAGTGATGCTGTTGTATGAAAGTAATACCATTAAATGAATTACACACAATAATTAAAAATGATGATGTCATCGCACTCGCTGCCTTGTCGGTTGCCAATCTACCAGCGGAATTATTAAAACACATGACGAAACAACATGATGATACGGGAAAATTAACTGGTCTTACATTTATGTTAGCTAATGATATTAGTAATTATGCGGATGGGATAGATTTAGACGCTTTGGTAGAGCGAGGAATGATTAAAAGACTCATCATGAGTATTATCACTGCATCACCTGCAACTGTTAATGCTATTAAGCACGATGCGCTTGAAGCGTATTTTATACCTCAAGGTGTAATGACTACGCACTATCGTAGTGCAACATCTGCTTCACCCGGTATGATTACGAAGATTGGCTTAAACACTACTGCCGATCCACGTTATCAAGGTGGTAAAGCAAATGACCGTACTACTGAAGATTTGGTAGACTTGATAGAAATTAACAAAGAGCAATATTTACACTATAAATTTCCAAATATTGATGTAGCCCTACTACGAGGAACGTATGCAGATGAAAAAGGCAATATTTATATGCACCACGAAACACATTTAGGAGAAGGTTTCAGTGTGGCAGCAGCTGCACACAATAACAACGGTACTGTCATTGTACAAGTAAAGGCTATCGTCGCAAACGGTAGTTTTAATCCAAATGAAGTGTTTATTCCAAGTGAATTAGTAGATTACGTTGTTGTCAACAAAGACCCTAAATATCATAAACAAGTTATGCAAAAGTATTATGACCCTGCTTTAGCTGGCCATTATCGTATCGCTTCAATGACTCAACCACAACTAGACCTCACAGATAAAAAATTAATTTTAAGACGCGCAGCACAATTTTTAACTCAGGACGACGTAGTTAGCGTTGGTTTTGGTATTAATAATGATTTGTCACAATTACTTATAGAAGAAAAAGTGACGGAAGCTGTGCAACTAAATATCGATACTGGTACTTATGGTGGTTTACTAGGCAGTGGTATGCAATACGGTATGAATTATAATTTAGATGCCAAAATGAGACATGATATGACTTGGGATTTCATTTATAACGGAGGTATTGATATAGCCTTTTTAAGTTTTGGCGAAGTCGATGCCGATGGTAATGTAAATGTTTCACTTCTTGGTGATAAGATGAATGGTTGTGGTGGCTTCATTGATATTAGCCAAACCGTTAAAACCATTATATTTTCAGGTAAATTAGTTGTTGGGGGTCAACTAAATATTCAAGACGACCATATCACTATCGCACAAGAAGGTACACCTTCTAAATTCGTTGATACCGTTCAACATATCGACTTTAATGCAAATTATGCACGCAGCTTAGGACAAACCGTTTACTACGTGACAGAACGTGCTGTCTTTCAATTAGTTGAAGATGGTATTGAATTAATTGAAATTGCTCCAGGCGTCGATTTGCAACACGACGTTTTAGATAAATTATCATTCCAACCATTGATTGCTGACAAACTACACACTATTGATTCAAACATCTATCGTCAACATTGGGGAATGCTGTATAAGTCACTTTAGCACTGGGAGTTATTTACACTTAGGGGGTATTTAAAATGAATTATGATTGGATAAAAACAAGATCAGATTTTGATGAAGAGAAACCCGCAATTATAGACCCAGCAAAAGGCACACAATGGACATACCAACAGCTAAATATTCGCGCTGATAATTTAGCACATCACCTACGTGAACAAGGTATTAAGCAAGGTGATGTAGTTGGTATCTTCGCACCCAATGATGTCGCAATATTAGATGTATTATTTGCTTCATTCAAACTAGGAGCCATTTATTACCCTATCAACTGGCGTTTAAGTCCAGAAGAAATTGAAACTGTGGTTAATGATTCAGGCGTTAAGTTAATTTTTTATTCAACAAAACACCTATCTAGTTTAACTCAAATACCAGAGGACTTAATCTATTTAGATATTGATACACCCGCCTATGATGAGATTGTAAATCCAGAAGTACATCACCCATTCACTGCAGTGTCAGTAGAACATGATGACATAGCATCCTTGTTGTATACAAGTGGTACTACAGGTACTCCTAAAGGGGTCATGTTCACATATGAATCTTTTGTCAACAATGGTATTAATTTAAATTTAACTTACAACACGGTGCCTGATGATGTCGCTATTGTTTCACTACCAATGTTCCATGTATTTGGTTTTAATGATTTAACAATTCCTATGTTAATGAATGGTTCCACAATAGTGTTACAACGTTACTTTAATGGCGAAGGATTGAACGACCTTATGGCAAAATTCAAACCTAATTATGTGATGTTGATTCCAACTATGTACTATGGCATGTTAATAGCTGACAATTTCAATCCAGCAAACTTTGAAAACGCACGCTATTTAATTCAAGGTGGCTCTGCCCCACTACCCGCTGTTCAAAAGAAATTCGCCAGTATGAATCTCTTTTTAATCAATGGATATGGATTAACTGAAGCGCCACTAACTACTGTCAACACACCAGATAACGCTATCAATAAGCCAATGAGTATCGGTAAACCAGTGATGTTTACAGAAGTTCGTGTGTTAGATGACACATATCAAGATGTAACACCTGGAGAAATTGGTGAATTGGCTATTCGTGGTAAAAATGTAACACCTGGTTATTGGAATAAACCTGAAGAAACTGCTAAGTCATTTCATAAAGATTTCTTCTTAACGGGAGATTTAGCTCGTTTAGATGAAGACGGTGATATTTATATTGTCGATCGTAAAAAAGAAATGATTATTACAGGTGGCGAAAATGTGTTACCTTCAGAGGTCGAACGCGTACTATCTGAGCACCCTATCATTGAACAATGTGTTGTCGTCGGTTATGACAGCCCGAAATTTGGAGAGTCTGTTGCCGCTGCAATAATTTTAAAAGAAGACACAGCGAATTATGAACAAGAATTAGATAGCTATGCACGCGAACACTTAGCTGGTTATAAAATCCCTAGAATGTATCTTAAAATTACTCATATGCCTTTAAATGCAACATCTAAACCAGACAAACTATCACTACAAAAATTAATGAATGACAGAGCACAACAAGAAGATGAACTTGCGTAAACTAGTTTCAAAATTAAACTGCTTATTATTTTTTTAACAACAAATGTAAGCGTTACCAAAAACGATGGAGGTTGATTTTATGTCAACAAAAAATGAAACTTTAAAAGCATTATATCCTGAAGATGTGTTAAGTATTGCCAAAGATTTAACTGATGGTGAAGTAACGTTGTTAAAACAATTAGATGATTTATTAGAAAGCAAATACCGTGACTCTATTAACGACCATTGGGTTAACGCTACAATACCCGAAGACTTCTTTGATGATTTAGGCAAACTAAATTATTTTAACAATCCTTTACTATTCGAAGGACGAGAAGGCGCTAAAACACCGAGTCAACTATTCCAGTTTTTCATGTCTTATACTATAGCTCGATTTGATGTGTCTTTAGTCACATTACTTGGTGTTCATCAAGGATTAGGGCATAATTCATTCTTATTTGGTGGTAGCAAAGAACAAGTCGCCTATTATATTCCTAAATTACAATCACACGAACTCCGAACTTGTTTTGCTTTAACTGAACCAAATCATGGGTCAGACGTTGCAGGTGGACTTGAAACAACAGCTGTTCGTGATGGTGATAAATGGATATTAAACGGCGAAAAAAGATGGATTGGTGGTGCACACTTAGCTGATGTTATTCCAGTCTATGCTGTAGACCCTGAAACAGGTAAACCAAAAGGTTTTATCATTCGACCTGATCAAGAAGGTGTCGAAATTGATATTATTCAAAATAAAATTGCTTTAAAAATTGTACCCAACGCCAATATCAAACTAAATAACGTAGTTGTAGAAGAAAGTGAAAGATTACAAAATATTAATAGCTTTAAAGATATTGCAAAAGTTCTATATTCTACACGTGCTGGCGTTGCATATATGGCTACAGGAGCGATTGCAGGTGCATTACGTGCCACACTGAACTATGTAACTCAACGTAAACAGTTCGGTAAAAAGTTAAGTCAATTCCAATTAATCCAAGAAAAACTCGCTATGATGGAAGGTAATTTGGCACATGCTATGTCAATGTGTGCACAGCTTGCACGTATGCAAGCAAATGGCGAATACGATGAAGTAGCCACTTCTACTGCTAAAATGATGAACGCTTTACGTCTAAGAGATTCAGTTGCAATGGGTCGTGGAATTACAGGCGGTAATGGTATCTTAGCTGATTATGATATTGCCCGCTTCTTCTCAGATGCTGAAGCAATTTACACTTATGAAGGTACACATGAAGTCAACGCATTAGTTATTGGTAGAGCACTAACAGGAGATTCAGCCTTTCTATAAAAATGATTTAATTACATGGAGGTAATGTTATGACTATAAGAAAAGCCACTGTATTAGGTGCAGGAACAATGGGTAGCCAACTTGCTGCCTTACTTGTAAATGCGGGATTAAAAGTAAAATTATTAGATATTGTGATAGATGAACAAGAACCAAATAAAATTGCTCAAAAGGCTTATAACATCATTACAGATAAGAAGAAACCTATGTTATTTGATTTGCAATATGCTTCTAATTTATCAATTGGTAACTTTCAAGATGATTTAGTCCAAGGTGATGATAGTGATATTTATATTGAGGCAGTCAAAGAAGATATCGACATCAAACACCAAGTATGGAACCAAGTACAACAAATAGCGAAGAACAGTGCTATTTTTGCTACTAATACATCAGGTATCCCTATAGAGGGTATTGCCAAAGCGTTTGATCAGCAAGCGCGTTCTCGATTTTTAGGACTACACTTCTTTAATCCACCACGGATTATGAAATTAGCTGAAATCATTCCGAATCAAGAAACGAGTTCTGAAATTATTACACAAGTCCAACGTTTTGCTGAGGATGTATTAGGTAAAGGCGTTGTAATTGCTAACGATGTACCAGGATTTGTTGCCAACCGTGTCGGTACACAAACGATGAATGACGTTATGTATCGTGCTGAACAACAAGGATTATCCATTACTGACGTTGATGCTCTAACTGGTCAAGCTATCGGACGACCAAAAACTGGGACATATGGTTTAACTGACTTAGTAGGTTTAGATATTGCTGTAGCTGTAATGCAAGGTTTACGTCAAGACCCTGCAGAACAACCATATTTTAAAGAAGTAAAATTATCACAACAACTATATGAAGCTGGCGCATTAGGTCGCAAAACAAAACAAGGCTTCTATAAAAAAGAAGGTAAACAACGGTTAGTCTTTGATGCATCAGTTAACGATTACGTTGCCCAATCAACACCGAACTTACCTATCTTGGCACAATTCAATAAAGATTTATCTCATAATCTAGATGTTATCTTCAATGCAACAGATGAGGCCGGAACATTTTTATGGGAAACGCTACGTAATAATTTTTATTACGCTGCTATCAATGTCCCGAAAGCTGCTCCTGATTTTAAAGACATTGATCGTGCGCTTGTTTGGGGCTTCAATTGGAAAAAAGGACCATTTCAATTATGGGACTTAATGGGCTTTGACCGTGTCAAATCAAGAATGCGTGATGAATTAGGCACATTGCCCGACTGGATCGAATCATTAAATGGATCGTTTTATCAACCTCAAGAATCTATTGAGCGTGTCACAGCTATTACTGACCAAATCGAACAAGAATTATGGGATAAAGAAGATTCCAAATTAGCAGTCGTTAACACAGACCAATTACTACTTAAATTACAAAGTAAAAATAATATCATTTCAGACGGCTTTGCCGATGATTTAGTAGAAGCTATTGATGTCTTAGAAAATAATGACTATAGTAGCATGGTCATTTATGCAGATGGTCATAACTTTAGTGTTGGTGCTAACCTCTACATGATGAAAAAAGCACACGAAGATGGCTTAGTTGATACTTTAGTTGGTGACGCTGTTGATAAATTACATTATAGTTTCAGTCGCTTAAAACATTCATTAAAACCAGTAGTCACTACTACACAAGGTAAAGTACTGGGTGGTGGTTGTGAGTTAGTAATGCACTCCCCATTTGTCGTTGCATCAAGTGAAACGTATATCGGTTTAGTAGAAACAGGTGTAGGACTGTTACCAAGTGGTGGTGGTTTAGCTGAATTAGCAACACGTATCTTGAGCACTGACCATAAAGCTAACGACAAACAAGAAAGTGTATCAAAAGTATTGATGAATGTTGGTTTAGCCAAAGTAGCTACTAATGCTCATGAAGCTGTACGTTATGGTTATTTAAAACCAACTGATACGATCATCTTGAACACTGACCAACGTGTTGAAGTAGCATTGAAACGCGCAGCTTATGAAGCACAAACGAACTATATACCAACACCAAAACCAAACTTCATCGCTTTAGGTAAAGACTTTAAAGCATTAGCACAAGGTCAATTAGACGCACAACGTCTCGGTCATTTTATCAGTGACTACGACTACGAAATTGCCTTAAAAGTAGCCAATATTTTGGCTGGTGGCGATTTACCACGTAACACATATGTCAATCAACGCTATTTACAAAAACTAGAAAAACAAGGATTCTTAGAACTACTAAATAATGAAAAAACGTATGATCGTATATCACACATGCTAAAAACAGGAAAACCGTTACGTAACTAATCATTGAAATTGAGTAGAGAGAGGATGAAGTTAAATGCAAGATGCATATATTGTTGCTTATGGACGTTCTGCCGCAAGTAAAGCTAAAGGTGGCGCATTATTTCATGAAAGACCTGATGAAGTAGCTGCTCAAGTATTAAAGGGAGTATTAGATAGAGTTGATGGCAATTTCACTCCAGACATGGTAGAAGATGTCATTGTCGGTAACTCTTTCCCTGAAGGTCTACAAGGACAAAACATCGCACGTTCTATTGCCTTACTCGCAGGTATGCCTGACAGTGTTCCTGGACAAACTGTCAATCGTTACTGTTCATCTGGACTACAAACGATTGCGTTAGCAGCCAATCAAATTAAAGCTGGCCAAGGTGATATCTTAGTAGCGGGTGGCATAGAACTAATGAGTGCTGTTCCAATGGGTGGTAATGAACCTACCAACAGCCCATTACTACAAGATGAAGATCGTGGCGTATCGTATCCTATGGGATTAACAGCTGAAATGGTAGCTGATACGTATCAAGTATCGAGAGCAGATCAAGATGCCTATGCTGTCCAAAGTCATCAACGTGCTTATGAAGCTCAACAAGCTGGGAAATTTGAAGATGAAATTATCCCTATCGAAGTGAACGATGTGTCATATGACCACAATGGTCCTGTAGTCACTAAAAAACAATTCAAAACAGACGAGATGATAAGACCTGATACAAATGCCGAAGCACTGGCACAGTTACGCACTGTCTTTAAGGCTGACGGCACTGTGACGGCAGGTACATCTGCACCATTAACTGACGGCTCAGGCTTTGTAGTAGTTATGTCAGGTGACAAAGTTAAAGAATTAGGTGTTACGCCAATTGCTCGTTTTGTCGGCTTTAAAGCTGTTGGTGTAGATCCAAAATTAATGGGTATTGGACCGGCTTATGCTATACCTGAAGTACTGTCAGCCAATGGCTTAACAATTGATGATATTGACATTACCGAATTAAACGAAGCATTTGCATCTCAAACGCTCGCATCCATTCGCGAAACTGGTTTAAACATAGATAAAACCAATGTCAACGGTGGCGCAATTGCCTTAGGACATCCTTTAGGTGCTACAGGAGCAATGCTAACTGGACGTTTATTATCAGAAATGAAAAAACAACCACACACACGTTACGGCATGGTCACTATGTGTATCGGTGTAGGTATGGGTGCTGCCGGTATATTCGAATATATTCGCAATTAATACCTGTTCAATTCTCAAAATAATCTAGTCACAAAACACTTCAAATAAAGATTATTTAAATATAAAGACTACCATCAAATCACTTACGGTTGATGGTAGTCTTTTTTGTTATTCGCACTGTTAAAAAAGTAAATAAAATATACATATTTTTTTATTTGAATTATTTTTGTTAAACTAAATATTAGTTTAACTTAGGAGGTTTTTTTGTGGGAAAAATTTTATTTATCAATCCAGGGTCAGAAGGTCACATCAATCCAACGATTGAAGTATGTAAGTCGTTGGTAGACCAAGGAGAAGAAGTCGTTTATTATTTAAGCGATATATACGAATCTAAACTAGCTAATACTGGAGTCGAGATACGTTCGTTACCTATCGATTCAGTGGTCGAATCCTTTACAGCATATGGTAATAATAATGTGTTAGACGTCATCAATGGCGTGTTGAATACTGCCCATGTCATGTTACCACGCATTTTAAATGATATTAAACATGAACATTTTGATTATGTAATCTATGATTCTATGTTTGGGTGTGGCTATTTAATTGCTCAAAAATTAAATATTCCTGCTATTTCATCCGTTACCACTTTTGCTAAAACGAAGCCATTGTTCGACAATTTTATCACTTCAATTGAAAATCAACTTGATGATTCGGAAGTTGCACGTTCTAACCAAATATTCCAAAGTTTAAAAACCGATATTGAAACAACATATCAAGTTCAAATACCGTCACGTCATGAAATTATGAATAATCCTGGTGATTTAAATATTTCTTATATTATGCAAGGATTTCAACACGATGTTGAGCAGTTTAATGCTCAAGAGTTTGTGTTTGCTGGACCGTCAGTACGCACACCACAACCTACTGAGTTTATGAATAAGATTAATACTTCACGCCCTGTTATTTATATTTCTCTAGGTACAGTGTTTAACGAAAACATCAGCTTCTTTAATAGATGCTTTGCAGCTTTAAAAGATTTAGATGTTACAGTCGTAGTATCAATTGGCACTACAAATAATCTTGCTAATTTTGATGATATACCTAGCAACTTTATTGTCGAATCATACGTTCCACAAATTGAGTTATTACAATATACAGACTTATTTATCACACATGCTGGGATGAATAGTACGAACGAAGCTATGATGATGGATGTACCTTTACTGGCTTTTCCACAAAGCGCTGACCAACCAGTCGTCTCACATCAAATTGAACAATTAGGGATCGGCAAAAAACTTGATTCCGCCACTGTAACAACTACTGAACTAAAAACAACGGTAACAGAAATGTTAACTAACTTAGACTATTACAAAGCGAATATTGCCAAAATCAAGCAATTACAATCTGCTACGAAACCTGGATATCAAGTAGCTGTAGAAGCAATACTTAATTTCAAAAAACAGTATGTACACTAGCTTTGGGACGTATCATATTGCAACAATATATAATTTTGGCAACGGTTCCTGCGAGAAGCGCACTCGCTGAAGACTACAGGCTGTGGCAGTGCCCGCGGAAAGCGTGCATAAAAAAACTGTCGACAAAGTCAGAAACTTTGTCGACAGTCCGAAAGAAGCGATTTCTCGCTTCTTTTTTATAACTAACGGTAGCTTAGTTACCGTATAATTCAGTTTTAATTTGAGTCGTTGAAATACCTTCTGTACGATTCACATAAATCACTTCACATTGTGATTTCAACTCGTCAAATTCACCTTCCCAGTCGTGACCCATAATAAATAAATCAACATCATATTTATCTACATCTTTAGTTTTTTGTCCCCAACCATCTTCAGGAATTACTAAATCTACATAACGAATTGATTCTAACATCATCTTACGTTGCTCATAGTTATAATATGATTTTTTGTTTTTAATTTTATTAAACTCATCTGTAGATAACGCAACGATTAAATAATCACCGTGCTCTCTAGCTCTTCTCAATAATTCAATATGTCCATAATGTAATAAATCATATGTGCCGTAAGTTATTACTCTTTTCATCGTTTGTTTGCCTCCAGCTATTGTTAGACCATAACTATGTCTAATGTAGTTCGTTTATTTAATTAATATTTAATGACATCTGAAATAATTTTAGAACCTTTTCCTTGTTCTAACGAACAGAATTTATCATAAAACGCATCAATTTGTGGTTTGTAATCTTCTGCTATTTGATCTAAGTTCTTCAAATCATTTGCTAATTCATAAGGATCTTGATAAATCGGACCTGGTAAATCTTTGTGATAGTCTAAATAGAAACCACGTAAATCTTGTCCATATTTATCTAAATCATAAGCAAAGAAAATTTGTGGTTTTTTCAGTACACCATAGTCAAACATAACTGATGAATAATCTGTAATTAAACAATCAGTAACTAAGTATAATTCTGAAATATCACTGTAGTTTGATACATCAATCGCAAACTCTTCAAAACCACGTAAGTCTAGAGCATTGGAAATAAGATAGTGCATTCTTAATAACACTACGTACTCATCCCCTAGTTGACGTTGTAAGTTTTCTAAATCTATTTTTAAATCAAATAGATATTTACCTTTTTTCACAAACTCATCATCTCTCCATGTTGGAGCATACATTATGACTTTTTTATCATGTGGTAAATTTAAATTTTCTTTGATGTCATTAATATACTGTTCGTCATCCGCTCTGTTCACTAAGACATCGTTACGAGGGTAACCAATTTCTAAAATTCTATCACTATCCATCCAAAAGGCACTTTCAAAAATTTCAGAAGAATACCTATTTGGTGATACTAAATAGTCCCATCTACTAGTTTCTTCTCTGAAGTTACGTTTATAATTCTCAGTTGTCGTTCCTGGCATACGAATAACTTTCATGTCATTAGCTAAACGTTTTAATGGTGTACCATGCCAAGTTTGTATATACACTTGATTGGGCTTTTTATTTAAATATAATGGCAAGCGTGCATTGGCAACCCAATATTTAGCTTTACTATATGCTTCGTAATACGCTTGTGAACCTTTTTTCACTTTCTTCGCTGGACCAGGTATAAATACATTCTTCGGTCGGTTTAATACCCAAATGTATTCAAATTCTGGGAAATGATTCATCATATATTCATAAATATATTTAGGGCTATCGCTGTAGCCTTTGCCACCGAAAGATTCAAACACAATGACATTTGGACGAACGTTTTCTGGACTATCCGTTAACTGATACAACGAACGATTTTTGTTTTTGCGCTTTAAGATAACATTTTTAGCCAAACGTGCATTTTTTCTAATTAGGTTAATTTTGTAAGCTTTTTTCTTTTGATTTAATGCTAGTAATAATGATTCTAAAATAAATAATGGTTTTTCGTTTTTAATGATATTAGTTAATAATTTGCGTATTACACCAGGAAGTAAAGAGCTATAATTTGCATAACGTTCTTTTGTCTTTCTTGAAGATGGTTCAAATGATTGCATCACTAAGCTCTTCATTTTATTCGTAATAAATTTTTTATTGTCTTTATATGGTGCGCGTTTTATAGCATCGTTAAAACTATAAATATAGTCGTTAAAAACAACACCAAACTCTTGTTTAGACAACGCTGGTTTTAAGAATGGATCATAGATTTCACCTTTGATATAAAATGGGAATCGTGACACTCGTACAAACCAATTTGAATATTTCATATACTCAAGTAAAAATGACCAATCAATATAAACATCTAAGTCTTCGTTAAAACGTACGTTATGCCCTTTCATGAT
The DNA here is from genome assembly GCF_002902345.1 of Staphylococcus arlettae. GTDB lineage: Bacteria > Bacillota > Bacilli > Staphylococcales > Staphylococcaceae > Staphylococcus > Staphylococcus arlettae. The sequence continues at coordinate 154,542 of NZ_PPQB01000012.1, forward strand.
AGCCGTTTTAAACACTATATTACATGCTGAATTTTTACGTAAAAATTGATTGGAATGTGTTTTAGTTTTTAAATATTTTACTTCTACTAAGTTTTGATCAACGTATTGTGGAATATCCAATGTAAACGAATGGATTGGCGCAATTAAGGCATCACATTTATTTAACACTTTCAAATAATAAGTTAAAGCATATGATGCTAAATAATCATCGGAATCGACAAAAATGAAATACGGTGAAGTTACTTCTTTTAATGCTATATTTCGTGCGTGCGCATGACCTTTGTTTGTATCTAAATCAATCTCATGACAATTAATATCCCATCCATCTAACATAGATGCCACTAGCTCTTTTGACTGATCCGTTGAGCCATCGTTCACTAAAATCAATTCAAAATCTTGCATTCTTTGCTTTTTCAAACTACTTAAACATTTAGCAATGTAGTCCTCCGAGTTATAGTAAGTGACTATAACAGATATTTTATTCATTAATATTACCTCTTTACTTTTATATATATTTACATTAAGTGTTAAGAATATTTCTTTAGCACTTGGAGTTTATCTGAAAACAATAACATTTAGTATAACAAAAACAAATGCATTTTTTTACAAAAACAAAACATTTTTAATATACATTTAATATAATAGTAACAATTTTAGATTTAATAGCAAATAGCGTTGTAACTATCGATACTACTGTGTTCTACAGTATTTTATTTCGTTAATTTTAAGTAAAACGCCATCTTGCAGTCAACGATTCAGTCATATATCGCTACTGTTGCGCTCACATGTGCATTCCCATATCGTAATTTAGCTATTGACTGCACAATAAAAATGTACAAGATTAGTTTAAGTTTAATTCGTTATGTTGGGGTTCGACGTCATTTTGAGTTACACTGAAAAAACAATAGTTTTAGTCTGCCTGTTAAAAGTGAAGACAAAAGGTTTGGCTACTATGACTGACTTTAACTTGATAACTATTTTGTTACACTCAAAATAGTTAGAATTTTCACACAATAGTAAATTCACTAAAGTGTTAGTAATTTTAGGGGGTATTTTTATGAACAGGGAGAGTAACAATCAGCAAGATTTAAGAATTAAAAGTAAAGTAATCAGTGAAGGTGTCAGTCGTACACCGAACCGTTCTTATTTACGTGCGTTAGGTTTTGAAGATGATGACTTTAACAATCCAATGATTGGAGTTGCCAGTACTTGGAGTGAAGTTACACCATGTAACGTACATATTGATGGCCTCGCACGTGCTGCCAAACGTGGCGTGAGCGAAGCTGGTGCAAATCCACTGATTTTTAATACCATTACTGTATCTGATGGCATTTCTATGGGTACTGACGGTATGCGATTCTCATTACCTAGTCGTGAATTGATCGCCGACTCTATTGAATCTGTAGTCAGTGCAGAAAATTTAGACGGCGTAGTTGCAATTGGCGGCTGTGATAAAAATATGCCGGGTTGTATGATTGGTATTGCACGTTTAAATTTACCAGCTGTATTTGTTTACGGAGGTACTGTATTACCAGGGAAATTAGACGGAAAAGACTTAGATGCTGTGTCTGCCTTTGAAGGTGTAGGACAATATAACAATGGAGAAATTGATAAAGCAGCGTTACACAAAGTAGAGTGTAATGCTTGTCCAGGCGCTGGTGCTTGTGGTGGTATGTTTACCGCAAATACTATGTCGTCAGCAATTGAAGCTATGGGTATGAGTTTACCTGGCAGTGCATCACACCCAGCAGTATCTGCCGATAAAGCTAAAGATAGCCGTGCAGCAGGCAAGGCTGTTTATCATTTATTAGAACAAGGCATTTATCCAAAAGACATTATGACTAAAGAAGCTTTCGAAAATGCAATTACTGTTGCTATGGCTTTAGGTGGCTCAACAAATGCAATTTTACATTTACTTGCCATCGCACATACTATGGAAATTGATTTAACATTAGATGATTTTGAAGAAGTACGTAAACGTGTACCTCATATAGCTGATTTACGTCCGAGTGGTAAGTACGTCATGTCACACCTTAACGATGTCGGAGGTATTCCAGCAGTAATGAAGCTACTTCACAAACATGGATTAATTCATGGAGAGTGCTTAACAGTTACTGGTAAAACAGTAGCAGAAAATCTAGCTGATGCACCCGATTTATCTGATAACAAAGAAATCATTAATTTTGAACAGCCGAAACACCCAACAGGTCCACTAGTAATCCTAAAAGGAAACTTAGCCCCTGAAGGTGCGGTAGCCAAAATTTCAGGATTAAGTGTTACGTACATTCAAGGTCCAGCTAAAGTCTTTGACACTGAAAATGACGCAACACATGCGATTTTAAATGATCAAATTAAACCTGGCGATATAGTCGTTATTCGGTACGCCGGACCTAAAGGTGGACCAGGTATGCCTGAAATGCTATCCGCTTCTTCAATTTTAGTTGGTAAAGGGTTAGGTGAATCTGTAGGCTTGTTAACAGACGGCCGTTTTTCTGGAGGCTCTCATGGTTTAGTTATTGGCCACGCTGCACCAGAAGCTCAAGTTGGTGGACCTATGGCACTATTAGAAGAAAATGACATTATTACCATTGATGCCGAAAAACGTGAAATTAGCTTCGATGTTTCTGATAGCGAGTTAGCTGAGCGTAAAGCAAAATGGCAAGCACCAAAATTGAAAGCAACACATGGTACGTTATACAAATATGCAAAATTAGTATCTTCCGCATCTAAAGGTGCGATAACAGATTAATGATTTACAACAGCGTATCTCGCCTCAAAGTCCACACTTTGAGGCGAGATGCTTTTTTATATTACAATATTCGATGCCTCATAATGATAGCGCGCTTGCATTTGGCTATTTTTATACTGATTCCAGTAGCTATTTAATTGAAATTTTTATAGCAACTAAGCGCCTAGCCCACATTGAAAATCAGAACTATAGAACTTTCCTAGTAACAATTTAGCTTCACACAACTACTTTAAAACATAGTATACTAATAACATTGTTGATAAAAGACTGTGTAAGGAGTGCATCACTATTTATGCTAAATTACTGAAACAATTACCGACTCCCATATGTGGTTTAGCATTGGGTTTAGCAGCATTAAGTAATCTTTTGTTCACCATCAACTTGACCTATCTACCTTTTTTATTATTTTATATATCTCTTATTATCATAGTTATATTTTTACAAAAATTGCTACTTTTTCCCCATACAGTTGCCAATGAATTAAAAAATGCTAATACTTGTGCCACCTTTCCTGCCTTGCCAATGGCACTATTATCATTATTATATATATTACATCATTACTTACATGTCATTGGATGGTTTATTACTATAATGTGGTGGCTCATGGTACTCATCCATTTTAGTATATTACTTGGATTCATCATTTATCATATATGGTTATTTCCATCGACTGATTCCAAACCGAATACTAGTTGGTTTGTGGCATTTGTAGGTATCGGGGTTATTGCTGAAACGTCTGAAGGTTTTAGTACACAACTAGGCGCAGGCGTGGTTTATTTAGGATCGATATTTTTCATCATATTACTACTGTTTGTATTATGCCGTAAAGCTTGGCAAAGGTATAACAATCAACAGTTTCCAATGGCCGTAATTATTTCTGCACCTGCAGCACTTTGCTTAAATGGTTATCTGTTAACGCGGACAGATTATTCAATGCTATATATAGGAAGTTTTTTTGTATTATCACAAGCTTTATTTATCATGTCGCTCTTTTTCATTCCAAGAATTAAAACAATTGGGTTCCAACCTGCCTATGCAGCTCTTACTTTTCCCTGGGTGACAACTGCTGCTTCGGTAGTCTCACTATGTCAACTGGTAAATTTACCACCGTTGTGGAATGTTCTATTGAATATCGTAATGATTACTGAACTTATTTTCGCCACATTAGTAGTCGTTTATGTCACTTTGACTTATATTAAATACATTATCAATCATTTACGCTACACATAGCTTGGTCCAAAGTATTTATTTACTACAGTAAAAAGAACATAAAATTAGAAAATAAAGGCGTTATTATCACATGATTTAATGTGCAATAACGCCTCTTTACTTAAAATTTGATACTGAAAGAAAATTTCAATTTAACTTACTTGCTGTCAATGTTCCTATATAACAATCATATATTGCTGTTACTCCAAAACACATATTTATTATTAATAGTAGTCATCATTACCTAATCTTTATTACAAACAACGAAACATAATATAGATTTTGCCAAAAAACATAACGTTATGTTGCAAAAAAATTACATACAATGAAATAATGTATTTTTACACTATAGTACAATCTTAATATTCGCCTATAAATATAAGACTTTTTTAATTTTCTAAATATTTACATGCATCTCATAATAATTACTTTTGTATTAAAACAAACATTACTATATTCTCTTTTAGAAAGTTATCTGCTATTGTTATTCCAGGAAAAATTTTGGGAGGATTTATTTTTATTATGAAAAAATTAATGACAGCAACGATTGCTACGCTATCTTTAGGTGCAGTCGGTATCGCGCAACAAAGTGAAGCTGAAGCTTCAGAAACAACTATTTCAAGTCAAGAGCAAAGTCAATTTTCTGGTATCTTTGCCGAAGGTTATATGGATAAAGATGCAAGTGGAAATTATCATCATACATCAGATGGCAATTGGGAGCAATCTATGTTCGATGATGAGCAATATTATTTCTACCTTATTGATGATAAAGGTAATTATCATTACTTCTACTTCCCTGTTGCAGGAGAAGGACAAGGCGCTACTAACGATAATACAAACGCTACAACTACACCTGTTCAACAAGATGGGAATGTGAACAGCCCAAATAAAAGCCATGAAGAAGTTCAAAAATCAGGTTATCACTTAGACGGTACTGATGACAGTGCTCAACAAGATAAAAATAACTATGACAATAACTATACACGCAATGATAATAATGGACAGCATAACGTTCAACAAGGCGCTACTTCAAATCAATCAGCTAATGAATCAGCACAAGCAACTGACAACGAAGACAGTACAAATGCTGCAAGCTCTAATAACGAGACTGCTCAAACTGCAGCATCAGCTAATGAATCAACACAAGTAACTGAACAACAAAATAATACAAATGTTGCAAGCTCTAATAATGAGACTGCTCAAACTGCAGCATCTGTAAATGAATCAGCACAAGCAACTGACAACGAAGATAATACAAATGCTGCAAACTCTAATAATGAGACTGCTCAAACTGCTGCACCTGTAAATGAATCAGCACAAGCAACTGAACAACAAAATAATACAAATGCTACAAGCTCAAATTATGAGACTACTCAAACTGCTGCACCTGTAAACGAGTCAGCACAGTCAAGTGAAGAAGCAAACACTACGCAATCAACTACAGACAGTAATAATGAAACAAGTTCATCTAATTGGTTAACTCAAAACCGTCAACTACAACCTTATGGTCAATATTATGGTGGCGGCGCTCACTATGGCGTTGACTATGCAATGGATGAAAATACACCAGTATATTCATTAACTGATGGAACAGTTACGCAAAGTGGTTGGAGTAATTATGGTGGCGGTAACCAAGTTACTATCCAAGAAGAAAATAGTGATAATTACCAATGGTATATGCACATGAATGAACTAAATGTATCAGAAGGTGACACAGTTTCAGAAGGTGACCAAATTGGTTTATCAGGTAATACTGGTAATTCAACAGCACCTCATTTACACTTCCAACGTATGGACGGTGGCGTAGGTAATAACTATTCAGTTGATCCAACATCATATGTAAATTCAAAAGCATAAATATTAAAACCCTAGCGCAGTAGACTGTGCTAGGGTTTTTTACATATAACTATTCCCACAATCACACTGCCTATATAGCTAGCGCATAAAAATCCTCTTTTCGCTGTCTTTGCAATTAATAGACCCTTATCAACATTAAAATATCTATTATATAAATTAACATTATAAATTCCTTTGAGTTAACTCCCGATAAAATATATATCATTATAATTAACTATATTTAAAAAAGTAATTATACTTTCTAATTTAATTTTATAAAATTTACACAAAAATAATGGGCGTTTACACTTTTTAAAAAAATTATCAAATTCATGATTAATTATTATATTTTTTATGTTATTATGTTTACAAAGAATTGAAATTTGAGGGGGGCAATCTTATGTCAAAAACAGTGAAAATTGTCATTGCAGCTATCATTGGACTCTTGTTAGTTGTGGGAATTATTGGGGCAGCAACATATTATTTTGTTTCAAATTCACCTAAAAACACTTATTTAAAAAGTGAACAAGAAACTGCAAAACAATATCAAGAATATGCCAAAACACGATTCAAGGATGGATTTGAGTTCCAAGACAAGATGAAAGACGAATCATATTTAATTAATATGGATGCGAGTGCTGATGTACCTGCAAAGCTATTAAAAGACGCAGATATTCCTAAATCGGTGGTAGACGGTTCTAAAATCGGATTAAAGGTAGGACATGACCCTGATAAAGACAAGTCAGTGCTAGCATTATCTCCAACAATCGCAGATAATAGTATCGGAGACTTCCAGTGGGCTGCAGACAAAAATAACCAATATTATGAAGCACCTATTTTAGATGATGTTTACAAAGCCAAAAACGATGAGCTAGTAGATGTGTATAACAAGTTAACTGGAAGCAGCAGTTATTCTTCAACAAGTTCACAAGATAATGCTATCACAAATGATTCATTGAATTTAAATACTATTTTATCAAGCACACAGATTTCTGAAGATAAATTAGAAGACATTAGTGAACGTTACAGTGATCTAATCATCGATGAATTAGATGACGATAATTTCGACAAAGAAGATGACACTATTTCAGTTGATGGTGAAGACACAGACGTACAAAAAGTTACTATGACTTTAAGCAAAAAAGAAACAAAAGCTCTTATTCAAACTGTATTAGAAGAAGCAAAAGATGATGACGACATTAAAGAAATTGCAGAAGATAAAATGCAAGCAGATTCTTATAGCGATTCAATTGACGATGCATTAGAAGAAGTTAAAGATACAGATGCTTCAGATTTCCCTAGCGTTAAATCTGTAATTTGGGAAGAAGATAAACATATTCTAAAAAGAGATTTAACTCTAAAAGCAGAAAATGGTGAAGAAGTAACACTTGAAGGTACAAGTAATATCGATGATGATAACTTAGCTGTCGATTATAAAATCAAAGCCGACAATACAACTTTAGGCATCAAAGGTAAATCTACTAAAAAAGATGACACGTACAATGATAAATACACTTTAACTGCTGACGAGTCATATAAAAAATCTAACATTAAAATTTCTAACAAAGAAAAACAAGATGGAGACAAACGTACAGACAAAGGTAACATTACCTTCGGCTCTGAATACGATGAAACAACAATAGATTATAATAATGTATTAAATACAGATACTAAAAATAATCAACAAAAACAAAAACTTGATGTCACTATGGATGTCGAAGGTGAACCAGTAACAGTTACTTTAGAAGGTGACGTAAAACTGAAGGAAGATATTAACTTCGACAAAGGTAATGCTAAAGATTTAAATACACTAAGTGACAGCGACTTCAGAAAATTACAACGTGAAATATCTGATAATACAGAAGATATTGTTAAAGATGTCGCAAAAGATTTAAAATAATAACTAATTAACTATAAAGGAGTGATAAAATGAAAACATTTCAATTGTTTCGCATTTATCACTCCTTTTTATTAAAAAAATGGTATTTATTGCTTTATATATTTGTCATAATTATCGCTGCTTTTGGAACATTACTTATTATTCAACAGTCACAGCAAGATAATACTACCTTCAACATTGGAGTTGTCGATGAAGACGACACTAAAGAAACACGATTAATTTTAAAATCTTTAGGTAATGGTAATAACTTAGGAAAAGATATACGTATCACCCCTTACACACAACGGCAAGCGCATAAAAAATTGCAACAACACCAACTCGATGGATATTATGTATTCAAAGATGGTATGACGAAAACATTTTATCGTAATGGCAGTTTACCTATTACAGTTTATACATATGATAAACAGTCAACACAGAGTATTACACTTAACCAATTAACTGATTCAGTCTACGACAGACTGATGGGTGCTATGGGCGGTGGCCTCACTTACAATTCACTTGCACCTGATGCAACAAAAAATGACAATCTAAAGTTATTGACCGACTTATTATTTACAGGACTTAATCGTACAGGCACCTTTGACTATCATCCAATGACTATTTATCATACTGGCAGTTATTATGTAGTAACTGGTTATTTAGCATCTATCTTTATTGTCTGTTTATCACTGTTTTCAATTTTAAAAATGAATCAAGAAAAAGCTTTAAAAGACCGTTTGACCCTATTTCATTTTGCTGTAGAAAAGCTTATACTTATCCGAAGTTTGTTTACTTTTATCTATACTTTAGTATGGGCGATTTTAGGCTTACTTTGGATGTTGTTAACCTTACCTAATGCCTTTGAAATGTACAACTGGCCAACTTTAGCACTTCACATTTTATATTATGTCATCATGATAACTCTAGTGCTAACAATTATTGAATTACAGTTACAAGGCTTAAAACAGTTATTTGCTAAAATTCTTTTTACACTAGTTATACTTGTATTATCAGGAATCACACTCCCTACTATTTACTTCAGTCATTTATTGGGAGGACTATTCGCTCATCAACCGTTCAGTCTAGTTACGAATCAATTGTTAGAACTCGTACTGAACAACTATATTTTAGACATCAGCCCTCTATTTTATAGCAGTTTGATCGTCCTGTCCTGTTGGCTTATCGGGCTATTAGTTTGGAGGTATCGCACATGAAGCCATTTTTATACTTAGTCATTTATAAACAATGGAAGCAGTACCTTCTTTTATTTGGCATTTTATTAAGTAGTTTAGGTTTGATATGGGTACTACAAAAAACGATTAATCAAACATTTCACATTCCTATTGCTATACAAGATTTAGATCAATCTGCTAACTCTAAAACGTTAATTAAGCAACTTAAACAAGAACCTATTTTAGAAGTATCAACTTTACCTTTAGATGATGATTACATCGAGGAAGCTGTAACTAAAAAAGAAGCTGTAATTAGTCTGCAAATACCTAAAAATTACAGCTCACAACTAGAACAAAATGATTTACATGAAGCTATATTACTTTATGGCAGAGATGATTTTATTGGCAATATTTCCTTGGAAATAGTAAGCCAATCTTTGTATAACCAACAGATACCTCATCTTGTACATGCACACGTACAAGAGGCCGATACTAACGTCAGTATCAATCAAGTTAAATCTAAATTAACAGCTAAAACACCTGCATCAAATGTGGACTTTCGTGCGTTACATAATGCTTCCAATCGCTCACTATCTATGAGTATTATTTTCGGTTTGCTTTTGTGTATCAGCAGTATTCAAATACTACTTCACCACAATCTAAAACAAAACGCGCCTTTGCAACGTTTGTATTTAGCACCTTTTAGTAAATTAAAGTTGTATGGGCTATATATTGCGGCACACACTATAGTGTTGCTTATTATACTATGGTTGAGCGCGCTATTAATGCACCAACAACTTAGCATAACTTTTTATTTAGCTACATTATTCGTTATTATTATTTATGAATTAGGTATCTCATGGTTATTATTCACTATTAATACGTTAAGTCATAGACTTTTCATGGCACTTATCTATGCAGTTGCTATTACTTTAATTTATATCTATTTACAATTTTAGGAGTGACAATATGATAGAACTTATTAATATTCATAAGCATTATCAACGCAAAACAATATTTAATAAGCTCAATATGACATTCGCAGATCGACAAGTTACCGTACTCCTTGGTGAAAATGGTGCCGGTAAATCAACGTTGTTAAATTTAATTTCATCTTTGGAGCAACCAAATAGTGGAACAATTAAATACTTTGATAAAACTTTAACAACAAAAGCAATTCGTCAACTTATTGGTTATATTCCTCAAGATATTGCTTTGTTTGAACATATGACGATCGATGAAAATATCGCATGTTTCAAAGCATTGTGTCGTACACCATTATCAGATCAACAAATTACTAATTACGCAGAAACACTTAACTTACAAGATCGTCAGCAAACTGTCGCCAAACTGTCTGGAGGAACAAAACGTAAAGTCAATCTATTAATTGGTCTACTCGGTCAACCACAAATATTATTACTCGATGAACCCACTGTCGGTATCGATTTAAAATCTCGTTATGATATCCACCGTTTATTAGTTACTTTAAAGGAACAATGCTTAATTATTTTAACAACACATCATTTAGATGAAGTTGAAGCGCTTGCAGATAATATCAAAGTCATCGGCAGCGATCCGTTCTATACTAAAGTGTTAACTGATAAACAGTGGCCTTTTGAATCATATGCTAATAATTAACAACTAATATAATAAACATAACACACCGCTTTTCATAATTAATGGTGTGTTACTTTTTATAAAAATAACAACGTTGTTATTTTCTCGAAAATCTTTTATAATAGAGTAATTTGAATACGCTTACATGACTTATTATTAAATTAGGAGGACGTTTACATGTCATTATTGAGTGAACATTTGCCGCTAATATCTTTGATTATTGGTGTAGCATTCCTACTCTTTATCAATATTAAACTTAAAATAAATAGTATATTAGCTCTTATATTTTCTGCTATTATCGTTGGTCTAATTAACGGAATGAAACCAATGACTATATTAGATACTGTTAAAGATGGATTAGGATCAACATTAGGAAGTTTAGCATTAATCATTGGGTTTGGTGCTGTCTTAGGTAAAATTATGGTTGATTCTGGCGCAGCACAACGTATTGCTTCAACTTTAATCTCTAAATTTGGGGTAAAAAATGTACAGTGGGCATTAATCATTATTGGTGCTGTATTTGGTATTTCAGTCTTTTATGAAGTTGCATTTATGATTTTAGCACCTTTAGTAATTAGTATTGCTGTAGAAGCCAAAACACCTTTCATGAAATTAGGAATCACTATGGTTGCAGCTACAACATTGTCCCATAGTCTCTTTCCACCACAGGCGGGACCAACAGCGTTAGTTGATGCTTATAACGCCGATATGGGGATGGTTTATTTATTAGGTATTCTTGTCTTTATTCCCGGAGTTTTAGTCGCAGGAATACTCTTCCCAAAATTGTTAAAAAAATTAGATTATCCAGTACCACCATTATTGTAAAAAAATAAAGTTTTTACGGAAGCAGAGATGCTTAGCTTTCGTTTAAGTTTAATTGTACCTTTAATTCCAGCAATTTTAATTTCTATTTCTACGATTTTAAGTATGTTTGTTACAGAGGATACTGCCATACATGAAATAATCACCTTTTTCGGAAGTGCTGAAATTAGTTTAATAATTTCAATTATGATCGCAGTTATCGTCTTTGGTCTACGTAAAGGAAAAAATATGTAAACTATGATGTCGTCATTTGAAAGCGGTTTAAAAGGCCTTTCTACCATTATTTTCATTGTAGGTGCTGGTGGTGCTTTTAAAGAAATTATATTAAAAGCCCATGTTGGTGAATATATTGCCAATCTGATGACTGACACTAATATTTCACCTCTTATTATGGCCTGGCTCATTACTGCATTGATCCGTATTGCAACTGGTCAAGGCGTAGTATCAGCGATTACAGCCGCAGGAATTGTCGGTCCTTTAATTCCTACTTTCAATGTCAATCCAGTTTTAATGGTCTTAGCCACAGCTACGGGAAGTAATACAATTACGCATGTGAATGACGCTTCATTTTGGTTATTCAAAGAGTATTTCAATATTTCTATTAAAGATACCTTTAAAACTTGGGGGCTAACACTTCTTTTAACATCCATTACTGGACTTATTGTAGTGCTAATTTTAGATATCTTTATTTAACACAAATTTTAATAGAGACAACAAAAACACCACTCCTACACATTTACTTGTATACGGAGTGGTGTTTTACTGTTATTTAAAATAACATATGTGAAAAATAAATAGTTATTGCTACTGTTAGCGCACTAAAGAGTGTTGATAAAAATACTAATTGTGCTGCCATTTCTGGATAGTTATCATATTCTTGAGCGATAACTGAACTATTTACAGAAGTTGGCATCGCAGACGTGATGAAGAGTGCTTGACCTACAATACCGTCTATACCCATTAATTTAATAATAACCAAAGCAATCAATGGACCAGCAACGAGACGAATTAGTATAAAAATATAAGCTGAAGACCATTTTAAACTGAAGTTTATTTTGGCAATTTGTCCGCCTAATAAAATTAAGGCAATCGCAATCATTGCATCTGCTACATAGTTAGCAGGCGTCCACACAAATTTAGGAATAGGAATATCATTATAATTAAAAATTAATGCTAACACTAACGCATAAAGCACAGGCATTTTAAAATAACCTAGCATTGCTTTCAATTTACCTATTTGTAATGATTGAATTGAAAAGATTCCATAAGAGAACGTAAAAATATTTTGTAACGATAACATAATGACTTGTACAGACATTGCTAGTGCATCCCCTTTAAACACTAAGTCATTAACAGGCACGCCGTAATTACCGCAATTAAAAAAGAAAGTGCTATTTTTAAGCGTCGTAGCTTTACCTCTCTCCATTTTGCCAAGTCTTGTTAACACTTCTGCAATAATATAGAGAATAAATATGTATATAATAAAAAAGATGACGATGTACAATAACAGTTTCAATGCAAAATCAGTCTGATAAAATTTTACAAAAATAAAACCTGGCACAAATACATAAATATTTAATTTAGCCAACGTGTTTAAATCTAAGGTGAATTTTTTTTGTAAAACAAAACCAAGCAATACCATAATAAATATTGGTAGCAAGATGTTTTGTAAAATATAATACATTTCAATCATATATGTATCCCCTTTTTCATATGATGGTCATTGTAAATAAAATCCATTATCCTTTATCATACACTTCTTATTTCATAAAAACTATGCCATAGCTTATTCATTTTTCCTATTTACCTTTAAAAATGCAATAAAAAAACACGACCCTCACCAACTGGGTCGTGTTTCTGTTATATGGTAGTATGCCTCTAACATACATATTATTTAATGCTCATCTTTATCGTCGTCTTGCAGCTCTGCTTTTTCTTGTTGTTCTTGCTCAAATTGTTCTTGTTGTTCTTGTTTTTCAGCATCTTGTTTTCTATGCTTTTTCTCTTCTAATACAGACATTACGATAAAACCGATAACTAACAGAGGCATTAAAATACCAATATACATCATAATTCTTCACCTCAATCAACACTTTGAAATGATACGACTCTATTAACGTAACAGTTCATTGTTAATAGATATGGATCCTTAAGTTAAATTTACATGTTCTCTGCTGAAATAACAATAAAAATACTACATTTCCTTATGGTAACTGCTTAATTGTCTAAATTTAGTAACAATCAAACTAGAATGTACTATTATCAATTCTAACAAAAAATACTTACTTCTTTATGCAAATGCCATTCAATAACTATTATACATTATTGATTGTTGCTATTGTTCAACATCTCTTTCTCGTGCTTGCACTTGCTGTTTTTTATAACCAAATGGAACATGTTTCACATGAGTATTTTCTGGTATGTCCCAATATAAATTAAAATACTTTTGATATTTACGACTTTTCGGTATTGAATGTTGCATATAGTTTTCGAAAGGCAGCCTTTCCATAACATAGGAATGCTTTTTAGGGTGTGCTTTAATGTCATGTTTCAACTGAGCAACACGTTCACTATTATAATAATGAATATATCCAAAAACACTTATAAATACGACACTTAAAATAACGGCCACTGCCATAACTAACGAACGAATAATATGCATTTTAATATGCAATTGCTTCACTAGTAATAATAGTATAACGACATAAATTCCATAAATTGTAAAAAAGTTCCTCGGACCTAAAGGTGACACAATTACTAATGGTAAAGATACTAAAGCCAGCGTCAGCATTAAAACATAAATAGTAAATTTCGTTTCTTGTGAGCTAATAGAATAGTGTATTGTGAGTCCTAATGAAACAACAAATATAAGACAAATCAATAAATTAACAATATTGACAATGTGTATCGTTTGGTAATTAAATAATTCAAATTGACGATAAATACAAAAATAGTAAAGTGGCAATATGGCTAACCCTATATAAAGTGACCACTGCTTAACAGTCTTTAACGATTGAAAAACTGCACTTTTATTTAATAATAAATACGCTAAGACAATTATAATAAGTATTATCACAATTTGATTAAAGAACATCCATTGGGTAAATACAGATGTCACTGTTTTATATATTGTTTCGACAAAACTTATTTCTTGGGGAATATTTTGGTAGTCGCTACCTTCAAAAAATATTTTGCGATAATTGGCATTGGAAAACATGATCAGCGTACCTATGCTTGACAATGCTAAACCAACTAACAATTTCACATTGAGCTTGTGATATAAAATAATATAAGTAACAACTGCTAAAGCTAAAAAAAGCATATGAAAAACTGTAATATTTTCCATAAATAATTGTCCAACCACACAACATGCATAAAATAACACATGATGTATTGGCGAGATTCGTTGCGACGAGAATAATAATGTTGTTACATACCAAATAATAAATAAGGCACATACCGTTGATGGGACATAATTATAAAATCCTGCAAACCAACCATACGTTTGTTTATAAATCGCACTTGGAATAATTAACATTAAAATAAAAGCTACTACATAATAAATCGAGGAAACTTGATGTCCAACAAAGCGTACCATGACCATCAAGAGACTTAAGCATATGATGACATATGTACTCCAGCGTACGATGTTATAACGCACCGCTATAATTTCAGTGATGTTGCCTAGATACCGACCATTTAAATTAGCAAATCTTTCTTCTAACATTTGCATACCATATTTGCTATACCATTCCCAATCATCATGAGTTAAAGGTAAAAAGAACGCCATAATAATATAAAATATGGTAATCAGCGTTAATGTTATAACAGTACTATTATTCCTTAACACTTTCATTTTTCGCTACCTCGGCTTTTAATAAATTGGTTGTATTCACGATATATAGAGGCCTATGCTTGACCTCATAATAAATTCTACCAATATACTCTCCAATTATGCCAATAGAAACCAGTTGAATACTTCCTAAAAAAGTAATCGCAAAAATTGTCGTAAAATAACCGGGCGTCTGTATACCATACAAGACAGCATCCCCTAAACTTACAATAATATATATAAAACTGAATATTAAAATCAATGTTCCTATATAAATCAACGAACGTAATGGTTTATTATTAAATGATAATAATCCATCTATAGCATAATTGAACAATTGCTTAAATGACCATTTAGATACACCGTTAACTCTAATTTTGTTTTGATAATGTATAACTTTAGGTGCAAAACCAATCCATGCAAAAATACCTTTAGAAAAACGATTATATTCGCTTAATGATAGCACTGCGTGAACAGCTTTTTGACTTAGTAGTCTAAAATCACCCACACCATCCATTAAAGAAACATCTATAAGTCTATTAATTGTTCCATAATATAACTTAGTCAGTCTTTTTCTCCATTGCTGTTCCCCAGTTCTGTCACGGCAAGCCACAACTTGATGATAACCTTGTGTAAAAGCTTTAATCATTTTAGGAATGAGTTCTGGTGGGTGTTGTAAATCACTATCAATAATCACCACTGCGTCTACTGTGTCACTCTCCTTAAGTCCTGCATACATTGCCGCTTCCTTACCAAAGTTACGTGAAAATGAGATATATTTAACTCTATGATTTATCGATGCATACTGTTTAATAATCGTTAAAGTGTCATCTGTGCTTCCATCATCTACAAACAAAATATCATACTGATACTGTTGTAATTGACTATCAACTGACAAAATGTCACTTAACTGGTCATACATATGATGCAATACTGGTGCTTCATTAAAACAAGGTACTAGTATTCTAACAAACAAATCTTACACCTCTTTATGCTTTCTTTATCGCCATAATTATATAGAATAGCCAACTAAAGGTACCTAGTTTATCAGTATGAAGTAAAAAATAACTTTAAATATGTAAAAAGATTACTGGTGCAAAAGCATCAGTAATCTTTTTCATCAGTATTCATTTAGTTGAAGATTAAATTCAAAGTGTATGTCATTGTCGTTAATACGATAACGTTCGGCTAGTTCTGGACCACAACTATTAGAGCCAATACCACTTTGATACTTATCTATGTGCACATACGTAATAGGTTCTTGCTCTAATCGGTCATTATGCGTAGCATGTGTCAATTGTGCAACAGCATAATGTGAAGCATTAAAACTCATTGGTTCTGCACTTGTAAAAGTAAAGCCATACTTATGATCAGACACTTGAAGATAAGTCGTATTATTATGACTACTGTTTTCCTGTGGCAAAATGTGTGGTTCAAAGTTGCGAGTAACCGTAGTATCAAAATAAGATAAGTACGTTGCTACCCCTTTATCTTGATAAGCGCCATAAGGTCCATTGCCATAATAGTTCAACGCTTCGAAGGTATCTTGTAATTTAAATACTAAACCAAAGCGTGGTAAAAACGGCATTCTTGGATTTTTGTTAACTTCAAGTTTTACATTTATGCTGCCATTGTTACGAATCGTCCAACTTACTTTACCAGTCATAATACGTGCTTTGGCATTACTCACTACTGCTAGATCAAATACTAATTCTACGTCTTTATTATTGAGATAGTGTGCACTGTAGTGGTTAACGTCTGTCAAAATATCATGGTATCCTGCATCTTCCCATAATTTTCTCACTTGAACATCATTATCTATCGGAGCTCGCCATAAACATAACTCACTTTTACCAACTAATATACTTCTGTGTGCTTTTACTACTTGTGATAACATGCCTGTATTTTTATTAAAACTATACACTTTATCCTCTTGTTTAACTTCCAAGACATCTGCATCATCTACAATAATATAAGGTTGACTTGAAGTATCTTGGGCAACATTCAGTACATCTTGTCTGTGATATATCACTTGGTCGTGCCCTAATTTAGTTTGCGTATCTAATAATAAAGTATCATTGCTTAAATAATAATCCAGTCGTATATCACTGATTTGTTCAACATTAGTCAATTCCGTTACATCAACTGAATATAATGTATGTGGTGCGAAATCTTTAATATCAAGCTCAATCACTTCTTGGGTATTATCTAAAAACGTAATAACACATGCTACGTCAATATAATCAGCTACATTTATAAAATCTAATTGATTTCTTAACTGTAGTTCATAGCCATCATTCGAGATAAGTTTTATAGGGCGATTGACATGTTGAAATTCATAATAACTTTCATGCACTTCTCTATTTGGGAATACAATACCATCTACACAAAAGTTGCCATCATGTAAAGTTTCTCCAAAGTCGCCACCGTATCTAAAAATTGCTTGACCATCCTTCATACCGACATGTATACCGTGATCACTCCATTCCCAAACAAAACCACCAATAAAACTATCATATTGATCTATTAAGTCATGGTACTCTTGTAAATCTCCGGGTGAATTGCCCATAGCATGCGCATATTCACATAACACAAAAGGTTTATCTAACTGGTCATTCGTCAAATACCTATTTTCGATTTCACTAGGAGACGCATACATTCTACTAATCATATCGATATTTGATAAATCATTGTCCCTATTATCCTCTTGGTATAATGCACCTTCATAATGAATTGGACGTGTGCTATCTAATGCTTTGACTTCACTCGCAGCTTTTTCAATATTAATGCCGAATCCAGATTCATTTCCGAGTGACCAAGAAATGATACAACTATAATTTTGTAATGGTATTACAGAGGCTACCACGCGCTCAATAATTGGCTTTTCATATGCTTCATCATTTGCAATTAAATTATAATCATCATTATTTTCATCACCGTATAATCTTACAACACCATGAGTTTCTAAATCCGCTTCACTCATAACGTAAAAGCCATAATAATCCGCCAGTTCATAAAATAGCGGTGATTTCGGATAATGCGCTGTTCTGATAGCATTGAAATTGGCTGCTTTCATTAACTGCAAATCTTGTATAAATTGTTGTTTATCCATCACATATCCCGTCTGAGGATGACTGTCATGATAGTTAGCACCACGTAATTTTATTGACTGATGATTGACATAGAGTTGATTATTTTTAATTTCAACCTCACGGATACCAACCTTTTGAACAATTATTTCCTCAGGCGTTGTAATTCTTAGTTCATACAAATAAGGTTGTTCTGCCGACCATAGTAAAGGTTGTGTGACATTAAAACTTGTTGACGCATTAACTTCTGTTTCGGATAATAATTCTCCGTTAGGATGATATAACGCTACGTTAGCTTGTGATAACCCTTGATATGTTAGCTGTCCAATATTTATATATGCATTGGCAAGTGACGCGTCTACTGCTGTTTCTATTTTAAAATCAATGACACGTTGTGTTGCTCTTTCTAAAATATATACATCTCTAAAAATCCCCGAATGTCTAAACATATCTTGGTTTTCAAAATAAGTGCCATCTGACCACTTGAGTACGAGTACTTGTATTTTATTATCTTTTTCCACTAAGGCATCCGAAATATCAAATTCAGAAATGGCGTGGGATATCTGACTATAGCCAATAAATTGCTCATTAATCCATAAATAAAATGCGTTATCCACACCTTCAAAATTTAAATGATACTTTTTATCAGCATTATAATTTGCTATAGTAAAATGCTTAGAATAGAAACCACATGGGTTCTTTTTCGGTACTTTCGGTGGATTGAATGGTATAGGATATTGTGTATTTAAGTATTGTAGCGTATCGTAGCCATGTAAATTCCACACAGATGGTACAGGAATGACATTGGTATGCTGCAATTGATGCTTAGCTGCAGCTTCAAATGTTTGTAATGAATCAAAGAATTCAAAATTCCAGTCTCCATTTAAGTTAGTAACACTATCTCTTTCTAATCTCTGTGTGTCTTCACTTATATTTTCTGCATGCTTAAACGGTATATAATAAGCTCTTCTCGGCATTAAGTTAACGTTTTGTACTGCCATATTTTCATGATAATGTTCTATAATCATTTTGTACCCTCACCTTCATTGTTATTTAACCTTTGTTGTAATGATCTTTGTCGTTTTAATTGCAATGTGTGTTGAATATCGTATAAAAAATCACCTTTCAACTTGAATGCTTTGTGATATAGGAAGGCACTTATAATAATGAATATTACAGGTGCAATAATAATCATAATTCGAATACCATTCACCGTACCTTCTGTTTGCGCAACATTAGGTGTAAAACCTAAAACTGATAACCCAACACCAACGATTAAAGAAGCTAACGCTTGTGCTGTTTTAGTTAAAAATGTGTTGGTAGAGCTAATAACACTCTCATTGCGTTGCCCAAATTTCACTTCACCATAATCAATAACATCAGCTAACGCTACTGTTGAGATACCAATAATAAAACCTGAACCTATTCTCAACATACCGCCACCTATAATAATCCATATTGCTTGTTTCGGATCAAGATATCCAAAGAGTAGAATAATTAATAACCCACTGACAATAAGTCCAATGGCTATACTAAATACCTTACTTCTGTTTAACAAACTGATGGCATATGGTAATAACAATAATCCACCCATTTCAGCTAAAATCATTGCATTGAAAATTGAAAATAAATGTTCAGCATCTACGACATATTTAAAGTAATAAATAATCGTCCCATTAAGTGTCTGTATACATAGATTAAATGTTAATAAGACTCCCATAATTGCTAATAATTCTTTGTTTGTAAATATAATACGCTTCAAATCTTTAAAGCCAACTTTAATACTATTTTGTTTTTCCATTTCTTTATCTTCTGGAACAAAAAAGACTGTTACAGCGATAGTTATAATAAAAGTAATACTACATAAAATAGCAAACACAAATATACCAACGGAGTCACTACCATTTCCTAGACCGTCTCCTAATTTATGAATAAACATTAAGCCAAAAGTTCCAACTACAAATGCTGCAAGACTAGCAAAAAATCTAGGAATGACTGAAACCACTTCACGCTCTCTAGGGTTATTTGTTAGATTGGGTAACCATGACCAATATGGGATATCCATCATTGTATAGCTCATCCCCCAAGCAATGTAGATTACAGATATGTAAATATGCATTGCGAGCGTTGGCAAATCAAAGTTAGTGAATAATAAAATAGTAATTATCGCATTGATAAATGTGCCTATGGCTAACCATGTTTTAAATTTCCCAAATTCATTTTTCGTATTATCTACGATGATGCCCATAACCGGATCATTTAGTGCATCCCAGATTCGAGCAACAAATAACAACACCCCTATAAAAGCTGGCGATAATCCTAATATATCTGTGCTGTAGAACATAAAATAAATACTTACTATATTAAATATTGCATCTTTGCCGACAGCACCAAAACCAAATGAAAATTTTTGAAAACCTGTTAATTGTCTTTCCATTTGTGGTAGACCTCCTTCTAAATTAAGCGCTTTCATTGTATGTATTAATACAATATCAATCTTAATAAAAGCAGAAAATAGACAAATGATGCTATTATATGGATAAATGTTTCCAAACTTAGTAGAAAATGTATTTTAAAAAACATATTGTCAAAATTATTAAGATGTTGGAGGTTACAAATGCAAATTTTATGGAAAAAGTTCAAAAAGATACATATTGATGCGAATGTTAGTGAATGCGGTATTGAAGAAGGTGTGCCAAATACTAAATATCAATATCAAGTACATCAAGATGCTGTGGTGCATATTATTACAGAAGGTAGTGGTTATTTTTCATGTGGCGGTAAAACATATGAATTGCATAAAGGAGATTTATTTTTACTCTTAAACGGCGAAGAGGTATCATACTATCCTTCATACAAAAATCCTTGGACGTACTATTGGGTTGGCATGAGTGGTAAACAAATATTAGATTACTTAAATCGTAGTTTATTATTTGATCAAAAAGTCATTACTAACTCTGATACGCAAGCAGTAGAGGCTATTATACGTAAATCTTGTGAGCTCTCAAGTAGCATCGAAAGCAATAATTCGAATGATATTTTATTATTACAATATTTATATAAGCTCGTATATCAATTACAAGCACAGTTCCCTAAAAGCTATACAACTTCAGTAAATATTATTAATCAAGATATGCAAAAAGCGATTCAATATATAAATAATAACTATTATAAAAACATTCAAATTACTGATGTAGCACAGTACGCCAATCTCACTCGCAGTTACCTATATAAATTATTTAAAAAAAGCTTTGATGTTTCACCCAAATCATATTTAACATATATTCGAATGTATCATGCAAGCGAACTATTAAAACAAACGAACCTACCAATTAAACAAATTGCAGAAAATGTAGGTTACCAAGACCCCTTACTTTTTTCTAAAAACTTCAAACAACACTTTGAAATGACTGCTACAAATTATAGAAATTATAACGGTTAAAATATCAAAAAGTGAATGTTCAGTTACTCAATAAGAGAGATATTATGCATTTTGAAGCACCAGACATATATTATAGTCTATAGCCTCTTGGTTTATTGTCCGTAAACAGACCTTAAATATTAGTTATCCTAAGCACTTTTCTATATATTGGCAGGGCTTTGTGCCAACTCCTGCGGGACAAGCACAAGCCGAAGACTATAAGTTGAGGCGGTACCCGCTGAAAGCGTGGACAAAAAAACTGCCAACAAAGTCAGTAACCTTGTCGACAGTTTGAAGCTACCATCCACAACTAAATTAGGATGGTAGCTCATAATCTTTATTTATTTGTTTGAATCATGCTGGTCATTTTTACTTTCAATTTTCTCTGAGAATTTATTTAATTGTTTCTCAGCAAATGATTTACCACCGATACCAAATGCAATCGCAAATGCTACCGAAACTGCACCCAAGATTAATAAGAATGCTACATTTACTATACTTTGCGCAAAGTTTAACTGGTCTAATGTCATAAAGACAGATACGATAATCACTAAATATTTAACAATTTCAGCTAACATCGCATTGCCTGTAGACTTGTTAATAAGTTTAGCTAATAAATTACCACCAATAAATCCTAATGCTAAAATAATTGCCCCGGAAATAACTAAAGGTAAGTAACCTATAATAGCTTCACCAATTTGGTTTAGCACTGATAAATTAACCGTGTTCAATGCTTGAACCGTAAAGAATATGCCGATTAGTGTTGTAATAACCCAACCTACTGCTACTGGAATATCAATACTTTCTTTATTATCGCCAAAATTAACATATTTGTTAAAGCGACTAACATTGAATCCGCTAAGTATATTTTTCACTAAAGTGCCCAACACTTTGGCAATAAAAATACCTAATACTAAAATAATTACAGCAACGATAATTTTAGGTGCAAATTCAAAAATACTAGTCATCATACCCTTGATTGGGTTTGATACAGACTTCATATTTAATTGATCAAATACAGATGGTAAAAAGAGTAAAAATACTAAGAAATATGCTAATTTACCAAATGTTTGAATAATCCCTTCGGACTCAGATTTACCACTATCGGCATCTACCAGTCCTTTCTTTTGTAACCAAGCTTCAAAACCTAAGGCACCTAAAGCTTTAACAATTACTTTCTTCACAATTACTGCAATAATCCATGCAATAAGTAATAAGATAATGGCACCTATCAGGTTTGGTAAAAATGCTATGATGCTATCTAAAGCACCCATTAAAGAATCTATTATTTTACTCATGAGAATTACCTCCTTTTTAAGACAAGATACCCTAGCAAGAAATAATTAATCATACAATTATAAAGTTTTTTACCCTTATTTCATTAATTATATAAAAATAATGGATTATGTTTATATTTTCAAACTTATATTGTTTATTTATATAAATGGATATTGAAGTTTAATAACTTGTTTGCTATTATCATATATTAATGCAATTTTAAATAAAACCTACTTTGTTTTTATAAAAAAAATAAAATAAAACAGTATTTTTATATCGTGCGTATGTCACAAGGAGGTATAACATGGATATTGATGTGCTTTATGAGGACAATCATTTATTAATGGTAGAAAAACCAATCAATGTGCCTGTACAAGCTGATAATTCGAGAGATGAAGACTTATTAACTATATTAAAAAAGTACATTAAAAATAAATATAATAAACCAGGCGCCGTATATCTTGGATTAGTCCATCGTTTAGACCGCCCAGTAGGTGGCGCTATGGTATTCGCTAAGACCTCAAAAGCCGCTTCAAGATTAGCAAATGAACTAAGAAAACAAAAAATTTACAGAACTTATTTAGCGATTATACACGGTCAACCATTACAACAAACTGGCAAATTAACGGATTACTTATGGAAAGATCGTACTAAAAACATCGTCTATGTAAGTACACCGAAAAATAAACAGGCGAAACAGGCAATACTCGATTATCAATTGTTACGCACAGTCAACAATAAAAGCCTAGTAAAAGTAAAATTACATACGGGTCGATCCCACCAAATAAGAGTACAATTTGCGAACCAAGGGTTACCTTTATACGGTGACCAAAAGTATGGTCAACACGTCAATAAACACGGTCAACAAATTGCGTTATGGGCATCCGAACTTAGTGTTAAACACCCTACCAAAGATGAAATTATCACAGTAAACTCACGACCTTCCGGAAGATTGTGGGAACAGTTATTATAAAAGCGTATGTACAACAGTAAATGTTTGTACATACGCTTTTCAGATTGTAGACAGCCGTTAGCCTTCGTCAAGAGTATAACGGCAAGTCAATAACCGTATTTGTGGTGTGCTTTAGCCGTTTCTCAACTGTACTTGACTGTTAGAGATACGCTTCAAAGAACCTTTGACCTATAAATTCATTAAAATTTGGATAATCGCAATAACTATAAATACAATAATTATTAAACTTTGGATCTTACTTGGTGTTTTTTGGCCGACTTTCATACCAACTTGAGCGAAAATTATACTTCCGATAATTAAACCAAGTGCTTCCTCAAAAGGGATAAATCCTTGAAATAATTTAACCCCAAAGGCTCCGATTGAAGAAATAAAGGCAATAACTATACTATTAGCAACAACTTGTTTCATTGGCAGTTTAAAAATAACAAGTAATACTGGAATAATAATAAATGCGCCACCTGCACCAACAATACCTGAAATAAGTCCGATTACTCCACCTAAAAACATTAATAGTAATTGGTTATAAGACTTATGATATCGATTATGTTTAGGTTCTATAAACATTAAACATAACGCTAGCAAAGCTATAATAATGTAAACGATATTCACAAAATTTTCGTTTAATAAATTGGCACAAATCGCTCCAACGGTACTTCCAATAATCATACCCACACCCATCTGTAACACTAAAGAAGGTGTGAAATCGGGTCGTGTCGCTGCTTTAATACTGCCACTAAGTGTGCTAAAAAACACTTGGACAGCTGTTAAACCTGATGCTACATAAGCACTGTATTCAGGTAAGCCTAATAATGGTGGAATAAATAACAAAATAGGATAAATAATAATAGCGCCACCTATGCCCACTAAACCAGAAATAAATCCACCAAACGCACCTATAAACAACATCACAAGTATAATGGTCATTTATTGTTCACCAAAGATTGAATTGAGCTTTCCGATATACGTAAATGGGTCACAGTAATTTTATTATTTAATTGTTGATCACACTTCATTACTGTTCTCCTTTCTATATTGTTTCTAACATTACTTTAATTATATTAAATTGCCGGCACTTCATCAAATGCACACAGATTATTTTCAAATACTTTCGTGACACACAATAAAAGGGAGTGGGACAGAAATCTGATTTTGAAAAAATTGATTTCGTCGTCCCACCCCGGCAAGGATGACTAGCGTTGAAAAAAGCTTGGTTTAAAGCGCATTTTCAATGCAGTCAGCTACTGCCAATATGCAAGAGACTAGGACGAATCAATCTTGTCCCAGCCTCTTTTCTTTATTAGCTTTCATCATTCATATTGAATTTAGCATAAATATGTGCACTAATTTTATTTTCGTATTGTCTAATTTTATTAACTCGTAAAATACTGCTTGCTGTATTCACCGGTTTATAAGACTTCCAGTAATTTAATTGCTGAAATAGCTCGTTCAATGTAGACATGTTATTACCACCTAATTATAAATTAATAAAAATAGCTCTTCTATTAATAAGAAGAGCTTTCCACACATCTTCTTATCATTCAGGTTACTACCTGTTGGATTTGGCACATCGCATCAAATAATGCTGTTGCCGGAGTATCATAGGGCCAATTCCCTTCACTCACTCTCAATAAGACGAACTATATTTATTTATATTTAGCTTACATGAAATTTTATCTTTATGTAAGTTATTTGCTTGTATAACGCATTTTTC
Source organism: Staphylococcus arlettae (assembly GCF_002902345.1). GTDB lineage: Bacteria > Bacillota > Bacilli > Staphylococcales > Staphylococcaceae > Staphylococcus > Staphylococcus arlettae. Next base: position 180,133 of record NZ_PPQB01000012.1, read on the forward strand.
TATGTGGCACATTGCTTTACTCTACAGTTTGTAATCGGTGGTCTCCGTCTTTTATCCAATTTCGGCGCACACAAATAGAATAAATTGTATAGCTCACGATGATTGGTAAAACAATGTGAAATGCTAGAATTAATACCCATGTATTTAGTGAAGAACCCATCGTATGTATCGTCATAATTTGTCCTATTAAACCACTTGTCCCCATACCTGCACCTGCTGCATTATTTGTCATTGGAAACCATAAGGTCATGAGTGGAGCCACGATAGCACTCGCTAATGTTGGTGGTAATAAAATCATTGGATTTTTAATAATATTTGGTACTTGTAGCATACTCGTACCTATGCCAACAGAGATAAGTCCACTCCAGCGATTATCTTTAAATCCATTAACAGCAAAACCTACCATTTGTGCAGAACAACCAATCGTCGCTGCGCCCGCTGCCAATCCGCTCAAATCAAGCATTAATGCTAAAGCCGCACTAGAAATTGGAGCAGTTAACGTCAAACCAAATATTACAGCTACAATAATTCCCATCACTAAAGGTTGCTGACCTGTAGCAATATTTATAACTTTGCCTAATGATGTCATAAATTCATTTAAAGCTGATCCTAAAACTTTAGCTACCGCTCCTCCTATAATGAGTGTTAATAATGGAGTAATGATAATGTCAATTTTTGTTTTACTAGCATAAAAACGACTTATTTCTACTACTACCAACGTAGCAATATACGCTCCTACTGGGCCACCGCCAAATGTATCATATCCTAATGTACCTACGATGACACAAGAAAATATTACTAGTGGCTTAGATTTCAATCCATATGCGATGGCTGCACCAATAGCGCCCCCCGTCATACTCATTGCTACATCACCAATTTGTGCTAAAAAGCTCAAATCTACTTGTGGCCATACTGTCTGCTTACCAATTGTATTTAATAGTAAGCCAATGATGAGTGAGCCGAACAACCCGAGTGTCATATAGCTCAATGCTTCAATAAACCATCTATTTAAATATGCTTTCATTTATAATCCCTCTTTATTTATCTTAGACTGTATCTACGATTATAGCCCAAATCATCAATCAAAAGTGTGTTTTTAATGAAACGTAATTAAATCATAATATGTATAACTTTCGTAGGAAGTGACCTCTAATATTTCAACGAATTTTTGACAGAAACGTGGAAACATTGACATGTTGCTAACTCTTCAATAAACTTAAATAAGTGAGAATCACTATCATTAAAATTAGGGGTAAAATATTATGAAGTTGTTAAAACCACTATTATTAGTCCTTGGTATTTTGTGCACAATTTTAGGCTTTTTAGGTTCTATATTACCCTTATTACCTACCACTCCGTTTATTTTATTGGCTGTACTATGCTTTGCCAAAAGTTCAGATAAATTCCATAATTGGCTCGTAGCTACAAAAGTTTATAAAAATTATATACAGAGCTTCAAAGAGAATAAAGGTTATACGATGAAACAAAAATTGAAAATGCTCATAAGTGTCTATATTGTTGTTGGATTTTCTATTTTTGTCATAGACATTACACCGATTCGTGTCGGTTTAGCGTTTATGTTACTGTGCCAAACGGTAGTCTTATTTGCATTTATTAAAACACTCCCTAAAGAGTATAATACTGATGACTAAACACAACAGTGTGCTTATTATGACCACCGTTGTGTTGATTTATATTTCAACATTAATGTCTGAGGTATATGACAATAATCATTAGGATATTTGGCCAAATGATGTTGATGTATTTCAGCACTTTTTACATAATTACTGAGTAATTGTACTTCCACTGCAATCTCCGCATAATCTGCTCTATTAGTGAGCCACTCAGTAGCACTTTGTAAATGGGTACTATCTTCACTATAGATACCTGTACGATATTTTTCACCTATATCATCACCTTGTTGGTTTACACTATAAGGATCGATAATTTCAAATAATTGTGAAAGTAAAGTTTCGACTGATGTTTTTGTCGGATCAAATGTTGTTTTTACACATTCGACGTAGCCATCATACGGGCTGTCTAACGTTTGTGTAGTGCCATTTGCGCGGCCCGCTTCCGTCTCAACGACTCCTGGTAATGTTTGTACAAAAGCTTGTACACCCCATAAACAACCACCCGCTAAATAAACAACTTCCAAATTGCCGTCCTCCTCTTAAGTTACTATGGTATATCTCCAAACGTTAAATGTTTGTTGTAAACTGTACTCAACTATTTCAACTTATTGTAAACTGAAATACATGAAAATCAAAATTATAGATGCTAGAGTAATAATTGTTGATAATGACGAATTTTTGTAATATTCGCACAAATTAGCATAAAAATTTCATCACATTAAACGAATAAAACTCCAAAACTATTCGTTATAATATATGATGACACAATTTAAAGAAAATGAGGTTTTAAACATGGATGATTTAAAAATCAACAAGAGATTAATTATGACTCCTGGACCTGTAAGCGTTGACCCAAGAGTGTCTCAAGCAATGTCTAATTCTATATTAGGACAATTTGATTATGAATTCGTAGAAATTATGAATGAAACGATGGAGCTCATCCGTCAGTCATTTTTAACAACAAATCAATGGTCATTTCCAATTGATGGCACGAGTCGTTCAGGCTTAGAAGCTGTTATTTCAAGCATCGTGAAACCAGGCGATGAAGTACTTGTTCCAATCATCGGCCGTTTTGGCTATTTGTTTACAGAGTTAGTTACCCGTGCTGGCGGTATTGTACATAATATTCACAAGCCAATGGGTGAAGTATTCGCTCAAGAAGAGATTATTGCAGCGCTTGATAAGTATCAACCGAGTGTGTTGGCAATCGTTCACGGCGAAACATCTACAGGTCGCTTACAGCCAATCGACAAAATTGGTCAAGCGTGTAAAGAACGTGGAATCTTCTCTGTCGTTGATGCTGTAGCTACCTATCAAGGTGCAGTCATTCCTGTTGATAAATGGCAGCTTGATGCTGTAGTTGGTGGTGCTCAAAAATGTTTATCTATACCTTCAGGCATCACACCTATCACTTTTAATGAACGTTTTAGTGAAGAAATTAATAAGCGTAAACGTGTTGAATTAGGTATTCGCTCTGGTGAAACTACCGAACAAGATCATTTTATACGTAGCAACTACTTAGATTTAACACAATTACAAGACTATTGGAGCCCTAAACGTTTAAATCATCACACAGAAGCTACCACAGCTATTTATGGTTTGAATGTTGGATTGAAGTTAGCCTTATCAGAGGGTGTTGAAGCACGTGCACAGCGTCATGAGTATCATCATCGTGGCTTAAAAGCTGCCTTAGAAGCTTTAGGATTGGACATATTTGGTGATAGTGACAATGAAATGAAAATGGTTATTTGTGTCAACATCCCAGAAGGCATTGATGATGCTGCTTTTAGAGATGGTTTGTTGCGTAATTATGGTATCGAAATCGCAGGTTCATTTGGTGACTTATCTGGTAAGATTTGGCGTATCGGCCTAATGGGTTATGCCGTAAACAAACAAAATATTTTAACATTCCTTTCTGTATTTTCACTGTATTTGAGTCAACAAGGGGTTACAGGAATTGACCCAACTAAAGCGATGGATACTTTAATAAACTACTACGACAATCATTAATTATTTAAACACACACTACATCAATAAAAGCTCAACTATAACTAATATCGTTGCCCTCAGAACGTAGACACCCCTTCGCATTAATTTGCGAAGGGGTTGTTTATTTTCTATATATAATTTTTTGTTAGTAAGCGACCTTAAATATTAGTTCACCTTTCTATAGATTAGCAGTAATTTATGCCAACTCCTGCGGGAATAGCACTAGCCGAAGACTACAGGTTGAGTCAGTGCCCTCGGAAAGCGTGCATAAAAAAACTGCCCACAAAGTCAGAGACTTTGTCGACAGTCTGAGCTCAACCATAACTAAATGTATGGTTGAGTTTTTTTCATTTCAACTCATTAATTATCTTCAACTACTCTATTTTTTGAGGCAGGGTAACCAAAGATAAAGAAACACAATGCCATTATTAATAAAGCGATAATGCCTGAATTCCAACCACCAGTAACGTCATGTAAATAACCTATAAAGAAAGGACCAATTGCCGCAATTAAATAACCGACAGACTGTCCAAATCCTGATAAGGCAATACTGCCATCACCTGTACGTGCTCTAATAGAGAAGAACGTCATACATAAACTGAAACAAGCACCCATTGCAAGACCTGCAATAATTATACCTATAACTAATAATACGAGCGACTGCGTAAAGAATAAGCTAAAGCCTATTAAGAATAACAACGTAATAATGACAACTAAAATACGTTGATCCTTTAACTTAGAGGCAATGATTGGGAACGTAAACGTCATAGGCACTTGTGAAAATTGATTGAGCATAAACAAGTAACCTGCTGTAGATGGATCAAGACCTCTATCAATTAAAATAGATGGTACCCACGCCACTACCGTATAAAAAACCATAGATTGAAAACCCATCGTTAAAGCAACCATCCACGCCAACTTAGAACGTGCAATATTGACTTTATGCGGTTTGCTTGTAGTAGTATGGTCTACAGTTGTGCGTTCCAACTTAGCACCATTTTTTGCTTTAGGTATCCATAAAATAATCGCAATAATCGCTAAGATTATCCAAAATGATAAAGATAATCTAAAGCCTAAAGGAGACATGTCTGATAATGGAACACTTAAACCACCACCTAATCCGGCAGTGAAATTCATCGTGCCACTATAAATACCTGTAGCTACTCCAATTTGTAATGGAAAATACCACTTCACATAGCTCGGTAATACTACATTACCAAAAGCAATAGCAATCCCTAATAATATTGTGCCAATAATAAAGATATTAATATCGCCTGCAACACGTAATATTAAGGCAATGATTAATAAAATCGTAGAGAACAATATTGTGCGAGACATCGTTAAACGTGCAGTTACTTTCGAAACCAGTGGTGATACAATAGCAAAAATAAGCAACGGGATGGTGGTTAAGACGCCAGCAACACTGTTATTGATGTCCAACACATGTTTTATTTCTCCAACAACTGGACCAACAGAAGTCAAAGGTGCACGCAATGTGGACGCAATAAAGATAATTGCTAAAATCACACCCCAATTTTCTTTTATTCTATGTACTTTATAGGGTTCACTCATCTTATACCACCTTTCTATAAAATATTACATTATTTTTTAACACTGCTAATAAAAGGCAACGAACCGAACAAACAAAAATGTTGATCGATTCGTAAGCTGCCTATATAAATAACTTAAACTGTTGCTTTTTCTAAGACAATACGTGTACCTGCTTTACCTTCTAAAGCTTCAATAGCTTCGTCTAGTGAGCAAATGATTGCCTCTTTACCCATTTCAGCAAATTGAATCGCTGCTTCAATTTTTGGTAGCATACTACCTGCTGGGAATTGATCTTCACTTACGTATTGTTTCGCTTCAGTAACTGAAATAGTTTCTAATTTTTGTTCATTTTCTTTTCCGAAATTAATGTATACATTCGAAACATCCGTTAACATCATAAATGTATCAGCTTCGACTTGTTCAGCTAATTTCAAGCCAGAACGGTCTTTATCAATTACAGCTTCTACACCTTGGATGGTACCATTGTCATCGCGATAGACTGGAATTCCTCCACCGCCAGATGAAATAACAATTGCTTGGTCAATAAGGTTTTTAATTTGTCTTACGCCATGAATAACAAGTGGTTCTGGTGAAGGTACTACACGACGATAACCTCTACCAGCATCTTCTACCATGACAAAGCCTTTCTCATTTTCCAAACGTTTCGCTTCAATTTCATCGAAAAATACACCAATCGGTTTCGTTGGATTATCAAAAGCAGAATCATTTTTATCTACTTCTACCATTGTTAACAATGTTACTACATCGCTATCCATATCTAAATCATTTAAATGATTTTTTAGAGCTTCTTCCATCATGTAACCAATAAATCCTTGTGATTCTGCGTTACATGCATTGATCGGCAATGGATTTACAATATCTTTAGCTGCTTCATTTTGGGCAATAATATTACCTACTTGTGGTCCATTACCATGAGTGATCACTACATTGTGACCAATTTTTTTCATTTCTGCCATTTTACGTGTAGCAGAGAACACATTATTATATTGATTTTCGTATGAAGCTTCTTGTTTTGGTTGTAAAATTGCGTTACCACCTAAAGCAAGTACGACTCGCTTATCCATACGTTTCACTCCTTAAAGTTAATGATATATAAATGCCATACAAAGTGTCTTTACCAGAAGATGAACCAACTTCAAGCAGTTGGTTCAAACGGACGATAAATGGCTCATCTTGTAAAATTTTGACTTTCGAACTAAATAATCCATTGAGTGCACAGTGTAGAAATGTTTCCGAAACGCGTGTCGTTAGTGTTTCATCCAATAATTGCCTTAACGTTTCTAAATGAAGCGTTTCTATATACGGTTGGATGGAATGAATGAATAAAATGCCTGTTAAAATATCATCACCAGTAGGAGTTAGCCCTTGGCCTCTTCCAATAACATAGCGTAACATTTGTTCAACAGTCATTTTATCTGTTGTTGTTAAGGCGTTAATGAATCGACGCATCGTTGCAAAATCAAAATCCGAATCTTCATACTCCGAAAAATCGAAAGTAGTTATATTTTCTGTGAGGTCTTCTAAATATTGATTGTGGGGTGGGTGTTCACTTAATATCGTTTCGAGACGCCAAAAGAGTTGGTAGGCTGAATTGAATTCTAGCGTACTATAGCCTACCTTAATCTCTTGTCCTACAACAATTTGGGCGAGGAGTTCATTTCGCGTTTGGCTATCCACGACAATGCCAAACGGAAATGTTCCATTTTCTGTTGTCCCGATAAATATTAATTGATTGTTTTTAGTAATTATATTAAAACCCTTATTGAAAATACTATGCACTGTCCATGTATTACGTTGTACTAAATAATCATAAGCTACTCGTCCAATTGCTTGTGCGCGTAAAATCACACACTAAGTCCTAACTTTTGTGCATAGGCTGTGATTGCTTTTTCGAAACACTCAATTGGAGGATGTACTGTACCTGCTCCAATTTGACCGTAACCAGCAATTTTATGTGCAATACCTGTATTGATTACAGGAGTTATTCCAGTTTCAACAACTTTGCGTGCATCAATACCTAAACATGCACCTTTAAAGTTCCATGTTGGGATTGAGAAGTTAGGATTTTCACCGATACAAATTTCAGTCATTTCGTTACTAATACTTAATGCATCATCAAATCCACCAGTACCTACAAAGCGTGTTACTGCAGGTGCTGCAATCATAGCCATACCACCGACACCGATTGTTTCAGTAATTGCTGAATCTCCGATATCCGTATTAGCATCATCTGCAGAGTAACCTGTAAAGTATAATCCTTCTGGTGTATTAACAGGTGCAGTAAACCACTCATCACCCATACCTGCAATACGTACACCAAAGTTTTCCCCATTACGACACATAGCTGTTACTACAGTACCGTGTTGGATTTGTCTTGCTGCATCCATCATTGCTTTACCAGTTGCCATTGCAACATTTAAGAAGAATTGATCAGTATCAGCTAAGAATTGAATAACTTCGGTACGTTTTGCTGGTTCAATGTCTTCTAATTCTGAAATGATAGGTGCTAATTCTTTAAGGAACGCTAATGATGCAGCAATATTACGTTGATGGAATTCGTCTCCCATAGCAATTGCTTTGGCAATTAATACGTTAACGTTTAAACCACTTTCCATTTGTGCTAATGCTTTACTCAACACTGGACCTAAGACATCTTTCATCCAATGCAAACGATTAACTACTGTTTCGTTATAAGCACCGAAACGTAGCACAGCACCAATACCTTCATTCATTTGGCAATATGCTTCGTTGCCACTTTCTCTATTCTCTACTACTAGAACAGGCATATTAGCAGATGTAATACCACCCATTGGCCCTACTGCATTTACATGGTGACATGGGATAAAAGTAATATCGCCATTTTCCAATAATTTACGAGCTTCTTGTTCATTGCTTGCCCAGCCTTCAAATAGGATTGCACCTACACATGAGCCTTGCATTGGGTCTGTCATGTTCTCATATTGAATTGGCGGACCAGCATGTAATAGTACATGGTCAGTAAGTTCAGGAATTTTTGATTTTGCTGGTACCACATCTACTAAAAATGGCGCTGCAGCAATCATTTTGTCGATAACAGCCTGATTCGCTTCATCTATAGTTTTGTATCCCATGTTAAACTGTCTCCCCTTCATAGTTATTTAAAAACTGTAGTACTTTCATTAATTTTTCGTCTCCACCGGCAATTGGACGCCAGTTAAATTGCACTACTTCTGCGTCACTAGCTTGAATCGCTTCTGTGAAACTTTGTAATCCAATATTGATAACACTTGGTTTCGTATTAATTAAGTTCATAACTTTTTCATCCACAGTTAAGTCTACTGACTGTGCTTCAAATGAACGTAGTTCACGTTGTGGTTGTGCTACATCTTTACCGATTAAGTGTAATGCAGTACGCACCATTTCATCGTTTGTTGCACAAACAACAGCGCCTGCTTCTTTTAAGATATCAATTTGGTCTTGGTAACCTTGTTTATCATGCTCTGTACCAACAACTGTGGCTAAAATCGCAAGTGATCTTCCTGCTTCTTGAACTTTTGCAAGCACACTCTTGATTGTAGGTGCTAATTGACTAGCCATATCATCATGACTGCCATAACCTATTACATTATCCAACATAATTACTGCAGTTGCAGGATCGTCAGATGAAGTTTCTAACATTTCGATACGCTTAGAAGGATCAATCATAGGGTGTGGCTTACCTTGAGTGTACATGTCATCACCTAAGTCGATAATTTCATGATTACCACCTTTATAAGAATAACCTTCTGGTGTTTCACCTTCAGAAGCGTCTCCTAACGTATCTTTGACTAACATTGCTGCTTCAGATGCTAATGTTCCACCTGAATAGTAGCCTTTAATGCCATCTTGTTGTGCAGATAAAGTTAAAGAAATATTATCTAATACTGATGGTTTAAAGCTTGGTGTTTCATCGTTAGCTAATTGTACAGATACTTGTGCTGCTTCATCTAATGTATATGCGTGATAAATATTTTCTTCAGTATATGTTGGTTTAGCACCTAGGAATAATGTCACTACTGGTTTATCAATATTTCTTAAAACATTTAACACTTTTTCTTCCACTTCTTTAGCTGGTGGCTTAGAAATAACTGTAATAACTTTAACTTTAGGGTCATGATTTAATGCTTTAATACTATCTAGCATCGTAATAGCACCAACCTCAGTAGATAAGTCTCTACCTCCAGTACCTAGAGCGTTTGTAACACCTTTATCCATACGGTCGATAATTGTTGTTACTTCTTGAATACCTGTACCTGAAGCTCCTACAACACCAATATTGCCTTCATTCACAATGTTTGTGAATGCTAAAGGTATACCGTGAATAATACCTGTACCACAGTCTGGACCCATAACTACTAAACCTTTGTCATTCGCTAATTGTTTTAAACGAACTTCATCGTCTTTAGCTACATTGTCACTAAACATAAATACATTTAAATTATTGTTTAAAGCATTTTCCGCTTCCATTGCTGCGTATTGACCAGGTATAGATATCAATGCCAAGTTAGGGTTTTTCGCAACTTCTAAAGCACGTTTCCAGTTAGATACTTCGTCTTGCTTTTGACCACTATCTGCACTTTCTGCTTTACCTTTTAATTCAGCATCTACTTGTTCATTGACCTCATCAACTTTAGCCGCATCTTCAGTATCAACAACGATAATGATGTCGTTTGGTTTAGCTGCAGCCATTTCATCTGTACCTAAACCAGATGATTTGAAAATATCTTTATTTGCTGGTGTTCCCATCATAATAGATACTTGATTGATACCTTCAATTGAAGATAATTTGTTAGATAACAACATTAAAACAATTGAATCTTGGTACGTATTTTCTTTAATTATTGTGTGTAACATATTGTTCCTCCAATATTATTCTGTAAATCTATTTTTTCCATGATAACGATCGTAGTGTACATCCTCAGAAATCAGATAATCATAAATATCATCTACAATTTCGATGCCTTCTTTATCATACTTTTCACTACGTAAACGTCCGCGTTCTCCTGGGTAGAAAATTTCTCCGTAACCTTCTGCCGCTGGTTGTGCTTTAAGTTCATCTAGCATTGTAGTCATTTGTTTTTTGAATTGAGTCAAATCAGTGAAATATGCAGGATTGATTACTATGTGTAACTGACCTAAATCACGACCTTTAGTTAAATCTTTATACATAGAAGAAACGTGAACACCGTGTGGTACACCTAACAAACTACCTGATAAAATGTCTACCATCATCATTAAACCGTAACCTTTAGGACCAGCAACTGGTACTAATGCATGGACATCTCTTGAATCTGTTGTAGGCTCACCGTTTGCATTAACAGCCCATGTATCAGGAATCGCTAAATGTTTCGCACGAGCGTCTAACACTTTGCCCCATGCTTGCACTGTTGTTGCCATATCAAAAGTAACGATACGATCGTCATTTGTCGGTGCACTAAATGCAATTGGGTTAGTACCAAAGTATGGTTCAGTACCTCCAAATGGTACGACCATTGGGTCTGATTGACACATACTTAAACCAACCATATTTTCTGCGGCTGCCATTTCTACAAAATAGCCTAAAGCTCCACTATGTGAGATGTTTTTAACACCAACAACAGCAACACCATTTTCTTTAGCCATTGCAATTGCTTTTTCCATTGCTTGTTTTGCCGCTTGATGACCCGGGCCATTATCGCCTTCAAAAACGGCAGTAGATGGACCTGTTTGTTCAAAGTGGTAATTCGGATGTGCTGTAATACCACCTTTGGCGATACGTTCAGAGTAATATTCAACTCTCACAGCACCGTGTGAATGAATACCGCGATGATCAGCAAAAGTTAAAACATCTGACACATCTGCAGCAGCATCTTCATTTAAACCAGCTTTGACTAGTTTGTTTTTCATTAAATCAAATAATTGTTGTTTTGTTACACGCATATCCATTCCTCCTTAGTTGTACTCAATAAGTGTTGTCAAATGCTAAATCATCAGAAGTGTTATGCATGGTACTAGATGCAATTTATATGTAGTTTCGAGTCTTTACTCTGCACTATTAATAAATATCATCTGACTGTAAATAGTCATATATACTTTGAGCAACTGGAATGCCACTCTCTTTATACTGTGCTTTCACTTCTTCTTGTATTTCACCTGGGTAGTATACTTGGTCAAAACCTTTAGCCGGTTTAATCGCATGTAATTCTTCTACCATTTCTGAAACTTGTTTTAAAAATTGGTCTTTATCACCAAAGAATGCCGGGTTGATAACAATATGGAATTGTCCTAATCTTCTATACTCAGATAAATCTTCATACATAGAAGTTACGTGCTTACCAAATGGTAAACCTAGAAGGCTGCCGGATAGAATATCAATCATCATCATTAATCCATAGCCTTTAGGTCCTGCCACTGGCAATAATGCACCAACTTCAAATGGATCCGTTGTAGGCTCTCCATTTTTGTCTACAGCCCAAGTGTCTGGGATTGATTTATTTTTAGAACGTGCGTCTAAGATTTTGCCCCACGCTTGCACTGTTGTTGCCATATCAAATAAGATAGGTTCACCATTTTCACGAGGTGCGGCAAATGCAATTGGGTTAGTACCAAAATACGGTTCTGTACCACCAAATGGTACGACCATTGGGTCTGATTGACATACAGTTAACGCGACCATACCACGTTTTGCTGCTTGTTCTGCAAAGTAACCAATGGCACCACTGTGGCCAATTTCTTTCACACCTACCATGCCAATACCACTGTCTTCTGCAAGGGTAATTGCTTTTTCCATCGCTTCATATGCTACATAATGACCGACAGTATTATCGCCAAAGTACGTACCTGTTGAAGGACCTGTTTGCTCGAAGTTAAATTGTGGATCAAGGTTCAGCCCTTTTTTAGCAATACGTTCAGCATAATATTGCGTGCGGACCGAGCCGTGTGAATGAATACCTCGCTCATCAGCAAAAATCATTAAGTCAGCAGTCTTATCAGCTAAATAATTAGGTAGACCCGCATTGACTAATTTGGTCTTAAATAACTCGCGTAGTTCATTACGTTCGACATATACTAATGCTTCTTCACTCATGCTTAACAACCTTCCTTAAATTTCGATATCTCTATTAGCATCTTTTGAGTAGATATACGCAAATGGTTCATCAAGACCTACAGCATAAGTTGCTTGTGGTGCATAAGCTCCCATAAAGATATAGTCGCCTTTATCTACTGGTTGCCATTCGTTATCTAAATTGTACATGCCACGACCGCTCAATACGTAAGCACCATGTTCTTGTACGTGAGTTTCAATATAGCCATGTGAAGCTCCTGGCTCAAATGTTAAAATATGAATGTTCATATCATATGCCAACTCTTTTGGTAATAAGTCTAAAATACGTACCTCTGCCATACCTTCATATGGTTCTTGTGTCATTTCATTCACGTTACCTGAAACAACTTCTGGTGTATAACCTTCAAGAGGTTGGTAACGTTTTTTGTATAAGAATACACGGCTATCTTCATTTTGGTTATTGTTTTCAAATGTCATTACTTGATGTGCTGGCACATATAAATAGCCACCTGCAGATAATTCGTATTTTGTATCATCTGCATACGCGTTAATATTTCCATATTCAACATAAATAAATGTTTGAACACCATCGCCACCAAATCCTTGAGTGTTACCACCTTGGTTTTTTAATGTAACGATGTAATCTACGAAACGTGCACCTAATCTAGGCGTACCTAAAATTGTTACATCACAGTCTTCAAAACCTGGAACAACATTATTAACTAAGCCATCTGGCGTAATAACAGCATAGTTGTCCTTTTTAATAACTGAACGTGTTTCTAATAATCCTTCTCTATATCCTTGATTATGATTTAAGTAACCCATAAATATAATGCTCCTTTATCTAATTATTTATTATTGTTGCATTAAAAATTTGTGTATTAGTAGCTCAAACTCATGCGCTAACTAATTATTCTTCGTAAGCCAGTTTATATAAAACGTGTTTTAACACTTCTACACCTTTGATTAAATCTTCAATACGTGTCTCTTCTTCAACATTATGACTGATACCATTAATCGATGGCACAAACATCATAGCTGTTGGTACATATTTGGCAAAGATTTGTGAATCGTGACCTGCACCTGAAGGCATTGTTTTATAGTCTGTTTCGCCTACAACATGTGTTGCAGCATCACCGATTGTTTGCACTAACTTATCATCCATAAGTGTTGGTGCTTCGTCCATCCATAAGTCGATGTCAAAGTTGACGCCTTCTTGTTGTGCAACATCGCTAATACATTTTTCTATTTCTTCTGCAAATGCATTTAATGCATCTTGGTCGATATGACGACAATCAATCGAGAATGTAACTTCACCAGGGACAACGTTAACAGTATTCGGTACTGGGTCTACACGTCCAAATGTTAGTACTAATGGATCGCCAATTTCTCTTACTCTGTCTGTGAGTTGGCTAGCAATTTTACTAAATGCTACGACAGCATCATTACGTAACCCCATAGGCGTAGTTCCAGCATGATTAGCCTCACCTTTTAAGTTCACCGTATAACGCTTTTGACCTACGATGCCATTAACTACACCGATAGATTTTTCTTCTGTTTCAAGCACTTTACCTTGTTCAATGTGCACCTCAACAAATGCTTTAATATGGTCGTAGATGTTGTCTGTTGAACGGAAATCAAAACCACATTGACGCATTGCATCTACAAAACCGACGTCATTACCATCTTTAATTGTTTCGACGTCAGCATTATTAGCTAAGTTGAAAAAGTTTTTACTTCCCCAAAAAGCGTATGGGAATCTGCTACCCTCTTCTTCTGCAAGTGCTAAAAGCTCTAATGAACGTAACGGTTGACCATACTCTGCTTTCAACGCTTGCATTGCTGTCAATGCAGCAAGAACGCCATATTGCCCATCAAGATGTCCACCTTCTACTACAGTATCAATATGAGAACCTGACATGATTGTTTCTTCAGGGTACTTACTTCCAACCAATTTCCCTTTTAAGTTCCCAATACTATCGAATTCTGCTTCGAATCCGTCTTGCTCTAATGTTTCTTTTAATGCTTGTACAGCATTTGACCATTCAGTTGAATATAGGAGACGTGTAATTCCGCCGCCTTCTAAACCACCAAATGCAGTAAATTTTTTATCTAAAGCTTCAAAATAGGATTTGATATCCATCAAATTCAACTCCCTTTCTATTGCATATTCTATTATAAGCGTTTACATTTTAGTTATCATTCACATAATTAACAATAATAGATCCTAGTTTTATTCGAATTACACAAATACTTAGAAAATTTAATTTGAGATAATAAATTTAACAAAATCTATTTAGGAGGACTTGTTGTGTATCATCAATATATCACTACAAAAGATAACTTTGAATTACCTATCACTATCATAGAAGCAACAGGCTCACAAGCTAAAGGTGTCGTCGTCTATTACCACGGTGGCGGATTAATCTTTGGACAACCCAATGATTTACCCCAAGCTTATCAAGACCTAATTACAACTGACTATCATCTCGTTATGTTGTCTTATCGCTTAGCACCAGAAAGTAATATCGATACGATTATTGCTGATGCGCTTGCTGGTCTAGACTTTGTAGCACAACTGTATCCTGAATTACCTCTAATACTTTTTGGGCGCTCTGCTGGTGCCTACCTTGCATTACAAGTTGCAAGTCAACGTCAAGTCGCTGGTATAATGGACTTTTATGGTTACAGTCGAGTCCATGTACCTAGTTTCTTAAGACCACATCCAACCTATCAAACACTATCAACTCAAGTGTCAGCTGATATGTTGCAGCAACTAATACAAGATTCACCTTTAGTAACTGGACCTATGCAAGCACGTTATCCTATTTATCTACATGCACGTGGTGCAGCTCAATGGCTTAACTATTTAGGAATTCAAACCTCTACAGATAGTGCCTATAATTTAGCACCAAAGCAATTGCAACAATTGCCACCAACATTTATTGTGCATTGTTCTGGTGATCCTGATGTACCAATAAGTGAAAGTGATTATCTCGCGCAGCATATCCCAGTAACACAAGTTAAACGATTAGCATTAGATGAGCATGATTTCGATCGCACTGTGAATGATTACAATATTGCAATTTATCAAGAATGTTTGGATTTTTTAGCTACTTTAACTAATTAAACAAAGAGGTGATGTGTCATGGATATACAAAATGTCATGGCAAACTTTAAAGGATTTAATGATTTCGGCCGTAATCCCGTAAATGGAGGGATTAATCGTTTAGCATTTACACATCAAGAACGTCTTGCTGCTTTAAAGTTTTCGATGCTATGTCAAAAAGCTGGACTTGATGTCTATTTTGATTTCTTTGGTAATGTTATTGCACGACGCGAAGGGCGTTACCCTGAATTACAACCAGTCATTGTTGGCTCTCACATTGACACCGTGACAGACGGTGGTCAGTATGACGGACTACTTGGAGTTATCGCTGCACTAGAAATGGTAGAGCATCTCAACCAGCATCAAATCGAAACAGATCATCCTATTGTTATTATTGCATTTGCTTGTGAAGAATCTACTCGTTTTAATGAAGCTACTTTAGGCAGTAAATATTTAACCGGTAAAATGACAAGGGATGATATGAAAGATATCCAAGACAATGACGGTAATATTCTATATGATATCGTTCAACCACTTGCTCAAGATATGCACGGTAAAGCTGCATTATTTGAACGTAATAACATTAAAGCCTTTTTAGAATTGCATATTGAACAAGGACCCATTTTAGAAAACAAAGAGAAAGATATCGGCATCGTCACTCATGTAGCAGCACCACATCGTTTCAAACTTACGCTTCATGGTGTCACAAGCCATTCTGGTTCCACTCCTATGCCGATGCGTTCAGACGCATTAACAGCTGCGGCAGAAATCATTTTACAAATCGAAGCCATTGGCAACATGTATCACAATCAAGGCATCGTCACAACTGTCGGTTATGCTAATGTCTATCCTAATTCTATGAATGCTATACCTGGTGAAGTATCATTGCTTATTGATATACGAGGGAAAGAAGTAGCTATACGTGAAAAAGTAGTAACTAAAATCCAACAACAAATTACTGCCATCTGTGATAATCGTAATATCACTTATGACCTTAATGATTTAGGTCAGGATCAACCAGGTACCTTTAACAGCACTATTGGTGCTATTTCCGAAAAACATTGTGAAACATTACGATATAGTTATCGTTATATGTATAGCGGTGCTGGGCATGATGCGATGAATTTTGTTGATATTTGCCCTACTAGCATGCTCTTCATTCCATGTAAGGCAGGTATTAGTCACTCACCAGATGAATCTGTCACTACAGAACAAATTGCTAAAGGGATTGATGTTTTAATCGCAACCACGATTGACTTAGCACAAGCAGACACAGTGCTCACTTAACTATGGAACAGTAGTTCTAATTCAACTTATTATAAACAGACAAAAAAGCTTTCTATGATGTAACTCATAGAAAGCTTTTTTACTTTATCTTAGATCCTAAATAAAGCGACCAATTTTGTTATCTGAAATGCCATTCTCTTTGCTATAAATTTCTTGTCCTCTTAAAATTGTTCTTGTTACTTGCGCACCAATTTCACGGCCAATATAAGGACTCATTTTATTACGATAAGCTAAATCTTCAGCTTGTAATGTATAAGCGTCATTTTGTTTAATAAATACGAAGTCAGCATCTTTACCTAGAGCAATACTACCTTTGTCAGTTAAACCGAAGCGTTTCGCTGGTGCAGTAGCAATAATGTCTGCAAATTTTTCTAATGACATATTTCGTTTTTGCACACCTTCATCAAATAATACATCTACGTTGTTTTGTAATCCTGCAATACCGCCCCATGCTTCGAAAGCATTTGTTGTATCTTTTAAATCAGGCGTACATGGAGAGTGGTCTGATGTTACAAAGCCAATGTCCCCATTAAATACGCGTTCCCACATACCTTCTAAGCGTGATTGTTCACGAATTGGTGGAGAACATTTAACAACTGGACCAATGGCATCTAATTCTTCTTTGTAGAAGTATAAGTAGTGTGTACATGTTTCACATGTAATATCGACACCTTCTTGTTGTGCTTTGACAATTTCATCTACGCCTTCTTCACAAGCAACATGTACGATATGTACACGACAACCAGTTTCTTTAGCAAATAAAATAATTTTACGGATAGGTTCTACTTCAGTAAATACTGGACGGCTATCTACATAAGCACTCAATGAAGTTTCACCACTTGCTTTAGCAATTTCACCTAAACGATCTGTAATTGTAGCATTTTCAGAGTGAATAGATAAAATTTTGCCTGTTTTCGCAATTTGTTTCATACCTTCGTATAATGAATAATCATCAACGTTTTCAAAATCACCTTCGATTGAACGGTCTCCACAAGTAGCTAAGAAGGCTTTATATGCAACAACACCCGCTTCATCTAATTCTTGGATACCACCGTTTAAGTTATATGGTACTAAACCGCCATAACTTGCAACGTCCACAGATAATTCATCTTTACCTGCATCAAATTTTTCATCAATTGACGCTTTATCTGTTGTAGCTGGAACTTGGTTTAAAGGCATTTCTACAAATGAAGTTACGCCTCCTTTTGCAGCTGCACGTGTACCAGTATCATAGCCTTCCCAGCCATCACGATAACCTCCACCTGGTTCAGTAATATGCACATGCGCGTCAACCATACCTGGAGAAACAATTTGATTTTCAGCATCTATAATTTGAGTAGCTTCGCCTAAATCTTGTCCGATGGCTGCTATTTTTCCGTCTTTCACACCAACTTCAACGTTTTGAGCACCATCTTCTAAAATGACTACACCGTTTTTAATTAATAAATCATACTTCATGATACTTCACTCCTTTTTTATTTTTAGGAAAATTCTTTAATGCAAAATGCAATACAATATACACAATGCTAGCGATGATAAATCCAATAAACCATGAGAAATCTGAAATCACTGTAAAGCCAGGTAAGAAACCAAGCAGTGAAATTGCTACACCGACAATCGTTGCAATATATGCTGAAATATTAAAACGCTTTATTTTTATGTTTTTATCATAAAGGTCAAAATACAACGCATCGATATCGATCTGGCAACGTTTGACGATAAAGAAATGGACAATCATCACACCAGCAACTGGTCCTAGTATCGCTCCGATTGCATTCAAGAATAGGAAGATACTATCTTCTTCTTCCATTAACTTCCATGGCATTATCAACACACTTGCCACAGAAGCAATTATTACTCCGCGCTTGTAATTCACCAATTTTGGCATTAGTGCACTCAATTGATAAGCAGCTGGAATAATATTACTTGTCGCATTGGTAGAAATAGTTGTCATTAATAGTACACCCGTTGAAATCAAAATTGCCCAGAAGTTATCCCATTCATTAATAATAACTAGGATATTCCATTCTTGGTGTCCTAAATAAATCGAACCACCTATAATAATAAACACACTCGCTACGGCAAATAAAATATGTGCGACTACAATACCTGAAATTTGCCCAACGACTTGTGCTTTAGTCGATTTCGCATTTTGTGTGAAATCAGCAACACTTGAACCTGGTCCTGCCCAAACACCCAATAATGAGTTAAAAATTAGGAAGAACGATAAAATAGCTGGATAAATAATGCCTGTTTCTTTAGTCGCAATATCATAGTCCATAATATTGTTCCAACCGCCAGCTACCATAAAGCCCCATATTGCCATACCGCCAAAGACGATATATATTAATGGGTTTAATACTGCAGTGAATTTATTTAAAATATCTCCACCGCCGAAACCGATTACAAAACTAATCGCCCAAAAAATCAAGAAAGCAATTAATCCTGGAATTGAAATACCGAGAATTTGTGCACCGTTACCAATATCACTAAATCCCGGAATCATTTTATTTAACAAAATAAGTAGTGCTTGTGACCCAGCAAAAGTTTGTAAACCAAACCAGCCGATACCAGCAATAACACCACGTAAAATACCTGGTAATTTCGCACCATACTCGCCGTATGTTTCACGTAATTGCATCGCAAATGGTATGCCATATTTTGAACCAGCATAGCCATTAACCACGAGTAATAATGCAATAATAAATGAACTGAATATTAAAGCAAACATCACCTGAAGTGGTGATAGTCCAATTAATAAGAACCCTCCAACAGCGGTATAGTTAGGTATATTATGTACTGCTCCCATCCATAACGTGAAGAAGTTAAAAGCAGAGTTATTTCTTTGATCAGCCATTTTCGGCATAATATCCTTGTTGTAGCCACGACGTTCGAAAAACGCTTTATCGTAGCGCTCTTGGTTCCCCTGTCTTTCCATTAGCTATATCTCCTTTGCTTTAGCAAGCTATTGACTATATAATCTTTATCTATTAGTTTATTACGATTGTAAGCGTTTTTCTTTGTCCGCTTTGACATTTCTTTCAAAGAAAATTATGTATTTCGAACAAAACAGGTGTAAAATTCATTTTATATAGCATGATTTTTTATCAGTTCTCACAAATATGGTATATAAATTATTTCATGATTAAAATTAATAGTGGAATATTGCAACATTAAAGTATATAACTAATAGAGAGGTTTTATTAGACAAAGTCACAAATTATATTCGTAAAATATTTCTACGTTAAATCGCTGTTATAACATACAACTTTAGATTTAAGTGGAATTCTTATACTGACAATTACATGCGTTTGCGCTAATTTATTGTTAAAATTACACAAGTTAACAGGGAGGGCTAGTAATGACTACATTAGAAGAAATTTTAACAGTCCCACAGTTTGAAGGGCTTAAGTTAATTAATCATAAAGGCGACTTATCTTCAGAAGTAACAACGTTGGATATTACAGAGAACGATGATATTAAAAATTTTACATCAGCACATACCTTTATTCTTACAACAGGCGTACTGTTTCAAGAAAGCCAAGAAGGTTTAAAACAATTAATCAAAGACTTACACGATATACGTACGGCTGGACTAGGTATCAAAATATCACGCTTTTTACATCAAATTGACCAAGATGTAATCGATTATGCGAATAGTTTAGAGTTCCCTTTGATAGAAATACCTGAAAATTGGAATTTAGGAGATATCACACATCATATATCTGCTTACGTGTCCGACTCTGAAACGGGCAAATTAAATTACGCTTTAAATATTCAACAAGAGCTCAATCAACTCATTATGAAAGGTTTTAGTGTTTCTACAATGATTGAACGCATGAGTAAATTATTAGGTGTACCGATTATTTTATTTGATCCATTTAAAAAACCAGAAGCACAAAGTCATCATTATCAACAAAATAAAGCATTAGCCGATGAGCACATTGCGTATTTCCAAAACCATCATCAAGAAGCAGAACGTTATGAAAAAGACAAACAAACTTTTGAAAGTGAAAATCATGTTATTTTCAAAGTGCTTAGCTATACTTATTTTCCATACTATCTAATGGTGTCAGAAGTGAATAAATTATCATATCCTTTCAGTTTACTGACGATCGAACAAGTCGTTAGCGTCCTAGGATTTGCAATTTATAAAAATATTAAAATTGATGAAGCTGCACAAAATGATATTAATCGCTTTTTCGAATCATTGGTTAACAATCAAGGTGATCAAACACTATCAATTAAAAAACATTCAGAGTTATTAAAGCAATATTATATTTACCACTCAGATTATTATCAAATTATTATCGGTGATCTGGATGCCCAAGATACGCTACAAAACAGTCATTATTTGAATGAACGTCATCAACTTACTTATTACTGGCTAAAAAATGAATTTGCATTGCTAGATCCTGCCATTAGTGTTTATAAATTACTCAGTAGTAATCGCTTTGCGATATTATTACAAAATAAAAATGATCATTATATGGATGATTTGCAACACATTCAACAAAAATATAACACTTACTTTGATGGCACCCTATCCTTTGGTATTGGTAATGAAGTAATTGAATTCACGCAACTAGCTTCTTCGTTCTTTGAAGCTAATGAAGCTTATGAAAGTTCGGTGCAGGAAGGTCAAAAATCGTTTATTACATTTTATCAATCTAAAAATATCAATGAATTATTACAAATGATTCCACAGGAAAAACTTTTACCATTCACTAAACATATTTTAGGAAAATTGTATCAACCAAAAACTAAAAAGGATTCTGAACTTAAACAGACATTGAAAGTATATATGGATAACCAGTGTGACATTACCAAAACAGCTGAAAAAATCTACATTCATCGTAATACGGTAAAATATCGAATCAACAAATGTACTAATATTATCGGGTCTGAAATTGAAGAGCCAATGAACTCACTTAATATACGTATTGCTTTATATGTATCCGAGTCTATAACTTTTGATTAATAATAAGAAACCAAAACATAAATAACCTTAGGTGATTGTACACCTAAGGTTTATTTATATTTATTCGTGAATTTTATTAAATAGCAGTGCTTTGTGCCGACTCCTGCGGGAAAAGCACTAGTCGCAGACTACAGGCTAAGGCAGTGCCAACAGAAAGCGTGCACAATAAACTAGGAGTGAATCCGAAATCTAATATGATTTAAAAGGTTCCATCATCCACGCTCTTTTGTGCTTAATATTTATATGGATCGTCACTCTTACGTTGCTCTACCTCATCTAAACTTTTCATTGATTGATGTTCACGCTCATTATGCTCAGTTGAACTATCATTATAGCTGTCACCCGTGCGTTCAGATCTTAAATCATTACCAAATGTTTTGGGTTCCGGCTTTCTAACCAATAGCATAATACCAGCAATAATCCACAGAATCGCACTAATCCAGTTAAGAATTAACGAGATAATACCAAAAACGAGTAACAAAATTCCAGCTAATTTATTACTTTTACCAATTTTAATGGAACCAATAATTGTTCCAATTAAAACAATCAAACCAATTGCCAAACCTACACCCATGATGACTAAAAAGATAGTGGCAGATTCACTTGCTTCACTTGGAGTAAGGGATGGATCTGCACGTAATTCTTCTTCAAAACCAGCTGAACCCATGAATAGCAATATACCGCCCCACATCAAGACTCCCAGTAGCTGTATGCCAACACCAATCCACGCTAAGATACGTTCCCCAGTACGACTTATCATCTTTTAAAACCCCTTTCTAAATTATTAAACTTTCAATAAAGTTGTATTGTAATATTTATTTTCATGTTACTATATTGTGCTTTGCATGAATAGTGTTATGTAGTAATTTGCATACACTTAATAAATAAAAAATCAGACTGGAACAATCTTTTTGTTCCAGTCTGATTTTCTTAATATTACTGGGGAATATAAATCAAATCTTTTAAAAGATAACTAAGTTTGCGTTTTGTTATTTTCTAATCAACGCCAGAATACCTGCTACTAATATTAAGATACCTGACAAAATACCAAACATACTAATAAAAACAAAGTTTAGAATACCGCCAATAACAAGTAGTACTCCCATAACCACACGATTTTTGTTTATAATACAACTAAGGATTAATGTAATAAAACATGTAATGATAACTGCTACGCCTAAACCCATTATAGAGCCACTATCTTCAGCTTCAAAAGCAGTTCCGATACTACTGAGTAGCATAGCAAAAATACCACCAAAAATACCAAATATACTTCCAATAATACCTAATGTCGTTTCTGCAACTCGTCCTGTTGCTTTATTAACTTTAAATTCGCTCATTACAACACCTCATTTTGATTTTATTTATTCTTCGCTTAAATCCTCTTCTAACTCTTTATCAATTTTTTCCATTTCAGCCTCATATTCCGCTTCTTCACGTTTCATTTCTTCTTCAAATGCCTTGTCTTCAGCTTCCATTCGTTCTTCCTCAGCCTTTTCCTCTTCCTCCAGCTGCTTCATTTCCTCTTCGTATTCTTTTTCATCTTCTTCTGCTTGTTCATCATACAAAGCTGAAATTCTGTCTTCCAATTGTGTATATTCAATCTCTATAACATCACGGTTTACATGGTCCATTTTTTCGCCATCTGTTAGACTATTATATTCATCTACTAAGTCATTATATTCTTCAGCAGTAAAGGTAATTTCATCACTAGATTCTTCTTCAACAGAAGCTTCTTCTTCCGATTCTTCAACGTCTTCGTTTACTGAATCATCATTAGTGGATTGCTCATTTGATACATTAGTTTGGTTACTGTCAGAATTCTCTTCATTTTTAATATCGGATTTTTTAATCTGCCATTTTGCTTTAACATTATCAAATTTAGGACTTGCTTCCATCTCTAAAGTATACTGTTCACTATCTGGAACATCGTAAGTAATATAACCTGAACCCGTATTCCCTTTATTTAGTTGGTGTGAAAAACCATCATGAATATCATCAGTTCCAAACCATTGTTCATAATTTTCATTATCTACTTTCATAGTAAAATCAGTTGAGTCCATTAAAACTTGATCTTCATTATTATTTTTAAATTTTAAATGCACCTTTAGTGCCTTACCATTTTCTGGCGCACTATATTCGTCAAAATCATTGACATATTCAATCTTAGTTACTTTTACATCTACACCATCTGCATCAACAATTTGTCCAATTTTAAATGTTTTCATTTTACTTGTGGCTTGAGCTTTACTTGATGATTTTTCATTAGACTTTTCTTCTTTTTCACTTTCTTGGCCACTAGTTCCACATCCAGCTAAAACAAATACAACGACAATCATGAAACACAATATTTTTTTCAACTAGTCATTTCCCTCTCTTTTTGTATATTGTACAACTATAAAAAATACTAATTTGTATATCATACATTTTATAATATTTTTAACTAAAAGCAATAGGTTTTTTTCAGAATTTTCCTTTTTTTGTATTTAATTAGGTTTTTCAATACATAAACAAACTAATTTCTGATTTTGTCTATATTTGATACATAAATCCAGATATTACTATTTGAAAGATACTGCGGTGTACTTAACTAACTTATGATTGACTTCTAGTTATATAGGGAACAATATAATTACAGTATTAAGGAGGAGATAAGATGCCAAAAGTAAATGATCGTATGCATAAAGATTTAGTAGATAAAGAGTCACGTATTGAAGCTAGTGTAAGTTCTGAAAAAGAAATAGAATTAAATGCTTTTGAACGCTTAGGCAAAGATGTCGTCATTATTGAAGTATTAGCTATTATGAATATTATTTTTGCTGTTTGTACTGTTGGTCTTATCGGTGCTTTAATCTATAGTAATCAAAAATAATACAAATTTACATTTTATATACAAAAGCGATGGTGTTATAACCATCGCTTTGCGCTTATTCTTGCTTATCTATTATCAAACCAAACTTGACTTTACAATGTGAAATCGTTACATTGAAGATAATTAAATACACGCACTAGGGGTGTTGAAAGACTGAGATGAGCTGTAGCTCAAACCCTTTGAACCTGATCTAGTTGATACTAGCGTAGGAAAGTGTGAATCAACACATGTATGATATCGAGGGGTTCGTTCACCCTATTATATATTTGATTTTACTTACACAACTTTCCTATGGGGAGTTGTGTATTTTTTTATTCAAAAAGGAGTGAACACGTATGACAACAACAGTACTTATTACAGGTAGTAGTCGAGGTTTAGGTGCAACGATTGCACAGACCCTTGCTACACAAGGCTTTCAAGTCATCATTAATTATCATAAAAGTAAAGAAGCAGCATTGGACTTAGTAAAAAGCATTGGCTCCACGCAGGCAATAGCTATACAGGCTGATGTCACACAACGTGATCAAGTCGATCACTTAGTTGCTACTGCAACAGATCATTTCGGTCAAATTGATGTAGTGGTCAATAACGCATTAGTTGGCTTTAAATTTGATCCCAACGCACAAAAAGCTTTTACTGAATTATCTTGGTCAGATTACCAACAACAAATAGACGGTACTTTAAAAGCCGCTTTCAATACTACACAAAGTGTAGCCCCTCAATTTATCAATCGGCGCCATGGGGCAATTATTAATATTGGAACGAATCTTTTTCAAAATCCAGTCGTGCCATACCATGAATACACGACGGCTAAAGCAGGATTAATTGGTTTCACCCGTAATATTGCTGCCGAATTAGGCCAATATGGTATACGTGCCAACGTAGTGTCCGGCGGTTTATTGAAAACAACGGATGCCAGTGCTGCCACTTCTGATGAAGTGTTTGATTTAATTAAACAAACTACCCCACTCAAAAGTGTCACATCTCCTCAAGACGTCGCACATATGGTGGCCTTTTTGGCAAGTGAACATGCAACTGGCATCACAGGTCAAAACTATACTGTCGACGGCGGTCTAACAATGAATTAATCTATTCTATAACAACTGAGGTGTAAGTAAATGACACAACCACACACAAAACAACTTAATATTGGCGTCTTACTGTATGCTTGTGGCCATCATCAAGCTGCTTGGTTACAACCAGATTCTAGTATTGAGCGTATTGGAAATATTAACTATTATCAATCATTAGCACAAATCGCTGAACGCGGTTTGTTTGATGCAGTCTTTTTTGCTGATAATCAATCTTTCCCAGCTCAATCTGCAAGTGATATGCCAGCATTTTGGTTTGATCCGTTGATCAATTTGGCGGCTATCGCACAAGTAACACAACATATCGGTCTTGTTTCTACAATTTCTAGTACTTTTGCTAATCCTTTTACCGCAGCCCGACAACTATTAAGTTTAGACCACTTATCAGGCGGTCGTGTAGGCTGGAATCTAGTAACTTCTATGACTGATAATGAAGCACAAAATCATAGTTTGTCACAATTACCTGGCCATGACGCACGTTATGCCAAAGCACGAGAATTTGCGGAAGTGATGAACCACTTATTAAATTCTTGGAACCCTTCTAATTTTATTCATCAACGTGAACAACATGCACTTATTGAACCAGAACACATACAATCCTTTAATTATCGTGGGGATTATTTTAATGTGACTGGGCCATCAACTACACCCAGCAGTATACAAGGCGATCTTGTAGCAATGCAGGCAGGCGCTTCTGAACCAGGTGTAACATTAGCTGCCGATTTTGCAGATGCGGTTTATGCTGTAGCTTGGAATATGGAGCAAGCACAAAAATATATTCAACGTTTACATGAAAAAATAGCTCATAGTTCACAACCGACAAGAACAATCAAAGTGTTTCCAGGTTTAGTCACTTATGTAGGTGAAACATATGAAGCTGCACTTGCAAAGAAACAAGCTTTAGATGACTTACTCCCTATTGAGACTGCACTCAGCCAACTGAGTAGTTTTATTCGGCAAGATTGTTCTGACTGGGAACTGGATGCGCCAGTACCCCCGCTGCCACCGGTAGAAGATTTTACTGGTCCAGTTGGGCGTTATGAAACCATACTTCAAATCATTCAAGATAAACAACCTACCGTCAGAGAACTTTTAGGCTACTTAAACGCAGGTGGCGGTCACTTGACTTTAATTGGCACACCGTCAATTATTGTCGATGAAATGGAGCGTTGGTTTGAGGCTGGCGTTGCAGATGGCTTTAATTTAATGCCACCAACATTACCTAATAGTTTGGACGATTTCGTAACGTTAGTCGTACCTGAATTACAACGTAGAGGTTTATATCGTACTACTTATACAGGACATACTTTTCGTGAACACCTCAATTTATCTTAGTTATCCGTTTCATGTTCACATAATAGTGAGCTTTATCACTCGTGACAAAGTATTTTTATAACATCGTATCATATTAACATATGTAAATTTTATTACTTAACTTCTTATCTATAACTTCTTATCTTTCTCAAACTAACATATTGAATAATTTCCCTTTTTTGTTAGAATATAGTATGGATTGTTTTGTCGTAGAACTAATGAAAAACGACATATAAACTTAACTTATCACTGAAAGATTAGCTAGTGCTTGCACTGACTATTTCAGTCTTATATTTCAATATGATGTACTAAAAGACTATATAGAGGAGAATCGATTTATGGATTATCAAGTATTATTGTATTACAAATACACTACCATTAATGACCCCGAAACATTCGCATCAGAGCATTTAGATTTTTGTAAAGACTTAGAACTAAAAGGGCGTATTTTAGTATCAACTGAAGGTATTAACGGTACCGTTTCAGGTACAACAGAAGCGACAAACAAATATATGGAAGCAATGCAAGCTGATCCTCGTTTCAAAGACATTACGTTCAAAATAGACGCTGCAGAAGATCATGCATTCAAAAAAATGCACGTGCGTCCACGTAAAGAAATAGTCGCTCTAGACTTAGAAGAAGATGTAAACCCAAATGAATTAACAGGAAAATATTTATCACCAATAGAATTTAAACAAGCACTAGAATCAGACGATACAATCGTAATCGATGCACGAAATGACTATGAATATGATCTTGGTCATTTCCGTGGTGCCGTTCGTCCTAACATCACTCGTTTCAGAGACTTACCAGACTGGATTAAAGAAAATAAAGAACAATTTATGGATAAAAAAATTGTTACGTATTGTACAGGCGGTATTCGTTGTGAAAAATTCTCTGGTTGGTTATTAAAAGAAGGATTTGAAGATGTTGCACAATTAAAAGATGGCATCGCAACATACGGCAAAGACCCAGAAACACAAGGCGAATTATGGGATGGCAAAATGTATGTTTTCGATGAACGTATCAGCGTGGAAATTAACCAAGTTGAAAAAACAGTAGTTGGAAAAGAATGGTTTGATGGTACACCATGTGAACGTTACATCAATTGTAGTAACCCAGATTGTAACAAACAAATTTTAGTTTCTGAAGAAAATGAAGCACGTTATTTAGGTGCTTGTTCACACGAATGTGCAACACACGAAAGAAACCGTTATGTTGCCAAACATAATATTAGCGAAGAAGAAAAAGCGCAACGTTTAGAAAACTTTAAACAATTTGCACATTAATTTTTATAACAGAGCAAGAAGATCAATCACTTTACATAGGTGATGACTTCTTTGCTCTTTTTTTATTACACAATATGCCATATTGCCACCTAGCGACTTACTATAATTGCATTTGTTCAAGCAATTGGCAATTAATCAAAAATAGTCAAACTTTAATGTTGACTAACTTTGACCTTTGTCTTATAATATAGTTGTAAGGTTAAAGAAGAGATCAGTGCTGAAGTCATTGCATATCTTCAACACTGGTACTTCGACCTAATTTATTATGATTAAGGAGAGATGTATGATGGCTTTTGATATGAGACCATTCAACAATTCATTTTTCGATATTAATCAAGGTGATTTCATTAAAGATTTAGGACGTCAAGTTTTTAACCAGTCCCCTTTTAGTGCTTCTAGTATTACAACTGATATTAAAGAATTAGACAACGCTTATGTAGTAGAAGCAGAACTTCCTGGCATGGATAAAGAAAATATTAGTCTAACATTTGATAATAATATTTTAACTATCGAAGGTAAACAATCTATCGAAAACAACCAAGAAGACGAAGAAGGTCGCGTAATTCGTAAAGAACGTAGTTACAGCAATGTCCGTCGTCAATTTACGTTTAATGGTGTAGACCAAACTGCAATCAAAGCTTCTTATAATGATGGTATGTTAAATATCACATTACCAAAATCAGAACAATATAACACAGATAATCAAATTCAAATAGATTAATTTTTAACAATCACTTATATGGAGAGGGACATAAATCAAAGTTTATGTCCCTCTCTTTTTTATTGAAATTGATAACTGTAATGCCCCGAGGCAAAACCATTCACTGTGTATAACCATGATCCACCATTTTGTTCAATATCATTCGCACATATTAATAATTGATTCGTCCCAGGAATAAATGCAGGATGTGTTGATCGTAACATATGGCCTTCATCACGACCTGGAATTAAAATTTGACCGATGGGATAGCCTTTTTTATTAAACACTAACACTCTCCCCTGACCATACATCGCTACATACAAATTATCATCACTATCAATACAACAAGAATCCGGACCTTCATGACCTGTAAAATAATATGGAATAGTAGCTCCAAACGGCGCAATTGTGATGCCATCTTCTAATAATTCAATGCGATGTAAACGATTGGTCGTGGTTTCCGTCACCCACAATATGCGTTCATCAGTACTAAGTGCTACACCATTGGCTACTGCTATATTTTGAATTACTGGTGTTACTGTCTTGAAATCGGGTGAGACATAATACACGCCACCTTGAGGATTAGTGGAATATCCTCTAAAGTCAGTAAAGTAAAATCCACCTTTACTGTCAAAGACTAAGTCATCTACACAATACTCTGATGAGATATCAGATAAAATCGCTTCAAAATTTTCCCCTAGTTCATCTGATGCAAATATACCACCCGTACTTTTAAAGTCTCCTAAATAACAAATAAACAACCGTCCATCTTTATGTATCTTTACCGCTGCTGGATTATCTTTAGAAGACTGAAAAGGATTGGTAATAGCATGTGTCGTCATATCTACTTTAAAGATATTACCGCCAAAGACTTCACATAAAAACAGATTTTTTGCTCTATCAAAACACAGCCCTTCTAGCTGTAATCCTTCATCTGATATTTTTAACCACGGTTCTGCTGTCACAGTTTGTAAATTGCTCTCACTAATAATAGGCACTGCACTCTTCGAAGCACCTGTATACGTTAGTGTTGGTAATGTGTTATTTGTCATAACTAACTTCCTTTCTATTATAAGTTTATCTCTTTATTGTATGATAGCGTTTTCTTAAATGAAAGTAAGAAAACGTCTCACTTGTTCCATGGCATTTCTACGTCTGTAGCATAAAATACTTACTATTCAGTCTGACCTAATGCTAGTGACGCATCGTCATCATATGAAATTGCTGTGATAGCTGCTGTTAAACCTGTCACTATAGTAGCTAACGACAATGACGGTGTAGCTGTTTGTACATTGCATTGTTCAGATATGTAGGGCACATGAATAAAGCCAAATAACAATTGGGGATATTGTGTTGCTTGTAGATAACCTGATTGATAAAAAATATGATTACAAACAAAAGTTCCTGCTGTATTTGATAACTTTGCCTCCACGCCACTTTGTTGAATTGCTGCAGTCATTCTTTTTACTGGCATATTTGAAAAATAAGCCGGTGCACCGTCTTGTTGAATAGGTGTATCAATAGGTTGCTGCCCTTTATTATCAGGAATACGTGCATCATCTATATTTATTGCTACGCGTTCTGGTGTTAATGCGCTACGCCCTCCCGCTTGCCCGATTGTTAATATCGCATCAATATCTTTTTGTTGTACACATTGAATCAGTACATCATTCGCTTCATAAAATACTGTAGGTAATTCTAATTTAGTTAACTTATGCTTCCCTATTTCATGTGGTAATTGTCTCAGTGCTTCTAAAGCTGGATTTAGCACTTGACCATCAAATGGTTCAAAAGCTGCAACTAGTATGTTCATAAACTATCCCCCTTCTTATTTCACTCATTAATTCTACAGCGTAATTTAATGAAAGTTCAAAATCTACAGTTCGTTTTTTAATTCTAAACTCTTCAACAGCTCCATTATAATATATACATTAAATTTTATAGAAAATAAAATTTCTAACCTTAATTATTTCATTTCCATACACTTTAGAATAAAATTACAACACTTAAGAAAAATGACACACAATAAAATATACTTATTGCGTAAAACCAAATAACATTAAGGGAGTGGGACAGAAATCTAATTTGATAAAAAGATTTCGTCGTCCCACCCCGGCAAGGATGACTAGCATTGAAAAAATCTTGGTTTGAAGCGCATTTTCAATGCAGTCAGCTACTGCCAATACGGAAAAAGGTTTCGAATAAAACATGATGTGGGACAGAAATCCAATTTTGAGAAAATGATTTCGTCGTCCCACCCCGGCAAGGATGACTAGTATTGAAAAAGCTTGATTTAAAGCGCATTTTCAATACAGTCAGCTACTGCCAATATGACAAGAGACTAGGACGAATCAATATTGTCCCAGCCTCTTGTCTCATTAATTTGATACTAAATCATTTTTGTATAAGCAATATTTTCAACACCATATCGGCAGGAATTGGGGTCGGCTTCTGTGGGAAGAGTACTAGCAGAAGACTACAGACTAAAGCAGTGTCCGTGGAAAGCGTGCATAAAAAAACTGCCGGCAAAGTCAGAGACTTTGTCGACAGTCTGATTTCTACCTCAAAAGAGGTGAGAATCTTAATATGGGAATAAAATAAAATGCTTATATTAAGCAGTTACCCATTGTGACGCACCTTCAGTTTCATAAAGTTCCATTGCTGCTGCATCTTGTACTGATTCTGGTGCAGATGCTGCTGGTTGACCTTGATATTCAGCTGGTGCTACTGAATCCCATGTACTTTGTAAGAATTGATATTTACCTGAAGCACCTGATGAAGGGTTAGTAGCATTGATGTCGCCACCTGATTCACGTTGTGCAATTTGTTTTAAGTGATCATTCACTTCTACTGATGAACCACTTGAAGCTTCACTTGAGCTAGTGTCTTCAGAAGATGCTGAAGTAGACTCTTGTTGTGGTTGTTCAGTTTGCTCAGTTTGTGGTGCAGCTGTTTGTTGAGGTTCTTCAGCTTGCTCACTTTGTTGAGTTGATGTTGCTTGTTCAGCATTGTTATTTGATTGTTCAGCTGGTGCTGATTGCTCAGTACCTTGAGTTGATTGAGCACTAGTGTCAGCTGCTCCTTGACCATAGCCATTGTAACTCCATGACCAATAAGTACCATCTGAATCAAAGTTATAATCTACTTTATCATGATTAAAATCATAGTTATAAGAACCTTCATGAACTGGTGCATCATTTAATTGTTGAGGGTTATTTTGTGCTGTATTTGCTAATTGTGCTTTATCTATATTTTGTTCTGATGCGTCTGCTTGTCCTGACGCTACTCCTGTAACTCCTAGTCCAACTGCTAATGTTGATGCGATAATTGTTTTTTTCATTATTAATATCCTCCTAAAAGGTGAATGTTTTAAGTTTAATATAAATTAAAATCGTTGTTTGCTATCAATTTCAACTACAAGAGCCACTTTAACACTTATAAAACCCTAGTAGGTTACAGTGAGATAAAAAAAACAAGCTTTTTTTTACATCCCAATGACATTCAAAATGACCAAATCCCCTTCATTAAGCTCATTTATAAACTGGCACTGTCCTTTATAGTTTAATTATTTGCAATTCAACTTTGTAATATTCATGTAATTAGTGCGAAAATAATGCATGTTAACACCTTTATATAACTTTATTTTTAGCATTATTATATAAATTATTTTTAGAAAAGTAATAACTAAATAATTAGGATAGTTTTGTCTGTTTTTATTGTGCTATCCGTACTTATTGTTCATCTTCAGTTCATAAATAGACATTATAGTAAAACTATTCAATTAACACATAGGAGGATAGTACAATGAAAAAGTTAATGTATAGCTCAGCATTTTATAAAATTTTAGGCTTACTTAGTGGCATATTTTATCGAGAAATGACAAAAGCAGAAGAATTTAGTGGTTATTCGCAATTAAATGTAACACATACACATTTACTCGTTTTAGGAACTATCATGTTTTTAATATTTATGATTATTGAACTTCAACTCAACATAACGAAGCATAAAACTTTATTTAATTACTTCTTTTATCTCTATCATTTAGGATTATTAATCACTGTTGCTATGCAATATGTTAATGGTATCGCAACGATTAAAGGGTTCAATGCTGGACCAGCTATTGCAGGTATTTCTGGATTAGGTCATATCACATTAGCCATAGCACTAATTTGTTTCTTTAGCTTATTGCATAAACGTATAACTAATGTGACTAATAAATAACATTACTATATAACAAATGGGTCAGAAATCTCCGTACTCAAAATAAAGGACTAATCCGTATTAAATGGATTAGTCCTTTTTATATAAAAACCAAAATCAATTTATTCTATACTTAAGAATTGGTTTGTCCTACATTATTTGGATAATGTTCAGGTGCTTTATTTTCTAATTTCTTCATTTTAAATGGTGCATAAATTAAAACACCTATTAACACTAATCCTAAATAACCAATAACAGGATAGAAGAAAGTCATTAAATCTTTAAATCCTGCAAAGCTTACGACAAAACCAATTAATATCATAACTGTATAAAACACTTTAAATTGTTTCGTATCGTTTTTAGTAAAACGTGTTGCTAATGAATAAAACATTCCTAGACATGTATTAAAAATCATGAGGTAAATGACAATAGACATAAAGATACCAAAAATTGGAGAAATATCATTAACAAGACCTAACATTGGTAATGCTAAATGACCTACTGTATCAATATTCGTTAAAATAGCAAAATGACTTAACATAATCATCACACCTAAGACAAGTCCACCAACTAGGCCACCCCACGCAGCTACTTTCGGATTTTTCTCACTACCACCCATAACGATGGACATAGAAGCTCCTAAACCTACATTAAGTGATACATAGTTGACTCCTGCTAAAAACCAATTAGGTACAGCAGGTTTATGACTTTGAGCGAGTTGGTTCAACTCACTGAATGATCCTGACATAGTGACGATACAATACCCAGCAATAATTAAAATACAAATAATTAATAACGGCGTAATATTACCAATAACTTTGACAACCCCATCGATTTTCATCATGCCAAATAAAAAGACTAATATTGCCATTAGTGCTGTTCCTAAAAATGCTGGAATACCAAACTGCTGTTCAAAGCTTGATCCACCACCAGCAAGCATAACAACACCAAAACCAAATAAAGCAATGATTAACACTATGTCTACAATTCCGGCTATAGTTTTACCAACTGCACTATCTCCAGTAATTTTACGAATAACGACAGTATGACTCTCTGCTTTTAATTTACTGCCTAACCATACTAACATCATACCTACATAGGCAAATAAAATCGTAGAAACAACGGCAGCTAAAACTCCTAGTGCTCCAAAACTCGTAAAATATTGTAAAATTTCTTGTCCTGAAGCAAATCCTGCGCCAACGATAATACCAATAAATGCACTTCCGATTAACATTATTCTCTTCATTATAAATCCCCTTTGTTTATCACGTAACCACAAAAAAATTGAATTATTTATTGCGTGTTTACATTTTTATGTATGCTTGCAATTGTCTGTAATCATGCAAATCAGTACTAAATACGCCAACAATGAAAACGCTTGCATATTCCTATGCTAACTTATATTACTAGAAGAATCAACGAAACATATAATGTGTAGTATACGATTTATTGTGCGTCACGATGGCATTGTAGTGCTTTATTTTACATTTTTACACATAAAAAATCCTGCTTCTCACTAATAGAAGCAGGATCATCATTCAATTTATTTTGACTTGTCTTTTGTTGGAGTGAAACTACCTAAACTTAAGCAGTTACCCATTGTGAAGCGCCAGCTGTATTATATAGTTCAACTGCTGCTGCATCTTGAACTGATTCTGGAGCAGATGCTGGTGATTGTCCAACATATTCTGCTGGTGCTACTGAATCCCAAGTGCTTTGTAAGAATTGGTATTTACCTGCTGCACCTGAACTTGGGTTAATTGCAGTAATGTCGCCACCTGATTCACGTTGAGCGATTTGTTGTAAATGAGAATTAACGTTTACTGATGAACCACTTGAAGCTTCAGTAGATTTTGTAGTTGTAGAAGTTGACGTTGAAGTCGTTACTTCTGTTGATTGTTGTGTTGATTCAGCTTGTGGAGCTGACTCTTGTTGTGGCTGTTCTGTTGCTACTGATGCTTCAGCTGAAGCAGATTGTTCAGAACTTGATTGTGAACTTGCAGCTGATGATTTTTCACCAGATCCTTCACCATAACTCCATGAGAAGCTTTTACCATCTGATTGGAAGCTATAGTTCACACCATCAACTGTAAAGTTATA
Organism: Staphylococcus arlettae; assembly: GCF_002902345.1. Classification (GTDB taxonomy): domain Bacteria; phylum Bacillota; class Bacilli; order Staphylococcales; family Staphylococcaceae; genus Staphylococcus; species Staphylococcus arlettae. Next base: position 215,334 of record NZ_PPQB01000012.1, read on the forward strand.
ATTATAAGCACCTTCTGCAATTGGAGCTGCATCTAATTGTGCTGACCCAGATTGTGCTAATTGTGCTAATTGTTCTTTATTAATATCTTGTTCTGCTGCGTCTGCTTGTCCTGACGCTAATCCTGTTACGCCTAATCCTAACGCTAAAGTTGAAGCAATTACTGTTTTTTTCATAAAATTAATACTCCTCCTAAAAAGATAATTCGTCGTAATGATTTATTTGCAATACAGGTAATACTGTAACACGCATAAATCCTTAGTAGGTTACAGAGATATGAAAAAAACAGGTGTTTTTTTACAACTTAATTACAAGAAAATTCTGAATAAATTAGCGAAAAAGTGCTAAAAACATGATTAAAATAGTAGATTAAGGGAATTAAATGAATATATGTTTGTAATATGAGTGTAACTTAAGCACAAAATGTGCATGTTTTTACCTTATTTCATTTCTTTTTAATTTGTTATAAAAGTTCAATGCAATAATTATTGTAAAATTATGATTGTTTCATTGTATACTATTTCACTTTAGGCTATTCAATCTGACTTACTCCGTTGATATTCCTGAAATTCATAAAAAACTTGGAATAATAGTAGTAACATGGCTGGATTATAAATATCACTTTGAATATCTATATCATGGCGTGACGCAATTTTAAATCTTTCTGATTTTGTTGTCATTAAAGTTTGAGCTTGTTCATTCATTACATTAACACTTCGTGAAATAAAACCGGACTGAAATGTTAAAGTGTCTCCTTGGATACCTTCGAATAGCATTTTAGGTTTAAATCCTATTTTAGTACGAAACACCCCAATGACTTCATTATTTTTTTCTACTTCCCACACTGTCTTAAATGGTGTTTTAAATTTACCACTGACTGAACGTTCTTGACGTACTCGAAATATATCTTGACCATCTGTTATTTCAAAATTATGTTTCTTTTTCCCTAACCAAGCAAACGTTTCTTGCGCCGTAGACGTATAATATAATTTCAATGCAAAAACAGCATGGTGTTGCTCATTATAAATATCAATTGCAGTTGTTGATGTGCTAAAAAAGTTTTCCTTAAAATAATATTTAGCCATAATGTCAAACTCCCATCACTTAGTTTTCTATTATTGTACCCTATCTGTAATTGTAACTTCTATATATTGTAATAAAAAAACCATTCAAAATCATGATGACTCTGAATGGTTAGTAACTATTGTGATAATGCAATCTTAATATGCTCTAAATGATGAACTTCGTGCCATGCCAATTTTGCTACTTTTGTAGCGACATCGATTTCACCACTACCTTGTAATGTAAAGACTCTTGTTAATTGTGCTTCTGTTAAAGTTTGACCTAGTACTGCTATACGTTCATTAATGCCTTCTAACATACGAATAGACGGTTCAATCGGTAAGTTAGTATCTGGTTGTACCGCCCATTTATCTTGAATAAATGGTGGAACTTGAGGATTATCGTCTGTTAGAGCCAATTTCAAACGTTGATACATATTTAATTGTGAATCCGCAATATGATGAACAAGTTGACGCACGTTCCAACTACCCTCACGATAAGTTTTCGCCAATGCTTCATCATCCAAGCCATCCACTACAGTACGTAATTGATAAGTATATTCCCTTATATTATCTAACCATTCTTGTACATCACTTAATGTCACGTGCTCTGGTACCTCTAGTTTACCTATTGGAAATCTAACATCCATATAACTTCACCTTTACTTTCTTGTTTAATAAAGTTGTTATGTTATTAGTATTCTCCGATTTAACTATCTTAAACATTCAATTACATAGGACAATTATGAATATGAATATGAATGAGGTAGAAAATAAAAAGAGTAGGACAGAAAACTAATTTGATTAAAAAGATTTCATCGCCCCACCTCGACTGAATGACTAACATTGGAAAACTTAATGCGAAGTGCATTTTCAGTGCAGTCATCTACTGATAATATTAAAAGGCTGGAACAACGCAATGCTGTCCCAGCCTTTTATCATTGTATTTTTTATTCATTCATTAAAAAGGATTACGATTCAACCACGCACCACCATCCATTGTAATGCATTCACCATTAATATATGCGGCTTCATCTGAGAACAAGAAATGTGCTAAACCAGCAATTTCTTCAGGTTGTCCCATACGACCGACCGGTACATTGTCTATTGTTTCCTGTCGCGCCTCTTCTGATAATGTCAACTTCTCTGAGCCACCTGTATGTTCAATCGGCCCAGGTGCAATGGCATTAACACAAATGCCATATTTAGACCCCCACTCTACTGCGAGTGTTTTAGTCATTGATAGTACACCTGCTTTGGCACTTGCAGAATGAATAACGCCTGGCCCTGCCGTCCATGCGTATGTTGCGGCCATATTTAAGATTCTTCCAGATTCTCCACGTTCTATCCATGTTTTTCCGACTGCCTGTGTACAATACCATGTACCATTTAACACAATATCAATGACCGCATTCCAACCATTAATTGATAAATCCTCCGCCGGACAAATAAAGTTACCTGCTGCATTATTGACTAAACCGTCAATTTTGCCAAAAGTTTCAATTGCATAATCTACAGTGTATTGTACCCGATCAGGATCACGTACATCCATATCTACACATAACACTTGTCCCGCATAACATTCGATTTCTTTTTTAGTTGCTTCCAATTTATCCATATGTCGTCCAGTAATCACTACTTTTGCACCTTCAGCTGCAAAGCGTTTCGCCATTGCCTTACCCATACCACTACTACCGCCAGTTATCATAATCACTTTATTCTTCATTTGCATGCTCCTTCATGTTAATAATAATCTAACTCCAAATAGAAAACGCTTACATTCTTATTGCAAGTATAACAAAATAGTACAATTATCTGGAAGTAACAATACTTTTAAAACATAAAATGCTAAGTCAGTTTCTGATACCATAAACCAAGCGCCCCTGACTCAAATGTTTGGCTATGGCTCAGTGTTAAGTTTGTTTGATCAACAATATGTTCAAACAAGCGTAATCCTTGTCCAACTAATACTGGTGATACTGTTATTTTAAAAGTATCAACCACGTTTAATTGCATCAAATGATGCGCAAATCGTGGACTACCAATCACCACAATGTCACCACCGGGTTGTTGCTTCAAATCTGCAATAGCTGCTTCCACCCCATTATTAACGAGACGAGTATTGTTCCAATCTACGGATTCTAAAGTCGTTGAAAAGACTACTTTTTCTACTTGTTCAATCCATTGAGCATGATTTCGTTCGTGTTCTGATGCTGTGGTCTCTGTTTTTACCGATGGCCAATAATCATGCATCATTTCATATGTTTTGCGTCCCCATACTACGGTATCTGCCGAGCTTAAAACTTTATCAGCAAATTGTTCTAACTCTTCATTATAAGTAATCCAACCGATATCCATATCTCCATTAGGTCCTTCCACAAAACCATCTAATGACGCGTGTAAAAAGACGACTAAGTTTCTCATTGCTAATCCCCCTTAACTTTGATAGTCATTACATTAATTAGTACGAGCAATGATTAGTTTTGTTATACCCTATTTTATAAGATATGTTAATTTTTTCTCTTTAATTTAACAAAGCAAATGTACTATTAATATAGATCAACAGCTGTTTTATAGTTTGAAACTATTAATAGTTAGTTTATTAATATTGGTTGATAACATTTTACCCTTTTACAATAGATATAAGATATCTTACGTAAGTTGATGTTCACTTCTCTACAATAAGTCATATAGGGGATGATATGATTTTGTATAATTTATGGTGTATCTTTCAACTACGTTATTCATATCAAACAAAGGGGTGTCACTATGATAAAAGAAGAAGCGATTGCAGTTCGCAATAAAGGGGCATGGCGTTTTTATGTTTTTAGTTTAATCGGTATATTTTGTTTCTTCGTACCTATCACTATTAATGGAACAAATTCAATTTTTATTGATCATGTCCATTTAGCGATTAGAGCAGTATTAGGTGACGTTATGCCATACATAGCGCTATTAATGATTTTAGCAGGAGCCATTTTACCTATTATGAGACAAACGTATAAAAAGTCAGCCACTAATTTTATAATCACACTGTTTAAAGTCATCGGTGCTGTTATTGGTGTGATGTATGTTTTCAATTTTGGTCCAGCACTATTATTTAATAAAGATTATGGTCCATTTTTATTTGATCAACTTATGATGCCATTAAGTGTACTTATTCCTGTCGGTGCCATCGCACTGTCTTTACTTGTCGGTTACGGTTTGCTTGAATTTGTAGGTGTCTTTATGGAGCCAGTAATGCGTCCTGTATTTAAGACACCGGGGAAATCTGCAGTTGATGCCGTAGCTTCATTTGTTGGTAGTTATTCTTTAGGGCTATTAATTACCAATCGAGTTTATAAAAAAGGGATGTACAACAAGCGTGAAGCAACGATTATCGCTACAGGGTTCTCTACAGTATCAGCGACTTTTATGATTATCGTAGCGAATACGCTCGGCTTAATGCCACATTGGAATTTATATTTTTGGGGAACGTTAGTCATCACATTTATCGTGACCGCTATTACTGCTTGGTTACCTCCTATCGTCAATGAATCTACAGAATATTATAACGGACAAGAAGGAGAGCAGGAGGTAGCTATTAAAGGTAGTCGTTTACAAACAGCTTATAATGAAGCTATGAAACAAAATGCTGCCACACCATCACTATTAAAAAATGTGTGGGATAATGTTAGAGACGGTGTTGAAATGACCATCGCTATACTACCTTCCATCTTATCGATTGGATTTTTAGGTTTATTATTAGCGAACTTCACACCACTTATTGATTGGCTTAGCTATATTTTTTACCCAGTCATTTATCTATTCCCTATACCTGATCAGGCTTTATTAGCTAAAGCCTCAGCCATTTCAATTATCGAAATGTTCTTGCCATCATTACTTGTAGCTAAAGCAGCATTAAGCACGAAATTTGTCGTTGGAGTTGTCAGTGTATCAGCGATTATCTTCTTCTCTGCTTTAGTACCATGTATTCTAGCAACAGAAATTAAAATACCAGTGTGGAAACTTATAGTTATTTGGTTCATACGTGTCGTTCTTACGTTATTAATTACTATACCACTGGCACTATTATTATTTTAAAAGGGAGTGGGTGAGAAATCTGATTTTGAAAAAAATGATTTCGTCGTCCCCCCGGCAAGGATGACTAGCGTTGAAAAAAGCTCGATTTGAAGCGCATTTTCAATGCAGTCAGCTACTGCCAATATGAAAAAAGACTAGGACAATCAATATTGTCCTAGCCTCCATAACATAAACAAATCCTTCGCATTAATTCGCGAAGGGTTTGTTTATTTTCTATTTATATAGTTTTGTCAAAATAGTAGTGCATTTTCGCTACATTTACTTAGTAGGAAATAATGTCGACCTATCAAATTATCTGATACGTAAAACCTATATCCTGTTGGCAGTGATTTATGCCGAATCCTGTGGGAAAAGAACTAGCCGAAGACTACAGGCTGAGTCAGTGCCCACGGAAAGCGTGCATAAAAACAGCCAATATACCAAAAATGAGAGGCACTTTTAAAAACAAGATTTTCCTATTTTTTATAAATTTTAATTATCTTTTAAACATTAATTTGGACTCAAAAAAGACAGAGCATACTTGCCCTGTCTTGCGATTTTACTGTTCTACTAAATATACTTTCTCTGCATAACAACGAATGCTATTGATTTTATCAGCTAAAAAATTATGCCATTTCATCATTCTCACATGTACTGTTGCTTCTGTTAAGATATGCAACGGCACTTGTAAGTTTAAACAACGTCCAGAAATATTGAAACGTGTCACACCTGCTGGTACTGTCTCACCTCGTGCCACAACGGCTTCAATTTCTGTAATATTGAGTGGTTGATATTTTAACAACACTTCTTCATCAGACAACTCATTTATTTCTCCCTGTGCGATACGTTCGACTGTGTAGCTCTTACTATAGCTGGCAACGACTTTAGACCAGGCAGCTAATTTAGCCTGCCCTAAGTCATCGGCGTATAAATATTGTTCATGGTGACGTTGGCATACTGTAATGAATGGTGTTTCTTGTCGTGCTTCAGTAGTCCAAGGCAAAGTCGGATCTTGTTGTAAGTTCTGCCACCATTTACCAGCCGACACACAATGATGCCACGTCGTGATCGCATACTTACTCTCATCAATGACTTGAACAGGAATAACATTACAACCTAAAGCTTTTAAACTCGTAAAGCGATGAACACCATCTATTACCATATATCTCCCTGATTGCAGTTGCACTACTAGAATCGGATGTCTAATAAATTGATCTGCTGCAATTTGTGCTTGCGTTTTAGTTAATCTACTAGGTTCAAAGTCTTCATGTAAATCGATGCGTTCGACGGGCACAAGCTGCAACTGTTGATACACTTCCTGCATAAAACTCCTCCTTGTTATTCAGTTAAATAAAAAAATGTTGGATGAGGATGGCTTAAAAAGTCATGATGTGAAATCGACCAACCATAAGCACCAGCATAATTAAAAATAATGACATCACCTGTAGTTAAAGAAGGTACTGTTATGTCTTTAGCCAAGACATCTTTTGGTGTACACAACTGTCCGACAAAAGTGACTGGTTTTTGAGCCACGCTAATACGCTCAAAAGCATAAGGATTATGGCTTACAGGATATATTTCAAAAGGATGATTGTGTTGCCATGATACTGGCAGTCTAAATTGTTGTGTCCCTCCTTTAAGAATCGCATAATATGCTTGGTGCACGCGTTTGATATCCAACACTTCCGTCACATAGTAACCAATATGCGCCACTAGATAACGACCACATTCAAAGTTTAATGACACCTCATGCATAGCTTCGTCATCAATGACTTGGTGAAAACCATCGACAAATGTTTGCCAGTCAAATTGCTGCGTTAAATCTGCATAGTTCACACCAATCCCACCACCTAGATTGAGATGGTGTAATGTAAATCCATGTTGATGTGCCCATGTTTTAGCTTTTTGAAAATATAAACGCATCATTTCGACGTGTAACTGCGCATCTAAATTATTAGATATAGAGTGAAAATGAAATCCTTCGAGCTGAATATACGGTAGCTCTAAAGCTAACGCAATAGCTGAATCAATCTGTTCTTCCGAAATACCAAACTGCGTTGGTCTACCTGCCATGTGTAAAGTTGCATTAGGGAAAGGTCCTGCTAAATTTACACGCAATAATACATTCATCTGTTGTTGTCTCGTAGCTAACAATGCATTCAAACGCTGTAGTTCATAAATACTTTCTACGTGAATGCGTTGAATACCTTGATCTACAGCGTAAGCTAACTCTTCATCTGTTTTTCCTGGGCCACCAAAGATAATGTGTTGTGCTGACTTATGGGCCAAACCTTTAGCAATCTCACCTTGTGACGCTACTTCAAAGCCAGTAACATCTTCACTTAGTGCTGCTAAAATAGATGTTTCGCTATTCGCTTTCATCGCATAATACATATCACAATTTGCTGGTAATGATGCTGTTATTGCTTGTACATGTTTGTGTAACGCTGGTAAATCATAGATGAAATGGCACATTGTTGTGCCGTTTGTTTTCAAATGTGCTATTGTGTCATGTAATCGTGTCATGTTGTATGCGCTCCTTTATGTACAGATAATTCTGACTTTAAATGACGATACAGTTTACCACGCTCATCACCCAAGACAAAGGCGTTTACACCTCGTTGTAACCACATCTTTTGTTGTGCTGTATCTCTAGGTAAGGCACAGAAATATTTATCAGCTGCTTGTGTCACATCATGCATATAACGTAGTGCAGATTGTACGGTATCACTCGTCGTTTCCCACGGAATACCGAAAGATTGTGAAAGATCTGCAGCACCTTCGATAATCATATCTAATCCTTCAACTTGAACGATATCTTCTAATGCTGCAATACCTTCTTTATCTTCAATCATCGCAATCACTAAAATGTCATTATTTGCATCATTCATATACTCAGTTAATGGAATCTCGCCAAATTTCGCCATGCGTCCACCATTCAAACTGCGCAATCCCTGTGGGTAATAGCGACTTAATTGTACGACTTGTTCTACCTTTGCTTTATCAGTCACGTGTGGCACAACAATACCACGTGCCCCCATATCTAATACTTTGATAATATCGCGTTCGATAGCTTGCGACACTCTTACAATTGGGGTTATCTGTGCCGCTTCAGCTGCACGAATCATGTGTTCTAATGTTTCATCATTAATGGCAGTGTGTTCACTATCAATGATGACAAAGTCATAGCCACTCGCGGCAATAATCTCAGTTACCAGTGGATTGGGTATAGAGTTAAACATGCCGTATAATTGAGCGCCTTGTGCTAATTTATTTTTGAGTGATAATGTCATCATATGCAATCACTCCTAACGGGTTTGAGACATGGTGAATTCTAAGTTCCGTATCTTCTAACAAACGACGTGTCGTTAGTTTTTCTACTTGAATGGTTGTTTCACATAAATCAAAATGCGCATAGTTTGGCAAATTGGGATGCTGACGCTGATATGTTTCCAACACTGCATAAACATATGCCCATTGACTGTGTTCATCTAAAGCGTAGTATTTCTCAATAAACATAATGATTTCCGAAATGTTAATAAAGAAAAATGCATCCAACACAAAGTCTCGCACCAAAGCTATATTATCGGTTTCAATAAAAGAATTACTATTGATTTTTTTATGTTCTTCTGGCGTATCTTGTAATTGTGGATTACTTGCCATATCACTAAGTAAATCTCGCTTAAAACGTATACCATCATGAAAATCCTTAATAGCAACACGTGTCGGCCAACCATCTTCATGAATCAACATCATATTTTGCGCATGCGATTCTAACGCAATGCCGTGATAGTACAACATATGAATAATAGGTTGTACTGCTACTTTGATAAATTGTTGTGTCCATGTTGCTACACCATAGCGTTGCATCCATTCATCAATGAGTGGTCGCCCGTTTTTCTCCTTACTATAAAGTGCATTAAAAGGAATCGCGTCTTCTTGTGCACTTAAATAGTGGTGTAAATTCTCACGCCAAATCACAGCTAACGCACCGTACGTTGCTTGTTGTTTAGCAGTATTAGCTGTAGGTGATTGATAAGACATACCCATAATTTCACCTAAAAAGATAGTTTGTAACTCATCTTGCAAATAGCTATCTGCTGCTTGAATTCGTTTTAACCAATCTGTTATTTGAGCTGCATTCTCAATCGTATGTGGGGCTAAAATCCGCTTCGTGGATGTATTGGTAATGCTTAATGGTACTTTGAGATAGTATTTTGTTGTATCTACAGGTGCTAAGGTACGTATCGATTGTTGTGGTCTATACGTTTCGAGTGATTCTCCTAAATAAATAATATCCCCATTTAGCCACTCCTCTGCTAAGTCCGTAGCAACAATGTGGTCAAATTGCCACGGATGTACCGGTAGCCATACATAGTCGATTGTTTCATCACCCTGTGCACTTATTGTTTGTTGAAATTGTCTATAAGTCGTAGCATCCAATTGTTGTGCTAATAGTTGTTCAGGTTCTATTCCTGTGGCTAACGTACGTTCAATATGTTGCTGTGGAATAGCTAGCCATTTGATTGTGAATTCAGGCTTAAAGTCTGGACCATAGCGTAAGTTGTCTTCTAAAGTAAAGCCTAAACGCGACTTATAACTTGGATGATATGGATGTCCTTCACTCGCATATGATTCTAGAGCATCAAACGTTAAAGTTACATCTCCCTCAGATGCCTCCTTATATTGAAGCGCTTGACGGTCCTTCAATTCTGTCTGTAACAACTCTTGAATAAACGCTTCAATTTTAGTTGTATTTTTGGGGAAGGTGTATTCCACTTCGCGTAATAATTGTGCGTAATTCACAGTTGCTTCATATTTACCTTTAGCATTACAACGTAACACTGATGATTGTAAGGTTAAACGTTGAAAACTAAATGCTTCCTTCACAGTAGCATGGTACGTAATATCTCCAGCGTCAATAATTATCGTTGCTTTTTGGTCATCCTGACTCACTTCATAATGCACGGTATTTTCATATATTAATGATGTTACTAATTGATTCATAATACGTTGTTTCACTAGCTGTTCAGTGTTAGGTATCATATTGTACCTCCTTAGTCATTGCGATTGGGTTTGGTATATCTGTATAAATAGGGTTTTCGCCACAATCATGAATTTTACTAATCAAGTTAGCTTTTGCCGCGAATACTGGACTATTACATAGATCTGTTACATAAGTCGACCATGCTGCTGAACTTGTCTCTTCTTGTAACCATGATTGCAATATGTCGTGCACGTGTGACCATAAAGTCAATTCTTCACCCTTATGTTTTCCAACAGTCGCTACAAGATGACCGAGATGATTGACAATAATATAATATTTGAAACGTTGCCAAGCAGCCTCATCACTGTAGACTACTGGACTGTTGTTTGCGACTACTTGTGGGGCGAGCTGTGCTGCTTCTGCTTTCTTACGTGATAGACATACACCTTCTAAGTCACGCACATAATAGGCAATAGGACGACCGTCTTTTAGTTCAATCAAGGAATTTTGTACATGACCTTCTAAACTAACACCTGTATTTACAAACAGTTGTAACATCGGTTTTAGTGTTAAGTTCAAATAGTCTTTCAACCACGTTTTTACAGTTAACTTACTCATTGATAGTTGTTTACTTAACAGCGAATTACAACTATGTGGCATCGTCTCGAATAGACTCGCTAATACATGAATTTCTTTTTGTGGATGATAGTTTTCAATACCTTCACGCACGATCATGGCACTGTTAGCTAACAGATCAAAATTCTCTTTTGTCTTATGTGGTCTGAGGGCACGATAGCCTTGTTCGAACATTAATTTAAATTGCGCTGTTTCATACTCTGTTTTGATAGCAGCAATCACTTGTGCTGCATCAATTGTACGTTCCACTTGTTCATAATCATTCGTTCTAACAAAGTTAGTAATTTTCACTTGGATAGGTAATTTTAAATAAATATTTAACTCTTTAGCAAAAACGGTCCTCACAGATGACGTCGGATATAATACATGACCGCGCTCTCCTATAAGTTTAATTAACCCTTGTGTAACCCATTGTTGAAAATCTGCATTATCTTGTAGGACAGTAAGTTGAAATGGGTGTAGCGGTAATAACGTATAGCCTTCAGTCAGTTCAGACGTTGATAATTTAGCCAACGCTAAGAGTGTGTCATTGACACTAACTGCTGTGCCTGTCACATAACGCTCGACGATGAGTTCATTTGCGACTTCAACATAATAAAGCTGGAACTTAGCTTGACATTCAGGCGCATAACGTTGTAAATCCGCTTCACTAAATCCTACTGAACTCTTTGGCGTTGGATGAAATGGGTGCCCTAAATATAATGATTGTTCAGATAGTATATACGGGTTGAGCGACTGTTGTTGCTCTCGATATGCTAAATAATGCGCTGTGCGTTCTATACTGTTTTTAATATCGTTACTAATTTCAGACATGCGCTCACTTAACACCGCATCACCTTGTCCTAATTTGTCACATAGTTTAGTAATAACTTCTAATGGTGCTAATGACGTCGTCACAGCTGTTTGTTGTAGTTGTATCTCTGGTTCATACGCATGATGCCCCATGGCTGACCAATAGTGAAATTGGCCAGTTAATTGTTGGGAGTCATCAATGGTAATGTGCCACATATTGTCTTCTGGCTGTCTATGATATAACTGATGTTCTCTAAAATAGACATTTAACATTCGTTCTACCGCAGCATGCGCTGCTATATTTTTATTTTGCACGTCTGTCATTCAACTCCCATAACTTCATTGATATTTGATATTCTGACATTTCATTGACTCGTGAAAAGAGTAAGATTAGACTACTGCCGATAAAAATAACTCCCATTACTATAAAAGTTATGCTCGGGTTATAACTACTTGTCACCACAGCACCAAACATACTACCAATCACTTGTCCTACCACCAACATGCTATTGGTTGAACCAACGAACGTACCTTTTAAATCACGGTGGCATGCTTTAACTACTACATACATCACGCTTTGAATTAAGGCACTGTACGTCAATCCTTGAACAATTCTAAAAATCATAAGCATCCATATATTAGTAGCCAAACCTTGTAGCACTACACTGAAACCGCAAACTAATGCCGTTAGTAAATAAACTTGTTTGACATAATTTTTATCATTTAAGCGTCCCCATAACGGCGCACTGAGAATTGATGCTGTCCAAAATACTGACTGCACTATACCGACAGCTGATTTGTCATCTAATAGAGTTGTATTTACACCTGCCGTTAAAGGCGCTAACGCTGTCATCATGCCATACATAGCTAAGTTAGCTAAAATACCCACTATAATAAAACGACATGTCGTCTGCGTACCAAGTAAACAGTGAAAAGATTGGAAAACACCACATGTCACAGTTGCTTGCTCATTAGTATGTTGACGATGTGATGTTTCTACTAAAAATTTCACACCTATGACACAGACAACAAACGTAATAATCGCGATAATTAACAACAGTGATTGAAAACCAATCATTGCTGCCACAATGCCACCAATTAATGGGCCTACTAAGGAACCCGCACTAATTGCACTTTGCAATTTTCCCAGCACTTTACCGCGCATATCATCAGGTGCTTCACTCGTCGCAAAAGCATTTGATGCGTCTACGACACCACCAAATAACCCTTGCAACAAACGTACAACAACAAATTGTAATGGCGTTGTACAAAGTGACATGAGGAATAAACAAACCGCTAACCCTAGCAACGCGCGTAACACCATCCATTTGCGGCTAATTTTATCACCTAATTTGCCCCATAACGGTGATGACACCATAGTAGTAATTGCTGGTGCAGCAATTGCTAGACCACTCCATAATTGAATTTCAGTCACAGATAATGCTTGCAGTGATGCAATGTAAATGGGTAACAATGGCACTAAAATCGTTAAACCGGCAATAGAAATAAATTGACTCAGCCATAAAAGTCGAAAATTACGATACCAAACTGCTACATTAGTCATAACGTTTCATAGGGTTCGCTATAGTCCCAATACTAGAAGGCATGCTTCCACCACCAGAGCCTTGCTGTTGTAATAACGGTAAAAGTATCCGTTTAAAAGGCCAAGTGTCTGCTGTAAACAATAATGTAGTTATTTGTTGTTTGGTATCAGGGGCAAAATTAAGCGTTTCGACTTGCTGTTTCATAGCGTGTTTAATGCGTGTCATCAATTGAGCTTCTTTAATGTTAAAAGTATGATGCAGGGCATCGACAATTGCATATAAATTTACTGAAACACCCAACGTTTGGAAGTACGTAAAAAATGTTGCTAAATCATCATTAATCAACGTATTCGGTGAGTTTTGACTAATTGTGTACTCTGGTATATTGATGTCATTGGCTTGCATCAATGGTGGATAAATACGCACAGTATCATGATCACGTAACACACACTGTTGAACGTGCCCCTCCTGAAATGATAGTAAGACATTTTGTCCATGTACCTCTGGCAACACACCATACTGCATAAATGTCATAACCGTTTGGATAAAATGTGCCACAATATCATCAAATAATGCTAGGACATCATCTTGTGTAATCTCTTTGACTGGTTTATCTATGATTAATGCATATAATTTTGTGTCATGTACGGCAAGTGCTGCCATAGACACTAACTGTGTATGATCTGCCATTACACTCTCAGGATAACTTCTAAGCTGTGCGGTTAAATGCCCTATTTTATCTGCAAAAATATCGCCATCTGCCTGCATAAATGACCACCATTGCCGTTCATTGCATAAAGTTACCGTATCGGCTAAGTTCTTATCTTGTGCTATCACTTGTCTTAAAAGCCCTTCTGCTTTTTCGCCATTTAATAGATATCGCGTAGGCGTCAGTCTGAGGGCACCTAATGACTGCATAGCAAAAGGTACTTTAAGATGATGGAACGGGTCTTGCACATCAATGAGTGAACGTATCGACGATGATGAGACGTAATTTCCAAACTTATAATTGAGTGGCACGATAACACCTGTAGCTAATTCCCCTTGGAACATAGGTCGAATAATATGTTCCCATTGCCATGGATGTACTGGAAACACCATATAGTCAGCTGCCGTCACCTCATGTTCTCTTAACAGTTGTTTCACTTGAATATCGGTTAATCCTAATGTCTCCATCAATGCCGCTTCTTCCGCGACATCACCTGCAATAAGGTAATCGCGATGAATAGCTACAGTTTGTAGTGCAAACGATTGACAATATTCGGCTTGATAACGCTTATAGTCTGTTTCTGACAATCCACGTTTTTCCTTTGCTAAAGGATGAAATGGTCGATCCTTTAAACTGGCTAACTGTTCTGCTTGGATGAACGTATTATCAGCTAATGTTAAGTGCGTCAATTGGTCTGCTAATTGTTGTTCGGCAGTCATCAATCCTTCTGCAAAACGTTGCACATTCAAGTTGTCGCAGCGTGCTGCATTCATTGATACTAGTGCCTGCCATAAAGTCACAGCATCAGCTATATGCTGCGCTGTCTTTGAATGCAATACCACAGTGTCACTTGCCAAGCGATATGTATTCAAGCCACTTAAATATACAGGTATCGATAACGTTTGAGCTGCCTGCTGATAATGTAAAATAGTTGCAGTTGGTGTCTGTTCTAGTCGACTTTTGGACCATAATTCAAAAATATCTTCACACAACATACTATCTACCAAATCTCGCAGTATGTGTAGTTGTGCTTTCTGTTGCTGTAGTTGCGCTGTAACTTGCATCATTGCATGACACTCCTTAATACAGGTTTAATGTTGTACCAATCTGTTGTTGTTGCGCGCGTTTGTAGATATGGTAGGCACTGCTAATATCTTCAATTGCCATCCCCATAGGATTAAGTAAGATAATTTCATCATCATGTTCACGTCCAGGTTTGTCTCCAGTCAACAATTGTCCTAACTCAGCATGCAATGCATCTTCACTAAAACGACCTTCTAGTACGAGTTGATTCAAAGTCTTTTTCTCTCTATTTGCTTGCGACCAATCATCGACAATGACTTTATCAGCTTGAACAAAGACTTCTTTTTGAATATCCATAATCGAAATATTACTGATAAACACGCCTTTTTGAAGCCATTCATATTCAATATAAGGCTGGTCTGTCACAGTACAAGTAATTAATACTTCCGCATGTTCTACTGCTTCACGCGCTGTACTGGCCTGGACAAAATTCACATCAGGATATGCAGCTGCCCATTTACTCACAAACTTATCGCTCGCTTCCAGAAATTGATCATATACATAAACTTGCTGTATATGGTCAAATTGTTCCAACATACTTTGTAGTTGGCGATCACCAATTAAACCACAACCAATAATTGTTAAATCTGTAAATCCTTCTTTTGCCAAGTGTTGTGCTGCAATGACAGACACTGCCGCAGTTCTCATACTACTAATTAAACTTGCTTCCATTACGGCAATAGGATAATTCGTTTCTGGATCATTTAAAATAATAACGCCACTCGCACGTTCCAATTGTCTTTTCGTTGGATTATCATGTTTACTTCCAATCCACTTAATACCTGAAACTGGATCTTGCCCACCAATATGACTTGGCATAGCAATAATACGATCTGCAATATGCCCCTCCTTGCCTTGTGCACGTAAATACGGCTTTAGTGGTTGGACAAAATCTTGTTTTGCATGTGCTGTTAAGGCTTCAGATAGTGCTGCAACATAGACATCTGAATGATCGCCACCTGCTTGTGCTACATCTGTTCTGTTTAAATACAATAATGCTTTATTCATCGTGATAATGCTCCTCTGCTCTCTTTTATATGATTAAACCAGTCGTCCGAATATACTAAATCTAAATAACGGTCGCCACGATCCGGTAAAATTGTAACGATTGTTTTATTGTGGTCCATATTGTCGATAATTTCGGCTATGGCCGCAATAATTGAACCTGTTGAACCACCAGCAAAAATGCCTTCTTTATCAACTAAGCGCTTACAACCAAGTGTAGATTGATAATCATCGACATGGACAACTTGGTCGATTTCTTGTTTGTTTAATATTTCTGGTACTCTACTCGCACCAATTCCTGGTAATTCTCTATTTGTAGGTGTGTCACCAAAAATGACTGAACCTTTCGCATCAACAGCGATAATTTGTGCTTGAGGGTGATGTTCTTTAATTTTGCGACTCATCCCCATAATGCTTCCTGTTGTACTTACTGGTGCAATAAAATAATCAATCGGTTCTGCGATTTGGTCGACAATTTCAGTGCCCGCACCATGATAATGTGCCTGCCAATTTAATTCATTGGCATATTGGTTAATCCAATAAGCATTTGTTGTTTCATTGAGTAACGTCTGTACTCTATTAATGCGTGTCATTAAATAACCGCCATTTTCATCAGGTTCAGAAACCATGTCGATATTTGCACCATAACTTTTAATGATTTTTAAATTCGTTTCAGAAATTTTAGGGTCAACGACACATGTTAGTGTTAATCCTTTAATTTTGGCTATCATTGCTAAAGCAATACCTAAATTTCCAGAGGTACTCTCAATTAAATGCGTATCCGACGTAATTACTCCACGTCTCAAGCCGTCTTCTATAATGTATTTTGCAGGCCTGTCTTTCATACTGCCACCAGGATTCATATATTCTAATTTCGCGTAAACTTTATGATTAGGAAATAAGTGTTTAAGTTGAATCATTGGTGTATTACCTATACATGAAAGTAAAGAATCATTGCTGTTCTTACGTGCTTCGTCCAATTGAATTCCTCCTACAATAATTTAAAATGAGTAACACAATCAATTGATAACGATTATCATTATCAATGTCTGTATTATATTTTTTCCGACAACATATGTCAACTCACAATTTAATCATTTAAAAAATCTAAAATTTTTATTGACTTATTCATAAAGTTATAAGATATTTATATGTGAGAATGATTATCAATAGCAAATGGGAGGTCTCATTCAAAACGATGAAACATTTAACAAAATTATTAGTAGTTGCTTTAGCATTAGTTGTGCTATTAGCAGCTTGTGGGAATAACAGTTCAGAGAAATCTGCAAACAATAAAGAAGATAGTAAGTCCGTTAAAGTAAAACATGCTATGGGGACAACTGAAATTAAAGGAAAACCGAAGCGTGTTGTAACATTGTATCAAGGCGCAACTGATGTCTCTGTTGCTTTAGGCGTTAAACCTGTAGGTGCCGTCGAGTCTTGGACACAACAACCAAAATATGACTATTTAAAAGATGACTTAAAAGATACCAAAATAGTTGGTCAGGAACCTGCGCCTAACTTAGAAGAAATTTCTAAACTAAAACCTGATTTAATCGTGGCGTCAAAAGTACGTAATGAAAAACAATACGAACAATTATCAAAAATTGCGCCAACAATTACGCATGACACTGTATATAAATTTAAAGATACGACTAAAATGATGGGGAAAGCATTAGGGAAAGAAGATAAAGCGGATGAATTGTTGAAAAAATACGATGATAAAGTAGCTCAATTTAAAAAAGATGCACAAGCAACATATGGAAAAGAGTGGCCGTTATCCGCTTCTGTTGTCAATTTCAGACCGGATCATGCACGTATTTATGCGAGTGGCTACGCTGGGGACATTTTGCATGATTTAGGTTTCAAACGCCCAGAAGAACAACAGAAACAAGTAGACAAAGGAAAAGACATTATCCAGTTAACTTCTAAAGAAAGTATTCCGTTAATGGATGCTGATCATATCTTTATGTTTAAATCCGATACAACAGCAAAAGATGCTAAATTGACTGACAAAACTAAGCAAGAATGGACTTCTAGTAGTCAGTGGAAAAACTTGTCAGCTGTAAAATCTAACGATGTTTCCGATAACGTTGATGAAATCACATGGAATATGGCTGGCGGTTACCAGTCATCACTCAAATTAATTGATGATTTATATCAAAAATTAGATATCGAAAAACAATCTTAATGCATAAGGAGTTACATCATGTTACTTAAACCTCAGTCTAAGTTAATACTCTCTGGTTTATGTCTAATCGTTGTAACTATCTTAAGTTTAATAGTTGGGAATACGCTTGTACCACTATCTCAGTTGGTACAGGCGTTCTTCCACTTTGATAGCTCAAACGATATACATATTCTCATTATCGAATCACGTGCATCCAGAACTATTATCGCATTATTAACTGGTGCAGCATTAGCAGTTTCCGGATTACTCATGCAAGTTTTAACACGTAATCCCATCGCTTCTCCAGGCCTTTTTGGTGTTAATGCTGGTGCTGTCTTTTTCGTCATCGCAGGCTTAACATTATTCAGTATTCAATCATTTGAAGCACTCATTATACTAGCATTTATAGGCGCTATTTTAGTCACTGTGGTTGTTATTATGTTGGGAATGTTCAAACAAGCACAATTCTCGCCAAAACGAGTGATATTAGCAGGCGCAGCAATCTCTGCCCTCTTCAGTGCTTTTACACAAGGTATAATGATTATGAATGAAAATAATTTACAAAGTTTTTTATTTTGGCTAAGTGGTTCTGTTTCATTTCGCAATATTTGGGAGGTTCCATGGGTAATTCCTCTGATTGTCATCGCTTTAGTAGTTGCCTTGGCTTTATCTTCTCGTATTAACATTTTAATGACGAGTGATGATATTGCGACTGCCTTAGGTCAAAATATTAAAATAACGAAATTTATCATAATCATATTAATCAGTGTGTTAGCTGGCGTCTCAGTAGCCATTGCAGGTTCTATTATGTTTGTAGGCTTAATTATTCCAAATATCAGTAAAAAACTATTACCACCTAACTATAAATATTTAATACCATTTAATGCTATAAGTGGCGCGATACTCATGTTATTATCCGACATCATTGCACGTATCATCATTCAACCACTTGAACTACCCATTGGTGTGATTACCGCAATTATCGGTGCCATAACATTGATTTATATTATGAGGAAAGGAATTCAAAGTATATGAATGAGTCACTTACCAAACAAGATTCAAGGCGTTTAGTTGTCGCGATGCTACTATTAAGTGTCTTGGCAATCATTAGTTTAATGCTGGGCTCAACGTTTATTTCACCCTTGAAGATAATCGCTTATATCTTTGACCCTGCCAACAGCCCAGATCAATTTACACTTGAAGTGTTGCGATTACCACGTATCACACTTGCCATCGTTGCCGGTGCTGCATTAGGTGCCAGTGGCTTAATCTTGCAAAATATCTTAAAAAATCCTATTGCCTCTCCAGATATTATTGGTGTTACTGGTGGTGCGACCTTTGGCGCAGTAACTTTTATTGCTTTTATCAGTAGTTTAAGTATCCATTGGTTACCACTCTTTTCCTTAACTGGTGGTGCCTTAGCGATGTTGCTGCTCATCAGCTTCCAACATAAAGGAAATTTGCAACCAACGACTATCGTCATTATTGGTATTGCTTTACAGACTATGTTTACAGCTTTAGTGAATGGTCTCCTCATCATGACCAAACAATTATCTGCCTCTAAAGCCTATACTTGGATTGTCGGTAGTTTATCCGGTGCAACCTTTGATAGTAGCTTAATTTTAGCGATTATCATACTTTGCGTAGTGCCATTGTTAGCTATCGTAATTCCTCGTATGAAGGTGTCTATTATGCATGATGACGTTGCAACTGGCTTAGGTTTAAATGTGAATCAAACAAAATTAATTCAAATGTTAATTACAACCGTTTTGGCAGCGTCAGCGATTAGTTTTGTCGGTAATATTGGCTTTGTCGGTTTAATTTCACCGCACATTGCTAAAACACTTATTAAAGCCAGTTATTTAAAACGCTTAGTTATGTCAGCTATTTGTGGTGCTGCTTCAATTTTGCTTGCCGATTTAGTTGGGCGTACTATCTTCTTACCGAAGGAAGTACCTGCGGGTGTCTTTATTGCCGCATTCGGCGCACCATTCTTCATCTATTTATTATTAACAGTTAAAAAAATATAAACTATATCTTAATTTCGAGGCTGGGACAATATTCATTCGTCCCAGTCTCTATTCATATTGGCAGTAGATGACTGTATTGAAAATGCGCTTCAAATCAAGCTTTTTTCAATGCTAGTCATCCTTGCCGGGGTGGGACGACGAAATCATTTTTTCAAAATCAGATTTCTGTCCCACTCCCTTTTATTTACCCCTGTATTTTCACAGTTATTGCATATCATTGTCACACACTAACACTAATATTTATGTTCCGTTATTTAAAATTTTACAATAGTTGCTTTAACTTATGACATTTACATATCTTTACTTAAATTTAATTATTCTCCTTATATTCCTTTGCTATACTAAAAATACAATTATGAACAAAGGAGGAATAAAGAGAATGAAAGTAGCTTGGTCTTTCTTAGCAACTATCGTGCTAGGCGCTGTTATCACTACACAAGCTGAAGCCACGACACAACCAACTAAAAAACAAGAAGTAACACATGATCTGTCAATTCATGATATTCAAGGTGACAAGCATAATTCACCTTATGATGGCAAAAAAGTAACCGACGTACAAGGCATAGTGACATATCAATATAAATTAAAAGGTAGTAACTATATACATATCCAAACACCTGATAAGGCAAAAGATGATAATCCTAATACCTCTGAGGGCATTATAGTCTATATGGGCAATCAAGATTACGATGTAAAAACCGGAGATTTGGTTAATGTAACCGGTATTGTCAATGAATACCATATAGATGGTTACGACGATAAACAAAAAACTGATTTACCCGTCACACAAATCAATGCACGTGATGACAAAGGTGGAAATGTAGCAATTACTAAACATAATCAACCACTGCCAAAGGCTTATAACATTCAAAATCCACCCTCTAAAATTTCAGCTAATGACCAATTTCATACCTTTGATCGTGACCAATACACTATTGATTATTGGGAATCTTTAGAAGGTATGCGCGTGATGACAAATACAGTACGCAGTGTGAGTCCACAAGAACACGGGGATATTTTTACAGTTTTAGATGATCAACAACCAGAGACAATCAACGGTGGTGTCCGTTTAACTGAAAACAATCAACATGGCGAGCGCATTGCTTTTAAGATGTATGATAATAATCAAGCGCGTGACTTTGATGTCAAAACTGGTGATAAATTCAAAGGCCCAATTATTGGTTACGTCAATTACGGTTTTCAAAACTATAAAATCAATGTAGATTTAGAAGATATGCAAAAAGCACATGTGCCAGTTAAAACGAAACCACAATCAACAGATTTAACACAAGACAAAGGCAAATTAAATGTAGCATCTTATAATTTAGAAAATTTCTCTAACAATAAACAATCTACTACTGACACTAAAGCTACAAAAATTGCACAAGGTATTAGTACCAGCATGAACAACCCAGACATTGTTGGTGTGACCGAAGTTCAAGACAATGACGGTCCTGATAAAGGTGGGCCTAAAGCCAATGAATCTTATGAACGCTTGATTCAACAAATTCAAGCATCCGGTGGACCTAAATATAAATACGTCAATATCGATCCAGATATGAATGAAGATGGTGGTCAACCCAACGCTAATATTCGTGTCGGTTTCTTATACAATCCAAAACGTGTTCAATTCGACAAATCTATCCAAAAAGGTGATGCTGATAGCGCAGTATCCTACAAAAATGGTAACTTAACTTTAAACCCAGGTCGCATTGACCCTAACAACCCAGCATTTGACGATTCACGTAAACCATTAGCGGCACAATTTAAATTCCGCGGCGAACAAGTAATTATGCTCGCAAATCATTGGAATTCTAAAGGTGGCGATACACCTATATTTGGTAAGCAACAACCACCTGTATTAAATAGCGAAAATCAACGTGTAGAAATCGCAAAAGCTGTAGGTCGTTTTGTAGAGCAAGTACACAAAGATAACCCTGATGCCAATATCGTCTCTGTTGGTGACTACAACGATTTCCAATGGACCAAAGCTTTGAAAACTTTTGAAAACTTTAATATGACAAATATGATGCATAGTGTACCTGCAAGTGAGCGTTACACATATAATTATCACGGTAATTCACAAGCATTGGATCATATCTTTGTTTCCGATAATTTGACCGACTACACACAACTCGATCCTATCCATGTAAACAGTGATTTCACTGATATGTCAGGACGAGCAAGTGACCACGATCCGTTACTAGCTCAAATCGATATTAAATCCAAAAGCAAAGAGACAAAATAATATATTTTAAACACTATAGGCGACTATTGTCGCCTTTTTTTGTTATTAAGGTACATTTTTTACTTGGTATACTCATGCTATTGCTCCAATGTTGAAAAAATTATAACTTAGTTAAGATTAATGAACTAATTGGAGGACCTCAATGATTATACTTATTGTTTTCGGTTTTTTTATTTTACGCTTATACAGCTTAGTCATTTCAATTCGTCATGCTAAGCAGTTGCAACTTCAAGGTGCTACTGAATACGGCAAACGTAATTCTACTTGGCTCGCACTTACACATATCGCCATTTATGTTAGTGCTACTATCGAAGCATGGTTGCAACAAACTACAATGAATCGACTAAGTGTTATCGGTCTAGCACTTATGATCTTCGCTTATATTATATTATTTATGGTAATAAAGACACTAGGAGCAATATGGACGTTAAAATTATACATTTTGCCACATCACCCAATTATCAAAAGTGGATTATTTAAAATTACCAAACATCCAAACTATTTTTTAAATATCGTACCTGAGCTATTGGGTCTATTACTGCTAACACAAGCCGGTTTCGCTGCCCTTTTACTGCTACCATATGCTTATTTATTATGGCAGCGAATCCATCAGGAAGAACGGCTAATGCATATTTAAATGCCCAAACTACTAATAGTTGTTAATAGTGAAAAAGCACCTAGAACATAAAATGATGTTCAGGTGCTTTTTTCTTATCAAGAAACTACTTATCTATATGGAAAATGCTGATATTATGCCCAAAATTAGACTGACGTCATAGTTCGTTCAGACAAACGGAAGCCTACTTGATGTTATTTGTGTTGGGCAATTTGTAAACCTCGGTAACGATTAAGCGCAGCATAAAACTCTTGTGGTCGTGGTAACGCTAAGTTTCCCGGATGACCTTGATATGGTGATATAGCAGCTAAACCATGCGTATCAATGTGTTGATATAATTGCCTAACAGCTTGAGAAAGTGTTGTTGTATCATTCAACAAATGCCGTTGATAATAAGCTAACATTAATGCTAAACAATTTGTTTGGCTCGTATCCACTAACTGTTCAACAGCTGCTAAATCGATCGGTTCCTTATTGTATAAAATTGTTGTACGACCTTTCACTTTAAAACGCCCATCCTTACCTTTACTGTTAAAACTCGCAGTTAATGGCGTACGTTGAGTTATAGTGCCAAAGTGTTCTGAATGATGATACGGCTTTTGTACACCTGTATTCTTGGCTATGTCATGCGCTTTGGTAGTCACATCTTGTAACACGTATTCGTCCATCATTAAGACATGGTCTGCTACATCAAAATAATCACCCGATCCACCAACGATTAAAATGGTCGACACTTGGTAGTCATCATAAAGGGGCTTCACTTTATGTGCAAAAGGAGTAATAGGTTCTTTTTCCGGTGCAATAAGCTGTTGCATACGGTCATCGCGAATCATAAAGTTTGTGGCAGAAGTATCTTCATCAATAAGTAACACCGAACTACGTGCCTCAAGTGCTTCCATAACATTTGCTGCTTGTGACGTACTACCACTCGCATTTGGCGTAGTAAATTGAGTAGTATCTTTATTTCCTGGTAAATTATCGATAAAGGGCTGAATATTTACTTGGGCAATACTTCGTCCGTCCTCAGCACGGATTTTCATCGCGTCATCACGGGTTATAACGTATTCACGGCCATCGCCTACAATATGAGGATACACACCCCGTTGTAATGCCTCTAGTAATGTCGATTTACCATGATAACCTCCCCCTACAATAAGGGTAATACCCTCAGGTATAGCCATACCTGTTAATTGTTTGCCACTAGGTAAAGTTAAAGCTTGTTCATATGTTGCTGGGCTAGTAAATGATACAGCGTGTGTTAATGGTTGCTGTGACACCCCACTTTGACGAGGCAATATTGAACCATTAGCCACAAAAGCGATATAGCCTTGTTGTACTAAAAATTCACGTATATACTGTTGGTCTTCAATTAATGTCACTTGGTCAGCGAATGCTACTTGGTCTATATTTTTATAAGACAGCGCTCGCGCTACAATTTCAGGCACTATTGTTTTAAAAATATGAGTTGCTGCTGTACCTAAAATTTTCCGTCCTTTAGCAGGCAAACCAATTTCTAAACACACCTCGATAAAGTGATCTGTAATAGTTACCGCACTACGTTCCAATATTTCCGGACCACAATTATCTATCATAATATTCGCATGATAGTTCCTTTGTCGCTGAGTCAATTTATGAATTTCATTATATATATTTCGTGTTAAAAAATCTGACGTAGCGATACGTTTTAATTTAGTATCCACAAGATGTTCAGGTATGCCTGTAGTTACTTTATTTATAATAATACGCACTTTAGACGGTGGCGCATATGGGTCTGCTTGAATATGATCTATTGCTAACTGAAAATTATCGTAAGCATATGTATCTGCCAAACGTTTATACGCACCGTACTTCTGACCGTCTAATGATTGTAATGTCTGAAAAAGCGTGTGGGCTTGTTTCATGGTATGACCTCCTTGTAAGACATTTCTTATACTCATTATAGTATCTTTAGTACTTGTCACACAAAGAAGAGTAGTTAACATATCACTTAGAAGTACTAGGATATCTAACTACTCTCTTCACTATTAGAACCTTATTATTGCTATTTGAATTAATACTATCTTATGCAAAAATAACGGTAACAATACGTAAAAATGACTCTATCAATTGTGGAATCGTGCCTGTCATCTCGCTTCATCCTTTCTTTAAGTATTAAGCTTGTGCGGCAATATCTTCATTACGTACTAAATCTGCAGCAATCCCATGCCAAAATTGCTGTAATGCTTCTGTTGTTACGACAGATTGCGTTACATCTGAACCGATAAAGTCTTCATGATCCCAATCGTGTTTGACTGGTGTAACTTGCCATACACCTTTTTGGACGTCATCCGTAGCTGTCACGAAATCTTGATTAAATGGATGTTGTGCTGAGACAACAGAAACAAGACCATCATTTTCTCGCCATTCAGTTTCAGCTGCTTTGCCAATAACATTACCTGTAAGTCTAAAAGAAAGTTTCATATTAATATCTGATACTTGTCGCCCTGTAATGCTAGCGCGAGTGGATTCCCCTGTGTATGTTTTATACACTACGTTTGGGTCAAGTGATGTCTGTTCATTCAATTCAGCAGCACCTTTACGTGTCAAATCATAAAAGCCATTATCATCTGTTAACCAAATGTTACTTTGATCTTTTACACGTTTGACATAATCGATATATGTTTCATTCGGACGTTGTTTTAAGCCCCATTGAGAAAAACCATAATCTACTTGTGTTAATTTATTATTTTGAAATTTACTATAATCATAGGCGACTTGGCGAATCAATTGTTCGTTACCAAGTTGATCTGCAGCATGTGTACCATTATGAGGTGTCACTATCGTTGTCACGGAAGTTATCATATCATCATTACCACCTTGATATAATGGCGAAATTTCTCCGCCATGTTGCTGATGATACGCAATTTCTTCTTGATTACCTTCACGTAACATTGTGTCTAATAAACGAATCGTTTGTCCACCCATACTGTGCCCTACTAAATGTACTTGTTGACCCGGTTGCCAGTCTTTGTAGACCCCTTCATACGTTCTACCATAACGCTCATGCCCATATTTATTCGCATGCGCTGCACCATAATCTACTGTTCCACCTTTAATATAGTAATACAATTCTACCGCACGATCATAATTACTACTTAAAGCACCAACACTTGCTTCATAAGTTTCATAGCCGTTATCTCGTAAATCTTGACTAATACTCAGTTTATCTCCACCCCAGTAATTACCTTCAGTGGTTGGTTTGTTGTCTCCAGTAAAGCCATTAAAACCATGTACCAGTATAATAGGGTCTTCATTTTTAAATTGTCCTTGTTTCGCAACTTTTGTAGGCTGGTCATCTGTTATTGGCGTGGCTTCTTGAGTTGTATTGTTTGTACGTGTCGCTTGGGTATTACCTTCTAAAGCAGCTAAACTTTTTTGTTCTTCTGGTGTCGAGTTACGTGAAGAACCATGCACTAATAGTGGCTCACCAACTTCTTCTAAAGATACAGGTCTAGTATTTGTCGTTGCTAGAGAGTCTCGATCTATGTTCTTTTGCTGTTGTAGCGTAGTGTCAGCGTAAGTATTTGTTGTCTTTTTATTTGGGGTGATTTTAACTGATGTTTGTGCATTATTGCGTTGCTGATTATTAGTTTCGTACATTTGCAAGTCGTTTGAAATAGTTTGTCGTTGCGTCTCTCTAGGCTGTTCCACTGTTGACACCCCTTTATTAGCATCGTCAGGTGCTATATTCGAAGACTGTTGATTTTGTTGACGTTTATGTTGCTGGTTGTCTGTTGGTTGTAACACTGTAGTCTCTTTTGGTTCTGGATGTTCAATTGTAGATTTAGCCTTTTTATGCTGCGCTTCTGTAGTGCTTTTTGTGTCTTTACTATCAGTTGGTTCATCCTGATTATATTGTGTTGTGTCAGTGGTTGTTACAGCTTGTTGTGAGTTGTCGACAGCTGATGGCTCCTTAAATTGTTCACTATCGCTCTTTTCGTCTGTTATTGTCTGTTGTTTATTATCAACTGTTTCTTTTGTAGTTGTAACTTGTGCGTTTTCACTAGTTTTTGGTCCCTCATACTGCTCATTTTTATTGTTCTCTTTTGTACTTTGTTGATTTTCTTCAGTTGAAAACTCTGTCCTTTCTTCAGTATTTTGTCCGACTGTATTTGTAGTATCTTGTTTTACTGAAGTCTTAGGTTTTTCAAAGTCTTGTTCTGTGGTACTATGCTGCTCCATTGCAGTCTCAGTTGTAGTGTTATTTTGTTGCTCTGATGCATGTGCTGTGTCGTTACTAATAAATAACAACACACCTATCAATGCTGAAGCTGCCCCTATGCTTAATTTACGAATACTATACTTCTGTTTCTCTGTGTTCATTTCAAGCACCCCTCTTTGATATTTACTTTAATTCACTGACTAATACATCAAACTATACAACTTATCTATGACTACTACATGATGTTATTTTAACTTTAATATATCAGACTATTTAATTTTTTTCAATATTAATTTTGCACAACTTATGAAAATATTACAGTTTATATTTTCTATCCAATTCCAATGTTTCATATGAAACATTAATATTGATAGCACAGAAATGAATGCGGAAAATATTATTTTATTTTTTATAGTATTCTTTGGATTTTTAACACCTGCTATGGCAACTGCAAATTCCTTTACTGAAGCAGCCAACATACAAAGCATTATTGTTACGACGATATATGGCGCAATCGGACTAATATTGCTATTAGGCTCCTATTTATTGTCACTTAAAATATTTAACAGTCAAGAGTTTTAATCATCAAAAAGAGGCTGAGACGAATTAAATACGTCCCAGCCTCTTAATATATAGTGAGTAGGTTATCGCACTGAAAAACGCTTCGAATCAACCTTTCTTCAATGCTCAGCATCAAAGTAGATTTCTACCCCACTTTTCTTAAACTTATGATGGTACTTCTGTTCGTTTCGTACTATGTTTTCGGATTGCTGCAGCTATAAGTGTTGAGGTTGCACCAAAAATCATAAATCCAATGAACATCCACATTGTTGCATCTAATTGAATATTACCATCCAAGTAGAGTATCTCTTTGAGTGAATTAGCATAGTGTGCAAATGGATTCCAACCTACGATATATTTTTGGTAGAACTCTGGTAACATTTGTTGTGGCAATGTTACTAATTGCATACTGAAAAACATTAATATAAAGAAGATGGGCACAGATTTCATACCTAACCATGTCATCGTTCCTAAAATCAATCCGACAAACCCCATAATTGCCAAGGCAATAAATAGTGCTGTCGTATTGGCATCATTAAAATCAAATCCTAGCACCTCTTGCATAAAATAAACATACGCAAATGCACCAATTAAGGCAGTAACAACAGCCATAACGATTTGGCCTAGCGCTGCAATAAGACGATGGTGAATAGCAATATTATTACTCGTTCTAAATGCGAAGAATAACAGTACAGAAATTACTATTGAACCCATCCAAACTGGCATAAACATTAAGAATGGTCCATTACCACCAGCCTGGTGATCACCAACTTTATTCGCTTGTTGATTGTCTACTTTTACCGGCTGTGTTAATTTTTGAATGTCTTTAGCTGGCACCTCAACATTTTGTTTTTCTAATGATGCTAAACCCTGTTTCGAAATATTTTGATTAACGTTGTCCCCCATACCTTTCAGCACTTGAGACACAATTTGGGAGGCTTGCGTACCTGCACCTTGATTTACGATAGTTTTAAAGTGTGCTTGTTCAGGTTTAGCCGTGTTGTCATTTCCACCTTGTGCCATTTGTTGTTGCATTTGTTTAGCCTGAGCTAGTGGCACTTCACCAGATTTTACTTTATCTTGCATTTCTTCTTTTTTCGCAGTCATTACAACTTGCTGTGTTTTACTCATTGCATGTTGCGAAAAATCTTTTTCAATTATTGCTGCTCCAAAGTATTTTTGGTCTTTCATACCTTGTTTCAAATCATCTTCATCATCAACTTGAATCCATTTTACAGTGTCTTTATCACTATTCAGTAACTTATCTTCTAATTGCTTTCCTATATTGATATTTTTCCCTTGTATGTCAGTGCCTTTGTCATGATTAACGATAGCAATTGGTATATCTTGAGGTTTAGGATTAAACGCAGGATAAAAGGCGATTGAAAATATCAAAAATAAAATAATCGCAACTATTGGTGCTAACCATAATAGTTTATTTTTAAAAATATTCATTCTTTATACCTCCTTATTCATGAACACAGTGTTGCATATCCATTACTCAGTCTATTATAATAGGTGGTATAAATTATACAATATGCAATATACAGCTATTCGTCCTTTATTGAACATGTAGTTCGGAATTGTCTATTAACTACAAAGAGGTGTTAACTATGGCCGAAGATAGACGCGTCAGAAAAACACGTACTGCCATTAAATCAGCCTTTATCGACCTATTACGTCACAAAGACTTAGATAAAATTACAGTACGTGATATTACCACTGCCGCTGATGTGAATCGTGGTACATTTTATTTACATTATGAAGATAAATATTTATTACTGAGTGATATGGAAAATGAATACTTTGCTCAACTCTCTTCAACATTACTTACTACCGACGACTTTTATGTAGGTATGGACGTTACGGAATTTGCGCGTCTCTTTACCGAAAAAAAGCTCAAAAAAGTAATTTATCATATCAATGATAATGCTGAATTTTACCAAACACTTTTCCGACTCGAACGCCGCAGCCAGCTAGAAGAGAAAATAAGTCAATTGATGTATGACAATATGTCCACGAACCTAGCACCAAATGGTAATATCGACGGCATTCCGATTGATTACTTTCACAGTTATGTCGTTGGTGCCCTATTATCCTTTATAAAATACTGGGTGCAAGATGATTTGCGAATGCCGCCAAATGAATTAGTAGATAACCTATTTAAAATCGTCTTTAATGGGCCATTACGACTGATGGCTAAAGAACAATTCAAAATTGATGGTATTTAATACTAATAACTCTCGATAATGATTTTGTTATCGAGAGTTGTTAATTTATAATTTTAAAAATGAGAAAGAACTAACTGAAACCTCTAGACCATATAAATGACTTGTCAGTACCTTCTATAACCAAAACTCCTAACTGGATAGCGTACTCATGACACCTTAACATTTTCACTCCCTTAGCACATTGCCCCTTTAACTTGTATATTAGTTATCAAAATTTTTTTCTTGCAAAATAATTATAAAGTAGCTATTATAGACATTAAATATCTATAATAGTGAGGTTTACACATGAAAATTACGAAGGGGTCAGACTATGCTTTACACGCACTCGCGTATTTAATTGCTACCCAATCATCACAAGCAGTCAATGTACAAACATTAGCAGAAAAATTAAATGTCTCAGTAACATATCTATCTAAAATACTGACACAACTAACAAAAGCTAATGTCATTAAATCATCATCTGGTGCTAGAGGTGGTTATTCGTTAGTTCAGCAATGGGAAGATATTTCAATTTATTCGATTATCACTGCCATAGACGGCCATCAAAGTGCCTTTGAAGACAGTTTTAATCATGGTCCTGAATGCAAGATTCAAAAAATTATTGTCTCTGCTGAAGATGAAATGACTAAAGCATTACAAGAAAAAACTTTAAAAGATTTAATATAAGTTAAATCTTTTTTTGTTCCTATTATAGATATTAAGACTCTCTAATATACGAAAAGGTGGTTATACAATGTTTGATGTTATTATTATAGGTGGCGGCCCTGCAGGTTTAGCAAGTGCGCTCACTTTAGGTCGCGCCTTAAAAACAACATTAGTGATAGACAATAATAATCCTAGAAATAAAGTGACGCAAGCATCTCACGCATATCTTACTCAAGACGGTATCTCACCAGAAGCATTACGCAGCAATGCCGAGCAAGATGTTAATAAATATGAACATGTACAACGTGTATTAGACACTGTGACACATGTCGAACAAGCAACTGATCATTTTATAATTCAAACTGAAACAACAACATATTATGCACGTAAACTCATATTAGCCATGGGCTTAAAAGAAATATTACCTGATATTACAGGGACGCAAGCGTGTTATGGCACATCTCTATTTTACTGTCCTTGGTGTGATGGCTATGAATTACGTAATCGTTCACTCATTGTTTCTGTGCCAGCTGCTCAAGTTAGACATATGAGCAAGCTCGTGCTCAATTGGTCCCAAGATATTGTAGTGCACGTAGCTGATGATGCTTCCTTAGATGATGAAGATAAAGCTTATTTAAATAGTAAAGGTATCCACCTCATCACTAGTGCTATAACAGAATTCCAACATAAAGAAGGTCAATTAACTGCCGTTTCCTTTGCTGATGGTACATCAATCAATCGTGACGGTGGCTTGATTGGTATTGAAGTTAATTCTTATTTTGACTTTTTACAACCATTGCAATTACAACGTGAAGACAATGGCCGTCTCACAACTAACAATTTCGGTGAAACTTCTGTTCCCGGTGTTTTTGTAGTAGGCGAATCTAAAGACATCATGCCATCGCAACTTATTGATGCCGCTTCGAGCGGTAATACAGTAGCCAAATTCGTAGCAATGCAATTGATTGTAGACAATGATTAAGAACATTAAAAACCAAGATAGACACAGTTCATGTGTTTACCTTGGTTTTTATAGGAGATTATTTTAAAAATCGCTGCCGTTATAGGATAACGTTCGACATAAGAATGACTATCAAAACAACATCACCTATAACTTTTTAGGCATATCACTGTGCCGGTACTATATATCTATAATAAACTAACACTATATTAGTTCGAAAAACATAAAAAAGAAGGTATTACAATGCAAATATTAGATGATTATTTCATACTCTTTGATGAAGCACGCTACAGTGAAGAAAGTTTCCAACAATTAACAGACTTGTTTAGTGAAGATATTGTGTTCGTATTAAACGGCAAATCATTTCAGGGTAAAACAGCGTGGCAAAACTTTGTACGAAGTGTCTTTCAAACCAATAAAGATTTAAAACACATGCACAACGGCTGGATCAAGCAAGAAGATGGGTCATTCCAAACTCAGTGGGCTATTTGTGGTAATCGTTTTGAGTCAGGCGTCTATACGCAAGAAGGTGTTGATATTGCGCGTATCAATGAAAATGGAATGATTGCTTATTTAGAAAATAAACCAAATGATGCTCAATTATTTTCCGGGCAATAATATAGTAGTGACTATTTAACTACACAAATGAGGTGTGAAACTGTGAAAAAACATATTGAAGTGGTAGCGGCTGTCATTATCGCTGACCAACAAGTACTTTGTGCCCAACGCAGTGACTCGATGTCTTTACCCTTATTATGGGAATTCCCAGGTGGCAAAGTCGAACCTGGAGAATCTAAAAGTACTGCTTTGAAACGTGAAATTAAGGAAGAGCTATTATGTGACATTGTGGTCGAAGATAAGATTACCACCACTACTTATGACTATGATTTTGGTGTTGTACATCTCCATTCATATCATTGTACTTTACAAACACAAGCCCCTACTTTAACTGAACACAAAGCGATGAAGTGGCTCAATATCACCGAACTCCAACAATTAGCATGGGCACCCGCAGATATTTCAACTGTGAATATGATCAGTCAGTTTTATTAGGTTGTATATGTTCATCGTATTAATATTATCTTGCTATAGCAAAAGACTGGGACAAAATGGATTCGTCTCAGTCTCTTTTCATTTGTTCAGTCTATAATCACATCTTTACCTGCTGCACGTAATGCTTCTAAACCTGCTAGCATCTTATTGATTTCTTCATCAGAGTGTCTTTCCCAATCAGCTAATTCAGCTACAATTTTAAGTGGTGCTGTTGAACGATATGAACGAGTTGGGTTGCCTGGGAATTTTTGATCAGTCACATTAGGATCATCTTCAAAATCTCCCAAAGGCGTTACAATATATATCCGTTCTTGGTCTTCTTCACCTTTAGCCGTAGCTAATTCTGCTCCCCACTTTGCTGCTTCCAATGTGCCAGTAAAATAAATATGCTTTAAGGTAATATCTTTAAAATTCGACTTAAATCCAGGTTGCAATAAGTCGCCGACAGCTAACCTCGCTTTAGTTCCGTGAAAATACAGCGTGTTTTCAAACGCTTTGAGTTGCTCATCCATAACACCACTCCTTAACACTAGATTGCATCTAGTATAGTATGTAAATGTTATAAATAGTAGACTGCAACTTTCTACATATTTATAGTATAATTAAAGTGCAGAGGAATAGTTTTTATTTATCTGACAATATGTAAACATTCCTGATGGTTGCAACAATGTATATTAGCTATTACTAGAATGCTCTACTTCAGTCGATACTACGTTTTGCGCTGCCTCAACTTGACAACTTCCACCTGCGCCATACCTATTTGGCTTTTTATTCCCACGCATAATCAATACTATCCACGTATAAAGTGTGACTAATCCAGCAAACAATGTACCAAACACACCAGCCAACACTAAAGCTTTGAGCACACCTATTGTTTCAGTTTGAGTAGCAACTGCGATAATACCTAACACAAAAACGATAGTCCCAAAAGCTGTAATGAAACCACTGATATGTGAAATAATAGCTAACAGCATAGTACGATTGGAATCATGTAACCGTCTCACTTTTACTGTAAAAGTAGGGATGATTAAGAAAAGTGCAAAAACACTACTGAGCGTACCCACTGAAAATATCCCTAACAATGAAGTTATTAAAAAGTTAATCCAAAAAGGATGCCAAAAATCAGAACGTGATGCTCTCCCTTTAACATCTAGAAAACGGGTCCAAAATGCCATGTAACTTTGCATAATTTGTATTGGTAAACTGTTCATAGTTTGTCTCCTCACAACTTGTTACTAACAGTATACAAATAATAATTATTCATTACAAATTAATTTTAAAATTTTTAAATTTTAATTATATTTAAATACTCTATAGAAATATTCAATCATTACATTCCTTTATCTTTATATTGTTTTATTTTAGTTTGTAATAATTCCACATCATTTTCTAAGCCTAATACATGCATTTTTCTATGACATGTAGGGTCTAAAGCAACGGCATTATCAATACTATCCTCACCTTGTTTTGCCAACCAAATTACATGATGACATTCCAAATAAGGTTTACCATTTTTATCTTTAAAGGGCGCAGGT
Organism: Staphylococcus arlettae; assembly: GCF_002902345.1. Lineage (GTDB taxonomy): Bacteria > Bacillota > Bacilli > Staphylococcales > Staphylococcaceae > Staphylococcus > Staphylococcus arlettae. Next base: position 249,462 of record NZ_PPQB01000012.1, read on the forward strand.
TCACCACACAAATCACAATACCCGTCTGCACGTTCTTTCACATGGGCAGCAACATAGTTATTTCTTTCATATACCGTCGTATATGCTTTCCTCTGTCCGACCTTTTTAGCTTTTTTCGCACGTTGATATAATTCTTCACTTCCTAGTTTATAGGCCTGATTTTCTTGTTGTATCTCTTTATCTTTATAGAATGTTTCTGGTATAACATACTCATTATCATTGAAAGAGAGTGGGAAAATATAAACTTTCCTGCCGTTTTGTTGCTCTGTATAAGGAGTAGCACACAATTTTACTTCTCCTCGAAAAGTATGCTGACCTGAATCAAATGTTTCAAATAAATATACTTTTATACTCAAATCATTTGATTCAAGTAATGTTCTATTCTGAGTTGATTTAAGGTCTTGATCCCCCTGTTGTCCCATACCTGTATAATGCATTATTTGGTTTCCATGCTCATCAATATAACTTTTATCCTCATAAATAGGCTGATTTTTTGAGTGATCTGAAAACAATACAAGTGCATTAGTTAAATGTGAGCGTCTCATACCACCTTGACCAGAACATTTAAATATATCTTGAATAACTTGATTATTGTATATATTACCAACTTTCAATTGGCTTATTGGTCCTCTGTTTTGTTTCAACCACTGATTAAGTTCTTGTTCATCATAGTAATACTTACGTGATTTGACGGTTATAATTTTTCCATGTTCGTTCCATTTTTTAAATGCCCCATCATCAATTTTTAAAGCTTTTTTTACTTCTTGTTTCGTTAGCCATTGTTCCACACTATACGCCCCTTTATCTATAAAACCATCAATTGTCACCATTTAATTAATCGAACTTCTAAATGATTATAATAATATTTAATTTCATTTAAAAAGTCTTTTATTACTTAGGATTTTAACATATAATTTAACACTTTTTTCTACTTCTAAATATAATACTTAATGTCATGGAAAACTTTTATCTTATTGCATAGAACTCAGGGTATACACATTAACATTGCCCCTCACATAAAAAAACTAGAATACTTATCTCCTGTATAAATCTGGAAATAAGTATCCTAGTACTGGTATGGGTTATTTACTTGTTTGGCTAAGGAGCGCTACGTCACCTTAATTCGAAAGGTAATAATGAAATGATTACAGCGCACCATTTAAGAATTGGGCTTCACCATTAAAGAAGCTCCAATCATCGTCAGTGTTTTCTATTAAGCTAAACATAATATCTGCTTTACGTATGCCTAATTGACTATGCAGTTCACTTACTAAGGTTTCATAGAATGATAGTTTTTGTTGTTGTGTTCTTGGTCTAGTAATAATAGTGAAAACAACCACTTCCTCTGTACGTGTGACGCCTAAGCCTGTATCCAAGATTTGCATTTCGTAAGGTTCATGTTGATTGACGATTTGATATCTGTCACCTAATGGCGCATTAAATGTTGTTAGCATGACATCATAAGAAATATCTAATATTTGTTGAATTTCTGTTTGTGTGCGACCTTTTATTACATCAATTTTCATTAACGGCATAGGGCCACGTCCCTTCTTTAACATTTTTAGACACGATTTTGCGATGTGCATTTATGAATAATAGCTTTAACCGTAGTTTTGATAATTTCTTTGCTGGGATTTAAAATTTGTTGTGGGTTAAACAACGATGTATCTTCATTGAGTGTTTGTCTTAATTGATTACTCCATGCAATATTAATTTCAGTATTAAAATTAATTTTGGCATGACCTAAATGTATGGCTTTTAATAAATCTTCATCTGAGATGCCTGACGCACCGTGTAATACTAAGGGTAGATCTAACGCATTTTGTATTTCTTTCATTTCTGCAAAGCCCAAATTGGGTTCACCTTGATACTTTCCATGTACAGAACCTAGTGCTGGCGCCAACGTATCTAGCTGTGTTTCTTTTGCCAATCTCAAACAGTCATTAAAATCTGCATATTTAACATTGCCAATAACACCATCTTCATTACCACCAATTGCCCCTATCTCACCTTCAACTAGAACATTATGTTGATGTGCATAATCGACAACTTCTTTAGTTTGTTTTATATTTTCTTCAATCGGTAACTTCGAACCATCAAACATGACAGAATCATAGCCTGCATCTACTGCCTTTTTACAGTTGTCTACGGTTAAACCATGATCTAAATGAATAATAACAGGGACAGTTATGTTCATAGCCTTCACTTTGTCTTTAATGACTGAACATATAAATTGATATCCACCTAGAAATTCAATAACTTTATCGGTAGTTCCTACAATAATAGGTGAACGTGTATCTTCAGCAGCTTGCAAAATACTTTCAATCCAAATTAATCCATTGACATTAATTTGAGGTATCGCATATTGTTCATCCTTGGCTTGTTGTATAAATGACTTCATTTATGAGCGTCCCACCTTTCTACCTGTTTATAATTTTTGGGGTTGATTCGTTTTTAGTGACTCTTGACATTTTAAAGCGATTTGTTGTGCTTTATAGCCGTCTTCAATTGAACATAAAACGTCTGTATCATTGAGAATAGCATCTATAAAATCATTCATCTCTACTTTATATGCATCGCTATATCTTTCTAGGAAAAAATAAGGTGGACTATCTCTTCTAATACCATCTACACGATGATAATTTAACGTTGAAGATTGCTCGTTTCCTACATCAATCGCGCCATTATCACCTAAAATTTCGATACGTTGATCATAGCCATAAACGCTTCTACGACAATTTTCAATCATAGCAATTGAGCCATTTTCGAATTTCAGTGTAATTAGTGCCGTATCAATATCGTCATATTCTGCGATTTCAGGATTAACCAAAGCATCACCTGAAGCATACACTTCTACGATTTCTGATTGCATTAAGTAGCGTGCCATATCAAAGTCATGAATCGTCATATCCATAAACAACCCACCAGAACGCTTGATATATTCAATTGGTGGTGGCTCTGGATCTCTCGACGTAATTCTTAATGTTTGAATTTGACCTAATTCTCCTTCACTCAAAATAGAATGTAGTTGTTTAAAGTTCTTATCAAACCTTCTATTAAAGCCCATTTGAAGCTTTATGTTAGATTTTTTAACCGCTTCAACCGCTTCTTCTGCTTCTTCCAAGGACATACTGATAGGTTTTTCACAAAAGATATGTTTACCTTGTGCTGATGCTTCTTTAATAATATCTACATGTGTATCTGTTGGAGAACAAATAATTATCGCATCAACTTCTGGATCATTAATAATGTCTCTATGATCTTTAGTTTTATTTTCAATACCTGCTTGTGCAATCCATTCTTCCATCTTGTCGCAGTTTAAATCCGAAATCCATTTAATTTTTACATCTTTATGTGTCTGCAAATAGCTGATATGCAACTGTCCAATTCTACCAGCACCAATTACTCCAAATGTAAGTGTCATAATTTTCCTCCTTTTAAGCTATACCTAGTGGTGAAAATAAGATATAAGTACCAATTACTACTATTACGATAATCGCACCAACTACATATCTATATTTCCACGGTGTAATATCTACTTTTGCGTAATTTACATTGAAATCAAATTCATCCGATGGTTTCCATTTGTTAAATAATAGAACTATGAATAAATCAATAAAGAATAATACACTTAATACATATAAGTAGTGTATGTCTGTTAACAATACTTTTGAAAGCGCATACATAATAATGTGTAAAATAAACATCACTTTAGCACCTTGCTGTGATGTCCTTTTAACGAAAAATCCTACTAGTATTAATACTAATAATGGCATATTGTAAATACCGTTAAATTCTTGAACTACAGCGTACAAACCTTGTGGGAAGATTGAAATCATTGGCGCTATAATTACTACAACAACGCCGACAAGTATCGTTACGATTCTTCCCATTCTAGACACTTGTTTATTTGTAGCTTCTTTATTAATTACTGATTTATAAAAATCTAGAGAGAATAAAGTTGCTGTACTATTTAATGACCCTACAAATGAACTAAGAATTGCTCCAAAAATCACTGCACCAAACAACCCATAAGCCCAACCTGGTAATACTTCATTTACTAACATAGGATATGCATTATCAGGATTTGTGACTTTATCGCCTAACATATTAAAAGCAAGTACTCCTGGGAATACTAAGAATAATGCGCCAAAAATTTTAAATATGCCGACAAACATAGCCCCTTTTTGCGCTTCTTTGAGGTTTTTACCTGCTAATGCTTTTTGAACTATCATTTGGTTAGTACACCAAAAGAATAAATTATTGAAAAACATACCAAAGAATAATGTTGGCCAAGGTACGATATCAGAGTCTATTGCACCTAATGAATTTAATTTCTCCGGTGTGTTTTGCACAACTTTATCAAATCCATGTAACAGACTACCATTACCAAAGAGAATCAAACCTAAGACAGGTATGGCGAGTCCTCCTATAATGAGTCCAATACCATATATAGAATCACTGTGTGCACTTAATGACAGACCACCGATAAACAAATAAATTATTCCGAAAATTCCGATAAATGTTGATATAAGTACCACAGCCGTCATATCACTTATATTTAACATTTCACTAATATTGAATATTTTATTAAATACAAGTGCACCTGAATATAAAACAACTGGTAAAAATGACACAACATATGTAAATATGAATAATAATGATACCAATCGCTTAGTAAACGTATCAAATCGCAGTTCAATAAAATCTGATATCGTATCTACACCGTATCTAAAATACCTTGGTAAAAATACCAGCGCCAATATTACTATGGCTACTGCTGCTGTTACTTCCCATGCCATAACTTCCATACCGGCCATAAAACTTTGACCGTTTTGACCGACTATTTGTTCTGTAGATAGATTTGTCATAATGATAGTAGAAGCAATTGTAAAACCGGTTAAACTTCTACCACCCATGAAGTATCCATCAGAGTTTTTAGTGTTAATTTTTCTACTTCTTAAAAATGCATACAACCCTACTAACAGTATTACTACTATAAATGAAATCCCTGCAAATAAACTCACGGCAATTTCCCTCCCTTGAGGTATAGATCACTCTAACCTGTTATATAACTACGTTATTACAAATATTAGACATGTATTCTTTTGCTTTTTTGGCGTATTTAAATGGATTAGCTATTGATGGATCTTGTTCGGCTTCAACTACAATCCAACCACTATAATTTGAGTTGTATATTTTATTTAAAATGGGTTCAAAATCAATAATGCCGTCTCCTGGTACAGTGAACATACCTTTTCTTACACCTTCTAAAAAACATTGTTGTTCTTTTTCTATTGCTGCTTTTACTTCTTGTCTCACATCTTTAAAATGAATATGCTTAATTCGATCTTCATGCTTGTTAAATATTGCTAGAGGATCTTCTCCAGATACCAAAAGGTGACCAGTGTCAAATAGTAGGGAAACATTATCTTTGCTTGTTCTCTTCATTAACTCATCAATTTCTGCTGTTGTTTGTATACCTGTCCCCATATGGTGGTGATACACAATTTCCATATCTTTCTCATGAGCTAATTGTCCTAATTTTTCCAAACCGTCTATCAAGCGTATCCATTCTGCTTCAGTAAAAATCGGCTTATCTTTAAATAAGGCTTTATCTAACTTTCCTTGAATACTGTTACCTTGCTCTGACACTACGATTACTTTAGCACCAAGTGCATGTAAGAAATCTCTATGCTCAATAAATGCCTGTCTCGTTACTTCATAAGGAGCAGATGTTAAATATAAGCTAAGCCACGCACTTGCTACTGATAATCCCCGTGCCTCTAAATAATCCTTTAATACTTCGGCATCTTTCGGATATTTATTGCCTATTTCAGTACCTTCATATCCTGCTAATGCCATTTCACTAATACATTGTTCAAATGAATTTTCATGGCCTAATTCAGGCATGTCATCATTTGTCCATGCAATTGGTGCACATGCATAACGAATGTTTCTAGTCATTTTATTCACCTCATAACTTAATTATCTGTTTAGACTCAAATGATTCTTGCATAGCAATGGCAACTTCTGTACTTTTCAAGCCGTCCACACCAGTAATAGTTGATTGTTCTTTATTCTGAATTGAATTCACAAAGGTATTTAATTCATTTACAAATGCAAATTTAAATCGTTCAGGAAAATGGCCTGAAGTAGGTCTAACAACACCGTTTTTATCATATAGTGTTACTAAGTTTTTTTCCGGTGCATTACCGATACGAATCATACCTTCAGTACCAATAATTTCCGTTTCGACATGATAACCGTGCTGCGCATTACGACCAGCTAAAAAGTAAGCAATGGTTCCGTCTTCAAGTTCTGATAAACATGCTCCCGTTTCTAACTCTTCACAATCAGATAATTCAGGTGCGGCGATGTTATTTCCTAGGGAATAAACGCTTTTAAATTCCGAGCCAGTGAACCATCTTACTAAATCGATATCATGGATCGACATATCTAAAAAGATTCCACCACTGGCACTGTTTTTGGCAAATTGAATAAAGCTATCAAGACCTGCACTTGGGTCAATACCGTAACAGCGCATTGCTGTAATTTTACCTAGGTCACCATTGTCTACAGCTTCTTTGGCATATAAATACGATTCATCGAAACGGCGCATAAAGCCTAATTGAAAGACTTTATCTGGATGCTTATCAATCTCAGTTACGACTTGTTTAATATGTTCTAACTCTAAACCAATGGGTTTTTCAGAGAACACATGCAAACCTTTTTCAAGTGCTTGCGTGATTTGCACGGCATGAAAACCACTCGGTGATACTATAACGACAGCATCTAATTCATCATTTCCAATCATTTCATTGTATGATTTATAACAATGTTGAACACCTAATTGATCTTTTGCATATGCGAGTTCCGCATCCACTACACTTGCAACGGCATATAATTCGGCATTTTTAACATGATTTACTATATTGGAAGCATGCACTTGCCCTAATCTACCAAGACCGACTTGTCCTATTTTTATCTTTGTCATAGTTGTACCACCTATCTTAATAATGTTTCGCTGTTTTCATTGTTTGTGCTTTTTGTGAAAATGCTTCTTTTATTGAAGGTTTGTCACTATGCTCAGAAACTCCGACATTCCAAAAGGACTCATAGCCGTCTGTCATAGTTTTAGGCAACGTTTTAATGTCAATCAACGTAGATTTAGTCTCTTGCTTAGCCTGCTCAATCGCTGTTGCTAACGACTTCGTATCATTCACCTTATAAGATTTGGCACCATAACCTTCAGCCACTTTTTGATAGTCTATATTTAGTGGTTGACCGTTATAATCTGTGAACTCTGTGCAGAAGCTTTCACTTCCATTGCCCATTTGTAAGTTGTTAATACAGCCAAAGCCACTATTATCAAATAAAATAATATTGATTTTACAGTTATACTGCAGTGCTGTTATGAGTTCGGTATGCAACATAAGGAAGCTACCATCACCGACGAGTGCATAAACTTCTTTATTAGGTTCTGCAATTTTCGCACCTACTGCGGCAGCAATTTCATAGCCCATCGTCGAATACCCATATTCCATGTTGTATGTGTTGAACGCATCTGTTTCCCATAATCGTTCTAAATCACCTGGCAAGGAACCTGCTGCGGCAACAATGATTGCATCTGGTGCAATCGTGTTATTCACTTCAATTAACGCATTTGTTTGTGGCAACTCAGTTTGTAATGCTTCCACATATTGTTTCATTTTGGCTTGATCAAACTGATCCGCAATTTCAGGTGTAAAATCGTCACTGTTAATATTGACAGTCGCCAATCTCGCACGTTCATTTGACCATTGCTGTTTAATATCAGAAACTAGGTCTGTTATATCGAATTGATAGTCATTTAATGCATCCTTGAGTTTAAGCACTGACACTTTCGCATCACCTACGACTTGTGTTGCATCTAACTTGTATGCATCCACCCTATTGATATTAATATTTATCAATTTTGCAGTGTCGAAATTAATAGCGGTCTTGGAACTCGTTGTAAAATCGGAGTACCTCGTGCCTATACCAACAATGACATCAGCCTCTTTAGCATAGATATTAGCCGCTAAATTACCTGTCACACCTAATCCACCTAAATTTAATGGATGAGAAGCCTCAATTGTTGATTTACCAGCTTGTGTTTCAGCCATAGGAATGTTGTGCGTTTCAATCAGTTGTTTGATTTCTTTTTGTGCTTCAGAATACTTAGCACCACCGCCAACGATGACTAATGGCTTTTTAGCAGTTTTCAATATGTTACTAGCAAGCTCAATCGCACGTTCAGACGGCTCTAATCTATCTACATAATGGACACGCTTTTCAAAGAAGGTTTCTGGAAAATCAAACGCTTCACCTTGCACATCTTGACTTAATGCCAATGTAACTGGTCCTGCCGTCTGTGGGTTGGTCATTACTTCAAATGCTCTAATAAGTGCTGACATAATTTGTTCTGGTCGTGTAATGCAATCAAAATATCTAGATAATGGTTTAAGCGCATCATTTGTTGTTATACCAATACTTTGGGGATTTTCTATTTGTTGTAATACTGGGTCTGGTTGACGTGTCGCAAACGTATCTCCAGGAAGAAATAGTACAGGGATATGATTGGCTGCCGCAGTACCTGCAGCTGTTACAACATTGGCAGAACCAGGACCAACAGAACTCGTCACTGCAAAAATTTTCTTTCTTAGCCTTTGTTTACTAAAGCCAATCGCAGTATGTGCCATACCTTGTTCATTTTTACCTTGAATAATTTTCAATTCCTGTTGATATTTTGATAATCCTTCACCCATACCAAGTACATTACCGTGTCCGAAGATATTCATTACACCTTCTACAAAACGTGTTTCTTCGCCATCAACATAAATATATTGTTGTGTTAAAAACTTAACGATTGCTTCTCCTGTCGTTAATCTCACCGTATTGACCATTTTTGCACCACCTTAAGATTGTTCTTTAATTAAGTCTTCGATTTTTTCTACAGTAGGCATAGCTTCTGATGAACTGTGACTACTAACTACGATTGCTGCTGATGCGGCACCATATTGCAGTGCTTCCTCCACACTTTTGCCCTTAACATATGCATAAATAAAGGCTGCGGCATATGAGTCTCCTGCACCAAATGTTTTGACAACATTTGCTTTAAAGGCTATACCTTCATATATATTTCCGGCTTTATCAAATGCAAATGAGCCTTGTACACCATGTTTGATGACTACTAAATTAGGGTTTTTAGTGAATAGCACGTTGCTAATCTCTTGGTCTGACAATGCTTGATAACGTTCAACCATGTCGAATTCATCTCTTGTACCAATAACAACATCTGCTTGTTCAGCAATTAATTCATAGTAGATTGACGTTTCTTCTGTATTTCTCCAATTATATGGACGATAATCTAATTCAAAAATCACTTTAACATCATGTTTTTTAGCAAGTGCTAGTGCTTTTAACACAGATTCTCTCGAAGGTGATTGTGCTAAAGCCGTTCCAGAAATGAGCAAATATTCCGAATTTTTGATGTATAACTCATCTACATGTTCTGGAGCTAAAAATAAGTCTGCAACTGCTTCTCTATACATTAAAATGCTAGATTCTGTAGGACTTTTAATTTCAGTAAAAGTTAAACCAATTTTATGTCCTTCTTCATCGACATGAATTTGTGATGTATCAACACCGACTTCATTAAAGTAATTTGTGACAAATCGACCATGTTGGTCATCAGAGACATTGGCAATCATGCCAACGTCTAATCCTAGCTTTGCAGCACCAATCATGATATTTGCTGGAGAACCACCCACATATTTACTAAATGTTGATGTTTCTTCCATGGGTCTATTAATTTCTTTTGCATTTAAATCGACTGCAGCACGACCTATTGCTACGATATGTTTCTTATTAGCCATTTACGAGCACCCCTTTTATTTACGATCAATAATCCATTCATGGTCTGGTTGATTATAAAATTTCCAAACCTTTTTAGGCCCTGCCATAATATTTAAATAATAGCCATCATAACCATCTGGGACAGCTACTGGATGATAGCCTTTAGGAACTATCACTACATCACTATTTTCAACTGCCATTGTTTCATCAAGTGATAAATCATCTGTATACACTCTTTGAAATACAAAACCAGTACGTGGATTCATTTCATGATAATAGGTTTCTTCTAATAATGACTCATTAGGTAAATTATCCTGGTCATGTTTATGTGGCGGATAGCTAGACCAATTACCTTGATCTGTATACACTTCTACAACTAATAATTTCTCACTCGCTTTATGTGTATCTGGTAAAATGTTGTGTACATGACGTTTGTTGGAATATTTCCCTCTATCTTCAATTGAATTTTCACTTGCAGGTATCAATTGTGTCTCTCGAACTTCATCCGCAGGTGCATAGCATAAAATGACTCTTGCATCTGTAACAGCCTCTATTGTTATATTATGCTGTTTTGAAATGTAGACACTATCTGTTGGAATTTTTTCAAATACAGAATCTCTCGTGCCGATATGTTCAAATGTATTAGTACCATCTGACACTGTAACTTTACCTGTTAAGGCTACAATGCATAATTCAAAATCTTCTGTTGCTTCCTCATAATTGCCACCGCTTTTAATATCTAGTACTTTCAAGCCGATATAATCTAGATTAATATCATTGGGTTGCAAATCGTGAATGACTTGTACATCATCACTTAATGGATGATGTACAGGTTTATTTAATAAATGAGCCATTTCTATCTTCACTCCTTAAAATTGTGGTTCTCCGTGACGTGCTGTAACAACTTTTCTGTGAGTATAAAATTCAATACTATCCTTACCATTAGCATGTAATGAACCGTAGAACGAAGATTTCCAACCTGAGAATGGGAAAATCGCCATTGGTGCAGGGACACCTAAGTTAATGCCTAACATGCCTGCATCAACATTTTCTCTAAAGTATCTGATTGATGAAGCACTATCAGTAAATAAGCAAGCACCATTGGCAAATTCAGATTGATTAGCTAAAGCAATGCCTTCTTTTAAACTATCTACTTTAACAAGCGATAATACAGGCGCAAATATTTCATCCTGCCATAACTTCATATCCGTTGTAACATCTTCGAAAATGGTTGGTTTAACGAAATATCCATCTTCATTGTTACCATCTCTACCATCCAGCACTAATTTAGCACCTTCTTTTACACCCTCATCTACATATTGTAATGTCTTCGCTTTATTTTCTTCTCTGATAACTGGACCTAAAAATACATTGTCCTCAATGCCATTACCAATGACAATATCTTTAGATGCCTGCACTAATTTTTCTTTAAATTCATCATAAACATTAGATTGTACTGCAATGACAGCTGCAGCCATACAACGTTCACCTGCTGAACCAAATGCTGCACCGATAACATCTTTAACAGCTGTATCAATATCGGCATCGTTTAAGACAATCGTATGATTTTTAGCACCTGTTAAACATTGCGCACGTTTTAAGTTCTCTGTTGCTTTTTTATACACATACGCGCCAACTGGTTTAGAACCAACGAATGACACGGCCTTAATATGTTCATTTTCACAAATGCCATTAACCACATCATGTGCGCCATGAACAACATTGAATACACCTTTAGGGAAGCCTGCAGCTTCAACTAATTCAGCTAGTTTGTTAACTAATAACGGTGTTTTTTCTGATGGTTTAATTACAAAGGTATTACCTAACGAAATCGCCATCGGGAACATCCAACATGGCACCATCATTGGGAAATTAAATGGCGTAATTCCACCAACAACCCCTACAGGATATTTATAGCTTGTACCTTCAATATTCGTTGCAATACTTGATAACGAATCACCCATCATTAATGATGGTGTACCTGCTGCAAATTCAACATTTTCAATACCACGTTGTACTTCACCTAATGCTTCAGTTGTATTTTTACCATTTTCTTTAGTAATGATTGCTGCGAGTTCATCTTTATTATCTATGAGTAATTGTTGTAACTTAAATAGCAAACGCGCACGTTTCGGAACAGCAACTTCTTTCCATTCTTGAAAAGCCTCATGTGCTATTTGTGCCGCTTCATCTAACTCTTTACGTGTAGATACGGGTACCTTTGCAACAACTTCTTTAGTTGCAGGGTTTAATACATCCAAAGTTTCTGTACTCTCAGATGCTTTCCACTCACCATTAATATAGTTCTTTAAGATTTCTGCCATTATAAAATCCTCCAATCATTTTATGAGTAACCGCTTACAAAAATAGTCAGACAATAAGTACTTTTTGGTTAACTATTGGTTACTTGTTGAAAACATCTTATAATAACGTTAGAATAATGTCAACTTTTGAGTAACTGTTTTAGTTTTAGGTTGTTTATACAACTTAAATTGGGTATATTGTAATAAATGGGGGAATCATATATGAAATCTAAACGTATTTATGAAATTGAAACTTTCATAAAAAATAATAAAACAGCGTCAATAGATGAGTTGCGTGAGACTTTTAATGTTTCAACCAACACGATTCGACGTGACATTAATCAACTTGTGGATATGAATGTCGTAAAAAAGGTATACGGCGGTATCGAACTTATTGAAGAAAATCATAGAACTGTGGATTATTACCAACGAAATGTTAAAAACTATAAATCTAAAAAACGTATCGGTAAACTTGCAGCTAAAGAAATTGAAGCTTATGACATTATCTATATTGATACAGGTACTACAACAATACATATATTAGATTATGTCGATAAAAACTTACCGTTTACGATAATAACTAACAGCTTAGACATAATGAATAAAGCATCACAGTTTGAGTACGTCACATTATATATTATTGGTGAGAAATACAAACCTATCACGCGATCCTTTATAGGTATTAGCGCTAATATGCTGTTAGAAAAATTCAACATTAGTAAGGCCTTTATGGCAGCAACGGGTATCAATGTCCAAAATGGACTATCCAATTCTGAAATGGAAGAAAATTTAATCAAACAATATATTACAGGTAAATCAAAAGAAACTTATGTCTTAGCTGATTACAGTAAAATGGGAAAATCCACTTTATTAACCTACTGTCCTTTAAATAGTATTAGTAAGATTTTCACTGATAAAATCCCTCCCAATGATATTAATGATTATTGTCACGACCAAAACATCACAGTTCACTTTTAATATTAATGCTTAAAGTTCATCAATCGTTTGTAACTATACGTTTTTACAATTAAAGAGTTTAAGTCATTTCTCAAAAAAGCTAGGGAATCAAGTACAAACACACTTGATACCTAGCTTTTTTTGATATTTACATACCATCATTACTTAACTAAAAAAGAGAAGACTTTAACAGTCTCCTCTTCACCTCTCGAAATTTTCGCCCATTTTTATCATAGTGATTTATCAATTAACAATTTAGTGATACTCAAATCCACTGTTATCTGGGTCTACATTGATGAAACAATATTTTGCTATCATTAATGAATTTCAATTTGATACAAGTAACCTTGTTTATCAAAATAAACATTATAATAGCTATCATTAGTTTCATATCGAATAAAAGTACCTACATCCCCTGGGGTATCACCTTCTGCCAAAATTGCATTACTTTCATGAGCTTGTTTAAAAACTTTTTTAGAAATCGTATCAGGCTTAGTATCAAAACGTAACATTACTACTTCATCGTTCTCATTAAAGTTAACAGTAGTATCATACACTGTTTTTGAATGATCGAATTCATTTGAAGCGTTTGGATCTACTTTATAGCCATTGATCGATACATTGTCATATTTCAAAGCACGGACAAAGTTATAATCTTGAGTAAACGAAGGATCATAAGTTGTATATCCCTCATAGTTATACCACGGTGTTTCCGCTTTTAAATTAGTACCACTTTCACTACTAGCACCACCTTCACCATATCCCCATTTTTGAACTTGTTCTGCTGCTTGTGCATTAGCATTACTAGTCGTAATGTATGCTGCTGAAGTACCTACAATAAGCGTTGAGACAACAACAGTTGATGAAAATAACTGCATTACCTTTTTCATAGCAAATCACTCCTGTTTATAATATCTCAATTGGCAGAGTGTAATTATTCACTTTAATAGTACGCTTATTTGCTATAATTGCAAGTAAATATAAATTTTATTGATAATTGAAAACGAATTTTGTTTTTATAGCTATATTGTAAAACACATTATAAAATGTTATAGTGATGTCACTACATTACAGGAGAGGAGAATTAAAATGACAGCTTCTATGAGACTAAGACAAACTTTTTTGAATACAAAACTAAATTAATTCAAAAAAGGCTGTCCGCAATACACACTCATAGGTGACGTATGTCATTTTTTATCCTTCGCTAGGAATAATAACACTTTCAAATACAATAGCATCGCAATAATTTTATGCGACCGAAAGTGTAATGTGAATGAGACGGGAGAGGCCTGTCTCATTTTTTGCGTACACGTCCTTTAACATTACAAGGAGTGTATAAACATGGAACAATATACAATAAAATTTCACCACATCATTCATAAATTAACAGATTCGCGATCACTTCACATTGAGCACCTATATGCTTATCAATTTGAAAAAATAGCATTGATTGGAGGTAATGGTACAGGTAAAACTACGTTACTCAATATGATTGCTCAAAAAATTGTACCTGAATCAGGAACTGTTGAAACTGACGGTGCTGTTCAATATTTTGAACAACTTAACATGGACGTGGAAAATGATTTTGACACCTTAGATGGTAGCTTAATGAGTGAACTCGGGATTCCTATGCATACCACTGACAGTATGAGTGGTGGAGAAAAAGCTAAATATAAATTAGCTAATGTGTTATCGAATTATAGTCCAATCTTACTTTTAGATGAACCTACGAATCATTTAGATAACTATGGTAAAGATTATCTTTATAATATTTTAAAATATTATTATGGCACGTTAATTGTAGTGAGTCATGACAGAGCGCTCATAGATCAAATCGCTGACACCATATGGGATATACAAGCAGACGGTACAATCAGAGTGTTCAAAGGGAATTATTCACAATATCAACAACAGCGCGAACAAGAACAGTTAGAACAACAACGTCAATATGAACAATATATAAGTGAGAAACAAAGGTTATACCAAGCTAGTAAAGCTAAACGAAAACAGGCGCAACAGATGTCCCAAGCATCTTTAAAACAAAAAAACAAAAGTATAGAACCCGATCGTTTAAGTGCTTCAAAACAAAAAGGATCAGTGGAGAAAGCTGCTCAAAAACAAGCGAAACACATTGAAAAAAGAATAGAA
The DNA here is from genome assembly GCF_002902345.1 of Staphylococcus arlettae. GTDB lineage: Bacteria > Bacillota > Bacilli > Staphylococcales > Staphylococcaceae > Staphylococcus > Staphylococcus arlettae. Next base: position 264,749 of record NZ_PPQB01000012.1, read on the forward strand.
CATTTAGAAGAAGTCGAAAAACCACAAAATGAACACGGCTTCCATTTTCCACACAATAACATTTATGATATTCATAATAATTATCCAATCATTGCACAAAATCTAACATTAAGACAAGGCAATCAAACATTGTTGTCGCATGTACGCTTTCAAATACCTTATGGCAAAAATATAGCGTTAGTCGGTGCAAATGGTGCCGGTAAGACAACTTTACTTGAAGCTATTTATCAGCAAATAGAGGGTATTGAGTGTTCTCCCAAAATACAAATAGCTTATTACCGTCAACTTGCTTATGAAGACATGCGTGACGTTACTTTATTACAATATTTAATGGATGAAACGGATTCATCCGAATCTTTTAGTAGAGCTATTTTAAATAATTTAGGGTTAAATGAAGCACTTACGCGTTCTTGTAAAGTTTTGAGTGGTGGCGAACGCACTAAATTATCGTTAGCAGTGTTGTTTTCAACACAAGCGAATGTATTAATTTTAGACGAACCCACTAACTTTTTAGACATTAAAACATTAGAAGCATTAGAATTGTTTATGAATAAATACCCAGGTATCATTTTATTCACGTCACATGATAGCAGATTTGTTGAGCATGTAGCAGACAAAAAATGGGAACTAACAAAACAGTCCATTTATGATGTAACTTAATTTATAATATTGGCAGTGATTTGGCCCACTTCTGCGAGAAGTGCACTAACATAAAATTACAGGCTAAGGCACATACATTTTGTATGTGCCTTTGTTTTATTTACTGACACGATATTACTACCTCCCTTAAGCATAATTAGAAATATTCAATAAGCGCTTGCTTGATATCGCGCTCTAAGGTTTATGCTTGTAATATATTCAAAGGAGGTTATATAATATGGGCAAATTTAATAGCTTAACAGACAAAGTTGTAGTTATTGCTGGTGGTGCTAAAAACCTTGGTGGCTTATTAAGTACTACGTATGCTAAAGCAGGCGCTAAAATAGTAATCCATCATCACGATGAACATTCGTTAGCCGATGCAAAAGCTACACTGTCACAAGTCGAAGATTTAGGGGGTCAAGGCACACTATTCTCTGGTGATTTAACTAAAGTTGATAATGTCCAGGCATTATTTCAACATGCTGAAAACACCTTTGGAAAAATTGACATCGCAATTAATACCGTAGGAAAAGTACTGAAAAAACCGATTGCTGAAACGACTGAAGCCGAATTTGATAGCATGTCAGACATCAACGCAAAATCAGCGTATTTCTTTATAAAATATGCTGAGAAGTCGATGAATGATAATGGTAAAATCATCACCATAGCTACCGCATTGCTAGCTGCTTATACAGGTTTCTATTCAACTTATGCTGGAGGGAAAGCACCTGTCGAGCATTATACTCGTGCAGCATCAGCAGAGTTTATGGATAGAGGGATTTCTGTTAATGCAGTAGCGCCTGGTCCAATGGACACACCTTTCTTCTATCCTCAAGAAGGTGAAGATGCTGTGGCATTCCATAAATCCCAAGCACTCCATAATCAACTGACTAATATCGAAGACATTGCACCGATTATTACTTTTTTAACTTTAGATGGTTGGTGGATCAACGGACAAACCTTATTTGCAAATGGTGGTTATACGACACGTTAGATAATTTTAAACACTAGGGAGGCCATTTTGATATGAATTACTTTTTAGCACTATATAAAGGAAATGAAACAGAGATCAAAATTATTTCAGAAGAAAGTGTGCTAGACGACAAAAACGTATCTTTATCGAACAATGATTACGTGAAATCTTTAGCTAATGAAATCATAGAACTATCTCATCAAAATAATTTATTCCACAATGATATTCAACGCATTGGCTTACAAATAGATGACCCTGAACGCATAGGTTATATCACTGTAGAAACATTAAAAGATGATATGGAATCAACATTTGGCTTTGAAGCTATCATTCATAATAACTATGACGATTTACTTTCCCAACTTATTAAATAAACACAAAGGGGTTGGGACAGAAATTAAAAAGATTTCGTCATCTCACACTGATAAAATGACTGGAATTAAAAAAGCTTAATTTGGGGCGCAATTTTAGTACTGTCATCTACTGACAATATGACACGCGGCTGGGACGAATCAATGATGTCCTAGCCTTTTTTAGGAGGAAAATTATGCGAGTAAAACAAGTAGCAGATAATTTAGGCATCAGCGAACATACCATTCGCTACTATGATAAAGCAGGACTTTTTCCATTCGTGGCGAGAAATAAAAATGGCTATAGAGACTTTTCCGAAGAAGACTTATATTGGATTGAATTTATAAAATGCATGCGTCAGACACATATGCCTATATCAAAATTAAAAGAAATTGCCGAATTGTATCATCAAGGAAGCTCTACCAAAATGAAGCGTAGAGACATTTTTTTAAAACATCAAAAAAATTTATTAGAACAAAAAAAACTTATAGATGAAGCACTTCAAGTGTTAGATAAAAAATTCGAATTATTGGAAAGCGAATAACAGCAAAAGATTTAGGAGTGAAAAAATGAAGAAAAAAGAAGTCAGCATGACAGAATTATTTTTTGATTTAATATTTGTTTATGTTTTAGCTACTATCAATCAAACTGTTGAAGGTATTTCACATAATATAATGTCATTAGAAGAATTAGGGAAAAGTTTCATGCTTTTTCTTGTCTTTTTCTCTATATGGATCTATCGAACACTTTTAGTTAACAGGTTCTTCAATCAAAAATGGTATCAATACGTGTTTGTATTTATAGATATGTATTTAATCATTATCTTGTCTAAAGCGATAAATAGTGATTTTCAACAAACATTTTCACCATTTGTTTTAACGACTGCCTTAGTGTATCTAAGTGTATTCATACAATACTTTATTAATTATAAATTTACCGATACAGAAGTAGATTTCAAATTGGTCAAAGTTTACACAAGTGGATTATTATTAACAATTATCCTTTCTGTAATATCAATAATGTTGCCTGCACCGATTAATTTTTGGTTATTTTTCATAGGCATTCTAATTGTAGCAGTCTTTCCACTACTCTTTTATATGGTTTCATATCACAATCCTATATTTTTTAATCACTTGACTGAACGCTTAAGCTTACTCATCATTTTATTATTTGGTGAAGGTCTCGTGCTATTAATCCAAAATATTGAATTAGCCCATTTAAACAGTTTATATACATTATGTTTTGCCTTTATTTCACTGTTATTTATTATTTATGTGTATCACTATAAAGCAACTGACAAAAATACAACTAACAAAACTGGTTTCACCACAATTTATATACATTTATTATTACTCTTTTCATTAGATATGATGTTTTTAATGATTAATAAACTATTATCCCATGGCCAGTTGAATATATTTGAAATATATGGTTTCATACTGTTCTTGCTGTTATTTATCATTAGTACATTAACCAATATACGATTCCATAGATCGCATGTGTAAATAAATTTTTGTGCTGAAACATAAAGGAAATCATAAAATTTTCATCCTAATACACGCTGTAAAATCCTTCAATTCTACTTGAAGGATTTTTTATTTTATATAATTTATAAATGCACTTATAACAAAAGAAAGTGGCAAATCAGAACTTTACTCATTTCAGACTTTTAATTAATACACTTGTATTAAAATATGTTAAACTAGGAGTATGCCAAAAATAATTAATCACGAACACAAGAAAACCGAAATCATTCAATACGCTTTCGATTCAATTGTAGAAAATGGTGTAAAAGGCTCTACCGTAAGACAAATTGCGCACATAGCGCAAATGACCCCTGGTCAGATTAGATATTATTTTCCAAATCATTCTGAGTTACTAAACGCCGTTATGTCTACCGTAGAAGTGAAAATAAGAAGGAGAATTGAAGCTATATTTACGTCCAAAAACCTTAATACCATTGATAAAGTTAAAGCAAGTTTGCTAACCGTCTTACCCTTAGATCAAGAAAGACTCGCTGATATGGAAGTTTGGATGGCTTTTCGTTATGACATTCATGAATATGGTCAAAGTACGCTAGACGATGGACTAGATCAACTATGTCATAGCATTTTGACTTTATTAAATAATGAACAGCTACTACAAACTAATTTAAATATTCATCTTACTGCAATGAAATTACATGCTTTAATTGATGGTTTAGCTCTGCATAAATTACTTAATCCAAACGACACCTCAAACGAAGATATTCAATCAATAATAGATGAAGAAATAGCGACACTCACATATAAGGGAGGAAAAAGATGAACTTTATTGTCTGGCTTATCATTTTTTGTGAAGTTGCCTTTTGGGTAGTCATATTACTCGGACTAGTCACAAGATATATCTTCAAGCTCAAAAAGTTAGGTCTATTCTTTCTAGCACTCACACCTGTGATCGATTTAATACTACTTATAACAACAGCTATAGACCTCATGAATGGTGCAACAGCAGAAACGCCACACGCTATAGCTGCAGTTTATATTGCAGTATCTCTTGTTTTTGGGAAAAGCATGATAACTTGGGCAGACGATAGGTTTAGATATTATGTGATGAAACAAGGTGCCAAACCTTATAAACCTACAGGACTAGACTACGCTAAAAACTATGCCAAAAATTGGTTAAAGCATCTACTTTCTTACCTCTTAGGAACAGGTGTTTTACATTTAATTGTTTATTTAATTAATGATGCAAGTCGCACAGCAGCTTTAGACAGTGTCATTCATATTTGGACAATCGTCATTGTTATTGATTTAATTATTTGTATATCATATTTTGTGTGGCCACCCAAAAAAGAAAGTAAGTCATAATAAGTATAAAAAAGACTTCTTATCAAATAAGAAGTCTTTTTATCGTTGCAAATTAAAGTTTTCGCATATCTTTGATTATAAATGATTGGTTTCATCAATAACATTTCTTAATTCTTCAATAGCTGCCTTGGTTTTATATTCATCTATTGAAAATGAAGATACAATATTATCTATTCTTTGTTTATAATTTTTAGGCTTCACTGGGAATGTATTAATGAGTGCTACAGCTTTCTTTTCATTAATACAATAAACCTCATTTTTTGCAAAGATTACTTGATTCAAACAAGACAAGCATCGGAATAAATGGCCTATTAAATACGAAATATCATCTTTATCAACGTTGTCCTCGATAAACATTAAGGAGAAAGAAGCTTCAAACGCAAAAAATTGAGTTATGGACTGTTTGACTTCGGGAGGATATGGATATGTTTTTGTTTTAAGCTCATGTAATGTATTTTGAGGATCTGCTAATATTTCACAAATATTTAACTCACCCATATACATAACGTTTAAAAAGCCATGTGGATGACCAGTCTGATAATGAATCGTTACTTTACCTGCTAAACAATCGTTTATCACATCATTTACTTTATTAATATCACGAAAAATTAAATCTACATGATAACCATCCACAATTAACCAGCCACCACCGTTAATCCATTCTCCCCAATCTCCTAATGCTGTAATTAACTGTTCTTTTTGCTCGTCGTTAAGTTTACCTGCTGCTGTTTCGATATAGTCTGTATTAAACCCTTGTGTTTCATCATAATAGATACCTATATCTATATCGGAATCTGGTCTATGATTACCTTTGGCTCTAGAGCCACCTAGCACAACTCCTACCACACCTGGTAATCCACTTATTTCTGTTACTATTTTGTTAACTATATGATCTACAACGCCCATTTAACTCACTCCTACATTTTTTCAAATGATGTTTTATACGAATAAACTTTATCAAATTTTACTATGTATCAAACTATTCAAGCTTTCCCTGTACTATAACACATTGACAAAAGACACATACAGCTGATGTATGTGCCTTTTGTCCAATATTATACTCACTATATACCTAACTTTCAAAAGCATTCTTAGCGAGATTTTAGTTCATCGTCCGTCATCCATTTATGATTTTTGACCGTTTTACCGTCGTCTGTAGATTTGTAATCGACCATATAGACAGTAGTCTCTTTCACATCATCTACATCTGCTGTGGCGCCTTTCATGCCAGGCATATGGTCCGCTTCTAATTTGACTGTATCACCTGCGCTAAACCCATGTTCTGGTGCTTCTTTAATTTCTTCATTGACGACCCATTTATGATTATTCACTTTTTTATCACCATTTGTAGGTTTATAACTTACAACATAAGCATGTGTTTTGTAGGCGCCTTTAACTGTAGCTTCTGCACCTTTCATACCTGGCATATGGCCTGCAGTAATCGTCACTTTATCCCCTTGTTCAAACTTGCCTTTAGTCGTCGCTGTCATATCCTCTGGCGCCTTACTTTCATCATTATGGTCCTTATGGTTGTTAGTCCCTTCACTGTGTTCCTCTTTATTTGAACAAGCGGATAATACTAATGCTGATGCTAATATAAGAAAGATTACTTTTTTTATCATGTTAAAAACTCCTGTTTGTTATTTTAATTTCAATGTAAAGGCATTAATTGCAACAATAATGGTACTTAAGGACATTAATACTGCACCAACTGCTGGTGAGAGAATAAGTCCAATAAATGCTAAAATACCGGCAGCTAATGGTACTGCAATAATATTGTATCCTGCACCCCACCATAAGTTTTGCACCATTTTGCGCATTGTATTTTTGGACAGTGACAAGAAATGAATAATGTCTGACGGGTTACTTTTAACAAGAATGATATCACCTGAATCAACGGCGACATCCGTACCTGCACCTATGGCTATACCAATATCAGCTCTGATGAGACTCGGTGCATCATTGATACCGTCACCGACCATCATTACTTTTTTATCATTTTGTTGGTAATCTTTTATGATACTTTCTTTATCTTCTGGCATAAGTTGCGCATGTACATCTTTAATCCCTATTTGTTGTGCAACTGCTTGCGCTACTGCTTTATTATCACCTGTAAGCATAACTGGTGTAATGTTTCTTGATACTAAATCTGCTACCATCTGTTTTGAACTTGCTTTAATTTTATCACCTTGCGCAATAATACCTATAACTTGCTGTTCATCAATTAAATAACTAATTGAATTACCTTGTTGTGCTAATGATGTAAACAAATCACGATCATAAGCAAAATCATGTTTATCAAGATACGAAACATTAGTGATTTTATACTTTTTCTGATCAACTATGCCTTCTAAACCTACACCTGAAATGTTATTCACATCTTGAGGATTCGCATATGCAACATTTTTCTGTGTTGCAAAATCTACAATGCCAATCGCTAAAGGATGATTAGACTGACTTTCAAGTGACGCAAACAAACTCAATATTGCGTCATCGCTCCAGTCATCTTTAAAGCTTTCGTAATGATTTACTGAAAAATTCCCTTCAGTAAGTGTGCCTGTCTTGTCCATCATTACATAGTCGATATGTTGTGCAATTTCGACAGCTTCTCTGTTTTTAATAATCAAACCATTATGCGCACCTATTGACGTAGAACGTGCAGTAACTAATGGTATAGCCAATCCTAATGCATGCGGACAAGCAATGACCAATACAGTTACTAGGCGTTCTAACGCAAAATCAATATTATTTTGCACCAGCATCCACACGATAAATGCAATCACACCAATACTTACAGCAAAGTAGAACAAATAACCTGCGACCTTATCTGATAATAATTCAGCTTTAGATTTATCGTTTTGTGCTTGATTCACAAGTTCCATTACTTGAGAAAGATAACCGTCTTCACCTACTGCTGTCACTTTAACTTGTATTGTACCTGATCCATTAATAGAACCACCAATAACAATGTCATTTTGAGCTTTTTGTACTTTTTTAGACTCACCGGTAACTAAAGATTCATCTACAGATGTTTGCCCTTGAACGATAATACCATCTGATGGAATGCTTTCTCCTGCTTTCACTTCAACAATATCATCAATCACGATGGCTGAAATTTTAACTTCTTCACGTTGGTCATCATGTGTTACTTTGATAGCACTATTAGGTAACAATTCCGCCATCTTTTTCAATGCATCTCCAGCATTTCCTACAGCATTCATTTCAATCCAATGACCTAATAACATGATTAGGATTAATGTAGCTAATTCCCAGAAAAAGTCCATTGTATGACCTGTCGAATTACTTATATTATTCATGTAAAAAGCATACAAGCTATAAATATAAGCAACTGAAATACCTAAAGCTACTAATGTCATCATACCTGGTTGTTTAGCTGCTATTTCTTCTTTCCCACCAAATAAGAATGGTTTGCCACCATAAAAGTATAATATTGTAGCCAGTATCAAGACAATCCATTCAGACCCTGAAAAAGTAAACTGAAATGGCAATGTAACGCCCATCATTGGCGATAAAATGATAATAGGTATGGCAAAAATTAATGAAACGAAAAATTTAATTTTAAAATTATCATGATGGTGATGTGCATGACCACTCGCATGATCGTGGTGCGCATGTGCTTCATGATGTTGGTGATGATCATGGCGGTCATGGTTTTCGTGATGATCATGGTGCTCATGATGTTCGTGCGCTTCATGATTAGTCAAAGTAAAACCTCCTACATTTCTATTTTTATTATTACACCTATAATATACCCTGTTAGGGTATATGAAAACATCTTATATGCTCATAAGTTCATCTAATGCCTATGCATTGCTTATCTAAAGTTGCTTAGTCATTATTATAAGTTTTTATCTTATTTTGAATAAGTGCGGCGAACTATTTCATTGATTTACAATAAGATTGTTTATTGTAAATCATACATACATACTTTTATTTATATAATTAAGAGGTGGAAAATAAGCCAATTAAAATAGTAGTGAACAAAATAAAAAGTCAAAAAGGCTCCTCCTTACAAGGAGCCTTTAAATCGTTTCTTAATCAACCTTTGTCTTAGTCATGATACATTAAGAAATTATTTCAATAAATTTATAATCATTAACGGTATAGCCATAACTATATATCTTGAGCCTGAAGTTACGCTATTTCCTCAAAAAGTTGGGCCATTGTTTCAGCACCATTGTCCGAGAAAAATATTGCCAAATTATCTTGAGATTCTTGTGCATGAACTTTCGCAATTTCAAACATTTGTTGCTCATAGCTGTTCAAAATTTCAGTAAGATCATCATACATATGGAAGGCCTTGGCTAAAAGATAAGCATCATGTAAAGCCATATTAACACCTTCACCTGCAAATGGACTCATAAGATGCGCAGCATCTCCAATAAGTGTCATATTCTTTTGGGTTTCCCAAGTCAATCCTATAGGAAGTTTGTAAATACGGCGGAATTTAACATCATCATAACTATACGCAATATATTTTTTCAGATCTGCTCCCCAATCATTAAATTCGTGCATCAATCTTTCTTTTAATTCGTCTAAAGAAAGATTACGGTATTCATCAAGAGTGTCATACATCATTTTAAAACTAATGTATGCCATAATACGTCCATCTCCATTGCGTTGACCTAATATCGCTTGATGTCCACCTAAGGCCATTACTTTCCCATTTTTATTAAATTTGAGAAGATCTGGATGTTCATTTTCATCAGAATTCATTTCAATCATAGAAATACCAGTATACTCAGGCATAGCATCGGTTAAATGTGGTCGAATTTTAGAAAAAGCTCCATCCGCTCCAATTACTAAATCTGTAATTACTTTTACACCATTTTCAAATGTGAGTTCGGCTTGACCATTATCAAGTTGTTTCATATTTTCATATTTATAACCATATTTAATGTGTTGTGGATTGATTTGTTCAACTATAATATCGCATAACTTCCCACGATCAATTTCAGGTCTACTACCCTCATCCTCTGCATCTTCATCGTATAGTATTTTGCCGTCTTTACGCACGATACGGGTATCTTCGCCATCGAAGCGTACATATTTACGAAATACTTCAAATATACCTGCTTGTTTCAAAGCGAGTTGTCCACTATCGTCATGAATATCTAATGACCCGCCTCTATCCTTGTGGATATTTTTGTGGGCACGTTCATAAATGGTAAAGGGTAACCCTTGGTGTTGCAAAAGTAAACCAAGCATTAATCCTCCTGGTCCTCCACCAATAATTGCGATATGTTGTAGATTTTGCTTTTTCATCATTATACCTTCTTCGACATATTTTATTTTTCTTCTCTTATATTTAAGAGTTGTGCTTTAGTATCCTTTATTAATTGTTGAAATTGATCATATTTATTTTCATCTTTTAGGGCACTTTGTCCTGTTACCATAAATTCTTTGAATAAATCTTGGATTTGATTTCTTAAATCATTCATTTTCTCCATATCCATATTTTTAAATGCTTCCATACGTTTTGTAAATTCATTGTGTTGGCTATGCTCTTTTAAAAATTCCGACCCTTTTGCCGTAACGGTATAGACCTTTTTAGTTCCTTCTTTTGAAACTGACACGAATTCGCGATCTTCTAACATCTGTAAAATTGGATACACACTACCTGGACTTGGTGAATAGAAACCTTTAAATCGCGCTTCTAAATCTTTAATAACTTGATAGCCATGTTTCGGTTCTTCTTCTAACAAACTCAATATGCTTAATTGTAAATTGCCTTTTTTAAAGAAACGGTTTCTTCCTTGCGCAGAGGCAAACATTTTATCAAACCCATCAAACCCACGGTCACCACCTCTATTATCTTGTTGCATTAATACATGTCTTCTATTATGAAAATGTCTATTAAACATAATAATCACCCTTCTTTTTCGATATATCGAAACTATAAACGATATATCGAAATGTGTCAAATGAATAACTATTTTTAATTATCATTTTTTGCTTATGCTTATATGATGAGTCTTTTAAGTATGCTGTATCATTTATTGATCGTGATGCCCTGGTCAACAGAAGGCATACTAAAAAAGCCACCATTTAAAAGGAGGCTTTTTTAGTATTTTGCAATTAAATTTAAAGAAAATTGATAGCAATTGCTGATAATATTTTAGATAACACCTAAGAATATGGTAATATCTATTTTAAAAACTCATGCTTTTAAAGTCGAGATTTCCAGCAGGTAATACCACTCTTTCAGATAACATTCTATATCTTGTTGGTGTGCTAAAACGATTACCTTCTTTTCCACTAGGTAAGTATTTCATAACTAAAGCTTTCGAAGATTTTTTATACACTTCATCATCATCAATTTTTTCTATAGTTTTGATTTCTTCTACTAATTTAGTAATATCTTCAAGCATCAGTTCGAAATTGATTTCTAAATTTTCTGACTTATTTATTTTCAAACTATTCCCATTCTCAATCAACCACTCGAACAAAAAGTATCCTGTCCCAGCATCAAAATTAGTTAATGCATCTGGCTGTCCTGGATATCTTATCAATCTTTCAAGAATTACAAATTCTAGTAATTCATTTTTATAAGGTAATGAATATTTATCTAAAGTTAAAATTGATTCGCAGTCTACTTTAATTTCTTCTAAAATACCTGAATGAAAATTCATTTTAGACTGTAAATTCTCATTCAAAGGTCGAGGTCCTTTGTGATGAAAGTAATCATGTAAATACCCCCAAATTGATCGAACCGTATAACATTCTTCAGCGGTTAATGTGGTGGAAACCCAATTACTTTGGTCTATTAAAACGTTTGCTCTTTGTATTGTTTCATTCATCCATATTTTTTGAAACTTATTAAAAAAGAACACTGCAAAAGATTGATTATTAATCTTCTCTTTAGTAGAAATATTTTCTGGGAAAAAAACTATACAATTTCCCTCTATTACTCCATTAGATCCGGTTATCAACTTAGTTGATTGGCAACCTGATCCTGGATGTGGTAATAATTTTTCAATTTCATTTAATAATTGTGGTTCATATCGTTGAGCAAATATTGCTTCAAAAAAATACCCTGTAGGTTTAGGACCATTTGGACATTTAACTGGACCAACAAACATTACTAATTCTTTATTGTTAGGTGCTTTTAAGTTTTCCAGGGTATTTATAAAATCTGGTTTAAATTCTAAACCTGATTTTATCCAGTTTTGAATATCTTGTTCAAAAGCTTTAGCCATTAACTCATTATTTGTTGCTTTATAGATATAACTTAACTTTTCATTTAATTGATAAAGTGTTTTTTCTATAAAAAATTTGTCGCCAATTATACTGCCATCTTTTGATTGATGTGCTTTAATGATAGTTGTATATGGTATTATCTCTTGTTCAAAATAAATTGTAATATTTTCTATAGAGTCAATGTATTTTTTCATTTTTATACTCCCTCTTTACCATCTAATAATGTATTGTAAATCCCATTGGAACTTCACCAAAATCTTTAATTACTTTCAAACTATACTTTTGAGCTGCTGGTAAAGTCGTAATACATGCATCACTTAACCCCTTTGAACACTGTAAAGCAGCTTGAGAATTTGAGTTAACTAACTTAATATTTTTCGAGACAGTAAAATCATATGCTAATCCTGATGGAGCTGGATGTGTAGCTATGATACTATTTCCTAAATCTTTCGTGTCATCATTTGTCGCTAAAATCATATTATAAGTGGGCATTATGAAGCAATCTACTAGTGATAAATCATTTAAATTGGAAAATACAATTTTATGCAAATCTGGATAAACCACGCAACCTAACAATGCTGCAAAATCATTCTTTTTAACTTCTAATAGTGCATCTTCAAGTGTATTATGTAAAAATACTTCCCCTTCTATTTTATTTTCTTCTAACCATTTATATGCAGCTTGCTCACAGTTTGTGTTGATTGGTCCCAAAGTATGAATGAATTTGATATCTTCAATAGCTTTCATCATTATCCTCCGTTTATTTATAATTTATTAAAATTTCATCATCTAACCATTTGTAATAATTAACGCAGTCATCGTAATTATTATGAGTCGTCAAAACAAATCCCGGATATCCAGAGAAATTAGGGTATGGTTCGACAATATTTCCTACTTGCAAAAATTGGAGAATTCTATTAGTTTCTTCTTGCTTCAAGACATTATTAAAACCTTTTAAACTCGTTATTTCTCCATGGCCCTTTGTTGGCACTATATAGTTCCCTGCTATACATTTTGCCACTTCATTGCTGTTTGGTATTTCAACTTCTTGACCTAGCGCAGCAAATAAAGACCATTTAGCTAGATTAAAACCGGTACTAGCTTTAACAATGAAATGTGAAACACCGGACCCTCCTATACGTGCGCCAACTTCCAATATATAAGGCTGATTAGCATTATCAACTCTTAATTCTGTATGTGTAGGACCATTTATAATTCCTAAAGCTTTATTCGCATGTATTACTTGTGCTTCTATTGCCTCTTTTAATGAGTACGATATTTGGGCTGGCGCAATATAAACCCCTTCTTCAAAATATGGACCTTGTGGATTACCTTTATAACCAATAGAGAGAACAGTCGTTTTCCCGTTGTTAACAAAAGATTCTGCCACATATTCTGGACCATTAATATATTCTTCAACAATAATGCCACTAAAAGAATTCCCTTCATTATGCGACATATAATTCAACGTTTGTTCATTAATTGCTTGTACTGTTTCTATACCATTTTTCGCCTCTTGCTCATTATTTGCTTTGATAACGCCTAGACTTGAAAATCCAGTTTTGGGTTTAATAACTATCGGATAATTCATAGCTTTAATCACATCTATATCACTAATATCATCAATTTCTGCGTATTTTGGGTTATTTATATCATACTTATTAAACTGCTTTCTCATAGCACTTTTATCACGCAAATGTATATGTGAATGCTCTCCAGATTTAGGTAGATTTAATTCTGCTGCCAAGAGAGATGTAAAGGTTACCGCACCATCAAACAAGGTCATGACGCCATCAATAGGATCATGTGAATCCAGGTGTTTTAATTCATTTATTGCCACTTGTTCATTAAAAATATCTATTGATAGTTGTCTTTTAACTGCTGGTAAGTCAACGGGTTGCTGCTTTGGTCTATTCACCAATGTTAATCGAATGCCTAATTTTTCTGCCTCTTCAAATATAAAGGGGATATCAATATTTTGATAAATTAATACAATGTGCTGTCCCATATTTAATTACTCCTTCGTTAAGTATTAGATCTATTTTTGTGAATATTAGTGCTAAAATATTGGAAAATTGTAGTTATAACCTTAGGGCTTATGTTTATGAGCATAACACCGCATAGTATTAAAGCCGTTCCTACATACGTGTAAATATTTAATGTTTCACCTAAAAACAAGGAACCTAAATAGAGCGCTATTGCCGGGGAAATAAATAAATGTGCACTTGCTCTAGATACATGCCAATGCTTTAACAGTGTCATATATAATGCTAGACCAATGACTGATCCAACAGTTGATAAATAGAGTAATGCATATAAACTCGGCCCATGAAAAGTTCGATTCCCATTCTCTAGTAGTAAGCTAGCAAACCCTAATCCGATACCACCTATAATCATTGCTACAGCATTAAAGTTAAATATAGGCATATATGATAAATGGTCTCTTACTTTAATAGTGACTAAAGCACTACCTAGACCACTTGTTAAAATAAGCAACATAGATACAATACTTAATAGAGAATAATCAATTTGAAATGTTTGCCAAAATATTATGATAATTCCAATCAAGCTGAACAAAACCCCAGATATTTGCATCTTTGTAGCAGGTATTCCACCAAAAATTTTATTGAATATTAACAGCATTACAGCAAGCATAGACATTAACACAGAAACTAAACCACTAGATACATATTGCGTTCCCCAGTAAACAGTACCAAAGGGGACACTAAAATAAAAAATGCCATAAAATAAGGCAAGCATATAACCTTTAGGCGGCAACTTCCATTTTTTAAATATTAGCAAAATTATACATATAAGTGATCCTGAAATTATAAAACGCATAGATGATGACCAAAAAGGCAGACTATTTTCCAATCCTATTCTTTGTGCTCCCCACGTCGTTCCATTTACTAAACATATAATTACAAAAAATAACCACAGTAATGATTTATGATTCAATATTATGCACTCCTTTGAAAATACATAATTTATATAATACTATAATATTTTCTTATTACAAGAAAATTCTAAAATTTCTAAATATTTTTAAAATAATAAATTTGTTTAACATGTAAATAAGACCAAAAATGAACTAACCCTTGTTAAAGGATTAGCCCTTGCTATATTTAAAATCTATTTTGTCTCAAAAAGGACGCCTTACAAATAAGGCGTCCTTGTTATGTTAATAACTATTATATTTATTTATAACCAAAAGCTGAAAGTGCTGAATCAAGCAAAGTTACAGCACTATTTCCTACATTTGAAACTTGCTCTCCAAGAAAAGAAATTGCATTATCTTCTACTCCACTAATACATCGAGATAAAATTTTAGAACTAGCCATACTAAACACAGAAAAACACTCAGTCATGATGAACCGGTTGCTTTAAATAGAAAAATATATAATTCATAACCAACACTCAAATGTAGATCATAACTAATTAAATCGTGTAATCTCAAGTTTCAATACACTTGAGATTACACGATTTTGAGTTTTATTTATGATATGACGCCTAATGTTTAGATGATAGGAGCTAAACCTAAGATTATATAGTAGTTTAATTTTCGTGCTCACTAACACACACTATTATTGAGGTTTTGGTTTTTTGCATGTCGCGCTGCTTTAACATCTTCAGCTGTTCTTTTATTTTAGAGCTTCTCTTATTTCCTGCCATGCTCTTTTTCTATGAGATTCCATTAACTGTCTTGCAGCTTTACCATCTCTAATTTTCATACAAGCTAACATTGCTTCGTGCTCTTCAATTGAGAATTCAGGTATAGGTCGTGCATTGATAGTATACAAACGTACTCTATACAGTTGATCTGCGTGTATGTTGCGCATATTAATGAGTTTAGAATTATCTGCTAATTGAGTGATTTTTTCATGAAATTCATCATCTTGTTTCGACCATTCGTATAGATCATCTTGTGCTAAATACTTTTTTTGCTCAATGACTATGTCACTTAATTCATGTAACGCATGATCTGTCGCTTTCTCGGTTGCCATTTCTATAGCTAGACCATCAAGGCTTTCTGTAATTTCATAGATTTCTTTGATATCTTTTTCTAAAATCGGATTTACTTTAAATCCTTTTCTTGGAATTAATGTAATCATATCATCAGCTTGTAGCCTAATTAATCCCTCACGCACTGGCGTACGACTCATTTCTAATATTTCAGCAATTTCTCTTTCTAAAAAGGTTTTTCCTGGTTTAAGGATTAAATTTTTAATAGCTATACGTATGATATGATACGCTTTTTCGGGTAGCCTTAAATCTCCAACTTGACTTGCTATATTTTCAATATTTGCACTTAATAATTTTAAAGAGTTCTCGTTATTCGGCATATCCATAATATTTCCTCCAACAAAAAACACGATTTACTATTAGTATAGCAAATCGTGCTATTATATTAATCCTTCTTAAGCATTTACTTTAATATTTGCTAATTCATTGATAATTGCATCTGTCATTTCAGTTGTATTTGTTGTTCCACCAATATCTGCAGTTAAGTAACCATTGGATGTCGCATTTTTAATAGCTTGATTGACTTGTTTTGCTTCTTCGGTCAATCCTAATTCTTCTAGCATTAACGCAGCACTTCCAATAGCCCCTATCGGATTCGCGATGCCTTTGCCTGCAATGTCAGGTGCTGATCCATGCACAGATTCAAACATACTTGGGTAGCGTTTATCAGGGTTTAAGTTTGCACTAGCAGCTATACCTAAACTACCCGCCAAGGCACTTCCCAAATCTGATAAAATATCTGCTAATAAGTTAGAAGCAACCACAACTTCTAATTCTTCAGGATGTAAGACAAATTGAGCAGCCATGGCGTCAATTAACCATTTATCTGTTTCCACATCAGGGTAATCTTTACTTACACGTTCAAACACTTCATCCCACAGTACCATACCGTATTGCTGTGCATTACTTTTAGTTACACTTGTAACTTTCTTACGCTTTCTTTGACGTGCAGTTTCAAAAGCATAACGGATGACGCGCTCACATCCCTTTTCAGTAAACAAAGAAGATTGCACCGCTACTTCATTATTCAAACCTCTTCCTGTAAAGTTTCTACCACCAACACCTGAGTATTCTCCTTCTGAATTTTCTCGTATTAATACCCAATCTAACTCTTTCACATTAGGATGATTTAATTTACTCTCTACATTTGGTAAAAATTCAACTGGTCTGATATTGGCCCATTGATCAAAACCTTGGCAAATTGCTATACGCAAGCCCCACAAGCTAATATGGTCTGGTACACCAGGAAAACCAACTGCCCCAAAATAAATGGCATCGTGATTTTTAATTTGTTCTAATCCATCTTTCGCCATCATTTCCCCATGTTCTAAATAGTATTCACAACCCCATGGGAAATAATCTGTTACAAAATCAAATTTACCATTTGACTTATTAGCTAAATACTTTAAGACTTTCAATCCTGAATCAACCACTTCAATACCAATACCGTCTCCAGGAATAACAGCTAATTTAAATACTTTTTTCTCTGACATATTAAATCTCCCCTTTTCAATTGTTACCTCCATTTTAATAACGTATACATAAAAGTCAAGTAAATATGTAAATAGACCTTATTAAGCTATTTATATTTATATAATTGACAATTACGTATACATTAATGTACTATGGTGAAAAATGTAAACGCTATCATTTTTGTGAGGGGGAGAACAAATGGATGAATCAATTATTACGCTTTTATTTTTAATATTTGCAATTGTCATGTTTACTTTAGAAATTATTCCTTTATCTATTTCAGCTATGATTGTCGCTATAGGATTATCTTTGACCGGTGTACTTACAGCAAAAGAAGCATTTGCCGGCTTCGTCGATCCTAACGTTTTACTATTTATGGCGATGTTTATAGTGGGGTGTGCCTTTTTTGAAACTGGCATGGCAGAAAAAATCGGAAAGGGTATTACGCATTTTGCTAAGACACCTAAAAAATTATTAATTGTTGTTATGGGGATTACCGGATTAATGTCTGGGTTTTTATCTAATACTGGAACAGCAGCTGTTATTATTCCAGTCGTCATAGGTATTGCTGCAAAGTCTTCTATTTCAAGGACATCACTACTAATACCCGTCGCGTTAGCAGCAGCTATGGGCGGAAATTTAACACTCATCGGTGCTCCAGGTAATATGATTGCACAATCGACCTTAAACCTTACAAATCAGAGTTTTGGTTTTTTTGAATACGCCTTAATTGGGCTACCTATTCTGGTCGTTGGAACATTATACTTTGGTCTAATAGGTCATAAATTGCTACCACAAAATAACGACAAAAGTGAAACAACAAATTCAGTATTTGATAAACAAGTTGACGTAAACGCTGTTCCGAGATGGAAGAAGCTCATGGCTTTACTTGTCCTGATTTTTACAGTGTTAGCTATGATTTTTGAAGATATTATTCACGTCCCATTATATATTTCAGCTTGGATTGGTGCGCTGATTTTGGTTGCTACAAGAGTCATTACAGAAAAAACTGCGATGAAATCTATTGATATGAATACTATTCTTTTGTTTGTCGGTTCGCTATCATTGGCAAATGCTATCCAAAAATCAGGTGCGGGTGAATTAATTGCTAAAACAATCATCAATATTTTAGGCACAAGTCCATCGTCTTATGTCTTGCTACTAGTCATATTAGTCATCTCTGCAGTCATGACTAACTTCATAAGTAATACTGCAGCAACAGCTTTGTTAGCACCCATAAGTTTATCAATTGCTAACAGTATAGGGGCCGATCCAAGAGCTGTAATCATGGCCACAGTCATCGGCGCGTCAATGGCTTTTGCCACACCTATAGGTATGCCTGCCAATACAATGGTTTATGGTTTATCCAATATTACATTCATACAATATGTTAAAGTCGGTTTGCCATTAGTTGTATTATCAATCATTGTGTGTATGATCTTATTACCGCTTCTTTTCCCATTTTATCCATAAGGAGGATATAGATTATGAACATATTAATTGCACCAGATTCTTTTAAAGGAAGTTTATCAGCGTTAAAGGTGGCAAACGCTATTGAAACTGGTATTAACAAGGTGGATTCATCAATAAATACCTTAACACTGCCTTTAGCTGATGGTGGAGAAGGTACAATGGAAGCTATTATAGCTGCTACTCAGGGACAAAAATTCACCGTCAATACAGTCGATGCACTCGGCAGAGACATTTCTGCTGCATATGGTGTCACTGGCAACAAGAAAACTGCCATCGTAGAACTCGCTACTGCTTCCGGTATTGATTTAATTGACCACCAAGAACTCAATCCTGCCGTTACTTCAACATACGGTACTGGAATATTAATCAAAGATGCAATTCAACGAGGTATTCGAGAAATCACTATTTGTTTAGGTGGCAGTGCAACGAACGACGGTGGCACAGGTTTACTAAAAGCATTAGGTTTTAACTTTAAAGACGAGTTCGGTACGGTACTTGATGAGGGTGGACTCTCCTTAAAAAACTTGCATGAAATTGATGATTCCGAAATACTTACAGAATTAGCAGACTGTCAATTCAACATTGCTTGCGATGTCACAAACCCCTTCATTGGTAATCATGGTGCCAGTGCTGTTTTTGGACCACAAAAAGGGGCGACACCTGCTTTAGTACAAGCTTTAGATCAAGCTTTAGAACATTTTGCTGATATACTACAACAAAAATATGCCATTAGTATACACAATGTCTCAGGTGCAGGCGCAGCTGGCGGAGCTGCCGGGGGGCTCTATGGTTGTTTAAATGCTCAAATCTGTTCAGGATTTGATGTAATCGCCCAAACACTAAATTTAAATGAACTACTGTCTACAAAGCATATCGATTTAATATTAACAGGAGAAGGTCAATTAGACGCACAAACAGATAATGGCAAAGTCATTTCAGGAATTTCTCGTTATGCCAATCGTTATCACATACCAACAATTGCTTTAGTAGGAGGTATCCAAAATATTTCACATACATTATATGATAATCGAGTAATTTCTGTTTTTAGCATAGTCAACCGACCCATGTCCTTATCGCAATCAATGGAGAGTGCTGCAGATTTAATCACCAAACAAACCGAACAAATAATGCGCCTATACTTATCCAAATCCTAACCATATAGGGTGCTCAAATATAAAACAATGGACTGGGCGTTATCAGCTAACTTTCCCATATGGAACATGTTTCTGGTAATACCTTTTTCTGAACATAATTGTTAACATTCATATGATTTAAATATTATAAAAAGTAACAACGTTAATCACATATAATGAAGGACGTTTTAACAATAATAATTTGCTATATCCTTAGGGGAAGTAAAAACTACAATGCACCATTAATTTCTGAGTATTTTGAAATTTAACATTGCAATTGTTAGCCAACTCATTTATGATGGTTAATAATTTAAGATATTAATCGTGGAAAAAGAAAAAGTATTTAGTTCACACACAGGGAATAGAGGTCACCGGCTGAAAGCTTCTATATTTATAAATACTTTACTACTTTGGAGATATGTATGAAAATACATCGTTTAATAACATGTTACGTTATTCCATGAGCCTTAATTGATTAACAAATCAATTAGGGGAATTTGGGTGGTACCACGAGACTGCGCTCGTCCCTATATCTATAGGGATAAGCGCAGTTTTTTATTATAAATTAAAGGAGTGATATCAATGTTTAACGGTAATGTAAAAGTTCAATTATCAAATAATAATGTATTGGAGGTGCCACAAAATACAACACTACTTCATGTTGCTAAAAATATTGGTAGCTCTTTTTCAAAAAAAGCTGCTCTTGGAGACGTTAACGGGGAATTAAAGGAACTAAGTTATTCTCTAAATGAAGATAGTAAAGTAAATTTTATCACTTTTGAAGAACCCGAAGCTGAAGCATCTATAAGATATACATTGTCTTTTTTAGTCGGTTACGTCATTCATAATAACTTTGAAGGTATTGAAATTGCTGATATAGGTGTAAGCAATGAAAGCTTTTATTGTGATTTCCAAACAACTATTAAAAATCTTAATAAAGATGATATAAAACGCATAAATAAATCACTTAACAAGCTTATAGAATCTAATCCCACAATAAAGGTGTCAGAAGTATCATCAGAAAAAGCGCAACAATTGGTAGCTGATCAAAAATACATGCGCTATCACATTGAAAATAATGAGAATGACAAGGTTAAAATTGCTGAAATTGGGGACTATAAATCATTAATTAGTTACCCTATTATTAGTAATTTATCAAAATTGAAAAACTACAAACTCAAAAACATATCATCTACAAATTGGTTGAGAGATGTAAATAATGAAGCATTACAACGTATATCTGGTATAGCTTTTGCTACTGAAACAGCCCTAGCAGCACATGAAAAGTTTCTTGAGCAATACCACAATATCAATCATAGAAAAATAGGTAAAGAACTGGAGTTATTTACATTTTCTGATTATGCTCCTGGTATGCCTTTCTATAAACATAATGGGCAAATTATACGTCTGGAACTACAGAACTTTTTAAGAAAACTACAATTTGCAGAAGATTATCAAGAAGTATATACACCCTTTATCATGAATGAAGCATTATGGAAAAACAGCGGTCATTGGGACCACTATAAAGATAATATGTATTTTACTGAAGTTGATGATGTAAGATATTCATTGAAACCTATGAATTGTCCGGGCCATATGCTTATTTATAAAAATGAACATCACTCATATAGAGACTTACCTATTCGCATGGCCGAATTCGGTCAAGTTCACCGTCATGAGTTAAGTGGTTCTTTAAATGGATTGTTCAGAGTAAGGACATTCAACCAAGATGATGCTCATATTTATGTCACTAAAAATCAAATAGAGCCTGAAATTCTTAACGTACTTAATTTAATTGATAAAGTGTATACTATCTTTGGCTTTGAATATAGTATTGAATTATCTACGCGTCCTGACGATTATATGGGGGAAATAAGCTTATGGAACTTTGCGGAGTCCTCTCTGAAAAATGTTTTACATTATAATAATTTACAGTATACAGTTAATGAAAAAGACGGTGCATTTTATGGACCGAAGATAGATATCCATATTAAAGACGCACTAGGCAGAAGTCACCAATGTGGTACAATACAACTCGATTTCCAAATGCCAGAAAAATTCGATTTGCATTATATTAACGAGAACAATGAAAAAGAAAGACCCGTCGTTATTCATAGAGCTATTTATGGTTCTATCGATCGCTTTTTAGGTATTTTGTTAGAACATTATGCTGGTAATTTACCGTTATGGTTAGCACCAATACAAGTCAACATCATCCCTGTAAATAATCAAGTGCATTTAGATTATGTGACTCAGATTAAACAAAACTTAAAATCTAAAGGTATCAGAGTTGCTGTGGACAGCAGTAATGAAAAAATGGGTTATAAAATAAGAAACGCGCAAATTAAAAAAATTCCTTATACTATAGTTATTGGTGATAATGAGGTAAGCAACCATACGTTATCTGTGCGAAAACACGGTAATAAATCAGCTCAGACTTTTGAAGCCGATGCTTTTATAGAAAAAATCTTAACAGAAAAAATATCGTAAGTTAAAGTAACAACGCCCTTCATACATGGTGAAGGGCGTTTCATTAATAATTATTTTCTATCTATAGCTCAACGCATGTAAAACTATCTTTCTTGTTATTTTGTCAGTTCCATTTTACACTTTAATCATATCAAGAATTATGAAGGAGTGGAAAAATTGGAATTAAAACAAATATCAAATCATATTTATAAATTAACTGTAGAAACCAATGTCGGTATTCCCATTATTATCAATACCTGGTACATCGTAAACGATGACAATGTATATATTGTAGACTCCGGTATGAATTCCTACTCTAAAACACAAATAAAAGCTGCTCTGTTCCTTGGTACGCCTCAAGCATTATTTTTAACACATGGACACGGAGATCATATTAACGGCGCAAAGGAAATAGCTGAATCACTTAATATTCCAATTTATGCACATGAAAATGAGCTCCCTTATATTAATGGAGAATTACCCTATCCCAATAAACAGGTCGTGGAGCGCACGAATGTCGCATATAAAGTTCAACCCATACATCAATCATTAGACGTACCTTTCACATTTTATTTAACACCAGGCCATGCACCGGGTCATGTAGTTTATCATCATGATGGCGATGATGTTCTTATTTGTGGTGATTTATTTATCTCCAGTACCACTGCTTTACATCCACCCATATATAAATTTACTTACAACATGTCACAAAATATTAAAAGTGGCACAATTATTGATGACATTCAGCCATACTTAATTAGTACATCACATGGTGAAGACATTGTTTATGCGGAAGAGTTATACCAAATATACACATTTAAATATGGAGAGGCAGAATAAGTGATAGTTGTTACAGGTAAACACCATTGTACATTAATGCTAGAATTCTTGGTAAATTGCTAGCTTCAATGACACACTACAGTAGTGGACCACCCCACTTCTATATTCTGCTAGCTATATCTCGCAAAAATGTTAGTAGAATCACCATGTCCCTATGCCTTTAGACGCCTCAGAGACTACCCTGAATTATAGCTGTGATTGGTCAAAATACTTTTGTGTATGTTGACAATTTATGGTAATATCATCATGGATAAAAATTCGAGATAATTATAGATAAGAAGGTTTAAATATATTATGACTGAAAATTTTTGGCGTGAATTACCACGTCCATTTTTTATTTTGGCGCCTATGGAAGACGTTACAGATATCGTCTTTCGTCATGTAGTTAGTGAAGCAGCTAGACCTGATGTATTTTTTACAGAATTTACAAATACTGAGAGCTTTTGCCATCCAGAAGGTATACACAGTGTTCGTGGACGCTTAACATTCAGTGAAGATGAACAGCCGATGGTCGCTCATATATGGGGTGACAAGCCAGAGCATTTCCGCGAAATGAGTATCGGTATGGCAGAGATGGGCTTTAAGGGCATTGATTTGAATATGGGGTGTCCTGTAGCTAATGTTGCGAGTAAAGGTAAAGGGTCTGGTTTAATTCTACGACCTGAAACCGCAGCAGAAATTATTCAAGCATCCAAAGCAGGTGGACTACCGGTAAGTGTTAAAACACGACTCGGTTATTATGACATAGACGAGTGGAAAGATTGGTTAAAACATGTCTTTGAACAAGACATTGCCAATTTATCTATCCATCTACGTACACGTAAAGAGATGAGTAAGGTTGATGCACACTGGGAATTAATTGCAGCAATCAAACAAATGCGTGACGACATCGCACCAGATACACTGTTAACGATTAACGGGGATATCCCAGATAGAAAAACAGGCCTTGAGCTTGCTGAAAAGTATGGCATTGATGGTGTAATGATTGGCAGAGGCATTTTCCATAACCCTTATGCTTTTGAAAAAGAGCCACGTGAACATACGAGTAAAGAACTGTTAGGTTTGTTGAGATTACATCTTTCATTGTTCGACAAATATTCCAAAGAGGAATCTCGACTATTCAAACCCCTACGCAGATTCTTTAAGATCTACGTTCGTGGCATCAGAGGCGCTAGCGAACTGCGTCATCAATTGATGCAGACCAATACAACCGATGAAGCCCGTGCATTACTTGATGACTTTGAAGCTCGCATGGACGACGAAGTAAAATCCTAATACGTTTGCGTATTGGGATTTTTTTATTATACAAAATTACTTCATTTATAATGGCAATACTTTAATATTACATCCAGCCCATTAAAATTTTGATATGACACCAAAACGTGTTACGATTAATATAACACCTTTTGGTGTCATATTTTTTCTGGAGGTCTTTGCATGTCTAATAATTCTGAGTTAACGGAAATTAAAAAAGTTGTCACCTTAAATGCCAATCAAGATAAAGTTTGGGATGCTGTCGCAACAGCTGAAGGCATCACAGCTTGGTGGATGCCGAATGATTTTGAACCTGTAGAAGGTAAAGCATTCACCTTACATGCAGGGGAATTTGGAGATTCTCCTTGTAAAGTAACTAAGATTAAACCCAAAACGATTGTCAGTTTTGATTGGGGGAAAGATTGGAATCTTACTTTTAAACTCAAAGCAATCGATGACCATACTACTGAATTCACCCTTATTCATTCAGGTTGGGACGACAATAAAGAAACAGAGTTTGGTCAACCACATTCTGTTGTCCAAGGCTTTATGGACGATGGTTGGGATGAAATCGTAAATACACATTTAGTAAATTACGTGACGTCATAATGCAATCGGTACAACCAAAACACGATGTATTTCATGCCATCGCTGACCAACATCGTCGTAAAATTTTAATGTTGCTTGCTAATGATGAAAGATCAATTACATCAATCACTGATGAGTTTTCAATTTCAAGAACAGCGGTCAACAAGCATTTAACCATACTATATGAATCCAACCTTGTAACCAAAAAAACATCCGGCAGAGAAACCAGATACAAAACCCACGCGCAAGAACTAAAAAAAGTGAGTGACTGGTTGCAGTATTTTGATGTGTACTGGGATAATAAGCTGGAAAACCTTAAAAATTATGTGAATGACAATTAAGTTAAATTATAAAAAGCCTGCTCTTATTATTTGCTATAAGAGCGGGCCTATTTTTATTTTTTCAATAAATCTACTTGCTTTCACTTTAATTTACAATGAGTTATAAAATGCTTTTGTTACTTTATGTTTACAATTAATAACTGTTTAATTTTTATATTCAACATCTAATGATAATTGGTCATATGATATATTATATTTTTCGAAAAACTTGTTAATATAGTTCATTTTTCTTTCATTGGATAATTGTACAAATAAATATACACCTGGGACTATTTCCTCAGTATCATCTGTTTTTTCGCTAAATATAGCTGATTCAAAGCCAATTTTTGTGTCTATTTTTGTACATTCAATCAATGGATTCAAATCAATTTTAGCCAATAATTTAAATAGCTCTACAAATAAACCCTTCCATGTTTTTACAGGAATATATTCATCATTAATAAATGTAAATCCATGTATTTTATAATTAGAAAAAGTCTCATTACCATCATAGATATACATTTCTTTTTCTTCTATCATTTCATGTATTGTCGATTCAGGAAAATCCCAAATTTCTAATGCAGAAGTAATTAGCTGATTTGTTCTCTCAATTATTTCAGCTTCACCCCATTTGTCACTTCTAGCTGGTAATTTGTTTAAATTAACAAAATGACTTTCTTTAAAACCTTTTTCCATATTTTGTTTATCTTGGAAACTTCTATTGCTATATTTTGAATTATATCCAGTTATAGTCAAGTTTCCTAATGAGTTGACATAATTTTCATGAATTCTTTGGTAATTATTTCCTAATTCATTTTTCCAATCAGAGCTTAATTTTTGTGGCATAATATGTTCAATACTATAATCTTTATTTTTTAGTCCCTCGTAAATTGATAATGATTCAATGTGGTTATGGTTTTCTAACCTTTCAAATATATATGAACGATATGATGAATTAATATTATACCAATCATTATGTTTAAAGTTTCTAATTAGTTCTTCATCCGTTGGTACTCTTCCAGACCCTTGTTTTTTAAGTAGTAAAAATATGATAACTTCTGAATCTTTATATTGATTGTTATGTTTATCTTGAAACTGCCTAAAATCTCTATACAAAGTTGCTATAACTTTATTTAACGCATTCGAAGGTGTTTTGGTAATTATCCTTCTTGCTATATATTTTTCAACTAGTTCTACTATTTTGATAGCTTCTTCTTCGACAATTTTATTAGAAACAAAATCATTAATTATAGCCATTATAAATGGTCTAATTACAGTGACATTTAATTCTAAAAATCTATTTAAAATTACATCTATTTTCTTTGTCCCTGTATTACACTCAAGAATCATTTTATAAGTATTAGAGAAGTCATTAATGTCTTCAAATAAATTTTGTTTATCAAAATCAAGATTATTATAAGTGGTCTTAAATTCATCATACACATTTGATATCTTTGGAAATTGTGCATTTTTGATTGTTAAAAAATACCTAAAAAATTTACTTACTTCGAAATGAGTATTTTCTTCTAATGGTTGCCAATAGTTTTGAAAATACTTATTTTGTTCAGGCAAATTCTCATTCATAAGTAAGAAGTTGCGTATTTTATCTGCATCTGTTAGAGCGACCCCGGTTGAATTGAGACTTTCAAAAATTAATTGTGGGTCATCATCAGGTGAATTTAAATTAACTACCATAAATTGAAGCTTTTGTATTGAACTCATTAATTGATCAATTGAGATATTCATATTATCAATACATGAATAAAAATACTCATAGTTTAAAGTAATATTTGAAGATTTGTCATAAAATTTTTCATTCCCAAATAATAATTTATATGACTTATAATCTCTTGGATTAGGTTGTAAAATTAATTTATCTGTAGTATTTAAGTATTGATCTTGTAAAAAAGTATTTAAAACATATTCCGGTGTTAAACGTACTTTTTTAGCTTCTTCTTCATTTTTGTCCAACCAATTTTTTATAGCTAACATTAAAAGAGATAACGTTGTCAATCTTTGTTGCCCATCTATGACAATTATATCTTGCGCATAATTACCTGGTTTTACAACTATACTACCAAAAAAATGTGTTTGTTTATTGCTTGTTTCTAAATCAATTAAATCCTCAAACAGCAATTCACAGTTTTCTCTCTTCCAATCATAGTTCCTCTGATAAACAGGAATAATAATTTGTATTGCTCCCCTTAAAAATTCTATCGCAGAGCGGACGTTTCCATCCATAAATAATCACCCTTATTTTTATTTATAGTTATATACAGATTAACATATACCCTATTAAAATAAATTGTTTCATAAATATTTTGTGATTTTAGAGTATATACTTTAGTTAAATGAAGAAGTTAGAAGTTACGTACCACCCATCTAATAATTTCAAGAAAAGCACCTAATACTATGTGACTACGTTAAACTCACTTCAAAATTTCATTTGGCAGTCGTTTTGAAGGTTACGGCATAGTGGCGTCACACAACCCGATGACTCACCCCACCGTATTTTTATATGCCTGTTATCTTTCAAGTAAATGTTAATATAAAAGCTTGCCCCTTTTATTAAACCAAAGGGAGCAATCAGCAATAAAATGTAAGATTTAGAACCCGGCGTCGTAAATCTATTAAAAAATGGATATAACATGCTGATACAACTATTAAATATGACCGCAAACATAACGACTGACATTAAAATATCTATCAGTGGATGAATGTCAGTCTCCAATAATAAAGCTTAGATAAGCAGGGGCAATCCCTATCGACGCTTTGTTGCCTTTACTAAACATGATATAAATCCCCCACTAACATGAATTGATAAATGGTTTTTAAATTGTGCAAATTACAAGGAAGTATGATATTAATCACTTGTAACTTCTAATTTTGTTTCAAACTTACTTTTCAAACAAAATATAAGCACATTTGAATCCTGCAATACTGCCAAAAATTATTAACACCAAAATAACAGACGCAATATTATTTATAAAAAAATATAAAATGCTATAGTGGAGATATATTAAACAATTGTTTTTTAAATCAACATGACTAAGGGAGTGTTTCGATGTATAAAATAGGTATAGCCGGAGCAGGCGCAATGGGTGGACGTATTGGTGTTTCCATAAAGGAAGCAGGTTATGATGTTACACTTATAGATCATTGGGAAGCACACGTCAACCGTATTAATACATATGGTATGGATATTAAAACAGAGACGGAGAACTATACAGTCGACATTCCTGCTATATTAGCGCAAGATGTAACAACTGAATTCGATCTGATCATTATATTGACGAAAGCGATGCACTCTGAAGCAATGTTAAAACATTTACTAGCAGCCGGCTGCATCCACGAAGATACAGCTATCATGAGTATGATGAATGGATTAGGTCACGAAGAACGATTATCACAAATCGTGCCATTATCACAAATTTATCTTGCTGTAACGATGTGGACTGCAGGACTACGTGGTCCAGGACAATTGTTACTAGAAGGAGAAGGCACGATCCATTTACAAAGAGCTGATGGCGAAATGGATAGTCATACTAATAGCATACTTCAAATACTCAACAAAGCAGGACTGAATGCACAAATTAGCGACAATGTGTTCGAAGCGATTTGGTCTAAGGCGACCTTAAATAGTGTGGTAAATCCATTATGTACCATTTTAAACAAAACCATTCACGAATTTGGTAGCTACCCGCATTCAGCGGAGATGGTCAAGCCTATCATTGATGAAATTGTCGCAGTGGCTCAAGCCAAAAGTATCGAATTGAATAGTCATGACCTTTTACAAAAAGTCGAAGCAGCTTATCCCAAAGAAACGCAAGGCCTGCATTACCCTTCCATGCACCAAGATTATGCAAACGGACGTTTAACTGAAGTAGATTACCTTAATGGTCAAATAGCTGCGTATGGGCAAGCAGCCAATATACCGACACCTCGCAATACCATGCTCACTCAGATGATCCATCAATTAGAAACAAAATTATAATACCGAGTGGCAGTTGACCAATTATTTTCTCGATGAAGTATGGAAGCACACTTCATTTTTTGTGACTATTAATTTACTTTTTAAAACTATTCTATAAAATATTAACCTTCATCAAAAACTCTATATAATATTAACTATATGTAGAGTGAATGTAGGACATACAATGCAAATTTGAAATGAATAGGTGATGTATATTGGATATCCAATTAGCACAGTTAACTATAAACTTTAAAACAGAAGAACCTGCTCCGTTTTTTCAAGTAAATAACGACTATAGAGTAAGATTCGATATAGACAATATTAATCGTTCGAATCTTACTCACATCATAGATATGCTTTTTAATGACACGGACAATATTAAAATTTCTTATTACTTCGGTACATTAGTTCCATATATTTTCAAAGAACCCACTCGCATAGGCAAATATATTTCAATTAATAGTTGGGAAGAGCGATTATTTGAAGCAGAAAACGAATATGATAGTAAAGACATATATAAGATTGTCACCATTAAAAATGTTAAAAAAGCTGAAATAATTAATTATCTGTTGTACTTAAAATATGCGTTAAAAAATCCATATATGTGCATTTATAATGACTACCATTTACTCAGTAATAGTACGGATGTCATAGATATTGTGAGTAGTTCTACGGGTATGATCAATAACTTAAAAACACGCTTCGCCCCCATTGTAGACCACTTTTATGATGACCATACGAAATGAGACTGGAACATATCAATAATGTTCCAGTCTCTTATTATTTATATATTTTGTTTTAGCAATCTCAATTCACCATTAGTCATTGATTTTAAAATCAGTTCTAATGAAGTCACACAACCCGACGGCTTATTTTAGTGGTATTGTTATATGTTTAGCAATGTCTTAAGAGTCACACCTTTAACTTAATCATGATTTTATATCGATCCAAAACCTACGAATACGCTTGCCATTGTCCTCTATATATGGCGTTCCTTCTAGACCTCCAGCATTTTGAATCACTTTCGCAGAACCAATATTATCTTCATCACAAGTTACAAGAACCCTTTGAATACCCAGTTTCTGACAAATTTTTAAGGACTCTAATAAAATTTTTGTCGCATAGCCTTGTCTTCGAAATGAAGGTGCAATACCATATCCAATATGTCCGCCTCTTTTCAAAAAATCTTCCGTTAACTCATGTCGTATATTTGCAGCACCAATAATCACATTGTCTTCTATATAGAAATACGTTGAATTTTTCATCCAATCCTCGTTAGTTTCTTGATACTTCCAATCACTCAACACCTCTTCATAATCCACAAAGCGACTAAATCTAGTAGAAAAAGGAACGATTTTATCTGTATGCTTCCAGTCATCCCAATAATTTAAAAATGCTTGTTTATCTTCTATAGTTAATTTACGAAACGTCATCAATTCCTCACTCCTATTTGATGTTATTAATAAACCAGTCTAATATTGTATATCTAAATTTTTATTCTAACTCACTGTGATGATCAGACAAAAAAAGACTGCAACTCATAGTTTCAGCCTCTTTATATTTGTGTTTTCAATATCACAAGATATTTCTGTCATTCAACTCTATCATTCTTTTACCATATGATTCTTAATGGCATCTATTATTTTCGGCCACTCTTTTGTATGAAATTCGTGACCGCTTCCTTCTAATGCTAGCATTTCCGAATTTGGAATTTCATTTTTTAACGCAAGTCCATGTTCAAAAGGTAACACGAGATCTTCTGTTCCATGTATGATTAAAGTAGGAACTTGTATAGCTTTAATTTTATCGTTGTAATAATCATCGCCTGTTAAACTTGCATGGTTAAACATACTTGTTAAATTATTCGCACGGTCAAATTCTTCTCGTGCTTGTTTTCGTATACGTTGCTCCTCGTATCCATACTTCGATCCAGAAAGTAATTTGCCACCTTCTACTAAATATTTCTCTACTTCTTCTTTATTTGACCAATCAATGTTTTGACCTTGAGCATGATGTTCTAATACGCTTGAGTCCATTGTTGGTAAGTCTAAACCGCTATCTTCACCACCAAACAATGAGGTAGAAAGCAACGTCAAACTTAAGACACGGTCGGGATAATGATGTGTAAGTACTTGAGCAATCATACCACCTAAAGACATGCCCATAACATTTGCTTTTTCAATATGATAACTATTCAAGACATTAATGCCATCATTTGCCATGTCCCTGACTGAATAATTCGCCTTGCCATGTTCATACACCGTTGAACGCCCAACATCCCTATTATCATAACGAATGACAAACATGCCCTTGTCCGCAAGTTTTTCACAAAACGCTGTATCCCAATACACCATCGATTGCGTAGCACCATTGATTAATAATAGTGCTGGATTTGAAGGGCTACCGAAAGATTCTGTGCAAATCTGAACACCATTTGTTTCAATTATTTGCTCACCCATATGTCTTCCTCCTAAAAATTCGATTGTTATACTTTTATGCTCGTGAAATTATGATTGCACCCAAATATTTATTGTAATAATTGCATTACTATATCATCATCAGTATACCCAGATAAAAAAAGTTCAACCTGTATGGTTTATCAGATACATCCTAAATTTATCAATTAAACTGCTAATTATGGTTCATGCCATGAATTTTACTATCTAACACCTTTTTCCAATAATTTTCACGTTCTAAAATAGTATCTACTTTCGATTTAGTATCAAAAATTTCTAAAATTGAATATTGGAAATGGCTGGTAATATGTTCTGCACCTTTTTCTTCTAATATTGATA
>NZ_PPQB01000012.1:297141-331688 GCF_002902345.1 Staphylococcus arlettae
AAATTCTTTATTGCCACCTGTAAGGTTTACTAAATTGGCATAATTAGACCACCTTTGCCATATACCATCTGTATTACCAGAAGCAGAACCAATATATAGCTGACCATTACTTAAGTCAGTAATAACATAGACTCCTTTCACATAACTTAAAGCTTCTTTCCAACTTGGTTCATTATGTTGAATGATTTGTTGTAAATCTTTATGTTTTAAACATACATTTTGGTACCCGTTAAAGTGACCTAACTTTACATTTGGTGCTATTTCATAAACTTCAGGATTCAATTGATCCTGTATACTATTATATTTTCTATTATAAACATCTCTACCAATAGGTTTTTCAATTTTTATAATGAGGCGTTTAATGTACGCACTATAATCATCTAACAATGTTAAGTTATACCCTACTTTATTGAATACTTCAGGTTGCTTTGTCTCTATTTTATAAATGCCACCAAATATAAAATACTGTGGTCCATAAGGATAATATTGTTCGAATGCAATTAAATAGTCTGCATGATTAAGATTATTGTTCGGTTGCTTTGTCTTCCATGCATTCATTTTTATCCATTCTTCATTATCTTCCAATAAAAAGTCCCATGCGCGTTTATTAATATCTGACGCATTCATATTAAATTTAATCTTTGTTCTGTTATCATCTGAAACTTTTATAAAATCTGTTAATTTTATCATTCATATCACCTATTCTATTTCTTTTAACACATAAAAAAAGCAAAGCTCGTATTTGCCTTGCTTCAAGTATGGACAATTCAACTCAAGTGAATGCTGTTATACTTTTTAGTTTCTTACTTCACATCAACAACTTTAAATTCTTGGCATACTAAATCCATATCAATTGAAAATTCTATATTATATGAACTTAGTTCTTTACGGAAAAATCTTTCATGCTCATTATACCAGTACTCATAGCTCAAATCACCTTCACCTTCTAAAGCAGCAAATGCTTCCGTAACTTCATTCATCGGTGTGATACTAACTTTTGTGAATTGTATAATACATAATGGTTCACTTTTACCATTTAAAATAATCCCATACTGTCCTACTGCTGGTAAATCTTCTCCATCTATATCATGTAAACATTTTGCTGAACAAGTTGCTCTTTTCACACCTTGAACAACCAATTCTCCTAAGTCATTGCCCATTGCTTCTGAGCCATCTCCAAACATCCATGCTTCAGGCTGACTTTGCGATAACTTATGCTTCTTTTGAAATTGTTCCCAATACGTTTTTACACTTTCCATTATTATCCCCTTTCTATTTGAAACCTAGACAAAAATGATATTTCAAAAAATCAAATTCCTTTAACTTTCACGTATACATATTGATATATCTTTTCTAAAGCATACTTAATATTCTCTCTACTTTCAAATGTATATGAGAAGTAAAAAATACGGTTATAAACTGATGTCTATAACCGTACTTTTATTTTTATCATTTTGTATCCATTATCTTCCTTCTTTGCGTTCTCTTTCTTTTAGTACATAGCTTAGTAAGTCTAACATAAGACGTGCGGCAGTCTGACCTGTCATGCCCGTTGGATCATACATCGGCGCCACTTCAACTAAATCAAAGCCCACGACTTCATTATGTTTTGCTACGGCTTTTAATAATTCATTTACTTCATCATACAGTAAGCCACCTGGAGATGGTGTTCCTGTCCCTGGAGCAATCGAAGGATCTATGCCATCGATATCAATCGTGATATAGAGTTTTTCACCTTCTGGGATACGTGCAGCTAACCCTTCTGCGCCTTGTTCACGCATTTGTTTGGGTGACAATATAGTTGCACCATAATCACGTGCAGCATCAACATCTTCTTTTAAACTACTGCTGATGCCACGGATACCGTATTGATAGATATTTTTCACGTGATCCATTTCAGATAATCGTCTAATACAACTACCATGACCATATCGTTGTCCTGAACGATGATCCGCCCAATCTAAATGGGCATCAATTTGTAATACATGGAATGGTCCTAACTCTTCAAGACCTTTACCAGTAGCTGCTGTAATGGAATGGTCTCCACCGATAATGACTGGCATCACACCTTTATTCACAATGCGTCGTAATGTTGCTTCAGTATTATCATGACTTTGCATAAGGTCCCCATGGACGATATCGACGTCGCCTACATCAAAGACTTTCCACTTAGGCCCTAAATAAGTGATGTCATTTTCAATATCATACGCACCATCCAAGCCAAAGCTATATAATGTAGAACCTTCTCTGACACCTCTAGGACCCATGCGTGCACCTGATTTCCATTGTGTTCCCATATCATTTGGTACACCAATCACTGCTACATCTGCATTGAGTTCCTTCAATTTATCAATATCGTCACATACGGGGTATTTACCAAACGTACAAATTCCGGTAAATGGTAAATTTAATGTTTGTTTTTCTTCTGGATTCATCATAATAAAATACCTCCATTTATTTAAAAGTTTAGATACAATTAGGCTTCAAAGACTTTTCATACATGGTTGCAATTAAAATAGCGATTGAAATGATGCCAAAAGCTAATGGGGTTAACATACCTAAGGCGCCTGCTAAATGTTCATTGTGAAACAATTCCACAAATGAACTATATACCGCAGTAGAAATCGCAATACCAAAGGAATAACCTAAAGAACTTGCCATCTTATAAATACCTGAACCGATACCTACTTTATCGTCATTCACATGAACTAATAGTGTATCGAGTGAAGGCGTTGCGTATAAACCAATACCAATACCAGCAATTAAAAATCCGATAAACACTACAATGATGTATGGTAAATTAGGTAAAAATGTAAAAGCCCCAAAACTCATACCAACGCTGGCAATAATAATTGAAATAAACATTGGTTTGTATGGTCCAATCTTTTGTAACAAGCGCTCACCTACACGAATCATTAATAACAAGGCTACAATATTACCTAATGTTAATAACCCTGTTTCAAATGCTGTAAAGCCTCTCCCAACTTGAATATAAGTATTCGCTACAACGATTGTACCTGCGATACCATTTTGTAAAAAATTCGTTAGTACCGCACCGGTAAATGGTTTGGACTGAAATAATTCAAAATCTATAAACTGATGTTTTCTCGTTCTTTCAAAAAAGATAAATGCAAACGTTAATACGATAGACGCTATAAACAAAGCAACTATAGGGAAGCTTAACCATCCTAAGTCTTGCCCTTGGGTAACAATAATATTAATCACTAATAGTGTTACAACGAAAATTGAAAAACCAATGATATCAAATTTCTCTTTATTCACTTTAGCTACTTTTGTTTCTTCAATATTTTTCAGTAAAAACATTGCAATAACTGCAATCACAATCGACAGTACAAATATCATTCGCCAGTCAAAGTAAGTAGCGATTAAACCACCAACAAATGTCGTTATACCACCACCACCCCAAGAACCAAAGGACCAATAACTCAAAGCCCGTTGACGTTCACTTTCTTGAAAGGTAGTTTTTATTAACGCTAATGTAGCGGGCATAACAAGCGCCGCTGATAACCCTTGAAGTACTCTGGCAACAATGAGTAACACAGGTTCTGTTGCTACAATGATAAGTAATGAGCCAACAATACTTATAACTAAGCCAACATAGGTCATTTTCTTTCTCCCAAGCCTATCAGCAATACCGCCACCAACGACAATAAATAAGCCACAAAACAGCGAAGTTAAACTTGTGGAAATATTTAAGATACCTGATGACACTTTAAGATCTTTTTGCATTGTCGGTATGATATTAATCATTGATTGTGCAAATAGCCAAAACGTTAATATTGCTAAAACCATGCCTAAAATATACAAATCTATTTGTCTTTTAGCTTTCATGGCAATCCCCCTTTGATTTGAAGGTTCCTTCAAATTAATTGAAGTTTAGCACCATGATTATCATTCGGCAAATAGATTTCTGAATAGTCTGATATTTATAACTTTTATAATTCACTAACAAAACAGGATAACATCAAGGTTTAGTTACATTATTTTGCGATAATATGTCAGCAGTTATAAAATTTATTTATATGCTTATAAAAGTACTTAACTTACAACAGAAAAAAGCATTAAGTAGCTCAAGGTTACTTAATGCTTGGACTTATTCTACGTCAAAATAAGTTTTACAAAATGCGATAAAATGCTTGATATCCGTATTCAGCGTTTCTTCTCTATAGAATAACCATGTGTTCCTCATAATATCCTCACCATTTTTAAATTTTAAATCTTTCATATAAAATTGGTCATCTTCTACAATGCAAGACTTAGGAACAATGGCATAGCCCATCCCTTTTTCAACAAATTTTTTACAGATTTCAATTTTATCAGTTTGGCAGATATTTCTTGGGTACGTATCGTAACGTTCATTCCACCAGTCGTTGCTTAATTTCGTAATAGAATTTTCTAATTCAATATAGGTATTAAAATTTTGATGTGATTTATAAACAATGCGGTATTCTTTTGGCAATTGCTTCAAATTGATTGGTTTATTACTAATTATGGTTAACGGATCTTGTTTCAACAACATTTTTTTGCCGTACCAATCGTAGTCTCCTGTTAAAATACCAACATCCAAATCATTGTTTTCCAACTGCTCTAAAATTTCTACACTCCAACCACTCGTCATAGCAATATAAATATCTGAATATGCTTCATAGTACTGTTTCATTAATTCTGGCATCGTATATATAGCAAAATTAGTATTCGCTCCTAATTTCATGTTCCCTTTGAGTCCTTCTCGCAGTTCGTTAATATGCGACTTTAAGTTTTGAATTTCAAATAGCACTTTGTTTGAAAATTGAACGAGATATTCACCCTCTGGCGTGAATTTAAATTGATTCCCTACTTTTTCTATAATTTTAATCCCAAAATCTTTCTCAATTTTCTTCAACCTATATGATAATAACGGTTGAGACATAAACAAACGTTTCGCAGCCTTAGTAAAACTTTGTTCCTGATTGAGCATCGCTAAAATTTTATAATCTTCTTCTTGCATCATAAATCCCCCTTATTTAAGCCACTCATATTCATTTTACACTAGAATATTTTATTGAAGAAGAATTTAAGAAAAAGTACCAACAGCAGTAGCAACGGATCTTTAATCTTTTTCATCTTAGGCGGTATGTGCTCAGTATTTGCATAAAATAAAACACTTCATTAAAT
The DNA here is from genome assembly GCF_002902345.1 of Staphylococcus arlettae. Lineage (GTDB taxonomy): Bacteria > Bacillota > Bacilli > Staphylococcales > Staphylococcaceae > Staphylococcus > Staphylococcus arlettae. The sequence goes on from NZ_PPQB01000012.1 coordinate 302,317, forward strand.
TCATGTTATATGAATTCGACGAAGTGTTTTTTCTTTTTATAATAAAATGCTAGCTAATATAGGAGCAACAACTACAACAATAACACCTACAATGACTAGTGAAATAGATGCCATGGATGCTTCAGTTTCACCAAATTCCTGTGCAGATGAAACACCTAATGAATGACCACTCGTGCCAAGTGCCAAACCACGTGCAATCGGGTTGGTTATATTAAATAGTTTAATTAATTTAGAGCCTAAAGCATATATAATAACACCATTTAAAATAACTGCTAGTGATGTTAATTCTTTGATACCACCGATATCTGCTGATACGGGTAATGCAATGGCAGTTGTTGCACCTTGAGGTAACATAGACGCTACAACACCATTAGAAAATTGGAATGCTTCTGCGATAAGAGAAATACAAACAAGTGCAGCAGTTGTACCGAAAGTGATACCACCTATGATTTGTTTCCAATATTTTTTTAAGACCTCACGACGTTTATATAAAGGTATAGCAAAACATATTGTTGCTGGTTCTAAGAAGAAATTGATGATATCTCCACCAATTTTATAATTTGCATAGTCAATACCTGTTAATTTTAAAAATACGATGCCGACCACCATAGTGAAAAATAATGGTGTGAATAAGAAAAAGCCTTTTGTTTTTTTAAATAAATAAGTTGCAATGATAAATGGTATTAGAGATAGAAGCATACCAAAATAAGGTGTGTTGATCGCTAAATGTTCAATCATAATTTATCCTCCACCAATTTTTTATGTTTTGATTTTTTCGGAATAAAGGATTTTGTAATAATCATCTGAGATAAAAATCCTGTACATAACAACAAGAGTAATGTTGAAATGATGATTAACAATATAATTAGGATTGGGCTAGTGCTTAAAACTCCTAATGAATTAATGACTGAGACACCTGCGGGTACGAATAAGAAACCAATATTATTCGTTAAGGTTGTACCTACCTTTTCAACCTCACCAAGTTTAACAATACCAGTACATAAAGCAATAAATAATAGGACGAGTCCAATCACTGAAGCCGGCATTGGTACCGGCATAAAACTTTCGATAATATTTGAAATAAACATAATAATAGCTATAACAAGTGCTTGATGGAAAAAGTTATATGTTTTAGAACTTTTATTTTCTGTGTTCTGTTGTTTATTTTCTACTTCCATTTTAAATTGCCTCCCAAATTGATCTTGAGTCAATTATAAAATGAAAGCGATTACTATAGTGTGGTTTTAATGTGACTTACGACACGTAGGAGCTGAAATGCATTAATTGAAATGTGACTATCAAGATAAGCCCATCATCTGTTTAAAGGCCTTCATATACGAACGGCTAACTTGGAATTTTAATTGGTTTGTCATTGTAAGTTGATATGTGTAATTGAACCAATGCTCAATCGTTTGTATATGCGCTTTATTAATTAGTGTCGAGCGATGAATGCGCATGAATTTTTGCGTTACAATTTTCTTTTCGTAATGGCTCAAAGGTTCTGACGTTTCAAAATCTCCAAGTGTTGTATTTATGGTTGTAATACCGTTATTAACTGAAATTGCGATAATATCATTTAAATTAATAATATGAATGCGTTCATCTACCTCTATAGGTAATACTTTACTGGGCTTTGCATCTTCTTGACTATTTTCATTACTTGTTGAAGGTGTTAAATCAAGATTATTCTGTTGTTCACTCGTTTGTCCAATGGCAAGTTCGACTTTGTGAATTGCTTGGGCAATACGTTGTTGTTCAAATGGCTTAAGAATATAATCAATGGCATCTAATTCAAAAGCCTTAACAGCAAATGTATCATGTGCTGTAGCAAAGACGATAAATGGAGCATGTTTCATTTTCTTTATTTTGTTCGCAAGGTCAAGGCCACTTTCATCCATTAAATTAATATCAAGAAAAATAACATCATAATCATCGTAAAGTAATAATTCTAACGTCTCAGAAACATTTTCAGCTTCATCAATTTTTTCAAAATGACGAATTTGATTTAGCAAATAAGATAGTTCATTCCGTGCTAAGGGTTCATCATCTACAATAATGGATTTCAAAATTATTCCTCCTCTATATTATGGTACGGGATTGTGGAACTCACAGTTGTACCGTGTTGATTAGATAGAATGTGAAGACTTGCATCATGACCAAACAGCCCTTCTAACCTGTGATTTAAGTTTTCTAGCGCACTTCCAGTACCAGATTCTGAATAAACACTGGTTTTGCCAATTTTATTAAGTTTTTCAGTAGGAATACCGTAGCCATTGTCAGTTACAGAAATCACAAGGCCAGTTTGAAATTTGTGTGCTTTGACAATAATTTCATTATTATTTTTTCTGTTTTTAAAAGCATGTTTGATAGCATTTTCAACAAGTATTTGTATCGCAAAGGGTGGAACCAGTGCACCATAACAACTTTCATCAATATCAAAAGATACATTAAATCGGTCTGGGTATCGTGCTTGCTCTAAAGATAAATAAGATTCAACTTGTTGCAATTCATTTTCTAAAGAAATGGTGTTGTTGCGCGCGCCTTGTAAATTTGATCGGAAAAATTGACTAAGTTGTAAGAGTAACTCACGTGCTTTTTCACTATCAATGCGTACTAACGCTGAAATAGTATTAATTGCGTTAAAGAAAAAATGCGGATTCACTTGTGCTTGTAATGATTTAATTTCAGCATCACGTATTAGTGCGCTTTGCGCTTCTGCTTGACCTAATTCAAGTTGGCTTGAAAAGATTTCTGCAAGTCCTGTTGCTAACTGTTTATCAGAAACGTTCACATCATATTTGTTAGTAAAATATAATTTCAATGTACCCACAACATCATTTTTCACTCGTAAAGGTACAACAATAGCTGCTTCTAAAGGACACCCTGGGTGATTACAACCTATGTCTTCACTCGAATATGCTTCTTTTAAAGTACCAGATTGAATAGCACGTTTAGATAAATTAGTAATAATGGCTTTTTGTGCAACATGATGGTCACTTGCTACACCAACATGGGTCAAAATATCTTTACGATTAGTAATAGCAACTGCAGATACACGCATTAAATCAAGGATAATCTCAGCAGCTTTTTTCGCTGATTGCTCATTCAAACCAGAACGGAAATAAGGTAATGTTTGATTAGCAAGTTGTAAGACATCGTGTGTTTGTATCGCTCGAGTTTTTTCTTCTTGTTTAATGGTAGATAAAATAATAGATAAGAATATGGCAGTACCGATAGAATTTATAGAGATCATTGGAATTGCTATGAGTTTAACTAATATCCAAGCATGATCAGTGTTATTGGAAAAAGTGAGAATACACAGCATTTGAATAATTTCTGTAGTGCCTCCAATTAAAGCACCTTTGACAATGGTAGGATAACGTTTAGCTCGCATGGCCTTATAACCAAAGTAACCAGAAACGATTGCTATGACAATAGAAGAAATCAAATAGATATATGCATCTGCACCACCAATGTAAACACGATATATACCTGAAATTAAAGCAACTGCTAAAGCTACAAACGGTCCACCGATAAGCCCAGATACACCTATAGTCAAGACACGTGTATTGGCTAAAGAGGCCTCGGGATCAAGATGGTTATAAATTGTGCCATTAATAATTTCATCACCACGTATTTGTATACCTGTGAAGTTTGAAATCATGGAAAAGCAACCAAAAATAATAATTAATTGCCATTGTGAACGTCGCTTTTCACGCTCGTTCATCATTGTTTTAAAATGATTGATGTTCATTAAAATATAGGCAATCAAAATGATTAAACCTACACGTTCAAGTAGAAGTATAAATAAATTTAACATAACGTATCCTTATAATTTTTATTAGCTAGAGCTATATATCAATAACTAAAATATATTGTGTAAATTCATTCTTAGACATATAAAAGCACAAATCATATTTATCATAATATCAAGAATTACCACATATAATTGTATCGAACATTGACTTATCCGAAAAGAAATATATGATGATGCCAGTATCACAACTTTACTAAATTAGGGTTTCAACTATGGATATATATAATTGTCATTATTAAAAGTTAACTCACAACATCATTGTATAGTCCTTCTACCATATTTGTTATTTTTTCACATAAATCATTAAAAAAATAAAGACCATATAAAATAGTCTTTATTTTGCAATACAATATTATTTTTCATCGTCCATTGAATTATGCAATACATTTAATACTAGGCCACTCACTGGTACGAATGTTTTACGTTTTGTAGATTCTGTAATCACTGAAGTTAAATCTTTATAAATTGCATCTAATGTTCCGTTATTTTTATATTCAATGACTATGCCATTCCATAAAATACTCATATTCTTGAGTTTCTGCTTCAAATTCCTTAGATCTTATTTCAAAATGGTGTTTGGTATAAAAACGCATAGCTCCTTGATTTTTCTCATATACATGTAGGTTAAGTGCATTATAATCTTTTTTTAATCTTTCCAGAATTAACCTTCCTATACCTTTATTGCGGTAATTTTCTATAATAAAAATACCTGCAATGTATTGTTCATATAAGCCAGCAAATCCGACAATTTGGTTATCAGCATAGTACACATAAATTGTTGAATCTGGGAACATTGTTTTTACTTTAGTAAAGTTATCAACCCAATAGTCACGTTTTATAAAGTCATGCGCATCTAAATTGGAGTTCAACCATATATATGAAATCTTTTCTATTAACTCAGAATCCATATTTTCTAATTTTTTAATCATAACATCACCCCTAACACAATATAATTAAATTTCATCTATGATAGCAGACTTAATCCATTTATTAAATGCTAACTTTATAATAATTCCGAATTACTATGATTTATTTTGTATATCATGGTTTTTAATCCCTTAATATGACGCTGTTAATTTAAAAATGAGCTGATACTCATTATAAGTATCAGCTCAGGTAATGGGATATTCTACTACTTTAATATTGTTATACGAAGATCATGATTTTCTTTCTCTGAACATTAAAGTTAATGTTTTTACTTATTGTTATTGTTCTTCTCCAACTACTGTAAAACGTTCGTTTTTATGTTGTGCATTTTCAACTTCGTCTATAATTGCAATTGCAAAGTCAGCATAACTAATATAACTATTACCCTTTGAGTTAACTAATAGATTATCTTTACCTGCTTGATAACTACCTGTTCTGGCACCTTCTGCATTAAAGTCAGCAGATGGGCTCACGAATGTCCAAGTTATATCTTGTGCCGCTTCTAAATCTTGTAAATTTCTGCCTTGGCCTGTTGCTGTTGGTACAAATATTTCAGGAAATTCTGGTGTCTCAATCAATTTAGTTGTTTGTGCTTCATCTACATATAAGCTACCAGCGCCACCTACGATAATTGCTCTTGTATTTGTGCCTTGTAATGCTTCAATTAATGCACGACCTGCTGTTACATGTGCTTCTTCTTCACCAAGTGGTGCACCAAAAGCATTTACTACTACATCTAAATCTTTTAAGTCTTCTGAAGTAATATCATATATTTCTTTTTCTATGACGTTTACATTTTTATTTGATACTTTTGCAGCATTTCTAACAATTGCCGTTACATCATGACCTCTGCCAATCGCTTCTTCTAATACAAGACTACCTACTTTACCAGTTGCTCCAATAATTCCAATTTTCATAATAAATTCCTCCTAATTTTGTAATTATAAAATATTTAAAACAAATCCAAATTTGATTTAAATAATGATTCTCACTGTTTAGCTCACACTCTAACAAGAAGTGGCATCAAGACCACATTGCAAACCTTCAGTAATATTGTCTTGAACTAAGGTGGTTACGGCATTTTTCATAAAATTTATCGAATACATTTAGTTGTAATTGTAATGGTTACAGTTACATGTTGGTTATACGGATAAAATTATCCGTTATTCACTAGAATTTTATTAACAATATTGTCTAGTGTTACACTTTTTAATACAGCTTCCATTGCATCCTGAGCATTTTCTAAAATAACTTCCAACACAATTTGAATATTTGCACCAACCGTACAATTGATATTAGTATCTTCATGTATTTGGAATAGATGTCCTTGTTCAACAACTTCCACAGCTTTATAAACATCAAACAATGTAATCTCATCTAGTGATTTCAATAACCTAACGCCTGAATTACCACGTGACACTTCAATAAAACCAGCATCTTTAAGTTTCCCCATCAATCTTCGAATAACTACAGGATTCGTATTAACACTTTCTGCGATTTGACTTGATGTTAAAGTATATTCTTTTTCTATCTTTAATAAAGCTAATATATGAACAGCTACAGTAAAACGGCTGCTTATTTTCATTATTAACCTCCTCATGTAACCATTATAGTTACAACTTTAGTTACAGTCAATAGAATTGTATTGAGTATTTTAAGTTACATATGATATGCTCCTCCCTATCAGTGATTTTACTAAACCTTTTATATTGCTTAAAAAAATAGGCAAGTTAGTATTTAAATAACTTTAACTCACCTACATATTCGTAAGGATATTCATTTGATTCAAAATTTGTATTATTTTAATTCTAAACTAATATTAAATGATAGCTTTCTATTTACAATGGATTTATCAGCGCCTTGTCTAGTTCCTCTATTTTTATGAGAGGCTTTATATTCCTGAGACGCTTGCCAATGCTTGTAAGCTGCTTCGTCATGCCAAAACGTAATAATAACATAATGTTCATGTGTACGATGTGGCTTTAAAAACAATAGATTTTCAAACCCTTTAGTATTCCTTAAGTGCTTATCTCTATTTAAGAAAATACGTTCAAAGTCTTCTTCTAGACCAGGATTAACATATAGATGATTTAAAACTGCATAACCATATTGAGGCAAATCATTAATTTGTTCTAATATAGTATATTTATATGCGACATTAAATCTATTAATAGTTACCTCATTATTATTTACGTCTAAATAAATACGATGCATTTCATTGTTCAACAAATGAATCACTCCTTTTTAATGACTGACATGTCACAATTGCTTAAATTTATCCATAACATAAGCTCTACTATCTTTATGATTCACAATAGCCTCTGGATAATCTTTTCCAATTTCAATATGATAAAGTTCTTGTAACTTACTCTTATATTTAGTTGGATCATGAATATACTTACTAATCACATCATTAAATATTTCTAGTTGTGTTTTAATAAAATAACCTTGCGCATCGAAACGCTCACTTTGACGTATAGGATTAAACATTCTGAAATAAGGCACTGCGTCCGTCCCCGTTGATGCTGACCATTGCCAACCATGTACATTAGATGCATTATCATAATCTATCAAATACTGTCTAAAGTAGTCCTCACCCCAAGTCCAATCAATAAATAAATTTTTCGTTAAAAATTGAGATACGACCATTCTCAAACGATTATGCATATATCCTGTACGATTTAGTTTCTTCATTGCGGCATCAACGATTGGAAAGCCAGTTTGGCCTTTTCTCCATACTTCAAAATGCGCTTTATTATAAGACCATTCCATACTTCGACACTTTTCAGAAAAGGATTTAGTTGCAGTTTCTGGATATTGTGTCATTAATACATAATAAAATTCACGGAATATAACTTCTCTTATAAAAGCTTCATAATTTGTTTCATCACTATCGTAACCTTCAAGTAAATCATTTATAATTTCACGAATATCGAGTAGTCCATAGGCTAAAGATCTACCTAATCCACTTACAAAATCTTGGGTTACATCGTCAGTCAATTTATCATAACGAACTATGTCACCATTTAAAAAATCATCCCAAGCTTTACGTGCTAACTTTTCTGCATCTTTACTGTTTGTGAATTTTAGATCACTTTGATTTAAACCCTTTTCCGCAATTTGAGCCAACTGCTTAACTTGATAACTTTTCTTAGGGGTACGTACTAAATCTTGACGATTTGCTTTATAAAAACTGGTAAACACTTTATAAGGCTGTTGTTGTTTATTAAAAGTCTTTGTTGGTTCAAAATAATGATTCACACGTTGTCCAATTACTGTAACTCGATGGTTTTCAAAAGCTTGTTTTACATGAGGATAGTCATATATTTCCTTGTGATAACTCATAATATCTTTTGCTACTAATACATGAGATAACGCCAATGTATCAGCTAAGTCACCTAACTTGTCATACGTGACAATATAAGGTTGTATGTCATACTTATCTAACGCATTTACAAACCCTTTTACAACTTTATGATAATAATCACGTTTGACTTCTGATGCGTCAGTTAAATCTTCTAAAGGTAAAATAAAATACAATTTATTTATTTCATTTTGGTGCTTCACTATATAATGAAACAGTGGATTATCTTTCGTTCTAAAAACTCTGTTAAGTATGACTCCTAAATGCATTTTATTGCCTCCCAGATTATTTTTACATAATAACTTTATCGAAATAGCTGAATTTGTATATTAAAGACTCTCACTATTATAATCGTCCTTTAACTTAGAATGATATTTTTCAATCATATACCCATTATAACTTGTGTATAATTCACTAAAAAAACAAAACCAATGTTAACACTGTACATATTATAGGCAACTTCAGGGTATATTATTATCAGAGGTGATTAAATTATGAATAACGAACAATTACAAAATGAAATTGAAAATATATTAAATACATCAAAAATAGGTGTCCTATCTACTGCACATAACAATACACCTAATAGTAGATACATGGTATTTTATAATGATGGACACACACTTTATACTAAGACAAGCATTGAGTCTAAAAAAATTGCTGAATTTAAAGATAATCCCAAAGCTCACGTACTTATAGGTTACGATGAAACGAATAATCGTAGTTTTCTAGAAATTGATGCTAATGCTGAAATACTGAAAGATCAAGAGACTATTGATTGGATTTGGAACAAACAAGATAAGTCCTTTTTTGACTCTAAGGATGATCCAAACTTGTGTGTGATTAAAATAACTCCTAAATCCATAAAGATTATGAACGATAAAAAATTAGACACACCTCAAACCATCACGTTTGATTAGTTAAAAAGGCGAGCCTGGGACATAAATAGATGTCTCAGGCTCGTTTTCAATTTGGCAGTAGGTGACTGAATTGAAAATGCGATTATATCAAGCTTTTTTCAATCCTAGTCACCCTTGCCGGGGTGGGACTACGAAATTTATATTAGAAAATTTGATTTCTGTCCCACTCCCGTTTTTTATATACCATCATTAATATCTGCTAACATAGCATCAACTGTAATTTTAGCGCTCGTCAATACAATTGGTACGCCTGCCCCTGGATGAACACTAGCTCCAGCAAAATACAAATTTTTGTAATCTCTGCTCACATTAGGTGGTCTGTAATAGTTACTTTGCGCTAAAGTAGGCATTAAACCAAAGGCTGCTCCAAATTTAGCATTATAATCTCCTTCAAAATCCTTAGGCGTATAAATAATTTCTGTCACAACTTGCTTTTTCAAATCTTTTAACGCTTTAATCGTAGAAAGCTTATTGTAAATAATATCTTTCACTTGTGTGATTGTTGACTCATCAGACCAATCCGTATCACCTGTTTTCAATTCTGAAACGGGCATCAGCACATAAATACCTGTTTGACCTTCTGGCGCTAACGACTGATCTTCCACACTAGGAGCGTATACATATATTGATGGATCTTGGGATATTTCCCCGGAAAATATTTCATTGATATTACTATCAAAATCCTTTGAAAATATAACATTATGTAACAAAATTTCTTCGGATAAATCTTTATCAACCCCTATATACATTAAAAAGGCAGAACAAGAATAGTCCATATTATCAATTTTCTGTGTCGTATACTTCTTAGGATGATGTTCATTTTTAATTAAAGATGAAGTAGCATATGGAAAATCAGCAGTACAAATCATTTTGTCATACTTTTCTATATGTCCGTTTACTTTTAGTCCCTCCGCACGCTTATACCTACTATCAATGATAATTTCTTCAACGTTTGCGTTGGTATAAATTTGAGTACCTAATTCTTCATTTAGCGTTTGAAGCGCTCTGACAAAGCTATACATACCACCTTTTATAAAGTGAACGCCAAACATTAACTCTATCATGGGTATAATTGAATACAATGACGGGCTTCGTTTAGGGTCGATACCTATATATAATGTTTGAAACGCTAAAATCTTTTGGATTTTTTCATTATCAACATATTTTTCAATTAAATTATCTGCTTTATCAAATGTTTTGAGTTTCATACCTTGATATATAGTAAAAGGATTATAAAAATCCGTAGGTTTCCTAAACGTACGTTCTAGAAAATATTTTCGTGCTATTTCGTATCTTTCGTATATATCTGTTAAAAAGGACATAAAACCATGCGTAGAGTTAGGTTCAATACTTTCAAGCATATCTCTTAATTGAGCAAGATCTGTAGGAACGCGAATTTGATCTGTTTCACTAAAATAAACATCATATATATGTGATAATTGTTTAATTTCCAAGTAATCATTCATATTTTTTTGAGCGTAATTAAAAACGTCTCGATAAATCTCAGGCATCATTACGATGGTTGGTCCCATATCAAATGTAAATCCATCTTGCTTGATCTGATTCATCCTGCCACCTATTTGTTGGTTCTTTTCATATAAATCTACTTGGTGACCGTTTGCTGCTAATCTTGAAGCTGCAGCTAAACCTGAAACCCCGCCGCCTATAACTGCAATCTTCATAATGTTTCACTCCTATTATATTTCGCACTAAGTTCACGATAAATTTTCATTTTTTTCAATTTGCTTACATATACTTTCTTATGCAACGTATAGTTTGCCTTCCTTACTTCCACAAGTATTTCATGATAAGCTATCGCAGCTAATTCGATAATGTAACGTACCTCTTCGTCAAAATAATTAATACTGTTTAATGCAATATCATATAACCTAACTGCCTCTGTAGCGTAACTTTCCCACAGTTCTATATAATTTGGCGTAACTCCTTCATAATATATAGAATGTAGATTAACTCGATATTGAGCTAATTTTTCTACACTTAGATAAATTCTTCCATTTTGAAAATCTTCGCCGACATCTCTTAAAATATTAGTTATTTGCATTGCCTTGCCTAAAGCAATCGCAGCTTCTTCAGCTTGCTCGAAATTATTTTCATTTGATGAAGTTAATATAGGAGTTAACAATTCACCGACAGTACCTGCCACACCATAGCAATACTCATATAAATCTGAATCAGTTTTCATTTCTTTTAAAACTAAATCTTCTTTCACATATTGAATTAAAGATTCAAAAGGTTTTTTAGGTATTGAATATGTATTCAATGTATTACTTAAAGCATTCATAATAGCTGCATCACTTTGATACGCTTGAATATAATCACAATCGCTATAAATCACATCTAAATCTCTAGCTATGCCGTTTAATTGCTCAAGGTCTTTGTATTTATCAATACTGTCATCTATAATTCTGCAAACTGCATAAATAGCCCAAATTGCTTTTTTCCTTTTTAAATCCAAAAAATCAAAGGCATATGAGAATGTTTTCGAATGTGTTTTCATTATATTATGACAGTGGTTATAATCTCTCTCTAGTTGATTCATTTATTGGCCTCCTCAGTACGCCTAAAACTACTTAGCACTTATATAAAAACTAAAGTTATAAATCTATTCTACGGCCTTTCCAAAGTGTACGTTTGAACACATTTACATCTAACCATGATTTAAAAAATATTGCGACAAAGCATGTAAAAAGCAATGGATGACATAAACTCGCAATGAGATTAAAACTTCCTGTTCTTCGAATAAATATATGAAACTGTAGCGCATATATAAAATATAAAGTAATAGCTAATAATATATATAATAAACCTAAATTAATTGACAAAAGCACTGCTAAAATTGCTCCAGGTGAACCAAATAACCATAAAAATACAAACATAAGTGTGGATTTTTTAGTTATTTGAGAGCCAAGTGCAAAGTGTTTACTCCAACCCTCTACTAGCGCTTTATATCCTTGAGGATACATTCTAAAATTGACCACATCTTGGCCCTCGTACAAATTAACTGGCAAATCATATTTATGATATGCCTTACTTATTGCAAAGCCTTCAATGATTTGATTTTTAGCTTTCAAATGTCCTTGTGTCAATTTATAATCTTGCTTATTTGTCACAAGGACTGGTCCAAACGCGCCTTGCTCATTATTTACTGATTTCGTGATTGAAAATTGATTCATACCTACGATTGTCATTAAATTAAAAATCGCCGATATATTTTCATATAGCTTTTTTATCTTGTGATAAGGTTGTATTGATAACAAACCTTTACCACCTTGTAAATCATATTGATTGGCTATATTTTGAATACTATCATCACAAGCAAACTGAACATCAGCATCAACAAACATCAATAAATCATGCGTTGCATATTTGCTACCTTGCCAACAAGCATGTGACTTACCTTGCCATGTAGTATCATTTTCAACAGTATATACGCTCGCACCATAATATCTAGCAACAACTTGTGTCTCATCAGTTGAACCATCATCCATAACAATTACTTCTATTTCTTGCTCTTTACTTATACTGTTAAGTAATTTAGGTAAGTTCTCCGCTTCATTTCTAGCAGGTACAATAACACTGACGGCTGTCTGACCTCTTTCTTTTCCGAAGTTATTTATAATCGCTCGACGCGCATACATACACATTCCACTTATTAGTGATAGTATCGTCAATACTATTGCTATTATATAAAGTATCATTCAGCCTCAACTACTTTCTCCATTAATAATAGCTTCTGCTACTTGCATACCACTCAAAGTGACCATAGGCATACCAGCGCCAGGATTTACAGAACCACCTACAAAGTACAAATTTTTGAAGTACTGACTTTTTTTAGGAAACTTGAAACCTTTATTTTTCTTCTTATTAGAAACTACGCCATATATAGCTCCTTTATTAGAATTGTATGTATTTTCAATGTCATGTGGCGTCCATATATCTTCATATACAATGTGCCTTCTCAAATCTTTTAAGCCCATAGACTCTAATTTATTCAATATACGTTCTCGGAATTGCAGATATTCTGCTTCACTAAATGACTTATTCTGAATGTATGGTATGTGTGGCAATATTTTTATATTCTCGTGTCCTTCTGGCGCCTGTGTCTTATCTGTTTTATTTGTATTCACTACATAAATAGTCGGATCTTCAGGCAAAACATACTGGTGAAAAACTTGATCATAATTAACTTTAGAATTACTTGAAAAGAAAAAGTTATGATGTTGAAGCTCTGGATAACTTTTGTCCACACCAAGATGCATGACATAACCTGAACTAGCTGGCTCAAATTTACGTTCCAATTTGTTTATTTGCTTTGCATCAAAATTCAATAAATATTTATAAACAGGGATTACTTCCATATTAGATATAATGTAATCTGCATATATTTCCTCATTACTTTCTATTGTTATCCCTGTCACCTTATTTTGACTATTATAATTGATATGTTTTACGGGGGTGTTAAAATGTATGCCCACACCTAATTTTCTCGCTAATTGTTCCATCGCTTCCGCTAACTTATGAATGCCACCATCTACGTACCACAAACCTTCCTCATGTTGCATTTGAGGTAATAAACTCAATACAGCCGGAGCATCATAAGATGAGGAGCCGACATATTTTATGAAATAACCTAGCATTTCTCTTAAATATGGGTTATCTACCCTTTTATTAATGGCTTGTTGCATTGTATGAAAATAATCGAATTGCTTTAAAGCTGAAAACGGACCATGATAACGAATAATTGCAAACATCGTATCTAATCCCTTATCAAAGTAGCTTTTTTCAGCAACTTGATGTATCTTTTGTGCGTAACTAAAAAACGAAGAAAGTTGCTCTATATCTTTATTTGTTAACGATTCATTATTTGTTAACGTATCTTCCATGGATTCATATAAATCTAAAATTTGGCCATCTGGATAAACGTTTCTAATCTGTAAACTTAACTTACGAATGCTAACATAATCTTCTAGCCTTTCATCACATCGTTGAAATAAGCGTTGAAATACTTTAGGCATGGTTAAAATTGATGGACCGAGATCAAATCCATAGTCATCTATGTCTAACCTATTTACCTTTCCACCGATATGCTTATTTTGTTCATATAAATCCACTTGATAGCCTGCTTGAGCCATACAAATTGCGCTAGCAATCCCTCCCAAGCCACCTCCTATGACAACCACTTTCTTATTTCCCATTTAATCACCTTTTCTTTTTTGTAATTTATTATAAATACGTATTAACTTAGGGCGATTATAGCGCTGAACAATCATACAAGGCACATTAGCTATAATGACATATATGAAATTAATTATTTTAACGTTTTTTGACGCTTTAAAAAACGCAATAACAGGAAATATGGATAGCAGATGAACCACCTCTGCACGTCTAGTTTCTAATATAAATCGCTGTATATCATTCATATTTTTAGATAAATCGAAAGTCGCTTTACTACTGATATTAGGGTTAAGATTTTGACCGTCTGGCAAATGATCTTTCCAATATTGCACTTTAACTAATTGTTGCCATAATTGACCCTCTTGTTCAATATTCCAACTTCGAAAATACTTATTATCTTTTTCTAAGAACTTATAACTAATACGAGTACCAAGTTGAGCAATAATCATTTGAACTATAAACCAATATAGCGCAATATATATAATCTTTTTCATCAATTTAATGCTCAGATTTCGCTGTATAGCTTGGGTTATCTTTATTTAAATACCAATTACCAGCTGTTAAATAAGTAGCAAAAGCGCTCCAAAGCATATATGGAACTAGTAAAATGCCAGCAACTTTTTTTACATTGAAAAATTTTACAGTTGTTGTAATTACTGCGCCCAGTAATACAACACTCTCTATCAACGCACTAAAGCGTAATTTATATTTGAAGTATAATATCGACCATAGATAATTTAGGATTAATTGCGTGTAATAAGCACCTTTTAAATCCTTACTAGTAGATTTATTAGTCACTAATGCATAAGCTACGCCCATCGTTGTATAAAGTATTGGCCACACAATTGGAAAGACATAGCCGGGTGGTGAAAAAGGTGGTTTAACATTATTTTTATAATCTTTTCTCGCGTTTTTCACTGCAAATTTCCCTATAAATTTACCACCTGTAATTGGTGTTATAACTTTTATAATTGTTTTAATTATCTCGTTTACTTTCATAGTTGATCCCCTCTTTTTTTGTAAAAGTAACTAGCCTTTATTTTAGCCGTTACAGTTCGGCATTGGACATGTTATTTTTTCTAGCTAAATACTTTTTCAATCCATATACTTTCAAAACAATTGCACCTGTAATAACAATTGGCAAAATAAACTTCTTCATATTAAAGTATTCTCCTTTATTAGTTTTTTGGCTATTAATCTTGAATTTAAAAAGATTCATTACACTTTTATGCACTTTTGCTTGGGTATACTTATATACCCACCAAGGTAACGTCGGTTCATATTCTTGTAACGCTATGATACATGCGTCACTATTAGGTAATCTTCTAAACTCTAATCTCGCATTACCACCATCTGAATCTAAAGCGAAATCTCCACCAACAATTCGATATAAAATTCTCTCATTATTAGAAGCTTTAAAATCTTTACTTAATAATAGTAAGTCCTTATTTAAACACGGCACACTAATCGTAAAGTTATCTTCGTTAAAATCACTATTAACGACATTTAATGTAATTCTATTTAAAAAATTTGCATATGATTCTGCCAATTGAATCATATTTACATCTTTAGGTAAGACTACCCTTGATATTGCTCTAACATCTTTAATATCGCCCTTACGTGATGACTTCCCTTTCTTTTGTGTCTTAGTTTCTTCTTCCAAGGCATTACGCACACTTTCCTTATAATCAATCTTGCCTATAGAAATGTCTTTCACAATATTTTCATCATTTCTAATCATATCATGAATTAAGCTATCCATTAACGGATAAACCATTTCTTTTGGTACCCCAGAAATAAGTTTCACCCAATATTTACTTAGCCAAATGGGAATAATAGGCAAATCTACCGTAGGTAATCGTTTATCTAGTACCTCTGCAGTTTGCTTGAAAAGGTCTTTATAAGTCATATGACTAGGTCCACCAATATCTATCGATTCATTCTTATTCGGCTGTCGCTCTACAATTTTATATAAACCGTCAATCACGTCGTCTATTGCGACTGGCAATGTTGTATTATAAGCCCATTTTGGCAGTAACAGGCCAGGTAATCTATCTACTAATTTTTTTAATATAGGGTAAGAACTTCCTTTAGATCCTATAATCAAACCAGCTCTTAAAGTACTTACTGGTACACCATATGATCCTAAAATCTGTTCGCACTCTAAACGGCTTCTTAAATGTGGTGATAATTCACTTGTATTAGGTATCAAACCACTCATAAATACAATATGCTGAACTTTGTTATAACTTGCAGCTTTAGCAAAATTATCAGCTAATAATGCATCCATATCTTCAAAGCTCGCCTGCGTCAACTTAGCTGAAGGCATCATAGAATGGACAAGATATATAGCGATATCAATGTCCTCCATTACCTCAGTGATTTCATTTAAATCAAACAAGTCAGCTGCCTTCCAAGTAACATTGTGCTCATTTGATTTATTTTCTATATTTCTAGAAATAGCTATAATTTCATAGTTATCTTTTAATTTATTCATTAAGTGACTACCGATATATCCCGAAGCGCCTGTTAATAATATTTTTTTCATATATTTAGCCTCCAAATAGAAAAAGATGAGCAGGTAAACTTTACCTC
Source organism: Staphylococcus arlettae (assembly GCF_002902345.1). Lineage (GTDB taxonomy): Bacteria > Bacillota > Bacilli > Staphylococcales > Staphylococcaceae > Staphylococcus > Staphylococcus arlettae. The sequence continues at coordinate 319,136 of NZ_PPQB01000012.1, forward strand.
AGCTCATCTTTTACGTAACGAGCTCACTTGCTCATTATCTTAATTGACAAGAGCTCCAAGTCTCTTACTTAATGTTGTACCCTTCTTAAAGCTTTTCAATCTTTATTAGTAATTATTGAGCAATCAATTTATCAAATCACAAAAATTTATCTAAAAAGTGGTGATTTTACTCGCTTTATCAATATTACTGGTAAAAACCCTTTTCCTGTATAAGCTGGAATTAGCATCATATTTCCTTTGGCATTATATAATCTCACTATATTTAATATATCTTGATATTCTTGAAAAGTATTTTCTCAATTTTAAAATCACGAAAAATTCAACTGCTGATCCTTTTGAACCAGGTGACTTATACTAAATTTCATCAACTATATCTTGATTATAGTAGAACATCGTGTATGTATAATTTCGAATTAGAAGATTCATGCGATTAAATAATATATTTTGCCAATACTCGATTTCATGATTTTTTTCAAATCAAAAAATGAATCAGTTTTCTAATATAGAGTAATTAAATGGGAGCTGATCATGTAAAGCATTCATGTATGCAAATTCAATTGTATGATACTATTATTTATAAACTAATTTACACACCAAAATATTAAAAATATAAATCCTAATAAACTCATATATTCAAGCTTTTGCCATAAAAAATATCACAAAAGTAACAACAGACTTCACCTTTTATATAATGATCCTTATTTTTTTCATCGCTTTTTTATAATAGTGCAAGTAAATAAAGCAAACAAGACCAGACAATAAGAATGCGAAGCTATATCGAAAAAGTAAACCTAATTGTCCAATTCCAATATGAAATAGCTCAAAAAATCTTCACTATAGTCAGTGAAATTTGCTACTTGAACATGTATAAAAACAACAAATATAACTGCCGAAAGCCATGGCTTTGAAAATTGAACTATCTCTTTAGGTTTAATCAATTTAATTAACCCTTCTAAGATTTTCCGGAAAATGTATAATAAATATTATTATTCATCATCTCTTCTTTAACTTTATTTATGATACGCTTCTGCGTATCGGTTAGTGATGCGGTTTTTAATTAACGTCTTTTTGTTATAAGTCTTAAAGAATATTAAATAAACAACATCATTTTCCTTAACTGAAACGAAAGAACGACAAGTTCCATACTATTACTTTGGAATTTGTCGTTCATTTATTTATTAGAAGCATATATTTTACAGACTTCTAAATTAATTGTTACAACAATTATTATTATCCTGCTGTTCTTTTTCATTCTTTTCTTTTTTTTCTTCAATTTCTACAGAACAACATGATTGATCCTGAGGTTTCATTTTATTTAATACATCTTTGATTCCCATTAACTCACCCCCTTTAAATACTGATGTTCACCATCAAACCTGTAGCAATGGCTACAATTAAAATTGCAATAATGAATGATATTACAAATTTTTTCTTGAATAGCTTAGATAGCAATACGACCTCTGGAATACTTGCGCCAGCACCACCAATTATTAATGCAACTACTGTTCCTAGCGACATACCTTTTGATACTAATGCTTCGGCTATAGGTAATATTGTTTCTGGTCTGATATACATAGGGATACCGATAACAGAAGCAATAAACACCGATATAAAACCATCACCACTTGCATACTTAGTTATAAATTCTTCAGGTATGAATCCATATATAAAGGCACCAATAAATACACCAATAAATAGATAAGGTAACATTGGGTATAAAAATGCCCACGCATCGTTTAATGCTTGTTTAAAACGAGATCCTGTTTTATTAGCAAAAAAGCCATCACCTTTAACATTGACCCCTTTATAACTTTCAGCTAAATTCATTTTTGAAAATACTAAACCTGTTAAAATACTGAAAATTGCTAGTACTACAAAATAAACAATAGCTACTTTCCACCCTAATAAAGCCCATAACATAAATATCATTAGTGGGTTCATTAACGGTGAAGCAATTAAAAAACTCATCGCTGGACCAAAAGGAACTTTGGAATTTAATAAACCTGCAAGTATTGGAATAGTTGAACAAGAACAAAATGGTGTAACAGCACCAAATATCATACCTAATATATAATTGACGGCTTTATTAGGTTTGCTCAAAAGCTTTTTAATTTTTTCTTCTGAAACAACTTGTTGAATCAGACTTACTATAAAACTCACTACTATAAATAGTAATAATAATTCAAAAAATAACATCAGAAATGTTTTTATGAATTCTATAATTGAATCTACCATTAGTATAACGCCTCCGAATTTATTTAATCAACTTTTTTTGATGTATTAATCAAAAAAAATTGATTAATTCTATGTTAAAAAGAAGATACTTAAAGTATCTTACAGCAAGTATCTTCATTTAAAACCACCTGTATTTGTTGCTCATTAATTTTATAATAATTCCATGTGCCATGCTTTTCAGCAATAAGAATATTTGCATCTACTAATTTTTTTAAATGATAGGAAAGTTTAGATTGTTTTAACGCTAATAATTCTTCTAGATCACAAACACATAAAGATTTTGAATCGCTTTGACGTATTGAATGTAGAATTTTAAGTCTGATTTTATCAGCTAGCGCATTAAACATCTGTTCATAAAAGTCTAATTGTTCTTCCTCAGTTCTATTAGGACTGGACTTAATAATTTCCATTAAATAATCACCTCTCTTATATACAGATATTTCTATTTTTGTTTGAGTTCTAGTATTGCTTGATTAAAATGAGTTTCTGTTATTTTACCATACATGTCAGGTTCTCCTTTAAAGAACTCCTTTTTCATATATGATATAGCTTCTTTTAAAGAAACTTCTCTTGATATCATAATTAGATTTAAGTAGCTAACAAAATAATCAACAGATAATCTACCTGCATGATTTATTCTCATAAAATCGAACTCCTTTATAAAATACTAAAATGATATATCAACTTTTTTTGATGTATTAAATATAAATTATTATTTCAACTTTTGCAAGATAATAAAACTAGTTATTTACGACGCATTCTAATCTAATACTAAAATTAGTCAAAAAACTACATAGACACAATGCTATATAGATGTTAATCTATGTAATGAATAGGAGGTATATTTATGTCTTATAAAGAATTATCAGCAATATTAAAAGTTTTATCAGATTCAAGCAGGTTAGAAATATTAGATTTACTTTCTTGTGGTGAGCTATGCGCTTGTGACTTATTAGAACACTTTCAATTCTCACAACCTACACTAAGTCATCATATGAAGTCATTAGTAGATAACGAATTAGTTACAACACGAAAAGACGGCAACAAACATTGGTATCAACTTAATCATGCTATTTTAGATGATATTATTCAAAACTTAAACATCATTAATACATCTAATCAAAGATGTGTATGTAAAAATGTGAAATCAGGTGACTGTTGATGACCATTTTAGCAATTATAATCTTCTTGTTAACTTTAATCTTTGTGATATGGCAACCAAAAGGTTTAGATATTGGTATTACAGCTTTAATTGGAGCTGTTGTTGCTATCATTACAGGAGTCGTAAGTTTTTCCGATGTATTAGAAGTAACCGGTATTGTTTGGAATGCAACTTTAACTTTTGTAGCTGTTATTCTTATTTCATTAATATTAGATGAAATTGGTTTTTTTGAATGGTCTGCAATACATATGGTCAAGGCTTCAAACGGTAATGGCTTAAAAATGTTTGTTTTTATTATGTTACTTGGGGCAATTGTAGCAGCATTTTTCGCAAATGATGGTGCAGCTTTAATCTTAACACCCATTGTATTAGCGATGGTTAGGAATCTAGGATTCAATAAAAAAGTGATTTTCCCCTTTATTATTGCCAGTGGTTTTATTGCTGATACAACATCATTGCCCTTAATTGTAAGTAATTTAGTAAATATCGTTTCTGCAGATTACTTCGATATTGGATTTATTGAATATTTTAGTCGAATGATTATTCCTAATATATTCTCTCTGATTGCTAGTATTCTCGTTTTATGGTTATATTTCAGAAAATCTATACCTAAAACGTTCGATACAGAAAATCTTTCAGATCCTAAAAATGCAATTAAAGACCCTAAACTATTTAAGATTTCATGGATTGTATTAGCAATACTGCTCGTGGGTTATCTTGTTAGTGAGTTTATACAAATACCTGTATCAATCATTGCTGGTATCATTGCTCTTATCTTTGTAATATTAGCTCGTAAATCTAAAGCAGTTCATACAAAACAAGTAATTAAAGGCGCACCATGGAATATTGTTGTATTCTCTATTGGTATGTACCTTGTTGTGTTTGGACTAAAAAATGTAGGTATTACAACTATTCTTGGGGATATCCTAACAAATATTTCAAGTTATGGGTTATTCAGCAGTATCATGGGTATGGGCTTTATAGCTGCTTTCTTATCTTCAATTATGAACAACATGCCAACTGTTTTAATAGATGCAATAGCGATTGGTCAATCTAGTGCTACAGGAATATTAAAAGAAGGTATGGTTTATGCGAATGTCATAGGTTCTGATTTAGGACCTAAAATTACGCCAATTGGTTCTTTAGCAACATTATTGTGGCTACATGTCTTAACACAAAAAGGTGTGAAGATTTCATGGGGAACATACTTTAAAACTGGAATTATCATTACTATTCCAGTCCTATTTGTAACACTCTTAGGTTTATACCTTACACTAATCATATTTTAAGAAAAGAGGCTTTAATTATGGATAAGAAAACAATTTATTTTATATGCACAGGAAACTCTTGTCGTAGCCAAATGGCTGAAGGTTGGGGAAGGGAAATATTGGGTGAAGATTGGAATGTCTATTCTGCAGGTATTGAAACGCATGGAGTAAATCCTAAAGCAATTGAAGCTATGAAAGAAGTGGATATTGATATCTCAAACCATACATCAGATTTGATTGATAGTGATATCTTAGAACAGTCAGATTTGGTCGTAACATTATGTAGTGATGCAGACGATAATTGCCCTATATTACCACCTAATGTTAAAAAAGAACACTGGGGCTTTGATGATCCAGCAGGAAAAGAATGGCCAGAATTTCAACGTGTTAGAGATGAAATTGGAAAAAGAATACAAGAATTCAAAGAAACGCTCGTTTAATGTGAGCGTTTCTTTATATTTAAGTCATACATTTTATTAATAATGATTTCATTTCTATATCTTTGATATAATAGTATGCCATTTTCCCATCCTTGTAAAAATTCAGCACGTCTCTTTTATACAGGGCTCTCAAATGATGTGATGTTGAAGCTATACTCAAACCTAATGTTATAGATAAGTCACAAACACATAATTCTTTCTCTTTAATTAGAGCTAATATAATTTTCAGCTTATTCTCATCACTTATCTTTAATAATGTATTGATAAGCCGTTGAGTTTTTTCTTCTTTTAAAAATCTTAAAGCATAATTCACTTTTTCCTCATGAACACAAATGACGTCACAAATTTTATTGTTACTCATATTAAGTCACACCTTAATTTATAATATAAATCCTAATATTGTTTGTATGGTTTCATTTTCAATAATAATAAATAAGCCCAATGCTATGTAAATAACAGCCATAATCCAACGACTGAACTTCTCAACAATTTCACCCACACCAGGAATTCTAGCTAGTTTTTGTGCTGTGAATACTAAAAAGAAAATTAAAACTAAAAATACAATTAAGGTAGTCAGTAATTCAACAATATCCAATGTTACAAAATAAGGGACAAATAAACCAATATTATCTGCACCACAACTTGCAATTGTCACTAAAGAAACAGTCCCAACTAATTTGGACAAACCTTTTTCGTTTAATTCTTTTTTTGCTCTTTTTTCGCCTTCACAATCATCATAAATAGCAACTTTTATACCTAAGTAGATGGGGATCAAACCTAATAAACCTAATATCCATTTCTCTGGAACATAATTTAACACAAAAGCTAAAAATAAACTGACTAATATGAGAATAATCGATCCTAAATATTGACCTATATAAATATCCCTATATTCTTTTCTAGTCTTTGCTCTAGCAAAAAATATTAATAAAATCACTAATAAATCTACCGCAGTTGCAATATAAAGTATTGCCGCAGTTACAATAGTCTGAACCATAGAGCACCTCATTCAAATATATATTTGAATGAATTGTATCATATATTGTATATCTTATGAATAATAAATATTAGAACCGAAAAGTGACATTTTAACTGATAGTAAGGGGCTGTGTATATACGAGTGATTTATAGATTCTTTGAGAATACGACTTAAAGCGATTTTAATTTGTCAGTTCATTGCATTTTGTTTTTTTAACAATTTCACTAATAAGAAGAACCTTATAAAAACCCTCCTCATATTTGTCTTACAGGCCACATTATTACATTAATGTTACAATGCCACATAATATTTATATGAAAATATAATTTTTTTACTCCTTTTTACATTCATACACGCAATTTAACTTTTGATTTTCTTAGTTTAGAGACTTATCACTATAGTCAAATTACAAAGTAAATGTTTGATATAATCATAATTAAACAAATAGCGCATATGCATTGACATGCCCCATGTTGAAAATCATTTTGATATACATTGATTTTAAGTGTAAATATAAAAAAATCGCCTGGAACAAAATATATGTTCCAGACGTTGCTATGATAAGTCTTATAATAGTTTCGCGAGTGGGAAAACGACAAATTGTAATGGCTCATCCACTTAGAAAGGTTGAATATAACTTTTTGTATCATTCATTCTACCTCTCAAGTAAGGATCTACTGATAAATGGATTCTACTTGAGGTTCTCGTGCTTCTATTGTTTCAACTCTAAATACATCGGTCTTGAAGGATATCTTGTGGTCGTTTTGCAAGTACAATTTATTGATTATTCCTCCAGATATTTAGTCGTAGCGTCTGATAATGACAAATCACCATTGATGATTTGGAATTCGTGACCTTGTAATGCTTCATCAGTTAATACAGAAACAAGCACTTCTGCTACATCTTCTCTTGTAATAGACGGATTTTGTACATTTTCAAATTGCGCACTCATATTGAATTGGTGCGTTTCAAGTTCGTTTGTTAAAGTGCCTGGATGTACGATGGTATATTTTAAATTTGCATGTCTTAAGTAGTCATCCGCATAATGTTTTGCAATGGTATATGGTTTCAAGTCGCCTGACGCATCAAACGCTTCTCGACGTGAGTCGTACGTTGATACCATAACAAAGTGTTGACGACCGACGTGTTCACTTGCTTTAATTGCTTTCACTGCACCGTCTAAATCTACTATAATTGTTTGATCGTCACCTGTGCTCCCACCAGAACCGACGGAAAAAAGGATTTGATCATACGGTTTAAATAATTCTATTAATTCATCAATAGATTGTTTTGCAACATCAATGTAAGTTGCATCGATACCATCTGCTTTTAAAGATTCAACTAGTTCTTCTTTTCTAACACCGGCAGTAAAATCAACATCTCGTGCTTTCATTTTACGTATAAGATGTTGACCGACGCCACCATTAGCACCGATAATTAATGATTTCATGTGTATCGCTCCTTTATGAAATTATTGATTAGCTAAGATTTTTAAAGCGTGTTCAGCAACAGCATGTCCTGATTGAGGATTTTGACCAGTCACAATGCGACCATCTACGACTGCGAAATTGCTCCAGTCATCCTCTTTTTTAAAATGTGCACCGTTACTAATAAATTCGTCTTCTAATAAATATGGCATGTATTCAGTTGTACCATTTGCTTGTTCTTCACTATTTGTAAAACCAGTCACGTCTTTATGACGAACGAGGTAATCGCCATTTTCTTTAATGTCGAGTAGACCAGCCGCACCATGACATACAGAAGAGAGAACGCCTTGGTTATTGTAAATACTTAACGCAATGTCGTTAAGTTCTTTGTTATTTCTAAAATCCCAAATCGCACCATGTCCACCTGCAAAGTAAATGGCTTGATAGTCGCTAGGATTAACCTCTTTTGGAGATAATGTTTGTCCAAATTTATTCATATAATCATGATCCGTGTAGTATTCCCAGTCCTCAGCTCCCATCATTTCAGGGCTAAGACTGATAGGATCAAGAGGCACATATCCACCGTTCGGACTTACGAAATCAACATCATAACCTGCGTCATAGAAATCTTTCGCAAAGTGCGTAACCTCTGAGAACCACGCACCCGTAGGTCTGTCTAAATTATCGTATTTCGCAATGTTTGTTACAACAATTAAAGCTTTTTTCATTGTCTTTCCTCCTCATTCATGTTTATATAGAGTACAATATCAGTTAAACCTTGGTTTAAGGGAAAGGATTTGCTTACATGGAACAATATTACATTGAATATGTCTCAGATTATTGCAATATACCTAAAAGCAAACTGCGTTATTACGAGAAAAAGAATATCTTGAAACACATCGACAGAGATAGCAATAACAAGCGTTTATACACAGACGACGATATCGAAATGATTAAATTTATCCAGTGCCTAAGCAATTTGAATATGCCATTAAAAGAAATCCGAAAAAACACAGATATGCTTTATCAAAACCAAATAGATGTCCCAAGCGTGTTACGCGCACACCTAAAATTCTTGAATGAACAACGGAATTTAATCAGTACACATATCGACTTAATTGAACAAGAATTACAAACTGCCATGACCGAGTGACGAGGGAAAAGGGGGTGTGTGAATTAAAAGAACGATAAGAAGAGTATGGAGGGCTAGTGAATGAATAAGCATAAAGAAATTGTAGATTTTAAAGGTGGAGTGCGTAGATAAAGGCGATAGGTGGATAGACAAAGCTGGAATGAATTTTTCTTCATCTACATAAGGGTTCTGTTGCAAAGTTGAATTTATAGTATAATTTTAACAAAAAGGAGTCTTCTGTATGTACTATTCAGATATAAACAATTCGATAAAGATGTTATAACTGTAGCCGTTGGCTACTACTTAAGATATGCATTAAGTTATCGTGATATATCTGAAATATTAAGGGAGCGTGGTGTTGATGTTCATCACTCAACCGTTTATCGTTGGGTTCAAGAATATGCACCTATTTTGTATCAAATTTGGAAGAAAAAGCATATTATAAGTGGCGTATTGATGAAACATATATCAAAATCAAAGGGCAATGGTGTTATTTGTATCGTGCCATTGATACAGAGGGTCATACATTAGATATTTGGTTACGTAAGAAACGGGATAGTCATTCAGCATATGCGTTTATTAAGCGCCTTATTAAACAATTTGGCACACCTCAAATGATAATTACAGATCAAGTACCTTCAACGAAGGTAGCCATGGCTAAAATAATGAAAGTGTTTAAGCTGATCCCTAATTGTCATTGCACATCTAAATATCTCAATAACCTCATTGAACAAGATCATCGTCATATTAAGCTGAGAAAGACAAGATATCAATGTCTCAATACAGCAAAAAATACACTCAAAGGCATTGAATGTATTTACGGATTATATAAAAAGAACCGTAGGTCTCTTCAGATCTACGGATTTTCACCATGCCACGAAATTAGTTACATGTTAGCCGGTTAAGCGAAGACTGACACAATAAAATGGTGATTAGCTATATTTTTCTAACTTTGCAACAGAACCTTCCACTTTATATAGCTCACGCCAAAACTAATAATCAAAAAACTGCCATCCACTGTCTCTGGACAGATACGATGGCAGCGATAATATGACTTTATTTAGGAAGCTTGGAAGCAAGGACGTCAATATTTTCAATCACTGGTGGCTCTACGAAAAGTTCAGGAGATTTCTCCGTCAATGCCGCAGCCACTTGACCAGAAAGGTGTGCTTGACGACCTGTGTCGTCCGGGAATGCGTCAAAGATGCCGAATGTCGTAGGTCCAAGTCGGATCGCAAACCATGCGATCGTTTCTGACTCCTCCTGAACCACAGGTAGGGCCCCACGTAGGAAGCTTTCAACTTCCGTTTCTTTTCCAGGTTTTGCTTCAAGTCGAACCAATAGCGCTACATTAACCATTTTTCTATCTCCTCCTCAAATTAGAAACTTCATCCATTAATATATCACATAACATTTTTTATTAGAATATATATATAGAGAGTCCTTTTAAAAAGAGCTCTCCTAATCGTTTCATAATCAAATTTTGTCTTAATAAGGAACGATTTTTCTAACTAGAATTTTAATTATAGACATAAATTTGCACTCTTTGTAATTCTAGGCTAGTTATTTTATGAATTAATCATGAAAATGTAGATTAGTATTCTTATAAAATAATTAACTCATAATCAGTATTTAAAACAAGCTGAACTCTATTTTTTCTTTGTTAGTGTTAACTGAACAAGCAAAGTATCAACTAATGAGATGATATAAAAAATACGATTATTATAAGAATCATTAGCATATTTTATGATTAAAAAGCATTTTGTTAAAGAAAGACCTTACTATTAACTATCTTATTTTTCATTCATTTTATTACTTTAAATAAACTGTAATTCATAAATTTCCTTATCTTTGTAGTTATTGAATTCATCTATATGCCCTTTTAAAAATATTTCTTGTTTTTTTCTACTCACATTATGATAATAGGATAACTTAATATTCATATTGGATTCGTAACCGTTATTTTTTATAGTATCGTCTAATTCATCAAATACTGTCTTATTTATAGGTAACATATAACCTTCTTTACTAGGTAACATATTAACATACTTTTTTTGAATAACTTTATCTTCATCTAATAAAACTTCAATGGTGATTTTTTTTGCTGCACCGCCTCCTAAATTATATAATTTCAAATAATCTTCATTTTCTTCCACATTGGAAGAGGTGTTTTTTAAATTTAATTTTTGGTCTTTATCTCTAATTAATAAAATCTGATTAAATCCTAATGCAGGAATAAAACTTATTTTCATTTGGTAAAGTTGAACTGATACTGATACAAAATAAAATAACGCCATAATAAATGTTCCAAGCGATCCTATCGCTGATATAATATTAATCATATTTAGCTCCTTTTCTTTTTTAGGAAATAGTAGTAGGAAATTAAACGTAGCATAAAACAATTTATATTCAACAATCTATGAATATAAATTTCATATTAACTATATAAAAACGAGCATTGGATACCAATTTTTTAGTATTGGATAAGAATTTCCCTTAGCACTTATAATTAGTCCAGCTCTCAACGTAGTTACTGGCACACCATATGCTCCTAAAATGTCTTTACACTCTAAGCGACTTCTTAAACATTGTGGTAATTCATTCGTATTTGGAATTAGGCCACTCATAAATATGATATGTTTAACTTTATTAAAACCTTGATGCTTTAGCAAAATTATCTGCTAATATTTCATCCATATCTTCAAAACTTGCTTGTGTTAACTTAGCTCAAGGTATGATCGAATGAACAAGATAGATAGCGATATCTACGTTTTTCATTACTTCTGTTATCTCATTTAAATCAAATAAATCTGAAGATTTCCATATAATATTTTGTTCATTAGACTTATTTTCTATATATGCTGAAGCACCTGTTAATAGAATTTTTTTTGTGAATTTAGCCTCCAATTTTAAAAATGAGCAGGCACATGCTTGCCTCAGCTCATCTTTTTCATAATAAGCTAAATTGCTCACTACAATTAAATTAATTTGATATAAGTGTGGCAAGCGTTATACGTCTCTTAATAAATAATACCCAATTTTATTGATAAATAAACTTAAATTTAAAATTAAATTGATGAGTATCAGAAGTACGATTTACATAAAAAGGTACGACAAGTTTATGAGCTTGTCGCACCTTTTTAATTACAATTAGTTACTAACAAACGACTCCAAAAGCCTTTTTAAGTTGTGTTTATTCACCCTTTTTTTCTTCCTAATGTTGATTAATATTTACAGCGTCTGTAGTATATGATACTTCTTACACATCCACGTTTTATCTATCATTAGTAGGTGTATCAAAGGAATAATTAAGCAGCCTCTCTTCCTCTAATTAATTTTTGAATCTTTTTTATTACTCTCTAACGCCAAAACTTGCTGATTCTTAAGCAATCTTTGATCTTTCCTGCAACTCTTTTCTATTCTGGCTCATATATGCGTTTTAAGAAACAAATGTAATTGAATAGGTTAAAAATTATATATTTTTAAAGTTTGCTTTAAACCAACTGTTAAAATGTATAATAAGGATATTGGATTACCACATGTAAATTTGTTTTTAGCACGACGTTTTTTAGGTGTGTAAGTGTGCCTTTAGATATAAAAATAAAAGTCAACCTAGAAAAAGTAGATTGACTTTTTCTTTTGATGCAGTATCGTCAATGTAAATCTAAAAATTCTGGCTATAAATCTACATCACTTTTCAAAAATGTAGTAGTGATATTCAATACTAATTAATTTTTATAACTACTAGGAAATATCTCAAGGCGTTTCTTTAAATTAAAAATACCCCACAAATAAATGTGGAGTATTAAAGTGAATCGTCTTTTGTAGGTTTTATTCCAGATTAGCATGATTTTGCTGCATTGTTTCTTCATCAACGTTTATCTCAGTCATTAAATCTAAAACAATACTA
>NZ_PPQB01000013.1 GCF_002902345.1 Staphylococcus arlettae
TATTATCTTTAGCTTGGTCGTCAGCTTGAGCATTAACATCATACTTAGCGTCAGAGTCAGTATTTGAAGCAGCATCATCTTGTTGTCTAACTTCAGCTGAACTGTTTTGATCTTGAGCACTAGCTTGATCGTCATTTTGAGTATCAGTTGATTGTGCACTGTTCGCTGATGAACCATCGTTATCAGTATTCGCTGTATCTGTGTTGTCAACTTGTTGCTCTGTAGTTGCTTCATTATTTTGTGCCGAATCTTCATTTGTTAACTCGTCTAATTTGGCATCGTAAGTGGAAGTTGCTTCATTTTGAGTTTCTTCTACAACAGATGGGTCTTTATAAGCTTGTGTTCCCGAAACGTTTGTCGTAGGGTTACTTACTTCTGACTTTGTCTGCTCAGCTTGTTTAACTGTGCTGTTGTCATCTAAAATATTTTTATTTGTAGTTTGATCCTGTGTTTTCTCAGAAGCTTGAGCGTGATGTGTAGTTAAAGCTGTTCCTGCAAGTGTCAGAGCAATAATAGAAGGTGCTTTATAATTAAACTTTTTCTTTTGCATGAAACTACTCCTTTATGTATAAATTTGTTTTCATTATAATACGTCAAAAGTCTTAGAAGGTCATTTTTCATTAATTTGTAATATAATAGTAATGTGCAATAATATTGTAAACTTCTATGAAAACGCGTAATTACAATAGATTTATGTTAATTACATATAATAATTATTACAATGGTTGCATAGAATAGTAATAATAATTAGTATTGCGCTATTATATTGATTTGACCATTTTGACATGTTTTATTTCTTCCTCATAAAAAATGTCTCCGACACTGTTATACCCCAAAGATGAGTAAAATAACTTCGCGTGTAGTTGCGCATTTAAAATAAGTTTTGTGTAACCTTGTTGTGCGGCTGATTTTTCGACGAATTGCATTAATTTTTTTCCATAACCAGATTTTCTAAATGCAGGATGAATGGCTACTCTTTCGATTTTTACACCTTGTTCATATTGTCTGAAGCGTGCAGTAGCAAAAGGCTGTTGATTGTCATTATAGCCAATAATATGTGTTGCAATTGCGTCATAATCATCTAATTCATTTTCGACTGGTACGCCTTGTTCTTTTACAAAAACTTTCTTTCTAATATCAAAAGCATCTTGTTTTTCTGCTTCTGTTGTTATTATTTTGAACATAGTATCCCTCATTTCTTATAAATAAAACCCTATCAAAGCTAAACTAAGATAGGGTAGTAATCATACATTTATTGTGCTTCTTTACGTACTATAGCACTATATTGCCAAAATATACGCATTTGTGCAATGTTCCAATTATTCATGCCCATAGTAAAACCAGAAGGTTTAAACAGATTAACGTCTGTAACTTCTAAAGCTGCTGCTATTAGATATTGAATAGGGACACTGATTTGTTTCATTGTTTCAGTTATACCGTTTTGGTCATAGACCCAAGTGAAAGGTAATTCAGATTCGAATACATCCACTTTATCAAATATTTCAGGTAAAGCAACAATGTAACAAGCACCATCGACAACAGGATTTGCATCACTCTCTTTATAATAGAGGCGTAAAGCTTCATAATTTTCTCTATGCGCATGATTAACATAAAAGAATTCATTTCTAAACAATGCCATATCTTTACTATGAATAATCTGTTGTTCTAACATATTAAACATCCCATTGATGTGGGCCAGTTTATCATATGTTTTGCGTGACATATTATGTGCTCCTTTCTTTAATACTGACCAGTAGGCATTTGGTTTGATTGGTTCGTATCAGCGGAAGGTGCCATTTGATCATTATTTTGAGTTTCATTTGATTGTCCTGATTGGTTATTGCCATTTTGTTGCATGTTTGGATCCATATTTTGACTATTATCCTGTTGCATATTCTGATCGGAGTTTTGACTATCATCTTGTTGCATATTTGGATCCATGTTTTGAGTATCATTTTGTTGTTGATTTGTATTTGACTCATCGTTTGATTCATCTTCACTTTGTGATGAATCTTGTTGATTTTTTCTTAATAAACTTTGATCAATTTCAGTTTGTGGTACGAGTGTACCATAAAAATCAGTCACTCGTTGATTTAAGAACTTGTCTGCATCTTCAATTTTAGGTAAATCTAAATCTTTTCTCAACAAATTCGATGTTTTCATAATGCTGTTTATGTCAGGATTATAATAATAGACGTTGTTTAAGTAATCATCTTCACCTTCAAGTTGAGTTGTTTCAATATCTAAATTACTTTTTAGGTATGTTGTAGCTAATGATTTAACTTCATCCGAACTTAAATTATGTTTTGAGTTGTTGCCGACGATTTTAATGACGTCGTCAAGTTTACTGAAAGAATTTTGCTTTTGTGCTTTGGCAATAAGTAGTTTTATTAATTCCATTTGTCTTTGACCACGTTTTAAATCGGAGTCATTGTGACGTGTACGTGCAACAGCTAATGCTTCATCACCATTTAATTTTTGATAACCTTTTTTAACTTTTATTTTACCTGTATCGTTTGTGTTTGGTTCACTTAAATTGTATGGCACATCGTAATAAATACCATCAAGTTCATTGACCGCGTCAACAAACGCAAGCATATTAATTCGTACATAATAGTCTACAGGTACATTTAAAGTACCTTCAACTGCGTCCATTGACGCAATAGGACCACCAAAAGCATGAGCATGTGTAATTTTATCATAATATCCTACTTTTGGAATATAGCTTATTGTATCACGTGGGATACTTAACATTCTTAGTTGTTGAGTATCTGGATTTAAAGTTGAAAAAATCATGGCATCCGTACGAGATTTGGATGCGCTTTGGCCATTTTTTTTACGTTGTTCATTCTCATCGATACCCAAAAATAAGATCGATACTGGATCTTTTGATGGATTGACTTTGGAATCTCGTAAATTAGATTTACGGTTTGAGTCACTGCCATTAAATGAATCGTCAATAGCGCCTTGAGAGGCTTTAAATAACATAATAGTATAAATAACTGGAATAACGACAAGTCCTAATGAAAGTAGAATCAAAAGGTATTTAAAAAGTTTATTCATTATTTTTCTCCCACTTTATTTTATAATTTGTACAAATATAGATGTTAATAAAAAATGTTGCGATTGTAAATTGTATTAAAAAAATGTAAATATTAAAATGTACTATAAGGTAATATTTTATTACTTTGAGAGAAAAATATCAACTATGTTTCATTAAAGTGTGCGCATTGCATAGTGAAATATGATCATTACTTGAGCACCATTGACTATACTTTTTTCATGAATTTCAGCTATAATTAATATGTGTAACGTCATTACTCATTCGCTAAAACTTTGGTAGGAATTTTTAGCTATACTGTTTAATGTTTTCAGTAGTGTGGAAAGTAGATATATATTCAAAGGAAGTTAAAATATAAACGCGGCGCAGGAGGAATTATACTAATGAAACAACAATGGATTGAGAAGTTAGATGAAAGTTTAGTAAAACCATTTTATGAAACGCAATCGGAAGAGGAAGTTGAATATGGTTTTAATAGTACACTATCATTTGGAACTGCAGGCATCAGGAGTACATTTGGTATAGGTCCAGGAAAATTGAATGCTTTTACTGTACGTAAAGTAGCACTAGGGCTAGCACAATTCTTGACTGCACAACATGCAACACCATCAGTGGTTATTCATTTTGATACTCGATATTTGTCAAAAGAATTTTCTGAAGAAATGGCAGGTATTTTAGCAGCTAATGGTGTACAAGTCATATTGGCAGCGAGTTATAAGTCTACACCTGAATTATCATTTGCAGTTAGACATTTAAATGCTACTGCCGGTGTTATGATAACAGCTAGTCATAATCCTAAAAATTATAATGGCATTAAGGTTTATAATGATGCCGGAGGACAATTATTACCTGAGGAATCGACAACATTGAGCAGTTATATAGATGCTATTGATAAGCCGCTAGAGCTAACTAAACCAGATTTTTCAGAACTTAAAGCAAATCAAAAGATACAGTATTTAGATGATACAGTAACTGAAAGTTATATTGAAGCTGTCACAAAGTTGATAGATAAAATAGAATATAATAATGAAAAAGTAGTATTAACAAGTTTACATGGTACAAGTTTACCTATTTTAGAAAATATTTTGACTGGATTAGACTATACAAATTACTTTATTGAAAAAGAACAATCGCAACCAGATGGCGGATTTCCGACTGTAAAAAGTGCCAATCCCGAAGAAGTTGAGGCTTTTGAAAGGGGAATTAGCTTAGCACAAGAAAGCAATGCAAATTTAGTTATTGCTACTGATCCTGACGCTGACCGACTGGGCATTGTTGAAGTTTATGAAGATGGTTCATACCGTTATTTCAATGGTAATGAGATAGGTTTAATGTTAATGAAATTAAGATTTCAAGATCTCGCTGATTCAAATCAACCATTATATATAGTTAAATCAATTGTCACGAGTGAATTAGCTGAAAGACTAGGACAGTTACTCGATGTCGAAATTAATAATGTGTTAACTGGTTTTAAATACATTTCAGAATTATTGGAAGAAAAAGATGCGGAAGAAGAAAAATTATTGCTAGCCTTTGAAGAGAGTCATGGTTATTTAGCTGAATCTATTTCTCGTGATAAAGATGCTATTCAAATTGTGCCATTAATTATTAAATATAAAAATTTATTAGCACAAAATGGACTGACATTTAACAATGTAATTAATGATATTTATCAAAATATTGGACAATTCAAAGATAAGACAGTGGCATTAAGTTATGAGGGAGCAGCAGGGGTTAACAAAATCAATGCTATTATGAATCAATTTAGAACAGATACAACTTTACCAACTGAGATGTGCGGATTAACAGTTAAACGTGTTGAAGATTATCAACAAGGTATAGTAACAAATATAATGGAACAGTCGGTACAAAGCCTGTCTTTACCTAAAACAAATTTACTAAGATTTATTTTTGATGAAGGTTTTATTGCGCTGAGACCGTCAGGTACAGAACCTAAAATTAAACTTTATTTTTCTTTAAATGTCGACAACATTACAGCAATTGAGGATCAATTTATAGCTAAATATGTAGATTGATAGTACAAAGTTACAAGGAAGGTAAAAGAAAATAAAACAACATAAACTACTTATTGGATTAACAACTTTTGTGATGTTGGTAGTATTAACTTTGGGAGGTACTTATCTATATAAGTACCTTTTCAATGAAGCTACAAAGAAAACAATACCGACCAACAGCCATAACACCACTAGAAAAACAAATAAAGTAGTGCGTATAAACACGACAATGGATACAACTAATAAAGTGTATACACAAATTAATGACTATTTAGAATCAGTAAACTTCAATGGCACCATTACGATTATGCAAGAGGGAGAGTTAAAATTAAATAAAGGCTATGGTATGAAAAATTTTGATACATTACAACCTAATGACGCTAATACGATGTATTTAATCGGGTCAAGTCAAAAATTTTTAACAGGGCTAATGTTAAAACAGTTAGCTATTGCAAAGCAAATTAATATGGAGGCTTCGCTGACACAATATATACCATGGTTTCAAACCATTTATCCATTAAACAGCAATGATTTAATGTTACATCAAAGTGGTTTGTTTAAATATCAGCCCTCTGAACATGTTACGTCAATTCAAGAAGCTACACAGGCAATACAACGTAGAGGTATTAATCCTAAACTCTATAAAAAGCCACAATACAATGATGGTAATTATATTGTATTAGCACATTTGATTGAGGTGATTACTCACCAATCATACGAACAAGCATTTAAACAAATGATAATGCAACCAAATGATTTAAAATTTACAGCTTTTTACAATGATCATAATTTAGCACACAATATGGCAATCGGATATAAACAAGTTAATCAAAAACCAGTGAAACAACAACCGCGCTTTCTAAACCAATATTATGGTGCAGGTAATTTATTTATGGCTCCATATGATATGGCGCAGCTCATTTTAAATTTACAACACAATAAAATATTTTCTGCTGTTGAAACATTACCATTTATTAAAGAAAGCATGACTTCTCGATATCCTAAAGCATATAGATTTGGTTATTATAGTTTCCCTGATAAAAATCGCATCAATGGCGGTTTTTATGGCCAAGTGTTTACAGTATATTTTAACGATCGCTATATCATTGTCATGGGTACAAATTATGAACAACCCCATTTGACTAATGAGTCAATGTTAAAACATATTTTTAAGCATTACTTAAAACAGGAAAATCACAATTATAATAAAACAGGAAAGACATACTAAAAGGCTAGAATAATGTTATTCCAGCCTTAAAATATTATCTGAATGAGCAGATACCATTATGAGATTGTGTGAGTTTTACTTACAATATGTTAAAGCGTCAAAGAAGATTTTTTCGAAAATGTCTGTTTCAATCCCCATAACGACAGTGCAATTAGGATATGCAGATTTTAAATCTGTAACAGTAGCCCCTCTAGTTAATTCCCCAGTTGTTTCGATATCTACGCGAGCTTCTACAATTTGAAAAAGTTCAGGATGTAATAAATATAAAATGGTATATGCATCATAAATGTTAATACCATATTCAAAATCATCTCCACGATAATGTGAAAATAATTGATGCAACATACGTCCTGTATCATTTAAACTTTTCAGTTTCTCTAATTTGGCATGTATTAAAGTCGAACTACGTGCTACATCTAAACCGACCATCGTCAAAGGTAATCCTGAATTAAACACAATATGAGCAGCTTCAGGGTCGCAATAAATATTAAATTCTGCTAATGGAGTGACATTGCCACGGCCAGCACTACCTCCCATTAAAATAATTTCATTAATCTGTGTTTTTACTTCGGGATATGTAGTTAATAACAAAGCAATATTGGTTAATGGTCCAATCGGAATGAGTGTGATGGGTTCTTTACTATTGATAAGTAGGTCATACATTGCTGCAACTGCATTATGAGAAGACAGTGTTGATGCGTCTACTTCTGGGAACTCGTAACCATCCATTCCAGATTCGCCGTGGACACTACTGGCACTGAATATGTCAGACAGTAAAGGATGTGATGCACCTCGATGTACGGAAACATTACTATTAAAAAATTGTGTAAGTTTCAATGCATTTGCTGTTGTTTTTTCAATGCCTACATTCCCATTTACAGTGGTCAACATTTTAACATCCAAATCAGGATGATTTAGTGCAATACTGATAGCTGCTGCATCATCAATGCCAGGGTCAGTATCTATAATAATAGGGTGCTTCATAATTAAACCTCCGTTCCAAATTTAAACCTATTACCATTATAATAGGGACTAACGTAAAATTACTAATACAAGCCATTACAATAATGGCAATTGCTCATAATAATAGGGGGAGACAAGTAATAATTAGATAAAAAAAAGACTTCTCCGAAGAGAAGTCTTTTTTGACACTTATAAGTGACTTGAATGTCCACCTTGCATTACCCAGTAAGTACCAATAACAGTAATTAAAGTGATAATAATCGCGAAGATTACTTTGAAACCTTGAAGATTACCGTCTTTACCTTCAGTTAAATGCATGAACATTAGTAACTGCACTGCTGCTTGAATAAAAGCAAAGCCAAATATAATTGTAATCTTTGCATTTAAAGTCATTGATGTGTAAAGTGTCACGAAAACTGCTAATATGGTCAAAACGATTGAGGCGATAAAGCCTACTGTATGCTTAACTATTGTATTCATCCACTAAACACCATCCCTATCATATATACGGCAGTAAAGATGAAGATCCATACAACATCTAAGAAGTGCCAGTATAAACTAACTATAAATAATTTAGGTGCATTATCTTCATTTAAGCCACGCATACCTATTTGAATTAATAAACAAATAATCCAGACGATACCTAGTGAAACGTGGGCACCGTGCGTACCTAATAAAATAAAGAAACTTGACCAATAAGAACCGATTGTAGGATTAACACCTTCATGTGCATAGTGTGCGAACTCATAAATTTCAAAACCTACGAAGATTGCACCTAGCAATACAGTGATAATCATCCAAATCATCATTAATTTTTGTTTCTCTTTTCTCATATAGTAAATGGCAATACCACAAGTATATGAGCTGATTAATAACGCAAAAGTCATTATTAATACTAATGGTAATTCAAACAATTCAGTAGTCATTTTACCAGCGTAGTCGCCACCATGTTGCAATGTTAATAACGCTGCAAATAACGTACCAAAAAGTGAAAATTCAGCTGTAAGGAAAATCCAAAAGCCAAGTTTATTTAAATTACCTTCATGCGAACGTGCATCAATTGTATTTACATCATGACTCATGACTTACAGCCTCCCTTTCTTTTTTACGTGCTTCACGTAGTCTAGCTTCTGTTTCTTCTACTTCAGAAACAGGAATATGATAACCGTGATCGATTTGGAAACTTCTATAAATCATAGTACCGAAGATACCGATTAAACATAAAATCGCTGGTAATATTGTTTCAAAGACTAAGAAGAATCCGCCAATTGTAAAGAAGATACCCATCCAGAAACCAACAGGTGTATTGTTTGGCATATGGATTTCTGAGTAATTATGGTTGTCTAAATAATGGCGACCATGTTCTTTCATGTTTACAAATGTGTCGTAGTCATTCCAGTCTGGAGTGATTGCAAAGTTATATTTAGGAGGCATAGCAGAAGCTGTAGCCCATTCTAAAGTACGTCCTAAACCATTCCAGTTATCACCAGTTGCTTCTCTTGGAGAAGTGAAGTGACTGTAAACAATACTTACTACTAAGAAAGCGAAACCAATTGCCATAAGTACTGCACCGATAGTTGAGATTAAGTTTAACATCCACCAACCATCTTCTGGCATATAAGTGTATAAACGACGTGGCATACCATCTAAACCAAGTACGAATTGTGGTATGAAACATACGTTAAAGCCAATCATAAAGAACCAGAAACACCATTTATTTAATGTTTCGTTCAATTTATAACCAACCATCTTAGGATACCAGAATATCAGTGCACCGAGACAGGCGAACACAACACCAGCAACTAACGTATAGTGGAAGTGTGCCACTAAGAAATACGTATTGTGATATTGGTAGTCAGCAGCTGCCATCGCTAACATGACACCAGTAACTCCTCCTAATAAGAAGTTAGGAATAAACGCTAGGGCGAATAACATCGGTGATTCAAATGTAATTCGACCTTGGTACAATGTGAACAACCAGTTAAATAATTTAACCCCGGTCGGTATACCAATCAACATCGTTGTGATTGAGAAGAATGCGTTGATTAAGGCACCATTACCCATTGTGAAGAAATGGTGAACCCAAACTAAGAAACTTAAGAATGCAATACCTGCTGTTGCCCAAACCATACTTTGATGTCCAAATAATCGTTTACGTGCAAAAGTAGGTATAATTTCTGAATAAATACCGAATGCTGGCAAAATAACAATATATACCTCAGGGTGCCCCCATACCCAGAAGAAGTTTGCCCAAAGCATTGGCATACCACCATCCGCAACTGTGAAGAATGCCGTGTCAAAGATTCTATCAGTTGTGAATAGCGCTAACGCAACTGTTAGTACAGGGAATGCCAAAATTACAATAAGAGCTGTGATAAATGTAGTCACAGTGAACATAGGCATTTCCATAAATTTCATTGTAGGTGTTTTACATCTGAGGATAGTAACGAAGAAGTTAATACCTGTCATTAATGTACCAATACCTGAAATTTGAATTGCAATTAAGTAATAATTGACGCCTGGACCTGGACTAAATTCTCCAGCTAATGGTGCGTAGTTAGTCCAACCTGCTGCAGGTGATCCACCTACGATAAATGAAAGGTTGAATAACAACATACCTGAGAAGAATAGCCAAAAACTTACGTTGTTAAGAATAGGGAATGCAACATCGCGTGCACCAATTTGTAATGGTACGATCACATTCCATAATCCGAAAATGAAAGGCATTGCCATGAAAATAATCATGATTACGCCGTGTGTACTAAAGATTTCGTTATAGTGGTTTGATTCCAAGAATTTGTTATCTGGAATTGCTAATTGAGTACGCATTAATAACGCATCGATACCACCACGAATAAACATTAATACGGCACAGATTAAGTACATCGCACCAATCTTTTTATGGTCGATAGATGTGAACCATTCTCTATATAGATATTTCCACAATTTAAAATATGTGATTACTGCAATTACACCGATAACCATGAATGGGGCACCGATTTGTCCCATTGTTATCATCCAGTTACCTTGTACCAGTAATTGATCCCATGGAAAATTCATTAATGTCCACCTCCATGTTCCTGGTCATTTTTCTCTAGCTCAGAAGCTTTATTATCTTTACTTCCTTCGCTGAGTTTTTCCATTTCATCCATATTATGAGATTCTTCTTCCTTGAACTCATTATTATATGGCTCGTCGTTACCTAAGATCATGGCTTTCATTCCATGACGCTCATAGTTTGCATTTGAGATTTGTGGTTTACGTTTCGGTTGATCCGGTTCATCTAAAATATCTTCTGTAAGTTCTTCTTTAGAATTGAAGTTTGGATCTTTTTGAACGTAATTATAGCGATCGTAAGCATAGAAGATATACTCAGGATCAGCTGCTGGATCGACAAATGCCATATGAGTACCACTGAAAGTAAGTTCTTTGTTTTCAGTAGTAGGTAAAAGTTGCTTATCAAAAGTATCTTGATCTAATACTTTTTTACTTTGAGCATCTTTAACCCAATCCTTGAAGTCTGATTGGCTTACAGAATGAACATCAAATACTTGACGTGCGAAACCTTCACCATTGAAGTTTGAGTTACGTCCACGGAACGTACCTGTTTCACTTGCAGTCATTGTCCAATCCATTGTCATGCCAGTCATTGCATATTTCTGACCACCAAGTTGTGGAATCCAGAAACTTGTCATCATATCCATTGATTGAAGTTTGAAGACAACAGGACGATCTTTCGGAATAGTTAAATGATTAACTGTTTCGATTTTTTCTTCAGGATAACTGAAGAACCATTTATAACCGGCACTAGTTGCATAAATAACTATTGGGTCATCCTTTTTCTCTGGTTTTGCTTCATATTGATAAAGCGATTTGACCGTTGGAATTGCTAATGCAATAACAATGATGACTGGAATAACGAACCAAATAAACTCTATTAATGAATTGTGATGCATTTTTCCTGACTCATCATTATTTCTTAAGCGGTATTTAAATAAGAAATAAGCGAACATGATGAGTACTACCGCCATAATAACAAGCATGAAGATGATTGAATAGATAATCAAGAACTTCGAATCACTTGCCATTGGCCCTTTTGGGTTTAAAACTTCTACGTTTGAACAACCACTAAGTAAAATTAGTGAGCCAAAGAGTAGAAGCAAAGACTTAAATTTTGACACTTTTTTGACCTCCTAATACTACAATTGTAGGGCTTAACATCAATTTTAAGATATTACGCGATATTTACAAGTGTTTGTAGCAAAAAAAAAATTGTAAAATTAAAACAACCCCAACAGAAACAACGTCTGGTGGGGGTTGAAAGATTTGTTAAAATTATGTGTACATTTTGTGAAAAGTGTCATAATTAGACATATTTAAAAAATATAGTGGTCAATAGTGATAACTGTTATCAATTAGGGGTGGTTAAACATAGTTATGTATATTATTTTACTTCAATGTAACGTGTTGATTTATCTACTGCTCCATTAGAATCTTCTACTTGATATTCAATTTTGTACTTTCCTGATTTATTTGTATCTACATGTCCGTTTACAGTAATTTTGTCTGTAAGATCACCATCTTCTTTATCATAAGCACGAATACCTTTTAACACATTGTAGTCGTTACCTTTTTCAACAATTGTGTCCGTTGCACCTTTAATTTCAGGAATAGTATTTTCAGTTGCTTCTGCACTTAAATTAGGTGTCACTAGTGTGGCTGACACTCCTATAGCTGATAAAGATTGTAATAATTTATTCATAACGCTACCTCCGTATGAAAATAAGTTGTTGCAAGTTAAACATAATATAACGCAGTTACTCGTTTTGAACATCGTACTATAGTCCTAATATAGCGAAAAATTTTAAATTTAACTGTAAGTTAACGTTAAAATTTAGTAAATATGAAAACATAACAATGGTATTTTATTAGCTGTGACATGTGCAATTAAGTGATTTTTGAAGTTAATATACATATCAATAGTAAAAATAATTAAAATGTGAAGGGCGGGGGTTATATTAAATATCATTTGTGCAATATAATAGTAAAAAGCAGAATTTAAGTAGTTGTTTCTGTTAAACGTATTGAAAAAACTAAGAGGACATTAATTTTGTTTCAGAGTGTCAACAAACTATCGACTTTGTTGGCAGTTTTTTGTGCACGCTTTTTGCGGGCACTGCCTCAGCCTGTAGTCTTCGGCGAGTGCAATTACCGAAGGGTCGGCACTATTCACTGCCAATAATATAATGTGAAAAATACCCCATAGATAAAAATAAACAAGCCTTAGGAGAACTATGAACTGACACCAATTAGTGGGAATAAAATAAAAACACTTTCGTTGAATTCATTTAAAATGAATCATACGGAGGTGTTTTTTCTATGAAAATAATGTCTTATTCAATAGAAACAAAATATAAAACGATTGAAATGAAAGAAGCTGGATATACTGTAAAAGAAATTATGGAAGCATTAAATATCAAAAATAGCACACAGGTAAAAACTTGGTGGCGATGGTATCGAAATGGTGAAACTTATAGATTTTATCAACAAAGAGGCAAGCAATATACTTACGGTAAAGGCGTGAAAGAATTATCAGAAGTAGAACAATTAAAGTTAGATAATAAGAAAAAAGATATTGAAATAGATATTTTAAAAAAGTACAAGGAGTTAGAAAGGAAGTGGTATCCAAAATAATTGTAGAATTAGTTGATCAATTCAAGCATAAGTATTCAATCAAAATGATACTCGATGTTTTAGAAATACCTCAATCGACATACTATAGATGGAAACATAAGGACAAGGAAAAAGATAAAGTGACTCAAAAGGTTATTGAATTATGTGAAGAAAATAATTTCACCTACGGTTATCGCAAAATTACAGCATTGATTAATCAATTGTATTCAGCATCAATTAATCATAAAAGAGTTCAGAGAATCATGCGAGGGTATAATCTGAACTGCCGAGTTAGACCTAAAAAATCCAAAAAAATGGGTAAACCTTATTATAGAACAGATAATTTATTACAAAGACAGTTTAAAGCTAACCAACCAATGGAAGTATTAACAACTGATATTACTTATTTACCTTTCGGTAACTCTATGTTGTATTTATCTTCAACTATGGATGTTTATAACGGAGAAATTGTGGCGTATAAAATAGATAACAAACAGGGTCAAAGCTTAGTAAATGATACATTGAATCAAATAGATATACCTGAGAATTGCATACTACATAGTGACCAAGGCAGTGTTTATACATCCTATGCTTACTATCAATTATGCGAAGAAAAAGGCATTATCAGAAGTATGTCCCGAAAGGGAACACCAGCTGATAACGCCCCGATAGAAAGTTTCCATTCCTCGCTAAAGTGTGAAACTTTCTACATAAACAATGAGCTCAATAGCTCTAACCAAATTGTAATAGATATTGTCGAAAATTACATTAAAAACTATAATAATAATCGAATTCAACAAAAACTAGGCTACTTATCCCCTAGAAAATATAGGGAATTAGCAGCCTAGAACATAGTGTTTTTATTAAGTTCTCATTCTAAGGGTTCAGCGCCTCTATCACCTAAAGTTTGTCTACGTTATTAGTATTTACTTTATTTTGTGTAAGTGTTTACGTCAAAATATTTGCCGACTTCACCCATAGTGTCATAGAAGTTTTTAATACGAGTTGCATTTTTTTCTGCCCATGAAATATCAGTGGCATATTGATGATCGCCTGGATTTTCTGGGTTCCAACGCATTTTATATAATGTGTTTTGACCTTGGTTGATATATGAGTTAGCAATGAATTTAGCACCACCGACAATGGCTTTCTTAACTGTATCCCAACCTTCTTCTTTGGCACGTGTAAATCCTTGTTTGACAGCGTCATGATCTACAGCACCAATGCCAAACATATTATAATATTTGTTTGGTCCATCAGTTGTAACTTCATCATCAACAACGTCACCGCCATTTGCAAGCTCAGAAGTTCCGTTTCCAGTTTCAAGTAACGCATGTGATACTAAATATACTTCGTTGATATTGTAAGTTTTAGCAGCTTCACTAAACGCTTCACCTTGACCTTCTAAGATGCCTTTACCATCAAGTAATTCATTTATACGGTTCGCATCAATATTTTGTGATTTGTCTAGACGTAAAAATTGATATTTTTGTGTCTCATCATTGGCAATACGGCTAGAATCCATAGCATATTTGATTTCACCTAGATTTGCATCTTCCCATTCACCTGGTGTGTGTTGTACTTGAGGTTTGAATTTAAGATTATATTGAGCTAAAGCAGCTTCATCTAAAGTTTGGCCTGTGCTGTAATACTTAATAAGCTCTTTACGTAAATCAGTTTCCTTAATCCATACCATTTCGCCATTAGCTAATTTACCGTAGTACCAAGTAACACCATCAATTACTAATTTTTTATAGCTTGTAAAAATGCCTTCATTGTAATCACTTAATGAGCCACTTGCTTTACCGTATGGATCGTTATAGTAATAACCGTCTTTGTTGTAAATAACATAATCATAGCGACTCTCAACTGCATCATCTGAAGCATTAGTATTATCATCTTTATTACTTGCTTCATTAGTAGCAGTAGGGTGGTGTTTTGCATTTAAGTCGTTAGCAGCAATCCAACCAGTTTTATTATTGACAATACCATAAACATATTCGTCTTTATCTACATGTAACGATTTAGATGCTTTAAAATCATTTTGTTGTAAATTATTTAAATCATCTAATTTTTGAGCTTTTGAACCCCACGGAACAGCATATAGACCATTATTTGTTGGTTTAACTGTGTAATTACCACTTTTTGCTGCAGATTGGCTTAAATTACGTGTATTAATATCTTTTGAATTCACCCAGCCAATAGGCGTATTGTCTTTATTATTTTGAATCAAGACATACGTGTTATCACCTTGAGTACGTTGTTTACCAACTGTAAATGTTTTATTAGCATATTTTGTACTATTTAACGCTGTATTACCATTTACAGATGTTTTAATTTCAGGTTTTTCTGTAGTAAATTGACCCAGTTGTTTAACATTTTTAGTTGCTGTTTGTGTCGCAGTATTTTGCGTATTTGTGTTGGCTGTTCTTGGTGTTGTTTCTTTAGTTGCTTCTGTTGTTGCTTCTTTAGTTGCACTTTGCTGTATTACAATATCACCAGTTTGCATCCAACCGAGATTATCTTTTGATTTTTGATCAGTAATTAAATAGAATGATTTATCACCATAGTCTGCTTTTTTAGTTAGGTCGTATGTTGTGCCATTAACATATGATTTTTGAACACCTTGTTTGTCATATACAGAAGTGTACACACCATTGTTATTTTCCTTCACAGTACCACGTGTATTTTCTAATTCACTTACTGTTAACTTGTCAGTTGTAGTATTTTCATCTTGTTTGACTGTGATGTCACCAGTCTGCATCCAACCGATACTATCTTTTGATTTTTGATCAGCGATTAAATAGAATGATTTATCACCTAATTTAGCTTCTTTCGTTAAATCATAAGTTGTGCCATTGACGTATGATTTTTGAACACCTTTTTCATCATATACAGAAGTGTATACACCATTGTTATTTTCTTTCACAGTACCTTGCTTATCTGTTAATTCATTTACTGTTAATTCGTCATTAGTAGAAGGTGTTTCTGTATCGTTAGTATTATCATCGTTCTCACTTGTATCGCCTGAATCGCTTGAACCACTTTCTCCCCAATCAGCTACTTGACCAGTTTGAATGAGATACTTTTCATTGATTAAGTCGTAAAGTTCATCATAGCTATAATTATTGCGAGCTAAGTAATCATGTGGATCGGTATGATCTGTTCCACCTAAATAGTTACTAACTGCTTTATGTGTCCATACAGTACCTTGACCATCATATTCAGCACTGTCAGGTGATAAGCCGTAATAACGTAGATTTGTTGCTGCGTAATCAGCGTAATTGTTCATTGAACGTGCGAAATCTTCTGGTGTATGCGTGTGAACTAATTCTACTTGGATATATCTTTCATTGGCTACTGGACCACCGCCCCAAGATAAGTAGTCTGTATTTGCAGTTTCGATAATGCGGTCACCATCGACATAAGCATGAACAAAGGCGTTATTATAATTGTTTTTCATATAATTAATTTCGCCTTCAATAGTTGAATTATCATTTGCTGTATCATGTAAGACGATACCTTCAGGAGCACCATTACGATAATCATATTGTGGTAAATAATCAGCTATATCTGATTCATAATTTGGTGCAGTGAAATTTTGTTCTCTAATATAATCATTTACGCTTGAATCTACAGTAGGTTGGTATTTAGGTAAGTCACCAGCCTCACGTTTCACAGTAGTATTATTATCATCTGATGTAGAAGTTGCAGCAAAACTACGCATTTTTGGTGCTGATTCTAAACGCATTGTTCTAGGTTCTACTTGTTGTTCGTTTGTAGCTTCCGTAGTCAATGTATTGTTTTCAACATCGTCGTTTGCAGTTTCTGTAGTTAATGTATTACTTTCAACATCATTGTTTACCGATTCATTAGTAGCTGTAGTTTTATCAGTATCATCTTGGACACTGCGATTTTGAGTAGCAGTTACTACTGGTGTTTGATCATCTTGTGGTAAGTCTTCAGAGGATTGACCATCTGTTACTGATGTTTCATCTGAATTTTGTGCTTGTACGTCACTAACATTAGTCGTTTCATTTTGAGCTGTTGCGTCATTATCGGCTTTATCTTGTTGTGCTTTATCAGTCGTATTATCTTTAGCTTGCTCGTCGGCTTGAGTATTAACATCATACTTAACGTCAGAGCCAGTAGTTGATGTAATATCATCTTGTTGACTAGCTTCAGCTGAACTGTTTTGATCTTGAGCGCTAGTTTGTGCGTCACTGTCATCAGAAGCAGCAGCATCTTGTTGACTAGCTTCAGCTGAACTGTTTTGATCTTGAGCACTAACTTGTGCGTCATTGTCATCAGAAGTAGCATCATCTTGTTGTGCTTTGTCAGTCATATTATCTTTAGCTTGGTCGTCAGCTTGAGCATTAACATCATACTTAGCGTCAGCGTCAGAGTCAGTGTTTGAAGTAGCAGCATCTTGTTGACTAGCTTCAGCTGAACTGTCTTGATCTTGAGCACTAACTTGTGCGTCACTGTCTTCAGAAGTAGCCGTGTCTTGTTGTGCTTTCTCAGTCATATTATCTTTAGCTTGGTCGTCAGCTTGAGCATTAACATCATACTTAGCGTCAG
>NZ_PPQB01000014.1 GCF_002902345.1 Staphylococcus arlettae
CAATGCTTCTTCTGCATCAGATGATGAGAGTTTTTGTGGAATGTTCATTTTCTTTTTAAGTTGTGATTCTGTAATTTTCATTAAAGATGCTAGCTCTTTAACTTTTTTATCAACATCTTTGAGTTCATCATCACTTGCAGATTCAAATGGCTGTTCTGGCATTACATCCCCATTGAATATATAAAGTGCTAGACCGTGTAATGCAGCCGCTTTAACAAATGCACGCTTGTATGTTTTGTTTATTTGGAACATATCAGCTTGTTT
>NZ_PPQB01000015.1:0-40507 GCF_002902345.1 Staphylococcus arlettae
TGCCAGGCAATTATAGGATGCGATGAGCCGAGACCGAGAGGTCTCTTTTTTTATATGAAAAATATACTATCTAGACCGCAAGGTCTTTATTATAAAAGTAGAAACGAGGCGAAGTGAAAGCGATTGAAGCTGACGAATGAAACTTGTGACGCAACGCGCTTACGAGAGGTAAGCAAGTCAGGACAAAAGGTATACAATTGCTGGAGCAATTGCATAAGTAGTACTAGTGCATTTCATGCAAAGTACTACTTTATATGAAAAAGAAAATGGTACTACTATTTTGAATAATAGTAGTACCATTTTCTTCTATGTTTATCAAAGATATTTATTTTGAAATTTTTAATCTTATATCAGTAAGGAATATAACATTTTATTTTCATTAATATAAATGTTTGATGGATCAAATTCTGTTACATTTTCTTTTAATTGTTCTAGATCACTATGATGATATAATTGAATACCGATAATAACTGTTCCTGTATTTTGTGATGATTTTTTCAAATACTCAAATTTTGTAATATCATCTTTTGGTCCTAAAACATCATTTACAAATTCACGTAATGCTCCTGGGCGTTGTGGGAAGTTTAGGATAAAGTAATGTTTCATTTCTTCGAACAGTAAAGAACGTTCTTCAATTTCTTTCATTCTATTAATATCATTATTACCGCCACTTACGATGCAAACGACATTTTTTCCTTTAATGTGTGATTTATATTGTTCTAATGCTGTGACACTAAGGGCACCAGCAGGTTCAGCAATAATTGCTTGTTTGGAATACATATCTAAAATAGTTGAACATACTGCACCTTCATGTACTTGGACGTAATCGTCGACTACATTTTTAGAAATGTCATATGTGATTTCACCGACACGAGCGACTGATGCACCATCAACAAACTTGTCAATTTCAGGTAATGTAACAATTTGGTTTTCTAATACTACTGAAGCATACATACTACTGGCACCAGCAGGTTCTACACCTACAATAGAAGTATTAGGTGAGTGATCTTTAAAATATGTGCCTACACCTGAAATTAAACCGCCACCACCAATTGCAGCAAATAAATAATCAAATTCGACATCATCTTGTTGTGCTTGATTGATAATCTCTTTTGCCAAAGTGCCTTGACCGGCAATTGTGTAAATATTATTAAAAGGATCAATAAAATTCATTTTGTTGTCTTGAGTATAAGTTAAAGCTTCTTTAAGACAATCATCAAATGTATCACCAGTTAATACGACTTCAACATTTGAAGCACCAAAAAATTTAACTTGGTTAATTTTTTGAAGTGGTGTTGTGACTGGCATAAAGATAACTGCTTTAAGATTTAATTTACTCGCGGTATAGGCTACGCCTTGTGCATGGTTACCAGCACTAGCACAAGTTATACCGTTTTGTCGTTCTTGATCACTTAACGCAGCAATTGCATTATATGCGCCTCGCAATTTAAATGAACGTACCCACTGCAAATCTTCACGTTTTAAATAAACGTTACAATCATATTTAAGAGATAAATAATGATCTTTTTGAAGAGGGGTTTCTTTAGCGATATCTTTCAATTGTAAAAATGCTTCATCTATATCCTTTGATGACACTGTAGTTTTTACTGTCATAATTTTCACACCTTTGATTTAAAATTAGTAGCTGCTTAATAAGCTTTTGATTCTTCATATGATTTGATTTGTTGCTCATATTGCAATGTTACTGCAATGTCATCTAATCCTTTAACCAATTTGTTTTTCCATGTTGAATCAATGTCAAAGTGGAAGATTTGTTCTGGTGATGTAACTGTTTGGTTTGGTAAATCTATAGTAATTTCTTGGAATTGAGCTAAATGTTTACGTGCTGCTTCATCTAACGTAATAGGGAGCATACCATTTTTTGTACAATTCATATAGAAAATATCACTATAACTTCCTGCAATAATAATATCAAAGCCATAATCTTTTATAGCCCACGCTGCATGCTCTCTACTAGAGCCACAACCAAAGTTATCTCCAGTAATCAGAATGGAAGCGTCACGATATTCTGGTTTATTGGGGTTAAAATCTGGATTGTCTGAACCATCTTCTAAATAACGCCATTCATCGAAAGCAAACGGACCAAATCCCGTTTTGGAAATACGTTTCAAATGAACTTTTGGAATGATTTGATCTGTATCTATATTATCGTGAAAGAGTGGTACAATTTTACCACTATATGTTGTAATTGGTTTTACTTCCATCTTAAACAACCACCTTTCTTACATCTACAAATCTACCATTAATTGCTGCCGCTGCGGCCATTGCTGGTGATACTAAATGTGTACGTGCACCTTTACCTTGGCGACCTTCAAAATTTCTATTACTTGTAGAAGCACAATGAACACCATTAGGAACTTGGTCAGGATTCATGCCTAAGCACATTGAACAACCAGGCTCTCTCCAATCAAAACCAGCCTCTTTAAAGATTTGATCAATGCCTAATTTTTCAGCTTCATTTTTTACAGAACGTGAACCTGGAACAACAATTGCTGTAATTTTAGGATGTACTTTATTGCCTTTCACGATTTGACTTGCTTCAATTAAATCGGAAAGTCTGGCATTGGTACATGAGCCTAAAAAGACATAGCCTAAGTCAATATCTTCAGCTTTTTGGCCGGGTTTAAGTCCCATATAGTTATAGGCACGTTCATCATTAACATCAGTTATTTCAGGGAATGGTGTGTTAAAATTGACACCCATTTCAGGACTTGTACCCCAAGTAACTTGTGGCTCTAAGTCAGAAACATTTAATTCAATGACTTTATCAAATTCAGCATCTTCATCAGTATAAAGTTCACGCCATGCATCTATATCATACTTATAATTCGTTGCGTAAGGGCGTCCTTTAACATATTCAAATGTTGTGTCATCTGGTTGCATCATGCCGTATTTTGCACCGGCTTCTATAGCCATATTACAAATAGTCATACGTGCTTCCATTGAGAGTGCGCGAATGGCTTCACCTGTAAATTCTAAAGCGTAACCTGTACCAAAATCTACACCATGTTGATTAATTAGATGTAGAATAATATCTTTAGCATAGACACCAGGAGGCAAAGTACCATTTACATCAATTTTTAAATTTTTCGGTTTTGTTTGCCATAAACTTTGAGTTGCAAAGACATGTTCAACCTCACTTGTACCAATACCGAATGCAATGGCACCAAAAGCGCCATGAGTGGCAGTGTGGGAGTCGCCACACACAATTGTTTTTCCTGGTTGAGTTAATCCTGTTTCTGGTCCTACCATATGCACTATACCTTGTTCATCTGAACCCATATCAAAGATGTGAACACCAAATTCTTTAGCATTCTTTTGCAATGTAGTTATTTGTTTATTCGCAATCTCATCTTTAATATTAAAAATATCAATTGTAGGTACGTTATGATCCAAAGTAGCATATGTTAAATCAGGGCGACGTAGTGTTCTATTTTGTAGCCTCAAACCTTCAAATGCTTGAGGAGATGTAACTTCGTGAATAAGATGCAAATCAATATATAATAATTGAGGTTCACCTTCTTTACCCGTTAACACATGTTTATTCCATACTTTATCAAAAAGTGTTTTACCCATACGACATCTCCTCCTTTAAAGATTTTCTTTTACAAAATTAAATATGTCAGAAGTAGTATACTGACCTCCAAGGTCTGTTGTTGTTTTACCAGTTTTAATCAAAGTATAAATGATATTTTCTAAGTGTGTTGCTGCATCATCTTGGTTTAAACTTTCACGTAAACACATAGCCACTGAAAGTAACATACCGAATGGATTGGCTTTATCTTGACCTGCAATATCAGGTGCTGAACCATGGATAGGTTCATAAAGACGTGTGCCTTGTTCACTAAAACTAGCTGATGGTGATAATCCTAAAGAGCCAGGAATAACAGATGCTTCATCACTTAAAATATCACCAAATAAGTTTTCAGTAACGATGACATCGAATTGTGACGGATTTACTATTAGGTGCATAGCGCAAGCATCAACGAGTAAATGGTTTACTTCAACATCAGGATAGTCTGCTGCTACTTTATTAACGACTTGGCGCCATAATTTACTAGATGATAAAACATTTTCTTTATCGACTGAAGTTAACTTTTTGTTTCTTTTTTGAGCTAACTCAAAACCAACACGAGCGATACGTTCAATTTCGGCTTTAGTGTATGTTAGTGAATCGACGGCTTGATTGTTATCCCAATGTTTAGGTTCGCCAAAATAAATACCGCCAGTTAATTCACGCACAATTACAAAGTCTGTACCTGCTACTTTACTTTCTTTAAGTGGTGATAAATGGCTAGTCTCACTTGTCACTGTAGTAGGGCGAATATTAGCAAATAAGCCTAATGCTTTACGGATACCTAATAAACCTTGTTCAGGTCTATTAGCTGGATCTGTCCACTTAGGACCACCAACTGCACCTAATAATACAGCATCAGCTTGTTGGCACGCAGATAATGTATTATCTGGAAGGGGTGTACCATGATTATCGATAGCAATTCCACCAAAGTCATGACTTTCAAGTTCATAACTAAAATTAAATTGTTGACTTAACTGTGATAAGATTTCTAATGAACCTGACATAATTTCTGGACCAATACCATCACCAGGCAATGCTATGATTTTATAACTCATGAATGAATACCTTCTTCCTTAGAAATATCTGCAATATATTTGGCTTGTGCTTCGACGTATGATTTACATGACGCTAATAAAATATCATGATCGATACCAACGCCAGATACAATTTGATTACCGATTTTTAATTGTACATGTACTTCAGCTTGAGCATCAGAACCTTCAGTAACTGAATCAATAGAATAATCTAGTAGTTCAGTTTCTCTGTCGAAGATGCGATCAACGGCATTATAAACAGCTAAGATAGAACCTGTACCGATACTTGAATCTTGGTAAATATTGCCATCTTTATCTTTAATGACGACGACGGCGCTTTGTAAACCATTAGAAACAAATTGTAGTTGTAATGTTTCTACTTGATAAATAGCACTTTGTTCATGTGATGTACCTTGAATTAAAGCGTGAATATCTCTGTCAGTTACTGCTTTCTTTTTATCAGCGATTTCTTTAAATTGCTTAAATAATACTTTTTGTTCATCTACATCGATATCGTAGCCAAGGTTTACAAGTTTTTCAGCAAATGCATGTTTACCAGATAATTTACCTAGTGGTAATTCAGTTGTTTTAACACCAACGAGTTGTGGTGTCATAATTTCATATGTTTCAGGGTTTTTTAACACGCCATCTTGATGGATACCTGATTCGTGACTAAACGCATTTTGACCAACAATTGCTTTATTTTTTGGAACTCTAATACCAGCATAACGAGAAATCAAATCGGATGTTTGTTTGGTCTCTGCTAAATTAATTTTGGATTGATTGTTATAATGATCTTGGCGAACGTAAAGGCCAAGAGCAACTTCTTCAAGAGCTGTATTACCTGCACGTTCTCCAATACCATTAATAGTACCTTCGATACGCTTGGCGCCATTTTCAATTGCAGCCATACTGTTGGCAACGGCTAATCCTAAATCATCATGACAATGTGCACTGTAAATGACTTCATGATCTGTTTTAATTGTTTCAAGAAGTGTTTTGAAAATTTTTCCATATTCTGATGGATAGCTAAAACCTACAGTATCAGGAATGTTAATAACACTAGCACCGGCATCTACAGCTGTTTGAACACAATCAATTAAAAATGGTAATTCTGTTCGTGTTGCATCTTCTGGTGAAAATTGAACTACATCGAAAAAGTCTTTGGCATATGCAACATGCTCTTTAATTGAAGCTAATACTTCATCTTGTGTCATTTTTAATTTTGATTCTAAATGTATTTGACTTGTTGCAACAAATACATGAATACGTGGTAACGCAGCTTTTTTGGTTGCTTCATATACAGCATCAATATCTGATTTTACACAACGCGCTAAACCACATACAGCAGTAGTTGATAATGCTTCAGATATTGCTTCAACTGATTGAAAACTACCTGTGCTTGAGGCAGGGAACCCTGCTTCAATTATATCGACTCCCCATTTTTCTAATTGCTTTGCTATCTTTAACCTCTCATCGAATGAAAAACTAACCCCCGGCGTTTGTTCTCCATCTCTAAGTGTAGTATCAAAAATTTGAATATGGTTACTCATTTTCAACATCTCCTAACAATATATTATCCCGTTAATCTAACTAATTCGTAACATCTGAGATAAGAATTGATATCTCAGATGCTATGAAGTTAATTAGTCATTTATTTTTGAATGCTTTTAGATTTAATGAAAGGCATCATTTCACGTAAATCTTTACCAACTTTTTCAATTTGATGACCGTGTTGTTCTTCTCTTAATTTATGGAATTCATTAAAGTTATTTTCGTTATCTTTGATGAAGCGGTCACTGAAGTTTCCTGCTTGGATATCAGTTAATACTGCTTTCATATTATCTTTAACATCTGGTGTAATAACACGTGGTCCAGATACGTAATCTCCAAATTCAGCTGTATTGGAAATTGAATAACGCATGTTTTCCATACCACCTTCATACATTAAATCAACGATTAATTTCATTTCATGTAATACTTCGAAATAAGCAATTTCAGGTTGATAACCAGCTTCTACTAATGTTTCGAAACCTGATTGAATTAATTTAGTTACACCACCACATAGTACAGCTTGTTCACCAAATAAATCAGTTTCAGTTTCTTCTTTAAATGTAGTTTCTAATACACCCGCACGTGTAGCGCCAATTCCTTTAGCATAACTTAAAGCAATATCTTTAGCTTCACCACTAGCATCTTGTTCGATACCGATTAGGGCAGGGACTGCACTGCCTTCAGCAAATGTACGTCGTACTAAATGACCAGGCCCTTTAGGTGCAACTAAAAATACGTCAACATCTGCAGGTGGTTGAATTACGTTAAAATGAATATTGAAGCCATGTGCAAATACTAGTGCATTATTTGGTTCCAAGTTAGGTGCGATTTCTTCCTCATAGACTTTACCTTGAATTTCATCAGGTAATAAAATCATAATGACTTCAGCTTGTTTTGCTGCTTCAGCTACAGGAAATACTTCAAAACCATCATCTTTCGCTTTATTAAATGAGTTACCTGGGCGAATTCCAATGATCACGTCATAACCATTATCTTTTAAATTTTGTGCATGTGCATGACCTTGTGAACCGTAGCCGATAACTGCAATTCTTTTACCTTGTAGTGCATCTTTTGTTACTGATTGATCATAATAAACTGTTGTCATAATAAAATCCTCCATGTGTAATTAAAATAAATTCGAAATTTTCCGAAAATTAAATGATTCCTGCTGAACCTGTTCTTGCAATCTGTTCAATACTATATGATGATAGATCATCTAATAAATTGTCCATCGTATATTGAGGACCTGAAGCTTGAAGGTAAGTATAATCCGCTTCTTGCTTCAATATAGATACTAGCGCATCATATGGTTGAATTACTTTGTATAATTCTGACTGATCAGAAGGGGTTTGTAACTTTACTAATACTAACTCTCTATTGTAGGTGTTAGTATCGGTAATGTCTTCCACACTAATGATGTTAATTTGTTTTTCGAGTTGTGTTAGTAAGTTTCTTAAAACGTCTCTGTCTGGCACTTCTGCTACAAATGTAATATCTGATATACCTTCTTGTAAGGTTGGTGTTGCAGATAGGTTGACGATATTGAATTGACGTCTTACAAAAATACTAGTTAAGCGGTTTAATGTACCAGCTTTGTCTCTTACTCTTGTGCGAAATGTTCTTCTCATTCTAAGCCCTCCATTTCATGATTCGGTTTACCAGAAGGAACCATTGGTGTTACAGGTTCAATAGGTGAAATTCTAACTTCAATTAATGCTGGACCTTCATGTGCAAAGGCTTCATCTAATTGAGATTCCAATTTTGTAGGATCATCTATCATAAACCCTTTAACATTATAGGCTTCAGCCATTTTTATAAAGTCAGGTTGGCCATTAAATACCGAATGAGAAAAACGTTTATTAAAGAACTTATCTTGCCATTGTTTAACCATACCTAAAGTCCCGTTATTGATAATAACAATTTTTATATCTAGACCATATTCTTCAAGAATGGCCATTTCTTGATTTGTCATTTGGAATCCACCATCGCCCACAAAAGCTACTACTGGTTTTTGTGGTTCAGCTAACTTAGCCCCGATAGCAGCTGGAATGCCAAAGCCCATCGTACCTAAGCCACCACTCGTTACCAATTGGCCATGTGTTTTAAATGGATAATATTGAGCAACCCACATTTGATGTTGACCAACATCTGTAGTTACTATGGCATCACCATTTGTGATCTCACCGATATACTGAATTGTACGTTGTGGCTTAGAGAAATTATCTTGATCATTTTTATAGCTGAAAGGATATTGAGCCTTATTATTAGAACATGTAGTAAGCCACTCATCATGTTTAATTGAATAACTCTCAAATGCAAGTAAAGCTTCGATTGTTGCTTTACAATCAGCAACAATACCTAAGTCTGTTTTAATGATTTTATTGATCTCTGATGGATCAATATCGATATGCACGATTTTGGCATTAGGTGCGAATTCATCTGGCTTACTTGCGAGTCGGTCGTCAAAACGACTACCGAAGTTTATCAATAAATCACATTCTGTTAATGCTATATTACTGGCGTATGAGCCATGCATGCCTCCCATACCTAAAAATAGGGGGTGTTCATATGGTATTGAACCAAGACCTAATAATGTTGTTACGACTGGTAACTGATGTCGGTTAACAAATTCTGTGAATACGTCATTAGCTTGTGCATGATTAATACCAGCACCACCTAAAACTAGTGGTTTTTTAGCTGTTTTAAGGTAATCACGTAATTTTTGAATTTCATCAAATTTAGGTTCATTAGCTACCTTATAACCTGGCAAGTCTAAGTTTTCGCTGACTTGAGCATTAGTAGAAAGGATACCCATATCTTTAGGGAAGTCTATAACAACTGGTCCTTTTCTACCTGTATTAGCAATATGGAATGCTTCATGAATAATGGTAGGAATATCATTAACATTTTTTACTTGATAGTTATGTTTAGTTATAGGTGTAGTCATAGATAATAAATCTGCTTCTTGGAATGCATCTTTACCAATACCAGCTGTTGCTACTTGTCCAGTAAAGACTACTAATGGTAATGAGTCACTGTAAGCATCAGCTATACCAGTAATTGCATTAGTTGCTCCAGGTCCACTTGTTACTACTACTACGCCAGTTTTACCGGACACACGAGCATAA
The DNA here is from genome assembly GCF_002902345.1 of Staphylococcus arlettae. Taxonomy (GTDB): domain Bacteria; phylum Bacillota; class Bacilli; order Staphylococcales; family Staphylococcaceae; genus Staphylococcus; species Staphylococcus arlettae. Next base: position 9,315 of record NZ_PPQB01000015.1, read on the forward strand.
CCTTCAGCTGCATGTGTTGCACCTTGCTCATGTCGTGCCAAAATATGTTGGATTTTTCCATCATAAAATGTGTCGTATAAAGGTAGAACGGCACCACCTGGATAACCAAAGATAAAATCTACATCTTCATGTACAAGTGAGTCAACTAACAGTTCAGAACCTGTTTTCATTTCATCAAGTGTTTCTGTTTCCAGTTCTGTTTGTTCATATTCTTCATTGGGTTCATATTGTTCTATTGCTTCAGGTTGGTCTTTATACATCGTTTCAACATTTTTAGCCATTTTCATCCACTCCTTAAATGAGATTTTCGGGCACTTGCATTACGCCACCTGTATTTGCACTAGTTACTAAAGCTGTATATCGTGCTAAATAACCTGTTTTTACTTTTGCTTTGAATTGTGGGACATCTTGCTTACGTGCTTCTAAAATTTCTGTTGAGACATCGACGTCTAATGTTCTTTCGGTTAAATCGATAACGATGTCGTCGCCATCTCTAATTAACCCAATAGGTCCACCTGAAGCTGCTTCTGGTGAAATATGACCAACAGCAATGCCTCGTGTTGCACCTGAAAAGCGACCATCTGTAATTAGTGCTACATCTTTACCTAAGCCACGACCTACTATAGAAGAGGTTGGTGCTAACATTTCTGGCATTCCTGGACCGCCTTTTGGACCTTCATATCTTATAACTACGACATGACCTTCGCGAACTGTGTGGTTATCAATAGCTTCTACAGCTTCGTCATGTGAATTGAAACAAATCGCTTTCCCTTTAAATACTTTAATAGAAGGGTCGACGCCACCAACTTTGATGACTGCTCCATTTGGTGCTAAGTTACCGTAAAGTATTGATAAACCACCTTGTTTATCATAAGGATTGTCTAAGCGTCTAATAACATCAGCGTTTGTTATTTCTTTTCCTTCATTATTTTCACGTAATGTCTGACCAGTTACGGTAATACGATCTGGATGTAATGTACCTTCTTTTTTAAATAATTCATTGATGATGGCTGGAACGCCACCAGCTTCGTGTACATCATGCATTGAATAAGATGAGCTTGGTGCGATTTTAGATAAATAAGGTGTTTGTTTTGCTATTTCATTAATACGTGTTAAATCGTAATCAATACCTGCTTCATTAGCAATTGCTAATGTGTGAAGTACAGTGTTTGTTGAACCACCCATTGCCATATCTAAGGCGAAAGCATCATCAATTGCTTCTTTAGTAACAATGTCACGAGGTTTAATATCATTTTTTATATTGTCTACAAGTTTAAATGCTGCTTCTCTAATCATTTCTCTACGTTGATCACTTACTGCTAATGCAGTTCCGTTATATGGGAGAGCTAAACCGAGAACTTCCATTAAGCAATTCATCGAATTTGCTGTAAACATGCCGGAACAAGATCCGCATGTAGGACAAGCATTTTGTTCCATATCTAAAAACTCATCCTTTGTAATTGAACCATCTTTAAATGCGCCAACCGCTTCAAACATTGATGATAATGTAAGAGCTTTACCTTGTGATGATAAACCTGCTTTCATAGGTCCACCTGAACAAAATACAGCTGGTACATTCGTTCTAACTGATGCGAGTAACATACCAGGGGTGATTTTGTCACAGTTTGGTATGTAAAAGACGCCGTCAAACCAATGTGCATTTATGACTGTTTCTGCAGCATCAGCAATGACTTCACGTGATGGTAGGGAATATCTCATTCCAATATGTCCCATAGCAATACCATCATCGACACCGATTGAATTAAATTCAAATGGTATAGCACCGGCTTCTCTAATGGCTTCTTTGGCTATGTCGCCAAGTTCTCTAAGGTGTACATGCCCTGGAACAATATCGATATATGAATTACAAATCGCCACGAAAGGCTTGTTCATATCTGTTGGTTGTTGTAAAGCACCTGTTGCATGTAAAAGACTTCGTGCTGGAGCTTGGTGATCTCCTTTTTTAATCATGTCACTTCTCATTGTGAATTCCCCCATAAAATTGAAAATAAAAAAGCGTCCCAATAAATTATTGGGACGCTTTCAAGTCCCATTCAACTAGAAATAGGACTTAAACTTTTAGTAAATTGATACTAAAGCTCCAGTCCTATAAGCATAATAAAATGACTAAAATATTTGAAGTTGTTGGTTTATTTACTGTTGTATTATAGGTCATCTTATTATGCTCCTTTCCGTTTGAATGGTTAATATATTAGTTGTTTGAATTATCTAAAAATTTGATAAATTAAATTTACTACATCGCCGGAATGATGTCAATGATTATTTTGAATTTTCTTTCAATTCTTACAATTATCTTTTTTTAATTAAACGGTTTACATTAAAGTAAAAGTAGTAAAAATTTGTTAGAATATAAGAGTTAATTATCAAAATAGCAAATATAAGATATGATACAGCTAAATATGTATTTTATATTCTGACAAATAGTAGGTGTAAGTGAATGATTAAAATAACAAATTTGGAAGCAATGGAAGCTTTTGGTAATGCTGTAGCTAAACATCTCATTGCAGGAGATGTTGTATTGTTAAATGGCGATTTAGGAGCAGGGAAAACTACTTTGAGTCAATTTATTGGTAGGGCATTAGGCGTTAAACGCACTATTAATTCACCGACTTTTAATATTATCAAGTCGTACAAAGGCAAGGACTTAAACTTTCATCATATGGATTGTTATAGACTAGAAAACGCTGAAGAAGACTTAGGTTTCGATGAGTATTTTGAAGATGAAGCAGTAATACTAATTGAGTGGAGCCAGTTTATAAAGCCGTATTTACCTGAACAACATTTAACAATCAATATAGATGTAGACAATGAATATGAACGTACAATTCAACTCGTTGGTACAGGAAAACATTATATTCAAATTAAGGAGGAGGTAGAACATGAATTATCTGTTGATTGATACTTCAAATCAACCACTTTCTGTAGCGGTTATGCAAGATGATCAAGTATTAAGTGAACTTAATTCTAATGAAAAAAAGAATCATTCGGTGCAATTAATGCCAGCTATTATCAAAGTATTACAAAGTGCACATGTAGATAAAAAAGACTTAGATGCTATTGTCGTCGCTGAAGGTCCAGGTTCATATACTGGATTACGTATAGGTGTTACAGTAGCTAAAACATTAGCTTATGCCTTAAATATAAAGCTCTATGGAGTATCATCTCTAAAAGCTTTAGCCGCAACAGTTTCAAAGACAAATCAATTGATAGTTCCTATTTTTGATGCTCGACGCGAAGCAGTTTATGCTGGAGTATACTATTATGATGATAATCAGTTACATTGTGCTATGAATGATCAATATATAACGATTGAAGCGTTATTAAACCATTTACATGATCTGCAGCAATCATATATTTTTGTCGGAGAAGATAGCGAAAAATTACAAGATTTACTAGATGCAGAATTTATCGCGAATTTACCGCAAGCTAAAACAATGTATTCATTAATAGATACCGTACCTAATGATGTATATACATTTAAACCTAATTACTTAAAAATATCAGAGGCTGAACGTAATTGGCTAAACCAACAAAACAAGAATTAACAATCAGACCTATGGTCAAAGCTGACGTACCTCAAGTGTTCGATATTGAACGACATAGTTTTAATGATAGCTCATGGACGATTGATGCTTTTTATCATGAACTTGAAGCAAATGAATTCGCTCATTATTTTGTAATTGAATACAACCAACATATATTAGGTTATGTTGGAAGTTGGATTGTGATAGATCAAGCACAAATTACAACAATTGCCATAACAAGTGACTATCGTGGTTATGGGTTTGGACAATTGTTATTAAATTATGTCATTCAATTTTCACGCAACAAATGTGACACATTGAGTTTAGAAGTCAGGGTCGAAAATGCAGTGGCACAGCATGTTTATCAAAAATTAGGTTTTCAGTACGGTGGCAAGCGGAAAAATTATTATGGTGAAGGTGAGGATGCATTAGTCATGTGGGTGAATTTAAATGAATAATGAAACGTTAATATTAGCAGTAGAATCTAGTTGTGACGAAACAAGTATTAGCGTCATTCAAAATGGTACTACTATTTTAAGTAATATTGTATTGAGTCAAATAGACAGTCATAAACGATTTGGTGGGGTTGTTCCAGAAGTTGCTAGCAGGCATCATGTAGAAGGAATAACTACTACTATTGATGAAGCATTGAAGGACGCTGATGTAACAATGGAAGATATTCATGCAGTTGCTGTGACACAAGGACCTGGCTTGATAGGCGCATTACTTGTAGGTATCAATGCGGCAAAAGCGTTAGCATTTGCATATGACAAACCATTGATACCAGTGCATCATATTGCAGGACATATTTATGCCAATCATCTTGAAGAACCATTACAATTTCCTTTAATCGCACTTATTGTATCAGGTGGCCACACAGAATTAATATATATGAAAGACCATTTGAATTTTGAAATTATTGGAGAAACACGTGATGATGCAGTAGGTGAAGCCTATGATAAAGTAGCACGAACGATAGGTTTAAGTTATCCAGGCGGCCCGCAAGTTGATAAATTGGCTGCAACAGGTAACGATACGTATGATTTTCCACGCGTATGGTTAGATAAAGAAAGTTATGATTTTAGCTTTAGTGGTTTGAAGAGTGCAGTGATTAATAAGTTGCATAATCAACGTCAAAAACAACAAGAAATTAATATTGCCGATGTTGCTACAAGTTTTCAAAATAGTGTTGTAGAAGTATTAGTAGGTAAAGCACTTCAAGCATGTGCAGATTATAATGTCTCGGATTTAATTGTCGCAGGAGGCGTTGCCAGTAATAAAGGTCTCAGAACTGCGTTGACTGAGCAATGTGAACAACAAGACATTAAATTATCTATTCCAAGCGTCAAGCTATGTACAGATAATGCCGCAATGATAGGTGCGGCTGGCCATTATTTATATCTTGAAAATAAATATGCTGATATGACACTTAATGGTAATAGTAGTTTAGATATCGAAATGTTTTCAATAGAATAGCGTCAACAAACCTTGTAATGTCATTGATATATGACTTACAAGGTTTTTTATAAATGAATAGATAAAATTTGGGTATTTATAGTACTAGATATACTACTAATAATATAAGGGGAAATGTAAAATGAAAACAATACAATATTTTAATTTTAAAAATAGTTTAGCAGCATTGAACTTTTATGAGCAACATTTAGGCGCGGCAAATATTCATCGTGTAGGTGGCGATGATGAAATGTTTAAAGATATGCCAGAAGAATATCAAGTTGATGGAGATTTTACTATGCATGCAACTTTTGAAATCTTAGGACAAACATTTTATTGCAGTGATACTTGGAAGAATAAAAAAATTGATAACAGTGGTGCGATAGTAACATTTACCTTTGACTATAATAATGAAGATGAACGTCAACAAGCAGTAACATTTTTCGAAAATGCAATTAACGGTGGTTGCGTGGCTACAATGGAATTGGGACAAACAGAGTGGTCACCACTATATGGGATGTTTAATGATCCATTTGGTGTCACTTGGATGATTAGTGCAGAAGAATAATAAATTAAAAGAACCGCTTCTGATCTTTATTTTATCAGAAACGGTTCTTTTAATTTGGGGTTGTTAGCGATGCTCAACGTTGTTTTTAGCGCGTTCATAAATTGGAGTAGGGAAGTCGGTGATACGTAAAAGTTCTATCGCGTTACGAGTATTAGCTTTACCTGACTTAATAATAAAATCAAAGTGTATTTCATTATCACTAATAGTTTCGTTAAAATGATAATTTTTATAATCGGGTTGTAATAATGACGCTAATTCAATATCATGTGTTGCTGCCATTATCCGAGTATTAGGTTGTTGATTTAAATAACGTAATACTGATTCTGAAGCGGCAATACGTTCAGAAGTATTTGTACCTTTGAAAATTTCATCAATAAAATAATATCGATAATTGTTATTTTGACCATTAAAAAGACGACGAATTGCTTTTAATTCAGTCATAAAATAACTTTCTCCAGAAATAACGTCATCTTGGTTAGCCATTGAAGTAAATACCGAACCAGGTTTGTACTTAAATTTATTAGCTGTAACGGTTTGCACTGTTTGAGCAAGTATTAAATTTAATGCAATTGCCTTCATATAGGTTGATTTGCCAGAAGCATTGGAACCTGTTAATAGCATTTGAAAATCAATCGTTAACGTATTAGGTACGGCATTGGTCAGTAATGGATGGGTTACATCTTTAGACTCGATCATAAAGTTATCAGTAATTTCAGGTGTTGCATAATAATCTAATGTCTCACGCCACAATGCGACTGAATAATGATTATCTAAAGTTGCAATATAGTCATAGCAAGCTAAAACTTCAGCTTCATATCGTTTATAACTATGTTGAATTAAGTGGAAAATATGATAATCCACCATAAAGGCGAGTTTAAATAATAACATAATAGAAAATGCGTCATTATTAGAATTTGCACGGCCTAACAACCAACTAAGCTTACGTGATGCTGTAAAATGTTTGAAGTTAACATCGAGAGGTGGCAAGCCTTCTAATTTATGTAGTTTATAGGCTTTTTGAATTACCGATGCTGTATAATACATAGAATTTAAATTTTGTTCGAATGTTTTGCGTAATGAACCACTTAATACAAAATTGAGTACAATAAACATCAATGTAACAATCGTGCCAATTTTAAAATCAATAAAGAGTAATAACAAACCAACAAAGGGTAGATAAGTACAATACATAAAGACAGTTTGACGTTTAACCGGCGCTAATTGGTCTGGGTAAATAGGATAGATTGACTTTCCAATTAAAGCAAGATGGTAACTTACAGTTTCTCTAATATATGAATTGGACTTAAACAATTGGATTAATGACTCATTATCAACAGTTGTCATATTTCTTAATGTACTATACAACCGCATTTCGCCAATAGCAGTAAAATTAAAATTCATACGTTTAAATAATTTAGGTAGATCTAAATCGAACCATGTTTTATCATCGATAATCCTATCTTGGAGCTGTGATGTTTGGTACGTTTCAAAGTAATATGCATATCGATGATATGGACGAATAAATGTTTCTAAAGATTTTTGTAATTTCCATAATAGTGAGATTTGTTGTTTCAGCTTATATCTGTAAATGATATCACTCATAATAATAACGATAATACTAAAACAAACAACCGCTAAAGCGGCCCATAAAAATGATGGCATAAAGAAACTCCTCCAGCGTTATGATAATGCATTAATTGAAGTTTATCATAGTGAATTTAGGTATGCATTGACCGTTTTTGTCAATAGAGAACGTGCGTACTTATCAACAATTAGTGTATAAGTTGTGTATAACTAGTGGTTAAAGCTGTGCATTGTTAAAAAATGTATGGGATAATCCTAAGTAGAATTTACATTTTACTTGTGGATAACTAGGATAACTCTGTGGATAGCTTTTGTTATAAGGTTTTAAATGTGAATAAAAAATAGAGGAAGTAATGTGGATTACTTCCTCAGAAAATAAAACTATATAGAAACAAATCACTTTTCTTGTAATTCTTCCCATAACTCTAAAGCCTGTTCTAATTGCTGTTCGGTTTGTTGTTTTTCAATTGCAAGAGCATTTGCTTTTTCAGGATCGCTATATACTTCTGGTTGTGTTAACTGTACATCAATGTCGTCAATTTGCGCCTCATAGGTTTCAATATCTTGTTCGCATTGTTCAATTTGACGTGTGATTTGACGTTGTAACTTTTTTTGTTCTTTTTGTGACGTATAGTTATTTGTTGTAGTATCGTGTTGTTCAGTAGCACTGTCATTGGTTGCTTGATGTTGTGCTAAAGCTTGTTGTTCTTCAACTTTATCTAAAAAGTATTGATAGTCACCTAAATACAATTGCCCACCTGATTCATCAATATTCAAAACTTTATTGGCAAGTTGATTGATGAAATAACGGTCATGTGAAACAAAGAGTATAGTGCCTTGGAATTGACTTAAGGCTTGTTCTAACATTTCTTTTGAATCTATATCTAAGTGGTTAGTAGGTTCGTCGAGTATTAAAACATTGTTTCTTTCTAACATTAGAAGAGCAAGTTGAAGACGCGCTTTTTCTCCACCAGATAAATCATTAATGATTTTTTTGACATCTTCTTGTACGAATAAAAATCGCCCAAGCACTGCTCGTATATCTTTTTCATTCATAGAAGGATATTGATCCCACACGTAGTCGAGAATAGTAGCAGTTGATTTGAATTCAGCTTGCTTTTGATCATAGTAACCTATTTTAAGGTTTGCACCAGTTGTTATCTTTCCTCCTAATGCAGGTTGTCGTTCGGCAATCGTTTTAATTAATGTTGATTTACCGATACCATTAGGACCAATAATTGCTACATGGTCTCCTTTAGTTATTTCCAAATCAATAGGTTGCGTAATGGGTTGTTCATAGCCAATGGTTAAATGCTTAATATGGAAAACATCATTGCCTGTATTACGGTCAAAATCAAATTGAATGTTAGCACTACGTGCATCAAGTAAGGGTTTATCAATACGTTCGATTTTTTCTAACATTTTACGACGACTTTTGGCCATTCCTGAAGTAGAGGCACGAGCAATATTTTTATCTACAAAAGTTTCGAGCTTTTTAATTTCAGCTTGTTGATTTTCATACTCTTGCATGCGTTTTTCATAATATTTATCACGTTGAGTGATAAATTGACCATAATTTCCGACGTAATGTTGCACGTCGCCTAACGCTACATCGTATATTTGTGTTACGATTTTATCTAAAAAGTAACGATCGTGACTAATTATAATGATGGCGCCTTTAAAATAATTCAAATAACTTTCTAGCCATTGTGTTGTTTCCATATCTAGATGGTTAGTAGGCTCATCAAGTAATAATAAATCAGGATCTTCAAGAAGCATTTGAGCTAAAGAAAGACGTGTTTTTTGACCACCACTAAAATCATTGATAGGACGATTAAAATCCTCATCAGTAAAATGTAAACCATGTAGCACTGTTTTGATTTTACTTTCATATTGATAACCTTCTAATTGTTCAAATCTATTTGATAAATTTTCATATTTTTCAATATGTGCTTTATAGTCATCACTCTCATATTCAGTTGCATGTTGTGCCAACCAATGCGTTTCTTGTTGCATTTGTTGTTCAATTTCCATTACCTGTTTAAATGGTTTTGACATTTCCTCAAAAACTGTCTCATTTGTGTCTAGTGTCATTTGTTGTGTCAAATAGCCTAGTTTTAAATTTTTGATTTTGGAAATATGTCCAGAATCATAACCATCAACACCAGCAATTATTTTCATTAATGTAGATTTTCCCGCACCATTTCGTCCAACAATACCAATACGTTCACCTGTTTTTACTTCGAAATTTACATCATTGAAAATATCTTTTCCATCGAATGATTTTGACACATTGTTTAATTGTAATAATATCATTTGATTCGCACCTCTCTAATACTTTATATTCTACCGTATAACGGCTATTGAGAAAACAAGGATTGTTTATTTTTAAATATTTATCATGTATAATATTGTAGTAATTGTACATACAAAATTAAGGATATAATCCAAGTATTATTAGGGGGACAAGGTTTTGGCTAATCATAGCGATAGAATTCCTCGAGCGACGTTAAAACGTTTACCGTTATACTATAGATTTGTTAATACATTAAAGTCAAAAGGTATAGACAGGGTGAACTCTAAAACAATTAGCGAAGGATTAAATATCGATTCAGCGACGATTCGTAGAGACTTTTCGTATTTTGGAGAATTGGGTAAAAAAGGATATGGTTATAATATAGACAGCCTGTTGCATTTCTTTAAAAATGAGATAAGTAAAAATAATGAAATTAAAATTGCCATTGTAGGTGTAGGTAATTTAGGTAAAGCGTTATTGACGTATAATTTTTCTATACATGATGAAATGACCATAACAGAAGCTTTTGATATTCGTGATGAAATAGTGGGTCAACAAGTAGGTAATATTGTTGTTAAACATTTTGATGAGATGCAAGAGACATTACAAAATGAAGCTATCGATGTAGTGATTTTAACGACACCTGAAACAGTAGCCCAACGAGTCGCTGATCAACTTGTAGAAGCAGGTGTTAAAGGTATTTTAAACTTCACGCCAAATCGCGTTAGCACTCCGAATGATGTGCAAGTTCATCATATTGATTTAGGTATTGAACTACAATCATTACTATTCTTTATGAAAAATTATGGTAATAAATAACTGTTTTAAGAGGCTGGGACAATATTGATTGTCCTAGTCTCTTTTCATTTTGGTAGTAGCTGACTGCATTGAAAATGCGCTTTAAATCAAGCTTTTTTCAACGCTAGTCATCCTTGCCGGGGTGGGACGACGAAATCATTTTTTCAAAATCGGATTTCTGTCCCACTCCCTTTATATTTTAGAGTTACAAAATTATTACAATTTGCGCAAACTATTGAAATTTATAGTGAAATTTTATATTATTAATCTTATTGACTTAATCGGAAAAGAGGAGATAAAGTGATTTGGTTAATTGTTAGTGGACTAATAGTAGGAGCATTATTAGGATTTGTAATGCAAAGAACACGCTTTTGTCTAGCCGGTGGCTTTAGAGATATGTATATACAAAAAAGTAATAAGATGTTTTATGCATTACTAATTGCTATTTCAATACAAAGTATTGGGCTACTTATTTTGACATCTACAGGAGTAGTCCAAATACCTGAATCAAGTTATCCAATTATAGGAACAATTATTGGTTCATTTATATTTGGAATTGGCATGGTATTGTCAGGTGGCTGTGCTACAGGTACTTGGTATCGTGCAGGTGAAGGATTGATAGGCAGTTGGATTGCCTTAGCATTATACGCTGTAACGGCAGCAGTAACTAAATTTGGTTTGTTATTACCTGTAATGAATGGCATTAACAAACCAACTACGGTTAGTACAAGTATGTCTCAAACAACAGGTATTCCAACTTGGGTTTGGGTAGTTTTATTAGTTGCAATTACTATCTTTTTTGTAGTGAAAACATTGCGTAAACCTAAATCAAAAGTAGCAGTACCAAAATTAAAACAAAAATTTACAGGTGTACGTTACTATCTATTTGAAAAGAAATACCATCCATTTATTGCAGCAATTGTTGTCGGATTGATTGCATTGCTAGCATGGCCTGTCAGTGAATCTACAGGACGTATGTATGGTTTAGGTATAACAACACCATCAGCTAACATTGTGCAATTTTTTATGACTGGTGATGTAAACCTGTTAGACTGGGGAGTGTTCCTAGTATTAGGTATTTTCTTTGGTTCGTATATCGCAGCTAAAGGTTCAAGAGAGTTTAAATGGAGACTACCAGATAAAAAAACCATTAGAAATAGTGTCATTGGGGGCGCTTGTATGGGATTTGGTGCGTCAGTAGCCGGTGGCTGTTCAATAGGGAATGGCTTAGTAGAAACTGCGACTATGTCATGGAAGGGCTGGATAGCACTAGCTTCTATGATTTTAGGTGCATGGTTTATGAGTTATTTCATCTTTATCAGACCAATGAAAAAAGCACAGCGAGCAACAACACAAAGTAATGCTCAAGTAACGACTCAAACTCAAACAACATAATTATTAAGGAGGATTGTTTTATGGTACATGAACTTGGAACAGTAGGAATGGTTTGTCCATTTCCATTAATTGAAGCTCAAAAGAAAATGGAAACATTAACAACTGGTGATGAATTGAAAATTGATTTTGATTGTACACAAGCAACAGAAGCATTGCCAAACTGGGCTGCTGAACAAGGTTATCCAGTAACAAACTATGAACAATTAGATGATGCTTCTTGGACAATTACAGTTCAAAAAGCATAATAATATAAGAGACTAGGACAAAATTGATTCGTCCTAGTCTCTTTTCATATTGGCAGTAGCTGACTGCATTGAAAATGCGCTTCAAATCAAGCTTTTTTCAAAATCGGATTTCTGTCCTACTCCATGTTTTAGTCGAAACCTTTTTCATATTGGCAGTAGCTGACTACATTGAAAATGCGCTTCAAACCAAGCTTGTTTCAATGCTAGTCATCCTTGCCAGGGTGGGACGATGAAATCATTTTTTTCAAAATCAGATTTCTGTCCCACTCTCTTTTTATTGGCATTAGTGCATTGCTAGCTTGAAGCAATTATATTTAAAATAGTTCTCCAAGGTAATGAAGTTGAAGAGAGTCTACATAAATACTTTAAAGGTTCTGTTCTATTTATAAATCGATGTATTTTTATATTTTAAGCGATTACAATATGATAAAATATAGTTTAAAGTGCAAATACAGTACATAAATGAAAGTGAGTAAATATGAAGAACATAGCAGATATTGCAAAAATTGCAGGTGTATCTAAAAGTACAGTATCTAGATATTTAAACAATGGTTCTGTGAGTAGAAAAACTAAAGAGAAATTAGATGCTATTATTCGACAATATGATTATCAACCCAATCAATTTGCTCAAAGTTTAAGAGCACATAAAACAAACATGATAGGTGCTATTATACCGAGAATGAATTCATATGCAGTAGATGAGACCATTAAAGGTGTGAAAAATTTATGTGATAGTTTGAATTATAGATTATTACTTAATTATACTAATTTAGATCCAGCATTAGAAATCGATGCATTAGAAACATTTTATCGCAGTAAGGTTGATGGCATTATCTTTATGGCTACTGATTTAACCGATAAACATTTAGAGGTCATTAATAAAATTAATGTCCCTGTCGTTATTGTAGGCCAACATTTTGAATCATTCCATTGCATTGTACACGATGATTACCATGCAGGATATCTTGTTGGTGATTTAATTGGTCAACGAGGTTATCGTCACATTAAGTATTTTAGTGTTACTGAACACGATACTGCTGTGGGAATAAAAAGAAAAAATGGATTAATTGATGGTTTGAAGCAATACCATGTAACGCCTGATGTTACAACGACATCATTTAATTTTAATGAAGCCATGATTGACGTGCAATCTGAATTACATAAAGATCATTCTTACGATGTTATTATTGGCGCCACAGATGCTATTGGCCTTGCAGTTCATAAATTTTGCACTGAACATCAATTATCATTTGATCAGCGTATGATAGTTGGTTTTGGGGGCGATCCAATGACCCAATTAGTATCACCGGTGATTAATACTGTAATTTATCATTTTGAAGCCGCTGGTGAAGTAGCGATGTCTCAATTAGATAAACTCATAAAACAACAATCAGTTGAAGAAAAAATTCTTATAGATGTAGAACTTAGTTTTAAATAAAGTTATTAAATGGAACCGGTACCACAAAATGTGAAAAACATGCTAAAATGAATATGTATTAAGATGAGGAGGAATATTAACAATGAGTGAGTGGAGTCGAGAAGACCGTTATCAGCGATATGAAGATGTTTCACATGAAGAATTACATCAATTACAAGAGCAAGTCAGTGCTTCTAAATATAGACAAATATTCCATATTCAACCCCAAACAGGTTTATTGAATGATCCCAATGGTTTAATTTACTTTAATGGGATGTACTACTTATCTCATCAATGGTTTCCATTAGGTGCTGTACATGGATTAAAATATTGGTTCAACTTTACAAGTAAAGATTTAGTACATTTTGAACCTCAAGGTCCGATATTAAAACCAGATACTATCGCGGATAGCCATGGTGTGTATAGTGGTAGTGCCTTTGAATACAACCAACAACTTTATTACATGTATACCGGAAACCATCGTGATGATGAGTGGAATCGTCATTCAAGCCAAATGATTGCCAAAATGAATGAAGATGGGACTATAACAAAATTTCCAAAACCAGTTATAAGTCAGCCACCACAGGGTTATACTCAACACTTCAGAGATCCTAAAGTCTTTAAACACAATGAAAGTTATTATGCGATTATAGGTGCACAAAATGAAGTATTAAATGCTAGAGCATTAATCTATAAATCTAATGATATCGTCAATTGGGAACTTTTAGGTGACTTAACTACACAATTAACTGAGTTTGGTTATATGTGGGAATGTCCCGACTATTTTAATTTAGACGGTTTTGACATGTTACTTTTTTGCCCACAAGGTATTGAAGCACAAGGAGAAAAATTTAACAACATCTATCAATCAGGCTATATAATGGGTCAATTAGATTTGACTACTATGACGATGAATCATGGTGATTTTATTGAATTAGATCACGGATTTGATTTTTATGCACCACAAACATTTATAGATGAACACGGTCAACGTATTTTAATAGGTTGGATGGGCTTACCAGAGATCAATTATCCAACTGATGAAGACGGTTGGGCACATTGTTTTACACTACCTCGTGAATTGACAATTGAACAAGGTGAACTTAAGCAACGACCAATTAAAGCTTTACAGCAATTAAGATTTAATAAAGAAACGGCATTAGGTTATGCCAACAAATTCACAAGACAATTGCAACCATATGATGGGACTCAATACGAGTTAATAATTGATATTTTAGAAAATGAAGCAACAGAAATATATTTTGAATTACGCAAAAACAAAAATTGTAGTACTTTAATCAGTTATAATACGAAAACGCACAAACTTACTTTAGATCGTACTGACAGTGGTTTATTACCAGAGCCAGTTATGGGTACTACGCGCAGTACTACGTTAGATACGCCTTTGCGTCAACTACAAATTTTTGTAGATACTTCTAGTATTGAAATTTTTTGTAATGATGGTGAACGAGTATTAACATCACGTATATTTCCAACAGAACAAGCAGATGGTATTAAGGTATCAACAGAATCGGGTCAAGTTTATCTGCAACTTACAAAATATGATTTGAAAGTAGGGGAACAATGAGAAAATTATATGCTATTGGAGAAGCGTTAATCGACTTTATACCGGGCACAACAGATACAAAATTAAAAGATGTTGAAACCTTTTCACGTCAAGTGGGAGGTGCACCTTGTAATGTTGCAAGTACAGTACAGAAGTTGGGCGGACATGCTGAAATGGTAACACAATTAGGCGATGATGCTTTTGGTGATATTATTGTTGAAACATTAGATGATATAGGTGTAGGCACATCATTTATACGACGTACAGATGAAGCGAATACAGCATTAGCATTTGTGAGCTTAACTCAAGACGGAGAAAGAGAATTTTCTTTTTATCGTAAACCTTCAGCAGATATGTTATACAAATCTGAATATTTAACAGATCTTACAGTAACTGAGGAAGATATATTACATTTTTGCTCTGTTGATTTAGTACAAAGTGATATGAAAATCGCACATGAAACATTGATTAACCAATTTCATCAAGCAGGGGGGACAATAGTTTTTGACCCTAATGTTCGCTTGCCATTGTGGGATAGTGCAGAAGAATGTCAACAAGCTATTCGTCAATTTATACCACGTGCACACATTGTAAAAATTTCAGATGAAGAGTTAACTTTTATTACGGGATATACTGATGAACAAGCTGCACTTAAGTGGCTATTTCAAGGTAATGTAGAAGCGGTTATCTATACTAAAGGTGCAGCTGGTTCTGAAATACATTTAAAAGATGGTTCAGTACAAAGTCATGAAGGATTTGAAGTCACACCAATTGATACAACAGGTGCAGGAGATGCATTTATTGGTGCAGCAATTAGTAAGTTATTAACATATGATGCTAAAAATCTAGCAGATGCTTTACAACAACATGGAGCGAGTATTTTGAAATTCAGTAATTTTGTAGCAGCACAAGTAACTACTAAATATGGTGCTATTGAGAGTATTCCAACTTTAACAGAAGTGGAAAAAGGACTTCAATAGTTGTTATTGGCAATCTAATCAACTTTAATATAAAAAATGCTGGAACTTCATTGATGTTCCAGCATTTTTTATATTTTTTTTATATTTCGAACTGATGCATAGCAATATTCTTGATTATTAAAATAAACGATACGTTCTTTAGAATCAATGGATTCAATATTATGGCGATTCACTACGAAACTATTGTGACACCTGAAAAATCGATCATCTAACTGACTGAGTTCTTTTAAGTTACCGTAGAATTCAATTTGCCGATTGTCTAAATGCGCAATTAAGCGGTGTGATTTAGATGAAGATTCAAAAAACATAATGTCATCATAGCGAACATACACCGAATTACTGCCTTGTTTAAGTTCTATCGTTTCAACGCTACTATCTTTCGATAAAAGATTTAAGCGTGTTTCAGACGTTTCTATACAATCGATAATGCGAGCTTTTAGTTCTTCAGGATCATCTTTAAAGATAAAATCCATCGCAGCAATTTTATAGACGAAAGTTAAATAAGTGAGCTCACTATGGCTTGTAACAAATATGATATTTCCCACTGGGTCATGCTTTCGAATTTCGCTTGCTAATTTAATGCCATTGATATCTGCATCGAGTTGGATATCTAAAAAGTAACAACCAACGCCCTGCTGATTTTTGGCTTCCTCTAAAATTGCGTAAGGATCTCCAGTGGCCAATGCAATTTCCATTGGCTTTTCTTCAATCATAATATAGTTATCAATAATAGACACCATACTGTCTCGCTGCCTCACATCATCTTCGCATATGAAAATTTTCAAGTTATCACATCCTTATGACTGAGAATTTAGTATTTCTACTTTTTGAACGAAGTAGCCATTTTCAATTGTAGTGTCTAATAGAACATTAGCATTTGAGTCTGTGATTTCTTTTAACGTAAATAAGCCCAAACCACGATTTCCGCGTTTAGTCGAAAAGTTTTCTTGAAATAATGTATGTACACGTGGAATATCATCTTCACACTTATTCATAACGATAAAAGTAACTGAGATATCTGAGTTTTTAATAAATGCGACACGTATTAATGCGTCCTCAGTGATCGTTTCAGATGCTTCAATCGCATTATCTAATATGATACCAATCACTCTACTTAAATCTATAATAGGCATATTGATTTTGTCGATAGGCTCAGGTACTTCAATACTGATACTAATATTTTTTTCTTGAGCTTGTAAAATCTTTGTAGTCAATAAGCCTTTGATTTCTCTTACACGTAAGTTTTCAGTCCCATTGATTTTGACTGTATTCATTTGCATGCTATCTTGCATTGGCAATATTTCATCATTAAAATAACGTCGTAAGCCTGCCATGTCATTTTCCCTAATATAATCTGACATAGTGGTTAAGATATTAACATAATCATGTCGGAATTTACGCATGTCATTATTAATTTTTTCGATTTGTAGCGTGTATTTATAGTAGTTTTCTACTTCTTTCACATTACGTTTATATTGAATTTCACGTATAATGCTGAAAGAAACTGTAACTATCAATATTGCTATCGTAATAATAAAAATTACATAAATGACCGCTAAATATTTAAAATCACCGTATGAAATTATGTTTTTCGGCATGTACATATATAGAATTGTGAATGTAGCTAACAATATTATGCCAATGAGAGTTAGATAAACTTTATTAAGTGATAAAATCGATGCAGATAATTTAATTACAAAATATCTTGTAGCAAATCCTAATATTATTGAAAATATTACGAATGATAAGCCATATATAGTTAAAATTAAATAACTATTATTAACGTAGTCATTCATTAAAGTAGTTATCCACATTGCAAAGAAATTTGATATGTATAATAATAAAAAACCAAGTGTTGCTAAAACAAGGCCAAGCATTTTATTTCTAATATACATTAATATTAATGTAGCGATTACGAGTATTAAAATAGTTTTTGTCCCAAAAAAACTATACAAAAATGTTGAAGGGATTATAATCCCTAGCATAGAAATATAATCCCATTTAGTATATTGTAAATTGCTAATAATTTTCAAGACAATAAATAATACGATAATTTGAAAAGTAGAAATATAAATTGAATTTAAAATGTCCATTTTTTACACACTCACTTACTTTATACTAATATTTATTCGGATAATTTTGTTAATTCTTCTGGAACTTCAGGTTCGTCAAACCAACCACCACAAGGATTAACACCTGCGACTGTACCGATTAACTCGAAAAACTTGGCGAAAAAACTGAAAAATGAATTTAATAAGTTCATGTAGAAACATCCTCCTTAGGGAAAAATATAGGTAATTGTGTTACAGCGATAATAATAATGCCTAACAAAATCAATTGTTGATAAGGTGCATTGAACAATAATGAGCCTATAATTAATAACAAAGTTACAACTATAGTTTTCACTTTTTTCTTCTTGTGTAATCTTTTTGGAATAGGTTGTTTTTTAGTTGCAGAAGGGGCATATATACTTAATATTATAAAACCTAATATTGCTAGTATATACATAAGCCCAATATCAACTTTAGTATAAACAATAATCCAAGGTAAAAAAACAAATAATAATAAGTTTTGAACATGACACAGTAGTGACGATTTTGCATGTGCACCATGCGCAAATGTTCGAATAATTACGTAAGTTAGATGAACAGTCAGTGTGTAAAAAAATAAGTGGCACAGGATTGAAACACCATAAGCTACAACAGTCTTAAAAATATTGCCCACAAAAACTTGCATACCTAAACGTATTTTCAAGTAAGAAATGTGATCTAAATTGTTGCGTTGCTGTAAATATTTAGCTAAATGGTCAATACGTTTTTCTATTGCATTTAACATGTGTTTCGCTCCTTACTGACATTATACAATTTAAATTAAATTTTAGGCGTCTTATTGCCTATCTGTATAATTTGAGTCCTTAACTGTTTGCTGTTTACTATATATTTAATTTTAACATATTTGCACTACAGTTAAGCACTAAAATGAACGACTTGGGCATTATTAAACATTTTTTCAAAAAAACATGGTTAAATGTATTTGTATCACAAAGAAGTGATTTGAGTACTCAATAGCAAGACTACTAGTGTCTTAGTCATTTATTATTCTTAATGAGCAGAAGATTAATAAATGTTGAAATCTAAATACGTAATTGTTTCTTCGTATAGTTATAACAATACTTATATTAGAGAGTAATCATTTCTTTGTAATATAAACAAAGGAGGTTGTTGTTGTGACAAAAGACATCACTAACACTCTTGGTGGTTTAGTGAACTAATTTTGAAGACAGTTTGAAATTCGCTTAATTATTAAGCTTTCCCTATAAGAACTGTATTCATAATTTGAGTTTGATTCAATCTATACTAGTGTCATTAATAAATTACCTATAACAGAGGTAATTTAAGTATTAACATGTAAGCTATCGTAAACATCATTCAATTTATCATTTTAATAATCGGTAAATTCACTAAATTTTTTCATAATTAATAACATCCCCAAAAATAGATAGAGAAATAACTGTAAAAACATTCCCTTAATAATAAGTTACAAAACCGTGAGTCCCTCCCAAGCTCACGGTTTTATTTTATTTATATAAATCTAGTCTAAGATTATCAAAGACTGGGATATTTTGACGTTGCTGGTTAACTTCAGAAATATTTAATGTAACACTTACTCGTTTTTCTAAATTACTCGCCTCTGCAATAATTTCTCCATTAGGACTTATAACCATAGAATGTCCTGCGTATTCAGTGTTTCCATCGTCTCCACAAGAATTACAAGCAACAATAAAAATATCATTTTCAATGGCACGTGCTTGGAGTAGGGCACGCCAATGATCTAAGCGTACTGCTGGCCATTGTGCTACATAAAATGCAATTTTAGCTCCTGTACGTGCAGGATAACGTAATAGTTCTGGAAATCTTAAGTCATAGCAAATTATTTGTGTAACAGCAACACCTGATGATAATTGGAAATTTTCAGGCACTGTTGAACCTGCAGTTAGATAAGTAGGTTCATCTAACATCGGAACTAAGTGTGTTTTGTCGTAACTGTTGATTAAGGTTTGGTCTTTTAACACAGTAAAAGCTGTATTAAAGATTTTGCCATCTTTTTTATTAGCTACAGAACCAGCGACAATATCTACTTGATACATTTTTGCAAGTTGAGCAATAAAGTTATAGCTGCGCTGTAAATCATTATCTGCAAGAATATCTAGCTGTGATAATGCATAGCCTTGATTCCACATCTCAGGTAAGACTACGACATCTGTTTCACTATTTAGGTTTTGTTCAAACCAATGTTGAATTTTTTTTTCGTTGGTTGACACATTGGCAGGTTCTATTTGTAATTGAAAAATTTGGATATTCATAGTTTCACCTCTAGTAATCTAGTTTTATTAAATGTACTAAATATTCCGACAAATTTCAAAGTTTACTATGACTAGGTAAAATACAAGTTAAATAAGATTGTGACTTAGTAAATCATGTTCATTAAATTTAAATCGTGCGTTAAAAACTGACAAAATTTAAGAAAAACAAAAATGACAAGAACTATTTTTGCAATAGAACTTGTCATTTTTGTTAGGTCAAGTTATGTAGGTACTTGACTTTAGTTAAATTTCAATTTTATTTTTTAATTAAAAATCTATCTTCAATTGAATTAAATGCTTTATCGCCAGCTTCTTCACGAATATTACCAAATGGCATTTGTGCCATCAATTTCCATGTTTTTGGAATGTCGAATGTTTCAGTTACAGCTGCGTCAACTAGTGGGTTATAGTGTTGTAATGAAGCACCAATACCTTCAGTACTTAAAGCAGTCCAAATTGCAAATTGATGCATTGCATTTGTTTGTGATGACCAAATTGCAAAGTTTTCAGCATAATTTGGCATTTGATTTTGTAAACCTTCAACGACAGTTTCATCTTCAAAGTACAAAATAGTACCGTAAGAATGTTTGAAGTTGTCTATTTTATCAGATGTTGGTTGGAAATCACGATCTTCACCCATAGCTTTTTTCAATTCATCTTTCGTGATATCCCAGAATTTATCGTGATTGTCATTTAATAATAAAACAATACGTGTAGATTGAGAATTGAAAGATGATGGAACATGTTTAACTGCATGCTCGATAATCGCTTCTAATTTATCATCAGAAATTGAAATTTCCTTTTCTAAACTATAAATTGTACGTCTGTTTTCTAATATTTGTTGGAATGTTTCTAATTCACTTTTTTTACTTTTAAAGATACCCATGATTTTAATGCACCTCTCAGTTAATTTATAATATATACCTAGTATAATAAATATACTTTTGTTTGTAAACTATAATTTACATTTATTTTCAAAGATATTAATATTCCTTTTCATTGTCTTAATTTTAATGAAAAATAAACAGTTTTCTAATATACTAAGTATAATAACTTTTAGTAATTTAGGAGGTGGCCTTAGTGCAAAATAAAACTATATTAAAATATACACTTTCTAGTGCGGTAGTATCGTTAAGTGTCCCTTTTATAGTAGCATCACCTATAAATGCCGAGACAGGCTACACAACTGATTACACTGACAAGCAAGCTATATCAGATACTAATACTTTAAATAATAATGATAATAATCAAGTGGATAAGGCAATAAATGATAATAGTTCACAACCATATAGTGAAGGTACGGCTTTAGCTCAACCTGACAATAGTAAGACAGGATCTTCAGAAGTACCTAATATAAGAACAGCTCCAATATCATCGTCTGACATAGATGAGAATCAATTGCCAGTTTCAACTGAATATACAACTGATAATGATGCAGTAGAGCAGTCAACACAGAATACTGATATGAATGACAGTGAATCGACATTACAAGATGACACAACATCACAAGATGGGAAGTCAACAGAAGGTGAAAATACAACAGATACTTCTGGAAATGTATCCAATGAAGAACCGAGTTCACAGCTAGATAACAATACCCAAACAGAGCCATCACAAACTGGAGACTCAACAGGGAGTGAATATCCGGGTGATGCAACAGGAGATGGGACAGGACAAACAGAACTACCACAAACAGGTGATACGATGGGAGAACAACCAAGCACACAACCCGATGACAATGTAGAGCCTCAGCCGCCACAAGATGGAGGCACAACAGGAACTGAGTATCCAAGCGATACAACAGGAGATGGGACAGGACAAACAGAGCCACCACAAACAGGTGATACGACGGGAGAACAACCAAGCACACAACCCGATGACAGTGTAGAGCCTCAGCCGCCACAAGATGGAGGTACCACAGGAACTGAGTATCCAAACGATGCACCAGGAAATGGAGGTGGACAAACAGAACCACCGCAAACAGGTGATACAGATGGAGACCAGTCAAACAATACGCAACCCGATGACAATGTAGAGCCAGAACCGCCGCAAGATGGAGGCACAGCAGGAAATGGATATCCAAATGATACACCGACAAGTGGGGGCGGACAAACAGAACCACCGCAAACTGGAGGAAGTGGACAATCAAACCCGACCCATAACGATGGGGTGAATGGTGGAAACACAACTTATCCAACTGGTGGTCCATCTTCACAAACATCAGGCAATGCATCAAACGTAAATGATAATAGAGTGGCAACTTCCGACGATAGTAATTATGGTGATTTATCTCAGTCTTCTAATAAGGTTAAACAAAATAGCAACAGCATAAATAATTCAACTGATGTAAATTCTAATAGTGGTAGAGATAGTAATCCATCAAATTATCAAAATGATAGTTTATCCTATAATTATGAGCAAAATAAAAATGCTACTAGTTCAGGTGCTAAGCCAGCTTCAGCACAAACATTTGGTGATTTGGCGAATCAACAGAAAGATTCAAATGAAGATTCCGATAGTAATGTGATGAATCGCTTCCGTCAACTTTCTCCGGGTTCATTTAAATATAATCCTTATGTTTTAAAACAAGTTAAAGCATTGAATAATGATGACAGTAATGTTTCGGATAGTGATATAAATGCTATTTTTTCAAAACAGAAATTTACCGATAATTCTTATTTAAGAGAGTTACAAAAAAGTACAAACTATTTTAAGTTTCAGTATTTTAATCCTATTAAATTTGATGATTACTATAAAAATTTAGATAATCAAGTATTGTCATTAATTACAGGAGAAATCGGTTCAATGCCTGATTTAAAAGCGCCAAAAACTAAAAAGACTCAAGGTGCATATGAATATGAAGAAAGTGATGATACAGAAACGACTCAAACACGCCAAGAAGCTGAGAAAGCAGATAAAGGCTTGAAATTTGAACGTGTATTATTTACTTTAATAGCTGGTATAATAGTGATATTTATCGGTGTTGTTACTACCTATTTCATTCATAGAAGAAAAAAATAAATGCATGTTATCAAAAATAGGCTACTCATTCCTAGAATTCATCTGGGTATAAGTAGCCTATTTTTTATTTAGTTCTAAGTTAATTTAGAGATTGTTCTTATTATGCAGTTAACTTAAGTGTGATGTGGGTTGGTTTAAATGTACGTGACAAGGTATTAGAACAACATTTTTCATTTTATGGTATTAAAAAGGTCAACAAATTTCTTCGCATCTTGACGAGGGACTTGATCGAAAATCCAATTCTCCTCACTTTTTTCAGTAATAACTATTCTAAAAGGACTAAAAGAAATACCTGATTTAATATTTTTAATGTCGCTAAATAAAAATGTATCCTTAATTTCAGAACCTTCTATGACTCCTGCTGCTTGAAATTGAATTCTATCTCTTAAAAGAGTCAAAGTTCCTGGTACTGCTTGTGATCGAAATATTTTCATAGATGCATATACTGATATTATAGGATTGGTTAAATCATTTTCCATAATGTTGACCACCTTTTTTAATAATTTAAATTATAACACACTAGATAGTTTTCACTGGTTAAACAATATAAGTAAAGTGGTGAAAACTAGATTGTAAGTGAAATGTTTTTTACTATTTTCTAGGCTTCTAATTTTTTACATTTTAACTTTATTATAGTATTCAATTGAATATGCTTTAGTCATAGAAAACCACCTCCAAATAAATTCATTTGTAATGAGAAGTTACTTGGAGGTGGTTTTATTTTACTCTTAGTAATTGATAAGATGCTTATTTTAAATAAAGAAATTTATAATAAATGATGTAGATTGTTGAAGTTCTTTAATTTTATCTGGACCAATTAAAATTTGTACTACAACAACAAATCCATTTTGAAATACATGAATCAGTATTGGAACCCAAATCCGTTTAGTATATACATAGAAAGCTGAAAAAATCATGCCCATACCAAAATAAATAATGAAGAAAGAAGGATCGCCATGTGCGACACTAAACAATATCGAGCTGACTATACTAGCAATTAAAAACTTAACTAACTTGTTACCTTTCAAGATATTGTACAGTTCACCGAAAATAACTTTACGGAATATATATTCTTCTAATATAGGGCCAATAACAGCGATTAAAACTATAAATATTGGAAACGCATTGGCAATTTGTAATATACGTTCTGTATTAGGGCTCTTTTGAGGGGCACCTAGAATATGTATATTTATCAAACTTGCAATGATTTGATAAATCATAACAATAAAATAGCCGACGAATGCCCATAAAATAATATAGCGTTTTTTTTCTTTAGGTTGACGCTCTAACTCTGTGGGATTTGATATTTTAAGATGTAACACTGCTATAATAATGAAAGCAATGAAAAATAGCACCACTTGAGTAGCAATTCCAGTAATTCTAAGATTTTCCCTGCTTAAGTTACCGAGTATACCAGTTGATAAGATAAGCGCTGGACCAAATTGTGCAAGTCCATAAATCAATAATGTAAGTATGGACACCCATAAACGTGACATTTTCTACCTCCAAAAATAATAATATACTTTATTTTATCGTAAAACTGAGATTACTACAAAATAAACCCCCGATAGTTTTTGCTTGAATTATTGACCAACTTTGATTATTATTAAAATTGTATTAGCACTCTATATATATAAGTGCTAAAAGTTTTTGAATTTTTAAGGAGGAACAATACATGTTAAAACCATTAGGTAACCGAGTAATTATTGAAAAAGTAGAGCAAGAACAAACAACTAAAAGTGGTATCGTGTTAACGGATAGTGCTAAAGAAAAATCAAATGAAGGTAAAATAATTGCAGTTGGTGCAGGACGTCTGTTAGATGATGGTACTCGTGTTGCTCCTGAGGTCAAAGAAGGCGATAGTGTGGTTTTCCAACAATATGCTGGAACTGAAATTAAACACGGTGAAGAAACATATTTAATTTTAAATGAAGATGACATTTTAGCAGTCATTCAATAATAAAAGTAACGGTAAAATAATTAAACAACATGGAGGTTAATTAATTATGGCAAAAGATTTAAGATTCTCAGAAGATGCGCGTCAATCAATGTTACGTGGTGTAGATAAATTAGCAAATGCTGTTAAAGTTACAATCGGACCAAAAGGACGTAACGTTGTTTTAGATAAAGAATATACATCACCTTTAATTACTAATGATGGTGTTACGATTGCAAAAGAAATCGAACTAGAAGATCCATATGAAAATATGGGTGCAAAATTAGTACAAGAGGTAGCAAATAAAACAAATGAAATTGCTGGTGATGGTACGACTACTGCAACTGTATTAGCACAAGCAATGATTCAAGAAGGATTGAAAAACGTAACGAGTGGTGCTAACCCTGTTGGTATTCGACAAGGTATAGACAAAGCTGTAGATGTTGCGATTACAGCATTACATGATATTTCACAAAAAGTTGAAAATAAAAATGAAATTGCACAAGTTGGTTCTATTTCAGCAGCGGATGAAGAAATTGGTAAATATATTTCTGAAGCGATGGAAAAAGTTGGTAATGATGGTGTAATTACAATAGAAGAATCAAGTGGTTTCAATACAGAATTAGAAGTAGTTGAAGGTATGCAATTTGATAGAGGATATCAATCACCATATATGGTTACTGATTCTGACAAAATGGTTGCAGAACTAGAAAAACCTTATATCTTAATTACAGATAAAAAGATTTCTTCATTCCAAGATATTTTACCGCTATTAGAGCAAGTGGTTCAATCTAATCGACCAATTTTAATCGTAGCGGATGAAGTAGAAGGCGATGCATTAACAAATATCGTCTTAAACCGTATGCGTGGAACATTTACAGCAGTAGCTGTGAAAGCACCTGGTTTTGGTGATCGTCGTAAAGCAATGTTAGAAGATTTAGCTATCTTAACTGGTGCACAAGTTATTACAGATGATTTAGGCTTAGAATTAAAAGATGCATCTTTAGATATGTTAGGTACTGCGAACAAAGCAGAAGTAACAAAAGATAATACTACTGTTGTCGATGGTGATGGCGACCAAAATAGTATTGATGCACGCGTTAGTCAAATTAAAGCACAAGTAGAAGAAACAGATTCTGACTTTGACAGAGAAAAATTACAAGAACGCTTAGCAAAATTAGCAGGTGGCGTTGCAGTAATTAAAGTAGGTGCAGCAAGTGAAACAGAATTAAAAGAACGTAAATTACGTATTGAAGATGCATTAAACTCAACACGTGCAGCAGTTGAAGAAGGTATTGTTGCTGGTGGTGGTACAGCATTAATGAACATTTACGACAAAGTAAATGCTATCGAAGCTGAAGGCGACGTAGCAACTGGTGTTAATATTGTACTTAAAGCGTTAGAATCTCCAGTACGTCAAATTGCTGAAAATGCTGGTTTAGAAGGTTCAATTATCGTTGAACGTCTTAAAAATGCAGAAGTAGGTGTAGGTTTTAATGCAGCTACAAATGAATGGGTAAATATGCTTGATGCTGGTATTGTAGACCCTACAAAAGTAACACGTTCATCATTACAACACGCAGCAAGTGTTGCAGCAATGTTCTTAACAACTGAAGCGGTTGTAGCTAACCTACCAGAAAAAGAAGATAATGAACCACAACCAGGTATGGGCGGCATGCCAGGTATGATGTAAAATGACCACTAAACATTGATTTTATAGTAAATCAACTGTTCATCGGTCATAGCAATAATAAAATAATTAATGCAAGACGTTTTCCAAGAGGTTACTTAGCCTTTTGGAAAGCGTCTTTTTTATGGTTTTGTAATTTTCAGTAGTTTAATAATGTTAGGATTTATTCATAAAGTTGAGCGATATACACGAGATTTATATTTATATGAAAACAAGAGAATAACTAAGTTGGATTTGAGGCAGTGTGGAGATAAAAATAATTAAAAAGATTAAATAAAGTAGTTGATTACTTACGTTTTGTGTAGTGTAATTATATATGTAAGGTTGAGATACACCTTACTAACACTCTTGAAAAGGGGGTGTTATTAGTGGATGATATAGAAAAATTCCTAGCAATCGCAACTATAATGCGAACGCCAGGAATTTTAAAACAACTTAGATTGTGGCATTTCGGCGTCCTAGACCGAAAGCGGAACAACAAAGAAGATAAGTAATTCACTTTACAAAGCCCGTTAATTCGGGCTACCCTTTTCAACTATTATAATATTACAATTTGGGAGGTAATGCAAACATGAATATCTATATAATTATAGGATTAATCGCATTTATACTTTTAATACCCGAATTCATTAGAATAGCTAGAATTTTACATTTGAAACACTTAGGAATTAAACACATAGGTAACGGTAAATATGAAGAAATAGGTAATAAGAAATATAAATGGTACGAATGGTTGAGATAATATGAGTGAATACAAACAAACGATACTAGATTAAGCCCAACGGTAATGTCTACATTGAGAATAGGTAAACGTGATGTTGATCATTTAAACTTGGTACTACTGAAAAATATAAGAAAACACAAAAGCCCACCTTGCTTAGGTGGGTTATTTTATTTATTTAACCTCATTCTTGCATCTGTTGTTTCTTCTGCTTCAATTACATCATGATATTGTAGTTTAGTTTCTTCTCTTACTACTTCATCTGATGGTAATTCAATTTGACCGATTGGAATATCACTCATAGCATCATCATTAGGTATGCCAGTATAACCATGTTCTTTGCCCAACTTAGCATAAGATTCCATTTTTTCTTGGTCGGTAGATTCTTGTTGTACAGGTTGCTCTACATTTGGTGTTTGTTGTGATTCATCAGTGTTAGAATCATCTTTTTTATACAATTTTGTGACCTTTGTGTCGTTAGTCATGGTGCGAGTCAAATTAGAATATTATGTGTTATTTCCAACGGTCTAACTTACGCATGAATTTTTTTGTATACATTTTAGATAGAATCATTTTTTGAAATTTATTCATGTCTGACTCTTGAAATCTTTTTAAGTTGTAATCATACATCTCATCAAAACTTAAATCCAATGTCCATTGACCATTTTGATAACAGTGTATACAGTATTTGAGTGATAAACTGCCATCTTCTTCAGTACCCTGTGGCGTATTTTTATCTAGAGGGATTCCGCAACTTTGACATTGTTTTTCTTTTTTCATCATATAGTGCTCCTTTTTTCTTTTGATTATAGCATGATTTTAAATGTAGTTTTGATACGCAATATTTATTTAATTTGAACGTTGCTTTGGGATTATTTTTCATATTATTTAAATATATGGAGCGTGTTATTTGTTAATAATTATTAATTTAAAATGTTAACTTTTCGCTTATTATAATTCTTTATAAGAGTAAAAAAAGGAGAATTAATGTAGAATTGACACAGACACAAATTTATCATGGTTTTGTGTTGTGATAGAAATAAAAGAAAGGATGGATTCTATGACAAATAAAACAGTATTCGATGTCATTGACTTAGGGGTCAATTATTTACTCTCAGGCTACGAGAAGTGGGGGGTTGATGAAGTCATTGATAATAAAGCTGAAGTATTTCCAAACACAATACTTTGGCAGTATGGTCATGTTTTATCTGTATTTGAATCAGCCTTATCACTTTGTGAACAAAATGTTGTTGACGTTCCTTATTATTCAAGTATATTTGGTTATGGGTCTAGCCCAGAAAATTGGGGTGACCAAGAAATTCCAAGTTTAGATGAAATTTTTTCACATATCAAAACATTGCCAGAACGCGCTCGTACGTTAACGGACGTACAATTATCCCAAGAATTAACAGAAACTATTGCAGGCTGTGATACACTAGACGAATTGTTAACTTTAAATGCAGTACATATTCCACTGCATGCAGGTAAAATTGAAGAAATGACACGAGTGTTAAAGGCGCATAGATAAATAAAAAGCATTTGGTGAACAACGTATTCACCAAATGCTTTTTTTATTCTTGTAAATCATCAATACCTTGCGCAATAGAATCAAAAACGTGTGGAATATCATCTTTTTCTACACAACTGAATGCAATACGAATATCTGTATCATTTAATGCAATAATACCTATAGAGTAATTATCAATTAAATGGATTCTTAATGCTTCAGGATCTACACCTTTGACTTGTAAGGCCATAAAGTAACCTGAATTGAAATCGTATGGTTGCCAGAATTTTGTATATTTATCAGCATAAACCACTTCTTTAGTAACTTCATAACGTGCTTGTAATGTTTCCATGTTATGTTGAATTTCTTTATCAAAAGTTTCGTGGTTTTCTAAAACATATTTAATCGCACTCTGTGATGGCAGAGGTCCACTAGAAATATTACTACGAATAAGACCTTTAACCTTTGCTTCTAACACATTTTTAGTTGCATCGTCATTAATACCAAATGTGAGGAATCCTACACGTAAGCCCCAAGCGAAAAATTCTTTTGTAGCACCATCTAAACGGATAGGTAATAAGTTATTCAAGTGTAAGTTTGTTAATGCTGTAAATATTGATTGTGTATAAACATCTTCATAAAATAAACCATAATATGCATCATCTACTACTGCTATAACGTTTGTTCCACGTTCAGCTAATCCTTTAATTGCTTCAACAATTTGAGCGACTTCTTCTTTTGTAGGAGTGTAGCCAGTTGGGTTATTAGGGTAGTTTAAGATTAAGATAACTTTATCTTTGTCATAGCTTTCTAAAGTGCGAACAAGTGCTTCTGTTGTATAATGACCGTCTTCATCAAAGATTGAATATGTTTGAATTTCTGCGTTATGACGCGTAGAATAGACTAATTTATAATTTCCCCAATTGTGTTCAGGTAATAAAATAGTATCTTGACTGTTTACAAATAAGTCTCCTACTAATGATAAACCATGTGTTAATGCATTTGTCACGATTGGACGTGAAATATCTTTTTCAGCTAGGTCTGGATTGTCTTTTAAGATTTTTTGAGTCCATAATTGACGTAATGATTCGATTCCTTGAGGTGGTGCATAAGGGAAGATATCATCAGGTTCAAGATGATTAAATACTTCATTTAATGTATCAGCGTACATTTTACTGTCTTTATATGTAGCCATACCAATAGTAGCATTATATTGTGTTGTTTTAGCTTCAGCAGATTGTGACAGTATACCTTTTGGATAGTACATTAGTTTTCCTAAATCGGAAAGCATGTCAGCAACTTCTGGTTTTGCGTTAGATAATTTTTCATTCAAATCTAAGGCTAAAGGGTTCATATTTAATTCAACCTCTCTTTACTTTTCATTTCTTTGTACATTCTTATATTATCTTGAAATGAAATAAAGATAAAGTGTTCTTTATATTATATTTTAAATTTTTAAAATTCACAGATAAAATAGCGAACATACGTTCTGTATTTATGTTAGAATATGGATAGGCCATCAATTCCTACATGCCAAACTGATTGTGGGAGGTGTAGTATATTATGTGGTGGCAAGATGCCGTAACAACTTTATTGTCAGGTAGCTTACTTGTTATTTTTCGCGTTTGGTTAGAAAACAAATGGAAAGATAAGTAGTGGCCTTACACAAAAAAACCCCCATGTCTGCTGGTACCAGACTGGGGGTTTGTGTAGTATATTCTGTGGATACACTTATAGTTTAGCATTACTTATAATGAACTGCAAACAATATATTTAAGAATATATTTATATAATCATTAACAGTATTATTTAAGTACTTTAATAATAAGATTGTTAATTTTACTAGATGTTTGGTAGAATAAACGTGTTCGAGGTGAAAAAATTTGAAGCATTTAACAAAAATATTTGTGACGATTGCGATAATTTTATTTATCGTAGGATATTATTTACAAGCTACTGGCAACGAAGGCTCAGGAATAAAGCTATTGCTAGCAGCAATTTTGTTTATGATATGTGCATTTATTAATAGAAGAAACGATCGATTGAAAAACAAAAAGAAATAACAATCGCATGCTACTAAAAGTAAATTATATTATTTTTAGTAG
>NZ_PPQB01000015.1:40526-50682 GCF_002902345.1 Staphylococcus arlettae
ATTTTTTTGGCCTTGATTGAATTTCCGATTGAGTTGTGTATAATATGTTGTGTTTAGAACTATAATAACTATATATTTTGTACATATAAAAATGAGGTTGTTACCGTTATATTTTATTATTTAAATGTTTTTTTACTATGTTAAATTTAGTTTGTTGATTTATCGTATTTCGTAAATTAATAGGAGGTATTTATGCAGTTACAAGATATTACAAAGAAGTATGGTAGTAACAATGTACTTGATCATATTGACTTTGATTTTAATGATAGTCGTATTGTGGGACTTATCGGGAAAAATGGTGTAGGTAAAACAACACTTATGAAGGTTATGAATGGTAATATTATTAACTTTCAAGGAAAAGTAGAATTAGCTAATAATGAAAATATTGGTTATTTAATAGAACATCCGAAATTATACGATAATAAATCTGGCTTATATAATTTAAAACTATTCGCCCAAGTTTTAGGAAAAGGTTTTGACAAAAAATATGCTAATCATATTATCCAAACTTTCGGCATGGAACCTTATATTAAAAAGAAAGTAAAAAAATACTCAATGGGTATGAAGCAAAAATTAGCTATTGCTGTATCATTAATGAACAAACCTAAGTATTTAATTTTGGATGAACCTACAAATGGCATGGATCCAGATGGTTCTATTGATGTGTTAACGACTATTAAACAACTTGTAAAAGAGCTTGATATGAAAATTCTCATTTCTAGTCATAAGTTGGAAGACATTGAATTAATTTGCGATAGAGCGGTATTTTTACGAGATGGCAATTTTGTTCAGGATGTTAATATGGACGAGGGTGCACCTACAGACTCAACAGTTATAATATTTGAGGATGAAGACTTTGAACAAGCACATACGTATTTGAAAGAACATTATGAAATTATTGAGTCACAACGTGCGAATAAAGAAGTTGTTATACGGGCACAACAAAGTTATCAAGCTTTACTTAAAGGCTTGGCAAGTATTGAAGTATATCCGAAATTTATTGAAACACGAAAAAGTTCATTACGTGATACTTACTTTAATATTAATCAGAGAGGTGACCAATAATGAATAGCTTTCAATTAATCAAACATGATGTGTACAGTATTTTTAGAAGCCCATTGACTTATTTAGCTTTACTTCTAACATATGGTGCAATGGCTGGAATGACTGTATTATTTGTACAGCAGTTAGATAAAGTAGACGGCAATATTATACTGGCAGTCGGCAGTTGGTTCTTCTCAATTGTAGGTTTACTTTTTGTAATTAAAACGATTACGCGAGATATTTCTCAAGGTACGTTACAATTGTTTATGAATAAAACTAAAAATAGAGTTGGATACTTTATTGCGAAAGTATGTTCAATGATAATCATCGCCTTACTTATGTCAGGATTTTTAGTGGCATTTGTTATTATTGTTCAAAATATAGTAGATGGTAAAAATGTCACTGCTGAAAAGTGCTGGGAATTATTAGTATTTTATCTTATATTCCATCTGTTTTTCGGTTTGTTATTATATTTATTTGCATTAGTTATTCCAAAGACAGCTTTAATTTATACTGTAGGAATTATTTTAATATTCCTTGTACCATTTGCAGAACCATTTATCCCAATGATTCCTAAAATTGGTGATAATATTCAAGATTCATTAAAATATATACCATTTAGCTACTTACCAAACAAAACTACATCAGATGATTTTACTTTTACGAATTGGCAATGGTTTATATCAGCAGCTTCAATCATAATTTTATTTATCGTTAATTTATTCTATGTAACTAAAAAAGATATATAAAGTAAAAAAGGTATATGCACTTCGCTCGAAGTGTATATACCTTTTTATTATTATTTGTGGCGTAATTGTTCAATGATAGATTCAAACACTGCTTTCCACATTTGTGAATCTGTTTTATAACGATTGGAGATAATCGCATGAACTTCATTTGATTTTTCTTCAAATGTTGGGTCATCTTTCGCTGGTAGATTGGCACGAGCTTCATCTACAAATTTTTGAACTTGGCGTGCACGTGGTCCCCATACAGTTTCCTGTTGATATTCATCATTTAAAAAGACGAATATAGGAATAGAACGGGCAGTACCATTTGTTAAGTATTGATCAATTAAATTAGTATCGTCATCACGATGGAAGACTCTAACTTCTAAATTTAATAGTTCACTAATATGTTTTAAGATTGGAAGGTTCATCATAGCGTCCCCACACCAATCCTCTGTGATAACAAGTACTTTATCATAATTAGCTGCTTTAATTTTTTCGATGTTATCATTTTCTGTATTTGGCACAGAAAAAGAATTATAAATTGTTTCCACACCATCTTTATTAACAGTCATATTTTCGATGTATTCATTAAGTAGCTGACTGTCGTTAAAATAAGTCTTTAGACTTGTCATTTGTATTCCCCCTTCAATCTATTGATGTAATTATAGCAAATTAACTTATAATTGGGAAAATTATTAACTCTTAAATTTACATTATTTTTTATAGGAGTTGTAGGTGAGAGATGCAACTGTAAAATAGCTATGCTATATTTAAATAATGAAATGAATACGGTTGAAACAGGTGTAAAAAGTGAATTTCGTCAACTTTTTAGTGTGAAACGTATAGAGTAAAGTATGTGTTTGTAGTTAAAAACCGTAAATAATAGAACTATAGCAAGATGATAGTCATAATTAATGATAATTGGCGGAGATAATTTTGGACAAAATTACATTTTTAAATGAGCTCGAACAAGAACTGGAACGTTTACCAAGACAAGAACGTGATAAAATCATGTTTGAATATGAGAGTTACTTTTTTGACTTAGAGAAAAATGGGAAAAATGAATATCAAATTATGGGAGAGCTTGAATCCCCTAAAGTTATTGGAAAAGAAATTAAAGCTAAAAATGCGATTAGTTATGCAGAATATAAAACGAATGCTAAAACTATAATTAGAGCAATTATTGCTTCATTAGGTATGGGTATCTTTTCTTTATTATTAATTTTAATTCCTATGGTGTTTATAGCATGTATTATGTTTGTACTATTGCTCGTGTCTTTTATGATGTTTATTTCACCGTTATTGTTAATTGTTCATGGTGTGATTAACCATAATATCAGTTTAGCAATTAGTAATTACCTTTTTGCATTTTCCTACAGTGGTTTAGGAATTGTACTGTTTGTATTAATTTTAAAACTTGCTGAGTTAGTTTATCGTGCAATTTTAAAATATTTAAGATGGAATATTAAAACGATTAAGGGAAGTGCTGTAGAATGAAGAAGTTGTTCATTTGTGGTCTAACCATATTCGTCGTTTGCTTCGTGTTAGCTTGTTTATTTTGGTTTTCATTTGAACAACAAGATAATAAAACGAATGAAGTATCACAAAATTACCATGATGATGAGATTGAAGATATTAATGTGGCGACGAAGAATGCAGCAGTTAAAGTACGGCAAGGTGAGAAGTTTAACATTACATATAAAGGATCGAAAGATGTAAATATTAAACGTCATGCTGATAAAGTTAATGTAACGGAAAAAAATAACAATGAAGATCATTACGGTTTGAACTTTAATCCATTTAAAAATATTCATAGTACAGTATATATTACAGTTCCTAAACAAGCCTCAGCTAATCTTGATATGGAATTACATTCGCAATTTATTCAATTAGATCAACTGCGTTTGGGTGATGTTAAAGTATATACTGAACACGGTAATAGTGAAGGGTTTAAAGTGAAAAATTCTACAATAAAAAATTTAACGTATCAGTCTGACTTTTCATCAGTAGCTATATCTGATAGTAAGATTAAACAAGGCAATCTTAAAACGCAAAATAAAATTGAAGTGACACGTAGTTTATTAAAAGATACGATCTTATTAACTGAGGATAGTAATATTATGTTAGCTGATATGAAATCCAATACAGATGTGAAAGCTTCTACGAACGAAGGAAATATTAATATTTCCTATGCACAGAAACCTCAAGATACACTGTTAAAATTAAATCCATTAAAAGGGAAATCACATGTTAACAATCCTTACTTTCAACATAATAAAGTAGGTAATGGGCAAAATATAATTGAATTATATACAAATCAAGGCGATATTTATATCGACTAAATAAAGGGACAAACGACCATTATAGTGAAGCTTCTCCAAGTTGAATCACTATTGGCGTTTGTCCCTTTAGTTATTAATAAGTAGCAAATGTAAGGTCGGTATCAATGTAGCCTTTAAATGTTGAAACATCAAGTGATGTGCCATTGAGCCATTGTTGAAAATCAAAGTATGTTGGTTTGCTGTTTTCTCCTAGACTTATCCAAGCGGCTAATTGCTGAGGTTCGTACATACTAGTATGTATCGTTCCAGACCAGCTATTAAATAGTTTACTGTAAATATCAAAATCAGGGTTATTAAATAATTCAAAAGCGTCAAATTTATTTAATTGGTGCTGTGTACTTTGATTCAAACGATCCAAACGTGCTTTGGACTCTTTAGTATAATTTCTATTTTCGTGAGTTAAGAGCTGAAAATGATTCGTGCATGTATTATCATATCTGACGTCAATCGAACGTGGTGATACTTCAATAATGGCATGATTTAAAGCTTTATCCATAACGATATAACTGAATGAACTACGGTGTGGTATGGTTTTCAATAATTTTATGGCATCTTCGACATCTTTGCAGTATTGCAAAATTAATCGACCTATCATATAACAGACGAAACCATCACCGGGTTTTTTACGGTGCATGAAATTATAACCCATTACTAATCCGGCTTCGTTCATACCATCCATTCTTCCTGTAACTCTTGAAGTGGGGCCAATTTGAGCTAGTCCGCCATCAGTAGGTTGAAATAATAAATATCTACCATCATAAGTAGCGGGGTGGTAATCGTAATTACGTACCATATAATCGTTGCCTAAATAAACCGTACAGCCACTATTTGTTAACGGCGTAAAACGATAATGAGCAAAATTCAATACCATTTGGTTAGATGGTAAATTTAAAACTTCTTGCATACCTTTTATTTCTTCCCAAATATGTGGTGCATAGGTTTGGAAGATATCATAAGTCTCTTTAATATGTATATCAAAACGAGGCATACGTTTGCGCCATTCTTTTTCTCTATTTTTTAGTAAAGGTGTTTGTTGCATCCATTGAGCAGTTTTAACGCCTAAGTCAAAATGTGATCCGCGATGAGTCATTATATCTGATTGGACAAATTGCATTTTTTATACACTCCTATGAATATTATATATAACATGATTGTAACTTTATTGTAATTTGTTATTAATTGCTATTGAATAATGTAGTGGTTATTATAAACATACAACATAGAAAAATCTTTATTAGTTTATTGAGGTGATACTATGAATGAGTACTATCAAGCAGCAAAATCAGCTATGTCCGCATGGTGGAGAAACTAATAATTGTTTTCTGAGTTATCGAGTAACGACTATGATTATCATAGTCGTTTTTTGTGATTCTTGCATGTAAACATTTCACAGTTTAATCTTAATTATGATAATATAGATATGTTATTAATAAATAATATAGTCAATGTAATTTACCTATATTAACGCTTTTTACTTCTTACAATATCGTATCATAAAATTTCCTGTGATATTACTGGAATAAAAAAATGAATAATAGGTATATATTTATTGATGCTTTTAAGTGTGCTATTATTGAATATAGACATGCTATTAAATTATTGAGGTGAACAGAATGTGTAATTTTATTAAAGGTTTATTTAAATTTGTATTTGGTACAATTTTAACTGTATCACTAGTTGCTGGAATCGGTGCAGTTGTATTTGCATACATCTTCAAAAAAGATTTTGAAGACATCGAAAGCAAAACAAAAGAAATCGTATCAGACATCGAATCAAATAATTAATACTACAATAGAACACGATAGTGTTCTATTTTTTTTATAGACCCTTACTACTTTAGTAGTTAGGGTCTATTATGCAGATGAAGCATCTGCGAACCATAAAAACATACTACTTTAGTAGTTAGGGTCTATTATGCAGATGAAGCATCTGCGAACTATAAAAGACATACTACTTCAGTAGTTAGGGGCTATGATACAGATGAATATTTGTAGTTGCATGTTGGACTAAATTGTTAATTAGTAGTGATTTGTTGAATATTAGTAATGTCTACTAATGATAATTGAACAATTTGGGAATCTGTTTTGGATTCGCCAATTAAAGTCATCTGTAGCATATCAATTTTTTTGATATAGATTGATTTGTGTTCTAACCAGCCATCACAATAATATTCAATATGAATAGGTGTATTATTGTGTAAAGATTGATGTAATTGAAAGTTGAGATTATTGAGTTGGTCATCTGATAATATAGGGCGGTCAATTTTATTTTGGTCTATAATATACTGCTGTATTCTAGTGAACTGTTCGGGCAAAGTGGCAAAAGGTGCCCATTTTACCATGCCGCGTCCCTTAGGTATGCTTTGAGTTAAATATTCTCTAGGGATCTTGCGATAGTCAGTTTCATTTTTATATTTATCCGGAATCATAAAATCACCTCATCAATATTATAGAACATATGTTCGTATAAGTGAAGTGCTTTATTAATAATCTAACAATGAAATGTTGCACGTATAGATGCAGTTTTTGGCGTAACAGTATCAACGAGCTGTCACTAGCTAAATAAAAAGACGACATAAATTATGTCGTCTTAGTGTTTAGTTTGTTTTATGAAATTGCTGTATCGTGCGACCAATTTCATCTCGGACGCGTTGAAATTCTGACCAATCTTTTCCTGCTGGGTCGTCAAAACCCCAATGTTCTTTTTTTACATTTGGTGGCAGGATAGGGCAATTAGCATCTGCATCGCTACATAATGTAACCACCAAATCCGATTGCTTAAGAATATTATTATCAATTAAGTCTGACGTATGGTTGGATATATCAATATCTACTTCTTGCATTGCTTCAATTGCTTTAGGATTCACACCGTGTGTTTCAATACCAGCTGAATAGACATTCCAATGTTCGCCAAGTATTTTCTTACCCCAACCTTCTGCCATTTGGCTACGACAAGAGTTTCCAGTACAAATAAAATAAATTGTTTTTTTACGCATTATTAAAGCCTCTTTTCTTAAAATATAATTAATGTTAGGAATAAACCTAATAATGTTACAAAGAGTACCGGAATAGTAATAATGATTCCAGTTTTAAAGTATGTGCCCCATGCGATTTTTACACCTTTTTGTGTTAAAACATGTAGCCACAATAATGTTGCTAAAGAACCGATTGGAGTAATTTTCGGTCCTAAATCGGAGCCTATTACATTTGCATAAATCATACCTTCTTTAATAGACCCAACTACATTTGATTGTCCGATAGCAATAGCATCTATTAAAACTGTAGGCATATTATTCATTATTGATGATAAAAAGGCTGATATAAAGCCCATGCCCATAATACTGCTGAATAAGCCATAACTTGAAATATTAGATAATACATCGGCCAAAATTGTAGTGATACCTACATTTTTTAAGCCAAACACGACTAGGTACATACCAATTGAAAATAGGACAATATTCCATGGTGCCCCTTTAATCACTTGTTTCGTATGAACTGCATGAGACTTACGAGCTAAGAGTACAAAGATAACAGCAACTATACCAGCAAAAATTGATACTGGAATATGAATAAATTCACTAACAAGATAACCCACAAGTAAAATAGCTAACACAATCCATGAAATCTTAAATAATTTTGGATCTTTTATAGCATCATTTGGATTCATAAGATTTTCAGTTTCGAAAGTTTTGGGTATAGATTTTCTGAAATATAGCCATAGTACGAGAATACTAGCAATCAAAGAGAATATGTTAGGTATAATCATTCGACTAAAGTACTCAATAAATCCGATGTCAAAGTAATCAGCAGAAACAATATTAACTAGGTTACTGACAATTAAGGGTAGAGATGTAGTATCAGCAATAAATCCACTAGCAATAATAAATGGGAATATCATTTTTTTATTAAAGCCTAAATTTCTGACCATCGCTAATACAATAGGCGTTAAGATTAAAGCAGCGCCATCATTTGCGAAAAATGCAGCTACAATTGACCCTAATAGCATGATAAAAATAAACATTTTTAACCCATTACCGTTTGAAGCTTTGACCATATGTATCGCAGACCATTCAAAAAATCCAATTTCATCTAATATTAATGAAATAAGAATGACAGCAACAAATGTTAAAGTAGCATTCCAGACAATACCGGTTACTTCTAAGACATCGGAAAAGCTAACCACGCCTGTAATGATAGCAACTACAGCTCCAATTAAAGCTGTAATACCAATATCTAGGCCTTTAGGTTGCCAAATGACAAAAAATAAAGTTATAAGAAAAATTATAATTGCTAAAGTCGTCATCATCAGCATTCACCTGATTTCATATTTTTACAGACACAGCGTGTGTTAGGTGTTGTAATGGTATTTAAGTTTTGATTGAGATCATCTAAAGTCTCGTGATTAAGTTGATACATACGTTTGTTACCATCTTTTCGTGTAGTAACTAACTCATTATCTACTAATGACTTCATATGGTGGCTTAATGTTGGTTGAGAAAATTGAAAGTGTTCTAACAAGTCACAGGCACACAGCTCACCACAAGAAAGTAAATCTATTATTTCTAATCTACTTGGATCTGATAAAACTTTTAATATTGAAGAAAGATTTTTATAAGACATCAATATACCTCCTAAACATTATATAGATTAACATCTAAATAGAAGGTTGTCTATATAATTTGAAATGACTACATCAGTTCATGGCTATGCATCAAAATTTAATTGATTGTTATTCTGGTATATATTTTATAAACTAGTACTATATCAATAATGGAGGGGTTTACATGACAACACTAGGATATGTTGGTACATATACTAAAAAAGAAGGCAAAGGGATTTATCGTTTTGAATTGAATGAAGCTACTGGTGACATAGATACCGTAGAAACTGGATTCGAACTAGAAGCGTCAACGTATATTACCCAATATAATTCTTATTTATACGCAATTACGCGTGAAGGTGATGATTGTGGCGTAGCAAGCCTTAAAATTGATGCAGAAGGGCGTTTGACATTAATTAATAAATGTTTAGCTTCTACAGCTGGTACAGGATGTTATATAGCAGTATCTCCTGATGGACAATATTTATTTGAGTCAGTTTACGGTGCTGGTGTTGCACGACTATACGAATTAAATGCTGAAACTGGGGAAGTAGTGCAGTTGATTCATGAATTGCAACATACTTATGAGGTAGGTTCTAATGAACGTCAAGACGGTCCTCATGTTCATTTCTTAGATGTCACACCGGATAACAAGTATGTAGTAGCAATGGATTTAGGAACAGACAATGTAGTGACATATACTTATGGTCAAGATGGTTTAACAGAATACGCTGTTACTAAATTTGAGCCGGGAGACGGCCCTAGACATATTACTTTTAATCAAAATAATAGTAAATATGCTTATATCGTACATGAACTATCCAATAAAGTATCCGTAGTAAAATATGAAGATGGTAAATTCGAAGAAATAGAAAAACATTTGACAATTCCCGAATCATTTAATGGTGATACTAAGTTAGCAGCTGTTAGGTTATCTCAGGACCAACAATTTTTATATATTAGTAATAGAGGTCATGATAGTATAGCGATTTTTAAAATAGTAGAAGATGGTGCATCATTAGAATTAGTAGATATTACGCCGAGTGGCGGAGAGTTTCCTAGGGACTTTAATATTGTAGCATCTGACGACTACTTAGTTTGTGCGCATCAAGAAGGCAGTTCACCATTAGTTGTCTTTAAACGAGATAAAGCAACAGGAACATTAACTCAAACAGATAATAGAGCAACGGCGCCTGAAGGTGTATGTGTTCAATTTTTAAAATAATAATAACGCTAAAAGGGAGTGGGACAGAAATCTGATTTTGAGAAAATGATTTCGTTGTCCCACCCCGGCAAGGATGACTAGCGTTGAAAAAAGCTCGGTTTGAAGCGCATTTTCAATGCAGTCAACTACTGCCCATATGAAAAAGGTTTCGAATAAAATATGGAGTGGGACAGAAATCTGATTTTGAGAAAATGATTTCGTTGTCCCACCCCGGC
>NZ_PPQB01000015.1:50692-94928 GCF_002902345.1 Staphylococcus arlettae
ATCCCAACCTCTTTTTAATCGTTAGTTATTGAAAAATGTTTTGATATATTTGAATTTACCTTTATAAGGTGGGAAGACAAGACTTGATTCTAAACGAGTTGTTTTGAAAATATAAGATTTTGCATGACTGAAAGTATCAAAACTGTATTTACCGTGGTATTGACCAATACCCGAAAGTCCTACACCGCCGAATGGTAAATTAGGATTGGCTAAATGCATAATAGTATCATTGATGGCACCACCACCGAAAGATAATTCATTTAAAATACGTTCTGTAGTATTTTCATCTTCACTAAATAGATATAAACTCAATGGTTTAGGTTTACTTTGTAAAGTGTTAATAATTTCATCAAAATCATCGTAAGCAATAATAGGTAAGATAGGCCCAAAAATTTCGTCTTTCATAATTGTAGAATCAAATGTAATATTATCTAAAATAGTAGGGCTAATGTAGTTCTCATTTTGATCGGTATCACCACCGAAAACAATTTCATTTTGGTGTGATTCAAGTAATTGTTGTAATCGCGTAAAATGTTTAGCGCTAACAATTCTACCGAAATCAGGCGATGATTGGATTTGTGTACCATAAAACTCTTTAATTGTAGTTTTAATAGCTTTAATAAGATCTGCTTTTACCTTTTGATTGACTAAAATAAAGTCTGGTGCAACGCAAGTTTGGCCAGCATTAATAAATTTACCAAAACAAATACGTTCGCTGGCAACTTTAATATTGGCTGTGTCGTCAACTATAACTGGAGATTTTCCTCCTAATTCTAACGTTACTGGTGTTAAATTTTTGCTCGCCGCTTGATAAATGGAACGACCAACGTGTTCACTACCAGTGAAGAATATATAGTCGAAAGGTAATGCTACTAGTTGTTTTGTTACTTCTGCATCACCTTCAATAATGCTAATGTAAGCTGAATCAAATGTAGATTCAATAATATTTTTGACGACGTGTGAGACATTAGGTGTGAGTTCTGAAGGCTTCAAAATAACCGTATTACCAGCAGCTATAGCACCAATCAATGGCTCTATCAATAACTGAAATGGGTAATTGAAAGGTCCGATAATGAGTACCGTACCGTATGGTTCTTTCATTATATAGCTTTTAGTTGGAAACATGTGAAGCGGAGTATTTACTTGTTTACGTTTAGCCCAATTTTTAAGTTCTTTTCGTGCTAATTTTAAATTTTTTAGGACAAAACCAATTTCAGACGCATAAGCTTCGACTTTATTCTTTCCTAAATCTTGTTGAAAAGCGTGTAACAAGTCATCTTCGTGCGCTTTAATACTTTTACTAAGCGCCTTTAATTGTCTTTTTCTGAATTTAAGATCTTTTGTAACATGTGACTTAAAGTATTGTTTACTTTGGTTGAAAACAGTGTCGAACTGATTCAAACTAATTCCTCCTTTAAGTGTGTAAATGTATAACAGTATTATGTGAGAAAAAACTGGAACATAGTTATGTTCCAGTTTAATGTATATAAAATTAAATAGTAAAGGATATTAGCTTAATACTTCAGTAATTTGAGGTACAACTTGTTTCTTTCTAGAAACAACACCTGGTAAGAATGCTGTACCGTTTTCTAATTGTACATTAAATGCTTCGCCAACTTTATCTTTGTTGTCACCGATAACTAAGATTTTTGAATTACTGTTGATAATATCTGTCACTAATAAAACAAATAAATCATAATTTTGTTCTGTGTTTGCTGCTAACATTGCTGTAGCTAATTCATCGTGACGTTCAAAAACTTCGTCAATATCAACCGTGTTTACTTGTCCAATACGAGTTACATAGTCACCCATGTTGAATGATTTAGCATCTAATGATAATAAGTCCACTGCACTTTTATCTACTGTAGATGCACCAGCTTTTAACATTTCAAGGCCATATACTTCTAAATCAACATTTGCAATTGCTTTTAAAGCTTCAGCAGCAGCAACGTCTTCTTCAGTACATGTAGGTGATTTGAATAGTAAGCTATCTGAAATAATTGCAGAAATCATTAAACCAGCAATTTCAGGTTTGATTTCGAAACCTCTTTCTTTATACATTTTGTATAAAATAGTTGCTGTACAACCTACTGGTTCAGCGCGATAATAAAGTGGCGCAGCAGTTTCGAAGTTTGCAATTCTGTGATGATCAATAACATGTTGTACCGTAGCGTTTGCTATCGAATCCGCACTTTGTTGGAATTCGTTATGGTCAACCAATATTACATTTTGATCTGTTAAATCATCATTTAAAAGGTCTGGTGCTGTAATGTTGAAATAATCTAAAGCATGTTGTGTTTCTGGTCCGACTTCGCCTAAGCGGAAGGCTTGAGCATCTGTATTACCAGTTTGTTTTTCAAAGTCTGCCATGATGATTGCTGATGAAATTGCATCCGTATCTGGATTTTTGTGTCCGAAAATATAAGTTTTAGCCATAATTCAATTCTCCTTAAATAAATATTTAATATTATTCTAGCATGATTTATGCTTGATGTTCTACTTCAGCACCTAACGAATTTTTAAAATGTTCTAAAGCCCAACTATGACCTGTTTGGTTGAATGAAGCTACACCTCGTGCTGAAATTGCTATTTTGTAACCTAAATTATATGCTGAAATTGCAGTATGTAATACACAAATGTCAGTACATACGCCAACGATTTCTAAACGTTTAACACCACGTTCGCGTAACAGTAACTCTAATGGTGTGCCACAAAAAGAATCATAACGTGTTTTATCAATAAAATGGACATGATCATTGTATTGAATGTTTTGATAAATATCATTGACTTTACCATATAATTGTCTTCCTGACGTTCCCAATATGTTATGTGGGGGGAAGAGTTTGTTTTCTGGATGGTTATAATCGTCTTCGTGATGCAAATCCATCATAAAAAAAATAGGGCATTTATGACTATTGTAATCATCGATACGTCGTACGATGTAAGATTCAATCCTTTGTCCAGGTTTTCCACATGTAAGTTTCCCATTGTCAGCAACAAAATCATTAGAATAATCTACAACAATTAAGGCACTATTTTTCATAAATCTCTCCACACTCCAACTTTATTAATAAGTTATACCAAAAGTATATGTGTTAGCATAACTTAAAAAAGCAAATTAATCGAGTTTAAATATTTTATATTTTGTTAATTACTAACTATCAACACACATAGTGGAAAGGAAAAAATTATGCAAATAAACGCACAAGATTTTGGCTTAGTGGGACGCAATAAACGTAAAGACACACGAGCGATTCAACAAGCA
Source organism: Staphylococcus arlettae (assembly GCF_002902345.1). Taxonomy (GTDB): domain Bacteria; phylum Bacillota; class Bacilli; order Staphylococcales; family Staphylococcaceae; genus Staphylococcus; species Staphylococcus arlettae. The sequence continues at coordinate 53,958 of NZ_PPQB01000015.1, forward strand.
TTAAACGTCGCTAAAAAATATCCCCATACTACAGTGTTCATACCTAAAGGTGAATATCATATAAGAAAAGCATTGGTCATCTATGGCAATACTACAGTTATAATGGATAACCAATGTGTGTTAAAACGATGTGGCAGAGATGCTTTAATTAAAAATGGGAAAAAACCTCGAGTGTATTATGGATATAATGGCAACAGTCATATTACTATTCGTGGTGGTGTCCTAGATATGAATGGTATACAGTACCCGTATTATAATACAGCGCTATGTATAGGACACGCACGTGAAATTTTAATTGAAGAAGTGACATTTAAAGACGTGGTAGGAGGGCATTGTATTGATGCATGCGGCTTAAATGGTGTGCATATTAATAAATGCAACTTTTTAGGGTTTAATGACCCTAAAAATAAACGCCAATTTTCTGAAGCGGTGCAAATTGATATGCAAGTGAAAGGTGCTTTTCCGAAATTTGGAGCAACAGATGGAACTACGACGCAAAATATGATTATTGAAAATTGTTATTTTGGTTCGTCTGACACGCCAGGCATGAAAGCGTGGAATCGTGCTATTGGTTCGCATGCAAGTCGTTTTGACCAATACTATACAAATATTCATATTAGACGTAATACTTTCAATAACATGCACTATTATGCATTAACCCCGTTAAAATCATACAACATTTATATTTATGATAATTTATTTCAACAGTGTGCAGGTGGGATTCGCTATCTAGCTGTTAAGGAAGGCAATATACATGCCCAAGACTTACAAGGACGGATGAGTAAAACACAGGCTGGAAATAACTTAAACATTTATCGCAATCGTTTTGAAGGTCAAATGGCGTATGATGCAGTGCATATTAGGAGTTATGATAACATAAGACATTCTAATGTTGTCATTGCTAACAATAACTTCACCCATGATTCACAATCATTACATCTTGAGGATATTGAGCATTTAATATTAACACAATATGATAAGGTCAAATTAAAAACAATAAATGTTATTAAGTAAAAGCATAAACTATAAAAATGTTTTTAGAATTTATATATATAAGTAGGTTATAATGTGATACAATCCAATTGTTATTATTGAGAATATTCAGATAATAACAAGGGGGATTATAAAATGAAACAAAATAATACTAGTAATGTGAGATCCTCGTATTATTTAACGTTCTTTTCAAAAAAGGATAAAAATCAGTCTTATAATACGGGGCAATTAGTTGGCTTAATAGTAGGGCCGTTATTATTTGTGCTAACACTACTATTTTTCCATTCAGACTCATTATCTACACAAGGTACTTTTGTGTTAGGTATTACGCTATGGATTGCTGTATGGTGGATTACTGAAGCAATTCCAATAGCAGCAACGAGTTTGTTGCCGTTAATTTTACTACCTCTGGGTCATGTCTTATCACCTGAAGAAGTGTCAGCACAATATGGTAATGATATTATCTTCTTGTTTTTAGGTGGTTTTATATTGGCGATAGCTATGGAGCGTTGGAATTTACATACTCGTGTAGCATTAAATATCATTAATTATCTAGGAACAAGTACGGGACGAATTTTATTAGGTTTTATGATAGCAACTGGTTTTTTATCCATGTTTGTATCTAACACCGCAGCAGTGATGATTATGATACCAATTGGTTTAGCTATTATTAAAGAAGCGCATGAACTAAAAAGTAGTAAAACGAGTACAGAGAGTTTAAATAAATTTGAGCAATCTTTAGTATTAGCAATTGGATATGCAGGTACTATAGGTGGTTTAGGTACACTTATAGGAACACCGCCATTAATCATTTTAAAGGGGCAGTATCAATCTGCATTTGGTGAAGAAATTAGTTTTGCTAAATGGATGATTATTGGAGTGCCAACAGTTTTTATATTATTATTTATTGCATGGTTTTATTTAAAAAATTTAGCTTTCAAACATGATATGAAAGAATTACCTGGCGGACATGAAATTATTAAACAAAAGTTAGATGAGCTAGGGAAAATGAAGTACGAAGAAAAAGTTGTGCAAATTGTGTTTATGTTGGCGAGTTTTTTATGGATTACGAGAGAGTTTTTATTAAAAAATTGGTCTGTAACTTCAGAGATTGCTGATGGTACGATTGCGATTTTTATTGCGGTGTTATTATTCCTAATTCCTGCTAAAAATAAAGAACAACATAAACGTATCATTGATTGGAATGTGGCAAAGGACTTACCTTGGGGCGTATTAATACTATTTGGTGGTGGTTTAGCACTCGCAAAAGGTATTGCCTCAAGTGGTTTAGCTGCATGGTTAGGTGATCAGTTGAAGTTAATCCAAGGAGTGAGTCCACTCATTATCGTTATCGTAATAACATTGTTTGTACTATTCTTAACTGAAATTACTTCTAATACTGCAACAGCAACGATGATATTACCTATATTAGCTACGTTGTCGGTAGCGGTTGAAGTTAACCCATTATTGTTAATGGTACCTGCAGCAATGGCAGCGAACTGTGCTTATATGTTACCTGTAGGAACACCACCGAATGCGATTGTCTTTGGTACTGGAAAGATATCAATTAAAAGAATGGCATCCGTAGGTTTTTGGGTCAATTTAATCAGTGCATTAATTATTATTTTAGTAGTGTATTTTGTGATGCCATATGTGCTTGGTGTAGATCTCACGCAACCAATGCCACTAAAAGATTAATAGTAATGCATAGTACAAAAGTTTAGAAATATTATTATATTTAGCTAGTAATAGCATTAAGCAACAGAAAATAAGAGGATTAATCCTAAACATGGATTTGTCCTCTTAGACTGTCGATAAAGCTTCCGACTTTGTTGGCAGTTTTTTTGTGCACGCTTTCCGCGGGCGTCAGCACGTTACAAAACCGATACAAATTATATTTTATTAGTCAAAATAGGGCTCTTCGAAAACCAACAAATAGTAATAAAGAATTATAGATGTGAATATTTTATAAAACTAATAAAACGTCAATTTCTATATCGTATCAATAGAAATTGACGTTTATTTTTTAGTCAGAGCTTTTTATGTACTGGACTCTTTGTTTAATTGATTTTATTGAAAGAACCGATAAGTTTAGTATGGAAATCTAAAGTGTTTAATATGGTAATCACTTTGTTTAAATTTTCATTCATCGAACTATCAGCTTGAACGAAGAAGTGATACATACCTAGTTGTGTTTTTAAAGGTCTTGATTCGATCCACGATAAGTTGATGTCAAATAGAGCAAAAGTATTTAAGATGCTAGCTAATAAACCAGGCTTATCATGCTTTGGAGTTATTAATAATATGGTATCTGAAGCATTAGTTGTATGTTGTGCTTGGTTACTTACGACTAAAAAGCGTGTAACGTTATGTGGGTAATCTTGGATATTTTGCATTAATGGTGAATATCCATGTGCTTCGCCACTGCCTAAAGGAGCAATCGCTCCTACGGTAGGAGTGATTTTTTCTAAACTTTTGACAGTACTATCCACATAATCGTATTGATAGCCCTGTTTTTGAATAAATTGACTCGTTTGACTAATAGCTGGCGCTATGGAATAAACCTTTTCGATATTTGTAACAGAGCTCTCTTGGTCACCGTATAATGCGAATTGAATGTCTAAGTGAATTTCACCTTGGGCATAAATGTTTTGTTGTGTCAGTGCATCGGCAACTATATTAATAGTACCTTCAATTGAATTTTCAATAGGAACTACTGCGACGCTATTACTATCGAGAGAGACAGCATTTACAACTTCATAGAGGTTTGCTTTAGGAATATAAGTCATTTCTTGTTCTGATTTGTATTGTAGAGCTGCTAAATATGAAAATGTCCCTTTAGGCCCTAAATAATATAATTTCATAGTTTGATCTCCTTAACTTTATGCATACTTTAGTGGAACGGACAGCCCCGTTTTTCTTGCTGCTTATAATGAAAATTTGGATCATTCATAATGTTTGGATAGCCATGGTGATAGTTTGATACTAATGTAGGCGATAATGACGGCACTAGCCATGACCATTTTCCAGTTACATCTCGCTTGTTTTGATATTCGTTTTGTTCAAACAAGGAGAATTGTTTAGAAGCAGTATGATGATCCACAATAGATACACCAGCTTGCTTAAATGAATGATATACTGCGTGATTCAATTCGACTAAAGTACGATCTTTATTGAACGAATTATTTTTAAGTGTATCAAATTCAAGCGCTTCTGCAACAGATTCTAATAAATTATAGCGATAACTATCAGTAAAATTACGGACTGCAATTTCATTAACCATATACCAGCCGTTGAATGGTGCAGTTGGATACGTAATTCCACCAATCTTCAAATCCATGTTTGAAATGATAGGTACTGCATACCATTTTAATGCTAATGACTTGAGTTTCGGATACTGATCATGAGTTATTGCAACTTCTTTAATAATTTCAGACGGATATTCATAATAAGTTACTGGTTGATTTGGCATTGCATAAATTAGAGGTAAGACATCAAAATTTGTATTATTGCCTTGCCATCCCAATTGCTGAGCTAAAGCGGTCACTTGCTTTTCTGCTGGATCACCATAATCATCGTAACCAGCATAGCGAATAAGTTGATTGTTGAAAATTTTAGGTGGGTGCTCAGGATGATAGATTGTAATAAAAGGTTTGATTTTACCGTTATTTGTAGCTTCATTAATATGATGATTGATAGAAGCGATAAAAGTGTCTTCATCATCGACATCTCTAGCATCTTGAACTGTCAAAGTATTCCAGAAAAAACGTCCAATACAACGGTTAGAATTACGCCAAGCCATTTTTGCGCCGTAACTTAATTCCTCATACGTATGTGTATAGGAGCCTGTGTCAGTTATTTCTGCGGAGATTGCTGTTAAACGTTCGTTTAAGCTTTGATTATCATAATTTAACTCTGAGTACATCTGAGTAATAAAATTCTTGGCTTCTGTTAACATTTTTTAACACCTCAAAATTAAGTATAATTGATTTTGCTAAAAGGTATTGAGATAAATTAAAAAATGTCACTAATTTGTCGATTGAATGGTCATAAAACACACAAATTTTAAAAATGCTATATATCAATGATTTATGATAAACTAAGAAAAAAGGTTGATTGGAGAGATAATCTGTGCAGCAATTTGAGGATGATACGCTTACATTACATAATGATTTATACCAAATAAATATGGCAGAAACATATTGGCATGATGGTATTCATGAACGTAAAGCAGTGTTTGATTTGTATTTTAGAAGTATGCCTTTTAATAGTGGATATGCAGTATTCAATGGTTTAAAACGAGCTATAGAATATATTAAAAATTTTAAATTTTCCGAGTCTGATATTGAATACTTAAAATCTATAGGCTACCAAGAAGATTTTTTAGCATATTTACAAGAACTTAAATTTACTGGTAACATCCGTTCAATGCAAGAGGGAGAATTATGTTTTGGTAATGAACCATTAATGCGAGTAGAAGCGCCATTGATTCAAGCGCAATTAATAGAAACAATGCTCTTGAATATAGTTAATTTCCATACTTTGATTGCGACTAAAGCAAGTCGTATTCGTCAAGTTGCAAATGATGATGTATTAATGGAATTTGGTACGCGCAGAGCACAGGAAGCAGATGCAGCAGTTTGGGGAGCTCGTGCTGCATATATTGGTGGCTTTAATTCAACAAGTAACGTACGTTCAGGAAAATTATTTGATATTCCAGTGTCAGGAACACATGCACATGCAATGGTGCAAACATACGGAGACGAATATATTGCTTTTAAAAAGTATGCTGAACGCCATAAAGACTGCGTATTTTTAGTGGATACGTTCCACACTTTAAAATCAGGGGTACCAAATGCAATCAAAGTTGCAAAAGAATTAGGTGATCAAATTAATTTTGTAGGTATCCGATTGGATTCTGGTGATATAGCATATTTATCAAAAGAAGCACGTAGAATGTTAGATGAAGCTGGCTTTACAGATGCTAAAATCATAGTCTCTAACGACCTAGATGAACAAACGATAACAAGTTTAAAATCACAAGGTGCTAAAGTTGATTCGTGGGGAGTAGGGACGAAATTAATTACTGGTTATGATCAACCTGCCTTAGGTGCTGTATATAAATTAGTGGCTATAGAAGATGCAGATGGTAATTACGTAGATCGTATCAAATTATCAAATAATGCTGAAAAAGTAACCACACCGGGTAAAAAGAATGTGTACCGTATTATTAATAAAAAGACGAATAAAGCTGAAGGTGATTATATTACCTTGTCTCATGAAGATCCTAATGCAGAATCACCGTTGAAATTATTCCATCCTGTTCATACGTACAAAATGAAATTTATAAAGTCCTTTGTTGCTAAAGATTTACATCATGATATTTTTGAAAACGGGAAGTTGGTTTATGATGTACCTACAGAAAGAGAAGCACAGCTCTATTTGAAAGATTGTTTATCTCATCTATGGGAAGAAAATAAACGTTATTTAAATCCACAAGAATATCCTGTAGATTTAAGCACTGCATGTTGGGAAAATAAACATAAACGTATATTTGAAGTTGCAGAACATGTGAAGGAGATGGAGGAAGAAAATGAGTAATTTACAAGATATTGTCGTCAACGAAATGAAAGTGAAGCCAGAAATTGATAGTGAACTGGAAACACGAAATATCATTCAATTTATTAAAAATTACGTACAATCACATGGATTCATTAAATCACTTGTATTAGGGATTTCTGGTGGACAAGATTCAACCTTAACTGGAAAATTAGTACAAATAGCTGTAGAAGAGTTAAGAAATGAAAACAGAGAATGTAAATTTATAGCTGTAAAATTACCATATGGGCAACAACAAGATGCTGCTGAAGTTGAAGATGCTTTGAAGTTTATAGCACCTGATGAAATCGTAACAGTAAATATTAAACCGGCTGTTGATCAAAGTATTGCGTCATTAGAAGAGGCCGGCATTCAGTTAACAGATTTTCAAAAAGGAAACGAAAAAGCACGTGAACGAATGAAAGTACAGTTTTCTATAGCTTCAAATCAATCAGGCATTGTTGTAGGAACTGATCATTCTGCAGAGAATGTCACAGGATTTTATACTAAATATGGTGATGGAGCAGCAGATATAGCACCTATATTTGGTTTGAATAAAAGACAAGGAAAGCAATTATTAGTCTATTTAAATACACCTGAACATCTCTACAATAAAATCCCTACCGCTGATTTAGAAGACGACAAACCACAATTACCAGATGAAGCGGCATTAGGTGTTACGTATGAACACATCGATGATTATTTAGAAAACAAAAAAGTGCCAGATGAAGCCCAAAATATAATTGAAAATCACTATATCAACAATGCACATAAAAGGGAATTAGCCTATACACGTTATAGTTGGCCTAAAAACCCACAATTTTATAGTGACAAATTTTAATGCTACTGATACACTAATTTAGATTTAAAGTATTGAAAGAAGGAGTAAGTCATGTCAGTTATTGCATCAAATCCGTGGCTCATGGTATTAGCGATATTTATAATTAACGTAGCGTATGTAACATGTCTAACAATGCGAACGATATTAACGTTAAAAGGCTATCGATATGTCGCGGCAATAGTAAGTTTTGTCGAAGTACTTGTTTACGTTGTTGGTTTAGGACTAGTGATGTCTAGTCTAGATCAAATACAAAATATTGTTGCTTATGCCTTTGGTTTCTCTATCGGTATTATTGTAGGTATGAAAATAGAAGAAAAATTAGCGTTAGGTTATACAGTTATTAACGTTACATCATCTGCATATGAATTAGATTTACCAAAACAATTAAGAGATTTAGGTTATGGTGTTACACACTATACTGCATATGGTCGTGATGGTAATAGACTGATTATGCAAATATTAACACCGCGAAGATTTGAATTTAAGTTAATAGAGACCATTAAACAAATTGATGACAAAGCCTTTATTGTAGCTTATGAACCAAGAACGATTCACGGTGGTTTTTGGGCTAAAGGTCTTAAAACTAAAAAACTTAAACAATATGATACAGATGAAGTGGAAAGTATATGAAAAAACAACAAAAATTTACAGTTGAAGAACATGAAACAATAGAACAATGTTTGCAACGTATAAGAGAAGCAGGCTATATGCCTGTTAAACGTATAGAAAAACCTGTCTACAAAGAAAATAAAGATGGCAGTGTAGAAGTATTAAAGCAAAACATCGAATTTGTAGGTAAAAAAATAGAATAATTAAGCAATGGTTGAGTTAAAGTTATAGAAAAGCTACTCAACCATTTTGTTTTTAAATGTACACTTAAAAACCTTATACTTTTTAAGTTGATTCTGTTAAACTATAGTTGAAGGTACTAAACACGAACTTTATACGAAAACATTTTGATAATGTACATGTTTTGGAGTTTGTTACATAAAATCTTATAGATGATAGGAGTTTAATGAAATGATAGAACGTTATTCAAGAGAAGAGATGTCAAATATTTGGACAGACCAAAATCGTTATGAGGCTTGGTTAGAGGTTGAAATTTTAGCTTGTGAAGCTTGGAGTAAACTAGGTCATATACCAGAAGAAGATGTTAAAAAAATTCGTGACAATGCACAAGTAAATGTTGAACGTGCACAAGAAATAGAACAAGAGACACGTCACGATGTTGTTGCTTTTACAAGACAAGTTTCTGAAACACTTGGTGAAGAACGTAAATGGGTACACTATGGTTTAACATCTACAGATGTAGTAGATACTGCATTAAGTTATGTCATCAAACAAGCAAATGATATCATCGAACAAGATTTAGAACGTTTTATTGAAGTTTTAGCACGTAAAGCAAAAGACTATAAATATACTTTAATGATGGGTCGTACACACGGCGTACATGCTGAACCGACAACATTCGGCGTGAAAATGGCATTGTGGTATACAGAAATGCAACGTAATCTTGAAAGATTTAAGCGTGTAAGAGAAGAAATTGAAGTCGGTAAAATGAGTGGTGCAGTTGGTACTTTTGCGAATATTCCACCAGAAATTGAAGCACATGTTTGTGAACGTCTTGGCATTGGTGCAGCACCAGTTTCAACACAAACGTTACAACGTGATAGACATGCATATTATATTGCTACACTAGCATTAATAGCAAGTTCAATGGAAAAATTTGCAGTAGAAATTCGTAATTTACAAAAAACTGAAACACGTGAAGTGGAAGAAGCATTTGCAAAAGGTCAGAAAGGTTCATCAGCAATGCCACACAAACGTAACCCAATCGGTTCTGAAAATATTACAGGTTTATCTCGTGTTATTAGAGGCTACATTACTACAGCATATGAAAATATCCCATTATGGCACGAAAGAGATATTTCACATTCTTCTGCAGAACGTATTATGTTACCAGATGTAACGATTGCATTAGATTATGCTTTAAATAGATTTACTAATATCGTAGATCGTCTGACAATTTATGAAGATAATATGAAAGCAAATATAGATAAAACGTACGGTTTAATTTTCTCACAACGTGTGCTATTATCGTTGATAAATAAAGGTATGGTACGTGAAGAAGCCTATGATAAAGTTCAACCTAAAGCTATGGAATCATGGGAAACGAAAACACCATTTAGAACATTAGTTGAACAAGATGATACAATCACGTCACTTTTATCTACTGAAGAACTTGATGAGTGTTTTAATCCGGAACATCATTTAAACCAAGTTGATACAATTTTTGAACGTGCAGGATTAGTTTAAAATAGCGTGATTACAGCGTCTTATAAAGAATTTCAATTTTTTAAGGGAAATTACTACATTTTAATGCGTTAGTACGTTAAAATGAGATTAAATTGAAATGTACAGGGGTTGTTTTATATGCAAATTGAAAAATTAAGAGGACAAGCGTTAGACGAATTATTTGATGCAATATTAACGCTTGAAACACGCGAAGAATGTTATCAATTTTTTGATGATTTATGCACAGTTAACGAGTTGCAATCATTGTCTCAAAGATTACAAGTGGCAAAAATGATTAAACAAGGATTTACTTATGCTACGATTGAACAAGAATCCGGCGCATCGACAGCGACAATTTCAAGAGTAAAACGATCATTACAATGGGGCAATGACGCCTACACTATGATTTTAGATAGAATGAATATTGAAACTGCAGATTAGTATAACTGAATTATGTGAAGATGTTTCTGTTTGGTCACTTTAATAGTATACAGACAGTTACTAATGCAACCTCAAAGAGTCAACAACGAAATGTTGACTCTTTTTGTAGTGTCATAATATAATCTGTAGCTGAATAAAAAGCATAAATGAACTAGATCGTGCAAGGGGGATAATAAGTGAAGAAAAAAACTTTTAGTCTCGTGTTAGTTATTTTGATAGTTAGTTTCACAGTGTTTATTGTGCAATTATTTATTACTGTTAGTAGTAATAAGAGTAATCAATATACTGCTTATGTTAAGCCAGAAAATGCATTGCCAATCTTAACAACTGAAGACGGAGTAACTAAAGTAAATGGACACGTTTTAGTTAATGAACAATATAGTTTGCCGGAAACTTATAACCCAGGTGAAAGTAAACATGCACGTCGTCAGTTAAATAAATTGTTAGCACAAGCTGAAAAAGAAGAAATTGATTTAAAATATAGAAGCGGTTTTAGAAGCTACGAAGAACAACAAAAACTCATCAAGCAAGCGATTAAACAAGATGGCCGACAGAAAGCATATGATTATACTGCGAAACCTGGTCATTCTGAACATCAAACAGGACTTGCTTTTGATGTTGGAACAGATGCCCCTTTATCCAATTTTAAGAAAGAATTTGGTCACTCTAAAGAAGGGCGCTGGCTAGCAAAGCATGCTAAACAATATGGATTTATTATACGTTATCCTAAAGGGGAAGAAGATTGGACAGGGTATGAATATGAACCGTGGCATTTAAGATATGTGGGTGACAGTTTAGCTCATACAATACATGAAGAGCAGACTAGCTTAGAAAAATATTATAATTTAAAATAATATGGCATTTAACGACGGTTTTTTATTAAATGCAGCTACAAAATCATCTTAAAATTTAAGGTGATTTTTTGTTGCAATTTTAGAACTCAAATCATAAAAATGCTATAATCAGATGTATGCTATAAGAAGGAGTAACATGCAATGTATAACATTAAAGAATGGCAACATATTTTTAAATTAGACCCAGCAAAAGATATAAGTGATGCGGACTTAGAGTCCATTTGTGAGTCCAATACAGATGCTATAATAATTGGTGGTACTGATAATGTTACTGAAGATAATGTTATTCATTTAATGAGTCGCGTTAGGCGTTACCCATTACCTTTAGTATTAGAAATTTCTAATATAGAAAGTGTAATGCCTGGTTTTGACTTTTATTTTGTGCCGACAGTGCTAAATAGTAACGATGTCACATATCATAATGGGATATTACATGAAGCGTTAAAAACCTATGGACATATGATTGATTTTAATGAAATGGTTTTTGAAGGATATGTGGTGTTAAATTCAGACAGTAAAGTGGCTCGAAAAACACAAGCAACTACGGATTTAACAATTGAAGATGTTGAAGCGTATGCACAAATGATTAACAACATGTATAAATTACCAATCATGTATTTAGAATATAGTGGACAATATGGAGATGTCGAGATTGTACGCAGTGCCGCAGAAATGCTTACTGAAACTCAGTTGTTTTATGGTGGTGGGATAGTTGATTTAGATACTGCAACTGAAATGGCAACGTATGCAGATACAATTATAGTTGGAGACATCATCTATCAAGACATAAAAAAAGCGTTAAAAACAGTGAAAATAAAGGAGTTACATAAATGAATTCGTTAGTAGAGAAAATGAATGATGAACAAAGTTTAGCGGTGAGAACCACAGAAGGTCCATTATTAATCATGGCAGGTGCAGGTTCAGGAAAAACACGTGTGTTAACACACCGAATTGCTTATTTATTAGATGAGAAGGATGTATCACCGTATAACATTTTAGCAATTACATTTACTAATAAGGCTGCCAGAGAGATGAAAGAGCGTGTGGAATCACTTGTCGGGGAACAAGCTGAAGTGATATGGATGTCAACGTTTCACTCGATGTGTGTACGTATATTACGTAGAGATATTGATAGACTTGGTATAGAACGCAATTTTACAATTATTGATCCTACTGATCAAAAGTCAGTAATTAAAGATGTGTTAAAACAAGAAAATATTGATAGTAAAAAATTCGAACCACGCATGTTTATTGGAGCTATTAGCAATTTAAAAAACGAATTAAAAACACCTGAAGATGCACAAAATGAAGCAACAGACTATCATTCACAAATGGTCGCAACTGTTTACAGTGGTTATCAACGTCAATTGTCACGTAATGAAGCGTTGGATTTTGATGACTTAATCATGACAACAATTAAATTGTTTGAACGTGTTCCAGAAGTATTAGAATATTATCAAAATAAATTTCAATATATACATGTGGATGAGTATCAAGATACTAATAAAGCACAGTATACTTTAGTACAACAATTAGCGAGTAAATTTGAAAACTTATGTGTTGTAGGGGACTCAGATCAATCTATTTATGGATGGCGTGGTGCTGATATCCAAAACATTCTATCTTTCGAAGAAGATTACCCACAAGCAACAACAATATTTTTAGAACAAAATTATCGTTCAACTAAAACCATCTTAACAGCTGCGAATGAAGTAATAAAAAACAACTCTGAGCGTAAACCTAAGGGTCTATGGACTGGCAACACTGAAGGTGAAAAAATTCAATACTATGAAGCGACAACTGAACGTGATGAAGCGGAATATGTTGTACGTGAAATAATGAAACAGCAAAAAAAGAATAAAAAGTACAAAGACATGGCGATATTGTATCGTACAAATGCGCAATCACGTGTGCTTGAAGAAACATTTATGAAATCGAACATTCCATATACGATGGTAGGCGGTCAAAAGTTCTATGACCGTAAAGAAATTAAAGACTTATTAAGTTATTTACGAATTGTAGCCAATAGTAATGATGATATTAGTTTACAACGCATTATTAATGTACCTAAAAGAGGTATCGGTCCATCCTCAGTAGATAAAATTGCTAATTATGCACGTCAAAATGACATTAGTATGTTTGATGCATTAGGTGAAGTCGATTTTATCGGCTTATCCAAAAAAGTAACTCAAGAATGTATTACTTTTTATGAATTAATGCAGAACCTCATTAAAGAACAAGAATTTTTAGAAATAAGTGAAATTGTAGAAGAAATTTTACAAAAATCAGGGTATAGAATGATGTTAGAAAAAGAACAAACACTTGAATCTCGTAGTCGCTTAGAAAACATCGATGAATTTATGTCAGTTCCTAAAGATTATGAAAAAAACACCCCTTTAGAAGAACAATCGTTAATTAATTTTTTAACTGATTTATCATTAGTAGCTGATATTGATGAAGCGCAAATTGAAGATGGTGTTACTTTAATGACAATGCACTCTGCGAAAGGTTTAGAATTCCCAATAGTCTTTATAATGGGAATGGAAGAATCTATCTTTCCACACATTAGAGCAATTAAAAGTGATGATGAGCACGAAATGGAAGAAGAGCGCAGAATTTGTTATGTAGCGATTACTCGTGCAGAAGAACAATTATTTATTACCCATGCAACGTCTAGAATGTTGTTTGGACGATCACAGTCAAACTTACCTTCTCGTTTCTTAAGAGAAATCCCAGAAGAATTATTAAATAACACTTCAAGAACGTCTGCACAAAGTCATAAAATTAATACTGCAACTAAAAAACCTGAAAAACGAGGATTTAGTAAAAGTGTTCGTCCTTCTAAAAAACAGGTAAGCACAAATGAATGGCATGTAGGTGACAAAGTGACGCATAAGTCTTGGGGAGAAGGCATGGTTAGTAATGTAACTGAGAAAAATGGTTCAGTTGAATTAGACATTATATTTAAATCCGAAGGTCCTAAAAGATTATTAGCGCAATTCGCACCTATTGAGAAGAAGGGGGAATAACTTCATGAGTCAACAAATTGAACAACGTGTTGAAACGTTACGACAATTATTGAATCAATATAGTTATGAATACTATGTAAAAGATCAACCTTCAGTACCAGATAGTGAATATGATAAGTTGTTACACGAGTTGATTGATATAGAAGCAGCACATCCTGAAATGAAAACTGCAGATTCTCCGACCGTTAGGGTGGGAGGAACTGCACAATCAACGTTTGAAAAAGTAAAACACGATACCCCTATGTTAAGTTTGGGAAATGCTTTTAATGAAGAAGATTTAAGGAAATTTGACCAGCGAATACATGACCAAATAGGCACAGTAGAGTATATGTGTGAATTGAAAATTGATGGGTTAGCAGTGTCATTAAAATATGAAAATGGTGTATTTGTAAAAGGTCTAACTCGTGGCGATGGCACAACGGGTGAAGATATTACAGAGAATTTAAAAACCATTCATGCCATTCCATTAAAAATCAAGAAGCCACTTACATTTGAAGTTCGCGGTGAAGCATATATGCCTAGATCCTCATTTTTAAAATTAAATGAAGAGAAGGCTCAAAACGATGAACAGCCATTTGCTAACCCTCGAAATGCTGCAGCAGGCTCACTAAGACAATTGGATGCACGTTTAGCTGCCAAAAGAAAGCTCAGTGTGTTTTTATATAGTGTAAATAATTTTACGGAATTTGATGCAACTACACAAAGTGGCGCTTTAGATGAATTAGATGAACTTGGTTTTAAAACGAATCAAAAGCGTAAAAAAGTTGGAACTATTGACGAAGTATTGGAATTTATATCTTATTGGACTGAGCAACGTGAATCACTGTCTTACGATATTGATGGCATAGTCATTAAAGTGAACGATATTGAACAACAAGAAGAAATGGGATATACACAAAAATCACCACGGTGGGCAATTGCATATAAGTTTCCTGCTGAAGAAGTAGTTACTCAATTACATGATATTGAATTGAGTATTGGACGTACAGGAGTAGTAACACCAACGGCGATTTTAGAGCCAGTTAGAGTCGCTGGCACAACAGTATCAAGAGCTTCATTACATAACGAAGATTTAATTCATGAAAAAGATATTCGAATTGGTGATAGCGTAGTAATCAAAAAAGCAGGCGATATTATACCAGAGGTCGTATACAGTATTGTCGAAAGGCGTCCTGAAGGTGTTGAAACATATCATATGCCGACACATTGTCCTAGCTGTAATCACGAATTAGTCCGTATTGAAGGAGAAGTTGCGTTAAGGTGCATAAATCCTAAGTGTCAGGCACAATTAGTTGAAGGACTAATACATTTTGTATCTCGCCAAGCTATGAATATTGATGGTCTAGGTACAAAAATTATTCAACAGCTTTATGAAAATAATAAAATTAAAGATGTAGCGGATATTTATTATTTAACTGAGGAAGATTTGTTGCCATTAGAGAGAATGGGGACTAAAAAAGTAAGTAACTTATTATCAGCTATTGAAGCCTCAAAAGAAAATTCACTCGAACAGTTATTGTTTGGTCTAGGTATTAGACATTTAGGTGTAAAAGCCAGTCAAGTGATTGCAGAGAAATACGGTACGATTGATAAATTATTTGATGTTACGGAAGAAGAACTTATTGAAATTCATGATGTAGGTCACAAGCTAGCGCAATCTGTTGTAACGTATTTAGATAACGAAGATATTCGTGCACTCATTAATAAATTAAAAGAAAAACATGTTAATATGGATTTTAAAGGGGTCCGTACAACTAATATAGAAGGACATCCTGACTTTAAAGATAAGACAATTGTGTTAACTGGCAAATTACATCAAATGACTAGAAATGAAGCTGCACAATGGCTAGAGTTACAAGGTGCCAAAGTAACTAACAGTGTAACTAAAAAAACAGATGTCGTTATTGCCGGTGATGATGCAGGATCTAAATTAGCGAAAGCGGAAAAATTCGGTACTACGGTATGGAGTGAAAATGACTTTATCGCAAAACAAAAAGAAATTATGAATTAGAGGAGATAGTGCATGAAACGGACATTATTACTAATCATCTCAGCAATTATCGTATTATCAGCATGTGGCAATTCGGAAGAAAATAAAAAAGACTCAGATAATTCCAATGAGCAAGCAACAGAAAATAAAAAAGGCTCTGTGAAGGAAATAGCGACAGATAAAAATGTACAAGGTAATAATTATAGAACAATTTTGCCATTTAAAGAGAGTCAAGGTCGTGGTTTGCTTCAAGACAATATGGCAAACAGTTACAACGGTGAGGATTTCGAAACAGGCTTATTAGAGTTAAGTAAACAAGTTTTTCCTACAGATGACTACTTATATCAAGATGGCCAATATCTAGATAAAGATACTACTAATGCCTACTTACAGCCGAAATATACTAAAGATGAAATAGACAAAATGGATAAAGATGAACGTGAAGAAAAAAATGCTAATGAAAATTTAGGGTTAAACCCATCACACAAAGGTGAGACGGACCCTGAGAAAATTGCAGAACAATCTCCAGCATATTTATCTAATATTTTAGAACAAGATTATTATGGTAGCGGTGATACAAAAGGTAAAAACATCAAAGGTATGACAATTGGTTTAGCAATGAATGGTACATACTATTATCAAAAAGAAAAAGATGGGGAAACATTCAGTAAAAATCTAGATGATAAAGAAATCAAGAAACAAGGAAAACAAATGGCTAGTGAAATATTAACAAGATTACGTGAAAACAAAGATTTAAAAGATATTCCAATTCATTTTGCCATTTATAAACAATCTGGAAAAGATGCAATCATACCAGGTGAATTCATTGCAGGGACAACTGTAGAAAAAAGTAAAACGAAAATTAACGAGTGGAATGATATTAACCAAGAAACGGTATTATTACCTTCTGATGAAGCAGGAGAATTAGACGACAATTTGAATGAGAACTTTAAACAATTTAATGATAATTTACAGTCATACTTTAGTAATTTCACACAAGCTGTAGGTACAGCTAAGTTTGAAAATAAAAAAATTAAAGAACTTGTTGTCGATTTACCAATAGATTACTATGGTAGAGCTGAGACAATAGGTATTACGCAATATGTAACAGAACAAGCAGATAAATATTTCAAAGATATAGATGAATATGAAATTCATATAAAAGATGGCAACAGTTCGAAAGCTTTAATTAGTAAATCTAAAGATGATGATGAACCACAAGTTCATATTTACAAAAATAGTAATTAGCATATATTCACAATATGCATACAAAAACGAAAGCGCATGTAGTATGTATCATTTCTAGAAGATAGTAATGTCTATGATTGTAAACAAAAGAAAATTGTAAGTTAAATATGTGAGTTTATATTTAAGGGAGTAAGATTGAAGTCAACAATGAACGCGTAGACTTCAATCTTACTCCTATTTTGAATTGAATATGAAAGGCACATCGGACAGAGTAATATTTATTTGTAAAAATAAGTAACAATTACTAAATAATGCAGATGAAGTTAGTAATAAATTGAATATTTATTAAAATACTTAGATTTTTAAGGCGAATTTTGGTACAATTTTGTAATGAATGAGTAAAAGGAGGCTTTTTATTTAATGGCTAAAGTTACACGTGAAGAAGTTGAACATATAGCAAATTTAGCTAGACTTCAAATTTCAGAAGAAGAAACTACAGAAATGCAAGAAACGTTAGAAACAATTTTAAATTTTGCCAATCAAATAGATTCTGCAAAGACAAGCGATATTGAACCAACATATCATGTCCTTGATTTACAAAATGTATTAAGAGAAGACAAAGCGATAGAGGGTATTCCTCAAGAGCAAGCATTAAAAAATGCAAAAGAAACGGAAGATGGACAATTTAAAGTACCATCTATCATGAATGAGGAGGACGCTTAAAATGACCATCCGTTACGAATCTGTGGAAAACCTAATAACTTTAATTAAAAATAAAGAAGTAACACCATCACAAATTGTAAGTGATATATATGATGCAATTGAAGAAACAGATCCTACAATAAAATCATTTTTAGCTTTAGATAAAGAAAATGCATTACAAAAAGCTAAAGAATTAGATGACTTACAAGCTAAAGATCAAATGGAAGGTAAACTTTTTGGTATTCCAATGGGAATCAAAGATAACATTATTACTGAAGGTGTCGAAACGACATGTGCTAGTAAAATGTTAGAAGGCTTTGTACCGATATATGAATCAACAGTGATGAATAAATTGAAAGCTGAAAATGCTGTATTAGTCGGGAAAGTAAATTTAGATGAATTTGCAATGGGTGGTTCTACAGAAACTTCTTATTTCAAGAAAACAGTAAACCCATTCGATCATACAGCTGTACCTGGTGGTTCTTCTGGTGGCTCTGCAGCAGCAGTAGCAGCTGGTTTAGTTCCATTTACATTAGGTACTGATACAGGAGGTTCCATTCGTCAACCTGCAGCATATTGCGGCATAGTTGGGATGAAACCTACATACGGAAGAGTATCACGTTTTGGACTTGTAGCATTTGCCTCTTCATTAGACCAAATTGGACCATTAACGCGCAACGTTAAAGATAATGCATTAGTGCTTGAAGCTATTGCTGGTGTTGATGAAAATGATTCAACAAGTGCACCAGTTGAAAATGTGGATTTCACTTCTACTATTGGTCAAGATATTAAAGGATTAAAAATTGCGTTACCTAAAGAGTATTTAGGTGAAGGAATTGATGAAGAAGTTAAGGCATCAGTTAAAACTGCAGTAGACATTTTAAAATCATTAGGTGCCACTGTTGAAGAAGTATCATTACCAAATACGAAATACGGTATTCCATCATATTATGTAATTGCATCATCAGAAGCATCATCAAACTTATCTCGTTTTGATGGTATTCGTTATGGTTATCATTCACCAGAAGCAAACTCACTTGAAGAATTATATAAAATGTCAAGAAGTGAAGGCTTCGGCGAAGAAGTAAAACGTCGTATTTTCTTAGGAACATTCGCTCTAAGTTCTGGATACTATGATGCATTTTATAAAAAATCACAAAAAGTTAGAACATTAATTAAAAACGACTTCGATAATATCTTTGAAGATTATGATGTAGTAGTAGGACCAACAACACCTACAACTGCTTTCAACATTGGAGATGAAATTGACGATCCTTTAACAATGTATGCAAATGACCTATTAACTACACCAGTTAACTTAGCTGGGTTACCAGGTATTTCTGTTCCTTGTGGTCAATCAAATGGTCGCCCAATTGGCTTACAATTCATTGGTAAACCGTTCGATGAAAAAACGTTATATCGTGTCGCTTATCAATATGAAACTAAATTTAATCTTCATGATGAATACGAAAACTTATAAGGAGTGGAAATAATGCATTTTGAAACTGTTATCGGACTTGAAGTCCACGTTGAGTTAAAAACCGAATCAAAAATGTTTTCACCAGCCCCTGCACATTTTGGAGCTGAACCAAACTCAAATACTAACGTAATTGACCTTGCATATCCAGGTGTATTACCAGTTGTTAACAAACGTGCAGTCGATTGGGCTATGAGAGCTGCAATGGCTTTAAATATGGATATTGCAACTGAATCTAAATTTGATCGTAAAAACTATTTTTATCCTGATAATCCAAAAGCATATCAAATTTCTCAATTTGACCAACCAATAGGTGAAAATGGTTATATTGATATTGAAGTAGATGGTGAAACAAAACGTATTGGTATTACACGTTTGCATATGGAAGAAGATGCTGGGAAATCCTCACATAAAGATGGTTACTCACTTGTTGATTTAAATAGACAAGGTACACCATTAGTTGAAATTGTATCAGAGCCAGATATTCGTTCTCCTAAAGAAGCATATGCATACTTAGAAAAACTACGTTCTATTATTCAATATACAGGTGTTTCTGATTGTAAAATGGAAGAAGGTTCATTACGTTGCGACGCTAATATATCATTACGTCCATACGGGCAAATGGAATTCGGTACAAAAGCTGAATTGAAAAACTTAAACTCCTTTAACTATGTGCGTAAAGGTTTAGAATATGAAGAAAAACGCCAAGAAGAAGAATTATTAAACGGTGGAGAAATCTTACAAGAAACACGCAGATTTGATGAATCAAATGGCAAAACAATTTTAATGCGTGTTAAAGAAGGTTCAGATGACTATCGTTACTTCCCAGAACCAGATATCGTACCGCTATACGTTGATGAAGCGTGGAAAGAACGTGTACGTCAAACTATTCCAGAATTACCAGATGCACGTAAAGCAAAATATGTTTCCGATTATGGTTTACCAGCATATGATGCCCACGTCTTAACACTGACAAAAGAAATGTCAGATTTCTTTGAAGGTGCAGTAAAAGCTGGAGCAGATATTAAATTAACATCAAACTGGTTAATGGGTGGGGTAAATGAATATTTGAATAAAAATCAAGTAGAATTACAAGACACTCAATTAACACCAGAGAACTTAGCTGGCATGATTAATTTAATAGAAGATGGAACAATGAGTAGTAAGATTGCTAAAAAAGTCTTCCCAGAGCTAGCAGAAAATGGTGGCGATGCAAAACAAATTATGGAAGACAAAGGATTAGTACAAATCTCTGATGAAGCAACATTATTAAAATTCGTCAATGAAGCGTTGGATAATAATGAACAATCTGTTGAAGATTATAAAAATGGTAAAGGCAAAGCTATGGGATATTTAGTTGGCCAAATCATGAAAGCTTCTAAAGGACAAGCAAACCCACAATTAGTTAATCAATTATTAAAACAAGAATTGGATAAACGTTAATTGTAAGTTAAATCTATAGTTATTTTCAGTTACCTGCGAGCACAATAAATTACTCGCAGGTAACTTATTGTGTAAAAAATTTGAGTTGAGACAAAAATATATAATTGAAATGCTTTCAACTCGTTTCTAAATCCTTTAATATAGAAGATGAGTATACTAAGTTGAGGGATAAATTATGAGAAAAAAAGCTAGAATTATTTATAATCCAACGTCAGGCAAAGAGCTTTTTAAAAGAACATTGCCAGACGTTTTAATTAAACTAGAAAAAGCAGGATTTGAAACAAGCGCTTATGCTACCGAGAAAAGTGGAGACGCAACTGAAGAAGCCCAAAGAGCTTTGCAAGGAAATTATGATGTATTAATAGCTGCAGGTGGAGATGGTACTTTAAATGAGGTCGTTAATGGGATTGCTGAACAACCCAACAGACCTAAATTAGGTATTATACCTATGGGGACAGTCAATGACTTTGGACGCGCTTTACATTTGCCTAATGATATCATGAGTGCTATTGATGTTATTATCGATAATCACATAACTAAGGTCGATATAGGAAAAATGAATAACAGATATTTTATAAACTTAGCTGCAGGTGGCCAATTAACACAAGTATCTTATGAGACACCTAGTAAGTTGAAAACAATTGTTGGACCATTTGCTTACTATATCAAAGGCTTTGAAATGTTACCTCAGATGAAGGCAGTTGATTTAAGAATCCAATATGACGATGAAGTTTTCCAAGGTGAAGCTTTACTATTCTTGCTTGGGTTAACTAATTCTATGGCTGGCTTTGAAAAGTTAGTACCTGACGCTAAGTTAGATGATGGCTATTTTTCACTTATTATAGTTGAGAAAGCAAACCTAGCAGAATTAGGACATATTATGACTTTGGCTTCTAGAGGAGAACATACTAAACATCCGAAAGTTCATTATAAAAAAGCAAAAGCAATTAATATTTCTTCATATACAGATATGCAGCTAAATGTTGATGGAGAATATGGAGGCAAATTACCTGGTAACTTTTTAAACTTAAAGCAACACATCGAAGTATTCACACCTAGTGATGTAACAATCAGTGAGTTAACAGAGCAATAATAAATGTAATATACGAGCACGTAGTTTAATAATAAGAGGTTAGGTAAATATCTAAAAACATCCTAGCCTCTTTTAGTATGGAGTGAATGACTGTGAATACTATTCAAAAAAACGAAGTAAGAACTGGAAAAGTAGTGGACCTAACACATGAAGGACATGGTGTAGTAAAAATTGATCGTTATCCTATTTTTGTGCCTAATTCTTTAATTGATGAAACGATTGAATTTAAAATTATCAAGGTAAAAAAGAATTTTGCCATAGGTAAATTACTAACAATAGCGACAACAAGCCCTGAGCGAGTGGAACCACCTTGTGTGTATTACTATAAATGCGGTGGCTGTCAGTTACAACATATGAGTTATGAAACACAATTAGCGATGAAAAAAGAACAAGTTATCACATTATTTCATAGAAAAGCTAATTTTAACTCAACAATTATAGGCGATACTATTGGGATGACTAATCCATGGCGATATAGAAATAAATCACAAATTCCTATTGGGAAAAATAGTGATGACCAAGCAATAATGGGCTTTTACCGTCAGAGAAGTCACGATATTATTAATATGGACGAGTGTCTAATACAAGATGAACAACATCAACACATGATGAATTTTATTAAACAATGTTGTAATGAATTAAATATTAGTATTTATAATGAAAAAACAAAAAAAGGTTTGTTGCGTCATTTAGTAGTTCGTACTGGTCATCATACAAACGATTTAATGGTGATTTTAGTCACTAATGGAAAACAATTCCCGCAAGCTCAACAACTTATTTCACGTTTAATACAGAACTTTCCCCAAGTGACGAGTATTAAGCAAAATATTAATACGACACATTCTAATGTCATTATGGGTGATCAGTCATATACATTATATGGTGAAGATAAAATCATTGATACTTTAAGTGAAATTACATTTAAAATCAGTGATCAATCCTTTTATCAAATCAATTCTGCTCAGACTGAAAAACTTTATCAAAAAGCTATTGATTATGCTAATTTAGCAGGAAATGAAATAGTACTAGATACGTATTGTGGTATTGGTACAATCGGGTTATATATGGCTCCTAAAGCAAAACATGTTTATGGTGTCGAAGTAGTCAAAGAAGCAATCGAGGATGCTAAGCAAAATGCTCAACTTAATGAATTTGAAAATACAACTTTCGTCTGTGGTAAAGCTGAAGATGTTATCTTACAATGGAAACAAGAAGGAGTACACCCAGATGTTGTGATGGTAGACCCTCCAAGAAAAGGCTGTGATGAAACATTTTTAAATACATTATTAGCCTTAGAACCCAAAAAAATAGTCTATATATCTTGTAATCCTTCTACACAACAACGTGATGCACAAATACTTGCAACAAAATATAATCTTACCCAAATTACACCAGTCGATATGTTTCCACAAACAACTCATGTAGAAACAGTGGCGCTTTTTGAACGCTTGACATCTAACGAATGATGCAGTGTAAAATGTTTCAATATGGAAAAGTTTATTAAAACTATATTACAGACAATTTATTTTATTGAATTTTATAATATAGGCATTTATAATCAAAATTGAAATTAATATTAATGTGATTGAGTGAGGAGGGTGAATAGTGTTTAAAGTTAGTTTGTTTTCAAATAAAAAGGCGCTAGAGCGCTTTGCATTGTTTCAACTTGCGGTTATTATGATTACCATTTTGTGTTCATATAAAATTGCTTATGCGTATACGCATATCATAGAACAAAATTTAATATTGAATATACTTTTCGGTGTGATTGGATTTGTAGTTGTAGCAGTTATACATGAATTTATTCATAACTTGTTATTCCGAGGTTTTTCCAAAGGAAATAAGCCTATTCATCGCTTCCACTTTGGCATAATATCAACACATATGCCTAACGTTTACTTTAAAAAATGGCAATATGCCATAATCATGCTTACACCGTTAGTTGTTATAACAACAGTACTTTCAATATTATTCTTATTCTTTTCTTATTCATCATTAATATTTATTGGAAGTTTTCATATAGGTTATTGTCTTCTTGATTTATATTTTGTAATGGGAGTATTAAATAATAAAGTGAAATACATTGAAGACACTGAAGAAGGTCTAATTTATTACACAGAATCACCATTACAAGAAGTACAATCAGAAACAAAATAATAGTACAAATGATTCACTCCAACATGTCAGTAGGACAAGCTTTTGGAGTGTTTTTTGTTTGATTGTATTATAATTTAACTGGTTGATGATACATGGATGAACAAATTATTGTGCAGGAGGGAAAAGTTATGCATGAAAGACGAATAATTCATATTGACATGGATTACTTTTTTGCACAAGTTGAAACGAGAGATAATCCATCTTTAAAAGGGAAACCAGTCATAGTAGGTGGTAAAGCAAGTGGACGAGGTGTAGTGTCTACGGCTTCATATGAAGCAAGGAAATATGGTGTTCACTCAGCAATGCCTATGGCTCAAGCGCATAAATTATGTCCCAATGGTTATTATGTAACGCATCGTTTTGAAGCATATAGAGCGGCCTCAAAAATTATTATGAGCATTTTTAAAAGTTATACTGAAATTGTTGAGCCACTATCATTGGATGAAGCATATTTAGATATAACACATTTAGTGAGACCTGACTTACCAGCATCAACGATTGCACAATTCATCAGACGTGATATATGGGAGCAAACACAGCTCACAGCATCTGCAGGTGTTTCATACAATAAATTTCTAGCAAAATTAGCGAGTGGTATGAATAAACCTAATGGCTTAACAATTATTGATTATCATAATGTGCATGATATTTTAATGGGCTTAGATATTGGAGACTTTCCCGGTATTGGAAAAGCAACTAAACAGAAAATGCACGACCATGAGATTTTTTGTGGCCGAGATTTATATGAACAAAGTGAATATAATTTAGTGCGGTTGTTTGGGAAGCGAGGTCACGGCTTATATAATAAAGCCCGAGGTATCGATCATAATTTAGTAAAGCCTACGCGAATTCGTAAATCAGTAGGTACTGAACGTACTTTTGCTACAGATATGAATGATGATGAGGCAATACTGCAAAAGGTATGGGAACTGAGCACTAAAACAGCTGAAAGATTAGCAAAATTACAAAAGTCGGCCAAAACAGTAACCGTAAAAATCAAGACATATAAATTTGAAACATACTCTAAGCAAAGAAGTTTGAGAGAGCCAGTGAGGTCTGAAACAGATATATACAATATTGCGTATGCTTTGTTTACAGAATTAAAAGAAGCGGATGTGCCGATTCGGTTAGTAGGAGTAACTGTTGGAAATTTAGAAAAAACGACATTTGAAAATATGACGATATATGATTATTTAAATTAATCCTTATCTTGTAATTGTTTACCATAGACGTTTAACATGGCTTGTAAGTTATCATAGTGTTTTAATAGGCGAAACGTAATCATAGCACAAGCTTTAGCATCGTTAAGCGCATCATGATGTCCATGAAAATCTAAATTATAAAATTTCATCATATGGTTTAACCCATAACGCGAGTTACTGACAGTACGTCGTGCTAATTGCAATGAGCAAAAATACGTCATAGCTGGTGTATCACAGTGAATATACTTGATACTTTCATGTAGTACAGTCATATCAAAAGAAGCATTATGAGCTACCACTGGTAATTGATTGATAAATTGCATCATATAAGGATATACTTCTGCGAAAGTTGGAGCTGATTTGACATCACTACTTTGTATACCATGAACTGCTATGTTTTGTTGTGAAAAGTAATCATGAGGATTGATGAGCGTATAAAAAGTTTCTACGATTTCATGGTTCACAACTTTGACCATACCTATAGAACAAATACTAGTACGTTTTCCATTTGCAGTTTCAAAATCAAGTGCTACGAAGGCATTATCGTTCATTAGCTTTAAATCCTTTCTGTGTGAAAATGAGTTTTAGACATATTACTATAAAAAAATAGTTCACGAGGTATTTTAACATACAATAGATAATATTTATTATATAATAAACATGAGATTGTGACAGCAGTGCTTAAAATCTGAGTCCTCATTATAGGTACTTCAAACAATAATCACACGTCCCAACCTCATGGTAATGTATCGTATTAATTTATTAGATGAAACTTATTATTCCTCTTCATCAAAAGAACGTGCAGCAAGCTCTTTTTCATATAGATATAACGTATTGTGGTCATCGCCAATACGTTTTAAGTAATCAATATGAGTTTCAAACATTGATTCTTCTTCTACTTGTTCATCTAAGAACCAGTTTAAAAATGAAATAGTAGCATAATCTTTATCTTTGTTCGCGATATCTGATAAGTTGTAAAATCTACGAGTAACATCTTGCTCTTGAGTTAGTCCATCTTCAAAAGTTTCTAAGATACTTTTGAATTCTGATTTAGGAGCTGATATAGCAGAAAATACGGCATGCTCACCACGATCATTGATATAATCATAAATTTTCTTACCATGGAAACGTTCTTCTTTTGCTTGTTGGATATAAAAATTTGCAAAACCTTCATAGGACTCTTTATCACAGTATGCAGCCATTGCCATATAAGCATGTGCTGCAAAAAATTCATGGTTCATTTGTTCATTTAAAGCATTTAACAATTCTTTATTTAACATAAATAACAGCCTCCTATTGGTGTAATTGGTACAAGTATAGCAAAACCATTGTTTTTAGTAAATAATAATAATTACAATCTGTGTATTGTCAAACCTTTTTAATTGAGAATGGTTTGGAAAGCAATTAAATCGTGTTATAATATTTTAGCGAATAATTAAGGGAGGAAACTTATGAGACATTGGACTGCAACTCGATTAGCCAAATTGGCAAGGTCAGCTAGTAGAGCTGTCGGTAAGAAAGGAACAGACTTACCTGGCCAAATTGCGCGAAAAGTGGATAAAAATATATTGAAAAATTTAGCTTCAAAAGTAGATGAAATTGTATTTATTAGTGGTACAAATGGGAAAACAACTACATCTAATTTAATTGGTCACACTTTAAAGAAAAATGATATTGACATCATACATAATAATGAAGGAGCTAACATGGCTGCTGGTATCACTTCAGCATTCATATTACAAAATACGGCTAATACAAAAATAGCTGTTATTGAGATAGACGAGGGTAGTATTCCAAGAGTATTAAAAGAGATGACTCCGACAATGATGGTATTTACTAACTTTTTCAGAGATCAAATGGACCGTTTTGGTGAAATTGATATAATGGTTAATAATATTGCTAAAGCAATTGAAAATAAGGGAATAAAATTATTGTTAAATGCAGACGATCCTTTTGTTAGTAGATTAAAAATAGCGAGCGATACAGTTTTATATTATGGTATCGAAAAAAATGCCCATCAATTTGAGCAAAGTACAATGAATGAAAGTAAATATTGTCCAAACTGTGGAAAATTATTACATTATGACTATATACATTATAATCAAATTGGACATTATCACTGTGCGTGTGGGTTCAAGCGTGAACAACCTAAATATGAGATTTCTGAATTTACATTATCACCATTTATAAATATGGTAGTGAATGAAACCACTATGAACATGAAAATAGCAGGAGATTTTAACGCATATAACTCATTAGCTGCTTACACAGTTTTACGAGAATTAGGTTTAGAAGATGACCTTATTCGTAAAGGCTTTGAAACATATACATCACAAAATGGACGCATGCAGTATTTTAAACATGGGGAAAAAGAGGCCATGATTAACTTAGCTAAAAACCCTGCAGGTATGAA
The DNA here is from genome assembly GCF_002902345.1 of Staphylococcus arlettae. Taxonomy (GTDB): domain Bacteria; phylum Bacillota; class Bacilli; order Staphylococcales; family Staphylococcaceae; genus Staphylococcus; species Staphylococcus arlettae. The sequence goes on from NZ_PPQB01000015.1 coordinate 81,674, forward strand.
TGCCAGTCTGTCAGTAGGTGAAGAAATAGAAGGTAGCAAAGTATATGTTCTAGGTTTAAATGACAATCCAGCAGACGGTCGAGATACATCATGGATTTATGATGCAGATTTTGAAAAGTTATCACGTCAAACTATCGAAGCAATAATTGTAACTGGGAATAGAGCAGAAGAATTACATTTACGATTAAAGCTAGCTGAAATAACGGCTCCAATTATCGTAGAAAAAGATATTCACAAAGCGTCAGCGCTAACAATGAATTATGCTAGTTTTACAGTAGCAATTCCAAATTATACTTCATTAGCACCTATGTTAGATCAGTTAAATCGTTCTTTTGGGGAGGCAAACTAAATGAAAGAACTGACCATTTATCATTTCATGCCAGATAAATTAAATTTATATAGTGATATTGGCAACATTATCGCATTAAAACAACGGGCAAAACAACGCAATATAACAATTCATGTCGAAGATATAAACCAAACTGAAGGTGTAACTTTAGAAAATTGTGATTTATTCTTCATTGGTGGTGGAAGCGACAGAGAACAAGCGCTAGCAACCCAAGAATTAAGTAAAATTAAAAACACTTTAAAAGAAGCTATTGAAGATGGTATGCCAGGCTTAACAATTTGTGGCGGTTATCAATTTTTAGGTAGTAAATATATAACACCAGACGGTACAGAATTAGAAGGCTTAAATATTTTGGATTTTTACACACAATCTAAAGAAGAGCGTTTAACTGGTGATATTGTAATAGAGAGTGACACATTCGGTACTATTGTAGGGTTTGAAAATCATGGTGGTCGAACATATCATTCGTTTGGCACTTTAGGTAAAGTCACACATGGATTCGGCAATAATGATACAGACGGCAAAGAAGGTATTCATTATAAAAACTTATTAGGTACATATTTACATGGACCAATATTGCCTAAAAATCACGAATTAACAGATTACTTATTAGAAAAAGCATGTGAGAGAAAAGGTATTACTTTCGAACCAAAACAATTAGACAATACAGTAGAAGAAGCGGCAAAACAAGTTATAGTTAAGCGCGTGAAAAATAATAAAAAGTAGCTATTAATAAAACCACTAAGTTTACTTAGTGGTTTTTAGATTGTCGACTAAGTTTATGGCTTTGTTGGCAGTTTTTGTACACGCTTTCCGCGGACACTGCCTTAGCCTGTAGTCTTCGGCTAGTGCTCTTCCCGCAGGAGTCGGCCCAAAGCATTGCCAATATAATAATATATAAATTAAAAGATAAAAAAGAGTGATTTGAGAGAAAATTGGGCGATGCAAAAGAACAGTATAGTTTGCTCGATGGACGATATATGGATTCCAAAGTTTTCATAAATAACACACTAATTTGTCCTGCCATGAACCTTAAAAAATTAGCAATGTAGTTAGTAAAATAAATAATGAACGCCTGATAGACACTACTTTTATGAAAAAACTATATAGATAAAATAAACAAACACCACCTTTGCAAATTAATGTGAAGGAGGTGTTTATGTTTTGAAAGTCTAAGTAAGCATACTTAGTGGTTTTACATATGTATTATGATTACGCATAGCGTTCATCTAAAATACGATAAATCAATAAAATTTCGTAAATGATGTGACTTTTAAGTTGATGTTCATCGAATTCATCCAGTCCTTTAACTGAATTTTTTAATATAGAAGCACTTTGCTTTTCTCTTTTGAAATGACCTGTTGCTATTATTTGATTAATACTATTTGCAATGGATAAGATTGCGTATTTTTCTTCAATATCAAAGCCAATTGCTGTGCGTTTAGGTAGATATATAATGTTCGATAAATGAGAAATAAAAAGGCGATCTGTTTGTGCTAAAGTTTGAAGTTTTTTAAATTTTATCCATTCTTGCTTATCGTTTTTATGATATGCTAATTCATCGTTTTGATAATTAATTAAAGTTTCTATTTTTTTGCTCGCATCTAATAATTGGTTAAGTTGTTGGTTTGACTGTTCGGATTTAAATTGACTGAGTAATAATTGTTGCATGCGATTACTATATAAACTGTACATTTTAGACTCAGTCTCTTTAATTAGTTGATCAAGTTGATTATAATATTTTGGGGGCAAGATAATAAAATTGACTAATGCCGCAGTACTTAAACCAATAAAGGCAGTTAGTAATCTAGAAAAGAAATTAAAAATATATGCGTCATGTATACCAGGTATCATTGCAACTGCTGTCAAAGTAGCAACAGTAGTACCTGCATGTAAATTTAAGCGGGTACAAATTAAAATGGTAAACATAGTACTTAACGCATAGGATAATGGAGATTGATCACCGAATAGGTAAGTAAATATAACAGCTAAAAGTGCACCAATAACAGTGGCAGGTAGTCTTTTGTATCCTTTTTTTATTGACGCTTTTGCAGTAGGTTCAATTGTTACGACTGCTGTCAATATAGCAAAAATAGGATTTAAATTTAGCAGCATACAGAAGAGCGCTGTTAAGAATGTTGCTAGTCCTGTTTTAAGTGTACGTGCACCAATAATATTTTTATACCATTTATCGTTCATAGTTCAAAACTCCTAATCATAATAACCAGATGTGTAAAACTGTTTATGTAATTTGAAAAGTTAAAATGTTAAACTAGTATGTATTCTAATACTGTAAGTTATTATATCAAAATTTTTCTGCTATAATAATAAGTAATATAATTTTATAAAAAGGATCGGGATAAAATGATTGTAAAAACAAATGAAGAATTACAAGCCTTGAAAGATATTGGGTATATTTGTGCTTTAATAAGAGATAAAATGCAAGAAGCAACAGTACCTGGTATTACAACAAAAGAATTAGATGATATCGCAAAAGAATTATTTGAACAACATGGAGCATTATCTGCACCTATACATGACGAAAACTTTCCAGGACAAACATGCATTAGCGTAAATGAAGAAGTCGCACATGGTATTCCTGGCAAACGTGTCATTCGTGAAGGAGACTTAGTAAATATTGATGTTTCAGCTTTAAAAAATGGTTACTATGCAGATACAGGTATTTCATTTGTAGTAGGTGAAGCAGACAATCCAATGAAACAAAAAGTATGTGATGTGGCATTAGAAGCATTCGATGCGGCTATGACGAAAGTTAAACCTGGAACAAAATTAAGTCAAATAGGTAAGGCAGTACATGCTACAGCACGTAAAAATGATGTTACAGTTATTAAAAATTTAACTGGTCATGGCGTAGGGCAATCATTACATGAAGCACCAAGTCACGTGATGAATTACTATGATCCAAAAGATAAAACATTATTAAAAGAAGGCACAGTTATTGCTGTTGAACCATTCATTTCATCTAATGCAACATTTGTTACAGAAGGCAAAAATGAATGGGCATTTGAAACAAAAGATAAAAGTTATGTTGCCCAAATAGAACATACTGTAATTGTCACGAAGGATGGCCCATTATTAACAACTAAAATTGATTAATAATGTTCGGTCTAAAGTCTTAATGTAATATGGTTCCGGAGCCTATAGGATTGGTTCCGGTAATTTTTTATAATGAAATCTAATCAATGATGAGGTGGTTTCATGAATTATATTACAACTTATTTAAATCGTGTGTGTCAACAAACAATGGAAGTTAGTTTAAACACATACCGTGAACATTTAGATCAAAAACTTAAAAGTATCGAACGCTATATTAACTATTTAGTGCAAAAAAGGGACTACATAGGTAAGATGATTGACAGTCTCGCATTAAGATTAGAAAATAAATATATCGATATGATTGAAGAAGAATATATTGACTGTGCAGAAGAAATTGAACATGATGATATTGAAGCAATAAAACAAAAGTTAAATGTAATGGAAGCTGACTATGCACGTATTGAGACAGATTTATCACTACAAGCAAAAGAAAAAATCAACACAGAAACAGAATGTGATTTAATCGAACGCATAAGTTTAGTCGCTTAAAGAAAGGTGGCGAACCATGACACATAAGTATATATCGACAGAGATGTTGATTATCTTTACAGCATTGATGATTATAGCCAATTTTTACTATATCTTTTTTGAGAAAATTGGCTTTTTATTAGTGTTGTTATTAGGATGTATCTTAGTTTATGTAGGCTATGTATATTTCCATAAGATAAGAGGGTTGTTATCTTTTTGGATAGGTGTGTTATTAATTGCTTTTACATTGCTATCAAATAAATATACGATCATTATTTTATTTATCTTTTTAGTAGCTTTGATTGTAAAGTATCTTATTTACAAATTCAAACCTTTAAAAGTTGTTGCAGCTGAATCTGAAGTGGACAATCCAGAATTTATAAAACAAAAATGGTTTGGTGAACAACGTACACCTGTGTATGTATACAAATGGGAAGATTTACAAATACAACATGGTATTGGCGACATACACATTGATATGACAAAAGCAGCCAACATTAAAGAAAATAATACTATTGTAGTAAGACAACTCATTGGTCGCATTCAAATTATCGTACCACTTAATTACAATTTGAATTTCCATTTTAGTGCTTTGTACGGCAATGCTTATCTCAATGATAAATCATATAAAATTGAAAATAATAACATTAAAATTAATGAAGAAACCAAAGAAGAAAATTACAATGTAAATATATACGTATCTAGTTTAATAGGAGATGTTGAGGTGATTTATAGATGAATCACTACATTAGAGCAATAGGCTCTATGCTAATATTAGTATATAGTACATTAATTGCTTTTTTCTTTATAGATAAAATATTTGTAAATATTATGTATTTTCAAGGTATGTTTTATACCCAAATATTTGGTATTCCAGTATTTTTATTTTTAAATTTGCTCATAATTTTATTATGTATCATTGTAGGATCGGTTTTAGCTTATAAAATAAACCAGCAAAACCATTGGCTACAAACACAAATTGAACGTTCAATTGAAGGAGAAACAGTAGGGATTAATGACCAAGATATAGAACTTTATAATGAAACTATAGAGCTCTATCAAACGTTAGTTCCACTCAATCAAGAAGTACATAAACTGCGAATGAAGACCCAAAATTTAACAAATGAATCTTATAATTTAAACGATGTCAAAGTTAAAAAAATAATCGAAGATGAACGACAAAGATTGGCTAGGGAATTACATGATTCAGTGAGTCAGCAACTTTTTGCAGCTAGCATGATGTTATCAGCTATCAAAGAATCTCAATTAACACCACCTTTAGATCAACAAATCCCTACATTAGAAAAAATGGTACAAGATTCTCAACTAGAAATGAGAGCATTATTACTACATTTAAGACCAATTGGTTTAAAAGATAAGTCTCTCGGAGAAGGTATTAAAGATTTAGTTGTCGATTTACAGAAAAAAGTACCAATGAAGGTCATACATGACATTGAAGATTTTACTGTACCTAAAGGTATTGAAGATCATTTGTTTCGTATTACGCAAGAAGCGATATCCAATACATTACGTCATTCCAACGGTACAAAAGTAACAATTGAATTATTTAATCAAGAAGCATATTTATTATTACGTATTCAAGATAACGGTATTGGTTTTAACGTAGATGATAAAGCTGAACAAAGTTATGGATTGAAAAATATGCGGGAGCGTGCATTAGAAATAGGTGCCACATTCCATATTGTATCGCTGCCTGATTCAGGTACTAGAATAGAAGTGAAAGCACCATTAGATAAGGAGGATATAGATGCCAATTAAAGTATTATTTGTAGATGACCATGAAATGGTTCGGATTGGAATTTCTAGTTATTTATCAACACAACAAGATATAGAAGTAGTAGGCGAAGGTAAGTCAGGTAATGAAGCAATTGAATTAGCACATAAGTTACAACCCGATTTAATACTAATGGATTTAGTTATGGATGATATGGATGGGGTAGATGCAACTGCGCAAGTAAAAAAAGACTTACCGCAAATTAAAGTAGTTATGTTAACAAGTTATATAGAAGATAATGAAGTATATCGTGCGTTAGATTCAGGTGTAGATAGCTATATTTTAAAAACTACAAGTGCAAGTGATATTGCCGAAGCGGTGCGTAAGACATATCATGGTGAGGCTGTGTTTGAAGCAGAAGTATTAGTGAAAATGCGTAATCGTATGAAACAACGTGCTGAGCTTTATGAGATGTTGACAGAGCGAGAGATGGAAATATTATTGTTAATTGCTAAAGGTTATTCTAACCAAGAAATTGCTAGCGCATCACACATTACTATTAAAACAGTTAAAACACACGTAAGTAATATATTAAGTAAATTAGAAGTACAAGACCGTACACAAGCAGTAATCTATGCATTCCAACATAATTTAATTCAATAAAAAAAGCAGGTCACCGGCATTTTAGATAAATGCGAGGTGACCTGCTTTTTTTATTATATAACTTAAGAAAAATTAGCTTTGTCATCTTTATTTTGTTCAATAGCTTGCATTGTGCGTTCTTCAGGTGTTGGTCCTGAGATAATTTTACGTTGGTGAATAATTGCATTAATTTCAGCACCGATAATAATAATAAAACCAGTAATATATAACCAAAGCATTAAAATGATAATCCCTGCAATACTACCGTATGTTTTAGAATAATTCGAGAAATTAGAAACGTAATAGCCGAATAAAAATGACCCTACTATAAAGACAATCGTCGCAAATACAGCTCCTGGAATAACAGAAGATATTTTAATTTTGACATTAGGGGCTAATGTATATAGCACCATAAATGCCAATAAGACGATAATAAATGGTAACACAATACGAACAATACTAAAGAGCCAACTGATTTGTTCTCCTAGACCTAGAGGTCCAAATAATAATGAACCAATTTGTTCGCCAAATGCTGGTAAAATCATGGCAATTGGTAAAATAATAATCATGGCTAATGTGAAAACGACGCTTAATAATTTAGCAACGACGAAATTACGACTATCTTCAACATCATAGGCAACATTAAATGAATTCATTAATGCTGTCATACCGTTAGATGCAGACCACAGAGATAAAATTAAACCAACAGATAGTAAGCCGCCACTGGCATTATCCATTATGTCTGATATTAAATGAGATACTTGTTCAGCATAGTCGGGTGGCACGTTTTGGCTTATCATATTTTGAATTGTTTCTTGCTTTACGCCAACTACAGGTACGATTGTTAATAGAAAGATTAACATTGGGAAAAGAGAAAGCATAAAGTAATATGATAATTGTGCCGCTAAACCAGATGCATCGTCTTTACCAATTCGATAAACTAAATACGACAAAAAGTTCGAATCTTTTGTATATTTGGCTGGCTTATTTATACGTGAGACAAAGAATGCTTGGTTGTCTTTTTTAGTATCTTTGGAGTGGAATTCATTAGGTGTAACGTATGTACGATCAGTTTCAACCTTGTTAGACTTGTTATTTTTATTATGTTCCTTATTTTTAATAGAATTTAAAAATTTAGAAGTTGTAGGTTTGTTCTTTGACATATCTGATCTCCTTAACTTTTTAATAACTACTAATAATATACTGTATAAATTAAAATAGGTAAATACATTATTATGATATTAAAAAATAATTGTTAACCATATAAAATTTTAAGACAATGTAAATAATAACAGTGCGATAATTGTTTAGTAAAAGGCTGGGACATTATAAATGTTCCAGCCTTAATGAATGTATTGAATATAAATTCTATGCTCAAGATTAAAGCACGAGCTTGTTAAATACGTGATCAAGTCATTGCATAGCTCATGCTATAGAGAAACTTAACCATTAAGACGGTTATTTTTCTTTTCTACAAATGTATCTTTAGCATCTTTTAAAGATTTTTCTAATTCAGGATTATTACGTCTGATTTCTTCAATCGCATCTTTCCAATATAGAACTTCATCTTTAATATTGCTAATTGCAGATGGTTTGCTTTGACGGTTACCGTTTTTAGCATCTTGAATAGATTGTTTTAATGATTCACGTGTTGATTTGTCAGCTAAAGTAGCTGCGCCGCCAATAACTGCACCTAATAATATACCTGGAACTAATTTATTTTTCATTGTGTGTTACCCCTCTCTTAAGTTAGCGTCTTTTACAATATAATCAATTAAGTTATCACAAGCTGATTGTACCATTTCAAAAACACCTTCAAAGTTATTAGTGTAATAAGGATCTGGTACATCACTTTCTTCCATACTACTAAATTCTAGTAATTTGAACAACTTTCCTTTGATAGATGGATTAATTTTTTTAATATTTTCGACATTACTTTGGTCCATCGCTATAATATAGTCGAAATCATCATTCGGTTCAAACAATTCACTAATCATTCCATCAGTTGGAATATTTTGACTTTGCAATATTTGTTGCGTACCTTCGTGTGGTGGTTGACCTAAATTCCATTTACCCGTTCCACGAGATTTTACACGTATCCCCGTGATGTTTCTATCTTGTAAGCGTTGCTTCATAATACCTTCTGCCATCGGAGAACGGCAAATATTGCCTAAACAGACAAATGCAACTGTTACCATAACTGATTACCTCCATATTAATTACTACATACACCTATTTTACCGGTTTTTTAAGTATTTCTAAAGCTGAATCGTAATAAAAATTTTACATGATTGCATTATTTGATAAAATAAATTGATAAAGAGGTGATATAAATGACTAATAAAAATGAACAAATGATAATAGAAATTAGAGAGCGTCTAAATTTAGTTAATCAAAGCGTCATTGACCCAGCTAAATTTGAAGATGCAGATGAAAAAGAAATACAGGAAATTCATAGTTATGTAACAACGAAATCTTCATTTACACCAAGTGAAGCGACTGCTATTGCGGATGCATTAGGCCAAATACGTAAATAAGGAGTGTTAGCATGTCTGACTTACAATATAAATTACAACAATACGCTCAACTATTAGTTGATGTAGGAATGAATGTACAACAAAATCAACCAGTATATATTCGCTCTAGTGTTGATGCATTAGAATTAACGCATTACATAGTTGAAGCAGCTTATAAAAGAGGTGCTTCAGATGTCAAAGTCGAATACAGTGATGATCGTTTGACACGTTTAAAATTTGAACATGAAACAACTGAACATTTTGAACATAATGAAGTTAAATCTTATGAAGTAGATAAAAGAATGGATTATGCACAACGTGGTGCTGCAAATTTAGCACTTATAACGCAAGATCCGGAATTATTAAATGGCATTGAAGCTGACAAATTAGCAACATTTCAAAAGGAATATAGTCTTGCATATAAAGGATATATGGAAGCAAGTCAAAAAAATGAATTTCCGTGGTGTGTTGCAGCATACCCGTCTAAAGCTTGGGCCAAAAAAGTATATCCTGAATTATCCGAAGAAGAGGCATATTCTAAGTTTATTGATGAAGTACTCGATATTGTAAGAGTGGATGGTAATGATCCTACTGAAAATTGGCAACAACATGTCGCTAATTTAAGTAAACATGCTGAAAGACTACAAGCTAAAAATTATTCGGTATTAAGATATGAATCAGAAGGTACAGATTTAACTATTGGTTTACCAGAGGGGCATATATGGGAAGATGCTACGAGTTATACAAGTAATGGACAAGCCTTTGTCGCTAATATACCAACTGAAGAAGTGTTTACTGCACCACATCGTGAACGTGTTAATGGCTATGTTACGAATAAATTACCATTAAGTCATAATGGAAATATTATAGATGGCTTTAAGTTAACTTTTAAAGATGGAGTAGTAGTTGATGTTGTTGCAGAACAGGGTGAAGAAGCTTTGAAAACTTTATTATCTACAGATGAGGGCGCTAAGCGCTTAGGCGAAGTTGCTTTAGTGCCAGATGATTCACCGATTTCTAATCGTAATACTGTGTTTTTCAATACACTGTTTGATGAAAATGCTTCTTGTCATATCGCATTAGGTTCAGCATATGGTTTCAATATTGAAAATGGAACAGAAATGACAACTGAAGAAAAAGTTGCGAGTGGATTAAACGACTCATTGATTCATGTTGATTTTATGATTGGTAGTGCTGACTTAACTATCTATGGAATCACACAAGATGGAACAGAAGAACTTGTTTTTGAACAAGGTAATTGGGCTAAGTAAGCATAATAGTTAATTCACGCACGGGGAAGGGAAATGATTATGAAAAATAGAGCAAGCAAACCAATGTCTGAAGCTAGAAGCGTTAAAGCTCGACAAGTATTTCCACAGGACACGAATCATCACCATACAATGTTTGGTGGCACATTAATGGCCAATATTGATGAGATTGCCGCCATTACTGCTATGAAACATGCAAATGCACAAGTTGTAACAGCATCAACGGACTCTGTAGACTTTTTAATGCCGATTAAAACAGGTGCAATTTTATCATATGAGTCAATGGTTAGTTACGCTGGTAGCACATCAATGGAAGTATGTGTTCAAATTATAATTGAAGATTTAATTAAAGGTGAGCGCCAATTAGGAGCATTAAGTTTTCTTACTTTTGTCGCTTTGGATGATGATGGAAAGCCAACAACCATTCCTGAAGTGTATCCGGAAACAGAAACAGAAAAATGGTTTTACGACTCTGCTAATATTCGAGTTAAACGTAGAAAAGAGCGTAGAATCGAAAGTAAAGATACAATTGAATTTTTAGAGAAAGTACAACACATAGAATAGTTAGTAAAAATTAAAGTAGAAGAGAGTGGGGCAGCAAACTGATGTTATTTAACACATTTTCGTCCTACCTTGGAAAATGAGAGGCCGAGTCAATCCAATGATATCTCGGCATTTAAAACATAACCAAACCTTAGGTGAATTCACTTAAGGTTTGGTTATTTATATCTATTGATTTATTTTTTGTTTCATATGGGCAGTGCTTACGAAAAGCGTACACAAAGACTGCCAACAAATTTATTGACAGTCTTTGAAGTGGGACAAATCAATGATATCCCAGATATTTTATAATTAATTATATAGTTGATGCATACGTTTTTCATTTTCTTTAAAGTTTGTCGTTGGATAATACATATCTTTAACTAAAACGTTAGGACCTAAACATTTAAATGCAGGACAATGACAATTTAAACTTTGTGCTAATGAAGAATTTAACCATTTATCGAAAACCGTAGGCAAATTATCATGTTTGATGTTAGATATAGTACCTGTCTCATCACCAAAATCAGTTACTATCACATTACCCGTAAATACATTTACGTTTAAACGATTACGACCATCCGGATCATTTCGCATAGTGACATTTTTACTTTGACGCAGGCGGTGTAATAAAGCTTGGTCGTCATCATCCTTTATACATGGATAAATAGGTAGTGTGCCAAATAGCATCCAAGTGTTTTCGTCTCGCATATCGAGTAACTGATGAATCGCTTGTTTCATCTCTTTTAAGGACAAAACATTTAAGTCACTGGCAAAATCCGCGGGATACATCGGATGGATTTCGTGTCTACTACATTTCATATCTTTCACAATTTCGTTATGTATCTTTGTTAAATAGGGTAAAGTACTTTGATTTAACATTGTTTCTGCTGAAATAAACATGCCTTGATCAGATAAGGTTTGAGCGTTATTGAGCATTTGGTCATAAAGTTTGAGCTTGGCTTTTAAAGGTGGTTGTTTTTCCATTGCTCCAAATCCTACTGTTGCAAATTCATCTAAAGTCCCCCAATTATGCGAGATATGCATTACGTCGATATATTCTGCAATGTCTAAATAACGATCTTGAGGTAACGTAAGATTGGAATTCATTTGTACATAAACCCCTCGATCATAGGCATATTTCAATAATGGTTTAACTACTTGCTTGATAGATTTTTTTGAAAACATCGGTTCTCCACCAGTAATCGACATCGTTTTTAAATGTGGGATTTCATCTAAACGACGATAAATAATGTCCATAGGTAAGGGGTCAGGATCTTGCGTTTGTAGTGTATAACCAACAGCACAGTGACTACAACGCATATTACATAGGTTTGTAGTGGTAAACTCTATATTACTTAAAGTGAGTTGATTATGCATATCGATATCTGTATAGGCTTCCCAAGGGTCATTGTTTATGCTAATGGGCTGTTTAGTACGGATTTGGTGTATCGTCATTACTAATCCTTCTTTCCTTCATATTCATTTTATCTGTTCTATTGTAAACAAAATCCAATGCGACTGTATACCACATAACGTCAAAAAGTTGTAAAAATTAAACTGTAATATAATATATCGGCTATCATTATTAGTTCAGAACATGTTAATATGTAATTATCATATATAAAGGAGTTAACATTCAATGGATGAAAATCAAACTATGAATCAAATCAAAAATAGATTAGAGCAATTTATTGATGACATTGATCACGTAAATCCTAACGAAGTTAAAGTTGAAGATATAGATGAGTGGATTGGTTTATTAGATCAACTAGAAGAAAAAGTTAAATCAGTATCTAAGTAAAGAAGTAATACCGATAATGTTTAAAAATTGTCTTTTTTGGTTATATCATATTATATAACGGCAAAGAGAAAGGTGATTTTAAATGGCAAAAAAAGTAGCAATTATACTTGCAAATGAATTTGAAGATATTGAATTAACAAGTCCAAAAGAAGCAATCGAAGAAGCTGGCCATGAAACAGTGATAATTGGCGATGTTGCTAACCATGAAGTAGTAGGTAAACATGGCGAAAAAGTAACGATTGATGTAAGCATTGCTGATGCTAAACCTGAAGACTATGATGGTTTATTAATTCCTGGAGGATTTGCACCTGACCATTTAAGAGGTGACGAAGAAGGAAGATATGGCACATTTGCTAAATATTTCACGAAAAATGACGTGCCAGCATTTGCGATTTGCCATGGACCTCAAATACTCATAGATACTGATGATTTAAAAGGAAGAACGTTAACTGCAGTGTTAAATGTGAGAAAAGATCTTTCAAACGCTGGGGCACAAGTTGTAGATGAATCAGTAGTTGTAGATAACAATATCGTTACAAGTCGTACACCTGACGACTTAGATGACTTTAATAAAGCAATTGTTGAGCAATTAAAATAACAATCGTTAACAAAATTTAATTTAAATATTCATTATGGATTTAAGAGGCTAGGACAATATTGATACGTCCTAGTCTCTTTTCATATTGGCAGTAGCTGACTGCATTGAAAATGCGATTCAAACCAAGCTTGTTTCAATACTAGCCATCCTTTCCGGGGTGGGAAGACGAAATCATTTTTTCAAAATCAGATTTCTGTCCCACTCCATGTTTTATTAGA
>NZ_PPQB01000015.1:94963-109385 GCF_002902345.1 Staphylococcus arlettae
TAACAATGCGTCTGATTGATGACTCGGTTATACACCCTTGGTCTGATTTTTTAAAGAATATGTAGATAATACTATAAAGTATTGGTAAACTCACATATAATAAGGTGAGTTTAGTAAAGGAGTCAGTGCATGAAAAGAAGCGAACGCGTTAAGAACAAGTCAAAAGATAAACCAGTTTCTAATATGCCTTACCATAACACATATTTTGAACCGATTAAAAAAAACAAGAAAAAGAAAAAAAGCAAAAGTTTAGTTACAACGATATTGCTTACACTAATTATTTTATTAGGGCTGTTTGTAGGGGCAATGTATATGTTGTCTTTGCGCGCAGATGTCGAAGATTTAACTGCAATTGAAGATAAATCTACTTATGTGCCAGTAGACAATATGCCTGATTATACAAAAGGAGCATTTGTGGCTCTTGAAGATGAACGCTTTTTCAAACATAGTGGATTTGATGTAAAAGGTACTTCTAGAGCATTGTTCACGACAATTAGTGATCGTAATGTGCAAGGCGGTAGTACGATTACACAGCAAGTAGTAAAAAATTATTACTATGATAATGAACAAACACTCACGAGGAAAATAAAAGAATTATTTGTAGCACATCGTGTTGAAAAACAATATAGTAAAGATGAAATTTTAAGCTTCTATGTTAATAACATTTACTTTGGTAGTAATCAATATACTATTGAAGGTGCAGCTAACCATTATTTCGGCACTACAACAGATGAAAATAACGTTAACTTGCCTCAAATATCAGTTTTGCAAAGTGCGATATTAGCTAGTAAAATTAATGCACCAAGTGTATATGACATAAATGATATGTCCGATAATTTCACCAATAGGGTGAAGGTAACCTTAGAAAAAATGAAGCAACAAGATTTTATTACAGATTCACAATATCAAGAGGCTATCCAACAATTAGGAGTATAAAGGAATATCTATGACAAACAACATTAAAAATATAGATATGATAATGTATCAAATAATCGAGTAGCTTTTGATTAAATTAACATAAACGATTTTGTATTTGAGCGGTATAGCAGTCAAATTGATAAAGATTTGATTACTGTGTCGCTTTTTTGATATCACTATAATTCCAAAAGCAAGATATATGCGTTATGCTAAGAAAATGGAGTGAGAATAATGCCGAAAATTACGAAAATAGAAGTACAAAAGAAAAACAAAGAACGCTTTAATTTATTTTTAGACGATACTTTCGAAATGGGTATTGATATTAATACGTTGGTCTATTTTAATTTGAAAAAGGATGATGATGTTGATGCTGCTACGATGCAACAAATTCAACAATATGAGCAATACAGGCAAGGTGTTAATTTAGCAATTCAATATATTTCCTATCGTAAACGAACTGAAAAAGAAGTAAGTCAATATTTAATAAAGCAAGAAATTGCTGAAAGCGTCGTAGCGCAAGTTATAGCATATTGTTATGACGAACGCTTAATTGATCATGAAGATTATGCAGAGAGCTTAAAAAATACGATGATTCAAACAACTGATAAAGGTCCAGAAGTATATAAACAAAAATTATATCAGGCAGGCATTGAAACATCGATAATTGATAGCTATACAGATTTATATACGCAGCAACAACCTATAGAGAACATTGTCAAAACGGCTCAAAAGATTATTAACCAGAAAAAAGGACCTATCGTAAAACAGAAAGAGAAATTAACTCAATCGATGTTACAAAAAGGCTATACATTCGATACGATTTCAACAATATTGAATGAACTTGATTTTAACACAACTGAAGAAACGCTAGACAATTTATTGCAAGGTGAATTAGAGAAGGTCTATAATAAAAATCGAAGAAAATATGATGGTCAAAAAGTCATTATGAAAACTATAGAAGCTCTTATGAGAAAAGGCTATAAATATGATAAAATTAAAAGTAAACTAGAAGAGAGTGGTATCACAGATGGAACAGAAGAAATTGAGTGAAATGAGTGAACCTGAGTTACGTCATGAAATTCAAGGGTATAAAGAAAAGATGAGAAAAGCCGAAATGAACGGTATATACAATGAGTATGATGTTTACCAAAGTAAAGTGATTATAGCAGAAAGTTACTTAGTAGACAGAACTAAAATTGAACTCGGCAAAATATATAAATTAAACGATGGAAGCAACAATTATTTTAAAGTTGAACGTTTAAAAGGAGTCTTTGCGTGGGGCTTTAGAATCAATAGTAGCGAACCGGAAGAAGGATTACCTGTAGCATTATTAAAATTGTAGAAGGATGAAGATAGATGGGCAGCTCAATTATTTTAAAGTTACTGAATGTAACACATTACTATAGAAATAAGAAGTCTAAGAAGTGGTATAAACCTTTTGGATATGGTGCTGATGACATTGAATTAAATAATATCTCACTACATATTTATCAAGGTGAAGCATTAGGAATAATTGGTGAGCCAGGTGCATCAAAATCGTTGATAGGTCGTATTTTAAGTGGTGAAATAAAACCTGATAAAGGAAAGATTAATAGTAAAAAACCAATCTTTTTTGCAGATGTTGAAGACCGTAAATTACAGCACATTACAGTATCAGAGTTTGTAGCTGAAACACTTCAGCTTTTCCCATATAAAATCTCCAATCATAAAGCAGATCAAATTATGCAATATGCAGGTGTTGCTACACATGCTGAAGAAACTATTCAAACCTTAACTAAAGGTGAATATGCACAACTCCTCTTTACTTTAGCGCGTACATCGCAGGCTGATGTTATTATTTTCAATCAAGTTTTAACACATTTAAAAGATGATTTTGTAGAGAAAGCCATTGCATTAACAGATGAATACATAAAAAATAATCAAACTATTATTATGATTGATGATGATGTCGATAAAATTGCACAAACTAGTAATTATATTGCATGGATTTCCCACGGACAATTGCGCATGGAAGGATCAGTAAACCAGGTTATTCCAGCATTTAGGGATCACGAGAAAGATAGGTTATCGTTACAAACAGATGAAGAAATTGCCAATTTTGATGTCGATTGGAAAAAGAATCGTACGAAGATGCCTGAACTTACTTATAATTTCAAAAGGGTCGAACGTTATAAACATGCTAAACCGCCACTAGCCATAACTCGTTTTTGGACATTATTAATTAGTTTTATTGTAGCTGCTGTCTTTATGGCATTATTAATGTTTAATGACGTTGGTAGACTCCAATTTGCTCAAAGTATTAATCAAGAAACTATTCAAAACCAAAAAAAGGATCCAATTGAAGAAAAACTTGCATATGGTATTGTCTTAGAGCAATCAGTTACAGCAACAGGAATTGGACATAAAGACGAAGTTAAATTAAAGCCGTATAGTTTTTTGACAATTACAGGGGAAAGTTCTAAAGCATATCGCATTGTGATTGATAATAAAAACTACAAATTAAAAAAAGGTGATGTCAGATATTTTGACCCAGCAGGTTTATTTGAATCTCATGATGCGAAAGAGTTAGCACCATATATGCAAAAAAACTATATTAATTACTATGAATATTTTAATAGCCACTTACATAAAAAACATAGTAAAGTCACAGATACATTGGTGCCTGAAAATAATAAAGATAACCGTTTTGTTGTACCTATAGTGTCTCAGCCAATTTCAATGGTGTTTAATGACAATAATAATTTAACTGGTTTCGTTTATCCGATAAAAAATGAAGAAAAATTAAAGGATAAATTTGATATTGATACTAAATTATGGATCGTAAAATCAGGCGACGGATATTTTATGGCAGATTTAACAAATAATAAATGGATTTATATTGAATTGTAGGTGCAAAGGATGATAGATAAATTAATAAATTATAATAAAAAAATTCCTAATTTAATCAACAGTGCACTCTCGTATCAAAAGAGACAATGGAAATGGTTAGTGGTTCCTTTTATATGTAGTTTGCTCTTATTGTTAGTATTAATGGTAATTTTTAACATTAATAATACCGAGGATTTACAACAAGCAAGATGGTTCTTTAGGCTATCTGCATTTGTGACATTTGGATATGTAGCAGTAGCCATTTATTTGAATTATAAACGCTACGTTAGAGTTTATTACACTGGTAAAATGTTCAACATTTCTCCTATAGTAGAAATAATTATTAATACGATAGTGTGGTGTATACTATTATTAATTTTACTAGTTATATTTATATTTAGTACGCCAATAAATATAGAAAGTTCATTTATAACGACTTTATATTTTGTAATTATGGCAGGAATTTTAATTAGCGTAATATCAATTATTATGGGACTTATTACTGTTTTAATGTTCAAATTAGATACGTTGTTTTATATTTGTACTGCAATTACATTTTTTATAGTTCCAATTATTTTTATACCGACTACAAAGCCTTCGATTTTAATGCATATTTTAATGTTAAACCCGGTATTTTATGTTGTAGAAGGTGTGGCTCAATCTGTAGTGTTTGGGGCAATAAGTTTAAACAATGTGCCATATCATTTTTACTTTTACTTTGTAATCGGCATATTATGTGTGTTGGCTTATGCATTAAAGCGTAAGGTGGCGCATGCGAAATATAATTTTCGATATAAAGTTGAACAAAACACAAAAAAAGAAGATGTTAGTTCAAACGACAAAGTAACGACTTCAGAAACATCAACAGATTAAAAAGGCTATGCGTCAATATAGACGCATAACCTTTTTATTTTGCAAATAATTTACGTTGTAGTTTATCTTCACTAAAGACCCAACCTATATAAGAATGCTGAATTGTCATTTCTTTATCGAGAAGGACAATCGCAACAAAGGAATAGTGGCCATTTTTTAAATATCGTAAATCTATTAATCGAATTTCCATGCTACCATCAGCTAAATGTTTAGTTTCCCAGCGGTAAATTGAAGAAAAATTAAGGAAAGTTTTAACATTTTTATCATGTTTAACGTAATCCATTAAATTATTACTTGGTAATGAATGGCGTTTTACTTTTTCGCTAAATACTACGTTTCTACCATAACTTCTTCCTACATAATCATACACATCTGTTTGAATAGCAACTCGCCACTCCATAAATCTGATTGTAGGAGCCACAAAAACTTTTACTAAATTGTGTTCTTGTTTGATTTGGCGTAACGCAGTTTGTCTAATAGCTTTTTGCATTTTAAAACGAATGATATAATAAATCACCAAAATTAAAAAGATTGGGAAAAAAGCCCAATATGGATGTACTCCCATTCCCCATACTACGATACCAAGACACCATAAGATAAATATAATTGGATCAAATGTATTTATCACGCTTAGTTGAATCCATTTATTGGTTATTGGCCGTAGTGCCTGAGTACCATATGAATTAAAAATATCTACAAAAACATGTAAAAATACCGCGAGTTGTGCCCATAACCAAACATGAGTAGCATCAACATTACTAGAAAATGTAAAAACAAGTAATGTGATAAGTAGAGGCCATAAAATAGTGAAAGGTATTGAATGTGTAATGCCTCTATGGTTTGATATATAAGTGGCATTATCTTTCAATTTAAAAACGGTATCGCTATCTGGTATTAGGGATCCAGCGACTAGTGTTGTGGCAGTAGCTGCAAATGACCCTGCCATGGCTGGGTCTTGAGTTGCTAGTGCTGTTAAGCCAATCCCCATGACGATATGTGTACCTGTATCCATATAAGTCACTCATTTCATACATATTTCTTACTATTATATATTATAATTCATCGTAATGAATAACAAAAAGCTAAACTATTGATTTTAATTAATTTTAAACTAGAGAAAGAGTTGTGTTTTATGTATAACGAAAAACGATTCAAAAACAATCTATTGCAATGGTTTGATACAGAACAACGAGCTATGCCTTGGAGAGAAACTAAAAATCCGTACTATATTTGGCTGAGCGAAGTTATGCTACAGCAAACACAAGTTAAAACGGTAATCGATTATTATTTAAGATTTATAGCTCGTTTTCCTACAATTCGTGATTTAAGCGAAGCACATGAAGATGAAGTGCTAAAATTATGGGAAGGACTAGGTTACTATAGTAGAGCGCGTAATTTCCATACCGCAATACGAGATGTACACCAAAATCATAATAGTGAGGTGCCAATGGATCCTAAAACGTTTGGAGCATTAAAAGGTGTTGGGCCATATACACAAGCAGCAGTTATGAGTATTGCCTTTGATCAGCCACTCGCAACTGTGGATGGCAATGTGTTTAGAGTTTGGTCACGATTGAATAACGATACACGTGATACAAAATTACAAACGACAAGAAAAGCCTATGAAGCGGAATTAGCACCTTACGTACAACAAAGCGCAGGTGATTTTAACCAAGCAATGATGGAATTAGGAGCTATGATATGTACACCTAAAGCACCTTTATGTTTATTTTGTCCAGTACAAGAACATTGCGAAGCTTTTGAACAAGGAACTGTAGCGGATTTACCAGTTAAAACAACGAAAGTTAAAAAGAAAGTTATCAAACAACATGTATATTTAGTAAAAAATGAATTCAACGAATACTTAATTACTAAACGTAAAGCAAACTTATTAAATAATATGTGGCAATTTCCGATGTATGATATAGAAGATGAGCACAGTTTAGAGAGTGACATAGGCGTAAATATTAATTTCTACAAGCAATCAAGTTATCAATTAAAGCATCAATTCACACATTTAACTTGGGATATTAAAGTTTTTGAAGCAAAACATATAGTCCATAAAGAAGATATAACATTAACTGCAGATATGGAATGGCTAGATTTAAACCAAAAAGATAATTATAACTTTCCTGTTAGTATGACTAAAATTTATCAGTTTTTGAGAGAATAGCGATTATTTCGCTGACTTAACGCTACTTATGTTATAATCTGAATTGTGAAATTAAGTTAAGGTGGTGTGGAGCATGGTAAAAGAGTCCATACCTAAAGAAGGTCAGACTATTAAAATTCAAAGTTATAAACACGATGGCAATATTCATCGTGTATGGTCTGAAACTACTATATTAAAAGGTACGGATCATGTAATTATTGGAGGAAACGACCATACACTTGTTACAGAAAGTGATGGTAGAACCTGGATTACACGTGAACCAGCAATTGTATATTTTCATTCAGAATTTTGGTTTAATGTTATTTGTATGTTTAGAGAAGATGGTATTTATTATTATTGTAATTTATCGTCGCCATTTGTTTGTGATGAAGAAGCATTAAAATATATAGATTATGATTTAGATATTAAAGTTTATCCAAACGGCAAATATCATTTGTTAGATGAAGATGAATACGAACAACATATGAACCAAATGAATTATTCATCGGATATTGATAAGATATTAAGAAGAAATGTAGATATTCTACAACAATGGATCGAACAAAAGAAAGGTCCATTTGCGCCAGACTTTATTAAAGTGTGGAGAGAACGTTACAAAAAAGTAAGAAACTATTAAGCAGAAATAGTGTTTTTAATGTAAAAATCATTTATAGTGTTATAAGTATTCAAATACATTGCACAATAATATTAATTATTATTTGAATTAGATGAGTGATATTAGGTGTAACAACGATGCTTTTATACTTATGACATATTAGAAGCAGCCTAGTTGGAAATATTCAACTTGGCTGTTTCGTTTGTTACTTTTACTAGAGGGGGGAAACGCATCATGATTCGCAGATATTTAGAATTTGTGAAACCATATAAATGGCGAATCATTGCAACTATTCTTATTGGTATTATTAAATTTGGTATACCGATGTTAATACCATTGTTAATTAAATTTGTGATTGATGATGTTATTAACAATAATGCTATTACCAATGATGAGAAATTTATAAGACTTGGAATTGCAATGGGCATTGCGATTTTCATTTTTGTTATTGTCAGACCGCCAATAGAATATTTAAGACAATATTTAGCACAATGGACAAGTAACAAAATCTTATATGATATTCGTAAAAAATTATACGATCACTTACAAGCTCTGAGTTCTAGATTTTATGCTAATAATCAAGTAGGACAAGTTATCTCTCGTGTGATAAATGACGTAGAGCAAACTAAAGATTTCATATTAACTGGGCTAATGAATATTTGGTTAGATTGTATAACGATTTTAATCGCGTTATCCATTATGTTTGTGCTCGATGTGAAATTGACATTAGCAGCGATAGTTATTTTCCCGTTTTACATTCTGACGGTCTATTACTTCTTTGGTCGTTTAAGAAAATTAACACGTAAAAGATCACAAGCATTAGCTGAAGTTCAAGGATTTTTACATGAACGTGTACAAGGAATGCCAGTTATTAAAAGTTTTGCTATCGAAGATAATGAAGCTCAAAACTTTGATAAACGGAATGTGCATTTTTTAGATCGAGCATTTAAACATACACGATGGAATGCTTATTCTTTTTCAGCTATTAATACTGTAACTGATATTGGACCGCTTATTGTAATTGGTGTGGGTGCTTATTTAGCAATTACAGGTTCGATCACTGTCGGAACATTGGCAGCGTTTGTTGGTTATCTAGAACAACTTTTTGGTCCTTTACGTAGATTGGTATCATCATTTACGACATTGACGCAAAGTTTTGCATCTATGGACCGTGTATTCCAACTTATTGATGAAGATTACGATATAAAAAATAAAAAGGGTGCACAACCATTAGAAATTAAACATGGTAATATTCAACTTAATAATGTAAGTTTCAAATATAATCATGATGAAGCTATGGTGTTGGAAAATATTAACTTAGATATCAAACAAGGTGAAACCATCGCTTTCGTAGGTATGAGTGGTGGCGGTAAATCAACATTGATTAATTTAATACCACGTTTTTATGATACAACATCAGGTAGTATTGACATTGATGGTGTGAATATTAAATCTTATTTAACAGGTAGCTTAAGACATCAAATTGGATTAGTGCAACAAGACAATATTTTATTCTCAGATACTATTAAAGAAAATATACTATTAGGGAAACCTGATGCTTCTGAGGAAGATGTGATTGAAGCGGCTAAAATGGCTAACGCGCATGATTTTATAATGAATCTGCCTAAAGGTTACGATACAGAAGTTGGTGAAAGAGGGGTAAAACTTTCAGGTGGTCAAAAACAACGTGTATCTATTGCGAGAATCTTTTTAAATAATCCACCTATTATTATTTTAGACGAAGCGACTAGTGCTTTAGACTTGGAAAGTGAAGCGATTATACAAGATGCATTGAATGTATTAAGTGAAAATCGGACAACGCTTATTGTAGCGCATCGCTTATCTACTATTACCCATGCAGATAAAATTGTAGTTATGCAAAATGGTCATATTGTTGAAACAGGTACGCATCAAGAATTATTGGCTAAACAAGGTGCTTATGAACACTTATTTAGTATCCAAAATTTATAACAGATAATAAAAAGACCTCTGAATTATCAGAGGTCTTTTTATTATAAATCAAAGTCTTCATCTATAAGCTCTATTTCATCGTCACTTCGATGATATGAAAAGAAACTTATACGTAATCTATCTAAATGCTCTAAGCTATATCGATATTCTTCGATAGCGGAAACAATTTGCATAATATTAGCAAACGAATATGCAGTTTGATATGGGTTTTTAATGATTTCTTTTTGAAAAGCATCAATTAAGTTTTTCTTTTGAGGATTTTCAATTTGTGTATCACTAATACTCGCATCATAACGTGCTTTTTTAGATAAACTGATAAATATTTGTTCATGAAATGATGTTAAACTATCTATTTCTAACTTTATTTGTAACAGCAAATCATTACTTAAATTATAAAGATCATTTTCATAGCGATTCATACGTTTTAAAACTTCATAGGCTTGTTTGGTGCTTCGAACTACTTCTTTAAAGAGTATTTTTTTGCGGTTTTGCGCGAATGCATGTTTTTTCATTAATGGTTTCTCTTCTTCATAATACCCGAAAGTTTGCTCCAGTTTGCTAATGCGGTTACTGATTAGGCTTCTATCTTCTTTAATGTGATGATATTCAGACGTATCATTTAAGACCAATTTTAACCATACAAAAATATCTGTCGAAATATTTAGTGCATTGTAATAAATTTTTGATTCGAATTTTGGTGGTAAGAATACAAAATTGACTAAAGAAGAACTAAGTACACCAATCATAACAAGAACAAATCTGAAAAAAGCAGATACATAGAAGTCACCAGTGTGCTGTCCCATAATAATAAGTGCGGTTACACTTGCTAATGTTGCAACATGAGCTAAATTAAATCTAAATAAAATAGCGATAAGTAAAATGACAGTTACACCCATAATGATAAAGTTATTGCCAAATACCGTGACCATGGCTACGGATAAAATAGCGCCAATCACATTACCGATAGCTTGTTCAGATACCGTTTTGATAGAGCGATATACGCTAGGCTGCATAGCGACTACAGCACTGACACCGGCGACTGCTTTTAAACCTGCTTCATCAGGTAATAAAGAAGCGATAGCCAAAGCAAGTATAATTGATATACCTGTTTTTATAATACGAGCTCCTAATTTCAAGAATTACCGCTCCTTTAAAAAATATTTAATTACACTATTTATACAATGATTAGCAAGAAAATTCAAGTTTATTTCATTTGACTAAATGCATTATCGACAGCTTTTAACGTTGTATCTATATCATCTTCAGTATGTTCTGTAGTTAAGAACCATGCTTCAAATTTAGAAGGAGCTAAATTAATGCCTTGGTGTAACATCAATTTGAAAAATTGTGCAAATGCTTCACCGTCTGAGTTTTCGGCTTGATCGTAATGGGTAACCTTTTCGTCTGTGAAATAGAGTGTTAGTGCACCATATACTCTATTTACCGTAGCAGTTATACCATGTTTAGTAATAAGTTCATTTAACCCGCTTTCTAGACGTTGTCCTAATTGGGATAGTTTATCATAAACACCATCTTGTTCTAAAACTTCTAATAATGCTATACCGGCTTTCATTGATAGAGGGTTACCGGCCATAGTTCCTGCTTGGTAAGCTGGACCTAATGGTGCTACTTGTTCCATAATATCTTGTCTGCCACCATAACCACCGATTGGCAAGCCACCACCGACAATTTTTCCAAAAGCAGTTAAATCTGGATATACTTGATATAAATCTTGTGCTGCACCGTAATGGAAACGAAAAGCGGTAATAACTTCATCATATATTACGAGTGTGCCATTATCATGAGAAATTTTATTTACTTCTTCTAAAAATCCTGGTTGAGGTTCGACCATACCGAAGTTACCGACTATTGGTTCTACTAATACACATGCTACCTCATCACCCCAATAATCAATTGCTTCTTTATATGCATCAAGATCATTATATGGTACTGTTATTACTTCTTTTGCTACACTTTCTGGTACACCAGCTGAATCTGGAGAGCCAAGTTGTGAAGGGCCGCTACCAGCTGCAACTAACACAAGATCTGAATGACCATGGTATTGTCCAGCAAATTTAATAATTTTATTACGCTTAGTATAGGCACGTGCGACACGAATAGTTGTCATTACAGCTTCCGTTCCAGAGTTCACAAAGCGGATTTTTTCTAAAGAAGGGATAGCTTCACGTAGTTTTTTTGCAAAATCAATTTCTAATCTAGTTGGTGTACCATATAGTACCCCTTTAGCAGCTTGTTCTTGAATAGCTTTTGTGATGTGAGGATGTGCATGACCAGTAATAATGGGACCATATGCTTGTAAATAGTCAATATATTTATTGCCGTCCTCATCGATTAAATAAGCACCTTGTCCTTCTTGCATTACTACAGGTGCACCACCACCCACAGCTTTGTAAGAACGAGAAGGTGAGTTAACACCACCTAAAATATAATCATTAGAAAACTGCTGAAGTTTTTCACTTTCAGTGAATTTCATTAATATCAACCTCTTTTAATTTAATATTTTCGTCTATTATCGTATCATAAAATTAATAATATGAAGAAATAGGTGAGTCTATGTTACAAAAAGGAGATCAATTTCCACAATTTGAATTAGAAAATCAAGATGGAGAACTCGTTTCTAATGAAACATTAAAAGGAAGTAAGGCAATATTATATTTCTATCCTCGAGATAATACGCCTACATGTACCACAGAAGCATGTGATTTTAGAGATAATATTGAAGATTTCAATGATCTTGATGTCAAAGTGTACGGCATAAGTGCGGATTCTAAAAAGAAACACCAAAATTTTATCAATAAACATAATTTAAACTTTGATTTACTCGTAGACGAAGATTATCAACTTGCGAATGCCGTTGGTGTTTATCAACTTAAAAAATCATTTGGTAAAGAATCAATGGGAATTGTCAGAACTACATTTATAATAGACGAAGAAGGTATCATTATAGATGTTATTGAAAAAGTAAAAGTTAAAACACAAATGGAAGAGCTTAAAA
Organism: Staphylococcus arlettae; assembly: GCF_002902345.1. Taxonomy (GTDB): domain Bacteria; phylum Bacillota; class Bacilli; order Staphylococcales; family Staphylococcaceae; genus Staphylococcus; species Staphylococcus arlettae. The sequence continues at coordinate 107,378 of NZ_PPQB01000015.1, forward strand.
CAATTTTGGGGTGAGTCAATATGAAGGCAGTGAGTTTGAAGCGGTTAGGGCAAATGGAAGAAGTACTTATTGATACTTTTCCGACCGTGGACTTTGTCTTTACAGAAGGTGTATCTGCAATTTCTATCAATGATAGGAAAACATTAGATATATTATTTGGTCATGATAGTAGCTTGGATGAAACTTTCTTACAAGAATGTCCAAACCTTAAATGGTTGGCATGGTACTCAACTGGAGTGAATAAATTACCACTAGACTATTTAAGTAAGAATGAAATAGTAGTGACAAACGGTAAAGGTGTACATGCTAAACAAATGTCAGAGTTTATTATAGGTTACTTATTGGCAGACTATAAAAAAATGAGAACTTCCTATATTAATCAACAACAGCATAAATACGATTCTAAGTTAACCGGTAAACGATTAAATGGAGAAAGTATACTCTTCATCGGAACGGGTAGCATTGCTCAAAAAACAGCCAAAGTAGCTCAGGCAATAGATATGAAAGTTTTAGGGGTTAATACTACAGGCAAGACAGAAGATTACATTGACTATGTCTATCCAATAACGGAGTTGGAACAAGCATTAACTACAGCTGACATCGTCGTTAACTGTCTACCAGAAACTTCAGAGACAATACATCTATTAACAAAAGAACACTTTGAAATAATGAATGACCATACGCTGTTTATGAATGTTGGACGAGGAACAATTGTAAAACATGAGGTATTAATTGATGTCTTAGAGCAAAAACTAATTAGACATGCCTACCTTGACGTTTTTGAGCGAGAGCCATTACCAGCAAATGATAAATTATATGAATTAGATAATGTAACACTTACAGCACATATTACTGGTAACGGTACAGAGAATGCTGAAGATATAACAGAAATATTTAAAAAGAATTTACAATATTTTCTCAATTATGGAAAAATAATTGAGAATCAAGTAGATCTGAAAAAAGGATATTAATAAGGAATAAAGGAATAATATTGACATTGTGCGTGCCTAACAGTTATATTAATATTAAGTAATAATAATTATTAAATAGAAAGATGGTGAGGAAAATGAGTGCAGAAATGGAAACTATCGAACATCAGCTAGAAGATTCGATTGCTTCGTTGAGAACAGCAGGCATCAGAATTACGCCACAAAGACAAGCAATACTGAAATTTTTAATTTCAGCCGAAACACATCCGACAGCTGATGAAATATACCAAGCACTTTCACCTGATTTTCCTAATATAAGTGTTGCTACAATATATAATAACTTACGTGTTTTTAAAGATATCGGTATAGTAAAAGAATTAACTTATGGAGATTCATCAAGTAGGTTTGATTTTAGTACACATAATCATTACCATGTGATTTGCGAAAAGTGTGGTAAGATTGTGGACTTTCACTATCCTCAACTAGATGAAGTTGAACAATTAGCCCAACACGTAACTGAATTTAATGTATCGCATCATCGCATGGAAATTTATGGTGTATGCAAAGCATGTCAAAATGAAGAAGAAAAATAAATAATAAAAGAGAGGTGATAAAAATCACTTCTTTTTTTTTTGTTTATAGCTAAATACTACAATAGTAACAATAAATGTGAAATGTAATAAACAGTAGGCTGTGAAATTTACACAATAATACAAATATATACATTTAAAAAATAATACGTAATAGATATAGTAATATTAAACATAATTTAATAAGAAAATCGATTGACGTTCTATTGTAATCTTGATATTATATAAAAGTCGTCAAAACAAGACGCACCGACGAACAGTTCAAAACATTAAATAAATTTACAAAGTGTAAATTTGGTACTTGTGAAAACGAACTGAACGTTATAGAATATTAAATGTTGAGTTAAGAAAGAAACAAAAATTTAAAAAATAAAAAAATAAATTTATTGTTGACTTAACAAAAACTTAATGTTAGAATAAATTCTTGTAACGCAATAAATGAACATTGAAAACTGAATCGCAATATGTCAACGTTAATTCCAAACACAA
>NZ_PPQB01000016.1 GCF_002902345.1 Staphylococcus arlettae
ATTGTACATTGAAAACTAGATAAGTAAGTAAAATATAGATTTTACCAAGCAAAACCGAGTGAATTAAAGTTTGAAAAAGCTTGAATTCAAAACAAATAATCGCTAGTGTTCGAAAGAACACTCACAGATTAATAACATTTTGGGTTTAAATGAAACAATGTTTGATTTAAACAAACGATTAAGTTATTAAGGGCGCACGGTGGATGCCTTGGCACTAGAAGCCGATGAAGGACGTTACTAACGACGATATGCTTTGGGGAGCTGTAAGTAAGCTGTAATCCAGAGATTTCCGAATGGGGAAACCCAGCACGAGTTATGTCGTGTTATCGACATGTGAATATATATCATGTCTGAAGGCATACCCGGAGAACTGAAACATCTTAGTACCCGGAGGAAGAGAAAGAAAAATCGATTCCCTGAGTAGCGGCGAGCGAAACGGGAAGAGCCCAAACCAATAAGCTTGCTTATTGGGGTTGTAGGACACTCTATACGGAGTTACAAATGTATAAATTAGACGAATTATCTGGAAAGATAAATCAAAGAAGGTAATAATCCTGTAGTCGAAAATTTATACACTCTTGAGTGGATCCTGAGTACGACGGAGCACGTGGAATTCCGTCGGAATCCGGGAGGACCATCTCCCAAGGCTAAATACTCTCTAGTGACCGATAGTGAACCAGTACCGTGAGGGAAAGGTGAAAAGTACCCCGGAAGGGGAGTGAAAGAGAACTTGAAACCGTGTGCTTACAAGTAGTCAGAGCCCGTTAATGGGTGATGGCGTGCCTTTTGTAGAATGAACCGGCGAGTTACGATCTGATGCAAGGTTAAGCAGCAAATGTGGAGCCGCAGCGAAAGCGAGTCTGAATAGGGCGTTGAGTATTTGGTCGTAGACCCGAAACCAGGTGATCTACCCATGACCAGGCTGAAGTTCAGGTAACACTGAATGGAGGGCCGAACCGACTTACGTTGAAAAGTGAGCGGATGAGTTGTGGGTAGCGGAGAAATTCCAATCGAACCTGGAGATAGCTGGTTCTCTCCGAAATAGCTTTAGGGCTAGCCTCAAGTGATGATTATTGGAGGTAGAGCACTGTTTGGACGAGGGGCCCTTCTCGGGTTACCGAATTCAGACAAACTCCGAATGCCAATCAATTTAACTTGGGAGTCAGAACATGGGTGATAAGGTCCGTGTTCGAAAGGGAAACAGCCCAGACCACCAGCTAAGGTCCCAAAATATATGTTAAGTGGAAAAGGATGTGGCGTTGCCCAGACAACTAGGATGTTGGCTTAGAAGCAGCCATCATTTAAAGAGTGCGTAATAGCTCACTAGTCGAGTGACACTGCGCCGAAAATGTACCGGGGCTAAACATATTACCGAAGCTGTGGATTGTCCGTAGGACAATGGTAGGAGAGCGTTCTAAGGGCGTTGAAGCATGATCGCAAGGACATGTGGAGCGCTTAGAAGTGAGAATGCCGGTGTGAGTAGCGAAAGACGGGTGAGAATCCCGTCCACCGATTGACTAAGGTTTCCAGAGGAAGGCTCGTCCGCTCTGGGTTAGTCGGGACCTAAGCTGAGGCCGAAAGGCGTAGGCGATGGACAACAGGTTGATATTCCTGTACCACCTCAATTCGTTTTAAGCGATGGGGGGACGCAGTAGGATAGGCGAAGCGTACGATTGGATTGTACGTCCAAGCAGTAAGACTGAGTATTAGGCAAATCCGGTACTCGTAAGGTCAAGCTGTGATGGGGAGAGGAATTTATTCCTCGAGTCGTTGATTTCACACTGCCAAGAAAATCCTCTAGCTAGAATTATGGTGCCCGTACCGCAAACCGACACAGGTAGTCAAGATGAGAATTCTAAGGTGAGCGAGCGAACTCTCGTTAAGGAACTCGGCAAAATGACCCCGTAACTTCGGGAGAAGGGGTGCTTTCTAGGGTTCACGCCCAGGAAAGCCGCAGTGAATAGGCCCAAGCGACTGTTTATCAAAAACACAGGTCTCTGCTAAACCGTAAGGTGATGTATAGGGGCTGACGCCTGCCCGGTGCTGGAAGGTTAAGAGGAGTGGTTAGCTTCTGCGAAGCTACGAATCGAAGCCCCAGTAAACGGCGGCCGTAACTATAACGGTCCTAAGGTAGCGAAATTCCTTGTCGGGTAAGTTCCGACCCGCACGAAAGGCGTAACGATTTGGGCACTGTCTCAACGAGAGACTCGGTGAAATCATAGTACCTGTGAAGATGCAGGTTACCCGCGACAGGACGGAAAGACCCCGTGGAGCTTTACTGTAGTCTGATATTGAAATTCGGCACAGCTTGTACAGGATAGGTAGGAGCCTTTGATACGTGAGCGCTAGCTTACGTGGAGGCGTTGGTGGGATACTACCCTCGCTGTGTTGGATTTCTAACCCGCACCATTGATCATGGTGGGAGACAGTGTCAGATGGACAGTTTGACTGGGGCGGTCGCCTCCTAAAGAGTAACGGAGGCGCTCAAAGGTTCCCTCAGAATGGTTGGAAATCATTCACAGAGTGTAAAGGCATAAGGGAGCTTGACTGCGAGACTTACAAGTCGAGCAGGGTCGAAAGACGGACTTAGTGATCCGGTGGTTCCGCATGGAAGGGCCATCGCTCAACGGATAAAAGCTACCCCGGGGATAACAGGCTTATCTCCCCCAAGAGTTCACATCGACGGGGAGGTTTGGCACCTCGATGTCGGCTCATCGCATCCTGGGGCTGTAGTCGGTCCCAAGGGTTGGGCTGTTCGCCCATTAAAGCGGTACGCGAGCTGGGTTCAGAACGTCGTGAGACAGTTCGGTCCCTATCCGTCGTGGGCGTAGGAAATTTGAGAGGAGCTGTCCTTAGTACGAGAGGACCGGGATGGACATACCTCTGGTGTACCAGTTGTCGTGCCAACGGCATCGCTGGGTAGCTATGTATGGACGGGATAAGTGCTGAAAGCATCTAAGCATGAAGCCCCCCTCAAGATGAGATTTCCCAACTTCGGTTATAAGATCCCTCAAAGATGATGAGGTTAATAGGTTCGAGGTGGAAGCATAGTGATATGTGGAGCTGACGAATACTAATCGATCGAAGACTTAATCAATTTTAATAGGTTTTACTTGGTTCACTTATTTTACTTACTATCTAGTTTTGAATGTATAACT
>NZ_PPQB01000017.1 GCF_002902345.1 Staphylococcus arlettae
AACAAGTTAGCTAACACATAGCCCATTCCAACCAATAAGTTTTCTCGGCATAAAAACGTGTTATAATACTATTAGTTGTTTTTTCATAAGGAGTTACCCCCTTATTTGCATTTATTTTGCATTTTAAGGGGGTATTTTGCGTATTTAGCCCTTTTTATATATAAATCTACCTAAAGGTCATTAAATACTCTAAAAAACAATGCTATGAGCCACAGAATGATAGCGAAGAATACATAGGGTACTGCATAAAGTATCAACATCAAATATCGCCATGCACTTTCGTGGTCATCAATAAAACCATTAATAAAGCTATATAAATGTTCAATACCAAAGAAATGACCTATCGGACCTGTCACAAGCATTACAAGTACAAAAATAATTAGCACAAAAAATATATTTGTAACGCCTTTTGTCATCACTTTTAGCGCTGTATTCGATTTATCAACCACTTTGTTATGGTCTTTTATTTTACTTTCTAAGATTTCTTTATACTCTTTTGTTTCTTCTCTCGCTTGTTTCGTCACTTCACGTATTTCGTCTTTAGTATCGCTTAATTCATCTTGAATAGCTTGTTGAAAATCTAATTTCAAATTATCTTCATCAAGTCGTTTAATATAGTGCTTTGCAGTTGTTTCAAAGTTTAATCTTGCATGCTTAGTCTTTTCTTCAAAAACATCTAACTTATTATTAAAGTTCGAGGTCGAAGCCTCTAGTCTTTTCATGAGTATGTTTGTTCTCTCGTTCCTGTCTTGCTCGCTCTTCTCTAGCTCTTCTATTCTGTTCTTCAAGTTCTCTAGCTTTTCGCTCTCGTTCTCGTTCTTCTCGTTCGCTACGCTCTCTATTCTGTCTAATTGCTTGCGTACTTCTATTAAATCGAGCCCACTCTTTCTCTCGCTCTTTATCTCGCTTGATTTTCTCTCGTCTTGCCTGTTCAAGTTCTCTCTGTCTTGCTTGTTCTTCTCGTTGTTCATTTTGTCTGTTAAAGCCAATTTCTAAGCCCCCTTTGTCGTAATCTTCGCCTAATTTCTTCCCACGCACTTTTTTATCTTCTTCCAAATGTCGATAAGTAATTGTTTTGTCTGTAATACGTTCAATTTTTATGCCATTTTGTTGTAAATCATTACCCAGTTCTTCATAAGACGCTGCTTGCGATTGATCTATGGCATGCCTTATCTCATCTTTCCAAGATGTTTTCCCTTTGTTCAATACGCTATATTCTGCTTGTGTATAACGTAATTTCGCTTTTTCTTCGGGTATTGACAAATTATGTGAAACACATATTTCATCATTCGCTTGTCGAATATCATGTAGTGCTTTTTTATTATTATTAAATTTCTTGCCCGTTTCTAAATCAATTGAATTAATCACAATATGATTATGAACATGGTCTGTATCGTTATGTGTATATACGGCAACTTGATGATTAGGTGCTATCTTTTCTGCTAATTCTAACCCTAGTTGATTACATTGTTCTGGTGTTACTTCGTTAGGCTTAAAAGATTGAATAACTACATGCCCTTCGTTGCCATCTGTTTTGCCATACATTTCACGTGTTGCTTTAAAACTGCTTTTTGCATAATCTATATCACAATTCAAAGCACTTTTTTCTTCTGCACGTTTTTCTGCGTAATTAATAGCTCTTGATGTTGATTTCGTTGAGCTTATTTTAGTTGTTGCCATATCTCATGCAACTCCTTCTTAAAGTCATCAAATTGCTTAATTAAATCATCGTATTTTTGTTCAGGTAAATTCACTGCTTGTTCTTTATGTTGATTAAACCATTTCGCAATCTGATTTACGTTTGCCCCCATACTGCCTAAATCTTTAGCAATCGATTGTCGCGTCTCTTTATCTAATTTTGGCGCTACCAATCGACTGCCTTGTGCCTTTTTCTTAACGAAACTCGGCACACTCATATTCAAAGTTTCGGCAGATGACCTTAACTTTTCATATTCGCCTTCGTTCACTCTGAAACTAATTTGCTTTGGCTCTTTGCGGTTGGGTTTACGGTTTCCCCCAACAGACAAATCGCTAGCC
>NZ_PPQB01000018.1:0-4500 GCF_002902345.1 Staphylococcus arlettae
TGCATTGTTTCTTCATCAACGTTTATCTCAGTCATTAAATCTAAAACAATACTATCTAAAAACACTTGTGATGCTTGTTCAAATAAGCTACCTAGAGGTTGTGCTGAACCTTCAGCATCATATTTCGTTCCCGCCGGTAATTCAATCACTGCATTTGCAAGTTCACCAATCTTTGACGTTGGATTTGTTGACAATAATACAACTTCTGCACCTACAGCTTTAGCTTTATCTGCTAATAATCTTAAATGCTCTGTCGAACCTGAGCCAGAAAGGATAACAAGCAAATCTTTTTCGGTAATGGAAGGTGTAGTGGACTCACCAACTACATGTGCCCCCTTCCCAAGCTGATTCAATCTCATCGCAAAACTATTTGCTACAAAACCCGAACGTCCTTTTCCAGATACAAAAACTTGCTCTGCTTTAATAATTTGCTTTAAAAACGTTTCGGCTTCACTGTCTTTCACATGTGATAATGTGTTGTCTATTTCATCTAGTATTAAACGATAATTTGTGATTTCTGTCATCATTATTTTCCTTCAATCGCAGCTCTACATTGTTTAGCAGCTTCTACAGGGTCATCAGCATTTGCAATGCCGCCACCAACAATAATTAAATCAGGATTTTCTGAAACAATATCTTTAATTGTATCTGGTTTAATACCACCTGCGACTGCTACTTTAGAATTACTAATTACAGATTTAACTTTACGTAAACTTTCTAAAGGAGATTGACCTTCAGCTTGTAAGTCATAACCAGTATGAACAGCGATATAATCTGCGCCTAAATCATCTAAATCTTTCGCACGTTTTTCTAAATCTTGTACTGCAATCATATCTACTAATAATTGTTTGCCATGTTTATGTGCTTCATCAACTGCTGCTTTAATTGATGCATCTTCTGCAACACCAAGGATGGTTACAACATCTGCGCCAAATTTAACTGCTTGGCTTACTTCGTAATCGGCAGCATCCATAATTTTTAAATCTGCTAATACTTTTACACCATCAACATTATCATTTAAATGCTGTACAGATGGTAAACCTTCATTGATTACTATTGGTGTACCAATTTCTACAATATCAACATAGTCTTTTACTTTATTAGCTAACTCTGCTGCTTCTTCTTTGTTTAATAAATCAATTGCTAATTGTAATTCCAATAATCTCATCCTTTCAATATTTCATCATATCTTAATGCTACTAAAATACACTTCAATATGCATAAAAATTGCTTATATTTCGTACATTACATCTCTACCCTGAGAAAACATGATTAAAACGATATGTTAATTAAAAAGGTGCTGCTGCATCGTCTACATATATTTCCACATTGGGATGTGCATGTAATATAGTTGCTGGCACATCTTTATTTACTTCTTTTTGTGCTAATTTTGTTATAGCTGCTCGTTTTTTCTCTCCAAATGCTAATAAAATAATCCGCTTCGCCTTTAAAATTGATGCTAATCCCATCGACACTGCTTGTTTTGGTACTTCAGCTTCATGTTCAAAATAGCGACTATTTGCCTGAATGGTACTTTCTGTTAAATCTACAATGTGTGTTGGGCTATTAAGATCAGTGCCTGGTTCATTAAAGCCAATATGACCATTTTCTCCAATGCCTAATATTTGAATATCAACCGGCCCTAACTCATCTATAAGTTGTTCGTAGCGCTTAGCTTCTTGATCTAAATCATCAGCATCGCCTCTTGGAATATAAGTTTGTGTTGTAGTAAAGTAAGGATATTGATTAAATAATATATCATTCATATAATAATGATAACTTTGTGGATGGTTTGAAGTTAAACCGACATATTCATCTAAATTGAACGTTATAACATCACTCACATCAAGTTGATTTTTATGCAATAACTCTACTAAAAATCGATACACGTCAACCATCGTCCCGCCAGTAGCTAGGCCTAACTTACTATGCTTATCACCGTTCATCTGCTTATATAATTCACACGCTACATAAAAAGATGCATAAGACTGCGAACCTAAATTAGTTATTTTCACAAAACTTCCCCCTCTATAAACTTTTCGATACTTTTATTTAAATGTATACTGTTGGCATCATTAACAGCAAATAACATTATCAACTCTTAGTTTATCATGGGGCTAGTTATTTAACCTAAAATCCTGTATCATTAATATTCAATTTATAAAATTAATTGAGCATAGTTATACATTTCTACCGCAGTTTTTAGTAGAATAGAAAAATAATAGTAATTAAATGTAGTTATTTTAATAAACTGGTATAGGATGTTTTTTCCTATTTAAAATATATTCTTATTCCGATTTTTAGTATTAGCATTCATGATATTAGTGAATGTTATGTTTAATCACTTAAATTACTAAACATCAAACAGGGAGTGAAGTTGTTGGAACTTATCGAACGAGAAAAAGTACAATCCATACTAACATCATATGCAAATAAGCCTGTTTATATCCATGTTGAGACTACAAATGGCGCGTATGCCAACCATTTTGATCAACGTGTTTTTAATGCAGGGACATTTTTAAGAAATATCAATATTACCTTTGAACATGCACAATTAAAAGGTGGCGACAAAGACCCATTTCGCGTTGGTTTAAAACTTACAAATAATGGATGGGTTTATGTACAAGGATTAACACATTACGAAATCAATGATAATGGAGAATTTCTAATTGCAGGTTTTAATTATGAAGGTCAACTTGCAGCTACATTAGAAATCAGCACACAACCATTTAATATTTAAAGGAGGACACCACATATGTCAGAAGAAAATCACGTACTGGTTGTCTTTCCACATCCAGACGATGAAACATTCTCATCAGCCGGAACACTTGCACGCTATATTAATAACGGCGTTCCCGTCACTTATGCATGCCTAACTTTAGGTCAGATGGGTCGTAACCTCGGGAATCCACCGTTCGCAACTAGAGAGTCGTTACCAGATATTCGCGAAAAAGAGCTAGAAGCAGCAATGGAAGCAATAGGCATCACAGATTTACGTAAAATGGGATTGCGTGATAAAACTGTCGAATTCGAACCAAATGATGAAATGGACGCTATGATAAAATCATTGATAGATGAATTAAAACCGTCAGTGATTATTTCATTTTATCCACAATTTGCAGTGCACCCTGACCATGAAGCCACTGCAGAAGCAGTCGTACGTACTGTCGGTCGTATGCCTAAAAATGAAAGACCAAGATTACAATTAGTAGCATTTAGCAATGATGCTCCCGAAAAATTAGGTGAGCCTGATATCTTAAATGAGATCAGTGATTATAAAGAGGTAAAACTACGCGCATTTGAAGCACACGCATCACAAACAGGTCCTTTCTTACAACAATTGGCCACACCGGAACTATCTGGTGAAGCAAAAGGCTTCTTAGAAGTTGAACCTTATTGGACTTATAACTTTGAATCTTAAGTGGAGGCAATAGCATGACTGAATTTGATTTATCTACAAGAGAAGGCAGATGGAAACACTTCGGTTCTGTCGACCCTATCGAAGGTACCAAACCAACAATTAAAGAAAAAATGAAAGACCTACAAAGTACGCATAAAAATTTCTTGTTTGAAATAGAAGAAGTTGGCATTAAAAACTTGGTCTATCCTGTACTCATTGATCGTTTCCAAACTGCTGGTACATTTAGTTTTTCAACGAGTTTAAAACTAGATGAAAAAGGCATTAACATGAGTAGAATTTTAGAAAGTGTGGAAAAACATTACAATAATGGGATTGAGTTAGATTTCACTGCTTTATATCAAGTATTACAAAGCTTACAAAAAAGTATGAATCAAAATGATGCCGGTGTCGATGTGTCTGGTAAATGGTTCTTCGATCGCATTAGCCCAGTAACTAACATTAAAGCAGTCGGACATGCAGATGTTACTTATGGTTTAGCTATCGATAAACACTCCGTTACCAGAAAAGAATTAACTGTCGAAGCGGCAGTTACTACACTGTGCCCTTGTTCAAAAGAGATTAGTGAATATTCGGCACATAATCAACGTGGTATTGTTACGGTCAAAGCATATATGAATAAAGATAAAGAACTTATCGATGATTATAAAGAAAAAATCTTAGATGCTATGGAAGCAAATGCAAGTTCTATCCTTTATCCAATTTTAAAAAGACCTGACGAAAAAAGTGTCACTGAACGTGCCTACGAAAACCCTCGTTTTGTCGAAGATTTAATTCGTTTAATCGCTGCAGATTTAGTAGAATTAGACTGGATAGACGGTTTTGATATTGAATGTCGTAACGAAGAATCAATCCACCAACATGATGCTTTTGCTAAATTAAAATATCGTAAATAATTTCATATAAACATTTTAAGAGACTGGGACAAAATTGATTCGTCCCAGTCTCTTTTTGTATTAGCATTAAATTGCCCTTAAATTTTAGGTCTCCTAAGCGTTTATCTATAATATTAGCAGTCTTTTGTGCCAACTCCTGCGGGAATAGCACTTGCCGAAGACTACAGGCTAAGGCAGTGCCCGCGG
>NZ_PPQB01000018.1:4531-82856 GCF_002902345.1 Staphylococcus arlettae
GCCGGAAACTTGGTCAGTTTTAGCCATCCATGTCGAAGTAAGACAACGCAATCCATTTAATAAATTCAGATTTCTATCCCACCCCCATTTTGTTAATTTGTAAATAAAAGCATTATTTATTAATATTTTAACAATATCTAGATTATCAACATTTTATATAGTAAATATTTAGCTACTAAGAGTAAAAAAACTTTATTTCTATCTAGTCAAAAAAATATTACAATAATGGGCATATAGTAAATACTTATATGGCTACTACTTAATACCTGTTAACCATCTTATTTTAAATTTATTTTCCACCTATTATACATACATTAAAGTGACACAATGTTCGATAACACACTATCATTTCACACACAGAAATAACTCAGCTTAATTGATTTTTTATATAGCCGGAATTTATTAAAAATCCGACTCACTGACATTGTCACTTTATTCATTGGAGGTTTTATATTATGAATATTATTCATTACGAAGAAAAACGTACTTTAATAAAACGATTAATCAAGCAAGATTTAAATTTAACATTAGTTGAAATTGTTATATTAGATAAAATTGCGACAATTAATAAGCACAGCATCGAAGCAACTGAATTAAAACAAGCACTGTACAACAAAAACACACCCATTTCAACACAACTCAGTAACCTTATCGCTTTAGGTTTACTCAAGAAAGAACGTGATTTACACGATGAACGCCGCATACACTTATATGATATTCAATTAGCTAAAATCAACAACTTACTTTTACGGTTCAAAGAAATTGTTAACACTGTAATTATGACGCCACAATAAAAGCTACTTAAGTACGACGCCTTACGTAGACCGATGTAACTGTCTCTAACGCAAACATCATATTTAAGTAGCTAAGAAAAATGGTTTATTTTAAATGTTCATATGGACTATTTTGAGCAAATGAAACAATTTGATCTACGAACAATCTCGCACGTAATTGGAACTCTTCATTTGCTAAATAATATGTACCATCATCTAATTTTTTATAATCAGAGTCATGTGTAGCAATTTGAGTTGGTATCGCGATACCTAATAATGTACGGACGATCAAACGTAAATGAGATAGTGGTTCTGCACTGACAATTCCACCACTGTTACCAATTAAGCCAACTGGTTTCATTTTAAAATCATCCATAGTTAAATGATCTAACGCATTTTTTATAATACCAGAGTACGAACCGTGGTAGTTTGGTGTACCTAGCACGAAAAAGTCCGCTTCGCGTGCTTTAGTTTGTAGCTCTTGTAAATTTGCTTTGTAAGTTTCTAGAGGCGCTAACGCTCCTGAAACATCTAACTGATGTATAGGTTTATCAGCTAAATCAAAAATTTCTACTTCAAAATCATGCGTTTCAAAATGACCTTTCAAATATTTTGATAACGCTGTTGTATGAGAGCCAACTTTGGCACTTCCAACAATTATTAAACCTTTCATTTATGTCACCTCATAGTATTATTTGTTACATTCTGCAAGCAATTTCATGATGGCTTTGCCCACACCACTGTTTTCATTTGTTTCAGTGATATATTTAGATGCTGCTTTCACTTCTTCAGTACCATTTGACATTGCTACCGGATAACCAACACGTTCTAACATAGAAATATCATTGAGATTATCTCCTATCGCCATAACATTATCCATATCAATATGTAGTTTTTCGGCAATTGTAGCTAATGCAATTCCTTTTTGAGCATCCGCATGTGTGATTTCAATATTCCCTCTAGAAGAAGAAGAAACAGCTAGACTACCAGACTCGGCCAACTTAGCACTGACACGATCAATCTTCTCCAAATCGCTATCAAATGCTAATATTTTCATGACGATTTCTCCGGGAGTTTCTTTAATTTTATCGTAGTTTTCCACCACTTTTAACGTACCATTATCAATACGTTTTTGAATACCAGCTTTAATCTTTTCAACATCTGCTTGTTGACCTGCACGTTCTGCAATATCGATATAAATTTCTAAATCACGTTCTGGATTTTCCGTATAAATACCAATATTCGTATAGATTTGATAATAAATATCTTCACTGTTCAGTTCACCAGTAATTCTATCAATTAACTCACGGTTTAAATTTGAAGTACTACTAATATTGAAAGATTCATCCCTAACTTCTGCACCATTCAAACATATATATGGTACTTTTAAATCAGTTTGTGCAACGGGTGTACTCGCTTCATAAAAAGCTCTTCCTGTGGCAATAACTACTGTGATACCTAGTGATTGCGCATAATGAATCGCATTTATATTCTCCTCTGAAATCTCATGTGCCGCATTTAATAACGTCCCGTCCATATCTGTTGCAATTAAATTTATCATTATTAATGACCTCATTTCCTTCTTTTCTCAATCACACAAACACTATGAATTATTCTCATTTGCCACAAATTTGTAACACATTATATAGTTTAACAAATCTTTAGCTATTTGTATTATCCTCTGTTCGACTGATTTTTTTCTGTTTTCTAATGTTTTTAAAAAAACACGTTAACATTTCAGCACAACTTTGCTCTAATATACCAGATGTTACACTGGCACGATGATTAAATCGTGCTTCTTGTATTAAATCCATCAAGCTACCGCCACATCCACCCTTCGGATCTGGTGCGCCATACACAACATGTGGTATACGACTCATAACAATAGTCCCTGCACACATCACACAAGGTTCCAAAGTAACATACAATGTACAACCTTCTAAGCGCCAACTACCTATTACTTCAGCTGCCTTTTGAATTGCAATATGCTCTGCATGCGCTGTTGGGTCTTGCAAAGTTTCTCTCAAATTATGTGCTCTAGCGATAACTTCTTCATCTTTCACAATGATTGCACCAATCGGTACTTCTCCAATATTATTTGCTTTGCGTGCTTCTGCCAACGCAATTTCCATATAAAATTCATCTCTTGTCATGGGTCTTACTCCTCACATATGGTACAATACTTATTGTCTATTTTAACATTGGAGCGTTAATTATGAAAAACACATTTATAGCAATAGAGGGACCGATTGGTGTCGGTAAATCCTCATTAACACATAAACTCAGTTGTGAGTTCAATTTTTACGAAGAAAAAGAGATTGTCGATGAAAATCCTTTTTTATCAGAGTTCTATGAAGACATTTCAAAATGGAGCTTCCAAACCGAAATGTTTTTCTTATGTAATCGATATAAACAATTTCAAGACATTGCCCAAATTCAAAATGGTATTGTCAGCGATTATCATATCCACAAAAATAAAATATTTGCACATAACACACTTACACCTGTAGAGTTTGAAAAATTCTCCCGTATCTATGATATTTTAACTGAAGACTTACAAATGCCTAATATGATTATCTTTCTGGATGCCGACTTACAAGTGTTAAAGTCACGAATTGCACAACGCAATCGTAGCTTTGAGCATCAAATTTCAGATGACTATTTATTATCATTGAAACGAGATTATAATCAATATTACGATACGTTAAAAGCTGAAGGTGCGAATGTCATTAAAATTGATACGACCCATCTTGATTTTGTACAACACGCAGATGATTATGCTTATATATTAAATTTAGTGAAACCCATGATTGGAGGAAATGTACATGAATAATTACGGTATACCACAAGACGCAGTGATTACCATTGCGGGTACAGTAGGTGTAGGTAAATCAACGTTAACTAAAGCATTAGCCGAACGCTTAAACTTCCGTACTTCTTTTGAGAACGTAGAACATAACCCATATTTAGATAAGTTTTATCACGATTTTGAACGTTGGAGCTTTCATTTACAAATATATTTCTTAGCCGAACGTTTTAAAGAACAAAAACGTATGTTTGAATATGGTGGCGGCTTTATTCAAGATCGTTCTATTTATGAAGATGTCGATATTTTTGCGAAAATGCACGAAGAACAAGGAACTATGACTCCTGAAGATTTCCATACGTATTCTGAATTATTTAATGCTATGGTTATGACACCATACTTCCCAAAACCAGATGTCCTTATTTATTTAGAATGTGATTATAATGATGTCATTGAACGTATTAAACAACGTGGCCGTCAAATGGAAATTGACACAGATCCTGCATATTGGCAAAAACTATTCCAACGCTATGACAATTGGGTTAGCGAATTTAACGCTTGTCCAGTAGTCAGAGTTAACATCAATGAATATGACTTACATGATGACCCAGACTCCCTTGACGGTGTCATCAATAAAATCAAAACAGTTATTGATACTTATAGAAACGTAGATCAACGACAACATTAAATATTCAACCTAAAAAGAGGAGCTATGAGTAAACTCATGCCCCTCTTTTTTTATTCTAAATGATGTCGATGAATAATTTTTTCTATGTCTTCTTCAGCCACCACTGCACTATAATAATCATCAAGTGATGCAACTAAACCAAACGTATTCGCTTTTTCTTGATCATTTGTACCTATATAATGATTGCCTTCATTATCTTGATAATAGTCAAATATAGCCCCTTGATATCGTGCTTCTTGAAACAACTCATATAACTCATCTAACTTATCACGTTGCACATGTTTATAATACAGCGTATGTAATGTGTGTGTTGTAGTTTCTGCTTGAAATCCCTTTAGTTCGCTCGCTGCATCTTCTGTAACAAGCAACACTTCACTACCACTTATATCAACAACTTTATATGTTTCGCTTTGATATACAGCATACTTCCCATCAATCACGTCTCTCACCTCTGTTATAAAAAAGTCATAATATACGTTTCGTATATTATGACATATCTTAGAAAACTCTACTATTAATTTAATATATCTAACACTTGATTGGCAGTAGGTAAAATATAATCTGCTTCTGTAAACGTTTCTTTAATATCCACACCCGTTAATACTGCAACACTAAGCCCAAGTTGTGCATTTTTCCCAGTTTTAATATCATTAGCTGTATCACCGACGATCATAACATCAATTGAATCGACATCATAGTTATCAAATAATGGTTTTAGCACCTCTGGATTAGGTTTCTCTACTGCATTTGCTTCAGTTGAAATAACCACATCAAAGTATTTATGCATATTTGTATCAGTTAAAAATTGTTCGACACCTTTTTTCGTATCGCTAGTAACAATACCTAGTTTATAGCCCTGCTGATGTAAAGCTTTGACTGTTTGATCGACACCTTCTACCCACACATTTTCAGGCACACGTTGATCAACTAATGTTTGACTTCGTTGTTGTGCCCATGATGAGACATCTTGACCTGCTAGGTTATCAAAGGCATTAATGATTTCATCTAACGAGCCAGACGCCATAACTGTACCTTGTTGAATTTCATTATTCACGATACCTAATCGCTTATAAGCCTCTGTCACATCACCTATAGCCGATTCATATTGTATCATAAAGTCATCTACTAATTGGAGACCAATCTTCATCCAACTCCTATCAAAATGTATCAATGTGCCATCTTTATCAAATAAAATCCATTTCATAAGTGCCTACTCTCCCATACTTACATCCATTTTATTAAGTTCATATCAATTATGCCATGCTATAGCATAACTATTAGTATTATACTTTCTCATCATATCAAAAAATGATACTCAATTTAATTAAAAAAGAAGTAGCGCTGAAATCAATAGATTTTCATGCCCTACTTCACTGTACTATGTTACAATTTTAGTTAATTTTTGCGTCTAATAATATTAGTTATAACATAAAAAGTTTAATATTTAGGAACAACTACTCTCCAATTTTGTGGATCAGCTAATTGACCACTTTGAATGCCAACATAGTTGTCATAAAGTTTTTGCGTAACTGGACCTGTTTCATTATTATTAATAATAATTTCTTGTTCACCATACTTCAATTGGCCTACTGGTGAAATAACTGCCGCTGTACCTGTACCAAACACTTCAGTTAACTCACCTTGTTTATGAGATTCAATTAATTCCTCAACGGATACACGGCGTTCTTCTACTTCATAACCTAATTGATTGGCTAGCTCAATTACCGATTTACGTGTAATACCTGGTAAAATACTGCCATTCAATTCTGGTGTTATAACTTTACCATTTTCGACGAAGAAGATATTCATACTGCCAACTTCTTCTACATATTTTTGTTCCACACCATCTAGCCATAACACTTGATCATAACCTAATTTAGAGGCATTCGTTTGCGCTAATAAACTCGCTGCATAGTTACCTGCTACTTTAGCATGGCCAACGCCACCACGAACTGCACGCACATATTCATCTTCTACATAAATTTTAGTTGGACTTAATGATTCACCACCATAATAAGAACCAGACGGCGATAAAATGATAAGTAATTTATAAGAGTAAGATGGACGTACTCCTAAAACACCTTCTGTAGCAAAGACATAAGGTCTTATGTATAATGATTGTCCTTCACCTTCTGGTACCCAATCACGTTCAATATCTACAAGTTGTTTTAATCCTTCTAACACTGTCTCTTCATCTACTTGGGGCATTTCTAATCTTGCTAAAGAGTGATTGATACGTTTAAAGTTTTCATCAGGTCTAAACAAGACAACTTCGCCATTATGTTTGTATGCCTTCAAACCTTCAAATACAGCTTGACCATAATGTATTGCTTGAGCGGCTGGAGAAATTTCAATTGGACCATACGGCACAATTTGTAAATTATGCCATCCTTTATCTAAATCATAGTCGTAGCTCAACATATAGTCAGTGAAATACTTTCCAAAACTTAAATCAGTTGGATCAGGTTTTTCTTTAAGATTTTCACGTTGCACAAATTCAATTTTTTCTGACATAGCGTATTCCTCCAGTATATTCGTAATTCATATGTATTATAAAGTATATCAATCCATATAGTCGCATTCAATAATTTTCAAAAAATTTAAACAAATTGACTAATAAGAAACAACGACCTTTGCGTTATAGAGGTCTAATCAATAGATTATCTACTCTACATATTATTTTAATTGGCTAATCAAGATAATTCTTACGAATAAAACTGCCACTCATATTTATTTTCAAATATATCTAAACTTTTAAAATAAGCTAATAACTATATTAAATGTGCCTATCTACTTGCGATACGTTAAATGATGTTTCAACATAAAATTACAAACAATATTCTTTTGCTTATTAATTTACTTGCTTATCATAGTTTGCTAAAAATCGTTGTAGTCTATCACATGCTTCTGCTATTTCTTGCATAGTACAAGCAAATGACAATCTAATATGTCCCTCACCAAATTGTGAAAATGATTTCCCTGGTACTACGGCTAGTTGCTCACTTTCTAAAAGCTCCGTACAAAATTCAAATGAATTTGGATTATATTGACTAATATCAGGAAAAATATAAAAAGCACCTTCTGGTTTTTCAACAGGTAAACCCATCTTTTGAATTCGACTATATATATAATTACGTCGTTCCACATACGCTTGACTCATTTTTTTAATATCTTCATCACCATGTTTCAATGCGCTGATTGCTCCATATTGACTTGGTGTAGCAACACATATTGAATTATATAAATGTACAGCTGTTACTTGCTCAATTAGATGGGGCGTAGAGAGTACATAACCTATTCTTGCACCCGTTAATGCATGGGATTTAGATAAGCCATTTATTACAAATAGTTGATTGCGAATTGCTGGAAATTCCATAAATGAGCGATGTTTCCGTTCATAAACATTTTCACTGTATATTTCATCGGTAATAATATAAATGCCTGTACCTTTTAGTACATTGACAATCGATGCTATTTCATCATAAGTCAGCGTCGTGCCTGTTGGATTTGTAGGATAATTAAAAATAACTGCTTTCGTCTTTTCAGTAATAGCTTGTTCAAGATTGTTCGCCGTAGGTTTAAAATTTGTAGTTGTGGTATCTACCAATTTAGTATCACAACCTGCTAATTTTATAATAGGTTCATAACCTAAATACGTAGGAGAAGGCAAAATCACTTCATCACCCGGATTTAATATTGTCCTCAATACGTCATCTATACCTTCAGAGCCCCCATTAGTCACGACAATTTCATTTTCAGGATTAAAATATGTTTGATGCCTGTTAAAAGTATATTCTGAAATAGTTTCTCTTAACTCCAACAGACCTTTGTTATGTGTGTAACGTAATTTGTTGTCTGTTATTGCCGCAATCATTGCTTCTTTAATATATTCAGGTGGGTCAAATCCTGATTGCCCTAAGGTTAAATCAATCGTATTTTCATATTGATCAACTTTATTTGCAAATTGACGGGTACCAGGTACTTCAATATCATAAATATATTGATTTAATGGCTTCATCGAAAAACCTCCTTTTATTTCACTCGGTACGCGTTGAATCAATACTATTCTTTTTCTTTGCTACGTTATTATCATAATACGATATACCTAGTAAAGTAAGTGTGTTTAAAATAATCGCATAAATAATTGTTCCGGTTGAACTTGGACCAACAATAATTAAAGATAAAAAAACTGTAATAATACTAACTAGAATTGCCAAAAATGCTGCTCTACCAGTAATCCATTTGAAAAATATTCCTAACATAATTGGCATAAAAATAGCTCCTGTTAAAATAGCATAAGCGATATCGATTGCAACGAGCACTTCTTTAATCGACATTGCAATTACAATGGCAATAATAGCAAGGCACAAAGTCGTTATACGCGTTAATAATAAAAACATTTTGTCCTCGATATTTTTAAAGAAAAACGGCTTTAATAAATCATTGGCAATAATGGTAGCTGATGCGAGTAATGTTCCAGAAGCAGTAGACATAATAGCAGCTGCGAGTGCTGCAAATACAATGCCTAATAAACCGGGTTGTAATGTCTCAAATGCCATATGCATAAATACATTTTGTGTATAAGGAAAATTTAGTTTACTGCGATTTATTTGAACACCTCATATTACACACGCTAATTGCGAAAGAATCTAATGGTATTCATGGACTAGCAGGATATCTTGTATTCATCTTACCCAATATTGAGGAATGGTATGTGAGTGAAATAGATCCTATACTAGAATGGCAAAAGTATTGTAAAGATAAGGCTAACTTATCAAAAGAATATACTGAACAATTATTAATAGAGATTGATAAAAAAGTAAATAATACTGATATGTATAAACAATATAAACAAGAAATATCTAAAAATATCTAAATTCATAGAATTAGGGCAAGCTTGCATAGCTCTTCCTGGGGGCCCAGGTACTTTGGAAGAAATAACAGAAGTGATATCTTGGGCAGGTGTTGGCAAAAATGATAGTCCTTGTATATTCTATAACATAAACAGTTATTATCATCCAATGGAAAATATGTATGATGACATGGTTCAAAATGGCTTTTTAACTATAACTGATAGAGAAAAAACACTTTTTAGTAATTCTTTAGATTCTATAGAAGAATTTATTTCTAATTATGAAAAACCAGTAGTACGTAGTTATAAATAAAAAGCAGCGATAATTATCGCTGCTTTTTTAATACCTTTGAAACCTCGTTTATTGCAGTGGTGGAGTAAAAAAGTACACCTAATTCACTTATATAGTATTTCCGCTTTTTCGTTTGTTAATAATAACTAATAATAAGGAGGATAAACTACCTAAAATAGCTATTCCTATACCTATTTTAAATATCAATTCGTAAGCAACGATTTTATCATCAGAATACAAATCAAGTAATGACCCATTCATGGTATAAACCCAAAATATTGGAGCGTAAGCAACAAAAGATCCTATGCTCATTGCAGACCCCATATATTTCTCAGGTATCTTAAGTTCTGCTATCGGAGCTAAAATAACGCTTTTAGATAAAAAGGTAGTTACTGAGAATAAGATTAAAAGTACAAAACTGAAAATCATATCCACTTTAAAAAATACAACAATCGATAATGTGACAGCCGAAATTAATAAAGCAACAGAAATCATTTTAGATGAGGATTTAAAAACGAAATCTGAAACAACTCCAGCTACAAGCCCCATTAAAACGCCCATTAAACCAGTATTAAAAATCCCAAATAATGCTGTTTGCGACGTCGATAAATTATACATGTTTTGTAAATATGGGACACTATAGATTAAAATTATGTAACACCAATATATAGTTAAAGCACTGATTGAAGCAAGCCAAACCTTTGGTTTTGAGAAAACAAAAAAGATTCCCTTAAGCGCTTCGAGTGACTTATTTGATGTATCACTTTCATTGATTTCTCCCTCTACGGCTATACCATTCTTAGGTACATACTTAATAATTAAGAAAATAAGAGGTATTATTAATAAATTATATATCAACATACCTCCTTTAAATATAATAAGTCCACTAAAGAGTGCCATAACAGCAACGATTAATAAATTCATTAGCATTTCTTCTGCTCGTCTCACCGATTCTAAGAGACCAAAACCGAGTGCACGTTTATTTTCGTTAGTAAATAAAGTAACTCCATTTAATACTGCTGGCCAAAAGAAAGCGTCCACTATTCCCCATATAATGGCAATTATTTTTAAAATACTAAATGAGGGAGAAAACATTATTACGACAGTCATGGTAACAAAGCGAACGACCAAACCAAAAATTAATATAGATTTAACAGAAAACCTGTTGTTTATCCATCCGCCAGGTATATAGAAAAATACAGATATACCAATTAAACTAAATATAACGCCTAACTCTGAATTAGATATGTTCAAAACTTCAAGTAATAAATTGTAAAAAGTTCCTTTGAAGGCTTCAAAACCTGAGTATATAAGTTGTCCTGCTGTTAAAACAGAAAAGAAACCTACTAGGTCTTTTCTATTTTTTAAGCCTAATTTTTCAATTAACATATTCATATTACTGCACCGTTTCTTCCGAACTTAGGTGTAGTAACTCATTGGCTATATCTGTAAATATGCCGTTTACGCCCCAATTAAACAGTTCGTTAGCTCTTTCTTTATCGTTTACTGTCCAAACATTTAAAGTATAACCTTGAGTAATAATATGATTAACCTTTTCTTTTGTTAATCCTTTATCCTCTATATGTATAGTTTTAGATCCTAAATAATCGACGATTGATTGCCAATCTGGATAAAATGCATGTTCTTCAAATAAAACAGCTCTTTCAACTTCAGGCAATGATTCTTGAGCTAATTTTAATAACGTAAAATTAAAACTAGATATAAGCACTTTAATATTGTCATTCAATAAACCAAGATTTTCTTTTAAAAGTTGGATTAACTTTTTCGATTGGTTTACACTATTATTGCCTGTAACACCTTTCAATTCAATATTCACATTAAGATCATATTTGTTTACAATATCGATTAATTGTTTGAATGTAGGAACTGTTTCTTTATTGTATTGTTCCCCGAACCATAGTCCAGCTGAAGCATTTTTAATATCTTCATAATATGATTTAGATACTTCACCCGTCGTGTTTGTTGTTCTATCTAAAAAGTCATCATGTATAATAATTAATTCTTCATCAGCTGTAATAGCTATATCTATTTCTATCCAATTTAAACTATCAATTTCCCCACATTTTACAAAAGAAGCTAATGTATTCTCTGGTGTGATTTTAGGTAAACCTCGATGTGCAAATATTGTATTCATTTATAAGACTCCTTATTATTTTATTCGACAATATATGATACTACATTATGTAAACGCGTCCAACACCTTTTTCAAAATTTGTTAATAATGTTCAATTTATATTTAACATTATTAACAAAGAGGGCATATAGAAACAAATTAATAATATAAAAAAGACTTCTTAGAATTGATGTGCACCCCAATAGTTAGATTTTTAGTCTAACTTTTGGGGTGTATTTTTATGGGTAAACATTATAAATATGAATTTAAATTAAAGGTAGTTCAAGAATATTTAAATAGTTCATTAGGTTATAGAGCATTAGCAAAGAAATATGAAATATCGACTAAAAGTTTAATCGAAAGATGGATTGCACAATATAAAGAATTTGGACCCGAAGGGTTAAGTAAACGATCGTTTTTGACACAAAACCTCTCACTTTTACAGTGAGAGTGTTATTTTACTTGCTATATGAGAATGTTTTAACTTTATAAATAAGAAAGAGAAGTACAACTAATATTAGTTGTACTTCTCTTTCTTATTTATAAAACAATTTGAATAATTGCAATAATAATTAAAATACTGATGATCCACTTTTGTAAAAAACTAGGGACTTTTTTACCTAATTTTAAACCTAACGGAGCGAAAATAATACTCCCTATTATTAAAAATAACGCATCTTCTAAAGGAATGTAACCTTGTATAAGTTTAATGATAAAGGCGCCAATTGAAGATATAAAAGCAATTACTATACTATTAGCAACTACCGTATTCATTGGTAATTTGAATAAAACTAGCAATATAGGAATAATAATAAAAGCGCCGCCTGCTCCAACTATACCTGAAATGATACCAACGAAAAGACCAACCATAACTAATAATGGTTTGTTAAAGGAAGACTGATTTAAATTCGGTTTTACGTTAATAAACATTAAAATTAATGCGAGTAAAGCAATGATAATATATATCGTATTTACAAATGCAGCATTAAATAAATTTGCTAGGAGTGCGCCTAACATGCTCCCTGTAATCATACCTCCACTCATATAAATAACTAATGGTGGGGAGAATTCTGTTTTTTTTCGCGCTTTTAATGACCCACTTAAAGTACTGAAAAAGACTTGACTGGAAGTAAGTCCTGATGCGATGTATGCACTGTATGCAGGAACGCCAAATAGTGGTGGTAATAATAAAATGGCTGGATAAATAATGATAGCACCACCTATACCTACTAGGCCCGAAATAAAGCCCCCGAACACCCCAATAAGTAACATCATAATAACAGTTGAAATATCCATTATTTACTTTTTACCAATAAGTTAACGGCTTCATTAATCAATTCTTCAGAATTTTCACCATTATCCTCTGCTGCTTTTACACATTCTATTAAATTTTCACTAATGATAATTCCCATCAAACGTTGGATTGAACTTTTTGATGCACTGATTTGAGTAATGACATCTTTACAATCTTTTTCTTCTTCCATCATTTTAATAACGCCATTGAGTTGTCCTTGTATTCTATTAATACGATTAATCATTTTTTTATCATAATGCATAGTTATTTCCTCCACTTTTAATTGAATAAAGTCATAATAAGCGATAAAAGCAAAAATGTCAAATACCCCATATGGTATTTGACATAATATAAATGATTAGTTAATATACCCATATAGGTATTTATTAGGAGGTTACTATGAAACAATATAACGAAAAGCATATCAATAATTTCAGTAAACAAGAATTAGAAAAATTAGGCGCACAAGGTCAACTGATTGACGTTAGAACACAAGAAGAATTTGAGCTTGCACACATAAATGGTGCGACATTACATCCTGTAGATAAGATTGAATCGTTCAATAAAGATAAAAACACAACCTACTTTGTACACTGTAAAAGTGGTACCAGAAGTGCTAAAGCGAGCGAATATCTAGCTGAACAAGGCTACGACATTGTTAATTTAGACGGTGGCTATAAAGCGTATGAAGCAAAAAACGACGATGATAATACATTCGAAGAAAATACTAATGTAGCAATTAAAGCAGAGCGTAAACAATTTAACTATAGTGGTCTTCAATGTCCAGGTCCAATTGTAAACATCAGTAAAGAAGTGAAAAATATTGAAGTAGGCGAGCAAATAGAGGTTACAGTCACAGATTCTGGATTCCTTAGTGACATTAAAAGCTGGGTCAAACAAACAGGACATACGTTAGTTAAACTGGATGAAGGTAATAATGGAATTAATGCCATTATTCAAAAAGAAAAACCAAAAGACTTGGAAGTGAACCATACTGCCAAAGGTACTACAATTGTGCTATTTAGTGGTGAGTTAGATAAAGCAGTGGCAGCAATGATTATTGCGAATGGTGCTAAAGCTGCAGGAAGAGATGTAACCATCTTCTTTACTTTCTGGGGACTTAACGCGTTGAAAAAAGCGCAAACAGTTAACGTTAAAAAGAAAGGTATCGCAAAAATGTTTGATTTTATGTTGCCAAAAACACCTTTGAAAATGCCACTCTCTAAAATGAATATGTTCGGTTTAGGTAATATCATGATGCGCTACGTAATGAAAAAGAAAAACGTTGATTCATTACCATCACTCATTAATCAAGCGATAGCTCAAGATATTAAATTAATCGCATGTACCATGAGCATGGATGTCATGGGCATTACAAAAGAAGAATTAAGAGATGAAGTTGAGTACGGCGGTGTAGGCACTTATATAGGTGATACTGAAAACGCGAGTCATAATTTATTTATTTAATTAAATCTATCAAAATAAGGAGTTCTTTATATGTTTTTCAAACAATTTTACGATAACAATTTATCTCAAGCATCTTATTTAGTTGGCTGTCAACGCACAGGAGAGGCAATAATAATTGATCCTGTACGTGACTTAACAAAATATTTGGAAGTTGCAGATAGTGAAGGTTTTACAATTACACAAGCTGCAGAAACCCATATTCACGCTGATTTTGCTTCAGGCATTAGAGATGTGGCAGAACAATTAAATGCAAACGTATATGTATCTGGAGAAGGTGACGATGAATTAAGTTATCGTAATATGCCAGAACAAACACATTTTGTTAAACATCAAGATATTATTCATGTAGGTAACATTAAATTAGAAGTATTGCATACACCTGGTCATACCCCTGAGAGTATTAGTTTCTTACTCACTGATGAAGGGGGCGGCTCAAGTGTTCCAATGGGCTTGTTTAGTGGCGATTTTGTTTTTGTAGGTGATATTGGGAGACCGGATTTACTAGAAAAGTCAGTTCAAATGGAAGGCTCTACAGAAGTTAGTGCGAAACAAATGTATCAATCTATAGAAAGTATTAAAGATTTACCAGATTATCTTCAAATTTGGCCAGGGCACGGTGCTGGAAGTCCTTGTGGTAAGGCATTAGGTGCGGTACCAATGTCTACGCTAGGTTATGAAAAAATAAATAACTGGGCGTTTAATGAAACTGATGAAAGCAAGTTCATTGAAACGTTAACATCAAATCAACCAGCACCACCCCATCACTTTGCACAGATGAAAAAAATTAATCAGTTTGGTATGAACATGTATCAACCATACGACGTTTTTCCTAGTTTAGATAATGCAAGAAGAGCTTTTGATCTTCGTAGTAAAGAAGCCTTTCATGGTGGTCATACTGAAGGTACAATCAATATTCCCTACAACCAAAACTTCATTAACCAAATCGGTTGGTATTTAGACTATGAAAATAGTATAGATTTAATTGGTGATAAATCTACCGTTGAGCAAGCAACACATACTTTACAATTAATTGGCTTTGATAATGTAGCAGGTTATCGTTTACCAAAATCAGAAATTTTAACCCAATCCATCCATAGCGTTGATATGACTGGTAAAGAAGAATATATACTTGACGTACGTAATGAAGAAGAGTGGAATAATGGGCACTTAGATCAAGCAGTCAATATTCCGCACGGTAAATTATTAAATGAAAATATTCCATTTAATAAAGAGGATAAAATATACGTACATTGTCAGTCAGGTGTTAGAAGTTCAATCGCCGTGGGTATCTTAGAAAACAAAGGATTTGAAAATGTCGTAAATATTAGAGAAGGCTATCAAGATTTTCCAGAATCATTAAAATAATTTAAGAGTGTACAGAAAACAACCATTTTCTGTACACTCTCTTTTTATAGCTGAATAAGTAAGTATTTCATATATTTGAGTGTTCAAAAACTCAACAAAAAATCTATGTTCATAAAAGACCTCGGAATTAAGCTATGGTACACTAGATATGTATATAGGAGGTTTGTATTTTGAAAATAGGTTATGCAAGAGTTTCAACTGGATTACAAAATTTGAATTTACAGGAGGATCGATTAAATGCATATGGTTGCGAAAAGATATTTAACGACCATATAAGTGGTTCAAAAAGTAAGCGACCTGGTTTAGATAAAGCAATTGAATTTGCGAGATCAGGAGACACGATTGTTGTTTGGAGACTAGATAGACTAGGACGTAACATGGAGGATTTAATCACATTAGTTAATGGACTTAACGAACAAGGGGTGAGTTTTCATAGTTTAGAAGAAAATATAACTATGGATAAATCAAGTTCTACAGGACAATTATTATTTCATTTATTCGCAGCATTTGCAGAATTTGAACGAAATTTAATTTTAGAACGTTCTTCAGCTGGCCGAATTGCAGCACGTGCTAGAGGTCGCTATGGAGGTAGACCAGAAAAGTTAAACCCAAAAGATTTAAATTTACTTAAAACACTTTATGATAATGGCACACCAATCAAAACAATTGCGGAGCAGTGGCAAGTTTCACGTACAACAATTTATCGTTACCTCAATAAATTGGAGGATAAGGAAGATGAAAAACAAGGAGAAGTATCTAACTAATTTTTCTGAAGCCAAGCGTAAAGAAGCTACTCAAAAGTACAATATTATAAAACCTTTTATCCTAGGCGAACAATCTTTATCAGTCATTTCAAAAAGTAAAGGTATTGCATTAAGTACCCTTTATAGGTGGAATAAGTTATATAAAGAACATGGGCTTAAAGGGTTAATTTATACGACAAGAGCCGATAAAGGAACACATAAAATAGAGCCAAATATAATTGACAAAATTGAACGCCTTGCACTTAAGAATAAAAGAAATAGTATTGCTACAATTCATAGGAAAATTGCTAATTATTGTATAGAGAATAAATTTGATAAACCCAGCTATAAACAAGTTTATAGTGTTATTAAAACAATGCCTAAGTCTGTTATTGATTTCTCTCACAAAGGTGAAAAATATTATCAAAATAAGTACGATTTAATACAAATAAGAGAATCCTCAAGCCCCAATGAAATATGGCAAGCCGACCATACTTTGCTAGATATTTATATATTAGATCAAAAAGGTAACATCAATAGACCATGGTTAACCATTATTATGGATGACTATAGTCGTGCCATTGCAGGCTACTTTATAAGTTTTGATGCTCCTAATGCTCAAAATACAGCATTAACACTACACCAAGCAATATGGAATAAGAATAATACCAATTGGCCAGTATGTGGTATACCCGAAAAATTCTACACAGATCACGGGAGTGACTTTACCTCGCATCACATGGAACAAGTCGCTATTGATTTGAAAATTAACTTGATGTTTTCAAAAGTTGGTGTCCCTCGTGGTCGCGGGAAAATAGAACGGTTTTTTCAGACAGTTAACCAAACTTTCTTAGAACAACTTCCTGGATATATAAACAATAATGATACTCCTAGCGATTTAATAGATTTTCAAAATTTCGAAGAAAAATTACGATACTTTTTAATTGAAGATTATAATCAAAAAGAGCACAGTGCTATCCAGAGCACTCCTATCAATCGGTGGAACAGTAATCACTTTTTCCCTAATATGCCAAGCAGTTTAGAACAACTTGATTTATTATTATTAGAAATACCTAAATCTAGAAAAATTCATTCAGATGGCATTCATTTTCAAGGCTTTAGATACAGTAATACAAACCTAGCTGCTTATGTAGGTGAGTATGTATTAATTCGTTACAATCCCAATGATATGGCTGAAATACGCGTTTTTTATAGAGATGAATTTCTTTGTACAGCAATATCCCCTGATTTAGCTGATTATTCAATTGATATAAAAGATATACAACACGCACGTAATCAGAGAAGAAAACACTTAAAACAAAACATTGCTAGTCCAAGCACCACTGATTTAATTAAGGAAGAAAAAAATTATGGTTATTCACCTCAAGAAACGACTAAAAACGTCAAAAAATTAAAGAGGTATCGTAATGACTAAAAATCAGAATTTCATTGAAACGAAAGAGTATAAACGATTTGCTGAATTTTGCGACGCTTGTATTAAATATCAATATATTGGTATTTGTTATGGTCAGCCTGGTGTCGGAAAAATTTTATCTTCAAGATATTATACAAATTGGGATACTATTGAAAAACAAGTTAATCATAGAGGCTGGGAAGATTTAGCTAGTAAAACGACAGATGATATTTTATCAGTAGATAAGATATTCTATACTGCTCCTGCTGAAAAACAAACAAGATTAAGCAATGATTTATATAGCATTAGTGCAAGTATTGATTTAGGTCAAAAATTACATGTCGTAAATAAGTACGGCCATGATCATAGTAAACATTATAGTGAGACATTTAAATGTATTAACCTAATCATAATAGATGAAATTGATAGGCTTAAAGTACAACATTTAGAACAATTAAGAGCTATCTATGATGAACGTAATTTAGCAATGATATTTATTGGTATGCCAGGTATAGAGAAAAAGTTATCTCGTTATCCCCAACTATATTCGCGTATAGGTTTTGCACATGAATTTGATAATCTAAGTAAAGATGAGACACATCACATATTAGAATATAAATGGCAAGATTTAGGATTTGATTTAAAACTGGAAGATTTTACAGATTATGAGGCAATAACAACGATTATTAAGATTACAAAAGGGAACTTTAGGCTGATTCATCGCTTATTTGCGCAAATAGACAGAATTATGGATATAAATGGTTTAGATAAAATAAGTACAGAAGTCGTAGAAACAGCTAGAGATAGTTTAGTTATTGGTATTCGTTAGTAGAAAAGCACCGTACTCTATTAAAGTGTACGGTGCTTTTTCCCATTTATTAGATAAAACCATTCTCATATAGCAAGTAAAGTGACAAGGAGGTTTTTCTTGGATATTTAAGTCTATAAACTTGTGCTATAATCAATGTATCATAAATATCAAAAATCATGAGTTTTTAGACGATGAGAGACGCGTTTATTTGCATCGAGAATTAGATTTCGTTAATAAGTACCCATAAAACGATTAAAAGAGGTGGTATTCAAATGGCTAAAATTGGTTATGCACGTGTATCAACACAAGATCAAAGTCTTGATGGACAGATTGATACACTTGAGGAATATGGTTGTGAACGTATCTTTAGCGAGAAAGCGAGTGGCCGTAAAACGAATAGAACAGAACTTGATAAATGCTTAGATTATTTACGTGAGGGAGATATTCTAGTGATTTATAAACTAGATCGTCTTGGACGTACAACGAAACAATTAATTGAGTTATCACAATGGTTAGATGAAAACAGCATTGACTTACATATTATAGATATGAACGTATCAACGAAAGGTGCGATGGGCAAGATGTTCTTTACCATGATGAGTGCTTTTGCGGAACTTGAAGCTAACCTACTAAGTGAACGTACGAAAAAAGGACTAGAAGCTGCGAGAGCAAGAGGACGAAAAGGTGGACGCCCTTCATTGCCCGACCATAAGAAGAGAGAGATTAAATTCTTATACGATGAACAAAAACTTACTGGAGAAGAAATTGCTAAACAAACAGGAGTGAGTCGTTCTACTGTATATAGAATAATAAAAATGAAGTAGTAAAAACAAATAATCACAGGAAGAAAACTAATGAAAGGAGAATCTCTAATTTGAAGATTCTCCTTTCATTAGTTTTTATAACCTATATTATAATTTAACGAGAATTTTTGCTTGTGATTTATCGTTTACAAGTTGTTCAAATCCTGACTCTACAATATCATTTAACTCAATTTCATCAGTAACGACGTCTTTTACTTTTAAATTACCTTCGTTAATTAAGTCTATTGTTTGTTGAAATGTAGTAGGTGTATAAGCAATCGTTGAAGTAAGTTTTACACCTGTATTCGTTAATTGCATTGGATTCCATTCAATAGGATGGCCGAATATAGAAACTATAACAACAATACCTCTTGCTTTAGTAACATCTATTGCAGATTTAAGTGTTGGCGCTACACCAGCTACCTCAAATGCTACATCAACGCCATTATCAGTGTATTTACTAATAATATCACTTGGGTTTGATTCACCAGAATTTATCGTATGAGTAGCACCTACTGATTTAGCTTTATTAAGTCGTTCTTCCGATAAATCGAAAACAAATATTTTGCTAGCACCAGCTGCTTTGGCTGCTATAGTTGTTAATAAACCGATTGGCCCTGCACCAAAAATAGCAACAGTATCGCCAAATAGAACTTCTCCTTCTTTAATTGCTTGAACTGCAACAGCCGTCGGTTCTACAAGGGCGCCTTCTTTATCAGAAACATTATCTGGTAATTTATAAACATTCTCTTCTGGGGCGTTTGTAAATTCTGCAAATCCACCATCAGAACCTAAGCCTATAAATGAATAACCATCATAAAGATCAATATTTTCTTCTTTTTCACGATTTGAAACTGTAGGATTAATGACAACACGATCGCCTTTATTAAATTTTGTAACCTTAGAACCAATATCATCTACTACACCTGCAAATTCGTGGCCTAATGTAACGGGCGCTTTTTGGCCAAGGAACGGGTCAGGTTTGTCTGTTGAAATAAATATAGGGCCTTCTAAGTATTCATGTAAATCTGTACCACAAATGCCAGCCCAAGACACTTTAACTTTAACCTCATTATCTTGTAACTCTTTAGATTTTCGATCTTCAACTCGTACATCCTTTTGACCATACCAAACTGCTGCTTTCATTGATAAAACCTCCTTGTTTTAGTTAATTTAATAGTATGCCTTTTAAAAGTTATTTTCAAATAAACTAACCTTTTAATATAGTGTTTCTAAATTATTATATGATTAGAGTGTACCTTAAAAATACACAAAACGAATTTTTTGGTTCTGTTGCAAAGTTGAATTTATAGTATAATTTTAACAAAAAGGAGTCTTCTGTATGAACTATTTCAGATATAAACAATTTAACAAAGATGTTATCACTGTAGCCGTTGGCTACTATCTAAGATATGCATTGAGTTATCGTGATATATCTGAAATATTAAGGGAACGTGGTGTAAACGTTCATCATTCAACGGTCTACCGTTGGGTTCAAGAATATGCCCCAATTTTATATCAAATTTGGAAGAAAAAGCATAAAAAAGCTTATTACAAATGGCGTATTGATGAGACGTACATCAAAATAAAAGGAAAATGGAGTTATTTATATCGTGCCATTGATGCAGAGGGACATACATTAGATATTTGGTTGCGTAAGCAACGAGATAATCATTCAGCATATGCGTTTATCAAACGTCTCATTAAATAATTTGGTAAACCTCAAAAGGTAATTACAGATCAGGCACCTTCAACGAAGGTAGCAATGGCTAAAGTAATTAAAGCTTTTAAACTTAAACCTGACTGTCATTGTACATCGAAATATCTGAATAACCTCATTGAGCAAGATCACCGTCATATTAAAGTAAGAAAGACAAGGTATCAAAGTATCAATACAGCAAAGAATACTTTAAAAGGTATTGAATGTATTTACGCTCTATATAAAAAGAACCGCAGGTCTCTTCAGATCTACGGATTTTCGCCATGCCACGAAATTAGCATCATGCTAGCAAGTTAAGCGAACACTGACATGATAAATTAGTGGTTAGCTATATTTTTTTACTTTGCAACAGAACCAACTTTACAATGAAGTTGGACCTTCACAATGGGTAACTGCTTAATATAATTTTTAAACACAAAATGATCAAAAATTAATACTGTTTAAAATAAGTCACGAACTGCAATTTCTCACAAGAAAAACTCTCTTCATTATGAAGAGAGTTTTTTTAATACTATATAATTAATGATTCATTTTAAATTGATATATTTATCAATATAATTAGAAAATACGCCATCAACTCCAATATTTAACATTTGTTGCATGTCTTTTTCAGTATTCACAGTATAAGGATGTACTTTCAAATTATAATTATGCAATTTCTGTACCATTTGTTCATCTAAATCACTGTAATCTGGCCCTACCCCTATAGCATATGATGAAATGAATTTTAGATCTTTAGAGGTAAACGTTGACAATTTATTTTCATCTACTAATTGGACTAATGGGATTTGATTATTCATATTTGCAACTTTTAATAAACTTTCTTGTGAAAATGATTGAATGACAACTTGACCTTTATTTAATTTTTGATCACTTAATAAATTGTGTTTTTCTAAACTATGTAACAGTTTCTCTTCCATTCCTGGATAAACATCTGGTGATTTCGTTTCTATATAATAGTTGGCATTATCGCCATAACGGTCTAGTATTTCTTCTAAAGTAGGGATTTTTGCCCCTTTATATTCTTTTTTGGCATATTTTGGATATTTTTTATTAAACCAACTTCCAACGTCCATTTGTTTTAACTCTTTGGTAGTATAATCTTCAACTCTTCCTTTATGACCTGTAGTACGTTCAACATCTTCATCATGCATTGCAATCAAATTACCATCTTTAGTCATTTGTAAGTCTAATTCAATATAATCCGCATTAAATTCTTTATGAGCTTTATCATAAGAATCAAATGTGTGCTCAGGAGCATAACCACTAGCTCCGCGATGTGCTATTGAAACATTATTATCTAAAATATTTTCATTAACCTTATCTTTTGAAGAAGAAAAACCACTCGCACTGACAATACTAGTATTGAAAGATGTAAAAATCACAAAAATACATAATAAATAAAACATTCTTTTTATATTCATTCTCTTTTCATCTCCTTAAATATTTTCATTTAGCTTAGCAAAATAAAATTGCATTGACAACGCTTACTTATTCACTTAAACTCGATTTGCAATTACTTTTCGTAAATATTATATAAAAATTATAAAAAGGAGGGATTATCATGTTCGATTTCTTAAAACCAGCTAAACATATCGATCCATTGCCATCAGAAAAAGTGGATGATACATATAAAAAATTGCGACTTCAAGTGTTTTTAGGTATTTTTATAGGTTATGCTGGTTATTATTTATTGAGAAAAAACTTCTCTTTGGCTATGCCTTCATTAATTGAACAAGGTTTTAGTAAAGGAGAGTTAGGTATTGCACTTTCTGCAGTTTCCATTGCTTATGGTTTTAGTAAATTCGTGATGGGAACCGTAAGTGACCGAAGTAATGCTAGAATGTTTTTAACTTTAGGGCTCATATTAACAGCTATTGTTAATTTACTGCTTGGGTTTGTTCCATTCTTTACGTCCAGTATTACTATTATGTTTATAATGCTATTCTTAAATGGTTGGTTTCAAGGCATGGGCTGGCCACCTTCAGGTCGTGTGTTAGTCCATTGGTATAGTGTAAGCGAGCGCGGAAGTAAAACTTCAATTTGGAATGTAGCTCATAATGTTGGGGGCGGCTTAATGGCTCCAATAGCCACATGGGGGATTTCCATGACTGCTTTATATAACTTTGGATACTTAAAAGGATTTGAAGGCGTTTTTATTTACCCAGCTTTATTAGCAATTATTATTGCAATCATTTCTTATGCTTTAATTAGAGATACACCTCAATCTCAAGGTTTACCTCCTATTGAAAAATATAAGAATGATTATTCTACTTCATCTAAAGAAACGCTTGAAACAGAATTAACTACGAAAGAAATATTATTTAAATATGTACTTAATAATAAATGGGTATGGGCTATTGCATTTGCGAATATTTTTGTTTATTTCGTACGTTACGGCGTTTTAGATTGGGCTCCAACATACTTAAGTGAAGAAAAACAATTTGATTTAAATGCTTCAGGATGGGCTTATTTCTTATACGAATGGGCTGGAATACCTGGTACTCTACTCTGTGGTTACTTATCAGACAAACTTTTTAAAGGGCGTCGTGGCCCAGCTGGTTTTTTCTTTATGCTAGGCGTAACAATATTTGTATTAATATACTGGTTAAACCCACCAGGAAATCCATGGTTAGATAATGTTTCTTTAATCGCTATTGGATTCCTAATATACGGTCCCGTAATGTTAATTGGATTACAAGCCTTAGATTATGTGCCTAAAAAAGCCGCAGGTACTGCAGCTGGATTGACAGGACTATTCGGTTATCTGTTTGGCGCAGTTATGGCTAATATTGTATTAGGTTTCGTAGTTCAGCAATTCGGATGGGACGTTGGTTTTATTTTACTAACAGTGATTAGTATATTAGCAATGTTAAGTTTCATTTTAACTTGGAACAAACGAGGACAAGAACAAATTGACTAACATAATTTTGCATTCCTATCCACTATGGTGTTATAATGTAAATAACAAATATGGTGCTAAGCATGATAAACACCGAGCCCGATAACTATTCACAGTAGTTATCGGGCTCTTTTTTGGTGTATTGACTATGTCGTCGTTTAATTATCTATCACGCTTATTTAGCCAATAAGAAAATAACGTGAGTATAACCCCTACTATTATAGGAGCTATTAAAGATACAAATATGATGCTGAACATGAGTTCACCTCCTTCCATGCTAATTACAGCACAGAAGTAAAACGACGACTTTTATATTATATCATTTGTAAATACATAAGCATATGTACTTCCGATAAGTTGAAATATGTTAAATAGAATATACGACCTCACTGTTACATATGGTCATTTCAATTAAATCATCATTCAATACTACATCATCATTAAGTGGGTTTTGATTTAAAATTACAAAATCAGCTACATTGCCTTCTTTGATAGACCCTTCATAGGCATGAGTATTATTCAATTTAGCAGCATCTATAGTCATTTTTTTATATGCTTCACTACGTGTTAAACGTTGGTTTTCACCTAAAACTTTCCCGTTTTTTGTGATCCTATTAACTGCAATTTGAATTGATTCTAAAGGAGAAATAGGTGTAACAGGTGCATCTGTATGAATTGTGAATATCATATTTGCATCTTCAGCCCATCTTAATGGATTTAAATTTTGTGCTTTCTCTTCACCTAAAAATACATCACGATGTAAATCTCCAAAATAATATACGTGATTGATAAAGAAAGAACCACCAATGTTGTGTTCAGCCATTTCTTTAATATCATCCTGTGTGACTGTTTGTAGATGTTCAATACGATTTAATAAAGGGTTTTTTTTATAATCAGCTGTAGATTTATAAGCGTTAATGACTGCCTTAGCAGCAAAATCACCATTAGCATGCGTCACGATATTAAATCCTAATTTTTGAAAATGTTTAAATATATCAATTAATTTGTTGTTACTCATTAATGGTGCAGGCGCTTCACTGCCATCCAAGTATTTATTACGAATTGATGCAGTTTGTAATTGTATAGAGCCATCGCTAAAACATTTAACTCCACCTAAATGTCCCATACCATTACTTATATTATTTAACTTTTCTTCAATTTCGTTAGCATGAATATTTTTTAAATTGTGATTTTGCTCTAATAACTCATGACTTAACATCCAACGTGTGCGAATTCTCTGAGGAGACTCCAAAAATTTAAGTACTCCCTCATAATCTATATATCCTCTACTACCAATTAATAAATCAGATGTACTAGTTATACCACTTTTAACATAGTCATCTACAGCTAAATTCATTGTATAGATAGTATCTTCTGGTTTAGCCTCAGGCAAAACACGTTGTAATTTTGCAGTTGCTGGAATTTCAATTAATACACCATTAACTTTGCCATGTTGGTCACGCTCATAGTAGCCACCCTCAGGATCTGGGTCATCCAAACTAACCCCCATATATTCTAAAGCTTTTGTATTAACAGTAGCCATATGCCCTGAATAGTGCATAACGCATATAGCAATATCTTCTGAAATTTTATCTAAATCAAAGCGATTAGGATGTCTTTGTTCTTCTAATGATTTTTCATTATAACCGAAGCCCATAACCCAACCCTTTTTGTATAAATTTTCTTTTTGTACTTTGAATTGCTGAATTAATTCATCTATATTAGAAATTTTATTTGCAGAACAATCTACCATTGTTTTTGTAGTACCATATGCTGTGGGATGACTATGAGTGTCAATAAAACCAGGTGTAATCCATTTTTCTTCTAAATCAAGTGCCTCATTATCTTTTATAATTGAATCTTGGGAGATAATTTGATCAATATACCCATCTTTTAAATACAATGTAGCAAGATAAGGCTTGTTATCTATCATATCTAAAATATTTGCATTAACTATCTTTGAAATTTCCATTTATAAAACCTCCTATTTTTTTACTATTAGAAACTCATTGAATACCTTATTCTTAAAACAAAAATTTTTCAACATTTTGTAATTTACTATTTACACTAATACCGAAAAGCTATGCTGAAAAATTTATTGTTTTAATATATTGAGTCTTATTTTTGCATTTTAAAAATTTAATCTGTAATATTGCTAAGTGTTTTAATCAAAGTACTTTTAAAAAAGTATAATTATGAAAGGAAAAAATATAATTGAAATTCAAAGAATTTATAAAAACAAAAGGTGCTAAAGGAGCAATATTTATGGGTATCTTTTATGCATTAGTAATGTTAGCTATCTTTTTGCCAGGATATAAAGCTATGCCTGAAAATATTGATAAACTTCCTATCGCTATTATTAATGATGATAAAGGGAGTTATGGAGACCAAATTTCAAAGCAGTTAAATAAAAGCTTACCGTTTGATAATATTAATAAAAACATTACTTACATAGAAGCAAATAAAAAACTAATGCATAATAAGTTAAACCTTATAATTCATATCCCTAAAGACTTTTCAAAAAATTTAAGCTCTAAAAAAGACACTCCTGGATTAAATTTTAAAATAAACGATGCATCTCCCACAATGATCAGTCAATCAATGGATTCAATTGGCAAAGAAATCAATAATCAATTAAGTAATCAATTTTCTAACCAAACTGCTAACGCAGGATTAAAACAGATAAAAATCCCAGAAAAACAAGTGCATGGATTAATTAATCAAATTAATAATTCATATTCTGGTGACATTTCTCATGTTAATCAAATGTCACCAAACATGAATTATAAAATGTTGCCTATGTTTTTAACATTAGCTGTTTATATCGGAGCAATGATTGGTGCCATGCAATTAGTTAGTGCGTTTAAAGAAAATCGCCACAAAACTAGTAACATAAGATTATTTGTTTATGTTCAATTGACTGCGATAATAATTGGATTGGCAGCGTCTTTAATTGCGTTAGGAATTACATATCTAGTTAACGACTTAGATATTAGTAACTTTTTTAGTATTTTTGCTCAATCAACGTTAAACTATTGGGTTTCCTTTAACTTTACTGCAATAATAGTATTTTTAATTGGGCCAACAGGTATGATTGTAAATATACCTATTTTATTAATACAAACAATCTCGAATGGTGCCACAATGAGTCGTGACATGATGCCTACTTTATATAATTGGATGAGTTACATTTCCCCGATGTATTATTCTGTTCAAGGACATTTTGCAAATATTTTTGGCAACATTTCACAAATGCCCTATATTTTCTCAATGATAGCTATTGGTTTAGTGTCAATGTTAATTAATATCGCTATCATAACTTTTGCTTCTAAAAAAGAAAGCACAGAAATCGTTCAAAATGATAAAAATTCAACTCCAATAATGGAAAGGCAATAAGAAAGTTGTTAATTATACTAAATTAATCTAACTAGCAAATTATAAAGGAGGATGCAAAATGTCTATTCAAATATTTATATTAAGTAAATTAATGGAAAAAAACACTTATCCTTATTTACTTAAAAAAGAATTATCTGAACCAATACCTTATGACAAAATGAGCGATTTAACGGAAAATAAACTTTATTATCATTTTGAAAAATTATCGAAAAAAGAGTTTATTGAAGTAGTAGAAACAATCAAAGAAGAAAACCGTCCAGATAAACAAGTGTTTAAAATTACTGAACAAGGTAAGGAAAATTTGCCAAACATGATGTACAAATTATTTGAAAATGCAAATGAAATTGAGGAAATATATGTTGGTATTGCATATCTTAAATACGTTGATCGTAAAAAAGTTGTTACTATATTGGAAAATAAAGTCCAAGATTTCAAATATAGTTTGAAACAATCAAAAGAATTTTTAAAAAAATATGAAACAGTATCTAAAAATGAAGAACTTTTAAATTTTATGTGGG
Source organism: Staphylococcus arlettae (assembly GCF_002902345.1). Classification (GTDB taxonomy): domain Bacteria; phylum Bacillota; class Bacilli; order Staphylococcales; family Staphylococcaceae; genus Staphylococcus; species Staphylococcus arlettae. The sequence continues at coordinate 32,510 of NZ_PPQB01000018.1, forward strand.
ATTATTTCAACTCAAAATTAACATATAAAATTAACTTTTTAGAAAAAATAATAGAAACAATTAAAAATAGGGATATCTAATTTTTATTATTTATAGAATATTAGTTTAATCATAAAATTTAATTACATGGAGTGAATTTTAATGGAGGATATTAAAATAAACAGGGGAGACTTAAAACACAATCTTTCGGAAAAATTTGTATGGGCAATTGCTTATGGCTCTTGTATAGGATGGGGAGCTTTTATTCTTCCTGGAGATTGGTTGAGTAAGTCAGGTTCTATATCGTCTATGATAGGTATCACAATTGGAGCCCTCCTGATGATATTAATAGCAGTTAGCTATGGAGCTTTAGTTGAGCGTTTCCCTGTTTCAGGAGGCGCGTTTGCTTTTAGTTTTTTAGGTTTTGGACGATATGTAAGTTTCTTCTCTTCCTGGTTTTTAACTTTTGGTTATATTTGTGTGGTTGCACTAAATGCTACAGCTTTTAGTTTGTTAGTTAAATTTTTAATACCAGGCGTTTTAAAAATAGGTAAATTGTATACAATTGCGGGTTGGGATGTATATATTACTGAAATTTTAATCGCCTCTGTATTATTAATTGTTTTTATGTTCATTACCATTAAAGGAGCTAGTGTATCAGGATCATTACAATATTATTTTTGTATAGCTATTATTATAACTATTTTATTATTATTTTTTAGTTCCTTATTTAGCCATAGTTTTTCATTTGAAGGATTAAAACCATTAACAAATGAATCTCAAGGCTGGTTTGGTTCTATAATTATGATGGTGGCCGTGGCCCCATGGGCATATATAGGATTTGATAATATACCACAAACAGCAGAAGAGTTTAATTTCCCTCCAAATAAAACTTTTAAATTAATTGTTTATAGTTTACTTGCTGCTGCTTTAACTTATGTTATTATGCTACTATTTACAGGGTGGCTAAGTTCAAATTCGGATCATTTAAATGCTGACTTATGGCTAACAGGGGCAGTAACTCAAAATGCATTTGGCAATATAGGTTTAGCATTATTAGCAATTGCTATAATTATGGGGATATTCACTGGTCTAAATGGTTTTTTGATGAGTTCAAGTCGTTTGTTATTTTCAATGGGACGTTCAGGTATTATGCCAAAAATATTCGGTAAATTACACTCTAAATATAAAACGCCATATGTAGCTATAATATTCTTAGTTACTATTACTTTAATCGCACCTTGGTTAGGTAGAACAGCGTTAAATTGGATTGTAGATATGTCCTCTACAGGCGTATCTATTGCCTATTTTATTACGTGTTTATCAGCAATGAAATTATTTAGTTATAAAAAATCAAGTAATTCATATGCACCTGTTTATAAAACATTTGCTATTTTAGGATCATTTGTATCTTTTGTTTTTTTATTATTACTATTAATTCCTGGTTCTCCTGCTTCTTTATCCATGCCTTCATATATTGCATTAGGGGCTTGGGCAATTATAGGATTAATATTCTTTGTAGTAAGGTACCCGAAATTAAAATACATTGATGGAGATTACTTAAGTAGGATGATTTTAAATCGTAGTGAAGAAGAGATTAATGCTATGATCAATGATAAAAAATAAATTAAAATATCGCTTTCATTTACTATGTCTATTATTGACATAATATTTTTAGCAATATTAATGAGACCCTTAACTAATTCTTTAGTTAAGGGTCTCATTATCAGTTTATATTTATTAAATTTATTCTGCAGTTTCTCCACCATCAACAGGTAGATTAATACCTGTAATAAAAGAAGCCTGGTCAGAACATAACCAAACCGCAGCACTTGCTTGTTCATTTGGTATTCCCATACGTCCCATCGGAATACCAGATTCAAAAGCTTTCGCTTGATCTTCAGCATCTTGACTCCAACTTTCTACGGCTGCTGTTTTTGTCATACCAGGACAGATTGAATTAATGCGTATATTTTGTTTGCCAAATTCTAATGCTGCACTTTTAGTTAACCCATTAACACCGTGTTTAGCAGAAATATAAGGCGTTAAACCAGGTGTTCCAACTAAACCACCTGTAGATGCTGTATTAACAATTGCACCTCCACCAGATTCAAGCATAGCTGGTATTTCGTGTTTTAAGCATAAAAATGTACCTGTTAAAGTAACATCTATTACACGTTGCCAACGCTCTGTGTCAATTTCTGTTACTGGAGCCGTTGGGGCACCTACTCCTGCATTATTATGCGCCCAATCTAATCGTCCAAATTTCTCAATAGTTTGATCTATTAGATTTTTCACTTCTTCTTCTTTACCAACGTTACACTTAATAAAGTGTGCTTCTCCATCTTGTTCCTCAATGAGTCTCACAGTTTCATACCCTGCATCTTCAGAAATATCTGAAACAACAACTTTTGCTCCTGCTTTCGCAAAGGCAATAGCACTGGCTCTACCAATCCCATTACCTGCTGCGGTTACAATACCAACTTTACTATCCATTAATTTATTCATAATTTTTCTCCCTTTCTTTATATGTTTAATATAGTTTAATACTACCGCCGTCTACCATTACGGTTTGTCCAGTAATATATTGAGCATCTTTACTTCTTAGAAATACAGCGACCGGTCCAATGTCTTTTTCAACGTCTCCAAATTTTTGTAGTGGAATACCTTGGATAACTTGGTTATAATATTCTGGGTTATCTTTTCTCCATTGATCAACACCTTCAGAATAAGCAATAGGGGAAATCACATTAGCATTGATACCAAATTCTCCAAACTCATTTGCAATAACACGAGTTATGCCACGAATAGCCTCTTTAGCAACAACATAAGACCCTTGATTTTTGTCTCCTTTTACAGCTGCGCCAGAACCAAAGTTTATAATGTTCCCTTGTGTTTCTTTTAAATGAGGAATCACCATTTGGCATAAATAAAATGTCGCATAAAATCCTGTATTGAATGATAAATCTAAATCTTCTTCAGTAATATCTAAAAAGTTATTCATACGAGACGCATGGGCATTGTTAATTAATATATCTATTTGTCCATATGTTTGAATAGTTTGATCCACACAAGATTTTAATGACTCTTTATTACTTAAATCTGTTTTGATAAATAAAGTTTCATATCCTTGTTTGTTTAATTCTGTACTTAACGTTCGACCTTTCTCTTCAGCGATGTCAGCAATAACAACTTTAGCATTTTCTTTAACATAGGCTCTTACAATCCCAGACCCAATGCCTCCTGCGCCACCCGTTACAATAGCAATTTTATTATCTAATCTAGTCATTTAAATCACCTTTCTTTCTAGAATTCCAATATCCTTCTTTAACAAGTTTTTCTTTATTTTTAAAAGCCAAAATAATAGCAATGATATTAGCCAAAAATAGTAAAACAATAATAATAAGGCCCGTTGTATAGCTGCCTGAAATATCATATATAAATCCATAAGCTGGTAAAGCCACAATAGATGCAAGAGCTAAGCCAATTGATGAAGTGGAATAAATTTGACTATAGTCCTTACTTCCAAATAATGCCGAAGCCATTGCTGGTGCTATTGTTCCAATCGATGAAGTGAACATACCAAATAAGAATAAAGCAACAGCTACGATCACAATAAAACTAGGCATAGCAATCAATAAAATAATGGCGATTAGGCCTAGTGTCATAGCCAATAAACCTACTTTTTTTGCGCCAATCTTGTCTGTTAGATAACCAAATACAAGTGAACCTACAAAAACCCCTACCATAAGTGCAGACATCATAGCTCCAGCAATACTAACTTTTTGTCCATGGTTAACAAGGTAAGTAGGAACGTGCATTGTAAAGCTCGATATAGCAGTAATAATGAAGAAAAAGAGGCCTAATAAGAAAAATGCTGGTGTTTTTTTGGCCGTAGTATATGCAATACCTTCAATGCTTTGTGTTTTTTTATGAGAATCTATACCGGCGCTTGTATCTTCATAAGCTTTTGTATTTTTATCCTTAGGAAAATTACGGATTAATAATAAAATGATAGGCGCAACAATAATAAGGACACCTATACCTGTAATAAAATATGTATTTCTCCAACCAAATTGACTAATTAAAGTACCTATAATAGGTTGCGCAAATACACCCAGTAATCCCCCAATCGCTGATAAAATACCAAGCGCAATCCCTTTACCTTTACTAAACCATCTTTCAATTAAAACAGGGCCACCTATTACGGTAATGAAAACACCACCAATAGCGAGTGGTATGGCTAAAAGATACCATTCCCAAACTGAGTTCATTAAACCAAATAAAGCGAACGCGCCTGCTTGTAAAACAATAGCAAAAAATAATACTAACCGTGCACTATATTTAGATAATAGTTTTCCTCCAAACGGAAGAAACAGCAGGGTCACAATCGAAGAAACACTTAAATAAATCGTTAAACTCCCTACGCCTACATTTAAATCTTGGGACACAGGGGATAAAAATAAACCTGCTGAATTATTTAACGCTGCTTTACCTAATCCTACAGAAACACAGAGCCCTATTAATATTAACCACGCAAAATGTAACCTTTCTTTATGCATTTAAGCCACCTCTAAAATTTAAAATATTTATCTGCTTTCTGTATTTAGATATTTTACACGTTCAAATAATTTCTTTTGTATGCTTAGTAGTTGCTCAACTTCTTCGGTATTTAAAACAGAATAAACTTCATTTCTCATGTTTCGCCCTTGCTTTTGGGCTTCTTCTAAAACATCTAATCCTTGATCAGTGATTGTAATTAAAATAACACGTCGATCATTTTCTTGTTGCTCTCTAACTATATAGCCTTCCTTTACAAGTTTATTCGTTAATTTAGTAATAGCTCCTGAAGTATAGCCTAGAGAAAGTGCAAGAGACGAAGGTTTCTGTGGGCCCTTCTCTTTTAATTTAGATAAAGCCAAGATTTGTGAAATGTTAACGTTCATATCAAATTTTTTCATAAAAAGTGTCATTGTAGCGTCATTAAACAGTTCAACATTATGAATCAATTCAAAAAAATTATTTTTTTCCATAATTGCTCCTTTCCCAAAAATTACTACGATACTAATATACCAGTAATTATCTTTCTGGTAAAATATTTGATAGTATAATAAATACCTACTTTTTTATAAATTGAAAATAAGCTCAAAGATAATAATTTTAGGGAAAAGACGAGGAGGAATTATGAGTATTTATATAGAAAGTGTTGATTCATTTAATATAAATGAAGTTAAAAATTTAAAAATAGCTAAGAAACAATTTCATTTTATAGAAACAATAACGGATTGTTTGAACGAAGCAATGAAATCTTCACAGTGGCATCCAATAGCAATTTATAAAGGTAATATTGTCGTTGGTTTTGCGATTTATGGTTGCTTTGGAGAAAACAAAGAAACTTGGATTGATCGAATTCTTATTGATGAACAACATCAACGTAAAGGCTACGGTCGAGAAGCTATGAAATTGCTGATAAATTTAGTTTTAAATAAATATGATATAAACACAATCTATTTAAGTATTGTTAGAAACAATGATATTGCAAGAGCGTTATATGAAGAGTTAGGTTTTCGTTATACATCAATAGATGATTTAAATGGTGAATTAATATTTAAGTATAATAAACATTAATTGTCACTGTAGTGTTTAGTAGCTAAGATTCATAACATAAATTAAACCAAATAAGGAGTGCATAAAAAATGAAAAGATTAAAAGATAAAGTTGTAATTATTACTGGAGCAGCACAAGGTATGGGCAAAATGCATGCTGAAAAAGCATTAAATGAAGGCGCAAAAGTTGTAATTACTGACATAAACAAAGAACTAGGGTTACAAACTTCACAAACACTTGGAGAAAACGCTATATTTATTCAACATGATGTGGCGAATGAAGAACATTGGAGCAATGTAATAAGCACAGTTATTGAGAAATGGGGGCGTATTGATGTATTGGTTAATAATGCAGGAATTACTTATAGTACACCTTTAGAAGAATTGAGTTTAGCAGCTTATATGAAGATTGTGAATATTAATCAGGTTTCTGTATTTTTAGGCATGAAGACAGTAGCAGAGACTATGAAAGCTCAAAACGCCGGTTCAATTATTAACATATCATCTATGAACGGCTTAGTAGGGGGTGCTATTGGATATACTGATACAAAATTTGCTGTTAGAGGTATGACTAAAGCAGCATCTAGAGAATTATCTCCTTATAATATTCGTGTTAATTCCGTACATCCAGGGGTTATCCAAACCGCTATGTTAGAGCAAGAAGATGTTAAAGAGCAAGTAGAACAATTCAAAAAAACGATTCCCATGAGACGTGTAGCACAAGTAGAAGAAGTATCAAACATGGTTATCTTTTTAGCTTCAGATGAAGCTAGTTATTCTACAGGGGCTGAATTTGTTATTGATGGCGGTTTGACAGCATTGTAATAAAAATGGTTTGAAGAGTTTTGCATTATAACACTATAGTGTTATAATGCAATTAACAAATATATCTGCATTTAATGCACCAAACCCCTCACTATTCCTAGTAGTGAGGGGTTTTTAGTGCGGTTATGTCGCCTATTTACTTATCGTTAAGCTTACGTAACCAATGCGCAAACGGCGCAACGATAAAACCACTGATGACTGTGGTCGTGATATGAACAAAGATATCTGTCATTTTTAGCGCCTCCTCTCTACGTCAAATAGACGCCTGAGAGATAGGCAACCTCACTATTATATCATCAATAAATATACAAGCATATCCACTTCTGATAAGTTGCGTTATGTATACTGCAACGAATATGTACAACAAAATAAATATGCTTATTCTTATCGCCTTAGCAGTCATTTTAGGTGTTGCAATTCATTACATAAGTGAATCTATTTTCAATCAAATAGAAAAATATCAAAATAAGTAATTTTATAAAGAAGGCGCATTAAAAGATTACTTTATGTATTACATTAACCACTACATGGTTGATTATAAGCATGTGTTACAATGTTATATATTTAAGGCACAAGAAGAAACTCGTTTCAAAAACCACAAAAGTGAGGTCAGTTTATGTTTCTCGAAAAATTAAAATGCAATAAATGTCAAAAAGAAATTAACAACAACGAAAACATCACAATATACACAAATACTAAAAATCTTAATGGAATAACAAATCTAAAAAGTTGGGCTAAACTCCAAAAAGTATTGTGCGAAGCATGCTCAAAATAAAAAATTGCTTTATTGACTTTGACCCTCAGAACCGTTAACTTCAATAAATTTTCATGGTAAAACCGTCCAACCATACCGGTTGAACGCTATAGTTCCTACAGGGGCAAAAATATATAAAAAAAACGCTAGCTTTTTAGCTAACGTCATTAATTTGCTTTTATAAAAACTTCTCTCAAAAACATAATTCTTCCTTAATCACCAATATGTCCTCTACCTCTTTTTACTGCTCTTCGAAAATAAATACCACCACGTAAATGAAGAAATCAAAAACGTTAACACATCAAAATTTCCCATATACCAAAAGGAGGCTTTTTAACACATATAATTAAAATATTAGTTACTCAGAAGAAATACTATTAAAATTTTGCCACTCTTCTCTTAGAATACCCATTTGTATGGCGTCATAGAATTCCCCTTTAACTACTCTTCCTCTACGTATACGAGCCTCTTCTATCATTCCAGATTTACTTGCTACTTTCATCATTCTAATATTACCAGACCATGTTGAAATACCTATTCTATTAGCATTTGTTGCTTTGAAAAGGTAGTCAATCCATTCTTTGAACACTTGAAAGCCAAAGCCTTGTTCCCAATTATTATTTTTGTATATTACAATACCACATTCTAGCCATTTAGATTTCTTATCTTTCCAATATGATGTGACTACACCTAAGAAGTCATTTTCATACTTTATTGCTAAGGTAGATAACGTATTTTTATAAAGATATTTATTTTCTCTATATTTATTTTTGAATTCAATAAATTTAATTTTTTCTTCTTCGATGTATGGTCCATTCCATTCTTTAGCTTTTTGTAAAGGCTCTAAATATTTCCAATAATAATAAATTTTTAAATCATCTTCATTTAACTCTTCTAGAAGTACTTTCTTATTTGTATTTTTCAACTTTAATCTACTCCTACATTATTCATAATTTATTGATAGTATATACTCTTTCTTGAATTAATTAAACATACTAAATTCTATTAGCTTAAGTGCCTGAAATATTAGTTGATGAGAAATATTTGATTTTGAAACGATTAAAAGACTCCTTATTGAAATAAGGGGTCTTTTAACATGTTTTCTGATAAAAATGAGTTATACTGTTTCAGGTGGTTTTTAATAAAACTAATTTAATGTTAAATAATGTTAAAGTTTTTTCGAACAATATTTAGAAGCGTGGTAAATTATGTTTAGGGAGTGAATATATTGAAAAACAATGATAGGCCTAAATGGATGATGAATTTAGAAAAAGAAGATTTTGAATTTGTTAAAAATTTCGTTATTAATTCTGGATCACTAAAAGCACTAACTAAATATTATGAAGTGTCTTATCCAACTGTTCGAAATAGATTAAATAGCGTGATAGAACGAATAAAATCTGCAAAAGATAATGAAGAAAGTTCACTAGTTAATTATATAAGGAAGTTAGCTATCGAAGAAAAATTAGATTTAAATGACGCTAAACAATTATTAGAAATATATAATCATGAAAAGGAGAGTGAGTGAGCTTGAGTAACTTATTAACATTTTTTCCAGCAATCTTATATGCCTTATTATTTGCTATACAGTATTTTTTATCTAAGACAGGAAATAAGATAATAGGTAGTATTGTTCCTCTTTTATTTATAGTAGTATTAGTGGTTCTTTATATGACAGGTAAATTAGGATTAAATATTTGGGGAACTCTTATTTTTGGTGTAATAGGTTTATTATTCTTATTAGGTCAGTGGGATAGTGCTCAAAAAGATAATAAAAAGAAAAAACAAAGAGAATTAGATAAAATGATAGGCAAAGATTTAAAGTAAAAGTTCAGATAACTCTACCAACTTTAACCAAAGTGGTGGGGTTATTTTTGTATTCACTATCGAAATGATTTGTTATTGGGACATAATTTTGAATAGATTATTAGTAAGTTAATTACTTATATAGAAAAAGTTCAAATCACGGCTCTTTTTTCTTGCTTTTTATATTAAAATTTCAAGTTAATCATATACTATGCGATTCAGGACTCTGGACCTCTCCTCTGCATCGTCAATCAATTTATCAAGATAATCCCCTTATCGTGTTTAATTCTATAAATCGTCTGTCTTGTAATATTAACCTCTTTTGCGATCTTACTAATCGATTTGCTTTATTAGGTACAGTATTTCCTTAAAATTTCAAGTCTTCGAATAGAATTTGATAGATAAAAAAGGACCACAGGATCGATACGACGAAAGACAACGTAAAATATTCATTGAAATACTCGCGAAAAGTTTTATTTGGATTATCTATTGCATGTTATTTTCATTATTACTTAGATTTACTGGTTTAACACCTACCCTTAAAAATACTTGGTTTTCTCAATACCCTGAAGTATTCTTTATCATTGCTGTAATACTACTTGTGGCTTTTAATTACTATACTACAAATAAAAAATATACATCCAAAGGGTAAACTAATGAAAAATAAAATTAGAGAATATAGAAAGCAAAACGGTATTTCTCAAGAAGTATTAAGCAAAAAGTTAAATGTCTCTAGACAAACGATTAATGCAATAGAAAACAATAAATATGATCCCACATTAACGTTAGCATTTAAATTGGCAAAGCTATTTGATACAACCGTAGATGAACTATTTTCTTAATCGTTGCTTCATCAAAAAAAGAGTGCAAATATGCACTCTTTTTTGCATGGTTAGGGTGTTCTCTAATTACATTGATTATTCACTTATAGTGCTCCACACTTTTTGCGCTATTTTTTTATTATATGCTATTAATCCAACTTCTCTTGAATAATCTTCCAACTCTTTGCTTAATAGGCTCATATTTTCAACTCGCCCTATTAATGATTGAGGAACGATTGTTATGCCTTGTTCAGCCTTAACATTAGCCAATATAGATTCTAAATCACTTTTGTGTTCAATATTCATTTTAGTCTTAGAAAAATATTTTTGTATAAAAGCTAAAGTATCACATGGTGGATTAAGTATAAGTATCTGCTCGTTCATTAAATCACTAGCATATATATTATCAAATAGTCTTAAGCTACTAGTTTTTGGAAAAACCACCATATAGAACTTAAATTTATCAACACTTCAGACGTAATAAGAGATGGAAAGATAGTTAATGTCTATCATAATGTCATACCTTCTTATGAATTAACAACAACCCATCCAACAAGTTCAAGAATATCTTTAGAGGGCGAACGTACGAAGTCAAACATTAAATTTTATCAAGATATATACAAAATATTTCCTATAGCAACTAGAGCTGAAGATATTGCTTATTATTCATCATTAAAAAGAGAGAAAATCATGCAATTACATAACATATTGACTAAAGAAGGCGTGCTACAGACGCAATAAATATACGACTAAACTATGTATTTTTCACCGTTACTATAACTAAAGACTTCACACCATATTAGGTTTCATTTATTAAGACACTAATTAAATTCCGTTGTAAAAAGTTTGTTTTTATACAATAACTTTTATAGTAACAATTGCAAATAAAAATATATTTCGTTAGCATTTTGATTATAATTTATGCGAAATCACAGGGAGATAATAATGAAATTAGTTCAAGTATATCACTACGATGCATTTAGTAACGAGCCTAACAAAGGAAATCCAGCTGGTATTGTACTAGATGCCAATAATTTAACAGATGCACAACTGCAAAACATTGCATCACGTGTTGGTTTTAATGAAACTGCTTTTATTTGCAAATCTGCGAAAGCAGACTTTAAAATACGCTATTTCACACCTGGTCATGAAATGGATCTTTGTGGTCATGCGACTATTGCAACTATTTATGCTTTAACAACAAAAGGATTAATTGCAAATAAAACTGAGATTACAATCGATACAAATATTGGTGTATTACCTATTAGTATAAGCAAGTCCCCTAGTGGAGAAGCATATATCACTATGCAACATGCACCACCTCAATTTGAAGCGTTTTTAGGCTCTAAAAAGGATTTAGCACAATCATTGGGCATAGCAGAAAACGATATAGATGATGAATTTCCTATTGTATATGGAAGTACTGGAGTGTGGACACTTCTCGTTCCAATAAAATATATTGATATATTTAAAAATATGAAACCTAACAATCAACTATTTCCTTCTATCTTACGGCAAAAACCTAAAGTATCCGTACACCCATTTTGTTTTGAGACTTATAGTCCCAACACAGATATGCACGCAAGACACTTCTCTTCACCCTTTTCAGGAACTATAGAAGACCCTGTTACTGGTACAGCTTCTGGAGTAATGGGCGCATATTTCGCAAAATATATAGAACATTTTGATCGAGGCTCTCAAAAATTTGTTATTGAACAAGGTCAAGAAATTAATAAGGATGGAAAAGTCATTGTCGAAATCGCTACTAATGACAATAACTTTGACGTAAAAATAACTGGGAGCGCTGTTTATGTTAAAGATTTCACTTTAGATTTAGCAAATAATTAACAATTCATAAATTCATACGAAAATGCAGCACAATTATATACCATTTAATGTAAAAACACATTATTATTTTAAAAATTTACATTTTATCACTCTTTGTTTAAATTGCGAACCATTAATTTTCGATTATACTTTGTTTAAGTCTTTATTACATAGTTGAACTAAATTCTCATTATGTTATCCTGTTTCACGTCTTTATAATATTTATTTTTAAGGGATGTGGAAATTATTAAAACAGAAAAACAGTTTTCTAGTGTTTTTGTTTATGCAAGTTCAATTGTAGGATTACTTGTTATTTTAGGTGCTATATTCCCTACAGCATTTGGTGAAATCACAGGGATTATTTCAACTTGGATAACAAAAACATTTGGTTGGTATTATATGTTACTTTACACTGTCATTTTAGGATTTGCAGTGTTCTTAATATTTAGCCCTATTGGCAAATTAACTTTAGGAAAACCTGGGGACAAACCAGAATTCCGCACAGTTTCTTGGTTAGCCATGCTCTTTAGTGCTGGTATGGGGATTGGCCTAGTTTTTTACGGCGCTTCAGAACCAATTGCACATTATTTAGCTCCACCTACGGCCTCTCCAGAAACGAAAGCTGCCATGACAGAAGCATTTAGATCTTCATTTTTAGATTATGGTTTTCATCCATGGGCAGTATATGGCATTGTTGCACTTGGTTTGGCTTATTCACAATTTAGAAAAGGTGAAAATGGATTAATTTCTAGAACTTTACGTCCTATACTAGGTAACAAAGTAGAAGGCCCTCTCGGCGTTACTGTTGATGTATTAGCCGTATTCGCCACTATTATCGGTGTCGCTGTATCATTAGGTATTGGTGCTATACAAATTAACGGTGGCTTAAATTACTTATTCGGTATTCCAAATAATAAAGGGATTCAAGGAATTATTATTTTAGTCGTTACCGTACTGTTCTTATACAGTGCATGGAGTGGGTTGAGCAAAGGAATCCAGTATCTTAGTAATTTAAATATGGTTTTAGCTGGGCTGTTGCTCCTTATTATGTTTATCGTTGGACCAACATTATTTATTTTAAATATGATGACTTCAGGTATCGGTGACTATTTAAATACATTGATTTATAACAGTCTAGATGTTGCTCCACTCAACAAACAAAAATCAGATTGGCTAGAAACATGGACGATTTACTATTGGGGTTGGTGGATGAGCTGGAGTCCTTTCGTAGGTATTTTCATTGCTCGTATTTCTAAAGGACGCACTATCCGAGAATTTTCAGCTGCAGTGTTAGGTGTTCCTGTATTAATAAGCTTTATCTGGTTCAGTACTTTTGGAGCTACAGGTATTAAAGCTGGTCAATCACATAATGCGATTTTTAAAATGCCTCCAGAAACGCAACTATTTGGCATTTTCAATGAAATTCCTTTTAGTATTGTCCTATCTATTATTGCATTAGCACTTATTGCATCATTCTTTATTACATCTGCGGACTCTGCTACATTCGTTTTAGGTATGCAAACATCATATGGCCGATTAAACCCTTCACCTTTCGTCAAAATTGTATGGGGCGTATCTCTATCAGCCATTGCTTACGTACTATTATTAGCTGGTGGTACTACGGGCCTCGATGCATTGCAATCAGCCGCTATTATTTCTGCCTTACCTTTTAGTTTTGTAGTTATTTTAATGATGATTGCCTTCTATAAAGATGCTAACCGAGAACGAAAATATCTTGGTATCGAATTACAAGCTAAACGACAATATCGTAAAGAGACTATAAATAAATAATTTTCAATTGATACAAAGCCTAGAACAAATTAATTTGTTCTAGGCTTTGTTCATTGCACTCTTAATACTCACTAGCGTGTTATTACATTAAATACAAGCATTTCCTCTATCTCTAATCAACCTTAACAAGACAATACTAGCTGTTCAGCATCCCCCATTGCTTTCACACTATTACATATTCTTTTAGAAAATAAAAATATTATTATCTATTGAATTTATAGAATATTCTGATAATATTTAATATAGTTTGCAAACGCTTTCAATAAAAAGGGGGGAGTTTTTTTGAAAAAATTATTATGTCTTATTCTAAGTACATTTTTAATCTTATCGTCTTGTAGTAATGAAAATGATAAAGATGCCCCGAAGGCTAAATTTCCAAATGAAACAGTGGAAATTGTCGCACCTGCATCTCCCGGTGGCGGCTGGGATACTACTGCAAGAGCTATTCAAAAAATTATGATTGACGAAAACCTAACCACACAAAATGTTAATGTAATTAACAAACCTGGTGGCGGTGGTGAAGTTGGTTGGCAATATTTAAAATCACGTAATCCTAATACTATTGCTATTAACTCAAGCTTATTATTATCTAATAATGAATTAGATTTAAGTGATTTAAGTACTGAAAGTTTCACACCTATTGCCATAATGGCAACTGAATGGATTAGTTTAACCGCTTCAAAACAATCCAATCTACAATCTGGTAAACAAGTGATGGATAAATTAAAAAAAGATCCTGAATCGTTAACAATTGGGGTAGCTCCAGGTTTAGGTAATAATGATCACTTAGCTTTTGTTCAAGCTGCTAAAGCATCTGGTGTAGATGTCGATAAATTAGACTTTCTAGTTTATAAAAGTGGAGGCGATTTACAAACAGCTTTACTCGGAGGACACGTTGACGTCGCTTCCACAGCAGTATCAGAAGTTAAAGAACAGCATCAAACAGGTAAACTTAAAATGCTTGCAGTGACATCGGATAAGCCAGTAAAAGGAATTGAAGATGTCCCTACTTGGAAAGAACAAGGATTAGATATCGTTTTCCCTCATTGGCGTGGAGTTATGGGACCGAAAAATATGAGTCCTGAACAACGACAATATTGGGATAAAACAATGAAAAAAGTTGTTAAATCTGACAATTGGCAAAAGATTCGTCGCAATAATGATTGGGATAATTTCTATAAAAATAGTGAAGAAAGCGAACTATTTTTAAAAGAACAACGTAAAAAATATAAAAACCTTGTAGAAGATTCCGGATTAAAATAAAGGAGGTATTTTATGGCTAGACTCATTTTTCCCATAATTTTATTGCTATTTGGCTTAGTTTACCTTATTTTCACGTTAAATCTACCTAAATCTAATATAGGTGATCCAAATAGTCCAATGTATTTCCCATTACTTATCGCCAGCTTACTCATTGTTATGAGTGCTATTTACTTTATTCAAGAATTACGTAAAAGAAGTGAAAATTTTACCGCTTTTGCACAATTACTAGAACGTGCAACGTTGCTAAGAATTATTTTCACGATTGTCTTCGCCCTAGTTTATGCACTGCTTTTTGAGCCACTTGGCTTTTTAATCTCAACGATTTTATTTTTAGGAGCTGTGTTATTTTTAATTAATGGCTTTAAGCATTGGTTTCAAAACATATTAGTGACCATTATATTTTCAGCAATTGCTTGGTACACATTTTCACAATTACTCGATGTTAGCTTACCTTAAAGGAGGACTAAAATATGGGGATAGATATGAATAGTTTTATGGAAGGCTTATCGACAGCCTTACACCCAATGAATATTTTATGGGTACTTATTGGAGGCTTTTTAGGCACTGTAGTAGGTATGTTACCTGGTTTAGGTCCAGCAACAGCAGTTGCGGTGTTGATACCTGTAACATTTGGTATGGAACCTGTAAGTGCCTTAATATTAATGATTTCCATTTACTATGGCGCCATGTATGGTGGCTCTCGTAGTTCCATTTTGCTTAATACACCTGGTGATGGTTCTGCTATAGCAGCCACATTTGATGGTTATCCAATGACTAAAAATGGAGAAGCTGGAAAAGCTTTAACTATTTCTGCCATAGCATCATTATTTGGCGGTATCGCTGCAGTATTTGGTTTTATTCTACTAGCAAAACCACTTTCGAATTTCGCTTTAGAGTTTGGTCCACGAGAATACTTTTTATTATTTTTGTTTACTCTGTCTGCCATCGTCACATTATCATTAGGTAAAATGGTCAAAGGTTTTATAGCTATGGCCATAGGTTTAATGATTAGTACGGTAGGTGTAGATTTACAAACAAGTATCTATCGATTTACTTTTGATATTCCACACTTAAGTGAAGGCATTGACTTTTTAGTAGTTATTATAGGCGTCTATGCTGTAGCCGAGGTATTGTATAACTACTTAAATTTACACGCTTTAAAGCCGCCAAAAGCAGATGTCGGCTCAATGAAATTATCTAAAAAAGACTGGAAACAAACACGTATGGCTATGTTGCGTCAAAGTCCAATTGGTTTTATCATCGGTGTCTTACCTGGTGCTGGTGGATCAATCGCAGCATTATTAAGCTATTCTACAGAAAAACAAATTTCTAAAAATGGCAAAAATTTCGGTAAAGGGCAAATTGAAGGAGTAGCAGCACCTGAAGCTTCCAATAATGCGGCTTCAGTAGGTGCATTGATTCCATTACTGACGATGGGTGTCCCTGGATCAGGAACAACTGCCGTTATTCTTGGGGCTGTTATCATGTTAGGTTTGCAGCCAGGCCCGCTATTGTTTGAAAATGAACCTGAAACAATCTGGACATTAGTTAACAGTATGTTTATCGGGAATATCTTTTTAGTTATTTTGAATATAGCACTCATCGGCTTATTACTAAAAATTTTACGGACACCACCCAAGATTTTATATCCAATCATTTTGGTACTCGCTTTTGTAGGTACATATACATTAGGTTATAGCGTAACTGATTTTTATATTTTAATTATTTTCGGTATTATTGGCTTAGTATTAAAGTTACTAGATTTCCCTATTGCTCCATTAATTTTATCAGCTATTGTCGGTTCAGATATGGAGCAAAACTTTCGTAAGAGTTTAATCGTTAGTAATAACAATGTTGGTGATATATTCTTAGGCTCACCTATTAGCGTAGTATTAACCTTAATGACTATTCTTGCTTTATTTTATCCACTCATTTTAAAAGGATTTAAAAAATTGAGAGCTAAATAGTTAATATAGAAACTAAAATTGTACAAGTTAAGGTATGAAGCAAATTACACTATAACCATTAATCTGGCTACTAAATAACTCATGATGATAAGCATGTGAGTACCCTACTTTTACTTTTATTTTAAAGTTCATTTGTCGGTACACTGCAAAATAGCCTCTTAGGTTATTCATTTTTATCAATATATTCATAAAATAAACAGCGCGCTAAATATTTTTAGCGCGCTGTTGCCTTTATTATTTTACCTTATCTTTATGCTCAATAGCTTCTAACATAACTTTAGTCATTTCAGTCAAATCATATTTTGGTTCGAAGCCCCACTCTGCTCTAGCACAACTCACATCTATATTATCTGGCCAACTGTCTGCAATGGTTTGTCTTGTGGGATCCACATCGTAAGCTAATTCAAAATTTGGATAAAATTCTTTAATCGCTGCTGCTACCATTTCCGGTTCGATACTCATTCCACTTAAATTATATGCATTACGATTAATTAGTTTTACACCATCAGCTTCCATTAACTTAATAATAGCATCGATGGCATCATCCATAAACATCATATCCATAAATGTATTTTCAGCTATAAAGCTCGTGTATTTTCCTTCTCTCACAGCTTCAAAATATATCTCAACTGCGTAGTCAGTCGTACCGCCACCTGGTTCTTTAACATGTGAAATTAACCCAGGAAAACGAACACTACGTGTATCAACACCAAATTTATCAAAGTAATACTGACAAAGTAATTCCCCTGCTACTTTATTGACACCATACATTGATGTCGGACGTTGAATAGTCACTTGCGGCGTGTTTACTTTTGGCGTTGATGGTCCAAATGCTCCTATAGAACTTGGAGTAAAGAATTTCAAATTATAAGTTCGTGCAGCTTCTAAAGCATTCATTAAACCACCCATATTTAAATCCCAAGCAAATAAAGGATTCTTCTCAGCTGTAGCTGATAATAAAGCTGCCATATGCATCATCGTATCTACTTTAAATGTCTCTACTAACTCGAACATACGATCACGATCTGTAACATCTAAAATTTCAAACGGCCCTTCCATAATAGGTGAATCTAACTCTGGTTTTCTAATATCTGTAGCTAATACATTTTCATTACCATATAATGCTCTACATTTCACTACTAATTCAGTACCTATTTGCCCTAGTGCACCAGTAATCATAATTTTTTTCATTTCTCTCTCTCCCTGTCTATTGTTAAAATGCAATGTATTTCTCATATGAACATTTAACTCATTTCAACTATTATTATAGTATAAAAAGCAGATTTTGTATACTGTGAGTGAACATAAATACTTGAATTAATTTATTTCAGCATCTTATTAAAAATGCATCAGTAGCAACAATCAGCCAATTTTGTGCAGTAAAAACAAAAATTCTAAATATTTTTACTATTTGACTATATATTTTTAAGTTAAAATACACTTCATTATAATATACAAAATATTGTGCTAATATTTGTTTTTAATAAATTGTTTTTTATTAAAATTTATAAACAAAGGGGATGACAAACAATGTCTAAGTTACCACAACAAAATGATAGTCATAAACAGCCTAAAAAATGGCTGAAGATGCCACATATTTATGTGTTACTATTTATTTTTGGTGTTATTGCTACCATTTCT
The DNA here is from genome assembly GCF_002902345.1 of Staphylococcus arlettae. Lineage (GTDB taxonomy): Bacteria > Bacillota > Bacilli > Staphylococcales > Staphylococcaceae > Staphylococcus > Staphylococcus arlettae. The sequence goes on from NZ_PPQB01000018.1 coordinate 50,790, forward strand.
ACTTATTTAATACCTTCTGGTGTATTCAAACGTGTAAAAGGTCCAGAGGGACGAGAAATGGTAGACGCTGACTCGTTTAAATATGTACAATCAGATCCAATTGGTCTTATCGATTTCATTACAATCATACCTAGAGGTTTGATAGAAGCTGGAGAAATTGTATTCTTCACTTTAATAATCGGTGGTATGTTTATGGTTTTACGTCGTACTGGCATTATCGAAATAGGGGTCGATAAATTAGCACGTCGCTTTATGAATCAAAGTATTTTTATTATTCCTGTCTTAACTATTACATTTGCTATTATTGCTACTTTAATTGGTACAGCCGAACTATCACTCGTATACATACCAGTTATCTTACCGTTAATCATCGCACTTGGTTATGATTCCATTACGGCCAGTGCTATTGCTTTGTGTGGTACGGTAGTAGGTTTTACTATAGGGGTACTTAATCCAATCAACACAGGTTTAGCACAAAAATTGTCTGGTATTCCCGTCTTTTCAGGTTTAGGTTTTCGACTAGTTTTATTCGTAATTGTTATTATAGTTACCGTATTATTTATAATGAGACATGCCAAAAAAGTAAAAAGTAATCCTTCGTATAGTTTAGTTTATGAAGAGGATCGAGAAAAACGTGAAATTTATAAAGATATTACGCAACATCAACCACTTGTGGCAACAAAACGTCAAAAAATTGGTATCGCAGTAGTCTTACTTTTCTTTATAGTTTTAGTTTACGGTGTTATCACACAAGGCTGGTTCATGGTCGAAATGTCAGGACTTTTCATTGTTATGGGTATTGTCGTCGGCTTAATCACTGGACTCAACACTCAAGAGATTTGCGAAGCCTTTAATGATGGTTTTAAAGATGTCTTAATGGGAGCAATCATTGTCGGTTTAGCCCGTTCCATCGCCGTTGTACTTGAAGATGGTAAAATTATGGATACGATTGTTCACAGCTTAGGTTCTGTACTTGATGGCGCCACACCAACGGTAGCTGCCGTTGGTATGTATGCTGTACAAGTTTTAATTAATTTCATTATATCTTCAGGTAGTGGTCAAGCATTAGTAACTATGCCTATCATGGCTCCATTAGCCGATATGTTAGGTATTACGCGACAAACAGCTGTCCTCGCTTTCCAATTAGGTGATGGCTTTACACACGTGTTTTATCCAACAAGTGGTTACTTTATGGCCGCATTAGCAATTGGCGGTGTATCTTATACTAAGTGGATTCGTTTCTTTTTCCCACTATTTATTATTTGGGCCGGTATATCAGTCATCGCATTAATTATTGCTCAGTTAACAGGCTACTCTTAAAAAATATATTATAAAAAAAGGATGACTTCTACGTTAATCACGTAAAAGTCATCCTTTTTATTGTAGATATTAGCACAAATTGTGTACTAACCATCCGACGAAATATGTTGTTTGAAAGCTACAACTATCAACTTACCGCTCATTAACTTTGCATTTTCTTAACTTTTTTAGGACCTTCATGTAGTTTAAATGATAATGCAAAAGCTAAGAATGTTACGATAGTGGCTACTATGAATGAAATGTTCACACCGTGAATAATACCTTCTGCTCCACCATCTGATACTGCAGCTAATGACATAATAGTAATAAATACAGCTGTACCGATAGCACCTGCCATCTGTCTAAATGTATTATTCATCGCTGTACCATGTGGTATTAACTGTTTTGGCAACTGATTAATTGCTAAAGTTGTCATAGGCATCATAACCATTGCAATAGCAACCATACGTATACTGTTCATTATAGTTAAATACGTAACACTAGTATGACTAGTTAAAAATGTAAATGGCAAGGTAGATAATGCTAATAGTAATAAACCAATTCGTGCCAACCACTTACCACCGAATTTATCAAACATGTAACCGGTGATCGGGTTCATAAGTCCCATAACTATTGCACCTGGTAGTAAGACTAAACCAGATTCTAATGCTGTAAGTTGTAACATATTTTGCATATATAGAGGCAAAATAATATTTGTGGCAATCATTACTGCAAAGACGAACATGCCTAAAATAGTACCAATGGTAAAAATATTATAATTAAATACTCTAAATTCAAGCATAGGTTCTTTGAGTTTCAATTGACGTTTAATAAAGAAGTATAATGTTACGACACCAATAATTAATGTGATAATAACACGCAGACTCGTAAATCCAGCTTCACTTACTGTACTAAAGCTGTATAATAAACCACCAAAACCAACTGTAGATAAAAGCACTGATAGTTTATCTAATTTTGGATGAGTTAACTCTGTAACATTTGATAATAAATAATACGCAGTAATAATATTAACTACCGCAATTGGTAAAATTACATAGAAAACACTTCTCCAAGTAAAGAACTCTACTAAAATTCCTGATAATGTAGGCCCTATCGCAGGCGCAAAAGCGATAACTAAACCGAATAATCCCATCGCTGTTCCGCGTTTTTCCTCTGGGAATAATAAGAATAAAATTGTTTGCATCAGTGGCATCATAATACCTGCACCTGCTGCTTGTAAGATACGACCGATTAATAAAATACTAAAATTAGGCCCAATTGCACAAATTAATGTACCTACTGTAAATATCCCCATCGCTGATAAGAACAATTGCCTCGATGTAAAACGTTCAATAAAGAACGCTGTCACTGGAATCATAATACCGTTAACTAACATAAAAATAGACTGTAACCATTGCACGGTACTATTAGATAGTTGCAAATCTTTCATAATGGGTGGAAGCGCAGTACCAAGTAATGTCTGATTTAATATTGTGATAAAAGCACCAGATAATAGCACAATAAATAATGGCATGTTTTTGCCCAAATTAAATTTTTCACTTTCAGCCAAAAAAACCCTTCTCTCTTTTTATTAAATTTTTATTGTTGGCCTCAACTTTAAAAATATAAGCGTTCTGTAGTTGTAATTTCGTGTTGTTGACTTTCATTGAGTAGCCAGAAAACCGCGAAAATACAATTGTAATAAGCCTTGAAATGACCGCTTTTTACCCTCGTCATAACAGCAATTATTAAATTGTACCACTTTCAAAATCACAAGTCTAATGACTGATTTATCACACAATTATAGCGCTGTTGACAATGTTCAACTATCTTGGTATAAACAACTTAACATTTAAATTGGAGATGATGATATGTTGCACCTAAATGCTACATGCTTAATACACAACGCATTTTGTAATGCTTTGTAAATCACTCACTTTTCACAAAGCATTATCTTACCTAAAATACGTTTTGTGAAAGGAAAATAAACAATGAATCTTAATCTATACCCATATCAATATAACTTTATTGCAGACAAAGTAGCACATTTACTCAATGTTTATCATTCAGTGAATGACCCTAAAACAGTAACATCTATTCAAGAAGCCGTACGAGAAGACATACTTCAAACCTTCCCAAGCACAAATTCTGAAATTACTAACAGTATTGAAGTGCTAATGAATAGAAAGTGTTCCACAGCACAAGCTGAAAAGGTACTCAAATCATTTCAGTCCTATGTTATTCCTTTTGAACATCCGACCAAAAAACAAGTCGAACGCGTTTTTAAAAAAGTAAAAAAATTAAAAACGCCATTCATAAGTGATGAGGTCTTATTAGAAAGTACGTACATCGGCTGGAACGATATCGCATCAAATCGTAAGTACATCATATATTATGATAATAATCATCAACTTCAAGGGTTTTATGGCGATATCACACAAAATACCGTCAAAGGATTTTGTGCCATATGTAATAAACAATCCAACGTCACGTTATTTACAAGAAAAACAAAAGCTACTAGTGATGGGCGCTATACTAAAAAAGGTGATTACATTTGTTTAGACAGTACGAAATGTAATCAACAATTATCAGCAATACAGCAGTTCTATCAATTTTTAACGAAAATCGAAGCACAGTAGTACTTTCAGACTGTCGATAACCCTTAGGTGATAATTCGACTAAGGGTTATTTGTTTATATATTAATTAATGTATTAAATAACAGCGGTCATTTATCATTGGTAGTACTTGAGCCGACTCCTGCTGAAATAGCACTCGCCGAAGACTACAGGCTGAGGCAGTGCCCGCGGAAAGCGTGCACAAAAACTGCCAACAAAGTTGGAAACTCTGCTGACAGTCTGCGGAGTGTGACAGAAATCTGTATTGTGACAACAACGTGTATCGTTTGTTACTGAACAGTTACTAAATGTGGTGTATTATCTAAAAATATAACTGATGCTTGCATGGAAATCCACTTTAGCTATTATTTCTGTAATACCAAATGGACTATGAATAAAATAAATAATATTGGCAGTGATTTGGGCCGACTCCTGCGGGAATAGCACTCGCCGAAGACTACAGGCTGAGGAAGTGCCCGCGGAAAGCGTGCACAAAAACTGCCAACAAAGTTAGTACTTCATCGAAAGTCTATGAACTGGATGCATCAATGATGTTCGAGCGTTTTTTGCTCGATACCTTGATGTTTTACTGTTTTATATAAGTAATAAAGGTATTTGCCACAGAATATTTATTTTGCACTCCTTTAGTCAGAGCGGTGAAATAAATATAATAGTCAAAAGGATTGCCAATAGGTATTTGTTCAATCATTCCACTTTCAATTAATAAATCTTCTTCCAACATTAAACTCGACACAATACTAACACCTAAACCTTCAGCTACTGTACGTAGCACTACTCCTGGGTTATTTGTGCGAAACACAATTTTTAATGGGCCATAAACCTCTTCAAATTCTTTAAAATTATGTTGATAAAAACTACGATCATATAAAACAAATGGATATTGTTGTATTTCCTCTAAACTCACTACATCTTTTAACACCAATTTAGATTTTTTGGGCACTATTAATTTAAAATCACTAGTCCGATTTAATGAATGCAAGGTTATAGTTGAACTAAGTTGTTCATTATCACGAATACCTATTAAACCAATATCTACTTCATTATTTTCTACCAACCGGATGATATCTTCACGTGAACTTTCAAAAATTTCAACATTTATATGTGGGTAATCTTTCTTAAATGCTGATAATGCCTTAGGGATAATTTTATTGAATAAAGTAGGAATAGTGGCGATAATTAAAGATCCTTTCAAATGAGAAGTCATCGCTTCAACTTCTGCTGACAACTTGTCACGCGAATCTAAAATATCAATAATAAAGGGTATCAATTGTTTACCTTCTGGCGTTGGTAACGTCCCTTTACGTGAACGATGAAACAATGTATAACCTAGTTCTTGTTCTAAATTCGCTAATGATTGACTCATAGCTGACTGACTAATATGAATCGCTTCTGCAGCATGAATCATAGACTCCAATTCGTAAATCTTTTTGACATATGCCAGTTGCTCAAAATTCACCAAATCCCCTCACTTTAGTAAAACTTATATTAATATCACAAATTCCAATTATACATAAGTATATTTTAATTATTATAATATTAATTGTTTTGATATTACAACTAAAAGGAAGGTCTTACTATGTATGACAAACTATGGTCTAAAGATTTTATCTTTATTACTATTGTTAATTTTTTAATGTATCTCATACATTATGCGCTTATTGTGTCCATTACTGTATTCACAATAGAAAAATATAACGCTTCCGAAAGTATGGGAGGATTGGCAGCTGGTATTTTTATCATTGGTATGCTGTTTGGTAGATTATTTGCCGGAAGAATTATAGATAATATGCAACCTAAAAACGTCTTGTTAGGTGGCATTTTATTTTCTATTGTTACGGTAGCATTTTATTTTGCTATACACAGTCTAATTATTTTAATGATAGTTCGTTTATTACATGGCGTTGCATTTGGTTTATCATCCACTGCAACTGGTACTATGTCTTCGCGTATTATTCCCGAAAATCGTAAAGGCGAAGGAATTGGCTATTATGCTTTAAGTGTCACAGTAGCTTCTGCTATCGGTCCATTCGCTGGTATTATTATCAATCAAAATTTAGGCTATCAAGGAAACTTTTTACTTTGCTTGATTGTTATTTTACTAGCATTTGTTGTTGCGTTAAGTATTAAAAAATTACCTTTATCTAAACCATCAACTGACAAAACACGCCCTTCTGGAATACAAGCTTATGTTCAAAAAGAAGCACTACCTATTGCAATGGTCGCAGCCTTAGTAGGTATAGCCTATTCTAGTGTGCTATCATTTATGACTGTTTTCACTGCTAAAATTGATTTGGCAGCCGCTTCCAGTTTCTTTTTTATAGTTTACGCCGTAAGTACATTTGTTACACGCCCTATTACTGGAAAAATCTTTGATCAATACGGAGAAAATAAAATTATGTATCCAGTACTCGTTAGTTTTATCATCGGGTTGATAACGCTAGGAATGACAAATGGTAGTATTGTTTTATTTATTTCTGCGATCTTTATTGGTATTGGCTACGGTACAGTTATCCCTAGTGCGCAAGCCATTGCTATCCAACAGTCACCAAAAGAAAAAATTGGTCTAGCCACATCTACTTTTTATATGTTTGCTGATCTAGGTGCTGGTATTGGACCATTTATTTTAGGCTTCATTATTCCATTTATTGGTTATCGTTATTTATATATTGTCATGGGACTACTCGTTATCGTATCACTTTGTGTTTATTATTTCGTACATGGCAAAAAAGCGTCACAACAACAGTATAATACCTAATAAAATAAAACAGAGATTATGGCTGACTTCCATAATCTCTGTTTTATTAATAAATTTAGTGACTGCACCTTTGATAATGTTGATTAGTAGAATAAAATGTACTCATTAAGTATGTTAAAGACTCTATGTCACTGTTCATGTTAATCATAAAAACGCCCAGAACATTATTAATGTTCTGGGGAACATGATCACCGTAGTGACTATATTTTAAAACTTGTCTTTTAAATCATTCGCTTTATCTTTTGCTTTATCTTTTAATTCTTCTTGTTTTTCTTTGTCATCTTTCACTTCATTCACTTTGTCTTCAGCTTGGTCTTTAAATTCGTCAAATTTACTCATTATAAATTCCTCCTTAAGTTGAATGTATATTAACTTTACCACTTATAACTTTATTTAAACTTAATTTTTAAATTTTTTGATAAATCTACTTTACTATATTATCTATAATGCTTATTAATATAAAAAATCATTTTTCTTTAAGTTTTAATTAAGTATTTTATCTATAACTAAATAGACTGCACAACGTAGTGTACAGTCTAGCTCAGTATACACTTCACTGTTCTATATTTAAGTGTTGTGCTATTTCAAATTTTTTATTTTCAAAATCCAAGTTTTGTTGATCGATCGGTTCACCTTGCTCAATTACATGTTTCACATTGTCTAGTTGAAATTGCCATCCAGCAAAATCTAAAATGATGTGCGGAAAAGTATAAGGTAAATATTCTTCTAACGTTAATATCGTACTATTATTGTCTGCTTCTAGCTGAAATTTTACTTCTCCTACATCCCATGTATAACTTATACGTTGGTCCTCAGCAAATTCGGTAATATGCATTGTTTCATAGTTGTCACCTTCTAAATGAAAGTAAATATGTCCGCCTACTGCGCGTTCGTCCACTTCTAATTGTGGAAACCATTGTTGAATACCTTCCGTCGTACTTAAATATTTAAAAACCGTCTGTGGTGTAGCTTCAATATATGTTTTCGCAGTTTGATATGCACCATTGTCATCTTGTGAATATTTAATATCCATTAGAATCCTCCACTCATTAATTGAAATCCATTATATTTATTACCCAGTATTACCACGGCTTAGTGATAAATCTCCACTTTTTTTCACTGCTTTATAATACACTGCAATTAAGAATATAAACCATAATGGTGTGATATACATACCACTGCGTGTTTCAGGTGTAACAGCTAAAATGACTAGCACAAATACGAAGAATATTTGCACAAAATACGCCATCGTTAGACCACCTGGCAATTTGAAGCTACTCGTTTTATGTGATTGAGGTTCATTTTTACTATATTTTACGTAAGCATGCATAATAAACATCCAATTAATAATTAATAATATAGTCGATAAAGATGTAACATAGAAAAATACTTGTGTCGCATTTGGAATGAAGTAATTCATGATTACAGTTATCGACAACAATAAACAAGTGACCATAATTGCCACAAAGGGCACGCCTTGTTTATTTTGTTTTAACAATAGTGGATGCACTTGTTTTTTATCTGCTAATCCAAATAAAATTCTACTATTTGCAAAGATTCCACTGTTACATGAAGATGAAGCAGCAGTTAACACGACGAAATTGATCAATCCTGCCGCGAAAGGTACACCGATTAATGCAAATAATGCTACAAATGGACTGTTATCTGGATTTGCTTGATTCCAAGGTATGATAGACATAATAACAGCCAATGCCCCAACATAAAATATTAAAATTCTAATAGGTACATTGTTTATGGCCTTAGGTATCGTCTTACGTGGGTCTTTCGTTTCACCTGCTGTAATACCCACAATTTCAATTCCAGTAAATGAAAAGACTACCATTTGAAAGGACATTAAAAACCCGGAAGCACCATGTGGAAAAAAGCCGCCATGTGAATATAAATTAGATAAGCCAGTTGTGCCATAATGTGTATTAAAAGCAAAACAAATCATGACAATACCAATGACGATTAATGCAATAATTGTCACTACTTTAATAATAGAAAACCAAAATTCAAGCTCACCAAACATTTTCGTACTTGCCAAGTTCAATGTCATTAAAATTAAAATACACGCAAGAGATGTAATCCAGTTTGGTAATTCTGGCAACCAATATTCAACATATTTGGCAACGGCAGTAATTTCTGCCATGCCAGAAGTAATCCAAGTTAACCAATACGTCCAGCCTGTCAAAAATCCAGCTAATGGCCCTATTTGATCATGAGCAATATCAGCAAATGTTTTATATTGCGTATTAGAAATTAACATTTCCCCCATTGCACGCATAAACATAAACAGTACAAATCCTACAATAATGTAGGTCAATAAAATCGAAGGCCCCGTCAAACTAATCGACTGGCCTGCACCTAAAAAGAGTCCAGTGCCTATCGCTCCTCCTATAGCAATCAATTGAATATGTCTATTGCTTAGCTCTCTATTTAACTTATGTGCCATCTAATTCCCCATTTGTTTATTAGATTAAAGTATGCATGATAAATATGTAGTTTATTCAAACCCCTTTTTGAACAAACAATTGTACATTCATAAACATATCTCAACAATACTTTATTGTATAATATTCTTTTTTTCTAAAAAATTCAACAATCTTTAAATTTTATAATATTTTTGTTTATTTAATCAACATTTTACATAAAAATAAATTAATGGCACAACATAGTGATGATAACGCTTACGCTACAATATTTGAAATGGGTAATTATACTATATATAATAATAAACTAACAAAGGGAGTTGATTTCACGATGAAAAATAATATTTATGGTAATGTACCAACTTTTCTAGGCAGCAAGAATTTATCACATGCAACTGAATTAGATACTGATGTCCTTGTTTATGGCGTACCGTTTGAAGGTGAAAGCACTTGGGGAGACTATACTGGAGTGGAATTAGGTCCAAAACAAATTCGTTTATCTTCTGCTCGTTATAGCCAATACTTACCCGAACTTAACCATATTGATGTCAGCAAACATTTATCTATGGGTGACGTGGGAGATGTCCCTTTCGTAGCGCATGACAATAAGCAAAGTTATGACAATATAGAAAGTTTTGCTTACAATTTATGGCAAACGAATAAATTTTTAATCGGCCTTGGTGGCGAACATGGTGTTACATATCCAATCTTAAAAGCATTAACTAAAATGAATAAGCGTGTAGGTATTATACATTTAGACGCACATTACGATAATATGCCTGATTATGAAGGTGAAGCATATGCACGAAGCACACCTTTTATGCGTTTGTACGAAACTGATGGTATTAGAAATGAAAGTATCATCCACACAGGCATTCACGGACCGCGTAACAAACCTGAAACTGGTCAATATGCCGAACAAGCAGGCGCCGTGACATTAACCATTAATGATATTCGCGAAGCCACAAACTTAAAAAAATTAGCTAAAGATATTTATGCTTTAGCTAGTAAAGATGTAGACGTCGTCTATTTAACTATTTGTAGTGACGTATTAGATTTCGCCTTTAATCCAGGTGGCCCAGTTGATGGCAACGGTATTACTTCTTATGAATTATTAACGTTAATTCATGAATTTGGCAAACTTGGTTTGTGTGGCATGGATTATGTAGAAGTATATCCAATGCAAGATGCCAATCAAAATTCTGCTCATTTTGTCTCTACAGCTGTACTTTACGTATTAGCCGGTCACGCGAAATATTTAGGTAAACTATAGGCCTAAGCAAACAGGGGATGTGGTTCTGATGTTGGGTGGTTTCAAAAAAATACTAAAATCTTTAGGTCCAGGAATGATTATTACTGCTTCATTTATTGGCCCGGGTACTGTAACTACCATGACTCAAGGTGGTGCAGGTTTTGGTTATAGCTTATTGTGGGCAGTAGTATTTTCTATCATTGCGACGATTGTATTACAAGAAATGATTATTAGACTTTCTCTTGTCACTCGAGAAGGTTTGGGTGAAGCGATTCAGGAATTGTTTGCCCATAAAATCGGTAAATTTATCATTGTCTGGTTTACACTTATTGCAGTTACTATTGGCTGTGCGGCGTATATAAGTGGAGATCTAATAGGGACCTCTTTAGGTGCTTCATATTTATTACAGTTGCCTGAGCATTTAGTGGCACCAGTAATCGGTGTAATTATTTTACTTATCGGCTTATTTGGGAATTACCGTTTCTTAGAAAAAATCATGCTTGTATTAATGGTTATTATGGGACTTATTTTTATTATTACGATGATTGTGATTCAACCTGACGTCATTGGAATACTGCAAGGCGTCTTCGTTCCCACAATACCAAATGGTTCAATTTTAACGGTTATCGCGTTGATTGGTACAACTGTTGTTCCGTACAATTTCTTTATACATTCTACAGCTGTACATGAACGTTTTAAAGATTTAACTGATTTAAAATTTGCCAGATGGGATACTATTATTTCAATTACTATTGGCGGAGTTATTTCTGCCGCCATTTTAATCTCTGCTGCAACTTTAATTAAAGGCGAGGAAGTTACTAGTGTAATTCAGCTAGCGGGACCGCTGAAACCGGTGTTTGGAGATTTTGCTCCTATTATTATTAGTATCGGGTTATTTGCGGCTGGTTTATCTTCTGCCATAGCCTCTCCTACTGGAGCAGCTGCGACAATAAGTAGCTTGTTAGGATGGAAAGGTGGTATGCGCAGCAAAAAATATAAAGCAGTATTCGTTGTTATTATCATCATAGGTATTATTACTTCTGCTTTAGGTTTTGAACCGCTACAAGTATTACTTATTGCACAAGCTTTAAACGGAATTATTTTACCACTTGTTGCCATATTAATCTTAATTATTATTAATAAAAAGAAACTTATGGGCAAATATGCAAATACATGGCAACTTAATATCATTAGTTTTATTGTTGTCTTAGTTGTTACATTTTTAGGTCTTTATAGTTTAATAGATGCCGTTAAGAATATTTTTGCAGCATAATAATTGAGACTGGGACAGAATTAATTCATCCCAGTCTCCTTTCATATTGTCAGTAGATGACTAAGCTAAAATGTGCTTCACATTAAGCTTTTTTCAATTCTGGTCATCCTTACCGAGGGTACGACGAAACCTTTGTAATAAAACGAGATTCTGTCTCACTCCCTCAGTTTATTCTGGCCTAGGAGCTGTCGCCAATTGTGATACCTCACGCATTATCCTCGCCTTTTTATACCCATGAATATCATGTAACTCGTTGTAAGCTTCAAACAATGTTTGATAACGTTCTACTTTAGTTGGGTCTGGCTCAACTTCATAGAGTACTGGCTCCTTCATTGCTTGAATGGCGCTATCAAATGTAGCATGTGCATTACCACTAATCGCCCCTAGTATTGCAGCTCCAATAGCTGGTGCATATTCACTATCGATTACAGTTATTTTTTTGTTGAGCACATTTGCATAAATATCCATCAGCAATGGATTTTTCTTCGGAATACCACCACAAGCAAAAACACGATCTACCGTCATCTGCCATCCTTCATATTGTTGCATAATCATTTTCGTTCCAAATGCTGTAGCTTCCATATAGCCTCTATAAATTTCTGCATGCGTCGTTTTCAATGTCATACCAAACAAACAACCTGTTAACTGACTGTCACTAAGTACGCTACGATTACCATTATGCCAATCAAGTGCGATTAATCCACTTTCACCCGGATAGAGCTGTTCTGCTTTTTGATTTAACACCTCAAAAATCGAAATACCTAGTTGTGTTGCTTCCTCAACATAAGCAGCGGGCGCCTGTTTAGCCACATACTCAAATAAATCTCCTACTGCAGATTGTCCTGCTTCGTACGCATAGATACCTGGAATGATCGCACCTTTTACCGAACCAGAAATCCCTGGCACTTTGTGTTGTGTTTTATTTAACATTAAATGGCAGGTGCTTGTTCCCATCACCATAGTCATTTCTTTATCTTGTTGTGAACCAATGCCTAACAAACTGGCATGAGCATCAATAATAAAAGGACTTACTTGTGTTTCTGGATCTAAACCTAGTTGTTCAGCCATATCTGCGCTAAGTCTTCCTGCAGTCTCACCTATTTTAACAATAGGTGCATCGACTTTAGTACGCACAATTTCTGAAAGTTCTCCATCTACTTTATCGAACAAATCATAATGAAATCCTTCCTCTTCTTCCCAAAACGATTTGAAGCCAAGGCCACAGTTCGATCTAATATTTCTCCCTGTCAGTTTGTTCACAATCCAGTCTCCAGCTTCCATAATATAGCTTGTTGCTGCCATCACCTCAGGAGCTTTATTGTTTACTTCTAAAATTTTAGGAATCATCCATTCACTACTTACATTAAAACCATAATATCCTAACCAACGATTTTTTTCAGCCAGTGCCGTTGTAAATAATTGATCTGCTTCTGCTTGTGCGCCATGATGTTTCCACAATTTAACATAGGCGTGTGGGTTATTTTGAAACTGTGCTAAATTATGAACTGGTTCTAACGTTTCATCAACAAACATGACAGTTGATGAGGTAAAATCAATACCAATACCCACTATTTCCTTAGGTGAAATAGCTACATCAGCCAACATAGCTGGTATACCTTCATTAATTACTTCCAAATAATCATTAGCATTTTGTAAGGCAAATTCACGTGGTAATTCCACACCATTCAAACTTTTTTCTATCGTACCATGGGTATATGGTTTAACATATTGTGTTACTATTTCTCCAGTTGACGCATTAATTAAAAACACTCGCCCTGAACTTGTCCCAAAATCAATCCCTATACTATAACTCATAAATACCCTCCGTCCTTTTAACATGGAAACGTTTTCTTAAATGATAAGCAAAATCGACTAAAAAATCAATATACACAACGCTTAATAAACAAGTAGCTACATTTTTATTGTTCATTTATGTTTGTTTTTTCTTAATTCATCGCTTATTATATGAAATATAAACAAAAACAAACATTTTCTGAGGTGGTATATGATGAATATTCAATCAACTGCTTATCGTTTAACCGCACCTGGTGTCTTTGAAAAAACTACACTGTCACATGATTTTAATGAAGGCGATATCGTCGTGAAACCGACAAAAGCAAGTATCTGTCATGCAGATTTGCGCTACTATACTGGTAAACGTCGCCCAGAAGCATTAGCTAAAAAATTGCCAATGGCTTTATTCCATGAAGGTATTGGTGTAGTAGAACAATCCAAACATTCAACTGTAGATGTAGGTGATAAAGTCGTAATCGTGCCTAATATTCCTTCAAGACTGCGTAAAACTAGTTTTCCTACTACTGAACTTTTAGATAATTACGATGAAAATGCATTATTTATGGGCAGTGGATATGATGGCATTTGTCAAAGTCATATGGTAGTTCCCGGTGATAATGTCGTTAAAATTCCGTCAGACTTAAATGAAGATGTCGCTTTATTAGCTGAATTATGTTCAGTTTCTTTATTTCCTATTAATCAGCTACAACAACTTACTACTACAGAAGCACCACAAGTAGCAATTTTTGGTGACGGACCGGTAGGTTACTTAGCAGCCAGTGCACTTCATTTTATATATGATATTCATCCTTCAAACTTAATCGTCTTTGGTGCGGATTCACAAAAACTAGCCGCTTTTGAGTCATTTGCTACAACACACTTAGTATTTGACTATAACTTCACACAACATCGCGGTGTACACACTGTCTTTGAATGTACAGGTGGTCATTTTTCAGAATCTGCAATCAATCAAGCAATTGACTTAATTGAACGTCAAGGTCAACTTATTTTAATGGGTGTCACAGAAGATTTAGTAGGTATTAATACGCGTGACATTTTAGAAAAAGGATTAACACTGTCCGGTAGTTCACGTAGTACTAAAAGAGAGTTCGAACAGTTAATTGCTGCTTTTGCTAACCCAAACTATCAACAAGTTTTACAACAATTAATTCCTGAACAAGCCTATGATATTTACAATACTGCAGATTTAACTACTGCTATGGAAGATACAGTTCAACATAAAGGCTGGACAAAAACCTACTTACAATATCATTGGTAAGTGAGGTTGGACTTTACCGTACACAGCTTTATTACTCTATATTAATATTAAACTGAGGTGTTTTGTATGTTACCAGCTGACAGAGAACAGCGCATCATTAATTTTTTACAAACTAATAAACAAGCTACTGTGCGTACTTTAGCTACTGAATTTAATGTACATGCTGCAACTATTCGTCGTGATTTACACAAACTAGAACAATTCAACCAAATTAAGCGTACACATGGTGGTGTCGTGTTAAATAATACCGAAGTTTGGGATGAACTTAATTTTGATGATCGTGAAACTACTTTTTATGATGAAAAAAGACGTATCGGCCAGAAAGCGGCTGACTTCGTGGATGATAATGACACACTGATTATTGATTCTGGTTCTACAACATTACACTTTGCACATGCTTTAAAATCAAAACACAATTTGACAATAATCACGAATGATATTTATATTGCTTCGTTGTTAAAATCGAGTGGTCATCATATTATTGTTACAGGAGGATCTTTACATCCAGATAATTATGTTTTAAATGGTGCGTTAACGCTAACTAACTTAAGTTCATTCAACCCGCTCAAACTATTTTTAGCTACACCAGCGATTGATGCGCATAAAGGTGTAACGCATTATAATGACACATTAGCTGCAACTAAAAGACAAATGGTCGCTCAAGCAAAAGCGGTTTATGTTTTAGCTGATAGTTCCAAATTCGATAAAGTTTCATTATACTCTGTTTGTAATCCCCAACACATTACTACCTTAATTACTGACAACACGCACTCAGACATTAATTGGGATGATTATCAGGCACATGTCGAACAACTTATAATTATTGATACCCCCACTACTACCTAAGTGCAAAAACAATGTTATTTCCTAACAAACAGGTTATTGGTATAATAACTTTATAAATTAACAACGTTGTTATAAAAAGGAGCGCTAATTCATGAATACTAATCACACGCACATTTCCTATCCAAATTCCCATACCATTACGTTACAAAATAATGAGCAGACTTTCTATTGTACATTACGTATATTAGAACCACATATCATTAATATGAAACTCACACCTACAGCACCCATTGAGTTACCTACATACACTGTAACTCCTTTCGATACTGTTTTACCTTATGAAGGCTTATCCCGTTATCATACCCAAAACTTTAGCCTACCTGACTTTACGACAAAACTAGATGCTGACACATTGACTGTTCAAACCGCTCTCCTTAAAGTAATCATCAACACGTCAACTTTGCATTGTGACTGGTATCAACTAAATACAGCTCAACAATGGTTACCATTATTTAGTGATAGAAAAACACAAGCCTATCAACACCATATTGCCGCTACACATCCAACTTGCCACTATATCTCACGTTCGTCTGAAGAACAATATTTTGGTTTAGGCGAAAAAACAGGCGGTGTAGATAAACATGGTCAACGCATGCGTATGACCAATATTGATGCGATGGGCTACAATGCCCAATCTACCGATCCTTTATACAAACATATTCCTTTTTACATTACACACCATCGTGATACTAAACAATCATATGGTTTATTTTACGACGACTATCAACGTTCTGTTTTCGATTTAGGGAAAGAGCTCGATAACTATCATGGTTACTACCGTTATTATGAGACAGCTGCTGACTTTCTCGATTACTATGTGATAGGTGGCAACAGCATTAAAGCAGTTGCTCAACATTTCAGTCAGTTAACTGGACGACCAACACTATTCCCAAGTTGGAGTGCTTCCTATTCAGGTTCTACAATGCAATATACAGATGAACCTCACTCTCAACAACGACTCAACCAATTTTTAACAGACTGCCAGCAGCATAATATTCATGTTCGTTCTTTCCACTTATCTTCTGGCTATACGTCAATTGACGATAAACGCTACGTATTTAATTGGAACTATGATAAATTTCCGGATCCAAAAGGTTTCGGACAAAAATTCACTGACAATAATGTTGAAATTGTTGCTAATATCAAGCCATCTTTAATGCTAAACCATCCTTTATTAGAAGAAGTATTAGCTTTCAATGGTTTTATTACAGACAGTGATGGTAATCCTTTAAAAATTCAATTTTGGGATGACCAAGGTTATTATTTAGATTTTACCAATCCACAAACAATAGCATGGTGGCAACAACAAATTAAAAAACAGTTGCTCGATAACCATATAAATTGTACGTGGAATGATAATAATGAATTTGAAATTTGGGATGATAACGCAACAGTATATGGATTTAATGGCCAATGTCAACGCTTCAATGACTATCGAGCAGTTATGCCTTTATTAATGTCTATGGCTTCAAGAGAAATTCAACAAACTGCGACAGCTACAGATTATCCATATATTATTAGTCGTTCGGGCTGTGCAGGTATGTCTAAATATGTCCAAACTTGGACAGGCGACAATGCTACAAGCTGGGAAACATTGGAATACAACAACTATATGGCACAAGGATTAAGTCTGTCTGGAGTACATAATTTTGGTCATGATATCGGTGGTTTTTCCGGTCCTAAACCGGACCCTGAATTATTTGTCAGATGGGTGCAAAACGGTATCTTTTATCCAAGATTCTCGATTCATTCTTGGAATAGTGATGCAACGGTGAATGAACCTTGGATGCATCCTTCTGTGATGCCAGAAATCACAGCTGCAATGTTACTCCATGAACGTCTCGTCCCTTATTTTGATAAATTACAACAATTGAGTCACCAAAATTTTGAAGCCATTGTACGCCCTACTTTTTATGATTTTGAAGAGGATACAACAACGTTAACTAATACATCTGCTTGGATGCTTGGACCGGATCTATTGGTAGCTCCAATAGTGGCACAAGGACAGCAACAAAAATCAATTTACTTACCTGCTAATGATAGCGGTTGGATAGACTTCTTTACAAAGCAATATTATGATGGTGGTCAAACTATTACAATACCTGTCACTCTAGGTACTATTCCGATTTTTGTAGTTAACGGTAGCACAATTCCGTTATTAGATGACACTTTAACAGACACCACTCATCATAATTTCTCGTCATAACCTATTATAAAATATTACAGTCACTCTAAAATAAGAGAGTTAGGAACAATTTACTGTTCCTAACTCTCTTTAGTTTGCTTGCTACTTTAATATTTGTTAACCATTAAAGGCTACAGGATTTGGTCCGATACGCTTGTCTTGATTTAATTTATCTAGTGCTGTCATTTGCTCCTCAGATAATTCAAAATTAAATACATCTAAATTTTCTTCTATACGTGTTGGCGTTACTGATTTCGGAATCGTGACTACACCATGTTCTATATTCCAGCGAATGATGATTTGTGCGGCAGATTTACCTAATTGTTGTGCAATAGTATTTACAACCTCATCTTGCAAAATTTCGCCATTCATTAATGGTGACCATGATTCCATTCGAATATCTTCTTGCATCAAATAATCTCGCAATGTTGCTTGTGTTAAATATGGATGAAATTCTACTTGATTAATTACAGGCTTAATTGCAGTTTGTGCTTTTAAAGTTTCTAAATGTTCAATATTAAAATTACTCACACCAATATTGCGTACTTTCTTTGTTTGGTACAATGCTTCCATACCTTGCCATGTTTCTACCATTAAAGTACTATTCGTCCCTGGCCAGTGCATCAAATATAAATCTAAATAGTCTAAGCCTAAATTAGTTATTGATTGTTCATAGCCTTGTACAACTTGATTATATCCAAAATCATCTAACCATAATTTTGACGTAATAAATAAATCTTCCCGTTGAATACCAGCTGCTGCTATACCTTCTGCAATCCCTTTACCTACCATTTCTTCATTACCGTATACTAACGCGGCATCGATACTACGGTATCCACTTATAATTGCATGTTTCACCGCATCTTTAGCTGTATTATCATTTTCCACTCTAAATACCCCTAACCCTAATTGAGGCATTAATTGACCGTTATAAAATTTAACTTGTTTCATTGTTACGCTCCTTTAGTTAGCATTGCGCTAAGTTGTGTTCTTTTTCTTTTATATAAAGTACATACATCATTCCACTGGCTACAATAACCATAATGAAGGCAAAAAATGGTGTCATCATTACTGAAAATTGTTCTAATACATAACCACCGATTACTGAGCCAAGTGTAATGCCAACGTTAAATGCAGAAATATTTAAACTTGAAGCAAAATTGACTGTTGCTTTATTATCACGTTCTGCAAATAACACTACAATTAATTGCAAACCTGGGACGTTCATAAAGGCAAATAAACCCATTAATAAAATTGCCAATAACCCTAAAAAGTGTAAATGTGTTGTAAAACCAACGACTAATAATACGAAAGCTTGAATTAAGAAAATCACACTCAATGCTTTCGTAGGTGTTTGGTTAGTAAATTTACCACCAAGGGTATTCCCAATCGCTACCATAACACCGTAAACCACAAGTAATCCCACTACTGCCTGATCACTATAACCTAAAGCATGTGTCAACATAGTTGTTAAATAAGTATAAACAACAAAAGTACCTCCATAACCCAATGCAGTAATTAAATAAACCATCATCAAAGATTTGTTTTTAAAAACTTTTAATTGTTGTGCAATTGGTGTCTGCTCATACTCATTTAAATCCTTCGGCACGACAATTATATTTGCTATTAAGCTGAGTAGCCCTATAAGTGCGATAGTTACAAATGACATCTGCCAACCAAATGTTTGTCCAATCCACGTACCAAATGGCACACCTGTAATCGTTGCAACTGTTAACCCTGTAAACATCATCGCAATTGCGCTAGAACGTTTATCCGCTGATACTAAATCACTGGCAATTGCAGTTGCAATAGACATAAAGACACCGTGCATTAATGCTGATAAAATACGCATGGCCAACAACATACTAAAACTTAATGCAAATGCTGCTAACAGATTTGCTACAATAAAAACCACCATAATACAAATTAATAAATGCTTTCGTTTCATTTTATTAGTTAATGGCGTCAATACTGGTGCACCAATTGTGACACCAATCGCATATAGTGAGACCGTTAACCCTGCCAACGGTAACGTAATACCAAAATCATCTTTAATTAAAGGTAATAGCCCCACGCTAATAAACTCCGTCATTCCAATCGCAAATGCTGAGATAGCAAGTGCTATAATCACAAAATTGTGCTTTTTCATATTCACCTTTCCTTTCGCTTAACTTAATATGTGTGTTATTATATACGCAACAAAACTAATAAGTAAGTACGTACTTTAAAGTCATATAGATACCTATAAGTACTGTAGGTACTTTAAAGTAACTATAGAGGTGAAAATCATGTTAAGAGAACATTATAATATTGGTGTAGAGGCAACCATTGATGTTTTAGGTGGTAAATGGAAACCAGTAATTTTATGTCATTTAAAAGACAATGGCACGCTTCGTACATCTGAATTAAAACGCGCAATTCCCAACATTACTCAAAAAATGTTGACGCAACAATTACGAGAGCTTGAGGAAGATTGCATCATTGAACGCATTGTTTACCAACAAGTTCCACCTAAAGTTGAATATGTGTTATCTGATTATGGTCAATCTCTTGGCAATCTGCTTTCTACCCTTTGTGAATGGGGAGAATTTCATATCGAAAAAATGTATCAAGAAGGTCGTGATGTATCTTTAGAAAAGCAAGATTTTGTTCATATTCCTTCCAATAGACAACCCAATTAATTGCATATAAATTTTTCAAAGCAAAAGAGCCATGAACATTAATAAATGTTCATGGCTCTTTTTACTATCATTTATGGCATATTTAATACTGCCATGGGATGTCATCAATGGATTTATCCTTATGAATTATATCCTACGCATGTACGCGGTACTGGTGGCGGATTTACTACAACGATTAGTAGAATCGCCTCAGCTATTAGTACATTTTTCTTCCCGCTATTATTATCACAGTTGGGATTAAGTATTACTTTGTATATTGCAGGAGGATTACTATTTATTGGTTTTATAGTGTCTTACTTCTTAGCACCAGAAACCAAAAATATGAATTTAACTGAAGCTGCAACCATCACAAAAGCATAAAAAAGGGAGTGGGACAGAAATCTAATTTGATAAAAAGATTTCGTCGTCCCACCCCGGCAAGGATGACTAGCATTGAAAAAAGCTTGGTTTGAAGCGCATTTTCAATACAGTCATCTACTGCCAAAATGCAAAGAGGCTGAGACAGATCAATTTTGTCCCAGTCTCATCTTTTTTATGTCATTGCTATGCTTCAATTCATTAAGTTCATGCTATAGCTTGCATGTTTACACGCCTGAATAAGATGAAAAGCCGCCATCAACAGGCACCACAATACCTGTGACAAAACCACTTTGACTGTTGTCCATTAACCAATATAATGTACCTAAAATTTCTTCAGGTTCACCAAAGCGCCCCATTGGAGTTTGCGAAATGATTTTTTCCGCTCGTTCTGAATAAGAGCCATCATCATTACGCAACAACCCTTTATTTTGTTCAGTTTCAAAAAATCCAGGTGCGATCGCATTGACTCTAATTTTTCCTGCAAAGTATGTTGCTAACCATTGTGTAAAATTACTTACAGACGCTTTTGCACCACTGTATGCTGGAATTTTAGTTAATGGGGTAAATGCATTCATCGATGAAATATTAATAATAGTTCCACCATCTGCTTGCACTATATCTTTACCAAACACTTGTGAAGGCAACACAGTTCCAGTGTAATTTAGTTTAAAGACTTTATCTATGCCTTCCTCAGTTAAGTCGAAGAATGACTTATCACTGTGTTCGTCATAAAATTCATCATCTGTCGTTGCATTGGGATTATTGCCCCCTGCACCGTTGATTAATATATCAATATTACCAAATGCTTGATTAAATAATTGTTTTGCTTGGCTAAGCGCATTTTTATTTAAGACATCTGCGACAAGACCAATTGTGTGTTTGCGTTCAGCATCAATGTCATCTTGTAATTGGACAATTTTATCTTCTGAACGGCCTAAAATCCCAACATTTGCACCTTTGGCTACTAATGCTTTCACAAACGTTGAACCAATTACTCCTGTAGCCCCTGTAATTACTACGTTAACGCCTTGAAATTGTGTCGTCATTCTGGACTCACTCCTTCTATTAAACCATTAATATATGTGGCACCTAACGCACGGTCATAAAGGCCATAACCTGCTTTACCTGTTTCTCCCCAGATCATTCGTCCATGGTCTGGTCGTATTGTACCTTTAAAACCTATGTCGTGTAGTGCTTGTACTATAGCTTTCATATCGACTGAACCTTGTTTTGATAAATGGCCCGTCTCAACAAATGAATATTCTCCCATACGTTTTACATTACGCATATGCATAAAATGAATATGGTCACCGAACGTACGAATCATTGCTGGTAAATCGTTTTCCGCAAGTGATCCAAGTGAACCTGTACAGAAACAAATACCGTTATTTTTACTCGAATTAATAGAGAGCAAACGTTCATAACTGTCTTTATTTTTAATAATTCTTGGAATACCAAAAATAGGCCATGGTGGATCATCCGGATGAATTGCCAGATCAATATCATGTTCTATAGCAGTAGGCAACACATTATCTAAAAAGTAAGTTAGATTTTGCCATAACTGTTCGTCCGAAGTTTGTTGATAAGCTTTGATAAGTTCATTCATTTCTTCACGTGAATAACTTTCATTCCAACCTGGTAAATTTAACTCAGTAGTTAATGGGTCGATATCTTTAATTTGATTGTGATCATATATTAAAGTGTTCGAGCCATCTTGTAACGGGTAATCAAGCTGTGAACGTGTCCAGTCAAAGACTGGCATAAAGTTATACGTTACTGTTTTGATACCATTTTCCGCTAAATTAATTAATGATTCCTTGTAATTTTCAATTAATTGGTCACGATTATCTTTACCTAGTTTAATGTTTTCATGCACTGGTAAACTTTCCACCACTTCAAATTTCAACCCTGCAGCTTCTATTTGCTCTTTTAACTCTTTAATACGTACTGACGACCATACTTCACCTACTGGCACATCATAAATTGCCGAGACAATTTGTTTCATATCTGGAATTTGTCGGATATGCTCTAATGTTACTGGGTCATCTTGACCATACCATCTAAATGATAATTCCATAATTATACCTCCTTAACCTCTTTTACTTTAAATAATCGTACTGCATTGTTATAACAAATGTCCTTCAATATTTGGACAATTGTAGTATTTGTTAAGGCAATTTCACCTTTTTCAATACGTTCTCCAATTAAGTTACATAAAATTCTTCTAAAATACTCATGACGTGTATATGAAGTCATACTACGTGAATCAGTCAACATGCCGACAAAATTAGGTAGTAAACCGACATTGGCATAGTCAATTAAATGTTGCTCCATGCCTTCTTTCGTGTCATTAAACCACCATGCAGCTCCAAGTTGTACACGATGTTCACTATTACTAAAGTTACCCGCAGTGGCTTGTACCATCAAATGGTCATTGCCATTATTTGGATAAATAATCGTATCTGATAACGCATTATGCTGTTCTAAGTGGTCTAACAAACTGTTTAACGCTTTAGCACTTAATTGTTCACCTACGCTATCAAATCCACTGTCTGCACCTACTTGTTGATACATAGATGTATTATTATTACGTGTTGGCCCTAAATGGAACTGGATAACCCATCCTAATTCTTTATAGACCTTACTTAATTCAGTCAAAATATAGCCAGCTAATGCATATTGATCCGCTTCTGATATTGACTCATTAGCTTGTAATGTTTTAAACAACGCTGTAGCTTCTTCGGTTGATAAATGTACTGTTGGTGTATGTTCAAAACTTTGATCTGAACTTAAAGCACCATGTCTATCAAAATAGTAAATTCGTGCTTTTAATGCGGTAATGTATTCCGAAAAGTCTTGGATCGTTGTCTCTGTTGCTGTTTCTAGTTGTGACACTTTTTGCCCTAAACTGTCTGCATTTAAAAACACATAACTATCGGGTCTAAAAGTTGGATATACTTTAAATGGTACTTTGCGATCTGCATTTAATAGTTGATGATATTTCAAATCATCACATGGATCATCAGTCGTACAAACTACCGTTACATTACTTTGTTTAATCAATCCTTGTGGTTTATGCGTTGATTTTTTTAGTGTTTTATTTAACGACTTATATAATTTAGAAATGTTCACTTTATCTAACTGAACATCTTCATTAAAATATCGTTTTAACTCTAACGTACACCAATGGTACATTGGATTCATAATTGAATAAGGTAACATCTCCATAAATGCCTTAAACTTGTCGTAGTCATCTGCAGCACCTGTAATGTAATCCTCTTCAATACCATCTGCACGCATTAAGCGCCATTTATAATGGTCTCCTGCCAACCACAATTGTGTGATGTTGTCATAGTTTTTATTTTCATAAATTTCTTGTGGATCTAAATGACAATGAAAATCGAAAATTGGTGTGTCTTTTATTTGCTGATACAACTTTACTGCTGTTTTATTATTTAATAAAAAATTATCATTAATTAATGTCATATTAGAGCTCCTTTGCTATAGTCCAAGTAATTTTGGTAAGAATAATGAAAGTTGTGGAATAAATGTTACTAACAATAATAAAATAATGAGCATTACGAAATATGGTACTAAATATTTAAAGACATTTTCTACACGTACCCCACCAACACTAGCACCAACAAATAAAGCACTACCTACAGGAGGTGTAATGTTACCGATACATAAGTTAAAGGCAATAATAATACCAAAGTGAATTGGATCTAAACCAAGCACTTCCGAAATAGGTAAGAAAATTGGTGTAAATATTAATACAGCTGGTGTAATGTCCATAAATGTACCAATAATTAATAAGATTACATTCATTAATAACAGTAATAATATTGGATTATCTGTGATAGATAAAATACTGTTAGATATAGCTTCCGGTAAACCTGTATAACTCATAACGAGTGAAAACAGTGCGGACGCAGTAATCAAAAATAAAATCATCCCTGTAATTTCTGCTGTTTCTTTGATGACATTAGGAATATGTTTTAGTTTCAAACTTCTATATATAAGTGATAATACTACTGAGTAGAGTACTGCTACAGCGGCACCTTCTGTTGCTGTAAAGACGCCGACAACAATACCACCAATAACAATAATAATAAGTAGTAAACTTGGTATGGCATCTAACGTTAAAAATAGTTTATCTTTCCAACTAATTTTTTCAGAAACTTTATAGCCAGCTCGTTTCGCCATGATGAAAGCCACAACCATACAAGCAAGTCCCCATAAAATACCAGGAATATAACCTGCAATAAATAGCGCTGCTATTGATGTTCCTCCACTTACTAAGGAGTAAACAATTAATAATGAACTGGGTGGAATTAATAACCCTGATGGCGCTGATGCAATATTGGCTGCTGCTGAGTATTCTTTTTTATAACCTTGCGTTTGTTGCATTGGCCCCATAATACGTCCCATAGCCGCTGCTGCCGCCACACTAGAACCTGAAATTGAGCCAAAAAGCATATTACCAACAATGTTAGTATGTGCTAAAGATCCCGGCATACGTCCTACCAACACTTTAGCGAAATTAACTAATCGAAACGCTATACCACCATTATTCATAATGATACCCGCTAATACGAAAAGTGGAATTGCTAACATGGTAAAGTCATCAATACCGGTTACCATACGCTGAGCTGCGGTCACAATCGTGACATCAAATGGTAAAATCAATAGCAAAGTAATAATGGAACTTAAAATAATCGCTAATGCAATCGGCAAACCATATAACAAGAAGAAAAAGAATGTGATAAAAAGTACTAAACCTGCAATAATTGTCATGCTGTGCCGCCCCCTTCTTCTCCTTCTTTCACAGTTGCTAATTCATTTTTATCTAGTAAATTGTAGATAGAGTAGAAAATCACGAACACACCAGATACTGGTAAAGCACTGTACATTGTCGCCATTGACATTCCAGTTGATGGTGCTATTTGGTTCCAAGTAAGATGAACTACTTCGTAGCCTCCCCAAATCATCAAGACTAAGGCAATTAATATAATAACGATATCCCCTATTTTCTCCATTACGAGTTGCACTTTTGAAGGTAACAATTCTCTGACAAACAAAATAGCGATATGTTTTTTAACACCAAATACATAACTTGCACTTAATAATGCGAACCAAATCAATAAGAAGCGTACAATTTCTTCACTCATCGTACTCGGCGCGTTAAAAATAAAACGCGCTGCTACTTGATAAATCGATAAAATAACCATAACGATTAAGGCCAATCCCGCTAATGTCAGAAGGAGCTTATCAATGATCAGCTTTGCTTTGTTCATATTTTTTCTCCTCCTTCTCAATTAACTCATAATCACTTTTCGTTTTAGGATCTTCTGCGAAAGATTGTCGTAAATCTTTAGAAGCATCTTTGAATGACGATTTATCTACTTGATGGAACTTAACACCCATCTCATTTTTGGCTTTTTTCTTCGCTTGTTTCACTTCTTCATCCCATAATTTTTCATGCTTTTCTGTCGAATATGCTGCTGCATCTTTTAACCATTTTTGTTGTTGTGTAGATAACTCATCGTAAGTCTCTTTGTTCATAATTAAAATATCGGGTACAATCGCATGTTCCGTATAATGATAATTTTTAGCAACTTCACCATGATTGTTAGTTGTTAATGATGTTTCATTATTTTCAGCTGCATCGATAACACCTGATTGTAAAGCGGTGTATACTTCACCATAATCCATCGGTGTTGGTGTTCCGCCGAGTGATTTTATTAAAGCGACACTTGTTTTACCAGGTTGCACACGTGTTTTCAAACCATCAAGGTCATCACTATTTTTGATTTCTTTATCTTTTGTGTAAATATTACGTACACCAGCATCATAAAATGTAACGCCTAAAAAACCATTGTCTTTCGTAGAATTAAAGAACGCATCTTGTACTTTTGGTTCTCTCATGACATGACGATAATTTTCTTGTGATTCAAATAAATATGGCATATTGAACAGTGAATATGATGGTGAGAAACTTTCTAATGCGCCTGCAGATACTTTAGTCATTTGTATTGCATTTGTTTGTGTCATTTCAATAGCTTCTCGTTCACTACCGAGTTGTCCATTTGGATATATTTTCACTTTCAATTGACCTTTAGATTCTTTTTCTAGTTTCTTTTTAAATATCGTTAATGATTTGTGTACTGGATGTTCTGTAGGCTGATTATGCGCTAAAACAATCGTTTTACTTTGTTGTTTTTCATCTTTGTCACTTGCTTGTACAGACGACATACTAACGAGTAACGCTAACAATATGAATGCGCTTACAACTTTAAATAAAATTTTTTTCATCCTATTCCCCCTAATAGACTAGCGTTTGAGTTCGCCAAAATGCTCCGGTAGATTTAATATATCCGCTTCAGCTAGGTGTAATGCATCTTCTTGTGTCGTATGCTGTAATACCGAACATTTAGTTGCAAAATCTAAAGTAGTAGTCAATGACCACTGTGCTTCAAGACCATGTATAACTCCGGCTAAAAATGCATCTCCCGCACCTATTCTATTTAATACTGTATACGGATAAGCTGCGCTTTCAATAAAACCATCAGGCGTTAAGGCTATTCCTTGTAATGTGCTCTGAGTGATCGAACGATTACTTGATGCTAAAAACGGAATATTAAATTTTTGTTGTAACGTTTGAGCACAAGTATGCATATCATCAGATTCAGCATTCGTTTGTAACAGATGTGTCGCATCCTTTTTACCAAAGAATAGTATATCAACTAACGGCAATACTGCTTTAATGACAGGTACTGCTTCTTCTAAAGTCCATAAATTACTTCTGAAATTAATATCAAAAACAATTGTGATTCCTTGCTCTTTCAATTGTTGTAAGTAAGAAACGATATGCTCTCGAATAGTATGATTTACGGCTAATGTGATACCAGTAAAAACAAAATAATCGCCTTTAGAGCCTGCTATATTCTCAAGTAAGTGTGACGTTTGTTGAGCAAAAGTTGAATATGCACGATCATAAATGACTTGACCACTACGATGACCAAACCCTTCTTCCATGTAATATGTGCCTAAACGTCCTGCAGTTTGTTGAACCCATTGCGTACCTACTTGGGTACGACGCATCTCTTGAAGTACATGTTGACCTAATGCATGTTCTGGTAGTGTCGTAATCATTTCAGTAGCATGACCAAATTGTGCCAACGTACTTAATGCATTTAATTCTGCACCTCCCACATTAATGTCTAACTGCTGTGCATCCTTCAACTGTATATAATTAGGTGGTGTAAAACGTAATAATACCTCTCCAAAACCATAAACCTTCATAACTTACACCTCACTTTTAATCGCTTTAACGTAATCAACTAATGCTGATTTACCTTGTTGTTGATATATTTTAGTAATTTCACTTCCAATACCCACTGCAAAGCTACCAGCATCAAGCCACTCTGTATGATTATCCTTGCCTACTCCACCAGTTGGAATAATTTCAACATGAGGTAAAGGTCCTTTGAAATCTTTTATTGCTTTTGGACTAAATTGTGTAGCTGGGAATAGTTTTAATACTTTACATCCGTATTGCATTGCTTCAATCATTTCTTTGACAGTCATTACACCAGGTACATACGGTACGTCATATAAGTTAGCAATTTTGGCAGTTTCAATATCAAATGCTGGGCTAACAATAAAATCTGCACCATTTAAAATTGCTGTTCGAGCCGATACACTATCTAACACTGTACCTGCACCAACTAATGCGTCTTCTCGTTTAGCTAAAGTGCTAATAACTTCCATAGCATCAGGTGTCGTTAAAGTAACTTCTATAACATTTAACCCTTCATCTATAATCGTATTAGCAATTTCAGTAAACTCCTCACCGCTATTTGTTCGCATTACTGCAATATGTTGCGCTTTTTTGATTTCTTGCATTGTTTGAGTTGAATTCATTTTAGCATCCCCTTTTAAAAATAACAACGTTGTTATTTTGTTGTAAAAAAATATTTTTATTAATAACTATATGGTATAATTATTCTTAACTGAAATCAATCCCTTAAAGGAGTATTTTTATGGTTGTTACCCTCAAAGATGTTGCTGATGCTTGTAACGTCAGTTATTCAACAGTCAGCAAAGCATTAAAAAATTCACCTTTAGTTAAACCTAAAACAAAAGAACTAATTCAACAAAAAGCAGTGGAAATGAATTATATACCTAATAATTCCGCACGTGCATTGGTCTCGAAACGCAGTAATACTATTGGGTTGATATGGCCTTCTGTGGACCGTGTAGCTGTGACTCACCTAGTCTCTGAAATTAACATTGCCTTAAAAGATTTAGGTTTTGTTATGTTTCTTTCTATTGATGATCTCTCAGTAGCATCGAAAAAATTTGTAGAATTTGGCTGTGATGGCATTATCGTATTTGATGAAGGACCTTCAACGAATCTTTCACCCGAAGTTTATCGTAATATTCCCGTCGTAGCTTATGGAGTAGCACGTAACATGGACTACCCAATTATTAACGTCAATCATCGTCAAGCTATGATAATGGCAATTGACGCACTCATTGAACAAAACATAACTACTATAGATTACATAGGTGATATTCACACGACTGACGCGCGTCAATTGGCAAAGAAAGAAGCTATTATCGATTATTGTACCCAACACAACATTAATTATCGTTTAGTTGATTCACAAGGCTTATCGGCGCTCGAAACGGAAACAGCAGTTAAAAGCTATTACAAACATAAATCTATCGCTCCCGGCGTAATTTGTGGTAGTTATGATATTACATTGGGGACAATAAACGCCTTAGATGTTAATAGACATCAACCAGTTATTTATTCTTATGACAACATTCCTCAAATAAAAAAATTAGATTATCCGGTGCATGCTATAGGTGTGCCAACAACGACTATTGCTGAAAAAGTAGTGGCAGTATTAAACGAGGTCATTACTAATGAAACGACAGTTGACACAGTCTATAATTTAGAACCGCAAATCACATCACATAATTAGCTGATAGCTATTCAATCATACGACATTTTCTACAACAAATAAGACGAGCTAGCACATTCACTGAATAGTTGTCTAACTCGTCCCATGAGGCTAGATTATTATCCACATGTCTAGTCTCTTACTTATTCGTAATTGTTATTTCAATTAAGTTATCATTTGGATCAAAGAATGCAGTATAACTACCGTCCATCGTTTTATATTTTACAAAGTTACCTTCCTCATTACCTAATTCGCCTTCTTCGATAATTTCATTTTGATGATGCGCATCTTTAAATGCTGCTTTAGTGACTGAATCTGGCTTCGTAAAGAATACTATTTCTAAGACATCTCCATCTTCATTAAATTGAACTGATTGATCATACAAATGCTTATTCGAAGTATAGCCACCGCTAGCTGTTGCGTCAACTTTATAACCATTAATTGTCACATTATCGTACTTTAGCGCTTGTACAAAATATTCATCTTGTGTAAACGCACCATCATAAGTCGTATAACCATCATAGTTATAATATGGTTTTTGTGTTTTCGCATCTATACCTGAATCATGTTGACTCATTACTTCTTGTGCACTCGCTACGTTTGCATTACTTGTTGTAGTTACAGCAGATCCTAATACAAGGGTCGATACAACAACGCTTGCTGCTAAGATTTTACTACCTTCACGCATAACAGTTCACTCCCCATTGAGAATTGTCGTAAAAACAAGGGTAATTTTTCACTTATAAGTATACGCTCTTTTTTTATAAAAACAATCAATATAGTTACTTATTAATAATATCAAAATCTGATTATATTAATATTCAGTATATAACCACTTGGGAATAAAATAAGATTATTTTCTTTAATGGCTATTGAAAACATTTAATGAACCTCACACTCACTCTATACCAACTGTGTAAAACTCAATAATCACGCTAAAAGCATAATGACTGTAGTTAGCTGGTTACTAGCTAACTACAGTCATTATAAACAGCTGAAATTATTTTCAGCCTAGTTGTATCACTTATATGTACCAAATGAACACTATCACATTTAAAATAAATAAAATGATAGCTGGTAATGCTTTCACAATAGGATCTTTACCTAAAAAGATTAACGATAAAGCACCGGCTAGCATCGTGCAGCCTAATATTATACTTGCACCTACAGCTAGTAAATGATAAAAAATCCCAAATAACATGCCTAACGCACCTAATAGTTCAATCCCACCAGTTATCTGATTAAATATTCTTGGATAACCCATTCTGACGAATTCTTTATCCATCGCACCAGACACAATCTTCGATCCTGTAATTATAAAAACTATCCCCAAAATTATTTGTAAGATAATCATTATAACGCCCATTGACTACACCTCATTTATGCTTACTGTGTACTATGAAAATCACAGTGTACAGCCTATTCTCTCAAATACCACTCTATATTTTACCATTAAATCGTGCCTGAGACATCATTGATTCGTACTAGTATCAATGATATCGTCAAACAAAACATGACCTGAAAATACATTTCGCATCAAGCTTTGTAAGCTAATTATCCTATCGTGGTAGGGCAATAAAACATTTTTAATAACGTTGGCTTTCAATGCTATTCCCAAGAAGTAGACAAACTTTAGCTGACAGTGTGTCTAAAACATTTTGTATAATATTTACAATGATTTGAGCCGAATTCTGTGGAAATAACACTGACCAAAGACTACAGGCTGAGACAGTGCCCACGGAAAGCTTGCATTAAAAAACTGCCCACAAAGTCAGAAACTTTGTCGATAGCCTCTTGTCATATTGTCATTAAATAACCCTTTTGTATTAGATTTCCTAAAGCCTTCACTTTAGATTGGCAGTGATTTGAGCCGACTCCTGCGGGAATAGCACTAGACGAAGACTACAGGCTGAGGCAGTGCCCACGGAAAGCGTGCTCAAAAACTGCCTACAAAATGAAAAAATTGATCGCCAGTCGTCTTAATCCAAAATCACATCTACTTTATGTAATAGAGGATGGTTCGAATCTAATTCAGAGATAGAAATCATTTCTCTTAATCTTAATTGTCTTTTGATTTATTCAACATAATAAACACCGACACTGTTAAATTTATATGTATAATATTTTCAGCACTAGATTGGCAGTGATTTGAGCCGACTCCTGCGGGAATACCACTAGCCGAAGACTACAGGCTGAGGCAGTGCCCGCGGAAAGCGTGCTCAAAAACTGCCCACAAAATGAAAAAATTGATTGCCAGTTTTATTTATTCACACATCCCATCAACAATTAAGGCGACATC
>NZ_PPQB01000018.1:82868-97428 GCF_002902345.1 Staphylococcus arlettae
AAAATAAAAAATTGAAGTCGCCTTAACGTTATTTAATTGAATGACTACTTTATGTGTTCACTTCAAAGTTATTTTACTGGTTCTAGACGTGCTTGTAATACGTCTTTATCTGCGTCAGTTAAAAATGCATAATTTACAGCCTGTTTATTAATCATTTTCATTTGTTCAAGTGTTAATTGTTCATGCTCATACAATATTACATATTCATCATTTAAAGTCGTTTGAGTGACTGTCCGATTATCCGTGTTAATGATGAAAGGCACTTGTTGCTCTATCAATTGTGGTAAGTTTAATTCTTTAAACGACTCAATGGCCTTTGTTTGCATGTTACTTTGCGGACATATTTCTAATAACACATCATGCGTTTTCACCATATTTAATAACTCATCATTGTTATTAATAGCTACACCATGACCAATACGTTGGGCACCTAATTTAATAGATTCTACCACATTATGCATGCAGCCACATTCACCAGCATGTAATGTTAAATTAAGCCCTTGATCCAAGCCGTATTGAATGGCAGGAGCTATATCTTCTGGCGGAAAAGCTGCTTCGGGACCTGCAAAATCAATGCCACAAACGAGATCACTATTTAGTGCAATAACTCGATCAAATAACTCACTATTCGTTGCTATATCATGTTGACGCATCGCACAAATTAGTAAATTGATTTTAATATCCAGTTGTGCCATTGCTTGCTCTGCACCTAATATTACCGCTGCAATCACTTCTTCTACAGCTAAACCTTGCTCCATATGAAATAACGGGGCAAAACGTAATTCAATGTATTTCACATTATCTTGCGTTGCTTGTTCAGCCACATCTATTACCGAACGTCTTAAACTATCTTTCGTTTGTAAAACCTTTTGTACTTCATCAAAACATTTTAAATATGTTTCTAAATTTTCACAGTCTTTATCCGCTTGCAAATGCTGTTCATTGATGTCAATTCCTTGTTCTGCGCCGAGTTGTTTAATTAATTCAACACTAACTGAACCATCTAAATGACAATGCAATTCTACCTTAGCAATATCTTTAATTAATTGTTCCATGTCATACTCCTTAATTAAATGGTCATACTTCTTACTCTCTCTTAAAAATAATATTACTATAAAAATATATAAGAAAGTGAGTTTAAAACTAAGTTTTTACAACTATTTTATCTACTCACCCAACTGTTTTTTATTATTAATCCTTCTACAAGCCTTATCGTATAGAATTATTGCTACGCCACTGTTTCGC
Source organism: Staphylococcus arlettae (assembly GCF_002902345.1). Taxonomy (GTDB): domain Bacteria; phylum Bacillota; class Bacilli; order Staphylococcales; family Staphylococcaceae; genus Staphylococcus; species Staphylococcus arlettae. The sequence continues at coordinate 84,114 of NZ_PPQB01000018.1, forward strand.
AATTACTACGATGCTCACTACACTAATATAAACAATGCCAATAATAACTGAAATTCGTGTCTCTTTATTAAAAATCATACCGACAATTACTGCTAATAACATTAAAATAGTTACGTAATTACTATATGGCGCAAAAGGCATTTTAAATGGATGATCTGGTATCTTTTCTAACAGTCTAAAACGCAAATGACTAATTAAAATGGCAAACCAAGGGACCATACCCGGTAAAACGCCCGCACTAAAAACATAGACAAAGATATTAGTATCTTTCCCTAATATTAATGGTAAGACAATATCTAACACAATGCCCATAAAAATACCTAGAGTCACAGCAATGACTGCGATATCTGGGACATTATTACGATTTAGCCTTAAAAAGATTTTTGATGCTTGTTTTTGTTTAGCGAGTGTATAAACCATACGACTAGTGCTAAAGATGCCTGAATTACAACCAGACATTGCTGCTGTAACGACTACAAAATTAATAATTGTCGCAGCACCTGTTATACCAATTTTGGCAAATGTTGCAACGAACGGCGAACCAATTTGACTTACTTCATCCCAAGGATACACAGTGACAATTATAAATATAGAACCCACATAAAAAATTAGGATTCTCCAAATTACTCCATTTATTGCTCTTTTAATATTTTTTTGTGGGTCTTTAGTTTCTCCCGCAGTAACACCTATCAACTCGATACCTATATATGACCCAAATACAATAGAGAGTGCAAAAAAGAAACCACTTAAACCATTAGCAAAAAAACCACCGTGTGACCATAAATTGGCAAAACCAACTGGATCTCCGTGATTACCAAAACCAAATAAAATAATGCCGAATCCTGCAATAATCATTAAAATAATTGTAACAACTTTGATAGCAGCAAACCAAAATTCAAATTCGCCAAACCATTTTACCGATATTAAATTTGCTGTTAGCAAAATCGCAATAACTACTATACCAGGTATCCACGTAGGTAATTCTGGCCACCAGAATCGCATATACGAGCCGACTGCAATCACTTCACTCATTCCAACTATGATCCAATTAAAAATACTGCTACTCGCAGTTATGTATGAAAATGATGGATGAATGTAATCATTAGCAAATTTCGCAAATGATCCAGTGTCAGGATAAATATACAACATTTCACCCAATGCTCTCATAATCAAAAATACAAATAGACCAGCAATGGCATACGCTAATATAACCGAGGGGCCTGTCCATTTAATAGTACTCGAGGCGCCCATAAACAAGCCAACACCTATCGTACCTCCAAGGGCTATCATTTGAATCTGTCGTGCTGTTAACGCTCTTTGCAAATTGTTATTCATTAAACATACCTCTTTATTCATGATTATTACATTTTAATATATTTTTATATAAATTAAAATTGAGATTAGTATATTTATAAAAAGAAGTGGGACAGAAATCTAATTTTATTAAAAAGATTACGTCATCCCACCCTTTGCAATGATAACTAGCAGTAAACAATGGTTGATTTAGCGCACATTTTCACTGCTAGTCATCTACGAACAATATGAAAAGAGACTGAGACGAATCAATGATGTCTCAGCCTCTTTCACTACAATATATTATTGTATTTTTCGTTTATCTAACACAATGATATAGATAAAGTAGTAAACCATGCCTACGATAAACCAAATCATTGTATAAAGTTTAGCTTGGCCACTAAGACCCCAAAATACAGAAAATACACAGACAAAAATAATTATCGGCATTACTGGATACAAAGGTAATTTAAATGCTGGTTCTGGTAAATCTTTACCTTCTCGAGGCCGTAAAGCATACATACCTATAGTTACAAACATAAAGGCAACCAAAGCTCCAGCAGTTATTAATTGTGCTAAGAAAGCAAAAGGTAACATTGACCCTACTATAACCGCTACCAGTGTAAGAATCCATAATGCATGATTCGGTAGATGTTTATTGTTGAGTTTACCTATCCATGTCGGTAAAACCCCATCTCTACCAAATGAATACAGTAATCTAGAACCTGCTAGCATCATGCCTATTAAGGCTGTGAACATACCGACAACAGATATTGCTTGTACCACAGCAGCAATAACTTCATGATTACTCATTCGAAGTGCCCAACCTACAGGCTCTGCATTATCTTTGTATTCGCTATAGTTAAACATACCGACCAGTACGAGAGATACAGCAATAAATAATGCCACTGCAATCAGTAACGAACCTAAAATACCACGTGGCATTGTTTTTTGAGGCTCTATAGCTTCACCAGAATTGGCCGCGATGGAATCAAAGCCGATATATGCAATAAAAATCATTGAACTACCAGCATAAATACCTTGCCACCCACCAAATGTACTATTCGCAGTAGACGAATGTTCAGGGATAAAAGGCACATAGTTATGTAAATCAATAACTGTTAAACCTACTATTAAAAATAAAAAGATCGCTAGTATTTTCAAAACAACTAAAATATTTTGTACTCGCGCTGTTTCAGATGCGCCCCGAGATAATAATAACGCAGTAATAATAACCACTACTGCAGCTAAAATATCTATTACGCCGCCATTATTGCCTAAAGAATTAGATAATGTTGCAGGTAACTCAATATTCAATGGAGCAATTAGTCCTCGCAAATTTGCCGAAAACCCCGATGCAACGAATGCCACTGCAATAATGTATTCTGCAATTAATGCCCAGCCGACAATCCACCCGAAGAATTCGCCAAATAATAAACTTATCCACGTATAAGCAGAACCCGCAACAGGCATAGCTGATGCCATTTCTGCGTATACAAAAGCTACTAGCGCAGCAACAATAGCTGCTACTAAAAACGATAAACTTACTGACGGACCTGCATAATCCGCCGCAACCACACCAGGCAATGTAAAAATTGCTGTCGACACTATCGTACCGACCCCTAGTGCTAGAAAATCTCTTACTCTTAATGTCCTTTCAAGATGTGCATCTTTATTTAGAAACAGAGCAGGATCTTCCTTATACAATAGTCTTTTCAATATATTCATTTCCTTACAATCTCCTTGTTGTTATCAAAACAATACTACACAGTATAATCGTATTTAATAGTGCTGTCTACAATATATTGTAGACAGCACTTTTTAACGCTCATCACCATGTCTAAACAAAAAACCAATCAGATATTAAATAAATCATTAAATGATTCAATCATTGTAGGGTGCGTATAAATATTGTCACGCAATACATCATACGTAATCTGTTGATCAATCGCTAATTTAATAATATTAATTATTTCTTCAGTTTGTGCACCATATAAAGTAGCTCCTAAAATCTGATTGTTTGATTTATCAATGACTACTTTGAATAAACCACGTTCGTCATGATTTATTTTATGTCGCGGCATTGCATTCACTGCCATTTGACCTTCTGCAAAGTCATAACCTTGTACTTCAGCTTCTGCTGCCGTTAAACCTACACGAGAGAATGGTGGATCAACAAACATTGTATACGGAACTGCACCACGATTATTAGTTGTTCTTTGTCCATTACCTAATAATTGATCTCTCACAATTCTAAAGTCGTCTAACGAGATATAAGTGAATTGCATGCCACCTTTAACATCGCCTAATGCATAAATATGTGGCACTGTTGTTTGTAGTTTATCATTTACCGCTATTTCTTGACGCTCACCTAACTTAATATCAGTATTGTCTAATTCTAAGTCAGTATTAGGTTTACGACCTGTTGCTAATAACACTGCTTCCGCTGCAAAATCTCCTTGTGAAGTGCGCACTAAAGTATGATCATCTTGATCTTCAAAAGCTGTTGTTTCAGCGTTATATACGAATGTTACACCTTTATCCGTTAAATCCTGTTCAACTTGAGCCACGACTTCACGATCTTCATGTGCTAATAACTCAGATTTATGTTCAAGCACTGTAACTTCAGTACCAAAATTCGCAAAGATTGATGCAAACTCTAAAGCAATATAACCCCCACCTACGATTACAAGTCGTTGTGTTTGTTCAGGTAAATTCATAATACCAGTAGAATCATATAAATATTGTGACTCTTTAATACCATCGATAGGTAAAATTACTGGCGTTGCACCTGTATTAATTACAATATTTTCAGCAGTAACAGTCTCTTCTATTGAACCATTGTCATTTAATAAGGCAACTGTATCATTAGATTGGAATTTTGCTTTATTATCAAAAACTGTAATATTCTCTTCATCCGCTAAATTATGGTAGTTTTTATTATTTAACGCATCGATAACTTCTTCTTTACGTTGCATTGCTTGCTTAAATCCACTATGTGCTAAGCCTTCATGCACTAACGTTTTAGAAGGTATACATCCAATATTAATGCACGTACCACCATACATACGAGGTGATTGTTCAATCATTGCAACTTTTTTACCTTGTGTAGCTGCAAATTTTGCTAATGTTTTACCACCTTTACCAAAACCAATTACAATTAAATCATATGTTTTCATACTATTTATCCTCCTTGAGTATGTCTTCTAAAATATCTTTAATAGTAAAGTTTTCATAATACGCTTGAACACGTATCGCCTCTTGTTGAAAATGCTTAGCCATCGTAGTGCTAATTTGACTAGATACTTCACAACTACTGTCATGGTCTCCTGTAAAAATACGTCCTTTATCTCTACCCTCAGTGAACAATAAATAAAGGTCACCTAAATTAGCACTTGCTGTTTTTTTAGTTGCTTGATACCCTCCAGCTTGCCCACGATGAACGTCCAAATAATCATGTTGTTTCAATATCCGTGCAACATTACGTAATTGCACTGCATTAACACACACCTTTTCTGCTAAAGCATCACTGGAAAATCGTTCGTTACTATGTTTAGTTAAAAATGTTAGTACGTGAATTGCGATATTGAATGATAAATTCATCTCTCCACTCCTTAATTGTAACTTTCATAATTACATTTAAACAAATATAATCCTAACAGACAACCCTTTTGCTTATATATAATTAGAAAAAAGAGTTACATCCAATATTGATGCAACTCTCTTTTAGTATTATTTTGAAGCCCTTAACTTTTGATAAAAATAATTAGCAACTACGATATCGACTATAGCTAAGCCCACTGATTTAAAAACAGTTATTTCTTCTGCTGAATCTCTCCCGGTTAACTTACCTGCAACTATATTCCCTAATTCACCGTACAAATCTGTATCATTAAAGACACCTTCATTTACAGGATTTATTAAATCACCGGTTTCCTTTAACGCTGCTTCTGCCGCTTCAACTACTACCTTATCTGCGTTAGCAATTAACTGTGAAGGGAGTTCTTGCATATCTGGTTTGAACGATCCGACTGCATTTACATGTACCCCTGGTTCCACTTGTTTTTCGAACACAGGTGCAGACGCATTCGTTGCTGTAACTATAACTTCTGCATCATCCATGGCAGCATCAACATCATCATACACTGCGATTGCGACTTGTGGATGTCTATCTGCAACACCTTGTGCAAAGTCCACTGCTTTAGCATATGTACGGTTATAAAATTGAATACGTTGGATATCCCTCACTGCTAAAACAGCTTCAATTAATCCTTCAGCTTGTTCACCAGTACCAATTACACACAATGTTTGAGCATCTTCTTTAGCTAAATATTGTGTCGCCACACCAGAAATAGCGCCAGTGCGAATTTTTGTTAGATATGAACCTTCTAATATCGCTAATGTCTCTCCAGTATCATAATCAGATAACACTACGGATCCAACTATTGTACTTTTGCCCTTATCAGGATTATGTGGTGCGAACGTTACATTTTTCAACCCTACTAATTTTAACGCATCTGACAGTGCAGGCATGACTAAATAACGATTGTCTTGGTTAAAAGGTAATGAATAACGTATCGGTGTTTCAGTTTGACCTGCTGAATAAGCTTGTAATGCTTCAGCTACTGCATCTACAACTTCTTTCATATCTAACAATTTTGCTTGCTCATCTGCACTAATAAATTGCATAACAAACCTCCTCTAAGCGATATTTATACTCAAACATTAAGTTCACCTTATTGGGCTGTGTAGCCTCCATCTATTAGCACTGCTTGTCCTGTAACACTTTTAGCTTTATCACTAGCTAAAAACAAAGCATAGTCAGCAATTTCGGACACTTGCAACAAACGCTTTTGCGGTATTAAAGGATACAATACTTCATCTAACACATCTTCTATATTTGTTCCTCTGTTTTTGGCTAACTCTGCCATTTGATTACGTACTAAAGGTGTATCAACGTAACCTGGGCACAAAGCGTTAACTGTAATGCCATCTGTAGCATTTTCCAATGCTGCTACTTTAGTTAAACCAATTATGCCATGCTTGGCACTATTGTAAGCAGCTTTACCCGCAAAACCAATCACGCCATTTATAGATGCCATATTTAATATACGTCCTGATTGTTGCTTTTTCATATATGGCAAAGCATATTTCATCGCCATAAAACTACCAACTAACATAATATCAATCATTTGTCTAAATTTGTCTGTAGCAAAAGATTCAATACTATCTATATGTTGCAATCCTGCATTATTAAACAAAATATCGATTCGCCCATAATGTTCGACAGTCTGTTGAATCATACGTTGAATATCATCTTCGTTGGTTACATCTACTGTGATACCCATGCAATCTACATCTTGTGCTTGTAACGACTGCACTTCGCTCTCTAATTTAGTTGTATTCATATCTGCGAGAATGAGCTCAGCTTCTTCTTTCGCAAATATTTTAGCTATTTCTAAACCAATACCACTGGCTGCACCAGTAATGATTGTTACTTTATCTTTAACCAAGTCATTACAACTCCTTCAAATGATTTTCAAACTCTGCTTCTGTATACTTTTCTACGTCTGCTAAAGATACCCCTTCTTGTAACTCAATGAGTTTCATAACATTATCTTCAAACTGGAAGACAGCTAAATCAGTAATTAATGTATCAACGACGCCTTTACCTGTTAATGGTAAGGTGCAAGCTTTTTTCACTTTAGAATCACCATGTTTATTGACATGATCCATAATAACTACTACTTGTTGTGCACCTACAACTAAATCCATGGCACCACCCATACCTTTGACTAATTTCCCTGGAATCATATAGTTAGCCAAATCGCCATTTTGCGCTATTTCCATACCTCCAAGTATGGCCAAATCAATATGACCGCCACGTATCATGGCAAACGACTCTGCGTTATCAAAGAATGATGCACCTTTAGCTGCAGTTACCGTTTCTTTACCCGCATTAATTAAATCTGGATCTACTTCAGCATCAGTTGGGTAAGGACCGATACCTAACAATCCATTTTCAGATTGGAAATAAACATTTTCCACATGGTCATTTATTTCATTAGCAACTAATGTAGGCATACCAATACCTAAGTTAATGACCATATCACTTTTTATTTCTTGGGCTGCACGACGAATTATTTTCATTCTTTGTGTCATTTTATCCATGATTAACCTCCTTTACTGTACGCTTTTCAATTCTTTTTTCAAACTCCGCTCCAACAAATATGTAATCAATATAAACCCCTGATAAATGCACAGCATCTGGATCAATATCACCGACCTCTACAAGCTCTTCCACTTCCACAACTGTTGTTTTCGCTGCCATAGCACATAGTGGATTAAAGTTACGTGCTGTTTTGTCGAACACTAAGTTCCCAAATGTATCGGCCTTTTGCGCTTTAATAATTCCAACATCACCAGTAATCGCACGTTCCATTAAATATTCTCTTCCATCAAATTCACGGACTTCTTTGCCTTCAGCAATTAATGTGCCTACTCCTGTTGGTGTATAAAATGCTGGAATTCCAGCACCACCCGCACGTAATTTTTCAGCTAAAGTACCTTGAGGTGTTAACTCAACAGCTAATTCCCCATTAATCAATTGCTGTTCAAAACGTTTATTTTCACCAACATAAGAGCTGATCATTTTATCGATTTGTTTCTTTTCTAACAAACGACCTAAACCAAAATCATCTATACCACAGTTATTACTCACAACTGTTAAATGCTTAGTTCCTTTATTTCGAATAGCTTCGATAGCATATTCTGGAATACCACATAAACCAAAACCACCAGCTAAAAGTGTCATACCATCTTGCAAATTCACTAATGCTGCATTAATGTCTGTCACTACTTTAGACATAATATCCCTCATTTCTTCTAACAATTTTAATACCTAGTACTAATACTACTCCGATTATACTTTAAATGGAAATCATTGTCCTAAAATTATGATTACGCTTACAATGATAAACAAAAAAGCATCTCAATTAAAGTTGACTATCATTTCAACTATTGAGATGCTGTTTAAATTTTAATTTCTATAATTAAAAGGTTCAGGTTTTACTTCTCTAATTCCAAAATAATATTCTATGTTTTCACAAATACGTCGCGAAGCTTTGCCATCTCCATATGGATTACTAGCTTTATTCATTCTTTCATATTCATTGTGGTTATCTAACAAATTTTTCGTCTCTGTTAACACTGCTTCATAAGTTGTACCAATAACTTTTAATGTACCAGCACTAACACCTTCTGGTCGTTCAGTGGTATCTCTCAAGACTAATACCGGTTTACCCAATGATGGTGCCTCTTCTTGAACTCCTCCAGAATCTGTAAGAATTAAATGTGCTTCATTTGCAAAATTATGAAAATCTACAACATCAAGCGGTTCAATTAATTCAATTCTTGAATGATCGTATAAATACTGACTCGCAATCTCTCTTACTTTAGGATTTTTGTGCATTGGATATATAACAACGACATCTTTATATTCATCTACAATGTCACGAACTGCTCTAAAGATGTTGTGCATAGATTCCCCAATATTCTCTCTTCTATGTGCAGTTAATAAAATAACTCTTTTATCACTATGACGTTCAAGAATTTTTGACTGATATCCGTCTTTAATTGTTGTCTTCATTGCGTCAATGGCAGTATTTCCCGTTACAACGATACTTGCTACTTGTTTCTTTTCCCTTTGTAAATTATTAGCAGCTTGCTCTGTGGGTGCAAAATTTAAATCAGCCATATGAGCAACCATGACCCTATTCATCTCTTCTGGAAATGGAGAATATTTATTCCAAGTACGTAATCCTGCTTCTACATGACCAATTGGTATTTGATTGTAAAAAGCTGTTAAGCCACCTACAAATGTAGACGTTGTATCTCCGTGAACCAGGACCATATCTGGTTTTTCCTCTTTTATTACTGCATCTAATTTCGTTATAATTCTAGAAGTGAGTTCACCTAATGTTTGGTTTGCCTTCATGATATTTAAGTCATAATCTGCTTTTATATCAAAGATGTTTAACACACTATCGAGCATTTCTCTATGCTGTGCTGTAATTACGACAACTGGTTGTAGCTTTTCATTTGTTTGTAACGCTTTAACTAGAGGCGACATTTTTATAGCTTCCGGGCGGGTGCCAAAAACGGTCATTATTTTCTTCATTTGCTTCCCCCTTGTTCATAACAATTTAAATTCAATCATTAATTAACTAGCTCTATATCTCTTGTTATGTATAGATTACCATAGTTAATATATGATACATCTTTAAAGTTGGATTTAACAATGTTTTTCGTATCAAAGATGATTTTATGTTTCATGTATTTGAAGTCATCATCACTAAATGTTTTAAACTCAGAATGATCCGCAAGAATAAGTACCAGTGAAGCCCCTTCAGTAGCTTTATCAATATCTTTTTCAACAAAATCTAATTTAACATGTGGATCATAAGCCACTACATCTAAGTTCTCATCTTGTAATAATGTATAAATATCAACAGCTGGTGATTCCCTAATATCATCGACGTCACCTTTATAAGTTAATCCAAATACAGCAACTTTGGCGTTATCGATACCAGTTAATAACCGCTTAACATTTTCAACTACAAATTGAGGCATTGAGCGATTAATTTTTCGACCATTTTGAATTAATGGCGAATTTTTTGGGTCTGTCGCGATAATGAAATACGGATCAACAGCCAAACAATGACCTCCTACACCTGGACCAGGTAAATGTATGTTTACACGTGGATGCTTATTAGCCATTTCAATCACATCTAATACATTGATGTCTAAGTTATTGCAAATTTTTGTTAACTCGTTTGCTAAAGCAATATTTAAATCACGATAAGTATTTTCCATTAATTTACTCATTTCAGCAGTACGTGCATTAGTTTCAATCATTTCACCTTTAACAAATGTACTATAAACTCGTTTCCCAGCTTCCACACATTTAGATGTAACACCACCAATAATACGGTTATTATATACTAACTCTTCTAAAATTTTCCCAGGTAATACACGTTCTGGACAGTGAACTAAATAAATATCTTCGCCAACTATAAATCCAGTTTCTTCGATTAATGGTTTAACGAAGTCATCTATGGTACGAGGTGCAATAGTAGACTCTACAATAATCGTATCACCTTTTGTTAAATGTGGAATTACACTGTTTATTGCACTAAGTACTATTGAAATATCACAAGATTCGTACGTATCATCGTTATTTGGTGTTGGTACAGTAATGATAAATGCATCCGCTTCTTCAGGCTTGGTAGATACTTTGAACTTCCCTGTTTCAAGTACTTCTTCAAATGCTTCTTGTAACCCTGGCTCCTCTATGTTTGCTTTCCCTTGTTGTAAACAATCGATTGTTTTTTCATTTATGTCTACACCTAATACATCCACACCATGTTTGGCGAACATAATAGATGTTGGTAGTCCGATATAACCTAAACCCACAACTGTTATTTTCAAAATAATACCCTCCATATACAAATAATAATTTTTATATGTGATTTTCATTAAAATGACTTTTAAAATACTAATATTTATTCATGATATCTTTGATAATTGTTTCAAATTTCTGATTATCAATAGCAACTTTGCTTTCATGTGCATACAAAGATTTGGCATACACCAAGTTACCGTAGATTTTAGAAATAACTCGAAATTTATTTAAAATAGGATACATTGCTTTTGGAATAGGCAATAAAAATGTATTTTTATGTTCATTCTTCCGTATTTCTGTTACAACCTTTGTCGTATTGAATTCAAATTTATCTTTTGGATGATAGATACCTGTCATTTCATGTTTAATTATTTCATTTACAAATTGTTCCAAATGTTTAATATACAAAGCGCTCCTAGCATTACTTAAATTTGGAATTATAGGTAATCGCTTTGCAACTTTTATTAATTTAGTGAAATTACCTGGTGAACCTACTCCATATATCATTGGAGGTCTAATTATTGCAACTTTAAAATTATCATCTGCTATCTCTCGTATTTTAGCTTCAGCTTTAGCCTTTGATATACCATAATTTGTCACTGGTTTTAAATTAGTTGGATTTGTTAGCTCAACCATTTCACCAATTTTGCCATCCTCTCCAAACACAGCCATCGTACTCATAAATACAAAATGTTTAACTCCGCATTTTTTGGCTTCCATTGCTAAATTAAATGTTAAATGCATATTAACTCGAAAATACTCTGCAAGTTGAGCGTTAGGATCATTGTTATGTACTAAAGCTGCTGTATGGATAATGGCATCATATTGCTTAAAATCCAGTTCTTTCCACAATGTATTTTTTACATTTAATCTGCTAACTTTATTACCTAATTGTTCTAAACTATCTGCTAAATGACTGCCAACATATCCGCTACTTCCAGTTATTAAAATGTGTTTAGCCATTAGTGAGACACACCTTCTGAAGAGATTGTGTTAATCACAGTTTTATAAATGATGTACATATCAAGTAGTAATGATTGATTTTCCAAATAGTATTTATCATACATAACTTTTTGGTCATCTGTGTTATTATCTCTGCCCATCACTTGAGCTAATCCAGTAACACCTGGTCGTATTGTATGCACATTAACCTTAGTCCTCTTTTCGATAAGTTCATATTGGTTATAAAGTGCTGGTCTCGGGCCCACTATTGACATTTCTCCTTTTAGCACATTTACTAATTGCGGTAACTCATCAATTGATGTTTTTCTAATGAATTTACCTGTCTTAGTTATAAAATCTTCTGGCCCCATTAAATCTGTTGCTACGTTAGGCGTCCCCATTTTCATGGATCTAAATTTATAAATATTAAAAAGCTCATTATTTATCGTTGGTCTTTTTTGTTTGAAAATAGCAGGACCCGGTGACTCTAATTTTATTAGTACTGCTACAATAAGTAGTAACGGCCCGGCTACAATTAATCCATATATTGAGCAAAATAAATCGAAAGCTCTTTTCACATCAATTGCCTCCATTCAGCAAAATATAATATTTAGTTGTGTTATGTTGTCTCGTATATTCATCTTTAAATAATTGATATGCATTACCCCCCAATACTTGTAAGTCATTCCTTGAGTGCGAAGTTATAAAATTTAGAATGTCTTGTGCTGCACCATTATCAATTTGAATACCTGCATTGTATGTTTCAACGTGTTTAACGATATCTGAATGTTTATCCATAATTAAAATTAAGGGTTTCTTATTGGCTAAGTAACCATAGTTTTTACTCGGCACACCTAAGCCCACACCTTCAGGAATTAACGAAGCAAAACAAGCATCAGTAATTTTTAATACATCCGTATAATCAGTCCCAGTTAGAAATTCATACATCTTCACATTTTTAATTTCGTTTGATTTAATACTTTTTTTCACTTCTGCATATTTTTTACCATGCCCACATAGAATCGTTAACGTGTTCTCGTTATTCTTATTTAACTTTAAGAATTCAACAATTGTCTCCATATCTTGTAGTTGTCCCATATTGCCACTATATAGCAAGATCTTGTCATATTGATTTCTAAGTTTCTTAAATTCATTACTCTTAACTACGTCATATTCAGATTCTATGTACCAGTTAGGTATCACGTGAATATTTCCCGGGTTATCTGAAATTTTATTTTGTAATAAATAAGTTTTCATTTCTGTGCCTAGAACTATGATGTTTTCAGCATTTTTATATACATGTTTATTGATATAGTTCATTAATCTATCAATTAGACTTCCAGATTTGATAGTTCCTGTTTTCAAAGCGTTGTCGGGCGCAATATCATACACTACAAATGAGTATTGCTTGTTAAACATTCGATATAACACATCTGGAATTAAAGGTAATATTGGTGGGTTTGAATATACTAATATATGATCATAAGTCAGCATTTTTGGCATTTTACAAACAAACATTGCAAATAATGAAAAGAAATTAAAAATACGACCAAATTTATTTTTGTTATTAAATTTAGAGTATTTTAATCTTTTAATAGAAATTCCCTTGTAATTTTC
>NZ_PPQB01000018.1:97439-104335 GCF_002902345.1 Staphylococcus arlettae
TTTTTTTCAACATCTTTTTCATTACTGTATTCATATGGCCACCCACACATCACTTCCACACGCATACCTTTGTCAACTAAGTCCTCAGCCATTTGAGTTGGTAATGTAGCAGACGACACATATTCAGGATAAAAATACTGACATAATATTAATAATTTTTTCTTTTTCATCTACTCACCTTAGATTTTCAAATTTATTTAAACTTAAGCTTAATTTGTGATAACCAAAGCAATAATGCTAACGGAATAAATAAATATAATGCTTCTTGAATATTTGTTGCAGTATCTCCCCGAATAGAACCCATAATCAATTGAATAGATAAAATAGTTATTAAAATTAAATTAATACTATATATTCCATTTTCAGCTTTTCTTAAGCTCAAACTGTACTGGTCAGCTAAACCACAAAATATTGCAAATATTATACTCGCTAAAATTATTCCAAAAACACCTAAATATATATATGCTTCACCTACAAACCCTGGTGGAATTGACATCCCTTGATCAAATGGAAAATTTAATTTTTTAACTATTTCTTCCGACAAAGGTTGGGGTTTATTCGGCCAAATACTTCTAGGTATAAAAATAAATAATGGTTTGAATAATGTTAATATATTTACATGTACTTGATAATTAGTAATTATAGTTGCTAAAGAATATGAATAATTCACATCCGTTCCTACTGCTAAATAATCTATATATTTGTTGTAATCTCCGACTAATATATCTTTAAAATTCACAAAACCATCCTTCAAACCATAAGTTCGAATGCTCATCATTAAAGGTAATATAATTAATATAGTTGATAGTGCAATTGCTGATAAATGAAGAAGGTTTGGTGTTTTCCCTTTTTTATAAATGTAAAGTACTAAAATTGCTATAGTGGGATATATTAAAATGCGTCTTCCAAATATGAAGATTGTTACTACTATTACACTAATAAGAATTAGAAATAAAGATTTCACTTTATTTCTTGTATTATTTGAATTATATAAATATAAATATGAAAGATATAAGTAACCCAATAGCACTGATCCTTGTAACATTTTCATTATAGAGCTATTTTCAAGAGTTGCAGTCGAACCACCAGTAACAATGTTCAATCCTGTTAACATTATTACAACAATTGTTGCTAATACATATATTGGATAGATATTATCTATATTTTTTGTTTTTATTATTAATAAATTGTTCATTTCAAATTTTATATTTGCAAGTTGAATAATAAGATTAGTAACTACAAAGACAATCAAAGCTAGTAAATACAATTTATTAGTGTAATCATAATTTGAGGCATCTAAATACAATTTATAATTAAAAGGTTTATCCATTATTATAGGTAATAAAAAACTTATACTAAAAACTGTTAAAAATAATAAACTTATAAACCTAAAATTTGAACGCAATAAATATATCGCATAAGTAACCGATATTGTTACAAAGAAAAATATAATCACACAATTCACCCTTTATTCTGAATTAGCTTTAAAATATTTTTATAAATGGCAAAATGCTTATATATTGCTGAAATTATTAAAGCGATTGCATATCCATATATTTCTATAATGTTAGTCAATATTGCACTAAGTAAAACAATTATTATTAATGTGAATAAGTTAATTATCAAATTATTTCTATATTGATTGTTAGCAAGCAATTTTATTTGTAGCAATGCTGAACTCGACATTAAAATCACCCCTAAACTCGCTGGAAATATTAACAATTGAACTTTGTAAATATACTCATTATAAAATATATAAATAAAGACCCATGAAAGTACGGAAATAAAAATTGATATTATAATTGATAAAAATATTATTAACTTCCACGTCTTTCTTACTTGAGCTGTCGTAATCTCTTGTTTGTTATCAACTTCATAACTCAATAACACGGTAACAATGGGATTGATTAGTATATTAGAAATTTTGCCAATTATAGTAGCAATAAAGAATAATGGCACATAAATAGTTCCTAAGAATATACTTAGCAATATCCTATCTGAGTAATTAATTAAATTTAATATGGAATTAGCACTAAGAAGCTCTAAATAACTTTTAAAATCAACTTTATTTAACATTTTAATATTTGTTTTTTTTAATACGTTCTTATATTCAAATATCATTAATATACTCATTAAAAATTCACTCAAAAATAATATTACGAACACAGATGTATGCAATAAATACATACTTACGCCGCCTATTATCATAATTGCACTTGCTACTAAACTTATATAAAATAGTGATTTAAATCGAAAATCTAATCTGTAATATACAAATAAATAACATCTTATTAATAAAAATGCTGACCACAAACTAGAAAACATAATATCTATGAATGCAAACTGATTCACTAGAGAATAAAGACCCGTTACACACATTACTATTACAGATCCCATAAATATTAAAAATAAGTATTCCGATTCAATTATTTGATCTTTATTTTTATTTATTAATCTTATGTTATTCAATGTGTTCCCTATGATAGGTGAAATCATATTAACTAATGTTAAAAGTAAAATGAAGTTCCCAAATTCTATTGTAGAATGTGATTTTGAATAAATAGGTAGAAGTAAAAACTGCATTAAAACCATGATCATTACGTTAGATAACACACTATAGATAAAGTCTTTTGATTTATTCATTTTGCTACCACACTATTAATTACTTAAATATATTCTTTTTAATTTTTCACTTTCATTTTGCCAATTCAGCTCATTAGATGCCTTAATAGCATTACATCTTAATTTGTTGTATAAAATTTTATTATTTAATAATGTTTGCACGGCTTCAGCAATGTTTTGAGGTGTTACTTTGTCTATTACAATTCCAAATTCATATTTTTCATTTAAGTAGTAATGTTCTTTAACTGGAGATAATATTACTGGCAATCCAGCATGTATACATTCAAAAATTTTATTAGACACTGTATATTTAAAATTTATTGAAACAGGTTTAGTAAGAACTACACCAATATCACTTTCACTTAGTTTTTGAACTAACTCTTTTACTTCTACAGGTTTAGCTAATTTTACGTTAGCATTTTCTACTTTAATGAGTTTTCTAATTTCGTCTTCTTGTGGGCCAAATCCTCTAATCACATAATTAACTGGTTGTTCATGCTGAATTGTAGCAGCTTTAACAAACTCCTCATAACCACGATTTGCAACAATCTGACCTTGATAAACAACTTCATTAATTTCACTACTTTTAGTTAAAGTCAATGATTCATCGAGAAACGGTGCATTGGTAATCACATGTGGCTTTTTTTTATAACCTTTTTTTAAATAATATGATTTAGCTGCATGACTCACAGTAACAAATGCATTCACCCTTTTATTTATAATATGTTTTTCAATAAGTTCAACAATTTTAGATATAACTCTGTACTTATTGATAAATGCGTTCTTAGCATATATTTCATGGGCATCAAAAATGATATTGGCTTTTTTATAACCACTTAAGTAAACCATTAGCAACACATCAAAATCATTTGCATGAATAACGTCTGGTTTATAATTTTTAATTTGTCTTATTACACCTTTGGCAAATTTAATGCGTTTAGATAGCTTACTTAAAATTGAAGTAGAATCTTTTTTATCACCAATTAATTTATATTTAAAATCTATCTGCTTTAAGCGTTCTTCTGTAACATTTTTATTATTCATTCCAATCATTAAATGAGTATTAGTAACATTTTTAATCGTCTCCATTTGCTTCAAAATTCTAGGATCTTGAACAATATTACTTGATACGATATTTAAAATTTTCATTTATCTCTTCCTATTCTTTCGAAACTTTAAAATTATTTAATGAAAAGTTATTTGCTTTAAGTTCTTTTGGCTCCATTAACCACCATTTACTTTCAAGTAACTGCTGAATAGTTACATTATCAAATCTTTTTTTTATAGCTTTAGCTGGTATTCCACCTACAATTTCATAAGGAGCAACATCTTTCGTTACAACTGCTCCTGTTGCTATGATTGCACCAGTACCTATTTGAACACCATCTAGTACGATTGCACTAGCTCCAATCCATACATCATGTCCAACAACAATTTTCTTCGGACTCTCATCAAATTTCAAAAAAGCTTCTTTTAAACCAAAAGGGTTATTGTTTGAATAAAAGACAGGAGAGCTACTAAAAAAATTTACTGGATGCTTACCTAAACCCATCTTTACATCAGATGAAATTGAACAGTAATTGCCTATTTTAACGTTATTAAAATCACTACCAAAACCAATATAACTATATTTACCGATAGTAGAATTTCTGACTTTACAGAATCTATCGACATAATTATTACCTTCAAAAGTTGAATTAGTAACATAAGCTAATCTATTTATCTTCACATTTTTTTCCTTAGAAGATGATGATTTTATTAAAGCAAATACTTTATTTAACATGATTTCCTCCAAGTATTGCGATTAATAATATCTTTATAACTTTGAATAATTTTAACGACCTTTGTTGAAACATTGCTATCTTGATAGTCGATTGCGTCAACCATTGGCTCGTCATTTTCTTGCATTAATTTCGCTAATTCTACAGATTGCACAAGATTGGCATATGAAATGCCACCAACAATAACTGTCCCTTTATCAAGTACTTCCGGTCTTTCAGTTGATGTACGGATTAAGACACCTGGGAATTTTAAAATAGCTGATTCTTCAGACAATGTACCGCTATCGGATAATACGACAAATGCATTTTTCTGCAATGCATTATAATCAAAGAAGCCAAATGGTTTTAATTGACTAACCAATGGATGAAATTTGAAGTTTCTTTCTTCAATTTTTTTCCAACTTCTTGGATGCGTTGAATAAATAACTGGCATTTGATAGTTCTCTGCAATTGCGTTAATCGCACTCATCAATGATAAGAAGTTTTGCTCATTATCAATATTTTCTTCACGATGCGCTGACACTAAAATATAATTTTGCGGTGTTAACTTTAAGTTTGAAAGAATGCTACTTCCCTCAATTTTAGTTAAATGTTCATCTAATACTTCTTTCATAGGAGACCCTGTCACAAAAATATTTTGTTTTTGGATACCTTCATCAAGTAAATAGCGTCTACTATGTTCTGTGTAAGGTAAGTTAACATCACTGACATGGTCGACAATTTTCCGATTAATTTCCTCTGGTACATTTTGATCAAAACATCTGTTTCCTGCTTCCATATGAAATACTGGAATTTTAAGTCTTTTCGCTGATAACGCTGCTAAACAACTATTGGTATCTCCTAAAATTAACAGTGCATCTGGCATTTCTTCAGCTAAAACTTCATATGATTTTGCTAAAATGTTACCCATTGTTTCACCTAAATGACTTCCTACCACTTCAAGAAAGTAGTCTGGTTTTCTTAATTCTAAATCCTCAAAAAACACTTGATTCAGCGTATAGTCATAATTTTGACCCGTATGTACTAATACGTGATTGAAATACTTATCGCATGATTTTATAGTTGCTGATAACCGAATAATTTCAGGCCTTGTACCAACAACAGTCATTAATTTTAAATTTTTCACTTATTTAGACCTCCAAGAAATATGTATCTGGATTATGTGGGTCAAAGATTTCATTTACCCACATGATTGTAACCATATCTGTGTCACCTAAGTTTTCAATATTGTGTGTATAACCTACTGGAATATCAACTACTTCAAGTTTTTCGCTAGTAACAGGATATTCAATAATTTTGTCATCTCCAACTTTTCTAAAACGAATAACACCATGACCAGAAACAACTAAAAATTTTTCATTTTTTGTATGATGCCAATGGTTTCCTTTCACAATGCCAGGTTTTGAAATATTAACCGAAACTTGACCTCTATCTATAGTTTTAAAAATCTCTGTAAATGATCCTCTATCATCAACATTCATTTTTAAAGGATAACTAAATTTATCTTTAGGTAAGTAACTTAAAAATGTACTATGCAATGCTCGTTCAAATGGATTTTCAATATTTGGGAGTGATTTATTTATATTCATTTCTTTAAATCGATATAATAGTTTAGCTACTGTACCTAATTTTTCTTCAAATACATTAGGTACTTCGGGTCTGTCATTTTTAATAGTCGGTCGTCCTGCAATTGCATTTTTAAATTCTTTAATAACGTCATCAATATAGTTTAATTTAAGTTCAACATCCTCATCATTAACTTGTATTTCTTTATTTCGAGCAATATTATGGCAAAACGTAGCAATAACTGAGTTGTAATTCGGTTTGCACCATTTACCAAATAAATTAGGCAAGCGATAAATTAAACTTTCATTGCCATTTTGTACTGCAAAATTAATAAGTAGATGCTCACTTTCACGTTTACTATTACCATATGGTGTATCAATTTCAGCTTGAATTGATGAAGCAAAAATAATTTTTGGTTGCTTAGGGTTATCTTTTAAGATTTCAAGTATTTGTTGTAAAAAGTCTACATTACCTATTTTAAATTCCGTATCATTTTGAGGCCTATTTACGCCTGCTAAATGCACAACTGAATCAGCTACCAGTAAATACTGTTTTAATTCATCTGAGGAAGTTTGTCTGTGCACTTCAAAAATTTCATAATCTGTTGTTGCTTTCAAATCTTCTTTTAGGTTTTTTCCTACAAAGCCATTTGAGCCAGTTATAACAATTTTCAATGTAAACGCTCCTGTCTTTTATGGTATTTGCTTAATTCAGTACGAACATATTTTAAAGTCAGCAATTTCTCCTTAATTTCTTCAACTGTTAATATTGTCGTATTATCAGAATTATATTCATAAGATGCAGTAATACTTTTACTACCATCTTCAAAATAATTACTGTAATTCAAATCTCTTGAATCTGCTGGCACTCTGAAATAATTTCCTAAATCTTCACATTGAGCGTATTCCTCGCGAGTTAATAATGTTT
>NZ_PPQB01000018.1:104352-150653 GCF_002902345.1 Staphylococcus arlettae
TATATGCTTCAAATAATTGTAAAAGTGCTGTCGCAAGGTCTCCAACTGTTGAACTCGGTGCTTTTTGAACCATAATGTCTCCATTTTGTGCGTGCTCAAATGCATAAATCACTAATTCAACGGCTTCTTCTAAAGTCATTAAAAACCTTGTCATATTTGGATCTGTTATTGTTAATGGTTCTCCAGCTTTAATTTTTTCTATGAAGAGAGGAATGACTGAGCCTCTTGAAGCCATCACATTACCGTACCTAGTACCACAAATTAATGTTTGCTCACTATCCACATTTCTAGATTTAGCTACAAATATTTTTTCCATCATTGATTTAGAAATGCCCATTGCATTAATCGGATAGGCAGCTTTATCTGTAGATAAACAAATTACTTTTTTTACATTATGACGAATAGCATTTTGTAGTACATTTTCAGTACCGAGTATATTTGTTTTAACAGCTTCTATTGGGAAAAATTCACAAGAAGGCACTTGTTTTAAAGCTGCTGCATGAAATACAAAATCTACATTTCTCATAGCAGTTTCTACACTACGTGAATCTCTCACGTCACCTATATAAAATTTTAATTTAGGGTGATTGTACTTTTTTCTCATATCGTCTTGCTTTTTCTCATCTCTTGAAAACACTCTAATCTCTTTAATATCTGTTTCAAGAAATCTATCCATAACGGCATTACCAAATGACCCTGTTCCACCAGTGATTAATAGCACTTTATCTTTAAACATATTAATTCTCCTATTCATTAGCAATCTGGATAATTTTTTCTTTAGAAAAGTTATTTACTAAATCATTTATGATTTCGTCTACTTCTACTCGAGAGAAGAATTTCACTTTACCTCGATAGATTTTTTCATATACTTGTTCTGGATGTATTTCACCCTCATTCAGTAACTCTTCGTATAGCTTTTCTCCTGGTCTTATACCAGAAAATTCAATACCGATATCTTCTTCTTTTTTACCGCTTAACCTAATAAGATTACGCGCTAAATCTACTATTTTTACTGGTTTTCCCATATCGAGTACGAAAACTTCTCCGCCTTGTGCTAAGGCACCAGCTTGTAATACTAATCTTGATGCTTCTGGTATCGTCATAAAATACCGCGTCATTTCTGGATGCGTTACAGTAACCGGGCCACCCGCTTCTATTTGTTGCTTAAATAATGGAATTACTGAACCTCGCGAACCTAACACATTACCGAAACGGACAGCGACAAAGTCTGTTTGTGATGTTTTGTCGTTCAAACTTTGTATAACCATCTCTGCAACTCGCTTTGTCGCTCCCATAACGTTCGGTGGGTTTACTGCTTTATCTGTAGAAATCATGACAAACTTTTTCACAGCTGCATGTTTCGCTGCTTCTGCAGTATTTTTCGTTCCTAGTACATTATTACGTAATGCTTCTTGTGAATTATATTCCATCAGTGGAACGTGTTTATGTGCTGCTGCATGATACACGGCATACGGTTTGTAGTAATTCATCACTTCAAATAATCGCACTCTATTTTGCACATCGGCTATTACAGGTTCAAACTCAATTTCCCCTGCATACTGTTTGGACAATTCTTGGTGTATTAAATAAATACTATTTTCACCATGTCCTAACAACACGACTTTGTTCGGGCTAAATTTACAAACTTGGCGACAAATTTCTGAGCCTATAGAACCACCTGCACCGGTAACTAATATCGTTTTATGCGTTAACTCCTGTGATATCATTTGCATATTTAGTTCTACTGGGTCCCTCCCAAGTAAATCTTCAACTTCTACCTTTTTCAGTTGATTAACTTCAATTTCTCCTGCCATAACTTCCTCAATATTAGGCATTCTTAATAACTCAACACCTTCAATATTGCAGATATTATTAATTTCTTTTAGTCTCTTTTGATTAACTGTAGGTATTGCTATAATAATTTTTTTGATGTTAAATTTCTTTACTAACTCCGGAATATCAGCTATCGTTCCCTGTACTTTAACTCCTTCAGTAATTGCTATTTTGTACTTTTTCGGATCATCGTCTACTGCCAATACTGGTTCTAATTTCATCTCAACACTTTTCAACATTTGACGAATCAACATCGAACCTCCTTGGCCAGCACCGACAACTAATGTAGGTTTTTTATTATATGCTTTGCCACCAAAGTGTTTACTTGATACTCTCCAACATAAACGAGAACCACCAATAAATATTAAATGCATCATCCATGTAATAAAATACAACCTAATAAATGGACTTTGCGCTGTTAAGATTGCTACGATAATCATTGTGCTCACAATAGATGAAGTTACCGCTTTCACAACTAACAAGAGTTCACCCACACTAGCATACTCCCATGCCCGATGATATAAGTTAAAAGCCAAGGCAAAAATGTGATGCGATATTAACAACGACAGCGCTGATAACATTAATAATTTAATAGAATAACTTTCAAAATATGGCTGTAAGATAAAATAACTTACAAAGACTGAGAAAGTTACTATTATTGAATCAATCATAATTAATATTAATAACCGTAATCTTGCAGAAATGTGCGTCACTATAATCCCTCATTCAATTTACTAAGTTAGTCCAAACCATTTTTTCTCTTTATATCCCTGAGTTGGCTTAAATTTGGATATGTGTACATCCCTAACCACCTTTTGTGCATTTGTTAAAAAATTAGTTAATTCACCATGATACTGCTTCACCTTACGGTCCTGAAATAAGCTACGCATCAAAAATGGACGATGTATGGCATGATGTGCATCGGAACCTACAAAATGTACTAAATTGTTATCTATCATTTGAAATGCTAACTTTTTAACGTTTTTACCAAAAACACCTACTAACGATCCAGAAGTCAATTGACTTAAAGCTCCCATGTTAATTAGCTCAAATAATACATCAAGATTTTGACTCATTTCTTTATTTCTTTCTGGATGTGCAATGATTGGTATATATCCTTTATTTTGTAATTCATAAAATAGCTTATGCGTATAATACGGCACTTCGTTCGATGGAAATTCAATTAATAAATAACGTGAATCATTAATTCCTTTAATAGTTCCTTGTTCTAGCTCAGTAATAATTTGATCTGTCAATCGAATTTCCTGTCCCGCATAAAAGTTAATGTTCAATTGTTTTACTTCTTCATGATTTTGTAATTCCAACAACTTTTCTTCAACACAGTGCATAGTCGTTGAATATTTAGGATGTAAATGATGAGGCGTCACTATTATTTCAGTTACTCCTTCTGTACGTGCTTGTTGTAGCAGTTTACTCGCTGCTTCAATATTTTGTGGTCCATCATCAACATCAATTAACACGTGATTATGAAAATCAATCATTACTATCATCTCCGTAATAATAGTAATTTGACGATTTATCTTTCGGCATTTTATTTAATACAACACCAATAACTTTTGCTCCTGATATTTCTATTAATTCTTTAGCTTTTTTCACTTCATTTTTATCATTCTTTTCGCTATCAATGACTAAAATACAATTCGCCACATTGATAGCGTATAGTTGAGCATCAGTCACACTCGTTACCGGTGGTGTATCGATCACAATAAAATCAAACTCTTGCTTTAGTTGCTGGTATACTGTTTTAAATTTTTCTGAACCAATTAACTCAGATGGATTCGGTGGTATCGGACCAGAAGTTAGTACAAACAAATTTGCAACGAACGTCTCTTTGACAGCATCTTGATACATTGCCCTACCTAACATATAGTTTGATAATCCATTATTGTTCGTTACATCAAAAACATAATGTTGCGTCGGTTTACGCATATCACCGTCTATAAGTAATGTTTTATAACCTGCTTGCGCATATGTAATTGCAATATTTGCTGCAATCGTACTTTTTCCTGCTGCAGTTTTTTCTGAGGCAACTATGATATCTGTAATTTCAGCATTTGCATTCGAAAACATAATATTCGACCTTATTCCTCTAAACTTTTCACTAATCGTTGATTTGGGTTGATCATATGTGTACAGGGGTGTTATATTTTTATTCTTTTTAGCCATAGCTGAGCAACCTTCCTTATTTGAATTTTTGTATAGCGCCTAGAACTGGTAAGTCCAATTCCGTTGCTACATCTACTTCTGTTTTTATACGTTTATCAAATAATTCTTTTAGCACAACAGCAAACAGCGCTACTAATAATCCCGATGTCCATCCGATAAATAAATTTACAAGTGGTTTAGGTGCAACTTGTATGGCGGTCCCATTAGCTTTAGATAAAATTGACACATTATCTATATTCATAATGTCAGTCACTTCATCACTAAATACCTGTGCAATAGTATTAGCAATTTTTTCCGTTTCCTTCTTATTTTCACTTTGTATATTAATGTTTAATAATTGCGTTTCAGCCTGATTTGACACAGTTAACATTGCAGCAATATCGTCCGCACTATATTTTTTGCTTAGTTTTCTGGCAGAGGCCTCTAAAATACGAGGACTTTTAATAATTTCATTATATGTATTTACTAATTGAATATTGCTTTGTACTTGTTGCGGATTAAATTGCTGACCATCACTTTCTTTTTGATTAACCAAGACTTGGGTAGAAGCTTCATATTTGGGAACCATAATAAAAAAAGTAATCATTGCACTACTAATTAAAAATAAAAGTGGCACTAAACATAAGAACTTTAAGTTTTTCTTTATTATGTCTTTTAACTTCATCAAATCTAATGTTTTTTCCATATTTACCTCCATTAATCATGTTTTACAATTGATTAAATGCCATCCATTTTGTAATATCAATATTTGCTCACAATTTTTATTGCGAACCATATTGTAATTTACAAATATGTTGCATTAAAATTTTACCTGAATATACTTTCAAGCTGTGGTAAATTTTAAAATAAGCAAAAAAAAGGAAGCACTTAATAAAAAAGTGCTTCCAAAAAAATGTGTAATTCTTATTTTGTTGTAAATTTATTATGCAATGTCGAATAAGAAACGTCGTGTTGTTGTACCATCTTCTTTTGTATATGGTTCGATTTCTTCGCCACCGTTATGCTCAATGACTGACAATGAAATTTCATTATCTGCATTGCAAGTAATTAAGGCTTCTTGTACGCCAATACGTGATAAATAATCTAAAGCTTTCTTCAAGATTTTATTACCATAACCTTTACCACGATATTTTTTGCGTATGCCGTAACTAACGTGACCACCGACTTTTTTCAATGAATCATTTAAATGATGTCTAATATTAACTGCACCGATAATTTCTTCATCATCAATTAAGAAGAATGTTGTGTTATCCACTGTTTCATCGTGTGTTTTATTATGTGCTAGTTCATGCACTAATTCTTCGAAACAACTATATTTTGTAATACTTGTAATCGATGGAACGATTTGCTCATCATTATCTATCCATTCCTTCATATAATTACAATATAAAGATTCATCTGACATTGCCAACTCTCTAAATTCAGCCATGCTGATGTGCCTCCTTCTAACTACTTATATCATTATTATGTGTGTTTAAATAATAAACAAAATGATCCGTCCATTGACCATTTTCAAATATAAATCCCTTACGTATACACTCAAAATGGAAGCCCACTTTTTCTAATAGCTTTTGTGATGGTTCATTATCAAGATTGACATGTGCTTCTATTCTATGAAAATGTAATATCTGTTGTGCTTGTGCCACGATTTCAACTAGTGCTTCATAGGCATAGCCACGTCTCCAAAATTGGTTGTGAATAAAGTAGCCTAATTCTGCCCATTGAAAATTGTCCCTACTTAATGTTTTCAAATCTATCATTCCGATATGTTGCCCACGTTTATCAAAGATAGCAAAATAATAAATATCATCTTCTTTTATCGCTTCTTGTTGGTTACGCACAAGTGTGTAAAACCATGATTCGGTCTTCTCTAATAAATCAAGTTGTCCCTTATCATATTTATATTGTGCTGGCTTACTGTTACTATAACCGTTATACCATGAATGATAGTCATTTTTTTCCAACGGTCTAATGATAAGACGTTGTGTCTGAAAATGCAACCTTAAATTGTATTTCATTTAGTTATTCCCCTTTTAAAATAAAAAACCACAATTTTCTGTATATTGCACACCGTTAATTAAGCTAGTTGACCCTATCATACTACTTTCTAATTTGTTAGTAAAAAATTCCGCCATGCTTACTTTTTTTCGAGATGGGTATACTGATAATAAGTAATTTTACACTTATAAACATTGATATTTTCCTTGTTATAACATGCTAGAACCAAGCATTTAAGGAGGTTGTTACAATGAATAAACATCTGTCTAATATTTTATTCACATTCTTTGGAATTTTAGCTTGGTTGGCAACGATGCTGATTTTTATTTTACCAACACTAACACCATATCAATCTTACATCGAGAGTCAAAGTGGCTTATCTGAAGGTTGGATTGTTGTATTGCTTGTACTCATTACATTATTTTATATCTTTATCTTAGTGTTAGACTTATTTAACTCAGTCGCTACACAAGCATTACAATTTGTGTTACTTACGTTAGTAATTGTATGTGCGTTACCATCCATCACAGCATTTATTATCATTTCATTTATTGTTGATATCAGTATCATTCAAATTTTCATACCAATCGTCCTCATTATATTTACGATTTTATTGCATGTCGTGTGGTGTACTATACCATTTCTACAAACTAAAGAGGCAAAAGAAGCTAAAGCACAACAAGATGCAAAACAACGTGACGATACTAATACTGCCAAAGATTCCATTACTAAACGACATGCCCATTAGTCACATGATAACAAAGAAGCTAGAACAATTGTCTGTTCTAGCTTCTTCTTATAGTCATTATTCATTTATTACAGCAAAAATTTCTATGAAATATGCTCAATTAATCTATTCAATAATATTTAATTCTTTTCCAACTTTTTCAAATGCTGCAATGGCATCATCTAACATCTCTTTAGTATGTGCTGCAGTTGGCATATTACGTACACGTCCTGTGCCTCTTGGTACAGTTGGGAATACGATTGATTTTACATAAACACCTTCTTCTTTCAGTTTATTACTGAAATCTTGTGTTTTCTGTTCATCACCAATAATGACTGGTGTAATCGGCGTTTCTGATTGACCAATATCAAAGCCTAATTCTTTTAAACCTGCTTTTAAATAATTGCCATTTTCCCATAATTTATCATGTAATTCAGTTGAAGCCATTAATTTTTTAACAGCTTCTGTGATCGCTTTTGTATCTCCAGGAGCTAATGAAGTAGAGAATAAGAAAGGTCTTGATTGTACTTTTAACCAATCGATTAATGATTGAGTACCTGCCACATAACCGCCTACAACACCAATTGCTTTTGATAATGTGCCGATTTGGAAATCAATTTTGTCTTGTAAACCGAAATGTTTTACAGTACCAGCGCCGTTACCCATAACACCTGAACCATGTGCATCATCAACATAAGTTAACAATCCAAATTCTTCAGCGATTTCTACGATTTCTGGTAATTTTGCAACATCTCCATCCATACTAAAGACGCCATCTGTAATATACATTACTTTATTATATTGTCCTGATTCCACTGCTTCTTTTGCTTTGGCACGTAAGTCTTCCATATCAGAATGATTCACACGGATAATTTTAGCTTTTGATAAACGGCAACCATCAATAATAGAAGCATGGTTTAATTCATCTGATAAAATAGCGTCATTTTTATTCATTACTGCAGATATCGCAGCCATATTACAATTAAAGCCAGATTGATAAGCAATAGCTGCTTCTGTTCCTTTAAATTGCGCCAATGTTTGCTCTAATTCATCATGTAAATCTAATGTCCCATTGATTGAACGTACTGCACCTGCACCCACACCATGCGTATCAATGGCATTTTTAGCTGCTGTTTTTAAGTCTTCATCTGTCGCTAGTCCTAAATAGTTGTTTGATGATAGATTAATATAGTTTTTACCATTAATTTTAATTTCAGCGCCATTCGCACCTTCAATTGTGTCTATTTCGTTGTAGAGTCCATTATCTTTTAAATAATTAATATTCTCTGTTAAAAAGTCATTCAGTGATTGTACCACTGTGATTCCCCCTTTGAGTTGTCTATGTACTTAACCCCATCATATCGCATTTTGATTTAAGTTAAAAGTACTAAATACGGCATTGAAAATTAATTCTAAAGATAATATTTTAACTCGTGCTCTATAGGCTTTAGAAGGAAAATGTTATACTGAAGTCATATGAAAATAGAATAGGAAGAAGGGTTGAAATTGTTTGATTGGTATCAACTAGCAAATATGAAAGAAAATAGAATGATTCAAATTCGCAGATATCTCCATCAATATCCTGAGTTATCATTCGAAGAAGAACATACGTATGATTTTATTTTAAATCAATTAAGCCAATTATCGTGCGATATACAATCACCTGTTGGCCGTAATGGTATCGTTGCAAGATTTTCAGGCAAAGGTGATGGTCCAGCAATCGCTTTACGTGCCGATTTTGACGCTTTACCCATAGATGAATTAACGAATTTAGACTTTAAATCAAAGCATCCTGGAAAAATGCATGCATGTGGACATGATGGCCATACAGCTATTTTATTAGGTGTGGCTGAACTTATAGACGAACACCGCAATAACCTAAATGGAGATGTCGTACTGATTTTCCAATATGGTGAAGAAATAATGCCTGGTGGTTCTCAAGAAATGATTGATGCTGGCTGTTTACAAGATGTAGATCGTATATATGGAAACCATTTATGGAGTGGCTATCCTACTGGTGCTATCTATTCACGCAATGGCGCGATGATGGCTTCACCTGATGAATTTAATATTAAGATTCAAGGACAAGGTGGTCATGGCGCTAAACCACACGAAACAATAGATCCTGTAGTCGTTATGGCTGAATTTATTTTAAGCGCACAAAAAATCGTTTCACGTACGATAGACCCGGTTAAACAAGCCGTAGTGAGTTTTGGAATGATTAAAGCTGGCGATGCTGACAATGTTATCCCTGACGCTGCTTATTGTCGTGGCACAGTACGCACTTTTGATACAGAAATACAGCAACATGTTATTGAACGATTGGAAAAAATATTAGAAGGTTTAGCAGTCGCGAACGACATCACATATACCTTTGATTATATTAAAGGGTATTTACCAGTGCATAATCATCCACAAGCTTATGATGTCGTACAAGCTGCTGCAGATCAATTAAATTTCCGTTTTAATAATGCTGAGTTGATGATGGTCGGAGAAGATTTTTCTCATTATCAACGCGTACGTCCGGGTGCTTTTTTCCTCACTGGTTGTGGAGACGAAACCAAAGGCACAACTGCGCCACATCACAGTCCGTATTTTGATATTGACGAATCTGCGATGAAATATGCAGTCAGCACCTTTTTAAAAATTTTAGAACTAGAGCAAGTCATTATAACTAAATAATACTTCAGAAGATAGGTACAACAATGCTACCTATCTTTTTTGAATACAAAAAAAGCCTCCAATAATGGAGGCTTCAAACTACATCTATATTAGATAAAGTTTAAATTATTTTTCGATTACAGTAACAACGCCTGATCCAACAGTACGTCCACCTTCACGAATTGAGAAACGAGTACCGTCTTCGATAGCGATTGGAGAAATTAACTCAACGTCCATTTCAACGTTATCGCCAGGCATAACCATTTCAGTACCTTCTGGTAAGTTAACAACACCAGTTACGTCAGTAGTACGGAAATAGAATTGTGGGCGGTAATTACTGAAGAATGGAGTATGACGTCCACCTTCGTCTTTAGATAATACATAAACTTCAGCTTTGAATTTAGTATGTGGTGTAATTGATCCAGGAGCAGCTAATACTTGACCACGTTGGATGTCTTCACGAGCAACACCACGTAATAAAGCACCAATGTTGTCACCAGCTTCAGCGTAGTCTAATAACTTACGGAACATTTCTACACCAGTAACAGTTGTTTTGCTTGAATCTTCTTGCATACCAATGATTTCAACTTCTTCGCCGACTTTGATTTGTCCACGTTCAACACGGCCTGTAGCAACAGTACCACGACCAGTGATTGAGAATACGTCCTCAACTGGCATCATGAATGGTTTGTCAGAGTCACGTTCTGGAGTTGGGATGAAATCATCAACTGATTGCATTAAGTCTAAGATTTTTTGCTCGTAGTCAGCGTCGCCTTCTAGAGCTTTAAGAGCAGAACCAGCGATTACAGGTACATCGTCACCTGGGAAGTCATATTCGCTTAATAAGTCACGAACTTCCATTTCTACTAATTCTAATAATTCTTCATCGTCAACCATGTCAACTTTGTTTAAGAATACTACTAATGCTGGAACACCAACGTTACGTGATAATAAGATGTGTTCACGAGTTTGTGGCATTGGGCCGTCAGCAGCAGATACTACTAAGATACCGCCGTCCATTTGAGCAGCACCAGTGATCATGTTTTTAACATAGTCAGCGTGTCCTGGGCAGTCAACGTGAGCATAGTGACGTTTTTCAGTTTGATATTCGATGTGTGAAGTATTGATTGTAATACCACGTTCTTTTTCTTCTGGAGCGTTGTCAATCATGTCATATGATTGAGCTACAGCGTCACCATTTTTTGCTAATACAGTTGCGATAGCAGCTGTTAATGTTGTTTTACCATGGTCAACGTGACCGATAGTACCAATATTGGCATGTTCTTTTGAGCGATCAAATTTTTCTTTAGCCATTATAAAATCTCTCCTATTCTCTTAGAAAATATATTTAATAATTATCTCTCATGACAGTTTCTCACCATCATGAGAAGACAGATAACAAGTTGATGCAAAGGAACATAGTTCCTTTATAATGCATTTAGACCAAAAAATCAATTCAAACAATTGGATGGCTTATAATTAAGCTTATTTTGTATTTTACCGACGTTTGTCGTACAACACAAGTTTAATTATTCAGCTTGGTTTCCACTGTTTTTCTTGATAATCTCTTCAGAGATTGATTTTGGAACTTCTGCATAGTGGTCAAAGTACATAGTATAAGTACCGCGACCTTGAGTGTTTGAACGTAATGATGTTGCATAACCGAACATTTCTGAAAGTGGTACAAATGCGTTAACAACTTGTGCGTTACCGCGTGGTTCCATACCATCTACACGTCCACGACGAGATGTTACGTCACCCATGATGTCACCCATGTACTCTTCAGGCATTTCGATTGTTACTTTCATCATTGGTTCTAAGATAACTGGATCACATTTTTTAGCAGCTTCTTTAAGTGCTAATGATGCAGCAATTTTGAAGGCCATTTCAGATGAATCGACATCGTGGTATGAACCATCAAATAATTTAGCTTTAACATCAATTAATGGATATCCAGCTAATACACCATTTTCCATTGAATCTTTAAGACCAGCTTCAACAGATGGAATGTATTCACGAGGAACTACACCACCAACAATGGCATTTTCAAATTCGAAACCTGCGCCAGTTTCGTTAGGCGTAAATTCGATTTGAACGTCACCATATTGTCCACGTCCACCTGATTGACGAGCAAATTTACCTTGAACTTGTGCTGATTGCTTGAATGTTTCACGGTAAGAAACCATTGGCGCACCAACATTACATTCAACGTTAAATTCTTTCTTCATACGGTCTACTAAGATATCTAAGTGAAGTTCACCCATACCACCGATGATAACTTGTCCAGTTTCTTCATCTGTGTGAGCATGGAAAGTTGGATCTTCTTCTTGTAATTTAACTAAAGCAGTAGTCATTTTATCTTGGTCTGCTTTAGATTTTGGTTCTACTGATAAGTGAATAACTGGCTCTGGGAAGTCCATTGATTCCAAGATGATGTCATTTTTCTCACCACATAAAGTATCACCAGTACCTGTATCTTTAAGACCTACCGCAGCAGCGATATCGCCTGAGTATACAGTGTTTAATTCTTGACGAGAGTTAGCGTGCATTTGTAATAAACGACCTACACGTTCACGTTTATTTTTCGTTGAGTTTTTAACATATGAACCTGATGTTAACGTACCTGAGTACACACGGAAGAATGTTAATTTACCAACGTAAGGGTCTGTCATTACTTTGAATGCTAATGCAGCAAATTCTGCATCGTCATCCGCTCTAGCAATAACTTCTTCGTCAGGATCTTCAGCACGGTGACCAATGATTGGTTTAACATCTAATGGTGATGGTAGGTAGTCAATTACAGCATTAAGCATTAATTGAACACCTTTGTTTTTGAATGCTGTACCAACTAGTACTGGGTAGAATTCTACATCAGTAGTTGCTTTACGGATAGCAGCTTTCAATTCATCAATAGTGATTTCTTCATCACCAAGATATTTTTCCATGATGTCTTCATTAGTTTCAGCAACGGCTTCAATTAAGTTAGCACGTGCTTCATCTGCTCTGTCTTTTTGATCTTCAGGAATTTCAATTTCTTCAATTTCAGTTCCTAAGTCATTGTTGTATTTGAAACATTTCATTTCTACTAGGTCAATGATTGCTTCGAACTCATCCTCTGCACCAATTGGTAATTGGATAGGTTGTGCATTCGCTTGTAAACGGTCATGAATAGTGCTAACTGAATATTCAAAGTTTGCACCTAACTTGTCCATTTTGTTTACGAATACAATACGAGGTACACCATAAGTAGTAGCTTGACGCCAAACTGTTTCAGTTTGTGGTTCAACACCTGATTGAGCATCAAGTACTGTTACCGCACCGTCAAGTACACGTAAAGAACGCTCAACTTCAACTGTGAAGTCTACGTGTCCTGGTGTATCAATGATATTTACACGGTGATCATCCCACTGTGCTGTTGTTGCAGCTGAAGTGATAGTGATACCACGATCTTGTTCTTGCTCCATCCAGTCCATTTGTGAAGCACCTTCATGTGTTTCACCGATTTTATGGATTCGGCCAGTATAGTAAAGAATACGTTCTGTCGTAGTTGTTTTACCAGCATCAATGTGAGCCATAATACCGATATTACGAGTTCTTTGTAAAGTAAATTCTCTAGCCATGTATTTTTTCTCCTTCCAGTATTACTGCGAATAAATACTATAAATATGGCGATGCCCTAAGCACGAGCCACAGATAGTAAACTATCAAATTGGAACATACTCAGGGTAAAAACTACCATCTTACCAGCGATAGTGAGCGAACGCTTTGTTTGCTTCAGCCATCTTGTGTGTATCTTCACGTTTCTTAACTGCGCCACCTGAATTGTTAGCTGCATCTAAGATTTCGTTAGCTAAACGCTCTTCCATAGTTTTTTCACCACGAAGACGAGCATAGTTTACTAACCAACGTAATCCTAATGTAGTACGACGTTCTGGACGAACTTCTACAGGTACTTGATAGTTAGAACCACCAACACGACGAGCTTTAACTTCTAATACTGGCATGATATTTTCAATAGCTTCTTCAAATACTTCTAATGCATCTCTACCACTACGTTCTTGAACTAGTTCGAAAGCATTATAAAGAATTCCTTGAGCTGTTCCACGTTTACCATCTAACATAATTTTGTTGATCAATTTTGTAACTAATTTTGAGTTATGAATTGGATCTGGTAATACGTCTCTTTTTGGGACTGATCCTTTACGAGGCATAATGTAAGTCCTCCCTTCCTATTATAATATATTTTGAGATTTTATAAGTAAAATTTACGAAATTTTAAACTTATTTTTTAGGTTTCTTAGTTCCGTATAATGAACGACCTTTTCTACGTCCATCAACGCCTGAAGTATCAAGCGCACCACGTACGATATGATAACGCACACCAGGTAAGTCTTTTACACGTCCACCACGTACAAGTACAACACTGTGTTCTTGTAAGTTATGTCCGATACCAGGAATGTATGCATTTACTTCAATGTTATTTGATAAACGCACACGTGCATATTTACGTAACGCTGAGTTAGGTTTTTTAGGTGTCATTGTACCAACACGAGTACAAACACCACGTTTTTGAGGTGAATTTAAGTCAGTAAATTTTTTCTTTTTACTGTTAAAACCTCTGTTTAAAGCTGGTGAATCAGATTTTTTACCTTTACTTTGTCTTGGTTTACGCACCAATTGGTTAATAGTTGGCATTTAAAATGTCCTCCTCTCTTCTTTTTTAATCCCACACATCCAGGTGGTTCATTTTTAGGTTAAATAAAATTTAGTAAGAATATCTTCTCACTAATCTCATTTTAGTAATGCAACAATAGAAGCATTAACATTAATCCCTACACATTCTCCTAAAGCTTGTTTGCTCGCAAAAAAATGATATAGGCATTGTTTGTAGATTGATTTGGCTTAACACGCGAGAAAGTACATAAACTTCTACGTCTTCAGCGATAATCAATGATGTAACTTGATCGTTGCTCAGCGCTTTCAGCGTCTGTCTCTGACCAATAACATAGTGTTGTTTGTTAAAGCGTGCAACTTTTTCATTAGACATAAAATATCCTCCAAAGTTCTGCTTGCATCAACCTTAATAATAGTAACATCTACATGGTGTCACGTCAACTATAAATAGACTTTATTATCAAAAAAACAAGTGACCGATTAAGGCATCGGTCACTATGTTTTATACACCTTGTTATTCAGTAATAATAGCTTCTTCTATTTCTTGTTCCGGAGCAGCTTTATCGTATTTAACGTCTCTATAACGTCTCATACCTGTACCTGCTGGAATCAATTTACCGATAATAACATTTTCCTTCAAGCCAAGTAAGTTATCACGTTTACCTTTAATTGCAGCATCTGTTAGGACACGAGTTGTTTCTTGGAATGAAGCCGCAGATAAGAAGCTTTCAGTTTCAAGAGATGCTTTCGTAATACCTAATAATACTGGTTTAGCTGTTGCTGGACGTTTACGTTCTTTGAACGCTTCACGGTTAGCATCAGTAAAGTTGTGAATGTCTACTAATGAACCAGGTAATAGTTTCGTATCGCCTGCTTCAATGATACGTACTTTACGTAACATTTGTCTTACCATAACCTCAACGTGTTTATCGTCGATTTCAACACCTTGCATACGGTAAACTTTTTGAACTTCTTTTAGTAAGTAGCTTTCAGTTGCGTTCAAGCCAGCAACAGATAAGAAGTTTTTCGGTTCAATTGAACCTTCAGTTAATACTTCTCCACGCTCTACTGCTTGTCCAACTTCTACTTTCAATCTTGAAGTACCTGAAGCAAGGTAAGATCTAGTTTCATTATTACCTTTAATGACAATTTCTTGTTGACGGTCTTTCGCTAGTTTAATGTCTTCTACCGTACCTTCGATATCAGTGATTACCGCTTGTCCTTTTGGATTACGCGCTTCAAAGATTTCTTGGATACGAGGAAGACCTTGAGTGATATCGCTACCTGCTACCCCACCTGTGTGGAATGTACGCATTGTAAGCTGTGTACCAGGTTCACCGATTGATTGGGCTGCAATTGTACCAACTGCTTCACCAACTTCGACTTTTTCACCTGTAGCAAGGTTTTTACCGTAACATTTTTCACATACACCATGACGTGTATTACATGTAAATGCTGAACGGATATACATTTCTTCAATACCAGCATCTGTAATTTGTTTAGCGATATCTGCAGTAATTAATTCGTCTGGACGGATGATAATTGCATCTGTTTCAGGGTGACGAATTGTTTCTTTAGAATAACGACCTTCGATACGCTCGATGAATGGTTCAATCATTTCAGTACCTTCTTTGATGTCTGAAACAAGTAAACCACGGTCTGTACCACAATCTTCTTCACGGACAATAACATCTTGAGCCACATCAACAAGACGACGAGTAAGGTAACCTGAATCGGCAGTTTTCAGTGCTGTATCGGCAAGACCTTTACGCGCACCGTGAGTAGAAATAAAGTACTCTAATACTGTTAGACCTTCACGGAATGATGATGTAATTGGTAACTCAATAATTTTACCGGATGGCGCAGCCATGAGTCCACGCATACCTGCTAACTGTGTAAAGTTAGATGCGTTACCACGGGCACCAGAGTCACTCATCATGAAGATAGGGTTTGTTTTATCTAATGACTGCATTAATTCACCTTGAATCTTATCTTTGGCGTCTGTCCAAATTTCGACTACTCGGTTATAACGCTCATCTTCAGTAATTAAACCACGATTAAATTGTTTTGTAATACGTTCAACTAATTCTTCATGTTCATCTAAAATATCTTGCTTGTCTGGTAATACCACAATATCAGATACACCAACAGTAATACCCGCTTTAGAAGAGAACTTAAATCCTAAGTCTTTCATTCTATCAAGCATCATTGATGTGTCAGTGATGCTAAAGCGATTGAACACTTCGGCAATGATATTACCTAAGAATTTTTTGTTGAATGGATCAACAAGTGGTTGATCTTTGAAGTATTCTTGTAATCCGCCTTCACCTAGTTCAGTTGCAGAAACAAAGTACTTATCTGGTGTTTTATCTTCTAAATTAGCTTGTGAAGGTTCATTAATATAGGCGAATGAATCAGGAATAATCTCATTAAATATCACTTTACCTACAGATGTTGTCAAGATCTTACGATTTTGTTCTTCTGTAAATGTTGGATTATTAAATGATTGTGCGTGCACACCAATACGTGTGTGTAAGTGCACATAACCATTAGCATACGCTTTTAATACTTCGTTAGTATCGTTGTAAATTGTACCTGTATTCACAGCATCTGCACGTTCTAATGTTAAATAATAGTTACCTAATACCATATCCTGTGATGGTGTAACAACTGGTTTACCATCTTTAGGGTTTAAGATATTTTGTGCAGCTAACATTAACATACGTGCTTCAGCTTGTGCTTCTTTAGATAAAGGTACGTGAACAGCCATTTGGTCACCATCAAAGTCAGCGTTATAAGCCGTCGTTACAAGTGGATGTAAACGAATCGCACGACCTTCAACTAATGTTGGTTCAAAGGCTTGGATACCTAATCTGTGAAGTGTAGGCGCACGGTTAAGTAATACTGGGTGTTCTACGATAACATCTTCTAAAACATCCCATACTTCATCGTCCATGCGTTCAATTTTACTTTTGGCATTTTTAATATTCGTTGCAATTTCACGTTGTACTAATTCTTTCATAATGAATGGTTTGAATAATTCTAATGCCATTTCTTTAGGTAGTCCACATTGGTACATCTTCAAGCTAGGTCCTACTGCAATAACAGAACGGCCTGAATAGTCAACACGTTTACCTAATAAGTTTTGACGGAAACGACCTTGTTTACCTTTTAACATATGTGACAATGATTTTAATGGACGGTTACCTGGACCAGTAACTGGACGGCCACGACGACCATTATCAATTAAAGCATCTACTGCTTCTTGTAACATACGTTTTTCGTTTTGTACGATGATGCCAGGAGCACCTAAGTCTAATAAACGTTTTAAACGGTTATTACGGTTAATAACACGACGATATAAATCGTTTAAATCACTTGTAGCAAAACGTCCACCATCTAATTGAACCATTGGTCTGATCTCTGGTGGAATAATTGGTAATACGTCTAAAATCATCCAAGCAGGATTATTACCAGAATGTCTAAATGATTCAACAACTTCTAAACGTTTAATAGCACGAGTCAATCTTTGCCCTGTAGCTGATTCAAGCTCATCACGTAAGTGTTTTAATTCATCATCTAAATTTATTTCTGCTAATAAATCTTTAATACCTTCAGCACCCATTTTAGCGCTAAATTGGCCTGGGAATTTATCATAATACTCTCTGTATTCTGCTTCAGAAAGTAATGTTTTCTTCTCTAAACCTGTTGGTCCTGGGTTAACTACCACATAAGACGCGAAGTAAATAACTTCTTCTAATGCTCTTGGTGACATATCTAATAAAAGGCCCATACGACTTGGGATACCTTTGAAATACCAAATATGTGATACTGGTGCTGCTAATTCAATGTGTCCCATGCGTTCACGACGCACTTTAGATTTAGTTACTTCCACACCACATCTGTCACAAACCATGCCTTTATAACGCACACGTTTGTATTTACCACAACTACATTCCCAGTCTTTTGTAGGTCCAAAAATTCTTTCACAGAAAAGACCATCTTTTTCTGGTTTAAGTGTACGATAGTTTATTGTTTCTGGCTTTTTGACTTCACCAAAAGACCAAGATCTGATTTTTTCAGGTGAAGCAAGTCCTATTTTCATATAATGGAAATTATTTACATCAATCAAGGAGCCTACCTCCTTCAATTTAGATTAACTGTGCAAATTGATTGATTGGCTTATATCAACAAAATGAATAATAAAAGTGTCAAGTTGCGTATACATAGCACGATAAACGCGCTATGTACGACAACCTGTGAATTTATTCTTTATTTAGTCTTAAATACAATTAGTCAGTGATTTCTTTTTGTGATTCTGGCGCGCCTTGTTGTTGTAAGTCAACTTTACGCTCTGTTGCTTCTTCATCTTCTGTATCATGCATGTCGATTTCATTATCGTGTTCATCCATAATTTTAACGTCTAAACCTAAACTTTGTAATTCTTTCATCAATACGCGGAATGATTCTGGAACACTTGGTCTAGTGATATTTTCACCTTTAACAATAGCTTCGTATGTTTTCACACGACCTACTGTATCATCGGATTTATA
The DNA here is from genome assembly GCF_002902345.1 of Staphylococcus arlettae. Lineage (GTDB taxonomy): Bacteria > Bacillota > Bacilli > Staphylococcales > Staphylococcaceae > Staphylococcus > Staphylococcus arlettae. The sequence goes on from NZ_PPQB01000018.1 coordinate 122,986, forward strand.
AGTTAAGATTTCTTGTAATGTATAAGCAGCACCATATGCTTCAAGTGCCCATACCTCCATTTCACCGAAACGTTGTCCACCAAATTGTGCTTTACCACCAAGTGGTTGTTGTGTAACAAGTGAATATGGTCCAGTTGAACGCGCATGTAACTTGTCATCAACCATGTGCGCAAGTTTAAGCATGTACATTACACCAACTGAAATACGATTATCGAATGGTTCACCAGTACGACCATCATAAAGTACAGTTTTACCGTCTCTAGCCATGCCTGCTTCTTCAATAGTTGACCAAACATCATCATCGTTGGCACCATCAAATACTGGTGATGCAACATGAATACCTAAGTTTTTCGCAGCCATACCTAAATGTAATTCAAGTACTTGTCCAATGTTCATACGTGATGGCACACCTAATGGATTTAACATGATATCGATTGGCGTACCGTCTGGTAAATAAGGCATATCCTCTTCAGGAACAATTTTCGAAATTACACCTTTGTTACCGTGACGTCCACACATTTTATCACCAACGTGTATTTTACGTTTTTGAACGATATAAACACGTACCAATTGATTTACGCCTGGCGCAAGTGTGTCGTCTCCTTCTTCACGATTGAAGACTTTAACATCTAGCACGATACCGCCTGCACCATGAGGTACACGTAATGAAGTATCACGAACTTCTCGTGCTTTTTCACCAAAGATTGCATGTAACAAACGCTCTTCAGCAGTTAATTCTGTGACACCTTTTGGCGTTACTTTACCAACTAAAATATCACCGTCGTTAACTTCGGCACCAACATAGACAATACCGCGATCATCTAAGTTTTTCAGTGCGTTATCCGAAACGTTTGGAATGTCTCTCGTAATTTCTTCAGGTCCTAATTTAGTATCACGTGCTTCAGATTCATATTCTTCAATATGGATTGAAGTGTAAACGTCATCTTTAACAAGACGTTCACTCATGATTACAGCATCCTCGTAGTTATAACCGTCCCAAGTCATGAAACCAACAACTACGTTTCTACCTAAGGCCATTTCACCTAATTCCATTGAAGGACCGTCAGCTAGGATTTCACCTTTTGTCACAACATTACCTTTTGCAATGATTGGACGTTGGTTATAACAAGTACCAGTATTAGAACGTTTGAATTTAGATAATGGATAACGATCTAATTCACCTTCGTATTCTTGACCATTTTCTTCAATCAAGCGACGAACTAGGATTTCATTAGATTCAACGTGCTCAACGCGACCTTTGTATTTTGCAATAACTGCAGCACCAGAGTCACGAGCAGCTACGTGTTCCATACCTGTACCTACGAAAGGTGATTCAGGGTTCATCAACGGTACTGCTTGACGTTGCATGTTCGCACCCATTAATGCACGGTTAGAGTCATCGTTTTCTAAGAAAGGAATACATGCCGTTGCAGCTGAAACTACTTGCTTAGGTGATACGTCCATGTAGTCCATTTTTTCTTTAGCCATAACTGTGTTATTACCGCGGAAACGACAAACAACTTCGTCATCTAAAAACTTACCATTTTCATCTAAGTTAGAGTTGGCTTGTGCTACCACATAGCTGTCCTCTTCATCAGCAGTTAGGTAATCAATTTGATCTGTAATTGAGTTTGTTGCTAAATCTACTTTACGGTACGGCGTTTCGATAAAGCCAAATTCATTTACACGTGCATAACTTGATAGTGAGTTAATTAAACCGATGTTTGGTCCCTCTGGTGTTTCGATAGGACACATACGGCCATAGTGAGAATAGTGTACGTCACGTACTTCCATTTGAGCACGTTCACGTGTTAAACCACCAGGTCCTAATGCTGATAAACGACGTTTATGTGTTAACTCAGCTAATGGGTTAGCTTGGTCCATGAATTGTGATAATTGTGAACTACCAAAGAATTCTTTGATAGATGCAATAACTGGACGAATGTTGATTAATTGTTGTGGTGTGATTGAGTCTGTATCTTGAATAGACATTCTTTCTCTAACCACACGTTCCATTCTTGATAAACCAATACGGAATTGGTTTTGTAATAATTCACCTACTGAACGTAGACGTCGATTACCTAAATGGTCAATATCATCAGTAAAGCCAATACCACTTAATAAGTTAAAGAAGTATGACATAGATGCGATAATATCTGCTGGTGTAATACATTTAACTTCTGAATCAGGGAACGCGTTACCAATTACTGTAGTAGTACGTTCTTCTTCATCATTTGGTACATATACTTTGATAGATTGAATTTCAACTGGTTCATCAATTACTGTACCTTCTAATTCAAATACTTCACTATTTGCATTTGCTTCTAAAACATCCATGATTTCATCTAAGCTACGACGATCTAAAACTGTGCCTTCTTCAGCTACAATTTCACCTGTCTCAGCATTAACAATCGGTTCTGCTAATTTTTGATTAAACAGACGATGTTTTAAATGTAGTTTTTTGTTTGCTTTATAACGACCTACACTTGCTAAATCATATCGTTTTGGATCAAAGAAACGTGAATATAATAAGCTTTTAGCATTTTCTACTGTAGGTGGCTCGCCAGGACGTAAACGTTCATAAATTTCTAGTAAAGCTTGGTCTGTATTTTCAGTACCATCTTTTTCTAGTGTGTTACGTAAATATTCATTATCTCCTAATAGATCGATGATTTCTTGATCTGTAGAGAAACCTAAAGCACGTAATAACACAGTTAAAGGTAGCTTTCTAGTTCTGTCGATACGTACATATACAACATCTTTTGCATCTGTTTCATACTCTAACCATGCACCACGGTTAGGAATGATAGTTGCATCATAGTTCGTACGACCATTTTTATCTAGTTTTTCGTTGAAGTAAACGGATGGTGAACGAACAAGTTGTGATACGATAACACGTTCTGCACCGTTAATCACAAATGTACCTGTATCTGTCATTAATGGGAAATCTCCCATAAACACTTCTTGCTCTTTTACTTCGCCAGTCTCTTTAATAATAAGACGTACTTTCACTCGAAGTGGTGCAGCATACGTTGTATCACGGTTTTTCGATTCTTCTAAATCATATTTTGGTTCACCAAGTCTGTAATCTACAAACTCTAAAGACAGATTACCTGTGAAATCTTCAATCGGTGAAATATCACGGAACATTTCTAGTAACCCTTCTTTTAAGAACCACTCATATGATTTCGTTTGAATTTCGATTAAGTTCGGTAATTCTAATACTTCTGAAATTCTCGCATAATTTCTACGTTTACGATGTCTTCCATATTGGACAAATTGACCTGCCAAACAGATTCACCCCTCAAAAATTGTGTGTTTACTTTTGATAAATAACCAAATATAATAAGACAAAAAGAAAACGGTAGCACTCCTTATGACACCATTTTCTATTTACTATATTAGCAATATACATTGTTATTTTATACGTAAAAGTACACACTTATTGAACATAAATTTTTACATTCTATAACTATATCAGAATCAAGTATTTTAATCAAGCTTTACACTTCGCAAAATGTAATAGCCTTTACTTTTTTCTACTACTTCTACGTTTTCAAATACTTCTTGCATTTTCTTCTTCGCTGAAGGCATTCCTTGTTTTTTCTGAATAACAACATAGAGCGCGCCTTCTTGTTTCAACTTACTACTGGCGTCCGTTAGTATTTGATGCACCACAGTTTTTCCTGCTCTAATAGGTGGATTAGTTAACACAAAGTCAAACGTAGCGTCCTCTACTTGAGTTAAACCATCACTTTCTACAATTTCAACATTTTCGATGTGATTTTTTTGTTTGTTGCGCTTTGCTAATGCTAACGCACGCTGATTCACATCTACCATTGTAACCTGATGATGTGGTGCTACTTTAGCAACCATTAAGCCAATGGGCCCATAGCCACATCCAACATCAATTATATTTTTCGTAGGTCCAGGGGGATTTGCTTTCAAAAATGTTGTAACTAACAAGTCAGAACCAAAGTCTATCTTCCCTTTCGAAAAGACACCTGTATCTGTTGTTAGTTTTAAATTATGATTATCGTAGGAGTAGGTAAAAACAGTTTCATCACTTTCAACTTCAGGATTCGCATCATAATAGTGGCTCATGACTACACCTCATTTTAATCCACAAATTGCGGATTATGTATTATCTTAGCTAGTGCTTAGTTCAAATGATAACGTAGACCTTTAAAGATAATCAAAAGATAAAACCCCGTTATAGTGATAACGGGGTTTTCATTTCTCAAAAATCTCAGACTGCAAGTTGCTTACATATCACTTTGATAATGTAACTCTCGGCCTGCAATATAAAATTATTCATTAGTTAAGAGGCTAGAATTATTTTAATTCTACTGTAGCGCCTACTTCTTCTAATTGTGATTTAAGCTCTTCAGCATCTTCTTTAGATAAGCCTTCTTTAACTACTTTAGGAGCTCCGTCTACTAATTCTTTAGCATCTTTTAATCCTAAGCCAGTTGCTTCTTTAACAGCTTTAACAACTTTGATTTTAGATGAACCAGCTGAAGTTAACTCTACGTCAAATTCAGTTTGTTCAGCAGCTGCATCTGCGCCGCCTGCTGCACCTGCTGCTGCTACTGGAGCTGCTGCAGTTACACCAAATTCTTCTTCAATTGCTTTTACTAAGTCGTTTAATTCTAATACTGACATTTCTTTAATTGCTTCAATGATTTGTTCTTGATTAGCCATTTTAATATTCCTCCATTAAGTTAAGTTTTTTTATGCGCAATTATTCAGCGCTTTCTTCTTTTTCTTCACCAACAGCTTTAACTGCATATGCGAAGTTGCGGACTGGTGCTTGTAATACAGATAATAGCATTGATACAAGACCGTCGTGTGATGGTAGAGATCCAACTGTTTTAACTTCTTCAGCTGAGATAACGCTACCTTCCATAATACCTGTTTTAATTTCTAATGCTTCGTGTTCTTTAGCGAATCCTGCAAGTACTTTTGCTGGCGCAACGACATCTTCAGTAGATGTTGCAACAGCTGTAGGTCCTACTAAGAATTCATCTAATCCTTCGATACCAGCTTTTTCAGCAGCACGACGAACCATAGTGTTTTTGTAAACTTTGTACTCAACACCAGCTTCACGTAATTGTGAACGTAGTTCTGTCACTTCAGCTACACTTAAACCACGGTAGTCTACGATTACAGTAGATACTGAGTTTTTAAGTTGTTCAGCAATAGTATCAACTTGTTGTTGTTTTGCTTCAATGATAGCAGACATTTAGACACCTCCATACAATTTATTTTGGTGCTTTTAATTTTGAATAATACTCTAGCTTAAGAGTTAAAAGCATCACTCAATAAAAAAAGCACTTTCTACCCACGGCAAAAAGTGCTTGAAAGTTTCTTCACGTTCAAGTCAATTTTAGCCTCGGCAGGATGTAATTTTAAGTTAATGTATAACTCCTACTGTCTTAGGTAAAATAATCACATAAACCAATATAACTGGTTTATTGTAATATGTCAATATTTATTTATAGACTGAAAGGAATACTTTCAGTCTATTTATATTAGATATGATTTATTATAGTTTAAAGCCTGAAGTATCAACTTTAACGCCAGGACCCATTGTTGTAGTAATACCAACAGATTTGAAATAAGTCCCTTTAGCTGAAGATGGTTTAGCTTTTGCTAATACATCTTGTAAAGCTCTGAAGTTTTCAACTAATTTATCAGTATCAAATGAAGTTTTACCAATAGATGCATGTACAATACCAGCTTTTTCAGCGCGGTATTCTACTTTACCAGCTTTGATTTCTTCAACAGCTTTTTTCACATCCATAGTAACTGTACCTGTTTTAGGGTTTGGCATTAAACCTTTAGGTCCTAATACACGACCTAATTTACCAACTTCACCCATCATGTCTGGTGTTGCAACAACTACATCGAAGTCAAACCATCCTTGTTGGATTTTGTTTACGTAGTCGCCTTCGCCTACGTAATCAGCGCCTGCTGCTTCTGCTTCTGTTGCTTTGTCACCTTTAGCAAATACTAATACACGTTGTGATTTACCAGTACCGTTTGGTAATACTACTGCACCACGGATTTGTTGGTCATTTTTACGTGTATCAATGCCTAAACGGAATGCTACTTCTACTGAAGCATCAAAGTTAGCGATGCTTGTTTCTTTAGCTAATGCGACAGCTTCTTCAACATCGTAATGTTTTTGGCGGTCTATTTTACTAGCTGCTTCTTGATACTTTTTACTTTTTTTAGCCATTTATTGTTCCTCCTTTAGTGGTTTTAGCGGAATTTCCTCCCACGTTTACTTGCCTGCGCAAGTTAAGAGCAGATAACAGTGAAGTGTGTATGGACTTTGGGAGACTTCCTCAACAGTTCTACTTCTTCATTTACGACAATGTTGAATACTGCGATCATGTTTGTCATCTCTGTCATCTGCTACTATCCGTCTATCTGTTTCATGTTAATTGTTATAATTATTCTACTGTGATACCCATACTACGTGCAGTACCTTCGATAATACGTATAGCTGCTTCTTCGTCTGCAGCGTTTAAGTCTTGCATTTTGCTGTTAGCAATTTCGCGTACTTGATCTTTAGTTACTGTAGCAACTTTGTTTTTATTAGGTTCGCCTGAACCTTTTTCAACGCCAGCTGCTTTTTTAAGTAGTACTGGAGCTGGTGGTGTTTTAGTAATAAATGTAAATGAACGATCTTCATAAACACTGATTTCCACCGGAATGATTAAACCTGCATCTTCTTGAGTACGTGCGTTGAATTCCTTACAGAATCCCATAATGTTCACACCTGCTTGACCTAATGCTGGACCAACTGGTGGTGCTGGGTTTGCTTTACCTGCAGGAATTTGTAATTTAACTACTTTTTCTACTTTTTTAGCCACGATGTGCACCTCCTTGATATCGTGATGTGGTCACAGGACTGAGTTTTGCCCTCCCACTCTTCTACATTTCGTGACGAAATGGAACGCTCTAAAGCGCGACCACAGTATTATACCATCAATCTATATTAGAAATCAATAGTAATTTTCCTTTTAATTATTATAATTTTTCTATTTGATCAAATTCTACTTCTACCGGAGTTTCTCTTCCAAACATGTCTACTAAAACTGTTAATTTGAATTTATCCGCTTCAATTTCTTGTACTTCACCAACTTGGTTAGCAAACGGACCAGATTTCACTCGTACTTGTTCACCTAAATCAACTTCAACATCAATCGTTTTTTCTTTCATGCCCATTTGTTTTAAGATGAAACGTACTTCATCAGGCAATAAAGGATTAGGTTTTGAGCCTGCACCAGCAGAACCAACGAAACCAGTTACACCTGGTGTATTCCTTACAACATACCAAGATTCGTCGGTCATCACTAATTCAACTAACACATATCCTGGGAATGTTTTTTTAGTTAGCTTTTTCGCTTTACCATCTTTAACTTGTGTTTCTTCCTCTTCTGGTATGACAACTCTAAAAATTTGTTCTGTCATATTCATAGATTCTACACGTTTTTCTAAATTCTTTTTAACTTTATTCTCATAACCAGAATAAGTATGCACTGCATACCAATGCTTTGCACTAACTTCTTCAGACATGTCGTCACTCCTCACTATTTAATTAATTCTATAAGTCTGCCAATTCCTAAGTCTAAGGCATAGAAGAAAGCTAGAAAGAAGATTACTGTAGCAACCACAATTACTGTGTACTTAAATAAATCTTCTTTAGTTGGCCAACTTGTCTTTTCCATTTCAGACTTTACGCCTTGAAAGAAACCATCTTTTTTAGCCATTATAAACCCTCCATCTCATTATACTCGAGTCATCCATTACTACTATGTTATCCGTTCGCGTTTGCAGCTACTTAATATGAAATACACTAACATTTATTTTGTTTCTTTATGCAGTGTATGTGTATTACACCTAGGGCAATATTTTTTCAATGTAAGTCTCGTAGTTGCATCGTTGTGTTTGGGTAAATTGTAATTTCGGCTGCCACATTCTTCACAATTCAACGGTACTTTTTTCAATAAACCTCACCTTATTCATTATAATACCAATCTACTATACATAAGTCATATAGCAATTGTCAAACATCAATACTATTGTAAAATGTATCACGTGTTGTCATATCACCATATTCAGTGTACTACATTTTATTGCCACCAGAGTAGTAAATAACGCTTAATTTTGCGTTTTGCTCTTTGAATCCCGTTATAGACTACTTTGTGTTCTATATTAAAACGCTGTGCAATAGAATGCGGTTTATAGCCATTTACCATATCAGTCATAATAGTACGTTCTAATATGGTCAGTCGTTCGAAGCTCTGATTTAATATTGTTTTCAACTCATTACGTAATATAATCACTTCAATATTTTGCTGTTGTGTACGTGATTCATAATTCACACGAAACTCTTGCACTAATGCTTGCCGTTGCACATTTTGTAACGCGCGTCGTCGAAAGTAATCTGCTTTTGTTGTTTTCACTATTTTATTGATGTAATGTTCAATTGGTGTGTCTTGCTTAAAGTCAAAATGCGCTATATTGAGTAAAAGCTTCAGGATAATGTCTTGAAACAAATCATCTTTACTATCTTTAGTAATTGAGCTGCAATTTAAACTTGCTTTAATCTTAGGTGTGACCTGTGCAATGATGTGGTTTACTAATGTTTGATTATGTTCATTAGTGGCATGGGCTACAGATTGCTTTTTAGTTGTCATATGGTCTCTCATGATATGTTCCTTTCCGTTAGAATATTCATATCATACAAAGCGAGATCACTAAAAAGCAAGAGGGCAAAATTAGTCTTTCTTGTGGTTACCACGCCTAATTTTTTCGAATTCTTGCAATATCTCATTTGATAATGGGATACGTGTTCTTGGTTTAGTTTCATTGAAGCCATCTAATGACTTAGAAATAGTCGTTTCGTTTTCTTCTAAATCGCGCCACATTTCTCTCGATGAGATGCGATAGGCGCCTGTGCCAAAGATTGCATGTTGTTCACTCATGTCACTCGTTACTACTGTAATATGTGTCGTATGTTTATTATACAAATCGTAAACATACTTTTCGATGTAGCTATCAGCTGTTTCCTTTTCTTTCGTAAACACTGTTTTAACACCATGATACTCATACTCAGAGTGCAAACCAGATTGGTCGTAAGCATCAAATACACAAATGACTTCATCAGCAACAACCGCACTGAAGTTTGCAATAGCAATCAATAATTGTTCACGAGCCTCTTCTAGATTTTCCTGTGCGAGTTTGCTTAACGTTTTAGATTGGCCAATCATATTATATCCATCTATGATTAAGTACCTTTCCTTCATTATGCATCTCCAATCTGATTCCGTTTACGATAAACTTCGTACATCAGTAAACTTGCTGCTACAGATGCATTCAAACTATTGACGTGTCCAACCATAGGAATCTTGATATAAAAATCACATTTATCTTTCACTAATCTACTCATACCTTGGCCTTCACTACCGATAACTAACGCAAGTGGCATGCCAGCATCCAACTCACGATAATCGGTTGCGTTATCTGCTTCCGCTCCTGCTACCCAATAGCCATGTTCCTTTAACGACTCGATCGTTTGTGCTAAGTTTGTCACGCGCATAATCGGCACATGTTGGATAGCACCTGTACTTGCTTTTACAACTGTTTGTGTTAGAGCAACGGAACGACGTTTAGGTATAATAATCCCATCTACACCCGAAGCGTCAGCCGTACGAATAATCGATCCTAAATTATGTGGATCTTCTAACCCATCTAAAATCAACACTGTGGCTAAAGTATCTTTGTTGTCTTGTTGCGCTATAAAGTCATTAAAATCAGTATACTCATAAGGCGCTACTAATGCAGCGACACCTTGGTGTGGTGATTCTGACAAACCGTCTATCTTAGATTTAGGAACGGTTTGTACAATGATTTTCTCGTTTTTAGCTTTTTTTAATATCTCATTGATTTGTTGTTTTCTAATTCCATCTTGAATTAAAATTTTATTAATTGTATGGCCACTGGTAATAGCTTCTTTTACCGCATGTCGACCGACGATAACGATATCTTCCAACATGTCACTCCCTTTCATTTACACTTTCTACAATTGCCTCTAATAATGCTGTCAGACGCTCTTCTTGTGTGTCTAAATATAAAAAGCCAATGACTGCTTCCAAGCCTGAACTTTTCTTATATGTTTGTATATCTGTATTTTTAGCTTTAGTATAACTTTTAGCATTGCGTCCACGACGTACTATTTCTAATTCTTCATCTGTAAACCAAGTGTTCTCAATCAAATATTCTAGTGTTTGTGCTTGGCTTTTAGCAGAAACATATTGTTTTGCCACCTGATGTAAACGATTGGGCTTACTTTGTAATTTCAAAACGATATAGGTTCTAATGTGTTGATCTAACACAGCATCTCCCATATACGCTAATGTCAATGGGTTCAAAAGTTTAGGATTAGTATTAGCCACGTTTAAACCTCACACCTTGAGGCGTATCTTCAAGTATAATATTTTGTGCTTTTAAGTCATCACGAATTTCGTCTGCGCGTGCGAAATCTTTATTTTTTCTAGCAGCATCACGTTCTGCTATTAATGCTTCAACATCTTCATCTAATAATTCATCAGTTGAAGCACCTTCTAATGGCACGCCTAACACATCGCTAAAGATATGGAACACTTCTTTAAAACGTTCTAGTACCGCCAGTGAAGTGGTATTTTCCAATACAAATTTATTTGCTAATTTAACTAAATCGTACCATGCCGTGATAGCATTCGCGGTATTAAAATCGTCATTCATTACAGTTTCAAATTGTGTTAATATGCTATCAATTTGCTCTAAATAGTCACTTTGATCTGTTATATCTGTAGCAATTGCTGCACGCTCTAACACAGCATTATAACTATTACGTATACGCTCTAATCCACTTCTAGCTGCATTAACAAGTTCCATATTGTAATTAATTGGGCTACGATAATGTACGCTAATCATGAAGAAACGTAATACGTCAGGATCAATTTCTTTAATAATGTCATGTACTAACACAAAGTTACCTAACGATTTACTCATTTTTTCATTATCAATGTTAATAAAACCATTATGCATCCAATAATTCGCAAATGGTGCATGGTTGTGTGCTTCTGATTGCGCAATTTCATTTTCATGGTGTGGGAATTGTAAATCTGTCCCACCAGCATGAATATCAATTGTGGCACCTAATTCTTTATATGCCATTACAGAACATTCGATATGCCAACCTGGACGTCCCTCTCCAAATGGACTCTCCCAACTAATTTCACCGGGTTTTGCTTGTTTCCACAATGTAAAATCAAGTGCATCTTCTTTCTGTTCACCTTGCTCAATACGAGCACCTACTTTTAAATCATTGAGTGATTGATGACTTAATTTACCATAATCTTCAAACTTACGTGTTCTAAAATAAACATCGCCACCACTGACATAAGCATAACCTTCATCAACTAATTCTTGAATAAATTGAATAATGTCATCCATATGATTCATAACACGTGGATTCGACGTTGCTTTCTTAACATTCAATGCTGACGTATCTTCATAAAATGCTTCAATATAGCGATCAGCAATCGACTGTACTGATTCGTTCAATTCGTTTGAACGTTTAATGAGTTTATCGTCTACATCGGTAAAGTTAGATACATATTCTACCTCATAACCTTTGTATTCAAGGTATCTGCGTACTACATCATAGTTAATTGCTGGTCGAGCATTCCCTATATGAATATAGTTATAAACTGTAGGTCCACATACATACATCTTCACTTTACCCGGTTCAAGAGGCTCAAAAGTCTCCTTTTGGCGTGTTAATGTATTATATAATGTAATCATCTTGAATCTCTCCATTTCTTGTTTTTTCAAGTTGTTTCTCTAACTCTTTCATTTGCTCATAAATCGGGTCAGGTAAATTTAAATGATCGAATGTTTTACCGATACGTTTACCATCTTGTTTTACTATATGCCCTGGTATACCTACTACAGTTGAAAAACTTGGCACAGAAGTTAGTACTACAGAATTAGCACCAATATTTACATCTGAATGAATTTCAATATTACCTAGTACTTTAGCTCCCGCTGCAATCAGTACGTTATCTCCAATGTCTGGATGTCTTTTGCCTTTCTCTTTTCCAGTTCCGCCTAGTGTCACACCTTGATATATAGTTACATTATCTCCAATTCGACATGTCTCACCAATTACTACTCCCATGCCGTGATCGATAAATAAACGTCTCCCTATCTTTGCACCTGGATGTATTTCTATACCAGTAAAAAACCGCGTAATTTGTGATATTAATCTTGCAAGAACATATTTTTCCTTTTTATATAATGTGTGCGCAATGAGATGACTCCATACAGCATGTAAACCTGCGTATGATGTCACAACTTCAAACGTCGTTTTTGCTGCTGGGTCTTGTTCAAAAACCATATTTATATCATCTTTTACTCTTTTTAAAACTTTAAACAAGATTTTTTCCTCCCTACTAAAAAAGCACCTCTAACACAATATGCTAGAGGTGCTTTGGCACGGTCCCACTCTTCTTTATATATAAGTTTAATTTTGATATTTCATCCCAAAATTGCACTTATATACACTCATTTACATCATTTAATTGTTAGCAACAAAGGTGCATTCCATAGTATTAGTGATGTACTCGCAGCTCCCGTACACTCTCTGAACACTTTTACTACTTACTAATCCTTTGCATTGTCAATTCTTATCATAGGGGTTCTCGTACTGTATTTCAAGTTTCTAAGTGCCACAGATTTATTTTACGTAATGTTGTAATCTTGTTAACACTTTATCTTTACCTAATACTTCAATTGTATTAGGTAATTCCGGTCCATGCATTTGCCCAGTAACCGCAACACGAATCGGCATAAATAATTGCTTACCTTTAATTCCAGTCTCTTTTTGTACTTCTTTAATTGTTTTTTTAATTTCTGTCGCTTCAAAGACTTCTAACGCTTCTAATTTGCTATATAAATGTTCCATCAATTCTGGCACTTGTTCTCCAGCAATGATTTCTTGTTCATCATCGCCTAGTGCTTGCTCATCACGGAAGAATATTTCAGATAACGGAACAATTTCTCCAGCGTAACTCATTTCTTTTTGATATAACGCTACTAATTTACGTCCCCAATCTAGGTCCGCTTCTGTTGGTTGTTCTGGTAATAAGTTAGCTTTAATTAAATGAGGTAAAGCTAATTCAAATACTGTTTCAGTATCTTTTTGCTTCATATATTGGTTGTTTACCCAAGCTAATTTGTGTTTATCAAAGAAGGCAGGTGATTTAGATAAACGTTGTTCATCAAAAATCTTAATAAATTCTTCTTTAGAATAAATTTCTTCCTCGCCCTCTGGTGACCAACCTAGCAAAGTAATAAAGTTAAATAACGCTTCTGGTAAATAACCTAAATCACGATATTGTTCGATAAATTGTAAAATTTTACCATCACGCTTACTTAATTTTTTACGTTCTTCATTAACTATTAATGACATGTGCGCAAAACGTGGTACTTCCCAACCAAATGTTTCATAAATCATAATTTGTTTTGGTGTATTAGAAATGTGGTCATCGCCACGAATAACATCTGAAATTTCCATGTAATGGTCATCAACTGCTACTGCAAAGTTATAAGTTGGCACGCCATCTTTCTTCACAATAACCCAGTCACCTATATTATTGGAATCAAATGAAATTTCACCTTTAACCATATCATCAAACTTAAATGTTGTATCTTTAGGTACTCTGAAACGAATTGATGGTTTACGACCTTCCGCTTCAAATTGTTGTCTTTCTTCTTCAGTTAAATGTGCGTGTTTTCCACCGTAACGTGGCATTTCATTGTTTGCTATCTGTTCTTCACGTTCAGCTTCTAATTCTTCTTCAGTCATATAACATTTATATGCTTTGTCTTCGTCTAATAATTGTTGAATTAATGGATTATAAATTTCTGCACGCTCTGATTGGCGGTATGGTCCATAGCCTTTATCTTTATCTACTGATTCATCCCAGTCAATGCCTAACCATTTTAAGTTATCAAATTGAGAAGATTCGCCATCTTCTAAATTACGTTTACTATCTGTATCTTCAATACGAATAATAAAGTCTCCATCATAATGTTTTGCAAATAAATAGTTAAATAAAGCTGTTCTAGCGTTACCTATATGCAAATAGCCCGTTGGACTAGGGGCATATCTAACTCTTACGCGATCACTCATTATGTTCACTCCTGTTTACCATTTTAATATTATCAATTAACATGCGTGCGTATTGACGGCACATCAAAAAAGTTGAAACATGCTGTAACAACTTATACTTGTTATACCTATACCCACACCATTAACTATGAATATGCTTTGTTATATTTTCTAATTAATAATACCATAGCTCAGCATATTTTGCTTATCACTTTTTTCTAATTTATAGATAATTATCGAAGTAATAGCTTACTTCGCCAATACATAGCTAAAGGCATTTTTCGCTATCTATTGTAGCACGATACAGTATAAATTGATAACACCATGCCTATATCTATGTATTAAAAAATCTATGTAACACCCTATCAATTACATGGCATTACATAGATTATAATTTATTATGCACTAATTTTTTTGGCGAAAATAATACGACCTGATGAAGTTTGTAATAAGCTAATCACTTCTAAATCAATATGTTCTCCAATATGCTTTTTGGCATTGTCTACTACGACCATCGTACCGTCATCTAAGTAACCTACAGCTTGTCCACTTTCTTTGCCCATTTTCGTTAATAATAAGTTAAAACGGTCACCTTGATGGACAGTTGGCTTAATTGCTTCAGATAAGTCATTCACATTTAATGCCTGTATCCCTTGCACATGACATACTTTGTTCAAATTAAAATCAGTCGTGATAATATGACCCCTATAATGTTGAGCTAATTTAATGAGCATTGCATCAATATCACTATGTGATTTTGTAGGATGGATGATGCGTGTCGGATGATCCGTATCATAAAGTTCATTTAATATATCTAATCCACGTTGTCCTTTTTCTCGTTTCACACTATCATTGGCATCAGCAATAATTTGCAACTCATTTATAACGCCTTGTGGTATTAAAATTTCACCGTCAATAAAACCACATTTTATAATATCAACAATACGACCATCGATAATGGCACTCGTATCAATAATTTTAGGTACTGCATTTCTAGCATTAATAGACATCGAACGCGCCATGTTTTCAGGTAAAAACAACAACATTTCATCTCGTTTTTTCAAGCCAAATTGGAAACCAAGATAACCTAATATAATAGTAATAATAATCGGTACAAAATGATTTAATACATTATTACCAATTATTTGGAAAATAAAAGAAATCATAACTGAAATTAATAGTCCTATCATTAGACCAATTGTGGCAAATAAGATTTCAATTGCACTTTGACGCATAATCGTTTGCTCAACTTCTCTTAAGCCTAAGGCGATTTTTCGTATAAACCACCCAAACAAAAGGAAGAAAATAACTATGCCTAATAGACCAGTAAAATAACTATTTTTTAATAGTGGATAATGACTTAGTCCTGTATCATTTATAATTTCTGGTATAAAATAGACGCCCAAACTTGCACCTAATATGACATAGCACAAGATTACAATGACTCTTATCATATTCAATAATACTTCCTTTCCATAGTGACTACATATCGGTGGCAGTACTATTCATTTTCCTTATTTATATTTATTGTTTCAATGCATATTTTAATGCATCATGAACGCTAGAAACACCGATAACTTGAATATTATCAGGGAAAGTCCAGCCTCCAATATTTGTTTCAGGGATAACAACCCTTTTAAAACCAAGCTTTGCAGCTTCTTGTACACGTTGTTCGATTCTGGATACACGACGTACTTCACCAGTAAGTCCAACTTCTCCGATGAAACAATCGAGACCATCAACAGCTAAATCTTTAAAACTAGAAGCCGTAGCCATTATAATTCCTAAGTCAACAGCAGGTTCTGTTAGACGTACACCACCAGCAACTTTAATATATGCATCTTGTTGTTGTAATAAAAAATTCTCTTTTTTCTCTAACACTGCCATCAATAAACTAAGCCTATTATGATCAATACCTGTCGCCATACGTCTCGGGTTATTAAAGGTCGTTGGTGTAACTAATGCTTGTACTTCAATCAATAGTGGTCTTGTCCCTTCCATCGTTGATACAATAGTTGAACCTGGCACATTCGTCGAACGCTCTTCTAAAAACATCTCTGAAGGGTTTTTGACACCTTTTAGTCCGCTTTGTTTCATTTCAAAAATTCCCATTTCATTGGTTGAACCAAAACGGTTTTTGACCGCACGTAAAATACGATAGGCATGATGTTCATCACCTTCAAAATACAACACTGTATCTACCATATGTTCTAACAACCGCGGCCCAGCAATTTGGCCTTCTTTAGTTACATGTCCTACGATAAAGGTCGCAATATTCATTTGTTTAGCAATGTTCATTAAACTTTGCGTACTCTCTCTCACTTGTGACACAGAGCCAGGTGCAGAACTAATTTCAGGATGGAATATCGTTTGGATCGAATCTACAACGATTAAATCAGGTTTCATTTTTTTTACAGTATCATGAATAATTTCTAAATCTGTTTCAGCGAATACGTTTAAATGACTTGAGTCTTCATCTAAACGTTCAGCTCGTAACTTAGTTTGATTTAATGATTCTTCTCCCGTAATATAGAGCACATTGTGGCTTTGTGATAACGTTGCACATATTTGTAACAGTAACGTTGATTTCCCAATTCCGGGATCACCGCCAATGAGCACTAACGATCCACTAACTATGCCACCACCCAATACTCTGTTAAACTCTGCAGATTTACTTTCTATTCTAGGTGCTGTTTCATTATTTACTTCATTAAGTTTCTGCACTTTCGATGCAGTATCTTTACTTCTCACTCCATGTTTTGGGCTTGAAGCTTGTTGCTCTATACTCTCCTCCATTTGGTTCCACGCACCACAACTTGGACATTTCCCCATCCATTTCGGAGACTGATAGCCACAAGCCATACATTCAAATATCACTTTCTTTTTGGCCAAATTTGCACCTCCAACTTTACTTGAACAAATCTATTCTATACCTCTGTTGCTGTAAAAACAATTAAAATATTAAGTGATTCATAGGGCTTATATCACCGTATCTAACTTACTAGTCAATCCTACATTGATTATTTCTTAAAGCTAACAGTTATTAATATGACATTTCCTATTCAATGTTACGCTTACACATTTTACTACTTTATCATATTCTGTCATAAATTGAGACACTATTATTATGCCTAAATAGTATCTCAATTATAGATAAATCAGTGTGCTGAATACTAAAGTAAGCAAACGCAAGATTAACTAAGTATCTCAATTAAGAGCCTTACATCATCGTTTACATAAAAAAGAAGTAGGACAGAAATCTAATTTTATTAAAAAGATTTCGTCGCCCTACCTCAACAATGATGACTCGGATTGAAACACGCATGATTTGAAACGCATGTTTAGTCATCTACTGGCAATATAAAATTAGGCTGAGACATAATTAATTTGTCCCAGCCTTCAAACTTACACACGGAATTCTCTTAAGATTCTGTTGTTTCTGTTTGTTCTTGTTCTTCTGTTTCATTTACACGATCTTTGATATCATACTTAAATTCTTTACCATCATGATCAATAACTACGTCTTTACCTTCGATTTTGTTACCATCTAAAATTAATTCACTTAAGTTATCTTCGACCGTTTTTTGAATAGCTCTGATTAATGGTCTAGCACCATATTCTGGATCATAGCCTTCTTCAGCAATTTTTTCCTTCGCTGTATCAGTAACACTGATGCTAATATCTTGTTCTGACAGACGTTCTGTTAGTTTATTAACCATCATTGTTACAATTTCTTTCAATTCATCTTTATCCAATTTGTGGAAGACGATAATGTCATCGACACGGTTTAAGAATTCTGGACGGAAGGCATTTTTCAATTCTTTCAACATTGTTTTACGAATTGTTTCATAATCTTGTCCTTCTTCTGCACCGCCAAAGCCAGCGAATTTCTGATCTTGTAATTCTTGAGCTCCAACGTTTGAAGTCATAATAATTACAGTATTACGGAAATCTACGCGACGACCTTTAGTATCTGTTAAATGTCCATCATCAAGGACTTGTAATAAAATGTTAAAGACATCTGGATGTGCTTTTTCAATTTCATCAAATAAAATAACAGAATATGGCTTACGTCTAACTTTTTCTGTTAATTGTCCACCATCGTCGTGACCAACATAGCCTGGAGGTGCTCCGACTAAACGACTCACAGCATGTTTCTCCATGAATTCACTCATATCAACACGAATCATTGCGTCTTCTTCACCAAACATTGACTCAGCTAATGCACGTGCTAATTCTGTTTTACCTACACCTGTAGGTCCTAAGAAAATAAAGCTACCGATTGGACGTTTAGGATCTTTCAAGCCTGCTCTGGCACGTCTTACTGCTTTACTGATAGAGTTAACCGCTTCTTTTTGGCCGATAACTCTGTCGTGTAACGTATCTTCTAAGTTGAGTAAGCGTTGTGATTCTGTTTCGTTAATTTTAGTTAATGGAATACCTGTCCAACCAGCGATAACTTCTGCAATATCTTCTTCTGATAATGCTGTGTTTTCGCCATTTTGAGCATTTTTCCAGTTATTTGTTGCTTCTTCATATTGTTTTTCTAATTTTGTTTGTTTATCTCGTAAATTAGCTGCATTTTCAAATTCTTGAGCATGTACAGCTGCATCTTTTTCATTTTTCACTTGTTCAATATGTTGTTCAATCTCTTTTAAATTTGGTGGTGTTGTATGACTTTTGAGTCGTACTTTTGAACTTGCTTCATCTATTAAATCAATCGCTTTATCTGGTAAGAAACGATCTGAAACATAACGATTACTTAATTGTACTGCAGCTTCAACTGCTTGGTCTGAAATGTTGATGCGGTGATGCGCTTCATAACGATCACGTAATCCTTTTAAGATTTCTACAGTATCTTCTACTGTTGGTTCATCTACTTGTACAGGTTGGAAACGACGTTCTAATGCTGCATCTTTTTCGATGTTTTTACGATATTCATCCAATGTAGTTGCACCAATACATTGTAATTCGCCTCTAGCTAAAGCAGGTTTCAAGATGTTGGATGCATCGATAGCACCTTCTGCGCCACCTGCACCTACAAGTGTGTGTAACTCATCAATGAATAGAACAACATTACCTGCTTGGTGAATTTCTTCCATAACTTTTTTCAAGCGCTCTTCAAATTCACCACGGTATTTAGTACCAGCAACTACCGTACCCATGTCTAATGACATGACACGTTTATTTTTCAATGTTTCAGGTACTTCATTGTTAACGATTGCTTGTGCTAACCCTTCAGCAATTGCAGTCTTACCAACACCTGGCTCACCAATAAGCACTGGATTATTTTTAGTACGTCTACTTAATACTTCAATCACTCGTGTAATTTCTTGATCTCTACCAATGACAGGGTCTAAAGTACCGTCTTTAGCAATAACAGTTAAGTCTCTCGCTAAACTGTCTAATGTTGGTGTGTTATTAGATTTATTAGCTTGTGCATTTTTATTATTCATTTCTGGACTACCTAAAGCTTTCACTACTTGTGCACGTGCTTTAGTTATATTTAAGTCTAAGTTTGCAAATACACGCGCTGCAACGCCTTCATTTTCACGAATAAGTCCTAATAAGATGTGCTCTGTACCTACAAAGTTATGGTGTAACTTACGCGCCTCATCCATAGATAATTCGATGACTTTTTTAGCCCGTGGCGTGTAATGGAGTGCGCCCATTTGTTCTTGACCATGTCCAATAAGTTTTTCCACTTCTTCGACTACTTTTTCTTCAGTGATTTCGAATGATTCTAGCACTTTTGCTGCAATCCCTTCTGGTTCTTTCATTAAACCTAAGAGTAAATGCTCTGTACCTATATTTGAATGATTTAAACGGATTGCTTCTTCTTGTGCATGTGCTAATACGCGCTGCGCACGTTCAGTTAATCTACCAAATAACATAAAACGAGACCTCCTATTTTATATATGTTCTCAAGATATCAGCTCTTTTTTCATTCACTGATTTTTCATCTTCATCATCTATTAAAAATGGTGATTGAATGGCAATCATCAGCTCATTGAACTTAAAATCTTCTAATATGATATATCCTAAATCTAAGCCTAATTTAACTTCACTTAATCTAAACGAAGCTTCTTCCATTGATATCAGTCTACTATACTTTAAGATTCCTAACGAACGATATACTCTATCTTGTGTTTCAACGTAATTATGACGATTTAACTGCTCTCTAATTTGCAATTCTTCATTAATAATTTGTTGTACTACTTCAGTTAAACTATCGATAATTTCCGCTTCTGTTTTACCTAACGTTAATTGGTTAGATACTTGATAGATGTGACCATATACTTGTGAACCTTCACCGTATATCCCACGCATTGTAAATCCAAAGCGATTAATAGTCTGTGCAATGCGGTTCATCCTTTTCATAATGGATAACCCAGGTAAGTGTAGCATCACGCTAGCACGCATTCCTGTACCAATATTCGTCGGACATGTTGTTAAATAACCTAAGTTTTCATCAAAGCTGATGTCTAACTTAGCATCTAGCTGATCATCAATTTGTGAAGCTTTTTCAAACAATGATTGTAGTGATAAATCATTACCCATTGCTTGAATACGTAAGTGATCTTCTTCATTCACCATTAAACTTAATGATTCATCTTCATTTAATAATACTGCTGCCGCTGGTTGTTTAATTAATTCAGGGCTAATAAGATGTTTCGCAACGAGTTTAAATTTACTGCGCTGATCCATTTGATCTAAATGTTGCACTGCTAACTCGGGAAGCGCATCTTGAACTTCATTAACTACTCTATAACCTTCTTGTTCAGATGGAAACATTAACGGGTGTACGTGATTTTCCAAATTTCGTGCCAACCTAATCCTCGATGACATAATGACTGGTGATTCAGTACCTTCACGCATCCACTCACTCATATGTGCATTTAAGTCTTTATTACTCATCACGTGACACCTCGCTATCTCTGTCTGCTTTTAATGCTGTGATTTCATCTCTGACAACAGCAGCTTCTTCAAAGTTTTGCTCTTCAATTAGATGTGTTAAATAGTTGTTTTTTTCTTCTATTTGTTTTTTTAACGCTAATTTTTTATGGGACGAATGAGGTGTTTTACCTGTGTGTTCAAATTGACCCCCTTGCACACGTCTTACAATATCTACAATATCTTCTTTAAATGTATCGTAACATTGTGCGCAGCCAAACTTACCTACATGTGCGATATCACGTAAAGACATTTGACATGTTGGACAACGTTTAGCTTCTTTAATCGTAATTTCATCAAAATTGATACCGTGTTTAGCTGCTAAGTGTTGTAATATTTGTTTTACAACAAAGGCACCTTCTATATCATCTTGTTGTTCTACTTGACTATCTTGTGTCCAAGGGTTGTTCCCTTTAGCGCAAGTGGTACATACCCATTTTTCTTGAATACCGTCTTTTCCTTTTACTGCTACCTTCACTTCGGCTTCATTTAAATGACAATTCTCACACAACACGGTAATCACCTCGCTCTTTTAATAATAATTTATGATCGGTAATAGTCTTTTCATAATATTAGCTCTAATAATATCACGTGCTACTACATCCATTTTTAATGTTTCTCTATCTACTACTGCATTAATCATTTTAGCTTCTCTATCGCTAATATAACCTTTTTCTAATAAGCCATCTACAATATAGTACGCTTGTTGTTGAGATATTGAAGGACCAATAATTTGGAGTAGATGATTAATATATCCGCTTGCGTCATTATTTTCAATTTTTGTGATTCGAATATAGCCTCCGCCACCTCGTTTACTTTCAATTTCATAACCATGTTTATTCGTAAAACGTGTTTTAATTACATAATTGAGCTGCGAAGGCACACAATCAAATTGCTGTGCTACATGTGCACGCTGAATTTCTACAGCATCTTCATTGGAGTCTTCAAATAACTTTTTAATGTATTGCTCTATGATGTCAGACATATTGTGCATGATTATCACCTCTTTTTGACCTTCTTTGACTATATTATATGACCAACTTTGACCTTTTTCAACCAATATGATTTAAAAATTTAAAAAATCCATGTTACTTATATAACTTTTATTGTATTATAGATATTAAGAAAAAATTAAAGGGATGAAAAACAATATGCATATTATTATTGGCTTAATTGGTATCGTAGTATTTTTAGCACTTGCCGTTGTGTTTAGCTCAGACAGAAAAAATATACGTTGGAATTATGTCGGTTTGTTACTTGGAATACAGTTAGTTTTTGCTTTTATCTTACTTAAAACAAAATTTGGTATTACTGTTATTAGTGGTATTTCAAATGGTTTTAATTATCTATTAGCACAAGCAGCAGAAGGGGTAAATTTTGTATTTGGAGGATTTGAATATATAGATCCTGAAAACCCTCCATTCTTCTTTAATGTTTTATTACCTATTGTGTTTATTTCAGCATTAATTGGTATCTTACAATATACAAAAATTTTACCATGGATTATTAATGTTTTAGGATTTCTTATTTCTAAAATCAATGGCATGGGACGATTAGAATCATACAACGCAGTTGCCGCTGCTATTTTGGGACAATCAGAAGTTTTTATATCACTAAAAAAAGAATTAGCATACATACCTAAACAACGTTTATATACATTAACAGCTTCTGCTATGTCTACAGTATCAGCGTCTATCATTGGTGCGTACTTTGCATTAATCGAACCTAAATACGTTGTTACTGCAGTAGTCTTAAACTTATTCGGTGGTTTTATTATCGCTTCTATCATCAATCCATATCGTGTGGATGAAAAAGAAGATAAATTAATTGTGCAAGAAAGTGAAGCTTCAAAACAGTCATTCTTTGAAGTATTGGGAGAATACATCTTAGACGGATTTAAAGTTGCTGTAATCGTTGGTGCAATGTTAATAGGGTACATTGCTATAATCGCTTTACTTAACGGACTTGTTGCCGGTATCTTCTCAGGCTTGTCAGGTGGACAAATTGATTGGGACTTCCAAACAATTATCGGTTTTATCTTTGCGCCATTTGCATTTTTAGCTGGTATTCCTTGGAGCGATGCAGTACAATCTGGTTCTGTTATGGCAACAAAACTACTATCCAATGAATTTGTTGCGATGCAAAGTTTAAGTAAAGTTAAAGGTATGAGTGAGCATGCTAAAGGTATCGTTTCAGTTTTCTTAGTATCTTTCGCCAACTTCAGTTCAATCGGAATTATTTCCGGTGCAATTAAATCATTAAATAACGAAAAAGGTGACATGGTAGCCCGCTTTGGTTTGAAATTATTATTCGGTGCTACATTAGTTTCATTCATTTCATCAGCAATCGCAGGCTTCTTTATTTAGTGATACAATTTAAAATAGCTTAAATCAATTTTTTACAACAACAAACCTAACAAACACACTCATCGCCTAATATCGTTGAGTGTGTTTTCATTTTAAATAGGTGTAGCATATTAAAATGTTGCCACTTGTAAATTTACATCTAAACATGTATCATTCAATAAGTAGGTGCATTTATTCATACCTATGAACAAGAAGTGCAGTATCAAATTTTAATTCAAAGGAAGTAACACAATTTATACAATGTAACACTCTAACTTACAGCTATAGTTCGTGTACTTTCGCTTTTGTTTTATAGCTATTAAGCACTACAATTAGTACTTTAAATTGACACAATACTCAAATACTGCACTGATTATTATATATTAAGGGGAGATGTTCCATGAAAATGGCTCATGACGTAATTAATTTTGATTCACGAGAAGATTTTGAAATTCAAGTACAAAGGGAATTGGAATTTTCATCCAAACGTAAAAAGAAAATAATTAAACAAGTGGCATCTTTAACATCTGTATTAGTTGCAGGAGCTACGACATCATTTGTTCTTTATAAAAAATATTCAGCAGCATAAAAAATGTAAGGACCTAGAACATATTGCAATGTTCTAGGTCCTTTTTTATTTATACTCTTCTAACATGTTATTTCACTATGATATAAAGTTTTGTATGGACTTAAATACATTTTGTCATACTTGGTGTGTTTGTTGTCCTTGCACAATATGGTCAATGAAATATTGTGTTACTCGGTAATCATCCGTCAATTCTGGATGGAAAGATACTCCTAAATACTGCCCTTCTTGTACCGCTACAATTTTCTCACCTACTGTACACAGTACGTTTACGCCTGCTTGCACTGATTCAATATGTGGTGCTCGAATAAACACACCCTCAATATCTTTAGCAATCCCACGAATATCCAATTCAGCTTCAAAGCTATCTACCTGACGCCCAAATGAATTACGTTGTACTGAAATGTTCAACTTGTTTAAATAACCACTTTCACCAACAATATCGTTAGCTAAGACAATTAAACCTGCACAAGTACCAAACATTGGCAATGTTGATTGTTGTAGTGCTTCTTTAAATCCATACAAGTCCATTAGACGACGCAATGTTGTCGACTCACCACCAGGTAGTATTAAACCGTCTATCTCATCTAATTGATCTACACGTTTTATGGCTACACCTTCATGTCCACTCAGTTCGATGTGACGAATATGTTCTCTAACTGCACCTTGTAATGCCAGTACGCCAATTTTCATATTACCAACCACGCTCTTGCATACGTTCTTCTAAAGAAAGTTGATTTATATCTAAACCTTTCATAGCAGTACCTAGCTCTTTTGATAAACGACCAATTAATTCATAATCTTGATAATGTGTTGTCGCTTGAACAATGGCTTTTGCGAATTTTTCAGGGTCTTCTGATTTAAAAATACCTGAACCAACAAAGACACCATCAGCGCCTAACTCCATCATTAAAGCAGCATCTTGAGGTGTTGCTACACCACCCGCTGCAAAGTTTACAACTGGTAAACGTCCATTGTCTTTAATTGATTTTAATACTTCATATGGTGCACCAATATTCTTAGCTTCAGTCATGATTTCATCATCATTCATTACAGTTAAACGACTTACTTCTGAATTAACTTGACGAATATGTCTAACTGCTTCCACTATATTACCAGTACCTGGTTCACCTTTAGTACGTAACATCGCAGAACCTTCACCAATACGGCGAGCTGCTTCTCCTAAGTTACGACAACCACAAACAAATGGTACTGTGAATTGATCTTTTAATAAATGATATTCTTCATCTGCAGGTGTTAACACTTCAGATTCATCAATGTAATCTACGCCCATTGATTCTAAAACACGTGCTTCTGTAATATGACCAATACGTGCTTTAGCCATTACAGGGATAGACACTGCTTCCATTACTTCTTCTACAATTTTTGGATTAGCCATTCGTGCTACGCCACCAGCAGCTCTAATATCAGAAGGCACACGTTCTAAAGCCATTACAGCAACTGCGCCTGCTTCTTCAGCAATTCTAGCTTGTTCTGCATTAACAACGTCCATAATAACGCCGCCTTTTTGCATTTCAGCCATTCCTCGTTTTACTCTATCTGATCCAGTAATTTTTGACATATTACTTACCCCTTTTCATAGTTGATTAAATTCATTTTAAGAGATAAACTGGTATTTAAAAAGGTACAATTCTCAATAAAATTAAGGGGTCAGTTATATGCCGAAACAACCGCTTTACCTCAATCTTTATGAAACTTTAAAACAACAAATCATTGAAGGTCAATATCATGCTGATGATAAATTCCCTTCTAAACGTGCTTTAGGTGCACATTTGTCAGTCAGTAATACTACTATCGAACATGCCTATCAAATTTTATTAGATGAAGGGTTTATTTATGCTAAACCGCGTTCTGGTTATTATGTGTCAGATATTGAATCTTTACCTGTTATTTATAAAAATGATACACCACAACCTCCCCATGTCGATAATCAAGAAAAAAACGAAGAGACTATACATCACAAATACGCTTTTAATATGGCAGAAATTGACGCTGAATATTTTCCAATGCAACAATTTAGACGACATGCGCGTGATATCTTTGAAGATGATCAACGTGCTTTGCTACAACATCGTGATTCACAAGGCTTAAAAGAATTAAGACAAGAAATAGCACATTATTTATTTAATAGCCGTGGCGTGACCAGCCATCCAAATCAAATTATTATCGGTTCATCGACTGAACAACTCATTAATTTATTAACAGATATCTTAGATGATCAATCATTTATTATAGAACAACCTAGTTATCCTCCAATTAAGCAAGTGTTGGATAAAAAACAAATACCTTATTTACAAGTTCCTGTTACACCTACTGGAATTGATATTGACGCATTTAAACAAAGTAAGCATCATGTTGCCTATGTTACGCCATCCCATCAGTTTCCAACTGGTTATGTCATGAACCTAAAAAAAAGAACCCAACTGATTCATTGGGCTCAAAAAGATGACAATCGTTATATTATTGAAGATGATTATGATTCTGAGTTTCGTTTTTCCGGGAAACCTATTCCGGCCTTACAAAGTCTAGATACTAAAGATAAAGTGATATATATTAGTACTTTCTCGAAATCTTTATATCCGAGTTGTCGAATTGCATATGTCGTTCTACCTAACCCATTACTCACACGATATCAGCAACTTCCGTACAAAGAAGGTAATACCGTACCAATGCATTTACAACAATTAGTAGCGAATTTCATGCACTCTGGCAGCTTTGAACGTCACCTTAATAAAATGAGAACTGTTTATAGTGATAAGCTCAAATTTATTTTAGAACGACTTAAACCCTATGCAAACCAATTACAAATTGAAGGCGCATTAACAGGAATGCATTTTACCTTAACTATTACTAACGGTAGCACATTAGAAGAATGCTTAAAACAAGCGTCTGATCACCAAGTAAAGGTCGTTCCAATGAACCAATATAATCCAAAAGAGACACAACCCAAATTTATCATTGGATTTGGAGGTATACCAAAAGCAGCACTCCAAAGTCATACAGATGCATTAATTAATGCCTTTGTAAAATAAAATTAGTAGTACTTTACATGTAATGCATTTAAAGTAGTACTAATGCAATTGCTCCAGCAATTGTATACCTTTTTACCTCGTAACTTTCTACTTTTATAATAAAGACCTTACGGTCTAGTTTGTATATTTTTCAACATAAAAAAAGAGACCTCTCGGTCTCGGCTCTAAAGTAGTACTTTGCATGTAATGCATTAGTACTACTTATGCAATTGTTTTAACAATTGTATACATTTGCCTGGCAACGTCCTACTCTAGCGGGATGTTAACCACTACCATCGGCGCTAAGGGCTTTCGGCTTGTGGCAAGCGTTCGCATCTATCCTCTTTCAACTTGCTCCTGACTTGCTTACCTCTCGTAAGCGCGTTGCGTCACAAGTTTCATTCGTCAGCTTCAATCGCTTTCACTTCGCCTCGTTTCTACTTTTATAATAAAGACCTTACGGTCTAGTTTGTATATTTTTCAACATAAAAAAAGAGACCTCTCGGTCTCGGCTC
>NZ_PPQB01000019.1:0-4927 GCF_002902345.1 Staphylococcus arlettae
GAATTAATATTTCAAACATGTAATTAATATTACTTTTATAATTCTAATATTATATTTTAAATTCATCAAGCATCAATTTTACACTTTTAAATTTAAAAATTAATAATTTTTTTGTTGTTTTTTACGACTTTTTTATAATATCAAGTTTTGACTACCAAGTCAACAACTTTTTATTATTTTTTGTCAGCTAATAATTAACGAAACTGCCTTGCAATCTCTTTTGGCTCACAAGAAATAATTGTATCATCAAATCAAAAAATTGCAATAGAAAAACACACAAAAATATGTGTGTTTTTACACTGCTTTATTTGGTTGTTTTATCAATGATTTGTTGAGCGATATCTTGATAAATTTTACCTAGTCGATCTTCTGTTTGATAAATTGATGGTGAGAAGTCTTTAGGATTCCATGAGGGTTGTTCCAGTGGAAGCTGTCCTAGTAACTCAGTTTGTAATTCATCAGCTAACTTCTCTCCACCACCAGTACCAAAGACATATTCTTTATTGCCGGTTTCCTTACTTTCAAAGTAAGACATATTTTCTATTACACCTAAAATAGAATGCTCGGTATGTTTAGCCATTGCACCTGCACGTGCTGCAACAAATGCTGCAGTTGGATGTGGCGTTGATACAATTATTTCCTTACTAGATGGCAACATTGTATGTACATCTAGTGCAACATCACCAGTACCTGGTGGTAGATCTAAAATTAAATAATCTAGATCTCCCCATCTTACTTCAGTAAAGAAGTTAGTCAACATTTTACCTAACATTGGCCCTCTCCATATTACTGGTGCATTTTCTTCAACGAAAAAGGCCATAGATATAACTTTAACGCCGTGACGCTCTACCGGAATAATTTCTTTGCCATCGACACCTGGTCTTTCATCTATTCCCATCATATCTGGTACGCTAAATCCATAAATATCTGCGTCGACTAAACCTACTTTTTT
Organism: Staphylococcus arlettae; assembly: GCF_002902345.1. Classification (GTDB taxonomy): domain Bacteria; phylum Bacillota; class Bacilli; order Staphylococcales; family Staphylococcaceae; genus Staphylococcus; species Staphylococcus arlettae. The sequence continues at coordinate 953 of NZ_PPQB01000019.1, forward strand.
CCCTTCTCTTGCCAATGAAACTGCAAGGTTTACAGCTACAGTAGATTTACCAACGCCCCCTTTACCTGAAGCAATTGCGATAAACTCTACAGGGTTGTCTTTAGACAATAAACCTTCTATTGTTTGTGGTTGATCTTTAGATGTACCTCTATAAGATTCCACTGTTTCTGCAGGTAATTCTTCAAAACGTATACCAACTGTGTTCGCTCCGTTTTCTTTCAATACTTCTACAATAGCCATTTGTAAATCTAACTGCGGTTGTCCTCCTAATTGAGCAATAGCAATTTTCACACTTACATGTGCAATTTCTTCTTTGATTGTTACATTGACAATCCCTTTTGTTTCTTCTAATGGTACATCTAATATTGGATCTTTAACTTTTCCAACAAGAGATTTTACTTCTTCTACTGTTAACACAGCAAGTCCCCCTCAATTTATGTAATCATACATATATTCTAACAAAAAGTAAGTTGTATTTGTTCAAGATAATTCAAATTAAGTATATAGTTTATTTTTTATCAACAAAAGCAGTTAGCTCAATATTTCTTTGGTATCGAGCTAACTGCTTTAATTTTATAATTATATTTCTCTATTATTTACCGCTTCTCTATCTTCACGAATAAACAATGCCAAAATGAAGCCTATTATAACTAAGCCTGTCACAATAGCAAACGTAAAATCAACACCTGCTGCCAATGCTTGACGTTGAATTAACTCATTTGTGATGTGTTTTCTGTAATGTCTAATCCCTTCATAATTTGAGGTAAGGCAGTATTTAATAGTGTTTGATTAAGGATTGTTACAAATGCACTGACAACCATTACTGCTACAATCATATTTCTAATAGATTTAGTAATACTTTATCCAGTCATAAATTCACTCCTTAGCTCTTATTAAAATTTAATTGCTACCTCATTTCGTTAGCAAAGCAAAATTAAAATACCTAAAAAATTTTATTTTTTACTATTTAAGTCTTCGCTATCAGGATAAAACACTTCTTTACATATGAATAAAATACCTATAATAACAACAAGAACCCAAAAATCTATATTGATATAACTATAATGTATATGCACTACAAAATAAAAAAGCATCGTTGTTACTACAAATGTTATTAAATGATACGTGAACCCTTGAAAATATGGACTATCATGTAATTTTTTGCGAAAATAGTCCATTAAATTCTCTATGGCAAATAACGTAAAGTAACCAAATACGATATAACTACCATAGTAAATCAAATTATCATAAAAACCTTTATTATATCCAAAATCCGCCAATTGTAGATAAATAAGAATTCGACTTAATCCAAATAAACCAAAACCTAAAAAGGACAAGAAAATTGCGCCGGAGACGATAAAAATTGTGAGAACAATTAATGTTGTTAAAAAGTATCTTATAAACTTCATTGCATTTCTTGCCCTCCTAGTTTTAGTCACTACAATTCAAATGTTAATCTTGATTAATTATTAATCGGCTTATTGCATAATATATACTAACACGCAAAGTAAAACTAACTAAAGTTATAAATACAAATAATTATAACCATGAATAATAACTACCATCAAAATATTGTTCTAACTTATTTTTTTATTCTTTGATTTAGCGACACCCATAAAATAACTAGAACAGTTAAAAATATAAATGTTGCATAAATAATATTATGTATATGTAATTGCACATAGCTTATTTCCATCGCATATATAACACCCATAAGTGTAGCGCCAATTGAACTCCCTAAACTTTTAATCAAAGTATATAATGACATCATTCGTTTCATATATGATGGATCTGTTTCCTCTTGAGTAATAACGCTATCTTTAGTATAAACAATTCCAAAACTGACACCTGCAAATAACAAGCTCCCTGCTATAAAAACAGGCATATGTGTGCCTAATATTATCAACACACCACATACATATAACATAGTAAACGCGAATAAATATAAACCTTTTCTAGTAAAATGAGCTTCAATAGTGCCTAAGGTGAAGTTTAATGCTAACCATGCAATAGAAATTGGAAATATTATAAAGCCACTTTGTAATGGGGATAAGTGTAATTGCTCTTGCAAGTAAATTGGCATATATAAATTATACCCCATTAACATCATTGCATAGATAAAATCTGTAACAAAAATTACAATGATAGTTGGATTAAATTCAGACACAGGAACGAATGGAGATTGTACCTTGTGTTCATATTTGAATAACAAGTAACCTACAATCACTGTAATGAATAGCAAAGTAAGATTAATCTCCCACGCGAAACGGCTCATGACAGCTGATAAAAAGACGAAAATCAACAGATAAAAAAGGGTCATACCTTTAAAATCTGTATCTTTGGACTGAGTTTGTTCGTTATCAAAATTAAAGGTAACAATTACTAGTATAATTGCCAAAATTACTATAGGTATATTCACAAAGAATAACCAATGCCAAGTAGCAAATTCCAATATAGCACCACCTAATACTGGCCCTATAATACTAGAGATACCCCAGACGCTTCCGATAACACCCATTATTTTATATCTTAACGGTATTTCAAAAGCTAATTTAGGTACAATTTGCCCCAATGCCATCATTACGCCTGCACCTAATCCCTGAATAAGTCTTGATAACACAAGTATAATAAACGTTTGACTTATTCCAGCCAATAAACTGCCCAGCATAAACAAGCACAAACCGCTAACTGTAATATAAATTATTTTATACCTGTCTAACAATTCTCCAACTATTGGATTAGCAATTACAATAGCCATAAAATATACAGCAAAAATAAGTGAAATCTCAGATGTAACATTGAACTCTACTTTCATTGTAGGTAATGCTAATGACACAATTGAAGTTTCTATCGCAGACATAAACATAATTAACACAAGTGCGATGACAATACCACAAGACTTCAAATTCATATCAATGCCTCACTTTACCAATAAATTTATTTCTTTTTATAATCAAATAGTAACCTCTTTAATTTATTATAAAGGTATTTTACGTTAATTAATCATATATTTCACTAATAGTTTTTCCCTAATTTAATTATTCAATTAACGAAAAAAGAGAAAGTAATCAAAATACAACGCTTTGATTACTTTCTCTTTCTATTCAATAAACAGGCTCATAAACCTATTTAATAATTACATAAAATATACAATACCTATAAAATGAAATGCTGCAGCTATCACAATAAAAATATGCCAAATCATATGGAAATATGGTCGATTTTTTTGTGCATAGAACCATGCACCACCGGTATAAGCTAAACCACCTAATAAAATAAATAACATAAATATCACGGATGTTTTCATGATGATTACAGGAACAAATAATACACCTACCCAGCCCATAACTAAATACATGGCTAAACTTAGCTTATGATTTACTTTTTTCGCTAGTGATTTATATAAAATTCCCCATAAGGTGATTCCCCATAAGATAATCATTGCTGTCCATCCTAACCAACCACCTACTAGTGACAAGCAAATTGGCGTATAAGTACCAGTTATCGCAATATAAATCATACTATGATCAATAATTCGCATAATGTACTTATGAGATGATTGATTTGCCATCGCATGATACACAGTTGATGCAATAAACATCAAAAATATACTAATTACGAATACAGAAACACTAAATGATAGTAATGCATCACCATGTAAATAACAGCGCACAGCAGCATAAGGTAAAATACATAACGTTATTAACGCAGCTAAACCATGTGACACCGAGTTACCTATTTCTTCACCAAACGACAACGGTATGATGTCTTTAAATGTTTCCATTATTTTATGATCATGCTTTGAATTTGTAGATTCTGTCATGCTCATTACCGTCCTTAGTCTATAATATTCATGCGTTTTAAATCGGCTGTAGCTGTTTCAACACTATCCTTACCTTCTTTATTTTTTAATGGCGAAAATTCTTCATCCCTATTAACTTGTAAAGTCACAAAGCTATTCGCATATTTAAAAAT
>NZ_PPQB01000019.1:4943-14529 GCF_002902345.1 Staphylococcus arlettae
ATCAAAATAAAAAAGTTCAAATTTTAATGTTGGTGCTTGAATCACACCAAAGTCTTCATCTAACTGCTTAAGATTTTTTATCGCTAAATGATAAGGTAGTTCATAATCTACTACATTACGTATAAATGATAAATTAAACGCATGAATACCGATATTGGCATTGTTTAAAGTATTAGCAACTGAGTTATCTAATTCCGAATACTCAAACACAGTATCTTTATGGTCCACATTTACTAAACGTCCAACACTCTCACCATCATGTGGCTGAATAGATTTAGTTGTCACATCTTTCTCATGTGCATATGTATAACCTGCAAACAACGGATCTAATACTTTTACCAATACATTATCAATATTATTTAAAAATATGTATTCCACGCCTCGTTCTTTCATCTGGTCTAAATAGCCAGCTTGATTTAAAGATTTAAAAACGCCGCCGTTACCATTTGGTGTTTCTAAGATATCACCATTTTCGTCCAAGACTAATTGTCCATGTTCGTTTAAACACGTTACATCATCTTGCCTAAAGAAATATACATGATCACTATCATAACCAAAATAGTTCTGGTCTTCAAAAAACAATTGTGTTTCTCTATCATTTAATTTGCTAGTCATAATATACCAATCGATTGTAGTACCAGTCTGTTCAGCTAACTGTAATAATTGGCGAGCTTGCAACTCAAACAAACTTATACCTTCGATTTCAAAAGTACCTTTAGGTCCTTTATAACCTAAACGTGTCCCTTGTCCACCAGCCATTAATAATACAGCAAATTTACCATTCTTTATCGCTTGGATACCTTGTTGCTCATATTGAGCTTTTTCAATATCTGATAATTCATTACTTTTCTCATATTTTACTTCATCAACTGAAGAAACATCGCTAATCATTTGTTTATTAAGATATAAAGACTCATATAAAGACTGAATTTCTGCTAAATCTAAAGATTTAACTTTTTCATTAAGTTTTTCCTTTTCATTAGCACTCATTAGCTTTTCGAACTCTACCAAGTGACCTTGATTATACTTGTCTAGTTCCTTTTTATCCAACATGTTCTCTCTCCTTAAATCCATATAATCATTATAGAAATAAATATAGTTTATTACATACAGTATATAAAATTTTACTGTATGTACAATATAGCAAATCATTAACAATGACAAACAATATCATAATAAATGATTAATAAAATTATTAAAATAAGATTGGAATAAAGTGTAAAAGCCTCCAATCGTTAGTGCTGTTGCTAACGATAAATCAACTAACCCTCCCGTTTTAAACTGTACTGGAAATTTAATACTAATAGGGATAGGATACAATAATTTAACGCCACGTGGTGTCAACATATCTAGTATAACATGTGAAAGCAAACCACATATAATTGTAATTAAATAATAATTAGGCGTTTGAATCATATACAATAAAGCAGCAATGATTGAAACAAATAAAATAGAATGAGTAAAGGTTCGATGTCCAAATAAAAGTCGTATAATAATACTAATAAACTTAAAGCGTCTTCCAATTCTACTTTGTGCATGACAAATATCTGGTAATAAACTTGAGATAATTGCTAAAGTAACGACTGTAACGGAAATAAATAAATCTGTTTCGTAATATTCTATGGCTAAAGCTCCAACTAAAAAGCCACAAGATGCGTGTGTTTTACCTGTCATTTTCACTTCTCCTTATCGCCATATTTTACCACATAACTAAGCGAAACGCGAACATACTTTCGCAATAGTTAAAGTATAACCTAATTTTAAAAAGTATCACATAATCACTTGAAAACGATTACAGTATGTTATATGATATAGCTATAAATTTATTAAAGGATGTGTTCAAGATATGGCAATGACAGTTAAAAAAGATAATAATGAAGTAAGAATTCAGTGGAGAGTTGCAGATATCAAAATTCCTACAAACGAAATTAACAACATTTCGCAAGACCAAAATATCCATGCAGTACCTAAATTAGATCGTGACAAAGTGTACAGAATTGGTTCTACATTTGGTAAAACGAATCGCGTTATTATCGACACGGATGATCATGAATACATTATTTATACGCAAAACGATCAAAAAGTTTACAACGAACTTACTAAATAAATAATTATAAGTTTATCAAAAGAGGCAAAACTATAGTTTTGCCTCTTTTTTTGCTAAATTAACGCTCTAGTATTTGACGTTTTATTAAACAGCAATTTATGATAAATAGTAATAACTAACAAAGAGGTGAAAAGTCATGTATGTTGTGACAAATAGAATTGATGTCAAAAAAGGTTTTGCCGCAAAAATGGCAAGTAAGTTTACACAGGGCGGTAAAATTGAAGAACTTTCTGGATTTAAACGTATTGAAGTATGGCAAATAGACGAAGATTTAGACTATGATCAAATGTACGTTAATACTTGGTGGGAATCAGAAGACGATTTTAATGCTTGGTTAAGTAGTGATGCTTTCAAAGAGGCACATAGTAACAAAGGCAAGCAGCAAGAAGAATCGCCTGTAATTGGCAACAAAATAGTAAAAGCACATGTACTTTCTTCGTTAAATTAGTCACCTATAGCAAAAGGTCAGAACCATAATTCATGGTCCTGACCTTTTTGCTAGTTAAAATAGAGATGTGCCATTAAAGCAATTATAGGTAACGCTATAATAGTACGAATTAAAAAGATAATAAATAATTTAAAAATACTTACAGGAATTTTAGAACCTAATATTACGCCACCAACCTCAGATAAGTAAATAAGTTGGGTAATACTTAACGCCCCAATAACAAATAATGTGATATTATTACCAACACCTTCAATCAGGATAGATGGTAAAAACATATCAGCAAAACCGACAATAATAGTTTCTGATGCTCGTGCCGCTTCTGGTATTTGCAGTAATTCTAAGTATGGCACAAATGGTTTACCGATAATTGCAAATACTGGGGTATACGTAGCTATAATTGTGGCTAGTGTCCCAATACTCATTACTACTGGTAAAATTACAAACCACATATCTACTACAGTTTTAAAGCCCGATTTAAAAAACAAAGCAAATCCTGGTGCTTTAATTCCTTTTTCAGTAGCCATATCAAAACCATGACCAAGCGCTGTTTTTCCTTCAGGTAATTTTTCGGTTCTCATTTCTTCTGGTACTTCTTTGGAATATTCATCTTTAATTTTATTTAACGGCCATATTCTCGGCATAATGACAGCTAATACCAAACATGAAACTATCACAGTTAAGTAAAAATAGAAGAAATGACTTTGCATGTTAACAGTTTCTGCTACAACAATCGCAAACGTTAAAGATACTACACTAAAAGTTGTTGCAATTACCGTTGCCTCTCTTCTCGAATAAAACCCTTCTTGATATTGTCTACTCGTAATCAATACTCCAACTGTACCATCACCAATAAACGACGCCAGATTATCTACAGTAGACCGGCCTGGTAAAGTAAATAATGGACGCATTACTGGTCTAAAAATGGGTCCCAATAATTCTAATAGTCCATATTCCATTAATAAAGGTAAAAATAATGCCGCAAAGAAAAATATCGTTACTAGCGTTGGTAATAAACTAGAAAACACTAAACCACCAGTATCTTCAGAATAAATTACTTCGCTCCCTACTTTTAAATAAGTACACCATACAAATACTACAGCTAATATTCTAAGTAATAGCCAAACCATTTTAACGTTGAAAGCATTGTATAATAACCCTTCAGGTTTTAATTTATGTTTCAAAATCGTGGAACATAACACTGATAATATCCCAGATAGCGTAATAATAATAACAATGATAAGTGGCATCGCATCGCCAATTAACGTTTTTACTTGTCCTGCTAAATAAGCTACAGTTAAAGTAGTTTCCTTTTTACCATCTTGAGTCACGGAAATTGGTGTTAAAAATAAAATAATACCAATCAATGACATAATTATAAACTTAATACGACCTTTTATAATTTGCGATTTACTATATTGATTCACTTCATTATCACCCCTTAGGTGGTATTTTTTATGCATATAGCAAAATTCACACAGCGATTATTATAACCCATTGTGTATAAATATGTAAATGATAAGTTTTTTATACACGCGCCTTTCACCATTTGATAAATAACTTAAATAAGGTAATTCAAATAATATTGTCTTTGAATTACCTCTACTTTATATGAAAACGCTTTCAAATGCAATGTTTTATTTTATCTGTATAACTGACTAATTTCGAACCTACTCATCTATAACTCTATCGGCTATTTTTACCTTAATTTCAGCTACCTACTACTCTCAAACTCAGTTCTTTTTAATGATTATAAAAACTAAAGCATTGTTATAATTTAAAGCTGTTAAGTTGTTTGGCATTTAAACTTTGAGTCATTATTGTTATGCCATTATCCGTGATGTAATTTTTAGGTATATTTTCCATGTACATGCTTTGTGCTAAAGCATGATAGTTTAATTCAAATTCTAAGTTATCTCCGACTTGATAGTAATCACAATTCATCAAATCTATCATTAAATGATCACTTGTTGCACCTATTATTTTCACTTGTCTGTTGCGTGCTGTTAAACCATTAATTGCCGTATCTAAATAACCAATATCAACGATAGCTTGCAAATAGTGTTTCCCAGATGCCATATCAAGTCTCGGTTTAATTTCAAGAATTTCTCCTTCTAACACGATCGAATTTTGAAACAGAATAGGACTAGGCTGACTCGTTATCGTATCTACACCTCTGAATAATGTTTCCCCAATTCGTAATTCGTTTATTTTCCCTAAATCATTGTAAAACATTTGTGTCAACATACTAGAGTTACCACCAGAAATGATTTTAAAATGATATTGAGTCTCAGTTTCTATTGTTTTGATAAAATGATTTATCATATCTACATCATCTTCAGATGGAGGAAGTGTATTAAAACACATAAAATTAAACGCAAGACCAACGAGACAAATATGATGTAATTTTAAAATCTCATTTATATAACTGATGACATCATACGTAAGTACACCTTCACGTGCATCTTTCCAATCTATCATTAAAAGTATTTCATGTTTTGTTCCTTCGCTTTTAGCTACTGCATTTAATGCTTTAATTGTCTTCAGTTCAGTTTGAATACTTATTTTAGAAAGTTTAACAATTTCTTGTAGCTCATTTTGGCCAGGGCTACGCAACATTGTATATGTAATATCTTTAGCTGTAGCTTTTTTAATATTATCAATTCGTGCATCTGCAAAGTGCGTAATACCTAATTTTTTCAACTCATTTACTATAACTTGATCTCCAGCAATACATTTAGTTACAGGTGTAAAATGTACATGATGTTCATTCAGTAATGTCAGTAAAACTTTGGCGTTATATTGAATTTTGGATAAATTAATTGTTAATTGCACTTTACTTCCACCCCTCTTCACAAATAGGATTATCGATTTCAGTTGTGATATATTGTTTCACTTTATTTTCCATTCTCATGCGTAATAAAGCTTTAACTTTAATTGTGGGTGCAAATAATTGTTGACGTAATTCTGACGCATGTGGTTTATTATCATCTATTGCTGCATTGACGATTTCCGACACTATTTGAAATAACTCTGCTTCATTCACCTGTTTATATTGTCCGAAATGATGTATTAATTCAGCAAATTGATTTTGAATTACTGAATGTTGAAATTTAGCTATTACATCCACAATATTATCTGCCAACAAACTATCATTCATGACGTTGATTTGTGGTGCTGTAGTTTTTAAAGTATCTAAGTCTATTCTGGATCCACCTAAATCTCTAACAATAAAGCGCATTTGAAAATCTGGTCCTAAATTAACAACCGTATTTTGCATATGTGCTTCTAGTGCTATTCCATAATCTTGAATATAAGCTATGAGCGGTGTAATCAACGCATATGCATAATGCTGTAAAAATTCGTTGATTGAGGACTGGTTTATGTCATAATTTAGCCATTCTAAGTAGCTATCAATTATGGTGTTACCATCTACTGGATTTTTATTCACTAAACACGCCGAAACTAACGTCAAACCATTATAAGAAATGTGAGGTTTACTACGTATAATATACGACAAATGCTTAGCCTTTGACGCTTCAGTATTTGCATATAATCCAAATGGTTCAGTAGCAACTTGGAGTAATGGATATGCTTTAGTTAACTGTTGCAATTCATAACTTAAGTGTGGTCCATCAATAGTAGTAACATGCCCCACTGTACGAATAGCACTAGTTGCTTGCACTTTTATAGGTAATTTGACATGAAATGGGCGCCCTACTAGCTCCATAGTTCTGAAAGACAATGTCGCTTTAGATGGAACCTCAAATGGAGTAGGTAATAAATAGCCTTCTAGAATCCACTCCTTAAATGTGTCTACAATAACATGTTCATATTGCCATGGATGGACTAATATTACTTGGTAATCTTTTAAGTTCAATTGTTGAGATTCCAAAAATGCTTTCAAGCGATATTTGTAATCTGGCAACACTACATCCAACATATATTGTTCATGATCTTCCATGGAAGTCGCTACCGCTTTATCTTTATGGATAACCATCAGTTTTAGTGGAATAATTTGACCAAATTCTGGTGAATATAGTTTCATATCTGCTTCAGATAAGGGAAGTTTTGTTTTACTAAGCGGATGTGTAGGATGTCCTTCAATAACCAACCCCTCTGAAACAGTTAACTCGTCAACTTCACCTTGTTCAACAATGTGCTGTAACCATGCACAAAAATTTATATTTTGAGGCATACGTGAAAACTTCAGACTGTCAGCAATATTTTGCTGTCTATTGTCAAATTGTTCATAGATTAACATAAAACCTGTTCTACTAGAAATCAGCTCTGAAGTTAACTGTTGGCTAATCTTTAAATCAAAATTATCATTTAAAATTGCTAATAAATGCTCTAAGTTGTCTATCTTAATTGATTGTTGTCCTCGTTTATACGTAATAAAACCACTCAACCTATATCGTTTCATAGCACTAGCCTGTGTATAACAAACTTCTAAGATTTGACCTTTATATTGAATGTATAATTTACTATCTTCGACTTGCAATTTTAAGTTGTCTGAAGCTATGTCTTCTTTAATAATGGCATTTAATATTCGATGTTGAACATTTAAATCTGCCAACTGTCTTGTTGTATATTCCATATAATAGGTGTCCTCCATTTTTACTTCCCAAATTTCACTATACATGCTGTTTATTCATTCAATAAACTATACATAGTTATTGTAAAATACTGCTGATAATATTGTTAAAATCCATGCTAACTCGGCAATATTTAATAACATAAAATAATTAAATTACTTCGTCTAAATAGCTACGGTTTAACTTACTACATGTGATAACCACACAATATATGATAAAATTTAATAATAAAATATAACGCTAGTATAAAGGTATGGGAAAATACTCCCACACTTAATTGATAACCATTATCATTATAGATACTATTGATTGTACAAATATAAAATGCATTTGTAAAATAAATTTTTTGAGGTGGGTTATGACAAATATAAATAATTATAACGATTTAAATATACAACTTACTCCTGAAGAAGCGTCTGCTTATACTTATTTATCTACCAATGAATCACAGTGGGCTGACAAATTCAAAAGTGCTATCTCACTAAGTAGAGATAAAATAACCCAACGCTTGGTAGCATCAATGTATAGAGAGAACTTAGCAAATTGTTATAATAACAGTTCTATCAGAGAAGTTACTGACATACCTTTTACTTTGAAAACGAGTCGCTCACATGTACTACAGCTCTACTTCTCAAATTCAAATAAAGTAATAATAGCACCTATTGTGGGGATGTATGCATTTAATCGTGTAGACGTGGAAGGTCCATTTTATTTTTTAGAAGAAGATAAATTAACACGTATCACACATCCAGAGCTAATTTTAAATTGCATATTAACTGAATTACCAAAATTAGATACTAATGCAACGTTGCAATTTAAAATGGATCTTGAAAACAGTATTGCCAATTTAGCGTTAGCACTAAGTTATCAACTATATTCATTTTCACAAGTTACAGCACCGTTGTGGACATTAATTGAAAACAGTAAAGATAGTTATTTACGCTCAGAACAGTCTGTCATTGAAGGACATCCTTTACATCCAGGCGCTAAGTTACGTAAAGGGCTAACAGCAAGAGAAGCCATTCAATACTCAACAGAATTCGATAAGCCCATTTCACTGCATTTTGCGTTATTACATAAGTCAGTGGCAAAGTCACAATCACTGACGTCTGATTATAATGAAGCTTTATTCCAACGATTTCCAAATTTGCGACAATGTGTCGTCGCTGAAGTAGGACATTCTCAACTGCCAAACTATTATGTACTTGTTATACATCCATGGCAATTTGAGACAATTTTCAAATCGCAATATGATGACCTCATACAATCTAGTTTATATATTCCTTTAAATTATCAATTAGATTATTATGCTGGTCTCTCTTTTAGAACATTAATGCCAAAAGTAGATACGACACCACATATTAAATTGGCTACCAACGTACATATTACAGGTGAAATTCGAACTTTATCTGAACAAACTACATTTAATGGACCATTAGTATCAAAGATTTTAAAAGATATCATATCTCAAGATAATTTATTCAAGAATATACAAGCTTCAACTGTCGATGAAATAGCTGGTTTACATTATTACAATAGCTCTGAGCAGCAGCAAACAAAGCGTAGTGAACAAATTGCTACTTTATTTCGCGAAAATATTTATCAGCTAATCGAAAATGATAGTACCCCAATAGTGCCTTCTAGTTTAGTTAGTTGTCATGTTTATAATAGTGAAACTCCTTTAGAAACATTAATCACGCGTTATTATGACAATTACGCTTTTGACTCTATAGAAACAGCAGCTATAGCTTGGTTAACACATTATAGTAAAACACTTTGCGACTTAGTAATACCTTTAGTAGCCAAATATGGAATAGCTCTAGAAGCACATTTACAAAATGCTATTATTTCAATTGATAACACTGGTGCATTACACCATATTTATATTCGTGATTTTGAAGGATTACGCATTGATACTCAACAATTAAATGCTATGGGATACAGTACAAAAAACTTTCATCAAAAATCACTAATCTTAACCTCAAATGCACAAACAGTGTTGAACAAGGCCTTTTATTCAACCGTTCAAAATCATATCGGAGAGCTTATACTGACAGCAGTAAAAATTTGGGATGCCCCTCATATAGAAAATATAATCTGGTCAAATGTCAGAACTTTAATTGAACAAAAACTCGATGAAGTTGCACAATCAATGGATAATAGTAACGGAATTAATAACTTTAAAGAAATTCTGTTTGCTCCGACTATTGACTATAAATGTGTTACAACTATGCGTTTAGTTGATGAAGCGGATTATTACACCTATGTAAAAGTTAATAATCCATTACATAAATAAAAACAATCGTCGTTGCACATTAAACTATCAACACAACAATTGTTTAATTGCCTCTCTATAAGACCACACTGTTAGCTTCTAACAAAAAAGGGAGTGGGACAGAAATCTGATTTTGAAAAAATGATTTCGTTGTCCCACCC
>NZ_PPQB01000019.1:14539-127320 GCF_002902345.1 Staphylococcus arlettae
AGGGTTTCGACTAAAACATGAAGTGGGATAGAAATCTGATTTTGAAAAAATGATTTCGTCGTCCCACCCCGGCAAGGATGACTAGCGTTGAAATAAGCTCGGTTTGAAGCGTATTTTCAATGCAGTCAGCTACTGCCCATATGAAAAGAGGCTAGGACGAATCAATGTCGTCCAAGCCTCCATACCGTAGAAAAATTCTTTGCATTAATTTGCGAAAGGTTTGTTTATTTTCTATTTATATAGTTTTGTCAAAATAGTAGTGCTTTTTCGTATATTTACGTTAGTAGGAGATATTGTCGACCTATCGAATCATCTGATACATATATAACCTATATCCTGTTGACAGTGATTTATGCCGACTCCTGTGGGTAAAGCACTAGCCGAAGACTACAGGCTGAGGCAGTGCCCACGGAAAGCGTGCATAAAAACTGCCAATATACCAAACATTCAGCTACTACCAATATGAAAAGAGATTGGAACAAATCAATATTGTTCCAACCTCTTATTTACTATTAATTATTGTAAGCCTTTGTCTTGGCTATTGCTTGAACTTTGGCTTTTTTCATTTTTTTGTGACCATTCTTTTTTAGTCATTACATCTTCAACATGCATATTAACTTCCACAACGTCTAAACCTGTAATGTATTTAACTTGTTCTTTCACTAATTCAGTCACTTTGCGGAAGATTTTTGGTGCTGATTCACCATATTCTACGATAACTTTTAAATCAACTGCAGCTTGTTTTTCACCGACTTCAACGCTTACACCACGTGTTACGTTACCACTATTATTTCCAAATGAATTAGAAATACTGTCGACGAATCCGCCTTTCATTTCTAAAATACCATTAACTTCACGAGCTGCAATACCAGCAATTTTTTCAATTACTTCATCTGAGAAAGTTAATTTGTTTGAGAATTCTGGTTCTTGTTTTTCTTGTTGCTGTTGTTGTTGTAATTCTTGTTCTTTTTCATTTACACCTGTTTGGTTGTCATAAGCTTGTTTAGCTTTATTGTTATCTACTGCCATATTTATTTCTCCTTTTTTTATGAAATTAATCATTTATTATTATTGCTTCCGATGAAGACTATAGCTTTAACTCCACCGGTTAAGGAAGTTTAAGAAATCTTGCTTACGGTCTTTAGTATACCCGATACCAATACCGATTAAACACAATATAATAATTAATATAGTTTTCCAAAAGCCGAGTGTTAAAAATAATATTGCGATAATTAAGAAGGCTAGAAAACCGATAATACGCCATTTAAATGTTTTGAAAAAATCCACTACTACTTGTGTTGAATCTTGTTCATTTTGATTGTTATTGTTAGTCATGATTACCCTCCCTTACAACACGCGTTGACCTGAAGATTTTTGATCTCTAACGTTAACTTCTAATTTTTTAACTGGAATTTCTGTAAAGTGTTCAACATTTTGTTTAATGTCTTCTCTCACTTGTTCAGTTAAACTACCAACTTGTACGTCACCTGGTACAAAGAAATCTGCTTTGATTGTTATATGCGGATTTTTCTTTTTATTATAAAGCTTTGCGACTACATTCGGTTGTCTAATTTCGTCATATTTCACTACTGTGTCATAAGCCGATTTTTCAACTGCTTTACGGGAGACATAAATATGTCCATCTGCGTAATTTTTATATAATCCTGGCTTTCTGTGTGTCGGTTTAAATAAGCTAAATACTAAAATCAAACCTATTAAAATTAGAAAGGCTGCTAACCCAATCAATGTAGGTTTGAACCAACTATATTGTAATAAGTAATCTTGATATTTTGTTATTCTAGAATCGTCAAGGTACATAAACAATAAGAAACCAACAATGACGACAATTAAGAGCCCTAAAATAAAGTTTTTTAGTCTTTTCACCCGTATGACACCTCCTATGCATTTTTATTATGTACAAGTACAACGAGCCATACAGAAGTATTACCCCGTTTGTTAATCTTAAAAACGTTATTTTATTTTTTTTATTACAATTTTCTTTTTAAACATGTACTAGTAGATAAAATTTCGTCATATAAAATAACTTAGCTATCAAATTGTACCTGTCTCATTTAGTCTTCATTCATTTTTAATTCCTGATGTTTTGACTGAGATAACTTAAACTGTTGATTTCTTGGCTTTTCAATCGCTAAAGATTTAAATAACGACCATATCATTAATATAATTACTATTGAAAATGGTAGTGCAGCAATAATCAGTAAATTTTGTATGGATTGAGTACCACCTGTATAAATCATGATCATTGCAAATAGCGCTAAAATTACGCCCCAACTTACTTTGACAAAACCTGTAGGATTAATATGTCCTTTCGAGCTGAGCATTCCTAACACATAGGTAGCTGAATCAGCTGAAGTAACAAAGAAAATCATGATAACTACTAATGTTATTAAACTTAATATAAATCCTAACGGATAATGTTCTAATGTAGCAAAAGTAGCCGTTTCAGTTGCATACTTAGCTATATCTGCTATACCATGCTGCTGCAAATAAATAGCTGATGTGCCAAATACTGCAAAGAATATGAAACAAACAAGTGCCGGTACGAATAACACACCTAAGATAAATTCTTTGATAGTTCTACCGCGTGAAACACGTGCAATAAAGATACCAACAAATGGTGCCCATGAAATCCACCATGCCCAGTAGAAAATAGTCCAATTTTGTAGCCATTGGAATTTCTCTCCACCAGATTGTGGAATACGTAAACTCATTTTGAAAAAGTTGGCAATGTAATCTCCCAAGCCATTAGTGAAAGTATTTAAAATACTCAATGTTGGTCCTACACAGAATAAGGCAACTAATACGACAAAAGCTAATGCCATATTAATATTACTAAGGCTTTTAATTCCTTTATTTATACCTGACCACGCTGACCAAGTAAATAAGATAGTAGCAATAATTATAATAACAACTTGAACACCAAAATTAGATGGTATATTGAATAAAAAGTTTAAACCTTCGTTAATTTGTAAAGCTCCAAAACCTAATGTAGCTGCCACTCCAGTAACTGTCGCAATAATGGCCAGTACATCTATCGCTTGTCCTAGAGGACCACGCATAGTTTTTTCGCCAAACAATGGCATTAAAGTTGCACTAACAAGACCGGGATAACCTTTGTGAAAACTAAAATAAGCAAATATTAAAGCCACAATCCCGTACACAGCCCAAGCATGAATACCCCAATGAAAAAATGAAAATTGCATTGCTTCATTGATAGCTGTTTGTGTTCCTGCTTTATGTATTGGTGTCATAGTGAAAGCATGACTTATAGGTTCTGCAGTAGTCCAAAAGACTAAACCAATACCCATACCAGCACTAAATAACATCGCAAACCATGATTTTAGTGAGAATTCAGGATCTTCCCCTTCTTTTCCTAAAGTAATACTGGCATATCTAGAAAATAATAAATAAATACAAACTATTAAAATAAATAATACTAATAGTAAATAGTACCAGCCAAAATTAACTGCTATAAAGGAAGTAATATTTTGAGTTATAGTTTCCAGTGTTTTTGGCCATATTGCACCGTATATTACAAATCCAGTACAGATAAGTAATGCAACCCAAAATACTCCCGTAATTGATTTCATTCGCATAATCCATTCACTCCGGTTAATTTGATATATAACTTATACCCTACGACATGCAAATTATACATTTAATGCATGTTTAACTAATAAAAATGGCGAACATAACAATCTATAATTGGAATAGATTGTTATATTCGCCTTCATATTTTAACAAAGCTAATAAATTGTGTAACTCTATATAATTGTATTCACTTGATACATTAACTCTCGAGTTTACTATTAGTTGTTAGTTCAATCATTTATTAAGTTAATAACTAATTTTCCAATCATCTGATTAGACTCTAATAGTTCATGTGCAGTATAAAGTGATTCTGCCGTTAAACCTTCAATGACTTTATTTGTGGTAGGTTGGTAGATTCCCGCTTCCAAGTTAGCTGTTACATCATTTAAATAACGATGATGCATAATCATATCATCAGTTTTATGCAAAGGTCTTGAATACATATATTCATGTGTAAAGGTCACACTTTTATTTTTTAATAAGTTTAAATCTTGTTTGTCATTAAATGCTACAATAGTAGCAATTTTTCCACGTGGTTTGACTAAATCAATCATAACTTCGTAATACATGTCAGTACTAAATGTACAAAATACAAAATCTACTTCTGCTAACTCATGTGATTTAAACGCTGCTCTCAAATCTTCTTTATGGTTAAGTACTACGTCAGCACCCATTTGTTGCGACCATTCTACTGTCGCATCACGAGAAGCAGTTGTAATAACGTAGAGTCCATACTGTTTAGCAATTTGGGTAGCAATACTTCCTACTCCACCAGCTCCATTGATAATAAGTATAGACTTACCTACATTATCTTCAGCAATATGAGAAATACCGAATACATCAAATAAAGTTTCTGACGCTGTTAACGCAGTTAATGGAATGCCTACAGCTTCTATATTGGATAAATTTTGAGGTTTCAAAGCAACAAGCTGCTCATTAACAAGTTGATATTCTTGATTCGAACCTTGACAGTCTGGTGAGCCTGAATAATACACGGTGTCACCAATATCAAACAGTGTTACATTATCACCTATGGCCTCTATTGTACCAACACAATCATAGCCTAGAATCCTTGGTCCGTTTTGTACCGGTGATTGTCTAATTTTAGTATCAACAGGATTCACACTAATCGCTTCGACACGAACCAGTAATTCTTTATCTTGTGGTTGAGGTGTATCAATATCTAATTCGTAAAAATGATTACCTTCTTCTAATGAAAAAGCACGATCTGCAACTATTGCTTTCATGTTATGTCATTTCCTTTCTATTCGAGATCTTTTACACGTACAACTTGTTTACCAAAATTATCACCAGTAAATAAATTTCTAAATGCTTGTGGTAAATGCTCAAAGCCATCCATAATTGATGTTTTACTTTTAATTTTATCTTCTGTTACCCATTGTGCAAGTTCTTTACTAGCATTTGCAAAATCATCTGCATAATTTGCAACAATGAAACCTTGCATTAGTGCTTGTGATTTAATTAATATCGGCTGAATTCTAGGACCATGATCTATTTCTACGTCATTATATCCTGAAATCGCTCCACAGACAGGAATACGTGCAAATTGATTTAAATGCTTCAATACTTCATCAGCGACATGCCCACCAACATTTTCGAAGTATACGTCTACACCATCTGGCACAGCATCTGCTAATAATGAGGCATATTGTGAATCTTTATAATCAACGGCTGCGTCAAATCCTAATTCTGTAACGAGATAATCAGTTTTTTCCTTACCACCCGCTATACCAACAACACGTGCACCTTTTAATTTGGCAATTTGACCTACTACAGAGCCGACTGCACCAGACGCCGCAGAAACAACTACAGTTTCACCTGCTTTAGGTTGCCCAATTTTTAATAAACCATGATACGCCGTTTGACCTGTCATACCTAAAACACTTAAATATAAATGTAGAGGTATGTCAGTTTGAGTTACTTTAGTTACATCATCAGGTTGAATATTAACAGCTGTTTGCCACGGTAAACGGCCGACTACAATGTCACCATTACTAAACCCTTGTGCTTTACTCTTTATTACTCGAGCGACAATATGACCATTTAAAGGTTTATTTACTTCAAATGGCTGTACATAAGACTTACCTTCATTCATTCGCCCTCTCATATAAGGATCTACAGAAATATAAATTGCTTCAACTTGTATTTCTCCGTCACTAGGGTCTGCTAAATCCACGGTTTCATATTTAAACACATCGTCCGTAGGTACACCTTGAGGTCTTTTGGCTAATAGAATTTGTTCAGCTTTCATAATTTATCGCCTCCGTATAAAAATAATATTTCAAGTTAATTCTATATTTACTTCTTACTGGAATCAATCAAAGTGATTAATTAATTAGTGAATGTTATGATAATCATATTATTATGGTCAATATGGAGGAACGTGTGGGATGAAATTAAGTATTTTAGATTATGTGCCAATTTTTGAGGGCGAAAATGCCACATCTGCATTAAATCATACTATTGCCTTAGCTAAAGTTGCTGAACAGTATCATTATCATCGCTATTGGATTGCAGAGCATCACCAAGTATTTTCGGTTGCTTCGAGTGCTCCTGAAATGATTATGATGTCACTGTTAGAAAATACAACATCAATTAATATAGGTAGTGGCGGTGTTATGTTGCCACATTATAGTGCATATAAAGTAGCAGAACAATTTAAAACAATGGAAGCTAGACACCCCGGTCGTGTTGACTTAGGTATAGGACGTTCACCGAGTTTTCCAAACGTTAACGCTGCATTAAACGAAAACAAAACAGCAACTGTAAATTACGAGCAACAACTCATCGATTTATCGACATATTTTAATGATGACATAAACACACACAATCGTTTTCACGCATTGTATGCTACACCTATGATTAGTACACAACCTTCAATGTATTTACTTTCTACTAGTATAGATAGTGCAAAATTAGCTGCTAAACAAGGCTTACCTCTAGTAGTAGCATTGATGGGACAACCGACAACGAAAATTAAACAAATGATTCAAACTTACAAGCAAGAATACTTGCAATATCGTCACGAACAACCACCTTATGTCATCGTTGCTACTTTTGTCATTACAGCTGATACTCAAGAACAAGTCTCCGCTTTAGAGCAGCCTTTTCATTTATGGTTATTACGGATAAATTATTTAGATCAACCTACTGTTTATCCTTCTATTGACTTTACTGTCAATCGTGGTTTTTCTGCACGTGAATATCAAAAATTCGAACAAAATAAACGTCGAGTCATAGCTGATACCCCTAATAATGTTAGACAGCGATTGTCATCATTAGCTACAGAATATAACGCTGATGAAATTATGATACTTCCCCATGTATATGGAACAAATAATCGTATTCGTTTAGTTGAACTTTTAGGACAATTAAATGATGACAACTAAGTAATATATTTAAAAGAACTAGCCAGAAATTTGGGGTTAGTTCTTTTATTTTATTCAGAGTGAAATTAAAACATAAAAAAAGCACTTCCCAATTGGGAAGTGCTTTGAAATGACACCAATAATTAACGTTTTGAGAATTGTGGTGAACGACGTGCTTTTTTAAGACCTGGTTTTTTACGTTCTTTCATACGTGGGTCACGTGTAAGTAATCCAGCACGTTTTAATGAAGATCTGTATTCAGGATCTGCTTCTAATAATGCACGAGAGATTCCGTGACGGATAGCTTGTGCTTGTCCAGTGAATCCTCCACCGTGAACATTTACTAATACATCGTAGTTACCTTTTGTTTCTGTAACGTCGAATGCTTGGTTAATGTCTAAAATTAATGATTCAAATGGTAAGTAGTCACGTACGTCACGACCATTAACTGTCATGTTACCTTCACCTGGTACTAAACGTACACGTGCTACTGAGTTTTTACGACGGCCTGTGCCTTTATATTCAACTTGTGCCAATGTAATTTCCTCCTTCTAATTAACCACGTAACTCGTAGTTTTCTGGTTGTTGTGCAGCGTGTGGATGTTCAGCGCCACCATATACAAATAATTTTTTGCCTTGTTTTTCGCCTAAACGAGTGCTTGGTAACATACCTTTAATTGAAGTTTCAAGTAAACGTTCTGGATTTTTTTCTCTTAATTCACCAGCAGTAACTGATTTGATACCGCCTGGGTGATTTGAGTGACGATAGTAAACTTTGTCTTGTGCTTTGTTTCCAGTGAATTGGATTTTACCAGCATTGATGATGATTACATAATCACCTGTATCAACGTGTGGTGTGTAAGTTGCTTTATTTTTACCGCGTAAGATAGTTGCTACTTCTGAAGATAAACGACCTAATGTTTGTCCTTCAGCATCAATAACATACCATTTGCGCTCAATGTTTGCTTCATTAGCCATAAATGTTTGACGCATAATAATTGTCCTCCTAAGAAATAAATGTTTCGTCTTTTGTTAGTACATAATTTGTTACGATGTAAAGCTGAGATTTCATTTATTTGTTAACTGTTGTTCTACCTGCTTATATATCTAGTAACACAATAAGTTTCCGGGGCTTATCGTGGGGTGATATAAAACAATACCGTTAGTAATCTTATAATTTTTATGTCTATTTGTCAATCTAATTTAGTCATTTTGTAATGATTTTTTTCTGTGAATTGTTATGTCATTTCCAAAATCTTCTAATAGTGTTGCTTCTGACAAATAAACATGCTCTAAATAAAGTCCTTCTGCAGGTGCAGTAAATGGCACTTCATTTCTATCTTTAGATTCGAGCAAGCGGGGAACATCTTCAGGCTGCCGTTTGCCTTTACCTACTTCAATTAAAAATGCCACCAATACTCTAACCATATTATATAAAAAACCTGATCCGGTAACGACATAGTCAAAACCATCTGAGTTAGCTATAATTTCACTTTGATATAAAGTTCTAACTTTACTTTCTACTTCTGTTTTTTGGGAACAAAATCCTGTGAAATCATGTGTGCCAACAAAAGCTTGTGCAGCTTGATTCATTTTAGTTAAATCTAACTGGACATTTACGTGCGTTTTTAAGCCACTTTGGAATGGATCACGCTGTGAAGTTTGATACACTTTATAACGATACGACTTTCCTAAACAGTCATATCTACAATGAAATTCATCATCCACAACAGTTACATCATGCACAAGTATATCATCTGGTAAGGCACTATTCATAGCATATTTCCACTTTTCTGGTGCAATATTTAACTCCGTATCAAAATGAAAATATTGTTCTAACGCATGGACACCTCTATCAGTCCTACTTGTCGGGTGAATACGAACATGTCGCTTATGCATGCGTTTTAAGATTTTTTCAAATTGTTGCTGCACAGTTCTACCTGATTGCTGAATTTGAAAACCCATAAACTGTGTTCCTAAATATGAAATTTTAACTAATATACGCATGATTTACACTCCTAAATATTTCAACAAAATTAAAACAATTATAATGGGTATAATTGTTAATATAACTAATGTGTCAGTTTGCTTCCATTCTAGCTTGCGATAACTAGACCTAATAGCGTTAGTATCATAGCCTCTCACTTCCATAGCAATAGCCAAATCTTCGGCACGTTGAAATGCAGATATAAATAATGGAATTAGTAAAGGAATAAATGCCCGTACTCGATTCACTATACTGCCTGCGCTAATTTCAGACCCCCGTGATTTTTGTGATAAGATAATTTTATCTAGTTCAACCATTAACGTAGGTATAAATCTCAATGCAATCGACATCATCATACTTAATTGATGTACAGGTATCTTAATTAGTTTTAAGGGGGCTAATAATTTTTCAAAGGCATCTGTCAGATCTATAGGGCTTGTTGTGAGTGTCATAATTGTTGAAATCATCATAATAAACATCAGTCTCAAAACAATAAATATACCCTCTAAAATACCCTCTGTATCAATAGATATAAAGCCTATTTCAACTAACCGTGTGCCACCTTTAGTTAAAAATAAATGCATGATAAATGTGAATATGAGAAAAATCCAAATTGGTGTTAAACCTTTAATAAGATACCATAACTGTATCCTCGCAGCTTTTAAAATGGAAATAATTAATACAAATAACCATGCATATGTAGCAAATGAATGTGCCAGAAAAATTAAAATAATGAAGAGAAAGACAAATATTAATTTTGCTCTAGGATCTATATGATGAATAAAAGTATTAAGCGGCAAATATCTTCCAATAATAAACTTATCTTTCATTGTTTTGCCACTCCTTATACATTTTTACAAACGACTGTTCTGTTAATGCCAATTTATCAAAATGTATATTATGTTTCTGCTCAATATCTCTTTGTAATTGGACAATATCTGGTACTGCTAAATGTAATTGTTCAACATATGCTTTATCAGCAAATAACTCTTCTGGCGTACATGTGTGTACAATATGTCCTTGCCTCATTATCTTTACTTCTTCGACATAACGTGCAACGTCATTCATTTCGTGTGAAACTAAAATAATAGTTTTTTGTTCTTGTTGCTGTAAATGCTTAATTTTTTCCATAATTTGCTTGCGGCTTTGTGGATCTAATCCAGCAGTCGGTTCATCAAGAATAATAATATCAGGGTCCATTGCTAAAATAGCAGTCAATGCTATTTTGCGCATTTGACCACCTGACATTTGAAAGGGCGATTGTGACATCACTTCTCTTGTAAAACCAAAGTCTAACAATAATTGAAAGGCTTTGTGCTTAACTTTTTCAACATCCATGCCAAAATTTTTCGGTCCAAATGTTATCTCTCTCTCAATTGTATCTTCAAATAATTGAGATTCAGGAAATTGAAAAACCATACCTACATTTTTACGAATCGTACGTAAGTGCTTATCTTTGGTTTTACGCTGAATTGTTACTTCATTAAATTGCATTTTGCCAGATGTCGGTTTTAACAAACCATTAAAATGTTGAATTAAAGTAGATTTTCCGGAACCTGTTTGTCCAATAATCGCATAATATTTACCATCTTGGAATTCAGTCACTATATTATTAAGTGCTTGATACTCATACGGCGTTCCCTGTTGATAAATGAAATTAACGTGATTAAAATTAACAGTCATAGTTTATCCACCAATCCTTGATAAGTAACGTATTCTAAAGGATATCCTAATAGTTCATGTATGCGCATAGAAAATGGTAAATCGAGGCCGATATCTTTAAGAGCTGAACCTTGATTAAATATCTCCTCTGGGGAACCACTATGGAATACCGTCCCTTTATCTAACACTATTAAGTGATCCGCCTCCATAGCTTCAGACAAATCATGTGTGATTGAAATAATCGTTACTTCTTTTTCTGCGTTTACTTGTCTAATTAATTGATTCAAATATTGTCTTCCCTCAGGATCTAACATTGAAGTAGCCTCATCCAATACGATAACTTGCGCATTTAACGCTAAAACCCCTGCAATTGCTACACGTTGTTTTTGCCCACCAGATAACGATTGCGGCTCATTTTGAGCATAATCAGTCATATCTACTTCTGCCAATGCCTGCGGAACCACTTGATGCATTTCAGCATGTGAGATTCCTTGATTTTCTAACCCAAAGGCAACATCAAACTCAACTGTAGCACCAACAAATTGATTTTCTGGATTTTGAAAGACGATTCCTACATTTTGACGTACTTCCGTTAATAAATTTTCATTTACTACTTGGCCATCATATAATACCTCTCCACTAGTGGCCTTCTCAATACCTACCATTAATTTTGCAATAGTAGATTTGCCGGAACCATTGTGTCCTACAATAGATGTCCACTTTCCTTTAGGAATAGAGAAGGAGACATCACTCAATGCTAAAGGTTCATCACTTTTATAGTTAAATGAAACATCGTTAAATTGTACTATAGGTGTTGATATGTCTCCCATTTAGACTCCTCCTAAAAGCTTTATATACCTGTTCTATTTTACATGATTTTATAGTCAATGTATATCTTCTGAATAGATAAGATGATTTACTTATATAAATAAAAAAAGCCATAGCTCACACTATAGCTTAAATAAAAAAGCGCGCACCCCATCAAATATTGAGTTCACGCTTTAAACATTATTTGGTTAGATGGGGTACTCTGAGCTAGACAATATTTGTATGTGGCAAACATTATCGTTGCACTCATTTGCTTTATACGTAGTAGCACGTATATTTTATATTAAAATTATACTAATTCGATAATTACTGATTCAGCACCGTCACCGCGACGTGGACCTGCTTTAAGAATGCGAGTGTAGCCACCTTGGCGCTCAGCATAACGTTCAGCAATTTCACCGAATAATTTTTGTACTGCAGTTTGCGTAGTTTCATCTTCGTTTAGAATTTCAACATTGCGCAAAGTTTTAATAGCATTACGACGAGAAGCTAAATCGCCTTTTTTACCTAAAGTGATCAATTTCTCTACAATACTACGTAGTTCTTTTGCACGTGCTTCTGTAGTTTCGATACGCTCACTAACGATAAGTGAAGTAGCTAAATCACGTAACATTGCTTTACGTTGATCAGAAGTACGACCTAATTTTCTGTAACCCATGAGTTGACCTCCTTTTTAATTAATCTTCTTTTCTTAAGCCTAAACCTAAATCTTCAAGTTTGTATTTCACTTCTTCTAAAGATTTACGACCTAAATTACGTACTTTCATCATATCAGCTTCAGATTTATCAGCTAATTCTTGAACAGAATTAATACCTGCACGTTTTAAACAATTGTATGAACGCACGGATAAGTCTAATTCTTCAATAGACATTTCTAGTACTTTTTCTTTTTGATCTTCTTCTTTTTCAATCATGATTTCAGCATTTTGTGCTTCATCAGTTAATCCAACAAAGATGTTTAAGTGTTCAGTCATTATCTTAGCAGCTAATGAAACTGATTCTTGTGGTGTAATAGATCCATTTGTCCACACATCTAATGTTAGTTTATCAAAATCACTACTTTGTCCTACACGTGTATTTTCTACTGTATAGTTTACACGCTCAACAGGTGAATAAAGTGAATCAACAGGAATTACTCCAATTGGTAAATCACTAGTGTTATTTTGTTCAGCTAATGCGTAACCTCTACCCTTATTTGCAACAAGACGGATTTTTAAATGACCACCTTTAGATACAGTTGCCAATTTAAGTTCAGGATTTAAAATCTCAACATCACTATCATGAGTAATGTCACTTGCAGTTACTTCGCCTTCATCTTTAACATCGATTTCTAGTGTTTTATCTTCTTCAGAATAGATTTTTAACGCTAATTTTTTAACGTTCATTATGATTGTAGAAACATCTTCAACCACATTATCTATTGCAGAAAACTCGTGAAGTACACCTTCAATTTCGATATATTTTACGGCTGCACCTGGTAATGAAGATAGTAGGATACGACGTAAGGAGTTTCCTAGTGTAGTACCATAGCCACGCTCTAGTGGTTCAACAACGAACTTACCGAATTTAGCATCTTCACTAATTTCAATTGTTTCAATTCTAGGTTTTTCGATTTCTATCATTTACAAATATCCTCCTTAAGTACGTCGACTAGATTAATACTGTATTTCTCAGTGACCTGCGACAATAACAATAAATTATACGCGACGACGTTTTGGTGGACGACAACCATTATGTGGTACTGGAGTAACGTCACGGATTGCAGTTACTTCTAAACCAGCTGATTGTAATGCACGGATAGCTGATTCACGGCCTGGTCCAGGTCCTTTTACTGTAACTTCTACAGATTTTAAACCATGTTCCATTGCTGATTTTGATGCAGTTTCAGCTGCCATTTGTGCTGCAAATGGAGTTGATTTTTTAGATCCTTTGAATCCAAGTGCACCTGCTGATGACCATGATAAAGCATTACCAAATTCATCAGTGATTGTTACGATTGTATTGTTGAATGTTGAACGGATGTGTGCCACACCATTTTCAATATTCTTTTTCACTCTACGTTTACGAGATACTTGTTTACGTGCCATTTAAAATTTGCCTCCTTTACCTATTATTTTTTCTTGTTAGCTACAGTTTTAACTGGGCCTTTACGAGTACGTGCGTTGTTTTTAGTTTTTTGTCCGCGCACTGGTAATCCACGACGGTGACGGATTCCACGATAAGATGAGATTTCCATTAAACGTTTGATGTTTAAGTTTTGCTCACGACGTAAGTCACCTTCTACTTTATAACTATCTACAACTTCACGGATACGACCTAATTCATCGTCTGTTAAGTCTTTTACGCGAGTATCTGCTGAAACATTAGCTTCTTCTACAATTTTTTGTGCTGTTGTAGTACCGATACCATATACGTAAGTTAAAGAAATAACAATACGCTTTTCACGTGGGATATCAATTCCTGCTATACGTGCCATATTTATTTACACCTCTCTTTTATTAACCTTGTTTTTGTTTGTGTTTTGGGTTTTCACAAATTACCATGACTTTACCTTTACGTTTAATGACTTTACATTTTTCGCAAATTGGTTTTACTGATGGTCTTACTTTCATTTTTATACCTCCCTATATTATGGAGTGACGATTATTTATAACGATAAGTAATTCTGCCGCGTGTTAAATCATACGGAGACATTTCTACTGTTACTTTGTCGCCAGGTAGAATACGAATATAATTCATTCTAATTTTACCACTTACGTGTGCCAAAATCTCGTGACCATTTTCTAATTCTACTTTAAACATAGCGTTTGGTAAAGTATCTAATACTGTACCTTCTAATTCGATTACATCTTGTTTAGCCATTTATTAACTTCCCCCTTTTTACTATAGTTGGTTATCGTGAACAATCAACTATAACCATACGTGTCTATCAGTGCGTGTTAATAAGTTCAACAAAAATAAAAGAATTACTTTCGCTATAGCTCACTCACATTTATTTTTTCAATACGTTAATACTTACTCAAACTATGATGACTGCAATACATAGACCGTACTAAGTTGATTCTACTTTAAGTCGTCTAAGATATTAATAACGTCAGAAGTAACTTCTTTAATATCTTTAGAACCGTCAATGTTTTCAAGTACACCTTTATCTTGATAGTAAGATAAAATTGGTTTAGATTGTTTTACATTAACGCTTAAACGATTTGCAACTGTTTCAGGGTTATCATCTTCACGTTGGTATAATTTACCACCATCAAGATCACAAACGCCATCTACTTTTGGAGGATTGAATACAAGATGATAAGTTGTACCGCATGTCTCACAAATTCTACGACCTGTAAGGCGGTTCATTAATTCTTCTTCAGGTACCTCTATATTGATAACTGCATCAATGCTTCTGCCTAGCTCTTGCATAATGTCATTTAAAGCTTCAGCTTGTTCAATAGTACGAGGAAAGCCATCTAATAAGAATCCTTTTTTTGCATCGTCTTCAGAAATTCTTTCTTTAACGATACCCACAGTAACTTCATCAGGAACTAATTCTCCACGATCCATGTAAGATTTAGCTTCTTTCCCTAAATCTGTCTCATCTTTAATCGCTTTTCTGAACATGTCACCAGTAGATATTTGTGGAATCGGGAATTTCTTTACAATTTCACTCGCTTGAGTTCCTTTACCTGCTCCAGGTAAACCCATTAAAATGATATTCATAAGTGCCCTCCTACAATTTATCTACCACCAAAGCCTCTATATTCTTTTTGGCCCACTTGAGCTTCAAGACTTTTCATTGTTTCAATTGCTACACCAATTACAATTAAAAGACTCGTTCCGCCAACCTGAATAGATTGCGGTAAACTCATCACTTTAGTTGCAATTATCGGTAGAATTGCAATGACAGCTAAGAAGATTGATCCAACGAATGTTAATCGATAGAGTACTCTAGTAATATATTTTTTAGTTTGTTCTCCAGGTCTAATACCCGGAACGTAACTTCCTTGTTTCTTAAGGTTTTCTGCCATCTTTTCAGGATTAACCTGTACAAACGCATAGAAATACGTAAACGCAATAATTAGTACTACATATACGATCATTCCAATATTGTTAGATGGATTTGCTACATCTGATACTTTTTGTGCCCAATCAGCATCAGGGAAGAACAGTGTTAATGTTCTAGGTAGTAAAAAGAATGCCATTGCAAAGATAACTGGAATTACCCCTGCTGAATTGACTTTTAAAGGTAGATATGTTGCTTGTGAACCTAATCGTTGCGCTGTTTGTTTCTTCGCATATTGAATTGGTATTTTACGTACAGCTTGTAGTACGAAAATTGCACCAACCGTTAATAAAACCATTCCAACTAGTAATCCAATTACTTTTAACCAAGCCATAGTTACGTCATCTTGTCCGACGAATGCTTGTTGATAAAATTGAATTAATGATGATGGAAGCGTTGATAATATTCCTGCAAAGATAATAATTGAAATACCATTACCAACACCAAATTGCGTAATTTGCTCACCTAACCATATTAAAAATGCTGTTCCAGCTGTTAATACTACAGCAATTAATAAATAACTTGTAATCGATTGATCCATGATCAATTGACCTTTTAAGTAGTTATTAAATTGGAACGCCATCCCTATAGATTGGACGAACGCAAGTATTATTGCAAAATACCGTGTAAAATTATTCAATTTTTTCCTTCCAGCTTCACCTTGTTTTGCCCATTCAGTGAATTTAGGTACAATATCCATTTGTAACAACTGCATTACAATTGATGCAGTGATATATGGCATGATACCCATTGCAAAGATTGAAAAGTTCTTCAAGGCACCGCCACCAAACGTGTTTAACAAGTCAGTGACACCTTGAGAACCTTGTTGACTATCAAAGGCAGCTGGATTAACACCAGGTGCTGGAATATAAGTACCTATTTTGAATATAACTAACATTGCGAGTGTAAAAAAGATCTTGTTACGAACTTCTTTGGTTTTAAAGAAGCTCACAAGCGTTTGAATCATTAGATCACCTCGTGTGCTCCACCTTTAGCATCAATAGCATCTGCTGCAGAAGCAGAGAATTTATGAGCTTTTACTGTCAATTTCTTCTCTAGTGAACCGTTACCTAGTACTTTAATACCAGATTTTTCACTTTTAACTACGCCAGATTCTACTAATAAAGCTGGAGTTACTTCAGTACCTTCCTCAAATTTATTAAGTTGGTCTAAGTTAACAATAGCATATTCTTTACGATTAATGTTAGTGAAACCTCGTTTTGGTAAACGACGGAATAAAGGTAATTGTCCACCTTCGAAACCTGGTCTTACACTACCACCTGAACGCGCTTTTTGACCTTTTTGTCCACGTCCACTTGTTTTACCGTTGCCTGTAGCCGCTCCACGACCGACACGGTTACGTACTTTACGAGAACCTTCAGCTGGTTTTAACTCATGTAATTTCATTTCGGCACCTCCTTAATTATTTTTCTTCTACAGTCACTAAGTGACTTACTTTGTTGATTTGCCCACGGATAGCAGGGTTATCTTCAACAACTACTGAAGAATTAGTTTTTTTCAAACCTAAAGCTTCAACAGTTTTACGTTGTGTTTCCGGACGACCAATAACACTACGAGTGAGGGTAATTTGTAATTTAGCCATAACTCTATTCCCTCCTTAATTGTATAATTCTTCTACTGATTTGCCACGTAATTTCGCAACTTCTTCAGCATTTTTAAGATTTTGTAATCCATTAAGAGTGGCGCGAACCATATTAATTGGAGTATTAGATCCTAATGATTTACTTAAGATGTCAGTAATACCAGCTAACTCTAATACGGCACGAACTGGGCCACCTGCGATAACACCTGTACCAGGTGCAGCTGGTTTCATGAATACACTACCTGAACTGAAAGTTCCTGTAATTGTATGAGGTGTAGTACCTTCAACACGTGGAACTACAACTAAATCTTTTTTAGCTGCTTCAACAGCTTTTTTGATTGCTTCTGGAACCTCTTGTGCTTTACCTGTTCCAAAGCCAACGCGGCCATTCTTATCTCCCACTACTACTAAAGCAGTGAAACGGAAACGACGTCCACCTTTTACAACTTTTGCAACACGATTGATCGTTACAACGCGTTCTTCAAATTCTTTAGTTTCTTCTTCTCTACGAGCCATGTAATTGTCCCTCCTTTAAATTAAAATTCTAAACCGTTTTCGCGAGCTGCATCTGCCAATGCTTTAATACGTCCGTGGAATAAATATCCTCCACGATCGAATACTATTGTTGATACGCCTTTGTCGCTTGCTTTTTTAGCAATTGTTTCGCCTACTTTTGCTGATAATTCAACTTTTGAAGATTCTGCATTAGCAATTTCTTTATCTTGAGTTGAAGCTTGAGCTAAAGTTACACCTTTAACATCATCGATGATTTGTGCATAGATGTGTTTGTTTGAACGGTAAACGTTTAAACGAGGTTTTTCAGCTGTACCAGATAATTTAGTACGAACACGTGCATGTCTTTTCAAACGTACTTTGTTTTTATCAATTTTACTGATCATTTCAATACTCCTTTCTGTAGAAAGTTATTTATTATTTACCAGTTTTACCTTCTTTACGGCGAACGTATTCACCTTGGTAACGGATACCTTTACCTTTGTATGGTTCTGGTGGTCTAGTTGAACGGATGTTAGAAGCATAAGCACCAACGCGTTCTTTAGAAATACCAGTTACAGTTACAGTTGTGTTTTTCTCAACAGTGAAAGTAATGCCATCTTCAGCTTTAATTTCTACTGGGTGAGAGTAACCAACGTTTAAAATTAAGTCATTACCTTGCATTTGTGCACGGTAACCAACACCAACAAGTTCAAGTGTTTTTGTGAAACCTTGAGAAACACCTTGGATCATATTGTTAATTAAAGCACGAGTTGTACCATGTACTGTTCTGTCATCTTTAGAATCAGTAGGTCTAACAACTTCTAAAGTAGTTTCATCTTGTTTGTATGTCATTCTTTCGTTTAAAGTTTTAGATAATTCGCCTTTTGGACCTTTAACAGTTACATTGTTACCTTCTATGCTAACTGTTACGTCGCTAGGGATGTCAATAATTTTTTTACCAACACGACTCATGTTATCGCACCTCCTTATTTATTATTACCAAATGTATGCTAAGATTTCTCCACCGATATTACGCTTTCTTGCTTCTTTGTCAGTGATAACACCTTCAGAAGTTGATACTAGAGCAATACCTAAACCGTTAAGTACTTTAGGTACTTCGTTAGCTTTAGCATATACACGTAAACCTGGTTTAGAAATACGTTTTAATCCTGTGATAACACGTTCATTGTTTTGACCATATTTTAGGAATAAACGAATTACACCTTGTTTATCGTCTTCTACAAATTCAACGTTTTTTACGAAACCTTCACTTTTTAAGATTTCGGCAATTTCTTTTTTGATATTAGAAGCAGGGAATTCTAACTTTTCGTGACGAACCATGTTTGCGTTTCTTACACGAGTTAGCATATCTGCAATTGGATCTGTGATTGTCATTGATTGTTGCCTCCTTTCAGACTCTTTTAATTACCAGCTAGCTTTACGAACGCCAGGGATTTGGCCTTTATAAGCTAATTCACGGAAACAAATACGGCATAATTTGAATTTACGATATACAGAATGTGGACGACCACAGCGTTCACAACGAGTATATTCACGTACTTGGAACTTTTGTTTTTTTTGTTGCTTAGCAACCATTGAAGTTTTAGCCACTTAATTAGCCTCCTTTTAGAGATTATTTTTGAAATGGCATACCGAATTGTGTTAACAATTCACGAGCTTCCTCGTCAGTGTTAGCAGTAGTTACGATAACGATATCCATTCCACGTACTTTTGATACTTTGTCATAGTCAATTTCAGGGAAAATTAATTGTTCTTTAACACCTAATGTGTAGTTACCGCGACCATCGAATGCAGTTTTAGAAACACCGCGGAAGTCACGAACACGTGGTAATGATACAGCAATTAATTTATCTAAAAAGTCATACATTCTTTCGCCACGTAAAGTAACTTTAGCACCGATTGGCATACCTTCACGTAAACGGAATGTTGCAACTGATTTTTTAGCTTTTGTAACTAATGGTTTTTGACCAGTGATTTGTTCTAATTCTTCTACAGCGTTATCTAACACTTTAGAGTTTTGAACAGCGTCACCGACACCCATATTTACAACGATTTTTTCGATTTTTGGTACTTCCATTACTGAACTATAATTAAATTTCTTAACCAAGCTTTCAGCAACTTCTGTATTGAATTTTTCTTTTAAACGGTTCACAGTGGATCCTCCTTTCAACTAGTTATTAATTATTAGATTTGATTTCTTCGCCTGATTTTTTAGCGATACGAACTTTTTTACCATCTTCGAATTTATATCCAACACGAGTAGGTTCATTCGTTTTTGGATCTAATAATTGTACGTTAGAAACATGGATAGCTGCCTCTGTTTCTAAGATTCCACCTTCAGGGTTAAATTGAGTTGGTTTTTGGTGT
Source organism: Staphylococcus arlettae (assembly GCF_002902345.1). Taxonomy (GTDB): domain Bacteria; phylum Bacillota; class Bacilli; order Staphylococcales; family Staphylococcaceae; genus Staphylococcus; species Staphylococcus arlettae. The sequence continues at coordinate 34,561 of NZ_PPQB01000019.1, forward strand.
TTTTTGATAAAGTTGACACCTTCCACAACGACACGGTCTTTTTTAGGTTCAGTTGATAATACTTTACCTTCTTTACCTTTGTCTTTACCTGCGATAACTTTTACGTTGTCACCTTTTTTGATATGCATGTGTGGCACCTCCTTAAGCTTATATATTATAAAAGATTATTATAGTACTTCTGGAGCTAATGATACGATTTTCATGAAGCTACCTTCACGTAATTCACGAGCAACAGGACCGAAAATACGAGTACCACGTGGGCCTTTGTCGTCACGGATGATGACACATGCATTTTCATCAAATTTGATATATGAACCATCGTTACGACGTACGCCAGATTTTGTACGTACGATAACAGCTTTAACTACTTCGCCTTTTTTAACAACGCCACCTGGTGTAGCATTTTTAACAGAAGCAACGATTATGTCACCAATATTAGCTGTTTTACGACCAGATCCACCTAATACTTTGATTGTAAGAACTTCACGAGCACCAGAGTTATCTGCTACTTTTAAGCGACTTTCTTGTTGGATCATGAGTTAAACCTCCTTTATCTATAGTGTTTATTATATGATTACTGATTCTTCAACAATTTCGACTAAACGGAAACGTTTAGAAGCTGATAAAGGACGAGTTTCTTGAATCTTAACGATGTCCCCTAACTTAGCTGAGTTGTTTTCATCATGAGTTTTATATTTTTTAGAGTATTTTACTCGTTTACCGTATAATTTGTGTGTTTTGTATGTTTCTACAAGTACAGTTACAGTTTTGTCCATTTTATCTGAAACGACTCTACCTACATAAACTTTACGATCATTTCTTTCGCTCACTTTTGTAACCTCCTCTTTCAATTAATTATTGATTAGCTTTACCTTGTTCAATTTCTCTTTCACGAGCAACAGTTTTTAGACGGGCAATCGTTTTTCTGACTGTGCGAATACGTGCAGTTTCCTCTAATTGACCTGTAGCTAACTGAAAGCGTAGGTTAAAAAGCTCTTCTTTCGAAGATTTGATTTGTGCTTCAATCTCTGAAGTGGTTAAGTCTCTAATTTCCTTAGCTTTCATTTGTTTCACCACCCAATTCTTCACGTTTTACAAACTTAGTTTTAACTGGAAGTTTGTGACTTGCTAAACGTAATGCTTCACGCGCAACGTCTTCGTTAACGCCTGCAATTTCAAATAAAATTCTACCAGGTTTTGCTACTGCAACCCAGCCTTCTACAGCACCTTTACCAGCACCCATACGTACTTCTAAAGGTTTTTTCGTATATGGTGTATGAGGGAAGATTTTAATCCAAACTTTCCCGCCACGTTTCATGTAACGTGTCATTGCAATACGAGCTGATTCGATTTGACGAGATGTGATCCAAGAAGTTGTAGTTGCTTGTAAACCATACTCACCAAATGTTACATAGTTACCGCCTTTAGAACGACCAGTTGTTTTAGGACGATGTTGACGACGATATTTTACACGTTTTGGTAGTAACATTATTATTTTCCTCCTTCACTAGTGTTCTTAGTAGGAAGAACTTCTCCACGATAGATCCATACTTTGACACCTAATTTACCGTAAGTAGTGTCAGCTTCTGCGTGTGCGTAACCAATGTCAGCACGTAATGTATGAAGTGGAACAGTTCCTTCTGAATATTGTTCAGCACGAGCGATGTCTGCTCCAGCTAAACGACCTGATACTTGTGTTTTAATACCTTTAGCACCAAGTTTCATAGCTCTTGTAATAGCTTGTTTTTGTACACGACGGAATGAAGCACGGTTTTCTAATTGACGCGCGATGTTTTCTGCAACTAAACGAGCATCTAAGTCAACCTTTTTAATTTCGATTACGTTGATGTGTACTTTTTTATCAGTTAATGAATTTAATTTATTACGAAGTTTTTCAATTTCTGAACCGCCTTTACCGATTACCATACCTGGTTTACCAGTATGAATAGCGATGTTGATACGGTTAGCAGCACGTTCGATGTCTACATGAGAAACTGATGCTTCTTTTAATGCGTTATCAATGAATTTACGGATTTTTAAATCTTCATGTAATAGTGAAGCGAAGTCTTTTTCTGCATACCATTTAGCTTCCCAATCACGAATTACACCGACACGAAGTCCGATTGGATTAATTTTTTGACCCACAGTGTTCCCTCCTTAAATTTTTTATTAAGCTTCTTTAGCTTCTTCTTTACCGTCACTTACGACGATTGTAATGTGGCTTGTACGTTTGTTAATCGCACTTGCACGGCCTTGTGCACGTGGACGGAAACGTTTTAATGTTGGTCCTTCGTTAGCATATGCTTCTTTCACAACTAACTCATCTGTATTCATGTCATAGTTATGCTCTGCATTTGCTAAAGCGGACATTAATAATTTTTCAACAACTGGTGATGAAGCTTTGTTAGTTAATTTTAAAATTGCAATAGCTTCTCCAGCGCTTTTACCTCTAATTAGATCTAATACTAATCTAACTTTACGAGGTGCGATTCTTATAGTTCTAGCAACCGCTTTTGCTTCCATTCGGATTTCCTCCTCTACTTGATAGAAATTATCTTCTAGTTTTTTTGTCGTCTGCAGCGTGTCCTTTAAATGTACGAGTTGGAGCGAATTCTCCTAATTTGTGACCAACCATATCTTCAGTTACAAATACAGGTACATGTTTACGTCCATCGTATACAGCGAATGTGTGACCGATGAAATTAGGGAATACAGTTGAACGACGTGACCAAGTTTTAATTACTTGTTTTTTCTCGCTTTCGCCTTGAGCTTCGACTTTTTTCATTAAATGATCATCGACGAAAGGTCCTTTTTTAATACTACGAGCCATATTGGCGCCTCCCTTCTTATTATGTGCGTGCAGCCTTTAAGCCGCACACCCAAATAAGTTATTATTATTTTTTCTTACGACCACGAACGATAAGTTTATCTGATGATTTCTTACCACGACGTGTTTTCTTACCAAGTGTAGGTTTGCCCCAAGGTGACATTGGAGATGGCATACCGATAGGTGCACGACCTTCACCACCACCGTGTGGGTGATCGTTAGGGTTCATTACAGAACCACGAACAGTTGGGCGAATACCTTTCCATCTTGAACGTCCAGCTTTACCAACGTTAACAAGTTCGTGTTGGATATTACCAACTTGACCAATTGTCGCACGACAAGTTGAAAGAATCATACGTACTTCGCCAGATCTTAATCTTACTAATACATATTTACCTTCTTTACCAAGTACTTGAGCACTTGTACCTGCAGAACGTGCAAGTTGTCCACCTTTACCAGGTTTTAATTCGATATTGTGAATAACAGTACCTACTGGAATAAATTGAAGTGGTAACGCATTACCTACTTTAATATCAGCTGATTCACCATTCTCAACAACTTGACCTACTTGTAAGTTTTTAGGAGCAATGATGTAGCGTTTTTCACCATCAGCATAAACTAGTAATGCAATGTTAGCTGAACGGTTTGGGTCATATTGGATAGAATCTACTTTTGCAGCAATTCCATCTTTGTTACGTTTAAAATCAATAACACGGTATTGACGTTTGTGTCCTCCACCATGATGGCGAACTGTCAATTTACCTTGGTTGTTACGTCCCGCTCTTTTCGGTAGCGGTTGTAATAATGACTTTTCAGGTGTAGTTTTCGTGATTTCAGCGAAATCTAACGTAGTCATATTACGACGACCATTAGTAATTGGCTTATATTTTTTTAGAGCCATTGTCGTTTACCTCCTTATTGGTAATTTTTTAGTTGAATAGATCGATTGATCCTTCTTTTAATTTCACGATTGCTACGCGTCTTTTATTTGTATAGCCTTGGTAACGGCCCATACGTTTTTTCTTTGGTTTGTAGTTAATGATATTTACATTATCAACTTTTACATCAAAGATTTCTTCAACTGCGATTTTAACTTGCGTTTTGTTCGCACGAGTATCAACGGCGAATGTGTACTTATCTTCAGCCATAGCTTCAGAAGATTTTTCAGTGATTACGGGGCGCTTAAGAACGTCTCTTGCTTCCATTATCCGAGCACCTCCTCAACTTTTTTAGCAGCTGCTTCTGTGATTACAACACTATCAGCGCTTGTTAGGTCTAATACGTTTAAACCTTGTGCTGTAGAAACTTGTACTCCAGGGATGTTACGTGCTGACAATGCAACATTCACATCTTCTGATTCTGTAACTACTAATACTTTTTTAGGTTGTTCTAAGTTTGCTAGTACTGTTTTGAACTCTTTAGTTTTAGGAGCTTCAAAGTTAATTGCATCAACTACTGTTAACGCATTTTCTTGTACTTTGTAAGATAATGCTGAACGTAAAGCTAAACGACGCATTTTCTTAGGCATTTTATAAGCATAACTTCTTGGAGTTGGTCCGAATACGATACCACCACCACGCCATTGTGGCGCACGAATTGTACCTTGACGCGCACGTCCTGTACCTTTTTGTCTCCATGGTTTACGTCCACCACCACGTACTGCTGAACGATTTTTAACAGCATGAGTACCTTGGCGTAATGAAGCACGTTGTAAAGTGATTGCTTCAAATAGAACGTCTTTGTTTGGTTCGATTGCAAATACTGCATCATTTAATTCTACTGAACCTGATTTAGTTCCGTCTACTTTTACTACATCATAATTAGCCATTATGCTTTTTCCTCCTTTCGTCTTTATTATTTATTACCTTTTTTAATTGAAGTTGTAATTTCTAATAAGCTTTTCTTAGAACCAGGTACATTACCTTTAACTAAAATAACATTGTTTTCAGTATCTACTTGAACTACTTCTAAGTTTTGTACTGTTACAGTGTTACCGCCCATACGTCCAGGCATTTTTTGTCCTTTGAAAACTTTTGAAGCATCTGAAGCCATACCAACTGAACCTGGTGATCTGTGGAAATGAGAACCGTGACCCATTGGTCCACGTGCTTGGTTATGACGTTTGATTGCGCCTTGGAAACCTTTACCTTTAGATACGCCTGTTACATCAATAACGTCGCCAGCTTCAAATGTATCAACTGAGACTTCTTGACCTACTTCGTATTCATCAACATTAACGTTTCTGAATTCACGAATGAAGCGCTTAGGTGCTGTGTCAGCTTTTTTAGCATGACCTTCAGCTGGTTTACTAGCATATTTGTTTGTTTTGCTATCTTTTTTATAAGCTTTTTTATCTTCAAAGCCTACTTGGATTGCGTTGTATCCGTCAACTTCTTCAGTTTTCTTTTGTAATACAACGTTTTGGTTTGCTTCTACTACTGTTACTGGGATTAATTCACCGTTTTCTCCGAAAACTTGTGTCATCCCGATTTTTCTTCCTAAGATTCCTTTGGTCATCGAAAGTCCACCTCCTAATTTTTTCTATTATAATTTGATTTCGATGTCTACACCAGATGGTAAGTTTAAGCCCATTAGAGCGTCTACTGTTTTAGGTGTAGGGTTAACAATGTCGATTAAACGTTTATGAGTACGTTGTTCGAACTGCTCACGTGAATCTTTGTACTTATGCACGGCACGGATAATTGTATAAACTGATCTTTCAGTTGGTAATGGAATCGGTCCAGAAACATCTGCTCCAGAACGTTTCGCTGTTTCAACAATTTTTTCAGCTGATTGATCAATAACTCGGTGATCATAAGCTTTTAATCTGATTCTGATTTTTTGTTTTGCCATAATTTTCCCTCCTTATTCGTCTACATTTAAGTTGATAGACTTCTCCACGAAAACTATCTCACACAACGCCATGGCAAAGCGGCCGGGTGTGTCAGTAACCTTTCGCTTCCTCGCGTTTCCTTAAAGTCCAACATTAGATATGTTACACGAAAAGCATTGATTTATCAAGCTTTTCTCCAAAACTTTTATAACTTTTGTCTAACACATACTTTGATATTGTACTTGAATTTGTAGCTCACTTCAACCATTTACCTAAAATTTATGAAATTTATATAATTATTTTAGGTTTAAACCATTCCATATTGTTATAAATTTTTCTGTTCTTACTATATAATAGTTATTGATAGGTGGTGAATGATAATGAAGAACGGAATAAGAATAACTTTGCTTATCCTTAGTACTGTTCTAATTTTAAGTGAGCTTATTTATGGCATTCCTTTTTTAGGTGGTAGTTTAATTTTGAGTTTTGGCTGGCAGCCGCTACTTATAAATATTTTTCTTTATTTTATAATCGTACTAATTTTGTTTGTTGATCGCCAAAATTCAATCAAGCCTATGCTTATCATCCCGTTACTTGGTATTATTGGTACGTTTATCGCCTTCATACCATTTATAGGAATGATTGTGCATTGGATACTATTCTTTTTAATGCTATTTTTCATACTTGTTGTACTGTCCTCACCAATATACGTACCAAACAAACATGCTAAAGTAGTTTATACGCAAGATCGTTATGGCAATAGATATTAGTTTATTTATGTTGGAACTATACATTATATAAAAAGAGCATTCGGTTTGATGCCGAATGCTCTTTATTATTAACCATGAACAAATACAAAATATAGAATGAATAAGACCATTAATCCATACATCATAGGATGTACTTCTTTATGTCGTTTGGAAATAAGCATTGTTATCGGATAAAAAATGAATCCACATGCGATACCTGTCGCTATAGAATATGACAGTGGCATCATTATTATAGTAATAAATGATGGTACTGCTACTTCAAATTTACGCCACTCTATTTCAGCGAAGTTAGCAGCCATTAAAACACCTACTACAATTAATGCTGGTGTTGTAACCGCACTAGTAACTACTTCCATTAATGGACTGAAGAAGATAGCCAATAAGAAACAAAGGCCGGTTACTACACTGGCAAATCCCGTACGAGCTCCTACAGCAACTCCAGAAGTTGACTCTATATATGAAGTCGTTGTTGTCGTACCAAAGATAGCACCAACAATTGTCGCTAATGAATCTGAAAATAGAGCTCTACCAGCACGTGGTAATTTGTTATTTTTCATTATACCAGCCTGAGTTGCTACAGCTACTAACGTACCGGCTGTATCGAAAAAGTCGATAAATAAAAATGTTAAAATTACTATTAAAAATTGAACCGTAAATAACTGGCTTGGATCTTTGAAAGCTTCAAAAGCCGCTCCGAAAGTTGGCTCAATACTTGGAACTTTACCTACCACACTACTTGGTGGATCAATTAATCCTGTAATCATACCGGCAATAGAAGTTAAAATCATACCAATAAAAATAGCTCCCGGTACTTTTCTTGCATACATAATGACCGTAACAATAATTCCAAAAATTGTTAATAATACTGGTCCATCTGTAATTTGACCTAAAGTAACTAATGTTGAATCGTTATTCGTAATAATACCTGAACTTTGTAAACCTACAAATGTAATAAAGAGTCCAATTCCTGCTGATACTGCCATTTTCATCTGATGCGGTATTGCGTTAATTATGGTTTCTCGTAATCCGGTCAGTGTTAATATGGCGAAGAATATGCCGGAAAATAGTACTCCGGTTAATCCTATTTGCCATGGAATCCCCATTGTTAAGACGACTGTAAAGGCAAAAAATGCATTTAGTCCCATTCCTGGAGCTAAAGCGATAGGATAACGTGCTATGAGCCCCATAAATAATGACCCTACAAATGCAGCAAGCGCAGTTGCAACAAATATCGCACCTTGATCCATTTTCATATTGTCAGAAACGCCATCGACGCCTGCTAAACTTAATACTTGTGGGTTGACGGCTAAAATATACGCCATGGATAAAAACGTAGTTAAACCACCCAGGACTTCTTTTTTATAGTTTGTTTCATACTTATCAAACTTAAAGTATTTTCTCACGGTTAATTCTCCTTTAATTAAAATACCTTAATATTTTAATACCCAAATTGCTAAAACACAATAGTAAATCCGAACTTTTTGTTTTTTAAATGTTTTTAAGTTCGAATTATCTAAAATTTGAGCCCTTTCAATGCATCCTGGAACGGGTTGTTTTCTATTCCTTCATTATTATTCAAATATTTTTTCATATCTTTTTTGGATACTTTTGCATTCTTTTTATTTTTGTGACGTTGATCCATTTGGGTTTGTGTTTCCGTATGACCACACACACAACGATAAGTGGCATCCTTACCTCTACCAAAAAGCGTCATTTTCTTATGACAATTAGGGCAACGTGCATTGGTTTTTCGTTGGACATTTTTCTTTGTTTTACATTTTGGATCCTGACATACGAGCATGGAACCTTGCTTTGTATTTACTTTAATCATAAATTTCCCACATGTCGGGCACTCTGTAGTAGTTAAATTATCATGTTTATATTTTTGCTCGTTATTTTTAATGTCTGTAACTACAGTTTGTGTAAAGTCCCGCATTTCAGCCATAAATTGTTTCGCACTATATTGACCTTTCTCAATTCTTGTTAATTTATCTTCCCACTCTGCTGTCAATATTGGTGATGTTAATGCTTGAGGTGCTAATTCTAATATTTGTTTACCTTTTTGTGACACTTTAATTTTGCCATCGCGAGACTCAATAGCATTCATATTAAATAGTTTATCAATAATGTCTGCACGGGTAGCTACTGTACCTATACCTCCAGCTTGTTTTAACGATTGTGCATGCTTGCTATCCTTAAAATCAAAAAATTTCTGTGGATTTTCCATCGCTTTCAGTAATGAACCTTCATTAAAATACGATGGTGCAGTAGTTTCATGTTCAGCGATATGTGTCCGACTCACTGATAATGTTGTTCCTTGCTGCCAGTTGCTGTTCAATGCAAAGTTATGTTGCTCGTTATCATACAACGCTTTAAAACCTAATTGTTGTGGTACTTGCCCATTAAAGGAGAAACTATACTCACCTATATTAATTACTATATCAACCGCTTCATATTGATATGGTGGCATTATATTTTCTAAAAAACTTTGAGCAATCAGCATATAAACTTTTTGTTCTTTAGGTGAGAGCGTGTTTAAATCTGCTCGTACTTCAGTTGGAATGATTGCATGGTGATCTGAGACTTTTTGATTATTAATAAATTTGTCTCTTGTGTTAAATGAACGTGACAGTTGTGCTTTGGCATGCTCTTTTAAATCTGTCCCCACAATTGCCTTTAATCGATCTTTCAAAGTAGAAACCATATCATCCGTTAAATAATTAGAATCTGTACGTGGATAAGTTACTAATTTGTGGCGTTCATACAATACTTGTAATGTATTTAACGTTTCTTTAGGATTAAATCGAAAACGCTTATAGGCATCTTGTTGCAAATCCGTTAAATTATATAATTTTTGAGGATATGCTTTTTTAGCTTTACGCTCAATTGACTGGATACTTGCAGTTTGATGTTTAACTTTCTCACTTATATCCGCAAAAACGTCTTTATTTTTATGTTGTTTCGGAGTTGTACAGTTAAATTTCAAACCTTCTACTTCTATATTTAATGTATAGTATGTTTCTGGTTGGAATTGATTAATTTCATTTTGACGCATTTGCACTAATTGAATCGTTGGTGTTTGGACACGTCCTAAGGAAAGTTGCGCATCATATTTTGTCGTAAGTGCACGAGTCGCATTTATACCAACAATCCAGTCTGCTTCACTTCTTGCTAATGCTGCTTGATAAAGATTATTGTATTGTCTACCGTCTTTAAGTTTATTAAAACCATCTTTAATAGCTTTAGGTGTTACAGAACTAATCCATAATCGTTTAATTGGTTTAGTATTATGCACCTTATCTAATATTAATCGTGCGACGAGTTCCCCTTCTCTACCAGCATCAGTCGCAATAATTATTTCATTTACACTTTGTTTATTGATTAATGCTTTAACTGTTTGAAATTGTTTTTTAGTTTTAGCAATTACTACTGTTTTCATTGTCGACGGAATAATAGGTAAATCTGCTAATTTCCATTCTTGATACGCTTTGTCATATTGTTCAGGAGTTGCATTTGTTACTAAATGACCTAATGCCCAAGTTACTATATAACGATTATTTTCAAAATAACCATTTTTTCCTTCGTTTATATTTAACGCTTTCGCGATATCTTTTCCTACTGAAGGCTTCTCAGCTAATATAAGAGATTTCATAATTTCGCCCTTTCAAATTTATAATAATATTATTGTAACATGTATATAGCACATCTTAGCTTTCAATTCTCATCAAATATACCTATAATTAAAGTAATATATTTAGGCTAGGTCTTTTTATAAAGGAGGTATATATCATGGACACAATTAAACTAAATAATATCACTCAAATTCAATCATTTATTAATAGCGCAGATCGACATATGGCTTCATATTTATATAAATTGCCACAACAAGAAGATGCATTGCTCTCATTAATTGAACAATCAATCGAGGCACCAGGTGTTTATGCACGCGTTAACGACAATAATCAAGTTCAGATGTTACTGTTAGCTGTCGCCTATGGTGAAAATAAATTTAAGATGATTGGTCCTTTCATAGCACATGGACTTACTGATGTAATAAATGAATTTAATACACTATTCACAGCAATGTACCAAGCATATCCAGCGACAGCAAACTTTAATTTCACTTTTGAAGAAACAGAACAAGATTTCACTGAAGCGATGAAAACAATTAATGCCTACTACAACTTTACAGATTATCATTTAGAGGCAACTTCTGATGTAGGTGAATTAACTCATGAACAAAACATTACCGAATATCATCCTGCTTATTATCGTTCTTTTGGCAAACTACATGAACATACATTTTATCATGATGCCATGACAACTGATGAAATCATTAATTCATTAAAACAAACCAACCACTTATTTACATTCATGTCAGAAGGTGTGTTAAAAGGTTATGTATATTTACAAGTATTTGAAAATGCTCAAACTGCTGAAATTAAATACTTTACCTCCCATTCAGATTATCGCTTTATGGGAATCGCCTTCGATTTACTTAAATATACTTTGCATTATGCATTTGCACACTATAACTTATCAAAAATTTCATTTAAGATACGCAGCAAGAATGCAACACTAGTTGAGCGTTTTGATGAATTAGGTTTTCACATAAATAATGAATTTAAAAAATTTAAATTTGTACTTGCCAATGTTTAATACTGTCTTAATATTTATTATTTCTAAATCACTAATGTTTGTAACTTAACATTATATAACTGCTATATAAAGGTAGGTCGAGACACTTATGATGTCTTAGCCTACCTTTTACATTGTTTTAAATACAATTTTTAGTAGTTACAACGACACCCAAATATTGTACTACCCTCGTTTTTTATGGCGTAGCATTATCCGTTACACGAAAAGAACAAACATCATTCCCTCAAATATACTTTCACCTTAAAATAAGGTATTTATCCTCACGTCTTCTGCCCTTTTATGTTTATTCTTCAGACTATTCATTCAAGGAAAAATATAAACGTTCTAAATTAAAACGCTTTCAAAATAAATTTCTTTTTACTAAGTTATAATTTTCCTTTAAAATATATATTTGTAGCTATTCAAATTGTGGATGGCTGAACGTACAAATTCATAGAGAGAGAAGTGAGTAATAGCATGGACTTATTAATTGCACTATTACCTGCACTATTTTGGGGTAGTGTTGTTTTAATTAACGTATATGTCGGTGGTGGCCCTTTCAACCAAATCAGAGGTACTACTTTAGGTGCGTTAATTATCGGGATTATCTTATTGTTAACTGGTAATACAGAATTTGACAAACCAATTGTCATTATCGTCGGTCTGATCTCCGGTGCCTTTTGGGCATTAGGTCAAGGCTACCAATTAAAATCAGTTAACTTAATCGGTGTATCTAAAACAATGCCTATATCAACTGGTTTACAATTAGTTGGTACAACATTGTTTAGTGCCATATTCTTAGGAGAATGGAGTACAGGGACACAAGTAACACTTGGCTTAGTTTCAATGTTGTTATTAGTTATCGGTATTGCATTAACTTCTATTAAAGGAAAAAATGAAGCAGCCGACACTACAAATAACTTTAGTAAAGCAATGGTTATCTTATTAATTTCAACTGTTGGTTATGTTGTATATGTAGTTGTAGCTCAAATTTTCGGTGTAGATGGTACAAGTGCTTTATTCTTCCAATCTATTGGTATGGCCATTGGTGGATTTATTTTATCAATGAAACACGAAACATCAATCAAGAGTACAGCTTTAAATTTAATTCCTGGTATCGTGTGGGGTATCGGTAATTTATTTATGTTCTATTCTCAACCAAGAGTTGGAGTAGCAACAAGTTTCTCATTTTCACAATTACTAGTTATTGTATCAACACTTGGTGGTATCTTCCTATTAGGAGAGCGTAAAGATAAGCGCCAAATGATTGGTATATGGGCAGGAATTATATTAATTATTATTGCCGCATTTATTTTAGGTAATTTGAAAGGTTAACTTGCAGTTTTAAGGAGGAGTTTTTATGTTTAAAGATTTAGAAGGCAAAGTAGTAGTTATCACTGGGGCTGGTAGTGGTTTAGGAAAATCATTCGCCGAAGAATTTGGTAAAGCTCAAGCAAAAGTTGTATTAAATTATTTATCTGACCATCATATTCCAGATGTAGATGCTTCAATTCGTTTGATCGAAGAAGCTGGTGGACAAGCTATAAAAGTTCAAGCGGACGTTTCAATAGAAGACGATGTTAATCGTTTGGTAAATACAGCTATTGAACATTTTGGTACGTTAGACATTATGATGAACAATGCTGGATTTGAAAAACCAATCCCTACGCATGAAATGTCTGTTGCAGAATGGCAAAAAGTAATTGATATTAACTTAACTGGAGCATTTATGGGAGCTAAAGCTGCTGTGAATCATTTTCTACAAGAGAACAAAAAAGGTGTTATTATCAATACCTCTAGTGTACATGACACTATACCTTGGCCAAACTACGTTAACTACGCAGCAAGTAAAGGTGGACTTAAATTAATGATGGAAACCATGTCTATGGAATATGCACAATATGGTATCCGTATTAATAATATATCTCCTGGGGCTATTGTTACTGAACATACTCGTGAAAAATTCTCTGATCCAGAAACACGTGCTGAAACTCTAGAGATGATTCCTGCTAAAGAAATAGGCGAAGTACAACAAGTTGCTAACGTCGCGCTATTTTTAGCTTCTGATTTCTCTAATTACATTCACGGTACAACAATTTATGTTGACGGTGGAATGACGAACTACCCTGCCTTTATGGGTGGAAAAGGATAAATCTAATATTGCAAAAACAAGTTCGAGACAATCATGTCTTTGACTAAAAAATAAACGTCAATTTCTATTGAAAAGATATAGAAATTGGCGTTTTCTTTAGATTTATGAAATATCATCACTCAAAATTATTCTTTAACATTTTGTTTTCGACGGTTATTATGTTTTAAATAACAAAATGTAAATTGTACCTACTGACTTCTAATAAAATAGTATGCGTGAGAGACTACAGGCTCGAACCATACACCAAGCAAGCATGCACGGTCAAAACCAAATGTTTTCAAATATAAAATTAAAGTTTTCATTGGTAATTTAAATTATGTACTGCGAAAATCTTTATACATAAAGTACATCGTTTATTTATTTTCGTAATATTAATCAACTCGTACGAATTGACCTTTTTTGAATAGAAAAATATAAATTGTCCCGATTTTGAATCGTGCTGACGTCCGGGGAAATAGTATGCGTGAGAGACTATTGGCTCGAACCATACCCCAGGCAAACATGCACGATCAAAATCAAATGTTTTATATATAAGGAGGACCAATCCATATTAAGGATTGGTCCTCTTATTTTGAGCATGGAAATTTATATCCAATCTCATTTTGTTATATAAATAGCGCCTGATAAACATAAATAATTACTATACTAATCACTATCGTCAAGTTGGTAACCATGCCAACAATCGGTAAAGTTTTATATTTAAATTGTATAGAGTACGGAATAATAGACACACCTACTGGTAACAACCATGTTATCAATAATGTTGTTTTAATCATTGCATCATCTACAGGTAAGAAAAAATACACCAGTATTCCTGCAATTAATCCTAAACCATAATGTAATGATAAATATTTTAACACCAATGGTAAGTAACGTTTTTCAATATTAAAACTCAACATTAAACCAAGTAATAACATTGATAATGGCATGTTAGCCTGTGACAATACTGAGAAAAAGTCAATAACAGGCTTAGGAAAATGAATATTGAGCAAATTTAAAATAAACATAATCATATAAGTCATTAAAGGCACAGATTTCACAATATTTTTACCTAAATATTTGAAATCAAAGCTATCCGGTCCTTCACTAAAATAGCTACCAACGAAATAAGTAACACCAAACATTATGATAGCGCCACCGATGTCTGCCATTCCAAAGTAAATCATTCCTTTTTCAGGCCATATCGCCTCAACTAACGGATACGCAAATAAACCTATATTTAAAGAAGCTGTCATCATTCCTACTGTCCCACGAACTTGGTTATCATGATTTAAAAAACACCAAATCACAATAATCTTTGCTAAAACACCAAAAATGATCATCATAATAGGTAAAATTGATAATGAAAGGTCCAATTCTGCTTTATTTAAATTAACAATGACTAAAGAAGGAAGCGTAATATTAAGTACTAATGTAGCAAATATTTGGCTATCATTAGCTTTAAAGTATTTTAACTTTTTTAGACCATACCCTAATGCAATAAGTAAAATAATTATAATGAATTGTTGCGTCACTTTAATCCTTCTTTCCAACATACATTTCGTTTTCAATACATTTTCATACTATAACACTTTTGTACTTGTTTTAGAACCATTCAATTCCATGTTATAATTTTATCTAATATATAATTAAATTAAAGGAGATATTATAATGGATTTAAATTCTAAATTAGCAGAACTTAAAGATGATTATATTAGATTACAAAATGACTTAGATAAAAGAGAGTCAGTAAATCAAGATACCGATCCTTTACACCGTCAATTAGCTCAAATTGAAAATGAAATTGCTGATATTCGTTCAAAAATGCGTCAAAAAGAAAGTGAATAACATTCTAGTCAGCACTTTTGTTTCATGCTAAGATTAAAGGCGAACTTTGAAAGGATGTTAGATATGCAACTTTACTTGGTATTGTTACCTATACTTTACTTAATTGTGAGTTATATAAGTATATATAAAATGAATACAATATTCACTCGCATTCTACGAATAATAATGGCATTATTGTTATTATTCGTTGTAGCAGTCACTACACTATCTTTCCCATTGTCTAATTGGTGGGTATTTGTAGTATTACTATTACTCGTAGGTAATGTAGAAGTAACTGCATTTAAATATGGTAAGCAAGATATTAAAGGTGTTAAAATTTTAAACATTTTAACAGCGATTTTACTCGTTATCTATATCATTTTAACACTTGTACTTTATTAATTTGCTTGAACTAAAAAAATAAAACCACTGATATAGCTTATGTTAATGCAGCTATATCAGTGGTTTTATTTATATATAAAGCTATGGTTACTCAATGAGATGCTATTTACTGTTCAATAAGGTAACTAAGCATAATTCATTTCACAAAGTTAAGTTTGACTATTTTCTTTTTATTTTTTTAGAAACTGTTATTTTGGCTTTTGTTAATTTAGGTTTTACATTTTCAATCACTTGATACAGTGGTTTATTGAGTACGTAGTCAAATTCACCAATTTTTTCACTTAAATATGTGCCCCACACTTTTTTGAAAGTCCACAAGCCATAATGACTTGAATCTTTGTCAGGGTCATTGTCAGTACCACCAAAATCATAAGTTTTTGCGCCTTGTTGTCTTGCGTATTGCATCATAGCAAATTGCATATGATGATTCGGTAAAAAGTCACGATATTCATTTGACGACGCACCATATAGATAATAAGATTTGTCGCCTGCAAACATGAGTAACGCGCCTGATAAATACATACCATCAGGATGCTTTTGCTCTAAAGTCTCCATATCTTGTATCAACGCTTGTGTTTTTTCTACCTTATTATCTACATCATTTATTTTATTTAAAGTTTTTTTATCTTGTTTTTTCTCAAGTAACTTCGCTCGCTCTTGTTCTAGTTGTATCATTTCTGCTCTCAAATCTGTTAATACAGGTTTTGGTTCTAATTTAACTAAAAAGAGCTCTGCATCACCATCTTCATGTAATGCATCATATATATTTTGAAAATATGAAATATCTCGTGTTAAGAAACCATCACGTTCACCTGTAATTTTCATTAAGTTTGCAAACGTTTCTAAACCATCACGCCCTGCACGTTCTACGGTAGTGCCTCGTTTCAATGCTAATCTCACCTTAGAACGATTACGACGTTCAAAGCTTTGAATTAAACTTTCATCGTCTTTATCTATTGGGGTAATCATCGTCATACGTGGTTGAATATAATCTTTAGATAAGCCTTCTTTAAAGCCTTTATGTTTAAAGCCTAGTTCTTTTAAATGTTTTAATGCTGTTGTGCCATTCTCCACTTCAACATCTGGATCAATTTTAATCGCATAGGCCTTTTCTTGTTTGGCAACTTGAATAGCATATTCTAACAACGCTTCAAGTGCTAATTTATCATTATAATCTGTGACAAAACCACGAGAAACATAACATAGTGTGAAAGGTAGTTTCGGTACTTTTTTAAATAACAGCTGGCCAACTCCTTTAACTTCGCCATTTTCTCCAACAGCGATACGTTTAGAATACCAACCTGTTAGTTGTTTCGTTTCAGCCCATTTTGTTAATTGGAGCAAATCACCATTAGGATGATTTTTAACAAAAGCATCATGGTCTTGATTTGTGATATTCATCTTTTCCATATTATTCTTTTTCTCCTTTGTCTATACGATGATTTAATTATACAATGCTTGCCGCTTTCTTTCACGTTGTAGCTTCAATTTTGTTATAATTAAAGAAACACTTAAAATGAGGTATTTGTTATGCGTATTATAATTATTCTGTTATTATTAGTTGCCAATTTGTTTGTATTTATACAATCCGCATCACAAACGTTATCAATTGATAATTTAAGTTTACGTATTTTACTTGTTGCGTTGACGTTAGTATTGTCAACATTCTTTTTGTTATTAAGAAGCAATAAGGTTGCAACCTACTTATCAA
Source organism: Staphylococcus arlettae (assembly GCF_002902345.1). Classification (GTDB taxonomy): domain Bacteria; phylum Bacillota; class Bacilli; order Staphylococcales; family Staphylococcaceae; genus Staphylococcus; species Staphylococcus arlettae. The sequence continues at coordinate 51,700 of NZ_PPQB01000019.1, forward strand.
TTATAACATTAATTTTTTCTCTAATACACATTATCTATATCGCACATACTGCATATGAATATATTTATTAATCTGCATCAAATCGATATCTGATCCCTCTAATAATAAGCGAGTATGATGAAGTAGCCTTTTCATCCTTTAAAATTACAGTATGGTACTTAGAAACCTGACCATCATATATTTCATACACTATAGTGTCATTGGGTAATTTTAATGATGTGTAGGTTTCTGTATCATCAATAATTTCCATATCGAACCAAGTTTGCCATTTTTGAACAGTCACTGCGCGTTCAGTACTATCGATACGTATTTGCTTTACAGTGAATTCTTGTTGCTGAAATGGGGCCAACTTTTTATTTCTAACAGCAAGTGGTTCCTCCCATTGTATGAAAAATGGCGGTTTTACTCGATAATCTGGATCGGCTATGTACAACAAGCGCCAATGTATTTTATTCCCCTTTTCATCTACACGATGCATATTGACAGGTCCGACAACATCTACATCTTTGGCAATTAATTGCTGTTTTACTAAATCTAAATCATCTGTTTGAAACGCCACTGTTTTTAAACCTTGAGCAAAGTTATCTTGAATTATTTTAGATGGAAACGATACTCTACCTTCTTCTGACTTAGTAATTTTCCGTAATATTTCAGCATTATAAACATCCAATAACTCAATATACGCATTATCCAAGTACACTAAGCGATTAAAAGTTCCCAATTTTTCATGTTTTCCCCCATCATAAATACGCAGTAATTCTCCCGGATATTTAAATGTTTGAAGCTGATTTATATAATGAATCATGTGATCTAATTTTAGATTCAACTTAATTCCCCCTATTGCTTTATTCACCTTAATCATAACAAATCAACGCTGACTTTACCGTTAAAAACAAAAGTAATAACTTACTATAGTTATCTATTCTCAAAATATATTACACAGCTATTGATTTATATTGCTATTTACCTTACAATGGGGTTTGTCACAAAATAAGGTTAGCAAAGCTAACTATTTCTTGAAGGAGTTTGTTATGGATACCAAAAATTTATTCAATAGTTTAACCGCTGTATATAGACCTTATGTCAAACTATTCCAACCAATATTTGAGCGATATGATTTATATCCAGCCCAATGGTTAGTGTTAAAAGATATTGGCCTCAATGCACCGACGACACTCGTTCAAATTTCAAAGAGACGTGCAATTGAAAAACCAACAACGCGTAAAATACTAAAAGTACTATCAGAAAAAAATTTGTTATCTGTAACACAAGGTAAAGACAAAAGAGAACGTATTTTGACTTTATCACTTCAAGGTCAATCCCTATATGACGAAATCAATAACCAGATTGAATCTGTGCAAGAACAAATCGTTGCAGACACAGGATTAACAGCAGATGATTTAGCAACAACTATCAAAACTGTCACAGCAATTCATTCACAATTATCAACACTTGAGGAGGAATAATGTGTGGCTCAATCAACACTAAAATCGCCCATATGGACAAAAAGTTTTAATATTAATTTTCTAACTAATTTTTTAGTCTATTTATGTATGTATCTATTAATAGTTATAATTGCTAGTTATACTAAATCAACTTACAATGTTTCTGATAGCGTGGCTGGACTTGTTTCTGGCCTTTTTATTATTGGTTCATTAATTGGTCGATTTGCTACAGGGAAGTATGTTAATAAAATAGGACCAAAACGCATTTTATTAATTGGTTTAATCTTGTTAATTATAACGCAATTATTTTATTTTATTGAAGGTTCTATTACTATTCTAATGATTACTAGAATTCTTAATGGTATTGCTACCGGAGTAACAACTACAGCAACAGGAACTATTGCAGCTTATGTAACACCAGCTGAACGTAAAAGTGAAGGTATCAGTTTATTTTCATTAAGTTTAGTAATCGGTGCCGCAATTGGGCCATTTTTTGGTTTATTATTAATTGGTGCTTTCCCTATTAGCTTCTTATTCACTATTTGCTTATTGTGTGGCATCGTTAGTTTGTTAATATCTTTCTTCATTAATATTCAATTTGACATTACACAACCTGCGAAAACACCATCAACAACTCCCAAAAAAGCCTTTGACATTAATAATTATATAGCAAAAGAAGCTATACCGGTTGCTATTATTATGATGATTGCAGGCTTGAGTTACTCTTCAATTTTAACGTTCTTACAATTTTTTGCTGAAGAGATTAATTTAGTAACGTTATCAAGCTATTTCTTTATATTCTATGCTATTGCGTCATTAATTACACGACCAGTAGCTGGTCGCTTAATGGATGATAAAAATGAAAATGTGGTGGTATATCCCGCATTTATATTCTTAATACTAACTTACTTTGTCTTAAGTATAACTGATACTGGTTGGATGCTTATAGTTGCCGGGTTATTACTTGGAGCAGGTTACGGTAATATATCATCGAGTATGCAGGCAATTGCCATCAAAGTATCACCACCTGCAAAATATGGTATCGCCACATCTACTTATTTTATAGGTTTAGATTTAGGTCTTGGTTTTGGACCATATGTATTAGGATTTATTACATCTACACTTTCATATGGTCAATTGTATGGCATAATGGCTATTATGATCATATTTACGACCTTCCTCTATTTCTTTGTTCACGGACGGAAAGTCAAACGCAGTCAGCTCTAATATAAAAATAAAAGCAGGTCAATGCCTATGCGCATTGACCTGCTTTTATAATCTGTTTTTTATGTAGGTATTACACTCTAACTAAACAAGATAAAATTGTTATTTCACTAATTGTGTCGTTTCAATCGCTGACGTTATATCTTGTAACAATGTTAATTGTTTATCATCAAAATAATAAAAGACTTGGCGTTCATCTGACTCTGAACGTACTTTAGAAATAAGTTCTTTTTTATAAATCTTACGAATAATGACATCAATTTTACTTGTATCCCATAACATCTCAAAATGCAATGTATCACGCAATACCTTGCCGCTAATTTTTTCTGCTTCAAACACTTTGTATAATACTACGAATTCTTCCATTGATAAACCTTGCGTCGTTTTAAGCCAGTGCTTTAATTGACTTAAAGCCTTTTCAGATGCGATAAATTGTTGAACTTTATTTTCCATATTAAGACCAGCCTCCAGTAATTTTCTAGTTGTTTTTAAATTTAAAATGGCTTTATTTATAGTAATATGCTTTTAAAATATTATATAACAGTTCCATCTTTAAATCTATAATTTTTAGTTTTTAGTTTTAACTAGGTGTTTTGCAATGTTATTTAAATTAATATTATGTATTTCACTTCTTAAGCATTGATAAAGTTACAATTTTTATTATAGTAATTTTTTAAATTCAACTATTTGAACATTACCTAAGATAATAATGTAGTACGTTAATAAAAATAACTTTAGCTTTAATTGCCGCGAAAAAAATAAACGCATTTCATCTGTTTGCATAAAAAATTCCCTTTAAAGTCGAAACTTTAAAGGGAATAGCTAATTATTATAATAGATAGTTATTACAAATTTAAGTTAAGTAATATTAACCACCTATATAGTTCATATTAATTTTTTGGCGTTTACGGTTAGCTACAGTTTGTTCTGTACGTTCATCAGAATAACGATCGTCTCTTACACCCCATAATGCTTTAAACTTAGCTTTCAACTCACTATCTGTGGCACCATTTCGCATAAAGTTTTTCAAATCAAAGCCATCAACAGCACTAAATAAACAGCCATAAAACTTGCCATCAGATGACAAGCGTGCACGCGTACATGTCGAACAAAAAGATTGTGATACACTTGTGATCAATCCAAACTGTGCACCGTTATCATTATGACGATAATATTTAGCTACTTCTCCGTAGTATTTCGGTGGAACAGGTGTAATATCATAAGCTTCTTCGATTGTGCTAAGCATCTCATCTTTTGTAACCACCTTACTAAAGTCCCAACCATTATCATTACCAACATCCATAAACTCAATAAACCGAATTTCGATTTTTTTGTCTTTAAAATATTGTATCATTGGTAATATTTGATCATCATTGACTCCCTTTTGAATAACTACATTAACTTTAACTTTAAAACCAATTGCAATGGCATAGTCAATTTGCGATAAGATGGTTGAAGCTTTAATATTACGATTGTTAATCGCTTGGAACACCTCATCATCTATTGCATCTAAACTGACATTGATACGACGTAAGCCCGCATTATATAAATTTTGACCATGTTTTTTTAACAGCAATCCATTTGTTGTTAAGCCTATATCTTCTATCGCTTCAATTTGCGATAACTGCTCAATAAATTTATATAAATCACGGCGTAATAAGGGTTCGCCACCAGTTATACGTATCTTTTTCACACCTAAGTCAGTGTAAAGCTTAGCTATTCGCGTCATTTCATCAAAAGTTAGCAATTCATCTTTCGGTAAGAATACAAAATCATCACCAAATATTTCCTTTGGCATACAGTAGTCACAGCGAAAATTACATCTATCAGTTACTGATAATCTCAAATCACGAATTGGTCTTCCTAATTTATCCGTTATTTGTTCGCTCATCTTAAAGCCCCCCTTACTGCTTTAATGTTTGCTCTAAAGAGGCTAAATCTTGTTGGTAGTTAATATTTTTATACCAATAGTCAGGTGCATTTATCTTTTTCACATCTAACCAATCATGTGCCACTCGTGTGTACACATTTTTCAAACTATAATCACCGGAATTTAAAGCACGCTCGATAACTTTAAATGTATTAGGACTATAGAATGCAATTGTTGGTATCGGTCGCTCATCTGCTATAAAACCTGCTATATCTAATTGATCTTCAATTAAATGTTCCACCATAAATTGATAAAGGTTACTAATAGCTTTTTGCGTTATCATAGGTGTGTCTACGGAAATTACAAAAAACAGTTCTTCTTCTTTATAATGCCCCATAACTGTATAGATTCCTGCCAAAGGGCCTTTATCACGATGTAGTGGATTGTCGACAAGTACATCTAAATGTTCAAATTTTTTCTCTAATTGTTCATTGGTGCTAATAATAATTTGATTAAACATATTAGTAGCATTGAGTACTTCAATAATGCGTTGATAAAAATATTGCCCTTGTATTTGTGCAAATGCTTTTTGATCGCCGAAACGTTCTGATTGGCCTCCGGCAAGGATAATTGCTTTCATTTCTCTATTAACCTCCGCTAACTGGTGGAATCAATGCTACAATATCCATATTTTTCACCGTATCATTGTCTTGGACGAACTCTTCATTAACAGCTATTTGATACGTTTTTTCTGACACTTCAGGATATTTAGCATTGATTGTCTCTTTTAATTGTTTAACTGATATACTATCATTTATTTCTATAATTTCAGTATTTTTCTTCAAAATTTCTTTTAATTCGGCAAAATACAGAATTTGCATAGTTATCTCCTTTCAACTGCATCATCATAATAACCACGTTGATGACCTTGCCATTGTGCACCGTCTTCCCAAATTTCTTTTTTCCAAATAGGTACAATCTCTTTAATACGCTCAATTGCGTACTCATTCGCTTGATATGCAGCTTTTCGATGTGGTGCAGCCACACTAATTAATACTGCAATATCTGAAATATTCAATGGCCCAATTCTATGTACAATTGCTATAGTCGTACCAGGCCACTCTTTTGAAATTTCATCACCTATTTGAGCTAACTTTTTTTCTGCCATTGGTATATATGCTTCGTATTCTAGATATTGAGTCTTCACACCTTTAGTCCACTCTCGGACATGTCCTGTAAATACTACGACAGCACCTTTATGCGCATCGACTACAAATTCTCTATATTGTTCTGGTTCGATTGGTTGCTCAATTACTTCAAACTGCTTCATGTTATCAACCCTTTAGCTGTAATAAATGACCGTAACCATAAATTATAATCGTTTAAAGCTTCCTGATCATTCAATGTTAAACTATATTGAACATTGGTCAACGTTAATAGTTCAGTCAATGCTTCTTGATCTCGATAAATAACAACCTTATCAAAATCTTCATGTTTAAAACCTTCTACCAATGTAATATCACAGTCTATTGTAACAGATGAGTCAATCAGTGTTGAAAGGTTCTGCTTTGGTTGGCGTGTAACGGATTGTTGAACATAATTACCTTGCACAATAGCTTGATCAGCTCCGGCATTAAAATGTTTCATATGATCCACGTTACTATGTTGTAAAGTGATTTCATCGTCTATGTGACCGTGATTTTTTATTGTCACAACACGCAAATTGTGTGCTTTCAACAACGCAACTGTATGTTCCATTAATGTCGTCTTACCTGAATTTTTATATCCTACAATTTGCAAAATCATAACAATAATTCCGTTTCAAATGCTGTAGAATCAGTTAATATGACATCAACCGTATAACCTTTTTGATACCCTCGTGTTCCGCCTGGTAACATAATCATCGCATTACTATGTGCAATAGCAATGACGGCACCTGATTTATTGAAGCCTGAAGGTACTACGGTCATTTCTTTGCCGTTAAACGTTGTTGTGGCACGGATAAAGCGACTAAAAGGATTAGGCTTTGCAAAGGCTTCCATTAATGTAGCTTGTACAATTTGAGGATAGATTGCATTTGCCCCCATCATGGCATATACAGCTGGTTTGACAAATAATTCAAAACCAGTAAAGCAGGCTGATGGGTTACCGGATAGACCAAATAAATAAGTGTCCTTTGTTACTGCAACTGTAGTCACACTACCGGGACGCATCGCTACTTTGTTAAACAACACGTTTGCTTGTAATGCCTCGTAAATAGCAGGCAAGTAGTCGAAGTCGCCAACTGAAACACCACCTGTTGTAATTACAATATCATGTTCTTCTGTAGCTTGTTTAACCACTGCAATACTACTCTCTAAATCATCATGTTGTATTTTATACACTTTACTCGTGAGCTTGTGTTTAGTAATGAGTGCATTAATCATTGGACCATTAGAGTTTCTTATTTTTCCAGGTTCCAATGGGTCAGCAACATCTAACAGTTCACTGCCAGTAGCAATAATTGCTACGCTTGGTTTTCGATAAACTGGAACTTCAGTATAGCCATATGTAGCTAATACTGCGATAGCACCTGCATTAATATGTTGTCCTCGCTGTAAAACGACATCATTTTCTTGTGTTTCTTCACCTTGTAATGACACATTTTCATGATGTTCAAAAGGTTTTCTAATAGAAAATGAGTCGTCATCTTCTATTGTTTGTTCTAACATCACGACTGCATCTGCACCTTCTGGAATAGCTGCACCAGTCATAATTCTTATAGCTTCACCTTGTGCTAATGTTTTGTCTGATACCGACCCTGCTCCGATATGATCAATCACCCTAAATGTTTTTCTATGTTCTCCACTCGCATTTTGTGAGTCAACACTTCTAATAGCAAATCCATCATATGGCGATTTATTAAATCTTGGGATGTCATAAGTTGCAATAATATCTTGCGCTAAAATGTAACCTAAACTTTCATCTAATGCTACTGTAGTAGTAGGCATAACAAAGCTTTCTTTTACAACACGCTCAATTGCATCTTTAACTGGTATGGGCGTTCTCTTTTCTACAGTCATTGTATTGCTCCTTTCAAAATATAATTCATGTTATAATATGTCATGTTGAGGAGGTAAATTATGTCTGATTTTACACATATAAATGAACAAGGTAACGCTAAAATGGTAGATGTTTCCACTAAAGATATTACAAAACGTTCAGCAACTGCACACTCAAGTATTACCGTAAATGCTAATATTTACCAGCAAATTATCGAGCATACGAATCACAAAGGTAATGTACTTAATACAGCTCAAATTGCAGGCATTATGGCTGCTAAAAATACTGCTATAATAATTCCTATGTGTCACCCATTACCTTTAACAGGTATCGATGTTAATTACCGTTGGCATACAACTGATTCGGAATATACACTTAATATTGAAGTAACAGTTTCTACTACCGGTAAAACTGGCGTAGAAATGGAAGCTTTAACCGCTGCATCTGTAGTTGCATTAACTATTTATGATATGACGAAAGCACTAGATAAAGGTATGATCATTGGTAACACGTATTTGGAAGCAAAATCTGGAGGTAAGTCCGGAGACTATCAACGTAATGGTAATACCAACGACTTGGAATAGCATTGAATACGATTAAACGCATATACGAAATGATATGCGTTTAATTTTTTTTAGTCATCTCATGTACTAAATGTGTCAATTCGACACGGATTAATTTGGTTATGGCTAATCGGATTGCACCTGTAGAACCGGGTAGGCAAAAGATTAATTGTTGATTCATCGTTCCACCCAACGCTCTTGACAACAACGCACGGGTACCAACATCCTCGGTATAACTTAAATATCTAAATAGTTCACCAAAGCCTTCTATTTCTTTGGTCAACATCGGTTTCACGGCTTCAATCGTTACATCTCTTGGAGCTATTCCCGTACCTCCAGTGGTAATAATCACATCTATTGCTAAACTTTTCCATGTTTCAATTACTTGCTGAATCGACACTAAATCATCTTTGACAATTTCGTACTGCTGAATCACTACTTCATCCGACATCTCAGTAAGTAATTCTTGTATTAATTGCCCACCCTTATCTGTAGTTTTATCTCTCGTATCTGAAACTGTTAATACGGCACAATTAATTGGCCTATTCAACTTCACATTCGTATGCACTATTATCCCCCCCTTTTAACCAAATAATTTATTCACTAAAGTGGCGGCTTGTGCTGGCTTGGTCATACCATGAATGAGCAATCTACCATTTTGAAAACTTATAATACGATGTCCTTCATATTGAAACATTATCATATAATTATTAGATTTAAATGGAATTGCTTTAGCTATTAAAAATTGATGCAACATTTCCTGGGAAATAGTTGGATTATCAAACTGTACAGTATCTCTTCCACATAGCGTTGCATATTGTTTATTCGCTTGTGTTAACTCGGTAAATTGTGGGTGATCGCCACATGTCTCACAATCTGCTCGATGCATTTTGCTAAAACCAAAGGCATGATGTTCTCCTGACCACACGTCCCCATAAGTATATTTAGTGTCAACTTCAGCACCTACGATTAACTTGAGTGCATCTTTAATTTGGAGACTTGTTGTCATGGTAACTGCAGGTTGAATCACACCTACAGTATCACACGTCATATTAATGGCAGGTAATTGTGGTAACAAGCAATTAAAACACGGTGTCTTACCGGGACTAAAAACAGCTTCAACATAAGTACTTTGAACTACGCCACCATATATCCACGGAATACGCTGCTTATATGCAAAACCATTAATTAAACGTCTAGTATCAAAATTATCTGTAGCATCAATAATTAATGTTATATTGTGCCCATATTGTTCTAACGTTGCAGGTGTCACATGTTCTACATATGCGTGAATATCGACATCACTGCTTATTTGTTTTAATGCTTGTTCGGCAGCTATTGCTTTAGGTAGCGCTTCAAGCGCATCTTGTTCAGTAAATAATGTTTGTCTTTGCAAGTTACTATACTCAATATAATCACGATCTATAATAGTTATTTCACCTATACCTGCGCGCACTAGCCCTTCAGCTACATGTGTACCCAATGCACCCATACCTATAATTAAGATATGTGCTTTAGCAATCAATGTTTGACCTTGCTGACCTATGTTTTGAAATAATATTTGCCTAGAATAACGTCCATTAGTCACCTTAATACCCCTTTTTTTATCGTTAACTTCATTATAGAACTTGTAGTCACCTGTAACAATAGTTTCAAACAAATCATAGATTTATTTCATATTTATCTCAATTGACAATTAATTTATGCAACATAATATTGGCATTGCTTTGACCTGATTCCTGTGGAAATAGCACGCGTCGAAGATTACAAGATGAGACAGTGTCCACGGAAAGCGTGCAAAAAAACTGCCGACAAAGTCAATACTTGTCGACAGTCTAAGAGTAACACCCTTATATGCTACTCTTTTTCCCCTTCTATTGTTATAATCTCATCTGCTAATTGTTGTGCTTCAAAATTTGAATGGGTAACAAAAATCATAGGTATTTGCCATAATTCAAATATTGTTCTTACCATGGACATACTATTTTCTTTAGTTAAGTCATCAAGGCTAGAAAACGGCTCATCCAATAAAATCAAGTCAGGTTTAGTGCTCAGGGCTCTAGCTAATGCCACCCTTTGCGCCTCACCACCAGATAAAGTTGCGGGGTATTGTTTTACTAAATCAGAAATATTTAACTTCTGCATTAACTGCGTAATATGTTGTGACATTGGAGTCATAAAAGTGAGATTTTGCAATACCGTCATATGTGGAAATAATTGATAATCTTGAAACAAATAGCCAATATTACGTTTTTGAATTTTCACTTGCTGTTCAACTTTAGTATCCGTCAAAGTTTTATTGCCGATTTTAATAAATGCTGAATCTGGTTGAGTTAGTCCTGCAATAATGTTAAGAATAGTAGTTTTACCAATACCTGATGGCCCTTGTATAGCATAAATTTTAGGTTCGTCATCATTAATTTGAATTTGAATTTTGTTTAATTGTAACTGATGTGATAAAACAATATGTAACATTAATCCCCCTCCAAATAACGTGACCTATTCATTAAATTCAATGCTCCAATAACTGAGACTGCAAATGCAATAAGCACAAGTACCCATAACCATGCTTGATTTTCTTTGCCTTGTTCTACTAAAAAGTAGATTTCTAAAGGTAACGTATTGGTTTTATTCGGTATATATCCGGCAACCATTAACGTCGCTCCAAATTCACCAATTGCACGAGCAAAGCTCATCATAATACCGGAAATTATAGGTCTTTTCGCTAACGGTAAAATGAGGCGAAAGAAAATTCTCCCTTCGCTAGCACCCATAGTTCTAGCGGTATTCAACATTTTTTTATCTATGCTACGAAACCCTTGTACTGTATGTTGATACATTAATGGAAAACTGACAATAACAGATGCAATAACTGCGCCTGTCAGCGTAAAAATAACAGGTATATGTAATACATTAGTTATAAAACCACCGATATAATTGTTTGGTGAAAAAATAATTAATAAAATAAATCCCAACACAGTAGGAGGTAAAACGATTGGTAAAATAATCAAACTTTCCATTATTCTAGAAAACCAACCTTTTTGCTGATATAACCATTTTGCCATGATAATACCAAGTATAGTAACAATTATAGTACTAGTGATAGCAACCTTTAGCGAAATCCAAAATGGTGTAATATCTGGCACTTCAATTACCTCCTATAGTTAAACTTTAAAGTCATACTTTTCTAAAATCTCTTTCGCTTCTTTGGTTTTTAAAAATTTCATCCATGCTTTTGCTTCTTTTTTATTAGACACTGTCGCAGCTTGATACGTAATTGGTGTTTTTAAAGTTGCTTTTCCAAGTTCTTTAACATCGGTTTGGCCATTCTTTTTATGCTGTGCTAAATCGGTTTGATAAACATAACCAAATTGTGCGTTACCTTTAGTTACATAATTAAGAACTTGACGTACATCTTTAGCATAAACTAGATGCGGTTTCACATTGTCATATAAGTTTTGGTCTTTTAAAAATTGCTGTGCATATTTTCCAGCTGGCACAGAATTAGGCTCACCAATGGCTACTTTCTCATCGTTTTTAAGTTGTGATAAATCTTGTTTATCCGTTTTACTATTACCAATTAAAACCAGTTCGTTTTGAGCGTAATTATATGTATTATGCGCTTTGTCTTTATCCGCTAATATTTTAACATCTTTGATGTTAGCTGACATAAAAACATCGCTAGGTGCTCCCTTTTCAATTTGTTGTCTTAATGACCCAGAACCACCGTAATTAAAATTAATAGCTACCTTGTCATGTTGTTTGTTAAAGGCTTGTTCTAATTCTTTTGTGACGTCAGTTAAACTAGCTGCTGCTGAAATATTTAGCGTGTCTTTTTGTGTTGAACTTTTGTTCGACTTTTTCTCTGTTGATTGGCCACAACCTGCTAAAATAATTATGCCAATTAGTAAAAATGTAATTAGTCTTTTCATGTATATTACCCCTTCCACAAATTAATTATAACCGTATTAATATTCAAATTAAAGAGAGTGGTGTAGGATTCAAATTTTTAATTTGATTCCTACACCACTCTTTCGTTGAAGTTAATAGGCGTTGTACATAAATCTCTAGTTGTTTATTATAGTTTTGATGTAAATCTATGAAAGGCTTGTTTTCCTTCAACAGTTTGTTTAAATACACCTGCATCTTCTAATACACGTGTAAATTTTTTACCAACTTCTTGTTCAACAATGCTATCCACGTTAGAGTTTGTGAAATTATATTGCTTAAGCATTTGGTCTGCCCATGTTTTGTGTGATCCTATATCTATAGCATAACCACCTAGCAAATAACGCTTTACATCTTGTAGTTCTTTTTTTAGACGACCAGGTAAAATAGCAGTACCCATAACTTCAATTAAACCTATATTCTCTTGTTTAATATGTTGTACATCTCGGTGTGGGTGATAAATACCTTCAGGATATTGCTCAGAGGTCTGGTTATCTCGCAACACGATGTCCACTTCATATTGCTGTGCACGATAACGTGCGATTGGTGTAACTGTGTGATGACGTTGGCCATCTTCACTTACTGCTTTAATATCCGCTTGAATGTCTGAATAGCTATTCCATTGTTCCATCACATATGTAGCCGCTTCAATTAATTCAGCTTTATCCTTTGATTTTAATCTAATAACACTCATTGGCCATTGCAATGTATAACTTGTAACAGCTGAGTAAGGTGTTAACTCAAAAGCTTCTTGTTGTGCAGCTAAATCCATCGGAAAAGTGTAACGACCTGCTTGATAATGATTATGCGATAAAATAGATCCTCCAACGATAGGAATATCCGCATTAGAACCTATAAAATAATGTGGAAATTGATCAATAAAATCTAATAAATTAACAAAAGTTTCTCTATTGATGTTCATTGGTTCATGACGTTCTGACAAGACTATACTATGCTCTTTAAAGTATGCGTACGGTGAATATTGAAATCCCCAGCGATGTTGACCAAGTTGCAATCTAATTATTCGATGATTGCGACGTGCTGCTTGAGTCACACTACCTTCAAAACCTTCATTTTCCATACATAACGCACATTTTGGATAGTTAGTAGTTTTTTGAGCTTTCTCGCGTGCTATTTGTTTTGCATCTTTTTCTGGCTTTGATAAATTGATTGTTATTTCTAGTTCGCCATATTCAGTTGGCACCGTATAATTAATATTTTTCGCAATTGCATCTTCTTTTACATAATGGTTACGTTTCGATATGTCATAAAAATAATCCGTCGCTGCACTGTGGTCATTTTGATATTTTTCCCAAAAAATTTTATTTATTTGTGAAGGTTTCGGAGTGATTAAATCTAAAATATTAGCTTCAGTTATTTCTTTACGATATAAACTATCTTCTAGCAATTCATTGTCGATGGCTTGTGTTATCCATAGTTGTGTAATTTCATTAGCATCGAGCTGTCCATAATTACTTTCTTCTTCAGTCGTTGTAACACCTTCTGCATTCAAATAAGTCAATAATTGATTTTGAATGTAGTAAGCATCTTCATATTCATAATCTCCATGTTGTACCGCTTCATCAATGAATCGTTTAACTAATTGTTGGCTTAATAACATGTTAAACCTCCTCTTTATCATAGCCATGAGGATGATGTTGATGCCATTCCCATGCATGACGAATGATTTCATTAATATCATCAAAGCGCGGTTGCCATCCTAGTTGATTCTTTGCTTTGTCACTTGCAGCAATTAATACACTAGGATCCCCAGCACGTCTCTTGCCTACACTCGCATTTATGGAGTGGCCTGTTACTGCTCTAGCCGCTTCTAAGATTTCAAATACTGAATAACCATTGCTACTACCTAAATTAAATGCACCAGAGGCGCCTCCATTTTTTAAATAATCAAAAGCTAAAATATGTGCATCAATTAAATCGACTACGTGCAGGTAATCTCTAATGCATGAACCATCAGCTGTATTATAATCATCACCAAAGACTGTTAATTGCTCTCGTTGTTCTAATGCCACTTCCAACACAATTGGAATTAAATGTGTTTCAGGTCTATGATCTTCACCAATGACTCCATCCGGATGTGCACCCGCTACATTGAAATAACGTAAAGCTGCAAAATTAACGCCATATGCTTCATGACACCAACACATCATTTTCTCCATCACTAATTTACTTTCACCATAAGGACTCGTTGGATTAGTAGTATCTGTTTCGTTAATTGGAATAGTGTCAGGTTCACCGTAGACAGCAGCAGTCGAAGAAAACACAATATGTTTAACATTAAATGTATACATTACTTCTAATACACTTTGTAATCCTTGTACATTATTATTGAAATACGCCAAAGGTTTCTCTACTGATTCCCCTACTAATGAGTATGCACAGAAATGAAAGACCCCTTCTACATCTTCATGTGTAAAAACTTCAGTGAGAAATTCTTTGTCTCGTACATCTCCTTCATAAAAACGCGCCGCCGTATGTACGGCTTGACGATGTCCTGTTTGTAAATTATCTACAACAGCTACATCATATCCTTGTTCAATTAATTGATAGACTGCATGGCTTCCAATATAACCTGCGCCACCTAATACTAATACAGACATATAAACATCCTTTCTCCTAATTCGTCTTATGAGTTATGTGTAATTAATTTCATACCATCGCTAATTCGAACATGATAAAAAGCTGGCGCATAGCCAATTTTTTCTTGATATATGGTAGATACTTCTTGCTCTAATTGCTTAATGCTATCTTTATGCACTAAAGCAATTGCACACCCTGCAAAACCAGCCCCTGTCATTCGTGCTCCAAGTACACCATCTACTTGCTGTGCAGTTTCGGCTAAAGTATCTAATTCTATACCAGTAACTTCATAATCACTTTTCAATGATTGATGTGATGCGTTTAACAATTGTCCAAAACGATGTAAGTCATTTTCTGTTAAAGCTGCATGTGCTAATTTCGTTCGCTCATTTTCAGCTATAGCATGGCGTGCTCTTTTAATATTAATATCATCGTTAATTAAATGACTATATTGGTCAAAGGTCTTCAAATCAATATCACATAGTTGGGTAATATTTAACTGTTGCTGCAAATCAGACAGTGCTTCCTCACATTGCGCCCGACGTTCGTTATATTTAGATTCCGTTAAAGACCGACGTTTATTCGTATTCATAATGGATATTACATAATCCCCAAACCTTGCCGGTACGTATGTATAGTCTAAAGTTGCCGTATCTAACAAAATAGCATGCTCTTCTTTACCTAAACCAATAATAAATTGATCCATGATACCGGAATTTACACCCATGTAGTTATTTTCAACTTGTTGTCCTATCTTAATAAGTGCCAATTTATCTAGTTCGAGTTCAAATAATGCATTAATCATCCAACCTGTCACTAATTCGATTGATGCAGATGATGATAAGCTCGCACCATTAGGAATAGTGCCTTCAAAAATCAAATTAAAACCACGATTAATCTCTGGATATTGTTCTTTTAAATATTTAATAACTCCTTTGGGATAATTCGCCCAATCATGTGATGCATCAAAATCTAACTGATTCAAATTAACTTTAACAATACCTTGTTCTGGAAAATTCTTTGAATATAATTGTATAGTTTGATCTGTGCGTAACGACGCCATCCCATATGTTCCTAATTCAATAGCAGCAGGAAAAACATAACCACCATTATAATCAGTATGTTCGCCAATTAAATTAATTCGCCCTGGCGCAAATGCATTAACTGTTGGCTGCGTTTGGAATTGTGTCTCAAAATCAGAGTTTAATTGTTGTAACATCTTTCACACCCCTTTATATATAGCTACTTAGTAAACATAAATAAAGTTTACTTGTTTACTCTACACTTTGTCAATTAAATGACTTTTAAGCATGAAACGTTTCCCGCTCAATTAATTGCGCTTCTACTACAATATGATGCGCTACACTACGTATATTATGAATACGTTCTTCAGCCATCTTCACTGCACTTCTACCGAATTCATCAATAGCAATATGTACACTACTAACACTAGGACTAACATATTGCAAAATATCTAAATCGTTGAAACTAATAAGTTGAACTTGCTCAGGTACCGAAATTTTTTCAGCAAATAATTGTTGCATCATACCTATTGCTAACATATCATTACCCGCGATTAATACTTCTGGTAAGTTGGATTGTTTTACTAAGTCTTTTATTACTTGTTGACCATGTTCTTTATCCCAACCAACTATATACGCATCTTCAGTTATATCATGGTGCCTACACCACTGTTGATAACTCATATATCTTGGATCATTATTACAAAATGTAGGTGTCCCAGTTAAATCACGGGTTGTTTTAACACCACCTACATAAGTTACTTGCGTCACATTTTGTGCTTTGACTTTTTCTAATAATTGATACATTGCATCCCCTAAATCACTATAAACGGCATCTATATTTTTAGGGGTTTCTGGATTATTAATAACTACCATATTATTATTATAACCATGCAAGGTCTGTAATGTATCACTCGAAAACTTGCCGATAACAATGATTGCTCCAGCTTTCTCGATTTGTGAAATGTTCTTTAATTTATTCGTCCCATCAATTCGTAATGTTCGTTTCAATGAAAGATTCAATCGTTTTATTTCTTTTTCAATAGCCAAACGGATTTCACGATAGTATGGGTCTGTCATTTCTCGTTCCTTTGAAGCGTATGTAATTATTTGTATCCGTTTATTTTTTCTTTCTACTTTATGATATTTTAATTGCTCAGTAATCGTTAAAATTCTATTACGTGTCTTCGGTGACACTGATAAAGTTTTATCATCATTTAAAACACGTGATACTGTACCTGGACTTACACCAGCTTCACGTGCAATATCTCTTATACTTGCCAATTTAAACACCTCGCTTTGTTTACTATAAGTTTACCTATTTACTCGATGTCTTGCAATAATAGTTCATTACTATTTTTTTCTAAGGTTATTGTTTTGATAGTAGACTTTAGATACGCTAAACTAGAAATAATTGGTGGATAAGGAGTGAAAGCTATGTCGAAAGATGTGTTAAACAATCAACCTATAGTGCGCTATGAAAATGGTGAGTTAGTAGAATCACATGATCATTATGTTACTGAATTTCCGCTGACAATTATGGTTAATGGTCAAGAGTTTGCAACTGTTATTTGCAGTCCTAACAATTTAACAGAGCTCGTGGTAGGATTTCTCGCATCTGAAGGTGTTATTCTAAAAAGAGATGAATTAAAATCAATACAAATTGACGATAGTAAGGGGTTTGCACACGTTGAACTTACCAAAGACTTAGGTGAGCGCGTCGAGTATTCTACTAAACGAATGATTGCTTCATGTTGTGGTAAAAGTAGAGAATTTTATTTCAAGAATGATGCAGCCATCGCCAAAACTTCCATGTCCAATATTACAATCTCTCCACACCAAGTATTAGAAATGATGAAAGGTTTACAAAACGCCAGCACTGTATTTAAACAAACAGGCGGCTTGCACAATGCTGCTATTAGCGATGGTGACAACTTCTTTGAACATAGACAAGATATCGGGCGTCATAATGCACTTGATAAACTTTATGGCTACTGTATTTATAACCATATATCTATTCGAGATAAAGTACTTATTTTTAGTGGCCGTATTTCATCAGAAATATTAATTAAAGCAACTAAAATAGGTGTAGGGGTGATATTATCAAAATCTGCTCCAACTACATTAGCTGTACAACTTGCGAAAGATTTAAATATTACAGCTGTTGGGTTTATAAGAGATGGTAATTTTAATATTTATAGTCATCCAGAACGTATAAAAGCTATTGAATCTAATTAAGTAATCACATTAGATTCAATAGCTTTTATATTTATTATACATCTTCTTTTAACACTTGCTGGCAAAAGCCAATATAGCTGTAGCCCTGCTTAACATACATATCTTTGGCTGTATCTTCACCGTCAGCAACTAAGATTATTATTTTATTTTGAGCAACATCTGCGACAAAACTTTGCATTATTGTGCCAATGCCGCGTCGTTGAAATTCAGGGATGACGCCAAAACCGTCAATTTCCACACATTTTGAAGTGATAATCAAATCTAAAATACCTACTGGTTTGTTATTGTAATAAGCAATAACACGATCTACATGGTCCAAATCATGAGTGTTACGAATCATTTGGCTACTATGTTGTACGTATGTATCGCCAAAAGGTTCTGCAAAAACTTGATACACTTTCAGATAGTCTTCCACTTCTGAATGAGATACAAATTTCACGGTAATATCAGGGTGTTCAGCATATTGAACTTGGTTGGAATCAATCGCATACATTTCTAAACAACCTAATTCAAAACCTCTGTTGTTTATTTCAGCTTTAAACTGTTCATTTAAATCTATATTTTCCGGAAAGGTAAACGACAAATGATGAGAACCTTGAACATGATGCATTTGTAATTGCGTATCAATATCAGATAGCCATTGTTGTAATGAAGGCATGCGATGATACATCCATTTATTTTCATCGAAAATGATACTATCTTCCGGTGTTAAATAAATTGTTTTCATCATATCTGTACTATAAACTAGTCCACCTTGATAAATATCCTTCATTGAAATATGCTTCATCTATGTTCTCTCCCCGCCAAATATACTATTGTTTCAATAATTGTTTAAATCTACTATGATTTAATAAAATATTACCTAATAGACTAGCTAAAATAGCTTTAATAATATCTCCTGGCATAAACACTAATGCTAAAGTTAATGATTTCGTTACCGGAATATTAGTAATAAGACCCATAATCATAGTTCCCACAATATCTAATAGTAAAACACCTACTACTAAAGTAATTATTAACAGTACGACAAAATTTATTTTGTCAAAATACAAATCACGCAGTAATCCTATTAAAAATGTGACGACAGGATACATAAATAAAAAACCTGCAGATGGTCCGACAAATACGCCTATACCACCTCTACCGCCTGATAATAACGGTAACCCTGTAGCAACTAATAATAATAAAATCAATACACTAATCGTACCGTATTTACGCCCTAATATAATACCAGCTAAAAAGATTCCAATATTTTGTAAAACAATTGGAACAGGCATAAATGGTAAAGGAATTGATGGGATCGCCCCCATTACTGCAATTATAGCAGTCATGAGTGCAGTATAAACAAGATATTTCGTTGACATACTCATTCCTCCTTATATGAGCAAAATTATACCATAAATGTTAACTACAAAAAATAAAAAGTTTACAAATGTTTTTTACTTCTATAAAAATGAAAATACAAGTCCGGAAAATAAAAATCTTTAACTAATAATAAATGTCAAATTTAAAGAGGACCAATCCATATTAAGGATTGGTCCTCTTATTTTGAGCATGGGGCTTTATGTCCCACCCTCGTTCTACTTTCATCAGTGAACCGTTGAGCAGTATGTTTTTAAGTTATTAAACATCGTGTTCACTATTATTAGAATTACAATTATTGATTTAACAGTTTTTCTTTTAAATCTTTACGCATAAATTCTAACGTATATGGATCATTATACCAATATGATGTGGCATTAATTTTTATGACTTGATCATTTTTAACTGCTGGAATGTTTTTCCATAAGTCAGTCGATTGATAACTTGGCTCTGCTTTTCCTTGACTCGTTGAAACTATATAATCACCAGCGTAATCAGCCATTTTTTCTTGCTTAATTTCCGCCCAACCTTCTTTTTCAGTTAACGATTTTACTTTGTCTGGCATTTTCAAGCCGAACGCTTGGTAAAGGACTTCGCCACCACGTCCCCAGTTTTCACCGTAAGTATATAGTTTTTTATCAAACTCATCGAAAATAGTTACAGTTGAGTCTTTTCCAATTTTATTTTGGATTTGCTCACCGTCTTTTTTCGTTTTAGCTTTCCATTCTTTTTCCCATTTTTGTTGTTCTTTTTCTTTACCGACAATTTTAGCAAGTTCTTGTTGTTGATCTAAATAATCGTGTTTGCCATAATCAAAAACTACTGTTGGCGCTATTTTTTTATATTTTTTGATATTTTTATCTGTAGAATAAGCAATGATGAGATCTGGTTTTGTTTTAGCAACTTTTTCTACATCATTTTCTCCGACTTTTTCTACTCCTTTAAATTTATCTTTAATAACATCACTTTGCTCTACTTGATCACTAACAGCCACTAAATTGGCACCTAAATATTTCAAACCTGGTGCATAAGTTGGTGCCACAGATGCAATACGCTCAGGATTTTTAGGAATTTCCACCTTTTTACCACTATCTAATGTATATGACTTCGTTTCTTTTTTATTTTTATCTGAATTACTGTCTGAGCCATTCCCACATGCTGCTAATACAAGTACGCAAGCTATTAATACTAACCATAATTTCTTCATAATTTACCCTCCATTGAAAATGATTATCACTTCCAATATATTATAAAATTTTACGCTTTTAATTACAATACCTAAATAGAGGCAACAGAAAAATTATTTTCACAGTAACTTGACCGCAGCTATTATACTTATACTAGCGCACGCAAAATTATAAAACTTATTCTGCCTGCCCGTGTGGAACAATCATAACTAAATACGCTTAAAAGCTATTAAATTTTCCCTAAAACTGATTTAGCTATATTAGTATATGCCATATCTTCCATTGGAGGATTGTGCAAACCAGCACGCATATCTCTATAATAACGCTGTAATGGGCGCTCCATTTCTAAACTTTTAGCCCCAACAATACGCATTGCTAAATCTATAACTTCTAACCCTTGATTCATAACCAATACTTTACTTGCAGAGGTTTCGTTCCACATATTGTTATTTTCTGGATTATTGTACAAACTTGCCGTACTCCATAAAAAGTGTCGTGCAGATAATAATAATGATTCCATTTTGCCGATATTTTGTTGTACGGTAGCAATATCACCAATTGTGCCATCGACACTATTCGGACTATATGTTGCGGCAAAATCAACTGCATAATCTCTTGCAGCTTGTGCTATACCTAAGTATGTACTTGGAATGTGTAAAATCCAACCATTAGGAGAACTTGGTTTACCAGCGCGTGTTTCCACAAAATTTTCTGTTGGAATTTGTACATCAGTTAGTACTAAATCATGGCTTTCAGTGGCACGCATACCTACCATATTCCAATTATTAGCTATTTCTACACCTGGCATAGTTTTATCAACCAAATAAAAGCCTACTTGCTGTGATTCCGAATCAAATGCACCCACAATAAAATGGGATAAACGTTTACTCATCGATGTGAATGTTTTTACACCATTAATGAGATAACCATGTTCATTTTTAGTTACATACGTGCTGGGTCTACCACCTCTTGTTGGACTTCCAGTTTCCGCTTCACTAACTGCTCTATTAACTAATGCACCATTTTTAATTTCCTGTGCAAATTGATCCAACATAGCTGGCGCCCATAGTTGTTGTTCATAAATTTGACCTACAACACTTATATGCCAACCTATGGATAATGCAGTAGCACCATCTAATGACCCTAAGTAACTTTGTAAAATCACCATATCTTCAATTGTGGCACCTTCACCACCATATGCTTTAGGTAAGGATAGTAGCGTATATCCTTCATCTACTAGCCATTGTATATTTTTATATGGAAAGTCTGAGTTCTTATCATTGTATTCGGCATTTTCTCTAAATTGCCCTTTAACTTGCTCAAATTTTGCAATCCATTTCCGTTGAATATCCGTATGTATTAATGCGGAACGATTCAATATAATCACCTCATATTTACTTATCTTTCATTCTTTCCTAGTTTAACACTCGATTTACTCAATTGAAACCTTTCACAGCCCAAAATCTTACTTTACCGATAAGAATTAATATGATAATTTTAAATCAAGCAATTGAGGAGGATAACAATGATTACAGTAAATAATTTAAAATTAAAATATAATTCAAACTCTGTATTAAACGATGTCAGTTTCAGTCAGCGTAAAGGAGAAGTTACAGCGATAATCGGACCGAGTGGTTCAGGCAAAACGACTTTACTACGTTCACTTAATTTATTAGCCACTCCATGGAGTGGCACTATTACTATAGACGACTTCCAATTTAATACCCAACAACATTCCAAAAAGGACATTAAACAATTACGCAATAAATCGGCAATGGTATTTCAAAACTATAATTTATTTAAAAACAAAACAATTTTAGAAAATATCACTGAAGGTTTAATTTATGGTCAAAACTATGATAAGGCTAAGGCTGAAGAAATTGCACTCTCATATTTAAAGAAAGTGAATATGTTAGAGCATAAACATAAATATCCTATCCAACTTTCAGGTGGCCAAAGCCAACGCGTTGGCATTGTACGTGCATTAGCGCTAAATCCAGATGTATTATTACTTGATGAACCAACTTCAGCACTAGACCCTGAATCAATTCAAAGTGTGTTATCACTTATTAAATCTATCGCTGAAGAAGGCATGACGATGGTTTTAGTCACTCATGAAATCAACTTCGCTAAAGCAATAGCAGATCAAATTTTATTTATAGATAATGGAGAAATTTTACATAGAGGTAGTCCAGAAGAAGTATTAGAACACACTCATTCTGAGCGACTGAATCGCTTTTTAAACAGAGTAGAAGTTGAAGGTGTATATAAATGACGTTAAAACACATTGTTTTCTTCATTACCATTGCATGTAGTTGCTTGCTATTGGCTTCTTGTAATAACGACACCGACAATAATAACAAAAAAGAAATAAAAGTCGCACTCTCAGCAGAAGTGAACCCACCTTATTTATATACGAATAAACATAATGAATTTGTTGGTTTAGATATGGATTATCTCAAATTATTAGAAAAAAAATTACCTCAATATAAATTCACTTACGAAGTTGGAGAAGAAGAGTCTAACCTTGTTGGTATTGGAGCAGGTAAATTTGATATGGGGATTAATTGGTTTTTCAAAACTCCTGAACGCGAAAAACAATTTCTATATCAAGATGTTCCATATAGTTATGCGTTACCGATGTTAGCAGTACATAAAGATACGAATGATATTCAAAAATTAAGTGATTTACCCGGCAAAACATTAACACCTATGGCGCCAAGTGGAGGACTATATTCAATACTAAGCCAATATAATAAACAACATAGTCAGAAGATTGATATTAACACCATTCAAGAACCTTCAAACGGTGATAGTTTAAAATCTGTAAGTAGCCAACGTCGTGACGTTATGTTTTTAAATTGGAACACATACCACGCCATACAAAGTGAAATAAATGCAGATGTCAAAATAGGTGGCATTGTTAAAAAGGAACCTTTACATATCGTTTATAACAAAAAACAACAACGTTTGCATGATGATATCGATAAAGCAACTATTGAATTAAAAAAAGAAGGTAAATTACAACAATTATCTCGAAAATATTTTGATATTAATGTTTTCGACAATTTAACAGATATTAACGAACAAAAAAATAACTTGGAGGTGCAATAATGTCTCTAGAACAATGGCTAAATCTCTTTAATCAAGTATTACAAAAATTGCCCCTCACATTATTGATGATTGTGTTAGCTTTGATTTTTGCCGTTATATTAGGTCTCATATTATGTACTATACGTCTTAAGCACATAAAATTTTTATCTTCGCTCGTGCGTGTATATATTTCTTTTATTCGTAGCACACCGTTAATATTACAATTATTTCTAGTGTATTTTGCCTTACCGCAAGTACTTATGATTATTAATATTGATATAAATCATTTTAGTAGATTGTTTTTTGTAATTCTAGCGTTTTCAATGCACACTGGCGCATACTTAGCTGAAATTTTTAGAGCAGGTTATTTATCTGTAGACTATGACCAAATTGAAGCAGGCTTAACAGTAGGTTTATCTCCTGTAAGAATTTTCTTGTCAGTTATAGTACCTCAAGCCCTACGTAATGCCATTCCAAATTTAACTACTCAAATCATTGAACTCGTTAAAGATACTTCATTGGCTTTTACAATCGGTATTATCGATATGATGGGACAAGTTAAATTAATTATTGGTAACAATTATGGTTTGGGCATGCTAGAAGTCTATATAGTTATTTCAATTATTTATTGGATCATCTCGCTTATCATTCAAGGCAGCTTAGCTTGGCTGAATAAATCTACTCAAAAACCTTATCAAGTATAGGAGGTAAAACTTTGTCCTTTATCTTTCAAACAATTTGGGAAATATTCAAAAGTCTTCCAAATACAATTATTATATCTTTAGTAGCAATGACTGTAGGGCTCAGTGTAGGGACGTTATTTGCCATCATTCAGATTAGAAAAACACCCATTTTTTCACAGTTAATTATTGTCTATAATTCATTTATTAGAAGTACGCCCCTCATAATACAGTTATTTATTTTATATTATGGCATACCTAATTTGATATTATACTTAAATGCTACACTCGGCTTGAAAATCAATCCCGATATGTTTTCACCGATGTTGATTGCTTTAATTGCATTTTCTCTACACGCAATTGCTTACCTTAGTGAAACGATGAAAAGTGGTTTGCTATCAGTTGACTACTCACAAATTGAAGCAGCAAAAACAGTAGGTTTGTCTAATCGTCATATTTATACGCGCATCGTTTTACCTCAAGCTTTTAATTATGCTTTACCTAATATCGAAAACCAATTTATTATGCTTATCAAAGGAACTTCTTTAGCGTTCGCAGTTCAAGTAACTGAAATTATGGCAGTAAGCCGGATTATCGCAAATGAAGGATATCAATTTATTACAGTCTATTCCATTGCAGCCGCATTTTATTGGATATTAGCTATTATTTTAGAAAAAGTATTTCATAAAATTGAAAGTAATTCTACAAACCACTTAAGCACTCAAAGCTCTATTTAACATACACAATAAAACACGCTTATTTCATTTTTAATTGAAATAAGCGTGTTATTTTATGCTAAACTTTCTGCAAAATATTTTTTTCGAGCATAATATTGCTTTACTTTTTTAGGAATGTTGCCTGACTGCAATTCATCTTTAGTTACTATAGGGTAGTTTTTAAACACCATAGAACCTAACCATCCACATGTAGCACTGCTAATAGCACATAATGATGCAGTAATGATAACAGTTACCGGATTATTAAAGCCAAACATTACCATTAATCCCGCAATAGGTGTAGCCGTTCCTGTTGCATCATTGACTAAACCAAATAATGCGATGATAATGCCAGAAATAGCGCCACCAACAAAATTAGTTGCATAAACTGGTAATGGATTGGCAGTAACAATATCAGCTTGTGATAATGGTTCTATAGCTACTGACATCGTAGTTTTACGATCACCAAACTTCATGCGTTTAAATAACACAAAATTCATAAATGATGATCCAAAGACAGCTAAAGCACCGATTGCCATTGGTGTGCCAGTTAATCCTAATAATGCAGTTAATGCCATAGAGCTTAGTGGTGCAGTAGCTACTACTGTAATGATACCTCCAAGAACAATACCCATGAGAATAGGACTCGATGTAGTAGATTCTTTAATAATATTACCGATTTGCATTAAACTTGCATCTACTAATGGCGATACACCCATTGCAATAATACGTGTTAACGGTGCAATGACGATTATTGCTAAAATTAAATCTACACCTGCTGGCGCTTTGCCTTCAATCCATTTCATAACAAAGCTTATAAGATAACCTGCGATAAACCCAGGTAATAAATCTAAATTTCCACATGCTAAAGCTATCACAAAGGCATAAACAGGACTTACACCCATTGCTAATGCTACTAAGCCTGCTGCAGCAAGTCCACCTAATCCGCCTGTCGTTTCACCAAGTGTACCTAAAAAATCTACACCCAATAAATCTCCACCTACATATTTTTGAAATGCTTCGACTAAAAACGAAGCTATTGCTGCATTTGCTAACGCACCCATAGCTTTTCCACCTTGTGGAGCCTTACTCGTAAATAAAGTAAATAAACATAATACTAATGCTAAAAAAATGACACCTAAAATCAAATTCATGATATAACTCCTTTTATGTATACGCTTTCATTAACGAACTCATTATATCATTTTTACCTTGTATATCAACTATTATTAGAACAATTTTTTATTAAATAGAATAAAATAGTGTTATCTGAATTTTGCGAATAATCACAAAAAAGAATACCTACTACGTCGTTTCATCGAATGAAACCAATGATAGTAAGTATTCTCAATATATAGCTATATAAAATATTTTTTAACTTCTTCAATAGTATGCCTTATCTTTGCTTTCTCTTGATCATTTACAAATACAATAACTGTGCGTTCATCGAAGTCACTTCTTTTTTTATTTAAGTACCCTAAATCTTTTAATTTTTGTAATGCTTTAGTTAAATAATAAGGTTTTAAATGTGTTTGTTGTGCTATTTCTTTTGCAGTAACTTCATGGCCTTGACAGTTGTTAAGAATATTTAAAATATATATTTCTTCAAAATTTAGTTTAAAATGTGCTTTTACAACTTTGAAAAATCCTTTTAGTTGTTGGTTTATCAAAAATAATTCATCAAGTGATTTAAATACTTTTTCCTCCATAGTAATCACTCCTTTGTTGTTAATTCTAGGTTTCATAATTCACAATATAATAATTTTAACAATTATTAATATATTTATTTTATACTACTGTGTTATCAAAATTCAACAGTTAAATTGCTAAAACAAGATCTAACACCAAAATAAACTTAAATAAAAAAACGATATTCCAAAATTTTTGGAATATCGTTCAACACAAAATTATTTTTGTTTACCATTAAATGTATCTAAAAAGCTTAATGCTGCTAAACCTGTTAAGTCTAATGCATGTTTAGCACCTTGCTTACCATGACCAGCTTCAAAGTGTTTTACAATTGCAACACCTAATACTGCAAAAGTAAATAATGAACCTAAACGAGATAATTTTTTACTTGCAAAGCTTAATACAAAAAATAATGCACTTAATGCTTCAATAGCACCAGCTAAAGGTACTGAATTTGCCGGTAGACCAAATACATTTTCAAATGTATCTTTCATTGTTTGGTCACCTTTTAATTTAGGTTTTGCTGAATCAAATAATTCTTTCGCTAATTTCAAATTTGTTAAATAACGTAAAATCATGTACTTTCTCTCCTTATTTATCTTCAAAATATTTATCTACAATAGGTTTCACTTGTGTTGCTAATAACCTAATTGTTTTAAGTGTATCTTCATGAGGTATTGAACCTACCGGCGTATGCAACATAAAGCGATTAAGACCTAGAGTTTCTACCGTGTTAATAATCTTTTGTGCTACTGTTTCTGGACTACCAACATATAATGCACCATGCTGGCTTATTTCTCTTTCAAAAGTATACTCATTATATGGTGGCCATCCACGCTCACGACCTAACATATCATGATTTGCTTTTAACGAAGGGAAAAAGGCACGCATTGCTGCTTCATCAGTATCCGCTATAAAGCCCCACGAATGAGTAGCAACAGATAGTTGATTAGCATCGTGTCCATAAGATAAGGCACTTGATTTGTACATCTCAACATTGCGCTTAAATCTTTTTGGATCTCCACCAATTATAGCATAAGTTATTGGTAAACCTAATGCCCCTGCTCTTAATGATGATTCTGGTGTACCTCCTGTTGCAATCCCAATTTTTAACTTACCATGCTCAGGACGTGGATACACACCTAAATTATCTATATTAGGACGAAAATTACCGTCCCAGTTAACAATTGTCTGTGCATTTATCTTCATTAATAGGTCTAATTTTTCATTAAATAATTGTTCATAATCTTGTAAATTATGTCCAAATAATGGGAAGGATTCAATAAATGAACCTCTACCTACTAAAATTTCAGCTCTCCCGTTAGAAAGTGCATCAAGAGTTGAAAATCGTTGGAATACACGAACAGGATCATCTGAAGATAATACCGTCACTGCACTTGATAATTTTATATGGGTAGTGGAACGCGCTGCAGATGCTAATACTGATACTGGATCAGAAACCGCATAATCTGCTCGATGATGTTCTCCCAAACCATAAACATCTAAGCCTAGAGCATCTGCCGTTTCAATTTCTTCTATAATATTGCGTATTCTTTGTGCTGCAGATAGAGCAGGTTGTCTACCTTCTTCTGTAATGATGTCATTATTATCTGCAAATGATGTGATTCCCAATTCAACTTTCATAGCGCACTCCCTCTAAATAAGTATACTTTTTATACTTAGATATTAATCTATTATTTTATTGTTGTCAATATCATTGCTTCAAATCCTCGATTGTTTCTCGAAGCTCTTATATATTATTAATTAGTTATTTTTATTATTAATATGAAGATACATATGTTTTTAAATATTCATATTACTGAATTTATGTGTTTACAATTGATTTTAAATTTTCTGTTATTTTACAGCTTTGTAATATATTAGCGTGTAATTTTTCTCTATAAATTCCTTCAATGCCCGTCTATCAAGCCTTTTAGAAGAATTTCTTATATTTCGAATTGTTACATAAGACTCGATTTTATTAGAACTAAATTACAAATCAATAACATTGAGCACAAATGAATGATTTTCTGATATATTAATTCTTGTCGTAAAAACAACCAAGAAAATATAAACAATCGTCGATAGAGACATACAAATAAAACTTATTATTAAGAAAAAATTTAGGAGGATATTTTAAAATGAAAAAAATCGCTACAGCTACTATCGCTACAGCTGGAATCGCTACGTTTGCTTTTGCTCAAAACGAAGCTGATGCAGCAGAAAATAACCAAGGTGGATACAATCCAAATGATCCAACTTCATACAGCTACTCTTACACTATAGACCAACAAGGTAACTACAACTACACTTGGCAAGGTAATTGGAGCCCAAATCAACATAACACTTATAACTATAACTATAGCTCATATAGTAATGATAGTTATTCAAATAATAGTGGTTCATATAACAACTACTCTAACCAATCTTATACTTCAAATAACACAACTGGTGGAGGCGGAGCTGCTTCTAACTCTACTTCAGACCGTAACATTAAAGTAACTACTCAAAGTGCACCTTCAAGCTCTTCAGTTTCACTTTCAAGTGCTTCAGGTTCATCAAGTAACTTGTACACTGCTGGTCAATGTACATATTATGTTTATGACAAAGTAGGCGGAAAAATTGGTTCTACATGGGGTAACGCAAGTAACTGGGCAAGCGCTGCTGCTTCATCAGGTTACACAGTAAATAACACAGCTAAAGCTGGTTCAATTTTACAAAGTTCAACAGGTGCTATGGGACACGTTGCATATGTTGAAAATGTAAACAGTGACGGTTCAGTAGAAGTTTCAGAAATGAACTACGGCCAAGGTGCTGGTGTTGTTACTTCACGTACAATTTCAGCAAGCGAAGCTTCAAGCTACAACTACATTCACTAAGATTGATGTTTATTATTAAAGGCTGGACATAGTATGTTCTAGCCTTTTTTATTTACTCTTACTTAGCATAATTAATAGGCTATAATCAGTACAGCAACTATACTGGTCATAGCATAATTAATAGGCTATAATCAGTACAGCAACTATACTGGTCATAGCCTATTTTTATTATCTTATATTATAGTAGTTAAGTATCATAACGTTTACTATTAAAATTTACGCTTCATGAAAAACAGTTTTGTACTGTAGTATCGCTACAATATACAATACAAAACTGAAAATAAGACAAAAAATTGAAGGATATTTTCTCTTATAAAAATTTAAAGTGAACGATTACTCATTAGTTATCTTCATAATAATATCGCTACAAGTATTACTATGTAACATAATGATACATCTCATCCATAGTTATATTTAACCGTTTTAACTACTACTAAAACTTAAAATAAACAAATTAATTACATACTATTTACACTTTTACCAAAATAACGCAGTCAACTATACATTTTTTATATCTTTACGCTTCTTAATACCTATGCCACTAAAACCATAAAACAACGCAAATATGATACATAGATAACACGGCACTGTCCAAATAAAGAACTGGTCAACAGTCACTCCTAATTGTTGCGTGTAGTAGATGCCGGAAGTCCCCCATGGAATCAATGGAATAATCATTGTTCCTGAATCTTCTAAAGTTCGAGATAAATTTGAACGATCTAAATCCATTTTATTATACATATCCATCATCAATACACCAACCATGATAATAACAACAGAGGCAACTCCAGCAGCTAATACCATAATTAAGCTACCAATAATTGTTACTAAAATTAGTTGTCCGACCGAATGGATATTACTAGAAATTCTATGAAGAATAACATCTAAACAACCTGCTTTTTCAACAATTCCTGCAAATGCATAACCCGTAAATATTGTGACGAGTATCTCTGTCATACTCATCATTCCCCCCTGCTGAATGAGAGTCATAGTACGTTCAGATAAACCATCACTATGTATCAACATAGACTGGTTAAAGCCATCAAATGTAGATTTAAATCCATCAACTATATTAAATTTATTATTGAACGTTCCAACTAAAATCGCACTTAAAC
Source organism: Staphylococcus arlettae (assembly GCF_002902345.1). Classification (GTDB taxonomy): domain Bacteria; phylum Bacillota; class Bacilli; order Staphylococcales; family Staphylococcaceae; genus Staphylococcus; species Staphylococcus arlettae. Next base: position 82,374 of record NZ_PPQB01000019.1, read on the forward strand.
TCGATATCAACATCGCTGGTACGGTTGCAATTTTACAAATCAAACAAATAATAATAATAATGATCGGTAGCCATACAAAAACATTCAAGTTATAAATATTTTCCAATTCATTCAGTAATTGATTTATTTGTGAAGTATTTGCTGTCTGCTGTAAGCCTAAGCCTGCAAAAAACCAAACGATTAAACCAATAATTGAAGCTGGTACTGTTGTCCATATCATCGCTCTAATATGGCTAAAAATATTAACTTTTGTAACCAGTGCAGCTAAATTTGTTGTATCTGATAACGGCGACATCTTATCCCCAAACACAGCACCTGCAATAATAGCCCCAGCAGCCATGCCATCATCTATATTTAATTGATGTGCTATAGCCATTAACGAAATACCTGCTGTGGAAGCAGAACCCCATGCTGTACCTGTCGCAACTGATGTTATTGCACAAATAATAAATGCAGACACTAAAAAATAATGCGGATTAAGAAATTCTAAACCATAATAAATTAATGCTGGTACCGTACCGGAATACATCCAAGTTCCGACAACGATACCAACTGCTAATATAATGAATAATGCTGGCATTGCTGTAGATAAGCGCTTAGTAATGCCATCTTCTAAGTCTGACCATTTCAATCCAACACGTTTAGCAATCCACGCAGCATAAGCTGAAGACATTATCAATAATGCCTGTATCGGTATTTCAAATACTACAAATCCAGTAATCACAATAATAACCATTACAATAATAGTTGATATTGCTTCCAAAAATGTTGGTTGTCTTACCATACACAGTCCCCCTTATTCAATTAGTTACGGTTATTAGTCTAAACCGAGTTTATCGACCCCTAACTCTTCTACTGTAAGTCCCTCTTCAAAAAAATCTCTTTCTAATATAGTAGATGCAAGCACGATAATTGCATCAATGTTCGGTGTACTCACATCTATTAGTCTGCCTAGACTTGACCATAAAACTAAACCAAAAGCTATATCTTCTGTTAAGTATCTATTTTTCACTTCATTCGGACCATTTATTTGTGAAAACACTGGACTCGTATTAAACAAACGATTTAAAGGTTCATCTTCATCTTCTTGTGATAAATAACCTCTTTCAATTCTGGCACCTTTAGCAGTATTAAGTTCAAAACCTAGTTTTCTACCTAATGCTAAACGTTCTAATTCTACTGCATGCAACAATTTAATCGTATGCTTAGTGATACCTTCTTTATATAATGAGAAGTCATCTGCATAATCAATTCGGCCTACATTGAGCAATGTAGGACCTGGATGAACTTCAGGGTTTCCATTTTCTAAATTAGTCTTCCATAAACTTTCTTCTTTCACTATATATGGATAAAGTTTTTCTATTAACTTAAATGAATCTGATAAATACTCAGCATCATACGTAGTAAAATGTACTTTACGAACATTGAGTGATAAGTTTACTTCTGCTGTATTAAAATTAACACGCGTACCATAAGTTAAAGTATTTACCTCTGCAAATTTAGGCATTACATCAATATGCATATCTTCTAAAACATTAATAAATCGAATAGACCCCATAGCTGCTGCAATATTAAATAAAATCAGTTGTTTGTCAGTCACAAAAGGCGCCATAGTTTGTGCATAATGCTCTATAAACGATGACGGAATAATAACTTGAATCACTTCTGCTCCTTCTAGCACATATTCCATATCATCACTAACATTTGTAAATGGTACAAATTGTTCACTGCCTTCATTCTTAAAATCGAAGCCACCTCGTTCCATCGCCTTATCAAACTTGTGTATCGATTGATTACGGCAATATAATTTAACCTCATGTCCTTTATTAACCATATCTAGCGCTGCAGTAACAGCACCATTGCCTGATCCAACAATTGCTATTTTCATAATTTCCCTTCTTTCTATAAAAATACTTGTTAGGCTTTATTCATCTTTATAACCTAACTCTGTTGTTTATAAACTATAGTAAAAACCAAATTCAACTTATTTCTTATATATATAATACTAAGTATTTGCTATAATACACTGAAAAGGAGTGATATTCGTGACTGAACACGTGCATGAGGATACTGAATTTAACATGGATAAAAATCGCCTTAACCAGTCTAGCAAGGATGATAGACTGATGGCAATGCTTATTTATATCTTGAGTTTTTTCACTGGTTTTATTGGGCCGTTAATTATTTGGTTGATCAAACGAGAAGAATCAGCTTTTGTTGATCGCGCTGGCAAGAATTATTTTAATTTTATTCTCTCTTACTTTATTTGGGGAATCATTAGTGGTATTTTAGTTTTTATTATTATTGGCATTATTACTTCATTTGTTTTAGGAATACTTTCGCTTATCTTTACAATTGTAGCTATTGTGAAAGCAAATAATGGCGAAGATTATTTACCACCATTATCTATTAGATTTTTCAAATAATAGTTACACAATTTTGTGATATTTTACAGCCATTGTAATAGTAAAAACGCATTTACATTATTTTTTCAATGTAAAGCAACTAATATAGGGCTTTGCGCCTTGTCTTAATTTTGTAACCTTACACATCGTTTATTACAACGATATGTGAGGTTTTTTTAATTACTTTACAAAACAATAACATTCCACACAAACGTAAATTTATCTGATACAGTATGACTTGTCGTTGAAAAAAATGAATTCGCGGCTAAAAATTTTAACTCAGACAATCAAACGAATTACTATATAAGTTAGACAAAATCTTGGGAGGATATTTTAATTATGAAAAAATTAGTAACAGCTACAACATTAACAGCAGGTATTGGAGCAGCAATCGTAGGATTAGATCACGGACAAGAAGCAAATGCCGCAGAAACTACACAATCAACTCAAACTACACAATCAACTACAACACAAAGTTCAAGTGGTAACTTATACACTGCTGGACAATGTACTTGGTATGTATTTGATAAAGTAGGCGGAGATATTGGATCTACATGGGGAAATGCAAATAACTGGGCTTCAGCAGCATCTTCAGCAGGTTATACTGTAAATAATTCACCAGAAGCTGGATCAATTTTACAATCTTCATCAGGTCCAATGGGCCACGTTGCATACGTTGAAAATGTAAATAGCGATGGTTCAGTTGAAGTATCTGAAATGAACTATAGCGGTGGACCTTACTCAGTAAGTGAACGTACTATTCCTGCTGGTGAAGCTAGTTCATATAACTACATCCACGTTAACTAATAAGACAAATAAATTAACAAATATTTTGTAAGAGGCTGGGACAATATTGATTGTCCTAGCCTCTTTTCATATTGGCAGTAGCTGACTGCATTGAAAATGCCCTTTAAACCAATCTTGTTTCAATGCTAGTCATCCTTGCCGGGGTGGGACGACGAAATCATTTTTTCAAAATCAGATTTCTGTCCCACTCCATATTTTATTCGAAACCTTTTTTCATATTGGCAGTAGCTGACTGCATTGAAAATGCGTTTAAACCAAGCTTTGCTTCAATGCTAGTCATCCTTGCCGGGGTGGGACAACGAAATCATTTTTTCAAAATCAGATTTCTGTCCCACTCCCTTTGATTACTACAATATATGCATTTACTAACTGAATGGGCACTTTGCACTTCTATTTAAAATTTGAGAAAATGGAGTGGTTTATTACTAAAAGGGAGATGCAAACATGCAATGGTTAAAAGTTATCTTAGCAGGTATCATAGAAGTAATTTGGGTAACAGGACTTAATATTGCTGACTCAACTTTTGCTTGGATTATCGTCATATTATTTATTGGCTTAAGCTTTTATTTGGTAATCTCAGCTTGCAAAAGTTTGCCAGTTGGGACAGTATACGCCATTTTTGTTGGCCTAGGTACTGTTGGTACTGTACTTGTCGAAATGGTGTTATTTAATAATCCATTTAATTTCACAAAAATGGTGTTCATTATTATTTTAATCATAGGTATTATTGGGTTAAAACTTTCAACAGAAGAAGAAGGTGAAACATAATGGCATGGCTAATTTTATTAATAGCTGGTTGTTTAGAAATAATGGGTGTTATTTTATTAAATGAAATAACTAGAACTAAAAATAAATGGTTAGTCGTGTGTTTAGCAATTGCATTTATTTGTAGTTTTAGTACTTTAAAACTGGCGATGAATGGCATTCCCATGGGCACTGCTTATGCTATATGGAGTGGTATGGGTACAGGTGGTGGCACTGTAGTTGGGATGTTGTTTTATAATGAGTCAAAAAATAAAAAACGCGTTTTCTATATCGGCATGATTATCGTTGCCGTAATTGGACTAAAAATGATTAGCTAAGCGTTTCCATTTGTTACTTATGCTATTCTTTAATATACTTATTTTAAAGGAAGTGATACATATGACAAAAGTATTTATCGCAGGAGCAATACCTGAAGCTGGGCTTAATTTACTTAAAGCTCAATTTGATGTTGAAATGTATGAAGGTGAAGGCCTTATTGATCAACAAACATTAAAAGAAGGTGTCAAAGATGCTGATGCACTCATCAGTTTATTATCTACAAATGTAGATAAAAATATTATTGATGCTGGTAGTAAGTTACAAATTATCGCAAATTATGGAGCTGGCTTTAATAATGTCGATGTTGATTACGCACGTCAATTGAATATTGATGTTACTAACACTCCAAAAGCTTCTACTAATTCAACTGCGGAATTAACCTTTGCTTTAGTATTAGCAACAGCACGTAGAATCGCAGAAGGTGATAGATTATGTCGCACTACAGGCTTCGATGGCTGGGCACCACTCTTCTTTAGAGGGCGTGAAGTATCAGGCAAGACTATAGGTATTATAGGATTAGGTGAAATTGGTAGCGCCGTCGCACGAAGAGCTAAAGCATTCGATATGGATGTTCTATATACTGGTCCTAACCAAAAACCTGATAAAGAAAAAGAAATCGGTGCAAAATATGTTGACTTAGATACATTGTTAGCCAATGCTGATTTTGTAACAATCAATGCTGCGTATAGCCCACAATTACATCACATGATAGATACACCACAATTCAAACAAATGAAATCTACAAGTTATTTAATTAATGCTGCACGTGGCCCTATCGTAAATGAGCAAGCATTAGTCGATGCACTGAAAGCTAAAGACATTGAAGGCGCCGCACTAGATGTCTTTGAATTTGAACCTAAAATTAACGACGAACTTAAAACATTAGACAATGTCGTAATTACCCCTCATATCGGTAATGCCACATTTGAATCACGTGATATGATGTCGAAAATAGTCGCTAATGATACGATTCTTAAATTAACAGGTGAGCAACCACAATATATTGTAAATAAATAAAATATGAAAAGAGACTAGGACAAAATTGGTTCGTCCTAGTCTCTTTATATATGTCATATTATTTATCTTTTGTTTTATAAATGAACTTTGTTTGTCTTGCTAATAAACTATTAGGTATACGTTTGGCAATAGCATTTCTTACTTTGATAAATAAACGTTGCGTAGATTGTGCCACTTTTCCTATTTTACGTGACTTTTTAATGATTTTTTTCGTATGTTTCACACGTAATTTATCATATCTTTCCAATGCTTGATCAAAATCATAAGTTTCTAAACAGTTAGCCAAAACGATAGCATCTTCCATCGCTTGCCCTGCACCCTGTCCTAAATTTGGCGTAGTCGCATGTGCTGCATCACCTAACAATACTGTACGGTTGTACACAAAGGTTTTGAGAGGTTTCAAATCATAAATATTATGCAATAAGATTCCTGTCTCACTTTGTTTATCTAATACTTCCCTTACTTCATTAGGAAAATTATTAAAACGTGCTTGTAAATGTGGTTTACCATACGTTTGATATTCAGTGTTGTGGATTTTAGCATTAATGGCAATAAACCAATATACTTTATTATTCAATAATGGCACAATGCCAACTCTACCTTGTTTCGACCAATATTCTGTCGCAGTATTAGCATCTTTTAATTGCACATCATTGACTAAACCTCTGAACACTGTATAACCTTGGTAATTGACTTTAGTATTAGGTGCTACACTAGCTCTAACACTTGAGTGAAGCCCATCTGCACCGATACAAAGGTCAAATGTTTCTGCCTCGTGTTTTTCAAAATGAACTGTTACTTTATTAGCCTCATTTTCAATGCTAAGTACTTGATATCCTGTATAAATAGAAGACGATTGCACGTACGATTGAATTGTTTCTAATAAACTTTGACGTTCTAACGTTAAATTTATAGTATTTCGTTTCAATTTTATTTTTGATAAAGCTGTGCCAGAATTATCCGCTATTGCTAGTGTATCGATAATTTGTCCTGCATTTTTAATGCCTTTTGCTAAATCGTGGTTATGCAATTTATCTATGACATTACCGCCGATACCGATTCCTGCACCTACTTCACTAAGTTCCTGATTTTTTTCAAATACTTTTACTTCATGTCCATGTTCTTGTAATAATGCAGCCACGGTTAGACCACCGATTCCTGCACCTACTACTGCTATTTTCACTTTATTTGCACCTCATATCTAAAATTGTAAGCCTCTGATATCAACATGAAAAAGGGAATAACGCGACTGTATACGCACAACGTCATCCCTTATTCTATATATTTTATTTATAATAATGCTTACTAATATCGTCTTTCTTAATACCTAGTTTATCATAGTAACGTTTCATAATTCGAGCAATATTTTCATCCCATTCTATATCACTAGCATATTGATGTTTTCCTGGGTTTTCGGGATTCCAGCGCATTTGATACAATGATATTTGGTCTTTATCAAAATAATTACCACGTACAAACTTAGCGCCTCCTTCAATTGCTTTTTCAGGCGAGTCCCATTTTTGCTGTTTGGCAAAACTACTACCTGTCTGGACGGCCGCTTCATCGAATGCACCAATGCCAAAGAAATTATAGTAATGTTTACCATTATCTTTAATGCCCTTCGCTAAGTTCGACTTACCATTACCCGTTTCTACTAATGCATGACTTATTAAATAAATAACATTTACATCATGTTTTTCCTGTGCTTCTAGAAATGCTTTCCCTTTATCTTTAAAAACACCCTTATCACGTAATATCTGATTCACTTCTTTTTCTGATAAGTATACAGGTTCTGAAATGTCCATATGATTTAAATCATCATTGCTATTTTCAATTTTCATTGCTTCTGCTACTTCTGCTCTAGAAGCATCAACGAATTGTTGATTCTCTTCTTTCATATTCAATGTTCCTTCAGCTAACTGTCGATTAACAGCTTCATCAAATGTATATTTTTGTTTATTTTCAAATAACTCTGTTTCATTAATAATAAGTAAAATGGCAAATATCACTAAAATTATAGTCAAGAAAATCATAGGCAATCGCTGCTTCACTTTTTCATTCATGCTCTAAAAACTCCTTGTAGCATTTAATTAGGTTAATACATAATAAGCAAGAATCACTGCTAAGACCACAATAGCAAATGATACATTAATAATTATTTTCATTGCCGTACGATCTCTAAACATTGAATTAAATATGACTAAGCTAATCGCTAATGAAACTGCAAACATAGTGATAGCCATAATAAAATTCATCATAACTAAGAATATAATCCCTAATACTAAAAAGATATTAGAACATATTGCCATTACTTTTATCATCTTCACATTAATATGCGACTCACTCCCAACTGAATCAGTTTAACTATATACTTCTAACTTTCAAAATTGTATCATATTTTCAGTTGAAAGCTATAGCACAATTCTTTACAACAAACGTTCATACCCAAGGTTTTATAATTGGCATACATTAACAATAACTAATCACTTATGTTAATAGACAGTTAAATTTCACTTTTAAAATTTAAGCAAACACAAAAAGAACCGGGACATAATTAGTGTCCCGGCTCCTATAAGTTGTATGATGGCTAAATAATATTAACCTCTCGACATACCTTTTAAGAGGTTCAACATGTACGTCAAGCTACGATTCATTTCATCATCTTTTAAAATACCCATCAATCCTGTAATGGATGTTTTTTGATTTGGATTGGCTTGATTAGCTACACGCAGACCTTTATTGACTTTATTAAGTGTAGTGCTTAAATCATCAACGTCTAAATCACCTAATAAAAATACTAGTGATGCCATATTTGAAATTAAGCCAGAATATTGGTCTTTATTTAGCTCAACTGCAAATTTATTAGCAATGACGCCGCGACCTTTGACTGCACCTGATAGTGCATCTAGTAACTTGGCATCATCCAAAGTGCTAATTATATTAATAGCTTTTAAAATGCTTTCTTTATTTTCTGCAATTGCTGTAGTCACTTCATCTAAGCTTTCCTGTTTGATTTGTTCGTCTGTTTTTTGAATACGGTTAATTTTAGTAATTCTCTCAGCCATTATTTATCCACCTGATTTCCTGGAAAGACATAATCTTCACGTGCCCATTTATTTTCTACTTGGACACTATATTGTGGCTTACGATGTTTGTCGACACGGAAATTCGTTGGATTTAAAGGTGATTTACCTCTTCTCGTTTTCACTTCCATACGACAACTTGTACGTTTGTATGACGGCGTATCTGTATCTTTATCAACGTCACTATTAGTTAGTAAGTTAATTGCGCCATGATCACCGTGTTTCATCGCATTATTATTTAATGGAATATATATTTCTTTGCCTTTAACGCGATCTGTTACATGAACGACCAATTCCGCCTCTCCAGTGTCAGAGATTAATTTTACTTCGGCACCTTCATGTATACCTCTGTCCTCTGCAAGCTCTGGTGATACCTCAACAAATGCATTTGGCATTTTATATTCTAATCCAGGCACTTTATATGTCATATTGCCTTCATGGAAGTGTTCTAACAATCTACCATTATTCACATGCAAATCATAAACATCGTTTTGTTTAAAGAAGTTATCAAAAGTCAGTGGGAAGAATTTAGCCTTTTTATTGTCAAAGTTAAAGCCATTTAAATATAATGTCGGTTCATCAGTGCCATCTTCTGCAACTGGCCATTGCAAGCTATTATAACCTGCTAAACGCTCATAATTCACACCTGAATAAGATGGTGTTAATCTAGCGATTTCATCCATAATTTGACTTGGATGTGTATAATTCCACTCATAGCCTAATGTTTGAGCTACAGCTTGGATAATTTGCCAATCTGGTTTTGATTCTCCTTTAGGTTCTAATGCTTGATATAAACGTTGGATTCGACGTTCAGTGTTAGTAAACGTACCTGTTTTTTCTAATGAAGGACTTGCAGGTAATATCACGTCTGCATAAGAAGCTGTGAAAGTGAAGAATTCATCTTGTACTACTAAGAATCCTACTTTTTCCAATGCCGCTTGTACAAAGTTAATATTAGAATCTACAATACCTGTATCTTCACCATAAAGATATAGTGAATCAATTTCTCCGTTATGGATACCTTCCATCATTTGGTGATTGTCTTTACCGGGTTCAGCTGGTAAAGCTTCGCCATATTCACGTTCAAATTTAGCACGAATATCATCATCTGCTACCTTTTGATAACCTGGGAATTGATCAGGCATACTTCCCATATCACTACAACCTTGAACATTGTTATGACCACGTAATGGATAAGCACCTGTACCAGGTCTTCTGTAGTTCCCAGTAGCTAGTAACAGATTGGAAATTGAAGTAGATGTGTCACTACCAATGTCTTGTTGTGTCACACCCATAGCCCAACAAATAGACACAGATTCAGCTGCTGCCATTTGATGCGCAAAATCAATTAAATCTTCTTTCGGAATACCAGTTGTTTCTTCAGCAAATTCCATAGTAAATAGTGCTAGTGAGTTATAATATTCCTCAAAATGATCTACCCATTCATCAATAAATGCTTGGTCATGTAGATTGTGATCAATAATATATTTTGTTACTGCTGATATCCATACTAAATCTGTACCTGGTTTAGGTTGGTAGAAATTATCAGCACGTTCTGCCATTTCATGCTTTCTAATATCAAATACGTTAAGTGTATTATTATAAAGCTTATGACCGCGTTTAATTCTGGAAGCAATAACCGGATGTGCTTCGGCTGTATTTGTTCCGATAAGTACGACCATACTCGCTTGCTCTAAATCTTCTATAGAACCGGAATCTCCTCCGTGTCCTACAGTTCTAAATAAACCTTTTGTTGCAGGTGCTTGACAATAACGAGAACAGTTATCGACATTATTTGTTCCAATAACTTGTCTCGCTAATTTTTGCATTAAATAGGACTCTTCATTAGTCGCTTTAGATGAAGATATAAATGCTAGTCCATCTGCGCCTTTGTCAGCTTTAACTTTTGTAAAGTTATCAGCTACAACTTTTAACGCTTCATCCCATTCAACTTCTTCAAAAGCATCACCTTTACGAAGCAATGGTTTAGTTAAACGTTCTTCTGAATCGATATAATCCCAACCGAACTTACCTTTTACACAGCTCGAAATTTTGTTAGCAGGTGATTCTGGTTGTGGTTGGACTTTTATAACTTCTCTATCTTTTGTCCAAACATCGAACGAACATCCTACACCACAGTATGTACATACTGTTTTAGTTTTTTCGATACGCTCTTCTCGCATTGCCGCTTCAGAATCTGAAACTGCAAATAGCGGACCGTATCCTGGTTCTGCTTTTTTCGTCAAGTCAATCATTGCTGCTAATGAACCTGGTTCTAAGTCAGTCATATAGCCAGCATTACCTTCCATATCCACTTCCATCATGGCATTACATGGACATACAGTGGCACATTGACCACATCCAACACATGATGATTCATTAATTGAGACATCATTATCCCAAATAACACGTGGTTCTTGACGTTCCCAATCAATTGTTAACGTTTCATTGACTTGCACGTCTTGACAAACTTCTACACAACGCCCACATAATATACATTGATTTGGGTCATAGCGATAAAATGGTCCATAATCTTTTTCATATGGTTTGTCTTTATATTCATAGGTTTGATGTTCTAAGCCCCATTGATCCATTGTATTATGAATTTCACAATCACCATTATTGTAGTCACAAACTGTACAATATAATTGGTGTTTTTCTAATATACGGTCTAACGCTTCTTTTTGACTGTCTTGAACTTTATTATTTTGCGTATCGACAACCATAGGCCGATTTATAACTGTACTACATGCGCGTTCAATTTTACCGTCGATTTCAACTGTACATGTATCACAAGTTTGAATTGGACCTAACGATTCGTTATAACAAATCGATGGTACAAATGTTTCTTGACCCTTGATAAACTCAAGTAAATTAGTACCTGGTTCAGCAAGATAGTCCTTACCATCTAACGTCACGATTAAATGCTCCTGCATTAAATCACCCCTTCAATATTATTATTGCCCATTATTCTTTATATCTATGGTGATTCACTTGCTAGTCTTAGAAGCCCCACGCTTCCAAAAGTAGCATTGCTTTAATTGTAAATCTTACTGCTCAAAATGTTAAGGCTTTCTATTATATTCCTTAATTTATAATTTCAAAACACTAAAAAACGGAGTGTGATAGAAATCTAATTTTATTAAAAAGATTTCGTCGTAACACTCCGCCAAGGATAACTAGAACTGAACAAAACTTGATTTGAAGCGCCTTCAACTACTGACAATATGAAATGAGACTGGGACAAATCAATGACGTCCCAGCCTCTCGGTGTTAAATTTCTAAATTATCTTTAATTTTATTTTGAATATCGCTTAATGAACTTTCACTTGGTATAAAATAATACAATCCATCATCTTGAATACCACCTTGTCCATCTAATTGATTTCTATTAACTGTTTCATTTGCATCTTTATACTTACTTCTAATTTTTGTTAAATCGCCTAGTGATAAATCAGTCGTCACATTATCTTTAATATGATCCATGATACCGTTAAAGTGTGTAATAGATTTAGTGCTTGTCAATTTATTCGCAATACCTTGCATGACTAGCTGTTGACGTTCTTGTCTACCGAAATCGCCACCAGCACCGCTTTCTTTTCTACTTCTAATGAAGGCCATTGCTTGCTCACCATCCATATGCGATTTCTCACCTTCTACAAATGAAGCACCATTATAACTAAATGTTGCATTACTCACAACATCTATACCGCCAAGTGTATCAATCATATCTTTCATACCATCCATATCAATTGTGGCATAGTGATCAATTGGCACATCTAATAATTTTTCAAGTGATTTCACAGCCATATCTGGCCCGCCATAGGCATGCGCATGGTTGATTTTCTCTGTAGATCCGTGGCCAACAATTTCAGCTTGCGTATCTCTTGGAATACTTACTATTTCTGATGTTTTTTTGTCTGGATTCATCGAAATGACCATTATAGAATCACTTCTCTGCCCACCACCATTAGCATTTCTTTCAGCATCTGAATCTACACCTAATAGTGCAATTGTAAATGGATCACCATTATTTAAATTTACCTTTTTATCTCTTAATTCTGATTTGTTTCTATCTAATGGGTTATGAATTGAATTTCCTACCGAAAAGATTTTAAAAGCTAAATAAATAACTGCTACTATGGCTAAAATAACTAAAATACCGATCAACCATAACAGTATTTTTGTAGGCAACCCCATTTTTTTACTTCTTTTATATTCCGAGCGGCTCAATTGTATCACTCCAATTCTCTATTCTATGAGTTTAAGTTCATTCAATGAATTATTATATAGTAAACCATGTCCCTTGACATAGTGCTTAAGACCTATTTATATTTACAGAAATTTAATATTTCGCATATCCATTTCCACTATTTATTATTTGCAATATTTCCTCATGGCACCCTGGATTACTAATAATAAATGGGCCACTTGTAGCATAATCTAAATGTGTATTGCTTAATGTTGTCATTGTCAAACCAAGTTCCTCTGCGAATAAAAACTGTGCAGCTATATCCCATGGTTTAGGATTGGTATTGATATGTGCACCAAATTGTCCTTGTATCACTCTTACTGAATCAAGCCCACATGAACCGATAAAACGATAACTAAAAGCAGCATCGTATAAATCATTAATCGTGTCATTATTCATTACTTGTGAATTGAATGAAATAATTGCATCTGCCAAGTCCATTGTTTCTGGTGGTGTAATAGGTTCACCATTGGTATAAGCTCCATAACCTCTTACTGCTTTATGTAACTGTTGATGTGGATAATCATATATGTAAGATAATGTTGGCACGCCATCAACGAAATAACCTAATATAATACAATAATCCTCTTGCTGCTTTACCAAGTTTGTTGTGCCATCAATCGGATCCATAATCCATACATGTCCCTCTTTTGGAGTTACTTCGTCATTCGATTTTTCTTCTGCTAATAATTGATGGTCAGGATAGTTATCATTTAAAAATTGTTGGAATTGTAGTTGAATTGTTTTATCAACATTTGTCACTAAATCAAATCTATTGCGTTTTGTTGATGTTTCCATCTCTCCAACTAAATTTGGTATCACTTGATCTAACGTTAATAACCACGACCTAATTGCATTATCTAGTTCGATTAGTTGTTCTTTATTCATAAAATACACCTCTCGTAATTCACTATTTTAGTTATGTATAATTTTCTCTATTCTACCACAGATGACTGATATGCTTATAGCTTAGTTTGCTAAAGTAGAAACAAAAAAACCGACTAGCAATACTAGTCGGCATTAGAAAGGAAAGTAAGTAATAAATATTGAAGATGTTTGAATAGTAACTTGCGCGATTAGATATGTAACAAAAACTATATGTAATAGCCTACCCCTTTGCAATCTAAATCGTTATCCCCTTTTGTTACTGTCTATATATTAACATAACCTTTCGTAAAATGTAAGCGTTTTCTAAAAATTTATTTGTAACTTTTTTGTAAAATGCCTAAGAATGTCGTCACCATCGTATTTATGCTATAATAAATGTAATATGTAATCAATGGGAGGTGACTTTCTATGAATAAGCGTGAGCGACAAAATAAGATTGTTAATGCCATTCATCATAATAAACAAATTTCTGCATCTGATTTAGCTAAACATTTGGACGTCTCAAAGCGGACAATCTTAAGAGATATTCAAGATTTAGAAGACCAAGGTGTCAAAATATTAGCTAAACATGGTAAATTGGGTGGTTACCAGTTACAAGAAGCACAGCAAAATTACGCCATTGAACTTACAGAAAGTCAACTTTCTGCATTATTTTTAGTATTAAATGAAAGCCAATCTATTTCATCTCTTCCATATAAAGAAGAAATTCATGCAATTATAAAAAAATGCTTAAATTTACCATATAATAAATTGCGTAAAACTTTAAAAAAATTAGACCGTTACATTAAATTTGATGACCAACATCACGAAATATTACCAACCTTATTTTCTGATTTACTAATTTATTGTACCGAACGTAATGTTATGGCAATGGAATACTCACATTCTAATGAGCATACGCAGACAGAAAATGTCATTTTTATTGGATTACTGTGCGAACAAGGCCTATGGAAAGCGATTGTCTTTGAAATAGGATCTGGCCGTACAAATGAAATTCCAATTGTTGCTATTCAAGATATCGCATACTCTTTTGAAAAAAAGATCAAAACACATGATATATCAATTAAAAATTATAAAGAGTTTTTAAACCCAGCTGAAATGTAAATTCATAATATAGCTAAACGCTAGTTATTAGTAAAGTCGCATATTTGCACACCAAATCAACATCCATCTGATTGATAATGTAAATATGCGTCTTTAGTTTATTTATATTATCAATCCTTTCCACTTCTTCAGTTATACTTCTTACTTTTAAACACTTCATTACATTTTCATAAGGAGTGCCTCATGTCAAAACAAGTTTACAGTCATATTAAGAATCAACTCAAGCACCTACTCACTTTATTAGAACTTTTTAAATATAAACTAGTAATGGAAGATACAGATATAATAATTACTCAAACAGAACTCCAACAATTTATTAATCAAGCATATAATTATGCCACAATTCATTTTCAATCAAACCAATGCCCACTCATCCGAAATTACCTCCACATGATAACTGACTTACAACAAAATCCCATTTCCCTACTGACTGTTGGTAATACTTATAGTTATATTGATAATTATCAAATATGTGTATATAAACTCTACGAACAATTTGCGCATTTCTGAAATATTGTTACATATTGAAATGAGTTTATTATTCATATTGTAATATATTTTCAAATATAATATAATGTAAGCGATTACAAATATCAGGAGGGATAGCTATGCATGGTTTCTCTGTTTATTTAGGACAGCCTATCAATCAACGTTACATAGATAATTTGATTAGCCTAGGCTATGATACTATCTTCACTTCTATTCAAATTCCTGAAGAAGATGAAACTACTAAACTAATATATTTACAACAATTATTGTCTCACTTACAAGATTGTTCAATTACTTACATTATCGATGTACAACCTACGTTACTCAATCAACAACTCTATGACTTATTGCATCAATATCAAAATTCTCGTTTTTTAATACGCATTGACACAGAAACATCATTAACCACTGTCAACGAGATCATTCGCCATAACTTTGAATGTTGTCTAAATGCCAGCACAATTGATGCAACCTTGCTTGTTCACCTTTCCAACCATGTCGTTAACTTCAAAGCAATTAGTTATTGTCATAATTATTATCCACGTCCAGATACTGGTTTAAGTTCACAGTTTGTAACCGCACAAAATTCACTTATTAAAACATTTAATCCAAGTGCAGAAATTTTTGGATTTATCGCCGGTACAGAAAAACGTAGTCCTTTACACAAAGGGTTACCTACAATTGAAAAAACGAGATGGACTCATCCGTTATGTAGTGCACAAAACCTAATCGATACAGGTATTGATGGTGTCATCATTGGAGATACATCATTAGTCAATCATCATGCAGAAAGATTAATAAAACTGTTACATGACCGTCATTTTATCTTGTCGCTTGCCCATATTGAACCATATAGCGAAGACATTTTATTTCAATCGCATACTGCACGGCCAGATAATCCAGAAAGTGCTATACGCTCGCAAGAAGCTCGATTGTACAAATCTCAGCAAATAGCACCTAATAATAATTTAAACAGAGTGTTCGGTGACATAACATTAGATAATCATTTAAATGGGCGTTATGAAGGTGAATTGCAAATTATCAAAGAAGATTTACCAAAACATCCACATGTGAATTGCGTGGCACGTATCTCTGCAGCAGATCACCCTCTCATACCATTGATAAAGCCAAATGATACATTTGAATTTCAAAAAGGAGTTGCAGACAATGAAACATTTAACGACTGAAAATAGAAATGAAGCTACGATGCACTTAGATGAAATGAGCATTGAAGATGCACTAACTATTATGAATGAAGAAGATCAACGTGTACCTCAAGCAATCAAACAAGTTATCCCGACGCTCAGTAACATTATCAACTTGACGGCAACACAATTTAGTAAAGGAGGAAGATTAATTTATATGGGCGCTGGCACAAGTGGCAGATTAGGTGTATTAGATGCTGCAGAATGCGTTCCTACTTTCAACACTGAACCTACTGACATCATCGGACTTATCGCAGGTGGCGAAAAAGCTATGACAACTGCAATTGAAGGTTCCGAAGATAACGAGACATTAGGAGCAACAGATTTAAAAGATTTAGCTTTAACTTCAATGGATGTCGTCATTGGTATTGCAGCAAGTGGTAGAACACCGTATGTTATAGGCGGCTTGCAATATGCACAATCTATAGGCGCACAAACCGTAGCAATTTCTTGTAATACAGCAAGTGAAATTAGTAAACACGCTGATTATCCCCTAGAAGTTAATGTTGGTCCCGAGGTATTAACTGGTTCTACACGCTTAAAATCTGGAACTGCACAAAAGTTAATATTGAATATGATTTCCACGATTACGATGGTACGTTGTGGTAAAGTCTATGATAATTTAATGATTGATGTTCGACCAACAAATGAAAAGCTTGTACACAGAGCAATCGGTATCATTCAAGATATTTGTGATATTAATTCAACACAAGCACAGCAACTATACGACAAAGCTAATCAAAATTTAAAAGTAGCAGTAGTAATGCATTTATGTAATATAGATAAATCTGCAGCTGAAGCGAAATTAAGTGCACATAACGGTGTAATTAAACAAGCAATACAATCATAAATTAAACAAAGCGGGTGATAGTATGGCAAATGAAAAAAAATTAGCGCATTCAATTATTGATAACGTCGGTGGTATGGAAAATATAGACAACATAATTAATTGTATGACGCGCATACGTATAAAAGTTCATGACGAAAGTAAAGTAGAATTCGATAATTTAAAAGCAATTGATGGTGTAATGGGAGTTGTTCATGATGACCGCATCCAAGTCATTGTCGGTCCAGGAACCGTAAATAAAGTAGCTAACGAAATGGCAGCTAAGAGTGGTGTGCCATTAGGTGACACGATACCGCACGATTATAAAGCTGCAGCTGAAGCAAAAGCAAAGATCAATAAGGAATCATATCAACAAAAACAAAAGCGTGGTAAATTCAACAAACTCCTCAAAACTATTGCTAATATATTTATACCTTTAATACCAGCATTTATTGGGGCAGGTTTAATTGGTGGTATAGCCGCTGTTCTAAGTAATTTAATGCAAGCTGGTCAAATTTCAGGTGATTGGATAACACAACTTGTGACAGTTTTCAATGTCATTAAAGATGGTATGTTAGCTTACTTAGCGATATTCACCGGTATTAATGCAGCAAAAGAATTTGGCGCAACTCCTGGTCTTGGTGGTGTAATCGGTGGTACTACATTGCTAACAGGACTAACCGATAAAAATATGATTACTAACATTTTTACCGGAGAGCCACTACAAGCAGGACAAGGTGGTATTATTGGAGTTATCTTCGCTGTATGGTTACTCAGTATAGTAGAAAAAAGATTGCATAAAATCGTACCAAATGCAGTCGATATTATAGTGACACCAACTGTTACATTATTTATTATTGGTCTATTAACAATCTTTATCATAATGCCACTGGCTGGCTTTATTTCATCTGGTTTAGTTTTTGTTATTAATTGGATTATTGGTATAGGTGGTATTTTCAGTGGATTTATCATAGGTGCCTTTTTCCTACCACTTGTGATGCTCGGTTTACATCATATCTTCACCCCTATTCATATTGAAATGATTAACCAAACTGGCGCAACTTATTTATTACCAATAGCAGCAATGGCTGGTGCCGGTCAAGTAGGTGCTGCCTTAGCATTATGGGTAAGATGTCGCAAAAATCAAACATTACGCAATACATTGAAAGGTGCACTACCAGTTGGATTTTTAGGTATCGGAGAACCTTTAATATATGGTGTTACATTACCACTAGGTAGACCTTTCTTTACAGCATGTATAGGAGGCGGTATTGGTGGTGCTGTCATAGGTGGCATCGGACATATTGGTTCTACCGCTATTGGACCTAGTGGTATCTCATTATTACCACTCATTTCTGATCACATGTATTTAGGCTATATAGCTGGTTTACTCGCTGCTTATTTAGGTGGATTTGTTTTCACTTATTTACTCGGAACGACAAAAGCTATGCGAGAATCTGACCATTTAGGTGATTAATTATGACAAATATTTTCCATCAAATCGATAACAAATATTTTGAATTAACCAAAAGCGAGAAGAAAATTGCAGACTATATTTTACAATCACCGCAACACATTATTTCCATGTCAGTACAAGATTTAGCGGAAACTGTAAATACAAGCACCGCTTCCATCGTAAGATTTAGTAAGAAAATGTCTACTCAGGGGTTTCAAGACTTAAAAATTGCTATTTCTAGATACTTACCTACTGATAATATGAGTAATCATCATATCGAACTGAAAGCTGGAGAATCAGTAGAAACACTCACCAATAAAATGATTTCGCGCGCAACAAGTACAATGCACGCTGCAGCACAACATATTAACGCCAATATCGTTGATCAAGTCTGCTATGCATTAAAACATGCTAAGACAATCTTTTTGTTTGGTTATGGTGCTTCTTCCATTACAGCAGAAGATTTGTTTCAAAAGTTTTCGCGAATTGGATTGCCGGTCAGATTAATTAAAGAAACACATTTGTTTATGACTACACTCGCAACACACGGTGAACAAGACTGTATTATTTTTATTACCAATCAAGGTAATCATAGTGAGTTACAAGCAATGATTAAAGTCGCCAATGATTATCATATTAATATTATTACAATAACAAGCTCTTATAATAATTACATTGCTTCACATGCTAATTTTACAATCATCTATGGTACAACCGATGAAAATGAATTACGTATGGCTGCTACTACTTCATTATTTGCCCAATTATTCACTGTAGATATATTATATTATCGCTTTATCGCTTTGAATTATAATGAAGTTTTAGATGCTATAACACAGTCAAAAATGGCACTTAATAATTATCATAAACATATCTCAAAAATTAAATTCAAACATTAAAAAGCAAAGTGCTGTAATAAGCACTTTGCTTTCAAAATGTAGACAAACTTTAGGTGAACGTGACTAAGGTTCCTCTATTTATATCTATTGGATGATTTTATTAAATACCAGTAGTCTTTCAGAGCATTACCACTCCTTTTAATAACCACATTGCCATTTTTTAAGATTCATGATTCCACAAATTAGTGTAGTATCCATGGAAACTTTTATAATTCCTCTGTATCGTTTCCCTTTCCGACCATGTTGCTTTTTTGCATCACTGATTTTTTTCTATTGTTGGAGTGCATAATTTATATATTATTGGCAGTGATTTGGGCGGACTCCTGCGGGAATAGCACTAGCCGAAGACTACAGGCTAAGGCAGTGATCGCGGAAAGCGTGCACAAAAAACTGCCAACAAAATAAAAGCAAAGTGCTGTAATTAGCACTTTGCTTTTATTACTTCATTGTTTATTGTTGGAAGAATTCAAAAATATTTTTGGCATTGTCTGTATTATCAATATTACCTTTGAATTTTTCTGAACCTTGACCCATTGCATAGGTATTTACATCTTCACCAGTATGCCCATAAGTTGTCCAACCAGTATTAGATTTATCATTGATAGGTTTTTGAATCGCGTCCTGTAATTTTTGTAATTGATCTTCGTATTCAGAATCGTCTTCTTTTAACCCTTTCATATTTTCAGCTTCTTCTTTAATATCCGACATGTTATCTTTAGAAATATCGAAGCCGTAACCTTCATTAATTACTTTTTCTGGATTTTTACCATCTGCAATTTGTTCTGTCATATATTTACCAGAATGCTTCATACTATGAATCGCATCTGGATTCCATTCATAATCTTCGCCCTTAGCGATTGACATGCCACCAGTAGAGTGGTCAGCTGTAGCTACGACAAGTGTATCAGGGTTAGATTTGGCATATTCGGTTGCATGTTTAAATGCTTTTTCAAATCCGCCCATTTCTGACATTACACCTGTAACATCATTAGGATGTCCTGCTTTATCAATTGAAGCACCTTCAACCATTAAGAAGAAACCTTTATCATTTTTAGATAAACGGTCTAATGCACTTTTTTCCATATCTACAAGTTCTGGATTTTTATTAGGTGCATCTATGTTTAATGGCATATCATTTTTAGCAAACAATCCTAATACTTGATCTCCTTTAGAGTTCTTCAAGTCATTTTTGTTTTTAACAATATCATAACCATCTTTTTTAAATTTCTTAGTTAAATCACCGTTATCTTTACCAAAGTATTCTGAGCCACCACCTAGTAAGACATCTACTTTATGTTCACCATTTATTTTATCATTATAAAATTGTTGTGCGATTTCGTCTTTTTTATCACGATCATCTACGTGAGAAGCATAAGCTGCCGGTGTAGCATCTGTAATTTCAGCAGTTGACACCAATCCAGTTGATTTACCATTTTCTTTAGCCTGTTCTAATACAGTTTTAACTTTTTGCTTATTGGCATCTACTCCAATAGCACCATTAAATGTTTTATGACCAGAACTGAATGCTGTAGCACCTGCTGCGGAGTCAGTAACATTTTCTTTTGGATCATTGGGATTTGTACGTTGTGTACCGACTAAATGTTCATCAAAAGCTGTTTTGTCCATCTCTTTTGTATTTGGGTCATCTGCAAAATAACGATATGCTGCATTATACGAAGGTCCCATGCCATCGCCCACTAGGAAAATCACGTTTTTAGGATTTTTAGTGTTCCCAACGTATGATACTTCGTCTTTGTTTTTTGCTGATTCTTTACTTGACGCTTGAGAGATTGAAGACGTTCCAATAGAACTAGCAGCTATAGAAGTCGCTAACGATAATGTCGCAATTTTCTTCCACATATTCATGCTAAAAAACTCCTTTAGGATATGTATTTGTTAATCTATGGTTTATTTTAATAAACTTTTTTTGAGATACTATTGAGATAACATTAAGTTTGTGTAAATAAGACGGTTTAATGTAAACAAGTGAGCGATAAATCGAAGCATTACTTCGATTTATCAACTCACTTGTTTTTAATTTCATAGTTCGCCTTTAAAGTAGTCTTAAAGTACAAACGAGAAAATTATTAAATTTAATCTTGTTGTTTATGATAACCTTTCACAAAATAGAAAGTTGTCATAAACGCTAAGAAAATAATACCAATTACTACTGAAACAACTGTTTCTTTATTAAATAACATACCGATAAGTACAATAATTAAAAATGCCATTGTTATATAATTTGATAACGCGCCTCCAGGCATTTTGAAAGGATGGCCTTCTAATAAAGCAGGGTTCCCTTTACGGAAGCGTAAATGGCTGATTAATATCATAAACCAAGGTACCATACCTGGTAAGATTGATGCACTATATACATAAACAAAAATACTATCTGCACCTTCGATAAACATTGGCAAGATTACGTTAAGTAATGCACCAATTAAAATACCGATAGCAATTGCTGTTACAGTATAAACAGGCACACCATTTTTCATTACTTTCAAGAAAATCTTAGGCATTTGACCGCGCTGTGCTAATGTATACGCCATACGACTAGCACTGAATATACCAGAGTTACAACCTGACATCGCTGCAGTTAATACAACAAAGTTAATTAAACCAGCTGCAATAGTAATACCTACTTTAGCGAATGTTGCTACGAAAGGACTTCCTAGATTACCAAGTTCATCCCAAGGATAAACAGTTACAATAACAAAGATAGCACCAACATAGAAAATAAGTATACGCCAAATTACACCGTTTACAGCGCTTTTAATATTTTTTTGTGGATCTTTTGTTTCACCAGCAGTAATACCAATTAATTCTACACCTTGGTATGAACCGATAACGATAGATAATGCAAAGAAGAATCCAAGCCATCCATTTGGGAAGAACCCACCATTAGCCCATAAATTAGATAAGCCAATCGCTTCGCCACCATTACCTAAACCAAAGAAGATAATGCCGAAACCTGCAATAATCATAAGAATTATTGTTACTACCTTAATCATTGCAAACCAAAACTCAAATTCACCAAAAGCTTTAACCGAAACTAAATTTGCGCATAATAACAATGCTACGACAATGACTCCAGGAATCCACTGTGGTAAATCCGGGAACCAATAATTCATATATTGTCCTACAGCTATAACTTCACTCATCCCGACGACTACCCATTGGAAAATGTTACTCCAAGCAGTCAAATAACCTGCGACCGGATGTATGTAATCACTCGCAAAGTTTGCAAAGGAACCTGTAGTTGGATATAGATAAACCATCTCACCCATAGCTCTCATTACTAAAAATAAAAAGATACCTGCAATTAAATATGCAAATATTACTGAAGGTCCCGTCCATTTAATTGTACTTGTAGCCCCCATAAATAGTCCAACACCTATAGTTCCACCAAGTGCAATCATTCTAATTTGACGCGCACTTAGCCCCCTATGTAATTCATGTTCTTCATTCATTTTATTTAAACCCCATCTCTTTCAAATATAAGTGAGAAACAACACCTATGCATGTCGCTATTATACTATAAATTCTAAAAATTTAAACAATATTTTTTGTATATGAAAGCGTTTTCATTTCCCGCTATTTATTCTATAATATTTTTACAATAATTGCAAAATGTATTTTTTTAATTATTGGATTCTTACAAAATGTAATAATCAACGCACAGTCGCATTACACAATACACTTGCACTTAAATATGATATGTTATAATTCAATTTAGCTTTAACTTAAAGGAGTCCCTTATGAATAAACAATTACTACGCCGTACAATATATACATCAATCGTTTTTGGTTTACTATTTTTCTTTTTGAATTACTTTGGCTCTCAAAATGTCAATGTAGCGCCACTTATAGGTAAATCAATATTAGCAACATGTGTGCTAGCAATTTTATACTTCACATTATTTTCTATGATGCATACACCTGAATTAAAGTTCAAATTTGGTACAACCATACCCATTGCAATGTTGCTTAGTATTTTAATAAGTAGTCTGTTTGGAGCTATCAAAATTGGTATCATAGCAGGCTTGCTTATAGGCGTAATTGCTGGTTATATTTGGGTCTTTATCGAATCAAAGCGTAACGGAGGTGATTCGAAGTGAGTATCTTTTTAGGTATCGTTATTATCATTTTATTAATTGTGAGTCTCATTCCTAACCTCAAAGCAGTTAAAAACAGTAAGCAAACTGGTGAAAAAAATCCTAGATTTGCAATTATGATTGGCATAGATGCAATTTTACTGGTCCTAGTAATTGTAACGTTAGCTTTTCAATTTTTTAAGTAACTAAAAATATACATGTCTATTAAGCGACCGAATTTCTAAATTATTTAGCAATTGGGTTGCTTTTATTTATGTGTCACTGTTGTATCAACGATTGAATACTAGTTGTCTCGTTAACAATGGTCGCTTATGATTAAAACTGATATTGCAATATCAAATAATACAATGCAGTTGCACCTAATAGATATACAACTGAACCTATAAAAAATGATCTCACTTGAATATGAAATGGTATTGTTTTGTTAAAAATTGGGCCCAACACTAAATTACCGATAGCAAGTATTAATGGACCTCCTAAAAACAAAAGTAAAATATATAAATTCATAATGACGTACCTTCTTATTTAGTAAAATAATCAGCAATAATTTCACGTGCGGTTACATTTTTACCGATGAATGGGACTGAACTAAAATTTTGTGCTACTGTCATATCATTCGTATTTACAACGACATCTAATCCAGCTGTAACTGCTGCAGTTGCACCATTAACGGAATCCTCTATTGCTAAACAGTTCACAGGGTTATAATTTAAACGTTGTACTGCAGTTAAATATAATTCAGGATTAGGCTTAACTTCTGCAACGTCTTCTCGCCCTACTATCACATCTATATACTGCTCTAAACCTAGCTTATCGAATGTTGGTTGAATATCCGCGCGATAACTACTAGTAGCAATTGCCATTGGAATATGATGTTGTTTTAAAAAGATCATTAGTTGTTCAATCTCGTCATCGATAGGTAGATCGACACTCGTACGATTGTGGTCTGTGTAGATTGCCTCTTTAGCCTCTTTACCTAATTCCTTCTCTAAGTAGTCATGTAATTCAGTAGCTGCACCGCCTATAGAAGACCTATAGTAATCAAGTGATAAAGGTGTACATTCATGTGCTAATAAGTGTTTATTAATAATTGTAAATAAATGTTTCTCAGTATCTATAATTGTGCCATCAAAATCAAATACTACAGCTTTATACATGGTCATACCTCCTTAATGATATGTTTCTTAATTTAGTCTATCATATTTTATTTTGTAACACTCTAGCAAAACGAAAGACGCTCTCTCCCTATTAAGTAAAAAGCGTCTCACAAACATACATTATTTTAGTATAAAGTCACTTAGTTATTTTTTAGACCAATATCTAGCTAAAATAGGACCCGATATATTATGTATCAAACTAAATACCGCTCCAGGTACTGCTGCTAACGGATTAAAATGGACTGTTGCCAGAGATACAGCTAATCCAGAATTTTGCATACCTACTTCAATCGATACTGCCTTTTTATCAGCTCTATCTAATTTAAATAGTTTAGCAAATGTATAACCTAAAGCATAGCCAATAATATTATGCAGTATAACTACTCCAAAAATCAGTAAGCCAGTTTGTAATATTTGTGATTTACTGCCACCGACAACAGAGGCCAAAATAAGCGAAATGGCTACCACAGAGACAATGGGTAATGCAGTAGCAGTAGTTGTAGCAAGATTCTTAAATAGTTTCTGTAAAACAAAACCAATAATAATAGGTATTAATACTACTTGTACCACTGACCACAACATACTTCCAAATGAAACCTCTAACCATTGATTAGCAAATAGAAAGATTAAAGCTGGTGTGATAATGGGTGCTAATAATGTAGAGACACTTGTTATCGCTACTGATAATGCTACATTGGCATTCGCTAAATAACTCATAACATTACTCGAAGTCCCCCCCGGACAACATCCTACTAAAATGACGCCGATAGCTATCTCAGGTGGTAAATTAAATATTTTAGCAATGGCAAATGCAGTTATGGGCATAATTGTATACTGCAGTATGACGCCTATAATAACAGCACGCGGTGCTTGAAAAATAATTTTAAAATCTTTAGGGTCAATAGTTAACCCCATCCCCAACATAACAATCCCTAATAAATAAGGTACAAATTGACTCACTGTCGCTAATTGCGCTGGAAAGACAAAACCTATAATGGCAGCGAGTAACATCCAGAACAAGAATGTGTTGGTTGCGAATCTACTTACCTTTGTTAACATCATTCAACACTTCCCTTTTAATAGTAATAAAGAAAAATGTATCACATTTTAGAATTTAGCACAATACGTTTTCAGAAAATTGCAAAGATTTAGATTTATATTGTTCATTCCAAAGACCTAGTGTCAGAAAGAAAAAAGAGTGGTACAATTTAATAGAATTAGAAATGGGTAAAAAATAAAACTCCATTAAAATATTATGCTAATTACACTTCATATATTATTTTTCAGTTCGGAGGGTTTTGATGTTTATAGATAAAACTGAGACTTATATCTTAAATATTGGGGAATTAACAAAGCGCAAACAACGTAATAAGTTATTAAAATTATTGCGCCAGATTACTTTTTGTAAGTCCATACAACACTCAATAAAAAAGAATAACTCAATTTACACAGTAGAAATTATTTTACCGAAGCAACAGTTACCATATGTTATCACTTATCTCAGTCTGCACAACTACACAATCTTTCAAATTTTAACTTCATCAGAACTCGATACATTATTCGATTCAACTCAATTGCCATTATCTTCAAAGCGCTTTGAATTACAAATTGATGGTTTAAATGATGCATTCATCAAAGATAAAGTTATAGATATTATTAACGTGTTAGACAATACAGAAGCTCTATCCTATACATTCACAAAAAATCGCATTAACTTACACTGTTCTGCTGATACATTTTCAAAAATTATTTATCACATTGCTATCCGTAATATTGATATACTTAAAGCAATTTATTTTCCACGCGTTGCACACAAAATGAAATCACATATATCGTAATAATTTACGTTTATTGTATAACATCAATTTAAAGTTACATTAATTACTTGAACTTTAACGTAACCGTGCTAAAAACTAAGTACAAAAAGAGACTGGGACGAAATTAATTCGTCCCAGTCTCTTTTCATAATGCCCATAGATGACCGAACTGAAAATATGCTTAACTTAATCTTTTTACTTTAGTCATTATAGACGGAGAGGAGACCACGAAAACTTTTTATTACCATTAGATCTCTGTCTCACTCTACTTTTATTATGCTTCATCTTCAGTAAATACCATATTTTCAAATGCTTCTCTTACTTGTGGTACTGACATTCCAACAATAACTTGAACGTTTTTACCACTTTTTACTAATCCATGTGCCATCTGATTATGAATAAAGTAATCATTATCTTCTACTTTTTCTTGGTCTTTCACTGTTAAGCGTAATCTCGTCGCACAATTTGTGACATCTTTAATGTTCTCTGCGCCACCCAATCCTTGTAAATAGTAATTCGCTTTATCAGTATATTCATCGCCTGTAGCTGCATAAACAGAATCATTAGCACCTTGTTTTTCTTTGTAATCTTGCTTACTATATAACTTCACTTCTGATTTCTCTTTATCACGACCTGGTAATGGTATATTAAATTTCAATATTAAAAATCTAAATACTACAAAATATATACCTGTAAAGATTAAACCAATAATTATTTGGATAACATAAGTTAACCAATGGTTTTGTGCTAGTGGAATCCAATTTGTAGCAAAGAAATCAATAAGTCCGCCACCAAAGTTTCCTACTAAACCAAAGCCATACATAATTGTATCCATTGATGCTGATAGGATTGCATGTAATACAAATAAATATGGAGCAATAAATAAGAATGTGAATTCTAATGGCTCAGTAATACCTACTACCACAGCTGTTAATGTTGCTGGAAGAAGTAAAGCTGCAATTTTCTTCTTGTTTTCAGCAGGTGTAGTTGAATACATTGCCAACGCTATACCAATTGATCCGAATACTTTACCGTTACCTTGTAACATAAAGCCGTATGGAAACTGTTCTTTTAATGGTTTAGTACTATTGGCAAATTCATTAACGTGTTTAAACCATTCTGCTTTTAAACCATGATTTACTACTACTGGTCCTACTTCTATTGGAGCGTAAATAAAATGATGTAGTCCTGTTGGAATCAACACCCGTTCTAGGAAATGGAATAACCAGACGCCAATAAAACCAGAGCCTACAATAAATCCTTGTAATGATGTTATACCAGCTTGAATCGTAGGCCATACAATACAAGTAAGCAACGCCATAGGAAGCATAACAAAAAATGAAATACTTACTACAAACGTTAATCCTTGGAAGACACCTAGCATTTCAGGTAATTTTTTATTGTAGTATCTATTATGTATCCAAGTCACTATACTGGAAATAATAATACCACCTAAAATATTTGTATCTAATGTTTCAATACCGGCAATAGCTTTTAATCCTGTAACGTTTTCTACGCCTTTTTCTAAATTGGCACCAAATGTATGTGGCCATTGCGTTAAAATCGCATTAATAAAAGTATTAAACATTAAATATCCCATTAATGCAGCTAACGCAGCATGTCCCGGTGCTCGCTTAGCTAGTGAAATAGGTAAACCTACTACAAACACAATTTCCATATGATTGAAAATTGTCCAGCCACCCGATTCAATCACTGACCATATTTTAAACCAAGTTGTTCCATCCT
This sequence comes from Staphylococcus arlettae, assembly GCF_002902345.1. Classification (GTDB taxonomy): domain Bacteria; phylum Bacillota; class Bacilli; order Staphylococcales; family Staphylococcaceae; genus Staphylococcus; species Staphylococcus arlettae. The sequence goes on from NZ_PPQB01000019.1 coordinate 110,723, forward strand.
CTGCTATACTTCCCATAATTGCTGGATTTTTAAATAATGTAGCAAATCCTAGTACAATACCAAAGAAAGCAAACATAAGTACCGGTACAATCATGGCACTACCAAAACGTTTTATAGCATTCATTACTGCCACCCCAATTCATAAAATTAAATCTCATTAATCAAATACTGTTATTTACAACTTTGACCGTATACAAGTTGTATGTCTTAACAACATCTTAAGGTAAACGCTTACATATAAACAAGGGTTTGACTTAAAATTGAAATCTTTTGTATAATCAGATTATATTTTCAAATGAAGGAAATATTTTCAATTATGAAGAGGTGAATGCGTTGTTACTAGACGAACGCTTAAATAACAATTTCGAAAAGTTAAACGATAACGATATACAAATTGCACATTATGTAAATACACATATACGAGAATGTAAAACTATGAAAATCCAAGAGCTTGCTGCACGTACGCATGCTTCCAATGCTTCAATACACCGGTTTACTAAAAAATTAGGATTCGATGGTTATAGTGATTTCAAGTCATACTTAAAGTTTGAAACAGAACATCCCTCACAGTTACCATCCGATTCCATAGACCAATTCAAACAAGAAATATCCAATACATTCTCATACTTGGAACGTGTGGATTATCACTTAATTACAGATAAAATCTACCACGCAGACACGATTTATTTATATGGTACAGGTTTAGCTCAAATGAACGTAGCACAGGAAGCTCGACGTATACTATTAACTATCCATAAAAATGTAATAGTCTTACATGATATTCATGAATTTAAAATGATATTAAATAAATCGACAAATAAAGATATTTTCTTCATTATTTCTTTATCAGGTGAATCACAGCAATTAACCGAGATCACCAATTATTTGCAAGTGAGACAAAAATATTTCTTTTCTATCACAACGTTAAAAGATAACAATTTAGCACAAAAAGCCAATTATAATATTTATGTTTCTAGTAATACTTTCTATTTAACAGATGGTACCGATTATTCAAGCTTTATTAGCTATCATATATTTTTTGAAACTGTACTACGCAAATACCACGAACGTATGGTGCAACAAAATTTCACATAAAAAAGACGAAGCGATATCAAACATTACTGTCTGCCATATTGCTTCGTCTATTATCAAGGTGACTAGATTGCTAATACTTAGTATATAAATGTGTTCAGCATATAGTCACCTATTTATATATACTAAATTGTTGTATTTATATTCCGCGCACTATAATTTTAATTTATTCTTTAAATATTTTTATAATTTTCACGATAGTCTTCAATTGTTTCCTGTAGCCTATCGAATAACATTTCGAAACCATGAGCTGTTGAATCATGATATTCTTTTTTCTTTTGCTTATATTCTAATTGCGTCAATCGTCGCTCTTTAGGAACTATCGCACTATACGTAAATAGCATTTGTGTAATACCAGCTTCACGCTCAAATATTTCAACTTGAATAGTATCTTCACCATCACTCAGTTCTGGCATGCCGATTGTCATTTCAATATAGTCATGCGGTTCAAGGGTAACGAATGTCCCTTGGACTCTATTTGCTTTCCCTTTGCGTACATCAACAATTTCATATTTACCTTCTTCACGCGCATCAATTGTTATACTTTGATTCGTCCGTTCAGAAGTCATAAACCAACGTTTCAAAAATTGTTGCTCAGTCCAAGCTTGATATACCAATTCTGGTTCAACTTTAAACAATCGTTCCAATTGTACTTGCACATTATCATTCTCAATGTTGTACTTGGCCAAAATAGTCACCTACCTTTAATCTTACCTTTATCTTACCGTAATACTCATCAATTCAAAACTGTAACGTTTCAAATAAAATTAGTAGTTATAGTTATTAACTAATATATTTTATCGTCAAAACACTAGAACGTCAAAGTAATCGCTACTTTTGTGTTTTTGGTTTTAATTTTGGTAGTTTTAAGAAAATAGCAACTAAGCCACAAAGACCTAATAGCATTGGATAAAAGCTATATGGCACCAATTCTAATGGAGATACTTTTGCTACACCTGCAGCAGCAATAAGTTGTGGACTATATGGTAGGATTCCTTGGAAACAACTAGCGAAAATATCTAAAATACTTGCGGATTTTCTTGGATCCACATCATACTCGTCAGCAATATCTTTTGCTAATGGGCCTGCCATCAATATTGAAATTGTATTATTAGCTGTAGAAATATCAGCTGTACTTACTAAACCAGCTATACCTAACTCTGCCCCACGCTTTGATTTCACTCTATTCCGAACAAAATTCAATAACCATGCAATGCCGCCATTATGTTGGATAAGTGCTACAAGTCCACCAATCATTAATGCAATGATGGCAATATCTTCCATACCTATAATACCTTTAGAAATAGATTGTAATAAACTCGTCCACTTAAATGAACCATCAATCAGACCTATAATTGCTGATAATAACGTACCACCTATTAACACAATTACAACATTAACCCCTACTATCGCTAAAATTAAGACCATAAGATAAGGCAATACTTTAATAAAGTTAAAATCATAATTTTTTGTGTCAGCAACTTGTGTACCTTGTGTCAAAAACCATAGCGCGATAATAGTTAAGAGTGCACCCGGCAGAACAATTTTAAAATTGACTTTAAATTTGTCGCTCATTTTTGTTTTTTGAGTACGTACTGCTGCAATAGTAGTATCTGAAATCATAGATAAATTATCACCAAACATGGCACCGCCTACTACTGTAGCCATAGTAATTGCTGAAGATATGTCTGTCGCTTGACTAAGTCCAAAACCTACTGGGGCAATGGCTGCAACAGTACCAACTGATGTCCCCATTGAAATCGATACAAACATCGAAATTACAAACAACCCTACAATTAATAAATTCTCAGGTATCAATGTTAATCCGAGATTAACAGTAGATTGTACGCCTCCCATATTTTCCGTTGTTTGTGAAAAGGCACCCGCTAAAATAAAGATCAACACCATTAAAATAATATTAGGATGACCTGCACCTTTTGTAAAAATATCTATTTTTTCACCAAATGGCTTTTTCCTATTTTGTACCAAACCAAAAATTGAAGCAATGACAATTGCTACATTTAATGGCATCGTAGTAAAATCACCTGTAATAATACCAACGCCTAAAAATAATAGTACAAATACTATTAATGGCGATAGTGCCCAAAAACTACCTTGTTGTAATTTACTCATAACTAACCTACTTTCTTCATATTAAAAAAGCTCTTTCCTTATTGAAGAAAAGAGCGGCATTAGACCTTGTCATCTTATCTTCTAGCAGTATGTTTGCTGCTACTGGAATTGGCACACGCATTACCATGTTGCCGAAGCTTCCTAGGGCCAGTCCCTCCACTTCTCTTGATAAGCTATTTAAATTCGTTATTACGTTACAACATTTTAGATAGTACGTCAACAGTTTGTAGCTAAACTATTAACTGAGTAACTATAAAATTAATTGTTTGGTCTAATTATCGTAAATGTTTCACCTATGTGAGCATAATCATTACCAGCTAATCTACTAACAGCTTGTAAAGTGTCAGGGTTTATTTTACTGTCTTCAAAATATACATCATCAGCTATATGAAACATGACTACTTCACCAATAATAAGATCAGAACCTTCAAGCTTATCACCTAGTGGGATGATTCTATCCAACTTACACTCCATACGTACTTTAGCTTGTGCAATCCCTGGTACATCTACTGCTTCAGAATCCACAAGATTTAATGATGTTCTTTCTAATTCATTTAATTCTATAGCAATAGGAGCTGCCGTCTTATTTACTTCTTCTACAATATTATTATCTGTAATATGAACAACAAATTGTCCGGTTTGCTCTATATTTACTGAGGTATCTTTTCTTTTCCCATTTGCTCGCGTTGTTGAAATCATTATCATTGGGGGCGCACTATTCACCACGTTAAAAAAACTAAATGGTGCTGCATTCATTACGCCGGTTTCGCTTTGAGTCGTGACAAAAGCAATGGGTCTCGGAATGACACTACCACTTAATAATTTATAATTCTGTTTTTTAGTTAATCCTTGTGGGTCAATTCTTTTCATTTGTTCATACTCCTAATTCAATAATAAGCGATTCCAAATACTAACAAAATTCAATGCTAATACAAGTTACTCTTATGTTTAATCTATTTGTATACCAATAGAATTTCATAACCTTGATAAGACATTTTACCGCCATAAATCAAGGGGTATTCCCGTACTAATTATTCTTGTTGTAGTAAATCAGCATTAGAAAATTTAATTCTTAGATTTATATTAGACATAAACACACTCGCCTATTAAATTTTTATACTTTTGTTTACCCCAAAACGCTGGTAGCAATTACATATTATACCATTCATTCGTTTAATAATTTTTGGACAAATGCTACAAAATAATCAGGTACTAATCGTAATATTTCTTCGTTCGGATCATATTTTGGGTGATGTAAATCATACATACTATCTGACCCAATAAATGCAAATACACTTGGGTACTGGTTTGAAAAACCTGAAAAATCTTCTCCTATAGTTAACGGTTTATCCATTATTGTGACGTTATAACCAACGTTACGAGCCACATCGATAGCATCCTGTGTTAGTTGTTCATCATTTACCACTGCTCCCGGTAGTTTATGATAAGTTAGCTCAATTTCCACATCAAAAGTTTGCGCAAGGCCATCACATATTTGTTGTAAACGTTGTTCTATTAAATGTTGTACTTCCGCGTCAAACGTACGTACTGTACCTTGTACATAAGCATTGTCAGCAATTACATTCCATGTATTACCTGAAGACACTTCACCGATAGTCACGACACCTTGATCAAAGGCAGATAAATTCCGACTTACTATTGATTGAATACTAGTAATGAGTTGGCCTAAGACGATTGTTGGATCATTACCTTGTTCAGGTTTAGCAGCATGTGCACCTTTACCATGGATTGTTATTTCAAAACGGTCTACTGCTGAGGTCACCGTTCCTTGTTTGATAGCAAATTCACCGACAGCTAATGAAGGATAATTGTGATAACCTAATACTGCTTTCACACCTTCCAATGCTCCAGTATTAGTAATACTATATGCGCCATGTGCTATTTCTTCTGCAGGTTGAAAAATAATGCGTACACGACCATTTAATTGCGTTTCCATAGCTTTAAGTTTTATTGCTACGGCTAAAATACTTGCCATATGAATATCATGACCACAAGCATGCATTACGCCTTCTGCAGTCGATTTAAAATCATGTTCAACTTGTTCAATTATAGGTAAAGCATCTATATCAGTACGTACCGCTATAAACTGCTCACCTTGTCCGACTTCAGCAACTAAACCTGTATCCAACGGCAAATCTAATATTTTAATATCATATGATTCCAAAATAGTTCTAATTTTTTTAGTTGTTTCATATTCATAATCTGATACTTCAGGATATTGATGAAAAAGACGTCTCCATTTTACATAATCATCAAAACTTGTCATCCCTTCTCACTCCTTTGATATTGTCGATGTGTATATTTTATAGAAACATATAGTTCTTATTCTGCCTTAAAACAGCTTTCCATTTATACACATAACTACTTTTATTAAATAACCGACTAAATCAATCGCTTTTATTTACTATAGCCTATTATAGCAAGAAGTAATAACGAATAGTTTAAACTTGCTCGTTAAAAAGCTAAGCTATTTTTTCCAACAAGCACATGTTAAAACGTTAAATTACTCCCATTCGTAGTTTTAAACAGAGACTATGTAAATTAATTTATGTTCTTTATATTATCATAGTTAACGGAATTTAAAATTTAACATTAAAAATAGGACAGGCATAAATCATTTACATGTTTATCGTTGCTTCAATAACATGCTATGATTATGCTTGTCCCATAGCTCTTTATATTAATTTTGTAACTGATATTGATTATCTACAATAACTTTGCCGTCTTTTATAACTTTAGAAGCATGATTAATACCATAATGGTAAAGAACATATTCATGATTAGGTGCGTCCCAAATGACAATATTCGCTTTGTCACCTTTATCAATAGTTCCGGCATCAACGTCAATGGCTTTAGCCGCATTTACAGTTACTGCATTCCATATTTCATTTGCAGAAAGCTTTAATTTTAAGGAAGCAATAGCCATGACAAGTTGTAAATTGTTAGTAACACAACTTCCTGGGTTAAAATCAGTAGCAATAGCAATCGCACCATTATTGTCAATCATGCCACGTGCATCTGCATATTGTTCCTTACCTAAATAAAACGTTGTTCCAGGTAATAGCACAGCTACAGTATCACTATCACGTAATTTTGCTTTGCCTTCTTCGCTAGATGCTACAAGATGATCTGCAGAAATCGCTTGTTCATCAATAGCTAATTCCAAACCACCTAATGGATCAATTTCATCTGCATGAATTTTCACTTTAAAACCTTGTTGCTTAGCTGCTTCCATATATGCTTTAGACTCATCAATAGTAAAGACGCCTGTCTCACAAAATATATCGGCAAAGTCAGCATATGGTTTAACTTCTGGTAATAAGTCAATCATTTCTTGTAAAAATGCTTGATTAGACGTTGCGTCTTTAGGCACTGCATGTGGCCCTAAAAATGTATGTCTCATAGTTAAATTATATTTCTCAGCTAATTGATTGGATACTTTTAATTGTTTTAATTCATTTTCTTTATCTAAGCCATATCCACTTTTACTTTCAATTGTAAGCACACCATGTTGAACCATAGTTAATAAGTTTTTTTCAGCTTTAGAGAATAATTCCGCTTCACTCGCTTGTCTAGTGGCATCTACTGTATTTAAAATACCGCCACCCTGTTCTAAAATTTCTAAGTAAGATACACCTTGTCTTTTTAAAGACATCTCATGCTCACGAGAACCTCCATGTACTAAATGCGTATGTGCTTCAACAAGCGCAGGTGATACCACTTTATCACTAGCATCAATTGTCTCTGTCGCTTCATATTCAGTAGTATAAGGACCAGAATAAACAATTTTGCCATCATTAACTACAACTGTCCCATTTTCAATGAGTTCTAAGTCATTTAACTCTTGCCCTTTTAATGGTTTGTCTGTTTTTTTTGGTAAAATTAACTGTTTAATATTTTGAATAACTAAATCATTCATTATGTGTCACCTCTTTTGTAATCATTGGAATATGAATACCTTTCTCTTTTGCCACTTCTACAGACTTGTCGTATCCAGCATCTGCATGTCTCACAACACCCATGCCTGGATCAGTTGTTAATACACGTTCTAAACGTTTTTCTGCACGTTCTGAACCATCTGCGACTACGACCATACCAGCATGTAGAGAATAGCCCATTCCTACGCCACCACCATGGTGGAATGAAATCCAAGAACCGCCTGCAGCAGTATTCACAAGTGCATTTAAAATAGCCCAATCACCAACTGCATCTGATCCATCTTGCATACCTTCAGTTTCTCTGTTAGGACTAGCTACTGAACCAGAGTCTAAATGATCACGACCAATGACAACAGGTGCCGAAATCTCGCCATCACGTACTAATTTATTTAATGCAACTCCCATTTTTGCACGTTCACCATAACCTAACCATGCAATTCGAGATGGTAACCCTTGGAACGCAATTTTTTCCGTTGCTAAGTCTAGCCAACGATTTAATTTTTCGTTATCTGGGAATAATTTTCTCATTTCCTCATCTGCACGTTCAATATCTTTTGGATCTCCACTTAATGCTGCAAATCTAAATGGCCCTTTACCTTCACAAAATAACGGTCTTATATAAGCAGGAACAAATCCTGGGAAATCAAATGCATTACTTACACCATTATTAAATGCAACTTGTCTTATATTATTACCATAATCAAATGCAATAGCACCATTTTGTTGAAATGCTAGCATTAACTCTACATGCTGTGCCATAGATTGTTCAGATTTTTTAACATATTCTTTAGGATCTTTCTGTCTAAGTGCTTTTGCCTCTTCTATTGAATACCCTTGTGGTATATAACCATTTAATGGGTCATGCGCACTTGTTTGGTCCGTGATAATATCAATTTTAAAACCTTTATCTAAAATTGCTTTATGAACATCAACAGCATTGCCTATTAAACCAATAGATAATGGTTGGCCAGCCGTTCTTGCTTCATCAGCTAATTTTAGCGCTTCGTCTAAACTGTCCGTTTTAACATCACAATATTTCGTTTCAATTCGCTTATCGATTCTAGATTCATCGACATCGACACCGATTACGACACCACCATTCATAGTTACTGCTAATGGTTGAGCACCACCCATGCCACCTAGTCCTGCAGTGAGTGTTACCGTTCCATTTAATTTACCATTGTAATGTTGGTTCGCTAACTCACCAAACGTTTCATAAGTTCCTTGTACAATTCCTTGAGAGCCAATATATATCCAACTACCAGCTGTCATTTGTCCATACATCATTAATCCTTTTTTATCCAATTCATTAAAATGCTCCCAGTTCGCCCATTCAGGAACTAATACTGAATTTGACAGTAATACTCTTGGTGCTTCTTCATGTGTCTTGAATACAGCAACAGGTTTACCAGATTGGACTAACATAGTTTCATCCGCTTCTAAATTACGTAATGTTTCTTCAATTGCTTCAAATGCTTCCCAATTTCTAGCTGCTTTGCCAATACCGCCATAGACAACTAAATCTTCAGGTCGCTCTGCTACTTCTGGGTCTAAATTGTTATACAGCATACGCAATACCGCTTCTTGTTCCCAACCTTTACATTCAATATCTAACCCTTTTTTAGCTTGGATTTTTCTCATATTTATTCCACTCCATTCCTCTGTTTAATTACAGTTGTCATGTATAGTCATGTCCAGCGACTACAGAAAGCAAACCCCTTATTAATATGCTTTGTGTTTACAACAGATAAAATTTATGTACCTTATGACTTAAGTATATTATGATTATTTATAGATAACCAATATTAATAAACTAATGATTCATAACTTAAAACTATAAATAAACGTTAGGAGTGTTATGTATATGAAAATAATTCAACTAGAGTATTTTCTAGCTATAGTAAAATACAATAACTTTACACAAGCTGCTCAATTTTTACATATAAGCCAGCCTTCTTTAACAGCTACGATCAAAAAAATGGAAGCAGATTTAGGCTACGATTTATTTACGCGTACGACAAAAGATATCAAAATTACAGAAAAAGGTATCCAATTTTATAACTATGCTGTTGACCTAGTACAAAACTACCATCAAACAATGGAGAAAATGCATGATTTAAATATTAGTGAAGTCCCTAAAATTAAATTTTCCATTCTGGAATCTACAAATCAATGGGTATCTCAAATCATAACGACACACCGTTCAACTTTTCCAAACCAAACTTATCAAATCTCGGAAGTACATGATCAAGCGATTATATTAGAGCACTTGTTAAATTTTGAAACACATTTAGCTTTAACCAATGAACAAATCACTCATGAAGACATACAGTCTATTCCATTATATGAAGAATCGTATGTCTTACTTACACCACAAAATGCTTTTAAACAACAACGTACAATTATTATCAAATCATTACCACTAATATTACCTTCTAAAGGTTTACAAGTACGCAAACATTTAGATGATTATTTCATGCGTATGAATATTCATCCTAACATCGTTATTGAGGCTGACCGTTTTGAAGCTGCTACAAATTTTGTACATCGTGGTTTAGGTTACGCTGTTATTCCAAGATTTTATTATCAGTCATTCAATGCTAACAATTTAGATGCAATTGAGATTAAACCAAAACTTGGGCGCACAATTTTTATTAATTATTACAAAAAACGAAAGCACTCTGAACGTGTGCTTTCGTTGGTAGATCACTGTAAAGATTATTGGAACGTCATAAAATAAAGTGATGGAAAAAGTTAGCTGTTAATTTTGCTGTCCTATTATCAACATCATATTGAGGATTGGTTTCGGCGATACTAATCGTTGAAACCTTTTCGCTAGGTATAATTCTTTTGGCCATTTCTAATACTAGGTTCGGATAAAGTCCTAGCACTGCTGTAGCACTGACTCCTGGTGCAAAGGCACTATCAATGACGTCCATACATATTGTGAACATAATGACATCATGATGATGTATAAAACGTTCTATTTTATCTTTAATTGGTGGTGATAATTGGTGTAATAACTCGTCGGCATATACATATTGTATACCTTTAGCATCCGCATAATTAAATAGTGCTGCTGTATTGCCCCCTTGTTGAATACCAAGTACCAAATATGCAGTATTATCATCTTCTTCTAATATTTGTCGAAAACTTGTACCCGAAGTAGAACTCTGCTCTTCCCTTGTATCAAAATGCGCATCAATGTTAATAACACCGATTGAAGCATCTGGATACGCTTCTCTCACGCCTAAATATTGCGCATATGCTATATCATGACCGCCACCTAAGAGAAACGTTTGCTTATGGCGACTAATAGATTCTGCAACTAAATGGCCATACTCTTGTTGTGTTTTTATTAGTTGACTCTCATGATGCTCAACATTACCGTAATCACAAATGGAACATTGACTAAGATCAGGTAAATTGGCAAAAGCTTTCCTTATAGCATCTGGTCCTTCTTTAGCACCCATTCTACCTTTGTTAAGCTCTACACCTTTATCAACAGCGTAACCTAATAATCCAACACCTTGTTTTTCATTAATATTTAATTGTTGTGTTAAATCACCAAACTTTATTGTTTGGAAATGCCTAAAGTGTTCTTGATTTGTTGCACTATCTGTTCTGCCAGTCCAAAGCTCAGTATCAGGTAACTTATACATAGTTCTCCCCCTTTAAAAACTAAATGAACAATTAAAGTATACGCTTACATTTTTTTGAATTCAATTCCTAAATTTCTTTTACCCGTTACAATGTGCGTTTAATGCATTGATTACAATACAAATTGTTTCACTTATATGAATAAATCATCAGAACTATTACATTTCAATGATATTTTTGATTAATGATTTATTTCTAACAGCTAAATCTGTATAATTACCATTAAATGATTTTTTTCATACCTATTATGGAGGTTACATAAATGAATAATAAACGTATACCAGGTTTTCAGTGGGCAATGATTGTATTCCTGTTCTTTATCATTGCATACGTACTACCTATTATACTCAAAGATTTCCAAGGTAGTTTACCTTATAAATCTTTCGTATTTGACATAACAGCTATTGCTCCATTTATCGGTGCTCTATTCTGTTTATTAATTTTCAAACATAAACGTCTTCAATTAGGCGGTTTAAAATTTACCATTGGTTTAAAAACAATAGAACGTATCCTTTTAGCATTAATTTTACCGTTAACTATTTTAGCAGTTGCAATGGTTAGTTTTAATATTCTTGCTGATAGTTTTATTTTATTACAAGCAGAAGACTTTTCCGTTTCTCTAACTACTGTAATTATCGGACAATTAATCACAGCAATGTTAATTGAATTTGGCTTCCGTTCTTACTTACAAAACATTGTAGAAAATCGTATTTATACTTTTTTCGCATCAATTCTTGTAGGGATTCTATATTCAATCTGGAACTTAAACCTTAGTTTCGGTATGACATTCGCTGCATATAACTTCTTATATACATTCGCTTTTTCAATGATTATTGGCGAATTAATTAGAGGTACGAAAGGTAGAACAATTTATATTGCTACACTGTTCCACTTTGTTATGTCATTTGGCTTAGTATTTTTATTTAATGAAGAGCTAGGCAATGTCTTTGCTATGAAAGTGATTGCCTTATCAACTGTAGCAGTTGGTGTTGTATACTTACTAATTACTATGATTATACGAGTTATATTATACTTCTTCACGAAAAGAAACTTAGATGAAATTGAAGAAAATAACTATATGGATCACCTAGATGACGAGTCACATTTAGATGTGAATGACACGCCAGCAGAAACTGAACAAGCAACAAATGACTATGAACCAGCTTCTGCCGATACATCGTCTACCGTTCATGATGAGCAAGATGAAATGAATTCTACTCATCAAGAAAATGACGATACTTCATCAACAGTAGCTACTGCTAGCCAAGATAACAACATTGCGAAAAATGTCGCTAATGATACTGAAACAACATCTCATCAACTGCATCAATCAGAAGAAATAGAACCTTCGCTTAACGAAGATGAAAGTCAAACATCAACAGATGATGAACCTACAAACGACAACACAGAAACTCAAAATCAACGTTCATCATTCTTTTTGAAAAGTAAACGACGTAATCGAAGATAATTTCATAGTTACAATACAAAAAGCATGTGTTTTGAAATAGTTATTGATACAACTATTCAAAACACATGCTTTCTTTATTTATTAATAATATTTACACCATTTTGTGTGCCAATAATTACTTGGTCTGTGACATCTAAGAAATATCCAGTCTCTAATACACCTACTAAGTGAATTAAAAACTCATGCATCTCATATGGATCGATTGTATGATTTAGCGTTATATCTAATATATAATTACCATTATCCGTAACAAATGGAATGTCATTAGCCAGTCGTCTTTCCACTTGTAATTGGCCATAAGCCTCTATTTTCTTAGCCACTAATAACCAATTAAATTTATCAACTTCTACGGGTAATTTGAATGTTTCACCAAGATAATCCACTAACTTAGAATCATCTGCTAAAACAATAAATCGCTCTGCCATAGCATCTATTACTTTTTCCCTAAATAGTGCTCCACCGCCACCTTTAATCAAATTAAGCTGTGGATCCACTTCATCTGCACCATCAATAGCGAGATCAATATAGTCGACATCATTTACATCTATAATATGCATACCTAAATTTTTTGCAATATATGCAGTTTTGTTAGAAGTACATACGCCAGTAATTGACAGTTGTTCATGCTCAATTTTTTCAGCAATTTTAGGTACAAGGAGTTCAATCGTTGAACCAGAACCAATACCCAATATCATACCATCTGTAATTTGGCTTAAAGCATCACTAAATGTACTTATCTTCAACTGTTTTTTATTCATATTGTTGCCCCTTTATAACCATTCTTTTAATATCATTGTACATTAGAATTTTTAAAAGATATAGATATAAACTAAAAACAGCCAACTGAAAACTTCCAGTAGATGCTCACTCAATTTAAGCGTTTATTTTTTTCATCTATGATTTTACCGTTTCTTCCTATACAATAAAGCGTAACGATACAAGGAGGTTACACTATGATTTATGAATTAAATGCCATTTCAACTGGTAAAATCGAAACCCTCACATACGGTAAAAAGCAAATGCAATCTGCTTTAAACAAAACAGTATTCACAGATACATGCTGGCTTACGACAACTGGTTTTTGCGACGATGAACAAGCTTATAAAGGACATGGTGGTCCAGACAAAGCATTATGCTTATTCAGTAAATCAAATTATCAAATGTGGCAAGATGATATCACAGAATTACCAGATTACGCGATGTTTGGAGAAAATTTAACTGCTAAACATATGGATGAAAAGACAACTTACTTTGGTAATCAATACCAACTCGGTTCTGCAATCATTGAAGTTTCTGAAATAAGAGAACCTTGTTGGAAAATTCAAACGAAATATCAAATTCCAGATTTAGTAAAACGTATGTCTAGTTCAGGAAGAACTGGATTTTATTTTAGAGTGTTAAAAGAGGGCTATGTCGCTCCAGATGATAACTTACATTTAATTCAGCAAGCTCCTGATGATACGTTGCTTTCTGTTTTTGAGCTCAATCACCTTATGTATAATGATCGCAATAATATTTCTAAATTAACTTATGCACTTCAAAACCCTTATTTAACAACCGCACGTATCGACAAATTACAACGATTATTAACCAAAGCTCAACAACTATAAAATTACTGCGCGATTGTTACTATTAATTAATGCTACCGTTCTGCTAACTTATCTAAATGAAAGCTGATGTAAAGTACATATCATTTATTGCATAAAAAAAAGAGGCTCGAGCGACATTTTGCTCAAGCTTCTTTTAAAGTGTTTTATTTTAATCGTGTCTTATAATACTCATTTACTTATTAAATGTCTGCTTTTTCAAATATTTTATATGACGTCTTAGAGTAATATGGTTGATCTGGTGTAATAATAGACGGTGCTTTGTCACCATAAAGATTTATATCATTAGGGATACATTGTGTTTCCAATGTAAAACCAGAATGTGCTTTATAAATATTGAAGTCACTATCCCAACTACTAGTATCATTAAAAGTAAAAATAACAATATTCGGCATATCTGTCTTTACTTGTAATACAAAACGTTTATTTTCTACTGCCATTTCACCATTTTCAACTTCAAAAGGATGATCAACACCATTAAACATGTCCATTTGTTGTTTGATTTTAGGATTTTCACTTGTAAAAAGCTCTTTAAATTGAATCTTATTACTATTAAATATAGTAGACAAATCTATAGTATCGGTACTGTTAACTATATTGTCTTCACCTAATGGGTACATTGCTAATTTATTACTACTTATATAATGATTATCAATCATATTATTGTCTCTATTTAAATTAAAATACACATGATTCATAGGATTGAATAGTGTTTTTTCGGTAGTTGTTGCTTCGTATTCTATCGTCCATTTATGATCCATATCATAAGTATGAATAACTTTTAATTCAATATCACCTGGGAAATAATCATCTGTACTTTTAATTTGGGTTGTAAAAATGATTTTAATCTGACCAACTTGTTCTTCAATTTGATAATCAAAAAAGCGTGAATCTAAACCGTTAGTACCCCCATGAATATTGTGAGCACCATCATTGTGCTCTAAATGATATGTTTTACCATCTAACTCAAATGTAGCGTTAGCAATGCGGCCACCGTATCGTCCCACTGTAGCCCCAAAGAAAAATGGATTAGGTTCGTAGAATTCATCCGCTTCCACAATATTTCCTAACACAATGCTGTTATCGTCATACTTCCAAGATACTATACGAGCACCGTAATTAGTAAAGACTATCTTGGTTTCTTCATTATCAATATTAATTAGTACTATCCCATTTCTTTGTTTTTCAACTGTAGCAAACATCTTCAATTACTCCCTTTCAGACTAACACCTGCATCAATGCCTAAAGACAACTTGTTGACGTCGATAATTAGATAGAAATTGTTTAACAATAAAATCATGATACTTATTATAGCAAGCTTAACACACACTTACATGCCCTTTCCTAAAACATGTCGTCTGTATTGAACGATTTCACAATGATGACTTTAAACCGAGATGCTAAGTAAAAGCTTAATTTTTGCTTCATATTCCTTTACTGTTAGTTAAATACATTGTAACAATTAATTTCAAAATAAATCTATACTATTTGTAAATTTTTACAAATTAATAAATTGAATTATCGTTTACCAAACACTTTTTTCATTGCCGTAGCAGCACTTTTGTCAAAGCTAAGGACAGAATCCTTATAGCTTTTAATAGCAATCCATAATAAAATAATAGTTACTATAATTGCGAGCACAATACTAACAACGATTTCCCAAAGTTGTACTTCTGGTGAAGCAGCACGCACAAACATTACAAATGGTGAAAATAACGGAATAAAGCTTGTTATTTTCGTTAATAGCGTATCATTGTTCATTACACTATATAAGGAAACGTAGAACGCTATCATACTTATTAAGGTCATAGGCATTAACGCTTGATTAATGTCTTCAATACGAGATGTGATAGAGCCTAGTATAGCGGCCAAGATGACATATGATAGTATACCAATAATCAAATTAATAATTCCTACAATAACTATTTGAAGTGTTAACTCATTAGGTTTAACTTCAAAACCTTGTAACATCTCACTCATATCAAAAGCGAAAAAGGCTAGAATACCTACTAAGACAAATATCGCAATTTGAGTTAACGCTACCGCAATGACACCTGTAATTTTAGCTAAAATGTGTGTGATGGGCGAAACACTAGTGATAATCATTTCTATTACACGCGATGTTTTCTCTGTAGCAATCTCCATGGCAATTTGACTAGCATAATTAATAATAATAAAGAACATAAGCATAAGCCCAGCATAAACTACAATAATATTAAATGATTTTTGTGCTTCACTTAATTTTGTATCATCTTTATTTGTTGAAACCATTTCTGATTCTACTTTACTTTTACTTTGTAGTTCCTTTAACTCAGCTTGTGATAAATTAAGTTGGGCCGCAGTCATTTGAGTTTGGATTGTCGTCAATACTGTCTCTAAGTTTTGTTTATCTTCTTGGTCTACAGAATCTTTACTTAAAATTTTAGCGGTCAATTTATTATTCTCTTCGGTAATGACATAACCCATATTAAGTTTTTCTGACCTGATTTGTTTTTTTAAATCTGCTGAAGAGACTCGAGTAAATTTGGCATCATTATTTATATGGTCTCCTTGCTCTTTTATTACTTTATATATGTCACTGTTCGTTGTAGCAACACCAATTTCATCTGGTCCATCATCGAAAAAATCTATAATTTTATTTGCGTTAGCAGCTACTAAAATAAGCAATACTACTAATCC
>NZ_PPQB01000019.1:127344-140401 GCF_002902345.1 Staphylococcus arlettae
AAAATTAAAAATGACTTAGTTTTAACTTTATTTATATAAGTCAACTTGAAAGTAGCTAAAAATCTATCCATTATAATCACCTACTTTTTCAATGAAAATTTCATTTAATGATGGTTCCACCACTTCAAACCGTTTCACAAAGCCGTAAGAAGTTACAATATCAAAAATTTCTGTTGCCACTGCTTCATTGTCAATTTCAACTTTGATATCTCGTTTTGTTCTCGTAACTTCTTTAACACCTGGAATACTATCTATCTCAGACATTTCGGCATCCGTTTCTATTATCACACGCTTATTGCCATGATTTTTTTTCACTTCATCAATCGGTCCTGCAACTACTAATTGACCTTGGTTCATAATGCATACATCATCACATAATTCTTCTACGTGCTCCATCCTATGTGAACTATAAATGATAGTAGTGCCGCTGTCGTTCATATCTTGTACTGCTGATTTCAATAATTCAACATTGACTGGGTCTAACCCACTAAAAGGTTCGTCTAATATTAATAAATCAGGTTCATGAATCATACTCGCCAATAATTGTATTTTTTGTTGATTACCTTTTGATAAAGCTTCAATCTTCTTATCTTTATTTTGGACAATATCAAAACGTGTTAACCAATAATCAATAGCTTGTTTGATTTTTTGAGATTTCATACCTTTTAACGTAGCAAGATAAAACAATTCATCATATACCTTCATTTTAGGATGTAATCCACGTTCTTCAGGTAGGTAGCCAATTTTATCGTACAATTTTTTATCTATTATTTGATTATTGTAAGTGATGGAACCTTCAGTAATGGGGGTCAAACCTAAGATCATCCTAAAAGTCGTAGTTTTACCTGCCCCATTTCTACCTAAAAATCCTAACATCTTCCCTTTTTCTAACTTTAAAGATATATCATTAACTGCCGTGACCGATTTATATTTTTTTGTGACACCATTGATTTGCAATGTCATTACTCAACTACTCCTTCTATTTTTTATTATCTATGTTAAGCTTATTGATTTTTATACTTTTACAATAAAAAGCATTTATCACAGTGAATTCTTTGTTGATAAATGCTTTTGTCTAATCCAGTTAGTAGTCATCCTTATGATAAACACTAGCCTCATGTTTAATCATATCTTTCGGATACACGCCGTATTTGTTATTTTTCGAAACGCTATCGAAACAACATATTACTATTTGATAAATAGCTAGTATCTGGATCGTTATGTACATGAAACTTAATAGAACCCAACTTGATACGTTTTCAAAATTTGGATCCATTAAATTGATAGTATTAACAAATATATAAAATGTTATTCCTAGTGCTGACGCTAAAATAGGTATGAACATCGTTCTATCCGTGTCATGAAAACGTCTTACTTGTAGTGCTAAATTAGGTATAAATGTTGCAATGCCGTATAGTAAGCCATAACCTATCATTAATAGTAATAATACTATGCCTACAGCTGTCATGGCTTCGGCCTCTGTTACTATTCCCATAATTATTAAAAGTATACTAATTACACCAATTACAATAGCTGGAACCATGAAAATTAAGTGCCAAATAATCATATACCAATATTCGCTTCGTCTCGATCGTCCTGTAAAATTAACATAATTACGCCAAAACAATTTAAATGCCCTGCCAAAACTGATTTTTTGTGTCATCATTCCACTCCTAAATAAGTAAATTAAGCACGTTATATAGCTGCTTAACTACTTTGCTTGCAGCTACAATTTAATATATTATGTTAAAGTACAATAATTTGATTATCTTGATATCTTAAATTGTTTATTTTAGATAGTATACCAAACATTTTTATATCTATATATATTTATCGAAAACATTTAACTTACAAATATTTTTGCATTAATTATAATGATTAACAAGGAGGCTAACATTTGGACTTTATACAGCGAGATACAATAACGATTGCAAAAGATTTATTAGGTGTTCGTGTACTATACCATGACAAACAGCAAACCTATAGTGGCTATATAGTCGAAACAGAGGCATATTTAGGTGTAGTTGATCAAGCAGCTCATGGTTTTAATAGCAAACGTACTCCTAAAGTAGAATCACTTTATAAAGAAGGTGGTACAATCTATGCTCACGTTATGCATACACATTTGCTTATCAATTTTGTAACACAACTGGAAAATATTCCAGAAGGCGTACTTATTCGTGCAGTTGAACCTGAAGAAGGTGTAGAAGCTATGACAGCAAATCGAGGTAAAAGTGGTATAGATTTAACAAATGGTCCGGGTAAATGGACTAAAGCCTTCAATATACCTCGATATTTAGATGGTTCTAAACTGAATGAAGGTAGATTAGAAATCGATACCAAAAATCGCAAATATCCTCAAGCAATAATTTCAAGCCGTCGCATTGGCATTCCAAATAAAGGCGATTGGACCTATAAACCATTGCGTTATACCGTACGAGGAAACCCGTATGTTTCACATATGAGAAAATCTGATATGTTACCCCCTCAAGATACTTGGAGATAATTGCTTTTTAATGACATTAAATAGAGCTTGGAACATTGATTATGTTCCAAGCTCTATTATTAATTTATTTCATTATAACTCCAACTGTCTTTGGTTAATCCAAGATTCTAACTTTGGACTAAAAACGAGTTGAGATTGTTTTAAATCTTCTATTGTTCTTGCATTAAGCATCGTCATTATCGTTTTAATTTGTGCTACAAATTGGTCGACATATTCTAATGTTTCGGTAATACCATGATTTTCAATTTGATTTAAGAACGGACGTGACATTCCAACTGCATTTGCACCTAACGCTAGACATTTCACTGCATCTAATGGCGTACGTACCCCACCACTAGCTAGAATATTCATATCTTTCTGGAAAGATGTGCTTTCTAGTAATGATTCTACCGTTGTTTGACCCCAATTTGATAAATAATTCATATCTTTAAGTGAACGTCTTTCATTTTCAATATCTACGAAATTGGTGCCACCTCTACCACTAACATCAACATAGCGCACTCCTATTTTTTGAAGCTGACGTATTGTTTCTTTACTCATACCAAAACCAACTTCTTTGACTATAACAGGTACATCAACACGTGAAACAATACGAGCTAAATTATCCATCCATGTTGAAAAAGTACGATTGCCCTCTGGCATAACTAACTCTTGTGGTGAATTCACGTGGACTTGTAACGCTTGAGCATTGAGTAAGTCAACGGCCTCTATAGCTTTGTCTACAGGGACATCAGCGCCCACATTACTAAAGATAATTCCTTCTGGATTAGTCTCTCTTACTACACTAAATGATGAAGCCATTTTACTATTACGTAACGCTGCATGTGTAGAACCTACAGCCATTGCTAGACCCGCTTCACGTGCAATAACAGCTAATTTTTCATTAATCTGCTTTGTCCAATCACTACCACCTGTCATAGCATTGATATAGATTGGAATGTCTAAAGTGAAATCACTTAATTCACTTGTCAGTTCGACATCTTTAACATCGATATCGGGTATGGAGTGATGTACAAATCTCATTTCATCAAAATCAGATAATTTAGCATCAGTTTGCGCCATAGCAATTTCTACATGATCATTCTTTCTTTGTTCTCGTTTAAAGTCGCTCACTTTCGTCCCCACTTTCATCTTGATGGTTCATATTGCAAATAACTCAAACTAACTTAAAACCATCTCTTTTTTTTAAAATACCAAATACATACAATAGTTATGATTAACATTATTGACAATACTATAAAATAACCATAATGCCAATTTAATTCTGGCATATAGCGAAAATTCATACCATATATGCCTGCTATGAGTGTTAAAGGTAAAAATACCATAGAAACTAAAGTTAACACTTCCATTATTTTGTTCATTTTATATGATGTGTAAGACACATAATTTTCTCTTATTTCATTAGTCATCTCTTGCGATACTTTTAAAATATTCTCTTGTTTGATGATATGATCTTCAACATGTTGTATATATAATTCGCTTTGATGATCAGTAAATAATACTTGATCTTCTTTCAAATCTATAATGAGTGTTTGCATTGGATATACTAAACGCTTTAGTTTAATAACGTCAGATCGTAATTTAAACACATCATCCATGATTTGTTGATTTGAAACATCATTAACTTGAGTGTCTTCAAATTCATAAACTTTATCTTCTATATTATACGTATAATCAAAGTAATCATCAATCAAACTATCTAGTATTTTCAACACCATATGTGCGCTTATCAGCTGTTCATTTCTATTCGCTTGCATATAATCAACAACGCTTTCTAATACTTGATGTGTTTCATGGTGATAAGTGACTAAGACGTTATGTTGAATAAATATATTCAATGCTTTAGGTCCTAGATCAGCACTACGAATGCCATGCATGACTAGATATTGATATGTTTGATATGTTTTGTATTTTGCTCTAGGTGTTTCATTAACTGTATCATCAATTTCCAATTGATTAAACTTAAAATGTGTTGCTAATAACTTATTTTCATCTTCGGAAGGTTGATTAAAATCATACCAAACAAATCGAGCATCTGCTGGAATTTGTACAATATGATGCGCTGTTGCTATTTTGTTATCAATAGTCTGAAAACGAATAGTAAGTGTCATGATTACCTCCCGAAAAGACTTTTCTCTATTTTATCATGAAACACATTAGATGTATGTTTAAACTATTTTTAGTAAAATATAGTTAACAATTCATTTTAAACTTTATAGGAGTTGACAGAAATATGACAGGCGCTTTTACGGTCACTTATACAGTTAGTGACGACATGATTGATCACAATCAACATATGCATGACGCTAATTACAATAGTGTCTTTAGTACCGCAATTAATCAATTCAATTATACACATGGTCTTTCATTGGCTGAACGTGAAACATTAAATTTCACTATCTTTACTGCCGAAGAACAAACTTCCTATTTGTCAGAACTTAAATTACGCGATACTTTTACTATTCACTTGTATTTGTATGATTTTGATGCTAAACGTGTACACTTTTTCGCAATGCTTATTAAGGATGACGGGTCTGTAGCTGCAACTAACGAAGCTATGATGCTAGGCATAGATCGCGCTACCAAAAAGGTCAGTCCTTTTCCAGATTCATATTACAATCAATTAACACTTTATAAGCAACAACAAGCTACTATTGATTGGCCGAAACAGCTCGGTCATCAAATTGGCATACCAAAATAAATGAGGTGATACAATGGAACATCCAATAACTGAACAAGTAAACCTACAGTTATATGACTATTTTGATAATGTTAAAGTAGCTTTAAGTGAACTTAATCAATCTAAAGCTTTAGTAATAAATGGCCCTACTGAGAAATTATTAAAGCGCGGATTTGATATAAGTTACTACCAAGGTCAAAAAAAGGCAATAGATGCTATTAATACTTTGCTTCAAACTTATTCAACAGATGAAAAATTCATACAAATTTTCACTGATTATGCTATCGAAACTGATGAATCTTATAGCAGAGCGTTAGAACAATTCAGCAAATTATTAGATATACCTGACGAATTTGACACACAATTAGCTACTTTTTATCAATTAAAAGGACAAAAGTTTATTATCGACAATATTAATGCGCTAATACGTGAAAATTAACTATTAATAGCCACTAATACAAAGTAAGAAGCTGAAATCTATCAATGTGATTTCAGCTTCTTCTATTTACAATAAAATGATTTAGTGTTCAGTATTTCAAAATATACAGATAGTCTCTGAGCATTATTAAGCTTCCCTATAATTGTGATAGTATCAAAAATTAATATTGGTTGAGAAAACTCCCAAATCGGAATCTTAACCAGCTATTAGAGTATCTATCCAATTTTAGTAAAATTTGAATTTTCATATTCTATGATTTGACTTGAATGAATTTTTTCTCTTTTTATTCATAAAAATCGACTTCTTAATTTTATATTGTTGTTCTTCCTTAAATTCGGCTATCATAAAATCTCTAAATCAATGATTAACTGCAATCCAAATTTCACTGTAAGCAGTTTCTCTATTAGAATCATTAAATTTACTAAAAGAAAATATTGGAATATCAGCTAAATTATACTCTGTTTTTGGTAACCACTCTGAAAAGATCTTAGCATATGTGTCTTGTAACACTTTTGGGAATTCACCCTCATTTTCAAAGACTACCCATTTACTTTCATCAATATTTATAACATCAAACTGATTACTTATATTATTCTCAGTTGTCAAAACACCAATCATATGAGTTAAAAATCCTTCTTCCTTAGTAAAATCTTCATCAACATTATATGAAACATTTATAAATTCATTAGGTCCAATATTTTGTAAATAGTGCATTTGTTTATTTTGATCACTAGTAATGCTATTTGCTAATTCTTCAATTTCATTATTAACACCTTCAAATTGCATAGAAACACGCTTTTTAAATCCGACTATATTAACTTCTGGTAATTCTTCAATTCTAGTTTTCATATTTATTCCTCCTTTAACATTAATAGCAAATGAAAGTTTTGGATATGAAATTAAAACTTGGTCTTCATATATTTGAGATGGTAGATATCCACTCCATTCTTTAAAGGATTTTGTAAAACCATCAATCGAATATCCATATTTTATAGCTACATCTGTTACAGATTTCTTATCCAATAAATCTTTATTAGCAAAATATAATTTTCTCTTTTTTATATATTCAGATAAGCCTATACCAGTGAGAAATATAAATAAATTTCTGTAGTGTTGCTCAGGTATACCAACAAAATGCGCTATATCAGACAAACTCAAATTTTTAGTTAAATTTTCATCTATATAATCTATAGAATTATTCAAGTCTTTTAATATCATATCTATCACCTTTCGACTTTATAATAATTAATGACAAAATAAATGACTCGATAATCTCTATATAAAAATTATCGAGTCATTTATTTTACTTCCGAAATCTAAATTCACGCTGCCAAAAACCAATTTGTTTTACAATTGCTTTTCGACCGCTTTCATCAAACAATAACGCCATGATTGTATACATGTCTAAAACTTTTTCAATTGTCGAGAGTGCTCTGTAGTTCAACACACACTTCTTATTAATTTGTAGCTTTCGCACACTTAACTAACTATAATCAACATCAAAGTTAATCTTGTAACGAAGCTACAATTTGTCTTACTGCTTTATGTGATTGTCGAATTGGGTATAGCGGGAAATCATGGACCATTCTTTTATATGGATAAAAATGTATTGCACGCTGATTAAATTCCAACAACTCTACAAGTTTTTGCATATCTGGATAATACACTTCTTTAGTACTGCCAAACATATATATAGGAGGCAATTGTGTTAAATCACCATTAATCGGTGATATTAAAGGATGGTCTAAAGTTAAATCACCGGCCCAGCATTGTAAAACTTGTTTAATTCCTTCTTTATTAATTAATTTATCACGCTTTTCCATACCTTCTGTTATAACGTCATTATTTAATTCAGCATCTAGCAATGGCGAAATCAAATATATTTTATTAGGCGTTGGCTTATTTTGCGCTAATAACTGTTGCACAAAACTTAAAGCTAAACTACCGCCAGTCCCATCACCCATTATTACAATATCTTTACTATCTACTTCTTTTAATAATGAATCATATAAGTCCATAATAGCTTGATAAGTAGTATGAACATGTGCAATAGGTGCTTTAGGATATATAGGCATAATTACTTCATGTAATGTATTTAAAGCTAATTTATCCATAAAGCGCCAATGAAATACAGATGGCTGTAAGACATTATAACCACCATGAATATAAAGCAATTTTTGTTTGTTATTATGCCTAAAATTAAATCTAAATACTTGCATGCCTTGAAAATCTTGTTTTTCTAAATTAGACTTTACATTTAAACTTTCTGGTTGTTTATGTTTTTCTTGATTTTTAGTTCTTCGTTTTTCCAAAAATTGTTGTAGCGCCTCATCATTCTCAAATTTCATCGTTCTGTTATGCAATAAATACTTTTTTATGACACTATTCATTAAATTAAGTTCCATTAATTTATCAATCCTACTTTTTTGTTTATAAATAATTATATTTTAATATTTTTATTGTAATTTCATAAGTAACTTGTAATAAGACACTAATAATTTTATACTTATTTGCTCAAAACAGTTATAATTAATACTATATTTAAACAACTCGATTGTCCACGTACTTAATATTAATTATTTTTATACCAATTTATATTAAGTTATTTTATATTATAACAAACCTAACATTAAAATGATAAAGTTAGAAAATACAGTGTTATAATAGGAGGAAAACATATGGCCAAAGACACACATCACTTCAAAAACTTTGAACATACTTTAACGACCGCTCCTATGCAAAGAGGTGCACAATATGCAGAAAAAAAGAAAAAATCATGGGTTAGCCTGATTATTCATATTATTATTTTAATACTGTTAGCAATTACAGGTTATAGTATGTATAATGATCCAATTGTTAATCTAGTGTTGGCTGACGAACAGATTACTTTTAGCCAAATTACTCATTTTCAAGACACCTTAAACAATATTTCAAATTTGAATATTAATATAGACAACATAGAGAATCTACATTCTATTATTGATACTTTAATTTTCATTTTTTATATTTTTTTTATTGCGATTATTTTAAGTTTAATTTTCACAATTTTCATCCTAATATTTAATCGTACTGTCTTAAAAATCATAAATTTATTTATCATGATTATTATGTTAGTCATTACATTTGGTTTTTCTATTATAATCAAAAATATTGCGAGTCGTATCGCGAATTCTATGAGCCAATATTATATAACAGTTAAGCCTAGTAACGTATTGATAGAAGCAGATGCCATCCATAATGCTTTAATATTATTAAGTTGTGCTGTTGCTCTTGTTATCATAAGTTTGTTCTTTAGAAATAGACGTACACGTATCAGTTAAAAAACAATTGAATAACTTCACTATTAATAGTGCTAATATATAACAAAAAGATCTGGGACATACTGTCCCAACTTCAGAACGTAAACAACCCCTTTGCAGTAATTTGCGAAGGGGTTGTTTATTTTCTATTTATATAATTTTTTCAAAATAGTACTGATTCTTTTACTAACCACATTGCTATTTTTAGATTTATGGCATCACAAATTAGCGTGGTCTCCATGGAAAATTTTTTAATTCCTCTGTTTAATTTATATAATTTATAATATCTTCCGTATAATATTGGCAGTGATTTGGGCCGACTCCTGCGGGAATAGCGCTAGCCGAAGACTACAGGCTGAGGCAGTGCCCGCGGAAAGCATGCACAAAAAAACTGCCAACAAAGTCAAAGACTTTGTCGACAGTCTAAAGCTGGGACGTTCTGTCCCGTTTTTTTTAATCTCACTTTTTATTCTTTAGAAATATAGTGTTCTTTACCTCGTAAGAATAAACTTAAAATAAACGCTAATGCACTTAATGCTGTCGCAACTAAGAATGCACTATTTACACCATTTATAGATGCCAGTTTTTGAACAAATTCTAAAATTTTCTGTGTTGCCATTTGTTCGCCACCCATTGCTTGAGCCATCTCTTGTAAGCGATCTTTAATAAATGGATTTGTTTTATCTAAATCTTGTGAATATGTCGAAACATATTGTGTTGTTTGCGTTGACATAACAGTAACAAGTAACGCTGTACCAATTGACCCTGCCAATTGACGTAACGTATTCGACAATGCATTACCATGCGAAATTAATCGTTGTGGCAATGAATTCATACCCGCTGTCATGATAGGCATCATTATAAAACTCATACCAAATGAACGTATAATATAAATAACCATCAAATGACTATAGGTTGTATTCATATTTAGTTTTGTTAATTCCCAAGTGGCATACGTCATAATACCAGTACCAATAAGTGCCAATGGTTTAATACCTATTGTATCAAGTAAACGACCTGCTATCGGACCCATAAAGCCCATAATAAGAGCACCAGGTAATAGCAATAGTCCTGATTGTAATGGGGTAAATCCTCTTAAATTTTGTAAATATAGTGGTAATAAAATCATTCCACCAAACAAACTCATTGTTACAATCATATTGATTATTGTCGTCAATGTAAATCCAGAATATTTTAATACTTCTAAATTCAACATTGGTACACGCATAGTCAATTCGCGAATCACAAATGCCACAATAAATACGACACCTAAAAGTAAAGTAATTACTACTGATGGCGCGGTCCAACTATTATTACCAGCTTCACTGAAACCATATAGTAAAGAACCAAAACCAATAGTACTAAATATTATACCTGGGATATCTGCTTTAGGATTAGTTGTAACTTGATAAACTCTAAACCATATATAGGCTATTGCGAGAGAAATCAAACCAATAATAAACATACCGTAAAACATAATATTCCAATGGTAGTTTTCAACGATATAACCAGATAACGTTGGACCAATAGCTGGAGCAAGAATCATTGCAATTCCTAATGTCCCCATTGCTGCGCCACGTTTTTCTGGTGGGAATATTGTCATAAAAACATTAGTCCCTAAAGGCATTAAGATACCTGCACCAATAGCTTGTAATACTCTCCCTACCATCATTATAGTAAATGAACCAGAAATACCACAGACAAGTGAACCTAAAGTAAACAGAGTCATCGCAACTAGAAATAGTTTACGATATGAATATTTATTGAATAGGAACGCACTTATTGGTATTAAAATACCATTTACTAACATAAACCCTGTCATCAACCATTGTCCTGTATTAGCTGAAATATTAAAATCAGTATTAATTTTAGGTAATGCCACATTGAGCAAGGTTTGATTTAAAATTGCTATAAACATCCCAAAAATCATTGCAATTAAGACTTTTCCTTGGGACGTACCTTTACCAAACATAAATGCACTATGCTTTTGTTTTAACTTTTCGTTAATTTCTTCCTCTTGCGTATGTGATTCTTCATGCTGAGTAACAGCATTCTGATCACTTGTAAGAGCCTCAGTTTCATCAGAATTATTAGAAATGTTAAGCTTACCATTCTCTTCTGAAATTGCATTAGCATCATTAGCTTCTGATGTTTCATCTGTGTCTCTTATATTAAATTTAGATTGATAACTTTGATGTGATGTATCATTTTCACTTAATGTTTGTTCCGTACGTTGGGTTTTCATTTTCCGTTTACGTTTTGACATAAACAGGTTTACCAAACCAACAAGAATGAGCGCTATGACTACATAAACGATAATGAAGGTCATTGTCATGATTAGACCTCCTTAATTTTTATGAATTTTAACTTCAGCGTTCATTCCTGGAACAACATTTTTAGATGGTTTAGAATCTAATGAAATTTTCACAGGTACAACTTGTGAAACTTTTGTATAGTTACCATCACTGTTTGATGAAGGCATTAATGAAAAACTAGAGGCAGTAGCTTTGCCAACTTCTTCCACTTTACCTTTAAGTTCAGCATCTTCACCATCAAGCTTAATATTTACATCTTTTCCTTCTTCAACATCTGCAATATCTTTTTCATCGACATTAGCAGTCACATTTAACTCATCTAAATTATACGCATAAGCAATTGGTGTTCCAGCTTGTGCCATAGCACCTTTAAGAGCATCTTTTTTCACTATAGTACCATCTTGAGGCATTGTAATACTCGTATTTTGAGCTTGACCATCTTCACCTTTTGCTGCAATTTCAGCGACTTTATCGCCTTTTTCTAATTTGTCATTATTTTTAACATCGAACGACTCAATTTTACCATTAGCTGGTGCAGAAATCTTAATTTGATCTCCATCAACTTTAGCGTTCTCTGTAGTTACGTAACTTGTTGCTTGATTATAGAAATGGAATCCAACTACTCCTATAATTACCAATACAACAATAGTAATGACATTAATCAATATCATTTTCTTCATTACTCTTTTCCTCCTGTTTGCTTTTAAAATTCACTTTATATATTATAGAGACATATGAATTAAAAAAACACCAACACTTCTATAAAATGTGTCGGCTGTTTTAAACTAGATAACGTAGGTGTCCATATGAAACAAAAAGCTAAGTATAAAATCATACGTAATATGATTATTTTACTTGAAGAACATCCATTTGAAGAAATAACAATTAAAATGATTTGTGCATATAGTGGTGTCAACAGAACTACATTTTACGATTATTTTTTAGATAAATATGACTTAATTTCCAAAATACAACAATATCATCTAACTAAATATAAAACCTTATTAACATCTCTTTTGAGTAGCTTTCTTCAGGCTAATTACAGCCAAGCAAAAATCTACAAATTTTTTAAAATTATTTTAACGTACATTAAACGTAACTATGGATACTTTCATGCAATTTTAGTAACCTATCCCAACAAATCCTTATTTTCAGATTATGTAGCGGCTACAAAGTCATCTTATAAAGAAATTCTCGATTTACAAGACAGCATTTATAATAAAAAGCAGTTTGTTATCTATACGATAGGCGGTCAATTAGGTATTATATATTTTTGGATCAAAGAAGGCTGCACTGAATCAGAAGATCAATTAGCGCAAATTTTATTAGCTAATACCATTAAATTACAACGCTAATATTATTTAGTGTTTGTTTTTTATTACTTACTAAAAAATGAGGCTGAGACAATATTGATTGTCTTAGTCTTTTTTCATATTGGCAGTAGCTGAATGTTTGGTATATTGGCAGTTTTTATGCACGCTTTCCGTGGGCACTGCCTCAGCCTGTATTCTTCGGCTAGTGCTTTACCCACAGGAGTCGGCATAAATCACTGCCAACAGGATATGGGTTATATGTATCATATGATTCGATAGGTCGACATTATCTCCTACTATGTAAATATACGAAAAAGCACTACTATTTTGACAAAGCTATATAAATAAAAAATAAACAAACTCTTCGCAAATTAATGCAAAGGATTTGTCTACGTTATGGAGGCTAGAACATCATTGATTTGTCCTAGTCTCTTTCCTTATTGGCAGTTAGCTGACTGCATTGAAAATGCGCTTCAAATCAAGCTTTTTTCAACGCTAGTCA
>NZ_PPQB01000019.1:140411-173766 GCF_002902345.1 Staphylococcus arlettae
AGCACTTCAAACCAAGCTTGTTTCAATGCTAGTCATCCTTGCCGGGGTGGGAAGACGAAATCTTTTTTATTAAAATTAGATTTCTGTTCCACTCCATATTTTATTCGAAACCTCTTTTCATATGGGCAGTAGCTGACTGCATTGAAAATGCACTTCAAACCAAGCTTGTTTCAATGCTAGTCATCCTTGCCGGGGAGGGACGACGAAATCATTTTTTCAAAATCAGATTTCTATCCCACTCCCTTTTAATACTGTTAGCTTGATTAATGAAGTAAGATTTCCCGGGTTATCGCTTTATATTACATGCTACGCATAATAAATTATTAATAGTAGTGAGTATAGTTGAAGTCTCAAAAACCCTTCAAAGTCAATTTGTATAAAAAACTGCTTTAAAGGGTCGTTATGAGTGTTCGTCTACATATTGAACGTTACTTAAGAATTTTTTGAGTTAGAAAGGGTAAAGATTTTTCGATATATACTTGTGGTGACTCATTACTTGTATAAAACCAGTGATGAGCAACACCATATAAGCCCCATGATAAAAAACGTGCACTTGTAGCTAACGTCTCACGGCTTTCACTAGGATGTTGTTGTTCAATTAAAGATAAAAAGATATCTTCTAATTCTTCTTTAATACGCTTTTCGACTATCTTACCATAGGCTTCACTGTTTAATTTACACTCTTCATGAGTACTTTGAATATAACTTGTAATCGTAATAAATATATTGCAAAGTGTGTCATGATTGAGCTCTGATGAAACATTAAGTGTACTGTTTAAATTTTTCAAAATTGTTTCCGACAAAGTATAATCCATAATATCGTATTTATCTATAAAATGAGCATAAAATGTTGCTCGATTGACCGTTGCTTCATCAGTGATATCTTTCACAGTCATGGTGTGTAATTCTTTTTCTTTGGCTATTTTTCTGAAAGCATCCATCAATAACTTTTTAGTTCTAATAATACGTGGATCTATATATTCGGTAGTTGTCATTTACAGTCGCTCCTTGAATATAGAAGTTAATTAAATTATGTTTATTTCAACAATCATTGTCAATGTAAGAGATTTATGTAGGTAAATACCACTATTTAGCTGTCTGCTTGTTTTTCTTGTATTAATCCGTTAGACATACTATAAATAATGATACCAAACATAATTATAATAATACCAATAATACTAAGTGGCGTTGGAAGTGCGATGCCGAGTAACAACATTTCTCCAATTAAAGTGAAAACAATTTCCATAGCTTGAGTCGATTCGACGGCAGCTAGTTTTGCTTGGTTATGTTTCACTAGATTAGTAGCATAAAAGAATAAAAATGTCGCAATTATGCCTGAAAAGATTGCTACAATAAATGATTGTAGTGTTTGTGATGGTGATGGTAATCCGTGTGATGAGACGCCTAGCACAAAAATAACAAGCCAAATAGGCAGTGTTACTAATGTCATACCGTAGATTCGTTCAAAAGTAGATAATTGATTATCTACTAACACCATCATTTTTCTATTCCCTAAAGGATAACAAAAGCCTGCAATAACTAAAGGTACTACTGATAATAAGAAAGTCGTAAATTTAATAGAAGTTGCGTTGGGAATTTGTACCAGAATTACACCGACAATCATAATGCTGGAAATAGCTACTGAACGCCACGAGATACGTTCACGTATCAAAATTGTTTGATTACGGTAATTAACTTGTTCGTAAAATAATGGTGCTAATAATAAACCACAAATAATAGTTAATTGCCAAGTAGATGAAATCAACCAGCCAGGACTATAATCTGCAACAAATGTTATAGGAACGTAAAAACAGACGAAACCTAATGTACTCCATAGTATCCAGGCACTCAAATTTTGACGTATATGACGATGTACATGACGGTGACGTTGGTGTATAGCGACAAAAATAAGAAGCAAAGGAAACATAAATATATAACGCAATGACGCGCTAAACATCCAAGAGCCACTATTATTGGACATTACATGATTTAATATAAAGGTAAATGAAAAAAATAATGCTCCTAAAACCCCAATTAAGATAGCTTTCATTAAAACACCTCGTTAATTATATTATTATTTTAAATTTATCACTTTATTCACTAATTGCAATAAATGTTTAATAAATAAATAATATGGTTTGAATA
The DNA here is from genome assembly GCF_002902345.1 of Staphylococcus arlettae. Taxonomy (GTDB): domain Bacteria; phylum Bacillota; class Bacilli; order Staphylococcales; family Staphylococcaceae; genus Staphylococcus; species Staphylococcus arlettae. Next base: position 142,557 of record NZ_PPQB01000019.1, read on the forward strand.
CAAATAAACAACTACTTTTTTAAATACTAAAAATAAAATTTATGAAGGCGTTTTCAAAAATTAAAAAAAGGGAATAATATTTTATATTAACTGTTCAAAGGTAAGAATAGTTATAGGGGTATGAAGTGTGAGGTAAAATCATAATGATTTTATCTGTCTATTGTTACAAGGGGGAAAACAATGGAAACAAAATTACATAGAGAATTAAGTAATCGTCATATTCAGTTAATTGCAATAGGTGGTGCGATTGGTACAGGATTATTTTTAGGGGCTGGTCAATCCATTCATTTAGCAGGGCCATCTATATTGTTAACCTATATTATTGTTGGCTTTGTCTTATTTATGTTTATGCGAGCAATGGGGGAAATGTTATTATCCAATACAAAATTTAATTCATTTGCAGACATAACTAATGAATATGTTGGACCACTTGCTGGTTTTATCACTGGGTGGACATATTGGTTAACTTGGACTGTATCAGGTATGGCTGAAGTTACAGCTGTTGCTAAATATGTGTCGTTTTGGGTGCCACAAATACCTAATTGGATCACAGCTTTAGCTTGTATTTTATTATTATTAGCGTTTAACTTACTAAGTACTCGAATGTTTGGAGAATTAGAATTTTGGTTTGCGATTATCAAAGTAGTTACTATTATCGCTTTAATAGTAGTAGGTATTGTAATGGTGGTAATGGCAGTAAAAACACCATATGGTCAAGCGAGTGTTAGTAATATTTACAGTCATGGTGGTCTATTTCCTAATGGAGCTTCAGGATTTTTAATGTCGTTCCAAATGGCAATATTTTCATTTTTAGGTATTGAATTGATTGGTATTACAGCAGGTGAAACTAAAAATCCACATAAAACCATACCGCAGGCAATTAACAATGTACCATTTCGTATTTTAATTTTTTATATTGGCGCGTTAGCTGTTATTATTTCTATTATTCCATGGAATGAGTTGGATCCTAATGACAGTCCTTTTGTACGATTATTTGCGCTGATTGGCATTCCTTTTGCAGCGGGTATTATAAATTTCGTTGTTTTAACGGCTGCTGCTTCTGCATGTAATAGTGGTATCTTTTCGAATAGTCGAACTCTGTTTGGTTTAGCTGATAGAAAGCAGGCACCACAAAGGTTGGGTATTACAAATCGTAAAGGAATACCAATGAATGCATTGCTTGTGTCATGTGCATGTTTATCTATAGCAGTCTTGCTAAATTATTTTATTCCTAATGCGACCACAGTATTTGTTTATATCAGCACGGTATCTACAGTATTAAATATTGTAATTTGGACGTTAATTACGATTGCCTATTATAGATATGCCAAAAAACATCCACAATTACATGCACAAAGTAACTATAAACTACCTGGTGGTAAGATAATGGCACTTAGTATTATCGTCTTTTTTGCGTTTATATTTTGCGTATTATTTATTAATCCAAGCACACGTATTGGCGTTATTTTAGCCCCTTTATGGTTTGTTATTATCACATTATTTTATTTCAAACAACGACACAAATTAAAACAAAATAAGTTGTAACATAGCAATTTATTGAAAAATATAGAGGTGAGTATAATGAGTGAAAAAATTATTATGGATTGTGACCCAGGACATGATGATGCCATTGCTATGATCTTAGCAGGCGCTCGAACAAGTCACTTGGAAATTTTAGCTGTGACTACCGTATCTGGTAATCAAGCAGTGAGTAAAAATACACGTAATGCATTGAATGTGTTAGATATTATGGGCAAAGGAGAAATTCCAGTTTCTATGGGTGCATCACGACCATTGATTAAGGAGCCATCATTTGCAGAAGAAATTCATGGTGTAACTGGTTTAGACGGTCCTAAGTTACCTGAAACACCACGCCACCATGCTACACCACATCATGCTGCAGATGTTATCATTGATGCTGTTAAAAATAGTGATGAGCCAGTCACAATTGTAGCCACGGGACCATTGACTAATATTGCGACGGCATTAATTCGAGATGCTAAAATAGTACAAAATATCAAATCAATCACTATAATGGGTGGAGGTACTTTCGGCAATTGGACGCCCACAGCTGAATTTAATATTTGGGCCGATGCTGAAGCGGCGCAACGCGTGTTTAATTGTGGAGCGAGAATTAATGTGTTTGGATTAGATGTAACACATCAAGTACTTGCTACAGATGATATTATTCAACGTTTTGCGCTGATTAATAATGATGTCGCAGGCTTTGTAGTTGAGTTACTGAAATTCTTTAAGTCTACGTATAAAACATACTTTGACATGGATGGCGGTCCTATTCACGATGCATGTGCAATTTTATATTTGATTAAACCAGAATTGTTCAAAATGCAACATACGCATATTGCTATTGAACATCATTCCGCACTCACATATGGTACGATGTCTGTCGATTTGAATAATGTAACTGATGGGGAAAAGAATGCTTATTTTGCTGTAGATGTTAATGTTGAGGCCATTTGGCAAGTGATGGAGCAATTATTAGCAGATTATAACTTGTAAAACCCTTTACCGTAAGTCGTGATTACTACTTACGGTTTTTTTAATACTTTATTCCAACTAAAGTATGAGTGGGATTTGAGGACTATTAACTAGCATTGCAAAGCTATAATAAGTATACTTAATGACCACAGAAATTTTAAGAAAGGTGATTTATCAACTTGAAAAATCGTATTAACGCTATAGTTATATTTCTGTTGTTTTTAATTCCTTTATTTACAGTCATTTATTATTTTGAGCCAATTAAACATTGGATAGAGGATGTGAATGAAAAATATGCTGTGACAGAAACAGGACAAGATTCAGAATCACAGCAATTTTTCAATTTTAGTAGAGAAACTGAGAATTTTGGTGAATACGAACGCAGTGATTTTGGAAATAACGCAAAACATTATGGTATAGATTATCATTTGGCAGAAGATACACCAGTAAAAGCTGTAACACATGGTACAGTTACGCGTTTATTTGATAATGAGTTTGGCGGTAAAGTGTTACAAATCACTGAAAGTAATGGCAATTATTATCAATGGTATATGCATCTAAATGATTATAAAGTCAAAGAAGGAGATACGGTAAAACCGGGGCAAGTTATTGCACTTTCAGGTAATACTGGTAAACAAACTACAGGACCACATTTACATTTTCAAAGAATGCAAGGCGGTATAGGCAATGATTACGCAGAAGACCCTAATAACTATATAGAGCAACTACCAGAAGGTGAACGTAGTTTATATGATGCATAATTGTGACATATTAAAGTACATCAATATGATCATATTCTAAGTACCCGCGTCGGATGGCTTCCCATAAATAAAGCGCACCTATTGTTTGGCACCCAGTCCATCGTTGATTACATTGTTTTAAAGTTTCAGCTTTAGTTGTATTTGTTGGTTGATATAACCATTGAGCTGCACGTTGCAAACCGACATCTTTCACAGGAAGAATATCTATTCGGTGTAAGGTGAATATAAGATATATTTCCGCAGTCCATTGACCTATACCTTTCACTTGTGTCAAGTTGCGAGTGACTGCTGTGTTCGATAAATAAGGTAGCTTTTGGAAATCTATGTTACCAGCTTGCACATGCTCTAATAGTGCTATAATGCACTGCGTTTTCGCTCGTGATAATCCTAGTTCTTGTAGTTTTGTAGCTGATAACTTAGATAATGATGCTATTGACCAATCATCATTCACTGTCTCAGTTAAGCGTTGAAAAATCGTTTGTGCTAACTTTACAGTGATTTGTTGACCGATGATTGAGCGTATTATAGATTTTAGCGGACTTGGTCGCTTAGGAAATGTAATTGGCCCGATGTGTTTTATCAGTTTTTCCAGTTGCGCATCTTGTGTTATTAGTTGTTTAATACAAGGATGAGACAATTCAATCATATTTGAAGTTGTCATTGTGATAACCTCTCTTCTAAAAATGAACGTAATACTACAGCGTGATTATAAGTTTCATCTTTTGCCCCATACAGTAATAACAAATCATTGTTATTGTTTTTTAAGATGTCTTGAATGTTTTGGACTTCTGTTTTTTGTGCATCATTAGATTCTAGTTCCTTGAGATAAGAAGCTTTAAATTCTTCAAATTTATTTGGATCATGGTTAAACCATTTACGTAATGTAGGAGATGGGGCGATATCTTTTAACCAATAGTCTAAATTAGCATTTTCTTTTGATACACCACGTGGCCACACACGATCCACTAAGATACGAATGCCTTTAGATTGTTGTTTAGCATAGATTCTTTCGCATTTTATATGCATTTTTAAAACCTCCATGTAAGTAATAGTAATTGTCGCTCTTAACTGAATATAATATCTAGTATGTTAATTTCCTTCTTTAGTATGTTTTAATCATCGTAGTTAGTCTTGAAATTTACTATTTTGTATTTTGGGTATAGATATTATAAAGAAATAAAAGGAAGTGTTTTAACATGAATAAATTTAACAATGTTCAACCACCTAAACAATTTCAATATAAAAATCAGTCTGTTCGCATTAAAAATTATTATGAATTTAAATGTGATAATCGTATCTACTTTTCTCAAACGAAGCATATAGATTTAGCCATGCACACTTACAAGTTCGATATAGAAATCTTATCTCCAATTGACGATTATGGTTTAGCTTTAGATTTTAATGTAGTAGATAAAATTTATAAACAATATTTAGCACCGTATTTAGATAAACAATTACTCAATGAAACATTACCCGAGATGAATACGACTGCTGAAAATATTGCATTTTGGATTTGGGAACAATTTGAGCTTAACTTGCCAACTGGTAATACGTTGAAAAAACTTAATTTTTACGAAAACGCGACTCAAGGTTTAGTGTTAACAAATGAGTAAATACAATTATAGATTTTTTAGTAGACAAACACTCTATCAAATGTAGTTTAGAGTTAGTTAAAATAAATATTCTGAAAATTCAGAATGTATGTTATATTGATAGGTACATTTCATAATTTGGAGGTACCACACATGATTAAAGTCAGTCCTAAACAATTTTTATATAATGTACTTTCTGGGGTAGCTATTGCTATTATTGCGGGGTTAATACCTAATGCGATATTAGGCGAATTATTTAAAGTATTAGCACCTAAACATGAAATTTTTCAAATGTTATTACAAGTTGTGCAAGGCATTCAATTTACAGTGCCGTTATTAGTAGGTGCTTTAATAGCCATGCGTTTCCAACTGACGCCTCTGTCTACTGCTGTGGTTGCAAGTTCTGCTTTTGTAGGGAGTGGCGTAGCACAATTTAAAAATGGAGCAGTACTCTTAGTAGGGGTAGGAGATTTAATAAATACTATGCTTACTGCAGCAATTGCAGTGTTTTTTATATTAGTTATTGGGGAACGCTTTGGTAGTTTGACATTAATAATTATGCCGACATTTGTTGGTGTTATTGCTAGTTTTATAGGTTTGATTATTTTGCCTTATGTGCAATTAATAACTACAGGTATTGGAAATCTCGTCAATACATTTACTGATTTACAACCAATACTCATGTCCATACTTATAGCTATGGTATTTAGTTTTCTTATTATTTCACCTATTTCCACAGTAGCTACAGCATTAGCTATAGGTATAAGTGGTGTTGCAGCAGGTTCAGCTTCTCTAGGTATCGTAGCCTGTGAAGCAGCGCTAGTTGCAGGAACAATAAAGATCAACCGAGCAGGTGTGCCACTGACTATATTTTTAGGTGGCGTTAAAATGATGATACCTAACATGGTAAGGCATCCAATTATTTTATTACCAATCCTTACCACCGCTATTCTAACTGGTTTTGTTGGCGGATTGTTAGGCATTGAAGGAACAAAAGAATCTGCGGGCTTTGGAATTGTAGGTATGGTAGGACCTATAACATCCTTTAGATTGATGGATGGTTCACCATTATTAAATTTAATAACTGTCATCTTAGTATTTTTAGTGATACCTTTTATTATTGGTTTTGTAATTAATACCTTATATATGAAGGTTTTGAAATTATATAGTAGAGATATTTTTAAATTTTTAGCTTAATGATTTGAGCATACAAACAGGGAAGTAACGTGAAGACGTTACTTCCCTGTTATCGTTTGGCAGAGTGTTTTAATGATTCATACGGCGTAGTACTTCATTTTGGAGTGCAAGTAAAGAATTGTTGAATTTAGTATTGTCATTTTCTCCCGCACTAGTAATGAGTAGATCTACAAGCTCTGTATTAGATTTTTGTCTGAATATAGCTTCATATTGGTTTCGTTTGTGCTTGTCAATTTGATAATATTGATCAGCACCTAAACCGCCTTCGTCTATCATTACAGAAATACTATTAGAGCGTGTTTCATTGTTTTTGTCTACTTTGATTAAATCTTTTTCATGAGCAACCATGTTAATCCCTCCCAAATATATCGTTATTCGTTTAACTAACAGGAAGTGCCAACTCGCGTTTATACCAAAGGAAACGTTTTCTCACTATTAGTGTAATATTACTGGTGCGAAAATACAATACTATTGCTTGGAATTTTGTGAATCTTGCTTTGACTTACAGAAAAATTAGTAGATAGCTTAATAATTAGAGCAAAATTAGCGTCAGAAATATTACAAGAATGTAACAGAGTGAGACGTTGTAATTTTTCTGACAATAAATAAATTAGATTTGTAGTCATTTCAATGCTATTGTGACAAGTTTGATTGAAGTGCTGGAAATGCTATTCTGTCAGGCGATTGTTATTCAAAGTAACAATTAGTAAATGATGTCATACAATGAACATGTTTTGTAAACGATTTGTTATTTGAGTGTAATACAAATTTGCTGGATTTATGGTATATTAATTCTTGTCGAAAAACAAATCGTTAAAAAATTGAAATTAGCACATACGAAATTTATAAACTTAAAATAGAGTTTTACGAAGCAAAATATTGGAGGATTTATTTTATTATGAAAAAGACAGTTTTAGCATCATCATTAGCAGTAGCATTAGGTGTAACAGGATATGCAGCGAACAGCAACCAAGCTGACGCTTCTGAACAAAACATTGATAAAGCTCATTTAGCTGAGTTAGCATTAAGCAATGCTCAAGAATTAAATGAAAAACCAGTACATTCTGGTTCATATGACTATGACTTTAACTACAATGGTCATTCATTCAACTTCGAATCAAATGGTACTACTTGGACTTGGAGCTATGACGGTGGATCTTCAGCTCAAACATCAACAGATGTACAAGCACCTCAAGCACAAGCTTCAAGCCAATCTAACGCTTCAGTAGAAGCTCCTAAAGCAGTAGAAGCTCCTAAAGCTGAAACAACTAACGAAGTTCAAACAGAACAAACAAGTGCTTCAACTTCAGTTAAAACTGAAAGTGCTCCAGCACAAACAACTACAAAAACTTCAACTTCAGCAAGCACAAGCTCTTCATCAGCTTCAACTGGTGGATCAACTAAAGCTCAATTCTTAGCTGCTGGTGGTACAGAAGCTATGTGGAATACAATCGTAATGCCTGAATCAAGCGGTAACCCAAATGCTGTTAACGAATTAGGATACAGAGGTTTAGGTCAAACTAAAGAATCTTGGGGAACTGGTTCAGTTGCTGAACAAACTAAAGGTATGATCAACTACGCTAACGAACGTTATGGTTCAGTAGAAGCTGCGTTAGACTTCCGTTCTTCAAACAACTGGTGGTAAAATTTACCTCAGTATAAAGCTAAAGACTACTCAATTGAGTAGTCTTTTTTTAGTATTAATATGTTAGAATATTCAGATAAGTAAAAAGTAAGATGTATTGAACTTCATCACTATATCGGCACATTTCTGATATAAAGATACATAGGGGGAGTAATAATGGCAATGTCTGACAGATTAGCACAAATACCCGATAGTTATTTTGGTAAAACGATGGGACAAAAAGTGACACATGGCCCTTTACCATTGATTAATTTAGCTGTAGGTATTCCAGATGGTGATACACCTGATGGAATTGTTAATAAATTTATCAAAGCAGTGCAAGAACCAGAGAATCAAAAATATGTAGCATTTCATGGTAAAGAGAGTTTGAAACAAGCGATCGTTGATTTTTATCAACGTCATTATGGTGTAGCATTAGATGCCAATACAGAAGTGTGTATTTTATATGGTACTAAAAATGGCTTAGTAGCTTTGCCAACTGCTATTGTAAATCCAGGGGAATATGTATTATTGCCAGACCCAGGTTATGCTGATTATTTAGCGGGTGTCCAGTTAGCTGATGCCATCCCTAAAAAGTTGAATTTAACAGCACCTGATTATTTACCAAAATGGCAACAAATATCACAAGATGTGTTGTTAAACACGCGGTTAGTATATTTAACTTACCCTAATAATCCAACGGGGTCGGTTGCTACGCTCGAGGTGTTTAAAGAGGCAGTTACGCAATTTCAGAATACCAAAACTAAAATTGTACATGATTTTGCTTATAGTGCGTTTGGTTTTGATAGTAAAAATCCTAGTATATTACAAGTAGACGGTGCAAAAGAGTTAGCAGTGGAAATATATTCTCTTTCTAAAGGCTATAATATGTCAGGTTTTCGGGTAGGTTTCGCCGTAGGAAATAAGGATATTATTCAAGCTTTGAAAAAATATCAATCACATACACATGCTGGCATGTTTGGTGCGTTACAAGATACAGCTACTTACGCGCTCAATCATTATGATGCATTTTTAGAACAACAAAATAATAAATTCCGACAACGACGTGATGATATCACACGTGCATTAGCTGACGTTGACATACCATTTGAACCAATGAGGGGTGGCATATTTTTATGGTTGAAAACACCTCCACACTTTGACGGAGAAGGATTTGTAGAATATTTGTTACAGGAACAATCTATTTTGGTTGCACCGGGTTTTCCATTTGGGGACAATGGTCATCACTATGTACGTATGTCTTTGGCAATTGATGATGAACAGTTAGCCGTGGCAATACAACGATTGCAAAGTATCGCACATTTATATCATTAAAAAGAGAGTGGGACAATATTGATTTGTCCCACTCTCTTTTTGTATTGGCAGTAGCTGACTGCATTGAAAATGCGCTTTAAACCGAGCTTTTTTCAACGCTAGTCATCCTTGCCGGGGTGGGACGACGAAATCATTTATTCAAAATCAGATTTCTGTCCCACTCCCTATTGGACATCATAACCTTGATCTTCAATTGCAGATTTCATATCTGTGACTTCAACTTGGTCGTTATCATAATCAACTTGGACATTACCAGCTGTTAAGTCAACTTTCGCAGTTGAGACACCAGATAATTTTGTTAATGCGCCTTCTACAGCTTGTTTACAATGGTCACAACTCATACCTTCAACTTGAATTGTTTCAGTTGTCATATGAATCACCTCCTTTTAATAGCATACTGCTATAATTTCATGCGTTTCAAACGTAAAGCATTGGTTACGACACTGACTGAACTTAAGGCCATTGCTGCGCCAGCAACCCATGGAGCTAATAATCCTAGAGCAGCAATTGGTATGCCTGCAACATTATAACCGAAAGCCCAAAACAGATTTTGGCGTATATTACGTATTGTAGCCTTACTTGTATAGAGTGCTTTTGGTAAGAGTAATAAATCGCCACCTAAAATTGTAATATCAGCAGCTTCTATTGCCACTTCGGTACCTGTACCAATAGCAATACCTATATCAGCTGTTACTAAGGCAGGTGCATCATTAATTCCATCGCCAACCATTGCTACTTTTTTATTTTGTTGTTGCAGTGACTCGATGACTGCTGCTTTTTCTTCAGGTACGACGTCAGCAATAACTGTATCAATGCCCACTTGTTGTGCTATAGCGTGTGCAGTACGTTGATTATCACCAGTTAACATTACGACCTCGATATTTTGTTGATGTAGTAACTCAATCGCTTGTTGTGCTGTAGCTTTCACTGTATCAGCGACTGCGATTAAGCCACTATATTCTTTGTTAATTGCAATAAGCATAGTTGTTTTACCGGCATCTTCATAATTTTGCATAGTGTTATTAGCCATTGAAATATCTACGTCATACTGATCCATTAACTGACGATTGCCAATGAGAATAGTATGGTTGTCGACTGTAGCGACAATGCCTTTGCCAGGCAATGCTTCGAACGTTTCAGGTTGTGATAATGTTATTTCGTGCTGTTGAGCATAAGTGACTATTGCTTCAGCTAATGGATGTTCGGACCCCTGTTCAGCACTGGCCAATAATTGTAATGTAGTATTTGAACCAGTAAAATCAGTTACTTCAGGTGTTCCTTTTGTAATTGTGCCTGTTTTGTCTAAGACGATGGTATTGATATTATGAGTATGCTCAATATAAGAACCACCCTTAAATAATATACCATGTTCTGCTGCTTTTCCTGTGCCTACCATGATTGAAGTTGGTGTAGCTAAACCTAAGGCACATGGACAAGCGATTACTAAAACTGCAATAGATGCAACTAGAGCATGTTCGATTTGTCCAACTTGTACTAAAGTGATCCATACGATAAATGTTAGTATAGCAATCGCTACTACAATGGGTACAAAATAACCGGAAATAGTGTCTGCTAGGCGTTGAATAGGTGCTTTAGAGCCTTGTGCTTGTTCGACCACTTGTACTATAGAAGATAGCGCTGTATCTTTGCCTACTTTCGTTGCTTCCATAGTAATGACACCATTTTTATTCATAGTGGAACCTATGACTTCATCATTTTCAAATTTAGTTACTGGCATAGATTCACCTGTAATCATTGAAGTGTCAATAGAAGTAGTACCTTTAATCACAAGTCCATCGACAGGTATTTTTTCTCCTGGTTTAACAATAAGATGATCGCCAACAACAACTTCTTTTAATGGGATCATTTGCGTAGTACCATTACGAATTACGCGTGCTTCTTTAGCTTGTAAATTTAACAATGTACTTAAAGCATTAGTCGTTTGAGATTTAGCACGTGCTTCTAAATATTTACCTAATAAGATAAGCGTGATCAATACTGCACTTGTTTCAAAATAAAGATGTGGTGTGATTTGTGGTTGGACAATCCATTTTATAGTTTCAAATAGACTATAGAAGTAAGCAGCACTTGTACCTAATGCTACTAATACATCCATGTTAGCCGAACCACTACGTAAACTTTTGTAGGCACCTATATAAAATTGCCAACCAATACCAAATTGTACAATAGTAGCTAAGGTTAATTGAAAGTATGGATTCATTAAGATGGCGGGCATTGGCAAATTAAATAAATGAACAAACATGGTCAAGAGTAGTGGTAACGAGAGTATGGCTGAAATAATAAGTTTCAATCGTTTACGCTTTAGCTCTTTACTTTTTTGAGAAACTTTATCTCCAGCTGTTGCTTTTAGTTGCGCATCGTACCCGATATTTTGTATACGAGCAATTAACGCTTCTGGCGTAGTGACTTCTGGATTGTACGCAATGTTAGCTTGTTCTGTAGTTAGATTCACATTGGCCTGTGATACACCATCTGTACGATTAAGTATTTTTTCTACACGAGTAGAACAAGCAGCACACGTCATACCTAAAACATCGAGTTCAGTTGTTTCGGTAATTACCCCATAACCAGTATTTTGAACGGTTTCAGTGATAGTTTCGAGTGACGTAGAATTAGGATCATAGTCTACAGTCGCTTTTTCTGTTGTAGGGTTGACCGTTGCAACGACATCAGGCAATTTATTCAAATTTTTTTCTATGCGATTGGCACAAGCAGTACAAGTCATACCGGTAATACCAAACGTAGTTTTATGAGAAGTAGCCATCTCTGAGTTTCCTCCTAATGTGTTATCTTGCCTTCAATATACCCCCTATAGGTATTAAAGTCAAGCATTAAATTTAAAAAGAGTAGATGCGCACGGCCTAGTTATATATTAGGTTTCGTGGTTCTACTCTTAGCATACTAGTTATTAAATTTTGTTATTTCAAACAACCACGTTACGAGTAAAGTCATAGTGGAAATCTTAAATTAAATGTTTTTTATTGATGTCGCTTAATGCTGATATAATTTTATGACTATCTTTATTCAAGTGTTGAAGGTATACAGTGTTATGCTTTTTGTTAAACTGTTCAATAAGTGTATCTATGGCATTGACAGCAGAGTCATCCCATAAATGTGCATTCTTAAAATCTAAATAAATTGTTTTATTTGTTACATCAAAATCGAGTTGATTCATTAAAGCATCAATAGAGACAAAAAAGATTTGACCACTAATTGAATAGTAAATCGTATCAGCTGAGTCACTGCGTTTAACTGTAATATTAGAAATTTTTGTGGCAAAGCACAATGCGCTGACAATAACACCAGCTACGACGCCTAAAGCTAGGTTATCTGTAGCTAAGACAATAGCGACAGTTAACAACATCACTACTGCATCTGTACGTGGTGCGTTTTTTATAAAATTGAAAGATTTCCAATTGAAGGTACCTACTGACACCATAACCATTATGCCCGCAAGAATCGGCATAGGAATTTGAATGACCCACTCACCAAAGACTAGTATTAAAATCATTAAAAATACACCAGCTGTAAAAGTAGATAAACGTGTCGTAGCACCAGAACGTACATTAATAACAGATTGACCAATCATAGCACAACCGCCCATGGCACCAAAAAAGCCGGTAATTAAATTAGCAACACCTTGGCCACTAGATTCTCGGTTTTTATTACTAAAACTATCAGTAGCATTGTCTACGATACGTGCAGTTAATAAACTTTCAACTAAGCCCACTATAGCCATGGACAATGAATAAGGAAAAATGATTTTCAACGTTTCAAACGTAAATGGTACATCTGGTATTAAAAAATGTGGTAATGTACGTTTGATATCACCTAAATCACCAACAGTCTTAACATCTGCACCAGTTAACATTGCTGTTATGGTTAATAAAATAATTGCGATTAATGGTGCAGGAATACGTGTGAATACTTGAGGTAACAAATATATAATAAGTAAGGTAATAATGGTAAAGACATAAGTAGCAATAGAAATGCCAAAAATATGTTTGAGTTGTGTAAGGAAAATTAATATTGCTAAAGCATTAACAAAGCCAATCATGACAGAGTTTGGAATAAATTTCATTAAACGTCCGATTTTTAAAATTCCAAATAAAATCTGTAAAATTCCCATTAAAATAGTAGCGGCAAATAAGTAGTTTACACCATAATCTCTTACTAACGGAACAACTACTAAAGCAACAGCACCTGTAGCTGCTGAAATCATTGCTGGTCGTCCACCAACAATAGAAATGACTACTGCAATAATGAATGAGGAATATAAGCCCACCATCGGATCAACGCCGGCGATTATAGAAAAGGATAACGCTTCAGGTATAAGGGCTAAAGCGACAACGATACCAGCTAAAACATTAGTAACGGGGTCAGTTAGCCATTCTCTTTTTAATTTAGATAACATGCTTTTTACTCCTTGATTTGATTTCAATTTAACTATTATATCATAGAGAAAATAGCAACATTAGTGCAGATGTGACAATTTTGTCATTTGAGATAGGTAATTTGTTAGGTGAATGCAGCGAGAAAAAAATTTAATTTCTATACAATAGATTTATCGATAATAACAAAAAAGGAGTGTTTAAGTTGGTATTATTAAATGTCAAAGGACTTACTAAAAATTACGGTAATCGATTTCACCAACAACAAGTGCTAAAAGGATTAGATTTTGCCATTGAAAAAGGTGAATTTGTGTCGATTATGGGCCCATCTGGTTCAGGTAAAACAACATTGTTAAATGTCTTAAGCTCTATAGACTATATTACAAGTGGGACTGTCGAAATAAATGGACATGAGCTTAGCAAAATGAAAAATAAAGAATTAGCAGCATTTCGTAAAAGTGAAGTGGGCTTTATTTTCCAAGATTATAGTGTGTTAAATACGTTAACGGTTAAAGAAAACATAATGTTACCACTGTCTATAAAAAAATTGTCTAAAGAAGAGATGACTCAGAGTTTTAATGAAATTACTGAAGCATTGGGTATTTATGACATTCGCGATAAATATCCGAGTGAAATTTCTGGAGGCCAACAACAGCGTACAGCAGCAGCGCGTGCATTTGTTCATAAACCTGCTATCATTTTCGCAGATGAACCTACTGGAGCACTGGATTCTAAAAGTGCACAAGATTTGTTGTTTAGATTAGAAGAAATGAATAAACAATTTAATGCGACCATTGTAATGGTGACACATGATCCAGTTGCAGCAAGTTATTCGAATCGTGTCATTATGCTAAAAGACGGAAATATTCATTCCGAGTTATACCAAGGGGACGATAATAACAAAGAATTTTATCGAAATATTATTTATATGCAAGCAACCTTAGGTGGTGTCGTGAATGACATTTAATCAAATCATTTTAAAGAACTTTAAGAACAATATACGTTACTACGGTATGTATATATTTTCTTTAATAACAAGTATCGTCTTGTTTTTTAGTTTTGTGACATTAAAGTATACAGAGAGTATTAATAATGAAGATTCTAGTACGATAATTAAAAAAGGTGCAGAAATTGGGGCTAATTTTTTATTCGTCATAATTATTATATTTTTAATGTATGCAAATTACTTATTTATTAAACGTCGCACAAAAGAGTTTGCTATGTACCAATTAATCGGACTAACAAAATATCATTTGTTACGTATTTTATTTTTAGAACAAAGTGTCATGTTTATCTCGACAGGACTTGTTGGAATCTTTATAGGTGTTTTTGGTTCTAAAATTTTATTGATGATCGTTTTAAAAATGTTAGGGATAAGTATAGGCGTATCGATAGGATTTCAATACATGGCAGTTATCCAAACTGCGATTATGCTGTTCATTGCATTTGTTTTAATTTTAGTTCAAAGTTATATATTTATTAAAAAACGTAGTATTTTATCGCTGATGGATGATAAAGCGAAAGCTGATACGACACACAAAAAAATTACTGTCTTAGAAGTAATAGCTGGTGCGTTCGGTATTATTATGATAGCTACAGGTTATTATTTGTCGACAGAAATGTTCTCTAAATTTATTACTCAAGTAGGTATACTTATACCAGGTATTTTAATTTTGACTATAGGCGGGGCGTATTTATTTTTCAGAAGTTCCGTATCGGTTATTTTTAAATCACTGAAACGCTTTAAGCGTGGGCATGTATCTATCACAGATGTGGTGTTTACAGCTTCGATAATGCATCGTATGAAAAAGAATGCTTTATCTCTAACAATTATAGCTACTATTTCAGCTGTCACAGTGACTGTATTATGTTTTAGCGCGATAAATAAAGCGCAAGGTGACGATATGGTTGATATGCAATCACCGCAAGATATTGTTTATAATGACCAACAATCTGCTAAGAAATTAGAAAAACAATTGAATCAACATAATATCGATTATAATATTGCGTATAAAGAAGTTGCTTATGTGCCGATAAAAAAACAAGACGTGTTCAACATTGGTTCGCAAAATGTTAAAACTTCTAATGTTGTCATAACAAGTGACAAGTATTTTAAAGGTATTGAGGCACATGGTCATAAAGGGCAAGTCATCATGCCTAAATCGGCACAAGGTAATTATGACTTTAAACTGGGGCAGGACATTGTTTTCAAAGGTGACAGAGATGTTGCGATTAAATTTAATACAGAAAAAACTATAAACGCTTTTCAATCAACGGTCTCGTTTAATCAACCAGTCTTTTTGCTTAGCGATAACTTGTATCAATCATTAAAATCTTCTGCCGAGGAGACGAATAAACAATATGGTTTTACGATAAAAAATCATGACGATATGACTCAAGCGACAGACTTATCGCAAAGTATTGAACCTAAAATTGAGACACGTGATGCGATTCAAGATCGCGTACATCAATCTATCGGTATATTATTGTTTGTGACATCATTTTTAGGACTGGCTTTTTTAGTAGCATCTGGCTGTATAATTTATATCAAACAGATGGATGAAACCGAGGATGAAATCGAAAATTATCGTATTTTATGTAAAATGGGCTATACGCATCGAGATATGTTACGAGGGTTAAGTCTAAAAGTAATGGTTAATTTTGGTTTACCACTTATCGTTTCATTAGGTCATGCATTCTTTGCAGCTACAGCATTTAATCAAATTATGGGAACACAACAAATGCTGCCAATATACATTGTGATGATAGCTTATTCCATTGTATATTGTATATTTGGCATAATGTCATTTATACATTCTAGTAGAACAGTGAAGCACGCTATTTGAATTTAGCACTTGTAAGTAAAATAAGAAGTGGCATCTTATAGACTGTCGACAAAGTTTCCGACTTTGTTGGCAGTTTTTTATGCGCGCTTTCCGCGGGCACTGCCTCAGCCTGTAGTCTTCGGCTAGCGCTATTCCCGCAGAAGTCGGCTAAAACCACTGCCAATATTATAGATAAGTGCTAAGGATTATTAATATCTAAGGCTTATTTACTGATTATAAAACAAGAGGTTACAGACAAAGTTCCCGACTTTGTTGGCAGGTTTTTTTGTGCATGCTTTTCACGGACACTGCTTTAGACTATAGCCTTCGGTTAGTCTACTTCTTATAAGAGTAAGACCTAAGCACTATCGATATTATAATATATAAAAATAAGCCTTGGGCGAACAATCACCTAAGGCTTGTGTATTTATAGTTATTTAGTATTTGCAAATGATTGAAGTAATTGAACATGGCTACCATTACTTCAAGTACTGGATAGAGATTACATATAAACTAGTTAAAAGAAATCTGCAGGTTTGAAGTCTTCGAAATTGAGGTTTTTGAGTGAATCAAAATTAATGTTCTCGACATTCTGTAACACTTCGCCGTTTTTAACTTGGTTATAGTAATTTGAAGCTTCCGCGGGCACATTATAATCTTGGAAAGTTTTTACTACACCCAATATGAGTAAGACAGCAATGGCACCTTTAATTAATGTTTTCATAATTAGCGACTCCTTTTAGTAGTTTATAATGCTATTGTACATTTGATTTATGTTAATTACATGCGTCCTTAGTATAAAAGTGAAATCATACCTTAGCATGATACTGTAACATATGTCATTACAAACCAAAAGCAATTGGTAACCAGAAATAAACAAAGAACGAAATGATAATAATCGTAAATATATTTAAAATGAAACCGGCTTTAATCATATCTTTCATGTCTAATTCATCGGAACTAAAGACTGCTGCATTCGGTGGTGTTGATATAGGTAACATGAATGCACAAGTAGAAGATAAAGCGACAACTCCCATAATGAAAAATGGATCCTGATTAATGGCTGCTGCTAATCCTATACTAATAGGCATAAGCATATTAGATACAGCTGTATTAGACATGACTTCTGTTAAGAATAAAATACCTGTAGTTAACACAATAACGATAAGGATAAGCGGTAATGGTTCTACAATACCTAACATACCTCCAAACCATTTGGTAAGTCCTGAATCTTCAAATGCAGCAGCTAACGATAAGCCACCGCCAAATAATAGTAAAATACCCCATGATAATTTAGACATATCTTTCCATACGAGTAATCCACCTTTATCAGCACGTGCAGGAATTAAAAACAGTAAAACTGCCCCAATCATTGCAATTACTGTATCAGATAAATGTAGTGATGCAGGTAAGGCACTGCTTGAAATCCACAGTACACTTACGATTAAAAAGACTAAACCTGTTAATTTTTCTTCGTAAGACATTGGACCTAAGTTATGTAGCTCTTTTTTAGCAAAATCAGAAGAAACTTGATCAGCATCATCGATTTTGAACAGCCATTTAGTCAGTAATAAGTAAAGGACAATTAATAAAATTATAGTAATAGGTAATGCAAAGAGCATCCACTGTGCGAATGATACTGAACGATCTAAGCTTGAAGCGGCAACGGCAGCAAATACTGCATTCGGCACTGAACCGATTAAAGTAGCAAGCCCACCTATTGAAGCAGAGTAAGCCACAGTTAATAGTAAAGCTTTAGAAAATTTATGTGCCGATTCTGGTGAGAGAAATTTTGCTGTTTTAATTTCTTCTATTAACGCTAAAGCAATGGGTAACATCATAAGTGCAGTAGCAGCATTTGAAATCCACATTGAAATAAATGCTGTCGCAATCATCGTGCCTAGAATTACATGGTTACTGCTGGATCCCATCATAGAAATAATTGTCATAGCAATACGCCGGTGTAAGTTCCACTTCTCTATAGCTAAAGCAATTATGAATCCACCCATATACATAAATACAATCGGATCTGCATAAGCATTGGCAGCAATTTGTTCATCGGTACCACCTGTTAACGGTAATAGAATTAATGGCATTAATGAGGTTGCTGGAATGGGAATTGCTTCTGTAATCCACCACGTAGCTACGAAAACTGTTACAGCTAGGACAGCGCGTGGCGCATGATCCAAACCTGTAATACTCGGAATAAATAAAATGATTAAAAATAGTAATGGGCCGAGAAATAACCCAATTCTTTGTTTCATAACAATTCACCCCTTTGAATGTTAAAAAGATATTGTTAAGAATATCAATTTAAATTTAGTTACACAATAATGTAACGGTAATATTAAGCAAAAATTCTGAAAATTATTGATAAAACATTATATCTTAGTAATAATAAGCAGTAATAAATTATAGATTGAGTATGGAAAAAAAGGGGGAGAATATCATGTATGTGGGGACAGTGATTGCCAAAGATGACACATGGTTACTATGGGCGATAATTATTTTATGGGCAACCGTAAGTTTAGTATTAGAACAACATTATCGATGGGCAAGTACTATTTCAGGTGCAATTATTGCGCTAGTAGGGGCTATGGCTTTATCCAATTTTAAAATTATACCAACAGCATCACCGGTTTATGATACTGTGTGGGATTATATAGTACCACTATCTATTCCATTATTGTTATTTAATTCTAATATTATAAAAATATGGAAAGAAAGCAGACGTTTATTAGTAATATTTTTAATTGCTTCAGTAGGTACTATGATAGGAACGGTAGTTGGATTTATTGTGTTACAACAATGGATTCCATATTTAGCGAAAATAGGTGCAATGATGACTGGTAGCTATATTGGTGGCAGGGTTAATTTTGCAGCACTTAGTGCTAAACTTAATACACCTGAAGAGATGATTTCTGCTACAGTAGTAGCTGATAATAGTGTAATGGCATTGTACTTTTTATTGTTAATTGCGATACCAGCATTACCTATCATTAAACGTCATTATCATACAGATTATGCAACTACTGACAATGAACAGGAACAACAAAATTATTGGCAACCTAAAAAAATTCAACTTTTAGATATTGCTTTATCAATTACTTGCGCGATTTTATTAGTTGCAGGTAGTTTTAAATTATCTGAAGTACTACAAGCATGGTTACCTAACAATAATTTAATATGGAATATTGTAGTATCGTTTTTTGGTGATCCTTATTTATTGTTAACAACGTTTACGCTGTTAGTCGTCGTAATTTGGGGAGACTTTTTTGAGCGTTTGGCCGGTGCTTCAGAAATTGGAACATTTTTTATTTATATATTCTTTGTTGTTATAGGTATTCCAGCTTCATTTGTTACAATTATAAGCACAGCACCATTACTATTTATCTTTGTCATTATTATATTGATATTTAATCTTGGCTTGAGCTTAGTTATAGGTAAATGGTGCAATTTTAAAATAGAAGAAATTTTATTAGCTAGTAATGCTACTGCAGGTGGACCAACAACAGCAGCAGCGTTAGCAATAGGCAAACGATGGACTAATTTAGTTGGCCCTATCCTAATAATTGGAACACTAGGGTACGTAATAGGTAACTATGCGGGCACACTAATTTATCGATTATTATTATTTTTAAGCTAACAACAGCTTGCAAATTAAGGGAGTGCAATTTTGATGAATGAAAAAGAAAAAATGCTAGCCGGGGAATGGTATGATGCTAATTTTAATGAAGAATTAGCACAAGAAAGACTGGATGCGAAAGATTTATGTCATATGTTGAACCAAGTTAAGCCTAGTGCATTAGAACAACGGCAAGCTATCTTAACGCAACTATTAAACTATGAACCACAGCAAGTAGAACTGCTAAGTCCTTTCATGGTCGATTATGGTTATAATATCAAATTAGGGCAAAATGTTTTTGTGAATCACGATTGTTACTTTATGGATTGTGCAACTATTAATATTGGAGATAACACGTTTATCGGACCTAAATGTGGTCTTTATACGGCGAATCATCCATTAGAAGCGACACGACGTAATGCAGGTCTAGAACAGGCTTTACCAATTACAATAGGTCCGAATGTATGGTTAGGTGCGAATGTAGTCGTGCTGCCAGGTGTTACTATTGGAGAAGGCAGTGTTATTAGTGCAGGCAGTGTCGTGACCAAAGATATACCAGCTCAGTCACTAGCTATGGGTACACCAGCAAAGGTAGTAAAAGCTATTACTACATAAGGCTAGATTTATTTCATATTAAATTAAAATAGAGCAATATTACAATACCAACACTAACTAAGTATGGCCAACTGCTATGCCAAAGTTAATGTTGGTATTTTGTTGGCTGTGACGTAACACTGTATATTTTTAAAGTTGTGTCATATTTTGATATAAATTTAATAAATATTATAAAATGTTCTGCGGAGCTTATTACTAAATAAATAAAATTGTTCGGAATATATTAAATAAATATGTTAAAATGATTATTCGTGACAATGTAAAAATAATTAGTTATTTAAGAAAAAGAGAGGAAAGAAGTACATGGATATTCTGATAGGGACTATATTTTTAGTAATAGTATTAGCATTATTCACGCTATTTACATATAAAGCGCCCAGTGGTATGAAAGCAATGAGTGCTTTGGCAAATGCTGCTATCGCTACATTTTTAGTGGAGGCTTTCCATAAATATGTAGGTGGAGATTTATTAGGTATTAAATTTTTGGGGGAATTAGGTGACGCTGCTGGTGGCTTAGGTGGAGTAGCTGCAGCTGGCTTAGTGGCTTTAGCTATCGGTGTGTCACCGGTATATGCTTTAGCTATTGCTGTATCATGTGGTGGTTTGGATCTTATTCCTGGTTTCGTTGCAGGGTATGTTGTAGGTTATATAATGAAATATGCTGAAAAAAAAGTGCCAGATGGTGTCGATTTAATTGTAGGTATTTTATTAATCGCACCGTTAGCACGATTATTGGCAACAGGTGTTACACCATTAGTAAATAACTCACTTATGAAGATTGGTGACATTATTCAAAATTCTATGGATGTAAATCCGATTGTGATGGGTCTAATATTAGGCGGCATCATTACAGTTGTAGGTACAGCACCATTGAGTTCTATGGCTCTTACTGCCCTCTTAGGAATGACAGGCTTACCTATGGCTATTGCTGCCATGGTGTCATTTGGTTCATCATTTATCAATGGTACAATGTTCCATAGATTAAACTTAGGTGACCGTAAGTCTAAGATTGCAGTATGTATTGAGCCGTTATCACAAGCAGATGTCGTTTCTGCTAATCCAGTGCCGATTTATACTGCTAATTTTATTGGAGGTGCGCTTGGCGGCGCAGTTATTGCATCGTCTGGTATGATTAATGATGCGACTGGTACTGCGACACCATTAGCTGGTTTTTTAGTGATGTTTGGGTTTAATAGTCCTACTACAATACTTATTTATGGAGCTATTTTAGGTGTGATTGGTCTCATTGTGGGCTATGGCGCATCTCTGGTATTTAAAAATTATCCAATTATTACTAAACATGAATTAGAAAATAGATAGTTCAAAAATAATAAAGCGTTTGGGACAACGAAATGTGCCAAACGCTTTATTAATGAGATTAGTAGTTAAAATTTTGCTTGCTATTGTGACATTTCACTATCACGAATATCTGTAATAAACATATGACCCGGTGAATGTGTAATCATAAGTGGTGGTTTAACGTTAAGTGCTACAGATTGTGGTGTGACGCCACAGCCCCAAAATACAGGTATTTCATTCGTATTTATCGTGACAGCTTCACCAAAATCAGGTTTATTAATATTTTTAATGCCAATTGTTTCAGGATCTCCGAAGTGAAGCGGTGTACCGTGTACATCTTTAAAACGAGTAGTAATTTCTGTTGCTTTAAGGGCCTGTGCCACTGTCATTGGACGCATACTTACAGTTGTTGGACCGCTAAATATCCCACTCGCTTCGGTTGGAATATTTGTGATATACATTGGTACATTATGTTGTTCTTCAATGTGTCGGATTGGAATTTGAGCTTCAAGTAAAGCGTGTTCGAACGTAAAACTACAACCAATTAAAAAACTCACTAAGTCATCATTATATAAGTGTGTGATGTCTGTAGGTGTTTCAACGAGCTCACCATCTTTATAAACACGATATTCAGCTACATCAGTACGAATATCAGCAGAGTTAGCAAAGTATGGAAATGAAGTAGAACCAACTTCTGAGACATCAAGCAACGGGCAAGACTTAGGATTTCTAAAACAAAACTTTAAAAAATCATAAGCATAAGCTGAAGGTAAAATGACCACGTTGGCTTGTACATAACCTTTAGCTAAACCACTAGTATGTCCATCGAGCATACCATGTCGAATGTAATGACGTAATTGTTCTGGTGATGCGTTTTGTATATTCATAATGAATCCCCCTTGTAATTATAATCTTATTCTAGCAGAAATATTTAATTATTAGTTTTGAACAAATACTAAAGTTACTTGAAAATAACTCAAATAATAAAATCAGTCTAAAGTTCTTTTGCCTTGTGCAACATAAAAAATGTATAATTATGTGTAAGAAATTGGTTTGAGGGAGGGACAATCATGAAACGAACAACAGAAAAAATATTAACTTGGGTAGGAATCTTATTGCAATTTGTAGTTATTGCGGCGTCTGCGCTAGCATTACCATTTCTCAATGATGCAAGTATTAAACAGAAAGTGCTACCACTAATAGCAACTGCGAATAACAATCAAAACATTGCACAATTTACTGGTCAATTATCACCTAGTACGTTATTTGATTATATGAAGCAAGGCGCATTAATTATATTAGCTATTTGTGTAGTATGTTGTATTATAGCGATGATAAGTGTCACAATGATGGGCAAACTAGCGAAATTTACAGGCATTCTGTTGATTTTAATTGCACTTATTAACGTCTTAACAGTTAATGTTGTTTCATCATTATTATGGTTTATTGCAGGCATCATGTTACTGTCACGTCGAAGTACTACGAAGCAACGAAAAAAACGCAAGCAACAAAAACGCAAAGCTTAAATATACATAAAGAGAGCGCCGACATATCCTTACTACTAAGGAATGTCGGCGCTTTATTATGTTAATCAACTTTACCGTGTTTGTAACTTTCATATACTTTTTCGTATTTAATGTGACCAATTCCACCTATAATATATTTACCCCATTTAAATTGATTGATTAAATAGGCTAAACAAATAGATACTGTTACCGTAATAATAAAGGTGAAAACGATATTACGAATGGCACTATCTTCTCTTAATAACCCTAATTGATTAACAAAGAAGTAATGTAGTAAGTAAATACAGAATGAATAATTACTTATAAAAATAATGAATTTTGGAACGTATTTAAAATACGCTGAGAATAAAAAGAATAACAAAATAATCATCGTTACATAAATTGGGATATCAAAACGTTTTGACTCTACCCATGTGCTAACACCTGAGACATAATTGAAAATTAAAAATGCTGTACTTAGCAAAGTACCTAACAAAATGAGCCAAGTATATTTTTTAATATTAGCCATCAGTTTTTCATAATATATACCAGTATAAAAACCTAAAATAAAGTAACTCAACCAACCTAAGAATAACATCCAACCTTCACGATCCCAGAACCAAGCTAATATTGGCGATTCTGGTTGTGGAATAAACTGTCTAATGCCCCAATAAACTGTAGCAAATAGTACTGAAAAAAGAACCATTAAGATAGGATTACGATTGACTAGATACTTTGAAAATAGAAAATGCAAAATATAGAATTGCAGAATGATAACAATGAAATAAGTAACTGCTGCTCCGTGAAACATTGTTGATTCTAGAAAACCTAAAAATTCAGTAAAAGTTTTTGGCTTAAAATAAAAATAAGAGATTCCTATATTTATACAAACATAAGGAATGCCAAGAAATAATAACTTATCTTTGAAAAAGCCCTTTTTAATTGAAGTATGATAATTTTTTGCTAGTAAAAATTCAGAAATAAACACAAATAAGGGTGTGCTAAACATTAATAATAATTGTATGACTCGGATTAAGGTACCTTTTCCTATATTATCGCTTTGAATAAACGTGGTTGTTATAGCATGTATTAAAACAATGCTCAAACAAGCTAGGGCACGCATCCAAAAAATAACCGAGGTATAAGTTTTCATGTGAACAACAAAACCTTTCACTTCGTATTTTATGTATTTTAAATTAATGACGTGATTTCAATTAATCGAATAAACAGCTTAACACATTAAATTTAATCACAATATAAATATAATGTAAAAAATTATTAATTTTCGATTACGCTGAAGCAAATAGCATATTAATTTATCAAACAGAATAAACTTGCAACCCTCGATTGAATTAAATTGTAAGCTTAATATTAATTTTAAAATAAATTGTTGGAAGCGATTGCAATTCTACTCTTGAATCGCTAGAATATAACTAATAAATGGATTTTTCCATTTTAGTTTTCTATTTACAAACGATATGGAGGTAGAAAAATGGTAGTTAATTATCACAATGAACCAGGTATTGATTTTACAAATCAACAAAATGTTGAGTCTTTCAAGGAAACATTAAAGAAAGTGAAAGGTGAATTAAACCAAAAAATTCCATTAGTAATTAATGGGGAAAAGATTTACACAGATGATACGTATCAATCAGTTAATCCAGCAAAAACAACTGAAATTATTGCAGAAGTGTCAAAAGCAACACAAAAAGAAGTAGATAAAGCTTTTGATACTGCAAATGAAGCGTATGAATCTTGGAGAAAATGGTCTCACAGAGATCGTGCTGAGTTTTTACTACGTGTTTCTGCAATTATTCGTAGACGTAAAGAAGAAATTTCAGCAGTTATGGTTTATGAAGCTGGCAAACCTTGGGACGAAGCAGTTGGTGATGCAGCAGAAGGTATCGACTTCATTGAATATTATGCAAGATCAATGATGGAACTCGCTGATGGTAAACCCGTATTAGATAGGGAAGGCGAGCACAATAAATATTTCTATAAACCAATTGGTACAGGTGTGACAATTCCACCATGGAACTTCCCGTTTGCTATAATGGCAGGTACGACATTAGCACCAGTAGTTGCTGGTAACACTGTGTTACTTAAACCTGCTGAAGATACGCCATTAACAGCTTATAAATTAATTGAAATTTTAGAAGAAGCTGGTTTACCAAAAGGTGTAGTTAACTTTGTACCTGGTGATCCGAAAGAAATTGGTGATTACCTTGTAGATAGTAAACATACACACTTCGTGACGTTTACTGGTTCAAGAGCGACTGGTACTCGTATTTTTGAACGTGCTGCAAAAGTACAAGAAGGACAAAATTTCTTAAAACGCGTTATCGCTGAAATGGGCGGTAAAGATGCGATTATTGTAGATAATGAGATTGATACAGATTTAGCTGCCGAAGCAATTGTTTCTTCAGCTTTTGGCTTTTCAGGTCAAAAATGTTCTGCATGTTCAAGAGCTATAGTCCATAAGGATGTATATGATGAAGTGTTGGAAAAAGCAGTTAAACTCACTAAAGATTTAACTGTGGGTAATACAGAAAACAATACGTATATGGGTCCTGTAATTAACCAAAAACAATTTGATAAAATTAAAAACTATATAGAAATTGGAAGTAAAGAAGGCAATTTAGAACAAGGTGGCGGTACTGATGACAGTACAGGTTACTTTGTAGAACCAACAATTATCTCAGGACTAAAATCACAAGACCAAATAATGCAAGAAGAGATTTTTGGCCCAGTTGTTGGATTCGTTAAAGGTTCAAACTTCGATGAGCTATTAACAATTGCTAATGATACAGACTACGGTTTAACAGGTGCGGTTATTACAAATAATCGTGAAAATTGGCAAAAAGCAGTACGTGACTATGATGTAGGTAACTTATATCTAAATCGTGGTTGTACAGCTGCAGTAGTAGGATATCATCCATTTGGTGGATTTAAAATGTCTGGTACAGATGCCAAAACTGGTAGTCCAGATTACATGTTAAATTTCTTAGAACAAAAAGTTGTTTCAGAAATGTTTTAATTTAATGTTTTAATTTAAAAAAGTCCCGTTGCACTTTGCATGTAACGGGGCTTTTTATGTTAGAAATGCCAACTTAATCATCCTGAACTTTGATATTAATAAGTGTATGATAAATTTTGTCTAATTCATGTGGTGACAAATCCATATTGTAATCATTTTTCCAAGACATAATACCATGCAATGTAGAACCGTAAATGTAAAAAATGAGTTCGCTCGGTATTTTATCATCAACAGTTATACGGTGTTCATTTTTTTTAATATCATTCTGCAAAACCGTAATGAAATGATTTACTAAAGTTTCTTCAAGCTCTCGATCATTTTCTTGTTTACGTGAAATGCGCTCTAAAAATTTTACGTTGGTGAATGATTCAAACATAGTCGAAAAAGGTTTATTAATACGATCGCTAATGTCAGCTGAGAAAAAGCCATTCGTTAAGTCAGTGACTAAATAAATTAATAAATCGTATTTATCATAGAAGTGTTTATAAAATGTGGTACGATGGACTAACGCGTCTTCGCATATTTGATTAACAGTAATTCCAGAAAATTCCTTTTTATCTAAAAGTGTAAAAAGGCTTTGTGATAATGCGCGTTTCGTTTTTATAACACGTAAATCAGAATGATTCATTCTACAATCCTCCTGTTTTTGTAGTTTAAATATACATATAATAATTATTATTTCTTTAAAATTGGGGGGGATTACTAGTAGTATAGTACTGTAAATAATCTACACTATATATTTAGACTATAACGTTGATTAAATAAGGAGGCAATAGCTTGGCAAAATTTTTATATAAAATAGGTTCATTTATGGCCAAAAATAAATGGTGGGCGCTTATAGGATGGTTGGTTGTGTTAGTAGCAATTATCATACCTTTAACATTTAATGCACCTAAATTTGATAATGATATTACAATGAATGGACTTCAATCATTAGATACTAACGATAAGATTGAAGAAGAATTCGATCAAGATAGTGAAAAAGCACAAATTCGTGCGGTCATTAAATCAGATACAGATGATGGTATTGTTAAACAAGATGTCATGAAAGATGTCCAAAGTACGTTAGATGATATTAAAGACGGTGACAAGGACATTAAAAATGTAGCTGATCCATATGAAAGTAAACAAATAAGTAAAGATAAAACGACATTATTTGCTGATATCAATTATGATATTAGTGCGACTTCTATTACAGATGACAATAAAGATAACGTACAAGATAAAGTAAACGACTTAGAAGATAAACATAATGTTCAAGTAGAATTAATGGGTTCAGGTATGGAATCTACTGAAATAGGTGGTAGTTCCGAACTTATAGGTATTATTGTGGCATTTGTAGTATTACTTATTACATTTGGTTCATTTATAGCTGCTGGTATGCCTATTATTAGTGCACTTATCGGTTTAGGTTCTGGCGTTGGTATTATCTCGTTATTAACTTATGCCTTTGACATACCTAACGTGACTTTAACTTTAGCAGTTATGATAGGTTTAGCAGTTGGTATAGATTATGCGTTATTTATACTCTTTAGATACCGACAAATTATGAAAACAGAAACCGATCATATTAAAGCTATAGGTTTAGCTGTAGGTACAGCAGGAAGTGCAGTTGTCTTTGCCGGTATTACAGTAATTATTGCTGTGTGTGGTTTAGCACTTGTAGGCATCGATTTCTTAGCAGTTATGGGTTATGCTTCAGCAATTAGTGTATTGGTAGCTGTTATCAGTGCATTAACATTATTACCAGCTATAATTAGTATTTTCCATAAACAAATTCAGCCTAAACAAGCTAAATCTGAATTTGCCAACGATGTTGAGACACCATGGTCAAAATTTGTTGTTGGTAAGCCGTTAGCAGCAGTTTTAATAGGTCTTATTATTTTAGTATTAGCATCAGTACCAGTTAAAGATATGCGTCTAGGTATACCTGATGATGGTATGAAACCAGCAGATACTACGCAGAAAAAAGCCTATGATATTATTTCAGATAAATTTGGCGAAGGATTTAATGGTCAAATTGCAATGCTCGTCAATGTCAAAGATAAAAAAGATAATCCACAAGAATTACAAAAAGATTTACAAGACATGTCCAAAGATATTAATGATATGGATAATGTTGATATGACAACACCACCACAACTAAGTGATAGTAAAGATTATGCACTAGTTGCAGTAATTCCAGAAAAAGGGCCAAATGCTCAATCTACAAATGATTTAGTACATGATTTAAGAGATTATAAAGATGATGCACAAGATAAATATGACTTTAAAACTGAAGTATCAGGTCAAAGTGTAATCAATATTGACATGTCTCAAAAACTAAATGAAGCTATTCCATTATTTGCTGGAGTAATTGTAGCACTTGCCTTCATTCTATTAATGGTTGTGTTCCGTTCGATTATTATTCCATTAAAAGCAGTATTAGGATTTGTGTTATCCTTAACAGCAACACTTGGTTTTACGACATTAATTATGCAAGAAGGCTTCTTGTCTAATATATTTGGTATAGATACTACAGGACCATTACTAGCATTCTTACCAGTTATAGCGATAGGATTACTATTTGGACTTGCAATGGACTATGAAGTATTCTTAATGTCTCGTATTCATGAAGAATATAGTAAAACACGCAATAATGAACATTCTATTAAGGTCGGTATTAAAGAAAGTGGACCTGTTGTAGTAGCCGCTGCGCTAATCATGTTCAGTGTATTCATTGCTTTCGTTTTCCAAGATGATGTCATGATTAAATCTATGGGAATTGCACTAGGATTTGGTGTATTATTTGATGCATTTGTTGTCCGTTTATTATTGGTTCCAGCATTGACGCAATTATTTGGTAAAGCTTCTTGGTATATGCCAAGTTGGTTGAACCGTATATTACCTAATGTTGATATTGAAGGACATGCATTACAAGAGCATAAACAATCAGCATCAAAGTCAAATAGTACTGAAACTTATAATAGAAGTTTCCATATAGCTGGACATCAACAATCCGTTTCGGCTAATGCTAACAATACACTGCACGTTGATAATGCAACAAAAGAAATTTATAATAATATAGCTCAACAAACACAGAACTCACATTTCTTATATGAAGCGCTAAAACAATATCAATCACAACAAACAACTACTGCAAATGTTAAGCAACCAGATCCAAACAACACTTCTGATGAAGCGTTGTTGCAATTATTACAACAACAAAGTGATAATATTAAACAACTTAATGAAATCATCGAGCAAGTGATTGAACAACAAAATAGAAAATAATAAAATAGCAGCAATTGTGGTTACTTTCTTTCAGTTACGTCACGGTTAATTGTAATCACATACTGCTTTAATGAAATAAGGCGTGAATTTAAGGCTGGAACAATTATGTTCCAGCCTTAAATCGTTTATTAAAGACTAATAGTTAAAGGTCAGCGTGTGAGCTAATCGTTATTAGGAAATATAATACTAGAGGATATAAAGTAAATCTCTGCAATCTATCATGCTATAATTTATAGTTAATAGTGTATAAAGTAATTAAATTCATTGAGAGGGGTAACATAATATGGTAAATCAATTAGTACAAAAATTGAGAGAAAAAGAAGACAAGATGATTGAAATTCGTCGATATTTACACCAACATCCAGAATTATCTTTTAAAGAAGAAGCTACACCAAAGTATATTGAAGAATTTTATGAAGGTAAAGATTGTACGGTAGAAACCAATGTAGGACCCAAAGGCTTAAAAGTGACAATTGATAGTGGTAAGCCAGGTAAAACATTAGCTATAAGAGCTGATTTTGATGCTTTGCCAATTCAAGAGGACACAGGGCTATCATTTAGTTCGAAAAATGAAGGCGTTATGCATGCTTGTGGTCATGATGCACATACTGCATACATGCTTATTTTAGCTGATACGTTAATTGAATTAAAAGATCAATTTACAGGTAAAGTAATTGACATTCATCAACCTGCTGAAGAAGTACCTCCAGGTGGAGCGCAAGCGATGATTAAAGATGGTGTATTAGATGGCGTTGATCATGTACTCGGAGTTCATGTGATGAGCCATATGCCAGCTGGAAAAGTACTATATGGTAGTGGCAATGTACAAACAGGGAGAGATATCTTCAAATTAAAAATTACGGGTAGCGGTGGCCATGGATCGTCACCTCATACAGCAAATGATAGTATCGTGGCAGGGGCATATTTTGTCAATTCGGTACAAACTGTTGTTTCACGTAGATTAAATCCTTTTGAAACAGGCGTTGTTACGATTGGTTCCTTTGACGGTAAAGGTCAATTTAATGTCATTAAAGAAAGTGTAGAATTAGAAGGTGATGTGCGTGCGTTAACAGATGATACGAAACATACGATTCAAAAAGAAGTTAAGCGTTTAGTTCATGGTCTTGAAGAAACATTTGGTGTAACTTGTGAACTAGAATATACAGACGATTATCCAGCACTATATAATGATCCAGATTTTACAGACTATGTAGTGACAACGTTACAAAACGCGGAATTACCCGATATAGAAGCCGTTGAAGCATGCGAACCACAACCGCCTTCTGAAGATTTTGCATATTATGCTAAAGAGCTTCCTAGTACGTTTATTTATGCAGGTGCGGCACCAGATGATGGTAAAATTTATCCGCATCATCATCCGAAATTTAACATTAATGAAAAGTCATTATTAGTTGCAGCTGAAGCAGTGGGCACAGTAGTATTAGATTATTTAAAATAAATATAACTAAAAGAGACTAGGACGAATATTGATTCGTCCTAGTCTCTTTTTACATTGGCAGTAGCTGACTGCATTGAAAATGCGCTTCAAATCAAGCTTTTTTTCAACGCTAGTCATCCTTGCCGGGGTGGGACGACGAAATCATTTTTCAA
>NZ_PPQB01000019.1:173776-235058 GCF_002902345.1 Staphylococcus arlettae
GAAGTTTTATTCGAAACCTTTTTCACATTGGCAGTAGCTGACTGCATTGAAAATGCGCTTCAAACCAAGCTTTTTTCAACGCTAGTCATCCTTGCCGGGGTGGGACGACGAAATCATTTTTTCAAAATCAGATTTCTGTCCCACTCCCTTTTAAGTGTGACCATCTCGATCAATTAAAGGTTTAATATCTTGAAAACCTTCACGATATTCGGCTAGTTTGCCCATAATATCGTACCAATCGTTACCATATTGATCAAAAACTTCTTGCATTAATTTATTTTGGGCGCTATTCAATTTTGTAACTAGTTCGGCACCAGTATCAGTAACAAATAGTTGCTTAACACGTCTATCATCTGGTGCAGGTTGTTCATAAATTAAGTCTTTTGCTTTTAAAGTTTTTAAAGTACTATGCGAACCTTGTTTAGAAATTTCTAATACTTTCAATAATTGTTTTGTTGTAATTCCTGGTAATTTATTGATAAAAAAAAGAAAACGGTGGTGCTGACGGTTCATACCTGATTGTTCAATAATTTCATCAGCAGCATTTATAAAAGTTTTATAAGCGAAATAAAAAAGCATGTGTTCATAATCGCTATTTTTTGTCATAAGCATACGTCCTTTATTAGCAAGTGTTTTCTCATTATAGTAAAAATACCGATAGTCGTCATTATTAAGTCAATGTAGTTGACCTTTTTGGTAGAGGTGCATATGATAGATGTTGTAAGGACTATGTAAAGGTGGAATGAATTATGAAAATGCGAGTAGGACAATATTTGATTGATGCACTATACAACGCAGGTGTCGAGGAGATATTTGGAGTTCCTGGAGATTTTAACTTAACATTTCTAGATGACGTTATTGACCATGAACATGTGTCTTGGATTGGCAATACCAATGAATTAAATGCTAGTTATGCAGCAGATGGCTATGCCCGTATTAATGGTTTAGGAGCTTTGATTACCACGTTTGGCGTCGGTGAATTGAGTGCAATTAACGGTATAGCAGGTGCTTTTGCAGAACGAGTACCAGTAATTGCAATAACAGGAGCACCTACAACATCAGTAGAACAAGCGCGAAAATTTGTTCATCATTCTCTTGGAGAGGGGAATTTCGACGATTATCGTAAAATGTTTGAACCTATTACTACTGCACAAGGGTACATTACGTCGGAGAATGCACCTTCAGAAATACCACGTTTAATACAAGCAGCGGTCAATAATAAAAGACCTGTGCACATACATTTACCAATTGATGTTGCAGCAACAGAAATCGATATTAAAGAGTCATTTCAATTACTGCCGATGGAAAATGCTGCAGATAATGAATTGGTAGCGGCAATTGAACGTCAATTACAAAACGCTAAACAACCAGTAATTATTACTGGACATGAAATTAATAGTTTTGGTTTGCAGTCAGAAATGGAAGACTTCGTCAAAACAACTGGTATACCAGTTGTGCAGCTATCTTTAGGGAAAGGGGCTTTTAATGAGGAAAGTGATTATTATTTAGGTATTTATGATGGCAGTGTAGCTAAAGATAATATTAGAGATTACGTAGATCAAAGTGATGCTATTTTAAATATTGGTGCAAAGATTACTGATTCGGCATCTGCTGGTTTCTCTTATCAATTTGATATTGACGATGTAATAATGTTAAATCATCATAATACTAAAATAAATACAGAACAACGTACAGATTTAACATTACCTGCTATTATCACTAGTTTACAAAAGGTTAAGTATCGTCATAATCCAACAGTGTCGAAGCGGAGAGATACTAATATACAGGTAGATACAACTAACAAAGAACCATTAACTCAAGCCACTTACTTTGCTATGATGCAAACATTTTTACAGCCAAATGATGTTGTCATTGCTGAACAAGGTACATCATTTTTTGGTGCTTATGATCTATGGCTCCATGCTAATAATAAGTTTATAGGACAACCTTTATGGGGATCTATTGGTTACACCTTACCAGCAACATTAGGATCACAAATAGCAGATACGAAGCGAAGAAATATTTTGTTAATTGGGGACGGCTCGCTACAACTAACTGTGCAAGCTTTATCGACAATGATCCGTTATCATTTAAAACCAATTATTTTTGTTATTAATAACGATGGTTATACAGTAGAGCGGATGATTCATGGAGAAAATGCACTATACAATGATATTCATATGTGGGACTACAAAGCTTTACCTCAAGTATTTGGAGGTACAGATGTTGCACTTCACGAGGTGAATACACCACAAGAGTTACAACGTACTTTTGATGTTATTACTGCAAATTCAAACCAAATGCATTTTGTAGAAGTGAAAATGCACAGAGATGATGCACCAGAGAAATTACGTAGCATCAGTAAGGTATTTGCACAACAAAATAAATAATGATAAAAACAGCAACTAACAATGTGTTAATCTCACATAGTTAGTTGCTGTTTTTATATTAAATATAGTACACTGTGTCCAATATAAAAAGTTGAATTTTTATAAATGTTATTGCACTATATAATTAACATTAAAGTTGTTATAAGGGGGATTTTTTATGAAAGGTAATAAAAAGATTGCAGAGTTGTTAGAACTTTACGATAAAAAACTAAGTAAATTGTTTAAATATAATAAGAAAAAGGCGATGTCTTTTGATAAAGATAGTAGATTGCAATTACAAGAAAAATATGGAATTTATGTTATTTTTAATGCCCATAAAAAGCCAGTTTTTGTAGGACAAGCAGGAGGATATTTAAATAATCATCAACGTGCTAAAAAAGATTTATGTGATAAGTTAGGTCAATATAATTTAAAGTCTGATGCTGGAACTTTAAGGTTTAAAAGAGCATATGCACTAGATAATGATTTAGTTGTAGATGATGCAAAAGCTATAAAAGCTGAAGATTATAATTTAAAAGTACAATACATTGAAGTCAAAGAAAATCCAGCACTAATCAATATTTTAGAAACATTAGCATTAGAATATGCAAAAGAAAAAGATTTTAAATTATATAATTTTTATAACAAATAAATTTTTTTTGGACAAGTATATCGAAGTAGTATATACTAAAAAGACTGAATTTTCAAAAAAGATTTCTGGAAATTAATAATAGTTCAGGTCTAAACATTGGGGGATGTATCATGACTGTAAACGAAAGTAATGCAACCAGAACAAACCAAAAGATTTCAGGTCGTCAACTTATCATAGCCATTATGTTATCTATCTTAACGTATTGGTTATTTGCACAAGCGTTTTTAAATATAGGGCCAAATGTTCAAAAAACATATCCGGTCAGTCCGAATATCATTAATATCTCAATAAGTTTAACATCGTTTGTTACAGGCGTATTTATGGTTGTTGGGGGTAATATTCTGACAGAGTGGGCAAGGTGAAAATGACACGTGTGGCATTGATCTTAAGTATTATAGGCTCGATTGCCATTATTATTACAGGCAATGCTGTATTATTACTGCTAGGTAGAGCGCTACAAGGTCTATCAGCTGCTATTATCATGCCGACAACTATTGCGATGATAAATGATTATTTTGAAGGAGAAGAACGACAAAAGGCTTTAAGTTATTGGTCTATTGGTTCTTTCGGTGGTACTGGTCTAGCTTCATTTTTCGCAGGTGCCATTGCAACATTTACTTCTTGGCAAATGATTTTTGTCATGTCTATTATAGGTGCAATTATAGCACTGTTTTTAATTAAATCTTTACCAGAACAGCACAAAGAAAAGCAACAAAACACACCTTTTGATTATGTAGGGTTAGTGATTTTTGTACTTATGATTGGCAGTATAAGCTTTGTAATTACGCAAGGTAATAAAATTGGATGGTCAAACATTATTACTATTATTTTAGCAGCAACGTTTGTCATAAGTATTGTTATTTTTATTGCTGTTGAAAAGCGTAAAGCGATTCCTTTTATGGATTTAACATTGTTTAAAAATCGTTCATATGTAGGTGCGGTAGTTTCTAACTGTTTATTGAATACAGGGGTTGGTGTGATTGCGTTAATTAATATTTATGCACAGGCAGGTCATGGCTTAAGTGGTTTTAGCGCAGGATTAATTACGTTACCTTATTTGATTGCTTTACTGTTAGTAGTACGACTTGGTGAAAAGAGTATTAAAAAATTCGGTGCTAAAAGGGCTATGGTGTTCGGTCCTATCTGTACTGGTTTTGGTGTATTATTGATGTCTATTACGTTTATAGATTCGACATTTTATATTATTTTGACATTGATTGCTACAATTTTCTTTGGTGCAGGGACAGGATTTTTTGCTACACCTGCGCTTAGTACCGCAGTTTCAACAACAGCATCCGAAAAAATTGGTGTTGCATCTGGTATTTTTAAAATGGGTTCAACACTAGGCGGTGCATTTGGTATTGCGATTATTACGTCAATCTATACTGGATTAAGTGTAGCAGGATATAGTGTACATTTAGCGGCAAGTGTAAGTTTCATTGTAGGCACGTGTTTGATTGGCAGTGCAATAGTTGTTAGTACTTTGGTGCTACCTAACACAGGTAGAGAACAAAACACGAATTCTAGCTATACAACTAATGAAGAACCTGTAAAGTAAGTTGAACATTGAGTCATTAAGTGAAGTGTTTCGGCTAGATGGGTATCATGAATGTATATAACGAGGAATCTTACTGTCCTTTGAATTTCATAATATTTATAGTTAGCTTTGTATTTTACTTAAAAACCAAAAAGCATTACTATAAAAGTGAATAAGGAGGTCACACTATGCAATATAAAATGAATTATTCCTCACCAGTTGGCGTATTAACGATAACAACCGATGGTACTCATATTACAGGGTTATGGTTTGATAATCAGTCTGACTATGAACGTAAGTTAAATGACAAAGTCGTTGCACAGGAACAACCCATTTTTCAGCAAGTACGTACATGGTTAGATCACTATTTTCAAGGTGATAATCCTACCATTGATTTCCCTTTGAAACCAACTGGCACCGCATTTCGCGAGCAAGTGTGGGAGATTTTAACTACAATTCCTTCAGGTGAAACAATGACGTATGGTGAAATTGCAGACAAAATAGCAAGAGTAAAAGGGAAAGATAAAATGTCAGCACAAGCAGTTGGTGGTGCGGTAGGTAGTAATCCTATTAGTATTTTAATCCCATGTCACCGTGTAGTTGGTGCTGATGGTAGTCTAACTGGTTATGGTGGCGGCATAGATAAAAAGATTAAGTTATTGGAAATAGAAACTGTAGAAATGGCACCATTATATCGTCCGAAGCATAGTACGAAACCTTAAATTATAAACAATATGAAAAAACACGCCCTTTGCTTAAGGACGTGTTTTTTATTGAATAAATAGTAAGACTGAAATAAAATAATGGATATAATGTTATTCAGTGATTTTAACGTTAATTTAAGGTATTATAATGACGGATGTTGTCATTGATTTCATTCAGGTAGAAAATCGCATTTTGTTCATCGGCTAACTCAATGTCATGGTTGAATTCTAAGTTATCAAAACGGGCGAAATAACTTTCATAATCTGCTACTGATAGTTCTGTACGATTATTTAAAAGTGCTTTATGGCCATCAATGTTTAATGCATCTTGGTAACCAGCAACAAGTGTGCCACTGAAAAATTCACCGACTGAGCCAGAACCATAACTGAATAAGCCAATAGATTGACCAGCCTCAAAAGTACGAGTTTCTAATAATGAAATTAAGCTTAAATAAAGAGAACCAGTATAAATATTACCTACATAACGATTGTAATATGTAGCTGCTTCATAGCCTTCAGTTAGACGTTCTTTTGTTTCATCACTGATTTCATCTGTTAAAATTGAATCCAGTGCTTTTTTACCCATTTTAGTAAATGGAACATGGAAACATAATGAAGCGAAGTCAGCTAATGTTTTATTGGTACGTTTAGCATACTCTGTCCAGCTTTGTTGGAATGAACGAATATAAGCATCTTTTGATAATGCACCGTCAACTAATGGATAACTATGACCTGTTGGTCTCCAAAAGTCATAAACATCTTCAGTATATGCAACTGCATCATCATTGAATGCAAGAATACGTGGGTTATGTGTAATCATCATTGCTACAGCGCCAGCACCTTGTGTTGGCTCACCACCAGAATTTAAACCATAACGTGCAGTATCACTTGCGATTACGAGCACTTTTTCGTTTGGACGGTTAGCAAGATAGTCCTTAGCTAATTGAATAGCTGGAGTTGCAGCGTAACAAGCTTCTTTCATTTCAAAACATCGTGCAAATGGTTGGATACCTAATAAATTATGGATTTGTACAGCTGAGGCTTTTGCAGAGTCAATTGCAGATTCTGTAGCTACGATAACCATACTGATTTGTTTCTTATCCTCTTCAGTTACTATGTTTTTCGCAGCATTTGCGCCCATAGAAACAATATCTTGGCTGACAGGACTAACTGACATTTCAGTTTGGCCTATACCAATCAAAAATTTGTTTGGTTCAACATTGCGTGCTTCAGCAAGTTTAGCCATATCTACATAAAATTTTGGAACATAAAAATCGATTTGGTCTATACCGATCGTCATTGCGTATCGACACCTTTCTTTTTATAAATAAGCAATTGTATCATACCAAAATAAAGTAATGAAATACAAACATTTAAAAGAATATAGAAACGGAGAATTTATATGAAAAAGATAGCAATTGTAAGTGCAAAACGAACACCAATTGGAAGATTCAGAGGGAAATTAAGTAATTATTCAGCTGTAGAGCTTGGTACGAAAGCTTTAAGTGCAGCATTACAAGCGATTAATTTAAAGCCAGAAGCAATAGAACAAGTTATATTTGGTAATGTCTTACAAAGTGGTAATGGTCAAAATCCTGCTCGTCAAATCGGTATTAATGCAGGAATTCCCAATACTACGCCTGGTATGACAATAAATGAAGTCTGTGGTTCTGGTTTGAAGTCAATAATCTTAGGTAAACAATTGATTCAACTAGGTGAAGCGAAAGTAGTTGCAGTTGGTGGTGTTGAAAGCATGACTAATGCACCTAAGTTATTATTAAATGAAGACGAAAAACCAGTTGATAGTTTTATGTATGATGGATTAACAGATGCATTTGATCAAGTACCTATGGGTGTTACTGCTGAAAATATTGCCCAAAAATATAATATAACGCGAGAGCAGCAAGATGAATTTGCCCATGCTTCTCAACTTAAAGCACATGAAGCTACTACAAACGGTAAATTTGATAATGAAATCGTTCCGTTGAAAGATGTAGAGGGCGAATGGATGACTACAGACGAAGGTATTAGAGGCAATAGTAGTGTCGAAAAATTGAGCACGTTAAAGACGATATTTAAAGAAGATGGTACGGTAACTGGTGGTAATGCTTCAAGTATCAACGATGGAGCTTCTGCAATTATTTTAATGGAAGAGACATATGCTAAAGATCAGGGTTACGAAATTTTAGGTATCTTAGGCGAATATGCTGAAGTAGGCTGTGACCCGCGTTATATGGGATATGCACCTTATTATGCTGTTGAACAATTATTAGAAAAAAGTAATAAGTCAATTACAGACATTGATATTGTTGAAATGACTGAAGCTTTTGCGGCGCAAAGTATACCAGTACAACAAAATTTAAATATTAAAGATGACCAATTAAATGTATATGGCGGTGCAATAGCGCTAGGTCACCCTATTGGTGCCAGTGGTACACGATTAGTCACAACATTAGTAAATATATTAGCACAAGAACAAAAACAAACAGGTGTAGCAACAGCGTGTATCGGTGGCGGCCTAGGTATCGCATTATTAGTTGAGAAAGGACAATAAGCTATGAGTGTATTAGATAAATCATTTAGACATTTATCGAGAGCAGATAAATTAGATATGTTAGCGAATCAAGGCTATTTATCACTTGAAAACAAGGAGTTATTACTCAATCATCCACTGATCCAAGAAGATATAGCCAATAGTTTGATTGAAAATGTTATTGGACAAGGTGCGCTACCTGTTGGAGTCTTGCCACATATTAAAGTGGATCAAGTTGATTATGCAGTACCTATGATGGTAGAAGAACCTTCAGTTGTGGCTGCAGCAAGTTATGGCGCTAAATTAGTCAATAAAACAGGCGGCTTTAATGTGGTGTCGAGTGAACGCTTAATGATTGGTCAAATCGTATTTGATGGTGTAGAAGATACAGAAGCTCTTGCCATGACTATCCAATCTCATGAAACACAAATTAAACGCATTGCTGACGAAGTGTATCCATCGATTATTAAACGTGGCGGTGGTTATCGCCGCATTGAAATTGATACATTTCCTGCGGAGCAGTTGTTATCGTTAAAGGTCTTTGTTGATACTCAAGATGCGATGGGTGCTAATATGTTAAATACAATATTAGAAGGTATTACTGCTTATTTGACGAGTGAAATTGATAACAGTGATGTCCTTATGAGTATTTTATCCAATCATGCCACGGCATCTGTAGTTAAAGTAACAGGTGAAATTGATGTTGCAGACTTAGCTAAAGGTGATTTTGATGGTCCAACAGTCGCTCGTCGTATGGCGCGGGCATCTACGTTAGCTCAAGTAGATATTCATCGTGCTGCAACACACAATAAAGGTGTAATGAATGGAATCCATGCGGTAGTCCTAGCCACTGGAAATGATACACGTGGCGCAGAGGCAAGTGCACATGCATACGCGAGCAAAGATGGTCACTATAAAGGGCTTGCAACTTGGGACTATGATAGTTCTCGTAATAGATTGATCGGCACAATAGAAGTACCAATGACATTAGCAACGGTTGGTGGTGGTACCAATGTCTTGCCTATAGCAAAGGCATCATTAGATATATTAAATGTACAATCAGCGCGCGAATTAGGTCATGTAGTAGCTGCTGTTGGTTTAGCGCAAAACTTTTCTGCGTGCAGAGCGCTTGTATCAGAAGGAATTCAACAAGGGCATATGAGTTTGCAGTATAAATCACTAGCCATCGTTGTAGGTGCACAAGGTGACGAAATTGCCTATGTTGCCGATGCTTTAAAACAGGCACCTCAAGCTAATGCAGCAGTAGCAGAAGAAATTTTGCAAACTTATAGAACACAATAAAATAATTAGCATATGAGCTTTAATAACGCATAATTTTAGTATGTTAGTGAAATAAGTTTTCACAACAGCTGAAATTATGCGTTTTTGCTAGTTACTAGTACGATAATTCATTGTCCACGAATCATTTGTGTTGAATAGCGAGTTGCGAATAGTCTCTAACTTAAGTATCATAGTGCTAAGTAAACACAAGGGGTGGCGTTTATGAAACTTAAAAATCGAAATATTCAGAAAAAAGAATTAGGTCTTGGATCTGCATTATTGACCTTATTCGTAATGATTGGTTGTATGTTATTTACAGTCGCTGTACTAGAAAAAGAACCACATATTCCATTGATGATAGGAACAGCTACTGGAGTAATTGTTACCTTACTACATGGTTATAAATATGCTGAGGTTGAGGAGATGTTATACAAAGGTATAAGGCATGCCTTACCGGCTATTATCATCATTATTTTAGTAGGACTAGTAATAGGATCTTGGATTGGTAGTGGTGTAGTTGCAACGATGATTTATTATGGTTTACAAATGATTGATCCACGTTATTTCTTAGCGATAGTGGTAATCTTATGTGGCATAGTCTCATTAGCAATAGGTAGCAGTTGGTCTACGATGGCTACAGTGGGGGTTGCATCAATTGGGATAGGTTTAAGTATGGGAATCTCACCAGGTATGATTGCAGGTGCAGTCATAAGTGGTGCTTATTTTGGCGATAAAATGAGTCCATTGTCAGATACGACAAACTTGGCATCAGGTTTAACTAAAGTGCCGTTATTTGACCATATTAAACACATGATGTATACAACGATTCCAGCATTAATTATTGCTTTAGCAGTATTTGGCATTATAGGCTTCCGTTTAGATAAAACAGCTATGAATGCAGAAAAAATAAATAACATGTTAACTACTATGAATGATCAATTTATAATTACACCGTGGCTACTGCTTGTGCCATTGGTGGTAATTTTACTAGTAGTATTAAAAGTTCCAGCTGTACCCGCAATTTCGGTAGGTATAGTATTAGGATTTTTTGCCCAAATATTTGTACAGGGTGGTAGTTTGACTGAAGCATTAACAGCGTTACAAACAGGATATAAAATCGATTCAGGAAATAGTCTTATCGATGAGTTATTTAATCGTGGTGGCTTAGAATCTATGTTTTATACGATTTCGTT
This sequence comes from Staphylococcus arlettae, assembly GCF_002902345.1. Taxonomy (GTDB): domain Bacteria; phylum Bacillota; class Bacilli; order Staphylococcales; family Staphylococcaceae; genus Staphylococcus; species Staphylococcus arlettae. The sequence continues at coordinate 184,046 of NZ_PPQB01000019.1, forward strand.
AACTATTGTAGCAATGACTTTTGGAGGGGTACTCGAATATTCGGGAATGCTATCATCATTAATTGCAGTAGTATTAAAGTTTGCTAAAAATACAGGATCATTGATTGCTTCAGTTATTATTGCCTGCATAGGAACGAACTGTACATGTTCAGAACAATATATTTCAATTATTGTACCTTCAAGAATGTATGCATCCACATTTAAAGAACGACAGTTGCACGCTAAAAATCTATCACGAGCATTAGAAGATGGTGGAACATTAACAAGTGTATTTGTGCCATGGAATACATGTGGTGTGTTTATTGCATCGACATTAGGTGTATCAGTTATGGAATATGCGCCATTTGCGGTGCTAAATTATACAGTACCAATAATTTCAATCATTTTCGGATTTATTGGATTTAAAATTATTAAACTTAAAGATAGTGAAGACGATACAATTACTAAAGGTGATTTAGCATAATCTCGTAGTATTAACAATGTTAGACAAAAATTACAATAGTAGGTTCGTGCAATTGGATGATAAATATTTCATTGCAGGACCTACTTTTTAGTTACAAAAGATAGGTCTCGGGTACCTCGACTCAAAATGATAACAACAAATATAATTGTGTTAAATAACACCAAAGGAAGAAAATAATATGGGAACTTTACTTATGTTTATAGCTTATGCACTATTTTGTTTACTTGTTATCATATTGATATTAGCCATATTTAAAGATTTAACAATTAAGGGACGACGACTCATTTTACTCAGCTTGGTCATTTTAGTAATAGCCATCATTGTATTATATAATCAAGGCTCAACTATGCGTTTAGAACAAATAGACGCCTTACAATATTAAAATAAAGCTGCTAATAGATGTGGCGAGTTTAGGTGTATTGTATAAGTAGAAGCTTGAATTGCTAATACAATGAGTGTTTTACATTTAAAAAGGTATAGCTCATGCTAAAATCAATATAACCAATAACCATAACTAAAGATATAAAGTAGGTGTAATCAGTGGATATTAAACAAATGAGTTACTTCGTGGAAGTAGTAAACGAAGGTGGTATGACGAATGCCTCAAAATCATTGTACATAGCGCAACCGACAATCAGCAAAGCAGTTAAAGACATAGAAAAAGAATTAGGTATGCCACTGTTTGATAGAAGTAAAAGAGAATTGAAATTAACAGATGCTGGGCAAGTATTTTATCAAAAGTGTAAAGAAATATTAGCGCTATATAATAATTTACCGGTAGAAATTAATAGTTTATTAGGATTAGAAACGGGGCATATTAGTATCGGTTTATCGGCAGTGATGAATATGAATAAATTTATCCAGATATTAGGCGAGTTTCATAAATTATACCCCAATATCACCTATAATTTAGTAGAAAATGGTGGAAAAATGATTGAATCACAGCTTGCAAATGATGAAATTGATATTGGTATTACCACCTTGCCAGTAGATGGTACGATATTTAACTCAATCCCTTTGTACCAAGAAGATTTAAAGTTAGTACTTAATAAAGAACATCACTTAGCCCATCGTAAAACAGTAGAAATGAAAGAGTTAGCAAATGAAGATTTTATTTTATTTAACGAGGACTTTTATTTAAACGATAAGATTAGAGAAGCAGCTAAAAATGCAGGATTTATACCTAAAACAATTTCTAAGATATCACAGTGGAACTTCATTGAAAATTTACTTAATGCGCATTTAGGCGTTAGTATTTTACCGGATAATATCGTACGCATGTTAGATAGTAATTTTAAACATATTAATATCAATGATAGTGCTATGAAATGGGAATTAGGTGTAATTTGGAAGAAAGAGAAGTATTTAAGTCATGCAACACGTCAATGGATAGATTTTATGAGCCAACGTTTATAGAGTAATGTCAAAAACCTTGTAGTACTTAATATCACAGTGTGACTAGTGATATTTAAGGCACAAGGTTTTTATTATGATCAACTATGAAAGAAAACGATTCCATAGAAAAAAGTAATAGGTAGTATCTATAATCAATATTTTTATTATGTGCAAATATGGCTTACACTTAATATGTAATTGATACACACGAAGTGTAAATAATAATTAAAGGATGGGTGCTAATGCAGTTTGCATTAAAAACAATTAGAATTATAGTTCAAGTTGCTCTGTTAATGGGTATAACATCTTTAGGTAATGTGCTGCAGAAAGCATTACACATACCTATAGCAGGTAGTATTGTTGGATTGATATTGTTCTTTGTATTACTACAATTTAAGATTATTCCAGAAAGATGGATTCGTGATGGCGCTAATTTTTTAATTGGAACAATGGTCTTTTTCTTTGTACCATCAGTAGTTGGCATTATGGATATAACTTCTGAAATAAATCTTCATTTTATATTATTCTTCTTATTAGTAGTTGCAGGAACATGTGCTGTAGCACTAATTTCAGGGTTTATAGCAGAAAAAATGGCGAATTTATTACACATTAGAAAAGAGCAAAGTTGATGATTATTTGGCAAGGTTTGTTAATGATTATAATCACCATTTGCGCATATATTTTCGCCAAAAAATTACAGTTAAAATATAAAAATCCATTACTAAATCCAGCATTGATTTCTTCCATAATTATTATTGGATTACTGCTACTGTTTAGCAAAAGCTATGATGATTATATGGTTGGTGGTCAGTGGATTAACTACTTACTTAATTGTACGGTTGTTTGTTTGGCATACCCACTATATCAAAATAGAACTAAAATTTTAAAACATGCAAATATAATTTTTACTAGTGTTGTAGCTGCAGTAACGATAAATTTCTTTTTAATCTTTTTCTCATTAAAATTACTAGGATATTCGAAAGAAGTTATTGCTACTATACTACCACGTTCAGTTACAGCAGCAGTCGGTATAGAGTTATCACATCAATTAGGCGGAACGGATACAATTACTATTTTGTTTATTATCACTACAGGTTTAATTGGCAGTATGTTAGGCGCTTATCTATTGAAATTTGCTAAGTTTCAAACATCAATCGCTAGAGGTTTAACGTATGGTAATTCTTCACATGCCTTTGGTACTGCAAAAGCATTAGAGTTAGATATAGAATCGGGAGCGTTTAGTTCAATAGGTATGATATTAACAGCAGTGTTGAGTTCGGTGCTCATACCATTATTTATTTTGTTTTTATACTAAAACATTCAATGACTTATAACCCGATTAAGTTGAAGTGAAATTTTGAAGGAATTATAATTTGTAACATTGACTTTATGAAAGGAGATTTTTTTAAATGGCAAAAATTAAAGGGAATACAGCATTAGTAAAAGCATTACAAGCTTGGGATATCGATCACTTGTATGGCATTCCAGGTGATTCAATAGATGCGGTTGTCGATAGTTTAAGAACAGAACGAAATAGTATTGAATTTGTACATGTTAGACATGAAGAAGTAGCAAGTTTGGCAGCAGCAAGTTATACCAAACTTACTGGTAAAATAGGTGTTGCTTTAAGTATTGGCGGTCCAGGGGTTGTACATTTATTAAATGGTATGTATGATGCCCAAATGGATAGTGTGCCTCAATTGATTTTGGCTGGACAAACAGATAGTACTGCACTTGGAACTAAAGCATTTCAAGAAACTGATATTTTAAAAATGGTTGAAGGTGTTGCTGCCTATAGCCGTCAAATTACGGAAAATGATAAAGACGTGTTCGGTATTGTAAATGAAGCAATTCGAACGGCGTATGAACAAAAAGGTGTGGCAGTATTAGTTTTACCTAATAATCTATTAACACAAAAAGTAAAAGATACAACAAATACTAAAGTAGATACAGCACCACCAGCACGGGTTAATCCAAAGCCACGTAGTATTAAAAAAGCTGCTAAATTAGTCAATAAAAGTAAACGTCCAGTGATGTTATTAGGAACAGGTGCTAAGCATGCTAAAGATGAAGTGAAAGAATTTATCGAAACGGCAAAAGTACCAACAATTATCACATTGCCTGCAAAAGGTATTTTAGCTGATGCGCACCCATACAACATTGGTAACTTAGGTAAGATTGGAACAAAAACGTCTTATCAAACGATACAAGATGCTGATTTGCTCATTATGGTAGGTACTAATTATCCATATGTAGATTACTTGCCTAAGAAGAATATTAAAGCAATTCAAATAGATACGAATCCAGAAGCTATTGGCCATCGTTTTGATGTAAATGTTGGTATTATAGGAGATAGTAAGTACGCGTTACAACAATTAACTGATACAATGAACCATGTGTCAGATAGAGATTTCTTAAATAAAACGTTAGAACGTAAAGCAACTTGGGATGCTTGGATGGCTGAAGATAAAGCAAATGACAACAGTCCAATCCGACCTGAAAGATTAATGGATGCGATTAACCATGTCAAAACTGATGATGCAATCTTTTCAATTGATGTAGGTACATCAACAGTATGGTCAACACGTTACCTAGATTTAACAGTAAATAATAAATTTATTGTTTCTAGTTGGTTAGGTACTATGGGTTGTGCTTTACCAGGTGCGATTGCTGCTAAACGTGCATATCCAAACCGCCAAGTAGTTGGTATTGCAGGTGACGGTGCATTCCAAATGGTTATGCAAGATTTTGCAACAGCAGTACAATATGATTTGCCAATGACTATCTTTGTATTAAATAACCAAGAGTTATCATTTATTAAATATGAACAACAAGCTGCTGGAGAATTAGAGTATGCAATTGATTTTACTGACGTAGATTTAGCGATGTTCGCTGAAAGTGCTGGCGGTGTAGGTTATACGTTGAAAGATCCTAATCGCATAGACGAAATCGTAGAAGAAGCTATGTCACAAACAAAACCAACTATAGTAAATGTGTATGTTGATCCAAACGCTGCGCCTTTACCAGGTAAAATAGTAACAGACGAAGCAATCAACTATGGTGTCTGGGCGTATCGTTCACTTACAGAGGATAAAAAATTAGACTTAGACGAAATTCCACCACTTTCTACTGCAGTTAAAAGATTTTTCTAATAAATAAAAATAGCACAAGTTGTTGTAGTAGTGTTACCAATAAAGTAAGTTTACGTCATGATCATTTAATAAAGAGAAGAAATAGCTAGTATTTTAAGGAAGGGAATTAAATGGCTCCATTTAATTCTCTTCCTATTTTTATACTAAAATAATTGCTCTTTAAGTGTTGTTGTATTTTACAAAATATAAAAGAGAGCAGCTAATCATGAGTAGAAAATGAGTCTAATATTTTAAGTCACATAGGGTATAGATAAGAAATAATGATGAGGAAGGGGTAAAGGTATGAAACGTTGGATACAACAGTTGAAATTTAGAACACCTCATACATACGCGTTATTAATGGGCATTATTACAATTGCGTGTCTACTCACTTATATTATTCCTGCTGGGGAGTATGATAGAGAAGAAAAAAATGGTCAGACACTCGTTATTTCGGGGTCTTATAAAGAGGTAGCACAGCAAGGTGGTTCATTGTTTGATATTTTTAGAGCAATTCCTGAAGGATTAATTAGTGGCGGCGAGATTGTTTTTTACATATTTTTAGTTGGTGGTGCGTTTGGGATAGTACATAAAACAGGCGCATTTGAGACTGGTGTTAAATATGTTATGAGTCAGTTAGGGAATTTTAAAGTGTTAATGATTCCACTAACAATGACTATTTTTTCAATTTTAGGTTTTTCAATTGGTTTAGCAGAAGAAACTATAATATTTGTCCCCATCGGCATCATTATTGCTAGAACTTTAGGTTATGATGCCTTAACAGGAACATCTATTGTGATATTAGGTGCTGCAAGTGGCTTTATGGGAGGAATGCTTAATCCATTTACTGTTGGTGTGGCACAGACGGTTGCCGAGATCCCAATGTTTTCTGGGTGGGGTTTAAGAACGATAATCTATTTATTTGTTTTAACAGCGGCAATTACTACTGTAATGCTCTATGCTTTTAAGGTTAAAAAAGACATGTCTAAAAGTTTAGTGTTGGAGTTGGAACAAGCCGAAAACACCAACCAAACATATGAATATAGTAGATTTACTAAAAGACAAGCTGCAGGATTAGCGTTAATTGTTGGCACGATTGCACTAAATGTTTTTGGTATTTTCAAATTTTCGTGGTCTTTTAATGAAATGAGCGCCAATTTTTTATTAGCAGGTTTGCTTGCTGGTTTGATAGGTGGTTTAGGTATCAATGGGACATTTGATGCTTTGATAGAAGGAATGAAAGATATTTTATTTGGTGCCATGATTGTTGGTTTTGCCAAAGGTATTATCGTAATTTTAGAGAACGGGAAAGTTATCGATACTATAGTTCACGGCATGTCTTCGGTATTATCTGATGTACCAGCATCAATAGTCATTATCGTTATGTTTGTCTTTCAATTTTTCTTGAACTTCTTTATTCCATCAGGCTCGGGTCAAGCATTAACTACGATGCCACTGATGGTGCCAATTGCAGATTTATTAGATATCAATCGTCAAATGACAGTGTTAGCATTCCAATATGGTGATGCTATTAGTAATATTCTATTTCCGACATCCGCAATATTAATGGGAGCATTAGCTGTAGCTAAGATTAGTTATGTGCAATGGTTGAAGTTCGCATGGAAAGTCATTGTGTTATGGGTGTTTATTTGTATTGCTGCCATGTCGATTGCGTTAATGTTAAATTATTAAATTTAGTAATGAAATATTTTAATAAAATGAGTGCAATGATATTGCGCTAAAACTGAATTCATTGTATACTATTAACAAATTTATCGAAACGCGTGTTACTGGTAAGGCAGGCATGAGCAAAATGAAACTATACTATTACAGTTTAGTTTTGTTTGCTCATGCCTTTTTTGTTTTCGATAATGTTTACTCGAAGGGATGTTAGTAGGTTATGTTTATACGATTTTTCGGACAATTGCAACGTATCGGTAAGGCTTTGATGTTACCTGTTGCGATATTGCCGGCAGCGGGTATTTTACTCGCATTGGGAAATGCAATGCACAATGCACAACTTGTTGCAATAGCACCTTGGTTAGAACATGAAGTATTTGTTATTATTTCATCTATTATGGAATCCTCGGGACAAATTATCTTTGATAATTTACCACTTCTTTTTGCTGTAGGGACAGCTTTAGGTTTAGCAGGTGGAGACGGTGTAGCAGCATTAGCTGCGCTAGTTGGTTATTTAATTATGAATGCAACTATGGGTAAAGTTATGAATATTACTATCGATGATATTTTTAGTTATGCTGATGGTGCTAAAACACTGAGTCAAGCAGCGAAAGAGCCAGAGAATGTATTGATATTAGGCATTCCAACCCTACAAACAGGAGTGTTTGGTGGTATTATCATGGGGGCTCTAGCAGCATGGTGCTATAATAACTTTTATAATATAACGTTACCTGCCTTTTTAGGATTTTTTGCCGGTAAACGTTTTGTGCCAATTATTACTTCAGTTGTAGCGATTGTAACGGGTGTACTATTAAGCTTTGTATGGCCACCGATTCAAGAGGGATTAAATCAATTATCCAATTTCTTATTAAATAAAAATTTAACATTAACAACTTTTATTTTTGGGATTATTGAACGTTCTTTAATTCCATTCGGTTTACATCATATCTTTTATGCTCCGTTTTGGTTTGAGTTTGGTCAGTACGTCAGCCATAGCGGTGAATTAGTACGAGGAGATCAACGTATTTGGATGGCACAAATGAAAGATGGCGTAGAATTTACAGCGGGTGCATTTACTACCGGTAAGTATCCATTTATGATGTTTGGTTTGCCAGCTGCAGCGTATGCGATTTATTGTAACGCAAAACCTGAACGCAAAAAAATTGTAGGTGGCTTAATGTTATCTGCTGGTTTAACATCATTTTTAACTGGTATCACTGAACCATTAGAATTTTCATTTTTATTTGTGGCTCCATTATTATATGTAGTCCATGTGTTGCTTGCAGGGTCATCATTTTTAGTTATGCATTTATTAGATGTCAAAATTGGTATGACATTTTCTGGTGGATTTATTGATTATATTTTATATGGTTTATTAAACTGGGATCGTACCAATGCCCTATTAGTTATTCCAGTAGGTATTGTATATGCAATAATTTATTATTTCTTATTTAGTTTTGTTATTAAACGATTTAAATTAAAAACACCTGGACGTGAAGATGAAGAAACAGAAACAAAAGATTCATCAGTAGCTTCATTACCATTTGATGTGTTGAACGCAATGGGTGGTAAAAAGAATATCAAACATTTGGATGCATGTATTACACGTTTACGAGTTGAAGTCAACGAAAAAAGTAGTGTCGATGTGGCTGCCTTAAAATCTCTCGGTGCTTCAGGCGTGTTAGAAGTAGGTAATAATATGCAAGCTATCTTCGGGCCGAAGTCTGATCAAATTAAACATGATATACTCCGTATCATGAGTGGTGAAATTACCAAACCTAGTGAAACGACAGTGGTAGAAGATGATAATGATACTGACGTCCCAACGACTAATAGTACAGAGACACTCATTAGCGCACCTGGTAACGGTGAAATTATGCCTCTAACAGCAGTGCCTGACCAAGTTTTCGCAGATAAATTAATGGGAGATGGTATAGCTTTTGTCCCTAAAGATGATGTGATAGTTTCACCTATTACTGGAACTGTAAAAACAATATTCCCGACACTTCATGCCATTGGTTTAGAAACGCCAGAAGGCTTAGAAGTTTTAATTCATATAGGTATAGATACAGTGAAGTTAGAAGGACAAGGCTTTGAAAATTTAGTAACGACTGATGACAATGTAGAAGTGGGACAACCATTGATCAAAATAGATTTAGATTATATTCAAGCGCATGCACCAAGTATTATTACGCCTATTGTAATTACAAACTTAACAAACCAAACGTTAACTATAGAATCTGCACAACCTGTTACAGTTGGACAAACTATTATAACGGTTAATGATAATGCGTAACTATCTTTTAAATATGTAAAAAATATTAATATAGATAAAAGGGAGTGGGACAGAAATCTGATTTTGAAAAAATGATTTCGTCGTCCCACCCCGGCAAGGGTGACTAGCGTTGAAATAAGCTCGGTTTGAAGCGTATTTTCAATGCAGTCAGCTACTGCCAATATTAAAAGAGGTTGGAACTAATCAATACTGTCTCAACCTCTTTTAATTTATCATTGGTTATCTTTCTAAAAATGCTGTGCTTAGTTTATTAGATGAGAATATAGACAACGAATTATAATTTGTAAATGGTGTGTAGAAAAACTATGAGCGGAATTAATGTGTATTTATAGTTACGATGTTATGGTAGGTACAAATTGTATACTGACAGTAAAAAATATTTATTAAATAGAAGAAAACTATAATAAGTTAGACGTTTGCTTAATGAAATTGAACTGTAATGTGATTTAAATAAAGGTAAAATGTAAGATTAATCAAGCTTTGATGATAGAGGTGTTAAAGGTGTCTATAACTAGAGGAATAAATCATATTGGTTTGACAGTACCTAATATTGATGATGCGACACGTTTTTTTACTGATGCGTTAGAAGGACAAATCGCATATGATAGCCAAACAAAATTAGAACCACCAAGAGATGGAAGTTTTGTGGAATATGTGCTTGGGTTAACACCGGGGGCTCAAATTGTCAAAAAACGTATGATGGTTTTTGGTAATGGACCTAATATTGAAATGTTCGAGTTTGAAAATGCGCAACAGCAACCAGCACAGCAATTACAAGATATCGGTTTTACGCATATTTCATTTTATGTTGATAATTTTGAAGCTGCATTGCAACGTGTAAAAAAAGCGGGAGGACAGCCTATTTCTGAACCTCATAGCAATACTAAATACGAAGACACAGCAGATAATCAAACTGTGTACATTAAAACTCCATGGGGGAGTTTGATAGAATTACAAACAGTGCCTCATGGATATTATTACCCGGGTAATAGTGAACGTGCTGTGTTTATTCCAAAGTCGCAAAAGACTTATGACTAAAGTGAGATGTCATAACTTATTTTGAAAAAATCCGCTGCGCTGAAAGCATATGTGAGTTGTACCGTAAGTCATGAATGTTTCACAAAATATAGCTGACAAAAGAAGGTGTAAGAAATGACGATAAATTTAAATTCAGTTACAGCATTTTATCAATTTATAAATAACCATGAAATTGCTGTAGTTCATGTAATGAGAGACAATTGTAGTGTTTGTCATGCAGTGCTACCTCAAATAGAAGGTGTAGTTAGTGAATATCCCAATGTCGCTTTTGGTATCATTAATCAAAGTGAAGTTGAAGCTATAGCAGGAGAACTTACAATATTTACAGTACCTGTAGATTTGATTTTTTTAAATGGCAAAGAAATGCATCGTCAAGGCAGGTTTATTGATATGCAACAATTTGAAAAGCAATTATCTTTAATGTATAACAGTTTAGAGCATTAGAGAAAGTGTTATAATCATTTTATTTTTTTACAAAATTCAAACTATGTGTATATAGTGTAGGGACTAGGACAAAATAGATTCGTCCTAGTCTCTTTTCATATTGGCAGTAGGTGAATGCATTGAAAATGCGCTTCAAATCAAGCTTTTTACAATACTAGTCATCCTTGCCGGGGTGGGACAACGAAATCTTTTTTTCAAAATCAGATTTCTGTCCCACTCCATATTTTATTCAAAACCTCTTTTCATATGGGCAGTAGCTGACTGCATTGAAAATGCGCTTCAAACCAAGCTTTTTACAATACTAGTCATCCTTGCCGGGGTGGGACAACGAAATCTTTTTTCAAAATCAGATTTCTGTCCCACTCCCTTTGCGACTACAGGTCATCACTAAAATAAATATAATGTTTCACAATTGAATTGTATCATGTATGATATAAGTATTATCAAATAGAATATGGGGGTTAACGATGAAAATAGAACGTATAACACCAGACGAAGCTATTAACTTATATCATTGTATGAAGAAAATAGATCAAGAATCACAATACATGTTGTACTTGCCAGATGAAAGAACTTTCGAATCTCCGAATCTATATCAAGATTTAGCAGAAAATTACTATATCGGTGTAAAGCAAAATGATAATACTATTGTTGGTTATTTATCTGTTCATATTAGTGAAATTAAAAAAATCAAACATATTGGTTATATACATACAGGACTAATGGAAGATTTTCATCAACAAGGATTTGCCACAAAAATGTTTAATGAAAGTATACAATGGGCTATGTCCCGAGGATTAAGACGTTTAGAATTAACGGTTATTACTTATAATAGCCCAGCTATCAATTTTTATGAAAAAATTGGATTTAAAATTGAAGGTATAAAACGTGAATCAGTTTATATGGATGGTTTGTATCATGATGAATTATATATGGCAAAACTGTTAGAAGGGCAAATGAGTGAAGTGATAGAGAGTATTTAGTAACGTTAAAGGGGTTTGACTAATATTTGATCGCAAAATTAGTTAAAATAAAGGTAATAGTTTGTATGGAGGTTTATGTATGATAAAAAAATTAATAGCTATTACTAGTGCAACATTTTTAGCATCTTACGGTTACGCTAAAATACTAGAGAAAAGGAGTTATTCTAGTTTTTTATATGAAATTATGTTTCGTATAACGAATATGAAACGTACTTTTATGACAGTAGAAGCGGCTCAACAAGCTTTAAAGCAAGTTGAAAATACGACAAAAGCACCTTATAAAGGGACAAGCTATGATTTTAATAATGAAGTTTTAATTGAACAAGTTCATGGTTCGACGGTATATGTGATTAATCAACAACAATCACGTCAGCAACCCGTTATACTATATTTACATGGTGGTGCATGGTTCCAAAATCCATTAAAGCAACATTTTGAATATATAGATTTATTAGCATCGACAATGGATGCTAAAGTCATTATGCCGATATATCCTAAGGTACCTCATGGGACTTACCAAGATACTTTTGACTTATTGGAGGCACTATATAGTAAGATGTTGCATCAAGTAGAACATTCACATCAACTAACGATAATGGGTGATTCGGCTGGTGGCCAACTTACGCTATCGTTTGCGCAATATTTGAAACAATTGCAATTACCGCAACCAAGCAATTTAGTATTATTATCACCAGTGTTGGATGCAACATTTAGTAATCCACAAGCAAGATTATATGAACATATAGATCCTATGTTAGGTATTGATGGCAGTAAATTTTTCTTAAAATTATGGGCTGACTCTTTACCACTCAGCAATTGGAAAGTATCTCCGATTAATGGCGATTTAGCAGATTTAGGTCATATTACAATATCAATAGGAACTAAAGAAACACTGTACCCGGATGCAGTCAAATTGTCCAATATGTTAAATGAACAAAATATTACGCATGACTTTTTACCTGGTTATAAGTTATTCCATATTCATCAAATATTCCCTATACCAGAACGACAACAACTATTAGTAAAATTAAAAAATATTATTAGTAAACATTAAGATTAAACTACTTAATGAGCTAGTATGGATATATGATTAAGAGAATTAAGACATATAGAAAAACAAGGATTCAGTGAACTTACTAATGTTCAACTGAATCCTTATTTTTCTTAGCTGTCAGGCTGTTTTTTTAATGATAGTATAACTATCAAAATTAAAATTAACAACATACCAACAAGCTGGAATGGCAAAAATTGAATTTTTAACCATAAAACACTGGCAACTACTGCTACCACTGGTTCGATAGTACCGTATAGCGTAGTTTCTTTGGCAGATAAATATTGCAAACTATTGATGAAAAAGAAAAAAGCAATAGTTGTTCCAGCAATAATACCGAATAGTAAGTAGTTTATCGTAGCAAAATTTAAACTCTCATAGTTGAAATGCCAAATAGGTGTTTGAAAATTCATGAGTATACCTGACAGCATCATAGCCCAACCCACAACTAAAATGGGAGAAAAACTATTAAGCAGTCTAGGTGCATATATTGTATAAAAGGCAAGCGATAATCCTGAAATTATACCCCATATAAGACTTGGTGGGGCCACAACGATTTGGCTAATAGATCCATTCGTTAACAATAAAAATGTACCGGTTAAAGTTAATACTATGGCAATAATATCAAACAGTTGCAAAACTTCTTTTTTGCGTATTACATACCAAATAATCACGTAGACTGGCGCGATATATTGTAATAACGTTGCAACGGCAGCATTACCATAATTGATTGAAGCCATATATGAATATTGAACCAACAACATGCCCAATATTGAAAATAACATCAATGCAAGTAAGGTTGATTTGTTTTTGAAAATAGCAAATAGTGAGTGACGTCTATACATAAGCTTATATAACGACAATAATAGAATTCCACTAATGGTTAGTCTAGCCGTGACGTACCAGTTCATATTAATACCATGATGACGAAAAAGTTCATCAGATACAGTACCTCCGAGCCCCCAAAATGTTGCACCAATAATAGCAAAACAAATGCCAAGAAATCGTTTAGTAAAAAAATATGACATCATTTATCTCCAATCATGTAAGTTAATTATATTATAAGCAGATATTTTTTGATAAAATACTTAAAAATGAGTCGAAAATAGCAAAATATTGAGGTGAGGTCATGCCGGAGCCAATCATTATAAATGAACAACAAGAAGAATTAATACACTATCCAGATAAGCAATGGAAACATGTCATACTGCATAATGTGATGACAGATATTATGTTTGGTTATATACCTTTACATTGGCATCACGCATTACAATTTATGTATGTCATAAAAGGTGAATTGATAGTACACATTAGTGGAAGTAAGCATTATTTGAATGCAGGAGACGGGATATTTATTAATTCTAATATTATCCATGAAATAGCTGAACAACAACCATATACTGAATATTACTGTTGGAATGTGGAGTTACCTCACATAAGTCAATATGTAGAATTTGAATATGTAGATTATATTTTGCAACATACCCAGCACATACCATATATTGTACTTCGTCAAAGTGAAACTAAATATGAAGATATACTTAGTTTTATTAAAAATGCAGGTCAAACGTATGATCAACAGTCTACACATTATCAACTAACGATATTAAACTACTATTATAATTGCTTAAAATGGTTATACGATTACATGGGTCAACATGTGAATCAACAGCGTTATCAATTTGATTATCGTATAAAACACTTGATAACATTGATGCAACAAAATTATCATCATAAGATAACATTAACTGATTTAAGTGAGCACATACATATGAGCAAAGCAGAGACCATCAAGCTCTTCAAAAAATATGTAGGTTACACACCATTTAGCTATTTATTAAACTATCGTTTAGAAAAAAGTAAAGAACAGTTGTTATTAGCAACATACTCTGTGACAGAAGTTGCCATGAATTGTGGTTTTGCCACAACGAGTTATTTTATTAAAGCATTTAAAGCGCACTATCAAGAAACACCAAAGCAGTTTCAACTGCGACAATTAAATTTAAGGTGAGACTGCGCAACAACGCAATAATTTTATAGTTATAATATATTAAAAGGTGACTGTCGTTAAGACGCAAACTATAGCGTCTCAAAAACAGTCACCTATTTTGTGTCTTAATGTGCTGATAAATAGCGTGGAATAAATTCTGTATATAAATTAATGAAAGTTAAATATTTTTCTTTGTCCACATGCTCATCTACTTGATGTGCTTGAGTTATTAAACCTGGTCCATACATAATAAATGGGAAGTTTTCATCTTTACCTACTAATAAATCAGAAGCATCAGTAACGCCAGGAGAAGCTAATGTTTCTAAATCAGTATTTAAATACGTTTGGCCCAGCTCATATGCTAAGTTCACTAACTTATTGTCACCTGTAGTATAAACAGGAGGTCTAGACATATAAGTATCAATTGTAATGTCTGTTTGAGTTGTTTCGATTTGTTTTAGAATATCATTGAAATAGGATATAAATTGCTTGTTATCATGTTCAGGTATCGTCCTAATATTAAATTCAGTTTCAGCGTATTCAGGTATAGAATTTACTTGAGTACCACCACTGAATAATGTGGCATTCATTAAGGGTTTACCTAATAAATCATTAGTTTGGTTAAATTGTGAAAACTGTTCTTCTGCTTTATAGATGAATGCTACTAATGGAGAAATGGCATTGAAGCCCCAATCAGGCATAGAACTATGTGACGCTTTGCCGTTAGAGCTGACACGAATATCCATAGAGCCTTTATGTGCGTAAATAATACGATCTTCGGAAGGCTCAGCAATTAATAGTGCCTCAACATCATCCATATAACCTTTTGAGTGAAATGCTTTCGCACCTTCACCTATTATTTCTTCTCCAGCAGTAGCGAGTAAACGGAGTGTACCTTGGGTTAATAAACCTTGTTCATGAATATCTATCATACTAATTACTAAAGCAGCTAAACCAGATTTCATGTCAGCAGAGCCACGACCGTATAATTTCCCATCAACTTCAGTAAGTTTAAAAGGATCATACGTCCATTTCTCTTCATTACCAGCTGACACGACATCCATATGACCAGAAACACCTAAGACAGGACTACCTGAACCAATTTCAGCTACAAGATTCGCACGCGTGTCATTTATTTTAATAATTTCAGATTTTATACCATAACGAGAAAACAGTTGATGTAAGTAGTTACATACTTCCAGCTCATTGTCATTTACGGATTTAATTTCTACTAAATCTCTCAAAATTTGAACTTTTTCATTTTCACTAAATTTACTCATATAAAAATCCCCTTTGTTTTATAAAATTTAACCTTTGATTACTAGTATATAGAAAAATAATCATAAATATAAAATAAAAGGAATCGTTCAATACTTTGTATATTATGAACTGGAATGTTTATATCATATTTTAAGCAGGCTGACTGAATGACGCCGTTGTATTTTGTTGAATATTAGTTTTTACTTCATTTGGTAATTCAATAGTCGAAGGCAAAGCATTTAATTTAACACTAGTCTTCTTAGTTGCACTTTCATTGTAATCGATGTTTTCAATATTTTTTGTGTTATCCGCATCCAAAACAGAACCTCGCATATCATTTCCTTGGACACTGCCGACTAAAATCATAATCAAATAACCACCACAAACAATTAGAATTGCACCAAGATAAATTGCAACAGCTAACTTTACAGATTTATTCATGTTTACCTCCAAAATAAGTATATGATATGTTTCAACTTAAAGGTAACACGTGAACTTTAATTGATTGTAAAAATCTAGTAAAAATTATATTTCTTGAAGTGAATTTTTATTGCTTTATATTTTACCTTCAAAAAATTAAAAAAATATTTTCATTTTTTTGAATGATTATTAAAGTCGTATTAAATTAGTGTTGATAAGATATTAAATGGAATTGTAAATTTAACTTTACAATTTATTTACTTGTAATTTATACGATTAAAACTAGCTAAATAACTGCATGGTAGCATAGCGTTAATAGATGGTAGAAATTAATTATTTACGATTTAAATATTTCACGAAGTCGTTTATACCGTCGGCAATTAATTTTTCACCTTAAAATAAAAGCAATACAATTACTGTGTTTAACGAAGAGAGGGACTAAGTTTGTTACTTATCATCATTTGCGTTGGCTTAATATTATGGTTAGGAATTGTAGAAAAAAAGAAACATTCCTTGCGATTATCCAAAATCCCGGTTCGAATTAATATTAATGGTATTAGGGGGAAATCCACTATTACAAGATTAATTTATGGAACATTACGTGAAGATCAATATCGAGTCATTGGTAAAACTACTGGCACAGATGCACGTATGCTGTATTGGTTTACACCAAGAGAATATCCGGTATATAGAAAGCCACAAGGGGCTAATATAGGTGAGCAACGTGATATTATTCGCAAAGTAGTAAAACAAAAAGCGAACGCACTCGTAAATGAATGTATGGCGGTTAACCCAGACTATCAAATCACATTCCAAAGGGATTTGGTAAAAGCCAATATTGGAGTTATTGTGAATGTGATGGAAGACCATATGGATGTGTTAGGGCCTACATTAAAGGAAGTTGCTGAGGCATTTACAGCAACCATACCGTATAAAGGACATCTTGTTGTCATGAAAGATGACTATACGGAATATTTCGCCAAAGTTGCGAAACGACGTAAAACGAAACTTATTGTTGTAGATAAAGATGAAGTACCTGAATCATTTTTAAGAGAGTTTGATTATTTAGTTTTCCCTGATAATGTTGCGATTGCTATGGGAGTTGCAGAGGCATTAGGTATAGATAGAAATGTAGCACTACAAGGTATGTTAGATGCACCGCCAGATTCTGGAGCAGTTGAAGTGAAATATTTCAATGCAAATCAAACAACTAATGTCTATGTTAACGCTTTTGCAGCCAACGAACCACAATCAACTAAAGCTATTTTAAATAAAATTGAATCTTATAACTATCCATATAGTAAACGGATTATTATTTTGAATTGTCGTGCGGATAGGGTGGATAGAACAAAAGCATTTGCTGAAAATTTTATCGAAGATGTGCCATTTGATACGTTGATTTGTACAGGTAAAAGTACGCAAATGGTTACTGATGTGATGCGACAATATCCAGAAAAAAATTATTTGAATTTTGAAGGTAGTGACTTTAAAGAAATAGAACAAGCGTTATATCAAGAATGTGAAAATGCGTTAGTGTTCTGTGTGGGTAATATTCATGGCCCAGGTAAAAAAATAGCAGAATTCATAGAAGGGATAAAATAATATGATAGGTTCAGAGTTATACTTTTCATTGTTTGTAGGCATCGTCTTAAGTCTACTATTTGCAGAAAAATTTGGTATTAGTCCAGCGGGCTTAGTTGTTCCTGGTTATCTAGCGTTAATTTTCGATCAACCGATAATGTTATTATCAGTATTAATTATCAGTTGTATTACATATTTTATAGTCAATCATGGAATTAGTAGGGTGGTTATTTTATACGGCCGTAGGAAGTTTGCGGCAATGATTTTAACTGGTATGGTACTGAAATTTATATTTGACTTGATGTACCCCATAACCCCCTTTGAGATGGTTGAAATGTCCGGCATAGGGGTGGTAATTCCTGGCATTATTGCGAATACAATTCAAAAGCAAGGTGCAATTATCACATTATCTACATGTATGTTACTGACATGTATTACATATGTCATCCTATTCTTTTACAGCTTTATCAACTAGTTAGGAGCATGGAATATGAAGAAATCAAAACGATTTACAATAGATGAACGTGTTCTGAAATGGACGAAGCGGCATAAAAAATATAATTTGATGTACACTTCAATTATTTTGATTATTGCTGTAGTGTTATTGATATTTGCTATGAAAGCACAAAAAATTACACCAGTAGAAGTAATGGCTAAACCTAATAATGAATTAAGGATGACTTATCTAGGAAATATCAATATGAATGACCATATCAGAAAAAATAATCTAAATGACACATTTGGTGCAGTTAAAGATATCTTGAAAGGAAGTGATTATTCAACAACTAGTTTACATTTGTCCCAATTTTCAGATGATCAAAAAGTGAATATGCAAGAAAATATTGATAATATCATGTATTTGAAATCATTGAATATGAAAAGTGTTAATTTGATAAATGAAACATTAGATAACGTGCAAGCACGAGATTTACAAAGAGCAGTTGAAGCACAGACAGGATATAACTTCTTAACAGGGAATGGTTCTAATCCAATCAATAGTAAAACAGTACAACAAGATATTAAAGGTAAAAAGGTAGCTAATGTCTCCTTTACTGATATTGAGTCAGATTACAGTGATACATTAAAAAATACAACATCAATTAGTTTAGAACCAAGCATATTTATACCGTTAATCAAGAAATTAAAAGAACAAAATGATTATGTTGTAGTTAATGTTGACTGGGGGATACCAGATGAAAGACATGTAACAACACGCCAACAAAAATATGCGCACGCGTTAGCAGATGCTGGTGCAGATGTTATTATCGGCCATAATACAGTAGTACAAGAAATTGAAAAATATAAAGATACTGATATCTTCTACAGTTTAGGTAACGTAACATCTGAAAACTTCCTTTCAAAAAACCAACAAGGATTAGCAGTACAACAAAATTGGAATGGTAAAACATCAGACTTTAAAGTAACCCCATTACGTTCGAAAGCTGGAAAAGTTTCTAAAGCAAATCCAAATAAGGTAGAAGAAAAGAAATTATTAAACACACTTGAAAGTGACACTATTAATCTTAAAAAAGAGAAAGGAGGCTACCATTATGAACCTAAAAAATAATTGGTTAAGTATTACGGTAATTTCAATCATTTTAGTTATTTTCTTGATGATTGTGTTTGCAAATGCCAATGAAGGTTTAGATAAATATGAACAAAACGAACTAGAAGCTAAACACCATCAATATTTATCTAAAGGGGCAAGCTAATATGAGTATATACAATAAGAAAACACTCATCGTCATATTGATTTTAACTATGCTTATATCGATACTCTTTTTTATGATTACCAAAAAAGATAATTATGATAAAGATGAATTATATGAAAATAAAATTGCAGATCATAACCAAACAAATGCGAATAAGAAGTATGGTGTAGCGTCAAACAATCCTATTGCTACCAAAGTGGGTAATAAAATTATTGAAGATGGAGGTAACGCAGTTGATGCATCAATAGGTGTTTCATATGCATTGGCGGTGACTGAGCCTCACTCTTCTGGTTTAGGTGGCGGTGGTGCCATGTTGTATTATGATGGACAAGAAAATGTACCACCTAAACAGTGGCAATATAAAGATATCTCTTCTTTTAAATATAAAAAAGGGGATAAAATTGGTACGCCAGGATTTGTAGATGGCATGCATACATTACATAAAGATGCTGGGAAAATGTCTGAAAAAGATATTTTAAATCATGTTATTCCATTAGCCGAAGAAGGTTTTGAAGTAGATTCAGAATTAGAACGAAGTTTGAAACTTTATGGTTCTGATGTTGATAGAGATTCTCCTTTCTTTGATGATGAAAAAACAAAACGCGAAGGTGATGTCATCAAACAACCGGAGTTAGCTAAAACGTTAAAAGGTATTCGCGACAATGGTCCAGAATATTTTTATGATGAAATTGGTGATAAAATATCCAGTCAATTAGATGATAAATTAACAGAAAAAGATTTTGAAAGTTATAAAACTGAAAAGAAAGAACCGGTGAGTACGACGTACTTAAATCATAAAATATACTCTGCCTCTAACCCATTAGGTGGGACATTAATGTTACAAGGTTTAAAAGTGGATGAAGCAACTGGTAATGCTACAACACCCGAAAATCGTACCGATTATATTACAGGTATTTTAAAATCACGTGCTTTAATGTATCGCAATAGAGACATTGTGAATGGACAAGATCAAGATTATGATGAATATTTATCACAAGATTACTTACTTGGTAAATTAAATGAGTTGAATATGAATACTAGTATGGGTAGTGACTTCAATACAAATAATATAGATAACACGAGTACAACTCATTTTGTTGTAGTAGATAAGCAAGGTAAAATGACTAGTACAACAAACACACTATCTAGTTTCTTTGGCTCAGGTAAATATATGAAACAAGGTTTCTATATGAATAATTCATTGTCTAACTTCTCTAACAACCCGAATAGTCCTAACTTCCATGGTAAGCATAAGATTCCACGGTCATACACAGCACCTTCTATCGTGGTGGGATCCGATTATTATATGGGTATAGGAACACCTGGTGGTAACAAAATACCTACAACGCTTAATGAAGTGTTGGTTGATTACTTAAGAGGTGATGGGACTTTACAAGAATCTATCGATAAACCGAGATTTTATAATGATGGATCTACTGTATTTTATGAAAATGCTATGAGTGATGAAGATATTAATGTCTTCAAAAGTCTTGGATATAGTGTAGAAGAAAAGCGTAATGATCCAAACTTTGGCAGTGTACAAGGTGTCATTTACAATAAAAATGATAAGACTGTTGAAATAGGACAAGACGTAGGTAACAGATAATATAGACTTTAATGACTTCTGTCGTACAAACCGAATGGTTAGTGCGATAGAAGTTTTTTATTTGAACAACTTTTATTTTAATAAATATCGGGAATAGTATAACGTATATTTAGTTAATCGAGATGTTGACATATAAGGTGAGTCAATTATTCAATTACAAGTGAAACCAGTATCTATGCTTTAATAATAGTAAATAGTTACCATTTAAATAGGTTTAAATTAAATGGATATAACTAGCAAAGAAAAATGATAATTGGTATGATGATGATAATCACAAGCCTAACACAACTTAAATTTCTTTGAGTCACTTGAACAAAATAACTGTCTAGGTAGGACATGGAAGGTATATATGGAGTTAAAATACAAGTAGCTTTCGGTATACATGTTTGATAGTTTACTTAAATGAATTATTACAGAGGAGGAAATACATATGATATATGCGGGTATATTAGCAGGTGGCGTCGGATCCAGAATGGGGAATGTTCCGTTACCAAAACAATTTTTAGATTTAGATGGGAAGCCAATCATTGTGCATACAGTAGAAAAATTTTTATTAACGAGTGAGTTCGATAAAATATACATTGCTACGCCTCAAAAATGGATTTCACATACACGAGATACATTACGTAAATTTCATATTACAGATGAGCGTGTAGAAGTGGTACAAGGTGGTTCTGATCGAAATGAAACCATTATGAGTATAATTAATGTTATAGAACAAGACCATAAAATTACAGACGAAGATGTAATTGTTACTCATGATGCAGTGCGTCCATTTTTAACAAGACGTATTATTAAAGAAAATATTGATAATGTTATTAAATATGGCGCAGTAGATACAGTTATAACAGCAACAGATACTATCATCACATCTGAAGGTGGACAGGTAATTGATGAAATCCCTGTTCGAGATAAGATGTATCAAGGGCAAACGCCACAATCTTTCAATATAAATTTATTACGTGATAGTTATAATGAGCTAAGTGCAGATGAGAAAAAAATTCTCACAGACGCTTGCAAAATATTAGTTGTGTCTAACAAAAAAGTAAACCTAGTATTAGGAGAATTATACAACATTAAAATAACAACACCTTATGATCTTAAAGTAGCAAACTCTATCATTAAGGGTGGGATGATATATGATTAATCAAGTGTATCAATTAGTGGCACCACGACAAATTGAAGTTACTTATAATAATGAGGATATAACACGTGACAAAGTTATTGTACGTCCGTTATATTTATCAATTTGTGCAGCAGATCAACGCTATTATACAGGTAGTAGAAATCAAACTGTGCTAGAAAAAAAACTACCTATGTCTTTAATTCATGAAGGTGTAGGCGAAGTTGTTTATGATAGTAAAGGCGAGTATAAAATTGGGACTAAAGTTATAATGGTGCCAAATATGCCTGTCGAAGAAGATGAAGTCATTGCGGAAAACTATTTGCCAAGTAGTAAGTTTAGATCGAGTGGTTATGATGGTTTTATGCAGGATTATGTCTTTTTAGACCACGATCGTGTTGTTGCAGTGGAAGATGATATTGATTTAAGTACGATTGCTTACTCTGAACTCGTTTCAGTAAGTTGGCATGCGATTCAACGTTTTGAACGAAAATCAATAAAAAATAAAAATAGCTTTGGTATATGGGGTGATGGTAATTTAGGCTATATAACTGCCATCTTATTACATAAATTATACCCAGAAGCGAAAATCTATGTATTTGGTAAAACTGATTTTAAGCTGAGCCATTTTTCATTTGTGGAGCAAGTATATCATATTCATAATGTGCCAGAAGATGTAACTTTTGATCATGGCTTCGAGTGTGTAGGTGGTAAAGGAAGTCAATCTGCCATTGATCAAATAATTGATTTAATTTCACCTGAAGGCAGTATTGCGCTTTTGGGTGTCAGTGAATATCCAGTTGAAATTAATACCCGACTTGTACTCGAAAAGGGTATTACAATGATTGGAAGTAGTAGAAGCGGTGCACAAGATTTTCAAGATGTCGCGAACTTTTATAAAGCACATCCAGATGTAGTAGATAAATTATCGCTGCTTAAAGGAAATGAATTTGAAGTTAAAACGATAAATGATGCAGTTAATGCTTTTGAACAGGATTTATCAACATCATGGGGGAAAACTGTTATAAAATGGACGATGTAATATTGAAATATTGCAAAGTAACGCACACGACCATGCAATTGCATAAGAAAGGATTTTAAAATTGAGTAAATCGAAGATAATCATTGACGATATATATTGGGAGCGTATTCAGCTTTTTATTGAAGGACATGTAGAAAATGCTACACAAGAGCTAAATAAACGTAATTTTATCCTAAGAAATTTAACAGAAACCAAAGTGTTGCCTGCAAATAATGTAGAGATTAGCGGAAAAACATTTAAAGCACGTTTTAATGTTGCTATATTGAATGATGGCAACTATTTACCATCTGGGCAATATTTGCTTGTGTACCGTGGAGAATATGATTATATAGCTAACATTAATCATAAGCTTCTAGATCCTACTCAGTATGAATTAGATGAAACAGACATCGAAAAATATGAAGAGTTAGAAACGAAAAATGGCAAAAATAACTTTTTACTAGAATATTTCAAACATGTGTTTAAAAGAGGTGGTAATTCTAAAAAAACAACCTATACGGTAACACCTATGATTTCTAGTGAAGTAAATGAATTTGTTATTGATATTTCATTTAAGGCGCCTCAACCAAAAGAGAGTTTAATACAACAAAAAATAAAAGAGTATCGTTTGAAGTACAACAAAATATCATTTAATATACGTAATTTTATATTTAAAACCATATTTGGAGTTTCTAAATTTTTCCATTTGAGAAAAGGAAACACTGTACTTTTCACTTCAGATTCACGTGCTGAAATGTCTGGTAATTTTGAATATGTATACAATGAAATGTTACGACAAAATTTAGATAAAACGTATAATATACATGCGTTGTTTAAATCTAATATTTCTGCACGTCGTGATTTTATTGATAAATTTAAGTTCCCATATTTGTTAGGTAAAGCTGACTACATATTTGTTGATGATTTCCATCCGTTATTATATACAGTGAAATTTAGAAAGAGCCAAGAAATTATTCAAGTATGGCATGCAGTCGGTGCATTTAAAACAGTTGGCTATAGTCGTACTGGTAAAAAAGGTGGTCCATTCTTTAATTCTGTGAATCACCGTAACTACACTAAAGCATTTGTTTCTTCTGAAACAGATATTCCATTTTATGGCGAAGCTTTTGGTATTAAAGAACAAAATATTATACCTACAGGTGTTCCTAGAACAGATATTTTATTTGATAAAACATACGAACAACAAATTGTAGCTGAAATGGAAGAAACATTACCAATAATAAAAGGCAAAAAGGTAATTTTATTTGCGCCAACGTTTAGAGGGAATGGACATCATACTGCGCATTATCCATTCTTTAAAATCGACTTTGCACGATTTGCACGTTATTGTAAAGAGAATAATGCAGTTGTATTATTCAAAATGCATCCATTTGTTAAAAATAAGTTAACAATTCCTAGAGAGTATCAAGAGTATTTTATAGATGTTTCAGACTTCCGAGAAGTAAATGATATACTATTTGTTACAGACATACTGATAAGTGACTATTCTTCATTAGTTTATGAGTTTGCAGTGTTCAAACGACCAATGCTATTTTATGCATTTGATCTTGAAGACTATATAACTTCTAGAGACTTTTATGAACCGTATGAAACTTTTGTTCCAGGAAAAATTGTGGAATCATTTGACGATTTAATCGTCGCGCTTGATAACGAAGATTTTGAACAAGAAAAAGTACCAAAATTCTTAGATAAACACTTTAAATATCAAGATGGCCGTTCTAGTGAACGCTTAGTTCGTAACTTATTTGGCAGTTAGTAGACGGTGTTTTTATAATATAAACTGAGGATAACAATAGTATACACCAGTAAGCGATGTATTATATTATTGTGTATCTTCAGTTTTTTAAATTAGGGGTGACTTTGTAACATGAAATTTTCAATAATAGTACCGACATATAATTCAGAAGCATACATTAAAGAATTAATGAATAGTTTGGTTAAACAAACATTAAATAAACAAGATTTTGAAGTTATTGTAGTAGATGATTGTTCGACAGATAATACACTTAAACTCGTCGAGTCTTACAAAAAGAAATTGAATTTAATAGTCGATCAACTAGATCAAAACTCTGGTGGACCAGGAAAACCGAGAAATACAGCGTTTGATTTAGCTCAAGGGGAATACGTCTTCTTTGTAGATTCAGATGATTATATCCACAAAGATACATTATTGGATGTGTCAAAATTTGTAAATCAAAATAATGCGGACGTTGTCTTAGTTCGTATGGAAGGCGTTAATGGTAGAGGTGTACCGAAGTCGATGTTCCAAGAAACACGAGACGAAGTTACTTTGCTTGATTCACGTATTATTTATACTTTAAGCCCAACTAAATTCTATCGTACGTCTTTATTGCGTAATAATAACATTTATTTCCCAGAAGAATTAAAGAGTGCTGAAGACCAGTTATTTACAATGAAAGCGTATATCAACGCTCAGAAAATAGCAGTTTTAGCGGACAAATCATATTATTATGCAACGAAAAGAGAAGGTGAACATATGAGTTCAGCATATGTTGCACCTAATGAATTTTACCAAGTGATGTCACTAATTGTTGATGAAATATTACAGCGTAATTTAGAGCACACGAATGAAATTTTAGCTAAATTTATAGATCGACATTTTTCATTTTCACGTACAAAAAACTTTTCGCTCAATATTAAAGCTGAACAGCAACAACAATGGATTGAAGCTTTAGGTGACTTTATTTTAAGAGTGCCGAAAGAAGTAGATGCGTTGGTAAATGCTGCAACCCGTCCATTATTGTATTATGCACGACAAAAAGATTTTGACCATTATCAAATAGTGGAAGAAAGTTATCGCAATGGTCACTATTATAACTTCAAAGCAAACCAAAATTTATTGCAAATACAGTTTGCACAACATGAACCGTTTTTTGATTTTGAAAATGTTACTAAACCGGACATAAAAATGACGCAATTCAACTTTGACGATCAACAATTTTCATTAGAATTAACATTTTTAAAATCAATGATTAATCCAAACCAAATTGCCAATCAGTTACAACTTAAATTGGTATCACGTAATAAAAAGGAAATTGTGTATGTTCCATTAACAGTGAACAATCAAACTAACTTCAAGTTTACAACGCAATTAAATGATGTCGTACCTTATTTATTAAAAGAAAAGGTTTGGGATGCATTTTTAGAAATGCGTATAGATAATATGACTATTGATAAACGTATAGGGAACAAACGTAATAAATATCCTTATGCAAAAGAAACAAGTACTATCGTGCAACAAAATGGCAAATATTATCGATTTACGCCATATTTTACGAAAGACTTTGATAATTTATCGTTCTATTTAACAGAAAATGAATTAACAAACATGTTAAAAGTAACAACAAAAGGCAAATTAACTGTGACAATCGAACCAATTGAATTCAATTATATATTGAGCACTGGTATGGCTTCATTGTTATATCAAGATAGCTTTGTTACTGGTTATTTATCACAGAAACCAACAAAAAATAGTTGGACGTATGAATTAGCAACTACTGACAAGTTAAAAGCTAGTGTATTGAAAAAAGATTTTGTTATTGCTACACCATCTCTTAAGTTAGAGTTTGATAATTAATATAAAAATTTATGACATAAATATCAGAAAAATAGCACTCAGATGATTTAATTCAAGTCACCTGAGTGCTATTTTGTGTTTAGGAGTTGTGGGCAGTTTTTGTGCACGCTTTCCGCGGGCACTGCCTCAGCCTGTAGTCTTCGGCAAGTGCTATTCCCGCAAGAGTCGTCCCAAAGCCCTGCCAATCTATAGAAAGCGTTTAGGATAACTAATAATTAAGATTTTACTGACAATAAAATAAGAGGTTACAGAAGAAGTTTCCGATCTTGTGGGTAGTTTTTGTACATGCTTTACTCGTACACTGTCTTAGTGTGAAGTCTTCAGTTTCTCCTGTTCCCTCAAGAATCTCGCTAAAATACGTCGGATTCATATGTGATTTTATAATAAAATACTTTTATAAAATTAGGATGTGTATCAAAATCCGACGGATACAAGAACAATGATTCTTTTTACTTGTCCATGAACTTGATGTTCCAGGCTTTTATTTAGTAGGCGCTAATATGAGATATAACAATGCATTTGATTGAAGTGAAAATGTTAACGGTTCATGTACGGAAAATAATTTATACTGTGACTGTGGATGGTTTGATTGATTGATTTGTTTAATTATAAATGTGTCGAGTTGTAAGTTTTGCATTTGTTTTGCTGATGGTAACAAATAATCAATTGAACCAAAAGAATCATTTAACAGTTTGCTAAAAACTGAAAAAGTTGTATGAAAATGATGATTAATATTTAGGGCAGTAGATGTTTCGGAATCACTATTAATCAAATCTCCATTATGGACTAACAGTTCATAATTTTGATGTTGTTTACGAAGCAGTCCCATGTTATGAAGACATACATGACAATTCATAAAAGGCGCTAACATTTGGTAAATATGCATTATTGGTAAATAATTTTCATGCACTGTCATTAACATTAATTTATTATGGTTATCACAGTATAACGGGAATCCTAAACCACGTATGCGCGAAGATAAAGATACAATAAAATCTACTAAGTGGGCATGCGTGATTTTAGTAGTTGGTGAGTAATATTGTTGCAACGCATTATAGGTTAAATGAATGAAAATTAATTTATGTGCATGCTCTTCTAAATCATCGAGAAAATAGGCAATAATATTTTTTATGTTAGTTGAGTCTATATTATATATTTTAGCTAACTGTTGCGCTAACATCGTTAAATCCATATTGATAATATAAAAATCCATAGGCAAGGCATTTAAGTGTGCCACTATATGGTTGTGAGTGACGTCAGTGGTTTGAAAGAAATCATCTACTAATAAACCACAGTTAACTGCTGCATATTTCCGTGAAATAAGATTTTTTAAAACTCTAATTTTGTTTAGTGGTAAAAGTTGCGGATTAAAAAGAAGTTGTATAGTGCTTAAGTATTCTCGACATAAACTATCATTTTTAAGTTCTACAAGAAAACTGTCATTCATTTTATTAAACATAAATAGTGAGTTTACCGGTAATAAAAGGCTGCAATTATAACTTTTTAATTGATGTAGCAACTTAATAAAATAAGCTTTATCAATCGTATTAAATATAGAGTGTTCAATATGTTCTATATATAAAATTGGATTTGGGAGGTAAGATAAGTCAAAATAATCAAGCTGAGTATGCGTAAACTTAAGAAATTCATGGAAATTTGCCAATTTTATAATCGTCTGCGGTGGTTTGAAATACATCGTAGGATAATTGTGCTGCAACTCTAAAGTATATGATTTAGGTGTCGTAATATTATACATGTAGTTATGTAGACTTAGACATATTTGATGGCTAATAGGTGAAATAGTCAAGCTATCTTGATCCATATTATTGTGATACTTGTAGTAGTAAAAAAATTTTTTAGGTGGTAACTGAATATATTTTTTAAACTGTTTAGAAAAGGTTGAAACATTGGAAAAACTATAATTTAGTGCTAAATCATGTATATTATGCTGTCCAGTCAATAAATCAATGAGCGCTTGCTTAATTTTTAAACTTGTAATATAAGGTTTAAATTGCATTTGTAAATGTGTGGAAAAAAGTATTGAGATGTAAGACTGTGAAATATAAAAACGTTGGGCTAATATTTTGGCTAATAACGGTTCAGTAATGTGATTATTAATAAATACCAAAATATTTTTCAATAATTTAGAAGTAACATTGCAAACAGGTAAATAAGGTTGTTGTAATTTAATTTGTGCTTCAGCTAGTAATAAAGTTATAACGTCAGATACCATTGATGTGTCGATGGTTTTATCGATAAATTTGGTTTTTAAGTAATAAGTTAACCATTGGTGTAACTTAGTTTTTGACCGAATTAAATTATAGTCTAGATAACTATGGGAGAATAAAGCATCACGTTCAATAAACGATGCTAATGGTATGGATAACGAAAGTAGATAATTTGTCTGTACATGTTGGTAAAGGTCACCGTGATTAATAATTAGACCATGCTTAAAAGTGTGGAGATTGCCATTAATATTGACGATATTAGATTCCGCTAAAGGCAGTAAAACTATAACTTCATTTAAGCATCTACGCATAGGCGCTTTGATGTGATGAAGGATGGTAAGTGTACTTTTCATTAGTAAATACCTCAAATTATAATTTCATTTATATCAAGTGTACCGTTTTAAACAATCTATAGGGAGTGTCTACAAGAAAGATTAATAAAAACATAGTAAATACTAATATTTTTAATCGTTGTAATGGTAAAGGAGAAAATTATTAAAAAAGTGATTAAAATTTTATAGTGTTGCACTAAAAAAAGTGGGGGAATTTTAAAAAGTTAATTAACATAAAAAAGACTTAAAACTACTGCCTGAAGGTAGTTTTAAGTCTGTCCAATCAGTCTGAGTAAGACCATTGTTGAGAATGGTATAACATTGATTATATGAGCAATTGATTTAGGTGCGCTAAAGCAAAGTAAATAATTTAGACTATAATAAACTATAATGTTTGCGCTTACCATCCTCGAGATTATTATATAATTTTTATCGAATATAAACAAGATTAAATATGTTTGAAGATGTACTGGCAAACCGTATAATTTCTTTACTCAATATCTTATTGCGATTAGCGTTCCATGATATAGAGGTGTATTGATTTGCATGCAATAACAACTACAGTTACAAGTGAAAATAGTGTGAGTAAGCCATTAAATTCCGCATGGTTAAATATTTGAATAACAGTCATAGAGCTTAATGATAATAAAAATAAAGATCCACTTGTGTGCATATTAAAATAATCTAATGTAAATAGCGTTAAGACAATAAGTAATAAATAAAACAAGCCGATACTACAAAGGTTTACGATATCCAAGAAAATTTGTTTGCTCATTATCTCCACATCCTCTCTTACTTATTTATAACCACTTTAAAAGTAAAAAAAGCATGAAAAGTGAAGATTTACAAAAGTTTAACAAACTGTGGCTTGTATACATCAAGATTTATTATTTAAGTAATATAAACTGAATTCTAAATCATTGTTCAAATGCTGTTCTAATAATGCTACAGCTTTATCAGTATTTCTATTACGTAAGGCGGCAACTATTTCTGCATGTTCCTCAATTAAGCCAGGTCTACGTTTGTTTATAACAGTTTTACTAAACAAATAAATATAACTTTGTAATTTTTGATAGTTGTTTAAGATAAATTGATTATTAGTAGCTGCCATAATTTTTTTATGAAAAGCATCGTTTGTTTGAATAATTTGTTCTTCTTCTAAGGAATCCATATCAATTTCGGTATAACTTTGTAATTCTAATAAATCTTCTTCGGTATACACTACAGCTGCCTTCCGCAAAGCGTAAGATTCTAGCAGTATTCTCATTTCGAAAATTTGACGATACTCTTCTGATGTCGGTATAAAGACATAACCATCTTTAATAAAATATTCTAATTCTAATTGTGTTAATGCTTCTCTTATAGGAGTTCTACTAACATTGTATTTTTTAGCTAACTTAGTCTCTGTTATTTTTTCATTTTGAATTAAATCCCCGTTAATTATGTCATTTCTGATTTTTTGATAAATAGATTGTTCTACGTTTTTCACTACTGTCACCTCACTATACATAGTGTACTATAAAAAAAATTAGAACAAAATGTATACATTTTAATTATTTTGGTATACAATAATATGTAAACGTTTTCAGTGGAGGTAAAAATATGAAAATTGGATTTATTGGTTTAGGAATTATGGGGAAACCTATGGTGAAAAATTTGTTGAAAGCAGGACAAACAGTTTTAGTAAATGATGTAAATAATGAAGCACAACAAGAAATGCAACAATATGGTGCTGTGATAGCAACAACTAAAGAAATAGCACAGCAAGTTGACTGTTTAATTACGTCATTGCCAAATGGGGCTATTGTTAAAGCTGTATTATATAGTGGAGAAAATGCTGTATTAAAGTATGAAGATATTGCAGTAAAACATGTAATTGATACGAGTTCGTTAACGCCCAATGAGTCATTGGAAATAAGTAAAGTGTTAAAAGAAAAAAATGTGAAATATGTTGATGCACCAGTAAGTGGTGGGGAACCATTAGCAATCACTGGAGAACTATCGGTCATGGTAGGTTGTAAAGAAGTAGACTTAGATGTCATCACAAAAATATTAGATCCCGTAGCACAATCTGTTATTAGAGTAGGAGATGTTGGAGCTGGTAGTGTTGTAAAATTAGCGAACCAAATAATCGTTAATATGAACATTTCAGCACTATCAGAAGCAGTGGTGTTAGCGAAAAAATTTGATATCAATTTAGAAGCGATGTACAGCGCTATTAAAGATGGCTTGGCCGGTTCTTCTGTGATGGATGCTAAATTTCCAAAAATGATTGAGCAAAATTATCAAGCTGGTGGCACTTTAAACATTAATCTGAAAGATTTAAAAAATGTAGTGTCTACTGCGGATACAGTTGATTTAACGTTACCGCTAACTAACCAAGTAAAAGAAATTTACAAAGCTGAAGTAATTGCAGGCAATGGTCTTAATGATCACTCTGGAATTATTAAATATTTTGAAAAAATCAACAATATGTAGGTGGAAATATGCTAAATAAAAACTTAATTTTAGAACAAAAACAAGATGAAATAGACAAAGGTTTAGAAAGTTTAACGTATAAAATAATTGTGTTAGATGACGATCCTACTGGTACACAAACTGTGAAAGATTTACCAGTTTATACAGATTGGTCATTAGAATACATTAAAGATGGCTTTCAACAAGCAAATCAAATGTTCTATATTTTGACTAATTCCCGTGCGCTTAATCAAGAAGAAACTACAATTGTGCATAAAGAAATAATGACGAACATTGAACAAATTTCTAAAGAATTAAATCAACCTTTTATAGTTATTAGTAGAGGTGACTCAACGTTACGCGGTCATTTTTATCTTGAACCTAAAGTGCTTAATGATAGCGCAAGTCATGGTTTTGATGGCGTATTTTATATACCAGCATTTTTCGAAGGACAAAGGTATACGTATAACGGAATACATTATTTACAAGAAGATGATGCCTATATTCCGGTAGCCAACAGTGAATTTGCACAAGATACAACATTTGGCTTTAGTGCTGAACGTATGGATGATTTTATAGCAGAAAAAAGTAATGGTGATATCAAGTCAGACGATGTATATCACATTACTTTACAACAATTGCGTAATCGTGAGAGTGAGACGATAATGTCACTTTTCGATGACTTGCAACATTTTGATGCAGTAGTTGTTGATGCATTAAATGATGAAGATTTAGATTTCTTTGTAGCTTGTCTTACTTCTTATTTAAGTACACATAAAAAGCAATTTATGTTCCGTACAGCAGCATCATTTGTAAAAGCAATATGTGAAACACCTGG
The DNA here is from genome assembly GCF_002902345.1 of Staphylococcus arlettae. Classification (GTDB taxonomy): domain Bacteria; phylum Bacillota; class Bacilli; order Staphylococcales; family Staphylococcaceae; genus Staphylococcus; species Staphylococcus arlettae. The sequence goes on from NZ_PPQB01000019.1 coordinate 216,714, forward strand.
AGAAATTATAAATTTAAATGATGTCAGTGACAATTCACATGGCGGCATTATTATTGTAGGATCACATGTCAAAAAATCATCGGATCAGTTGAATCATTTAATTGCTCATTCCGATATTCAGACTATTGAATTTGATGTGACAGAAGTAACAAAACCAAGTTTAACTGACTATATAAAATCTATCATTGCACAGGTCGAAAGGTTGATTGCACAAGGTGAAGACGTTGTTGTTTATACGTCTAGAGATGTAATTAAGACAGCTGATTTAACTAATAATTTAAGTATATCGACAAATATTTCTAATTGTTTAGTCGAAATTGTTAGTAATTTAACACTTAAACCTAATTTCATTATCGCAAAAGGCGGTATTACTTCAAGTGATGTTGCCACTAAAGGATTGAATATTAAAAAAGCGACAGTTATTGGCCAAATTACTAAAGGCGTACCAATTTGGCTAACTGGTAGTGAAGCAAAATATGAAAATATGCCATATGTTATTTTCCCAGGAAATGTTGGAGCTACAGAAACATTAACTGAAGTATATCAATTAAATAAATAAAAATGAAAGTTGGGATGTTTATGTTGGGAGAGTTTTGGCCAATTATAGGTGTCGTTATAGGCGTAGCCATATTACTAATATTAATCATGGTCTTTAAATTAAATACGTTTATAGCATTAATTATTACTTCTATGGCAACTGGTATGATTTTAGGGATGCCTATAGATAAAATTGTAGAAACTATTGAAAAAGGGATGGGCGATACATTAGGACATATCGCGATTATTTTTGGATTAGGGTCCATCCTAGGTAAATTATTATCCGATCGTGGCGGTGCTACTCGCATTGCTGACACATTAATTAATACATTTGGTAAAAAATATGTTACTTGGGCAATGATTATTGCATCATTCATTATCGGAATATCTTTATTTTTAGAGGTTGCTTTTGTTCTATTAGTACCATTAGTATTTACACTAGCTAAAAGAATGTCGATTTCTAATTTATCTGTAGGTTTACCTATGGCGACTTCAATCGCTGTAACGCATGGTTTTTTACCACCACATCCTGGACCAGTCGCAATATCTGAAGCACTAAATGCGAATATCGGCCATGTATTAATGTACGGTATCATTATTGGTATTCCATTAGCAATTATCGTTGGTGGTATTTTTCCTAAAATTGCGTATAAATTGGCACCAAGCGCTTTTGCAAAAGAGGGGAATCAAGCCGTTACGGGTGATATTAAGAATATCGATGAATCAGAGATGCCAAGTTTTGGACTAAGTTTGTTAACGGCTCTAAGTCCTGTAGTATTGATGTTATTTGCGACAGTTGTTCAATTGATTACAGGTAATGAAGACGGACACGCTCAAGGTCTAGAAGGATTTATTTATTTTATAGGTTCTTCTACAACGGCGATGTTAATTGCAGTTTTGATCGCTATATATACTATGGGAATCAGACGTAAACAAACAATGAATCAAATAATGGACACTGTCTCAAATGCTATTACTCCAATTGCCATGCTACTGTTAATCATCGGTGGTGGCGGTACATTTAAGCAAATTTTAATCGATGGTGGTGTTGGCGACACTATTTCACAATTATTTCATGACTCACAAATGTCACCCCTTGTATTAGCATGGTTAGCAGCAGCTATTTTACGTGTAGCATTAGGTTCTACTACAGTTGCAGCTATATCATCAGTTGGTATTGTATTACCTTTATTACAAACCGTAGATGTTAATCTCTCATTAGTTGTGCTTGCTATAGGTGCAGGAAGTATTTTTTGTTCACATGTTAATGACGCTGGATTTTGGATGTTTAAAGAGTATTTTGGTTTAAGCATGAAAGAAACATTTTTAACATGGACTTTATTAGAATCTATATTATCTATATTAGGATTAGGATTTATATTAATTGTTAATGTAATTATTTAAATATAAAAGGTAGAATGTATCATTTTATGATTATACATTTTACCTTTTATTTTTTAGTATTAAAATTAATTAAAAAATTGTTTCAACGTTTAACTTTAGTGATAAATAATAAGTACGGATTGTTTTGTAGAGAAAGGGGTATTTTATGTATAAAGTTATTGTTTTTGATGTTTTTGGCACATTATTTGATGTTATGTCAATTAAAGATAAAGTTGGAGAGTTAAACAAAGAACATGCTACAGAAATAACTAATTTATGGCGTAAGACACAATTATATCATGCAACACTACGTCAAGTTATGGAACGTTATACAAGATATGATGAAATTACCAAAAATGCATTACGACATACTTTAGAAGTTTATAATGTACCGTATAATAGAGATGATATTAATGAATTGTTTAATGGTTATCAAAATTTAGAATACTTTAAAGAAGTGCCCAAATCTCTAGCTGAGTTAAATGACAAGCCATTAGATTTAGCTATATTGTCTAATGGAAATGATAATATGTTACGTGCATTAGTGGATAACTCTGAAATCGCTGAATACTTTAATTCAGTTATGAGTGTCGACGAAGTTAAACAATATAAGCCAAGTCCAGCCAGTTATGCATTAGTATTAAATTATTATAAAGTAAAACGTAGTGAAATATTGTTTGTGTCGTCAAATTCGTGGGACGTTACAGGAGCTGAGAACTTTGGTTTTGATACAGCTTGGGTTAATAGACGCAATGACTTATTTGATGATAATGGTGTGAAACCTACAATTGCAGTAAATAATTTGCATGAATTAGTGAAATGGATTGAAATAAATAGGTAGGTAATTTAACTATAAGATGTTTAATGTGAAGCATATATATTATGGAAATCATGGTGAATATGATTTTAACTTTTAGGGTTTAGAAGATGACAGCAATTTTACAAAATTGATGTGCACTTTTGAACCCTTTATTGTTGCAAGCTTGTGATAATTTTTGTAATTAGTGAGCAATTTTTTCGTTTTGTAAACAGAGGTATGATTTATAAAAAAACAATGCTATATTAACCATAAGTAATTCAAGTGAAAGAGGCGTAGTTAAGTTGAAACGAAGGATTAATATATTACTGTCGTTGTTAGGAATAGTATGTTTGTTAGTAGCTGTTTATTTATTGGTACAGCCTTATATAGCTAATTATTTTTATAACAAGGAAGCATCAGATAAAGTAGAACAGTATGATGCTAAGCAACATCAGTCTACTGAGTCTACGAAACAGCAAAATGCATCAACTATGGTAGGATATTTAACTGTACCTGATGCTGATATTAAAGAGCCTGTATATCAAGGGCCGGCAACACCTAAACAGTTAGAAAAAGGCATCAGCTTTGCAGAAGCTGATGAATCATTAGATGATCAAAATATTGCAATAGCAGGTCATACACATACGAATCTTCGACATTATCAATTTACTAATTTAACTGCCTCAAAAATAGGTAGTGATGTGTATTTTAAAGTAGGACAGGACAAGCGTCATTACCAAATAACGAAAATATATGATGTGAAGCCCAGTGATGTTCATGTATTAGAGGAACAAAACAGCAATAAAAAGCAATTAACTCTAATTACTTGTGACAACTATAATTACCAAACAGGCGAATGGGAAGATAGAAAAATATTTATTGCAGAAGCGGTATAGCTCACAATAAAGTTATAAATGAAAAAATAGCGTAGCCATCTTATTTCAATGAAACGTTCGTTGAATATAGATAGCTACGCTTTTTAAGTTAAATTAATGTTTGGGAGTAGCAACAGCAGATACAAAGCGTTGTGTTATTTCTTTTGGACGTGTAATAGCACCGCCGACTACTGTACAGTGCGTACCTAATTCACTTACACGCGCAAACATATCTGGTGTCACAACATTTCCTTCAGCAACCACTTTAGTATTCACATTAGCAATTACTTCTTTTAGAAAGGCAAAATCATTTTCATATAAAACATGACCAGATGTATATGTTGTATAGCCTCTTAACGTTGTGCCAATATAATCGAAACCAAGTTCTTCTGCTTGTTTTGCTTCTTCAACAGTAGAGATGTCAGCCATTATTTCAATGTGTGGTGCTTCTTGACGGATATATGCTACTAATTCTGCTAAGCTTTCTTGTGGTCGAGGTTGATTCGTAGCTTCAAGTGCAATGACTTCACAACCACTTTCAAGTAATTCTTGTACCTCTGTTTTAGTGGCAGTAATAAAAACATTGGAATTATCGTAATCTCTTTTAACAATACCAATGATAGGTAGATCAACTGTTTTTTTAATTTCTAAAATATCTGCTTTGCTGTTTGCTCTAATTCCAACAGCACCACCTTCATAAGCTGCTAATGCCATTTTTGACATAATAAAAGATGAATGTAGTGGCTCATCAGGTAAAGCTTGGCAAGATACGATTAATCCATTAGGTAACATAAAATACACACTCCATAACATTAAATTTTAAGATATAGTGATTTAATTAAAGTAATATCAATATAACATTAGGAAAAAAATAATCAATAGTTATAGTATTAATGAAAAAACTTTTCGTTTATAATAAAATATGGCTATATTAAAAAGGGGAGACGCACAGATGAAATTTGATAATAGAGTGCAACGCTATAAACATTTATTTACTAAAGCAGATAAAGAAATCGTTAACTATATAAAAAATAATCAATTTGATGATAACTTTTCTACTATTAATTCATTGGCGAATAGTGTAGGCATTTCACCTGCCACCATTACACGTTTTTCCAATAAATTAGACTATGAAAACTTTCAAGATATGAAATTTAATTTGCAACAGGAAATGACTAATCAAGAAATTGAGAATAGCCCGCTCATCCAAAAAATTCATAACTATCATCAAAATACAATTCAACAAACTGGCGAGTTTATTTCAGATATTGATATTCAAAATTTTGTAAATCAAATTATGCGTAGTAGACAAATAATTTTTGCTGGATTAGGGAGTTCAGGATTAACAGCAACTGAATTTTATTATAGAACGATGCGTATGGGCTTAAAAGGGAATGTATCGACAGATTCTCATCAAATGAAAATTGTAGCGTCATTATTAACAGGTTCGGATACGTTTGTCGCTATTTCGAACAGTGGTGAAACTACAGAGTTAATTTCAGCTGCAGGGATTGCACAGCAACAAGGTGCTTTTGTAGTAGCAATTACTAACTATGAAGGTAGTGCACTTACAGCATGTGCAGATTTAGTATTGATTACGACAGACCAATCCAGAAATAATGATACAAGGTTTATTAATACACAAATTGCGACACATTTTTTAATAGATATTGTCAGTTACTTATTATTAGACGATGAGCATTTACATCGAGTCTATCAAAAAACAAAAGATGTTATTTTACATGATAAACCGTAATATATAGGGCTAGAACATTATTAATGTTCTGGCCCTAAGTATTGTATAAACGGAAGTTACGACAATTATTTAATTTAGGTTAGTTGGTTAAAGTGTTATTAAACTACCTGCACCGAGTAATGCAGCATTATTTAACGCATGCGTAGTTTGAATAGGTGCATGTTCATAATTGGCAGGTAAAAAATAAGAGACATAAGGTACAATATATTGCAATAATTGATCACCTTGTGCAGAAATTCCGCCACCAATTAAAATTAACGCAGGATCATAAAGTAATTGAATTTGTGCTACGCCTTCTGCGACGTCTTTACCCCAAGTGTGTAATAAAGCACTTGCTGTTTCATCTCCTTGTTTAGCTTGAAGAAATAACGATTTAACATCTACATCAGTTGAACTATATTGATGAGTAATTTGGGTTTGTAATGCTGAAGTAGCTGCCCGTTGTTCATAAGTCGTTTCACTATCAGGACGGTATAGCATATAACCAATTTCATTGGCACGAGAGTTGGCACCTTGATATAAACCTGTTTCTGAAGTGTAAAATGCGCCTCCAATACCTGTGCCTAAAGTTAAACAAAATATTTGTTGTTGTGCATATTGATATGTGTGTAGTTCTCCTAATAGTGCGGCATCAACATCATTGCAGACATAGACAAACGGAGTAATATGACTTAATGCTTGCTTATAGTTTGTCCCTGTAAAATTAGCAATCGTGGGACTACTATAAACTACCGTTCCTGTATCGCGATTTATAACGCCAGCGCTAGAGATGCCAACGTAGACTGGATCTAAATGATACAGTTCTTTATATTGTGCTACTATTTGGATGACCTCATCTAAAATAAAATCAGTAATGTTATTAGGCGTTGGGATGCTATTAAAGGTTACTAAATTAGCATTTTCATCAAGTACAGCAGATTTTATTTGTGTACCCCCTACATCTAAAACAATTTTGTACGACATGCGATGACCTCCATTTAGACTATTTGTGAAAAATATTTTCATTAATGTGCTTATTAAACGTATATAATTTTCAGAATTCTATTGCTAAGTTTTATGGTAGCGTTTACAATTCTAGCTGTAAAGTAAAATTTCTAATAGGTAACGTTTAGTTATGTACTTAAAAAATTAAGTTTTGAGCGTAGCTAAAATAGTTAAATAGCGAAAATAATGGAGGTTTATAACATGGAAGATAATTTGAAAGGTTTGTATGCAGCGTTATTAGTTCCCTTTGATGAGGATGGTCAGGTAAAAGAAGAGGGATTAAAACAAATAGCACGTAATGCTATAGATAAAGAAGGGTTAGATGGTTTATACGTTAATGGAAGTTCAGGAGAAAACTTTTTAATTAACACTGCACAAAAGAAACAAATTTTTAAAGTAGTCAAAGATGTCATTGGAAATGACGCTAAATTAATCGCACAAGTTGGTGCACTAGATTTAAACGAATCTATAGAATTAGGTCAATACGCAACTGAATTAGGCTACGACGCAATTTCTGCTGTTACGCCGTTCTATTATCCATTTTCTTTTGAAGAAATAAAAGATTATTACTTTGAACTCATTGAAGCAACACAAAATAATTTAATTGTTTACGCTATTCCAGATTTAACTGGAGTTAATATATCAATGACACAATTTGAAGAGTTATTTTCACATGACAAAGTTATTGGTGTAAAGTATACAGCACCTAATTTCTTTTTACTTGAAAGAATCCGTGAACATTTCCCGGATAAATTAATTTTCTCGGGGTTTGACGAAATGTTGGTACAAGCAGCTATTTCGGGAGTTGATGGTGCTATTGGGTCAACGTATAACGTTAATGGTAAGCGTGCACGTGCTATTTTTGAAAATGCGCAACAAGGTGACGTTGCTAAAGCTTATGCTATTCAACATGACACTAATCATATTATTGAAGGCATCTTAGACATGGGGATTTATCCAACGTTAAAAGAAATATTAAAAGCACGTGGTCTAGATTGTGGTTTACCAAAAAAACCATTTAAACCATTTAATGAAAATAATAGAGCACAGTTAGAGACACTTATAGATAAATATAACTTATAATTTTTAACTTAAGGGGTTGATTGTTCATGGAACAAGTGGGGTTTGGGTTTTGGAACTGGGTAGCTATTTTACTCTATCTTTTTATCATGTTGCTAATTGGGGTGTACTTCACTAAACGTGCAGGACAAAATACTGATAGCTTTTTTACTGCCAGTGGTAGGTTACCATCTTGGGCTGTGGGCTTTTCTATTTATGCGACAACTTTAAGTGCAATTACTTTTATGTCAACACCAGAAAAAGCCTTTTTAACAGATTGGTCTTATATAGTTGGAAATATTACTATTGTAGCAATAATACCTTTATTGATCTTTTTCTATGTACCATTTTTCAAGAAATTGAATGTCACGTCAGCTTACGAATATTTAGAAGCGCGTTTTGGACCTAGTATACGAGTGATTGGTTCTTTGTTGTTTATTTTATTCCATTTGGGAAGAGTAGCTATTGTAATTTATTTACCAACTTTAGCGGTTACATCTGTATCGGATTTAAATCCATTTGTTGTAGCTTCACTCGTAGGTATTTTATGTATCTTATATACGTTTTTAGGTGGTTTTGAAGGTGTTGTGTGGAGTGACTTTATTCAAGGTGTCATTTTACTTGGTGGCGCTGTTGTCATTATTATTTTAGGGGTTGTTCATTTACCAAATGGTATGGGGACATTGGTTACAGATGCAATGAACAATAAAAAAATAATTAGCGCTGACAATTGGAAATTCAATACAGCAGCAGCGGCTATACCGATTATATTTTTAGGTAACATTTTTAATAATTTACATCAATATACTGCAAGTCAAGACGTCGTTCAACGTTACCAAGCATCAGACTCGTTGAAAGAAACTTCTAAATCATTGTGGACAAATGGTATATTGGCACTAATATCAGCACCTATATTTTACGGTATGGGAACAATGTTATATTCGTTTTATAATCATAGTAGCGCACTACCTAATGGTTTTAATACGTCGTCTATCGTACCGTATTTTATTTTAACTGAAATGCCTCCTTTTGTTGGTGGATTATTAATTGCAGCAATTTTTGCTGCTGCCCAATCAACGATATCTTCAAGTTTGAACTCGATATCAGCATGTTTTTCTGTAGATATAAAACATCGCTTTTTTGGGAAGGGTAATGAAAAAAGTGAAGTAACGTTTGCACGTTATATCATAATTATTTCAGGCTTATTTGGTTATGCAATGTCTATCTATTTAATTGCTGCTGATTCAAATGATATTTGGGATTTATTCTTACTTATTACTGGATTATTTGGTGTGCCACTAGCTGGTGTATTTGCAGTTGGTATTTTCACTAAACGTACAAACGCATTCGGCGTAATTATTGGTTTAATTTTTGGTGTTATTTTTGCTTATATTTTTAACAATATTGGTGGGGACAATTCACCATTCTTTGTATCTATCATCTCATTTTTAATTGCGTTTATTATTTCATATTTAGCTAGTTTTATTCGACCTAACAAGGGCAAAGATATTACTGGTTTAACTATTTTTGATAGAAATGAAGCCGTTACTTACGTTTCTAAAGTGAAACAAAAAAAGGCAATTGCAGATTATGCAACAAATACTGACTATTCTAAAGAGCAGTAGTGATTATTGTAGTTTCAAACAAATATATTGTATCTATAATATTGACTCATTTAATATTAACTTATTAAATGAGTCTTTTTAGGAGGGAAAAATGTCAACTTTAGTTATTATCGCACATCCAAATATGACACAGTCAAAAGTAAATAAAGCATGGAAATTAGCTTTGCAACAACGTGATGAGGTCACTGTACATGATTTGTATTCGATTTATCCAAATGAAGTTATTGATATTGAAGCGGAGCAACAATTGTTAGAGCAATACGAAACTATTATTTTCCAATTTCCATTGTATTGGTATAGTTATCCGCCTTTATTCAAACAATATTTTGATGAAGTATTAGAGTATGGTTGGGCTTACGGTTCTACTGGGGATAAATTACAAGGAAAACAGTTTGCTGCAGCAGTTTCTGTAGGAAGTGCAGAAGAAGATTATCACGCTGAGGGTGCGGTAGGCTACACTTTAGCACAATTGTTAGCTCCTTTAGATGCGACGAGTCGCTTTGTAGGTGCGAAATTTATAGGGGCACATGCACTGTATGGCACTTTTAATGTTAATGAAGCGCAACTCAATAATAATATCGCAGACTATTTCAGCTTTATAAATCAAATAACGCAACAAGTATAATTATTGTGTGAGTATAAGGTGACAACAGCTTAACTTGTCATCTTATACTTTTCAACAATCGTTAAAATAGCTATAATGAAAGCACATACATAATTGAAAGTTTGAGGGGACAATATGATAAAAGCAATTGCGGTTGATATGGATGGCACTTTTTTAGATACTAACAAAAGTTATGATGTTGCACGTTTTAACAATATTTTTAATCAATTACAGCAAAGAAATGTGAAATTTATTGCTGCTAGTGGGAATCAATATGCTAAATTGATTTCTATTTTTGGACAGAGAGAGATGTTTTTTGTCGCAGAAAATGGAGCAGTTATATACGACGGTGAAGAATTATATGATTATCGTGCATTTAATTTTGATTTTTATCAGGAGTTAATCCATTACTTACATTATGAACGTAGTATGCAAGAACTAATTGTTTGTGGATTAAAGAGTGCCTATATTTTAAAAGATACCAGTGAAACTTTTAAAAAAGTAGCACATTTTTATTATCGTCAATTAGAAGAAATTGATTCTTTTGCTCATTTGCCAAATGATGAATATGTTAAAGTCGCATTGAATATTAATAGAGATACACATCCACAATTAGATCAGGATTTAGCTGTGAAATTTGCAGATGATATTAGTATAGTATCTAGTGGGCACGACAGTATTGATATTATTATCCCAGAAATGACTAAAGGCAATGCACTTAAACGTCTTTTAGCGAAATGGGAATTGACTGCAGATAATCTAATGGCTTTCGGTGATGCAAATAATGATTATGATATGTTAGAACTTGCTGAACATAGCTATGTTATGGAAAATAGTCATGATCAGATGTTATTTGACGTAGCAAACTTTGTTGCACCGTCTAATGATAAACAAGGTGTGTTATCAGTTATTGAAGAAACGGTATTAGCACCTGAATTGTAATGAGCAATTACCAATTCATTGGTATTAATGCTGACAATATAAGGTGAATAATGCGTGAACTACACTAGTACAATGATAAAATCTATATATAGAAGTGGTATTCGAAATAGTTAACAGTACATTTCGATATTACTTCTATTTTTTTATAAACAGATTACTTTTATCGGAAATATTATTTAGCTTATACTAGAACTTACTTAATAAATCTTTAATTTGAAAGGATGGCACTAAAGTAATGGCAGACATGAATGATAAAATTATTGAAGCATTTCAATTTCGACATGCAACAAAGCGTTTTGATGCAACTAAAAAAATTAGTGAACAAGATTTTACTACAATTTTAGAAGCAGGTAGATTATCACCAAGTTCTTTAGGATTAGAGCCTTGGAAATTTTTAGTGATTCAAAATGCTGATTTACGAAATAAATTAAGAGATATTAGTTGGGGTGCTCAAGGGCAACTGGACACTGCTAGCCATTTTGTATTAGCGTTAGCACGTAAAAATGTAACGTCTCAATCACCGTATGTTCAACATATCATTCGTAATATTAAGCAATATGCAGAGGAGACAATTCCTGCAGTCGAGAAAAAATATGATGATTTTCAAACAAATTTTCATATCAATGATAATGAACGCTCACTTGTAGATTGGGCAAGTAAGCAAACTTATATTGCATTAGGAAATATGATGACTTCAGCAGCATTATTAGGCATTGATTCTTGTCCTATTGAATGATTTGATTTAGATGCTGTTACTGAGTTATTAAAATCAGAAAACATTATCGGTGCTGATGATTTTGTGCCTTCATATATGGTAGCTTTTGGTTATAGAGAAACAGAACCTAAAGCAAAAACTAGACAACCACAAGCAGATGTTATCGAGTGGTTTGAATAAAAATGAAGATGGGATACAAATCCCTATTTTCAAATAAGAGGAGACTGGGACAACATTGATTCGTCCTAGTCTCTCACGCATACTATTCCTCTGGGCGTCAACACGTTTCAAATCGATAGAATTTATATTTGGCTATTCAAAAAATAAGAAATTTCGAAAACAAAAGTTAAACAACATCTTTTTATCTTAAAGGCATTTCATATAATTAAAAAACGTCAATTTCTATATCTTCTCAATAGAAATTGACGTTTATTTTTTAGTCAGAGCTATTTATGTCTGGAATTCATTGCTATTTATGTCTGGAATTCATTGCTATTTATGTCTGGAATTCATTTTAATTTTTATTCAGGGACAGTAGTACGATTGCTATGCACTGTGACACTGAATCCTTCAGGACTGATTGATGTTTCATTTTGTGCATTTGGTTTATAAATATCAATATGATAAAGGCCTAAACTATGATCATTATCGAGTCGCGGTTGGGTTGATTGCCAAACATTGACAGCAATATGATGATGATATTGGTTTGTTGACATGAATAAAGCTTGAGGATAATGAGAAATATGTTGTAAACCTAACTGAGTTATATAAAAATTACGTGCACTTTCTAGGTTTGCTGTTTTTAGATGTAAATGACCTAATTTTGACTGTGATGGCATACCTTGCCAGCCTTCTGTAGTACGCTGGTTAACTAAATCTTCAGCATCTACTTGTAACGTATCCATTTTGACATAGTCATCTTCCCATTGCCATGTAGTTGCATCACGATCTTGGTAGACTTCTATTCCATTACCTTCAATGTCAGAAAGATAGAGTGCTTCACTTACTAAGTGGTCACCACCACCAACTTGTATACCTAGGCTAGCTGCATGATATAAAAAATTTGCTAAATCTGCTCTAGTAGGGACTAAAAAAGCGATATGAAAAAGTCCAGCTTCTGACATTGCAGGTTTTTTAGCATCAGTAATTGCTCTTAAAGTTACTGTGTGACCAGAATTCCCAATATTTAGGATAGCTAGTGCATCGTCTTTACTAGCAAGTGTTAAACCGAGTACTTCTGTATAAAATTGTGTCATCTTAGTTAAATTTGCGACATTTAATGTGATATTAGTGACTTGCGTTGCAGTCGAATCATGAAAAGTCATAATAACCTCCTGTGGTTAACATGTATTTGTTTTAGATACAAGTTAAATATAAGTGATTTTAAGTATTAAGTCAATGTGTAAGTTTTATTTTTAAATTTCGATTTTAAAAAAATATATTGTGTATAGTGATAATTAGGCATATTGCAAAAAGAGTGGTAAGATAACGACTTAAGTATAAATTGAAAAATAGTAAAGGTTTATTCTAACAAATAAACATGGCTTAATTGTCTGTGTGTACATACAAGGAGCGACACTTTAAACGTGGAAACTTTTAAAATTAAAATTCGTTAGCATCATTATATAGCTTGATAATATTTTAGAAACTTGCATAAAGATTTGAAAATAGATAAATCTATATAAAGGATACGAGGAAACTTTAATGAAAACTAAGTTAGTAAAAGAAAAGTTAGATTGGCCGGTATTTTTAATAAGTGCTGGTGTTTTAGTTATTTTTGTAATTATGTCAGCGTTCTTTACAGGTGGCACTGCAAAGTTTGTGCAACAAAGTTTTGAGATTTCTATTAAATATTTTGGGGCTTTTTGGCAACTATTATTATTAGCAACATTTTTTATAGGATTAGTGATAGCTATTTCAAAATACGGCAAGGTCCGTTTGGGCAATGTTGATAAGCCTGAAATGAGTTACTTTAAATGGGCAGCAATTGTTGTCACGTCAGGTTTAGGTGCTGGTGCAATCTTTTGGGCAGCAGCAGAACCAATGTATTACTTTTTAGACGTGCCACCGACTATGGGGGACGGAATTAAAAATAAATCTGCAGAGGCAGTTCCAGCTGCAATGGCACAAAGCTTCACGTCGTGGGGATTTACTGCTTGGGCAGTTTACGGTGCCATTAGCGGTATTGTAATTATGTACGCACATTATAATAAAGGGTTGAAAATGAGACCACGTACATTATTATATCCAGTATTTGGAGCAAAGATTGAAAATAATAAAATTGGTTCTTTAACTGATGTTTTTTGTATTTTAGGTGCTGTAGCCGGAACGATAGGAACGATAGGATTTTTTGGCTTCCAATTTAGCTTTTGGTTACATAGTATTTTAGGTGTACCCGACAATTTGGTCACACAGATTGTTGCTGTAGGAGGCTTGACGGTATTAGTAACTATTTCCGCTGTCACTGGAATAAATAAAGGAATCCAATTTTTAAGTACATTGAATATTTGGTTAGCACTAGCTATAGGAGCATTTATCTTATTATTTGGCCCAGGACATTTCATTATCGATACATTTATTTCATCTTATGGAACGTATATCTCTGATTTTGTCAAAATAGGTACATTTAGAGGAGATGATGAATGGGCTGGCGCATGGATGTTGTTCTTTTTCGGATGGTTTATAGGTTATGGACCATTAATGGCAATTTTAGTTGCGCGTGTATCTCGTGGACGCACGATTCGTGAAATCTTTTTCTTAGTATCAGTCGTAGCAGCATTGGTATCGCATTTTTGGTTTACCATTTTAGGTGGAAGTGGATTATTTTATGAACAACAACATAACGGTTCGGTGAGTGGACCATTAGCAGATAATGGTTTACCTGCTGCAGTTATCGCATTAGCCAATCAATTGCCTTTAGGTGATGTTTTAGTATTTGCCATATTAATTTTAACGTTTGTTTTCGTTATTACAACTGCAGATTCAATGTCATATTCCATTTCAATGGCTGTTACAGGTGAAGGGAATCCACCTAAATTAATCCGTTTGTTTTGGGTCATTATTATGGGTGTGATTTCTGTTATTTTAATTAATATTGGAGAAGGTAGTATTGACGCCTTACAGTCATTTATTGTCGTCACGGCTGTACCCATCTCAATAATTATGCTGCCGGTACTGTGGACTGCCCCTAAAATAGCGCATGTTTTAGCCATAGAACAGGGAATTACGTCAACGCATAAAAAAGGACAACAAGTCGTAGTATTTGAGGAAAGTAAAGAAGAGTAATACAACTAGATTAGCATTTTACTAGAGCTAGCCTTTATTTCAAATAGTAGCACAAACCATAACAGAGAGTGAATACACACCGTTAATGAAAACAAGTTGATGCTGTGTATTTGCTCTTTTTGCATGTAATCAAACACTTAAATCAGCAATACAAGGTGTGGTAAGATGTATTTAACATAAACCAAAAGGGGTGATTATAGTGGGCGTATTTTTAAAATTAACATGGTTTTTTAAAGCACAAAAATTCAACTATATCTTGGGTTTAATCATGTTAATTACAATAGCTTTAATTGAATTATTACCACCTCAAATTATTGGTAAGACGATAGATGGTATGACGAATCAAGTGCTAACTGGCAAAATGCTAATCATATATTTAAGTATATTGGTTTTAGCAGCACTTTTACTATATGGTTCGCGCTATGTCTGGAGATTATCTATTTTTGGGACAAGTCAAAAATTAGGCAATATATTGCGTCGTTACTTATATCGCAAATATACAGAAATGAGTCCGTATTTTTATCAAAATAGACGGACAGGGGACTTAATGGCACATGCTACTAACGACATAAATGCTGTCCAAAATGCAGCGGGTGCTGGTATTTTAATGATTGCAGATTCATTAATTACTGGTGGTATGGTCATTATAACTATGGCACTGACCGTAAGTGTAAAATTAACGTTAATTGTGTTAATACCACTACCTATTATGGTAATAATGACGCGCTATTATGGAAAATTATTGAGCCATGGCTTTAAAAAAGCACAGGCGGCATTTAGTAAATTAAATGATAAAACACAAGAAAGTGTTGCGGGTATTAAGGTCACTAAAACATTTGGTTATGAGACAGAAGATCAAGCTGATTTTAAGGGGCTTAGTGATGAAGTGGTTAGAAAGAATTTATATGTTGCAAAAGTTGATGCACTTTTTGACCCAACGATAATGTTAGTATTTGGTACAAGTGAGTTTTTGACAATTACTTTTGGTTCGTTCATGGTACTAAATGATGAAATTACTTTGGGACAGTTAATTACGTTTGCAACATATCTTGGCATGCTAGTGTGGCCACTATTAGCATTGGGCCTGTTTTTTAATATAGTACAGCGTGCAAAGGCTTCTTATGAACGAATAGAAGTAATCTTGAATACGCCGAATAGTATTGAGACAGATTACAGTACAACAGCTCAGCCACAAGGTGATATTGAATTTAATATTGCGCAGTTTCATTACCCAGGAAATAAGGCGAAAGGACTTCACGATATACACTTTACAATACAACCAGGCATGACTATTGGCATTGTAGGGCGTACAGGTTCAGGAAAAAGTACACTAATAAAGTTACTGTTGCGACAATTTGATACTGACAAACCAAATGATATTACATATGGTGATATACCGTTACGTCATTATCAATTAGGACAATTACGCGCACAATTTGGATATGTGCCTCAAGAACACTTTTTATTCTCTACTTCAATCCGTAACAATATTGCTTTCGGTAATATGGAAGCCAATGATTCACAAATTCATGAAGTTAGCCGCTTAAGTCATGTGCACAAAGATATCCAACAATTTACGGAGGGCTATCAAACTGTTGTAGGTGAACGAGGTGTATCATTATCAGGCGGTCAAAAACAACGTATTGCTATCGCACGTGCGCTTCTTATTGATCCTGAGGTGTTGATTTTAGATGATTCATTATCAGCTGTAGATGCACAAACAGAAGAAACTATTTTAGCTAATATGCATACATTGCGACAGGGCAAAACAAATATTATCACTGCTCACCGTATGAGTGCGGTGAAACATGCTGATTTAATTATTGTAATGGATAGAGGCACAATTATAGAACGCGGTACCCACCAAACGTTAATAGAACGAAAAGGGTGGTATTTCGATACTTATACTGCACAAGCATTACAAGAACAACATGCGCAACACCTCAATGATTTGACGGAAGGAGATGAAGGAAATGTCTAAGATAACTTCACTCTCAGCGAAGGATCAAGGTAAAACGGTGTTTCGTTTAATCAAATATACCTCACCATATAAAGGTATTATTGCGTTGGCATTTTTAATGTTAACGTTAGCGACCGTCACTAGTATGTTGACGCCGTACTTAATAAAAGTTTTTATTGATGACTTTTTAACACCTAACAACTTTCCACAAAATAAATTAATATTATTAGTAGGATTTTTTATAGGGATACAGATTATTGGCGCAATTGCTACATATATTAATGATTATATGTTTCAATACTTAGCCTTCAAAGTAATTCAGCAATTAAGAATAGATGCATTTAATAAACTTGGGTCATTAGGCATGCGCTATTTTGATAAAGTTTCTGGTGGAAGCATCGTTTCTAGATTGACAAATGACACAGAAACAATAGTTAATATGTTTATCGGCGTTTTTTCTACTGTAATTATGGCCGTATTCATGATGATTTCTAGCTACATTATGATGTTCATCCTAGATGTGCAACTTGCTTTATACGCATTAATCTTTATGCCAATTATTATATGTTTACTAATTATTTATCGAAAATATTCTGCTATTCTATTTAATAAATCAAGGCAATTGTTGTCAGACTTAAATTCGAAGTTAGCTGAATCTATTGAAGGTATGACGATGATCCAAGCATTGAATCAACAAAAAAGATTAAATGATGAGTTTAATCAAATTAATGACGAGCATTACGATTATATGCTAAAAACAGTGAAATTAGATAGTTTATTACTACGACCTGCAATTAGTATGCTTGCTATTTTTGCGACGGTTATGATTTTAGGTTATTTTGGAATTATTAGTTTTAGTGCAACAATTACGGCAGGCGTTGTGTTTGCTTTTATCCAATATATGGAACGTTTTTTTGAACCTATAAATCAAGTGAGTCAAAATTTAAACGTGTTACAGCAAGCTATAGTATCTGCGAGTCGTGTGTTTGAACTTATAGATGATGAAACATATGAACCGAAGCAAGATGTGAATAATGAGCACCAAATCACAGAAGGAAAAGTGACATTTGAAGATGTCAGTTTTAGTTATAATGGCGAGACAGACGTGCTTAAGCATATTAGTTTTACAGTAAATCCAGGTGAAACAGTTGCCCTTGTCGGTCATACTGGGTCAGGAAAAAGTTCTATTATTAATTTGTTTATGCGTTTTTATGAATTTGAAAGAGGTCAAATTATGATTGATAATCAATCTCTTAAATCATTTTCTAAAGACGAATTAAAATCAAAAATTGGGCTTGTACTACAAGATGCTTTTATATTTTACGGCACTATTTTATCGAATATTAAACTGTATCATCCAAAAATGACTTTTGAACAGGCTCAAGCTGCAGCATCTTTTGTGCAAGCTGATCGCTTTATTCAGCAATTAGATGGACAATATGAACATAAAGTGACAGAAAAAGGTAGTGCTTTTTCCAGTGGTGAACGGCAATTAATAGCTTTTGCTCGTACTATGGCAGTTGATCCTAAAATACTTATACTTGATGAAGCTACCGCTAATATTGATTCTGAAACAGAAGAACAAATTCAAGCTGCATTAAATCATATGCGTCAAGGTAGAACAACAATTGCTATAGCGCATAGATTAGCAACAATTCAAGATGCAGATCAAATATTAGTCTTAAATAATGGCGAAATCGTAGAACGCGGAACACATGATATGCTTATCTCACAACAAGGCATATATTATCAAATGTATCAATTACAAAAAGGGAGTGGGACAGAAATCTGATTTTGAAAAAATGATTTCGTCGTCCCACC
>NZ_PPQB01000020.1 GCF_002902345.1 Staphylococcus arlettae
AAGTATAGAGGAGTGGTTACCAATGAAAATCAAAACTAAGAAACAACTAAACTTACCACAGTTGCTTGAGTGGGCGTGGGATAATCCTAAATCGTCAAGAAATAAACGTTTTGTTAGCGAAAACAAGGAATTTCCATACGTTAATCAATATGTGATTTTTAATGAAGTGGGTTATGCGGAGATAGAAAATAGTTATTGTTATGGACGAAATGACCTTTTCACAGTAGAGGTCGAGGAAGAAATTACTGAAGATACAGAAATTCCTAAGTTAATGACAACATTTGAAAAGACTTGCTTAGAGGGTGGGTTTGGTTATCAACGAGTGAGAATTGATGAAAACTACCCAATTAAACTTATGTTGAATGAAGCAGAGGTACATGGAGAACCAGTGGAAACACTACACGTCGTAAATGATGACGACACACACACTTTAATCTGGCGTGACGGGAGATTGATTGAATGAAACAATTCACAGTTTGGCTAGCAGTCGTGATTGTACTGTCAATAAGCATGTGGTTAATGTGGGCAACTATGTAAAGGAGTGATGGCGAGTGA
>NZ_PPQB01000021.1 GCF_002902345.1 Staphylococcus arlettae
TTGACATATTGTATTCAGTTTTGAATGCTCATAATTTGAGGATTCAACATAAATAATAGATGAGGGCCTATAGCTCAGCTGGTTAGAGCGCACGCCTGATAAGCGTGAGGTCGGTGGTTCGAGTCCACTTAGGCCCACCATTTTTATTTTATTGTACATTGAAAACTAGATAAGTAAGTAAAATATAGATTTTACCAAGCAAAA
>NZ_PPQB01000022.1:0-3935 GCF_002902345.1 Staphylococcus arlettae
CGTTGCGTTTGGAATTAACGTTGACATATTGCGATTCAGTTTTCAATGTTCATTCGTTCAAGTTTTTTCGAACACAAGAATTAATTATACTCTTTAATCCTTATTAAGTCAACAACTTTTTAGAATTAATTTTGAATGTTAATTTGTGTTGTTGTCGTGTTGTTTCGCTCGACAAGTAAATACTATACAGGGTTTCAAGCATATCGACAACAGTAAAATTTACACTTCTCTCCATTGTCATCAGCATCAAGTAACCAATAAACAAACTTATATTCTCTTTTCTTATATTTAGTACGCTTTTTCCCGTTACATTGTTAAAAAAAGCTGAACCTTAAACACTAACAATGCATAAAAACCAAACTTTAAAGTTTTTTAAACTTTTTTACAAAAAAGACATCATCCTGAAAAAGGACGATGTCTAAACCAGTTCTCTCTATTATAAACAGCTATTTACATTTCTGTTCGTCCCATTATCGCTTTGGATAAAGTGACTTCATCAGCGTATTCTAAATCTCCGCCCACAGATAATCCTTGGGCTAGTCTTGTAACTTTTATGCCAATAGGTTTCACTAAACGAGAGATATACATCGCTGTAGATTCACCTTCTAAGTTTGGATTCATCGCTAAAATCAATTCTGTCACACCTTCGTCTTTTAAACGATTAATTAATGTTGGGATATTAATATCTTCTGGTCCAATGCCATCCATCGGAGATATCGAACCATGTAAAACATGGTATAGACCTTTATATTCACGCATTTTTTCCATAGCGATTACATCTTTATCATCTTCTACTACACAGATAATTGTTCTATCTCGCTGTTTATCTTGACAAATATAACATGGGTCTTGTTCTGTGATATGGCCACATTCACTACAATAAGTTAATTCTCTTTTTACATCTACTAACGCTTTTGCAAATTGTACAACGTCGTCTTCTTTCATATCTAATACATGAAATGCCAGACGTTGTGCCGTTTTAGGGCCAATGCCTGGCAGTTTCATGAAACTGTCAATCAGTTTAGAAATCGGTTCAGGATAATGCATGGGATCACATTCCAGGGATGTTTAAGCCTTGAGTGTGTTTGCCTAAGCGTTCTTGAGTTAACTCATCTGCTTTATTCATAGCTTCATTCGTAGCAGCAATCACTAAGTCTTGTAACATTTCTACATCGTCTGGATCAACCGCTTCTTCTTTGATAACCACGTCTACAACTTCTTTATGGCCTGTTACAGTAACAGTAACCATGCCGCCTCCTGCTGTACCTTCAACGCGTTCTTCTTTTAACTTTTCTTGTTCTTCGCCCATTTTCTTCTGCATTTTTTGCATTTGTTTCATCATTTGTTGCATATTTCCGCCACCGCGCATAATGTATATCCTCCTTAGTGTATTAATTATAATTTATATAATTATGCTTTCCTAATATTATACATGCCTTTGTATTTATTGTCATGTATCACTCTTCGTCAATAACATTGACTGTATTTTCGCCAAATAAGTCTTTTGCTTTTTGAACGACGTCTACTTCCTCTGACGTATCAGCTGTATGTTCACCTTCTACAGAACTTGTTGTTTCGTCAGATTGTCCGGACTTTCTATTTTGTAGATACTCAGAGCGTACACGCATCCATTGATCAGAAGGTACACCTACTACTTTGACTGTTTTATCTATGATGTTGCAGACTACATTTTCAATATTAGCCCTTTTATCATCATCTTTATTTACAATTTCACAATGTATTTCTTCTTCGAATTTAATCAGTACATGTGTTTCACTTGCCGCTACCGGCTCTGAATTTTGCAATAGACTTACGAGTGATTTCATATCATTCGTTTTGGCATGATCCACAACTTCTTCCCAATGACCTTTTAAGAGTTTGATATCATCTTTATTCGCTTTATCTAACACTTTAGCTATTTGTTGCATAGAGAAAGCATTTTTAGATTGTGCCCCTCTACTCGGTGCTTGCTTTTTAGTTGGTTGTGCAGAGGTAGCAGTTGCTACGCCTTGGGCTTTCAATGTTTTCAATTCATTTTCTAACTGTTCCATTCGTTGTAATAACACATCGTTATTTGGTTCAGCTGCTACACTTGTTGTCGCCACGTGTTGCACAGTAGTAGCTTGTCCTTTAATCATCTCTGATAATTTCACCAACAGTACTTCGAAATGTACATTTTGATTCACGCTGAAACGTATCGACACTAAAGTATCATTAATCACATCAATCATTTGATATAAAGTTTCTAACTCAAAGCCCATTAACGCGTCATATTCTACAGTTGATTCAGAAGTTTTATTCATTATAGTATCACGCACAAAATAAATCATATCGTTAATCAAACGATTGACCTCTTTACCATCAGATACAAACTGGTGATACGTAGTAAAAGCTGATTTAACATCGCCATCAATTATTTCTGTGAATAATTGGTTTAATGAAGCCTCATCAACACTTCCTGTCACATTCAGTGCATCTTGAAGCGTCAAGTGTTCATCTCCAAAGGCTATCGCTTGGTCCATGATACTCAGCGCATCTCGCATACCACCTTCAGAAGTTTTAGCAATGAAAGTAAGTGCTTCGTCGTCATAATCAATTTCTTGTTCTTCAGCAACAAATTTCAAGCGCTCTACGATTTCTTCTTCATTAATAGCCTTGAAATCAAAACGCTGCGCACGTGAAATAATTGTAGGTGGTATTTTATGCGGCTCTGTTGTAGCCAAAATAAATATCGCATGCGCTGGAGGCTCTTCGAGTGTTTTTAATAATGCATTGAAGGCACCTGTCGTTAACATGTGAACCTCATCGATAATGTAAACTTTATACTGTGATTCACTTGGAGCATATTTTACTTTATCTCTAATATTTCGTATTTCATCTACACCATTGTTACTCGCCGCATCAATCTCAATAACATCTGAATTGGTACCTTGTGTAATACCTGTACAGATCGCACATTCATTACACGGCTCACCATCATCATTATGTTCACAGTTGATTGCTTTCGCAAACACTTTTGCAATACTCGTTTTACCTGTACCTCTCGGGCCACTGAATATATAAGCGTGAGATTGCTTTTGTTTAGAGATAGCATTGCGTAATGTTTTGGTGACGTGTGTTTGACCTACTACGTCACTAAACGCTTGCGGTCTAAACATTCTATATAAAGCTTGATAATTCACTTTCGCACCTCCATTTACATCCGTTCATTATTATATCATTGAACTTTCTTTCATGGCTATCCATTAAATGCATCTGAATAAACGACTTTACCTCGTGGTGTTGTCTGCTTATTTTCCGCGATAAACTTCACCATAAAATAAGCTGATGGTACTTCAAATGGTGAATAAATACTATATTGTTCCGCTTCCTCATATCCTAAACGTCCATAGTAATCTGGCTCACCTAGTACAATAATTGTATCATAGCCTTGAGCAGCAGCCCGTTCTTCGCCTGCTTGAACTAAAGCTTTACCAATACCTTGGTTGCGATAAGGTTTTAATACAGCTAGTGGTGCTAACGCTAATGCGGTATAAGTTGCTTGTTCACTCACAATTTTAATCTCCGATAATAGAATATGCCCTACCACTTCACCATCATCATTTTTAGCTACGACTTCAAGCTCATAATTATAATTTGCGTCACTACGAATACGTTTTACTAATTCTTGTTCATCGTGGTTGGATTCTGACACATCTTGAAAGGCTTCTACTATTGTTTGTAAACTTGCTTCATAATCACTTTCAGTTAAAGTACTTAAATATATCTGCATATCTTCCCTCCGTACAGCTATCTTTTATGTACATACTACACTATTTCTTTCGATATACCTATATATTAGCTAATGAATAAAAGGGAGTGGGACAGAAATCTGATTTTGAAAAAAATGATTTCGTCGTCCCACCCCGGCAAGGATGACTAGCGTTGAAAAAAGC
>NZ_PPQB01000022.1:3945-78805 GCF_002902345.1 Staphylococcus arlettae
GTTTCGACTAAAACATGGAGTGGGACAGAAATCTGATTTTGAAAAAATGATTTCGTTGTCCCACCCCGGCAAGGATGACTAGCATTGAAAAAAGCTTGGTTTGAAGCGCATTTTCAATGCAGTCAGCTACTGCCAATATGAAAAAGACTAGGACAAATCAATATTGTCCCAGCCTCAAAATTTATGTAAATGTATAATTTTTAATATTAAAACCGTGCACCTTTGCTTCGAATAAGTATCACAAACGTTACCAAAGTCGACAGCTAAATCTCGGCAACCCTACGGCACATATGATGATCCACTTAATGCTGCTTCCGTCAGGACCTGACATGATTCATGGGTTCATATTGCATAGGACCGAAATCTTCAAACACTACGTGCTTTGGGCAGACTTCACAAAAACGTACCCTTAGCAAAGGAATTAAGTCTCGCGTAAAGCGGATTTCGAGTACAGGGAACCGCTACCTCCCCACCTAGCACGGCAAACTTTATATTACTATAAAATCATTAATTAATGCAAGCTAAACGTTTAAAATGCCTTAATAATTTTTTACACAGTCTTAAAGTATATTGCGCATTTGTTATAATTTGCGACGCCGTGAAAAGTCATTAAACCTAAATTCAGTCGCTATATGTTTAGACACAGTATATTGAAAACGTTCTGTATTTTTTAAATGTACGACGCCTCTAACTGTGGCCGTATATGGTGGTTCGACTGGACCAAAAACACGTTTTTCTTGCTCACCAAACGCTTCAAAAGTAATAGATTTATTAGCATAACTTATCTCTAAGCCTAATGTTTCTTCAATGTGTTGATAAATTGATTGTTGTGCAATATCTAAAGTTATTTTTGGAATGATAGACTCGACTAAATAATCTTCGTCTAAAATTTTAACTTGGCCATTAACCGTTCGCACTCTAACTATATGCCATAGTTTGGCACCCAGCGCTAATCCTAACTTGTCTTTAACCATTGGAACATCGCTTGCTGGAATAAGTTCTAATTTCAGAACTTTTGTCGCGTGTTTGAGTGCGCGTTCGTTTTTCACTTCATTAAAGCTCATTAAATCTGCAAATGGGAACTCAGTTAGCTGTTGATAAATGACAATGGATCCTTTGCCTCTAATTTTTTGAATCATGCCATCACTCACTAACAGATGCAAAGCTTTTCTTACTGTTTCACGTGATGCTTGGTAAGTTTGCACTAAATCATTTTCTGACGGAATTTGATCACCGTATGACAAACTTCCATCTAATATCTCTTCTTTCAATGCTTCATATATAGTTATAAATTTTTTCTTCGTCATAACAGCCAACTCTTTTACTTAATTATTGAGCGATGACTACCGCTCCAAAACCACTTAATATATTATGCTGTATCTCACCATTTTGTACAATATATTCTCCATCAATATTCAAGT
The DNA here is from genome assembly GCF_002902345.1 of Staphylococcus arlettae. Classification (GTDB taxonomy): domain Bacteria; phylum Bacillota; class Bacilli; order Staphylococcales; family Staphylococcaceae; genus Staphylococcus; species Staphylococcus arlettae. Next base: position 5,367 of record NZ_PPQB01000022.1, read on the forward strand.
CATCTGGTAAGGCAACAGACTCTTTAGAGAAGTTCGCTATAACTAACCACGTTGCACCTTGATAATGGCGTTTGTATACAAACAATTCATTATGGTCCATATAAAGAGGCTCTATACTACCGTACGTAATAATATCGTTGTTATGGCGTAAGTCAATTAACTTTTTGTATGTGTGTAATACTGAGTTCGGGTCGTTAATCGCCGCTTCTACGTTGATGACATCGTAGTTATTAGGAATATCAATCCATGGCGTACCTGAAGTAAATCCTGCATTAGCTTCATTTGTCCATTGCACTGGTGTTCTAGCATTATCTCGTGATTTTTGCCCTAAAATTTCAATGATTTCATCTTCAGCATATCCGTCTTGTTTCATTTTACGATAAGCGTTGAGTGATTCTACATCTCTATACTGACTTATGTCACTAAAGTACGGATCAGTCATGCCGATTTCTTCGCCTTGATAGATATAAGGTGTACCTTGCAACATATGCAGCACAATTGCCAACATTTTAGCACTACTTTGATGCAATTCTGGCGTTGAATCGTCCCCAAATCTAGAAACTACACGTGGTTGGTCATGGTTACACCAAAAAATAGCATTCCAGCCGCCACCTTCATATATACCTAATTGCCACTCCATCAAAATTTCTTTCAATTTAATGAAATCTAGTTTAGCATTCGACCATTTTTCGCCATCAACATAATCTACTTTCAAATGATGGAAATTGAAGACACTACTTAACTCTTGTCGTTCTGGATTCGTATACTTAACACAATTATCGATAGTCGTAGATGACATTTCTCCTACCGTCATCATCGGTTTATCACCAAAAGTACGACGGTTCATTTCATGTAAATACTCATGTACACGTGGCCCATCTGTATAAAATTCTTTACCTATCTTGTCAGAATCTTTAAATTCACCTTTTGAAATCAAATTAATTACATCAAAACGAAAACCATCAACACCAAAATCAATCCAATGATTGATCATGTCATATAGTGCATCACGTACAGCCTTATTATCCCAATTCAAATCAGCTTGGGTAACATCAAAAAGGTGTAAATAATACTCATCTGTGTCAGCGTCATACTGCCATGCATTACCTCCAAATTTAGATTCCCAATTCGTAGGAGGCTGTCCATCTGAAGATTTTCTAAAGAAATAGTAATCTCTATACTGACTGTCTTTCGCCGAATACGCTTGTTTAAACCACTCATGTTGGGTTGACGTGTGATTAATTACAATATCTAACATAACCTTGAGATCGCGTTTATGTGCTTCACTAATTAGTGTTTCAAATTCTTCGATTGTTCCAAAACGTTCATTAATCTTATAGTAATCGCTAATATCATACCCATTATCATTCATTGGTGATTCATATATCGGCGTCAACCAAAGGTAGTCAACACCTAAATACTGTAGATAATCCAACTTTTCAATTATGCCATTAATATCTCCTTCACCATTACCCGTCGTATCATTAAACGATTTTGGATAAATTTGATAAACAACCGACTTTCTCCAGTCGTTATGTGCCATAGTACATTCCACCTTCTTTTATTATTAAATAAAAACTCGCTATAAACGTACTAGCGAGTTTAATTTTCACTTGATATTAATTCAATTACCTACTTACTCTTCTACTAATTCTTTCGTATTATCTTTCGCAAACTTAGAAAAGATAATAGTTAAAATAAATGGTACGATCATTGCAATGACAGTACATAGTAAATACACAACCCAAAATTCTTTTTGAATCGAAATGAACGCTGGTACTCCACCTACACCAACATTACCTAACACACGACTAGCGCCAATAAAGGCACCTAAAATACATGATGTTGTAATAGCTGCAATAAATGGATATTTCAATGGTAAATTGACACCGAACATTGCAGGTTCTGTAACACCTAAAAATCCTGAAACTCCGGAAGTTACTGCAAGCCCTTGTTCTTTGGCCATTTTACGTTTTTTGTAAATATACCAAGCACCGAAAGCTGCTGAACCTTGACAAATATTTGAAATTGCTACTATCGGCCAGAGGTAAGTACCTCCTAACTGACTACCCATCAATTGGAAATCTACTGCCAAGAACATATGATGTAAACCTGTAATTACAAGTGGCGCGTATAATAATCCATAAATGGCACCACCTAACCAACCTGCATGTTGGAAAATAAATGTAACAGCACTAGTAATGCCTCCACCTATCCATAATGCAAGTGGGCCTATGACGATAAATGCTAAAAATCCTGTAATTAACAACGCTACTGGTCCTACTACTAACATCTTAATAGAATCGTGCACACGTTTATTAAGGAATTTTTCAATTTGAGCTAACACATAAGCTGCAAGTAAAATCGGTAACACTTGACCTTGATAGTTTAACTGTTTAATCTCTAATCCAAATAAATCCCACGTTGGAATATTACCTTTTGCAATATCATATTGCGATACTAATTGTGGATTCATCAAAACTAACCCAAGTACTAACCCAAGAATTTGACTTCCGCCAAACACTTTCATACTGCTCCAACCAATTAAAGCTGGTAAAAACGTAAATGCAGTATTGGCAATAACATTTATGATATCAGAAATATCACCGAGTTGCGGAAACTGCTTAACTAACGGATCTGGTCCGAATAAATCTTCCATCGTCAATAAGTTGTTAATCCCCATTAACAAACCGGCTGTAACAATGGCAGGTAAAATAGGTATAAAAATATCACCTAATAATTTAATAAGCCTTTGTACTACATTACCTTTTTTGGCAGCAGCAGCTTTGGCATCATCTTTTGATGCTTCTGTTTGCCCCGTTTCTTCGATAAATTGACTATAGACTTCATCAACAGTACCTGGACCGATTACTATTTGATATTGATTGTCTGCTTTAAACTGTCCTTTTACTAAATTATTATCACTTAACTTGTCCTTATCTACTTTAGCATCATCTTTTAAAACCAATCGTAAACGCGTCACACAATGTGTGGCAGTGTCAACGTTGTCCTTTCCCCCAATTGCTGCAACAATATCTTGAACATCCTTTTTATTTACAGCCAAGATAGATCACTCCCATTCACTTAATCTTTATAGAAAGTATACATGTATAGACAAGTTATGTAAAGGTTTTCATTTTATTTCTTTCACTTTACTGATAACAATGGGTATAAGAGCTATCTTATGAGTTTTAGACAAATAAAAAAGGCAAATATTCAATAACAACTTGAATACTTGCCTTTTGTATCTATTAGTCTTGGATTACTTCTTAATGGCGGAGGAAGAGGGATTCGAACCCCCGCGAGCCGTTAAGCCCCTGTCGGTTTTCAAGACCGATCCCTTCAGCCGGACTTGGGTATTCCTCCAAACGAACACAACATCAATGATATTATAGCCCGTTTCAAAAGTCAATATAATTTTTATATCTATACTGGCGTTTTCTCTAGTAAGTAACTGTTTACAGCATCCGCTACAGCTCTGCCTTCTTGAATCGCCCACACTACTAAACTTTGACCTCTGCGTGCATCACCAGCAGCAAAAATTTTGGCTTGATTAGTTCTGAAATCTTTGTTGTCAGCCACAATTTTGTTGCGTTCAGTTTGTACATTAAACGCGTGGGGTACTGTAGTTTCTGTACCTATAAATCCAATGGACAACAATACTAAATCTGCTGGCCAGTGACGCTCTGTACCATCCACAATCATCATACCTTCATCAGTTTCTTCTAATATTTGAGTATACACTCCTTTGACGTTACCTATATGATCCACATCATAACGCATCGTTTGAACACCGTATGCGCGTGGCTCAAAACCAAATTTCGCTTCGTATTCTTTATGCGCATAATCCATCTTAAAGACCGGCATCGGTAATGGCCAATGGGTATTTTCTTCAAATTCAAAAGCTTCTGCTTGTTTCGTATATTTATTGAATTGGACGATAGATTTACAGTTTTCACGTAATGCAGTAGCTACACAGTCTGCACCTGTATCACCAGCACCAATGACGACTACATTTTTACCTTCTGCTGAAATCGTAGTTTCACTAATTTCACCATTTAAGTACTGTGCTTGTTCAGTTAAATAATCCATTGCAAAATGAATACCTTGGCCCATACGTCCTTCTAATGGTAGATCACGTGCGTTTTGCGAACCTGTACATAACACTATCGCATCATACGCTTCTGTTAAGTCTTCTTTAGAAATATCAACACCGATTTCTATGCCAGTTTGAAATTCGATACCTGATTGCTCCATCACACGAATTCTACGACGCACTACATCTTTATCTAGTTTCATATTAGGAATACCATACATCAATAAACCACCCGCTTCTTGTGCGCGTTCGTATACTGTGACTTTGTAACCTAATTTATTCAACTCATCCGCCGCTGTTAAACCTGCCGGGCCACTACCCACAATAGCTACCCGTTCTTGTTTACGTTTTTTGGGCGGGGTAGGCTGTACCCAGCCATTTTCAAATGCTTCATCTATAATGGTACGCTCAATACCTTTGATTGCTACAGATTCACGATTAATTTTCATGACACATGATTGCTCACAAGGTGCTGGACAAACATAACCTGTAAATTCTGGAAAGTTGTTTGTTTCACTTAATCGTTCATACGCAGTTTTAAAATCTTTTTTGTATACCAAATCATTCCATTCAGGAATATAGTTACCAATTGGACAGCCTATCGTCTCACGACCGAAAGGCTCCCCCGTTTGGCAAAATGGCGTACCACAATCCATACAACGTGCACCTTGTACAGTTGCCTCTTCCCGAGTAAATCTATGTTGTATTGCAGCATGATGCTTTAAACGATCAACTAATGACAACTCATCTAATTGTTGTTTGTCATAATTCATAAATCCTTTAAATTCACCCATGCAAATCCCCCCTTATGATTTAATATACTGCCGACAATGGTTTGTCAGTTTCTATATGTGTGCGCTCATCATTAAATGCTTTCAGCAATGCCTCGTCTAGTTGCGGTGTTGTTTGTTTTTGTAAGTCAATTTTCTGCATCATTAATTTGAAATCTTTTGGTATAACTTTGACTACCTTACTTTCGATATGCTCAAAGTCTTGTAGCAGCGCTTGTGCCTTTTTACTATTTGTATATTTCACATGTTCTTCTAGCATCTCTTTTAATACTGAACGCTCTTCATCGACTGTCACTTCATCGAAATCAAGCGTATCTAAGGCGTGATCTTGTTTAAATTGTTCAATATCTGTTGGGAAGATATAGCTAACGCCGCCACTCATACCTTGGCCAAAGTTTTTACCTACATCTCCTAATACGACAACACGTCCACCAGTCATATATTCTAATCCGTGATCTCCTATACCTTCGACTACAACTTGCACGCCACTATTTCGGATACAGAAACGTTCACCTGCGCGTCCATTAATAAATGCCTTACCATGAGAAGCGCCATAAAAGCATACATTACCCACAATAATTTCATTTTCTCGAGCTGCATTAGGGGCATTGACAATAATTTTGCCTCCAGATAATCCTTTGCCAACATAATCATTGGCATCACCTGTGTGATGAATCGTCAATCCCCTCGGTGTATATGCTGCTAAACTTTGCCCTGCATGACCATTTGTATACACATTGATACTATCTTCAGCCATACCTTCTGCGCCATGAACACGCGTGATAGCACTACCTGTAATAACGCCTACATCGCGTTGCTCATTCTTCAATTGATACTCTCCTTTAAAAGTAGTACCTGAATTTATCGCTGCTTGAGCATCTGGGTATAATTCTGTTAAATCAAAGCCTTCGTCTAAATGATGATTTTGCTCAATTGATTTATGTCGTTCCCCATCATGTTGATACAACAAAGCTTCAATATCCATTGTATTCGCTTTAGGTCGCTGTTTTTGGTAAGGCGCACGTTGTAGTAAATCTGTGCGTCCCACAAGTTCATCTACGGATTTCAAGCCAAGTTGTGCTAAAATCTCACGTAATTCTTCAGCTACAAAATGCATGAAATTCACTACATGATCTGCACGGCCATTAAATAATGCACGTAAATCTTGGTTTTGTGTTGCAATGCCTACTGGACATGTATCTTTATGGCACACACGCATCATAATACATCCAAGTACTACTAATGGTGCTGTAGCAAAACCAAATTCTTCAGCACCTAAAGCACAAGCGTAAGCTACATCTTTACCAGTAAGTAATTTGCCATCCGTTTCTACTTTTACACGTGATCTCAAATCATTCATCATAAGTGTTTGGTGCGTTTCGGCTAAACCTACTTCCCATGGAACGCCAGCATGTTGAATACTCGTTTTCGGTGATGCACCTGTCCCGCCATCATAACCACTAATAACAATTTTATCTGCATAGGCTTTCGCTACACCTGCAGCAATCGTGCCTACTCCTGTTTTCGACACTAATTTCACTGTGATATCAGCATCTTTATTCGCATTTTTCAAATCATGTATTAACTGCGCTAAGTCTTCTATTGAATAAATATCGTGATGTGGCGGCGGTGAAATCAAACCTATCCCTGGTGTTGAACCCCTTACTTCCGCGATCCACGGATAAACTTTACTACCTGGCAGTTGTCCGCCTTCCCCTGGTTTAGCGCCTTGCGCAACTTTAATTTGAATTTCTTTCGCATGTTGTAAATAATCACTCGTCACACCAAAACGGCCTGAAGCTACTTGTTTAATAGCACTTGAATGATTACGTCCTTCTTCGTCAATAATATAACGTTCTGGGTTTTCTCCACCTTCACCACTATTACTTTTACCACCAATACGATTCATCGCTTCCGCTAATGTTTGATGCGCTTCAGCTGAAATTGAACCATAACTCATAGCACCTGTATTAAAGCGTCGCACGATATCACTCGCTGGTTCTACTTCAGTGATATCAACAGGTGTTTGTTGTTTAAACTCCATCAAATGACGAATATGGTCAGTACGTTTAGTATTTACTTCTTCAGAAAAAGCTTTAAATTTCTCATAATCATTTAAGCGACAGGCATGTTGTAATAAATGGATAGATGTTGGATTAAACGCGTGGTGTTGACCTTGTTTACGCCATTGGAACGTACTTCCCGATTCAATATACGGGGATGTCGCACTTTGACGTCCTTTATTTTCTTGATCAATCATATCAATTGAGATTCCTGATAATTTTGATTGCGTACCTGTGAAATAACGATTAACTACATCATGACTCAAACCTACAGCTTCAAAAATTTGTGCCCCTTGATAACTTTGAACTGTTGAAATACCCATTTTCGCCATAACTTTAATTACACCTTCAGATAGTGTGTCTGTATAAGTTTGAACATTAGATATAACTTCACCAGACAAACGACCATCCTTAGTCAATGCTTCAATAGTACGTTGTGCTAAATACGGTACGACCGCATTCGCTCCATAGCCTAATAAACACGCTACATGATGCACTTCACGTGTTTCACCGGATAACGCAACAATACTCGTATCCATACGTAAATTTTGCGTGATTAGCAGTTGATGAATATGACTGACTGCTAGCAATATAGGCATAGCAAAACCAGTGTCATCAACTAAACCACTATCATCAAGCACTATTATTTCCTTGCCTTGTTTCACAGCTGCAATCGCTTGTTCTCCTAACTCATCTAAAGCATCCTCTAAACGACGACTATATAATGTCGATAAGCGCTGCACATTAAAGCGACTATTTTCAATTTTAGCTAATTGCGCTTCTGTTAATACCGGTTTTTGTAATTGAATACGACTTAACGCATCTTCATTAGGTTGTAATAAATTGCCTTCACTACCTAAATAAGACAACTCACTTGTTACTATCTTTTCACGATAAGCATCAATGGGTGGATTTGTAACTTGTGCAAATAGCTGTTTAAAATAGTTGAACAATGATTCATCTTTATCATTCAAGACAGCTACCGGAACGTCATAACCCATTGCCCCAATTGGATCCTTTTTATTTTCGACGATTTCAGTCATATATTTGTCTAGTTCTTCTTTCGTGTAGACAAATTGCTTTTGCAAACGTGATAACGTCTCCGCATCCCACTCCGAAGGCTGATATTGCACTTGAGCTAACTCTAAATCTTCTTTAAATTGGCTTAACCAACTTTCATATGGTAATTCATCAGCGATTCGGGCTTTCAGTTCATTATTTTCAATCACTTTATTTTTGTTGAAATCTACAAGTAACAACTTCCCAGGATTTAACTGCCCTTTGAAAGCCACTTGTTCTTCAGGAACATCGATAACTCCAACTTCCGACGAATAAACAATGTAGTTATCTTTAGTAATAGTATAACGTCCTGGACGTAAACCATTTCTGTCTGTTAACGCGCCAATTTTATCACCATTACAAAACGAAATCATCGTTGGTCCATCCCATGGTTCCATGAGGTAACTGTAATACTCATAAAATGCGCGAACATTGGCATCATTCGTTTTGTTGTACAACCAAGGCTCAGGAATTAACAGCATTGCTGCTTTTTCAGGTTCCATCGCTAACGCTAAAAATTCTAAGGCATTATCGACGATTGCTGAATCACTACCGTCCTCATCGACGATTGCTTTAACTTTATGTTTATCTTCTCCAAAAACAGTATCTACCAATCGTTCTTGACGTGCACGCATCCAATTTACATTACCTTTTATCGTATTAATTTCTCCATTATGCATTAATAGACGATTAGGGTGCGAACGTTTCCAACTTGGAAATGTATTAGTACTGAACCGTGAATGTACTAAACCTAGCTTAGAAATATAAGATTCATGCGTTAAATCTATATATAGACGTTTAATTTGGTCGGAACGCAACCAACCTTTATAAACAATTGTTTTATGCGATAAACTAGTAAAATACAGTGCTAAACCTTGTGTTTCACTGTAATATTCGATTTGTTTGCGCGCTAAAAACAGTGCTTTGTCTACAGTTGGCACATCGTTTAACGCTACAAATACTTGCTGGATCACTGGCATCGTTTTCGCAACATGTGGTGCAATAGCATCAGTATTGACAGGAACTTCTCTATATCCCAGCACTGTCATGCCTTCTTCAGCAAAATATGCATTGAATTGCTCTTCATGCTTTGTCCCTGCAATAGATTCATTAGCAAAAAAGAGTCCTACTGCATAGTGACCTTCAGCCGGCAAATCAATATCAACATGATTAGCGAAAAATTCAAATGGAATCTCTGTCATGATACCTGCACCATCACCTGTCATCCCATCAGCTCCAATACCGCCACGATGATCTAGTCGACGCAACATCTCCAATGATTTATCAACAATATCGTGTGTTCTTTTGTTATCCATGTTGGCATAAAATCCTATACCACACGCATCATGTTCTTCCCTGCTATCATATAAGCCCACTTTTTTCACAGATTCGAGCATGACATTCACCCCTTTTACGAAAATTCTGAATATTTATTACGTAGAATTACTATATAGTACCTAATCAATCTGTTCAATATATAAAATAGATGATATCATTCTAATTAATAGAATGATTGTGTAAAAAGGAGTATTGTCATGGAAATCAAACAATTAAAATACTTTATTGAAGTTGCTAAAAGAGAGCATCTTTCTGAAGCTGCATTAGAATTAGACATTGCGCAATCTGCCATTAGCAGACAAATCAGTCATTTAGAGCGTGAGTTAAACGTAACGCTCTTCAAACGTGAAGGTCGTAATATCCATTTAACAGATGATGGTCATAAATTGCTTGCTGAAGCCAACAAAATTGTTGAACAAGCTGAGGACACTGTGCGGTTATTTCATAACCAATCTGAAACAAACCGTTATGTCATTCGTATCGGTTATGTTGAAAGTTATACTGCTCAAATGCTCGGTTTATTAATTCAAACCTTCGAAGGTCAAAGTGACTCTAAAATAGAACCCATGTTAATGGAAGAAACTGAAATCACAAACACATTACTAGCTGACCAAATCGACGTAGCGTTTATGGATTTATCCACTGATCTTAAACAACATCGAGACCTTGATACCATACCATTATTCGAAGAAACTTATAATATTTGCGTACCCAAAGAAGACCCTATTGCACTGGCAACCAATCCACCTTTATCACAATTCAAAGACAAAATGATTTACCAATTATACGCAACGTCTCAATCAATCAAGCACACCCTTGAACAGCAAATTCAACAGCGCGTACGTATAATTACGCACAAACAATTAGCAAAATATTTATTAACACACAACCGTGGTTTTATAATTACACCGTCCTATCACATTATTGATAAGCCTAACAACAAATGGGTAGAAATCTCTTTGGCTCACACTGAATTAAAACGTACCATTTGTTGTGCGACGCGCAAAGACAATCGTAAACACGATATGGCGTTACTCAAAAACACGATTACCACTTTGTTAAGTCGTGATGCTACATATCATTAATCATATGCATCATATCTTTGATCGTTATACAATTTTTTGAATTCCTAAAATTCAAAGCGTATAATCACACTGTCACAATACTAAATGTTTGGAGTCCGCTACATGAACCTTAAAAGACAGTTTAAATCTCCATTTGTTTGGAGTATTACATTATTTTGTATTATTTTTAGCTGTGTGTTTATCTTCACTTTAGTAAACGACCAAATGTACCGTACACCTATTGGTCAAATTACTAATGTGAAAAACCTTAAAACAGAACACGTTGTCGATGAACATCATAATAATGATACGAAGCATCAAGAACAATTAACCATACATATGTTGAACGGCAAATATCAAGGCAAAACAACGACAATCAAACACGAATATACAGAGTCTCAAGCTGACAGTGAAGCTTTTTCTCCAGGTAACAAAGTACTTATGCATATTGATAAAAAGCCAAGTGATGGCTATATTGTAGAAAAAAAGCGTGATAGTCTCATCGTGGTAGTTATGGGTATTTTTTTACTAGTCATCTTATTAGTTGGTAAAAAAGTCGGTATTCAATCTATTCTATCCCTTATCTTTAATACTATAGCTATATTGGCAGCAATATATCTTCATCTCCAGTTTCCTAACACTAGTTTATTCTGGTTAATGAGTATCGCTATTACATTATCAACTACGATTACCTTATTGCTAATTACCGGTTGGCATTGGCGAACGTTTGTCACGATTATCAGCACCCTTCTGGGCACCTTCCTTTGTATAGGAATTACCTATGGTGTTATTCAAGCAACGGATGGTGCTGGGATGAAATTTGAAACGATGAGTTTTTTAACGTTACCGCCTAAAACTATCTTTTTAGCATCCGTTATCGTCGGCTCACTTGGTGCAGTAATGGATGTAGCTATTACAATAGCGAGTGGTATGTATGAAATTTTACGTCGTAGTCCCAACATCGAGATGACACGTTGGGCATTAGCCGGGCGTAACATTGGTCAAGATATTATGGGAACAATGACCAATATTTTGCTGTTTTCATATTTATCTGGTAGTTTACCAATGATTTTAATTTATTTAAAAAACGCAAATACTATAACTTATACGCTCTCTATCAATTGGTCTTTAGAAATATCTCGTGCAATCACAGGTGGTATTGGTATTGTCTTAACAATTCCATTAACGATTATCTTGATGCAACTGGTCTTCAAATTGCGAGGTGTTAAGCAATGAGCGCAATTACTATTTTAGGTTTAATATTATTTGTCCTGATGCTTATATTTGGAGGTAAAAAAGGACTAATTTCTTACCTTACTTTATTTTTAAATTTTATAATCTTAGTTATTTCAATCGTTTTTATTATTTTTGGCGCACCTATTTACCTAGTTACATTAATTTTTTGCATTGCTATTGCAGCGTGTAATCTTTTTGTACTAAATAGCTATAATATTAAAACACGTGCTGCGTTTTACGCTACTATCCTAACGACTTTATTATTAATTATAGCCATTTATTGTTCCGTAGCTGTCGGTCACTTACAAGGGTTCACGATAGAACAACAAGACGAAACATATATCTTTTCAATGAATATAGGCGTAGATATGGTAAAATTTATGGTCTTTACTGTTATTTTGGCTGTCATTGCTGCAGTAATTGATTTAGCCATCACGATTAGTTCACCCATTTATGAATTGTATGATACCAATCCGCATTTAACACAAAGCGAATTATTTCATTCCGGTATGCGTGTAGGTCGTGAAATATTAGCAACATCTGCCAATACCATATACCTCGCGTATTTTGGTGGCCAGCTGACATTATTCTTTTGGTTTTTCAATTTGAAATACTCGTTCGGCCATATTATAAACTCTAAAATTTTCGCACAAGAATTTGTCACTATTTTACTTGGCGGTATTGCCGTTGCTATAAGTATACCTATAACTGCATGGTTAACATCCTGGCTGATTGTTAAAGAACAACGTAGTACCAAAACAACTTATAATGATAAGTAATGCGAGAAATATTTGAGTTAAAAGAGTTGTGTGGCAACATGTTATCAGTTCAGCCACCTACTGACAATACGACATGAGGCTGGGACATTATTAATTTGTCCCAGCCTCATTTTGCTTGTCTAAGTGCAACATTAACGGCGTTGCTTGAACTTATTCATTTCGCCATAAAAATAAGCTTGTTCACCGTGCACTGTCTCATCCAGTCCAAGCTGTTCTTCATCTTTGGTCGTAGCCAGTGAAGTCCAATAACCGATACAGCGTGCAAGTATATATGTCATAACTACACTAAATATAATAGTGACAAAGACCGCTAAGAATTGGCTACCAACTGCCTGCCAATGACCTCCTGCAAGTAAGCCGTCTTCAATGGAAGGATTTGCGTTTTTGGATTGGAAAACTCCGGTTAATAACGCCCCAACAATACCTCCAATTCCATGAATCCCAAATGCATCCAACGCATCATTATAGTTGAGTTTCACCTTGATGTAGTTAATGACTAAATAACAACAGCCACCACCAATTAAAGCCATGATTATTGCTTCTGTATAGTTAACAAAGCCTGCTGCTGGCGTAATAGCCACAAGCCCAGCTAACATACCTGACAACATCCCAATTAAACTTGTTGTTTGTTTGGATATATATTCTAATACTGACCAACCTAATGCACCTGCACTGGCTGCTAAGACAGTATTTACAAAAGCAAGTATTGCAATATTATCTAATGTAAATGCACTTCCAACATTAAAGCCATACCAACCTAACCATACGAAGATTCCTCCAATTAAAGTAATGACTAAATTATGCGGAGGTCGTTTATCTACATTATGTCCAGCCTTAATCATTACAGCTAACACTAAACCTGAAACACCGGACGTAATGTGTACTACTGTACCGCCAGCATAATCAATCGCACCTAAATGTTCGATCCATCCGCCTCCCCATACCCAATGAGCTACTGGGCTATAAACAAGCAATACCCATAAACCTACAAATATTAAGTATGGTATAAATTTCATTTTTTCAGCAATCGAGCCTGATAAAATCGATACCGCTATCGTACAAAACATTAATTGAAATAACATAAATAAAGCTAATGGCACATGCGGCGACAAACTTTCATGTGTAGCAAATCCTACGTTGTGTAATCCTAGAAAACTAAAATCTCCTAACCACCCATTGCCTTGACCAAAACTAAGCGAAAATCCTGCCAAAACCCACACAAAAGTTACAATGACAATAGCAGACATACTTTGCATTACAGTATTTAAAACATTTTTAGATTGCACTAAGCCACCATAAAAAAGACTTAGTCCCGGTGTCATTAACCACACCAGTAATGTACATAGAAAAACAAACAATGTATCTGACATATTCATATACTTCACTCCTTTTTAGGAGCATATACCGTTGATAGTGCAAAAGCAAAAATGCGTTATGAAACGTAACATAGTGTGTCAATTTTCATAACACATTACACATCATTCAAGTTATTATTTGTTTTAAAATATACACGCGTTTGTCTTCTAACTCACCCTCACCACAATATTGATAACCACAACGTTCATATAATCGTTGTGCTTGTTCATTTGTGTCATTGACCGCTAAATAAATTTCGGTAATCATAGGAAATTGTTCATGTATGTATTGTGGCAACGCTTGGATTACTGCTGTACCAATGCCGAGATTGCGATAACGCGCGTCGACACCAAATGAACGAAAAAACACTGCTTGTTCATTTGTAGTATACGGTTTTATCCCTTCACCAAAATGCAAAGTAAAAAAGGCGATGCACTGCTGACGATCATTGTAGACCAATGTCGGACAACGTTCATTATCAAGCTCTGCTAATTTAATGTTATCTTCGGGTGTTTTAGTAAACTGTCTATCGTGGGATTGTATATAAAAATCCATTACATCTTGAATTAATTGTGGTCGATAACTTTCAAAATACATATTACTTCCTCTTTTCATTATCTTCTGATTGCAACCAAGTTAGTACAGCTGGTGCTATACGTGTCACATCATCTTTTTTTATCCACTGTACATCAGTAATTTCACTTGCAGGTTCGATGTTCTGCCAATTGATGTCTTGGGTTGTACTAAAGCAAATCAGCTTAGTCAATGTATTGGGTTGAGGATAGGCCTCACCAACAACAATATTACGATAATACAACTCATGTTCCGCTACAGTTAAACCTAATTCTTCTTCAAGTTCTCTTACGAGTGCAGCGGTCAACGTTTCATTATCATCAATTTTACCACCCGGGAAATAATATTTAGCTCTATTTCTAGCTTGTACAAGTAATAATTCAGACTCTGTTTCCACTACTAAACATACACAGGTAATCATGTCGTATCACACCTTCTAGTTATTTCCAATTACAATATTTTCATTCGTTAGTATTGTTATGTTATCATATTGCAGTATTGAGCGAATAGCTCAACTTGCAATCAAATAAGACATACAACATAACTATAAACAAGTATCACCAACGACAGATAAATGGAGGTAACATCATGGCTAAAAAAACAAAACTACATCGCGTCTCTAATTTCATTAATTTTACTGGAGTTGCGATAGAAGGATTTAATTGGTATGCATATCGCTCTAACAACAAAAAACTGCTTTATGCGAGCATGGCCATTTCAACAACTGGTGCTATTTTAGATTTTTATACTGCATTAAAATCACCACGAAAATTTGTAAAATTATTTTCTACTTTTACCTTAGCAAGTACATTGGTCACTACGGTGAAGCGATTAAAATCAATGAAATAAAAAAATAGCGTAAACACTAGAGTCACACTCTACGTTTACGCTATTTTTTATTTAATGTATAAATTTATGATTTGCTACTTGTGATGCAGAAACTGTTCTAAAAGTTTTAACACCTGGAGCTGCACTATAGTTCATTTCCGAAACATAGACACTTCCATCGCTATTAACACGTTCTACAAATGCTACATGACCATAATATCCAGCATCAGTTTGCAAAATAGAACCGACTGTTGGTTTACGATCTACTGTATAACCATCTTGTGGCGCAGCATTGTCCCAATTATTAGCATTCCACCAATACGTGCTAATACCTTTACCGATTTGAGCACGACGATTGAATACATGCCATGTACACTGACCCCAATCATATAAATTAGAGTGATTAAACACTGGCGTCTTGTAACTCGTACCTGATGATGTAGAACCACCAGAAGTACTTGAACTACCAGATACTTTCAAACGCTGGCCTGGATATATGAAATAATCAGACAATCCATTAAGCTCCATAATTTTTTTGTAAGTTGTTCCATACTTCGCTGCAATCGCAGATAATGAATCTCCGGATTTCACAGTATAATAAGATGTTGTCGATGTATTTGAACTTGTTGAGCCAGATGTAGAAGTTGATGTAGATCCTGAAACTTTTAGGCGTTGTCCTGGATAAATAACATAATTATTTAAACCATTTAAACTCATAATCTTTTGATAAGACGTGCCGTACTTAACTGCAATTGAAGATAGTGAATCTCCAGATTTCACTGTGTAATATGTAGTATTTGAGCTCGTTGTTGTCGAACTAGACGAACTTGTTGTCCCTGATACCGTTAATACTTGATTTGGGAAAATAACGTTAGATGTTATGTTATTGAGTGATTTTAATTTTGAAACTGACATATTATATTTATTCGCAATCGACCAAAGTGAGTCCCCACTCTGCACTTTATACGTCGTTGCTCCTTCTGCATGTGTTGCGGCTACTGCTGCCACAGCACTACTTCCAATGACCGTCGCAATGATTTTCTTTTGCACTTTTGATAAGCCTCCCTAATACTGTAAAAACTTAGAATTCATTTCTTTTCTTTTCATATTATACACGTCCTAATTGTTAATTAGTATATTTTTTTGATGACATTATGATTACAAAGCATTTTAAAAATTAATTAAAAATATACAATTCAATTGTTCGCCACTATATTTTTACAGTACCATTTATCAGCGTGCGTCATTACGTTAAACCTTAATACCTTCTTTACATGCCTTGAATTATGGCTGGTCAAAAGTTTTAATTTCAATATTTTCAATACCAAAATAATGTGCTAGCATCGTTCGGTAATTCGTATGATCAATTGCTATTTTTTTCTTATGCTCACCTTTAGATATCGTAACATTGCGTTTAGACATTGTGACACGCCCATTTGTGAGTGCCTTACTAATAATTAATTCTCGTACAAAAATAGATTGTGCATCATATTGATTAAATTCAATACCCGAAGCAAAATCAGCAAGCGTTTGAGATTCAGTCGCAGCTTGATACTGTATCACCCATGCACTACCGTTATATTTCAAAAACCGATAATTCATCTGGTCTACCCATTCAATTTTAAAGTAACCATTAACATCTTCGACAATTTTTGATTGCGATAATGGTAAAGCTTGTTGTGGTACATCTGCGTAACCCACATCTGCCACAAAATCTCCCTCTGGCAAAGTAACGATAAGTGACATATGTGAACCTTCCATAGCCCACCCATCACCTGTATGAATTGTTGCTGCTACCATTTTGACACTAAACCCTTTTGCAGCTAAAAAATTACGAAACAAACGATTTTGCTCATAACAAAATCCCCCACGTTGTTCGACAATAATTTTGTACAACATACTTTCATCATCTAATGCAATAGGTTGATTGTTTTGCACATTAATATTTTCAAACGGTACGTGTAATACATACTGCTGAATAAGATGGTTCAACGTAGTCAAATTCACTTCACTATATGTCCCGAGATCCGCATTTATATAGTCCTCTAACTGTGAAAAATCAGTCATCTTAAGTCACCCTTTTCAATATCATTTAATTTTATAGTGCACCGTAAACTATAATGAAGCAATAGCTTTGCTTAAACAATTAAAGCCTTTCGCTAAACAAAAAATCAAACGCTTATATAATATAAACGTTCGATGCCATCGTTGTTTTCATTTATTTTGAGAGTACTAATTCCATAATCATTAATGTGCCTTTACGCCACTGAACACGTTGGCCTGAATCTTTAAATTGACATTTTGTATAAAGTGCCTGTGCAGTTGTATTATCTATATTTACACCTAAAACTATGCTAGTTATATGTGGATAATATTCGGCAATAAAGGCAGGCAAATGTTGCAAAGCTGCTGTTGCATATCCTTGATGTAAAAAACGTGTATCAGTAGAAAAACAACGTAACAATAATGTTGAACTGTGTGTTGTGTAGGATTCAAATTCATGGTGCTCTTGTAAGGCGAAATAGCAAACTAAATGCCGACCTTGATTGAAACACACAATCGGATGATGCTTGTCACTAGCTTGTTGGATATTATTATTCGGGTAATCAGTATACGCCAATTGTGCTTCTGTTAATTCATATTGCTCTAACTGTCGCTTATGTGCTGTCGCATAGTTTTCTAATTGCATTATTTTCACCCCTAATTTTTACTTCTATTGCTGACTTGTATAAAAATTTATCATTAATGTTAAAGTCTGTCACTTACCATTCAGCGTTTATGCAGATTGATGATAAGAGAAAGCGGGACAGAAATCTAATATTATTAAAAAGATTTCATCGCCCTACACTCCGCCAAGAATTTCTAGAATTAAAAACGCTAGATTTGAAGTGCATTTTCAATGCAGTCATCTACTACCAATATGAAATGAGACTCCTCAATGTAGAAAAAACTTAAGTAACTGTTCTTTTTTGTTTATATATTGGCAGTGCTTTGGGCCGACTCCTGCGGGAATAGCACTTGCCGAAGACTACAGGCTAAGGCAGTGCCCGCGGAAAGCGTGCACAAAAAACTGCCAACAAAGTCAGAGACTTTATCGGCAGTTTTGGAGTGAGACAGAAATCTAATGATGTCCCACCCTTGTACTTTTATGTGACACTATATAAATTGAACAACAAAAATCAAGACAATGACAATAGGTAAAATAAATTTGATTAAATAATACCAAGGACTAAACAGTTTAAATTTATCGCGTCCAAAATAATCACGTAAAGCTTCCTTATCCAATAATTGTCCTACCACTAACGTCGTTCCAAGAGCGCCTATTGGCATCAAGATATTAGAAACTAAGAAATCCATATTATCAAAAATCGTCCCTGCAGCAAATTGAATATTACTCAAACTACTAAATGATAATGTAGCAGGTATACTAATAGCAAAAACAAGTATACTACCTATCACCGCAACACGCTTACGCTTAGTATTATCATTTTTAGTAAAATTAGAGACATTCAATTCTAACAACGAAATTGAAGATGTTAACGCTGCAAATAAAAATAGTATTAAGAAAATTAAATAAAACCCTGCACCAAAAGTCATTTGTTCAAATACTTTTGGTAACACTATAAATAACAGCCCTGGTCCTTCTGTCGGTTGGTAACCGAAAGCTGATATAGCTGGGAATATTGCTAAGCCAGCTAAAATAGATACTAAAATATTCATTGCTACTATAGAAAGTGCTGATGTTTTGATTGTCATTTCTTTCGAGGCATAACTAGCATAAGTAATCATACCCGTTGTTCCAAGTGATAATGTAAAAAACGATTGCCCTAGTGCAAGCAAGATTCCTTCTACCGTAATATCTTGAACTCGAGGTTCTAAAATATAACGCAAACCACTCATCGCACCATCAAGTGACAATGATTTTAGTACAATTAATATTAAGAAGATAAAGAGTAATGGCATCATAAATTTTGATGCTTTTTCTAAACCTTTTTCTACCCCTAACATAACAATCACCGTCGTTAAGAGTATAAATATCCCTTGTCCAACTATTGTCAGCCATGGATTACCAATAAGTGCTTCGAATTGTAAGTTGCCAATTTGATTACTTTGTAACGTTACAATGTGATATATCACGGTACAAATATAAATAATAATCCAGCCACCAATAACACTATAAAAACCAAATAAGATAAATACTGCTAAATTACCATTCCAGCCTATAATATTGAGCCATTTTTTCCCGGTTAGTTTTTCGTAAATCTTAGTAGTGTACGTTTGTCCCATTTTACCGACTGTAAATTCCATAATTAGTAACGGTAAGCCTACGAGCAAGGTAAAAATTAAGAACATTAATAGAAATGCTCCACCGCCGTTTACCCCTGCCATATATGGAAATTTCCACATAGCTCCTAGTCCAATAGCGGAGCCAGCACTTGCTAAAATAAAGCCAGTCGATGTCTTCCATTGTGATTGTTTAGCCATTTCCAACATCCTTTATATATAAAACTTCATTGCGTTAAAGCGTTCAATAAACATAGAATCTACTATACCATTTTTCAAAATTGAACACAATAGTATCTAAAGAAGTTAGCAAATGTACTTATAATTAAAAAAATCCCATAGATATCACTTTGGTTTAGGTTAATTGTCAGAAATTTCATTGTATTTACACCGAAATTATGGTATATTGGTATGCGTTTTGTGCAAGATTTATCTTTATCAAAATAGTTTGATTTTTCTAATAATTGAGGTAATTGAAATGAACAAATTAATATTAATATCTGGTTTCATGCTATTCTCATTCTTTTTTGGGGCAGGTAATTTAATTTTCCCGCCGATGCTCGGATATACTGCTCAAAGTAACATGTGGATAGCGATGGCCGGATTTGCAATAACTGGTATTTTAATGCCTTATTTAACAGTTATTGTCGTAGCTTATAAAAATGGCGGTGTAGAGAGTATTGGAAATAAAGTGCACCCCATTTTCGGGTTAATCTTTGCGATATGCATTTATTTATCAATCGGTGCACTTTATGGTATTCCTCGAGCGGCTAACGTAGCTTATGAAATTGGCACAAAAAACTTACTACCCGTACATAATCAGTGGACACTTATAGCATTTTCTATTGTTTTCTTTTTCATTGTGTATATCATTGCACTTTATCCAAGCCGTATAATTGATAATTTAGGCAAATATTTAACACCCATTCTGATATTTATAATCGCACTATTATGTGTGTTAGTCTTTATTAACCCTGAAGGTTCCGTCCAACAACCGGGAGGAGAATACACATCAACACCAATAGTCTCAGGTATACTCGAAGGCTATTTCACAATGGATTTAGTAGCTGCACTCGCCTTTTCGGTAGTTATTGTGCAAATGTTTAAATTAAATGGTGTGAATGATCATAAAACATTAGTCAAAAGTGTCATTAAAGCCGGGTTAATCTCAGCGCTATTATTAGTAATTATTTACTTTTCATTAGCTTATCTCGGCGCTTCTACCACACATCCTGGTTTCAAAAATGGTACTGATATACTAACTTTTAACTCATTACGTGTTTTTGGCACTTTTGGTAACTTAATCTTTGGTATCATTGTCATCTTGGCTTGTCTAACGACTTGCATTGGTTTAGTTAATGCCTGTGCCGCATTTGCAATGGAAAAACTTCCAAAGATTTCATATAAATCGTTTGTACTGATTTTTTCACTTTTAGGTTTTTTAGTGTCGACACTTGGCTTAAATCTAATCTTACAATTTGCTGTGCCATTGTTAACATTTATTTATCCTACATCAATCGTATTAGTACTGATTTCGTTACTTAGTATTTTCATTAAATTTGATATGCAATATACTTTTATAATTCCAACCATTGTGACTTTAATCATTTCAGTACTACAAATAGCTGTCGATTATGACTTATTAAATATACTCAATAGTCTCTATCATTTATTACCATTAGCAAATATCCAATTAGCATGGCTTATACCATTTATTGTGTTAACAATCGTTGGCCTCGTTATTGATTATTTCCTAAGTAATAACGCAAAACCGGAAACTCACCAAAATTAACGTTCAATTTATAGCGATGGCTGCCCTAAAGGCACCATCGCTTATTTTATTATTATGCTTAATTGCACAGCTGATGTCTCTGTACTAGTCATACGTTACTGGTTACTATATAATATCCTTAGATAAGTAAGACATATATACTGGAGGAGAATGTTATGCAAATGTTCAATCCTTTTTTACAAACTATCGAAAATGAGACTCACCGAACAAAAGTTGCTGAATTATTCACATGGGTGGCAGAGACATTCCCACAACTTGAAACGACAATCAAATGGAACCAACCAATGTTTACAGATCATGGTACTTTTATTATTGGTTTTAGTGCGGCAAAACAACATTTTTCTGTTACGCCGGAAGCTCAAGGGCTATCACCTTTTGTTGAGCGTATTACTGAAGCAGACTATAGCCAAACACAAAATTTATTCCGTATTAAATGGACACAAGATATCGATTATGCTTTACTGCGAGACATGATTCAATTTAATATTGATGACAAGGCAGACTGCACGACTTTTTGGCGTAAATAACATCAAACCCTACTATCTTCAATCTTAAGATAGTAGGGTTTGATGTTATTTATTGTAATTCAGCTAAAAAGCGAATGATATCTTGTTCTACCGCTTCTCGATCTTTACCATGCGTTATTAAATGCTCACCCTCTTCATAACCTTTGACTGACTTATGTTGATGTGCAATATGCTCATAAATATAATGTGCGCTTTTAGCATAAGCTGGTTCATCTTGTTGACCATATTTAATAACTATAGGTGCTTGGATACTTGGCAACTGTAGCATAATGTTATCTACAACATTTTTAAACATTTCAAATCCCGCTTCATATGAGCGTATATCAGCCACTTGACGTTCTATTTCGGTTTGGTCTAAGCCTAAAATATCACCCATACGTCGACCATATGTTTCTAAACGCATTGCTAAGCCAGCATCGTCCTTTTTATACGGTACTGACATCGCAACGACACTATGCACTGACTTGGTTTCACTCAGTTTAAGGGATAGCAATCCTCCCAAAGACACACCTAACACTGTGATCTTATCGTAACCTTTGTCTTGTAACAGCTCATAACCATCTTGGGCATCTTGCCACCAATCGGCTATAGTATAAGCCATTAAATCCTCGAGCATTTTTCCATGCCCTTTATACGAAGGAACGTAGCAAGTGTAGCCTGCTTTATGTAATTTCGTAGCTAACAGTTTAACATCACGCACCGTCCCAGTGAACGAATGTAATAATAATACCGCATGGGCCGCACCTTCATGCTCTAAATATATTGGATTGGGTTCTTTTACTTTAATCATTCTTTGTCACTCCACGCTTTTATTCTCACTTTTATTATAACAAACATCAGTAGTTATGGATGCTATCTTAGTTAAACAGTAAAAAATGCTGATGAGCAGTCTTACTCACCAACATCATTATGATATAACTAACTATTCATTACTGATAAATTGTAACTCATAAACGGCCTTGTCATCGAATGAATTAAAATTATCTATTTTAGCATTAAGATAGATTTCTTGTTGTTTTCTACTAACATTATGTTTATATGTTATTTTGACATGTAAATCTGATTCGTAACCATTATTTTTCAAAGTACGATCGATTTCTTTAAAAACATCTCTATTCAGTGGTAATAAATAACCTTCTTTACTTGGCAACATACTGACATATTTACGTTGAAGTACATCATTATCTCCAATAAATATTTCTATTTCGATATTTTTGGCAGCACCTCCACCTAAATTATAAAGTTTTACATAGTCCACATTCTCTAAATTATTATGGTCTTCTATATTCCTAACTTTTAATCTACCGTCCGTTCTCGTAATAAGTACTTGGTTAAATCCTAATGCTGGAATAAAACTTATTTTCATTTGATACAATTGGATGGAGACAGAAACAAAATAAAATAAAATAAAGCCATAACAAATGTCCCTATTGAACCAATTGCTGAAATGATATTAATCATAGTTAAACCTCCTTTTAACTTATCGTTGTATCTATCCCCGTTTTGCTATAGGTTCACACTTCTTAATTAAACTTAACTTGTATTACATAACATCAACATGCTAACCACAAGCCACTGCTGACTTTAACATAATTAAAATTGTCACCCAAAATTTAACCCACCATTAACATCATATTCATATTTAATAATTTATTTTATTAACTTATATAAATATTTTATTATTTACATATGATTATGATAAGCTTTAGACAAACTAATGATGGGGGACGCACAGCATGTCATTTTTTTCACTTAAGCCAAAGTTCTTAATACATAAATTTATCGTCATAAGCATTCTTTCTGTACTACTTACTAGCATCTTGCCATACAATACCGCTAAAGCAGATGATGCCTTTAGTTCTATGAGTGAACTCATGGAAAACACAACTGAAGGTAGCGACTGGCAAATCACGACTACGGATAGGGGTAGCGATGTATTAATTGCTGCTATACATGGAGGCGGTATCGAACCTGCTACTTCACAACTCGCAAGTCTAATCGCGAGCAATGGGGGCTATAACTATTATTCATTTCAAGGTGTGCGTCCAACAAATAATGGAGAATTACATGTCACATCTACAAATTATGATGAACCTATTATTCAACATATGCAATCCACTGCTAACCGCTCTGTCACTATACACGGAGCATTAGGTACTGAACCAGTTACATATATAGGGGGCAAAGATCAATCATTAATTACGAGAATTGAAGACGAATTAAGAAACGCGGGTTTTGAGGTTCAAGAATCTCCGAACCACCTTTCGGGTAGTTCCGACAATAATATAGTCAATAAAAATCAGCGTGGTGAAGGTGTTCAACTTGAATTAACCACAGCTATGAGACAATCGTTATTTAGCAATAATGATATTTCAAAAATCTCGAGAATGAATTTATTAAATTATAATGCTGATATGTATAATTACGCCCATGCCGTCAATGATGCTATTGCTAAAGACAACTAACTTCATACTAAACTTTCAACAGTTATATCTTTGTAATCGTACAATGATATAACTGTTTTGTTGTGACATAGTACTTTAATCGAAAGTAGATATATAGTTAAAAAATTCTAATAATTTTAACATTATTTTTTTAAACATAATGGTTTGCTTTGCTAACTAAAAACAGTTAAAATTGACAACTGTGATGTTTTAGAAAAGAGGTAATGTGTCATGTCAGATAGTATACTATCTAATAAAAAGAGAAATACCATAATTTTAGTAATGTTAAGTAGTGCCTTTGTGGCCATGCTAAACCAAACTTTACTAAATACAGCTTTACCAGCCATTATTACAGGATTACAAATCACAGAAACTACTGCACAATGGTTGATTACTGGTTTCATGTTAGTGAATGGTATTATGATTCCACTAACTGCCTTCCTCATGGATCGATTCCATACTAGACCGCTTTATATTTTTGCCATGAGTGCTTTTTTAGTCGGCTCTATTGTCGCCGCACTTTCTCCTAGTTTTACCTTGCTCATGATTGCACGTATCATACAAGCAGTCGGAGCCGGTATCTTATTACCACTCATGCAATTTACTGTTTTTACGCTCTTTCCACCGGAAAAACGTGGCTTTGCCATGGGTCTTACAGGTATTGTAGCGCAATCAGCACCGGCTATTGGACCTACTTTAACCGGCTTTTTAATCGATACGTTTAGTTGGCGTGCGCCATTTATCGTGGTAGCAGCGATTGCTATTATTGCCTTTATTGTTGGAACAATCTTTGTAGAGAGCAATAACACTACAAAACACACTGAACTAGACAAAACTTCCGTCGTTTATTCTACTTTAGGTTTTGGGTTAATGCTCTATGGCTTTAGTAGCGCAGGTAATCTTGGCTTTGGCTCACCCATCGTCATACTATCCTTAATTATTGGTTTAATCATTGTAGCTATATTTGTTCTACGTCAAATTAAACTCGATAATCCATTATTAAATATGAAAGTTTTTGCCAATAGAACATTTTCGTTATCAGCTTTTAGTTCAATGATTCTATTTATTGGTATTGTAGGCCCTGCCTTATTAATCCCAATGTATATTCAATCAGGTTTAGGTTTATCGGCAATTTTATCAGGCATAGTTATTTTACCAGGAGCCGTCGTCAATGCTTTTATGTCTGTTTACACCGGTAAAATTTACGATAAATATGGTTTGAAAATCTTAGCTATCCCAGGCTTTATCTTACTCATCATTATGACAATTTTACATTGTTTCTTAACTACAGAAACTCCTTATTGGTATATCGTAGTTATTTACGCGGTGAGAATGTTTGCTGTAGCACTCATCATTATGCCTTTGAATACAATTGGTATAAATGCGCTACAACCAGAAAATATTTCTCATGGAACAGCTATCATGAATTCGCTACGTATTATAGCAGGAGCAATCGGCACTGCTGTGATGATTACTATTTTATCTATTGTACGTAAAAATTATGCTGTTGCACATGCAGACCAAAGTAAAATAGATATAATGCAACATTCTACAGTTTTAGGTGTCGATGCCGCCTTTATCTTTACTACTATTTTATTATTTATTGGATTTGCCTTAACACTCATGATCAAACAACCTAAAAAATCTTAATGTTTTAAGTTGAGAGACTCTATTGATATAACAGAAGCCCCATTCATTACACTCATGTAATGAATGGGGCTTCTTTTTTAAAATGTTTCGTATGAAACATTTTAGTGGATAACTAGTCACATAATGCCTATACACAAAAGAATCATCACGATAGTTAATAATATTGCTCTACCTATAATAATACGATCCCAATGCGTTTGTATTGTTCGTAAATTAGAAGGTACTTTATGTGCTTCTGCTGCAGTGGTGATAACTTTATGAATCGGTTTAGATTTAAAATTATATATAAAGATATAACCTAACATTAGTAAAAATGCTATCACATATTCTAAATTTCCTACGCGGAGCCCACCATTAAATATCACTGCAGCCACAATAGCAAATATGCCAACTGTTCCAAATTGAGGCATGCGCTTATCTGCTATTTGATGCATATGACCTAATACGTCTACCATACTTTTATCTCTACACTTACGCAATGCTTGAACACCAATGATACTGAAAAATACATCTACGCCAAAAACAACACCAATCATTATGATTGCTATGATACCTGCAACTAATTCCATCATATCACCTTGTTTTATGCTTTCGCTATTACTGTGTTCAATTCGTTAGCCGCGTGTCAACATGGCTCGTTTTTACAACAGTTATCCTATCTCTTCCCACTTTAAAATTTTCCAAAACAGTAGATTTCACACGATGTAATATCTATAAATTAAAATAATGCATCATTTACAACTTTTATAATTGCATATTATTGTGCTGGTGCCAATTGCCACTGATATGGTTCAGGCAATGCATCCCAAGCCCCGTCTATTTCATCGTGTTTCAATAAGCAATCATCTAATTGTTGAATAAGTTCATCCTGTTGTAGATTTGTACCTATGATGACAAACTGTGTATGACGATCTCCGTATTCAACGTCCCAATTTTCAACAACGTCCGGTCTGTCTGCTAATATGTCTCGCTGTGCCTCCGGTGACATACTCGCTACCCAATATGTTACCGGACTTATATTACATGATGAGCCCGCTTGAGATAACAAACATGCCACTTGGTTATATTGCGCTAACCATACAATGCCTTTCGTACGTACGATATTTTGTGGTAATTGCTCTAACCATGCGTGAAAACGTTCTGCATGGAATGGTAATCGTCTATCATAAACTAAGGAAGTAATACCATATTCTTCAGTCTCTGGCGTATGTGTACTATGTCCGCCTTCAGTTAACTCTTGAATCCAACCTGCTGATTGGCTCGCTTGATCAAAATCAAATAATTGTGTATTTAATACCTCAGACAAATCAACTTCAGCATTAACCGTACGAATCACTTTCGCTGTTGGTTGTAGTTGTCGCAATATACTTTCTAAATGTGTTAAATCCGCTTCGTGAACCAAATCTGTTTTATTTAAAATAAGTACATCACAAAATTCTACTTGGTCAATTAATAAGTCTGCAATAGAACGTTCATCTGTATCATCTGTCCCTTGGTTACGATCAATTAATAAATCTTCTGAGTTAATATCATTAACAAAGCGATTGGCATCGACGACCGTAACCATGGTATCTAACGTGCAAATCGCGCTTAAATCAATACCTAAAGCATCATCCATATAAGTAAATGTCTGCGCTACTGGCACAGGCTCGGAGATACCTGTAGATTCAATGACTATTTGATCAATATTTCCTTTATGTACAAGCTGTTGTACTTCTTGCAACAAATCATCGCGCAATGTACAACAAATACAACCATTGGATAGTTCTACTAATTTTTCATCAGTTCGTGACAAGCCACCCCCATCTGCGACCAAGTCTTTATCAATATTTACTTCACTCATATCATTAACAATTACCGCTATACGTCTACCCTCACGATTCTGTAAAATGTGATTGAGTAACGTGGTCTTACCTGACCCTAAATACCCACTTAATACCGTAACTGGAATTTTGCCCATAATATCAAAACCTTCCTAAATCGTAATTATTACGTTTTGTATTATATTAGAACTTTTCAATTTACGCAAACATATGTTAGTGACTATGTGTGGTGTTAGCTATTTAATAGGTCGAATGACAAGATTGTCACATATAATGTCACTTGATATTGTCGAAATTTTTCATGTTGCTTCTTATACTAAAAGGAGCAACGTTAAGGAGGTATTATGTGAGACTATTAATCAAATCAATCATAGGCATATTTATTTTAATCGTAATAGTTTGGAGTGTTTTACTCGCTTGGAAAATTTATGCAGAGCAGCATACTGATAATGCAGCAGTTGCAGACTTGGCAAAGCTCAATCCATTAATAGAAAGTGAAAATTATTATATTAAAACGCAACAACCAACAAAGATAAAAAAAGATAATAATTCACACCATGTTTATACTTATAAACAACAAGCAGTAGATAAAAATGGGCAACGTAAAGTGATTACATTTAATGCTTTTTCAGATAAATTAAAAACGAATCATTATTTAAAAGTAGAAGTAAAATTAGACAGAGTGCAAAGTTATAAAGAAGTATCTCAACAACAAGTCCCTTCAAAAGCATTACAACGTATCGATTCATAAACAAAGACTTAGACAAGTGATATACTGTCGACATAGTTTCTGACTTTGTTGGCAGTTTTTGTTCACGCTTTCCGCGGGCACTGCCTTAGCTTGTAGTCTGCGGCGAGTGCTATTCCCGCAGGAGTCGGCTCAAAACACTGCCCATATTATTAGAAAGACTTAGTTGAACTGTTGTCTAAATTCTAAAATAAGAGTGGGATATTATTGTTTAGTCTTACATCACTATAGACTGTCTATATAGTTTCTGGCTTTGTTGGCAGTTTTTGTTCACGCTTTCCGCGGGCACTGTCTTAGCCTGTAGTCTGTAGCTAAGGAGTCGACCTAAAGTCTCGCCAATATTAACGAAAAAAGCACTCATCATTTAGATAAGTGCTTGCTACAATCAGACAGACATTTATTGTTGTTGATGAAAACGATAATGCAGTTGTCTTACCTCTTCTGCTAAATCTTCTACAGGTCCTTCAACTTCAGTATCAGTAATGACATCTTGGATACGCAAATGTCGAACTTTAGAAGGCGGGACGTCTAACTCTTGTAACCACTGTGACAATTGTGCCGATGAACTTGCGTAGACAATCCGATTAAGACCGACCCAACCATGTGCAGCTGCACACATTGGACAATGCTCCCCTGAAGTATATACCGTTGCTGTAGCGCGTTCATCTTCAGATAAGTGGTTCGCCGCCCAGCGCGCTATCGCAAATTCAGGGTGTTGTGTATGGTCACCGCCAGAGACATGGTTAAAGTCTTCAAATAAAATTTCTCCATCCGCTGCAACAAGTATAGAGCCAAATGGTTCGTCATTCGTTTGCAATGCAGTTTCAGCCAATGTAATACAGCGTCGTAAGTATTTTAAATCTTGTTCATTGATCATTACACTGTTCCTCCCTCTCCCAGTTAGCTTTTAATTATAACTTTAATATAGTACAGGCGAGATAGCTAATATTTCACCATAGTCTATACTTTAATCTGCTAACAATGTTTAACTTTCTAGTAAATGAGAGAAATAGTAATGTAAGGAGGTCAACGTTATGAAAGAACTAACAGATAAACAAATTAGTACTTATCAATTTAAGGATGATGGCACAATTCCGAATAACCCCACATACCCATTAGTGATATATAAGGATTTACTCACAAGCAATGATCAAGCTGAACAGATTTTAGCGCATAACAATTGGCTAGACGCTTGGCGTGGTGGCATATTCAACCAACACCATTATCACAGCAATACCCATGAAGTCCTTGCAGTAATAATTGGTGAAGCCTTTCTCCAACTCGGTGGTGCTTCAGGTAAACAATTAGCAGTAGCAGCAGGTGATGTCCTTATTTTACCAGCAGGTACTGGTCATAAATTAGTCGACAGCAGTAACGATTTCACTGTCGTTGGCGCTTATCCTAATGGTATAAGTTATGATTTCTGTACAGGACAATCACAAGAGCGTCCGCAAAATGTTGAAAATATTGCAACTGTAACGTTACCTGCAAAAGACCCTTTATTTGGGAGCGACGGTCCTTTATTCAATTATTGGCAATAAACAGATAAGCTAGAAAAGTTGGATACACTTTTCTAGCTTATCTTGGTATGTCTTAAAAATTTTATTATGTGATGTTATTGATAAACGTACTACCTAGTACATCTCGAACATCATGTATCACTAAAAATGCTTTTTCATCTTCTAAATAGACTAAGTTTTTAATTTTAGTTACTTGTGATTGAGGTACGACAACATAAAGCATACCTGATGCATTTTTAGAGTAACCACCCTTACTTGGTAAAATCGTTGAACCTCTACCAGTGAAACTATTGATTTGGTCAGCAATTTGTTCATTGTGTTCTGAGATAATCGTTACCGCTTTTTTAGGATTGAAACCTTCAATGACAAACGATGTGGCACGCTCTGTAATAAACAACATAATTATTGTAAACAGGACGTTTTTTAAAGGTAAGACAATTAAAAATGATAACACGATTAAACTATCCAGTAAGAAAATTGATTTAGCTGTTTTAAAACCAAAATATTTATTTAATATTCTAGCAATAACAGCAGGTCCTCCCACTGTACTCCCCGTTGATAATACAATACCCACGCTGATACCAATAATTGCTCCACCAAATACCGAGTTAATGACAAAATCATCAATTCCTAAATTTATGTCCTTAGTAAGTCCTAAAAATAATGAAAGTGCAGTATTGGAAATCACAGTATAAATAGCTACTTTTTTACTTAAAAATTTCCAACCTATAATAATAAGCACTACATTTATTAATAGTGTGGTGATTGCAGGAGAAAAACCAAAAGCATATTTTAATGCTAATGAAATACCCACAGTTCCACCATCTCCCAAATTAGATCCTAATAAAAAACCATTTACGCCGATAGCATTTATCAAAGTACCAATTAAACAAAGAATGATATTTTTATAATGATTGTTGAACATTGCTACCATCTTCTCACCTTCCCTTACTTTTAATTAACCCGTACATACTACCATATAGCTAGCTAAAAATGATACGCATTTTTTTAATTTTCACTAAATAAACGCTACCACTTAAACTCCATTGTTCAGATACAGCGTTGCATGTTAAATTAGCACTAAAGTAGTTAACCTACCCAGCATAGGAGGTGATAAAATGACCACGATCTTGTACATACATCACGTAATTAATCTTATATTCATGATTATTTTATTTATATTGAATTTCACTAATTTTGGTGGCACACCAGCCTTAATTGTATTAGCCATACTCTTTATCATTAATACCATCTTATTAATAAGAGCAAAGAGCAAACAGCAAACAAGTGAAGAATAGCGACACTAAACCAGAAGATTTCAAATAGAAGTGACAGTGTCACAATGGGCGTGTATTATAATTTCTAACAAATCCGAACCATCTAGTAATAACATTAAAGCAATATTTTGGGCTACCTTGCCAATATACATGTACTTTATTATCTTATCGATACATACGATATTAACGAAAGAAAGTACCACTGCAGCCTTCCTAGCTACTTCGAGTTTAATAACTTTTACACCAATGCTCACACTAGTAACTAGTAAATATTTGAATACGAGAAAACCTAAAAGGATAAGATATTATAAAAATGAGCAAAATTAAATATGATTATAACTACTTACTAATGGCGATTCCTCTATTAATCCTAGCTAAATTGGCCCCAGTCACTTTTGTCGCAGCTATGATCTGTTTACTTTGTGGCTTTGAGAAGCGGGAATAGTACAATTGAGTTGTAAAGCTAGGCAATAAACCAATATTAAACTGCAGGAGCAATGAAACTTATGTACATTGCTCCTTTTTATATAGCTGTTTTCTACTGTATTATGAGCTAAAGGTATCATTTTATTACTATTACGCATTGAAAATTTACCAATTTATCCTGAAGCGATTCAAAGAAAAATAAAAAGAGCTAGAAAATGCGTAGGAGCAACGTTCCCAACTCTCTTTTTATCAATTTTATATATTTTTTATTTCCTGTTTATATCTTACTAAGATATCATATTTTTCCTTAGGTACAATTTCAGACACTAATACATCGTATGCCTCGTTGTATATTCTTTTAGCTTCAGATTTCTTTTCTTTGTTTTTTGCACTATATTCATCGAAAATTTCTTCAAATAGCTTTTCACTTTTATTTAAATAGATAAGTTTGTCTTTATTAGCATCTCGCTCAATCAAACCATCCCTTATACCATATTTAATAGCATAATAAAGTAAAATAGCAGATAAAATTATGTATGCGAAAACCAATTAATCACATCCTTTACAATTTATATTTTAGTTTTCAATATGATTTGACTCTTCCTTTTGTTTGTCTTTAATCATTTCAGAAGATACTGCAAACACAAATAGTAGTATAAATAGGATGATTGCTAGATAAGGTATATCTTCTAAAAAATACCATATTAAATTCCAATCGAACATCATATTCGCGTAACTAACTGCATACTTGATAAAAAACAGAACAACACATACACCTGCTAACACATCTAAAATTTAGTTGTCATTTTCATTAAAACGCCCCTATATTTTATAAAAATATTCTATACTATTATTTGAATTTCAATTCAATAACATCATAGTGATATAAAAAATTATATCACTCATATACATATATTTTAACACTTCACTATCTGATTAATATTTATTATTCTATTTAAACATTCTCTAGTGGTAATTTCATACCTTTCCATCCTTCTAACGCACCAGACAATTCATATGCTTCATAACCATTTTTATAAAATGTTAATAATGCTTCTTTTCCTAAAATAGTGCCACCAGTCCAATCATAAACCACATAAATTTTATCTTTTGGTAATTGATTTATTTGAGTATTTAATGTCTTGGCCGGAATCTCTATAGAACCTTTTATTTTATCTCCCTTTACTTCTTTCGGTGCATTCCTTACGTCTATAACAGTATATTTATCATTTCCTTTTTCCATATCTTCTAATACTTCATGGTGATTAATATATAAACTTAAAAAAGTTTCTAAAAATTCTATTTTATCCATTATTATCATCCTTTTCTATATTGAGTCTTAATTTATTTACTAGGTTTAAAAAAGTTGCTTTCTCTTCTTCATCAAACGCTTTAAACATATCTGCAACTAAATCATAATTATGGGGAAGAAAATTTTGCAATTTTAACTGTCCCTCTTTGGTTAGTTGTACATAATTTGTTCTCTTGTCTTGACCTATATTAACTCTTTGTATTAAATTTTGCTGTTCCAAACCTTTTAAAATACCAGTTATCGTAGATTTTTTATTCCCAATTTTTTTGGATAACTCTGATGGTGACAAAATCATATTTTCTTCATATGACAGCAACATCATTATTGAAAACTTTGCTTCAGTTAAACCAAATTCATCGCTAAATTTGTCATAGTTCTTTTTCATAACTTTATAAGCTTTATTTAGCTCTAAATAAAGCATTACAGAAATGATGTCTAGATTCTCATAACTTTTCTTTAGTTTTTCTAATTTACTGTATGTAGGGCTATCTATTAAATAAAATTCGTTCATAAAAACATCTCCTCCATTTAGTTAGGTACCTAACTAAATTAAATGTAACATACCCTTCAATATTTTAAAACCAATTACTATTTAACTATTGAATTCCGTTGGCTACTGGAACTGTAGTGTATGCTGATGTTGCTGTAAAATCCGCCAATTATATCAGTGTGAAACGAAACGTATTCAAAGCAAAATAAAAAGAGCTAGAAAGTGCATTATAGCAACGTTTCTAACTCTTTTCTTATGCTTATATATTATTCCCACTCGATTGTGCTTGGTGGCTTGGAAGTAATGTCGTAGACTACGCGGTTGACGCGATCTACTTCGTTAACGATACGACTTGAAATCTTTTGTAAGACTTCCCAATCGATACGGGCAAAGTCACTTGTCATACCATCAATCGATGTTACAGCACGGATTCCGACCGTATGATCGTATGTACGGTAGTCTCCCATGACACCTACAGATTGAATGCCTGGTAATACTGTAAAGTATTGCCAGATTTCACGTTCTAACCCTTCTTCACGAATGACTTGGCGTAAAATAGCATCTGATTCACGTACAATTTCTAATTTGTCTTCAGTAATTTCGCCTAACACGCGGATTCCTAGTCCTGGACCTGGGAAAGGTTGTCTCCATACTAAGTGTTCTGGAATACCTAATTCGATGCCTAATTCACGTACTTCATCTTTGAATAGTGTATTAATAGGTTCGATTAATTGGAATTCCATATCTTCAGGTAATCCACCAACATTATGGTGTGATTTAATCGTTTGTGCAGTCTTAGTACCTGATTCAATGACGTCAGTATACAACGTACCTTGCGCTAAGAAATCGACACCTTTGAGTTTTGAAGCTTCATCATCAAAGACATAAACAAATTCATTACCGATAATTTTACGTTTTTGTTCAGGATCTGATACGCCTGCAAGCTTACTCATAAAGCGTTCTTGTGCATCTACACGAATAATATTCATATTGAAGCCTTCACCAAATTGCTCCATAACCATGTCGCCTTCGCCTTTACGCAACAAACCGTGGTCTACAAAGATACATGTCAATTGGTCACCAATGGCTTTGTGCAACAATACTGCTACTACTGATGAATCTACACCACCACTCATCGCACATAAGACGCGACGATCACCAACTTGTTCACGAATTTTTTCAATTTCAATTTCGATAAAGTTTTCCATTGACCACTCACCTGTACAGTCACAAACACGGCGTACAAAGTTACGTAATAAGTCATTACCGTATTCAGTGTGACGTACTTCTGGGTGGAATTGCACACCGTAAATACGACGCGCTTTATCTTCAATTGCTGCATAATTTGTGCTTGGGCTGTCCGCAATCACTTCAAAGCCTTCTGGAATTTCAATGACTTTATCTGAATGACTCATCCAAACATTTTGTTCTTCAGGTAAACCAAAGAACAGCTCATCTGTTTTAGCATTAATCACAGCTTTACCATATTCACGCTCATTCGCACGTTCTACTTTACCACCTAATAATTTAGTAGTAAGTTGCATACCATAGCAAATACCTAAAATAGGAATGCCTAAATCATAAATTGCTGGATCAATTGTAAATGAGCCTTCTTCATATACTGAATTCGGTCCACCTGATAAAATGATACCTTTTGGATTCATACGTTTAATTTCTTCTATTGAAATTTCATGGTCATGTAATTCACTGTAGACGCCCATCTCACGAATGCGTCGTGTAATCAATTGATTGTATTGGCTACCAAAGTCTAGTACAAGGATTAATTCTTGCTCTTTCGCCATTTCCATAATTGTTTATCTCCTTTGACTTAGAATGAATAGTTTGGTGATTCTTTAGTAATTTGAATGTCGTGTGGATGACTTTCTGCTAAACCAGCAGGTCCCATGCGTGTAAATTGAGCTTCTTCTCTTAACGCTTCTAAGTTTCTTGAACCTGTGTAACCCATTCCTGATCTTACGCCACCCATTAATTGATAAACTGTATCTTGTAATGAGCCTTTGAAAGCAATACGCCCTTCAATGCCTTCTGGGACGAATTTTTTAGGCGTTTTATCTTGTTGGAAGTAACGATCATTTGAACCACTTTCCATAGCTCCTAGAGAGCCCATGCCACGGTATACTTTATATTGTCTACCTTGGAAAATCTCAGTTTCGCCAGGACTTTCTTCAGTACCTGCAAGTAAGCTACCTAACATTACGGCATGTCCTCCAGCAGCTAATCCTTTAATGATGTCACCAGAGAATTTAATACCGCCGTCAGCAATAATCGCTTTACCATGTTTACGTGCTTCAGATGCACAATCATAAATAGCTGTAATTTGTGGTACACCTACGCCTGCAACGACACGAGTAGTACAGATTGAGCCTGGGCCGATACCAACTTTCACAACATCTGCGCCTGCTTCGAATAACGCTTTTGTAGCTGGACCTGTAGCAACATTACCCGCAACTAATGTTACTTCTGGGAATGTTTCTTTAATATGTCTTACTTGTTCAATGACACCTTTAGAATGACCATGTGCTGTGTCGATAACTAAAGCATCAACGCCTGCTTCAACTAATTTTTCAGCACGAATATCTGTATCTTTTGCGATACCAATTGCCGCACCAACAAGTAATCTACCGTGATCGTCTTTAGCTGATTGTGGGAATTCTAATACTTTTTCAATATCTTTAATTGTAATTAAACCTTCTAAACGACCATTTTCGACAAGTGGTAATTTTTCGATTTTATGTTCTTGTAGCAGTTCTTCTGCTTCATCAAGTGTTGTACCTACTGGTGCTGTGACTAAGTCTTCTTTTGTCATAACATCTGAAATTTTAATTGAAAAATCTTCAATAAAGCGTAAATCACGGTTTGTGATGATACCAACAAATTGACGCTCTTCATTGTTATTAACAATTGGCACACCTGAAATACGGTATTTACCCATTAATGCTTCTGCTTCATATACACTTTCTTCTGGTGTTAAATAAAATGGATCAGTAATAACACCATTTTCTGAGCGTTTTACTTTTTGTACTTCATCAGCTTGATCTTCAATGTTCATATTTTTATGAATAACACCAAGTCCACCTTGACGTGCCATAGCAATTGCCATTTTAGATTCAGTAACTGTATCCATACCAGCAGAAATAACTGGAATATTTAATTTAATTCTATCCGATAATTGCACGCTTAAATCCACGTCTTTCGGTAAAATATCTGATTCCGCCGGTAACAATAATACATCATCAAAAGTTAAAGATTCTTTTTCAAACTTATTTTCCCACATTTAGTACAGCCTCCAATTTTTATTTATAGTTACATTATTTCATAACTTCTGTCGTTTGTTGATACTTTATACCATTAAAAAAGAAATTCAGAATAATTGCTGATAATGCGCCTAGAACAATACCGTTTTGCGTTAACCAGGCAAATTGCTCGCCTAATGATTCAAACGCTTGAGGTACTGCACTTATACCCGTTCCTAGTCCAACTGATACCGCAATTATCAATAAATTATTTTGATTTTTAAAATCGATATTACCTAATATACTAACACCATATGCCATAACCATGCCAAACATAGCAATCATGGCACCGCCTAATACTGGTAATGGAATCATGTTAGCCAAAGCACCCAATTTAGGGATACAACCACATATCAATAACAAAATGACCATGCCATAGATAACATTGTTTTTCTTAGCACCTGACAATGAAACCAAGCCCACATTTTGTGAATATGCCGTATACGGAAAAGCATTAAACACAGCACCTAACATAATCGCAAGACCTTCGGCAGTATAACCTTTACGAAAATCTTTACGGTCAAGTTGTTTTCCTGTAATTTGACTTAGCGCATGATAGACACCAGTAGATTCGATTAAACTCACTAAAGCTACAATAAAGAATACGAGTGTTGCTCCAAAATCAAAACTAAACATTGAAAAGCGAAATGGCTGTGGTAAAGCAAACCAATGTGCTTCTCCTACTTGCTTCACATCAACACTACCGAATGTAGAAGCCAGTATTGTCCCAACAAGCAAGCCAATCAAAATTGCGATGGATTTAAAAAATCCAGTTGTCAATCGTTGAATAATTAAGATAACCAACAGTGTAACAACGCCTAACACAATATTATTGCCATTGCCGTAATCTTTAGCACCTTCACCACCAGCTAAATAATTCATAGCCACTGGCATTAAATTAATCCCAATAATTGTAACGACACTACCTGTTACAACAGGCGGGAAAAATCTAACGAGTTGCGAGAAAAACGGTGCAATGATGACGACTAAAATACCTGATAAGAATAATGAGCCATATAATACATCTATACCTTTAGTCTGTCCTATTAAAATCATTGGAGCTACGGCTGTAAATGTACAACCTAGAACTATAGGTAAACCTGTCCCCGTCCCTTTCCATACTTGTAAAAATGTCGCGACACCACACATAAAAATATCTATCGTAACTAAAAATGCAATTTGTTCAGGCGTAAAGTCTAAACTAGTCCCTACAATAATAGGTACGAGAATGGCTCCCGCGTACATAGCTAATAAATGTTGAACACTTAAAATAAACGTCTTCATATTTGTGTGCCTACTTCTTCGCTGGCAAATGTCACTTTATTACCTTGCAATGAAGCTACTTTACATAATGAAGAAACACGTAATTCTGCGTCCTCTAATCGTTGTCTGCCAGGTTGGAAACTTTTTTCGATAACAATGCCTACTCCCGCTGTTGAAGCTTGGGCTTGTTTAACAATTTCATTCAATCCTAATGAGGCATCTCCATTAGCTAAAAAGTCATCAATAATAAGTACTCGGTCATCTTTGGCTAAAAATTCATTTGAGACAATAACCGTACTCGTTGTATTTTTAGTAAATGAATGAATATCAGCATGATAGACATCTTGTGTTAAAGTGCTTGGTTTTGCTTTTTTCGCAAACAAACACGGTACATTAAACTGTAATGCTGCCATTATTGCAGGCGCGATACCTGAAGCTTCGATCGTTAATATTTTAGTAATGCCTTCATCCTTAAATTGCTCATAAAACGTTTGTCCCACTTGTTGCATCAGGCCTGCATCGATTTGATGATTTAAAAAACCATCTACTTTTAAAATCTTTTCATCAATTACAATACCGTCCTCTTTTACTTTGCGTTCCAACAAATCCACTCGAAAAAACCTCCTCAATTTGTATACAAAAAAAACCCTAAACCAACAAAGTTTCAGGATCTACGAGTGAACAAGCCATACAACTATGTAACTAGCATTTAAAAGCCAGATAATTGCTTATCTAAGTGCTAAAGTTGAATAAACATTTCCCGTTGCTATTCTGCGCAAGCACTTTATGTATGATAAGCCCTATTGTTTTTAATATCATGTGAATAATAAAAGCAATAGTTTTACATTGTTTTGTATTGGGGTGTTACTCATAGTCATATCGTTAATGGCGACATGGTAGAAACTTCTAAAGCCGTATTCTTCAGATTATATGAGTTAGATAAATTATTATACGATAATACCAAATTCCACCTTTTTTTTCAATATATACATTGTCCGCAATATTATTTCGAGCACGATTACACTGCACGTTGCAATCGTTTTCTATAGTGTTTTCATGGTGTTTGTCAAGATACGAGAAACATTATATAATTTAATAAATTCGTTTTATTTTCATGCTTCAAGGGTAAACATGCAATAAGTGAAAACAACAAGTGGAGGGGTAACCATGACAGAATTTACTGTAGTCGATAATGCAGAGGCTTTATATCAAGCAATTGATGGCAAAAGAGCAGAGGGGTATAAAGATTATGAACTAACTGTGTTAAGTAAATCTAAATTACATTTAGATGAATTACATGATTCAGAAATCAATCTAACATCTACTGGTGGCACATTTAGTGATAAAGTGGCTAAAATCATGACTGGCGAAGATACTGAAAGTGTAGTACTTGCAAACTACAACCTTTCTGATGAAGCGTCTGAACGTTATAAAAAAGAACTTATGGACAATAAATTTATTTTAGTTGCTGCTAAAGATACAAGTTCCCATGAAGAAGTGAATCACTTAAATGCCGCATATGATGAAAAGATTCTCGGTAAACATTTTTCTGAAGAAACACGTGGACCAAAATCTTAAAGCTACAAACAGTAAAAGACTGGACTATTATTAATAATAGTCCAGTCTTTTTATATTGTCTGTAGTTACACTTTAGGTATCAGTTCTGCTACTACTTTTCATAAATATGGGTATGGGCAAAATCCTGCGAAATAACTCTCAACGAAGACTACAAGCTGAGGCAAAGCCCGCGGAAAGCGTGCACAAAAACTGTCAACAAAGTCATAGATTATGTCGATAAGCTATGGTGGTATGAGACGATTCAATAATATTCCATTCTTACTTTAGAACATAGACTACTTCAGGTAATAGTTCGTCTAAATCTGGCATGAAATATGGGCAGTTTTGGGCCGACTCCTGTGGGAATAGCACTGGCCAAAGACTACAGGCTGAGGCAGTGCCCGCGGAAAGCGTGCACAAAAACTGCCAACATAGCAGGAAGCTATGTTGCATTCCTTTTCATAATAAAAAAATATTTCATCCATACATAGAAAAAGCCATATGCTATAATGGGCAAAACAACAAACGTGGAGGTTTAAGTATGGAATTTAAAGTAGTGAAATCCGTCAATGATCCATTATTTAAAGAAGCAATCCAGCTCTATGATGCTAAATTAGACGTATCTTTAGCTGAAGGAGAAAAGATATTCCGTCAATCTTTAGAAAATAAATATACGAAAGATGATTATATCTTTCTCGTAGGTCTAGAAGATTGCCAAGCAGTAAGTCTGGCAACAGCACATTACGAAGCTACAACCAACTCATCTTTTTTAATTTATCTTATTGCCAAAGACAACCCCAACCACGACGAAGTTATCGCTTTAACATTAGAAGAAATTCAAAAAGAGATTAACCATTTATCCTATCAATTACATTCACGAGATGTTAACTTTATTATGCTAGAAGTGAAACAAGAGCCTGAAGACACAGAACAACTTGAAGACCAATCAACTATTTTAAGTAATCGTCGCCGCTTTCTGTTTGAACATGGCTTTGAAAAACAAAACGACATTGACTATATCGCACCGCAACGTAAAGGGGAAAGTCTAGAGTCACCTATGGATTTATTTATTAAACCAAATATCGAATTAACAAAAGATATTTATGGCGCTAGTATCAAATCAAATTATATCTTAAAATACGTTTTCGCTAACAAAATACCTCGCAGTGAAATCTACCCCCTTTTAGAGGAAATGGACCTACGTAAGCAGTCTTAATTTTACAAGGAACACTTGAAATGAAGACTTAAAGGGGTTAAACTAACATAGAAGTAAGACTGACGTTTCACTAACCGAAGACAAACGTCCGTATACATAATCACATATTAAGAAAGGGATTATCTCTATGTTAACGAAAGAATTTGCTCAACGTGTTGAACTAAGTGAAAAACAAGTACGTAAAATAGTACAACATTTAGAAGAACGTGGTTATCAACTTAGTAAAACTGAATACCGTGGCCGTGAAGCTACTGATTTCCATGAAGAAGATATTGAATTATTCCAAGATATCGCAGAAAAAGTCAAACAAACAAATAGTTACGATTTAGCCTTTGACGAACTAGAAAAAGAAAAAGACTTCTTACAAGTATTAGTCAAAGACACAGACGAACAATTACCAGCTGACCAAAATGTTGCTAATGTCATTGAAGACTTACGTACAGAATTGGAAAAAATGCGTGAAGAGCGCCACATGCTTGGTCAAATGATTAGCCAAGTACATAATCAACAAAACGAATTACGTGAGTTACAAAATCAAATCACTACAAAAATAGACGCAAATACGGAATCACTGACTGCATTACAAACATCTACTGAAGAAATTAAAACAACTCAGTCTGATATTCAAAGTGCGCAAAAAGAGCAATCTGAATTAGTAAAATCCAGTGTGGCAAATGAAACAATTGCAGCTAAACCTAAGCAGGAAGCTCAGACGGCAACATCTGAAGCTAATACTGAAACTGCTACGTCAACGAACGACAGTCAATCAGAAACAGCGTCAGCTAAATTAACTGAAGACGAGATTACATCTACTTCAACTAATTCTGAAAACCATGCAGCAAAAACACCACAAACTGCAAGTACGACTGAAGCAACTTCAGCTAAAACAACTACAGATGAAATTACTGAATCAACTGCGGAAAGTACTTCATCAACAAATGTTGCTGAATCTGAATCATCATCTGAAGAATCAACGACAAAATCTGAAGATCACAGTGAGACAACTAATACATTCAGCATAAATGACTCAGCTCAATCCGAACCAGCAAGTGAATCTGCACAATACAATTCACAATCACAAGGTGAGAAAAAAGGCTTCTTTGCACGTCTGTTTAATTTATAATATATAGCTATTTTTATAGTCTAGACTCCGGTCTAGACTTTTTTTAATGCTCTAAAGATTGTAATAATATTCTGACTATAATTTTTATAGTAATATTTGAGTTTTTCCTCTTGAATAAATATTGTTTTGCTACTATCCTTATTAGGTATGTCGGATTAAATTATATTAAAAGAAAGTGTAGGTCTTTACTATGTTATTTACTATTATTAACATAATTGTATTTGTGGCCTTCATCATCGGATTATATATTATGGCTAAAAGACACGTATCTTTCCCTAAACGTGTATTCACTGCATTAGGTGTAGGGATTTTATA
Source organism: Staphylococcus arlettae (assembly GCF_002902345.1). Lineage (GTDB taxonomy): Bacteria > Bacillota > Bacilli > Staphylococcales > Staphylococcaceae > Staphylococcus > Staphylococcus arlettae. The sequence goes on from NZ_PPQB01000022.1 coordinate 47,631, forward strand.
CGGGGTAGCCATCCATCTTATCTATGATGTCGATAGTAGTATAACTAAACAAACAACTGATTGGTTTAGTGTTGTCGGAGACGGTTATATTGCCTTGTTACAAATGATTGTTATTCCATTAATTTTTATTTCTATTGTTTCAGCGTTCACCAAAATACAAATCGGTGAAAAATTTGCGAAGATAGGCGTTTGGATCTTCGTATTCTTAATTGGTACAGTAGCTATTGCAGCTATTGTTGGTATTATTTCAGCATTAATATTTGGATTAGATGCTTCAACAATTGACTTAGGTAATGCTGAAAGCTCACGTGGTAGTGAAATTGCTAGCCAAGCAAAAGATATGACAGCACAAACATTACCTCAACAAATTTTAGAGTTACTACCAAGTAACCCATTCTTAGACTTCACAGGACAACGTACTACATCAACAATTGCAGTCGTTATCTTTGCAGCCTTTATAGGTTTTGCATTTTTACGTGTTATGCGTAAACAACCTGAAAGTGGCAATGTTTTAAAACGTGGTATCGATGCATTATACGCGTTAGTTATGTCTATTGTAACGTTCGTATTACGCTTAACACCTTATGGTATTTTAGCAATTATGACTAATACTATTGCTACAAGTGACTTTGCGGCAATTTGGACACTTGGTAAATTTGTAATTGCATCTTATGCAGCACTTATTACTATGTATATTATCCATTTAATTATTATTGGTGGTATTGGGTTAAATCCTATTACCTTCGTGAAAAAAACGGGAGAAGTATTACTTTTCGCTTTTACATCACGTTCAAGCGCTGGTACATTACCACTTAATGTGCAAACACAAAAAACACGTTTAGGTGTACCTGATGGTATTGCTAACTTCTCCGCATCATTCGGTTTGTCTATAGGACAAAACGGTTGTGCCGGTATTTATCCCGCAATGTTAGCTGTGATGGTTGCGCCAGCAGCTGGCGTTGAAGTGAATTTACAATTCATTTTATCCGTTATCGGTGTTGTTATTATAAGTTCATTCGGTGTAGCCGGTGTTGGTGGCGGTGCAACTTTCGCCTCTATACTCGTATTATCAACATTAAATCTTCCTGTCGCATTAGCAGGTGTCTTAATCTCAGTAGAACCATTAATCGATATGGGTCGTACGGCATTAAACGTCAACGATTCTATGCTTGCTGGTGCAGGTACTGCTAAACTTACAGATAACTTAGATAAAGATACGTACAACGATAGTACTTACGGTGAACTTACTGCCAATAATTAAACACCTAGTTACTATGTAATATTTATCTAACAAAAAACACTTCGTTAAATTCATCACAGCATGAATTTTAACGAAGTGTTTTTTTATATAGATTGCTTACTTTTTTAGTAACAAGTCTCCCTATGCCCTTCCTATTATTCACCAATTTAAAAACAACGACTTAACCCTTTTCGTTAGAGGAATAAGTCGTTGTTCATCTTGCTACAGCTTTTGTCTTTATTTGTATGTTTTCACCAGACACTCAAATTGCTAGCTTCTTTATGCTATAGGTTTGAAAGGGCCCCAAGTAATCTTCTTCTTACTATCTAATGGCGTTTGCTTAATCTCATGAGAGACGTCATCAAACCACTTTAAAAATGCTGCATATTTATCAAGTTGGGCTTCCATACTTTCTTCCGAAATGTCATGTAAATACCAGGTTTTACTTTCAAATTCGAATTGAATTTGTGTGTAAGCCATTCGCGTTAAGTGTGCACGATCATATAAACAATGTGCTTGTTTTACAATATTATCCACTTGCGGCAATAGATTGTGTGCAATGATGTTTTTGTGCTGTGTATTATCCAAATCATTCCACATTCTTACCTGACCATTCATTTGAAAGAAAATGTCCATAGTTGGATCTTTTTCATCAAAGGAAATTAATATAAATATACGTTCTGCCGTATGATCTACGCAGTTTAATGTACTTACAATGATTTTACTCGCTATTTTCGCCCAATATTGTTGTGCTTCTTCTGGAGTAAGTTGGTTGTTATCTATATGTGTATCACGCTTTTTTTCACTTGGACCCACTGCATCTGTGTTTTCATTCTTCTTAAATAATCTATCAAACATGCTCAACACAACCAACCCCTCTCTATAGTTACACAAAACTAAAAAACTTTTCGACACTAACACCATGTCATGGTATAGCTTGCTTACTGCTTAATAAAACCTGACTTATTCAGTTGTTCCAACATTTCAAGTCTTTGTTTACTACTCATAAAGCCAGCAATTTGATCTGACCATGTTTCTGAACGTTCTCCATTCGTACGATTACGATAATATTCACTTACTGTTTGGTCAAAAGCTTCAATTTCTTGTCGTTGACGTTCTTTGTCGCTATTATATTTGTTTTGATGGAAGATGTGTTCTAAAGGTAGACGTGGCTTAGGTTCGCCATTTTCATCGTCTGCAGGTTCGCCGAGAGCCATACCAAATAGTGGGAAAGTATGTTCAGGTAAACCAAGAATATCTTTAACACGTGCTACGTCGTTACGTAAAGATCCTAAATAAACCATGCCATAACCTTTATCTTCAGCAGTAACGGCAATATTTTGTGCTACTAAAGCCACATCAATTGCACCGACTAATAGACCTTCAGCAGATTCAAAAGACACGCTCATGTCTACTTTTTTATCGTCGTTAATCGTAGCATGTCTGTAATAATCCATAACGAACACTAATAAATATCCATTTTCAACAACGTAAGGCTGTCCTGACACTTCTTTTAATTGCTCTTTAATAGTAGGATCATTAATTCCGATAATCGAATACGTTTGTAGGTAACTAGATGTAGAAGCATTTTGACCTGCTTCTATTTATTCTTTTATCGTTTCCTCGGGAATGTCATTAGGCTTGAATTTTCTTACTGAATGATGTTGTTTCAATAAGTTATATACATAATCTGTCACATTAATCGCTCCTTATTTGTAAATTTCATACTTCACTTTAACAAATAAAATCGATTAACCCTTATTATAATGCTTACCCGTTTTCTCAACTTTTAAATATATTGAAAGTAAAATCATTTCTCGTTATGATAATTATAATGATAATAGTAACAATTTTCTGAAAATTTAAGGAGAGATTATATGTCAAAGGATACTAAAGTTATTGCAGATTCACTTTTCACTGCTTTCAAGGCGCATGAACCTATTGATTTTGTGAGCAACACATATAATATAACTGAAGCTGACGCATATCATACGCAATCATTATTAATAGAACAATTGCAAACTGTTGATAACTCTAATATCGCTGGCTATCGTGTTAATATGACTAATGACGCTACTCAAATACTTGCGAATACTAATGAACCTGCATACGGGACTATTTTATCCAGTAAAATTGTTCAATCCAATGAATCTATCTCATTATCGAGCCTATTTAATCCTCTCATAGAACCTGAAATTATGTTTATTGTAACTGACGACATTCCTATGGATGCTGATGATGCTACTATTTTGTCATGTGTTGATATCGCACCAGGTTTAGGAATTGCCGACGCCCGCTATAAAAATTGGTTCCCCAACTTTACTTTAAGTGATTTTATCTCAGATAATTCAGCCACAGGACTTGTTGTCGTTGGAGAAATTGTTCCAGCATCAACAATTTCCGCATTAGCGAATGTAGAAATGACATTAACACACAATAGTATAGAGGTTGCTGAAGGTTCCGCCGAAATCGTCTTGGGAAACCCCTTCAAATCATTAACATGGTTAGTTTCTAAATTACAACAGCACAACAAACAATTAACGAAAGGTCAACTTGTGGCTTCCGGTACGTTTATAAGAGCCTTACCAATAACTCATGGTACGTACCACGCTACTTTTACTGATATTGGTGAAATTAGCGTAACCTTTGTTGATTAAGCTACCATACATGCCTGATAAAACGAGACTGGGACAATATTGATTGTCTTAGTCTCTTTTCATATTGGCAGTAGCTGACTGCATTGAAAATACGCTTCAAATCAAGTTTGTTTCAATGCTAGTCATCCTTTCCGGGGTGGGACGACGAAATCATTTTTTCAAAATCAGATTTCTGTCCCACTCCCTTTTATTGTGTTATTTCATTATATTAAACTATTTTCATATTCTAAATGATGTTTAGTTGAGAATAAAAGTGGCTAATTGATATTAGTAGATTGCTAAATAAGTTATTACTACCTAACAAAATACACTTTACCGAATACGATGTCAGAGTGACACTGGTAGTTATAGAAACTAGGTCGTAATAAACATTTATTATGCAATGTTGTTTGTTGACTATTTCACAATGTCATGTGATAATGAATATCGGAGATTAGAATAATTATCATCAAACAATTGAAATAATCAATTGTTACAATCTTCGTGTCAATAAAAGTAACATACAATTTAGGAGGATGTTTTTCATGTCTTTAATCAATAAAGAAATTTTACCATTCACAGCGAATGCTTATGATCCACAACAAGATGAGTTCATCGAAGTATCAGAGGAAAATCTTAAAGGTTCTTGGAGTGTAGTATGCTTCTATCCTGCAGATTTCTCATTCGTATGTCCAACTGAATTAGAAGACCTACAAGGTCAATATGATAAATTACAAGAGCTTGGTGTAAATGTATTCTCAGTATCAACTGACACACATTTCGTACACAAAGCTTGGCACGATCATTCAGAAGCAATCAACAAAATCAAATACACTATGATCGGAGACCCTTCTCAAACAATCACTCGTAACTTCGATGTGTTAGACGAAGATCTTGGTCTTGCACAACGTGGTACTTTCATTGTTGACCCTGATGGTGTAGTTCAAGCAGCTGAAGTAAATGCTGATGGTATTGGCCGTGATGCTAGTACGTTAGTACACAAACTTAAAGCAGCTCAATATGTACGTCAACACCCAGGTGAAGTATGCCCAGCTAAATGGGAAGAAGGTTCAGAAACATTACAACCTGGTCTTGATTTAGTAGGTAAAATTTAAGGAGGCATTGATTCGAATGCTTAATGATGAGTTAAAATCACAACTTAAACAACTACTGGAACTTATGGAAGGCGATGTAGTACTTCAAGCAAGTATCGGTTCTGATGATAAATCTAAAGAATTAGAAACATTATTAGACGAAGTTGCAAGTATGTCATCTCATATCTCAGTAGAAAATGCTGACCTTAAACGTACACCTAGCTTTTCAGTCAACCGTCCTAATGAACAGACTGGTATTACTTTTGCTGGTTTACCAATGGGTCACGAATTTAACTCACTTGTTCTTGCCTTATTACAAGTAAGTGGTCGAGCACCAAAAGAAGAACAAGCGGTTATCGATCAAATTTCAGCTTTAGATCGTCCACTACATTTTGAAACATATATTAGTTTAACATGTCAAAAATGTCCGGATGTAGTACAAGCCCTAAACTTAATGAGTTTATTAAATCCTAATATCACTCATACTATGATTGACGGTGCTATTTTCAGAGAAGAAGCTGAAAACATTATGGCCGTACCTGCCATTTTCCTTAACGGAGAAGAATTTGGTAATGGTCGTATGACAGTACAAGATATCTTAACAAGTTTAGGTAGTACAGCTGATCCAGCTGAGTTTGATAACAAAGAGCCATACGATGTATTAATCATTGGTGGCGGTCCTGCAAGTGGTAGTGCTGGTATTTACACTGCACGTAAAGGGTTACGTACAGGTATTGTTGCTGACCGTATTGGTGGTCAAGTTAATGATACAGCAGCTATCGAAAACTTCATTACCGTTAAAGAAACTGACGGACCTAAGTTCTCTTCAGCACTTGAGGACCATATTAACCATTATGATATCGACGTTATGACTGGTGTGCGTGCGGATGATATCGAAAAAACTGACAGTGGTATTTTTGTAACTTTAGATAATGGTGCTAAGTTACAAAGTAAAACAGTTATTCTTGCTACTGGTGCACGTTGGCGTAAACTGCAAGTGCCTGGTGAAGAAGCCTTAATTAATAAAGGTGTTGCTTTCTGCCCTCACTGCGATGGTCCATTATTCGAAAATAAAGATGTTGCAGTTGTAGGTGGCGGTAATTCTGGTGTTGAGGCAGCAATAGACTTAGCTGGTATAGCAAGCCACGTAACCTTATTAGAACGTAATGCTGAATTACGTGCTGACGATGTATTACAACAGCGTTTAACTTCACTATCAAATGTAACAATAATCAAAAACGCTCAAACAACTGAAGTATTGGGCGACAATGCTGTAACTGGTATTGCCTATGAAGATTTAGCAACTGGTGCCAAACATGACATTACTCTTGACGGTATCTTTGTTCAAATCGGTCTATTACCAAATACAGAATGGTTAGATGACGCTGTTGAATTAAATGAAGCACATGAAATTAAAATTGATCGTCGTAATGCGACAAGTATGCCAGGCGTATTCGCTGCTGGTGATGTAACAGATGATCGCAATAAACAAATTATTATTTCTATGGGTGCAGGCGCAAATGCAGCACTTAATGCATTTGATTATATTATTCGTAATAGCGCTGAACCTGTACATCAATAAATTGACGATAACACACAAAGTAGACAACCCCTTTCGCATTAATTTGCGAAGGGGTTTTTATTTTCTATATATAATTTTTTGTCTGTAAGGACCTTAAATATTAGTTCTCCTAAAATCTTTTATAGATTGACAGTGTTTTATGCCGACTTCTGTGGGAATAACATTAGCCAAAGACTACAGGCTAATGCAAGGGCCCGCGCAAAGCGTGCATAAATAAACTGCCTACATAGGTATAATTTGTCGACAGTCTGAAGAGAGTCTTTTTGACTCTCCTTTTTATGTTATAATCGGCTCTAAAGTACTAGAAATTAGGTGTTTTTATGTTTTTACTTATTGTTGCCAGCATCCATCTCTACTTAATGAAACGTTTGAAAACTACATCTCCAACAAATAATTCAAGTCATAACGGCACAGCTTACCAATCAAAGCGCGCCATGTTAGGTCCCCTTTATTGGAAAACAGCACAGCATATGTACCAACGATTAACTACATATATATTTCGCAAAGTTTTTGTCATCGCCTTGCCTTTAACACTCATCGATATATGGTTATTCATAAGTTATCGCAATGGTATCATTTTAATTATTGAGGTCATTATCTATTTATTACTACTTATAATTATCTATAGATTAATAGAACGTAAATTAAAACAACTTCAGTAAATATCTTTTCTTGTTATCTCAGTTAGCAATGCCTATAATATTAAGAGGTTATTATATATTGCTCTATATACTGAACAAATTACCGTCGTTAATTAAATAACACGATTAAACAATATAAAGGAGTTAAATTACTGAATGAAGAAATTTAGAATTTTGTTATTATTATTTGCTACGCTATTCATGCTTGCTGCATGTTCTAATAGCGAGGATGATGATAATAAACACAGTCAAAAAAATGCACCTAAAAATGTCCAAAATATTTCTGAAGAAGACATATTTTCATCCTCAAAAACTGGAGAAAAAATAAGTACAGCAGAAATGAATAAAGCTATTGAAAAATACCTTGATGTTAACTCTGACATTATCGATAACAAATATCTTATGCAATACAAATTAGATAGACAAACTGGTACCGATACTAAAATCACTGATAAACAAGCACAACGCTTATCTAAATTATCTCAAAATGCTGTTAAAAACGATGTTCGTTTCAAAAAATTCATCGAATCTAACGACTTGCCAGAAGGATATAAACCCCATGCTGAACGAATCTTAAAATATTTCACTGCCTTAAACTCTACAATCAAAAATGTCGATAAAGATATTGAAGAATTAGATTATCAACCACAAAATAAACTAAATGTTGTTGATGTATCAGCCAAACATGCTGGTGACGTTAATGGTAAGCAACAAAAGAAAATTAAGCAATTTTTAGAAAAACATGATATTAACAGCGATGCTATCGATAAATAAAGTACAAATTATAAATTCACAAGAAAAATTGCACAATCATTGAGTTATTTCATTAACACCTATCAACAAAATAATACAATCATTACAAAATGATGACAACTTCCGCTATCCTTGTCACTCGCCGGTTAAAGCAATATTACACATCAACGATACACCCTGACATTCTATTTTTCGTAAAAAACCTTACATAATTGTAAGGTTTTTTATTGTTATTTAACTTTTGACGTTAGTCTCAATTTGTTAAACTGAGTTTGTAATTAGCACAGAGTATAAACTCAGACTGGAGGCACACATGGTTCTAACAATTTTAGTCGGAGCAATGGCTGCTGTCTTCATCGCAATCGGTCTTGTAGATAAACAAGAAAAACATGGCTTTATTTCAGCTAAACACATACTATTAAGCATTACTTATGTAGTGATTGCAGTGGTAGTTGGCAGTGTTTTAGATAATATCGATGTCTTTTTCGAAGGCTTTCACAATAGTATAACAGCAGCCAAAAAATATTAACCTGACCATGTTGAATTTAACATGATCAGGTTTTTTATATGCTTTAAGTTTCCGACAATTTTGCTGTACCCCGTTTAGTTTAATGTTATTCATTTTATAATTTTTAAAAATGATTTTTTATGATATTAAGCTACAAAAAATGTAAATTGTTCTTTACTATACATTTAAGTTATGTGACAATATAAACAATATTATAAACATTGGGGTGTCAGGAAAAAATGAAATATCGTGTTCCTATGCTATTTTTAGCTATTATATTTATTTCGCTGTCAATCCTTACTATCGCATCTAACAATCCATCAGGGGGAAGTGGTGTCACTGTTGATCAACCACAAGATATATGGATGGTTGTTGCTTTCGCTGTAAGTATCTTTTTGCCAGCGCTAATACTAGGAATTTTTAATTCCACAGCTACTCGTGTCATTTCTAGCATTTATCAAATTTTGTTTGCGATACCTGCATTTATATTAACTTTAGGTATCATCTTTACAACCGCAGTACCGATACTTGTTTTTGTCTTATTTTTATCGACAATAGTGATTACTGCCAGTGCGGTTACCACTTTATGCGTCACTTCATAACGATACATACTTAAGCCTTATTACAATTCAACGTAATAAGGCTTACAATTTTCTATTTTTTTATCTATCACTTGTGCTTTAGTTTCGTATCCTAAATATACAAAAATACAACGAATAACCACTTGATGCGCTACAATAGCAATACTATCGAGTGATTTATCGACTTCCTGTTCAAAAAAGTGTTGCACGCGTGCTAAAACATCTTCATAACTTTCGCCTTCAGGTGCCTTTTGAGTGAAACTATGTCTAAATTCACGATAATTGTCATCATTAAAGAAATGTGTATATTCGCTTTGCTGTTCTACATCCTCAACATGTAATCCTTCAAAAATACCTAGTGAACGTTCTCTTAGTAATGCTGTTGTCTCAGCGGGTATATCTTTATCAAAAATTGCATTATATGTTTGTCTTGTACGTTGCAAATCAGATAAATAAATTTGCTGTACACGATGCTTATCAAAATATGATTGTAAAAACTGCGCATCTCGAGTCCCTTTTTCAGTTAATGGAACATCCAATTGGCCACAAAAGTAATTATTTCCTTGTTTTTTATCATAATTAGACTGGGATTCTCCATGTCGGATTAAATAGATTTTCATTACACTCGCCTCTTTTCTTTCACGTTTCTAATACATTCATTTTAGCTTAAGCTAACAATGCTGTCACATCGTACAATACAACTATGGTAATGACACACAATTTGTTATGCTGTGAATTGAGGTGATGACTATGAATAATCAAACGCACGCTCAAGACATACAAGGTGGACGTGTGCTCGCTGCTATAAGTTATTTTAGTATCTTTTTTGCCCCGTTGATATTACCACTGATCGTGTGGATTTTTGCTTATAAGCCAGCGTCTACTCACGCTATGAAAGCATTAATTTATCATATTATTACATTAATTTGTCCATTTTTCTTAATTTTTAGTGGCGGATTAAGTCTAGCTACTTTGCAAGACAATACGTCAAATTGGGTTTCTGTAGTAGGCATAATGATTACGCTATTGTTCATTATTTTAACTATATGGTATACGATCAAAAATGTTTATCGTGGCGTAAAAGTGCTCATTTCTAAAACAGCTTATTTTTATCCATAAAAAGGTTGGGTTGCTTAGTGTTAACACTCACACTTCGACAACTCAACCTTTAATTAATTTGCTTTACTCAACAATAAATTGATAGACAAACCAACTAAGATGAAGCCAACAGCGTAATCAAAAAATGCTTTAATTTTACGATTAGCAAATAGTTTTTTGATATATTGAAAAATAAACACACAAAAAATAAACCAAATTAAAATGACTGAAGTCACTATAGCTGATAGGATCGCTATTTGAGATGTCACTGCGCCACCAGTAGAAAGAAACTGAGGTAGAATACTAATATAGTATAGTAACGCTTTAGGGTTTAATAAAGTACTTACAATACCTTGTCTATAAGAATTCAAATAACTAACTTGTGCTATTTTCATTGTTTCTGGAGTGAAATTTAAACCTTGGCGTGCACTAATAATACTGCGAATACCTAAGTAAATTAAATAACATGCTCCTAATATTTTAATTACTAAAAACACATAATACATTTGCGCTAAAATAAAAATAATACCAAAAATTGCTAATAATGAATAAATGACATGCCCTGATGTAATACCTAAAGCTGCCATTGTCCCGTTAACACGACCTGAAGAAATAGAATTTTTCATTACAATAAAAAAGTCAGGTCCAGGCACAATAATAATCATTAGCGTGATGGTAATAAACGTAAGTAATCCTTCCAACACAGCTTCCCCCTTTATTTTTTATTGTTAGCTTATCAATCTAGCATCAACTGCGCAATTACCTACGCTAAATTTATAGAGTCGCTCCCTACTCTATATAGCTATACATTTTATTATATTATTATGTTATTTTTACTATTATATTGTTTGATTTCATTGATTATTGACTCGTATATATGATATATTAATGGTGTAGTTGGAATCCGACTACTAGTCTTTTATATTCATGAACATATTACTCTTGGAGGCAACTATGTGTTGCCTCTTTTTTTATATTTTAACTCAATAACTTTAACCCCACTGTGCTTGCTAAAATCACTGCAATACATATAATCCGTTTAATGTCTTTAGATTCTTTGAAAAACAACATCCCTATCAAGGCACCACCTACTGCACCTATTCCAGTCCATACAGCATAAGCAGTACTCATCGGTAAATTTTGCATAGCATAAGTTAACGCTACAAAACTCAAGGCAAACAATATTAACATGCCTAACAAGTCCTTACTACGTTTATGATGTGTGTATGCGTTTAATGCTGTAATTGCTAACATTTCAAATATACCTGCTAAAATTAAAATTGACCAAACCATTATTTTTTACCTCCTTCACTTGGCGTTACAAGTTTCAAGCCAATAACACCGGCTAACAAAGCAAAAATCAAGACGATTTTCCCTATTATTACGGGTTGCCCAAATACTACAAAATCAAGAATCGTTACGCCAGTCGTGCCTAATCCAACGAAAACTGCATATGATGTACCTACCGGCAAATATTGTGATGCATTAATTAGTAAATAGAAACTAACAATAATAGCAATGATAGTTAATAACCATTCTAATGTAGTACTTGCATGCGTTAATCCGACAGCCCATCCTACTTCAAAAATAGCTGCAATAATAATTTTCAACCAGTTCATTTTTTAAACCTCCTATAAAATAAAAAGCCTGAGAAATAGTGCTATCACTATCTCCCAGGCTTTTATCCTTCCGTGTCACATGAATACATGTGGCTTTCTCTCGGACCAGACTAACGACTGTTACGGAACCCTAGAAAGCTTTTATTTAATTACTTTTAGCTTATCAAATAGTCCATACTCGGTCAATAAAACTTTTCATTTTTCACTTTATTTTACTTTTGATTCTATAAATACGTTTTCATTATATCAAAAATTAAGCCAAAACTCTCCACATTTTAATCGTTTTAATGTATAATGAAATCACATTAGAATTATTCTAATGTGAAATTGAGAATAATAAAGTATCACAAGATTTATTTCGTAATAGTAAGTTGTCACTTTGATTTTTCGTAGTATACCAAACTAACACAATCACGTAAGACACACTAGCTAAATGGATTAAAACTTGTTTTAAGCACATATTAGAGATTTAAAATTTGATGAAAGGTGAGATCGTTATGCAATTACTTGATTATAAAATGAAACAAGACAAACTCGTTGCAACTGTACGTTCAGATAAACAGCATTTATTCAAATATACTTTCGATATTCACACACCAGAATATGAAATTTTAGCTGTATTAGAAGAAATTAATCAACATGTTGATAATGGCTTCCATCCTTTAGGTTGTGCTATTATTAAAAACTTTGATTATAAGGACGTGCATGAATATTCTTTATAAAGTAGTCACATTCAAACCACTATGAGTACGCAATTGTTGAAAACATCAGTTGTGTACTTTTTTTATGCATTTTTCATATAAATCAATAGCATTATAAATTACAACTTATCACAAAAACTGTAGCTGTATTAACACCCCTATCAAAACTCGCTTGGCGAAAATACTGTACTTTGTACTACACTTGTCCATTATAAAAAGAGGTTTGAAGTGACACTCATTCCAAACCTCTTTCCTCTTATTTACCAAATAAGTATTGCCTATATTATTTTATTGTGCCGTAACCTCTATTTGCACATCAATATTTCCTTTAGTTGCTTTAGAGTATGGACAAAATGCATGGGCTTGATTAACATAGTCTTCCGCAACTTCTTGAGACATATTATTTAGTGTGACATTTATCGTACCACCTAATTTAAAGCCATTGTCTTCCTCATCGGTCAATAAATCAATCGTCACCTCAACTTCAGGTTGTGCATCTGTCACTTTGTTACGTTGTAATATGAGAGAAAGCGCACTATTAAAACAAGCACTATAACCAGCTGCAAATAATTGTTCTGGGTTGGTTTCAGTTACAGCATTACCACCCATAGCTTTCGGTGTGGCTAAGTTATGGGTAAATGTATTATCAGGGCTAAAGACACGTCCGTCTCTACCACCATTGCTGATCATACTAGTTGTATAAACTACTTTTGACATATAAAGCACCTCTTTTAAATTTTAAATTATCATTCTATAATATTAAAATACATTCAATTGTACTTAATCCAATAGAACTTAATCAAAATTATACTGTCACTCAAGTAGTGCTACAACTATTTTGCTTCGATACGCATTTGACAATAGGACGTTGACTTCCCCATTTATTGTTGAAAAGCTAATTGTTGTTGTCTAATAGCTTCGGCCATACCTTCATATGGTGCTTCTGCAATAACCTGTTCATTATTAACACCAGGTGTACCAACATATGTAATTGTTGCAAATTCTGGAACTACATATTTAGGATAGGTATCATATTTTTCGCGAGAAGCTTCCATTACATCGATATAATCATTTTGATAACATACTGTAATTTCTGGATGTTCATGCACCCATTTAGGAAAGAAAATCACCCCATGCATTAAATGTTGTTCAGGCACAAAATTTAATGATACGTCTGTTCCAGTAGGCTCTGTCCATGATATTTTATAAACTCCAGCTATAATTTCAACGATATCTGCTTTTTGGTCTTTCACCCATCTACCACCTACCATACCTGAATGAATTCGATAATCAATCGTTTCCTCATTTTTCACATACATTTCATATTCCCAGCCGTTATCATAAGTATAAATCATATGTTTTCCAATAAAATCTTGAAGTGTTGCCATTATTATCCTCCTATATATATGTAATTATTTACATGTTTACTTTTACATACTACTCTCGTATAATTATTCTGTCAAAATACCAGGAGTGAAAAAGTGAAAAATGTACTGCAATATACTATATTAGGACTACTCAATAACCAATCACTAACAGGCTATGAAATTTATAAGTCTTTTAGTGAAGCAATTGGCGAAATTTGGAATGCTAAACATAGTCAAATTTATAATGAATTAAAAAAGCTCGTACAATCTGAGCACATTTATATTTCGAACATTGATGAATCTAGCAAAATAGCCAAAAAAATTTACAGTATTACCCCTATTGGTAAAACCGCTCTGTACCACTGGATTGAAACAGCAGATGAAGAAGAAAACACCAAAGATCCATTTGCGATAAAAGTGTACTTTTATGATGCATTGTCAACTGAAGCAAAGCAGGAATTATTGCGAACTAAAAAAGTTGCTAAACAAGATAAGTTAACTCAATTAAATGCCATCTTTCAACAATTAGACCCTCACAAAGACGCACAACACATTCGTATATTAAAAAAAGCTCTTTTGCGTGAACAAGCTTATGTTGATTGGTTAGATTTTTGTTTATCCGAACAATAACTCACTATCTTAATTGACCAATCAAACTCAACTAAATAAACTTACTTTAGCAAGCAATCATAGGTTATAACTATAAAAATGGCTAATCCATTCAATTACTGGATTAGCCATTTTACTGTTGAGACACCTGACACGTGTCTACTGTGTTATTGATTATTATATTTTGCTATTTCCGCTTCTCTTAACTCTACACGACGTATTTTACCTGAATTTGTTTTCGGTAAATCAGTGACAAATTCAATTTCACGTGGGTATTTGTATGGTGCTACGTCCTGTTTCACATAATTTTGTAAGTCTTTTACTAATGCATCATCTGCCGAGTAATTATCTTGTAAAATTACAAAGGCTTTTACGATATTACCACGAATATCATGTGGCTTCGCAACTACTGCACATTCTTTGACTGCTGGATGCCCAATTAATGAATCCTCAACTTCAAATGGCCCAATAGTATAGCCTGAGCTTATGATAATGTCATCGCGTCGACCTTCAAACCAAAAATAACCATCCTCATCGACACGTGCTCTGTCACCTGTCACATAATAGTTACCACGTTTAGAGTCAGCAGTACGTTGTTCATCTTTATAGTAACCTTTAAATAATGCTGGAGAATCTAACGCAACAGCAATATCTCCAGTTGTACCATCTTCTATACGATTGCCATCTTCATCAATAATAGCCACTTGATCTCCTAAAATTGCGCGTCCCATAGAACCAATACGTGTTTCCGTACCTTTCAACGAACCAATTAATAACGTATTTTCAGTTTGACCGTAGCCATCTCTAACAGTAAGGTCAAAGTTTTTACGAAATTGTTCAATGACTTCTTGGTTTAATGGTTCACCTGCAGATACTGCACTGTGTAACTGTGATAAGTCATAGTCACTCAAGTTAGGTAACTTCGCCATTAATCGATATTCTGTCGGTGTACAACATAAGACATTAACTTCATGCTTTTGTAGTAACTCTAAATACTTCTCAGCATTAAACTTACCATTATAAACAAATGCCTTACCACCTGATCCCATGATAGATAAAAATGGACTCCACACCCATTTTTGCCAACCTGGTGCAGCCGTAGCCCACGCAGTGTCACCTTCTTCGATACTTAACCAATATTTAGGCGCAGTTTGCATATGTGCATAACCCCAGCCATGTGAATGAATTACTGCTTTCGGCTTAGCCGTCGTTCCTGATGTATAAGACAACAGTGCAATATCATCTCTAGATGTCTCTACCATTGCAAGTTCCGTTGATGCCTGTTGTTTTTCTGCCGTTAAATCATGCCAATGCTCAGCTTGACCTCCAACAACAAACTTAATTAATTCATCATATTCTGCAATTTGAGTGAATTCATCCAGATGCTCAGCAATAGCAACTACTGCACTGACTTCACCATGCGAAATTCTATGTTGTAAATCTTTTGTCCGTAACATTTCGGAGCTTGGAATAATCACCAAACCTAATTTTAGTGCTGCTAAGTAAATTTCATACGTTTCAATGGCACGAGGCATCAAAATTAATACTTTGTCACCTTTAGTTAGCCCATGATTTAAAAAAACGTGCCCAACACGATTCGCATTTTTAATTAGATTTGCATAAGTAATTGTTTGCGTTTCTCCCGCTTCATTTTCAAATAAAATTGCTTCTTTCGCAGGATTTTCCGCGTACTTTTCAATTTCTGAAACTATATTATATGTTTGTGGGGCAATTAAGTCTTCTTTTTTCATAATTTTCTCCTTCAAAATACATCGTTATACTAAATAAAGCATTCTAACATTTCATAAGCTATATGCTCAATCCTAGCATATATATTACGCCTATACCGTCGATTTGATAAGTAAAAAGTCAGAAAATTTACAATTTACATCATCTACTAATCCATATATCAACTTAGGCGCTTACTCCCTTCTTCAATAAATACCATTATTACATAATAACGCTATTATCCATGTAGCGTAATATAAATGCTCAGTATAATATAATTGTTTTATGTTCTATGACTATGTAGCAATGCTCTTTCATTTATCCTTTGACGCTGTATAATGTATGTTAAAATAGTTGACGTACTAACGCAGAATAAAAACGACACACTTAATTGAATATAACATATGGGGTAATTAACGATGGACAATAACTTAACTTTAAATATTACTATGAACGAAAAACGTGTGTTAAGAGAAATCTTTAATCATAATAATATTTCACGTACTCAAATATCCAAAAATTTAGAAATTAACAAAGCTACCATTTCAAGCATTTTAAATAGTTTAAAAGCAAAATCTTTAGTATTAGAAGTTGGTGAAGGTGACAGTACTAAAAGCGGTGGCCGTAAACCAATATTATTAAAGGTCAATGACCAATATGGTTATTTTATCTCATTAGATTTAACATATAATTCTGTTGAAATTTTGTATACTTATTTTGATGGAACAATCATTACGCACAATTCACACCCTTTAACAGATAAAAAAGTAAGTTCAATCTTGCACATCTTACAGCAAAAAATCAATATTACAGATAAACAAAGTACATTGTATGGGTTATTAGGAATTTCAGTATCTATTCACGGTATTGTGGATGATCATCATAACATTATCCACTTACCCTTTCATGAAACAGATGTCAGCGATATCACCACCGCGTTACAACAATTTGCGGCAGTACCTGTAGTCATTGAAAATGAAGCTAACCTTTCCGCACTCTATGAACACAATACTAATGGCAACCGCGATATAAATAATCTAATAGCTTTAAGTATTCATAAAGGTATTGGAGCTGGTCTAATCATTAATCAACAACTCTATAGAGGAGCTAATGGTGAAGCAGGTGAAATTGGTAAAACTTTAGTATCTAAGCCAACCGAAGTGGGTCCGACATTTTATAAAATCGAAGACATTTGTTCACAAGAAGCATTAATTCACCTTCTTACTACTAAGTTAAATAAAAATATTACGTTACAAGACTTAATTCATCTTTATAATGAACAACAGCCTGAAGTTATTGCTGCAGTTAATCAATTTATCCAACATGTAGCAGTGCTTGTCCATAATTTAAATACTCAGTTTAATCCCAATGCCATTTATATTAACTGCCCATTAATTAATGCTTTGCCTACAATATTGGAAGATATTAAGCAACAATTTTCACAGTATTCTAGAAATGCTATCAGCATCGAACTCACTTCTAATGTGAACTATGCAACACTATTAGGAGGTACATTAGCTATTACTCAAACTATTGTTGATATCGATAATTTACAAATAAATATTTAAACTCAAGCACTTTCTAATCTTAATTGTAGAAAGTGCTATATTTCTTCTTTTTTAGAAAGCGTTTACAAAATATTGTAATTGTGCTATATTCTCTTTAACGTTAGTTTGTTTAATAAACTAACCAACTAAATGAGGGGGCTAAACATGACTTATTTCAATATAGATCCAGTAACATACGAGGGACCTAAATCAAACAACATATATAGCTTTAAATATTATAATCCAGAAGAGAAAATTGGTAACAAAACTATGGCTGAACATTTGCGTTTTGGTGTTGCTTATTGGCACACTTTCACCGCTGATTTATCCGATCCTTTTGGAGTTGGAACTGCACAGCGTGATTGGAACAACTTAGAACCTATGGAACAAGCTAAAGCTAGAGTAGATGCTATTTTTGAATTTATGCAAAAAACACAAATTGAATATTTTTGTTTCCACGATGTAGACATCGCACCTGAAGGCTCAACATTACAAGAATCAAATGAAAATTTAGATGTTATAGTAGACCGCATTAAAGAAAAAATGGAAGAAACTGGAAAAAAATTATTATGGAATACTACAAATAATTTTACACATGAACGTTTCGTACACGGGGCTGCAACTTCATCTAATGCAGATGTCTATGCATATGCTGCAGCAAAAGTTAAAAAATCGTTGGAAATAGCTAAAAAATTAGGTTCAGAAAACTTTGTTTTCTGGGGTGGTCGTGAAGGCTACGAAAGTTTGCTTAATACTGATATGAAATTAGAATTAACAAACCTTGCAAACTTCTTTAAAATGGCTAAAAATTATGCCAATGAAATTGGATATACAGGGCAATTTTTAATTGAACCTAAACCAAAAGAACCAACGTCCCATCAATATGATACTGATGTGGCA
Organism: Staphylococcus arlettae; assembly: GCF_002902345.1. Taxonomy (GTDB): domain Bacteria; phylum Bacillota; class Bacilli; order Staphylococcales; family Staphylococcaceae; genus Staphylococcus; species Staphylococcus arlettae. The sequence continues at coordinate 66,235 of NZ_PPQB01000022.1, forward strand.
ACAGCATATGCCTTTTTACAAAAATATGATTTAGATGACATTTTTAAATTCAACATTGAAGCTAACCATGCAACACTTGCAGGTCATACGTTCCAACACGAATTACGTTATGCACGCGATAATGACATGTTAGGTTCAGTTGATGCAAACCAAGGACATCCCCTTTTAGGATGGGATACTGATGAATTCCCTACTGATGTTTTCGACACAACTTTAGCAATGTATGAAATTTTGAAAAATGGTGGTCTTGCGCCAGGTGGATTAAACTTTGATGCCAAACCTCGTAGAACATCATTTAAACAAGAAGATTTAGTGCTAACACATATTACCGGTATGGATACTTTTGCATTAGGTTTAAGAGTGGCACATAAAATGATTGAAGATAACTTTTTCGAATCAATAATGGACACTAAATATCAAACTTTCAAAGAAGGTATTGGGAAAAAAATTGTTGATGGTACAACATCTTTTGCTGAATTAGAAACGTATGCACATAATCTTACAAGCATCGATAATGCCTCAGATCATTTAGAAGTAATTAAATCACAGATAAATCAATACATTTTAAATATTAATAATAAGGACTGATGACATTGACTTATGTAATAGGTATGGACATTGGCACTAGCGCCTTAAAATCTATTGTCGTTAATAAACAAGGGGACGTTGTGACTTCACACAGCGTCTCTTATGATACACAACATCCACAATCTGGTTACAGCGAAATAGACCCTGACATCTGGTATAATGCTGCGCTTGATAGCTTGAAATATATTCTAACACAATACGAACCAACGGAAATTACAGGTCTCAGTTTTTCCGGTCAAATGCATGGTTTAGTAATTATTGATGCGAATGGAGCAGTCATTAGACCAGCCATATTGTGGAATGATACACGTACATCGACTGAAGTGGAAAATATAAAAAATACTGTGGGTCTAGACACCCTGCTTAACCAAACACAAAATACTGTACTCGAAGGCTTCACCTTACCGAAATTATTATGGGTCAAGAACAATGAACCACATAATTACAGTAAAATTAGTAAATTCATGTTACCGAAAGATTACGTAGTATATAAATTAACAGGTAATATATTTACCGAACCGTCTGACGCCGCAGGTACAATTATGTTCAACGTCAAAACTGAAACATGGGCAACATCATTGTTACAACAACTCAATATTGATGTTAATATCTGCCCATCAATTATAGAATCACATGGATATAGTGGATCATTAACATCTGAAATCACCCATCAACTTAACATCACCTCGAATATTAAGGTTTATCAAGGTGGTGCAGATAACGCTTGTGGTGCTTTAGGGTCTGGTATTACAGATAACAGCAAACAATTAGTCAGCATAGGAACTTCTGGAGTAGCGTTATCTATCGAAAACAATTCAAAGTTCGAAAATGATGGGAACATCCATTATTTCAATCACTGTGTGCCTAATCAAAAATACATTATGGGTGTCACTTTATCTGCAGGCTATAGCCTAGAATGGTTACGTCAATTATTAGCTCCGAAAGATGATTTCACAACATTTTTAACTAATATTAATGATTCAGTTGTCGGAGGGCATGGCTTGGTGTACACCCCTTATTTATTAGGTGAACGGACACCACATAATGATGCTACAGTACGTGGCAGCTTTATAGGATTAGATGCTAATACAACATCTTTAGATATGAAACGCGCTGTCTTAGAAGGTATTACATTTTCCATTCAAGACAGCATTACAATCATGCGTAATAACAGAATAGCAGTCAATGACATAGTATCTATAGGTGGTGGTGCTAAAAACAAAACTTGGTTACAAATACAAGCAGATATTTTCAATGCATCTATTACAACACGTACAGAAGAACAAGGTCCTGCCTTTGGTGCCGCAATGTTAGCAGCTATGGGTGCACAGTGGTTTGAATCATTTGAAACTATTAACCAAGCGTGGATTCAATTCCACCAACCAATTAAACCTATTACCTCTAATCGTCGATCTTATAGTCAATTGTTTGATATTTATCAATCTGTTTACCAAGCAACACAACCAATTACTCATGCACTAAGTCAATTTAAGTAATGAATCAAGGGGATGGGGACATGTCTAATTATGATAATAAAAAATTCATCTTTAAAATCGCTTTAATAGCAACACTTGGAGGTTTACTATTCGGTTATGATACTGCTGTTATTTCCGGAGCAGAACAATCACTACAAAAATATTTAACTCAACAATATGGTAGTTTTATTCACGGTATGACAGTTTCAAGTGCGCTTATAGGTTGTATTATCGGTGGCCTACTGTCATCAAGTTTTTCAAGTTATTTAGGGCGTAAAAAATCGTTACAAGTTGCAGCAATACTTTTTATCGTTTCATCATTATTATCGGGGTATCCAGAATTTTTATTTTTTGATCCGGGAAACTCTAGTGTCGGTTTGTTAATTATGTTTAATTTATATCGTATTTTAGGAGGTATCGGAGTTGGATTGGCTTCTGCCATTTCACCAATGTACATTAGTGAAATATCACCATCTGCGATAAGAGGAACTTTAGTTTCGTGGAACCAATTTGCTATTATTTTTGGTATGTTGGTAGTTTACTTTGTAAACTTTGGTATTACACACGGCGAGACACAACAATGGATTGATGCTGTCGGTTGGCGCTACATGTTTATGACAGCTGCCATCCCTTCTGTCATCTTTTTCTTGTTATTATTCTTTGTACCTGAAACACCACGCTATTTAACGTTAGTCAATAAACAACAAGAAGCACTAACCGTGTTAAACAAAATTTATTCCTCAAAGCAACATGCACAAAATGTACTAAATCAGATTTTATCTACTAAAAATAATACTAAAGACGTTAAAGCCCCACTTTTTAGTTTCGGTAAAACCGTTGTAATTGTCGGTATATTACTGTCAGTTTTCCAACAATTTATTGGTATTAATGTAGCTTTATACTATGCACCACGTATATTTGAAAATTTAGGTGCTGGAAGTAATGCTTCAATGATTCAAACTGTCGTAATGGGATTAGTTAATGTAATTTTCACTTTAATTGCTATAATATATGTCGATAAATTTGGACGTAAACCTTTATTAATTATCGGTTCTACAGGAATGACTATTGGTATGTTAGGCATGAGCATTTTAGCTGCAAATGGAGCTTTCGGTGTCATCACTTTAGTCTTCATGGTCATTTATACAGCATCATTTATGATGAGTTGGGGACCTATTATTTGGGTTTTACTTTCAGAAATTTTCCCTAATCGTATCCGTAGTAGTGCAATGGCAATTGCAGTAGCAGTTCAATGGTTAGCTAACTTTACAATCACTTCTACATATCCTTCAATGATGGATATTAGTGGAACTATGACTTATGGGTTCTATGGTTTAATGAGTTTATTGTCTTGCTTATTCGTGTGGAAATTTGTACCTGAAACCAAAGGTAAAACACTCGAAGAGTTGGAAAATGTTTGGCGTAAAGATAATACATTATCAGAACAACAATATAATCATACAAGTTCTACGCATTAATACAACAGCACCGTTCACAACTCTGAGAACGGTGCTGATTTTTTTATATTAGGTTAATTCTAACATTCGATTTAAAGCTTGTTTGGCACTATGTGCCACGTTACTATCGACTGCGATACGGTTCGATAAATCACCTTGTTGAATTTTATCCAGACACCATGCGAGATGTGGTAAATCTATGCGATTCATCGTCAAACACGCACACATCAACGGATTCAATGAACGAATATTTAATTCAGGGTGTTGCTTTTTCAAACGCTCTACTAAATTCATTTCTGTACCGATGACCCATTCACTCCCTTGTGGTGCATCATTTAATTTATCAATGATATATTTAGTCGAACCAGCATAATCTGCTGCTTGGACCACATCGAATGTACATTCTGGATGTACTAAAACATTCACGTGTGGGTTACGTTGACGTGCTTGTTTAATATGACTAACATGAAACTTTTCATGTACGGAACAATGACCTTTCCACAAAATAACTCTAATATTGTCACTATCGCCATCGTATTCTAATTTCTTAGTCAAAGGATTCCATACGGCCATTTCGGTTAAATCCACACCAAGCTGATAGGCAGTATTACGACCTAAATGTTGATCTGGCAAAAATAAAATACGCTGCCCTTGATCCAAAGCCCATTGTATGACTGTAGCTGCATTGCCACTGGTCACACATGACCCTCCATGTTCACCCACAAACTGTTTGATCGTTGCTGTAGAATTAACATATGTTAACGGTAAAATATTATCTCCTAACATTTCTGTTAAATAATGATAGCCATACTGTGCCTGTGTAATGTTTGCCATATCTGCCATCGAGCATCCAGCTGACAAGTCAGGCAAATATATATGTTGATCCTCAGACGTCAAAATATCTGCAGTTTCCGCCATAAAATGTACACCATTAAACACAAAATAACGCGCTTCAGTATTCGTGCGGCAAATTCTTGCCAATTCTAATGAGTCTCCCATAACATCTGCAAATTGTGCAACTTCATCCTTTTGGTAGTGATGGGTTGGCATAAACAACTGTGACCCTAATTGTTCCTTAATACGCCAAATTTTTTCTTCTAATTCTTGATTTGAAAGTTGTAAATAGTATTCTGGTAACGCTTGTGCATCCGTTAATATTGGATTAAACATTATAAAACCACCTTTGCTGAAATATCGAGTGCGTGTGTCGCATAAAAGAGTGAACCTACAGAAATATAATCCACACCTGTTTCGGCATAAGCTACAATATTATGTTGTTGAATATTACCAGAAGCTTCTGTTTTGATATGTTTTGGCACATGTGACAGTTGTTCCGCAATCCATGCTGGTTGTCGATTATCAAACATAATCACATCAACTTCTGCTGCTATTGCTGCTTGTAGCATCGTTTCATCTTCTATTTCTACTTCGATTTTATCCATCGGTCCTTGCAATTGACGTGCCATAGCCACTGCTGTACTTAATGATTGTTGTGCTGCGATATGATTATCTTTCAACATAATTCCATCATTAAGTGTGCGACGATGGTTTACCCCACCCCCAACGCGTACCGCATATTTTTCAAACATGCCCAATCCGGGAGTAGTTTTACGAGTGTCAACTAATTGTGCTGATGTATGCTGAATAAGCTCAACCATCTGGTGTGTCTTAGTTGCTATACCGGACATGCGTTGAATTAAATTCAAGACAATTCTTTCCATAGTGAGTAACGTTTGTATTTTGCCGCTAATCTTAGCAATATGTTGTCCATGTTGTATTTGATCGCCATCATCAATATATAACTCAATAGCTATTTCTGGTTCTAACAATGTAAAACTATTATGTAATATGACCTCACCACAAAATATTCCGCTTTCTTTGGCAATTAGATTCATAGTGCCACGTTGTGTTGTGTCAAAAATACTCGTTGCTAAGTCACCATAATGATTATCTTCCAGGTAAAACTGTTTGATTTTCTCTTGTACGCTTAATATGTTGAGCATGCATGTCTTCCCCCTTTACAATTTCAATGTCTATTTGTTGTAATGCTGTTTGCATCTTTGGTTTATCTAACCGATAATGTGCACCTCGAGATTCTGTACGATGTAAGGCAGCTTCACAGATGATTTCTAACATTTTTACTCTGACATAGCGTTGCCACAATGTGGGTGTAAGTTGAGTTAGAGTGATATGCTCAGCTTGCTCTAAAGCCTGATGTAAACGTGTTAAATAACCTGTCATACACGCTCCATGTCGTTCAATCCCAAGTATAGCCTCGTTTTCTGCTTGTAGTGGTTTTAACACAGCCTCAGAAATTTTAGGTATCTGCACTAACGACGGTTGAGGATCTACGAGTGGACGGCTGGGCTGTTGATTAATCACTGCAGCACAATGTTGCCCCATTACAATAGCTTCCAATAAAGAATTACTTGCCAAACGGTTCGCACCATGAAAGTTAGTATTGCTTGCTTCACCAATACAATAAAAATGAGGTAAATTTGTACGGCCTGCTAGGTCTGTTTTAATACCCCCCATTGTATAATGTGCACCAACAGTTACTGGTAGGTATCCTTTCGAATAATCATCTGAGCAATAGCGTTGTGCTTGTTGATATATCCCGGGAAATCTTTGCTTAAAACCCCGTACCTGACGAATATCTATATAGCATTGTTGGTGCTGTTCGAAGATCGCCCTACTTGTAATGTCTCTAGGTGCCAAGCTACCCAAAGGATGATAATCATCCATAAAGCGAACGCCTTGTGCATTCTTTAAAATACCGCCTTCTCCTCGAACCGCTTCAGAAATCAAGCCATAATTGTTGGTTGGCGTACCTAATAATGTAGGATGAAATTGAATCATCTCCATATGCCGTAATGGCACCCCATGATGAAAAGCAATAATATGACCCGAGCTGACTGTCGACGCAGCATGAGAATTATGACGAAAAATATTACTATATCCTCCGGTTGCACATACAACTTCATGTCCTAATATTTGTTGCAATTCGTTATTCTGATCAAACATATAGACACCACATATCTTGCCGTCTCTATCATGCACTAAATCAATGACTTCAGCTTGCTCATAAGTAGTGATGTGCGAATGTCGAGTCAGGCATGCTGTTAGATGTTGCATTAAGCCGTACCCTGTACGATCTCCTCCTATATGTAAAATGCGTGGTACCGTATGTGCCCCTTCTAAAGCCCAGTCAAAATCGTGAGTGTCTACTTGTCGATCAAAGTTGATACCTTGATTTATGTATTTTTGAATAGCTTCATAACTGGCGCAAATCATCGACGTAATCACACGCTGGTCACCTAAAAGATGACCAGCTTCATATGTGTCTTGCGCATGTGATGCACCAGAGTCATGTTCGTATTTTGAAAAACAAATACCTCCTTGAGCTAAATAACTGTTGTTTGTAGTTTTACTGTCTTTAGTAAGACAAATAACGTGTACATCTTCTTCTAATGCTTCAATAAAAGATAGCGCAGCAAGACCACTGCCAATTAAAATAATTCTTTTCATGTTTACACCTAACTTTACACTTATGTTACATTTAGTATACACATATATTTACATATTTCCGATTATAATACAAGTGAGGTAAGCCTATGATTTATTTAGACAATGCATCAACTACACAACCTGATTCTCAAATATTAACGATTTTCAACGATACACAAACCAACGCTTTTTATAATAGCGAAAGTTTACATGTGGGTGGTTTACATGTCTCACAGCTTTTACAATCATGTCGTTACTATATTCAAAAATACTTTCATACTGATAAAGAAGTTATTTTCTCGCGCAGTGGCTCTCATGCTAATGACATTGCTATCCGCAGTTATTTGGAGCATACAACTAAAACCCAAATTTTAGTATCGCCTTATGAACATCCATCAATCGCTGCAGCATTAGCACCTTACGAAGATGTTTTTAATATCGTGACGCTACCTTTGACAGCAGACGGTGCTATTAATGTCAGTGCAACACAACATCTATTAACAGATGATGTTGCCTTGATTATCATGCAGCATGTTAATTCAGAAACAGGATATATTTTACCAGTTAGTGAAATTGCAACTTTAGCGCACCAATTTGCTATTCCGGTCCATGTCGATGGCGTACAAGCAATTACCAAAGTACCGAACCTCACATTAGATGTTATTACCTCTTATGTAGGTTCAGGTCATAAATTTCACAGTACGAAAGGTGCAGGATTTTTATTGATAGACCATAGTTACATTCAACCATTAAACAGCCATTACTTACATGAATCTGCGACACAAAATGGCACAATAGATACACCAAGTATAGTTGCGATGACTAAAGCACTATCTATGGATACACATAGCGATTATCTTAGTCAAATCAAATCTTTTGCACTACAACAAGCGATAGCCTCAGGTTTCACTCCTATTGAGTACGATCAAACTGCGCCACATATTTTAGCGCTCCTCTCACCGCAATTCGAAGGGCAATATGTCATGCAGTATCTCGCCAGTAAAAACATCTGTGTATCTACCGGTACCGCTTGTGGTCATGGTATGTTGTTAAGTCACGGTTTACAGGTTAAAATAAAGACAATACCTAATCATGTACACGACCAATATTTACGTTTATCATTTTCAAAATATACGACTCAACAAGATATTGCGACGTGTTTCCAACATTTACACACACTTATTCAAGGAGACGAAAGCTATGGATACACCTAATAAGCGTAGAGCTCAAATCTTACATTTACTTGAATCAGCTACTACACCGCTGAGTGGCAAACAACTTAGCGAACACTTTGCTGTTTCTCGCCAAATTATCGTCAAAGATATTTCGGTACTAAAATCACAAGATTATACTATACATGCCACAAGTAAAGGTTATATTCTCAATCAAGAACCTCAAGGTAAATCATTCAAACGTGTCATCGCCTGCCAACATACACGCGATAGGATGGCTCAAGAATTACAAATCATTTTAGATAACGGGGCAATGATAGATGATGTAGCTATAGACCATCCTGTTTATGGCACCATCAAAGCAAAATTAATGATTGAAACTAACGAAGATTTACAACAATTTTTAACACAAATGACGAAATACCAAGGTCAAATGCTCGCTAATCTTACGCAAGGCGTGCATTTACATACCATTTCTGCACACACCGAAAAAATTTTAGACAATGCGATCACTGATTTAAAACAGCACGCCTTTATCGTTGACTAAAATTACTATTGCACTAAAAAACTGTGTTAGCGTTACCATATACTGGCCCGTCAACACAGTTCTTTTAGTGTTTTAATTTTGTTAAATTTAATTACGCAAAGTTGTTGACCCCTGTAAACTAAAAATGTATTATATACAAGGTGCACAACTATTTAAAGGAGACGTGAACAGTTATGTTTGCAGATTTAAAATACTTAAAACAACACCCTTTCCAACTCGTTTCTATGATTGCCATAGCTTTAATACCGTTAATCTATAGTGCTGTCTTTATCGGGTCGATGTGGAATCCATATAATGAAACAGGGTCTTTAACTGTAGATATTGTCAATAAAGATGACGGAGCCAAAATCAATGGAGAACATATTAATATTGGTAATAAACTCGAAGATAAATTGAAAAAAAATGATAAATTTAATTGGCAATTTCATAAAGATAGTAAAGCAGCGAAACAAAATATCGATAAAGGGAAATCCTTTGCTTATATAGAGATACCAGCAAACACTTCTAAAAAAGCAAGCACACTATTAGATGAACAACCCGAAAAAGCTAATATCACAGTGAAAACTAATCCTGGATATAATTATATCGGTGCTAATATCGGTGGCCAATCAGCAACAGGTATCCAACAAAAATTAAGCGATGAAATTCGTAGCACTTATACTAAGGAAGTATTCAGCAATATGAAAAAGTTAATCGCAGGTAATGAACAAACAATCCAAGCCTTAGATGACATGAATAATGCTGAACAACAGTTGATAGATGGTAACCAACAAGTGCAAGCTGGTTTAGAACAACTGAAACCTTTAAACCCAAATGCAGTAGGTCAAATTGCACAAGGCAATACCCAAGTGACTGACGGTTTAGCTTCATTACAAGAAAACAATGAAAAATTAAATAATAACCTTAAAGCAAATATGCAACAGTCTTCAGATACACATTTTGAAGAAAAAAATGCAGAGTATGTTGCAGATCCAATAAATATGAAGCAACAAGATGTTACTGAAGTTGAAAACTATGGTCAAAGTTTCGCACCATACATTATTGCTGTGAGCTTATTTGTCGGCGCTATAACTTTCAGTGCTGTATACCCAGTGGGCAAAAATATGCTAACACGCAATTCTGTCGTGCAATCGTTTATCAGTAAATTTTTACTCTTCCTAATTCAAAGTATTGTGACTAGTGCAATCCTAACGCTGTTCCTTGTCTTTGTCTTCCAAATCGAAATCGACGATATTGTAAGATTCACATTTTTAATTGTGTTATGGGGCTTAGCCTCAATGTTCCTTGTCACTACATTAACAACACTATTAGGTAATGTCGGTAAGTTTTTAGCCTTGATGTTATTAATCTTACAATTAGGTTCAAGTGAAGGTACATTCCCAATTGAAACGTCAAATGGTTTCTTCCAATTCCTGAACCCTATCTTACCTATGACTTATGTGATTAAAGGAATTAGAGAAAGTATCTTCGGCTTCACAGGAGCAATACCATATCATGATGCAGTGATATATCTTATTATTTTAATTGTCGTATCATTGATTGTTCTATTCTTTAGCTGGATGATGAAATACAAATTCCCTAAAACGCAAACATTAGATTAAATTACAAAAAGCCTATCAATCCGAGATAGATTGATAGGCTTTTTTGTATTTATTTACAGTTGTGCTTGTGCTTTTACATAGTCAACAAAAGCTGCTGTATCGCCTTTTTCAATGTTAGAAATAGGAAAGGCACCGATATCAAAACGTAATTCTACTGAAGACTCATCATGTGAAATATGTTGTAATTCATCATAACGAATACTTCTATAATAAAATTGACCATCCATATCTACGTTTAAAATTAAACGTTCATTCGTTGCAATATATGCACCTTGGTATATATGTTCTGTACCTTGTATCGTATAAGGCATGTCACCTAGTACTGCTGGTCCTTTTGTTTCTGTAGGATATAAATCATCCGGATTTACATTATCTAAAATCATGCTCTCACCTCATCTATAGATTAATCTGCTTTTTCTAGATCTACGTCATTGATGTCTATACCCATTGCTTGTGCAACGCCTTGACCATATTGTACGTCTGCTTTATAACAATGTCTAATATGACGATGTTTCAACTCATCAGTAACGGGTGCCATTTCATTTGCGGTATTGTAAAATAATGCTTGTTGTTGTTCTGTTGATAATAAACGGAATAGTTTCCCAGGTTGTTCGAAATAATTATCATCATCTTCACGGAAATCATGTTCGTAAACACTGCCTTCCAGTTCTAATGCAGGTTTTTTGTGTTGTGGTTGATCTTGAAAGGCATCGTAACTGTTTGGATAATAATGTGTACTGCTACCTTGATTGCCATCCAAAATACGCATTTGACCATCGCGACTAAATGGACAAATATTTTCTACGCCAACACCTTTAGGTTGATTGACTGGTATTTGCCAATGGTTCACACCTAAACGATAACGTTGTGTATCACCATAAGAGAATAAACGACCTTGTAACATTTTATCTGGAGAAAAATCTAAACCAGGAATGATATTAGTTGGTGCAAACGCTGCTTGCTCTACATCTTGGAAGTAGTTTTCTGGGTTACGATTCAACTCAAATTCTCCTACTTCGATTAATGGGTATTCATCTTTATACCATACTTTAGTTAAATCAAATGGATTATCTTTATGGTTACGTGCTTGTTCTTCTGTCATAACTTGAATATACATTTTCCATTTAGGGAAATTCCCTTCTTCTATAGCATTAAACAAGTCACGTTGTGATGAATCTCTATCTTTTGCTATAACTTGTTCTGCTTCTTCTGCTGTAAAGTTTTCAATACCTTGTTGAGATCTATGGTGGAATTTAATCCAGAAGCGTTCGCCTTCAGCATTATACATTGAATATGTATGTGAGCCGAATCCATGCATATGTCTATAACCTTTTGGAATACCTCTATCAGTCATCAAAATAGTGATTTGGTGTAATGCTTCAGGTAACAATGTCCAAAAATCCCAATTACTTTGTGGGTTTTTCATATTTGTTTTTGGATCTCGTTTCACGACATGGTTTAAACTTGGAAATAGCTTAGGATCTCTAAAGAAAAAGACTGGCGTATTATTACCAACTAAGTCCCAGTTCCCTTCTTTAGTATAAAACTTCAAGGCAAAACCTCTGATATCACGTTCTGCATCACCAGCACCACGTTCACCAGCTACCGTTGAAAAGCGTGCAAACATTTCTGTTTGTTTACCAACTTCTGAAAAGATATCTGCACAAGTATATTGCGTAATATCATTTGTTACAGTAAACGTACCAAAAGCTCCAGATCCTTTAGCGTGCATACGACGTTCTGGAATAACTTCTCTATCAAAATGTGCCATTTGCTCTAAGAAATACCAATCTTGCATTACTAAAGGCCCTCTTGGACCAGCTGTCATACTATTTTCTCTATCTGAAACGGGTGTCCCGAATAAACCTGTTAATTTATTATTCATCTCTATACTCCTTCTCGATTCTATATATTGATGTCTCTATGATAACGATGTGTCGCGCGTACACTTTACGTGTAATCATATTTAAAGCTATAACTACGAGCTCCACTTTATGCTTTAACCGTCACACTTAATCGCTCATTAGTTATACACTTTATAACAATTACTTTTTTGTAATTATTATAATCTATTATATCAACTTTTCCTGTATTGTCGATAATTTTATATTATTTTGTTGATTAAATTGATAATCATTAGATATAACTGATAATTATAATTAACGTCTACACAAAAGGGAGTGGGACAGAAATCTGATTTTGAAAAAATGATTTCGTCGTCCCA
>NZ_PPQB01000022.1:78815-216603 GCF_002902345.1 Staphylococcus arlettae
TGGCAAGGATGACTAGCATTGAAAAAAGCTTGGTTTGAAGCGCATTTTCAATACAGTCAGCTACTGCCCATATGAAAATAGACTAGGACGAATCAATATTGTCCTAGCCTCTTGACAGTATAAAATATCATTTTTCAAATAATAGTAAAAAGAACAGTCAACATGGAGCTCCTCATTTTCACAAAATAGGTCATTTGCCCTTAATGTTGATGCTGCATTATCAATTCTGCCAAACATTGAATGGCTGGCTCCATATCTTGTTCAGCAATATAAGCGTAAGAAAAACGTAAATATTGTTTGGCTTCATTGTCATAAATTTCACCTGGATAAATAATTAAGCCTTGCTCAAGCGCTTGGTTGAATAGTGTTTTCATATCTATAGGTACCGTCAACTGAAACCAAATATAAAAAGAGCCTTGAGGTTGTTGCCATGTACCACAATCAGCTAGATATGTTTCTAAACATTGCATAAAATGTGCACTTTTACGCTGTAATGTCTGCCGTAATTGTATTAAATGATTATGATAATATTTAGGTTCTGTTAACCACTTTTGGGCGATAAATTGTGCTATAGAGCTGGCACCATAGTCATTTTGCATTTTCAAATCTGCTAAATGACTAATGACACGCTCATCACCGACAATCCAACCTACACGCAAACCAGGACTTACCGTTTTGGATAAACTTCCTAAATATAATACATTATCGTTATTGTCGAGCGCCTTCATTGGTAACGGTCTGTCACCCTCAAACCATAAATCACCATACACATCATCTTCAACGATAGGTATACCTTGTTGTTGGCATTGATTAATAATTTTTTGCTTTTGTGTCTTACTATACGTATGTTGTGTAGGATTATGTAACGTTGGAATACAGTAAAATATACTATGCTTATACTCACTATTTGCACGAAAAATATGATTAATATGTTGTTCTATCGTTTCTATTTGTATCGGTAACATCTTTGCTTTCATACTATGCCACGTATGCACAGAATTAATATACGATGGGGTTTCAATTAATACTTTAGACTGTGGTACTAATAAACCATCGGCAATTAACTTCAACCCTTGTAACGCACCTGACACGATACAAATTTGCTCAACATTACAACTAATGCCTTTGCGTGCCAAATGCTCGACAACAGCATGACGTAAAGCTAATTTCCCTTTCGGTGGTTCGTAATTAGTTGTTAACGCGCCTTCCACATCTTGTGCGATTATCTCTTTAAACAAATCATTAGGGATTAATTCTGGTGCTAATTCACCAGTTCCTGTGCGTATTAAGTGTGTATCAAATTCTAACTCATTAATTTTGCGAATATAATATTGATTATTTTGTGACCTGCTATGGCCAAAATAATCATGCCACCGTATATTATCTTTAACAAATTGATTCCATTTGTACTGCGAAACGTAGACACCACGTTTTTCGATACGATCTATTGCACCGTAACTTTCCAAAATATCAAATGCTTCTATGATTGTAGAACGATTAACTCGATACTGTTGCGCAAGTACACGTTGACTAGGTAATTTATCTCCTGGCCGTAAGCTATTGTCAGTCATTTGCGTTAAAATATCATCGACAATATATTGATACTTTGCTTGCTTCATTTTACACTCTCCCTTGGTTGGGATTTTAATTCACAACTGGTTGGTTTATTTAAGTAATAGTTATTGTATCATAAAACCATATTAGCAATAATTCACATTCCATTATAGCTACAACCATCCAATCTGGTTGGTTTATATCGTTTTAAAATACTTCATGAAAGTAGAGGCATGTTATGTTACAACCTATACTACACGGCTTTTTACTCGCTTTAGGGCTCATTTTACCCTTAGGTGCACAGAATGTCTTTGTTTTTAATCAAGGGGCAAACCATCGCAAATTAATACATGCCATGCCTGTCATCGTCACTGCGGGTCTTTGTGATACGTTACTTATTATCTTAGCGATTTTGGGCGTTTCGTTAGTTTTAATGTCTTTACCTGCATTACAATTAGTTATCTATATTATCGGCTTGGTATTTTTATTTTATATGGCTTGGTCACTTTGGCATGAACAACCAAATAATTTGGCTCAACAACACTCAATGTCAGCTAAAAAACAAATAGGATTTGCGCTATCCGTATCATTATTGAATCCACATGCCATCATGGATACTATTGGTGTAATTGGCACTAGCGCATCAGTCTATACTGGCTCAGATAAACTATTATTTAGTCTGGCTACTATTCTTGTATCGTGGTTATGGTTTATCTTACTAGCTATACTGGGAAAATTACTAGGCTCAATAGATAAGACTGGTAAATACATCTTACTGTTGAATAAAGTGTCGAGTATTATTGTGTTAATTGTTAGCATAATCATTATTAATAATATAATTCGTTTATTATTGTAATGACATCTATAACAAGATATATAAAGTCTCTGACTTTGTTGGCAATTTTTGTGCACGCATTTCGCGGGCACTGCCTTAGCATGTAGTCTTCGGCTAGTGCTCTTCCCGCAGGAGTCGCCCCAAATCACTGCCAATATTATAATTTATGAATTGAAATCGATAGTGTTTATTATGTTATATAAATCAAATGACAATTATCACATAAAGTCGATGTGAAATTGAATTTAGACTTTGTTTAAGACTGTCTATAAAGTCTCTGACTTTGTTGGCAGTTTCTGTGCACGCATTCCGCGGGCACTGCCTTAGCATGTATTCTCACACTATTTCCCTTCGGGCGTCAGCACGCTAAAAAATTAGTACAATAAGTTAACCAAGAACTTGGTTATTTCTTAATATCATTAAGTATACAAAATTTTATAAAACTAAAATAAACGTCAATTTCTATATTTTCTCAATAGAAATTGACGTTTATTTTTAGTCAGGTATATTTATGTCCGGAACACTTAATTATTGTTTGTCATTAAATTAAAAGTCCAGAATACAAGGCTATTCCACAGAAAAGTATTTCCTAGTACCTTACTTTTCTGTAAGTACGCCGTCCTCCATATGATAGACGTGATCACAATACTCTGTTAAGCGCTCATCATGTGTCACAACAATACAAGTTTTATTCAGTGCTTTCACTTGTTGCTGTAAAATCTCCATGACAGCAATCGCATTTTCGGTATCTAAAGCTGCTGTTGGTTCGTCAGCTAAAATTACGGATGGTTTAGTGTACAAGGCTTTGGCTATAGCTACACGTTGTTTTTGACCACCTGAGATGTCGCTTGGTAATTTGTGTTGCACGCCTGTTAACCCCAACTGAGTCATCAGGTTGTTATATTCACTTTGAGACATAACCTCTTGTTTTTGTTTACGTAATAATTTGAACTGTTGACTCACATCTAAAAAGGGCACCAAATTCGTCGCTTGTAAAATAAATCCAATTTCTTGTAACCGTGTACGTGCAAGTTGTTTTTGATTCATCATAGAAATAGCTTGATTTTGAATAGTAACTTCTCCAGATGTCGGTGTTTGTAAAGCACCTACTATAGTTAAAAACGTACTTTTACCAGAACCAGATGGGCCAACAATGGCATTTAATTCTCCTTGTTGAAACGTAATACTAGTAGGTTTGACCGCTTCTATTATCTGATTGCCATCTTTAAATGATTTCGAGACATTCTCACAAATTAGCATACTGTATCCTCCTATTACCCAATCGCTTTTAATGGGTCAATTTTTCTAATAGATAAAATTGAAAACAAACTACCTAGTAATGATACTAAAATTAAGACGATGCCAAAAATGAGTAACGTTAAAACTTCAAACTTCACCGGTACCGCTTCAGGTAGAAAGAGACTCGTTAGTAACGTTAATCCTAAACCTATAACCGTGCCGATACAAGCTAATATAAACGTTTGTGCTACTACTACTTGTGCCAAGTAACTATTCGTAAATCCTTGTGCTTTTAAAACACCAAACAAATGCGTTTTTTGTAATGTAATAACATAAAGGAAAATGCCAATAACAGTAGCAGAAATAACAAATAAAAACGTAATCATAAAGTTTAATGTTAAGTTTTGTGCTTGATAGCCTGGCAATTGTTCAATGAAGTTATCTATAGACACCGCTTCTTTATCATTCTCTAGTTGCTGTGACGACCAGTTATCATCTTTAACGACGACTGCATTAGTTTGGTCATTTTGTAATTTCGTATTGATATTTGCTATTGTATTATTATTCGTAAATAGTACTGGTGAAGCATTGTATTTAGCACTTTCAGTAAAACCAACTATTTTCAATTTTTCGTCCGATTGCGATAACGTTAAAGTATCATCAATTTGAAAGCCTTTTGTTTTCAATGTTTCATCAGCAACAACCTCATTATCGGCTGTGGCTTGACGGCCATCAATCAAATCAGGCATTAGAAAACTATTTTTTGTCACACCAAAAAGCAATGCATTTTCTTCGACATCACCATTAGACGCAATAACACCTGTCTGTTTCAATGTCGTTTGTTTATCATACGTACCTTTCACATCATCTGCGTTAAACAACGATTGTTCCACTGTTTGATTTGCATCTTTATTTAAAATAATAGCGTCAGCATGCCATTTATCTATGCCTTCTCTATTCATATTCATTAAGCCATTGGCTAAACCCGATAATAAAAACAGTAAATAACTTATCATAATTAACACACCAATGATCAAACTGAATTTTAATTTATTGCGTTTGATTTCATTCCAAGCTAAAAACATAACTCACCTCTTCTACTTACTAATTGCTGCTTCTCCATCTTACACTTTCTACTAAAACATTTATAGTTACGCATCAGTATTACACGTCAACAACTTATCATTTATCAAGGTCTTCCAATAAATCATGTAATTCTTGAAGGTCTTGTTCATTTAATTCTTTTTGTTCAACGAAATTTAATACTAGGGATTTCACATCACCACCATAGAGTTGATTAACTAACGTTTTAGTTTTTTCATATTTCATATAATCTTCCTCCACTGTTGGTGTGTACTGATAAACGCCATCTTGTTTTTCCCTAGATAACAGTCCTTTTTTATATAAACGCGTAATTAATGTACGTATCGTCTTTTCATTCCACGCTTTAGACTGTTGTACTTGCTCAATAATATGATTCGCAGATAAGGGGGACTGTGTCCATAAGACATTAATAATTTCCCACTCTGCATTTGAAATATCAGGTGCTTTCTCAGTCATTAATTATTCCTCTCTCCTTCAAAATAGCCTTACTTATAGCTTTAGCTTGTGTTCCTGATGCATTTGCTGCTCCATGTACATGTGTTGAAAAGTAATATGTGTTATTAGCTGTTGTCACATATCCTGTATACCAACCATTTTGTAGTTTGCCATTTACTTTACCAGTACCTGTTTTCCCATAGAGTTGCGCTTTTTGATAGTCTTGTTCATGTAGCAATGTATCTAAATAAGCAACATCACTTGCGCGAAAGTCTAACTGTTGTTGTTTTACCGTTGCTAAAAGTTTCACTTGTTCTAAATTAGACACTTTAAGGGCGTCTTCTTGCCAATAAGCGGATGCATTACTTAAGGTTTCATTACCATAATTTAACGCTTGTAAATATTTACGCACTTCTGTGTTTCCTACCTGTTGATTCAGTTTCTCGAAGTACCAATTCACTGAATAACGCATAGCACTCTGTACATCTTGGTCACGTTCCCATTCTGCAAAAGGGTATGACTCCCCTTGCCACTGCTTTGTAGATTGTTGTGCTGATATTTTCTTTTGATCTAATCCAAAAAGTGCTAAATATATTTTGAAAGTCGAATCTGGTGCAAAGCGTTCTCTACTACCTGACTCATTATAAACAGCGTACTGTTGTCGTTGTTGATCAAATAATACAAATGAACCTTCTAACTGGCGAAAATGTTCATGTTCATCTATGTGTCTTAAATTATCTAATGCCTTCGTGTAACGTCCATTAGCATTTTCTTGTGCGCCTACTAAAGGTATTTGGACTATTAATAAACTAGAACATAGTACTACACCTATCATCAAAAGCAAACGGCGGTGTGTCTGTTTATGAAAATTTTTGATTTGCAATATTCTTTGTTTTAGTTCTACTTTTTTTCCACTGAATGACTGAACATAGATACTGTTCTCTTTTTGTACTCTAGACATTGTACTAGCAATAAGTGTCTGTCCATATAATTTATACTCTGCTGGTTGCAATTGAGTTAATACTTTTTGGTCTGCAATCAATTCACATTCTTTTTTCATATGGCGACGCACATAATAAAGTATGGGATTAAACCAAAAACATTTAGTTAATAAGTTAATAAACAATACATGTAAGGGGTCTTTGCGTTGAATATGCGCTAGTTCATGTAGCATCATATATTTGCATGCTTGTGCACTAAAGCGTTGATCCATATTGGTCGGTATAATAATCCAATAACCTCCCCACCAAAATGAAACAGGCGTTTCCACTAGAGGACTCTCTACTACAGATATGCGTTTATGAGCACTGTGTAACTTTACTATATTTAAACTTTCACCCACGCTAATCGATACTGTTGAGCGCACCAAATTGCGCAGTTGTAAACAGCCACGCACAAAATACACAATCCCTAAAAACACGCCTATAAGCCACAATATCGTTACAAGCCACGTAATAGCTTCCCAATTCATTTGCGTTGTATTTAAAGTATAATCTTTTGTTTGCGACCAAGCATTGGGTGTACTCGTTGCTCCTGTTGTAGTTGCAGATTGACCAACATCACCCTGTTTGTGCGAGCTCACTAATCCTCTAATCCATTGTTGAGGTAATAATGGTATAAACATCGCTACGTAAACTAAATACCACATTTTATAGCTTATAGTGCTATGACAGTATTTCGTACATATCGCTTTAAATAAATATAAAAAAGCATAAACTATTACCGCACTTAATGTACTCAATATTACAAATTTCAACACTCGCACATTCACCTCTTTCATTATTTCCCATGATACTTGCTTGACTTAAATATTACAAGTGTAATATAATCATTCATGAAGATTACATTTGTAATATTTAGGAGGTAACTATGAAAAAGTTTTTTACTATCTTTGTCTTACTCTGTGTTTGCTTCGCTTACACAACTGCTACTGCTTCAGCGCAAGGTTTAACTAAATTAGAACATAAAAATGATGCCACAGTAGGTGTTTATGGCATTAATACTGCTACTGGACAAACTTATTCGCACAACGCTGATACCCGTTTTGCTTATGCATCAACATTTAAAGCCATTACAAGTGGTTTATTATTACAACAAAGTTCTCCTGAAGCATTAAACAAGACTGTCACTATAAAAGAGTCAGATATCGTGGCATATTCACCTGTTACTGAACAATATGTTGGAAAAACAATGACCCTACGTCAACTCATTTCCGCTGCTATGTTACAGAGTGACAATACTGCTAGCAATATCATAATGGAGCAACTCGGTGGTCTGGATCAAATTTCGTCTCGTTTACAAGCACTCGGAGATACAACAACAAACCCACAACGTTACGAACCTGAGTTAAACAACTATGACCCTCAAAGTACAGCAGATACATCAACACCTCGTGCTACTGCCCATAGTTTACAACAGCTGTTAACAACTGATGCAGTTGCACCACAACAACGCAAGTTCTTACAAAATTTAATGTTTAATAATGAAACAGGCGATAGTTTAATCAAAAAAGGTGTTCCAGACAGTTATAAAGTAGGCGACAAAAGTGGTCAGGGTACAACTTATGGTACACGTAATGATGTTGCCCTCATATATCCAAAACATCAAACTAAGCCAATTGTTTTAGTCGTCTTTACGAAACATCAGCAACAAGACGCACAACCACAAGATGAGTTAGTTGCACAAGCAGCACGTCATGCAATACATCAGCTCGATTAACTTTAAGAATTTACGCAGACAAATATTTATTAATTATGCACTACTGTATCGCAACTGATTATTTAAATATTTACACTAACCAACAACACTTAGAGCTGGAACATGATTAATGTCCCAGCTCTATTTTCATACCTTGTTTTGATTATTAAGAACACATAGCCACCAACATCATACTACAATGCTTCGACTAAGCAGCTGCCTATATTTATTAATATTTAACGATGCATTAAGGCCGTCACTTCACCTGCAAATACCTTCTGCTCATTTTGATTATAAGTATTTAACGCAACCGTCAGTCTCCCCGTAGTCTCTTTCATATGAGTTTTATCGATGACTTCCACTATGACATATAGGCGATCATCAGGATAAACAGGTTTCATAAATTTAACATTATTCATTTCAGTTCCTGCTATAACTTCTGAACCATATTTACCTTCTTCTACCCATAATTTAAAAGTCAATGCCAATGTATGGATGCCCGAAGCAATGATACCTTTAAAGCGCGTATCTGCTGCTTTGTTTTTATCAATATGCATATATTGCGGATCATACATTTGTGCAAATTCCATAATATCTGCTTCTGTTACTGTATAGCTTTGCGTAGTATATGTGTCACCTATGCCAAACGCATCTAAATTCATCCTCGTCTCTCCTTACGTTTAGTTATTACCTACAAGTGTATCAAAATTTCATTATATATAGAGAAGCCACTTATGTTATTAAGGGCAATAATAAAAAACCTATATTGTGTTTATATGTAATTATAAACACAATATAGGTTTTAAGACATTTGTTTATGCCCAGCCACGGAAACGTGTTGCTTCAGCAGTACGCTTCACACCTATAACATAAGCCGCTAAGCGCATGTCAATATTACGATCTTGTGCTAAGTCATAAATCGTGTTGAATGCTTCTACCATCTTCACACGTAAGCGTTCGTTAACTTCTTTTTCAGACCAATATAGTCCTTGCTTATTTTGCACCCATTCGAAATAAGATACTGTAACACCGCCAGCACTAGCTAACACATCCGGTATTAATAACACATTTCGTTCAGTTAAAATACGTGTTGCTTCTTTAGTTGTTGGTCCATTCGCAGCTTCTGCAATGATACTTGCTTTAATTTTATGTGCATTATCAATTGTAATTTGATTCGCAATAGCTGCTGGAACTAAAATGTCACAATCTACTTCTAACAATTCATCATTAGAAATAGTATCATCAATCACATTAGTAAAGCGTCCATGTTCAGCACGCAATTCTATTAAACGATCAATGTCTAGTCCATTCGCATCATATACACCAGCTAAACTTTCAGAAACGCCGACAATTTTAGCACCTTTATCGTACAAAATCTTTGCTATAAAACTACCAGCATTACCAAAACCTTGCACTACAACTCGTGCACCTTTAATGTCACGTCCCAAACGTTTAATTGCTTCTTCTATAGTAATTACAGCACCTAATGCAGTAGCTTGTTCTCTTCCTTCAGAACCGCCAAGCGCAACTGGCTTACCAGTAATAAATCCAAATGCATTCGCTCGACTGATTTTACTATATTCATCCATCATCCACGACATTATTTGTGCATTTGTATAAACATCTGGTGCTGGAATATCACTATCTGGCCCCACAAACTGAGAAATTGCACGAACGTAACCACGAGATAAACGTTCTAATTCTAATTGACTTAATTGACGTGGATCACAAATAATTGCACCTTTACCACCGCCGTAAGGTAAATCGACAATACCACTTTTCAAAGTCATCCACATAGAAAGTGCTTTTACTTCCTCTTTAGTAACATCTGGGTGGAAACGAATACCACCTTTCGTTGGTCCAACAGCATCATTATGTTGTGAACGGTAACCTGTAAATGTTTTTACAGTACCATCATCCATTTTCACTGGAATTCGTACCTCTAGAAATCTTAATGGTTCTTTTATTAAATCAAACATACCGTTATCAAAACCTAAATTATGTAAAGCTTCTTCTATAATTTCTTGTGTAGAAGATACTAAATTACTATTTTCTGTCATATTCACATCTCGCCTCTTTCTTAATTTATTACTTTACTTTTCATTCTCTTTTGAAATAACATTGCCTTTAACAATGAAATTTTGGCATTACTAAAATTAACTTAATAGTTAGAAAATTCAGTAAATAAAGCCGGAATCATCATTTTACTATTAAAATCGTCAAATGTAAACTAGACTACAAATAATCATAATAATTATATACAATAACATATATATCTTTAATAATTCATCAAAGAGCATAAAAATGCGTAACATCACTTTAATAAAGCTTAGTTACGCACGCTATATTTATATATTATACATAGTAGATAGTGGTGTTGTTAAGTCATTTGCTGCTTGTTGCATTACAGTTGCTTCATCTGTCGTAGCAGTACCTTGGGCACGCACAATATGCAAAGCATCAAATCCCATTATTTCTTCAAACATACCTTTCAAGTAATGATATGAAAATTCTAAAGCTGTATAACGATCATCATTAGTGTACACCGAACCACTTGCTTGAAGTAGCAATGCTTGATAGTCATCAGTCATTAAACCTACTGAACCCGTATCAGTATATTTAAAGGTTTGTCGCGGTACTAATATATTATCCATATAATCTTTCAACCGAGAAGTAATATTAAAATTGTGCATTGGTGTCACAATAACAATACGATGATGGGCTTTAAATTGCGCTATTAATGCTTTCGAGCGTTGCGCAATTTTTTGTTCATCACGTGTCATTTCTTGCTGCTGGCCTTCTTTTTCCCATATTTTTAATAGTTGCGTCGTTTCAATACGAGGAATTTCAGTTTGATATAAATTTAAGATCTCTACTTCTTCAGCTGGACAGATGGTTTGATAATGCTGCAAAAATAACTGTTGTAGCTTAGCAGAGAAAGTTGTTTCATTTTGATAATCGGGATGGGCATTAATAATTAACGTTTTCATTTAACATACTCCTTTAAACTTAATAAATTAAGTATATCGCTCAATGGTGTCAAATAACGAAACCTTTGAAAGGAGAAATTATGAAAAAATCTGAACGCTTAAATCAAGAGTTAATATACTTAAGTCAAAAACATAGTTTTCATCTAAAAGAACTAATGTCTGAGTTTAATATTTCCAAAAGTACAGCCCTCAGAGATATCAATGATTTGGAAGCAATGGGCTTAAGTCTATATGTAGAAAATGGCCGTTATGGTGGTTATAAAATTTTATCTCAAAATTTATTAACTCCAATATACTTTAATAGCAACGAAATGCTAGCCATTTTTTTCGCTTTAAAATCATTAGATTTGTTGTCTAGTACACCTTTCGAAAAATCATACAAACAAATTAGAGAAAAACTGTACCACACGATACCAACTCAATTAAAAAGTGAAATTTCCACTGTTCTAAATTTTATTCAATATTATAACGCTTCAACACAGCAACAAACGCTTTATCTGTCCGACATTTTAGACTCGATTATTCACGAATACACTTTACATATTAGCTACAACCAATACCAATGTATAGAAACCGACATTCAAGTGTATGAGTTATTTTATCGTAATGGAGTCTGGTTTTGTAGTGCGTTAGATATACCAAGTGAAACGTGGGGAATCTATCGTTGCGATTGCATTTTAGAACTACAGGCTAACACTACTGATCACCCTAGTTATGCACGAAGTACTTTGGCCGAATTTCAAACACAATACGAAGATACATATCACGATATTCCATTCAAATGTAAACTCTCAACCTTTGGCGTCGAATTATTTACTAAAAACCACTACCCTAATATGGAATTACAATATATTGACGGTTCTCCCTACATCGTAGGCGGCTATAATATAGATGAATTAGACTACATGACTCATTATTTAATGTCTCTTGGTACACACGTCGACATTATCTATCCTGAGCAATTAAAAAAGAGTTATTTACACCAAATGCAGCGCATTATTGCGCGTTATCATTAACCTTCACTGTCACTTTTTAGCATAGTAACTTTGCACTTATATACAAATCGTCAAAATAATATATCTTACGCTTCAAACTGTTTATATATTAATTTAAGTTATTTATTATTTTTGGTAATATTATTTAATAATACTATATTAAAATCGAGGTTATTTCATCATGCGTAAAAATGTCATAGAATGGCTTATTGCAATTGTTATCGGAATTAGTATTGCTTGGATAGTTACGACATTTATTTTTAGCAAATATCACGTCAACGGCGATTCGATGTATCCAACATTTAAAAATAATGATCGCTTACTTATCAACAAATTCTCCATTTCTATGGATAGTTTTAGTCGTGGCGATGTTATTGTTTTCCATGCTACTAAAGACAAAGATTATATCAAACGATTAATCGGTATGCCTGGTGATAAAGTACGTTATAAAAACGATCGCTTATATATTAACAATCAGTATGTTAAAGAACCTTACCTCAACTATAATAAGCAACATAAAATTGGCAATCAACTTACTGAAGATTTTGATACTGCAGATATCGAACATGCTAAACAGCAACAAACTATTCCTAAAGGTAAGTATTTAGTGCTCGGTGACAATCGTGCAATTAGCAAAGATAGTCGTAGCTCATTAGGCTTAATTGAAAAAGAAGATGTCGTCGGCAAAGTCTCCATGCGATATGCTCCATTAGATCGTTTGGACTTTGGTTTTTATGCTGATTCTTTTGATAAAATTAATAAAATATCCGCGATAGAATAGCTACTTTATTAGCACTGATTGCCATTTAGCATAATAACATTGCATGATTTACACACTGTACTCCAACTGGATATAAAACAAAGGAGCGAATTCTCAAAATAAAAAGTTTACGATTTTGACCGTTGTGTATGCTTGCCTATAACTATAATTCAAACATATAGTTTCTCTAGCTGCTGCACGTTACAAAGTGATTTGTGTAAAAATACAACACAACTCCTCTTACACTATCGAAGTAAATTGCTATTGTAATTCCGAATAAAGAAAACGCCAATTTCTAGTTTATCGCGCTAGAAATTGGCGTTAATTTTTTAGTCAGAGCTCTGAATGTCTCTAACTCTTTTTATTGTTCAATTAATTGAATTAAGTTGCCACATGTATCATCAAAAACTGCTAGATTAATACCCTCAACTTCTTTAGGCTCAGTAGTAAATTGCACACCTCTTGCTACTAATGCCTCATACTCTTCAGCTAGATTAGAAGTCGCAAACATCGTAACTGGAATGCCGTCATTAAACAAACCTAATTGGTAGTTTTTCGCGACAGGATGCGCATTAGGTTCTAAAACAATTTCTACTGGATTGTTACTTTTGGGTTCAGTCACAGTTAACCATTTCGCATCGCCCATATCTATATCATGTTTTAATTCAAACCCTAATTTTTCGGTATAAAAATCACGTGCTCGTTCTTGGTCTTCTACAAAAATACTTGTTGCTACAATTTTCATGTTTAACTAACTCCTTTATTCTTACTGTAATGCCGCTCTAATTTTAACGCCATGTTCTATATATGCTTTTAAGCAACTTAACATGTAAACCCATCCTTCTTTTTGCTCTAACATAACCTCTAGTTCATCCGAATCAAAACCATTTTCCGTAGTTGTTACTAATGTTGCACCATCTTGTTCGGTAAAAGTAATCGTTACAGTTTTGTCGCCCCAAGTAAATGTAATATATTGATTAGGTACTAACTCCGTAATATTGATAGTTACTTCAGCGTTATACTCTACATATATTAACGTTATTTCTTTTCCTTCTGACCACGACTCTGAGCTAGAAGAAAACCAAAATCCTCCAATTTCATCCTTATCCACAAACGCTTCAAAAATACGTTCTGCAGGTGCAGCAATCGTCATTTTCGTTACAATATCCATAAAATTCCCCAATCTGTTAAGAGTTATTTACACAGTATAAGTTATTAACGTTTTTATCTTATTTCAAACATCACTATCAATCAGCGACATGAGTACGCCGTATCACGAATGTGTATACTTACACTGTATTAATACAACATTACTAAAGGAGATGTGGCAATGTTAAATCACGTGGCAGAAATTATGATTTATGTCTATGACCATAACAAAGCAATACAATTTTGGACTGAACATTTAAATTTCACTGTAGTTGAAGATACAGAAGAAATGGAGATGCGTGTCGTTAAGCTACAACCAAATACTCAAGCGCAAACGCTTATTGTTTTACAAGACAAAGCGAAAGTAGATGCTATGGATATGGGAGTCAGTACAACGACACCGTCATTAATTTTTTCTACAAATGACTTTGACCATCTCTATCAATCGCTAACAGAACAAGGGGTTAATGTAGGTGAAATAATGACATTACCTATGGGAAGAGTATTCAACTTCTCAGACTATGAAGATAACTATTTTGCTGTTAAAGATAATTAATAATTGAGCAAGCAATGCCACGAGTTAAATAATCATTGTACTTTTACTTAGCTACACAACTTAATCCCAACAATTGAACGCTCAGTAGTATAAAACACTTGAGCGTTCATTTATATATTAATAGTGCGCTTAAGAAAGAAAATTGACTCAAGGTCTTTTGCTATTCTGTCCATACAGTCCGAGTAAATGCCATAATTTCATTCACAAAAAGTTTAGGTACTTCCATTGCAGTGAAATGTCCACCTTGTGCTACTTCGTGTAAGTATGTCAAATTATAATGTTCTTTCACATAAGTCGTCGGCGGTAACATGACATCTTGTTCAAATAATGAAATACCGGTCGCCACAGTTAAGTTCGCTAATGGTAATAATTTAGTCGCATTTTCCAAATAAACATTGGCAGCTGTAGCAGCACAATTCGTCTCCCAATATAAATACACAAGGTGAATCATGTCTTCCGGTGAAAGTAAACTGTCTCCATTTTGATCTTTACCACTCCATGCCCAATATTTTTCACCTAACCAAGCCAACAAACCCACAGGAGAATCTGAAATACCAAATGATAGTGTTTGTGGTTTAGTCGCTTGAATTTCCATATAGCCTGTTTCAGTTTCAAAAAACGTTTGCGCACGTTCTTGGTAATCAGCCTCTTCTAATGAAAGACTATGTGTTTTCTTCAATAATGGTCGTATGATTCCTACATCAGTTAAATGTAGTCCTAACAACGCTTGTGGACTTTGTGAAGCCATATATCGTGCGACACTTGAACCTACATCCCCACCAGATATTATAAAAGGACGATCCCCCACTGCTTGTTTCATCAGTTGTACTAAAATTTCAGCAATCTCTTCATTGCTTACACCATGTTGGAATTTAGAAAAGCCAAACCCTGGTAATGAAGGGATAATGACATCATAAGATACTTTTTCACCATTAAGCGTAAAGCCTTGAGTCAAACTATCAATCACTTTCGTATAGCGTAAAATACTATCTGGCCAACCATGTAATAATAACAATGGAATACGACGTTCGGTTTTACCATGTTCATAAATAAAATGCAGATGCTGTCCTGCTACTTCTGTTTCATAATGATTAAACTGATTTAAATGACGCTCTAAACTCGACCAATCATATACATTCAACCAATAATCTGTGAGTTCCTTGACTTGCTCAATAGAAATACCATTATTAATGTCCTCATCTAACTGCACAGGCCATTTAGCATATTCTAGCTTAGCACGTAATAAATTCTTGTGAGCCTTAGAAAAATTAATGGAAATTCTTTTCATCTTTCATCCCACCCTCTTATCATTTTCGTAAGTACTATCACTTTATTCACTAGCAACAACATTTATATTTAATTATGTAACTGTTTAATTAGTTGCTTATTCCCTAATTATTGAATTATATTTATATTTTATTTATACCCCTTTAAGAACTAGAAATGGTAATAACTTGCTTGATATTGTAAAATACAGTTTGCATAGTGTAATAAACACTATGGGATTGTATGATTAAAGGAGTTAGTATGAAACACTTTAAGAAATTATATGGCAAATTGTATTATGTAATTCTATTTATTATTATTGTAGTATTTTTAAGTGGCTTATATTGGTTTTATATTACGAAACAACAAAACACTAATAATAACGATATTTATGATAACTTTGCAGCTTTAAAAGCTGACACAAAAGAAGGTAAAGATTGGCAAATCAATGTCAAAGACACAGATGACAATATTTTAATAACCGCTATTCATGGTGGCAGTATAGAACCAGGAACTTCAGAACTAGCGAAATTAATTGCCAAAAAAGGAAGCTTTGGACTCTACAGTTTTGAAGGATTACTACCTTCAAACAATCGAAGCTTACACATAACTTCTACGAATTTTGATGAACCCAAACTACTTGATATTATTGAAAAATCAGAAGAGGCTATATCTATTCACGGCGTTGATGAAAGTAAAGAAATTGTTTACGTTGGTGGCAAAGATACAAAAATGGCCAAAGCAATAAAGCAAGAATTAGAAGACAAAGGTTTTAATGCAACGCATAGTCCGGAGATGATAAATGGTAATTCCGGCGATAATATCATTAATAAAAATGAATCGAAATCTGGCGTGCAATTAGAAATTTCCAAAGGGTTGCGGGAATCTTTTTTTGAAGACGATGATACCGATTTAGAGTCTCGCGAAAACACTAACAATTATCGACAGGACATGTATGATTTTGCTGAAGCCGTAAGCCAAGGCATTAAAGCTGGCGAGCAAGCTAAAAAATAATTAACTATAAAAGAGCACAAGACATAAATCCCCATACTCAAAATAAGCGGACCAATCTATATTAAGGATTGGTCCGCTTATAGTTAATTTTATGATTTTAATTGTTCATGCTTGCCTAGTGTAAGGTTTATTTTATAATCAGAGCTATTTATATCCCGGACGCTTCATAATTCATACTACTTATCCAAAGTAACATTAATAATTTGTCCTACAAGTGCGAAAACACCAAGTACAATACAGACTACCCCAAAACTGATGAAACTTTGTTTTTTACCTGATCTTTGTTGAGAGGTTTTTTTACCTACGATTAATAAAATCAGCCCCACAATGATGAAAACTATTGCTGTTATCAACATATAATTCCTCTCCTTAATTTACATTTCTTAGTCAATCATACTATACCCGCTCACTTTTAATCATTAACTTTTCACCAAAATTAAAAAAAGACGCCATCGCGTCTGTCATTTCTATCCTCTAATTATGTTTGCTTTTATGTTTAGCTTCCACAATATTTGATATACAACTGGTAATCATTATTAGTATAGAAAAAATAGTAATACCTAGCCAATCCTCTATACCACAAATTACTATCATGAATAGAAAAATACATAATGCCAAAACTATACTTTTAAGAATACTATACATATAGCTCTTCATCTCAATCTACTCCTATAACTAAAAAGGCAAGCACTCTTGTACCTGCCCCAAGACTTACAATAGTTTGTTATTAGAATCAGTGAAAAGAGAGAGTATTCAAAAAACTGATTCTAACAATATTATATATATTGCAAACTTACTTTTGCAACGCTTTTTTTGATATATATACAATTATTTTTTGTTACAAATAAAAAAAGCCACCCGAAGGCGGCCAAAAGGGCGAAAATACAACTAATGTGTATCTTCAAAGTTAAGCATAGCAAAACTAACAACACAATACAATAACTTTATTTTTATATTTTGAGGAACTTTTCTGTTTTATAGCTAACATAGAAGAGGTAAGTATATAAAATTATATACTTATCCCGGTTGTTGTCTGAGCAGTGAGGCCTATTACACTTATAGACCTCTTGTTAATTATAAACTTACACTTATGAATTGTGCAACTTAATTTCTGATTCTTAATAAAATTCACACAATTTGTTCAATGATTAATACTATGTAGCACCACAAAATAACGATGACTATAACTATATCAAACTTAGTTCAATCATGCGTCTTTAGATAGTAATACGCATAAAAAAGGACGAGTACTAGATAGCACTCGCCCCAAAAATAGATAGAATTATTGTCTATATTTAATTTAATGTAAATTTAATGTAAAGTCAAGTAAATGATCAATTAAATTTAAAATTTTCCTAAATAAAATCATTAACTTAATTTTGTCATTAACCCTTTTATTATTTATATTCCGGGCGAATAAACCACATTTCACTTTCATAATCATGAACTACTCTATGTGCGACTTCTTCTTTTTCAGCACCTTTGCCTTCCCAGTTTTGATCTAAAGATTCAAACTTTTGATAGTTACCATCTTCATTACCATTTGTGACAATTGCCGTGTGACCAGCGCCCCCACCGTAATTTTCATTAAAAACTACGATATCGCCTTTTTGTGCTTTAAACCCTTCTGTACTTTTATGTACTGTTGCTTCACCATCAAAATTATTTTCCGTTGGGATGTCTTTAGCATAATCCCCTTCCAAGCCATGACCAAACAAATAATCCCATTGCATGTTTACTAAATCAAAACATTGCCAACCATATTCATTGTCATAGTCCCAGCCTTTTCCTTCTAATGATTCCGCATAGTCCATTGCTTCTGTATGTGTTACTTTTGCTGTTGCTTTTGCAGTATTACCATTACTCTGCACAACGACGTACACTAACATTACAGCAATCAATAGACATGTATATGTAACAACCTTAGTCATAATAGTTTCCTTTCAAATAAATAATTTTATAATTAATTGTTTATTTTTTTTATTAACTAAATTCCTAATAAACCATAACACAGTGACATAAGCTACACTATTACATGAGTATAAAACTATATTACGTTTTTATACCTATATGTAATGAATTTAATGCGTTACCAAATAAAATTTTATTAGCACTTTATTTTTTGTTTCTAGTAGTGATAGACAAAGCGTATTCTAATCACTTTTAAATTAAATGACTACACATTAAAGACGTAAAAGTAGTTCTCTTTTCATTGTAATAATGTGATTCAATCATATTGTTAAAAGTAATAAATAGTTGTCTATTCAATTTTTAATATATCATATATGTTGCAATGTTTTAGTGTCACTTAGTTTTCATTTTCGTAAAGTTTTATTAAAAAGATTAATAAAATAAGAACACTCTTTTCAAGGTGCTCACAGTCAATTTTCGACTTTGTTGTCAGTTTTTTGGTGCACGCCTTTCCACGGGCACTGCCTTATCCTGTAGACTTCGGTGAGTGCTATTTCCGTAGGAGTCTGCCAAAAGTACTGCCCAGATTATTTATTCAAAGTTTATTCGCTATCAAATAAACCCTTCGCATTAATTAGCGAAGGGTTTGTTTACGTTTTGAGAGCATTCTCTTCAGAGTGCTCAGACTATTAAAAATACGTACAATATAAAAAAGAGATACACACAATTGAACAGCACGCTGATCAATTGTAACTTTAAAAATACTGGATATTCTGTTGATTGTAAACGTTCCACCAATAAACAGTAATAATTAGTGTGCCAAAAGTAAAATGATGTCTGTTAATTTCACAGTAAAACTTTCATTCAAAATTGTTTACTATAGCTAGTACGTTCTTACTGTCGGCGATTTATAATTCGCAATAAAGTCTTCAATTTCATCAAAAGCATCAGAAAATAAAATCTTATCCCTATCTTCTTGTGTTAAAAATGCGTTCGTAACCATTTGATCGTAGAATTGTTGGATCAAATCGTAATAATTATCAGTGTTAAAGAAAATACAAGGATTGTTATTCTGGCCTACTCTTGTCCATGAAACGACTTCTGTAATTTCTTCTAATGTACCTGGGCCTCCGGGTAAGGCAATACAAACATCTCCTTTTGCTAACATCGTTTCTTTTCTTACTGACATACTGTCTACAATAATAAGTTCATCTAATTGATCATGTGCTAATTCTCGCTCTTGTAAAAATGTAGGCATAACTCCAATTGTCTTGCCGTGATGTTGTATTACTGTATTGGCTACAGTACCCATTAAGCCTGCATTGCCCCCTCCAAATACTAAAGTGTGATTATTTTTAGCTATCCATTCGCCTAATCGAACCGCACTGTCTTCATATTCTTGTTTGTTTCCTTTACTCGCACCACAATAAACGACGATATTCATGTTAATTCTCCCTCTCATTCTCAATTTTCTTAGCAACTATAAACGCTTTAACTGCAGCTGGACTCGTTAAAATATGGACATTTTGCTGATTTACTGTTTGCTTTATTGTGTTTAAAATGTACGGTTTACGCTTTTTTGGATAATCCCAAATGTACTTAATAAACTCTAGATTAAATCTTTCTTTACATCCTTCACCCATATCTTTTCGTGTCTTACCTAAATTTTGCAATAATCTTTTAGCTATTCTAAAAAGGCAAATTTTACGAGGCAAATCTAAAAAAATAACAGTATCTGCTGCGCTTAGTCGCTCTGCTAAACAAGCACTATAACTACCATCTATAATCCATGATTGTTTGGGTATGATGTTTTGTAATATTTCTTCTTGTTCATCCTCACTTGTCATTATCCATTGAGGCTTCCAAAAAAGCACATCTAAGTGATATAGCGGTAATTGCAATTCGCTAGCTAATGTGCGACACAAAGTAGATTTTCCTGAACCAGAAGAACCCATAACAACAACTTTTTTCATTAACATCACCCTCTATGTATACTGGATTTGAAATTAATTGTACATGAGTACCTATATGTTCACAATTTTTAATTTATCCAAATTACACCTACGCCTGTTCACCACTATAACAATTTAGTGTAAACTGAAACAATACAATGCAGATGAAACGAGGGGTACAATGTTCAAAACATATATTAATAAGCAATTAAGTTTAAAAATATTAGAAGAATCCGACACTCAAGCTTTATTTAATGTCGTCGATGAATCTCGTACATACTTGGCTGAATGGTTACCATTTGTTAATTTAACGAAAAGCAGTGATGATACGAAACAATTTATTAAATCAGCATTACAACAATTCGTTGCACATGATGGCTTTCATTGTGGCATTTGGTATAACGATAAATTAGTAGGTGTCATCGGTTTACATTATATAAATTGGTTAAATGAAACTACCTCAATTGGTTATTACCTACATCAAGACTACCAAAAGTTAGCTATCATGACTGAATGCACACAATTTTTAATAGATTATTGTTTTACAGAATTAAAGCTTAATCGTATTGAAATCAGCACTGCAACGCAAAACACGAAAAGCCAAAATATTCCTAAAAAACTTGGTTTTACACAAGAAGGCATTCTTAGACAAAATGAAAAATTAAACGGCTCATATTCAGATAGCTATGTTTTCAGCTTACTGCGTAGTGAATACAATCGCTAAAATGTGCCCTTCTGATATTGTGAGCACAAAAGCTACACCTAGTTATAACACTATACTTAGGTGTAGCTTTTGTTATTTCTTGGGAAATATTCTTTATTGTCTACACCTTATTTAAAAGCGACACCATTAATTATATCGTGCTTTTTCACACAATCCACTTTTATCGTACAACTTGTCACCATTACATTTCAGCTACTCATATGTACGAACCTCATACTTTTAATTACGTACTATTGTTAACCACTACACAATGAATCAGAACTACATCACCATACCACTTAGCTTGTATAGTGCACCACTTGTTCAATTGCTATAGTAATTTTGTTATAAATTTGATTAACTTACTTTAAGGGGGAGACGGAATTGAAAATTCAAGTTGACTATAGTGAACAAATGACACACGATGAATTGCTCATTACATGTAATAAACACAACCATGATATCGATAAATTATTGACTCTCATTAATGATTTTTATAATCAGCCAAGTTACCAAGTTCGTGATCTCAACAATGATATTTATTTTATTGCGCAACACGATATATATAGTTTTCGTTTTGAAAATAGGTTATTAAAAATTTATACATTAAAAGGTACTTTTATTTTAAATGAACGACTTTATAAAGTTAAAGAACATTTAGCAAGTCATTTTTTACAAATATCTAAATCTGAAATTATCAATACAATGTTTATCGATCACTTAGTTTTAAATAAAAACGGCATTATCGAAATTATATTTACCAACAATGACTCTACGTATTCTTCCAGAAGATATTTAAAGTCTATTAAGGAGGCATTAAAATTATGAAACGTTTATTGATGGGAAGTACTATGGGCATTGCACTAGGGGTTTTAATCTCTATAATATTTTCACTTATCTTTGCTGATGGTAGCTATGACCCAGTCAATCCGCATTCTTTTATGGGGGAAATCTACAATGAACACTTAACTGAAATCCAAACATTTATTATAGCTGTAGTGATTTGGATATTGTTAGGTATTACTTTCAGCACGAGCAGTTTAGTCTTTTCACATTTGCGATATACACGAGTAAAAACCACCATGCTTCACTTTATCATCATGCTTTTTATCTTCTTTCCTTTAGCAATACTAGCTGGTTGGTTTCCTTTCAAAATCTCAGCTATTGTAATATTCATTATAATATTTGTAGTGATTTATGTAGTGATTTGGAAAATACTTAATACTAAAAATCAAAAAGATATTGAAGCTATTAATAAACAACTAAAAAAGCAAAGGACTGATTAGTATGAATAATGGTAGATACACTGTTTTACCGCATAACGATGTAACTGTATTTCTTATAGGCATGCGTGTCAACAAATGGTTCGCAGTTCACAAATGGCTACCAGTCTTTTTAGCTATGCCACCAATGATGAAAGAATTAATGAGTGATAAATCACTGGGCTGCTTGTCTTTCGAAATGTTTTTTAAATATCGTGGAAATATAGTAGTGCAATATTGGGAATCGAATGACAAACTACTCACCTATTCAAAAATGCCCAATCATCTTAAAGCTTGGAAAAAATTTATGAAACGTACTCAAAATAATGATGCTGTTGGATTTTATCATGAAACGTATAACGTCAAAGCTCAAGCATATGAAAATATTTATATTAATATGCCAGACTTTGGTTTAGGAAAAGTTGAACAGCCAGTAAAAGTAAATAAACACATACATTCAGCCAAACAAAGATTGAAATCATGATGCTATTTTAATTAAATATGCTAATGTTTGTAGTTTTAAAAATACGAATTTGATCTTTTCATATTTGATTACACCTCTCACATTATCTGTAACGTGAGAGGTGTAATACTATGTATAGATTTATTAAAGTGCCAGTACAAAATTTTTATTCTACTAATACATTGTAATAAATCATTTTTCTTTCTAGGGCTCTTCACATCAAGTGTTATAATAATTGCAAGTGTTGTTACTTTTTGTATAGTCCTATTTACATTGGGAGTATACTCTATAGTTAAATGTTAAGAGATAAGATAGGTGAAAACTATACTATATCTATTATATTTTTTTAGAGTTACGTGATAGCAAGTATATGAATATGTATAATACTAATTAACTTAATTATATAGAGAGGTAGATATACATATGAGTAATACGGAAAAGAATAAGGAGAAGAAAGTTATAAGTGTATTCAATTGGGCTTTCTTTATTCTAGTATTTATACTATATTTTTTTGTTTATAATTACATAGATAATTTACCTAATGATGTGGAATATATGAACCCTTTAGTATTAACACTAGCAACATTATTCTTTGGTACTTCAATGAAAGCTACATACGATATACTAATCAATATTTATTTTGGTTTTGAAGAAGATATTCCTAAGTATTATAAAAAAGGAAAAGTTCAAATACATAGTTTTATTGATTTTATATCTATTGGTTTTGTTTTGATAGTTATAGTTAAGTTTATTAATAACTTCACAATTGCACTTGCTATTACTATTTTCTTTGTAGCTTTTCTAATGTTAACTGCTTATATGTACTTATCAAAGAAAATCTTAACTAAGAAGAGTAATTGTAGTGAAAAAGAAACAAAATCATATTAGGTATAAGGCTAATTAAGAAATACAGAAATATCTCAGTTAACTATTTTTGCATTCCCATCCACTATGGTGTTATAATATGCGTAACGAAAATAAGTATTCACTTATACACCAATCCCCTCACTACTGTCATAGTGAGGGGATTTTTGTTGGTGTGGCTTAAGGTCGCCTAGTTTTTATTGCGTTTACTTAGCCAATAAGTAAAGTACGCGATGGCACAGCCACTAATGACTGGCCCTATGATGTGAACGAAAATAAGTATCACTTTATACACCTCCTCTCTACGTCAACTTGACGCCTGAGGAATAGGCGACTTCATTATTATATCACCTGTGAGTTGTTACGCATATGTACTCAAGAATGGTTTCCAAATTTTGGACAGTTCACTAATTGGAAATGATAATAAAGAAGATAATGATACCGTAGGGATATGATAAAGAAGTTAGAAAAGATTGATAGTTAGAATTGACTATATTTAAACTGAGATGTATTATATTTAGCATAAGGTCACGAATACAGACCTATAAAAATACTAAAATACCTGTAGCTCTGCCATTTAATATACTTGGGCAGGGCTTTTTTTATAAAAGGGGATAGTCATGAAAAAAGTAGCAATAATAGTTGATGGACAATTTTTATTACATAGAATAAGAGATGCACAATCTTCTACACAATATCCAAACCTAGAAGATCAATATAATTTTTTAACTAATCTTATTAATTCAAATGACGAAGAACTTTTTAGAATTTTTTATTATCAAGGTAGCCCAAATAAACAAACTGTAGACAAACCCATTTCAAAAGATAAAATAAATTTTTCAGAATCTCAAATTAATAAATATTCCAGTAACCTTATCACCGAATTATCAAACAAAGATTTTGTTGCTATGAGGCTTGGGGACACTTTCTTTAGAGGTTGGAAACTAAAAAATCCAGTTCTAGAAAAAATTAGAAAAGGTATAATTAAAGACACTTCAAAGTTAACTGATGATGATTTCACACCTGATTTCTAACAAAAAGGTGTAGATATAAAGATTGGTTTAGATGTTGCCTGGCTATCAAATAACAATATAGTAGATAGAATATATATGGTTACTGGAGATGCTGATTTTATCCCTGCATTAAAACAAGCAAGAAGAGATGGTATTCAAATTAAACTAGTTAAAATAGGCACCAAAAAAATAAATAACGATTTATTAAAACATTCGGATTTTATATTAGACTTATCCAACAATGATGTAATAGATAAAATCTCCAAATAAAACACAAAAAACCCTCTAGTCTGTTTACTAGAGGGTTTTGCAGATACAATATTTATTATTGTTCTTCTTTAACATATGGTAATAATGCCATATGACGAGCACGTTTGATAGCGATAGTCAACATACGTTGATATTTAGCTGAAGTGCCTGTTACACGACGAGGTAAAATTTTACCACGCTCAGAAATAAAACGTTTTAATAATTCTGTGTCTTTATAGTCGATGTGTGTAATACCATTTGCTGTGAAATAACAAACTTTTTTACGACGACGTCCGCCTCTTCTTGGTCCACCTGCCATGGTTAACTGCCTCCTTTTACGATAATTTGTTTTTTATACGCTCAATTATTAGAATGTTTATCAATCACTATGTGTGTGTTGTGATTGTTAGTTATCATTTCTATTATTATTAAAAGATTTTTTATAGATATGTGTGAAGTATCGGCAAAATCTTGTGTGTGTGTATATGTGCACTATCAATAATATAAAATAGCCTGTCATTTGTCAATACGTTGTATTGGAAAATATAAATGATAGTAGATTTTTATGGTAATTACATTTATCAATGCGAAGTTAATTAATAAGCGCTTTAATTTCCTCGCTCAGTTGATCATACGAATTATTAATAAAGAAGTGGTCCCCATGGAAAAATTTGTAATCTACTGCGGCTTCCGTCAATTCCGACCATTTATAGACAGTGTCAGTTGCTATATCATCGTTTTCACCGACAAATACAGACAATGTCGTCTCTACTTTGTCTTCATGTTGACTATTGTGGTAATTATCAATAGCTAAAAAGTCATTTTTTAGTGATGGCTTCACTAAATCCCATAACTCCTCATGATTTAGCACTTCTTCCGGTGTCCCACCTTTATTTTGGATGAAGCGTTTAAATTCTAGATCATTCATATGCTCAATGTTATTATTGCGCTCTGTATAACCTATTGGCTCACATGCACATAAAATCATATGTTGTGGTGCCGTATAACCTATTTCTGAAAGTTTAAAATATATTTCGTAAGCTAAAATTGTCCCTAAACTATAACCCAATATGATAAATTTTTCCGGTCGTTCTTGCATGATTTGTTTTACTAAATCATCCACCATATCTTCAATTTCTTCTAATGGTTCTTCTATTAACCGTTCACCTCGACCAGGTAATTCTAAGGGTTTTAAGATGATATCACTTGGGAGTTTATCCTTCAATGGATAATATAATGACTTATTGCCTCCTGCAAATGGAATACAAAATAATGTTGTTTTTACCATATACTCAACCCCTTAAAGTATAAAATCTTTGTTAAATGTTGGCGTGATATTTGTTATTTCGACATTTAAAGTGCTAGCTGTTGCTGTGTCCATAATGATAGACAACCTATAATCTCTATTAAATTGCCGAGAAAAGACTGATAGTTGATCAGGCCGAGTTGCCATATCATCTTTGATACTATAGTTGTTATGGCCTGGCACAATCGCAAATGAATCTAATGATTTATACAATCCTGTACCAATTAACTTTAAATAACATTCTTTTAATGTCCAGAGTTCATAAAATCGTAGTAATTGTTGCTCAATGCGACCTGCTCTAATATAGTGGGCTTCTTCTACAGCAAAATATTTATCTGGAATTGATAAATCAATGGGTGCTATTTTCTCGATATCTACACCAACATTATAATCACTCACAATACATACAGAATAACCACTAGTATGGGAAGTATTAAAGTAGTATTGGGATGGTGTAGTGATTAACGGTTTACCATATTCGCCTCGATGCAAAGTAATATCTTTCATATTACAACCTGTATGTTGAGCAATACAAAAGTGCTTAAATTGTTGAGAGTACCATCGCTGATATTGTTTATGTTGATACTCGGCATTACTCGTGTTCAATACGTAAATTGTTACGTCCATGCTGACACATCCCATTAAGTAAATTATGTAAATGCAAGAGCATCTCAGAATCCAACTGGTGAATTCCGGCATGCTCTTACATAAATGATTACAACGACACGTAACCCAAATCTTCAGTGTAATCATCGCATGTTAAATGGTACGACTATTAAACACTTACCTAACTGTTAAAAATTATTTTTAGGATGGTTAATCATTTTCTCTAATGTCTCTGTACTAGTTGGTTTCCATTGGAAATCTAATCGTTCTAACACGAAGTTTGTTTTATAATCTAAGATTTCAAAATGTGATTTGTTAAACAATGTATTATCTAAAATACCAGTGTGTAATAAGAAGTCATTGATTTCATCACTCATTACACCTTGTTCGATACACTGCATCAAGTAATCCATAAAGTCATTCCACTGAATATCATCAATACGATGATTGTTGTCGTTATAGACGTCCATCAAAGTTTTCAATGATAATAATTGATTGTTATAAATATGGTGCGTTTCGTTGCGTAGTTGATTATTTAAAATCAACTTGTTGCACGCTTGTGCTGCTTGATCAACAGGTGTGAAATCAACATCATCATGTGCTAAGTTAGGGAATTTTTGTAACTTTTTAAATGATTTGATAATACTATAAAAGGCATTATTTTCTTCATTTTTTTGGAAAATACCTGTTTCAGAATCACATTGTAAATTACCTAAACGGTAAATATTCGTTTCTACACCTTCGTCACGATATGCTACTAAGCGTTTTTCAGCTTCAATTTTCCCATCTAAATATACGTTATTCGGTTTTTGGCCTAAATCAATATCATCTTCCGAGAACGTCACTTGTTTTTTGTCTTCGATATGACCAGAAGCAATAGACATCGTTGACATATGATGGATTTCTTTTAGTTTTTGGTCTTTGGCAAAATCAACTATATTATTTATTGCATTAACATTCGTGTCATAAGACGAAGCTTCCGTGGCAAAGTGATTAACATTAGCTGCAGCATTAATAATAATATCGATGTTGTTTGCTAAATAATCATAAGTTTGCGTTGCAAAGCCTAGGCCATCCGCTTCAATATTACCTTCCACTAAATGAATACGACTAGTATCTGCTGAATTCAATTGAGCATTGAAGTAATACTGCCAATTATTGTTAAGTTTTGATTCACCACTTAACTCATTACTATTACGCACCATGACATAAATAGTAAAATCTGTGCGCGCAAGTAAATCTTTTAAGACATGAATACCAAAGTACCCTGTAGCACCTGTTAACAATACTTTTTTATCTCGTTTAACCGCAGTTTTATCAATAGCTTGATATTGCTGAGCACTTTTCTCTTTGTAGTCATTTACTTCTTTCATAAAGTCGCTGCTGAAACGATGTTCATGCTCTACTGTTACTTCTTTTAAAGCACTCAATTTAGCCATAATATTAGTATCTGCACGTTCGATTAATGCTTTACTAATACTTTCAACGGTCTGTAATTCGAAAATATCTTTAATAGAAATATTATATGATTTAGAGAGTAGCGACGTTAATTTAATAGCTTTAATTGAATCTCCGCCAATTTCAAAGAAACTGTCCTGAATGCTCACGCGTTCTCTGTCCAATACTGTTTCAAACGCTTCAGCGACTGTAGTTTCCATATCATTGCTTGGTTCAATATAAGTAGCACTTTCGACTTCAATTTCTGGTAATGCTTTCTTATTCAACTTACCATTTACTGTTACTGGTAACGCATCTAATTGCATCATATAAGCTGGCACCATATATTCTGGTAATTGCTGATTTAATGCTACTTTAATAGCTTCAAAATCTAATGTTTCTTCGGCAACGAGATACGCACATAGCGCTAAATCAGAACCAGCCATTGGTTTAGCAACAACTGCAACATTAGTAATTGCACTCATTTTACCTAAGACACTTTCAATTTCTCCCAGTTCAATACGATAGCCACGGATTTTCACTTGTTCATCCATACGACCTAAGTATTCCACCATTCCGTCGCCACGCCATTTTGCTAAGTCACCAGTACGGTAAAGTTTACCGTCGCCAAATGGATTATCAATGAATTTTTCAGCAGTTAATTCAGGGCGATTTAAATAGCCTCTTGTTACAGCGATACCGCTAATACATAGTTCTCCCGGAACACCGATACCCATCAACTTATTATCTTCATTTATCACATGTGCGTGTACGTTTGCAATTGGATTACCAATTGGTATCACTTCATGTGTCTTACCATGAGGGACAGGATAGTGTAACATCTCAATCGATGCTTCTGTTGGTCCATACAAGTCGACGAGTAATGTATTATTTCTTTTTCCAATTACAGTGTTAAATTCATTTGCAAGTACAGGTTTAAGCGCTTCACCTGTTGCTAACAATGTTTCTAATGATGCTAAGCTAGGTACATTGTCCGTCGATTTAATGTAATCGATAAAGCCACCTAACATTGAAGGCACAAAGTGAACCATTGTCACATGATGATCATGAATTAAGTTCATAATCTTCTCTGGATTCACTTCTTCACCACTCGGAAGTAGTACAGCTTGGCCACCAACCATTGCCCAACTGAAAATTTCCCACACTGATACGTCGAATGTAAATGGTGTTTTGAATAATATAATGTCACTTTCATCGAAATTATATTTATCAATCATCCAATTCAGGCGATTAAGGACACCTTCGTATGGTACAAGGACACCTTTAGGTTTGCCAGTTGTACCAGATGTATAAATTACATACATAAGGTTCGACACATCTGTGACATGCGGTAAATTATCTTTTGGTAATGTAGTTAAATCTGTAGTTAATAGGTCAATAACAGTATTATCATAAGCTAATTCACTATTAAGTGTATGGTCTGTTAATAAGACGTCTGGTTGACTATCTTCTAACATGAACTCAATACGCTCAACTGGATAATTTGGATCGACTGGCACATAAGCGCCACCTGCTTTTAAGATACCGAAAATACCAACCATCATCTCTAAACGGCGATATGTCATAAGACCTACAAGATCATCTGGCTGTACGCCTAATTTACGTAAACGATATGCAAGTTGATTCGCTCTTGAGTTTAACTCACTATACGTTAAACTTTCTCCTTCATACGTAATTGCCGTCTGTTGTGGTGTTTGTGCCACTTGTGCTTCAAATCGTTCTACAAACGTTTGCGAATTATTCAACGATTCAGCCGTATCATTAAAGACTTCAAAGATTTCAGTTTGTTCTGCTGCGGTAATAATTTCAATTTCTCCAATATTAAGTTGTGGATTTTGCGTAACATTTTTTAAGATTTCCATGTAATGTCCGAGCATACGTTGCACTGTTTCAGCATCAAACAACTCTTGACCGTATTCTAATAACACTTTATACGTGTCGCCTTCTTCGATAGTCATATTCAAATCAAATTTCGCATTGGTGTTTGTTGCTTCTTTAGTTTCAATGTTCCAATCTTCAATGTCTATGCTCTGTTTGTCATTATTTTGTAGTGTGAATAGTACGTCGAATAATGGATTACGTGTTAAGTCACGTTTTTCCACAATTTCATCTACCAACTCTTCAAGTGGATACTCTTGATTATCAAATGCTTGTAACGACGTTTCTTTGAGTTCGGCCAATAATTGATTAAATGTTTTTTGTCGTGTTGGATAGCCACGCATTGCTAACGTATTAACGAACATTCCTAACATACTTTCAGTATCTTTATGTGTCCGTCCTGAAATTGGACTACCGATGACGATATCTTCTTGACGACTATATTTGTGTAGTAACACCATAAATGATGATAATAAAATCATATAATCAGTACTACTTGTTTCTTGTGCTAAATGATGGATGTCTTGAGTGATTTTCGCTGGCACATCCACTGAGACTGTCCCACCAACAAAGCTTTGTTTATTTGGACGTGCACGATCGTAAGGCAAATCAAGTACTGGTGCTTCTTCTTCAAATTGAGCTAACCAGAAAGCACGTTGTGCGCTCATATCGCGATTGTGCATCCACTCACTATAATCTTTATATTGTACTGTCAATGGTGCTAATGCTTGGTTTTGATATAATGCAGAGAATTCTTTCATAATTAAATTAATAGAAAAACCATCTGAAATAATATGGTGCATATCAAAGAGTAAAATATAATGTTGCTCTGCTTGTTTCACAATTTTCACACGTAACAATGGTGCTTGCGCTAAATCAAATGGTTTTA
The DNA here is from genome assembly GCF_002902345.1 of Staphylococcus arlettae. Lineage (GTDB taxonomy): Bacteria > Bacillota > Bacilli > Staphylococcales > Staphylococcaceae > Staphylococcus > Staphylococcus arlettae. The sequence goes on from NZ_PPQB01000022.1 coordinate 109,964, forward strand.
CAAAATCCTCTAATAAAGCATCATAATCGGGGTTAGCATTTTCTTCATAATCCACTGTGATTTCTGCTTGCTCATTAATAATTTGTACTGGTTCTCCATCGATTGCCTCGAAGTGTGTGCGTAATGATTCATGACGATCAATTAACGCTTGGAATGCCTCTTGTACACGCTCTACATCAACGTTCCCATGAATTTCTAAAATGCTCGGCATATTGTATGCTGTTTGACCAGATACCATTTCATTTAACACATATAAACGTTTCTGTGGTGATGATGCATAGTAATGTGCTTTCTGTTCAGCCGGAGCAATCGCTTGAGTATGGGCGTTGTCACTACTATTAAGCACTACTTTTGCAAGTTGGGCTGCAGTAGGATTCTCAAAAATTGCTTTAAGTGGCAGTCTTACCCCTAGATGGCTTTCAATTTCATTGACTACACTTATTGCTTTTAATGAATGTCCGCCAATTTCAAAGAAATCATCATATACACTGACTTGTTCTAAATGTAAAACAGTTTCAAAAGCCTGAGTGATACTTGCTTCTTCTGGTGTTGTTGGTGCAACATAAGCCTTTGTTTCTACTTTAATATCTGGTAATGCTTTTTTATTTAATTTACCATTGGCTGTTACAGGCAATTGTTCAAGTTGCGTCATAAAAGTCGGTACCATATAACTTGGTAGCTTTTGCCCAAGTGTTGCTTTAATCGTTTCTATATCAATCGCATCATCTGACACTAGATATGCACAAATTGATAATTCGTCACCAACTACTGCTTTGGCGATGACAGCTACATCCGAAATCCCGTCGATTTGACCTAAAGTACTTTCGATTTCACCAAGTTCAATACGATAACCACGGATTTTCACTTGTTCGTCAATACGTCCAAGATATTCAACATTACCTTCTGCACTCCACTTCGCTAAATCACCGGTACGGTACAATTTACCTTCACCAAATGGATTATCTATAAATTTTTCTTGCGTTAAATCAGGTCTATTTAAATAACCATCTGTGACACCTACACCACCGATACATAACTCGCCGGGAACACCGATCCCCATTAAGTTATTATCTTCATTCATAATATATGCTTGAATGTTAGCAATCGGCTTACCGATTGGAATAGTGTCATACGCTTGTCCAGCATGACATGGGTAATAAATAACCTCAATTGATGCTTCTGTCGGACCATATAAATCAAGTAACAAAGTATTATTTGGTGTACCAATAATCGTGTTAAATTGATTTACTTGTTCTGGTTTTAACGCTTCACCACTTGCGAGTACGTGATTAACTGAAGCGATAGCTTGTTGCTTATTCGTATTTTTAATGAAGTCGATAAAGACCCCAAGCATTGACGGTACAAAGTGTACCATTGTAATCAGATGATGTTCTAAGAGTGCGGTAATTTTTTCTGGATTACTTTCTTCACCTGAAGGTAGTAGTACAGCTTGACCACCAACCATTGCCCAACCAAAGATTTCCCATACCGACACATCAAACGTAAATGGTGTTTTAAATAACACAGTATCATGCGCACTGAAGTGATATTTATCTATCATCCAATTCAGGCGATTCATAACACCTTTGTATGGTACCATTACACCTTTCGGCTTACCTGTTGTGCCCGACGTATAAATGACATACATTAAGTCTGTCACATCAGTGGCATGTGGTAGATTTGTTTTAGCTTGGTTCTCATATACAGCTGAATCTGTTAAATTAATAACTTGTTGGTCATAATCAATCGAAGCGTCTAAATTATGATCTGTTAATAAGACGTCCGGTTGGCTATCTCCTAAAATATAATTCACACGATCACTAGGATAGTTAGGATCCACTGGCACGTAGGCACCACCAGCTTTTAAAATACCGTATATACCAATCATCATTTCTAAACGACGGTTTGTCATTAAACCAACTAAATGATTTGCTGCTACACCTTGTGCTCGTAACACACGCGCTAATTGATTCGCACGTTCGTTTAATTCACGATACGTTAAGCTTGCGTCTTCATACATAATTGCAGTTTGTTCAGGTGTTTTCGCCACTTGTGCTTCAAAGCGTTCGACAAATGTTTGTGTATTATTTAAGTTAACTTGTGTGTCGTTAAAATCATTAAAAATTGTCGTTTTTTCTGACTCTGTAACTATGTTAATGTCACTAATTTTTTGTTCAGGATTTGTCGTGATATTACCTAAAATTTCGAAGAAGTGCCCAAGCATACGTTGAATCGTTGCCTCTTCAAATAATTCACTCGCATATTCTAATGACACATCATAGTGTTCACCATCTTCTATAGTCATACTCAAATCAAACTTCGCATCTGTATGTGTAGCCGCCTTAGGTTCAATCGCCCAATTATTGATTTCTAATTTTTGTTGTTCATTATTTTGTAACGTAAATAAGACATCAAACAACGGATTTCGCGTTAAATCACGTTTTTCTACAATTTCATCTACTAAAGCTTCAAGTGGGTATTCTTGATTATCAAACGCTTTTATAGATGCATCTTTCGTTTCAGACAACAATTGGTTAAAGGATTTATTACGTTCAGGATAACCACGCATAGCTAATGTATTAACAAACATCCCTAACATATTTTCAGTATCTTTGTGTGTACGTCCGGAAATTGGACTACCGATCACCACATCTTCTTGGCGACTATATTTGTGTAATAATACCATGAATGACGTTAGTAAAATCATATAATCTGTACTGCCTGTTGTTTGCGCTAACTGACTAATAGCACTACGTGTTTCATCAGGCATACGCACTGTAATAGAACGCCCATCAAAATTTTGTTTATTCGGTCTAGCATGGTCATAAGGTAAATCTAAAACGGGTGCTTCCTCTTTAAATTGTTCTAACCAATAAGTACGTTGACTCGTTAAATCACGTGTGTGCATCCATTCACTATAATCTTTGTATTGCACTTTTAATTCTTCTAATGCATAACCTTGATAAAGTGCTGAAAATTCTTTGATGATAATATTAATTGATAAACCATCAGAAATAATATGATGCATATCAAATAATAAAATAAAACGCTGTTCTGCACATTTAACGATTTTCACTCTCAGTAACGGTGCTTGTGCTAAATTAAATGGACGTACAAAAGCCGTTAACAAACTATCATAATCTTCAGTATGTGCTACTTCGTAATCTACGCTAATCGTCGCTTGTTCTTCAATGACTTGTACTGGTTCGCCGTCTATCGTCTCAAAATGTGTTCTTAACGCTTCGTGTCTATTAACCAGTGTTTGGAAAGCCTCTTGTACACGTGTGATATCAACATCCCCACGTATTTCTAACATACTTGGCATATTATAAGCCGTTGGACTATCCGTCATCTCATGTAACACATAAAGTCGTTTTTGTGGTGATGACGTCAGATAATAAGGTTTGTCTGTAGCTTGTGGAATGTCATGTCCTGCAGTCTCTTTGGCTTGCGCTTCAACGACTGTGGCTAATTGCGCTACACTTGGATGTTCAAAGATAGCTTTTAATGGTAATCGTATACCCATACGACTTTCTATATCATTAATTACACTAATTGCTCTTAAAGAATGTCCACCAATTTCAAAGAAACTATCTTGCACACTAACTTGCGGTGCATTCAACACTTGAGCAAAAGTTTTGGCTATTTCAGCCTCCATATCCGTCGATGGTGCAACATACGTTTTTGTTTCTATTTTAATGTCAGGCAATGCTTTTTTATTTAATTTACCGTTAGCTGTTACTGGTAATTGTTCTAATTGCATCATGTAGGACGGAATCATATATTCCGGTAACTTTTTCGCTAAAAGTGACTTAGTACTATTAAAATCAAGTGCCTCTTCAGACGCCAAATAAGCACAAATTGCCAACTCAGAACCTTGAACTGGCTTGGCCACTACTGCAACATCCGATACATTATCCATTTGTCGTAATAAACTTTCGATTTCCCCAAGCTCAATACGATAACCACGTATTTTTACTTGTTCATCGATACGTCCGATGTACTCTATATTGCCATCTTCGCTCCATTTAGCTAAATCGCCTGTTCGATATAATTTACCTTCACCATAAGGATTATCGATAAATTGTTCGGCTGTTAATTCAGGACGGTTTAAATAACCATCTGTGACTCCAACTCCACCTATACACAGCTCGCCTGCTACACCAATACCTAATAAATTATTATCTTCATTCAAAATTAAAGCTTGAATATTGGCAATAGGCTTACCGATAGGTATTGTGTCATAGATTTTATCGGCGTGACATGGGTAATAAATAACTTCTATAGATGTTTCAGTTGGTCCGTATAAATCGATAAGCAACGTCTCATTAGGACTACCAATACGCTCATTGAAACGATTAACGTGTTCAGTTTTCAACGCTTCACCACTCGCCAAAACATTATTCACTGAAGATATAGCTGCGACATTGTCAGACGCTTTAATAAAATCAATAAAGACACTTAACATTGATGGCACAAAGTGAACCATCGTAATATCATGTTGTTCAATAAGTTTTGTAATTTTTGCCGGATTACTTTCTTCACCTGAAGGTAATAATACTGCTTGACCTCCGACCATAGCCCAACCAAAAATTTCCCAAACGGATACATCAAATGTAAATGGTGTTTTAAACAACACTTTTTCTTGTTCACTTACGTTAAACTCATCAATCATCCAATTCAAGCGATTGATTACACCTTTATAAGGTACCATCACGCCTTTAGGTTTCCCAGTTGTACCAGATGTATAAATGACATACATTAAGTCTGAAACTTGAGTCACATGGGGTAAATTTTCTGTTGGTAGCGACGATAAAGTACTATCCGTTGTTAAATCAATCACATGTCCATTATAAGTAATTGCCTCATCGATGGATCGATCCGTTAACAACACCTTAGGTTGACTGTCCTCTAAAATATAATTAATACGCTCACTAGGATTATTCGGATCAATAGGTACATAAGCACCTCCAGCTTTTAAAATGCCATAAATACCAATCATCATTTCTAAACATCGATTGGTCATAATGCCTACAAAATCATTGGGTTTAATATTGGCATCACGTAATTTTACTGCCAACTGGTTCGCACGTTCATTTAACTCATTATATGATAAACTCGTACCTTCATAAGTGATGGCAGTTTTCGTTGGTGTTAGCGCAACCTGTCTTTCAAAGCGTTCTACAAATGTTTGACTATTATCTAACGCTCTCGCAGTATCATTAAAAGTGTGTAAAATTTGTTGTTTTTCTTCCGGTGTCACAATTTCAATATCACTAATTTTTTGTTCCGGATTATTTATCATACTATTCAAAACATTTTGAATAGTATCGTGCAATTGACATACTTCTCGATCATTCAAAGCATCAATTTGGTAATCATAATCAATATCCAAACCATTTTTACTACTTCTATTACTGATATTTAAACTTAACGGTGCGTTATTCGTCCCTGAATCTAACCATTCATCCGAAAAGCCATCTTCAATAAATTCCGTATTATATTGTGTATTTTGGAAAGACACGAAGCAATCCAACAAACCTTTTTTGTTACCGCTATCTTCGACAATATAATCATACGGATATTTTCTATGTTTAAGTAGATTAAACGTTTCTAGTTTTATTTTATTTAAATACTCTGTGATTGATAGATCTTTGTCGACTTCCACAATCATTGGTAATACTCTTGAATAGACTCCAGTAGAAATCTTTTCTTTTTTACTATCTCTATTATGTATGAGTAAACCAACGGAATTTGTCTGTGACAACGTTTGTTTATATTTTAAAATAAGCATCACTGAGGAATATAAATTACTAATACTTATTTGATTATTTTCACAAAAATCTTTAATTCGTTTTGTGTCTGCGTTTGATAAGCTAAAGCTTCGACGCTTACCTACTGCACTATCCAATGTTGTCTTTTCAAATAGGGTATTATTTTCAAAATTTTCAAGCTTTTCTAGCCAAAATTGTTTATCTTTATTAAAACGAGGAGATTGTTCATATTTTGTTTCAGTTGCGATTGTATCTAAATACGAGGCACGTGCATCTTCCTCTGTATTTTTGCCCGCTAACTTTCGTATCAAAAAATTCACAGCAAGTGTCATACTCCAACCATCACTTATTAAATGGTGTTGTAATAAAAATAGCCCATTATGACCTTCTGGAAATCTAAGTAAGACGCATTTAAATAACTGTTCATCTAACTCAAAGATATTTTTTCTCGCTGTTTCATTACGCCATTTATTGTAACCGACTTCGTCTTCGAAGAAATCTAAATACGGATAGTCCCGATATTCAAAATCTGTTAAATACTGTTTATATTCACCATCTTTTCGTGTCACTTGTAATCTAAAACTATCATGACTTTGGACCAATGCATTAAACGCGACATTGATTTCATCGTATTCCAGTCCATTACGCATGTGCATAATTCCTACAATATTATTTATACTTGTGTTTTCGTAGTACTGTTCAATCTGTAGTATTTCATTTTGTGCATAAGACAATAATTTTGTTTCCATCTATTTTAATAAGCCTCCTATCAATTGGATACATCTTCAATATTAATATTCTTTTAACATCTTTTCAAATCATTAATAAAACATAATACATTAAGATATAATAATAATTATCCTGTTTTGTGTTTTTTAAAACTTTTAATTTCTAAAATGTTTGCATATGAATGTTTTGTTAATTTTATTAAAATTGCATATAATTTGTGTTAAAATTTATTAAGTCCAGCCACGTTTTATAAGTGATATAATATGTAACTTTCTATCTGAATATTCATAATTTTAATGACGCGACATTGCTACTAAAACTCGTACAATAGTTCTTTTATTAAATGAAGAGCAATTTGAGCACAAAAAAAGCGTATATCTTCACACACTGAAGACATACGCTTTAAATTGCATTACTTTACACACAATTTACACACACGATAATGCAATTTTTCACACTTTAAAAATCTTTTAATTTATCGCTCTTGTAAATTCACACAAAATACAGAGCTTAGAACGGTAAGTCATCATCACTGATATCAATCGGTCCATTTGCATTCGCAAAAGGATTATCAGATTGACCTGAGTTTGATGAATTGTTGTTGTTATTATTTTGATAAGATGACGTGTTTTGACCTGCTTGTTGACCACCAAAACCTTGTCCATAATCTTGGAAATTATTACCAGAAGACTGATTGTGACGTTGGTTTTGATTTTTCGGTTCAAGGAATTGAACGCTGTCACAAACAACTTCAGTGACAAACACACGACGCCCTTCTTGGTTTTCATAGTTACGTGATTGTATGCGACCGTCAACGCCAGCTAAACTACCTTTTGATAAGTAATTATTCACATTTTCTGCTTGTTTTCTAAAAACTACACAGTTAATGAAATCTGCTTCGCGTTCCCCTTGCGCATTTGTAAACGTACGATTTACTGCTAAAGTAAAAGTCGCAACGCTCACGCCTGAGGGTGTTGTTCTATATTCTGGATCCTTTGTTAAACGACCTACTAAAACAACTCTGTTTATCATTTAAGCGCCCCCAATTATTTTCTTGTCTTATCTTCGTCTTCACGGATAACGATGTAACGAATAATATCGTCAGAGATTTTAGCCAAACGTTGGAATTCGTCTGTAGCTTCATTACCTTCTGTTTGAATACGAACTAAGTTGTAGTAACCTTCAGTGAAATCGTTGATTTCATAAGCTAAACGACGTTTACCTTGATCTTTTGCTTCTAGGACTTCTGATCCGTTTGAAGCTAAAATACCGTTGAAACGCTCAACTACTGCTTTCTTAGCATCTTCTTCAATATTTGGACGAACGATGTACATAATTTCATATGTTCTCATTTTATAATTGCACCTCCTTGTGGTCTATACGGCCTATCAATAAAAACAATAGGCAAGGAATAATTTTCATTACTCACAATCAAGAATTATAGCATAAGCTTTTACAATTTACAATAATACGAAAGGTGACAATCTACTTGAATTAATATATTCTTGCTGTTAATAACGATTATTTTATTTCTGAATTAATTAATTTTCTTTACACTTTAATCTTGTACGAAGTAAGGTTGCGAAAAAAATCTAATTATTTTAGCATGAGCTTTGTCAGAAATTTATGACACCATTAATTACATATTCAACAATTCACTATAGCAAACTAAAGGAGTACTTTTATGATTTCGTTTTTGAAAAAAAGCATCGTCGCAACAACAGTGCTAGCCAGTGCACCACTCGCTAGTGCGACAGTTTATGCGGCCGACGAAGATTCATCACATCGTGGCACAATGGGCGCTGGATATGAAAACTATCTCAAAGAACATCCAACGGCAACACAAAATAACAGTGTGACACGAGAAGCAGGCGGAGCAAAAAGCGACAATCGCGTTTTAGACATTTCTGAATGGCAAGGAGAGTTAACTGCCAATCAAGTTAAAGCATTGAAAGCAAACTATGACTTCATTATCATTCGTGCCCAATACGGTTCTGAAACTGAAGATGCTGCACTCGAACATAATTCAGCACTACTCGATAAATATAATTTAGATTTTGGCGTCTATTCATATAGTATGTATGAAAATCCAGACGATGCACGCTATGAAGCTCGAACACTTCACAACCGTGCACCCAAAGCTGAATTTTATGTCAATGATTTAGAAGAAAATAGTGTCACTTCTGGTGGCGTGGAGCAAAGTACTAAAGCTTGGTACGATGAAATGAAAAGCCTAGCAGGAAATCATAAAGTACTTTTCTATTCATACGAAAACTTTATCAATGAAAATGTTCCACAAGCACCTAATAATTATGATGGTGTTTGGTTGGCTAATTATAATGAGCAACAACCATCTACGAATCATGCCTTATGGCAATACACCGATGAACATTATTCTGAAGAATTAGATCAAAAAGTCGATGCCAATTATATCTCGTCTGGTGTCAGCAGCGAATGGTTCACGTCGTAAACACTCCAAAATAATACCACTACAACAACACCTCCCATTTCACTATTGCAACTTGGGAGGTGTTTTATGTACTTTGATATTAAAAAAGCTCCTGACATAATCAGGAACTTTTGAAAATTTTATACGTTGAATCTAAAGTGAACAACGTCACCGTCTTGCATGATGTAATCTTTACCTTCTAAACGTTGTTTACCCGCTTCTTTGGCACCATGCTCACCATTAAATTCTACATAGTCATCATAACTCGTTACTTCTGCACGGATGAACCCGCGTTCAAAATCTGTATGGATGATGCCCGCACATTGTGGTGCTGTCATTCCCGTCTTAAAGGTCCAGGCACGTACTTCTTCAACACCTGCTGTGAAATATGTTGCTAAGCCTAATAGATTATATGTTGTACGTATTAAAATATCTAAACCTGGTTCCTCGATACCTAAATCTTCAAGGAACATTGCTCTATCATCATCATCTAATGTAGCAATTTCTTCTTCGATTTTAGCACTGATTACAATAACTTCTGATCCTTCTTTACTTGCGTATTCACGGATAGCCTTAACTTTTTCATTATCTTCGTCACCAATTTCGTCTTCACCAACATTGGCGATATATAACATATCTTTTGACGTTAATAATTGTGCTTGGTTAATATATTTTTGGTCTTCTTCATTAAATTCTAAACTACGTACTGGACGACCTTCTTCTAATGCTTCTTTTACTGTAGTTAATATACGTACTTCATTAACTGCATTTTTGTCTTTTTGTCTTGCCATTTTCTCAAGTTTCGGCAAACGTTTTTCCACTGATTCTAAATCAGCTAAAATTAATTCCATATTAATAACTTCAATGTCATCAATAGGATCTACACGTCCAGAAACGTGCGTAACATTATCATCATCAAAAGCACGCACTACTTGGCATATTGCATCAACTTCGCGAATATGAGATAAGAATTTATTCCCTAATCCTTCACCTTTTGAAGCACCTTTCACGATACCTGCAATATCAGTGAATTCAAATGTAGTTGGTATAGTCTTTTTAGGTTGTACCATCTCTGTTAATACATTCAATCTATTATCCGGTACTTCTACAATACCTACGTTAGGGTCGATTGTTGCGAATGGGTAGTTAGCTGCCAATGCGCCAGCCTTTGTAATTGCATTAAATAGAGTAGATTTCCCTACGTTAGGTAAGCCTACGATACCTGCTGTTAAAGCCATTAGTCATTCTCCTTTTCATCAGTTACTTGATGAGACTCAAGTACTTTTTTTAATTTTTTATTGAACGTTTGTCTAGGAATCATAATACTGCGTTGACAATTTTCACATTTAATTCGGATGTCTGCGCCCATACGAATGATTTTAAAACGATTCGTACCACATGCATGTTGCTTTTTCATTTCTACTATATCATTCAGACCGTATTTAGCTGTCATTCTGTCACACCTCCGAAGTTATTGTGCTTGATTTGGGTTACTCGAGTCATATTGTACCATGGCTGGTTGCGGTGTTTTAATACCTTTTAATTTGAAAAATTGTTGAATTTCTTTACGTAAAATACGCGCACCTGAGAAGCCTTCACCAGGTATCGTTTCTGCTGAAATACGAATCAATACTTCATCTCTCGTAATGGAATCGACACCTACGAATTCTGGAGTAGTAATGAATAAGTAATATTTAGAACGCATTGAAGTAAATAATTCATTTAATAATGTTTCCACACGATCTATATCTTCATCAATTGCCACAGGCATCATCACAATCGCTGTACCATTTGATACTGAAAAGTTAGTAATCTCTCCCATACTACCGTTTGGTAAGATTGTTAATTCGCCACTTATCGTATTAATACGCGTTGAACGTAATCCAATTGCTTTTACAGTTCCTTCAGCTACAGTTGTTCCGGCACTATTAATTTTAACATAATCGCCAACATCAAATTGGTTTTCAAAAATAATAAAGAACCCAGTAATGATGTCTTTAACAATTGTTTGCGCACCAAAACCAACAGCTAAACCAACAACACCAGCACTGGCAATTATACCTTCTACGCTAATACCAAACTTACTAAGAATAGTAGTAATGACTATAAACCATACTACATATGAAGCAATATTTTGTACTAGTGAAATTAATGTCTGTGAGCGTTTTTTATTGGCATTTCTGCCTTTGTTTTGCACTTTAAAAAATTGTTCTATCACTTTATTAATAATACGTATCGCAAACCAAGCAACGACAATATATATTACTACCATAATAATGTTAGATATTAAGGTTTGATACGTCTCAACTTTGGTTAAAGGTTCAAACAAAGATGCTAATACGCTTTTAATTTGATTCAATGCTATGTCCTCCCTGACTTAATGTTACTGTCTATTGTACGTGTTTTCGTTCAGTTGCAACTCCAACTTGGGTTTTAAATTAACACTCCCCTGAGACTAAAATATCCAACGTGTGCTAAAACATACTCGCCTATTATAGCAAGAATCAACTATGCGATAAAGCATCGCACACAAAATCCTTTACATTCGTAAACATTGTATATTTAAATTACCATATACTATAGTTGTGTATACTAACCAAAGGAGTGAACGTCGATGAAATCAATCTTATTAGTCGGGCAGTCTAATATGGCAGGACGTGGATTTATTACAGATGTAGAACCTATCATTAATGAACACATTAAAGTATTAAAAAATGGTCGTTGGCAATTTATGGAAGAGCCTATTCATCAAGATAGAGCAGTTGCTGGTATCGGTCCTGCCGCTTCATTTGCACAGTTATGGGTTGACGAACATCCAAACGAAACATTAGGACTCATCCCTTGCGCAGATGGTGGCACCTCTATTGACGACTGGGCACCTGATCAAATATTGACGCGACACGCCATATCTGAAGCACAATTTGCAATGGAAACAAGTGAACTCATTGGCGTGTTATGGCATCAAGGCGAAAATGATAGTAATAATGATAAATACCAAAACTACCAAGAGAAATTGCAACAATTTATCGCACATATGCGTCATGCATTAGATCAACCTGACCTCCCCTTTATTGTCGGTGGTCTAGGAGATTATTTAGGACAATCTGGTTTCGGCCAAAGTGCAACACAATACCAAGAAATCAATCAAATTATACAATCAGTGAGCAACTCAGATCCATACTGCTATTTCGTAACTGGACAAGGATTACGCCCTAACCCAGATGGTATACACATTAACGCGCGTTCCCAAAGAATTTTTGGTATACGTTATTATCATGCATTTTCACAACTCAAAGATGTGTTGTCACCATTACCAAATGAAGCATCACTTTTATCCACTTTGTATAAAGAGACCTATAGTAAAAACGAGCAGATGTATCTTCAATTGGCGGCGATGGGTAAAAATGAAATCACTTTTGAGCATTTCTCTCAACAAATGGCTGCAATAAACAAAGATACACCATAAGATAAAAATCAACTCACAGAGAGCAACAAACAGCTTCAAGACACACACTTATAAAGTCTGTCTATTACTATGTATGCATAAGAAGAAGTACAATTGTAACTTTATAGTCGATACAATTAAAAGCTGGGACAAGTTCATACATGTCCCAGCTTTTTTATAAAATTATCAATAATAATATATTAAGACTATAATCTAAACTAAATCGTTACAATACCTAAGCAAATTGCGATAATTAACATTATAATTGAGAATCCCCACACCCAGAAAAAGGCGTATTTAATATATTTACCCATATTAATTTCAGCAAGACCAACTGCTAACCAAACTGCTGGTGCAAATGGACTCACAAACGTACCGATAACATTTCCAATCATCAGTGCAAAAGCTGTAGATTCTGTAGGCACATTAAACTGGCCTGCAGTAGACTCTACAATTGGTAATATTGCAAAATAATATGCATCTGTACTAGTTAATAAATCTAAAGGTACACCTAACATACCAACTATAATATGTAAGTATGGTCCGACAGCTGTTGGTAATATCGTAATTAACGATAATGCTATGGCTTTTAACATTCCCGTTTCATTTAAAATACCTAAAAACACACCTGCTGCTAAGATTACTGCTGCCATCATTAAGGCATTCGGTGCATGGGCACGTATACGTTCCATTTGATAGTCTACATTTCTAAAGTTAAGCGGTAGTGCAATCGCCACACCAATCATAAACGCCAACTCAGGTGGCACTATATCTAAGAGCATCATAGCGACAATAATTATAGTTAAAATTAAATTAAGCCATAAAATATATTTATGTTTAGCCGCTTCACCTATAATAGGAGAATTTTCGTTTTGTTGTTGCTCATAACCCTCAACAATACTTTGAATATCTACTTTTTCCCTATCCATATCACTATAAGTACGGGCAATTTTTCTTTTTTCTCGCATACCTAGGAACATTGCAAATAATACGACTAACACAATACCGATTAATTGTAATGGAATGACTTGATACCACAGGTCATTAATATTGTCGACGCCAATAACTGACGCTGTCCTAGCCATTGGGCCACCCCACGGAACCATATTAATGATTGCAGCACTTAGGGCTAACAACAATACTAATAAATACGGACTCATTTTTAGTGCACGATATAAAGGTAATAATGCGGGTATTGCTAATAAAAATGTTGTCGCTCCTGCACCATCTAACTGTGCACATGTTCCAATTAATGCGGTCACAACAGCCACAATAATAACATTCCCTCGCGTAAATTTAATCATTACTTTTACAAATGGTCTAAATAATCCGCTATCAGAAATAATACCAAAATAAATAATAGCGAAAATAAACATAATAGCAACATTAAAAACTTGGTCAATTCCGGAATCCACATATTTTCAAATATCCCCAAACCCATGACCAATTAATAATGCACCAACGATAGGAATAAGTATCATTCCTACTACTGGACTTATCTTTTTAATGATTAACAAAGTGACTATTGAAATAATAATCAATAAACCCACTATAGTTAACAACGTACTTGATTCTTCCATGTTACATCCCCCTATACGTAAGCGCTTTCTTACATTTATAAAAAAAGTTACCTTTCATTAGCGAAAAGTAACTTTTTTTATAAATATACCACAATGCCAATATAAAATAAAACACTTTAAATTATATTTGCATAATATATTTAGAGTTATAGATACAGAATGAATATAATTTTATCTATAATATATTGACTACAAAAACATGAAATTCAATTTATTATACTACTTGTGTTATAGTAGTTTAAAAATTTATAGAAGGAGTATATTATATGAAGCCCCTATAACTTTCACTTTTATTGAGAGAATATTTTTATCTTTAGGGATCCTAAGCTTTCTTTTAAATTTAAGTATTTCATTCAACATCTTACAATTTCCACACTTTATAGCTATGCTTTGCTTAAGCGTCACTTTTATTTGCTTCGGTATAGTAGCATTCAACAAACATTCGATATTTATCGGTATTAGTTTTTTTATAATAGCACTATGTCTTGTAGCTTTTATTGTATTTACAACTTATTAGTAGGCAAAGTTGTAACAGCTAAAATAAGTGGTTTGGCTGAATTGGATTTCATTATTTCTGATGACGACCTCACTCAAAATATGGATAAAAATATAATAAAGTACGTTAATTTAATTTAAGTCAGCTTTTATTATTTTTATGTTAAGTATCCTTTTACTATTTATAACATAGAACAATTTGGGTATAGCTTACTATGGTAGTAATTTTTAACTAGAAGATGAGGGTGAAGATGATGCAGCGTAATAATAACTTTAACGAATATCCTAAAATTTTAAAGATCGAAGACGATGGAACTATTATTGCATTAGATAAACACGGTAAGGTTAATACTGATTTAAACACACATAGTGTTACGGACGAGCAACAGTACGATATCTTTGGAGAAGTATTATACAGCCCTTATAGTCGTATCCAAAAATACCAACAATCCTATGCGCATGATTCACATGATCCGAATCACTTAAAATCAGAAGCCCATTATAATCAACGCGATCGAGAACGAGAATTACAATTACTGGAAGAAAATAAAAAAACCAAACGTAAAAATACGTGGCTCGGTTTAAGTGCTATTATTTTGTTACTTATCGTAGGTGTTTTTGCCGTAACAGCATTTTTCAACTCACGTGATGACGGACAACAAAATCAAACAGAGCAAGCACAAACTGATAATCAAAACCAAAACGATGCTGGCCAAGGTGAAAATGTTAATTTCGAACATCAAAATAGTAAAATTGAAAGCCAAATCCAAACAATTAAAGATGAT
Organism: Staphylococcus arlettae; assembly: GCF_002902345.1. GTDB lineage: Bacteria > Bacillota > Bacilli > Staphylococcales > Staphylococcaceae > Staphylococcus > Staphylococcus arlettae. Next base: position 125,221 of record NZ_PPQB01000022.1, read on the forward strand.
ATAAGTAATGGAAATGATGAAACAGAATCTAAACTGCAATCATTACAAGATAAAGTAGATAGTCTTAAACAAGAAGCTGATTCATCCACGACAGAAAATTTAGCCGATAAATATCAAAGTGCTGTAAACAACTTAGAACAAGCTAAAGATCAACAAGAAAATGGCAACAGTGATCAAATGCAAGAAGAGCTCGATAAAGTAAATAACAAGTTAGATGATATTAAAGATAAATTTTCATCTTTCTTTGATAATAACAAACAAGAAGACTTTGAAAATAAAGAAAGTTAATCCTCCTGCACCGTTTGCATTGGCAACGGTGCAGTTGCTGTAATTCAGCTAAAAATAGCAAAGCATCACTACCGGTAGTCTGAAGTCAGACAACGCTAAGGCTACCCTACAGTAACCGACAGAAAATAGCTAACATTTTTATAACGCTTATATTTCCACTTACTTCTATCTATATTTTAATGCTTACTTGCTAAGTACTTATTAGTACTTATTAGTACTTGATAGACCAACAAAATAATACATAGCTCTTTCATAGTAAAGGGAGTGGGACAGAAATCTGTTTTTGAAAAAATGATTTCGTCTTCCCACTCCGGCAAGGTTGACTAGCCTTGAAACAAGCTTGATTTGAAGCGCATTTTCAATGCAGTCAGCTACTGCCAATATGAAAAAAGACTAGGACAATCAATATTGTCCCAGTCTCTTGTTAGTCATATTATTTAATTTGTCGCTTTTTAACATTTAAGACATTTACAACATCTTGAATGTACGCACCTTTCAAATGATAACTGAATCGGTAAATGAGGTAACTTAAAAAGACGCTGATTATAGGTAATGCAATCATGATGATACGTAAACCATTTTTCGTAAAGTCACTTTGCTGTTGACCAGCTTGATAACCAAATAAGTCTAATCCCCATCCGGTAAATAGTGCCGCTACTGCCATAGCAGTTTTCATCAAGAACGTTTGAGTTGATGTAATAACACTTTCATTCCTTTGACCAAATTTCAATTCACTATAATCAATAACATCTGCAATCGATACAGTAATAATGCCCATAATAAATCCAGTACCTGTTTTAATAAATATTGTCCCTATTATGACTGGTATCACAGCAGAGGGCGATACATAGCTTGCAATTAAAAAAATGATTAAGCCTATGGATAATGATACTGCTGCTATCGGAAACACATGTTCACGTGACAGCCATTTTGCTAATTTAGGAAACATCAATAATGCAAGGATTTCTACAAAGCCTACACCATTATACAGTGCAAACAATGCCTTAGATTCTGCCACATAACTAAAATAATATATTGCGACATTGCCTAGTAATTGAATACTTAAAAAGAAAGTTACTAAAATACCGATATAAGCGAGTAGCTCTTTATTCATGAATAAAATACGCCAAATATCTTTAAAACGCAATGTAATGCCTGTATCAATATTTGTCGGCGCTTCATAAACATTACGTACAGTTATTATGATTGCAATGATAAATACGATAGCAATGATGACTGTCATAATAAAGAAACCTACAGATTGCTCTCCGCCTCCAAAGTGGTGAGCAAAAAATGCTACAACTGTTAAACCTGCAGTACCAACAATCATATTGGCTAAACTAGCAAACACACGAGGAATGATAGATACTTCCTCTCGTTCTGTTGGATCGTTAGTTAAATTAGGTAACCAAGACCAATATGGCACATCCATCATCGTATAAGTCATCCCCCACAAAATATAAAACACTGAAACATATATATACAGACTTGTGCCAGACAATCCAAAATCGCTAAATAGAATAATGGTTATCACCGCATTAATAATAGTACCAATAACTAACCACGGCCTAAATTTGCCCCATTTGGTTTTAGTTTTATCTACAATCATACCCATAACCGGATCATTAATTGCATCCCAAATACGTGCGACAAAAAACAGCGTGCCTACAAAACTTGCCGCCACCCCTAGTACATCCGTAAAATAAAACATTAAGAAGGTCCCCGTTAGACCTACTACTAAGTCTTTACCAAAAGCACCAATACCAAAAGAATACTTTGCTTTTCGGGTTACTTGTCTATCCAAAAAACCACCCCTTAAGTTCTACTAGCTTTAACAATGTTAAAGCTAGACATAATAGTTCTTTGTGTACCTGTTCAAAGCTCTCGCTGATATTAGTCGAACTTTGGTAACCAATCGCCATGAGCTGTAATTAAATCATCACATAGTGCAATAATGTCATCGATTGATAATTCTGCTGCAGTATGAGGATCTAACATTGCTGCTTGATATATTTTTTCTTTTTTCTGCGTCAATGCCGCTTCAATAGTTAATAATTGCGTGTTAATATTGGTTCTATTTAATGCTGCAAGTTGTTCTGGTAACGGACCAATATAAGTCGGTGCAATACCACTACTATCCACTAAACACGGCACTTCTACTACAGCATTCTCTGGTAAATTACTAATTAAACCACCGGTGTTTAATACATTTCCTCCAATTTTAAACGGTTGATTGGTTTCCATTGCTTCAATGATATACGAACCATATTCATGTGAACGTTCATGCTCTAAATTTTTATTATTCACCATATCATCACGCATTTTTTCCCATTCTGATATTTGATTGACACAGCGCCGTGGATATTCATCCAATGGTATATTGAAACGCTCTATCAATTCTGGATATTGGCTTTTAATAAAATAAGGATGATATTCCGCATTATGTTCCGAAGACTCAGTAATATAATAACCAAATTTATCCATGAGTTCGAAGCGCACCATATCGTCATGTGACTGTTGCTGTTTTGCTTTCGCTCGTTGTTTAATTTCTGGGTATAAATCTTTACCATTACGAGTAATTTCAAGCAACCATGCCATGTGATTGATGCCCGCTATTTTATGCTGAATTCCATCTGTTGGCATATCCAACGATGTTAATAAATCATTGGCACAAACTTGAACACTGTGGCATAAGCCAACTGTTTTGATCCCTTCTTGCAGCATAATGTTTGTTAACACGGCCATCGGATTTGTGTAATTTAAAAACCAGGCATCTGGACACACTTCTTTCATATCTTGCGCAAATGCTTGCATGACTGGAATCGTTCTTAAATTACGGAAAATACCTCCAATACCTAATGTATCAGCAATGGTTTGACGTAAACCGTACTGTTTAGGAATCTCAAAATCTGTAATAGTAGCTGGATCATATCCACCAACTTGAATAGCATTAATAACATATTTAGCATCTCGTAAAGCTTCTTTGCGGTTATGATAAGCACGTACTGTGACGCTAGCATTTAAACTGCTTTTTAAGTTGTTTAACATCTGTTCAGAATCTTCTAAACGTTGTTCGTCTATGTCATATAACGCAAATTCAAAATCTTGTAATGCCTCAACAGTCATACAATCACCTAATACATTCTTAGCAAACACGGTACTACCTGCACCTAAAAACGTAATTTTCTTCATATTACCGCCCCCTAAATATAAGTTTAATATTGCGATTTCATAAATTGCTTTTACAGTACTTAAACCTTTTATTTCTTGTATTCATTTACTGTAATTACAATATCTTATATTTAGATTAGTGAAAATTCTGATATCTATCAATCGTAAATTTTTTTGAAAAGAGTAAAATATTGCTCTATTAATCAATGAATAATTTATCTACTGGCATCACTTTATTATACTTACGATAACTACCAGGTGTTACACCAATTAATTTTTTAAATACTTTACTAAAATAATTACTAGACCTAAATCCTACTTGATTAGCAATCTCAGACACTGATAATTCACTTGTTATTAATAATTGGACGCTAACACGTATACGTATTTGAGTTAAATACTGTATAGGTGTTACTTTCATCGCGGCATTAAACTGCCTGGTAAAATAATATTTAGAAAGTTGGGTCACCGCTACAACATCATCTAACGATAAATCTTCATAATAATATTTTTCTATGTACCGTATTGCTTTATTAATTGGTGAGTCATCTGCTGTCTCCAATTGTTCACCGTATTCTAAATACTCCAGACATTTCATCACAAACGTATAAGCACGCGCAGAAGATTCGTAACCGTGATGTATACCTATATTTTCTATTTTTTCTAGTGTTTCAATGATAAATTGTATTGGTGCTGCATGGAGTGGCAACTGTAAAATGGGTGCTGCATTTCCTTGTATTTTTTCATAGAGTGTTGCTGCCATATTGCCATAGATTGTAAAGTACAAAAACTCCCATTGTTCAGATTCATATGGTAAATAATAACAATGATCACTAGGGACTTTGACAAAAAAGGCATCACCTTGTCTTAATGAAAACTGTTGTTGACCAATTCGTATTGCGCCCTTCCCACTTAACGTATATTGAAAAATATAAACATCTTGTTCAGCGCGTTGTAACCCATCCCACCGATAATCATGATGTTGTCTAATTTCATAACCTGTCGTTTGTAATCCTGCTACTGTTTCTTGAAAATCACCTTTCAAACGAAAGCCATATGTATTAGGCGTTAATGCAATTTTCATACAACCACTCCCTATTTCAGAACTTATACTATCGACTACTAATATCTTAATATTATCATTAACTACTCAGTTAAAATAATGTGATGAAATACGCACAATTTAAAATTTTGAATCCTTTATGACTTTCCTTTTATTTACTTGAACAATTAATACAATAGTTTAATAATTAAGTTAGATAAATAAGGAGGTCATATTATGTTAACTCAAAAAGAAATTAGTACTATTAAAGACACGGTACCTTTACTAAAAGAAGAAGGACAAACAATTACCTCGAAATTTTATAAACGCTTATTTGAAACACATCCAGAATTAAAAAATGTTTTTAACCAAACAAACCAGAAAAAAGGTTTACAATCTTCAGCACTAGCTATGGCCGTTTTAGCAGCTGCCGATAATATCGATGATTTGTCACCTATCGTTCCTGCTATTATGCCAGTAGTATATAAACACTGCGCTTTACAAGTAAAACCGGAACACTATCCCATTGTTGGAGAAAATTTATTATGGGCTATTAAAGAAGTGACTGGATTGACAGATGATAGTGAAGTTATCCAAACGTGGGGCAAAGCATATCAAGCAATTGCAGATGCATTTATCGGTTTAGAACAAGAAGTTTACAGTAACATGGCTTGGGACGGCTTCCAGCCATTCAAAGTCACAGACATTAAAGAACAAACAGAGATCATAAAATCATTCACAATTACATCAGAAAATATAGATTTAAGTCAGTTTATACCTGGTCAATATATTACGGTTGACGTAGCCAGTGACAAATTACCGTACAGAGCTAAACGTCATTATTCTATTGTTGATGGTGATACAAACTATTTAACATTTGGTGTAAGACGCGATGTAACTGAAGGTCATGAAGGTGAAGTTTCAACAATTTTACATGATGAAGTAACTATTGGTGATACTTTAAATATATCGGCACCGGTTGGTGGTTTCGGTTTAGCCAATAACAAGAATAAACAATTATTCTTAGGTTCTGGTGTAGGAGTGACACCTTTAGTATCAATGTACCGCGAAGCAGCAAATAAACAATTAGCAGCTACATTTATTCAAGTTACATCTAATGACAATAATGTAGCATTTGAACAAGAATTGAACGACATTAATAACTCTGTCGCACAAGGTGAATTCAAAACTCATTTTAGAGATGTTGATGGCTTTATCGATTCTAAACAATTACAAGAGTATGTAGATGCAAACACTGAAATTTACATCTGTGGTGGTAATTCGTTCCTAAATTCAATGATTATGCAACTACAAACATTAGATATACCACAAGAAAATGTTCACTTTGAAACGTTCATTCCAAGATTGAGCTTTTCTGCTTCATCACAAGCTTAACTAAAATATCGTTATAATAGTAGCTTTTACGCGAAAACACTTGATTGCTTATGTTATTTTAAGGGAATTCCATATTTTCAGATTTATAATAGGTAAACAACCTTATAAAATTGGTATTACTATTAATTAGTTTACGCATTCAATAAACATCGTCACACTTCAAACTAACTCTAATATCACGATTTGATGTAAGGCGATGTTTTAAACTCATAACAGACGGGAGATTAGTATTTCACGATACTAATCTCCTTTTTGTTTGAATAGCAATATAATAATTGTAACTAAGTTTCATTTGTACTACAGGTGGTATCGGATTAATAATGACACTTTTGGAGGTGCTTTATGAACTTAGTTGATTTTCATAAAGAAATAAAAGGATACGTACAACAGCGTCAACCTGGTATCGAAAAAGATATGCAGCCGAAACCCATTTCTGAATTTGATGACTATCAAGCAGGCAGAAAATTACAAGGTAAAGTCGCACTCATTACTGGGGGCGATTCTGGTATTGGTCGTGCGATAGCAACGCTTTATGCTAAAGAAGGTGCTCATGTCGCCATAGGTTATTATGACGAGCATAGCGATGCTGATGACATTGTTGCTTATATTAAATCTTTTGGAGTGACAGCTAAAGCATATGCACATGATTTAAAAAGCGTAGCTGACTCTCAAGCATTAATTCAACAAGTAATTACCGATTTCGGCCAACTCAACATTTTAGTAAATAATGGTGGTGTCCAATTCCCACAAGATCACTTTGCTGACATCACACCGGAGCAAATTAAAGAAACATTTGAGACTAATATTTTTGGTATGATGTTTTTATCTCAAGCAGCTGAACCTCACCTCTCATCAGGCGATGCTATAATTAATACAACGAGTGTGACAGCTTATCGTGGTTCCGGTCATTTAATAGATTACGCTGCCACTAAAGGCGCAATCGTAGCATTTACACGTTCACTTGCTACAAGCTTGGTTGAAAAAGGGATACGGGTCAACGCTGTAGCTCCTGGTCCTATTTATACGCCACTCATCCCTGCAACTTTTAGCCAAGACAAAGTCGAACACCAAGGTGATGACACACCGATGGGGAGACGAGGACAGCCAGCAGAGCTAGCACCTGCATATGTTTTCTTGGCTTCTTACGCTGATAGCTCTTACATTACTGGACAAGTTATTCACGTGAATGGCGGCGATTATATTACGAGTTAAGGAGTTAACAAATCATGAATGTGTTGCTGACACTCAGAGTAAACTCAATTTCTCTAAAAGGTTAATCTTAATAATTAAAACGTATTATAAAAGCGCGTCGCCTTCTCTTAAGGCACGCGCTTTTTATATTGCTGATATTTGTCCTATTTATTACCATTACACCGTTAACAAGTGTTTGACTACTACTTCATAATGCATGACTGCAAAGATACTATGCTTATTTTCGATATTGGGCATTAAGTTGTTGTATCAATTGCTTAAATTCTTCCTCGGAAGTAAATTCAAATGTGATGTGCCCTTTTTTATTCACGGTAGAAATATTCACCTTTGAGCCATATTGGTCTCTTAATTGCCGTTCTTGTTGTTGAATAAACTTGGGCTTTTTCTTACTCGTTGAAGCTTGTTTTGATGTCTTGCTATTTTTTGCTGAATTGATACAATCCTCTAAATAACGTACGCTCCAAGACTCCTCGTAGGCTTGCTGCGCCATTTTATTCATTGTGCGCTTATCTTTAACAGCTAATAGTGTACGTCCATGTGCTCCCGAAAGTTGTTCATCGCGAATCATTCGCATGATTTCAGTTGGTAAATTAAGTAAACGTAACATATTAGCAATATACGGTCTCGATTTACTTAAGCGTGTCGCAACTTCTTGTTGTGTTAATTGTAGGTCATCCATTAATTTACGATAGCTTTCAGCTTCTTCAATTGCGTTCAAGTCTTCGCGCTGTAAGTTTTCAATAATCGCAAGTTCCATCATATCTTCATCTGTCATTGTTTTGACAATAGCAGGAATCGTTGTCAGACCCACACGTTGTGATGCACGAAATCTGCGTTCACCTACTACAATATGATAGCCTTTTATAGTTTGCCGTAAGACAATTGGTTGTAGAATGCCGTGTTGTCGAATAGAACCCGCTAAATCATCTAATTTAGTATCATCAAATGTTTTTCGGGGTTGGTATGGATTGGCTTTAATTTGATCTAGTGCAATATGTTGCACCTCTTCATCCTGGGTAGTAATTAAACGGTTGTCTTCTGTCTGTGCGATGATATTCACCTACCTTTCTAACAGCTTTACTGTTATTTTATGAATTTTTATACGTGAGAACAAGTAGAAATATTTATACTAGCGCAGATTAGCCTTTTTATTCTAATATCAAAATAATCTCGTTAATCTAAATTTTCAGAAAAGTTGTTGACAAAATTTCTTTTAATGTGTAAGCTATGATTTATCAGTTAAAACAAATAGCTAAACACAGTAATAAGGAAAGTAGAACTAACCCTGCTGGCACAGAGAGTCTTCAGTTGCTGAAAGAAGACACAGAAAGCAAGTTTGAAAATGGCCTTTGAGTGCTGATGCCAATATGAGGCATCATCGGGATCGCCCGTTATAGCGATACAGTATTAACATCAGTTACATGCCAAACTGGAATTAATTTCCATTGTTTTGAAATCTTCTATAGATTCAAAATGTCGATGCATCAACTGTTAGCGTACTGGATAAGGTTGTTTTAGCAATAAAACAACAAACTAAGGTGGTACCACGAAGCAAGCTTTCGTCCTTTATATCCGAATTTTTCGGGTCTAAAGGACGGAAGCTTTTTTATTTTTTAGGAGGTTATATATTATGAAAAATACTGAATTGGCTCAAATCGCATTAACACAAGATGTTACTGGCTCTATCGCCAACCCTATTTATTTATCAACTGCATATCAGCATCCGCATTTGGGAGAATCGACGGGTTTTGATTATACAAGAACGAAAAACCCTACACGTTCAGCATTTGAAGAAGCGTTTGCTAAATTAGAACGCGGTATAGCTTCCTTTGCAACGTCTAGCGGTATGGCAGCAATTCAACTCGTTTGTAATATTTTCAAACCAGGAGATGAGGTGCTCGTATCTTTTGATTTGTACGGAGGTACATTTAGACTATTTGATTTTTATGAACAACAATATGGCGTGAAATTTAAATATGTCGACTTTTTAAATTACGAAGAAGTACAACAAGCACTAACACCACAAACACGTGCACTTTTTATTGAACCAATATCAAATCCTTTAATGTTAGAGGTCGACCTTGAACCTTACTATATTTTAAGCCAAGAGCGTAACTTGTTAACTATTATTGATAATACGTTCTTAACACCTTATCTTTCAACACCATTAGAGGAAGGTGCAGACATTGTTTTACATTCAGGTACTAAATATATCGGAGGTCATAACGACGTCTTAGGAGGCATCGTAACAGTTAAAGACCCACAACTCGCTGAAGACTTTAACGCCTTACACAATATGATTGGAGCGACATTATCACCGATCGATAGTTATTTATTACAACGAGGTCTAAAAACATTACATTTACGCTTAGATCGTTCAGAAGAAAATGCCAAACGACTTGCAGAGCGATGTTCGACGTTATCATCAATCTCTGAAGTATTATACAGCGGCCGCACCGGTATGATGAGTTTACGTTTACACAAAGACTATAGCGTTGCCAAATTTTTAGAAAACATTGATGTTTGTATCTTCGCAGAAAGCTTAGGTGGTACTGAGACATTGATTACCTTCCCATATACACAAACACATGTTGATATGCCCGATGTAGAAAAAGATAAACGTGGCATTGACGAATATTTAATCCGTTTATCTATTGGCGTTGAAAACTATGAAGATATCGAAGCAGATATTATTCAAGCATTAGAAAAATCTAAAGTAGGAGTGATTTCATGACTTTATCAAAAGAAACAGAAGTAATATATGATGCACACCGTGGACAGGACTATGATTCAGCAAACCCACCATTATATGATTCATCAACGTTCCATCAACAAGTACTAGGTGGCGATACAACATATGATTATGCACGCAGTGGCAATCCTAACCGTAATTTATTAGAAGAAAAACTAGCTAAACTTGAAGGTGCTGACTACGCCTTTGCTTATGCTTCAGGTATTGCTGCTATTTCATCAGTCTTACTCACGCTTAATAGTGGCGATCACGTCATTTTACCTGATGATGTATACGGAGGTACGTTCCGTTTAACAGAACAAATTTTAACACGCTTTAATATACGATTCACTACTGTAGATACAACAGACGTTACGGCAATTGAAGATGCAATTGAGTCACAAACTAAATTGATTTATTTAGAAACACCATCCAACCCACTATTTAAAATCACTGATATTAAAGCAGTTGCTCAATTAGCACAAGCACGTGATTTACTAGTAGCAGTTGACAATACCTTTATGACACCACTAGGACAATCTCCATTGACATTAGGTGCAGATATCGTTGTTCACAGTGCTACTAAATTTTTAGGTGGTCATAGCGATATTATTGCTGGAGTCGCTATTACTAATAATAAAGCTGTCGCAGATGCGTTGTACTTATTACAAAACGGTACAGGTAATGCCTTATCTGCACAAGATAGTTGGACATTGGCTAAACATTTAAAAACTTTACCTGTACGCTTTAATCAATCTGTAAGTAACGCGCAACAATTAGTTACATTCTTATCAGAACGCGATGAAGTCGCAGAAGTTTATTACCCGGGACATAATGAGACACATTTAGCACAAGCTAAACATGGCGGTGCTGTGCTCGGTTTCCGTTTAAAAGATGAAAATAAAGCACAAACTTTTGTAGACGCATTGTCACTACCACTTGTTTCAGTCAGTCTAGGCGGTGTTGAAACGATCTTGTCACACCCAGCCACAATGTCACACGCAGCAGTGCCTCAAGATGTACGTGAAGCACGCAATATTACCTTTGGTCTGTTTAGACTAAGTGTTGGTCTAGAAGACCCAGATGAACTTATCGCTGACTTTAACTACGCATTTAAGGAGGCTTTTAATGACTCAACTGTTACAAGCACTCAAACACAACATACTCATCGCTGACGGCGCGATGGGAACAATACTTTATTCTGAAGGCTTAGATACTTGTCCTGAAGCATATAATCTCAGCCATCCAGAAAAAGTCGAACATATTCATCGTTCATATATAGATGCTGGCGCTGACATTATTCAGACCAATACGTATGGAGCTAATTTCGAGAAGCTCAAAGCTTACGGATTAGAACATAAAGTGAAGGACATACATCAGGCTGCCGTTAAAATTGCTCAACAGGCTGCCAATGATGATACGTATATCTTAGGTACCGTTGGCGGCTTTCGAGGTGTGCGCCAAGAGGACTTAAGCTTATCTGCCATCCAATACCATACAGGCATTCAAGTCGATACTTTAGTAGAAGCTGGCGTTGATGGTTTACTCTTCGAGACGTATTATGATTTAGAAGAACTAACAAATATCATTCAAGCGACACGTCGTAAATATGATATTCCTATCGTCGCTCAACTAACAGCTTCTAATACCAATTATTTACGTGATGGTTCAGAAATCAATAGCGCATTACAACAACTTAAAGCCAGTGGCGCCGATGTTGTAGGATTAAATTGTCATCATGGACCTCACCATATGCAGCAATCTTTTTCACATATTGAATTACCGGATGACGGTTACTTATCTTGTTATCCAAACGCGAGTCTATTAGATATCGATAACAGTGAATTTAAATATAGTGATAACGCTGAATATTTTGGTAGCGTCGCTCAAAAATTAATAAATGAAGGCGTTCGCCTGATCGGTGGTTGTTGTGGTACAACACCCGAACATATTAAATTTATTAAGTCATCTATTAAAGACTTAAAACCTGTTACACATAAAGATATTATTCCTATAACTAAACACCAAACTAAAACAACAACGACAAGTTCCAAAGTTAATTTAACTACTAAAGTGAAACAACGTCCAACTATTATTGTTGAATTAGATACACCCAAACATCTCGATACAAGCTTATTTTTCAGAAATATCAAAAAATTAGATGACGCCGATATAGATGCGGTAACGTTAGCTGATAATTCCTTAGCTACTGTCCGCATCAGCAACATCGCGGCAGCTAGTCTAATCAAGCAAAATTATAATATTGAACCGTTAGTACACATTACCTGTCGTGACCGTAACCTTATAGGTTTACAATCTCATTTACTCGGTCTGTCACTCATTGGCGTCGACGAAATATTAACCATTACTGGTGATCCTTCAAAAATTGGTAACCTTCCCGGTGCCATGAATGTTTTTGATGTGAACTCCAAAGGATTAACAGAAATCGCACAACGTTTTAATCAAGGAATCAATACTGATGGTGATGCGCTGAAGCAAGCAACGAACTTCAACATCGCAGGAGCATTTGATCCTAACGTACGTAAACTAGACGGGGCTATTCGACGTTTAGAGAAGAAAATCGATAGCGGAATGAATTACTTCATTACCCAACCCGTTTATAGTAAAGAAAAAATCAAAGCAGTATATGAAGCAACAAAGCATTTAAATGTACCTTTCTTTATTGGTATTATGCCAATCACCAGTTATAACAACGCGTTGTTTTTACACAACGAAGTACCTGGCATAAAACTATCTGAAGAAATATTAACTCAATTTGAAGCAGTTAAAAACGATAAAGAAAAGACACGCGAGCTCAGCATTTCAATATGCAAAGAGCTTATCGACACTGTACATGAATATTTCAACGGCTTATATCTGATTACACCCTTCCAACGTGTAGATTTTTCTTTAGAACTAGCAGCATACTCGAAAACCATCACTTCAACAAAACAGGAGGCAATATTATGACAATTAAAACATCAAATTTAGGTTTCCCAAGGTTAGGTAGAAAAAGAGAATGGAAAAAGACAATCGAAAGTTACTGGTCTAACAAAATTTCTGAAGCAGAGTTAAATCAACAATTAACAGACTTACACAAAGAAAATTTACTACTGCAAAAAAATTATAATTTAGATAGTATTCCAGTCGGTGATTTCTCATTATACGATCACATTTTAGATACATCATTACTCTTCAATATAATTCCGGAACGCTTCCAAGGACGTGAAGTTAATAATGATCTGTTATTCGACATTGCCCGAGGTAATAAAGAACACGTAGCGAGTGCTTTAATTAAATGGTTTAACACGAACTACCATTACATTGTTCCTGAGTGGGATAACGCTGAACCAAAATTAAATCACAATGTTTTATTAGAACGTTTTAATTATGCCCAATCATTAAATGTTAATGCGCATCCTGTTATTGTTGGCCCTATTACATTTGTTCAACTATCAAAAGGTGGCAACCAAACATTTGAAGAAAAAGTTCAAACGTTACTACCATTATATAAAGAAGTATTACAATCACTTGTAGATGCTGGCGCTGAATATATTCAAATTGATGAGCCAGTCCTTGTGACAGATGCAAGTGCAGATTTCGAAAATATTACTAAACAAGCTTATGATTATTTCGCTGAAGCAGGAGTTGCTAGCAAATTAGTAATTCAAACATATTTTGAACGTGCGAATATTAAGTTTTTAAATACTTTACCTGTTAAAGGTTTTGGGTTAGATTTCGTCCACGACCGTGGTTACAACTTAGAGCAACTTAAATCTGGTGATTTAGACCAAGATAAAGCCATTTACGCTGGAATTATTGATGGCCGTAACGTTTGGGCTGCCGATATTGCCGCTAAAAAAGACTTAATTGAAACACTACAAAACTATACATCCGAATTAGTGGTGCAACCATCAGCATCATTACTACACGTTCCAGTTTCATTAGATGATGAAACTTTAGATGAAACGATTGCTGAAGGCTTAAGCTTCGCTACTGAGAAATTAGATGAGCTCGATGCATTAAAACGTGTAATCAATGACAATGATTCTGACAAATTTGATGTGTTAAAAGCACGTTATGAACGTTTCCAAAACCAAGCGTTTAAAAATCTAGAATATGACTTTTCACAAGTGCGTGATACACGTCAATCACCATTTGCAGAACGTAAAAAACAACAAGACGCACAACTCAACTTACCAGATTTACCAACAACTACAATCGGTTCTTTCCCACAATCAACTGAAGTGCGTAAACAACGTGCTGATTGGAAAAACAACCGTATCTCTGACGAAGCATATAAAACATTTTTACAAGATGAAATTGCACGTTGGATCAAAATTCAAGAAGATATCGGTTTAGATGTGCTTGTTCATGGTGAATTTGAGCGTAATGACATGGTTGAATTCTTCGGTGAAAAATTACAAGGGTTCTTAGTAACTAAATTTGGTTGGGTACAGTCTTATGGTTCTCGTGCCGTGAAGCCACCAATTATTTACGGAGATGTAAAATGGACAGAACCATTAACTGTCAAAGAAACAGTATATGCCCAAAATTTAACTGACAAACCAGTAAAAGGTATGCTGACAGGTCCGGTTACGATTTTGAACTGGTCATTTGAACGCGTCGATTTACCACGTGAAGATGTCCAAGACCAAATTGCTTTAGCTATTAACGAAGAAGTTTTAGCATTAGAAGCAGCAGGCATTAAAATTGTTCAAGTCGATGAACCTGCATTACGTGAAGGATTACCATTACGTTCTGAATACCATGCAGATTATTTAGACAAAGCTGTTCATTCATTCAAACTATCTACATCATCTGTGGCAGATGCAACACAAATTCATACACATATGTGTTATTCTCAATTCGGACAAATCATTCATGCCATCTATGATTTAGATGCTGATGTTATTTCTATTGAAACATCTAGAAGTCATGGTGATTTAATTAAAGACTTTGAAGACATCACTTACGATTTAGGTATTGGTTTAGGCGTATACGATATTCACAGCCCACGTATTCCAACAGAAGATGAAATCACAACTGCAATCCACCGTGCATTGCAAGAAATCGATCGTTCATTATTCTGGGTTAACCCTGACTGTGGATTGAAAACACGTAAAGAAGATGAAGTACGTGAAGCCTTAACTGTATTAGTCAATTCAGTAGAAAAATTACGCGAATCTAAAGATCCAGCAACAGTTTAATTAAGTAAAGGAGCATTGATACAATGACACAATATCCATTATGGGACCAACTAGAACAGTTAAAACAAACAGAGTGGGTAGATTTAACACACACCTTTGATGAGCATAGCCCACGCTTTAGTGAGTTTGAAAAAGCCGAAGTTTCTACATTATATAACATCGAAGATCATGGCTTTTTTGTACAACGTTGGAATCTCGTGACGCAGTATGGTACTCATATCGATGCTCCCATCCATTTTGTGCCACACCAACGTTACTTGGAAGAATTAGAACTTAAAGAATTAGTATTGCCATTAATTGTTTTAGACTTTTCCGAAGCAGTTGCACAAGATGCAGATTTTATCGTTACCAAAGACCATATATTACAATGGGAACAAGTACATGGCACAATTGAACCGCATACTTTTGTCGCCTTACGTACAGATTGGTCTAAACGTTGGCCCAATATCGAACAGTTTGAAAATAAAGATAGTGACGGACAATTACATTTACCAGGTTGGGGCCTTGATGCATTACAGTTTCTCTTTGAAACACGTAACATTAAAGCCATCGGTCACGAAACCTTTGATACAGACGCTTCTGTAGATGTCGCTAAATATGGAGATATTAGAGGAGAGCGTTATGTCCTTGGTCAAGACACGTATCAAATCGAGCTGTTAACTAACTTAGATCAACTCCCAACTAGGGGTGCAATCATTTATACGATTAGCCCCAAACCCAAAAATGCACCTGGGTTTCCCGTGCGTGCATTCGCGATCAAACCTTGAGCCAAACAAGTAAAGTAAACTAGCCATTTACATTTGAACTTGTGTAGTAAAAATTGAGCCCTTTACTACAACATTCTACCCTTTCTATTTCATTATATATGACCTTGAGCAATTGCTATAGCAACATTTTGCTCTATAGTCATCATTACAGGGACGAGCATAGGAATTCACACTACAACTAGTGATTTCTAGCTCGCCCCTATTTTAATGTTTTATAGTGTTAAAACAGTCAATATAATAAATACTATGAGTTATCAAGGAGGATTTCACTTAATGTCAGAAGTAGATACACAGTCGAATACTTTAGTCGAACGTAATAAACTCATCATCGCATACATACTTTGGTTCTTTTTTGGTCAATTAGGGGCACATCGGTTTTATGGACGAAAATTTAATACCGCCATTTGGCAAGTAGGACTAGGCCTTACTGGTTGGGTTACATCACCTATCTTCATTGGGTATGGTTTGCTATTTATCTTATGGATATGGCTGATCATCGATCTCTTCCTTATCCCTAAAATGTGCCGCGAACTATCATCATCAACAACATAAAACGCACTTAAAAAGCCAAGTAAGCACTCATATAAGAAGTGTTTACTTGGCTTTTTGTATATAAAGTTTCTTCACACATTCAAAACTTAAACTCAATCGTCCTTTAACATGTAAAATTGCGTACTTAATTATTCTATGTTAAATTTACTTTACTGAACGGTCAGTATAGTAAACATTAATGAGGTATCGTGATGAATAAAAAACAAGAATTATTACAGCATGCAGCTACAATTATTCAAGAAGAAGGTATGCAAAAATTAACAATGGATTACTTAGCTAAAAAAGCTAATATCACTAAAGGTGGTGTCTTATATCACTTCAATAATAAAGACACATTAATTCAAAAAATGAATGAAATGGCTATTGCAGATTTTGAACAAAGTATAGAACATCATATCTCCAAGTTGTCTGGGAATTATGTATTTACCCGTGCTTATGTATTAACTACGCTAGATTATTTACGTCAATCATCAAACGCTCAATTAACTGCTGTGCTTATATCTTCGCAGGAAGACAAAAACAGCTTACGATTATGGCAAAAAGTGGTGCAACAATGGTCAGCACGCTTTGCTCAAGATCAAGGAGATCCTGATGAAATCTTAAAATTACGTTTAATGAGTGATGGTTTATGGTTTACTATCATGTATGAAGAAGCTGATACCGCACAAATGGCTCATATAGAACGTATTATATTCGATATGTTAAATTCACTCGCTCAGGAGGAATAAGTGATGGGAATTATTTATTTAGCAGGTGCCATTATTTCTGAAATTTTCGGTTCCACGATGTTAAAATTTAGCGCAATATCACGCAAGAAACTATCTGTTCTTGGTGTCATTGTCGGCTATCTTTTAGCATTTTATTTTTTGTCTTTAACAGTAATGTCGATTCCACTTAGTTTTACTTATGCAGCTTGGAGTGGTATTGGTACTGCTTTAACAGCGGCAGTAGGTTTTATTATTTTTAAAGAACGTATTCAACGTCAAACGATAATTGGTTTGATGTTACTTATTATCGGACTCATACTGTTGAGGCTTTAAGGAGGTATTGTACATGCAAGGTTATCTTTATTTATTATTATCTATTGGTTTTGAAATTTTTGGTACTTCAATGTTGAAGTTATCCTCAGGATTCACCAATGTCATTCCAAGCATAATATTAATTATTAGCTTCGGTATCGCATTTATCTTTTTATTATTTTCTTTAAAAACATTACCTTTAAGCAAAGCATATAGTATTTGGGCTGCGTTAGGTACAGCTGGCACTACATTGATTGGTGCACTTTTTTTCAATGAAATTTTATCGGTCGTCAATGTTATCGGTATCGTCGTGGTTATTACTGGGGTTGTTATTATGAATTTGGACTTCACCAACAAAAGTGTTAACCCCAAATAAGTTTGAGACATTATTAATTCGACCTAGCCATATTTCAATTGTAGTCATCCTTGCCGAAGTGCGACGACACAAGCTTTTTAGGAAATTATATTTTTGACCGACGCCATCTGTCAGTAATCTATATAAGTGATTAAAAACTGTTATTGTTTAGCGTGAAACATTACAGCTTAACTTAAAAATGGATGTCTACTACTTATCTTTTAGACTTCCTGTAGACATACTTAAAGAGCCTAACCCTACTTAGAGTTAGGCTCTTTAGCTATTTATTCAACGATTAAGACGACACAGTATTTTGACCATATGGTATTTGATGATCTAATTCAAATGACGTTTGCGCTACCGTTTGTTTATATTGGTAGACGAAGTAAATAATCCATAATAACGTTAAACCAAAGCCAAGATAATAACTTAATGTTAAGTCTAACCCTAACCCGATTTTTTGACTTAAAATATAGACGAAAATATTCCATGTCATAAATGTAGCTGGGATAGCTGCCACCCAAAAGTTTTTCTTAGCTAATAGTAAATACATTGCACCTACCCATAATGCTACAACGGCAGTCGTTTGGTTCGCCCATGAGAAATAGCGCCATAATATAGTAAAATCTACTTGCGTTAAACCAAAGCTGATAACAAACAATGGAGTCGCCACCCATATACGTTTCATAATTTTACTTTGCCCTATATTTAAATAATCAGCAATAATCATACGCGCACTTCTAAATGACGTATCACCACTCGTAATTGGTAAGATAATAACGCCCAGAACAGCAATCGTACCAAATACTGAACCTAATAATAAATGCGACGCTTCACTTACAACTAATGCCGCTTCACCACGTGCTAAGACATCTTGTAAACCACTGTAACCATTAAATAAACTCATACCAGCAGCAGCCCAAATCATAGCGATGATACCTTCTGCAATCATCATGCCATAAAAGATAAAACGACCATTTTTCTCTTTATTTGTTGTTCTAGAAATAATCGGTGTTTGTGTCGCATGGAAACCAGATAAGGCCCCACATGTAATTGTAAAGAATAATAACGGGAAGATTGGTGCGCCATCTGGATGCATATTTTGAATGTTTATTTCTGGAATCGGTGCCCCCGTTTGAACCAATCTAAAGCCAATACCTACCGCACTAATTAATAATAAGGCTCCAAAAATTGGATAAACACGACCTATAATCTTATCAATTGGTAAGATTGTCGATAATACATAATAAACAAATATCACAAAGATAATAATGCCTAAAGCAATACGACCATCCATTAAGTTATGTAATAATAATGCCGGACTTGTCACAAAAACTGTACCTGTCAGTAATAACAATAATATTGAGAAGATATTAACAAAGTGCTTCATGACCTTACCTAAAAACTTCCCTGCTAATTCAGGTAAATGTGCCCCTTTGTTACGAATAGAAATCATACCTGTTAAATAATCGTGAACTGCACCGGCAAAAATACATCCCACTACAATCCAAATAAATGCTACTGGACCATACAATGCTCCCATAATTGGACCGAAAATAGGTCCAACCCCTGCAATATTCAGCAATTGTATTAATGAATTCGACGACGTTTTCATCGGTAAATAGTCAACATTATCACGTTGATCATAGGCTGGTGTAGGTCGCTCTTTATTAGGACCAAACATCTTATCAATGTATTTACCATATGTGAAATAACCTACCACTAGCAAAATGATCGATACAATAAAAGTAATCATAGTAAATAATCCCCCTCATTTCTATTGAAAGCGTTTTCTTTAATTTAATCATAACTTATTGAAATGCACAATGTTAGGAATTAATTTATTGATATACTCCCGTATGAAACTATTTATGCTGCGTGCTTATATTAGCTGATTTTGTAGCGGAAATCGTGCACAAAAAAACTGCCAACAAAGTCTGAGACTTTGTCGACAGTCTGAAAGTACTTTAATCTAAGGTACTTTTTAGTGCCGTTATAAGTTTGTATTATTACTAGATTTAGTTCATTGTCACAGCTTGATCTTCTGTCACGGCCGCTTCTACAGCATCTGCCACCGCATCTACTACATTAGGATTTAACGCGCTAGGAATAACGTAATCGACAGTTAATTCTGATGGGGCAATTACTTCAGCAATTGCATGAGCTGCTGCTACTTTTGCTGCCATCGTAATATCTTTTTTCTGTGCTTGTAAAATACCTTTAAAGATACCCGGGAAAGCGAGTAGATTATTAATTTGATTTGGATAATCTGAGCGTCCTGTTCCGATAACTGTGGCACCTGCAGCACGAGCATCTTCGGGATATATTTCCGGCACTGGATTGGCTAAAGCCAAAATAATTGGATTCTCATTCATTGTAGCGATGTGTGCTGATGATAAAGCGTTAGGTCCCGATACACCGATAAAGACATCCGCTTGGACAATGACATCATTTAAATCACCTTGTATATGCGCACTGTTTGTCTGTGTTGCAATGTCTTGTTGGGCTGGGTTCATCCAGTCTGCACCTTCACACACTACACCTTCTAAGCTCACTAATGAAATATTGTTGTAGCCTGCAGCTAATAATAATCGAGCTATAGCAATACCTGCGGATCCTGCCCCATTAATAACAATTTTTAAGTCATCATGTTGTTTCTTTACTACTTTACTAGCATTGAGTAATGCGGCTAACACAACGATTGCTGTACCGTGTTGATCATCATGGAAGACTGGAATATCTAATTCTTCTTTTAAGCGTGCTTCAATTTCAAAGCATCGTGGGGCTGCAATATCTTCTAAGTTAATGCCTGCAAAATTAGGTTGTAACGCTTTTACCATAGCAATAATTTCTTCGGTATTTGTTGTATCAAGGCAAATTGGAAAAGCATCTAAGCCTGCAAAAGATTTAAATAAAATACTTTTCCCTTCCATTACTGGCAATGCGGCTTTCGGACCAATATTTCCTAAACCTAAAACAGCTGTACCATCTGTTACAACACCAATCATTTTGCCTCTCGATGTTAACTTGTTTACTTTCGTTTCATCTGCAGCAATTGCTTTACAGACTTCCGACACACCTGGGGTATAAACAACGCTTAAATCTTCTTCGCTATTGACTTCAATTTTACTCGCGACTTCTATTTTACCTGCGTATTGTTCATGTAGTGCAAGTGCTTCTGCTTTATATGTGTGTGTAGTCATTTTAATACTCCTTATTGTTCTATTTTCTTAATTAATTTAAAAGTTTTAATAATAATGATGCGCCAATAACTGTGGAAACCCCGCCAATACGTGTAGCTACTTGCGCAAATGGCATTAAGGACATACGTCTTGATGCTGATAAAATAGCTACATCACCAGTACCGCCTAAACCACTGTGACAACCTGTAACAATCGCTGCGTCTACAGGATACATATTCATTAATTTTCCGACAAAATAACCTGAACTTACCATCGTAATAACGACTGAAGCACAAATAATAGCATAGGCTGGTGTTACAATTTTCACGACATCTTCCAGTGGAATATATAACATACCTAAACCAACCATAAGCGGCCACGTCAAACTTGTAGAAACAAATTTATATAAATGATGCGCACCGTCTTCCATTTTCTGTGGCATCAATTGTAAACATTTAATAAATGTTGCAAGTAATATCATAATAACCGGACCTGGTATACCTATAAATTTTTCTGCTAACCCACCGAAAATAAAGAAACTACATGCGATAAGTAAACCTGCACCCATTAAGCCAAAGTCGATTGGTTTCTTTTCATTTTGCGTTTCTGCCGTTAAATCATTTTTACCGTCAGATTTAACTAAAGTCCCGTTGCCTGACAATGCTTTGTTTTTTTCGCCTAATCTCATCATTAAACCTGCCGATACCACAGCAACAATATTACCAATGACTGCTGCGGGGATCATTTGACCTACAAATGACTCAGCTGACTCACCTAAAATAGACGAGTACGCTAACGATAAAGGTAAGATCCCTTCACCAATGCCACCGCCAATGATAGGTACGATGATGTAAAATAAAGTGTGCATGACATCATAACCGAATAAAAAACCGACGCCGATACCAACGATAATTGATGATGCTGTACCTACAATTAATGGCACAAACATACGCGTGAAGCCTTGAATTAACATTTTGCCATTCATACCTAAAATACTACCGACCACTAAACACGAAATGTACAAATATAAAAAATTCGATGTTTTCATTAATGTCGTTACAGCTTTCATCGTAGCCGGATTAATTACATTTAAAAATACTAATATAGATGGAATCAATAAGGCTAAAATGGCCGGTCCACCAATATCTTTTAAAATAGGAATTTTCAAACCTAAATCGCCGAGTAAAATCCCAATAATCATAATAACTGCAAAACCACCAATCATATCTGGTGGCAAAGTATTATAAACAGATGCTGCATAAATAATAATTGCTAACGTTATATATAATGGTAATGGCACTACGCCCACTTTAAGCTGTGTTATTTTCGTCCATAAGCTTGCATCTCTGTCTCCCAGCCCAGAAGAAACCGCTTTCATTTCACTTTTTGAAATCATAATAATCCCCCTCATTTAACATATATTCATCCTAATGCGAAATAAGGGGGAAGCCTAGTTTATGAAAGTTTAATAATCTTTTTGTAATTAAAAAAAGCGCTATCATTTGCTCTACTTATTATTTCTGAACACAATTATTGCGCTCTACAGAACACTGTTTACCATTGTTACTTGGCATTCAAAACTATTGTAAATATTGTTGTACGATATACATATTCTCTTTATTAAATGTATATAAATAGACCGGTCTACCGATACCGTATGTCATTGATTCTTCTAATACTTCTATATCAGCTAGAAATTTTAAATATTTACGTACAGATACACGTGAAATATTTGCCATTTCCGCAATTTCATCAGTAGAGAAAGCACGTTCTCCAGAATCATTTACTTTATTAATAATCGCTTGTAATGTTTTTTGCGTTAACCCTTTAGGTAAGTTGGCTTGCGTATTATCTGGTGTTTGGGTTTGTGACAATAACTGACGATCTAATGACGTCTGTGATATAGACTGTTGACCATGTAACAAATCATAATGTTGCTTATATTTATTTAATGCTGTTTTAAAGCGCTCAAATTCAAATGGTTTTATTAAGTAATCGACTGCACCATAGCGTAAAGCTGTTTGTACTTGAGTCACATCGGTAGCTGCCGTTATTAATATCGCATCCGTTGGTAGTTGTTGCGCACGAATATCACTTAACAACGCTAAGCCATCCTCTTCTGGCATATAAACATCTAAAAGAACTAAATCAATTACTTCTGTAGTTAACCGTTCACGTGCCTCTGCCACACTATTCGCCATAGCTACTAGCGTATAGCCTTCAATTTTAGCTAAAAATTGTTTGTTTAATTGTGCGACCATGGGATCGTCTTCTACAATTAATACTCGAATCATTGTTCACGCCTTCTTTCCGGATAAGGAATCGTCACTGAAAACATCGTACCAGCATGTTCTGGTGTTGTTATCGTAATATTCCCTTGTACTTTATCGATACTTTGCTTCACGAGATACAGCCCGTATCCTCTATGGTTACCTTTTGTGGAATAACCTTTTTCAAAGATTTTCTGTTTCATTTCTTCACTCAAACCTTTGCCAGAATCAATCACATCAATATAAAGATATTCTAAATCGTATTTCAATTGTACATCAATTAATTTGGTGCTAACAGTTGCGAGTGAATCCATACTATTATCTATTAAATTTCCTACAATTGTAATGATTTCATGCGTTAAATAGGAATGCTGGGGCTCTGGAATTACCGTTTTATTTATAATCGTTAAAGTAATGTTCTGTTCCCGTGCTAAACTTAATTTTCCAATAAGAAAACCAGCTAATGCCGCATCTTTAATATGTGTCGCAATATTATCATCTTCTTCTGACCCATGTTCTACAATATCATTAATATACAACTGTAAGTCGTCATAATTTTCCATTTGCAACATACCTTGAATAACATGTAGTCGGTTACGAAATTCATGCGATTGCGCACGTAGTGTTTCCGCATATGTTTGCACGCCCACTAATTGTTGAGATAACTGGTCCATCTCTGTCTTATCTCTAAATGTAGATATTGCACCCACAATTTCATTATTGACATAGAGGGGAACCCGATTGACTAAAATTTTCAATCCATTAATATTTTGTTCTTCATCGTGTTCTGGTTTACCTGTTTCTAGTACTGTAGGCAACTGTGTCGAATCCATATAATCTGTAATAGGCATTCCTATTGGATCTGAAGGCAACCCTGCTTTATTAAAGATATCTTGCGCTGACTTATTAACTAAGTTGATACGACCATCACGGTTCACAGCCACAATGCCTTCATGTACAGATTGCAACATAGTATTACGCTCCCCTAACAATTGAGCAATGCCCGATGGCTCCAAGCCGTGAAGTATCTTTTTAATATAACGTGATAATAAAATTGCACCGACAATACCTACTAAAATGCCAAAAATAGCACCTAAAATTATATCACGGTTAGCATTGGCAAAGGCTTCATTCACATTTTCCATTGGTATCCCTACTGCTACAGCACCAATTTGTTCATCACCATCATAAATCGGTGTAAATGAGCGCAATGATTTGCCAAGTGTTCCTTTCGATTCTGACATACTAGCACGACCATGTAATACAGGATATTCATCTCCACCTTGAAATTTCTTGCCAATACGCTCAGGCTTAGGATGTGATTTACGTATACCATTCATATCCATGACTACTATAAAACTCACGTCTGTCACTGATTGAATTTCAGACGTATACTCTTGAATTTTCTGTTCATCTTGTTGATGTTGCAAACCAGATTTTACAATTTCAGAATGCGCAATCGTCCGTGAAACAACTTGAGATTTTTCCTCTGCAGTATGTCGCACAGCCTCTCGGACGGTATTGCTAATTAAAATACTCGTCACCACTAGCGCCGATAATACAACAATACCTACTAAGATAATAATTGTTGTACTCAGTTTCATTCGTTTTTTCTGCAAGACTCCCCACCCTCTTAACTTACATCTATTTAATCGCTAGATCATAATTTACTTTTAAAAATAATCATATCGGAAAAACATAATTTTACAACCTATTATTAAGATGATTCCATATTTAAATTGCATTTTAAAATTATGATGTATTAACTTTTAGCATTATAAAAAAATAAAAAGCAAGGTAGAAACCAATATTATACGTTGGTCTCAAACCTTGCTCTATTCGTGTTCACTTATTATAGGCTAATGTAACTATAGTTTATGCTGTTAACATATAATTACGTGCTGTAGTGACATCTAGTAATGTTAAATGTTCTGTTGCATGACGTAACTCTTGTGCTGACTGGCTAAATAATGCCACTGTTGCTTGGTAATAACCATTACCCATAGCTGTTAGTGTCGAATTGATGTTAGCCGCTCCAATGTAATCTTTTGTTACCTTTAGTTCATTAGTATACGAAGTTAGCGCGTGTAACGTCAACATATCACTTTGATATAAACAGCAGTACACGCTTTCTTGTGTGTCTTTCGTTATGCGCTTCATTACATGTGCATCTACAATTTGTAGTAAATACTTATCATTTTCTTGATCTTGCATTGTTGCTTTAATCATTTTTATACCTCTTACTTTGTCATTTTTGATATTAAGTGTGATATAGCATGATTAATGCTGAAACATTTCATGATTCATCTATTTTTAAAGGAAACTCTGTATGACAACCACTACTGGTTGCACCTAGTTAACATGTTGGGTCATTATCTTACATATATGTGAATTGGTCAGTGCCATTAAAAATTCATAGCGTCTGACATTTGTGCGCTGGTACAATTTATAAATATTATATATGTTCCTTTAAACAATACTATCGCTACTTAATAACTTACGAATAAATATATTATCAATTTTTGATATAAAAAGCACTAAATATTATTAAAAATCACTCATTACAACGAAATTGTAATTTTTTAGAAATTATCATGTAATACATTCGAAAACATTTTAATTTGTTGAACAATTTAGTGCAGAAAATTATTTACTATAAAATAAATCATTGTTTTTGTCGAAGTAATGAAAAACAATCCAATTGAATGTTATTTAAATTAAGAGGTGCTTGATACTGATGCATATTATATATATTGGCTATATCACAATACTTGCAGTTTTTTATGGGAATAACACTAACCGAAGACTACAGGCTAAGTCAGAGTCCTTAGAAAGCGAGCACAAAAACTGCCAACAAAGTCAGAGACTTTATCGACAGTTTGAAGGGAACAAATGAAAAGATTTGTACTTATTTTTATACTTTATTTTTGCCATTATGACTTAATGTTTCTTTTAAAGCTTGTTCAAAATCAGTTTTTATAATTGGACCAACTCGGTCTTTATATTTTTGATTATTTAAAATAAAGCCATCCTTCGTGATATACATCATTTCAGTAATTTCTCTCATAAAAGGATTAAATATTCCCATTAAAAATATCATTGTCTTATTTAATGGTATTATTGCTTTTTTATATTTAGTAATTTTACGAGCCAAATGAATAATTTCTTTTCCAGATATAGGATTTCCTCCTGGTATATTCCAATTTTCACCATAAGCATCGTCTTTTTCAGCAATATTCACAATCATTTTAGCTGCATCTGGTAAATATATATACTCACGCGGTGTTTTCAAATTACCGATAAATATAGTATTTTTATCGTTTAAAACACCATTTATTGTAGGTTGTAAATATGAATTTTGAGAGCTCGGTCCAAAATAATCTGGCAATCTCACAATTAACGGTTTCGCTTTTTTCCATTTGTTACTATCAAATATTAAATTTTCAAATTGAAGACGTATTTTTCCTTTTTTTGTATGTGGCAATTTGGGATGATTTTCATCACCTATCGCAGATTGATGACCATAAACATATATCCCATCAACGATGACGATTTTTTTTGATAACTTATCAGCTACTTTCATTACATTATTACCAATGATGGGTAACTTTTCTTCCATTTCTTGATAAGGTACGTTTGCACATTGAAAGATAATATCAACATCTACAGATGCATTTTCAATTGATTGGTAATTAAATATATCCCCTAAAGCATAAGAAAGATTTGTATTATTATATTTTGAAATTAAATTTTGCAATTTATTTTTTGAACGACCAAAAGCAATAACTTCTATATTTCGACGTAATAATTCCGAAACAACAGCTTCTCCTGTACCACCAGTTGCACCTAAAACGATAGCTTTTTTCATTATAAACACGCCCTTTTAATTTAGTGATTAATCAATAAATAAAATTTAAAAATAAATAACTACATAAAGTAGTTATCAATTTATACTACGATCAATCAATTCTGGAGCATTGATAAATCGTGAGATGTTGCACAGTATACCTCTTGATAAGAAAGTAGTTACTTCATTTTCTGCTTCACTTACACCTTCAGCTATAAATCTATCCAATACATAACTTCTAATATTTAATAGTCCCGTTCTGACAGTTTGTTGTATGTTTTCTTCTGTTACAGAAAGCGCGACGACTTGAATGCAAACCTCATTAGGGTATGTTGTAGAAATATTTTCATAAACATCAATCATATCTTCTACAATGTTCTCTTTTGTCGATTCAATATTTTTAAAGCTTTGTATAATTCTATCAAATGCTTGATTTAAAGAAGCTATAAACAATTCTTCTTTTGTTTTAAAAAACTTGAACACATATGGTTGTGAAATATTAGCTATTGTGGCTATATGAGCTGTAGTTGTCTTATAATAACCATTTTCAGCAAATGCTTTTAAGCTAGCCTCTAAGATTTCTTGCTCTCTTTTTGCGCTATTATTATTTTTCATAAAACACCTCTATAATATTTATTGATTAATCACTAAATATTATAGACCATGATGTAAAATAACACAAATTATATATTTTGATAATTTCTACTTTTCCATACCTAACTCTTTTAATGCCATTTTTTCATATGCCGCTTCTCCTGATTCCATCGCAAATTCAGCAATAAACATTGGAAATACAGCATTGAGTTCTATAATATGCTCTTTCATTCGTGGCCAGGTTTCTCCTCCAGCTTTACCATATGCTGTTATGAGTTGCTCCAATCCTGCGTCGTCGAATACACGATGGTGTCCCATAAAGTCCATTGATGGATCTGAGTGAATTGCTTCGGTCCAGTCTATGAGGCCTGTAACGTTTGCTTGATTATCTACCATGATATGTCCTGGATGTAAGTCTCCATGAATCATGGTCGCATGCCGTGGCCATAGTTCATCATTTTCTAACCATCGTTGCCACCTATTCCATAAGTCATCTGCTACACCATAAGTTTCTTTAACTTTATTCATTCTTCTTTGAAAGTCATCTTTTACTTCTTGTATGTTTTTAATTTTTATATGCTGTGCAGAAATGTTTTCTTCTGGTATGTTGTGTAAGTCTACAAGTGTTTCAGCTAATGTGTTAATAAAGTTTTCTGGTACTGGTTTATGTTCAATTTCCCACACATAATCTTGTAGTTCTGGATCTATCGTTGCTGCGGGTTGTCCTGTAAGTTTTGGATAAGCAATAAGGTCTTGTTCGTGTATTTTCCACTTCGGCACTTCAAAAGAAACATTTTTTTGTAAGAAATCTACTGTTTGTTTTTCAGATTTTGTACGTTTATAAACGTCAGGTCTCCTTGGTAGTCTCAAAACCCATTCTACTCCGTGTTCATCTTCTCCGAATGCAACTTGGAAATCGAGTCCTGATTCATTCAATGCTATTGTTTGAGGTTGTATGTGTAATTGATATTTTTCTGCGCATTTAATAATTTCATTATGTTGAGTCATTTTAGTTCCCCCTTTTTCTAATAAAGTTTCTGTCTTTTCAATTGATTTACATAAAGCCATCTTTAAATTTTTTCATATACTTATAAAATAATGGATTGATAATAACTTTATTCCTCAAATGAAGTAACAACTTCTCGTAATTACTAAATCCCCTCGAAGATTTTAGAATTTATTCTATCCATGTGTTATCGAATTACTTGAAAAGGATCTTATTCCTCATTAACTGGTATGATGTATAGGATAATCCAATCAGTAAGGAGTACAACATTGTCAAATTTAGATAGACAAAGTATTAGTAAATAAAAATTAGATAGTCTCAGAAGACTTCCATATATCATTAATATAATTTCGTCCTTCTTCGATACATTCATGGAATTGTATCGTCGCTTCGCGACGCTCTTGTAAAAGTTCATTTTGGACTGATTTCACTTTATCAGCGCAACCTAATATCTGATAAGCAGCTATTTCTCCTTGTTTCATAGCCACCATAGCTCCTTCAATACCTGTTATATTTCCAGCTATATACAGATTATTTATTTCAGTCTCCATGGCATCATTGTGCAGTGGAATAAACCCTCCTAAACTTTCTACATAAGTAAATGATACATTTAATAATCCAAGAAGCTCAGATAAAGGCGTTAAACCTCCAGACAAACATACAAAATCTATAGGGATAATCTCTTCTTTATTTGAAATTACGTTGCCATCTTTATCTACATTTTTTAATGTAATAGATTCTACCTTTTCTTTACCATTAATAGATACAACTGCTTTTTTTAAATGTACAGATGTATTAAAAAGCTTTATACCTTTTTTAGGAATAAGTTTAAAAGCTAAAGGTTGAATTTGGGGCATAATTTTCAATAATTTCGTACTTAATTTTATAAAAAAGCTAGGCGCCATATGTGAGATATTCAATAATTTTTTAAATACATTTTGAGGAATAGCATCCTGAAAATTTACTTCGTTACAATATGGTAGAGACATGATTTTAACTTCTATATCAGCCATATGTAGTTCAGATAAAATGGCGCTGCTTAAGACATTTATACCTATAATAGCTCCTTTATTACCTGGAGCAACACGTTGAACATTTGTTAGAACTTGTGCTGCCCCCACGGTCATAACACCTGGTAATGTACTTCCAGGTAAAGCTGGCGCTAATTCTTGAGCGCCAGTACACACTAGCAAATATTTAGCTTTAAAATTGCCACTGGTGGTATTAATAATATAATATTCTTTTGGTTTTTCAATATTAGTAACGCTCGTGGATAACTTCACAGTTAAGTTAGGGTGATGTAACGCACCAGATAGTGTTTCTGCTTTTTCATATCCATTCCAAACATCTCCGTTATTATCCTCATAGAGTTGACCTATTAATCTCCCACCTATACGGTAATATTCGTCTAATAACAGCACCTTTTTTTCCTTCATAAGAATTCGCGCAGCCGATGCACCAGCAGGACCAGCACCTATTATAATTACATCAAACATGGTTTTCACTCCATTCTCTCACATCATGAGGAAGGGAGTGGCCACTTATCACAGACATTCCTTCTTGTACTGGTGTAAGACATGTTCTAATATTCTTTTTCCCATCAATCTCTGCTCGGCATTCAAAACAATGTCCTATATTACAAAATATACCTCTTGGAGAATTATCATCTTCATGATGACGAATTGTACGTATATCATTGGCTAATAGACAACTTGCTACACTTTCCCCAACGTGACATGTTAGGGGATGATGGTTGTAAAACATTTCCACAGTTTCAGTTTCAATATTTTTCAATAAAGGATGGTTATAAATACGCTTAGTCATCTTCGCTGCCTCCTAACTCTCCAAACGTAACAGGGCGCACGGGAGGTTGAACTTTCATTGTTGTAAATTCAGTATTTATTTTTTTACCTTTATTTATAATCTTATCGATATGATTTTTACATGTTCTTCCACCACAAAATCCCATACCTGCGCGCGTACGTAATTTAGTTTCTCTAACACTACTATCATATTTTTCTACTGTTTTTAATATGTGTTTTAAAGTTACATTTTCACAACGACAAATTACTATATCTTCCATAAGTAACACCTCATTTACTGATTTATAAATATATAAGCAAATTTGATGCCAAACTATTTAAGTAATATTGTAATAAGTTAATTTTGCATATAAAGTCGGTCTAGAAATACCCAATTTTACTGCTGTTGCCTTTTTATTATAATCACACTCTTTATAAATTTTTTTTATAATTTCACCTTCATAGTATTTTAACTTTTCTGATAAACTGCCCTCTATTTCAATAGATTTTGAATAATTGTTCTTTTCGAAATTAGCATAATCATCAAAAATGTATTCTTGAAAATCTCCGTCTTCTGAAAAAATAATTAACCTTTCAATGATATTTTGTAATTCACGAACGTTACCAGGCCAGTTGTAGTGTTTGAATTTTTGCATTAAAGTCAAAGGAATGGGTTGTAGTTTGATTTCGTAATTTCGTTTAGATAGTTGATAAAAGTGATATGAAAGTGTTTCTATATCTTCTTTTCTATCTCGTAAAGGTGGAATTTCAATATTTACTACGTTAAGTCTATAAAATAAATCTTCTCTAAATGTCCCTTTTTGTACTTCATCTATTAAGTTTTTATTTGTAGCTGCAACAATACGTACATCAATAGAGCGTTCTGTGGTGCCTCCAACACGATAAAATTTTTTTTCTTGAATCATTCTAAGTAATTTAACTTGCATTTCAAGGGGCATATCAGCAATTTCATCTAGGAAAAGTGTGCCTTTATCCGCCTGTTCAATCAGTCCCTCTTTTCCTTTTTGGTTGGCACCGCTAAACGCTCCTTTTTCATAGCCAAACATTTCACTCTCGAAAAGGTTGGCAGGTATAGTTCCACAATTAACAGTTACAAAAGGTTGTTTAAATCGTTTACTAAAGTCATGTATACTACGTGAAAATAACTCCTTTCCAACTCCGCTTTCTCCAGTAATTAATGTATTAACCTCAGATTGTGCAGCTTTTTTTATTAAATATTTTACACGGGTCATGTTACTACTGTTACCAATAATTGAACTAAACGAACCATGATCATTGTATTCTGAAATTTGACGTTCCAGTACTGAAATTTGGTTTTCAAATTGTTTTATTTTGTTACGGTTATATACTTGGTCACTTACATCTAATTCTGTAACAATGGCCCCAACTACTTCATTGTTGCAAATGATTGGTTTTGAAATGATATTAACGTATTTATTATTACCAGCGTAATGTTCTTCTTTTTGGTAGGGCTTCGCTTTTTTTAATGATTCTAAAATAATTAAATCCTTTTTTTCAAAAAATTGATTAATGGATTTTCCTATAATATCTTCATTTGATATTTGAAATATATTAGATGCT
Source organism: Staphylococcus arlettae (assembly GCF_002902345.1). Classification (GTDB taxonomy): domain Bacteria; phylum Bacillota; class Bacilli; order Staphylococcales; family Staphylococcaceae; genus Staphylococcus; species Staphylococcus arlettae. The sequence goes on from NZ_PPQB01000022.1 coordinate 157,266, forward strand.
TCCATACTCCAATAAACTACTCGTCCCTCTTTATCAATAATGGTGTAGCTTTGATGACTAATGTTAAGTAATACTTCAACTAATGCTTCTAATTCTGATTTATTCAATAGTATTTTCCTCCAGTGTAAAAAAATAATAAATACTATATAAAACTTAACACTTATGAAAGCGCTTTACCAAAATTCTTTTATTTTCTTTTTGGCATATAAATTGCTTATAGAATTAGTAAAGGAGGGATATTATTTGAATGATATAAATCACGAGGTACTTATAATCGGTGGCGGAATTATAGGCGCAAGTATTAGTTATTTTTTATCAAAAGCTGGATATGATGTCGGTTTGATTGAAAGTAAAGAAATTGCTTCTTTAACTTCATCCCATTGTGATGGAAATATTTTAGCGATTGATAAAACGCCAGGGTTTGATAGTCAAATGACTTTACGAAGTCAAAAGTTGATTCACGAATTGAGAAAAGAATTGATTCTACCTTTTGAGTATCGGAAACCCGGAAGTATATTAGTCTGTGAAACTGAAAAGGAGATGCAGGCTGCAGAACAATGGGTTCAACAACAACGAGACTACGGATTAGATTTTAAAATGTTGGATAAACAGGATATAAAAAATGAGTCTAAGTATTTTTCAGATCATTTATTGGGAGGTTTGGAATGTTCTACAGACTCGACGGTTAATCCCTATATGCTCACCTATAGTTTTATTGAAACTGCTAAACAACATGGCTTAAAAGTTTATGAATATGAACATGTGAAGAACATAAGTAAAAGTAATGAAACTTTTTATATTCAAACTACCAATCATTCTTTTTACGCTAATAAAGTGGTCAACGCATGTGGTATATATGCTTCTGAAATAGGAAGTATGCTAGATGTTCATATTCCCATTTATCCAAGAAAAGGGCAGATTTTAGTAGCATCTAGGAATGAAACGGTTGGAATTAGAAAAGTAATGGAATTTGGCTATCTGATGTCCAAATTTGGGGGAGAACGACAAGTATCTAAAGAGATGGAGGATTACGGTATTGCTTTAGTATTTGAGCCCACAGAAAGTCAAAATTTTCTTATTGGCTCAAGCAGAGAATTTAATGGATATGATAAAAAAGTTAATTCAAAGGTAAATCGGTTAATCGCACAGAGAGCAATTCATTTTTATCCTAAATTAAAAGATATGAGTTTAATAAGAACTTATTCTGGATTAAGACCTTTTACAGAGGACCATTTACCAATTGTTAGCGAAACAGAAGTTGAAGGATTTTATGTCGCTGCAGGACATGAAGGGGACGGTATCGGGTTGTCTTCTATTACGGGCTTATTTATAGAACAACTTATTTCAGACAAAGAAACAGAAATTGATATTTCTCCTTTATCAGTGAATCGTTTTAAGGAGGTTTAATTATGAAATATGACCGTTTGTTTTCAACATTTGATACACATACTGGAGGAAACCCTACTCGGACAGTTTTGAGCGGAATACCTAAAATGATAGGGGATACAGTAGCTGAAAAAATGCAATATATGAAGTTACATTATGATCACTATCGCAGATTTTTAATGAACGAGCCAAGAGGTCATGAAGTAATGAGCGGAACTATCATGGTAGAACCTTGCAATAAGGAAGCTGATTTTGGTGCTATTTATATAGAGACAGGTGGTTACTTACCTATGTGTGGTCACGATACGATTGGGTTTTGTACTGCGCTGATTGAGCTTGGTTTCGTTGAAAAAGTTGATCCTATAACGAGAATTAATATTGATACTCCTGCAGGTTTGGTAAAAACAGAAACTAAAATAGAAGATGGAGAAGTTAAGGAAGTTAGTTTTAAGAACGTCCCGAGCTTTTATTTGAAAACTGTAAATATCGAACATGCAACGCTAGGTAAAATTTTTATCGATATTAGTTATGGAGGAAATTTTTACGGCATTATAGATGCTGACCAATTAGGTATTGAATTAAAACCTGAAAATAGCAGCTATATTGTTAAAAAAGCTATAGAGATTAGAAATCAAATTAATGAAAAATATAACGTTCAGCATCCAGAAAAATCGTTTATTAAAGGTTTAACACATATTGAGTTTTCATCTAAAAAAGTGACTCATAAGGATATTAATTTTAAAAACACAGTTATTGTTCCACCAGGTGGTATTGATAGATCTCCTTGCGGGACAGGTACATCAGCTAAAATGGCTACGCTTGTTTATAAAAAAGAACTTAAAAAAGGAGATGAATTTTTACATGAAAGTATTATAGGTTCTGTTTTTAAAGGAATCGTGCTAAATAATACAGTTGTGAATGGATATGAATATATTGACGTTAGTATTTCGGGTAGGGCTTGGCCAATGGGGAAACATGATTTTTATTACAGTGAAAAAGCGAAGGAAGATAGTTACTTATTTATCCCGCCATTAACTTAATATAGGAGGTTTATAAAATGAACACTCAATTGATATGTACAAGCTATGATTGTGAAGTAATGGGTGGTTTATTTAGATTTGTTTCTTTTGAACAACTTAAAACTACTTCTAACCAAAAGTTAAGTATGGATTGGATGAAACAAAACATTTCAAAATTATCAGCAATGTATCACGAGCCTAGGGGTCATCCATATTTATTATTTTGTGTTTACTCTATTAAAGGCGACAAATGTGAAGTTGTAACGTTTCAGCCTCTTGGACATTCAGTACAATTAGAAACAATTTCAAAAGCCACACGTTTTATGTTACAGAATGTAGTGAATGCAAATATCAATTTTAATATAGAAGTAAACGGCTTATATACGAATCATTCAGTGGAAGATAAAAACATGGAAGTTAAAGTGTCTTCTGTGGAGTTAGTTAAAGAAAAAGAAGAAATGGATATTTATAAAGTTGATAGTAAGCTTTACGGGTTTGTTAAAACTCTAGATTTAAAATCGATGAACATACAAAAAATATTGGGAATATATGATGCATATCAAAAACACCATCAGCAAAATGATATTGAAAATTATATATATTTTGATAGCAAAACACATCGTGTCTTAATTATGCATAGCGATCAAATTGTTAGGCTGCCAGATTCAGCGGCGTATTCTATAATCTATCATCGTTTCGATAATATATCTAATTTACGTACTATGACAAATCAACTTATAAAAATTCAGGATAAAAAATTTGTTTTAGAGGCATCATTAAGTAGCTTTAGTCAATTTTATATGTCTGAAACAGATCCATTTAAAAAAGGGTTCATTTTACAATGACCTTAAACTAAAGGGTGGGGGAAAATGGATAATAATTACAGATTACCAACAGGAAAAGAAATCATATTTATACTTATAGCATTTATTGTAACTATGTTTGTAATAGTAATTTATTTAGGGTTACCAATTCAAATAGCGTTATTACTTATTTGGTTCATTATTATTATAGTTGGCTTAAAAATAGGTTACTCCTATAACCAACTTCAATCAGGTCTATGTAAAGGTATATATGAGGGAATGGAAGCAATACTAGTAATGATTTCAATTGGAGCATTAATAGGTACATGGATTGCTAGCGGCATTGTACCAAGCATTATTTACGCAGGATTGCATATCATAAGTCCAACGTTCTTTCTTGTTACAGCATTTATTATATGTATTATAACTTCCTTGGCTACTGGTACATCTTTTGGATCAGCAGGAACAGCGGGCATTGCGATGATAGGAATTGGCACCAGCTTTGGATTGCCTCTTCCACTTGTGGCAGGAGCCGTTATTTCAGGGTGTTATGTAGGGGACAAAATGTCGCCACTATCTGATACAACAGTTATGACAGCTTCATTATCTAGAGTAGATTTGTTTGACCACATCAAATCAATGTCATTCGTCTCTATACCAAGTGTCATTATTACTTTAATTCTATTTGGAATAGCTAATTTTACAGTGAACAGTAAAGAAGGCAGTTTAGCGCAAGCTGAAAAAGCGATGGGACAATTATCTGATCAATTTAATATTTCAGGGTGGATGGCTGTGCCTTTAATAATAGTTATAATTCTATTGGCCTTAAAAGTGCCATCTGTTCCAGTAATATTATTCGGAAGTTTAATGGGAGCATTTTGGGCTTTTTGGTTCCAAGGTATCCCTTTCGTGGAAAGTATAAAAATATTATACAGAGGTAATGATATTTCTTCTGGCATCTCATTTATTGATAACTTATTAAATCGTGGAGGTATAACCTTCATGCTCGAGACAGTATTACTCGTAATTATTGCCTTAGGTATTGGAGGGTTAATGGAAGTAATTGGTGTTACTCAAAAAATAAGTAATATATTTAGTGATTGGGCTTATAATTCAGGGCGTTTAACTTTAACGACTTTACTAGCAGGAATATTTGGTAACTTCTTTGGCGGTGCTGCATATGTATCATTACTTACAGCAACAAAGATGACTGAAAAAAACTATGACAAGTTAAAAATTAAGCGTACCGTATTATCTAGAAATTCAGAGGCAGGTGGTACAGTTACTACCCCAATGATCCCATGGTCCGATGGTGGAGTATTTATGGCTACCACTTTAGGTATATCTACCATGCACTATTTACCCTTCTTATGGTATAGCTTTGTAGTTCTTATTATTTCTATTATTTTCGGTTTTAAAGGAAGGTTTATATGGAAAACTGATAGTTATTACAGTGAAAAAGAGAGTTATAAGAATCTCAAAATTGAAACTAAAGATGCAGATAAAAATATTATTAATTAAAAAATAAAATACTAAAGGAGAAATGAAAATGAAAAAATTCAAAGGGGTATATCCAGTTGTCATAACACCTATGAAAGAAAATTTTGAAATAAATTATGAAGGTTTAAAAGAAAATGTTAATTACTTTATTAACCAAAAAGTCTCTGGACTTGTAATAAATGGGAGCACAGGCGAGTTTGTTTCATTAACAGAAGAGGAAAAAGAAGAAATAATTAAAACGGTTCTATCAACTGTAAATGGTGCTTTTCCTATTATTGTTGGAACGGCAAGTGAATATACAAATGATGCTATTCGTTTAACACAATCTGCTGAAAATTTAGGGGCAGATGGTGTATTAGTTATAAACTCATATTATGCACATCCTACCGATGAAGAAATTTATCATCAATTCAAAGATATTGCTGATAGTACGTCGTTACCAATCATGATTTATAATAATCCTTTTACTACAGGGATAGATATAGGTCAAGATACATTAATTGATTTAGGTAATAACGTAAGAAATATTACACATTTAAAAGAATCTAGTGGTTCTATTCAAAAATTAAGAGATATACATTACGCTACAGGTAATAATTTAACCTTATTCTGTGGTAGTGATGATTTAGCGTTTGAGTCTTTTGTAATGGGAGCTCAAGGCTGGGTCTCAGTTGCAGGAAATTTAGCTCCGAATTTAACCAAAGAGTTATATGAAAAAATACAGTCAAAAGATTTTAATTCGGCACATGAAACATATAAAAAACTCTTACCATTATTGCAATTTATAGAAGATAGCGGAAAATACGTACAAATTGTCAAAGCAGGTATGGAAATTAAAGGGTTAAATGGAGGGCCTAGTAGACCACCAAGAAGAAACTTAAACACAGAAGAAAAAAACAAACTAGAATCAATTATTTCAATTTTAAATTAGGAGGAATAGCATGACAAAAACAGTCAAAATGCCAGCAAAAGTACAAAAATTTATCAAAGATGATATCGGATTATTCATCAATAACGTTTACGTAAATAGTGAAAATAAAAACACTTTTGATGTATATAATCCAGCAGATGACACACTCATCACCCGAGTTTCAGAAGCGAATTCAAAAGATATCGATTATGCAGTTGAATGTGCTGAAAAAGCTTTTAAAGGTGAATGGAGTCAATTAACTGCACAAGAACGAAGTGATCTAATCATCAAATTCACGGATTTATTAGAAGAAAATAAAGAAGAGTTAGCATATTTAGAAGCTTTAGATAATGGCAAGTCATATGAAATTGCTCTTACAGATGACATACCAGGTGCAATTAATCAATTTAGATATTATGCAGGTTGGGCTACTAAAGTATTAGGTCAGACGACACCAATAAGTCCCAAGTATTTTAATTATTCAGTACATGAACCTATAGGCGTTGTAGGACAAATTATTCCGTGGAATTTTCCATTGAACATGGCTTCTTGGAAAATGGGGGCGGCTCTTGCAACTGGATGTACAATTTTGATAAAACCGGCAGAACAAACTCCTTTATCATTATTGTATGCTGCACAATTAATTAAAGAGGCAGGTATACCTGAAGGTGTTGTTAATGTGGTTCCGGGTAGAGGGCTAGTAACAGGAGAAGCAATTTCAACTCATCCTAAAATACGTAAAATTGCTTTTACAGGATCTACGGAAACAGGAAAAGGGATAATGAAAAAAGCTGCAGATACAATTAAGAATATTACTTTAGAATTAGGAGGAAAATCGGCTAATATTATATTTGAAGACGCTGATTTGTCTGAAGCAGCAACAACTGCGGTTGATGGAGTAATGTATAATCATGGACAGAATTGTAGTGCTGGTACTAGAATATTTGTACAATCTTCGATTTATAAAGAGTTTATTGAAAAATTTATTGAGCAAACAAAACAAATTAAAATCGGATCTGGCACTGAAAAAGATACAGATATGGGACCATTAATTTCACGCAAACAGCAACAACGTGTTGAAGAATATATAGATATAGGAGTAAAGGAAGGTGGCACCATAGCCTACCAACAACCTCTAGAAGATAGTAAAGGATATTTTGTACCCCCTACTGTGTTCACCGACTTAACAGATGATATGCGTATTGTTCAAGAAGAAATTTTCGGACCTGTAGCATGTATATTACCGTTTGAAACAGAACAAGAAGTAGTGGAAAGAGCTAATGATAGTGAATATGGTTTAGCTGCGGCAGTATGGACAAAAGATATTCAAAGAGCAATTAATGTAACAAATCAACTAGAGGCAGGAACTGTTTGGATAAATGATTATAACTTAGAAGACCCAGCTGCAGCATTTGGTGGTTACAAGCAATCAGGTATTGGTAGAGAAATGGGAACTTACGCGTTAAATAATTATACAGAAGTTAAATTTGTATGGGTCAAATTATAGATAAAAAATAGGAGGGGTGTCCCCTCCTATTTTTTTTCATCTTTTTCTTTGTATATTTCCCGACGTTGATTACAATTTTTAATTTGCAATTCCTTACGATATTTTGCAACAGTTCTTCTAGAAATAAATATATCCTCTCCTTTTAAATAAGAAACAAGGGTATCATCAGAAAAAGGGTTTAGAAAAGGTTCATTTTTAATTAGTTCTTTAATCTTATTTTTAATATGGTACGTTGAGATAGTAGAATTATATGGTTGGACAAATAAATCAGATAATTTATACAAAGTATGATTAATCTTTATATAGCGAGAATGAATCCCACGACTAATAGTGGAAGGATGTACATTGATATTTTCTGCAACCATATTTTGAGTTAAAGGACTGTATTTTAATTTATTATTATAGAGAATTCCCTCATATTGAACAGTAATAATCATATTAATTATTTTATATAATGTTTCAGAGCGCTTTGAGAGCATTGTTTTTAAAAAATTAAACTTATTTTCACTTTGTTTATAAATTTTATCATGGACTGGAACACTTTCATCTAACGATAAAGCATTTATATATTGATCATTCATTTTGATTGTAAATTCTCTATTATTTATAGTTACATATGCTTCTGGAATAATATTTTGCAAAGCGTTAGATTCAAGATAAGGAAAAATTTCTTGATCCTTAATACAAGATAAATAGTTTACAAATGATTCATATGAAACATCATAATTACTAAGGAAATTAAATTTTTCATTAGCAATATCTTCAAGATGATTTCGAAATAGTTCGAATAACATGTTATCCCATAACCCTTTTTTTTGTAATTGAAATGAAATAAAATCAAAAGTATTTTCGCTTCCACATCCAATAGGTAACAAATTTTGTATTATTTCTTTAATAGATTGAAATTCTACTAAAGAAATATTTTTTTGGTTGCAAAATGACTTTTTGTCAATGTCAAAAAAACCTTTATTATCAAGATTTAAAATTATGAATTTGGCTATATTAAAACATTTATTTGTTAGATTGCAATCGAAAAGTTGATCAATTAAATCTTGTCTTATATCATTTTCATAACTCTTGTATTTATCCATAGACACAGTGTTTTTGCTATCATTAAAATTATACTGAATATAGGGATAATTATCTTCCACTCGATATAAATACTGAATAATTTCTTCTTGCTTATATGAGAGCATCTTAAGTGATTGTAACTGATAATTAGATAATTGCATTTCATGGTTTAATATTTGCTCAATACTCATTAAATTGCCACCCTTCTCAAAAAAATATGATTATAATATAAATAAAAGTAATAGACAGTTACCTATTAGTTGTTATTTTACATCTAAAAATATTTTAATCATAATATTCTTACAAACTATAAAGAAAAAGTTTAAAAATAACTTCATAAGAGGTAATTTCTCAACGTAAATTATAAATTCATAAATTACACCACTAAAAATAATATTACTTTTATTTTCATATGAAAGTAATAACAGCACCAAACATACTCTGAAAATTTTATTTATATAAAAAAATTAAGATAAAACTAATTTTGCATTCCTACCCACTATGGTGTTATAATTTAATTAACAAAGATGTCGTGCATGTATGCACCAAATCCCCTCACTATGCCAGTAGTGAGGGGATTTTTTGGTGTGGCTAGTCGCCTATTTATCATTGCGTTTGCGTAGCCAGTTCGCAAACAAAGCAACGATGCAACCACTTGCTGCTGTGGTCATGATGGTTACAAAGATGTCGGTCATTACGTATGCACCTCCCCTCTACGTCAATTGACGCCTGAGAGATAGGCGACCTCAATATTATACCATCTGAATCTTTTGAATCCTATGTTCTTCCGCTATATTGAGTTACGCAGAAGTATTTTAAAACTCTCGATACTTAAATTGTTGTGAAAATAACACTAATCTGAATTTAAGTCTTTTTCTTAAAAAATTCATTAGCCTCACGTGAATACATGAAAATAATAGCGCTAACAACAAATATGATATGAAGTATTCTGCTAATTGTAAACAACAATGTAAATAAATTTATATTTTCAAAAAATGATAATACATTGTTATTAAGCATCCACTGTATTGGAGAGACAATCATTGATAATATGCCAAAAACACCTAACAATATCGTCAAAACAATTCTTGCCCAATTTTTTGCATAAAGTAATTGACGAATAATTAAGATTAAAATGATAAAAAGTAATAATCTGAGAATAATATTAATAACAATGCTCCCTACCGTTTCTTCACTATTTTCAAGCATAAATTGCATTAATACTAAAACTAATTCAAACGTAGCAGCAATTATTGCGAAATACCATAAATAAACAGAGCGACGTATCGACTTGGGATAATTAATAATGTTCACCTTCCTATAACTTTTATTTTATCTTTATTAACACAAAACCCTTTTCTGTGAAGTTGAGGAGTTGGATAATTAAGTATTAATATTATCTTTCGGCATCAGATAAAACTTGTAAGTGATCTGTATATGCTTCTAATTGCAGTAGAAAAAATAATCAAAGATGCAGCAGTTTAAGCTCCAGAAAACAACAAAACGGACGAAGCTTCCATAATCATAGGAAATCGTTTTCATATCCATCACATCATGTAAAGAGTAACAAATATATTTCTTAAATACTATAAAGTTATTAAATTGTAATTTTACCTTATAACCTATCAAGATGTTATAATTTATTTAACAAGGAACTAGCATAGATACACCAATCCCCTCACTATTGCGAGTAGTGAGGGGATTTTTGATGTGAACAAGAATTTCTAGCATAGACTTACATCAATACAATATTAAGACCAATATCGGAATTATAATTGAACTTAAAACCGCAGTAAGTATCATTCCTATAGAACTGAACGTACCATCTTCTATATCAAATTCAAAAGCTTTTGCTGTACCAAAACCATGTGCTGAGTTGCCATAGAATAGTCCTCGAGCAATAGAATTTTTAAACTTAAATATATTGATAAAGTACTCTCCAAACATACTTCCGATTATTCCAGTAAAGGTGATAAACATTACTGCTATTGCATCAATACCACCGAGTTGATGTGAAACTTGTAAACCTACAGCTGCTGTTATAGATTTAGGTAATAATGTAACTATAATTTCTTTTGAATAGCCAAAAACTTTTAACGTTAAATAAATAAGAAAAAAGTTAATAAGCGTTGATACAAGTACACTAGTAAAGATTACTTTGGCATGTCTTTTTATAGTTTCCCAGTACTTATATAATGGCAAAGCAAGAGACACTACTGTGCAATTCAACATATAGTTTATCCATTTGCCCCCTGCCATATAGTCAGAGTAATCTAAGTTTAGCAGTACAAGGATAGTGATAATAAGTATAGCTGATATAAGTGATGGATTAAGCAAAGGATTTTTATATTTGATTTGTAGCTTTCTAGAAATTATGTACGTAAGAACGGTCAACAAAATCATGAAAATAGCTTTTAATACTACCATTTACTGATGTTCACCTCTTTTTTTAGATTTTGATAGCATTATTTCTGCTACATAGCCTGAAATAATAGCAACAACAAATGTACTAACGATGATTAAAGCAAAGAATAGGATAAAATGCATATCGAATATTGATACCACATCCATTAATCCTACTACTGAAGGTATAAAGAAAAATATCATTGTTGTTAAAAGAAAATTAGCCCCTTTATCTATCCATTTTTCAGGTATTACTTTAAATTTTAAAAGTAAAAAGAAGATAACTAGTCCAACAATACTGCTAGCAATTGGAAGATGGAGGGCTTTTTGGATTATGTTGCCTAGATATGTAATACATATTATTATTAAAATTTGACTCATTATTCTGAAACTTTTAGTTATAGTTTTCATATGTTCCCTCCTTAAGGCTACGGTCGTTGATATTATAAAATCAAAAACTACAACAGCTGTATTGATTTTATAATAATCAATACAGCTGAAATAGAATTTCTGAAAATATAGTTATACTTACAATATCCTAAAACAAAATTGGGTTACTAACGAATGGCGAGCTTAAATTGCTACCCCGTTATTTTTGCTACCAATTGACTGATTCTTTTCCTTTAATAATACACTGTCCATGATACGAATGATCCATTTACTTTAATGATCGTCTAAGTATTAAATCTAATTTATTAATTATGTCACGTATGCTTTTAGTATTCAATATAATAGCCTGATTCATTTTGTTTAATCGTTCATTAGGCATATAATAGAGGTGAATAACACATGTCACTGTCCACAACAGCCTTTGGTTATTAGATACAATAGAAAGGGAGTGGGTTTTATGCATATTATTATAATTATTTTACAAATCGTAGTTGGGATCTTTTTCCTCATGACAGGGGTCAAAATATTGTCTGGTACTATGAGCCAGGAGTTTGAACGACTTGGCTACCCAAAGATTTTTAATCAAATTACTGGTATTTTTAATTTGTAGGTGGCCTAGCGCTACTAATTGGAATATTTTTCGTTCCCAGTGCCCTTTTTGGGAGTATTTTATTGGGCTGTACTATGTTTGTAGCAGCATTATCTTTAATCTTTAACAAAGACTTTCCATTTACTAAAGCACTACCAGCGCTTATTCTTTTTCTACTCAATGTCGTAGTCTTTTGGTATTATATATGATATTTCTAAATCACTGTCCTAGTTGCATAACAATGTTTTCACATTATTGAAAAGCTAGTAATATATTAAAAGCGCCAAGTACACAATAACTGTACTTGGCGCTTTTTTATTTATAAACATCAACTTAATAATCTAGCCAGATGATTTGATGAGCGTGTTGATGCGTCAAGTCTTCCGGCCAACTTATATTTAGTGGGGACCATTGTTGTCCTCCATCCTCAGAATAGAAAATACCTTTGTTATTCGCTACATAAAAAATGCCCATACTTTCTGACACTGCAGACACTATAGTACCTTCTCGTTCCGGCAAACCAGCTGTTACTTCAGTCCATTGCTCACTATTGTCTACATAATATAGTGTAGAAAAAGTATCCTCACCATAATGGTGTGCATTATAAGGTGAATTAGACGTCGCAATAACAAAATTATGATCCCTTTCCGAATTTACCGCCAAACCGAAACCATAATTATGTTCGATGCCTGCATTAAAATCTGACCATGTTGCGCCATAATCTTCACTATAGACAAACGTACTGCGACCACCTTCTAAAAAGGCATCTCCACACACACCATATAATTGATTAGGATACTTGGGATGTACACGTAAAACATGAATATCTACTGGTGCCTCTGTACTATTAGGCGCAGACCAAGTTTTGCCATAATCTGTAGAATTAACCATCCCGCCTGCTTCAATGGTGCCGTAAATATTTTGTGGCTTTTTAATATTACTCGTTAACCACTTCACATGATGCGTATGTGCTCTAGGTGGGAAAAACCACTGTGCTTTACCAGGAATATCACTAAAATCTGTAACTAATTCAAACGACTCACCTTGATCATAAGACGCAAACAAGGCACTCGGTTCTGTACCAACGAGTAAAATACTTTGACCGCCAGTTAAATTAAATGCTGCTAATGACGTAATATGCGTCATATGAATATCATTTTCGGTAAATGCATCATGATGTTTAAAACGTGTCCCTATCGGTTCCCAAGACGCACCTAAGTCTGAGCTCTTCCATAATCCTCTATCAAAAGTACCACAATATAAAATAGAATGGTCCAGTGGATCTTGCGCAACTGCTAATGGATTAGCACCTTCAAAATTAGCTTCTATTCGATATTGTCCTTGCTCTTTCGACAATATAAGTAACGTATTATCATATGTCACAGCAAATTGTTTCAAGTAATCCCTCCGTTAATAAATATTGACTAAAACTGCTATTAATCATTGTTATACCACCAAACAGAGAAACTATAACTTTATTATTCAAGATTAAAGAAAATAAAGTTAAAATAATATTATTTTCATGACTGTGACTAACTACAGCATGGGATATATTTTGAGGTAACTTACAGTGTATAAACTTAATATAAAACTGTCCATTCGTTGCTTATTTTTACTCTAAAACACTTTCCTAAGTAGACAAGATATAGCTAATGCATTGAATATGAACATAGATATTTTAATTTTGAGTTACTTAGCTAATAAAAAGAGACTGGGACATTATTGCTTAGTCCCAATCTCTGTTATATTGGCAGTGCTTTGGGCCAACTCCTGCGGGAATAGCACTTGCCAAAGACTACAGGCTAAGGCAGTGCCCGTGGAAAGCGTGCACAAAAAACTGCATACAAAGTTAGGGACTATACCGGTAGCCTCTTGTCGTATTGTCAGTAAATAAACCTTAGATATTAATTCTCCTAAGAGCTTTTCTATAATATTGGCAGTGCTTTGGGCCGACTCCTGCGGGAATAGCACTAGCCGAAGACCACAGGCTGAGGCAGTGCCCGCGGAAAGCGTGCACAAAACTGCCTACAAAATTAGGGGACAACAAACTTATTTAATTTCTTTGAAACCATCTGATTTAAGATCGTTGTTTAATTCATCCTGCTTATCTTTTGAACTCGTCATCGACATTTTATCAGTCATATCATCTTTTACCAATCTATTATCTTCTAACTGATAGTTATTATAACCTTGGTAAGTGTAAGAGACATCTGGGTCAGAATACTTTCCTGTTTTAGTAACCTTAACGGCCGTAATTAATGACACATACGTAGGTTCAACTTCAGATACTGGAGACACCTTTTCACTACTTTCGTCTTCTTCCTCACCAAATGAATATTCATCCGCTGTATCTGCTTGTATTTTATAATAATTACCTAAATTTTCAGTGTTGTATTTAGTATATTCATCACTTTCATACTCTTTATCAATTAATGTATTATTTTTATCGATTAACTCATTAATATTATCTAAATTACTAATATTTTTAAGCCCTTTAACTTTAATATTTTGAGTGGACTTACCAGAAAATGTGCTCGATCCACTCTCATTGATATCATCAATAAGGCTTTGTGGTATTTTAAGTTTTACTTCATCACCATTACTTAAATTTCCATTATTAGCTACTGTAAAATCATAGTTAGATATTGATAATTCTTGTAATGATTTAGGCAAATCTTTACTAATTAAATTCAGTGAACCTGCACCATTTACACCTGTAAATTTAGGTTTTAATGCTGTAAATAAATCTTTTGCTTCAATATTTTCTGGTTCTTTCAAACCATGTGCTTTAAAGCTTTTAGTAAATTCTTTTACTTTTAACTTATAGTCTTTCGAAATACCTTTGTCGATAGTCAATTTCACAGTAACTTTATCTTTATTTTTTAATTCTTCCCCATTATGTATGTCTAAGTTAACATGTTCCAAAATTTTCCCAGCTGTTCTCGCTTGTTGTTGCTCTTCATAATTAAAATCATCTTCATCTAAGTCATCAGTTTCGTTATTTTCAATCATATTTAATACTTCTTTATTTTTAAAACCTGCTTGTTTCAACGCTTTTACTTGAAGTTTGTTCATGATTTTTTCATAAGAATCATCTGTAATTTCGGCTGTCCCTGTCTTATTATAACCATTAAAACTAACTTTTACGTCATCCTCTACATCAATCTTATGATTTTTTACGAGTAATGTCGCTACAACAATTATTATAATTAGTGCTACTACACCACCAATCACAAACCATTTATACTTATTCATAAAAGACTTAAATCGCTCCATACTATGCACTCCATTTATATAATTTTTTATAAAACTAATGCTTGATCATAAAATTACTACCAAATATGTTTTAATTTATTTAATATATATTTAAATTACCATATTTTATAAACAAATTATATATTTAATCGAAATATTTTTAAAATTTAAATTATTAATTTAATAACGTTAAGAGTTGCTACATAATAAACGATAAATAGCTATTATTCACTTTGTATGACAAGGATTTACTGATATTTTAAAATTATTATGATTTTTACTTGAGGTTCACGTAACGTCAAGCATTATAGTAGGCATTGTGGAGGTGAAACAAAATGGAATATACCATTAGTAATTTGGCAAATCTATCAGGAGTCAGTACGAGAACGCTACGTTATTATGATGAAATTGGCTTGTTGAAACCACATGATATTAACGATTCTGGTTATAGAGTTTATACACAACACGAAGTAGATTTACTACAACAAATTATATTTTACCGTGAATTAGAGGTCCCCTTAAAGGATATTAGTACTATTATCAACCAGCCTTCATTTGACCAAACGATAGCTTTAGAGGAACACTATGACAAATTGTTGCGCAAACGTAACCGTCTCGACACTATGTTAACAACGATTGAAAAAACAATAGCAACTAAAAAAGGAGTGACTACAATGTCTGATCAAGAAAAATTCGAAGGTTTTAAAGAACATGTAATTTCACAAAATGAACAAAATTATGGAGACGAAATTAGAAACAAATATGGTGATGAGGTTATCGACAACAGTAACAAGAAGTTTAAAAATATGTCTAAAGCACAGTATGATGATTTTAAAAATTTAGAACAACGTATAGGCGATTTATTACAACAAGCCTACCAAACAGGTGATCCCTCGTCTGCGGTAGCACAAGAACTTGTAGCAACACACAAACAATGGTTACTATATACTTGGCCAAGCTATTCTACAGAAGCGCACATAGGCTTAGCAGAGCTCTATATTCATGACGCAGCTTTCACTGCTTACTATGAGCGATTTGTTACAGGTGGTGCGCAATTTCTCAGAGATGCTATTGTGACGAATCTATCAGTAAATTAAATTTTGTTATTAGCGGTAACGCTACCTACCGTCTAATACTATTGTTTTGTTTATTTATTTCTAAACTTTAATGCTACAAATTGTGGAATAATATTGACCCTGACTTAACGTTATAGTTTATAACAGAAGTAAGGAGGTGAACCAATGACACAATATTTAACAGGTGAATTAGCTAAACTATGTTCTATATCAACTCGGACTTTACAATATTATGATAAAAAAGACCTACTTAAACCAGCCTATATCAAAGATAATAATTACAGAATTTATACTGATAACGAAGTTGAACGGTTAAAAACGATACTCACACTCAAAGATATGGGCTTTAGTTTAAAAGATATTAAAACACTATTAATTAATAATCATGATATGAAAGCTGTTCATTTGCTATTAGAGCAAAAAATCATACAGGATGAACAAAAAATAGCGGAAACTCAGAAAAAAATTAAACATATGAAACAAGTTAAAAGTATGATTACGGAGTCTTCTACTTCTCCATTACCTAAAATAAATGTCATTGAAACTATTTTGGCCAACAATAAAAATACCCAGAAGTTATACAAAAAATTATTTGTTACTGGTGCTATAGGCACTTTAATTCAAGTTGTAGGTTTATCAATTAGTGTTGTCATGAAAAGTTATCTCCCGTTTATCATAGCCTTACTTTTAGGCGTTATTTGTGCCATTCAACTTACTAACCGCTTCTACAACTCGGTAATGTATATGTGTCCGCACTGTCACACAGAATTTAAACCAAGAATTTTACCATGGATGTTTGCTAAACATACACCCAAGACACGTAATTTAACTTGTCCAAACTGTCAACAAGTACATCATTGTGTTGAAATAGTTAGTACTACACATTGACTGCCCAGTATTTTTTGTTAACGACATCACAAAACTTTCCTTTAAATCTGTTATTATTTAGCTTATGCTATACTCAATAATTATAAACTTGAAAAGCATTTGACTAAGATAAGTAATAATAGAGATAGAGGGTGCGCTTATGGAACTTAGACACATGGAATACTTTGTAGAAGTTGTAAAACAAAAGAGTATGACGAAGGCCGCAACGGAACTATTTGTTACACAACCTACGATTAGTAACACTATAAAATTATTGGAAGCTGAGCTGGACGTTACGTTATTTAACAGATATAAAAATCAAATTTATTTAACTGACGCTGGTGAAGCTTTCTTTTTTCAATGCAAAGAAATGCTAAAAATGTATGATAATATTCCTAATGAATTACGTAATTTATTAGAATTAAAAACCGGACATTTAAAAATTGGAATTCCAGCCATTATCAACATCCGCAGACTCATTCATCTGATTTCCCAATTTCATGAAACGTATCCGAATGTCACCTTTCAATTATTTGAAAGTGGTAGTAAAACGATTGAGCATGATGTGTATTATGGAGATCTAGACATGGGTATTACGGTATTACCTACTAATAATAAAAATTTCAATACCTTCTCTTTTATTGAAGAAAAATTAAAATTAGTCGTTCATAAAGATCATCGGTTAGCCCAACATCAAACAGTGAATATTGATGAATTGGCAGATGAAGAGTTCATCTTATTTAATTCTGATTTCTTTTTAAATGACAAAATTAAAGAAACGTGTCGCAATTACGGCTTTAATCCTAATATTATTTTCGAGACGTCACAGTGGAGTTTTATAGAGGAAATGTTATTAACTAATATGGGTGTTTGTATACTACCCGAAGGCATCTTGCAATTATTAGATACGCATTTGCAAGCAATAGAAATCACTGATGCCACAATGAAATGGGAACTCGCTATCATTTGGCGCAAAGATATCATCGTAGACTCTTTAACTAAAGATTGGATTAAATATATCCAAGAAAACTACTTACTGAATCCTTAAAGTATAAAGGCATTCACAAAATTTATACCCTTATAAAAAAAGGATATTTTATATTTATGTACTCCCAAACTATAATTTAACTTGTAAAAATTATAGAAATGGGAGTTTTTTGATGGAGAATTATAAATATCCGAGTGATAGTAAAATTGTCAGTACAGATCAAGTGTTAATTAACGATTTAAACAATTACAACACATTGTTTGGTGGCGTATTAATGAAAAAAATTGATAACAATGCTACGTTATCAGCTAGAAGACATGCACGTGTGAAAGAATGTGTCACTGCTTCCACAGATTCAGTAGAGTTTTTACATCCTATTACACAATCTGATTCAGTTTGTGTAGAGTCTAGCGTAGTATACACTGGTGAAAAATCTATGGAAATTTTTTGTAAAGTCATTGCTGAAGACATGATTACTGCAGAACGAAAAATTGCGGCAATAGCTTTCCTTACTTTTGTTGCCTTGGATGAAAATAAACGCCCTATTAAAGTTCCAAAAATCAAACCTCAAACTGCAGAAGAACATTTGTTATTTAGCGATGGTGAAAATCGCGCAAATATTCGTAAGATGAAACGCCTACAAAGTAAATCGATGATTGCTTCACTTAATATTAAAAAACCATGGGAATTAGAGGAGTGTGTAAAATGATTAGTGAAATGGATGAACTTAAACAAGTAAAATCAAATTTAGAACAGTTGCACAATGAAGCGCCGCATATTTACGCAAAATTAGAATATATCGCTAGTTTAACAAGACAATTAAGTATTCATTATAAATATTTAGGATTACTTATGTTTTCCAACGATGCTGAACTTGTCCAAAATAATAGACCTACTTTAATTAGAGAATCTGTGTTAGCTTTATATGAACAAGAAGTCGAAAAAGTTAAAGCAGAACAAAATTTTATATTATTTAAAAATATGATGTTGAACTTACACAACGTGGACTACCCTCAAATGTTCTTAATTATTTTAGGTGCTGAACCAAACTTTGTCTTTCACAATAATATTATTAAATAACTACCGATTACATTGAATTAAAAGAGGCGTCAACTATGAAAATTTCTGAGTGTAGATACTTATGTATCACTAACAATGCATCATTTGAACAAGGAAAACTATACTGGCTCTTTCCCACAACAGTATCGACGTTCGATGACCATTTTTCTTATGTCTCAAATGAAGGCCAATTATTAACTGAAGAGTATAAAAAGCATAATTTTATTAAAAATAATATGTTACGTGAATCTTAAATAAATATTTTATGCAACAAATAATAACAATAGGACAACCTCTTAAGATGAGTTTGCCCTATTGTGTTGTATGTTTATTTTTTAAGGTTTTGTTTGAATTTTATTCGTTATGATAGGCACTACAATAACTAAGACACTAATAAGTAAAATCACTACTGTAATAGGTGAATGTAATAATGAGAAATAATCTCCATTATTTAATAGTAAATGTCTTCTTAATGAAGTCTCCATAAGTGGTCCTAATACAATACCTAAAATTAAAGAAGCGATAGAAAAATTATATACTTTCATCAAGTATCCTACTACACCAAATAATAACATAATCCAAATGTTGAGTAAGTCATTATTTGTTGCATAAGCACCTATTAAAGACAACATAATTATAAATGTTGCAATAATACTGTATGGTGCTTTTAATAATAATGAAAATATTTGAATACCTGCACGACCAGCGATAAAAGTCATAATACTCGCAAATAACATTGCTAATAAGATAGCGTATAATAATATTGGTTGATCCGATAATAATTGTGGTCCTGGTTGAACACCTTGTAATACTAAAGCTGCTAAAATAACAGCTGTTGTTGCACTACCTGGAATACCGAGTATTAAAGTGGGAATCATCGAACCAGCTGCAGCTGCATTATTTGCTGTTTCTGGGGCTACTACCCCTTCCGGCTTCCCTTTACCAAATTCAGCTGGATTTTTGTCAGTTTTCATAGTGACACCATAACTAACAAAAGAGGCAATAGCGCCACCTGTTCCAGGTAATATACCTATCAAAGTGCCGATTACAGCTGATTTTGCCGCTGCCCACTTATAAACAAAGAATTCTTTAATTTTGAAGACACCAGTTGATTTAGTTGATGTATTCTCAATATTGTGTGGATCTTTAGCTGTTAACTGAGAAAAGACTTCACCTAAAGCAAATGCTCCAATCATGATAGGTATATAATCTATCCCATTCATCAATTCTATCGTATTAAAGGTAAATCTATCGGTCGCTGTTAATGGATCAATACCGACTGTTGAGATGAAAATACCTAATAAACCTGAAGCAATAGCTTTAACTTTATTGTTAGTTCCTAATGACGAAATTACAGTCATCCCTAATAAGGCAAGTGCAAAGTATTCTGATGAGTGAATCTTAAATGCTAATTGTGATAAAACTGGCGATAAAAACATCATTATTAATACAGCGAAAATGCCTCCAAAAGCTGATGCACTAATAGCTAAACCAAGTGCCTTTTTAGACTGTCCTTTTTGAGTCATCGGATAACCATCAAATGTAGTAGCCACAGCTTCCGGAGTACCTGGTGTATTAAACAGTATAGCTGTAATAGAACCACCATAAGCGGAACCTACATAAATGGTAGCCAATAACGCTATAGCAGGTACCACATCTAAAAAATAAGTAAAAGGTAATGCCAAGACTATTGCCATAGAAGACCCTATACCTGGTAGCGCTCCTAAGAAAATACCTACAAGTAATCCTAAAATCACTAACATTAAATTAGTTGGTTCTAATATTGTCAAAAACGAATCTTTTAATAAATCTAAATGCATCTAATCACCTCAATTCTTTAATAAAAAAAATTACTAATTTCGAAAAATAACCCTATCCCTTTAGGCAGTGGAATACTTAATACATTACCGAATAAAAACGCGAAGAATATTGGAATAATCAATGAAAAACTAATAATTTGTATTTTGCCTTGTGCGCCTAAAATCAACAGTAATATTGGTGTTAAAAACAAACTTGATAATAAAAAACCTGCTTTATTAAGTACTAAAATAAAAATTACAATTCCTACAATCAGACCTGCAATTTTAAGGGTTGCTTTGTTTATTATAGGTTTATCATCAGCTTGTTCACTATGTTTTCGATACTTCACAATTTCTGCTATTAAAGAATATGTTAGTAACACTACTAAGAAAAATAAGATAAAAGTAGGTATCCCTGCTGCCCCTATTGGATCTACTGCTCTTAAATCTTCCAAACTAATTGAGTTAAGTAAAAAATATAAACAAATTATCAATAACGCTAAACTAAATAAAATGCTTCCCATGTAATCCCCCCTTGCCAAACTTAATTAATATTTAAATCTTTGGAAATTGTTTCGAACTTATCGTATTCAGTTTCTAACTTTTTACCGAATTCGTCTGGTCCAAGGTAACCTTCTCCAATATCAACTAAATTATTTTTGGCATATGTTTTATAATCATCAGTTTCATAGGCATCTTTTAATTGTTTGCTTAATTTTTGTTTCACTTCGTCTGGAGCACCTTTTTTAATAACAAAACCTCTCCAAGAACCTATATTGACGTCTAAGCCTTTTTCTTTAGTTGATGGCACTTGTTTAAATTCTTCTATTTCAGAGATTCTCTTGTTATTAAAAATAACGAGTGGTCGTACTTTTTTCGATTTAACATAATCTACTACATTACCTACCTTGTCTAAATACACATCTACTTCCCCACCTAATGCCGCAGCTTTAACTTCTGATCCAGAACTATACGGAATAAATTCTGTATCAATATTAGCTTTTTGTTCAAAATCACTAATAGCAAAATCATCTAACCCTGCTGGACTTACGCCACCTATTGACAATGTGCCTGATTTTCCTTTAGCAATTAAGTCGTCGTAATCTTTAATAGAACTATTTTCCGCCACAGATAAAACATAAATATCGCTTTGAATTTGAGCCAATGGTTCGAAGTCATCTAACAATTTAACGTCTTTACTTTTATCTAATGTATCTGAAATAATTTGTGACGGTGTAACTTCTAAAATAGTGTAACCATCATTTTTTTGCTGGTAGCTATACAACATACCTAACAACCCACCACTGCCATTTTTATTAATGGGTTGGAAGTTCGCATCAGAATGCTCTGTCATAATCTTTGCATATTGCCTAACAAATGCATCACTGGCACTTCCTTCACCAAATGGAATAACTACATTAACCGTTTGATTAGGAAAATCAGCAATCGATTGTTGCTCATTTTGTGACTCTCCTTTTGCACTGCATCCTGCTAGTATTATCGTTAAAATAATAAGTAAAATTGGACTCTTTTTAATCATATCTTCACTCCTACCTAATTAAATACGCTGGGATAACTACTGTGCCTTCCATAATTCTACGCGCCGTGCGTCCAGTACCGCCTTTAATCAATTTGTAATCGCTTTCATTTTTTTCTAAAAAAACTTCAGCTGAAATGCTACCACTAGGATGCCCAATTCTTATGGTATTCGCTTGTGTTGATCTCGCGACTGCATGTGGAATTGTCCCTGAAATTTTCGTTGCAGTGGCTAAACAAATTGAACCACTTACCGCAAATGATGGATGTAGTTTCCCCATCGACATATATCTTCCAACAATATCTACATCTTCTTTATTATTATATGTCCCTAATTCAGTTTCGTAGTTTTGAGGTTCACTAATTAGAGTAATTTTAGGTAATGCTGACACTTGAGGATTAATCTGTTGTTCTTCGTGAAACATACCTAGTAAAATACCTACTTGCACACGCAATGCTTCAATTTTTTGGGAAATTGTCGGTTTATTAATAGTTGCTGCTAATTCACATCCCCGAAGCCCAAAATCACTAGCTTTCACAAATGCTACAATATTACCTGTATCTAATATACTGACTTCATATACGGTGTCATTCGCTTCAATTTTATCAACTAAGTTACCTGTTGGAAATAAATGACCCGTAAAAGCACCTGTTGAATCTAAAAAGCTGACCGTTATTTTAGCACCCGTACCCTCTACACCTGCAATAGCAAAATCACCCTTATGTTCTACTGCACCTTCTACTACTGGTATATCTACTTCCATTAATTTATTCGTATTAGTATTAAATATTTTCACTGTTGTTTCACCTTCATGGCGCTCAACTAAACCTTCTTCTACTGCATATAAACCAACTGCTGAAGCCATATTGCCACACGTAACATTATAATCTATTTCTTGTTCATTAATACTTACTTGCCCAAAAGTATAATAGATATCACAATTTTGCGTATCACTTTTACCAACAATCGCTACTTTACTAGTAACTGATGTACCTCCACCAATACCATCAATTTGACCATTTGCTGAACTACCATATACTTTTAAAATCACTTGTTCTCGTGTGTATTGATCTACAGGTAAATCTATGTCTTTGAAGATTAACCCTCTACTAGTACCACCTCTCATAAGTACACAAGGTATTCTTACATTGTCTTTGTCCACTCATAGCCCCTCCTCTATTTTGTTGAAATATTCAGATAACTTATATAGAGTATATAAGTGAACAAACGATAAATAAAATATTGTTTTTTTATGTTGAAGCATAAATTTATTTTATGAATAATTAATAATGAGGTGTATCACTATGGATAGTATAGATTGGGAAATATTATGTGAGTTATTTAAATATAAAAATATCACGAAAACGAGTAAAGTGCTGAGAACCTCTCAACCGGCAGTTACTTATCGAATTAATAAATTGGAAGAGGAGTTTAACGTCAAGATTATTCATCGAAATAAAAAAGGTGTCGTTTTCACTTCTCCGGGTGAAATGCTAGTGAATTATGCCGCTTCAATGCTTAAAAAAAATCAGCAAATTAAAGAAGATTTACTCAATCAAGAAAATAAAGTTCAAGGTGTCTTGCGCTTAAGCGCATCTAGCATCTTTTCACGCTATCGCTTACCGGAGATACTATCAGAATTTAGTCGTCAATTCCCTTTAGTTGAGTTCGATGTTAATACAGGGTGGAGTGAAGAAGTCTTCCGTTCCGTACATAATGATACTTCACAAGTTGGCATTTTACGGGGGGATTACAGCTTTTCATCCAAAAAGATACATCTGATGACGGATAAGCTTTATGTTGTATCTAAATACCCTATTGATTTGGAGGATTTACCCAATTTACCACGTGTTTACTATAATACCGATACTTCTCTAAATAGATTGATAGATGACTGGTGGATGGGGCATTTTATCGAACCTTCTACTGTCACAATTAAAGTAGATAACATGGAAACCAGTAAACAGTTTGTACTCAATGGATTAGGTTTTACTATACTTCCTGATATCTTGTTAGACGCTCATGATGACTTGTTCACTATTCCTTGTTTGGATCACCAGGGACATTACATTATCAGGAATACTGATATGATTTTAAAAGAGCAGTATTTAAATAATACAGTAGTTAAAGCATTTTATAATTTTATCAAACAATGGAATTTAGAACATCAATAATTATAATATTGCTACTGTTAAATAATACATGTCACTATTGATGTTGCTTACACATTCAACAATAAATAGCGCTAAAACTAAAGTTTTATATCTTTATTTTAGCGCTATTGTTTTATTTATTCATTGTTATATTTAGTTAATAACTTTTTGTAATAGTTGTTAAGTGCTTTATCTTCACTAACTTTGAACATTTGATTTGGGCTTAAGTTCGGGTCTTTATCAGTATGGTCTTTAGGGGCAAAGCCTGATGATAATGTGACATCCTCAGCACCTGTAAACTGATATTTATAGACTTTACCATTATCTGCAAATAGGTATTTTGTTATTGGTTTGTCGGTATCCGCTACTGTGTTATAGCCTTCGATATTTGATAAATTGTTAGCAGCTGTATCTTTGCCTGTTGTACCTTCGTTAGAAGTATACGTTACTGCTCCAGTCACTGTATGCACATCAAAAGCTTTAGGTCCTGGTTCACCTCTATTACTCACTTGAATCTCACCATCTTCAGTTCCTGCATACCAATCTCCGTCTGACATGCTACCACTACCAAAATAACGGTTAGATACGGCTTTTCCGTTGTCCTTTTCATGTTCAGAGAGCCATGTTAATAGTTGTTTTTTTATTGCTTGTTTATCTTCATCACTAACGGAATCATTAGCTTTTTTATCTTGTTGCGTGGATTGTGAATGGGCAACTTTATCGGTTGATTGTTCAGTTGCTTGCTTGTCATTACTACAGCTCGCCAACAACATGCCAGTTAGTGTGATCAGTATGACACCTTTAATTGTCTGTTTCATTTTATATCACACCTCTTTTTCCAAAGAAACCAATCAGAGGCTGGGACATAGTTAATTTGTCCTAGCCTCATTTGGTTTAATTATTTATCGTCTTTTTGAATACCAAATTCATCTACTAATTCAATATTCCGTTGCTCACCTTTACTAATGTCACCACTCAATTGATATATTTTAACTTTTAATGTATTATCTTCTACTTCATAAACAGAGAAGTTTTGAGCAGATGAATCACGATTATTTGAGTGACTATCATTAAAGGCTTCTGATTCTTGTGGCTGTTTACCTACTTTGAATAAACTATTATAGTGTTCTAAATCTTTTTCAGTTAACCAACTTAGTTCTGGTCTTACCTTTTTAATATGTTCTAGTGAACGATCATAAATACTGTCATATTCTTTCGTACCACCTGTATTTGGTAATACATAAACTGAGCCTTTCGGATTATCATAATAAGGCACGTTGTCTTCACCAACTACTTGTTTAGTATCTTCTTTTTTCGCGTTAACAAAGCTATTCTTAGTCGATGTATGTTCTAGCGGATGTGTACGTGATAAGACGTGGTCATGACCTTGTAACACTAAATCAATATCTAAGTCATCTATTTGTTTTGTTAATTCTGCTCTAATCTTTTTCACATCTTCATCTGATAATGCGTGATATGATTTAGAGTACATTGGTTTGTGTAAGTTTAACACTACCCAGTTTGCTCCATTCTCTCTTGCTTTTTTGATATCTTTCTTAATCCATTCCATTTGTTCCTTACCAATTGCTTTTTCATCTGGATTATCTTTTGATTTCTTGTTGTCATTTGTGTTGGCAACTACCATGTGCGCACCGTTATAATCAAATGAATAATAAGATCCTCCATTGATAGCATCATTTTCTTTCGGTACGTTTACATGCTCATTGAATTTAGTTAATAATTTTTCATCCTCTTCGCTTAATGCATATTCATCATGGTTACCTGCTGTAGCAACTACTGGCAATGACATAAACGATGGACGTGATTGTTTATATAAATCTTTCCATTCATCTTCAACTTCTGCTGTTTCTACAAAATCTCCTGTGTGCAGTGCAAAACTAGGCTCGCCAGCAGTCTTAATCGCATTTTTTAATGTGTCTGCTCCAAACATTGCTTCATTTCTTACATTTTCATTCCAAAAGGCATTTTGTGTATCTGTATATTGCACGAAGCTAAATGGGTCACCTTTATCTCCTGCAGTTTTAAATTGTCCGATTTGACTTTGTTTACCCGACTCGCTACCTACTTTATAGTAGTATTTTGTATTCGGTTTTAAGTCCTTGGCTTGTGCTTTATATGTATATTCCGGTTCGCTTATTAAATCTGTTTTACCATGTTTATCGCCACTCAACCATTCCGGACCACTAGCATGCTTATCAGTATAATAGCCGTTAACCTTTTCTTTGCCGTCTTTATTTTTAATTGGTTCGCCTTCATCATTTTTGGCAATATCTTTGAAAATGATGTTACCATGTTTATCTCTTTCAAGATATTTAGAATTTACTTTTTTAGCTTTGGCATCAACTGTTTTAGCATCTTTAAAGTTTTTCGATTCTGATACCCATACTTTAGCATCTTCAAATTTATCTGATGTATACCAACTAAATCCCATTTCTGATTGTGGATTACCATTAATATTAGTAATAATACGGTTGGGTTTATTATGTTTTGGTATGTCCGCAACCTCAGGTTTACTATCTAATAATTTGATTTTATTATTGCTTTGTTGCTGCGATGTAGCATTGGGTTCTGTGTTTGCTGACGCATTTGCTGTTGATGTTTCAGGGCTAATAATAAGACTAAATAATAAAACAAAACTCGTTGCAGCACGTAATGCAGTCGATTGGTGCTTTTTCTGTATCATCTATATTCTCCTCCAAGAAATCGTATTAGGTCTCACATCACCATTCTAGCAACATTAAATTAATCCTATATTAAGTTGATATATTCTATGTAAATTATATTTTAATATTATATAAAACCTAAGATAACCAATGATAATTTATTGAAATTGCAACAGTAGTTAAAAATATGCATCCTGCTATGTTATGTAACAAACGAATTGGTACAACAGCTCAAAGGTCATGACTTAAAAACCTCAATGTATTTGAACACCACACCATTAAAATTATTTCCCAGAAAATAATCCGTTGTCTGCTTTGGCATTGTACATGAAAGGTTATTGGATAACGAACATAGTGAACCATATTGTCTGTAGTGCAATTCCAACATACAAGTATGATTTTATCGTTAACAAGTTCATTGATCAATTATACGAATCGACATTGTTTTTGAATAACTAAATACATGTTGTACCGATTTTGTAACGTGCTGACGCCCGGGGGAATCATATGAGTGAGAGACTATATGTTCGAACCATACCCCAGGCAAGCATGCACGATCAAAATTCCAGTTCGCTTATCAATTGATTCAATATTATAACCACTATTTAACATATATCACAAAATTTTTTATATACGATTGGCAGTGATTTGGAGCGACTCCTGAGGAAAAAGCACTAGCCACAAACTACAGGCTAAGGCAGTGCCCGCGGAAAGCGTGTATAAAAACAGCCAAATATAAAATAAGAGGTTGGGACACGATCGATTCGTTCCAACCTCTTATTTTGAGCGAGGAGTGTTTATCCTCCATACTCTTTTAACCGTTACCTTTTATAAAGTTTAATTTTTATTTCGTAATAATCGTCATGATCTTTTGTTTTTTGTTCCACGTGGATTCCTGTTTGCTCGATGGCTTCAATACTTTTCCCAACTTCTTCACGTGCCTGTGTTAAATCTTTAGCAAATTGGAAAGTTTGAGCTTTGACTTTTTCTGGACCCATTTGCTGTTTCACACGTGCTTCTGTCTGTTTGACATTAAGTTGTTGCGCAATAACGATTTCAACCAATTCTTCTTGTTCAGCCTCTGATAAACTTAGCATAGCACGTGCATGACGTTCTGTAATTTTGCCTTCGCGTAAGCGTACAATGACTTGAGGCGCCAATTTTAATAAACGTAATTTATTAGCAACAAAGCTTTGGCTTTTTCCTACACTTTTTGCAAGTTCACTTTGCGTAGTATCACCAATATCTAACAATTTTTTATAGGCTTCCGCTTCTTCAATCACCGATAAGTTTTCACGTTGGATATTTTCGATAAGTGCTACTACTGCTGTTTCTTCATCATCCAATGCACGAATAATCACATCTGCATGCGTTTGTTGCAATGACTGGAGCGCTCTAAAACGACGCTCACCTGCAATAATTTCAAACATATCTTCTTCGATTGGACGTACTACGATTGGTTGAAGTAACCCGTGCTCTTCTATTGATTCTGCAAGTTCTTTTATCTTATTTGGCTCAAATACTTGTCTTGGTTGATAACGGTTAGGTACGATACGCTCCACGTGGATTGATTCTACGCTATTATTATAATCTTCTTCGATATAACCAATGATGTCGTCTTTATTCTTTAAACCAAATAATTTAGAAAAAGGTTTTTTCATGATTCATGCGCTCCCTCTAAATTAATTGTCTGTTTTTACTTTTCAAGTAACGGTGCTTTATTTGGTGTCCCTGGTTTTCTTGGATATTTTTTCGGTGTTAAGCTACGCTTTTCAATAATCATCATTTGGCGTTCGCCCGCTTCTTCGGGCAATTCATAAGAAATTAGCTGTTCTAATTTTCCACCAAATACACCGATGCCAAATTTAGCGTCTTCTAATTCTTCATCACCTTTAGCCGATTTTAAAGCGATAAATCGACCGCCTTTTTTCACTAGTGGTATACATAGTTCACTAAGGACAGATAAACGCGCAACGGCACGTGCCGTCACAATGTCATATGACTCCCTGTAGTCTCCCTTGCCAAACGTTTCCGCACGGTCGTGAACAAAGCTTACGTTTTCCAATCCTAAATTATCAGCTAATTGATTTAAAAACTGAATACGTTTATTCAATGAATCGACAATTGTTACTTGTAATTCTGGATAGATAATTTTTAATGGAATACTTGGAAAACCTGCACCTGCACCGACATCACAAATACTATAATCTTGTTGAAAGTCTGCATAAAAACTTGGTGCTATGGAGTCATAGAAATGCTTTAAATACACATCATGTTCTTCAGTAATACTTGTTAAATTCATTTTGTCATTCCAAGACACTAGCATATCATAATACGTTTGAAATTGTTGTTGTTGCTTAGCTGTTAAGGTAATGCCATGTTCACTTAGCTGCTCAGTTAACCATGTCACACTCATATTATTGCTCCACCTTTTGGATTTTCCCTTGCTCTAAATATACTAACAAGATGGAAATATCTGCTGGATTAACACCAGAAATACGTGAAGCTTGCGCAATATTTAAAGGCTTAACTTCAATTAATTTTTCACGTGCTTCTGTAGCAAGACTGTCTACCTTAGTATAATCTAGATCCTCAGGTATTTTCTTTTCTTCCATACGTTTTACTTTTTCAACTTGTTGTAATGATTTATTGATATAACCTTCATATTTCGTTTGAATTTCCACTTGTTCTGATACATCTTCAGGTAATTTGTGACTTTCTTCCAAAATGTCTAAGATAATATCATATGTCATTTCAGGACGACGTAATAATTCTATTGCGAGAATACCATCTTTAAGAATAGAACCACCTTGTGCTTCGATAATGTCTTGCACACGTTGATGTGGTTTAATACGAATATTAGCTAAACGCTCTTGTTCTGCTTTAATTAAATCACGTTTTTCATTAAATCGTGCATAGCGTTCTTCTGACACCATACCTAATTCATGACCTAAATCTGTAAGACGTAAGTCCGCGTTATCGTGACGTAACAACAAACGATATTCAGCACGTGATGTTAATAGACGGTAAGGTTCATTAGTACCTTTAGTTACAAGGTCATCAATTAATACACCGATGTAGGCATCTGAACGGCTTAAAATTGTTTCCTCTTTACCTAAGACACGTCCTGCAGCGTTAATACCAGCCATAATACCTTGACCAGCCGCTTCTTCATAACCTGAAGTACCGTTGATTTGACCTGCAGTATATAGGTTTTTAATTTTTTTAGTTTCTAATGTCGGCCATAACTGTGTTGGCACAATCGCATCATATTCAATCGCATAACCCGCACGCATCATATCTGCTTTTTCTAAACCAGGAATTGTTTCTAACATTTGACGTTGTACGTGTTCTGGTAAGCTTGTAGATAAGCCTTGCACGTAAACTTCATTGGTATTGCGTCCTTCTGGTTCTAAGAATAATTGATGGCGTGGTTTATCGTTAAAACGTACGAATTTATCTTCAATAGATGGACAATATCTTGGACCTGTACCTTTAATCATACCTGAGTACATCGCTGATAAATGTAAGTTGTCATCGATAACTTTATGCGTGGATTCATTAGTATATGTTAACCAACATGGAAGTTGATCTAAAATATATTCTGTAGTTTCGAAACTGAACGCTCTGCCAACGTCATCACCGGGTTGGATTTCTGTTTTGTCATAATCTATAGTTTTAGCGTTAACACGTGGTGGTGTTCCTGTTTTGAATCTCACAACGTCAAAGCCAAGACCTCTTAAATTATCTGCAAGTGTGACAGATGGTAATTGATGGTTTGGACCACTTGAATATTTCATGTTTCCTAAAATGATTTCGCCACGTAAAAATGTACCTGTCGTAACAATAACTGCTTCTGCATAATATTCCGATTGAATATTCGTACGTACACCCTTAATTACGTCGTCTTCGATAATTAATTCATCGACCATGCCTTGCATAACGTCTAAGTTATCTTCTTCTTCTAAAACACGTTTCATTTCTTGTTGATACAATACTTTATCTGCTTGTGCTCTTAACGCTCTTACTGCAGGTCCTTTACCTGTATTTAACATACGCATTTGAATGTGTGTTTTATCGATTGCTTTAGCCATTTGACCACCTAAAGCATCTATTTCACGAACTACAATCCCTTTCGCAGGACCACCTACAGATGGATTACAAGGCATAAATGCAATATTATCCAAGTTAATTGTTAACATTAACGTTTTAGCACCACGTCTTGCAGAAGCTAAACCAGCTTCAATTCCAGCATGTCCGGCTCCGATTACAATGACATCATATTTTTGAGCCATAATTATTTCCTCCTTTTATTTTCCTAAACAGAACTGACTAAATAGTTGATCTATAAGTTCATCACTAGCGGATTCTCCGATAATTTCACCTAAAATTTCCCATGTGCGTGTTAAATCAATCTGTACCATATCCATTGGCACACCAGACTCTGCTGCATCTATTGCATCTTGAATGGCATTTCTAGCCTGCTTTAACAGTGAGATATGTCGTGAGTTAGATACATACGTCATATCTTGGTTTTGTACGTCGCCACCAAAGAATAAATCTCTAATTTGGATTTCCAACTGATCAATACCTTCTTGTTTTAACATTGATGTTTGAATCAGTGGCATATCACCAATCATAGCTTGAACTTCGCTTAAATCTAAATGTTGTTCCAAGTCCATCTTATTCACGATGACAACCGCATCTTCATTTTTAATGACTTCATAAAGCTTTCTATCTTCTTCAGTTAAAGCTTCGTTATAGTTTAAGACGAATAATACTAAATCCGCTTCGCTCAATGCTTTACGAGAACGTTCAACACCAATACGCTCCACGATGTCTTCGGTATCTCTAATACCTGCAGTATCCACTAGGCGTAATGGGACGCCTCTTACATTGACGTACTCTTCTAAAGTATCACGTGTCGTACCCGCAACTTCCGTGACAATAGCTTTATTATCTTGAATTAAATTATTTAACATCGATGACTTACCAACATTTGGTTTACCTACTATTACTGTGGATAGACCTTCACGCATAATTTTACCTTGTGTCCCTGTATCCAGTAATTTATTAATTTCAGCCTTAATGTCTGTTGACTGTTTTAATAAAAATTCAGTCGTAGCATCTTCTACATCATCATATTCCGGGTAATCAATATTTACTTCTACTTGTGCAAGGATTTCGAGAATGGATTGACGCTGTCGTTTAATCATATCACTTAAGCGACCTTCTATTTGATTCATCGCAACTTTCGAAGCACGATCAGTTTTAGAACGAATAAAGTCCATTACTGCTTCTGCTTGAGATAAATCAATACGCCCATTTAAAAATGCACGCTTCGTGAATTCACCAGGCTCTGCCATGCGTGCACCATGTGTCATCGTTAATTCTAAGACACGGTTAATGGTTAAAATACCGCCATGACAGTTGATTTCAATAATATCTTCACGTGTAAATGTCTTAGGTGCACGTAATACAGATACCATAACTTCTTCTACTACTTCATTTGTTTCTGGATCAATGATATGACCATAATTAATTGTATGTGATTGGACTTCAGCTAATGGACGCTTACCTTTATATAATTTATCCGCAATGTCTACAGCTTGTGCACCTGATAAGCGCACAATACCAATCGCACCTTCCCCCATTGGGGTTGATATACTAGTAATCGTGTCTAATTCCATCATCCATCTCGCCTCCTTGTAACTAAAATTATCATTATAATATTGTAAAGACTTTGAGCTGAAAAAGCTAACATCTTGTATTACATTTTTCACAATTCAGTCTTCCGTTTGTCTGAGGTAAGGCTAACGTACGTCTAAATATTACCTTCCCCTACCCTATCGAATACGCTTATTGAATACTTTCGCAATTTTTAAGACGTGTTCCAAACTTGCTTGAATTTGCAGTGCTGACATATCTTTGGCAGGTTGCCTCGCGATAACAATAATTTCTGTTGCTATAATATCGTCTTTATGTACTTTAAACGTTTCTCTAACGCCACGCTTAATTCGATTTCTAACGACGGCATTACCAATTTTCTTAGATACGCTTATCCCTAATCTAAAATGCGTTAATGTTTTATTCGGTTTGGTATAAACAACAAACTGTCTGTTTGCCACTGATTTACCTTTTTTATAAACAAATTGAAAATCTTTATTTTTTTTAATGCGGTACTGTTTCTCCACGTCATATCACTCGCCTATCTGTTATCCATTTCCTCATCCAGACGTATTTCTTCTATATAATGGTTAATTTTAATGTGTATTGCTATCAGCTTCAAATCATTAAGATTGTTTAACATTACAATTAACTTTACGTCTCCAAAAAGTGATTTAAAACCAAAAAAAAGACCACTGATGAGTCAGTGATCTTATGCAGATAAAACTTTACGGCCTTTACGACGACGACGCGCTAGAACTTTGCGGCCATTGCTAGTGCTCATGCGTTTTCTGAAACCATGAACTTTACTATGTTTACGTTTATTTGGTTGATAAGTACGTTTTACCATGCAAAAACACCTCCATCTTTATTCAGTTATCTAAACGATTATATAGATAAATTTTAGTATACGTTTCTGCTAATAAGTCTTGATTTAACTCAATTATTTTCTAGTCATAATTCAAGCAACTACTAAAATATAACAAATTCTAATTTATAAAGCAAGCACCAATTTACTCATATAGTGAAGAAATATGAAATTTATTTGACTTTCTTATTATGTAATTGGCGCCAAATCCGAACAATATGCCTCCGATTTTACTAGCAATTCAAAAGACGAACATCATTATACATTTTCCATACAATTCATATAAATTATTTCCCAACTCCCCAAAATGCCTTTTTTCTGTTATAATTAAAAACTTCGCAACTTATCCACTTATACACAGTTTATTTGTTCAAAATTGTGGATAATATTATCTATATTCACAACCCATTCGCAGATTTACAAACATATTCACAGTCATTTGACATCTTAACCTGTTAAAACGTATAATTATGTGGATAAGTCAGCTAATTATTGATACATAAAGGGTTGCATTTAGTAGATTTACCGAAAAATGCTGTGTATAACAATGAAATTAATCTAAGTTATCCACTGATTGTTATTAACTTGTGGATAATTATTAACACCCTGTGATTATAGTTATTCACATGTGTTATTTTTGTGTATAAGTCAAAAATTTTAGTGAAAGATGGAGTAGTTAATATGTCAGAACAAGAAATCTGGGAAAAAGTACTTACGCTAGCTCAAGAAGAAATTAGTGAAGTAAGTTATAAAACTTTTCTAAAAGATACCAAACTTTATTCATTACGAAACAATGAAGCCATAGTAATTACCGATAATCCGTTTGTTGCCGATTGGTTGAAAACGCATTATGCTCAAATTATCGAATCCTTATTATATAAAGCTATTGGCCATGAAATTACACCTGTATTTTACTCAGAGGATCAACTTGAAAATCTCCAAACGCAGAGTGAACCAGAACCAACAAAGGCACTTGATGAATCAAGTACGAATGTAGCTGAAGTGAATGGAGAACAATTCAATACGCATAATACATTTGATACTTTCGTAATTGGGCCGGGCAATAGATTCCCTCATGCAGCAAGCCTTGCCGTAGCTGAAGCACCAGCCCAAGCTTATAATCCACTATTTATTTATGGTGGTGTAGGATTAGGAAAAACGCATCTTATGCATGCTATTGGTCATTATGTGTTAGCCAATAAACCCGACGCCAAAGTCATTTATACTTCTAGTGAAAAATTCACGAATGAATTTATTAAATCAATTCGTGATAATAAAGGGGAACAATTCCGAGAGAAATACCGCAGCATCGATATTTTATTGATTGATGATATACAATTCATTCAAAATAAAGAACAAACACAAGAAGAGTTTTTCCATACGTTCAATGAATTACATCAAGCTAATAAGCAAATTGTTATTTCAAGTGATCGTCCACCGAAGGAAATCGCTAAGTTAGAAGACCGTTTACGTTCACGCTTCGAATGGGGCTTAATCGTTGATATTACGCCTCCTGACTATGAAACACGAATGGCAATTTTGCAAAAGAAAATTGAAGAAGAGAATTTAGATATTCCAATCGAAGCTTTAACTTATATTGCGAATCAAATTCAATCAAACATTCGTGAATTAGAAGGCGCACTTACGCGTGTGCTTGCATTTTCAAAACTACAAGGGCAGCCTATTACTACTGAACTGACGGCTGCAGCTTTAAAAGATATTATACAAGCACCAAAATCGAAAAAAATTACAATCCAAGATATTCAAAAAGTTGTAGGCGAATATTATAGTGTGCGTATCGAGGACTTTAGTGCGAAGAAACGTACTAAATCTATCGCATATCCACGTCAAATCGCTATGTATTTATCCAGAGAATTAACGGATTTTTCATTACCAAAAATCGGTGAAGAATTCGGTGGCCGTGATCATACAACTGTCATTCACGCTCATGAAAAAATTAGTACTGATATAAAAAATGATCCAACATTTAAACAAGAAGTAGAAAACTTAGAAAAAGAAATTCGTAATCCTTAAAAAAACTGTGTTATAACAGATTGAAAGTAGTAAATTTGAGGAATAGTACAATGTGGAAAAAATAGTTAATTGTGGATAATGTGTAAAAGTAATACACACAGTGCACAAGTTATCCACACCATTAAAAACTTGGCAACAGTAGCATTTTCCGTGTTATCCACTAATTCACAGGCCCTACTACTATTACTACGGTTTTAAAACATATATAATTTATATATAAACGACTGGAAGGAGTTTAAATTACAGATGGAATTCACAATTAGAAGAGATTATTTTATAAATCAATTAAATGACACTTTAAAAGCCATCTCCCCAAGAACAACATTACCTATACTTACAGGTATAAAAATTGATGCTAAAGACAACGAAGTGATACTAACAGGTTCTGACTCAGAAATATCTATCGAAATCACTATTCCCAAACAAGTAGATGGTGAAGACATAGTTACGATATCTGAAACAGGTTCAGTTGTACTCCCTGGTCGTTTCTTTGTTGATATAATTAAAAAACTTCCAGGTAAAGAAGTTAAATTATCTACAAATGATCAATTCCAAACACTTATTACATCAGGTCATTCTGAATTTAATTTGAGTGGTTTAGATTCAGATCAATATCCATTATTACCAGAAGTGTCCCGTGATGATGCAATTCAATTATCGGTAAAAGTATTGAAAAACATTATTGCGCAAACAAACTTTGCAGTGTCCACCTCAGAAACACGCCCGGTACTTACTGGTGTAAACTGGCTTATACAAGAAAATGAATTAATATGCACAGCAACTGACTCACACCGCTTGGCTGTAAGAAAAGTTGGTTTAGAAGATGATTGTGAAAACAAAAATGTCATCATTCCTGGTAAAGCATTATCAGAATTAAATAAGATCATGAGTGACAGCGATGAAGATATTGATATTTTCTTTGCGTCTAACCAAGTGTTATTTAAAGTCGGCAATGTCAACTTTATTTCACGTCTATTAGAAGGGCATTATCCAGACACATCACGTTTGTTCCCTGAAAACTACGAAATAAAATTAGGCATTAACAACGGTGATTTTTATCATGCTATTGATCGTGCGTCATTATTAGCACGTGAAGGTGGTAATAACGTTATTAAACTAAGTACGGGTAATGAATTAGTAGAATTATCATCAACATCACCAGAAATTGGTACGGTGAAAGAAGAAGTAGAAGCAAGTGATGTTGAAGGTGGCAACTTGAAAATATCATTCAACTCAAAATATATGATGGACGCATTAAAAGCCATTGATAATGATGAAGTAGAAGTCGAATTCTTTGGAACAATGAAACCATTTATTTTAAAACCAAAAGACGATGATTCTGTAACGCAATTAATTTTGCCAATCAGAACATACTAAGAATCTATAGCACTGATTTGCACTTCGAAGTTGCGCTTTGAAGTGCTTTTTTTGCGTCTCAAAGCTGCCTAACTTGTGGATAACATTGTGCTCTTAGTTAATGGCTAACACACTAAAGTTACAACTGTGATAGCCATATGCATTTTAAAGCTACTCATAAGCTTTATATAAGGAATTAGGAATAAAGTTGGGTTTTCCTCTAGAATTAGATACAATAAGCAAATAGAGTATTTAAAATGCAATACAGGCTATAATTAATATTGTAGTCACCTTTGAAATAGCATGATACATAACTATTGGGATAATCATGTTACTAACAAAGTACATAATTCTACAAAACAAGGTGCTTATTTTTAGTTGTTATAAACCGTATTAAGTAGCAGTCACAGCGTTTGTATTGTGGTGAAAATCGCAATTAAATAAGCTATGAAAAAAATTCACTATAAGTAAACGTTTTCACCCTTGTTTTACATGAAATTTTTCGTGAAAAAAGGTATAATAAATAGATGACCTATATAGAAATGGAGTGATTGGTTTGGTTGAAGAAGTAGTTGTAGATGGCGACATCACATTAGGACAATTTCTAAAGACGGAAGGTATTATCGAATCTGGCGGGCAAGCGAAATGGTTCTTAAATGAGTTTGAAGTATTGTTAAACAATACGCGTGAAACACGCCGTGGTAAAAAGTTAAGCCATCGTGACACAATTGAGATACCAGAAATACCTGAAGTGGGTTCATTTGTGATTTTGCATCAAGGTGAAGAATGAAACTCAAGACACTCCAATTAGAAAACTATCGTAACTATGAGGCAATTGCCTTAGATTGTCATCCTGACGTCAATATCCTAATTGGGGAAAATGCACAAGGGAAGACTAATCTTCTCGAATCTATTTATACATTAGCATTAGCGAAAAGCCATCGCACATCAAACGACAGAGAATTGATTCGTTTTGACCGTGACTATGCTAAAATAGAGGGAGAATTAAGTTACAGATATGGTGAAATGCCACTTACAATGTATGTCACTAAAAAGGGTAAGCAAGTCAAAATCAATCACTTAGAACAAAGTCGGCTAACGCAATACGTTGGTCATTTAAATGTGGTGTTATTTGCACCTGAAGATTTAAATATAGTGAAAGGCTCACCTCAAATCAGACGACGCTTTATTGACATGGAACTTGGACAAATATCGGCAGTGTATTTAAATGATTTAGCACAGTATCAACGTATCTTAAAACAAAAGAATAATTATTTAAAGCAATTGCAATATGGTCAAAAGACAGATGCCACAATGTTAGAAGTGTTAAACCAACAATTCGCTGAATATGCGCTTAAAGTTACGATACGGCGTCAACATTTTATCAAAGAATTGGAAACTTTAGCACAACCCATTCATGCAGGTATCACTGAAGACCGTGAAGCTTTATCGTTGCGCTATGTTCCCAGTATTAAGCTCTCAGATATTGAGCAGGATGAAGCGGTCCTACTTGAGGAAGTCTTAACAACGTTAAATGACAATATGGAACGTGAGAAAGATCGAGGTGTTTGTTTATTCGGTCCACATAGAGATGATTTAGGTTTCGATGTTAATGACATGGATGCACAAACTTATGGCTCACAGGGCCAACAACGAACGACGGCATTATCGATTAAGCTTGCCGAAATAGAATTAATGAATATCGAAGTAGGGGAGTATCCCATTTTACTTCTGGATGATGTCTTGAGTGAATTAGATGATTCACGACAGACGCATTTATTAAGTACGATTCAACATAAAGTACAGACGTTTGTGACAACAACGTCCGTAGACGGTATCGATCATGAAATAATGACGAATGCCAAGCTCTATCGTATTAATCAAGGCAAAATTATTAAGTAACAGAAAGTGAAGGTGGACGCATTGTCAGACGTGAACAACACGGAAAATTATGGTGCTGAACAGATTCAGGTTTTAGAAGGTCTAGAAGCGGTTCGAAAAAGACCAGGTATGTATATCGGCTCAACTTCAGAAAAAGGTTTACACCACCTTGTGTGGGAAATTGTTGATAACAGTATCGACGAAGCACTCGCAGGTTATGCAGATGAGATCCAAGTAGTAATTGAAAAAGATAATTGGATAAAAGTAACAGATAATGGTCGTGGAATTCCTGTTGATATTCAAGAAAAAATGGGACGTCCTGCCGTTGAAGTTATTTTAACTGTACTACATGCCGGCGGTAAATTCGGCGGTGGCGGTTATAAAGTATCAGGTGGTCTACATGGTGTAGGTTCGTCTGTAGTTAATGCTTTATCCGAAGATTTAGAAGTCTATGTATACTTAGATAATAAAATACACCACCAAGCATACAAACGCGGAATACCTCAGTTTGATTTGAAAGTCATTGGCGAAACAGACGGTGACACAACAGGTACAGCAATTCGCTTTAAAGCAGACTCTACAATCTTTACTGAAACAACAACATACAATTACGAGACTTTAGAGCAACGTATCAGAGAGTTGGCATTCTTAAATAAAGGTATCTCCATCACATTAAGAGATGAGCGTGAAACATTAGAAGATGGCTCTTTCAGAGAAGACAATTACTTCTATGAAGGCGGTATTAAGTCTTATGTTGAAATGCTAAATGAAAATAAAGAACCGTTACATGAAGAACCGATTTATGTACATGAATCTAAAGATGAAATCGAAGTGGAAATTGCATTGCAATACAATAGTGGCTTTGCAACTAACTTATTAACATATGCGAATAATATTCACACATATGAAGGCGGCACGCATGAAGATGGTTTCAAACGTGCGTTGTCACGTGTGTTAAACAGTTACGGAATAAAGAGTAAAATTATTAAAGAAGACAAAGACAGACTATCAGGTGAAGATACACGTGAAGGTTTGACTGCCGTCGTATCTATCAAGCATGGAGATCCTCAGTTCGAAGGACAAACGAAAACAAAATTAGGCAACTCCGAAGTACGTCAAGTAGTGGATAAGTTGTTCGCCGAATTATTTGAACGTTTCTTATATGAGAATCCAAATGTGGCTCGTGTCATTGTCGAAAAAGGAATTATGGCATCACGCGCGCGTATTGCTGCGAAAAAAGCACGTGAAGTGACACGCCGTAAATCGGCATTAGAAGTATCAAGTTTACCAGGTAAACTGGCAGATTGTTCAAGTAAGGATCCTGAAAAGAGTGAAATCTTCATCGTAGAGGGTGACTCTGCCGGAGGGTCTACAAAATCTGGCCGTGATTCTGAAACACAAGCAATTTTACCGCTACGTGGTAAGATTTTAAATGTGGAAAAAGCACGTTTAGACAGAATTTTAAATAACAATGAAATCCGTTCTATGGTCACAGCATTTGGTACCGGAATTGGTGGCGAATTTGATTTAAGCAAAGCACGCTATCACAAGATTATTATTATGACCGATGCCGATGTAGACGGTGCGCATATTAGAACCTTGTTATTGACGTTCTTCTATCGCTTTATGAGACCGTTAATTGAAGCGGGTTATGTGTATATTGCACAACCACCATTATTCAAACTGACACAAGGCAAGCAAAAATATTATGTCTTTAATGAGCGAGAGTTAGACAAACTTAAAGCAGAGTTAGAACCGACACCAAAATGGTCTATTGCACGTTATAAAGGACTTGGTGAAATGAATGCGGATCAATTGTGGGAAACTACGATGAATCCAGAAAATCGTTCAATGTTACAAGTAACATTAGAAGACGCGATTAGTGCAGACCAAACATTCGAAATGTTAATGGGAGACGTTGTGGAAAACCGTAGACAGTTTATTGAAGACAACGCAGTGTATGCGACCTTAGATTTCTAATTACAATGAACTGAATTTTGAAGGAGGATATCTTGATGGCTGAAGTACCTGAATCAAGAATTAATGAACGAAATATAACAAATGAGATGCGAGAATCATTTCTAGATTATGCGATGAGTGTAATTGTTTCACGTGCCTTACCAGATGTTAGAGATGGTTTAAAACCTGTACATCGACGTATCTTATATGGCTTAAATGAGCAAGGTATGACACCGGATAAGTCATATAAAAAATCTGCACGTATTGTTGGGGATGTTATGGGTAAATATCACCCACACGGTGACTCATCTATTTACGAAGCAATGGTAAGAATGGCACAGGATTTCAGCTATCGATATCCATTAGTCGACGGTCAGGGTAACTTTGGTTCTATGGACGGCGATGGAGCTGCAGCGATGCGTTATACAGAGGCGCGTATGTCTAAAATTACGTTAGAGTTATTACGAGATATCAATAAAGATACGATTGATTTTATAGATAACTATGATGGTAATGAAAGAGAACCGGCAGTCTTACCTGCAAGATTCCCTAACTTACTAGTGAACGGTGCGTCTGGTATTGCAGTAGGTATGGCTACTAATATTCCACCACACAATCTTACAGAAGTGATTAACGGTGTATTAAAAGTAAGTCATAACCCAGATGCTACAATTGCGGAATTAATGGAAGACATTCAAGGACCAGATTTCCCAACAGGAGCATTAATTATGGGAAAAAGTGGCATACGTCGTGCTTATGAAACAGGTCGTGGTTCCATTCAAATGCGTGCACGTGCTGAAATAGAAGAACGAGGTGGTGGCCGTCAACGTATCGTGGTCACAGAAGTACCTTACCAAGTGAATAAAGCACGTATGATTGAAAAAATTGCGGAATTAGCACGTGATAAAAAAATTGACGGCATTACTGATTTACGTGATGAAACAAGTTTACGTACAGGTGTTAGAGTTGTTATTGATATCCGCAAAGATGCAAACGCAAGTGTTATTTTAAATAACTTATATAAACAAACACCGCTACAAACATCATTTGGTGTGAATATGATTGCCTTAGTTAATGGTCGTCCAAGACTGATTACTTTAAAAGAAGCATTAGTTGAATATTTAGAACATCAAAAAGTGGTCGTACGTCGTCGTACGGAATATAACTTGAAGAAAGCACAAGATCGTGCGCATATTCTTGAAGGTTTACGTATAGCACTAGATCATATTGATGAGATTATTACAACTATCCGTGAATCTGAAACAGATAAAGTCGCGATGGCAAGCTTGCAAGAACGCTTTGAATTAAGTGAACGTCAAGCACAAGCGATTTTGGATATGCGTTTAAGACGTTTAACTGGTTTAGAACGTGACAAAATTGAAGATGAGTACAATGAGCTTGTTGCTTATATTAAAGAATTACAAGAAATCTTAGCAGATGAAGAAAAGCTCTTACAAATAGTGCGTGATGAATTAATTGATATTCGTGAGCGCTTTGGTGATGATCGTTTAACGGAAATTCAGTTAGGTGGCTTCGATAATATTGAAGACGAAGATTTAATTCCAGAAGAACAAATTGTCATTACGTTAAGTCACAACAACTACATTAAACGTTTACCTGCGTCTACATATCGTGCGCAACACCGTGGTGGCCGTGGCGTCCAAGGTATGAATACACTGGAAGAAGACTTTGTCAGTCAATTGGTAACATTAAGTACACATGATCACGTCCTATTCTTTACGAATAAAGGTCGTGTCTACAAACTTAAAGGTTACGAAGTACCGGAACTGTCACGTCAGTCTAAAGGTATTCCAGTCGTCAATGCTATCGAATTAGATAATGACGAAAATATTAGTACGATGATTGCTGTGAAAGACTTAGAAAGTGAAGATGATTTCTTAGTCTTTGCAACGAAAAAAGGTATCGTCAAACGTTCAGCATTAAGTAACTTCTCACACATTAATAAAAACGGTAAAATTGCCATTGGCTTTAAAAATGACGATGAACTGATTGCAGTCCGTTTAACAGATGGTGAGCAAGATATCTTAATCGGTACAGCACATGCATCATTAATCCGATTCCATGAAACATCTCTACGCCCATTAGGACGTACAGCATCAGGTGTGAAAGGTATCACTTTACGTGAAGGCGACCAAGTTGTTGGCTTAGATGTTGCTGATGATGCCAGTGATGATGAAGTACTCGTTGTGACTGAAAATGGTTACGGTAAACGTACACCAGTTAATGACTACCGTTTATCTAACCGTGGTGGTAAAGGTATTAAGACAGCCACTATTACAGAGAAAAATGGTAACATTGTGTGTATCACGACAGTGACAGGTGAAGAAGACTTAATGGTTGTAACAAATTCTGGTGTGATTATCCGTATTGATGTACAGGATATTTCACAAAATGGTCGTGCGGCACAAGGTGTACGATTAATTAAATTATCAGACGAACAATTCGTTTCTACAGTAGCAAAAGTCGACGAGGAAGACGAAGCGTCTGAAGCAGTAGAAACAGAAGAAGCAACATCAGCTACAGAGACAGGTGATAATTCGGAACAAGTCATTGCTGATGATGCACCAGGTAACGCTATTCACACTGAAACAGATAGTGATGACAATGCAGAAGCGCCATCAGATGATGAGCCAAAAGCATTACGTCAAGACTTTATGGATCGTGTAAATGAAGATATAGATAACGCAGATAATGATGATTCAGAATCTTAATCGTTAACTTAATTGATTAATATAGCAAACAGACTACACAGTAACGTGTAGTCTGTTTTTTTGTTCTATTATAGTGAGACGGGTTACCCTCTTAAGAATCGTTAATATTACAGTTTATAAAGATTGTGTAAATGTCCGTACACAGAATTTATTTCATGTTAAAATAGAAGCGAATTTCGATATCGAAAAACGATATTAGGAAAGGAGTGTTCCAATGGAATCCAAATTAGAACGCCGTATGTTTCTTGGATTTATTTATATTCATATTTTACATCATGCGCATGAACATCCTATATATGGGAGTTGGATGATAGAAGAATTAAGAACGCATGGTTATTCAATGAGTGCTGGGACGTTGTATCCAATGTTACATAATATGGAAGCAGAAGGTTTATTGCACAGTGAGAAAATAGTTGTCGAAGGTAAACAGCGAAAGCAATATACTATTACAGATTATGGACGTACTATGTTAAGAAAAAGTCAGCAAAAATTGCAAGAATTAACTCGAGAAGTGTGGTAAGGAGGAAAGCATATGAAATTTTTAGAGATATTGTTAGTATCACTACGATTGGGCTTAACATCATTCGGTGGCCCAACTGCACATTTAGGTTATTTTTATGATGAATACGTTAAGCGGAGGCAATGGTTGACAGAAAGCCAGTACACTAATTTAGTGGCACTATGTCAATTCCTACCCGGACCGGCAAGTAGTCAAGTTGGCTTTGGTATCGGGGTGGCTAAAGGAGGTCTATTAGGAGGCGTCATTTCATTTCTTGGCTTCACTTTACCCTCTGTCATTGTCTTGATGCTGTGTGCGCTATTTTTATTGTCATACAGTGATAATTTAACATGGACGCATGGTTTGAAATTGGTAGCTGTTGCCGTTGTGTTAAATGCTATTTTAGGTATGGCTACCAAGCTAGTACCAGACGTCAAAACGAAGTTACTCGCCTTGTTTACATTAATTATAAGTGTCTTAATAAGTCATTCACTGTCGCAATTAGCCGCATTGATTATTGTAGCTATAGCAGGTCTAGTATTATTTAGAACTCACCATAATGCTCAAAAAATGGTGAAAATCTTTAATATACCGAAGAAAGTTGGCGCTAGCGCACTGATTATGTTTTTTATATTATTAATTTGTTTGCCTATTGCGAACTATGCGTCGACTTCTCAATGGATAGCGATGATTGATGCTTTTTACCGTTCAGGAGCATTAGTATTTGGTGGAGGTCATGTCGTCTTACCGTTATTAGAACAATCCTTT
Organism: Staphylococcus arlettae; assembly: GCF_002902345.1. Taxonomy (GTDB): domain Bacteria; phylum Bacillota; class Bacilli; order Staphylococcales; family Staphylococcaceae; genus Staphylococcus; species Staphylococcus arlettae. Next base: position 202,026 of record NZ_PPQB01000022.1, read on the forward strand.
GTGGCGACTGAAATGATTAGTACGACTGATTTCTTAACAGGTTACGCGTTAGCACAAGCAGTGCCTGGACCATTGTTTACTTTTGCATCTTATATAGGAACAGTGATGTCTGGTGTTACAGGAGGTATTGTTGCAACTATAGCAATCTTTCTACCTGCATTTTTATTATTAGTAGGTGTCTTACCTTTTTGGGAACATGTTCAGTCTAATCGTTATGCACAAGCTATGTTAAAAGCGGTTAGTGCAGGAGTTGTAGGTATTTTAATTGCAGCACTGTATGATCCCATCATAACTTCTACAATTAAGTCTCAACTAGATTTTGTAATTGCTGCAATTCTATTTGTATTATTAGCATATTGCAAAGTGCCGTCATGGTGTATTGTACTCTTAGGAATAATTGCTGGTGTTATTTTATATTAACAACGAGAAACCCCTTGCTTAGCATCTATGTAAGAAGTTAAGCAAGGGGGTAATTTTATTGTTCTAATGTTTTCATAGCATAAGGTATTTCACTAATTAATTTAGATGGTGGTACTACATACATTGTTTCTGATAATGATTCACCTATATAGCTATGTGTATAAGTCGCACTCGTTACTGCATGTTTCATATTATCGAATTGACCTACAAAACTCGTTATCATACCAGCTAAAGTATCACCCATACCACCCGTTGCCATTGCTGGCGTGCCGATAGGTAGTTTATACTCATTATCTTTAAAATAGATTTCTGTGCCATGCATTTTTAAGACAATCGTACCATTAAGACGGTCTGCCGCTTCACGGTTACGTTCATAAGTTTGTTCGTCGATAGGTATACCACTTAATCGTTCCCACTCTTTTTGATGTGGTGTAAAGACGACATTACACGTTGGTAAGTCTGGTTTCAATTTACTGAAAATTGTTATAGCATCACCATCCACGATTAATTTTTGATGTGGCTGAATATTTTGCAGTAAAAAAGTAATAGCATTATTACCTTTAAAATCACAACCTAGACCAGGTCCGATGAGAATACAATCTGTTGCTTCAATCATCTTAGTTAACATTTTTGTATCATTAATATCAATCACCATTGCTTCAGGGCAACGTGAATGTAATGCTGCATGATTATTTGGATGTGTTGCGACAGTAATAAGGCCACTGCCACTATAAACACAAGCACGTGCAGCTAAAATAATTGCTCCACCTAAATTGGCATTGCCACCAATTAGCAGAATTTTCCCATAATCGCCTTTATGTGTGTCATCTTCTCGTTTAGGTATGTTTACAGATGCTAATGTTTCCACTGTGAAACCTCCTTTTCTCACTTTATATTTACGCTATATCAATCACACAATATTAAGTGTTTATAAGTGTGTTTGTTAGTAAGAATTTTTTAAATACAATAGAAAATAATATACCTGCAAAGCAGTTAAGTCAACAGTAAAAATTAGACATTTTTAGTTAAATTTATGGCATGTCAAAATTTTGTACTTTATCCTATTAAATTAGTAATTTAATACCATATTACGAGTATTGCAAAAGCTATTGTCCTCCTATAAATGTAAGCGTATACTCTGTGTGAGTATCGATGTATTTTGAGAGGAGATGGGAACATGACATTAGCATTAACCGGTGAACGATTAACGATTGCCGATATTAAACATTTCTTAAATAATAAGGACACAGTAGTAATTACAGAAGAGGCACTAGCACGTGTAAAACAGAGCCGTGCTATTGTAGAAGGTATTATTAACAACAAAAAAACAATATACGGTATTACGACTGGCTTTGGCTTATTTAGTGATGTCCGTATAGATGAAGGTGAATACGAGCAATTACAAACGAATTTAATTCGTTCTCATGCCTGTGGCGTGGGTCAACCATTTTCAGAAGAAGTCTCATTAGTAATGATGATATTACGTTTAAATACTTTATTAAAAGGACACTCTGGTGCGACCGTCGCATTAGTAGAACAACTAGTATTTTATATTAATCAACGTATTATCCCAGTAATCCCACAACAAGGATCATTAGGCGCATCAGGTGATTTAGCACCGTTGTCACATTTAGCACTGGCTTTAATTGGTGAAGGCTCTGTGTATTATCAAGGGGAAGAAGTAGATAGTAGACATGTGTTACAACAATTAGATCGCCAGCCATTACAATTACAAGCTAAAGAAGGCCTTGCATTGATTAATGGTACCCAAGCAATGACGGCACAAGGTGTGATTAATTATATTGAAGCGGCAAGTTTAGGTTATCAGGCAGAGTGGATTGCAGCGCTCACACATCAAGCATTAAATGGCATTACAGATGCATATAATGCGCATGTACATAAAGTACGTAATTTTGATGAACAAACAGCAGTAGCTGAACGTATGTTAGATTGGTTGGAAGGTTCTGAGTTAACGACACGACAAGGAGAAATCCGGGTCCAAGATGCTTATACATTACGCTGTATTCCACAAATACATGGTGCAAGCTTCCAAGTATTCCAATATGTGAAAGAGCAGTTAGAACGTGAAATGAATGCTGCCAATGACAATCCATTAATTTTTGATGAAGATGATGAAACTTTAGTCATTTCTGGTGGTAATTTCCACGGACAGCCCGTAGCCTTTGCGTTAGACTTCTTAAAGTTGGGTGTTAGTGAGCTTGGAAATGTAGCCGAACGTCGACTAGAACGCTTAGTAAATCCGCAACTAAATAATGGCTTACCTGCTTTTTTAAGTCCACAACCGGGTTTACAAAGTGGCGCTATGATTATGCAATATGCTGCGGCAAGCTTAGTGTCAGAAAATAAAACATTGGCACACCCAGCAAGTGTTGATTCAATTCCATCATCAGCTAACCAAGAAGACCATGTCTCTATGGGAACTATTGCTTCGCGTCATGGTTATCAAATGATTGAAAACTCTCGCCGAGTGATTGCAATTGAATGTATTATTGCATTACAAGCAGTAGAACATAAAGATGTGGATAAATTATCGCCGAAAACGAAAGCTAAATACGATGAACTCCGTCAAATTATACCGTCTATTACGGAAGATCGTCAGTTCCACAAAGATATAGAAGCGGTCGCACAATATTTACGTGATGTCTCATACCAACAATAAAATACGCGCGACAATCGTTTCGCGCTTGAAAAGATTTAAGTAATTTGCTATATTAAATTTAACTTAATATAGTATTGTTTGTAGGCTAAGTAATATTGATGACGAGATTTCAGAGAGCTTGTGGTTGCTGTGAACAAGTAATCCGTCTTAGTACGAATCTACCTACGAGAGTGAACAATCGGTTTAACCGTTATTTTAGTGAGAGTGCAGTCTAATTAGACTGTTAAATAGGGTGGCAACGCGTAGACCACGTCCCTTGTTCAGGGATGTGGTCTTTTTTGCGTCCATTCAAATATAAATGGGAAGGATAGATGAGTGATGTTAGATATTAAATTATTCCGTACAGAGCCTGACTTAGTAAAAGCTAAAGTTGCTAAACGAGGCATGGATGCACAAGTTGTAGACGATGTATTAGCATTAGATGAACAACGCCGCCAACTGATTGGCGAAGCTGAACAAATGAAAGCTGAGCGTAATAAAGTAAGTGGAGAGATTGCACAGAAAAAACGTAATAAAGAAAATGCTGATGATGTCATTGCTGAAATGCGTGACTTAGGAGATAAAATTAAAGCAAGTGATGAGCAATTAACTAAAGTAGATAAATCATTAACTGATACTTTATCTCGTATTCCTAATCTTATTCATGACGATGTGCCAGAAGGTGCATCAGATGAAGAGAATGTGGAATTAAAACGTTGGGGCACACCAAGAACGTTTGACTTCGAAGCAAAAGCACATTGGGACTTAGTAGAAGAATTAAAAATGGTCGATTTCGAACGTGCTGCTAAAGTGTCTGGTGCCCGCTTTGTCTTTTTAACAGGTGAAGGTGCACAATTAGAACGTGCGTTAATGAATTACATGGTAACAAAACATACAACTCAACATGGCTATACAGAAATGATGGTGCCTCAACTGGTGAATGCTGATTCTATGTATGGTACAGGTCAGTTACCGAAGTTCGAAGAAGATTTATTCAAAGTAGAGCAAGAAGGCTTATATACAATTCCAACAGCAGAAGTCCCATTAACGAACTATTACCGTAATGAAGTCATTGCACCGGATGTGTTACCTGCAAAATTCACTGCCCAATCAGCATGTTATCGTAGTGAAGCAGGATCAGCTGGACGTGATACACGTGGCTTAATTCGTCTTCACCAATTCGATAAAGTTGAAATGGTGAGATTTGAAAAACCCGAAGATTCTTGGGCTGCTTTAGAAGAAATGACAAATCATGCGGAAGCTATTTTAGAAGAATTAGAATTACCATATCGTCGCGTCATTTTATGTACAGGTGATATCGGCTTCGGTTCAAGTAAAACGTATGATATCGAAGTATGGTTACCAAGCTATGATGACTATAAAGAAATTAGTTCTTGTTCAAATATTACAGATTTCCAAGCACGTCGTTCTAACATTCGTTTTAAACGAGATAAAACAGCAAAACCAGAATTAGCACATACGCTAAATGGTAGTGGTTTAGCAGTAGGACGTACCTTTGCTGCCATCGTTGAAAATTATCAAAATGCCGATGGTTCAGTGACTATTCCAGAAGCACTTGTACCATTTATGGGTGGCAAAACAGTAATCGGTCCAGTAACGCAATAAGCACAACGATATAAAGTGAAAGCGCGCCAATCAGCATGATGGCGTGCTTTTTTGTGTGGACAGAAGAGGGTAGGGGAGTCTATAAGAATGTCTAAAATAATAGAGGGTTAGTCAAAATTATAAAGCAAGCTAAGATGTTAAATGAATACTAAATAAAAAATATTTAAAGACAAATTTATATAAATTTGTCAAAAATAAATAACATTACACAATCAAAAAATATGTTTTATAATTATTTATGACATGCTTTAGTAGGGTAGGGGGAGTAAAAATAAATAAATAGCATTCCTCGACGACAAAGAGTAAAGGTCCGAGAAATGAAGGTTTTTAGTATTCGGGTAGTCTAACCTCAAACAAACCTAAGTCTAACCTTATTGATGTTCCATTATTTCTATATTAGACTGTTACTATTATTTTACGCTTTAGGAGGGATGAAATGACTGAACATGTGACGTTTAAGCAAGGTGTGAAAGAATGTATTCCTACATTATTAGGCTACGCGGGTGTAGGCTTATCATTTGGTATTGTAGCTGTGGCATCTGGTTTTAGTTTGCTCGAAATAATCTTGTTATGTTTATTAATATATGCAGGTGCAGCACAATTTATTATTTGTAGTTTGGTTATCGCTGGTACACCAATTTCTGCGATCGTACTTACTACATTTATCGTCAATTCTAGAATGTTTTTATTAAGTATGACATTGGCGCCAAGTTATAAAAATTATGGCTTGTGGAATCGTATAGGCTTATCAACGTTAGTTACAGATGAAACATTTGGTGTAGCTATCACACCACATTTAAAAGGCGAGAAAATCAATGATTGTTGGTTGCATGGACTGAACATTACAGCGTATTTATTTTGGACGCTTGCGAGTGTGGTAGGTGCGGTCTTTGGTAAATACATACAAAATCCCGATGTTTTTGGACTCGACTTTGCGATTGTTGGCATGTTTATTTTCTTAGCAGTATCACAATTTGAGACGGTTCAACGTTCTTATATTTCAATTTACTTAATATTGATTGTTAGTGTTCTTGTCATGATGTTGCTATTCAGTCTAATCATGCCGACTTATGTAGCAATTATTTTATCTTCCGTAATTGCAGCGTGTTTAGGGGTGGTGATGACTCGATGACTACTTCAGTACATATGTTAATTATTATTGTGATTTGTGGTTTAGTAACATGGTTAACACGTATTATCCCATTTATTGTAATTTCGAAGATTCAACTTTCAGAGCAAGTCGTTAAGTGGTTGTCATTTATTCCGATTACTTTATTCACCGCATTAATTATCGATGGTGTGATTGAACAACAGAGTGGGAGTTTTGGTTATAGTTTGAATATTCCTTTTTTAGTAACGATAATTCCCACTGTGCTCGTAGCATTAGTAACACGTAGTTTAACTATAACCATCTTGGCAGGTATTTTTGTCATGGCGATGATTCGTTTATTATTTTGATGTTTAGCATTGAAGTAGTAAACGTTATTCGTTAGAATGAAAGTAATTAGAAAATTTAGATTTTTGAGATACTTATACGCAATATTTGTCTAAAGACATAGCGATATACTAAATAAAATTAAATCTTATTCTGAGAAGCTAAGGGACTTGGCCCGATGACGCTTCAGCAACCGACTTGTTAAGCACGGTGCTAAAACCAACGAGTGTTATTCGAATGATAAGTAATTAAGAACTTCTTACTTATATCGGGTAAGAGGTTTTTTAATTTTTGGTAGGAGGAAAACAATGACAAATTATACAGTTGATACATTAGAATTAGGCCCCTTTACAACAGAATCGGGAGAAACGATTAATAATTTAAAATTAAGATATGAACACGTAGGGTATAAAGGTCAACCACTCGTAGTAGTTTGTCATGCATTGACAGGCAATCATCTTACTTATGGGACAGAAGACGATCCGGGCTGGTGGCGTGAAATTATCGATGGTGGTTATATGCCAGTCAATGATTATCAGTTTTTAACATTCAATGTTATTGGGAGTCCATTTGGTTCTAGTTCAGCATTAATAGATGAAGATTTTCCTAAATCAGTAACTTTAAGAGACATTGTGCGTGCAATTGAAGTAGGTATTGAAGCACTAGGGTATAACCGGATAGATATATTAATCGGTGGTTCACTTGGTGGGATGCAGACTATGGAGTTATTGTACAATCGAAAGTTTGAAGTCAATAAAGCTGTTATTTTAGCGGCTACTGACAAAACGTCGTCATATAGTAGAGCTTTTAATGAAATATCACGCCAAGCGATACATCTTGGTGGTACGGATGGTCTCAGCATTGCACGACAGTTAGGATTTTTAACGTATCGCTCGTCTAAAAGTTATGATAAACGCTTTACACCAGATCAAGTCGTTGCATATCAACGACATCAAGGAAACAAATTCAAAAAAAACTTTGATTTAGACTGTTACTTAACACTGCTGGATGTCTTAGATAGTCATGATATTGACCGTGGTCGAGATGATGTTACCGAGGTGCTAAGTTCATTAGAAACAAAAGTATTAACAATGGGCTTTACTGATGATTTACTGTATCCAGATGATTTAGTACGTGCAGTAGGGGAGCGTTTCAAATATCATCGTCATTTCTTTGTGCCTGATAATGTAGGACATGATGGCTTCTTATTAAATTTCAATGATTGGGCGCCAAACTTGTATCATTTCTTAAAAGTATCGCAATTTAAACGTAAATAACACTGATGCCTTAATTTTAGTGTGTAAGCTGCTAAAATTAAGGCATTTTGATGTGTACAGTGAGTTTGAGTAAACTATGTGTATAAAAGTGTCTTTGTGATAGATGAAAATCTACAAAAAGTAGTGACGTGTCGCGTTTCTAGTAGAATTTAAGAAATACAGTTATAATATATTTCCTATAATTGTATAAAACTTTTAAAGAGGTTAGAATAGTAATACAGTCAAAAAAGTATAGGAGTGGCGAATTTGTTTTCAAAAATAAAACCTAAAGCAACTATATTGAGTATTTTAGCATTAATTATAGTAGCTTTAGTCTTGCATATATTACCGCCGCTTGGTCTTGTTTTATGTCTTTTTGCGACGATACCAGGCATCGTGTTATGGCAGAAATCCAAAGAATCTTTTGGTCTAGCGGCTGTGATAACAGTAATCCTAACGACATTGTTAGGAAATGTTTTTGTATTAAGCGTAATGGTCTTAATACTTGTGTTAAGTTTTATCATCGGTCAGCTATTAACCGAACGTACGTCTAAAGAACGTATCTTATATATTACGACAACGTTTGTCAGTATCATAACGTTAGTCGCATTTATGTTATTACAAGCATTTAATAAAATTCCTAGTGCAGCATCATTAACGAAACCACTAAAAGATCAAATGCATACTGTAATTACAAGTAGTGGTGTCGAAGGCGATTATAAACAAATGTTAGAAGAAAGCTTTCGTCAAATGGCAGTTCAACTACCAAGTTACGTTATTGTAACGGCATTTGTATTGATCTTGATTAACTTGCTGATTACATTTCCAATTTTACGTAAATTTAAAGTAGCGACACCAATTTTCAAACCACTATTTGCATGGCAAATGAGAAAGTCATTACTATTCATGTATGTAATTGTACTTATTTGTGTTATGTTTGCTGTCCAACCGGGTACATTTCAAAGTATCGTATTAAATTTTGAAATTGTGTTATCATTATGTATGTATATTCAGGGGCTAAGTGTGATTCATTTCTTCGGCAAAGCTAAGTCAATGCCGCCTATATTAACAGTGTTATTAATGGTTATAGGGACAATATTAACACCATTAACACATATTGTAGTTTTAATCGGTTTTATAGATTTAGCATTTAATTTAAAAGGTATCATTAAAAAATGATTTGAGGTGGAAAAATGAACCGTCAATCCACTAAGAAAGCGTTAGTTTTACCATTTATTATTATGGCGCTCACGGCAATTGCACTTGTAGTAGTATGGTTTATTTTCAGCCAACTCATTGCAGGTATTGCCGGGGCAATATTAATTGTGATTATTATTCTCACAGCATTAATGGTGAGGCAAGCGTTGCACAAGATGGACAATTATGTAGACGAACTCAGTGGACACATATCAGCTGGTAGCAATACTGCTATTAAACACTTACCTATTGGTATGATTGTAATAGATGAAAATGAAAACATAGAGTGGATGAACCAGTTTATGTTAGAGCGTTCAGCTAGAAACGTAATTTCTGATCCGATTAATGAAGTATATCCTAATATTTTAAAGCAACTAGAAAAAACCAAAGAAATTGAAATCCAAGATAATGAATATTACTATCGTGTAAGATATTCAGAAGATGAACACGTAGTGTATTTCTTTGACATAACAGAAGAAGTACATACGAATGAACTGTATCAAGAATCAAAGCCGATTATTGCGACTTTATTCTTAGACAATTATGATGAAATCACACAAAATATGAACGATACGCAACGATCTGAAATTAACTCTATGGTGACACGCGTTATCAGTCGTTGGGCATCAGAATATGATATTTATTTTAAACGCTATAGCACAGATCAATTTGTGGCATATTTAAACCACCGAATCTTAAATGATATTGAAGAAACGAACTTCGATATACTCAGTCAATTACGTGAAAAGAGTGTAGGTTATCGTGCGCAATTAACATTAAGTATCGGTGTCGGTGAAGGTTCGGAAAACTTAATTGACTTAGGTGAATTATCACAGTCAGGTCTCGATTTAGCCTTAGGCCGTGGAGGTGACCAAGTCGCTATTAAAAATATGAACGGTAACGTACGTTTCTATGGCGGTAAGACTGACCCAATGGAAAAACGTACGCGTGTAAGAGCACGTGTTATTTCACATGCCTTAAAAGATATCTTAATGGAAGGCGACAAAGTAATTATTATGGGTCATACACGACCTGATTTAGACGCTATTGGCGCTGCTATAGGGGTATCACGTTTTGCGATGATGAATAACTTAGATGCCTACATCGTGTTAAATGATTCAGATATTGATCCAACGCTACGACGTGTTATGGATGCTATTGATGAAAAACCAGAATTAAAAAATCGTTTTATCAATTCGGATGACGCATGGGATATGATGACTTCAAAAACAACAGTAGTCGTTGTTGATACGCATAAACCAGAAATGGTCATTGATGAAAATATTTTAAACAAAGCAAACCGTAAAGTAGTCATTGACCATCATCGACGTGGAGAAAGCTTTATTTCAAGTCCACTATTAGTATATATGGAACCATATGCTAGTTCGACAGCAGAGTTAGTCACAGAGCTGCTAGAGTATCAACCGACGGAACAACGGTTAACACGTTTAGAATCGACGGTCATGTTTGCAGGTATTATCGTCGATACACGTAACTTCACATTACGTACGGGTTCACGTACGTTTGATGCTGCAAGTTATTTACGCGCACACGGTGCAGACACTATCTTAACGCAACATTTCTTAAAAGATGATATTGATACGTACATTAATCGAACAGAGTTAATTCGTACGGTCGAATTACAAGATAACGGTGTAGCTATAGCACACGGTCCAGACGATAAAACTTATCATCCGGTGACAGTTGCACAAGCAGCCGACGAGCTGTTAAGTTTAGATGGTGTAGAGGCATCTTATGTCGTAGCACGTAGAGAAGAAAACTTAATTGGCATGTCTGCCCGCTCTCTAGGTGCAGTCAATGTGCAATTAACAATGGAAGCATTAGGCGGCGGTGGCCATTTAACTAATGCGGCGACACAACTGAAAGATGTTTCCGTAGAAGAAGCCATTGCACAATTACAACAAGCAATAACAGAACAAATGAGTAGGAGTGAAGACGCATGAAAGTAATATTCACACAAGACGTTAAAGGTAAAGGTAAAAAAGGCGAAGTTAAAGATGTACCAGTAGGTTATGCAAATAATTACCTTATTAAAAATAAATTAGCTGTCGAAGCAACAGCTGGAAATTTAAAACAATTAGAACAACAAAATAAAGCTGCTGAAGCGGAGAGACAACAAGAAATTGACGATGCTAAACAACTAAAAGCGCAATTAGCAGACATCGAAGTTGAAGTTTCTGCAAAAACGGGTGAAGGCGGTAAAATGTTTGGCTCAGTAAGTAGTAAACAAATCGCTGAAGCTTTAAAAGCGCAACACGACATTAAATTAGATAAACGTAAAATGGATTTACCAAATGGTATCCATGCTTTAGGTTATACAAATGTACCAGTGAAATTAGACAAAGAAGTAGAAGGTACGATTCGTGTGCACACGGTTGAACAATAATTTTGGATTGAGATATGAGGTGTAATTGGAAAAATGGATGGAATGTATGAACAAAATCAAATGCCACATAGTAACGAGGCTGAACAATCTGTCTTAGGTGCCATTATCATCGATCCAGAATTGATTAATACTACTCAGGAAGTGTTGCTTCCTGAGTCCTTTTATAGAGGGGCGCATCAACATATCTTCAGAGCAATGATGAACTTAAATGAAGATAATAAAGATATCGATGTAGTCACTATTATGGATCAACTGTCGCAAGAAGGCCGATTGAGTGAAGCAGGTGGTCCACAGTATTTAGCAGAATTAACAAACAACGTTCCGACCACACGTAACGTTCAATACTATACTGAAATTGTCTTTAAGCACGCCACAAAGCGTAAATTAATCCAAGCAGCTGATAGTATTGCGAACGATGGTTATAACGATGAATTAGAACTTGATACGATTCTAAATGATGCTGAACGTCGTATTTTAGAGTTATCATCTTCACGTGAAAGTGATGGCTTTAAAGATATTCGAGATGTGCTAGGAGACGTATACGAGAATGCAGAGTTACTAGACCAAAATAGTGGTCAAACACCAGGTATACCAACAGGATATCGCGATTTAGACCAAATGACTGCAGGTTTTAACCGTAATGATTTAATTATTTTAGCTGCACGTCCATCGGTAGGTAAGACTGCCTTCGCTTTAAATATCGCACAAAAAGTCGCGACACATGAAGATATTTATTCAGTAGGTATTTTCTCGCTCGAGATGGGTGCTGACCAATTAGCTACACGTATGATTTGTAGTTCGGGGAATGTTGATTCAAACCGTTTGCGTACGGGTACGATGACTGAAGAAGACTGGAATCGTTTTACGATTGCTGTCGGTAAGTTATCACGTACGAAAATCTTTATAGATGATACGCCAGGTATTCGTATTACTGATATAAGATCTAAATGCCGTCGACTGAAACAAGAGCATGGTTTGGATATGATAGTGATAGACTATTTACAGTTAATTCAAGGTAGTGGCTCTCGCTTTTCAGATAATCGTCAACAAGAAGTCTCTGAAATTTCACGTACACTGAAAGCAATTGCCAGAGAATTAGAGTGTCCGGTCATCGCGTTAAGTCAGTTATCACGTGGTGTGGAACAACGACAAGATAAGCGACCAATGATGAGTGATATTCGTGAATCAGGGTCTATCGAGCAAGATGCGGATATCGTCGCTTTCTTATATCGTGATGATTATTATAATCGTGGCGAAGATGATGAAGACGATGATGACACAAACTTTGAGCCACAAACAAACGACGACAATGGGGAAATAGAAATTATTATTGCCAAACAGCGTAACGGTCCGACAGGTACCGTTAAATTGCACTTTATGAAGCAATATAATAAATTTACTGACATTGATTATGCGCATGCCGAAATGGGATAAGAAAAAAATATAAAATTATTTTTACCGTACATTAAACTGATACATGTATTTAATGTACGGTTTTTATTTATTATTTTCACAATATTTTTAATGGAAGTATGTGTTGTATTTTTGATTATAACACTTTTAAAACATTGATATGACAATGATTAACACTAAATTATCAGAAAATAAAAATACAGTGATAGCATTGTGTTTTCGTCAAATCAATGTTCGATTTTTGTTTGCAATATAGCTCATCTCTTGGTAGAATACGTAATGGTTAATTGAGAAAAACTTGGAGGTGCTCATATGTCATCAATCGTAGTAGTTGGGACACAATGGGGAGACGAAGGTAAAGGTAAAATTACAGATTTCTTAGCAGAAGAAGCAGACGTTATTGCACGTTTTTCAGGTGGTAATAACGCAGGTCATACAATTAAATTCGATGGAGAGACTTATAAATTACACTTAGTACCATCTGGTATTTTTTATAAAGACAAACTCGCTGTTATTGGTAACGGTGTAGTTGTAGATCCAGTCGCATTATTGAAAGAATTAGATGGACTAAATGAAAGAGGTATCTCTACAGATAATTTACGTATTTCAAACCGTGCGCAAGTTATTTTACCTTATCATTTAAAACAAGATGAATATGAAGAAGAGCGCCGTGGAGACAATAAAATAGGCACAACGAAAAAAGGTATCGGTCCTGCATATGTGGATAAAGCTCAACGTATTGGTATCCGTGTTGCCGATTTATTAGACAAAGCAACGTTTGAAACAAGATTAAAAGAAAACCTTGAACATAAAGCAGCGTATTTCAAAGGCATGTTCGATAAAGAATGTCCTACATTTGAAGAAATTTTCGATACTTATTATGAAGCTGGACAACGCTTAGCACCATTCGTTACAGATACAGCTAAAGTATTGGATGATGCATTTGTTGCAGAAGAAAAAGTATTATTCGAAGGTGCACAAGGTGTAATGTTAGACATTGACCATGGTACATATCCATTTGTTACATCAAGTAATCCAGTTGCTGGGAACGTAACTGTAGGTGGCGGTGTAGGTCCAACATTTGTGTCTAAAGTCATCGGTGTATGTAAAGCTTACACATCACGTGTAGGTGACGGTCCATTCCCAACGGAACTCTTTGACGAAGATGGTCATCATATCCGTGAAGTTGGTCGTGAATACGGTACAACAACAGGACGTCCACGTCGTGTCGGTTGGTTTGACTCTGTAGTATTACGTCATTCTCGTCGTGCAAGTGGTATTACTGATCTGTCTATTAACTCAATCGACGTCTTAACAGGTTTAGACACAGTGAAAATTTGTACAGCATATGAGCTAGATGGTAAAGAAATTACTGAGTACCCAGCAAACTTAAGTGACTTACAAAGATGCCAACCTATCTTTGAAGAATTGCCAGGTTGGACAGAAGATGTCACAAAATGTCGTACATTAGATGAATTACCAGATAACGCACGTAGATACTTAGAACGTATTTCTGAATTATGTAATGTTAACATTTCAATCTTCTCAGTAGGTCCAGATCGTAATCAAACAAACTTAATTGCACCTTTATGGTAATAATATAGTTAGTCCTTATCGACAACAGTTTTCTGTCTGTCGATAAGGATTTTTTTGTGCTATAAATGAGGGTGATTGTGCGGGTTGTCTATCCGAGAGGCTTACAGCTAACATATTACAGTGGGTTTTATACAGTAACGGTAAAAAAGAAGCTAGAATGCGCACTTAGTGTTAGCACAATAATGTTGCTATGTGTAGCAGGTAATAATTATTAAGTGATGGTGTGCAGACGTTAATCGTTGCTTGTTCGTAAGCATAGTAGTGAATAGAACGTTTATGCAGATTATAAGATAATGCGTTCTCTATGTTGCGTATCGCTCGACAGAGAAAAGCATTATATTGAAGGTTATTTGTTAAGCGAGTTAACGGTTTTTTTAGCTACTAACAGCGGTTAATCAAACGAATTCACACTTTATACAATTAATAAGGAAAATTATACTAAAAAAATTTAAAAAATAGCTTGTCTTCATTACGAAGAGTTGCTATAATTATTTTTGTGCTTAAGAGAGGCTCCTTGGTCAAGCGGTTAAGACACCGCCCTTTCACGGCGGTAACACGGGTTCGAGTCC
>NZ_PPQB01000022.1:216613-247805 GCF_002902345.1 Staphylococcus arlettae
AGGAGTCACCATTTTTTAGGTCTCGTAGTGTAGCGGTTAACACGCCTGCCTGTCACGCAGGAGATCGCGGGTTCGATTCCCGTCGAGACCGTATTGCCCATCCAATAGGATGGGCATTTTTTTGTGCGTTTAACTAGAAAATAGCTTATGATGAGGAGTAAGAGGAGGCAAAGTTATGAGTGGTAACCAACAACTACATGAGTTAGATTTTATTGATTTACTCAGCGAACGTCATGCGCAATTGAGACAGTTAACTGAAACAGCAGCTAATGTGGATCAGGAAAGCAAAATATCATCTTCAGAGTGGTATATCATCTCTATTATTGGTGCCGAAACATATACCTTGTCTGAATTAACAGCACTCGTGAAATTGACGCGCCAAGCGATACACAAAACGGTTAAACAACTAGAACAAAAAGAGCTTGTAGTACTAAAAGCAGTCACAGGTAATAAAAAAGAAAAATGTGTAAACCTTACAACATTAGGTCGTGATTTATGGCAACGCAATCAGGCTTATCAACAAGAATTAGAACAACATATTAAAACAAAGATAGGCGTAGCTCAATTTGAGCAATTAAAAGCATTACTTCAAACAGATTGGGATTTACCTACTATAGCTAAAAAATGACTGAGTTAAACACTTAATTGAGTCTTAGATATATTAATCGTCGGCGTATTGTTTTATGCTGACTGACCATTGTTAGAGCGAGTACAGGAAAGCGACAATATTAAATGCTTTCACACGCGCTCTTATTTTTTTATATTATTGTCAACCTAGTTGACAATTTTATATATATTTTGGTAAAGTAACAAAGTTAGTATTATGGAGGTGTGCTAGACGGCATGATGTCTCAGGCTATGAGTCGGAGTGTTTTAGTTCGACTACATAGTTTAGACGAAGTAATACGGAAATAACATAAAGAAAAAGGGAGATTATGTCACAATGGCAACACAAGTAGAAGTACAAAGACCAAAGCTATTTGCATTTGTCTTAATGATTGGTGGATTTATGGGCTTATTTAGTGAAACAGCTCTAAATATGGCTTTAACAGATATTATGGCAGACTTTCAAATCGAAGCAGCATTGGCACAATGGTTAACGACAGGTTATTTACTAACGATGGCTTGTATGGTACCCATTTCAGCATATTTAACGAAATGGTTTAGTACTAGAACACTCGTTTTTGCAGGCTTAATATTATCGTTAGTAGGAGTTATTAGTGGTGCTTTAGCACCTAATTTTGGAGTGCTATTAGCCGGACGTGTGATTCAAGCATTAGGTACGGGGCTATTATTACCTATTATGATTACAGTATTAATGTTAATTTTTCCGCTAGAAAAGCGAGGCGCTGTAATGGGAATAATGGGACTCGTAATTACAGCTGGCCCCGCCGTAGGTCCAACTTTAGCAGGTATTATTATTTCAGCTTCAAGCTGGCATTTTATCTTTTGGATTAGTGCACTGTTATACATCGTAGTGCTATGTATTGCACTGACTACAGTAGAAAATGTGGCAGAGTTAACTCGACCACGTATTGATATTATCTCAATCTTACTATCGACACTTAGCTTTGCGTGCTTAATATTTGCCTTAAGTTCAATGGGCACAGCATCATTAACACAATGGATTGTCTGGGTGGCATTAGTTGTTGGTATTATTAGTTTGATCGTATTCACACTACGTCAGTTTAGCTTAAATGAGCCAATGCTCAATTTACGCGTGTTTAAATACCCAATGTTTACGTTGGGAGCGTTACTAGTATTTTTAGTTATCTTATGTATTTTGTCTACAGGTATTTTATTACCATTATATTTAAAAGGAGCATTATTATTTAGTTCAGTTATAGCAGGACTTATATTGCTACCGGGTAATGCTGTGAATTTATTATTGTCACCTGTAGTTGGTTCATTATTTGATCGTTATGGTGCACGCTATTTCTGTATCTTTGGATTTGCGACTATGTTTATCGCTACATTAATCTTTACGTTAACGATTTCGACAACGACACCAGTGTGGATCATTATTTGTGCCTTTATGCTACTCTTTGTCGGTATTTCAATGGTAATGATGCCAGCACAAACAAATGCCTTAAATCAGCTACCACAAGCATTGTATGCAGATGGTTCAGCAACGATTACTACATTAATTCAAGTCGGGGGCTCAGCAGGAACAGCTATCGCGATTGCTATTTATACGAATCATATGCAACAAGTTACTGCAGCAAAAGCACAACTAGCCCCAGAAGCAATTGTCTCTAGTGGTATTCAGTTTACCTTTATCTTCATTTGTGCAATAACTGTCATAGGTTTTATTTGTGCACTCTTTATAAAGAAACAGAAACAAGTGTAAGACTTAAGTAATTGCTGTGAAGAACATGAGAAGAACGAACGTAATATTGAAATGGGATTTATTGCTAATATGTTTTATAAGACTGGAACAGAAAATTGTTTCAGTCTTCTTTTTATAGTTCTCGTCACAAGCTCTTTTGTTCGCCTGCAACTTAAGTTAAGATAAAAGTACGTATGTGGGAAAATAGAAAAATTCAGAATTGTAGCGGAACATGGTATAATTATACAATGCACTCAAATAATTTTTTATTTGGATAAATAGAATTCGCTTGCTATAAATGGTAAATTATATAATAGAGTACTGTGTAATTATTGAATAAAATACACAATTTAGAAATGAGGTTTATAATATGGCTAGAAAAGTTGTTGTAGTCGATGATGAAAAACCAATTGCTGATATTTTAGAATTTAACTTAAAAAAAGAAGGATATGAAGTATTCTGCGCGTACGATGGTAACGATGCAGTGGACTTAATATATGACGAAGAGCCAGATATTGTCTTGCTAGATATTATGTTACCTGGGCGTGACGGTATGGAAGTATGTCGTGAAGTACGTAAGAAATATGAAATGCCAATCATTATGTTAACAGCTAAAGATTCAGAAATTGATAAAGTCTTAGGTTTAGAATTAGGTGCAGATGATTACGTGACGAAGCCGTTTAGTACACGTGAGTTAATTGCACGTGTGAAAGCGAACTTACGTCGTCATTATTCACAACCAGCACAAGAAGTTAACGAAGAGACTAATGAAATTGTGATTAAAGATATTACAATTTATCCAGATGCTTATTCGATTAAAAAACGTGGTGATGATATCGAATTGACTCACCGTGAATTTGAATTGTTCCATTATTTATCTAAACATATGGGGCAAGTTATGACACGTGAACATTTATTACAAACAGTTTGGGGCTATGACTATTTTGGTGATGTACGTACGGTAGACGTAACAATTCGTCGTTTACGTGAAAAAATCGAGGATGATCCTTCACATCCAGAATATATCGTGACTCGTCGAGGCGTTGGATATTTTCTCCAACAACATGATTAGAGGCCACGTAGATGAAATGGCTTAAACATTTTCAATCTTTACACACGAAGCTTGTTATTGTCTATGTATTACTAATTGTCATCGGGATGCAAATTATCGGTTTGTATTTTACCAATAGTCTTGAGAAAGAACTGACTCAAAGTTTTAAAAATAATATTACGCAGTATGCGAAACAAATCGAAATAAATATCGAAAAAGTATACGATAGTGACGGTTCTGTAAACGCACAAAAAGAAGTGCAAGACTTGTTGAATGAGTATGCGAACCGTCAAGAAATCGAAGAAATTCGTTTTATTGATCGCGATCAAATTATTATGGCTACGTCTAAGCAGTCTACGCGTAGTCTAATTAACCAACGAGCGAATGATAATTCCATCCAAAAAGCTTTGTCGATTGGTGAAGCGAACAGTCATACTATGTTAAAAGATTATGGCAATGGTAAACAACGTATGTGGGTTTACAATTTACCAGTCAAAACGTCTGACGGGACAGTAATTGGCGATATCTACATAGAGGCTGATATTAATGATGTATATAATCAGTTAAGCAGCATTAATCAAATCTTTATTGTTGGTACGGGCATTTCGTTGTTAATTACAGTTATACTTGGGTTCTTTATTGCACGTACTATCACAAAACCAATTACAGATATGCGTAACCAAACGATTGAAATGTCGAAAGGTAATTATACGCAGCGTGTGAAAATTTATGGTAACGACGAAATTGGAGAGCTCGCATTAGCATTTAATAACTTGTCGAAACGTGTACAAGAAGCACAAGCTAATACGGAAAGTGAGAAGCGGCGCTTAGATTCCGTCATCACGCATATGAGTGATGGTATTATCGCCACAGATCGTCGTGGTCGTATTCGTATTGTCAATGACATGGCATTGAAGATGATGGGGACAACAAAAGAAGATATTATCGGTTACTTCATGTTAAATATTTTGAAATTGGAAGATGAATTTTCATTAGATGAAATTCAAGAAAGTAATGAAAGTTTCTTATTAGATATTAATGAAGTAGAAGATATTATTGCCCGTGTGAATTTCAGTACTATTGTCCAAGAAACAGGCTTTGTTACAGGGTATATTGCCGTAATGCATGATGTTACAGAACAACAACAAGTTGAACGTGAACGTCGCGAATTCGTAGCTAACGTGTCACACGAATTACGGACACCATTAACGTCTATGAATAGTTATATTGAAGCCTTAGAAGAAGGTGCGTGGAAAGATGGACAATTGGCACCGCAATTCCTATCTGTTACACGAGAAGAAACAGAACGTATGATACGTTTAGTTAATGATTTATTACAATTATCGAAAATGGATAATGAATCAGAACAAATTACAAAAGAAATTGTAGATTTTAATTCCTTTATTAATAAAATTATTAATAGACATGAGATGTCAGCGAAAGAAACACAATTTGTGCGTGAAATTCCAAACAACACTATCTTTACAGAACTTGATCCAGACAAAATGACACAAGTATTTGATAATGTCATTACCAACGCCATAAAATATTCTCGTGGTGATAAACGCGTCGAGTTTCACGTGAAACAAAACGCATTATATAATCGTATGACGATTCGTATTAAAGACAATGGTATTGGTATTCCAATCAATAATGTGGATAAAATATTTGATCGTTTCTATCGAGTAGATAAAGCACGAACGCGTAAGATGGGTGGTACAGGTTTAGGACTCGCAATTTCCAAAGAGATTGTTGAAGCTCATAATGGACGCATTTGGGCGAACAGTGTCGAAGGACAAGGTACGTCAATCTTTATTACACTTCCTTGTGAAGTCATTGAAGATGGTGATTGGGATGCAGAATAAAGAACTAATTAAAACGATTATCCTTGTTATCTTAGTGCTTATGAGTGGCGTCCTCACTTATATGACTTGGAATTTCTCGCCAGACTTAGCTAATGTCGATAATCAGACAGACAAAGACAAGCAAACACATGCTATCGGTAAACCACTTAATCAAGGTATGGAGCAAGTTGTGACACCGTATCAAATCATTCATTCAAAAGGTGAAGATACGGAAGGTGTCACAGCGACTAAAGATAACGTTAAAACAATGTTGGACCCATTAATGGATCAACGTGTCACACGAGCTGAACGTATGCACAGTCAACATAATTTGATTATTCCAGATTTAAGTGATGATTTTGTAGTACTTGATTTTACGTATGATATGCCTTTAGCAACATATTTAGGACAATCACTAAATATCAGTGCGAAAATACCGAATAACTTTAAATTTAATCGCTTATTAATTGACCAAAGTCACAATGGTAAAGTTCAATTATATGCGGTGAGTAAAGACAGACATGATGTCGTGCGCATGACGACAACAGCAAAAACAAGTAAATTGAAACAAGCTTTAAGTAGCTTAAACAAAAAAATGCAACCTTACACTGAAATTATTACGAGTAAGGACACTATCGATAAAGCGACACATATTTATGCACCAGATGATCCTAAAGGATTAAAATCATATCGCACGATTTATAATCGTATTAGTGTGGATGCGATGAATGCAATTCTCTTTAATGATTCGCTAGTTGTGCGTAGTGCGAAAAGTGGAACTACGACTTACAATAATAATACTGGCGTTGCAAATTACAATGATGAAACCGAACGTTATCGTTATACTAATTTGTCAGAGGATGAAGACCGCTCAAATAATATGAAAGATACGATACCAAGTACATTTGACTATATTAATAGTCACGGAGGTTTCACAGATGATTTCCGTCTATTTAGTACAAATAACGATAGTGGTGAATTAACGTATCAACTATTTTTAAATGGGCGACCAACCTTTAATGAAAAGGACTTAAATCAAATTAAAGTATCATGGAGTGAGAAAGGCATATTTAGTTATGCCCGTTCCTTATTAAAAACAAATGTTACGATTGATAGTGGTGACAGTGAAACTGATTTACCGGGTGCTGAAGAAGTGAGATCATCTTTAGCAAATAACAGAACTATTGATTTTGAGAAAGTGACAGACTTAGCAATTGGTTATACGATGAATGATAAACCGGATAATAAAGATATTGAAATTCAACGTAATAGTGAATTTACGCCACAATGGTATGTTGAATATGACGGCAAATGGCATCCGTATAAAGATGGGAGGCTAGAATAATGAACTGGAAACGTGCAAAAACATTATTTATCATCGTCTTTATTCTAGTTAATATCTCCCTGATTGTGATTTATATCGATAAAGTAAATAAATCACATATCAATGAAAGCAAGGACGAAAATAAAGTAGATTTCAAACAAGAAGAAATCACTATTCCGCAACATCTTCAATCCGTCGATGGCGTAAAAATGCAGTTACTGACTGCACGCTCGAAAGATTTTTCGTCTTATGCGAAGGACAAAGATGATGTATCTGCGGAGTCATCTGGACGTGTAGCCAAAGGAGATATGAAAGACGCCATCAGTATTAAAAATAATGCCTTTACCGATTTGAAAAAATTCATTGTCGATGATGTGTATAAAGGTACACAATATCAAATGAGCGATGTCAGCAACGATAAAGTGACCTTTGAACAAACATATCAATCATTTCCGATTATGAATAACAATAAAGCACAATTGACGTTCAATATTAATGACGATGAAGAGGCCACAGATTATAGACAAACGGCTATGCAGACAATAGAACCATCTAAAGGTGAAAATAACAGCAAAAAACAAGTCATCAGTGCACGATCAGCAATTGAAGCACTGTATTACAATCGTTATTTAAAACAAGATGACGAAGTGACGAAATTACGCCTTGGTTATTACACCGTAGTTAAAGAACCTAATGTGCAAGTATTAGAAGGTAATTGGGAAATCAAAGTTAAACATGCCGGCGAGGACAAAGTAAAAACATACTACGTTGAAGCCGTCTCAAAAAGTCCTAAAATAATCGAGGAAAGTTAAATAATGAGCGCTTACCCAGACGGTAGGCGCTCATTTTGTATATAAAATACACAACTGCAAATTGAAAATATAAAATTTGTAAGTAAGGAAGTGGATATCTTGATAGTATTATAGAGGAGTAAGTGCCATCAAGCGCTAAATAATTATTAATAAGAAACTAGTTGTGTTATTTTAAAGCATTACACATCATGAGTGAAAGAGGGACCTAACAATCGTATATGTAACGCGGGAGTGTGTTGAATATTATTTAAAGCACTTAACATAGCCATTGTGATAATGAAAGCGAATATGACTATGATTTATATAAAACTATCAAAGATATTATTGCAACTGTAATTACATAGAGCAACTTTAAGTTGCTCCTAAAGTGATTGTAGCACTATTTTAAAATATAGTTAGTCGTTAAGCGCACAAGGTAAAATATCAACAGTGAATAACAAAAAATAGTAATATAGATTGGGCGCTGTTAACAAGAAAATGGTAGAGGCACAGTAACGGTTGTCTGCGTGTACTATTTCCCGGGCTATAATTTTAGTGAGTTATAATGGGTACGCAAGAGCTTTCGTAAAATATAAAAGAATTCAATTATTGAGGAATAGTTTCGGAAACTTTATTTTTTTCTGCAAGTGTTGTGATCATGATTAAAACGCAATGATTTTGACAGAATTTCAAAATCAGAGTAATTGATGACGCATAACACTACTTGTTATAGTATAATGTAATAGTGAAATTCAAGAACGGGACGATGAATCAAATCACAGCACGTAGAACGTACATATGAATGTCATACGAGTTACTGTAAACGGTCAGTGAAGTATAGCAGTAACAACGATATGACTGATGAGCAACGTGATAAATTTAAATTTTTGAAGCAACTGTGAAGACGATAGACATGTTTAGAGATGTCGATGTAGATGTAGCAGTGTGTTCTTAGTAGAAAGGGTGAAACCGCTTGATACGAATGAGTGTCTTAGCGAGTGGTAGTACAGGAAATGCGACGTATGTCGAAAGCGATAAAGGTAGTATCCTAGTAGACGTAGGTCTTACTGGTAAAAAGATGGAAGAACTATTTAGTCAGATTGATAAAAATATAGCTGATTTAAATGGTATTTTAGTCACACATGAACATATTGACCACATTAAAGGTTTAGGCGTTTTAGCACGCAAGTACAAGTTGCCTATTTATGCCAATGAAAAAACGTGGTCAGCGATTGAGAAAAAAGACAACAAAATTCCGATGGATCAGAAATTTATTTTTAATCCATATGAAACGAAATCTTTAGCAGGTTTTGATATTGAGTCATTTAACGTATCTCACGATGCAATTGATCCACAGTTTTATATTTTCCATAACAACTATAAGAAATTTACGATGTTGACCGATACAGGTTATGTATCAGACCGCATGAAAGGTATGATTCAAGGTAGCGATGCCTTTATGTTTGAAAGTAATCATGATGTGGATATGTTACGTATGTGTCGTTACCCATGGAAAACCAAACAACGTATCTTAGGTGATATGGGACATGTTTCAAATGAAGATGCCGGATTAGCCATGTCAGATGTGATTACAGGCAGTACAAAACGTATTTACTTATCACATTTATCTCAAGATAATAATATGAAAGATTTAGCACGTATGAGTGTGGCACAAGTATTGAATGAGCGTGATATTGATACTGAGCGAGAAGTATTATTATGTGATACAGATAAAGCTCAAGCGACACCAATTTATACATTATAATAAGTTAGATAACTAGAGCACCTTTACGGTAACGTAGAGGTGCTTTTTTAGTGTTAAAGGGTGCTTAATTTATCGTGCTGTAAACTTAATATTGGACGTTTAGTAAGAGTAAAATATAACTTTAGTATGAGCTAGTTGTGTTGGTCTTAATAGTAGAATAAGCAGTAATAATCCACAGTGGATAACTATAAAGCTGATGTAAAGGGATATAAAGAAAATGTAAATAACTGTGAATAACTATGTAAGACAGAAGGGGACTTATCCACTATTTTGTCCATAGTTATCCAGAGATGTGTACAATTTACATGTGAATACCCACATTATACACAGAGTTATCCACAAATACACAAGTTATACAGTACTTTCTGTTTATAAATCGTAAATTTTGTATAAAAATCGTATACATTCTTGTTATAATAAGAGGGTATCATGTGCACAAGTGTATAACTTGTGGATAAGTATAATAACTTATAAACACAGCGTGGAGGACATTATGAAAATTACAATACTCGCAGTTGGTAAATTAAAAGAAAAATACTGGAAACAAGCACTTGCTGAATATGAAAAGAGGTTAGGTGGCTACACTAAAATCGAACTCATCGAAGTTGCAGATGAAAAAGCACCGGAAAACCTGAGCGACAAAGAGGTCGAACAAGTCAAAGCGAAAGAAGGTCAACGCCTACTTGCCAAAGTCAAATCACAATCCACAGTGATTACCCTTGAAATTCGAGGCAAAATGTTAACATCCGAAGGTTTGGCACAAGAACTTCAAGGTAGAATGACCCAAGGGCAAAGCGACTTTACTTTTATTATTGGCGGCTCACATGGTCTGCATCAAGACGTCTTAAGTAGAAGCAACTACGCTCTTTCATTCAGTACCATGACCTTCCCACATCAAATGATGCGCGTCATGCTCATCGAACAAATCTACAGAGCCTTTAAGATCATGAAAGGCGAAGCGTATCACAAATAAAACTAAAAAAACGATGTTGAACAATAATATTCATTATGAATTTTTTGAGTAAATCTTAGGAGGAGAAATTAAATTGATTAAACCTAAAGATATAGTTCAATTTTTAAAGCCATGGTTTTTGGCTCTTATATTTGTTGTTTTTATACTTATTCAAGTAGCAGGTTTCACTGGTTATAGTGAAGATTTTTTCGGGCTATTTCATATTGGAATTGGACAATTAGGTTTACTTTTACGATACAGCTTGGCATTTTTATTGTCTGGTCTTGTTACCTTTATT
This sequence comes from Staphylococcus arlettae, assembly GCF_002902345.1. Taxonomy (GTDB): domain Bacteria; phylum Bacillota; class Bacilli; order Staphylococcales; family Staphylococcaceae; genus Staphylococcus; species Staphylococcus arlettae. The sequence continues at coordinate 226,968 of NZ_PPQB01000022.1, forward strand.
TACTTGTACTATTATAAAAAATTCATAGGAAAAAATAAGAATGATTATATAAAGAAAGTGAAGTCTGTTGTTGTTTTTGTGACATTTTTTATAGGTGGATTTATTATATATAAAGATATATACCTATCAGACATATTGCAAAACGCTTTATTATGGCAAAAGTTTGAATATATGAGTTTATTAGGTTCTACATTTTTAATATTTTGGTGTGAAAAATTAGCTGATAAATAATAGTATTATACAAAAGGAGTTTTGCTATAATGACAATAATAATCCACCCGCTGCAACATATTGAATCTGCAAACATGAATGATTTGGATGATCAGATTCCGTTTAATTACTCTATATTAGAAAACTTATACTTTGATTTTGAGAAAACTGACTCATTTTTTGATTTAACAAAAAGTTACGAAATCGATTATTGGAAAAACATGCTATTTAATCGCATGAATCTACTAATTCGAAATTATACATACACGATGTTCTATTATAATCAGGGTATACCTGATGAAGTTTGGTATAAGTCACCTGGTTCAAAAGGACAATCAGTTGAGCTTTTTCCTGATTTTAAAGAAGAAGACTATACTAAACAATTTAATTTTAATTACTTTTCTGAATATTTCTTCTTACAGGGTTTTAGCATATTTGAGTTGTTAGGACATATTATAGTAAATATTTACGACATACAATTAAAAAAGAATGAAATAAGTTTTCATAAAGCAATAAACAAACTTAAAGAAAAAGATTTAGTGAAATTTTATGCACTTGATAAAATTCGTAATTCCAATGAATTTGATGATGCAGCTAAACACAGACACAACATTACACATAATCAGCATCCACAATTTATATCTTCAGGAATAACTAAATGTGAAAATGGGATAGTTACAGCTGGTGTTGGAAATTACACTACATCTCAAAAAGTTAAAGAAATAATGGATGGGATGTTAATGTGTTTAGAAAAGACAATAGAAATTATAAATAAAAATAAAGATTAAATTATCTTTTAAAGATATAATTTAAATGGTATTGAATAGAATTAGTAGCATTGTATATAAATATAGCATCAGGGAGTAAACAAGAAGCAAAAATAAGATATGAAACCCTCAATATTGCAGATTTGGAAATATTTAATACTCACCCGATTTTTAATTTATATAAAAAATTAATGGAAAGTTGATATTATGACGAAAAATACTTTTAAAGAAAGAATTCAAAAAACATATACAAAAAAAGATCTTGAGAAAGCTTTAGGTCTTAAAAACAAAGCTCAATTGCAGAAACGAATTGATAAATTAGTTGATATTTATAAGGTTGATATGAAGAAATTTCAAAAAAATTCTGGTGAAAGTGAAAGAGCTGCTTATAGTTTCAATGGTATTGCTTTTGATATATTATGTGTCTTATTAAATAATATGACAGATGATAACATACCAAAAGCAATTACGGATGAAGACGTAAGGCTGAGAAAAGATGCGATAGAAAATATTGATATTACCCAATATGCGAATTTTATTAAAAATGTTAAGAATGACATAGATAAAATTGAATTTAAACCATTAAGACTACATATACATGCACAAAAAGCATACCAAGATGTAAAAAAGGTGTTTGATTCAGGCAGTAAAATAAACGATAAGTTACAATTAGCTTCTGAAGTAATGAGTCAATTACCTATAGATAAACAAGTGGAATTAAGTGACAAAATTGCACTTGCTATACATGAAGTTGTTTACTCAACATTTTCAGAAAGTAAATATAATGAACGAATTGATGAACATAATCAAACGAGTGAAAAGTCAAGTCAATATGATTTTCGATATAATTATTTTGTAAATCAATTAATAGATAATGTAATAACAGAAGATATAGATGAAGAGAAAGCATTCATATATGATAGAGATGAACAATTAGATTGGTTATTAGTTAACATACTAAATAAAGTTCAACGAGCTGCGGATGGATGGGGAATGAGAAATGCTAAACCTCATCACAGAACACAAACATTTAGAGATATGGAGCATTATTTCCTTAGAGATGTATCGAAGATGATAGATAAAGAGCTTAACAAAAAGGGAAACTTAAATAAACAATCTAAAAAATATGACTTCGATAATAAGATAAAGGTTATTAATGACAATATTGATTTTTTTAATGAGGATGAACAAATTAGAAAGCATTTACTAGAGTTACGTAAACGATTAGACTTTCATTCTGCAGCAGTATTAAATCAGAAAAATCATTCATACATAGGCAATGAAATGTTCCAATATTTTATGGATGATATGCAGCAAGTTGTAACATTGATAGACCGATACATTAATAAGCCTGAACATTATAATGATATGAAAAATGGATATATTAATGAATATAAATCATTTTATAATGCATATAATAATGAAATTGAAGTGACTAAAACGCACGAAAATAACATCTCAATGGTAATGTTAATGAAACAATTTAAGAATCAACTGTTAAAAAGAAGGAATAACCGAAAAAAGCTCTAATTGAAGTTAAGTAGAAAATTAATAAATAATTGGTAAGCTCAATCCCTCATATAAAGGGATTGAGCTTATTTGCTTGGTGGAAATTTTTTTGAATTTTTTTGCCACTTCATCAACGACCTCTATTTAGTATTAAGATTGTCTTGTCAAAACGTTTTGAACAAATTTTAAGTTGAAAGTGAGCGCGCCACTTTCAACCATAAAGGAGAAGATTTACATGGAGACAAGAGACAAACTGATGTCATTGACTCAAAGTGACAAAACACAGCAATGGTTAATGGACAAATCATCTAACCAAACTGATGTTCAACAATTGCAACAACAATTCAGCCAACTGCTAGAACAAAAATATAATGCACTTTTAGCTGATGAACAAGCTAAGTTAGACCAATATGTGGAAGTACATCATAATTTAGAAGTATTAAAGAAAGAGATTGAATCGGAACCCATTATGCTTAATATCGATAAATTACCCGATATAAAATCAACAATGCTTGAAAAGGCTAAGAACGATGAACATTCTGATAAGATTGAAAAGCTATTTGATAGGTTAGAACAGGCATTAAATGGTACGAATCGATTATATACGCAATTATCGTTGATTGGTACACGGACACATCGAATCACAACTAAAAATTTTAATATCCAAGGCTTACCTAAAGCAGTCCAACGTCTGATTTTACCTGCACAATTCAAAAAGGTATATACAATCGATTTCAAGTCATTTGACCCTTCAATTGTTGGATACATGACCCAAGATTCTAAACTGATTGACTATTTGAATCATAAAGAAGGTTTATATGACGCATTACTAGAAGATTTATCACTGTCCAAAAAGGAGAAAAAGTTCGTTAAACGTGCATTTATTGGTTCGTTTCTATTTGGCGGCAACTTCGATAGCCCCAAATTCAAGTTGAAACATTATGTAAGTGAAGTGCAATGGTTGGATGCGGTCAGCCAATTTACAAAAGTCATTGAACTTAAGAAACAAATCGAAGAGCATAAAACCATGCCTATGCCCTACGGCATTGAACATGATATGAGCGCATTTCAAGGTAGCAGTATTATGGCATTTTATGTACAAACTGTAGCGAGTTATATTTTCAAACACATTCTATTGGAAGTGTACAGAGCACAATGCGAACAAAAAACGTTTAAAATTATTGTACCCATACATGATGCGATTATGATTGAATGTGATGATGAAGAAACGGCGCAAAATGTATCGCAGCTAATGAAAAGTAAGGCAAATGAATTGTTTAATGGTGAGTTTGCGCACGTGACAGTGGAAGCATTAGGGGGTGTAAACAATGAATAATGATAGAGGACAAAGTTTACAAATTCCAAAAAGCATAGCCCTAACTGAAGGATATATATATGTTGCTTCATTATATTCTGTCACCCAAACAGATTTCAATGGGGATGTTAAACATCAGTTTACGTATGAAATAGAGATAGATCAGAAAGTTATTTATGTAAATCGTAGTATTTCGAAAGATGCTACCGATAAGCAGTTGTCAATCAATGATTGGCTTAAACGTCATAGTAATTATAGCTCCACTCATAAGAATTATGACCCCTACATTGATAGAAAGCATTTAATCCATGTAGGTTGCTTTAACGGTAATTACTATGTACAAGATGTAGCATCATTAAATGAAGATGGAGGATTATTATAATGAACCATATATTACAAATGTTATCTAAGCTATTAAGTGTGGCTAAGGAGGCAATCGACCGTGAAGGTCTGATTGCTATCCTAACCATTAGTATTGGCAATGACGATGAGATAGAAGAAACGGTACAAGGTGAAACAGTGTATAACGAACTTATCGATAAGTTACAACTTAATATCCCTAAAGATAAGGATTATCGACCTAACATCTATAGCTATTTTGGTATTCAGAAGAACCCCAATGACACAGTACTAATGGAAATGATGATAGAGGTTTTTCATATCAAACGCTTTAATTCAGAACTGTTTGTTTTCAAAGATATAGGTTGGCAAAAGGTAAATGAAGATGAATTACAAGGGTTGATTTCTAAAATGATACAAGTATTGCTAGTAGATTATAAGCCTTCATTAAGTACTCTGAGAAATGTCGTAGATGGATTACAGAAATCTCCAGATATAGAAGAACTCAATGAGGATAAAAATTATATTGGCTGTGGGGAAAATATGTTTAATCTAAAGACATTTAAAGTGGTTGAAAACGATATAAAAATCTTCCCTAAGACACGATTAAATTTGATATTAAACAAAAGTGATGTCATCACAGATAATGTACCTCAGCATTTCAACCAATATATGTTGCAGCTTGCGAATTACGACAATGATTTACAAGACTTCCTTTTCCAACATATGGCAGTGTTATTGACAGCAGATACTAAACTACGTCGTGGACTTATTTTGTATGGAACTGCAAAAAATGGGAAATCAGTCTATATCAAATTAGTTAAGTCATTCTTTTATAGTAATGATATCGTATCTAAAACACTTAATGAACTTGGCGGGCGTTTCGATAAGGAAAGCCTAATTGGTAAACGAATTATGGCAAGTGATGAAGTGGGGAAAGCAAATGTTGATGAAGCAACTGTGAATGATTTCAAAAAATTACTATCTGTTGAACCAATTCATGCTGACCGTAAAGGAAGAACACAAGTAGAAGTCACTCTAGATTTAAAACTTATTTTTAATACGAATGCTGTACTTAATTTTCCATCGACACATGCAAAAGCTCTAGAGCGTAGAATTGCTGTTATTCCATGTGAATATTATGTTGAAAAAGCTGACCCTGACTTAATTGAAAAGTTACAGGATGAAAAGAAAGAAATCTTTCTTTACTTGATGTATGTGTATAAGCAAATTGTAAAAAATGATATCGAGTACCTCCAAAATGATCGTGTTACTGAAATTTCTCATGATTGGTTAAATTTTGGATATGAATTTGTTTCTAGTAAATCAGCAAGTATTGCACATCAGAAAGCGTGTATTAATTTACTCAGAAAACTTATAGAAATCAAACCAGGATCACGAATCAAAGTATCCGAGTTAAATAAAATTATTAATGAAGAAATAAAGGTGAGTTCTCAGGTTATTAAACAGTTAATTCAAGCAAACTTTGATACTCAAACCAAACTATACAATGGCTACGATTATTGGATTGATTTAGGTTGGAAAGAAGCCGATAAAAAAGAGATTCATGATATTTCGAAAAAAGATAATATTATTTCATTAGATAAAAATGAAAATATAACAGACGATGAGACATTAGATGAAGAGAATTTGGACTTTGATTGGGAGGACTTTGACGATGAATAATGAACAAATTGAAGCATTTGTAGAAGTGATTGTGCCTATCATAGAAGAACGTATCAATAAAGGTAAGTAATCTAATTACGTACTACAGGCAGTTGCCTGTAGTACTCATATGATTAAGTGGTAAAAGTGATAAAAATGAAACGAAATTATAAATATATATTATCCATATGATGTTACAAGACCGATGGTCTGTAGCAATAATCTAATAAAAGGAGCGGTATGATATGAAGGGTAAAATTGCACTTTATTCACGCGTTAGTACGTCAGAGCAGTCGGAGCATGGGTACTCAATCCATGAACAAGAACAAGTACTCATCAAAGAGGTTGTGAACAACTATCCAGGTTATGACTATGAAACTTATATCGATTCTGGTATATCAGGTAAAAATATCGAAGGTCGACCAGCAATGAAACGTCTATTACAAGATGTTAAGGATAATAAAATCGAAATGGTGTTAAGTTGGAAATTGAATCGTATCTCACGATCAATGAGAGACGTGTTTAATATTATTCATGAATTCAAAGAACATGGCGTAGGGTATAAATCGATTTCTGAGAATATTGATACATCCAATGCTTCTGGTGAAGTTTTAGTTACAATGTTTGGGTTAATAGGGTCAATCGAACGTTCAACACTGGTCAGTAATGTCAAGATGTCGATGAATGCTAAGGCACGTAGTGGAGAGGCAATCACCGGTCGTGTTTTAGGCTACAAATTATCACTTAATCCATTGACACAGAAAAATGATTTAGTTATTGATGAAAATGAAGCTAATATTGTACGGGAAATCTTTGGTTTATATTTGAATCACAATAAAGGACTTAAAGCAATCACGACAATTCTAAATCAAAAAGGATATCGCACCATTAATCAAAAGCCATTTTCAGTGTTCGGCGTGAAATATATTTTGAATAATCCAGTCTATAAAGGTTTTGTTAGATTCAATAACCATCAAAACTGGGCAGTTCAGCGAAGAAGTGGTAAAAGTGACGAAAATGATGTGATATTGGTCAAAGGAAAACATGAAGCCATTATAAGTGAAGATGTATTTGATCAAGTTCATGAGAAATTAGCATCTAAAAGTTTTAAACCAGGCAGACCTATTGGCGGAGATTTTTACCTTCGTAGCCTTATTAAATGTCCAGAATGCGGTAATAATATGGTATGTCGACGGACTTATTATAAAACCAAAAAGTCCAAAGAACGAACAATCAAGCGTTATTACATTTGTTCCTTATTCAATCGTTCAGGGAGTTCTGCATGTCATAGTAATGCGATTAATGCTGAAGTCGTCGAACGCGTAATCAATGTTCATTTGAATCGTATTCTTTCACAACCTGATGTTATTAAGCAGATTGCATCAAATGTGATAGAAGAACTGAAACAAAAGCATAGTAACCAAACAGAAATTAAATATGACATTGATAGTTTAGAAAAACAAAAAGCTAAGCTTAAAACACAACAAGAACGATTGTTAGAATTGTTCTTAGATGATCAAATGGATAGCGAAATGTTAAAAGCAAAACAAAGTCAGATGAATGAACAACTAGAGATGTTAGATAAGCAAATTAAAGAAACGCAACAAGCTAGGGAATCACAAGCTGAAGTACCTGATTTTGATAAACTTAAAAGCCGTTTAACCATGATGATTAGCCGATTTAGTATCTACTTAAGAAAAGCTACACCAGAAGCAAAAAATCAACTTATGAAGATGTTGATTGACTCTATTGAAATTACGACAGATAAACAAGTAAAACTTGTAAGGTATAAAATTGACGAAAGTCTTATCCCTCAATCTTTGAAAAAAGATTGGGGGTCTTTTTTTATGCCCAAATTCCAATTCGAGATAGACGGTCGAAAGAATTATTTCATCGACCAAATCACCACTTTTACCACTTAGTTCTTAGTGACAAAAGTGAGAGAAATGAAATAAAACTCAAATATATATTATCTAAATGATGTATCACATGACTACATCAACCCAATGCATTAGGAGGTCATAATTATGACACTGGAACAACAACTCAAGCACTATATAACCAACTTATTCAATCTGCCAAAGGATGAAAAGTGGGAATGTGAATCTATCGAGGAAATTGCTAATGATATCCTACCTGACCAATATGTAAGGCTTGGTCCACTCAGTAATAAAATACTTCAAACCTATACCTACTACTCTGACACACTTCACGAAAGTAATATCTATCCGTTCATCCTCTACCATCAGAAACAACTCATAGCCATTGGTTATATCGATGAAAATCACGATATGGATTTCTTATACCTACACAACACTATCATGCCCCTTTTGGATCAACGATACTTACTAACAGGAGGACAATAATATGCATAAATATATAAAAATCACACAAATAGTTATTACAGTCCTAAGTGAAATCATTACTTGGATGAAAGAATCAGAACGAAAGGAAATCTCTTATGAATAGATATATCACTCGTGGTATTGTCCAAAACTTATCTACTGCATTACAACATCAATTATGGCAATTTGTAGCACAACGTGAAAACGAACAGTCCAAGGAATTAGAAGCAATAGATTACTTTCATGTCTTCCAGTTCCACGTGCATAATGATCAATTATATATCAAACACAAGCAAGAACGTCCTGAGTATGTCAAGATTCATAAAGCCAATTATTCAAAAGGTATCAATATTAATAAGGTCTACATTATCAGAGAAGATGATGTAGACCTTTCTTATTATGTCATGTTACTACCAGAAGAATACTAAAGGAGTCAAAATAAATGGAAACAATAAAAAGTACATTAGAAACTGAAGCTATATTCAGTGATGACCAACAACATCGCTATCTACTTAAGAAAACATGGGACAGTGAAAAACAAACACTTACAATCGTTACGATGTATCCGCACTATGATGGTATTCTCAATATTGACCTAACAACCCAACTCACTATGAATAAAGTTTCAGAAATGGATTCATTTGGTTCAATCAATTTTGTGAATCTATATTCTAATATTACAACACCTTTTAATCTTAAATATTCAAAAAATGCTTATGATAAGCATACTGATATTCATATTATGAAAGTAGTGAAAGAATCGGATGAAGTGATATTAGCATGGGGTGCTTACGCTAAAAAACCGATTGTTGAAGTGCGTGTAAATGAAATATTAGAAATGTTGAAACCACATAAAAAGAAAGTGAAGCAACTCATGAACCCCACAACTAATGAAATCATGCATCCACTGAACCCTAAAGCACGCCAAAAATGGATACTAAGGTAAAGGAGGATTATCTATGAACCATGACACTACACAATCCAATTGGCGAAGGGTTGCTAGTTGTTTAGCATCGCAGAATTATATTTCGATAGTAAAAGGTTTGGTACATCATTTCACAGCCATCGATGACGAGGAAATACTTGATAAAATCTATGAAGAATTTATGAATGATGACTCCATCACAATATTACTTAACAATGATTTTCAAGATATTATCAATCGCTACTTATCAAAATGAAGATACATTACTTTTTAATAAACTAAGAGCATCCTTCACTTTGCGGTGAAGGATGCTCTAATGTTTATTTTTTGTTTAAAATTTAAAAAGAAATGAAAAGTTAAATTTATATTAATTTTATTATATGATTAAGCGAGATCATCTGAAGTGTAGTATACTATTAATACAAGAAAAGTTATTATAAAACTTGTCAAAAAATATGACATATCATATAGTAACAGACTATCAAGTGTCATATTTTTTGACAGCAAAAATGATACTTAAACTATGGTTGTCACGGCATTTGTTACAGTATCGGATCGATAACTACCCCGAAGAATAGGGGACGAGAACTTCATGCGACCATTTAAAATTGCTTCCCCTTTTTGTGATCGATAACTACCCCGAAGAATAGGGGACGAGAACTGTTCATATTCAAACCGGAGTTTGTTTACTAACATTTGATCGATAACTACCCCGAAGAATAGGGGACGAGAACTTCTGTAACGGTTGCCGGCTTGGTCTTGGTCGTTTAAGATCGATAACTACCCCGAAGAATAGGGGACGAGAACAATTGGTCGAAACCATTTCCACCAACGATTTCATTTAAGATCGATAACTACCCCGAAGAATAGGGGACGAGAACTCTAACGGGTCGTGCTCATACATGCAAATACTGTCTGCTGATCGATAACTACCCCGAAGAATAGGGGACGAGAACCTAGGGTACCATGTTTATCTGTAGTCTTGTTATAGTACGATCGATAACTACCCCGAAGAATAGGGGACGGAGTGTATTTTTTATAAGCACTCTAAAAAATTTAAAAAAACTACATTGATTAATTTTTAGGGGATGGAAAGTGAAAAATGTTATTTATGTGGAAAATCATTACTTTGTCACTGTGAAAGAAAATAGTATTAAATTTAGAAATGTAATAGATAAAAGTGAGAAATTTTACTTGTTTGAAGAAATAGAAGCGATTATTTTTGATCATTATAAAAGCTATTTCTCTCATAAGTTAGTAATTAAATGTATTGAAAATGATATTGCTATTATTTTTTGTGATAAGAAACATTCTCCACTAACTCAACTTATTTCCTCTTATGGAATGACACATCGTCTTCAAAGGATTCAAAGTCAGTTTCAATTAACAGGAAGAACTAGAGAGAGAATATGGAAGAAGATTGTTATAAATAAAATTATTAATCAAGCACGATGTCTTGAAAATAATTTACATACAGGAAATGTTAAATTATTGTTAGAATTTTCAAAAGAAGTTAGTACAGGAGATAAAAGTAATAAAGAAGCACTAGCAGCAAGAATTTATTTTAAAGATTTATACGGTAAACAATTTAAACGTGGACGTTACAATGATATTATTAACTCAGGGTTGAATTATGGGTATTCGATACTTAGATCTTTTATTAAAAAAGAATTAGCTTTACATGGATTCGAAATGAGTTTAGGCATTAATCATCGTTCGAAAGAAAATCCATTTAATTTAGCAGATGATATTATTGAAGTTTTTCGTCCTTTTGTAGATAATATAGTGTACGAGATAGTTTTTAAGAAAAATATGAATACATTTGATGTAAATGAAAAGAAATTATTGTTAAATGTTTTGTATGAAAAGTGCATTATAGATAAAAAAGTGGTGAGGTTACTTGATAGTGTGAAGATAGTTATTCAATCACTGATTAGATGCTATGAAGAAAACACCCCTACTTATTTATTACTACCTAAAATGATTGAGGTGGGGAACTAATGTATTTATTAGTTAGTTTTGACTTACCTAGAGATACTAAATTTGAACGTAGAGTCGCAAGTAAGTATCGTACTCGATTATTAGAACTCGGTTTTAATATGAAACAGTTTAGTTTATACGAGAGGTATGTCAGCGATGTTCAAAAAAAAGATAAGATTTTAGAAATTCTGCAACAAGAAATTCCTGATACTGGAAGTATTACACTATATGTCTTACCTGATGAGGTAAATAATAGTCAGATTACCATATTAGGAAAAGAGGTTAAGGTTGTTGTGCGAAAAGAACCTAAGCTAATTTTTCTATAAAGTGGAGGTTACAATGGATAAAAAAACGACGTTAATGTATGGTTCTTTACTACATGATATAGGTAAAATTATTTATCGGAGTAACGATCATGCATTTGCAAGAGGAACGCATTCAAAGTTAGGATACAAATTTTTATCTCAATTTTCAGAATTTAAAGATAACGAAGTGCTCGATAGCGTTGCTTATCATCATTATAAAGAACTTGCAAAAGCTAATTTAGCTAATGATAATACAGCTTATATTACCTATATTGCCGATAATATTGCGAGTGGTATTGATAGACGAGATGTTATAGAAGAGGGCGACGAAGAATACGAAAAACAAGCATTTAATTTTGATAAGTATACACCTCTATATAGTGTGTTTAATATTGTGAATTCTGAAAAATTGAAACAAACAAGTGGAAAGTTTAAATTTTCTAATGAAAGTAATATTGAGTATCCTAAAACTGAGAACATTCAATATTCAAGTGGAAATTATACAACACTAATGAAAGATATGAGTTATGATTTAGAGCACAAATTAAGTATTAAAGAAGATACATTTCCTTCATTATTACAATGGACAGAAAGTCTATGGCAATATGTGCCAAGTTCGACAAATAAAAATCAATTAATTGATATTTCTCTTTATGATCATAGTCGTATTACATGTGCTATTGCTAGTTGTATATTTGATTATTTAAATGAAAATAATATACATAATTACAAAGATGAATTGTTTACAAAGTATGAAAATAGCAAATCATTTTATCAAAAAGAAGCTTTTTTACTACTTAGTATGGATATGAGTGGTATTCAAGATTTTATTTACAACATAAGTGGTTCTAAAGCATTAAAAAGTTTAAGATCTCGTAGTTTTTACTTAGAAATCATGCTTGAGGTAATCATTGATCAATTACTAGAAAAATTAGAATTAACACGAGCAAATCTTTTATACACTGGTGGCGGCCATGCATATTTATTAGTCTCTAATACAGATAAAGTGAAAGAAAAAATAAATCAATTTAATATTGAGTTAAAAAATTGGTTTATGTCAGAATTCACTACAGATCTTTCATTATCAATTGCTTTTGAAAAATGTAGTGGTAATGACTTAATGAATACCAATGGTAATTATAGAACTATTTGGCGTAATGTCAGTAGTAAACTTTCTGATATTAAAGCACATAAGTATTCTGCAGAAGATATATTAAAATTAAATCATTTTCATTCATATGGGGATCGAGAATGTAAAGAATGTTTAAGAAGTGACATAGATATTAATGATGATGGATTATGCAGTATATGTGAAGGGATTATTAATATATCAAATGACTTAAGAGATAAATCATTCTTTGTACTGTCAGAAACTGGAAAATTAAAAATGCCATTCGATAAATTTATATCGGTTATCGATTATGAAGAAGCAGAAAGGTTAGCACAAAATAATAATCAAGTTCGTATTTACAGTAAAAATAAACCTTATATTGGTGTAGGAATATCAACGAATTTATGGATGTGTGATTACGATTATGCTAGTCAAAATCAAGATATGAGAGAAAAAGGTATTGGAAGTTATGTAGAAAGAGAAGAAGGTATCAAGCGTTTAGGCGTTGTACGTGCTGACATAGATAATCTTGGTGCTACATTTATATCAGGAATTCCAGAAAAATATAATTCAATTTCAAGAACAGCTACGTTGTCTCGTCAATTATCATTATTTTTTAAATATGAATTAAATCATTTATTAGAAAGTTATCAAATTACAGCTATATATTCAGGCGGCGACGATTTATTTTTGATTGGCGCATGGGATGACATTATAGAAGCAAGCGTTTATATAAATGATAAATTTAAAAAGTTTACGCTTGGTAAATTAACAATGTCTGCTGGTGTTGGAATGTTCAGTGGCAAGTATCCGGTTTCTAAAATGGCTTTTGAAACAGGATTACTTGAAGAAGCAGCTAAAACTGATGAAAAAAATCAGATAGCACTTTGGGTGCAAGAAAAAGTATATAATTGGGATGAGTTTAAAAAGTATATTTTAGGAGAAAAGCTTCTCGTTTTACAACAGGGATTTTCGCAAACAGATGAACACGGAAAAGCGTTTATATATAAAATGCTAGCTTTATTAAGAAATAATGAAGTAATTAATATAGCTCGATTAGCCTATTTATTAGCAAGAAGCAAAATGACGGAGGAATTTACATCTAAAATTTTTAATTGGGCTCAAAATGACAAAGATAAAGATCAATTAATTACAGCTTTAGAATATTATGTTTATCAAATAAGGGAGGCTGATTAAGTATGATATTAGCTAAAACAAAAAGTGGTAAAGCGATAGATTTAACTTTTGCACATGAGGTCGTAAAAAATAATGTGGAAAATGTTAAAGATAGAAGAGGCAGAGAAAAACAAGTTTTATTTAACGGACTTACAACAAGTAAGTTAAGAAATTTAATGGAGCAGGTAAATAGACTTTATACTATTGCCTTTAATTCAAATGAAGATCAATTGAATGAAGAATTTATCGATGAATTAGAATACTTAAAAATTAAATTTTATTACGAGGCAGGTCGAGAAAAAAGCGTTGATGAATTTTTGAAAAAAACATTGATGTTTCCAATTATTGATAGAGTGATACAAAAAGAATCAAAAAAATTTTTCTTAGATTATTGTAAATACTTTGAAGCTTTAGTTGCATACGCTAAATACTATCAAAAGGAGGATTAATATGTATTCAAAAATTAAAATTTCAGGAACAATTGAAGTAGTTACTGGTTTACACATCGGCGGGGGCGGTGAATCTAGTATGATTGGAGCAATTGATTCCCCTGTAGTTAGAGATTTACAAACTAAATTACCTATCATACCTGGCAGTTCAATGAAAGGAAAAATGAGAAGTTTATTAGCAAAACATTTTGGCTTGAAAATGAAACAAGAGAATCATAATCAAGACGATGAACGTGTTTTAAGATTATTCGGTTCAAGTGAAAAAGGAAATATTCAAAGAGCTCGTCTACAAATTTCTGATGCATTCTTTTCTGAAAAGACGAAAGAGCATTTTGCGCAAAATGATATTGCTTATACAGAAACGAAATTTGAGAATACAATTAATCGTTTAACTGCAGTTGCAAATCCAAGACAAATTGAGAGAGTAACAAGAGGATCTGAGTTTGACTTTGTACTTATTTACAATGTTGATGAAGAGTCACAAGTTGAGGATGATTTTGAGAATATTGAAAAAGCGATTCACTTATTAGAGAATGACTATCTTGGTGGCGGCGGTACCAGAGGTAACGGACGTATCCGATTTAATGATATAAATGTCGAGACAGTTGTTGGAGAATACGATAGTACAAATCTTAAAATTAAGTAGGTGAAAGACATTGACAACAAAAGTATTTAAACTTTCTTTTAAGACTCCTGTTCATTTTGGAAAAAAACGGTTGTCAGATGGGGAAATGACAATAACTTCTGATACTTTGTTTAGTGCTTTATTTATTGAAGCGCGTCAATTGGGTAAAGAAACCGATTGGTTATTAAACGATTTAATCATTAGTGATACATTTCCTTATGAAAATGAGCTTTATTATCTTCCTAAACCTTTGATAAAAATTGAATCTAAAGAAGAAGGCAATCATAAAGCATTTAAAAAGTTAAAATATGTCCCAGTTCATCACTATAATCAATATTTAAATGGTGAGTTAAGCGTTGAAGATGCGACAGATTTAAATGATATTTTTAATATTGGGCATTTTTCTCTACAAACAAAGGTTTCATTATCAGCACAAGAAATTGATTCAAGTGCTGACAGTGAACCTTATTCAGTAGGAACATTTACTTTTGAACCTGAAGCTGGTTTATATTTTATTGCAAAAGGATCAGAAGAAACCCTTGACCAATTAAAAGATATTATGACTTCATTACAGTACTCGGGTTTAGGTGGTAAACGTAATGCAGGATACGGACAATTTGAATATGAAATAATAAATAATCAACAATTATTTAAGTTATTGAATCAAAAAGGAGAACATTCTATTCTTCTATCAACGGCAATGGCTAAAAAAGATGAGATAGAGAATGCTTTAAAAGAGGCAAGATATATTTTGAATAAACGTTCTGGTTTCATACAATCAACAAATTATTCTGAAATGCTAGTTAAAAAAAGTGATTTCTATAGCTTTTCCTCTGGTTCAGTTTTTAAAAATATCTTTAACGGTGACGTTTTTAATGTTGGACATAATGGTAAACATCCAGTCTATCGTTATGCGAAGCCTTTATGGTTGGAGGTATAAGTATGACAATAAAAAATTATGAAGTTATTATTAAAACTTTAGGCCCAGTTCATATTGGTAGTGGTCAAGTTATGAAGAAACAAGATTACATTTATGATTTCTACAATTCTAAAGTTTATATGATTAATGGAAATAAACTAGTTAAATTTTTAAAAAGAAAAAATATACTCGATACATATCAAAACTTTTTGAGATACCCACCAAAAAATCCAAGAGAAAATGGACTAAAAGACTATTTAGACGCTCAAAATGTTAAGCAAAGTGAATGGAAAGCATTTGTGAGTTATTCTGAAAAGGTCAATCAAGGCAAGAAATATGGTAATATACGTCCTAAAGCGCTAAATGATTTACATCTAATGGTAAGAGATGGGCAAAATAAAGTGTATCTTCCAGGTAGTTCAATTAAAGGGGCTATCAAAACAGCCCTCGTATCAAAATATGATAATGAAAAAAATAAAGATGTTTATAGAAAAATTAAAATTAGCGATTCAGAGCCTATTGATGAAAGTAACTTAGCTATTTATCAAAAAATAGATATTAATAAAAGCGAAAAACCAATGCCTTTATATAGAGAATGTGTAGATGTAGATACTGAAATAAAATTTAAATTAACCATAGAAGATGAAATTTATTCTATTAATGAAATTGAACAAAGTATCCAAGATTTTTACAAAAACTATTATGACAAATGGTTGGTCGGTTTCAAAGAAACAAAAGGTGGAAGACGATTTGCATTAGAAGGCGGCATGCCCGACGTTCTAAACCAAAATATTTTATTCTTAGGAGCTGGCGCAGGATTTGTTAGTAAAACGACACATTATCAATTAAAAAGTCGAGAACAAGCAAAACGAGATTCTTTTGATATTTTAACTAAAAAATTCCGTAGAACTTATGGGAAAATGAAAGAAATGCCTTCTAACGTACCAGTTGCTTTAAAAGGGACAACTAATCAAAGTCGTCGTACTTCATATCAGCAAGGTATGTGTAAAATAAGTTTTCAAGAGTTAAATAATGAGGTGCTATAATGAAAGTACTATTTAGTCCAATAGGTAATTCAGATCCATGGAGAAATCTCCGTGATGGTGCTATGTTGAATATTGTACGACATTATAATTTAGATAAAGCTGTATTATATTTTACTAGAACAATTTGGGAAGGAAACGAAAAGAGAAAAGGACACAAATCTTACGAGTGGGAAAACATTATTCAAACTATTTCTCCAAACACTGAGGTCGAAATCATTGTTGAGGACGTAGAAAATGCTCAAGATTATGATGTCTATAAAGAGAAATTTCATAAGTATTTAAAAAGAATTGAAGATACCCATGAAAATTGTGAAATAATTTTGAATGTTACTAGTGGCACACCCCAAATGGAAGCAACATTATGTTTAGAATATATTGTCTATCCTGAAAATAAGAAGTGCGTACAAGTGAGTACACCAATCAAAGATAGTAATGCCGGTATCGAATATTCGAACCCTAAAGATGACAAAGAAGAATTTGAAGTGGTTAATGAAATAGAAAATCAATCTGAGAAACGATGTAAAGAAATAGATATTTTGAGCTTTAGAGAAGCAATGATTAGATCTCAGATTCTTGGTTTAATAAACAATTATGATTATGAGGGTGCATTAACTATAATTAATCAACAAGATTCATTTAGAAATAAGAAAAAAATTAAAAATATATTAGCTGAAATAACTAAAAGTATAAAACTGCATAGAATATTTAGTGAAATTAATAGTAAATATTCTGATAAAAATTTGAAAAAAATACTATTTCATTATCTATTACTACAAATGAGATTTGATCGAAATGATATTGCGGAAACTTTAATTAGAGTAAAGTCAATTGCTGAATTTTTAGCAGAGTACTACTTAAGACGAAATAATTCGGAAATACTAGTACTAGAAAAAGATAAAGTAAAATTAAATAATGAAAATGAGAATTTTTTGGCAAAATATAAATTACATTTAAAACAAAAAGGAAAAAATTTCAGAAATGAAAATGATGACTTTTTAAATTTACCTGCCTATACAGATATTTTTGAAGTTTTGTATCCTCAATCTGAACTAACACAAAACTTAAAGCATGTTCTAAATGTAAATGGACTAAGAAACAAAGTTGCTCATGGATTAGAATCATTGAGTTTATCTCAAAATGGTAGCTCAACGCAAATTAAAAATGCTGTTTATGCAGTAAAAGATTTGTTATGTATAATATTTCCGAATGTTGATAATAGTGACTTTGGATATTTTGAAAAGAAAAATACCGAAATAAGAGAGTTATTATGATAAACAAGATTACAGTAGAATTAGACTTACCAGATAGTATTCGTTTTCAATATTTAGGAAGTATTTTACATGGCGTGTTAATGGACTATCTTCCTAATGATATTGCTCATCAGCTACATCATGAATTTGCTTATAGTCCATTGAAGCAAAGAATATATCATAAAAACAAAAAAGTAATTTGGGAAATTGTTTGTATGTCAGATGGATTATTTAATGAGATAGCCAAGCTATTCACTTCTAACAATAGGTTGTTTTTAAAATATTACCAAGTTTATATTGAGATTTATTCTTTTAATATTGAGAAGGTAAACGTTCAAAATATTATGAATCAACTCTTGCAAACAGAAGAATTGAATCGTTATGTAAGAATTAATATACAGACACCTATGTCTTTTAAATATCAGAGTAGTTACATGATTTTTCCTGAGGTTAAACGTTTCTTTAGAAGTATTATGATACAATTTGATGCTTTTTTTGAAGAATATAAAATGTACGATAAAGAAACATTAGATTTTTTGGAAAAAAACATTAATATTGTTGACTATAAATTGAAAAGTACACGATTTAACTTAGAAAAAGTTAAAATCCCTTCATTTACAGGAGAAATAGTGTTTAAAATTAAAGGACCCTTACCTTTTCTACAACTAACTCATTTTTTATTGAAGTTTGGTGAATTTTCTGGATCAGGTATGAAAACAAGCTTAGGCATGGGGAAATATAGTATAATATAACTAGAATATAGCTGAAATTTAGTTGTCAAAAAATGTGACATTCTGCACTTATAGTACAAGTGATTTGTCGCTATTTTTGACAGCAAATTTTGCCTTTGAACTATTGATGTGATAGGCTTTAAAGAGCTATCTATTCAAGAACTACCCCGGAGAACAGGGGACGAGAACAATATTTTTTGCTCTTTCTCGTTTTGAGGGTCTAGTATTCAAGAACTACCCCGGAGAACAGGGGACGAGAACCATTTCCAAGATAAAAGCCACCTTTGAAAAACGTAATTCAAGAACTACCCCGGAGAACAGGGGACGAGAACACCGAAGCGGTGGACACCTTAACAATGATTAATATATTCAAGAACTACCCCGGAGAACAGGGGACGAGAACCCTCTTGCTGCTTTCTCATACATCTCTTTTTGCTATTCGAGAACTACCCCGGAGAACAGGGGACGAGAACGCTACAGTTGATTCACCTTTGTCAAATTTCATTGATTCGAGAACTACCCCGGAGAACAGGGGACGAGAACATTCTAAATGCTTCAATTTCTTTCCCTTGTACTGTGATTCGAGAACTACCCCGGAGAACAGGGGACGAGAACATTAGTTGCGTGTTATCCTCGTTATAAATAATCATGATTCGAGAACTACCCCGGAGAACAGGGGGACGAGAACATTACTTGCTGCCTCATTGTATTCTTTTGTAATTTGTATTCGATAACCACTTTGTATAAGAGTGGATAATAATTTCATAGTTAACTTGATTTTCAAATACAAAAAATCGACAACCACCCCGTAAAAGAGGGGACGAGAACTTAAATTTTCTCATTTTGAAAACTCCTTTTAATTTTAATCGACAACCACCCCGTAAAAGAGGGGACGAGAACTTTATCCAATCATTTCATCTGTTTTTTCGGTTAAAGCCAATCGACAACCACCCCGTAAAAGAGGGGACGAGTACCTCATCTTGATGATTTCAATTGGCTTGGTTCAAAAGAAATCGATAACCTCCGTAGAATAGAGAATAAGTATTAAAAATATATTTGATTTGACAAAATATTCTGCAAAAAAGGGGAACAAAAAATCAAGATTTAAACTGTAATTCATTATCTTTGCAATTAATTGACATTCATTTCTAAATAAGCAGAAACAAAAATAACGTTCATACAAATAATTTCTTTATGATTAAGTTAGAATTAGAAAATCAATGCGAAATACGAATAACAGTGAATGGAACGTATATTATTGAGAGATTGGATGCAGTGTATTGCAATTCGAGAGTTGCTACTTAAGAAATTAAAAAGAAGAAAACAAAAAATAGGAATTAAATTTGAAATAAGATATAAAACAAATATTTTTGTCATAATTAATTTAGTAAGTGCTTTATTATTTAGTAGGATAGGAACACATCAAACATAAGCGGTTGAAAGTAAAGTAACGCCTAATAATACTACAAATATCAGAATTTGTGCTATGAAAAAACATGGTTATCATCTAGAAAGTGTAAATTTAAAAAATGAGTATAAAGAAGATTATTGTGTAATTTTTCATTGTAATTAGTCTTAACATGAGGATGGAGCTGTTAAATTTTATAAAGATATTTTAGTAGAAACTGGCCCGGAGCTGTAGCTGTGACTGACTATCAAGAATGAACTAAAGTAGGTTGTTGTCCATTAACAAAAAAACAATATTTAACATCATCTACTAATAGTGCGAATAATGAGGATTAAAAGTAAACAATTGACAATAATGAACCAACACAGAGTAATCAATTACAAAATTTAAGTATTATTCAAGCAAGTAATAACACTCAAATACAAGTTAAGAATAATACATTACCAGAAACAGATGAACAGTCTAACTCTGGTTTGGTTACAATAGTTGTTTCTGTATTATTTGCTGCACGATCATTATTAATATTTAAAAAACTTTAAAATTTAAATAAATTTAATATTAAATAATAAAAATTTTATAAAGTATTTGTTGAAAAAATAATAACTTTGAAAGTTTTTAGCAAAATCACTGATAGGGAGAAGCGTATCATAAGTGATGGGGGTTTTTCAGCCGCTTCATAAAGGGATTTTGAACGTATCGGAACGTATGCGGTTTATGAGAATTGCTGTTATGTTTTTGTGAAGCATATCATAAATGATGCGGT
>NZ_PPQB01000022.1:247815-268418 GCF_002902345.1 Staphylococcus arlettae
AGCTGCTTCATAAAGGGATTTTGAACGTATCGGAACGTATGAGGTTTATGAGAATTGCTGTTATGTTTTTGTGAAGCATATCATAAATGATGCGGTTTTTTCTTGAAAAAGTTAATCAGACATTAGAGTCCTTTAATTTATTTGGAAATCAGAAGTGATTAACAATGACAAGTGAAATAGTTAGTGCAGTAATTGGAGCTATATGGGCTTTTATTATTAATAAAATTTCATATAATAAAAAAATTAAAGGTTATCGAAAAGTTTTTATGTCGCCTTATAAAATGGAATTATTAAAATTACCTACTTATTTAGAAAGAGCAACTTATATAGTGGATTATCGTGGAGAAATATCAATGGATAAGAAACTAGAGGCATACATATCACAGTTGTTAGAAGAATCGGAAAATTTAGAAGGGTTAAATATTAAAAAACATATCATATGAAAGTGAACTTAGGACGAGAGTCTATAGCTAAATTAAAAATTTTAAAATAACTAACTTAAAGACTGCGAACAATCTTTAAGTTAGTTTAAAAATAATTAATTTAAGAAAAATTATCTGCTTTTTGTGATCGTAGCCATCTGTAATAATCTTTTGCTAGTAGTTGATAAACAGTGTCATAAAAATCTCTATTATTGCTAAACATTTTAGAGTATGCAGATTCTCCTTGATTATATTGATCAATCAAGAAATCTTGGAATTGTTGTTGGAATAAACTACTCGCAAACATTTCTTCGCTGTTGTTTTGAGCCATGTTTACAAGTTTCGCATCTGTATTGTTCATCAATGTTTCTCGCAGATGTTTAACGAGCACTTTGTCACCTTGAGTAAAATCATCTGGGAATCGTTCATTGATTTTTTGTATAATTTCATTTAAAGAATCGTATTCTTCTTCAGGTCCAACAGTTGCATTCACTTCTGAAGGATGAGCCAATTGCCCACTTTCCATATCTTCATTGACAAGTTCTATATCTCCTCTGAAATCTTCTTGCAATTTATAATATTCTAACTTAACTTTGTCTTCAATATCGATATAGTTGCGGTGTTTTTTAGGAATGAATTTTAATAAAAAACCAGTAAAAATGCTTTCTTCTAATAATTCTTTGTCAAAAGTACGATCAATTTGGGCAATGTAGTTATACCATTTGTTGAAGTTTCTTAATGTAACTCTGAAATCGTATTGAACATCTTCTGGAAGATCACTGTATATACTAATAACGGGACGTAACACACTACTCAATCGACCAAGTAATTGATCATTCTGTTTTTGTTTTGCTTGACGATTTAATTTCATTACTGTTTGAATGTCATCATCGTTATATATATGGAATTTACGGAGTTTACTTTGTGTATCATAAATTAAATTAATATTAATTTCTTCTTTTAAAGTAGTTGCTTCGTAAAAAGGTTGGAATGCTTCATATATTTCTTCTGCTGTATTTACAAAATCAAGAACAAAAGTATCTGTTTTTCCAGGCATAGTACGATTGAGGCGAGACAATGTTTGGACTGCCTTTACTCCGCGTAATCTCTTATCGACAAACATCGTATGAAGTAAAGGTTCATCAAACCCTGTTTGATATTTTTCTGCGACAATTAATAAATTAAAGTCTTCACTATGAAATGCTTCTTTCAGTTGATTTTCTTGGATGCGTTCTCCAGAATGCGTTAAGTTCATCTTTGGTTCTGTATATTCAATTCCGTCATCTTCTACAGTACCTGAAAAAGCGACTAATACATCCATATCTGTATATCCTTTTTCTTTGATGTACTTTTTGAACTCTTGCATATATCGTACGGCATGAAGGCGTGAAGATGTCACAATCATCGCCTTTCCTCTACCTTGAATTGCTTTTTGTGTCACTGATCTAAATTGTTCAATCATAATCTCGGCTTTTTGTCTAAGCACCCAAGGATGAAGAGATTGATATTTAGCGATAGCTCGAACTGCTTCTGTTTTTGGCAATTCCGGGTCTTCTTCAATCGATTTCGCAATTTTATAGGAAGTGCTGTACGTCATATAATTTTGTAAAACGTCTAGAATAAACTCTTCTTCAATAGCTTGTCTCATACTATAAATATGAAATGGATGATAGGACCCATCTGCTTGTTTTGTTCCAAACATTTCAATCGTTTTCTCTTTCGGTGTAGCTGTAAAAGCAAAAAAACTTAAGTTGTCGTGTTGACCTTGGGACAGTAATGTTTGAACAATTTGATCTTGGTCATCTAACGATTGATTTTCAACGCTTTCTTCAAATTCTTGGTATTCTTTTAAAGAAGCTTTTTTGTCTGCTAACGCATGTTTTAGTTTTTGTGCGCTATTCCCTGTTTGAGAAGAATGCGCTTCATCGACTAAAATAGCAAAACTTCTACCAGCTGTATTATCTATCTCATCATAAATTACTGGGAACTTCTGTAATGTAGTAATAATAATTTTCTTTTGGTCATTTATAGCTATTTTTAAATCTTGAGAAGTTTTATTATCTCCAATAGTTTCGACTTGCCCAGTGGTATGTTCGAAACTCATTAATGTATTTTGAAGTTGGCGATCTAAAACAGTACGGTCTGTAACAATAATGACCGATGAATAAATCGGCTGATCCTTGTCATTATGCAAGGAAGCAAGATGGTATGCCAACCAAGCAATACTATTAGACTTACCCGAACCAGCAGAATGTTGAATGAGATAATTCTTTCCAGGACCATAATGCTGAGTATCTGATACTAATTTTTTTACAACATCCAGTTGGTGATAACGTGGAAAAATCAGTAGTTTCTTTTTTTCTTCTAAATTCATAAATCGTTCAATAATATCCAATAACTGATGACTTGTGAGTACATTCTCCCATAAATAAGAAGTCGGATATCCATCAGGATTTGGCGGGTTCCCTGCGCCACCGACATGACCAGGACCGTTAGATCCCTGGTCAAAAGGAAGAAAGTAAGTTCTGTTTTTTGCAAGTTTTGTTGTCATTAACACATTAAAATGATCTACTGCGAAATAGACTAAAAAACGAGTGTTAAATTGAAAAATTAATTCTCGTGGATCTCTATCTTGTTCGAATTGTAATCTCGCATGCTCTACATTTTGACCTGTGTATTGATTTTTAAGTTCTAACGCAACAAGAGGGATTCCATTAATCATTAGCACCATATCAATAGTGTTTCTATGCTGATTACTATACTGGAATTGACGCACACATTGGAAACGGTTGGCTTCATATTTTTTAATATTTTCTGTGTTCAAGGATGATGCAGGTTGAAAGTAAACAACTTTAAAAGAGACTCCTCGATCTCTGATTCC
The DNA here is from genome assembly GCF_002902345.1 of Staphylococcus arlettae. Classification (GTDB taxonomy): domain Bacteria; phylum Bacillota; class Bacilli; order Staphylococcales; family Staphylococcaceae; genus Staphylococcus; species Staphylococcus arlettae. The sequence goes on from NZ_PPQB01000022.1 coordinate 251,119, forward strand.
TTTGCGAAGGACATGTAAGATTCCGTGTGTCGTGATTTCTTCATTTAAACGTTTTAAAAACTTCTGTTCTGCATCAGTACGATAGATGGATACATACCGCTTCCAATTTTTAGGTTGAGTTTCTTTTATAAATTCTAATAATACTACTGGGTCAAGTGCGAGATTTGCGTCGTAATAAGTATCTTGAAATCGTACAGACGTCCATCCCCCGTACTGAACTAGACCTGCTTCTATATCCTGTTCAAAATTAATTTCTCTATTTGCAATCACTGGCATCACTCCTTACACTTCTTTTTTCCCTGTGACATACTCGTAAATTAATGACTTCTTATAATTCTCTAACTCTTCAATAACTTTTATTTTATCTTCAATGAGTCTATCGATAGTAGAGACTTTATCATCTAGATATTGGACGATTTGTTGTTGTTCTTGTAGTTCTGGTATTAATAAGAAAGTATTAGCAAAAGTATGATACTTAAAATCTGTTGATCTTACTCTTATACCTTTAGCCATTGATTCAATATAACCTAGATAAGCATATACTTTCATTAAATAAGAAAAATATGGATTATAAATATTAGAATTAGAACTATTTAAAACAATACACACTGGAGAACATTTACCATTATCTTGAGAGATTCCGATGGCCCCAGCAAAAGCATCCATAGAATGTATCACTAAGTCTCCTTTTTCAACTCCTTGATAACCAATTTCTTTTAAAGAGGTGGTGAAACCCTCAGTTCTTCTTTTACTTCTTTGCATAACCTGTCCATCCCTAAAAGCTGTTATGATTTCATCGCATCTGATAGGACGTTGTAATTTTTCAAAAATATATTTACCTTTTATAAAATTCCAATGTTTAGGTATATCTCCTATCCATTCAACATCACTATCTTTCATTTCCACATTCGGGTCTATGCCTTTTGTCACCGATTCTGTGATGAGTGATTGTTTGTAATTTTTTAGTTCTTTGATGGATTGTTCGGTCTGATTTATTAATTTATTTACAACTTTTATGTCTTTTGCTAAACTCTTGACAATTAAGTCTTGAACTCTCCTAGGAGGTAGGGGAAGAAATAAACCAGCTAATTTATCCATAGGTATTCTCATTCTAATTGTATTCAATTTACCTGTAGATGACTCTCTCATCATTATTCCATTGCCTAAACCTAAAAGACTTCGTTGGAACTCTCTTGTTCGAAATAAATAATAGTAATAAGTTATATTAATTTCTTCCGAAGTTGTGTATAACGTATAATACACGGGACTAACAATACCCGTGTATCGAGATAGTCCTACTGCACCCGCTAATATATTCATACTGTTAATTACAATATCATTTGGATGAGCTACTTTATAGGCTGTTAGATCCGACTTGGATTTATTTCCGCCACCAGTCTTTTCTGCATAAGGAAAGACTCCTCTTTCGACTGATAATGATAAAATATTATCAGTAACTATTGGATTATTCTTTTCGTTTCTTTCTTCAAGTGTATACTTTAGCTTTCTAATTTCCCAATCCTCTGGTAATTCCCCAATCCACTTCATTCCGCTATCCTTCATTTTCCTAGTCAACATTTTCCACATCCCTCCCTGATAGTGCTTGGAAGTTTGCGACAATTGATTCCTCTAATTTTTTGATGCGTTCAGCAATGACTTCTGATGGCTCTGGTGCTGTGTACTTATAGAAAAGTCGCGTGAAGGGAATTTCATAGCCAACCTTATCTTTTTTACGATCCACCCATGCGTCTGAACTAAACGGCAATACCTCACGTTCAAAATATTCATTTATATCTTCTGTTAGAGGAATATCTTCTGTATCTCTAAGGTTCGTGTCTACATTTTTGCTTCCATTCTTCTTATAAACGATATCTCCGTTTTCGTCTCGTTGAGGCCGTTCAATAGTGACTTGAGTAAAACCAAATGATTCATTATCAAATATTTTTGACTCTACTGTTCTGTCTCCTAGATAATATTCTTTATTATCAAATTCTCCATAAGCTTGCACAATCATTTCTCGACATGCTTCAGAAATATCTACGCGTTTTTCACCAATATTCTTACGGCGTTTTTCATACATATTGGACGCATCAACGAGTTGTACTTTCCCTTGACGTTCTGGAGATTTATCTTTAGTAATAATCCAAATATATGTTGAAATTCCTGTATTGTAGAATAAGTCGTTAGGAAGTTGGATTATGCCCTCTAACCAATCATTCTCAATTACGTACTGACGAATTAAACTCTCGCCTCCACCAGGATTTCCAGAAAACAAGGCAGAACCGTTGTGAATAATTGCCATGCGTCCTGTTTCCTTTAACTTTGAAATACCATTGAGTTGAAACAGCAACTGTCCGTCACTAACTCGAGGCAATCCAACTCCAAAACGACCGAGTTCACCAAGTTCGTGTTCTACTTTTACTGCTTTTTGGTCCTTTTTCCAATCGACACCAAATGGTGGGTTGGAGATACAGTAATCAAATGTAAATCCTTCAAACTGATCACTCGTTAATGTACTTCCAAGCGCCATGTTTTCAGGATCTCCACCACGAATCATTGTATCTGCTTTCGCAATCGCATAAGTTTCGGGGTTTAGCTCTTGACCAAATGTAGCTACCTCGGCAGTATCATTCATATCGTGAATACGTTCTGTCATTGCTGAGAGCATTTGAGAAGTTCCCATTGTCTGGTCGTAAACTGTTTTAAATACATGATCTTTAAACAAAGTATCTTTATCTTCGATAAGCAATAAATCAGTCATAAGATAAATAATATCTCTACTTGTAAAGTGCGCTCCTGCTTCTTCGTTGTAACTTTCTGAAAATTTTCGGACAAGCTCCTCGAACACGTATCCCATATCGGTGCTCGTCATCTTGTCTGGACCTAGATATGCATCTGCCTTGTTAAATTCTTGAATTACATAAAATAGCGCATCATTATCTGCCATTGTCGTAATTTCAACATCAAACTTAAAGTTATCGAGAATATCTTGCATGTTTTCAGAGAAACCGTTGAGATAAGCTCTAAAGTTCGATTCAATATTTGCTGGATCTGCGAGTAATGTTTCAAAAGTGTATAGGCTTGTATTGTAAAATGAATATCCTGAAGCATTCTTCAAAAAGTTTTCTCGCATCACGTCATTCATTGATTGGGTATTTTCTGCGGTTTTAAGAACTTCTTCTCGTGTTTTCAGTAATGTGTCATGGAGACGTTTAATGACTGTCATCGGTAAGATGACTTTTCCGTACTCATGTGGTTTATATAAACCTCTTAAAATGTTTGCAACGTTCCAAATAAGATTTGCTTGTTTTTGGACGTTGATTGATGTTTGGTGGTGTCTTTTATATTCATTCATTATATATATCTCCTTTAGTAGATAAAAAGTTTAAGTTCTCTACTTCTATATTATCAGAGATTAAAATAAAAAAAACAGTAATAAGAGCATCCCTCACCGTAAAGTGAAGGATGCTCTGTTTTTATTATAATTAGTATAATGTTCACTTTGATAGGTAATGGTTAATAATTGTCTGTAAATCATTGTTAAGTACCGTTGTTATAGAGTCATCATACATAAAATCGTTATAGATTTTATCAAGTATTTCCTCATCTTCCATCGCTGTAAAATGATGTACTAGTCCTTTTACTATTGAAACGTAATCTTGTGATGCTAAGCAACTAGCAACCGTATGCCAATCTGATTGTGTGGTTTCATGGTTCATAGATAATCCTCCTTTTATTTCAATGTCCATTTTTGACGTGCTTTAGGGTTGAGCGGATGCATGATTTCATTTGTTGCTGGATTTATGAGCTTTTTGACTTTCTTTTTATGAGATTTTAACATTTCCATTACTTGTTCAACACGTTCTACAACAACTGACCGCTTCGCATAGGCACCATAAGCTAGAATCACTGTGTCACTTTCACTTATCGCTTTCATCAAGTGGATGTCTGTGTGCTCATCGTATGGATCTTTGATATGTTTAAGATTTTCAGGTGTTTTGATATTAGAGAATAGATTTACAAGATATACAGCGCCATATCGTTCAGAATTTGCTAATTGGTTGAGGATAAGAACTGTTGTAAGATCGAGTGATAATACGCCATCTAAATGAGGATACATCGTTATCACTGTACATGCGGGTTTGTTTTTATCCCAAGTCTTTTTGAGTAAGTAACGATGTTGTTCATCGTCGCTAAAAATTGCTTCTGTGTGTATGGTGCTTTTGATTGTATTCATAGTATTCACTTCCTTTAGTATTCTTCCGGTAGTAACATGACATAATAAGAAAGGTCTACATCATCTTCTCGGATAATATAGACCTTATTTATATTGATAGCTTTTGAATAATTAGCTTTATGTGTTTTGATGTACTCAGGACGTTCTTGTTGGTGTTTGATATATAATTGGTTATTGTGCATGTTGAACTGGAAGATATGAAAGTAATCTATTGCTTCTAGTTCCTTGGACTGTCCGTTTTCACGTTCAGAGACGAGTTGCCATAATTGTTTTTGTAAGGAGATAGGTAAGCTATTGGCAATCCCCCGTGTTATATATTTATTCATAAGCGTTTTCCTTTCGTTCTGATTCTTTCATCCATGTAATGATTTCGCTTAGGATAGTTATGACTAATTGTGTTAGTTTGATATATTTATGCATTTTATTGTCCTCCTGTTAGTAAGTATCGTTCATCCAAAAGGGGCATGATGGTGTTGTGTAGGTATAAGAAATCCATATCGTGATTTTCGTCGATATAGCCTATGGCTATGAGCTGTTTCTGATAGTAGAGAATGAAAGGATAGAGATTACTTTCGTGAAGTGTGTCAGAGTAGTAGGTATAGGTTTGAAGTATTTTATTACTAAGTGGACCAAGCCTTACATATTGGTCAGGTAGGATATTATCAGCGACTTCCTCGATGGATTCACATTCCCATTTTTCTTCCTTTGGCAGATTGAATAAGTTGGTTATATAATGCTTGAGTTGTTGTTCTAGTGTCATGGTTATGACCTCCTAATGTATTTGATTGATGTATGTACGTGATACATCTTATTGATAATATAAGTTTGAAATAACGTTTGTTTCGCTTAGAAATCCCACTGAAATACAGAAAAGATCCCAATCGAAAGTCGTGATAATTGTTGATATGACAAGGAAATCCCGTTATCCCGATCATTTCTTAGGAAATATAGCTATATATTTATATATAGTTTGGAGTTGTAGGTGTGGTTATGATTTACTTTTTCTTTTTATATTATTTATTTATAAATAATAACGGGATTTTGGGATTACGCTTGCGTAATCCTTCTTATACATGAAGTTATCCAATCCCGTTACTATCCCGCTTGTATTTTATTTTGGGATGTTCTTTCGTCATATCAATATAAGCTTCACATTGAGTCATGAGTAGTTAGCGTGTTGAAGATATTTGTTAGATAGGTGTTATTGAATGACGAAAGGACAGTACATTTGTATTAGATTTGAAGAAAGAGCGTTTGAGGCAAAAATAAAGACGAAGTGCTGAGGAGCACTTCGTCGAGTGGGGTATCATTGAAAAGTTGTTTAATAATTTCATTATTGAGTTTGAGTGTAACGTAGAACTGTTTTTTATGATTACCGTCTTTACGAATATCAATACGGTCAATGACTGTAAGATATAATGCTTTGAGTTGTGCTTTATCCATTGATTCTACGTTTTGAAATATTTGTTGTAATAGGGCAGCGATTTGTTTCGTATCATAAGATGGTTTCTCTTGATTTTGTTGGTGCTTGAGTTGATTCATTTGATTTGTAATGTCATTGAGTTGTGTTTCATATTGATGAATGGTTGGTTTGAGTGCAGATGTTAAGTCTGGATTGTCTTCGATTGTTTTAATCAAGTTGTCTAGTTTCGCATGGACTTCATCAAATTGTTGTTGCTTATAAGCGATATCATGGTTAAGTGCAGCTATATCGACTTGTTTCCCTTTATTGACACGTTCTACGACTTGGTTGATGACCTTATCACTTTTGACAATTTCGAGTATTTGATCCATGACATATTTTTCTATGACATCTGCCCTTACACTATTTGCAGAACACACTTTCGATCCTTTGTTGCGAAAATTACTACAGGAATAATAGCGTATTCGCTTTTTTGTACCATCTTTAAGTGTATTGGTTGTCGTGCTCGCAGACATAGAAGCAGAACATTTTGGACACGAAATTAACCCAGTTAAAATATTTGTCCCTTTACCATGGACTTGTGGTTTTTTGCTGACTTGCTTCTTACGAGCTTGTACTTTATCCCACAGCTCTTGACTAATGATAGGGGAGTGCTTTCCATTAGCAATTACCGGATGATCATTCAATCCCTTACGACGTTTTTCATTCCAATCTTTGTATTTGGCAAATTGAATTTTACCAACATAGAATGGATTAGATAAGATATAGGTCACTGAACCAATACTGAATGGTTTACCTTTTTTAGTGACATAACCTTTATAGTTGAGAGCATTGGCAATTCTACGATATCCATGGCCTTTAGCATATGATTCAAAGATGTATTTAACGATATTGGCTTCATGTTGATTAATCATGAGTTCATGCTTATTATCTGGTATTTTCTCATAGCCTAATGGCAAATTACCTTGATAATAGCCTTCTTGAGCGCGTCGGGTTTGGCCCATGAATACGTTCTCGACAATATTATTTCTTTCGAATTCCGAAAAGGAAGCTAGAATTTGTAGCATCAGTTTACCACTACTCGTATTGACTTCCATACGCTCAGATAAGCTGAAGAATTCGACATTTTGACGATGAAGGTCTTCAACAATTTTGAGTAAGTCAGAAGTGTTACGTGCTAGTCGGTTTGTTTTGTAGACCATAACAGAATCGATCTGACCTTCGTTCGCATCTTTTAACAAACGTTGTAGTTCTGGTCGGTTCATAGATTTTCCAGAGATACCTCTATCCGCGTATACATCTACAACAACAAAGTTATTGAAATCACAATATTCTCGAATTTGATTGATTTGTCCATCGATACTATATCCTTCAGTACTTTGCATTTCTGTTGATACACGGACATAGATACCGACACGTTTTTGTTTAAGTTGTTGCATATTTTTTCATCCTTTCTTGTTAGGCAATCGATGATTGCGAGGTTTGGTTCACAATGTTCAATGGTTCATTTTTGAAATAGATCCCAACAAGGACTTTGTTTTTAGTAATGCGAATTTCATCAATATAGGGATACAGCATGTTTAACGTGAAACTTTGCTGTATCACATTTTGTAGTGACGTTTGCAACTGAGTATCACTTATTGAGGATATGATTTTGCGCTTTTGAAGCACTGATTGAGACTGATTCCTGAATGTTTCAGCATCAATCATACCTTTGGCAAGTTTATCTATCAGTTGTTCTTGAGTTAGCATACTTTTAGCTTCTATCACTCTTTGTTTTTTGAGGCGTTGATGAATCGTATTATTAATTTTTGAATAGAGCTGTTGGTTTTGAAAGAAGTTCTGACATGTTGCTAAGACTTGAACTTCTAATTCTTGTGCATTTATCCCTTTGAATGAACAGACAAAGCGAGATTCATTCATATTTTTAGGACAAACATAATATCGCAATGTATGTTCTTTTTTTCTTATCGTCATATTTGTCAGCGTTGAGTCACAACAAGGACATTTGATCTTTTGTTTGAGTAAATTAGCAGAAGGCGTGCGCTGAACTTGTTTATTTACTCGTATTGCTTGAGCATCTTTATACACTGATTTACTGATAATAAATGGGAACATATTATCAAAGGTGCCGTATTTGTTATTCACACGTCCACAGTAATTAGGGTTCATAATAATGTTACGTACTTGATATGGTTTTCGGTTGATTAACTTATTATCTTTTTCCAAATATTGTGCAATCTTTTTGTAACCATACCCTTGAAGATAGTATTTGAATACTGCAGTCACCGTTTGTGCTTCTACTGGGTTGATTACAAATGTGCCTTTATAATAATGATATCCAAAAGGTGCATGTGTGGTAATCAGTTTACCTTGACGTGCTTTTTCTTTTATCCCGTTGCTTACTTGTTCACCAATATTATTTGACTCAAGTTCAGCTAATGAAATGAAGATATTGAGTTTTAGACGATCAAATGATTTGTTTAAGTCAAAATAGCCATCGTTAACACTCAAGATATCTACATTGTACTGCTGGCATAATTTAATTAATTTTAGCGCATTTTTCAAATTACGATGAAGTCGATTCAGACGATAACAACATAATACGTCACATTGTCCCTGTTGAATCAGTTCAGTAATTTGTTGGTAACCATTCCGCTTATCAGTGCGTCCTGATTGCTTATCGCTATAAAAGGTAATGTGTTGAATATTATGCTTTTCGGCTAATGCCTTGATGGTTTGTTTCTGGGCTGAGAGTGATTGTTGTTTGAGTGTACTTTGACGTAGATAACCTATTGCTTGTTTCATCCTGTTTCCTCCTTCCAAATTGATAATATATATTTATGAACGAATTTATATATAAGCCCAACACCAGTGAGGTGTTGGGCGTTATTATTAGTCATCAGAGTGATTGATTTCTTCAATCACTAAATCAGCGAGTAATGTGATTAATTCGTCCAATGAAAAGACCTCCGATTCTATAAAATATTTAAGGATTTGATAATATGATAAACAGTCATTCTGTCGTCTCTTGTACTTTTCACAAAGAAATTAGTGAGAGCTACCTCATTCATAAATTCAGGGTGCAATTTATAAAGTATCAAGAGTTTACGTTGTGTCTCAGTTAACGTATAGGATTCTATATCATAGTCATGATCAATATAATTTACGACTAATTGTTGATTCTCTAATTCGACCAAAGAGCATAATGTGTATTGTGTTAATTTGAATTTAGTATTCATTTTAATTTCCTCCAAGTATTTGATTAAGTAAGCTACAACAGCCTTTAGGGTGTTATAGCGATATTTTATAATCCTAAATCGTCATTTGCTTCGGATTGTTTAGCTTTCGTTACAAAATCTTCTAGCAAATTTTTATTTGTATTATCAACGAATGGTGGTGGTATACTAGGTTCTGTTTTAGAACTCAAACCAAACATTGAAGCATAAGTCATATCTAGCTTAAGATGGTAAAAGACAATAGTCTTCTTTTTACCATTAGAATCAGGAACGCTACGTTTTGTTGTTTTACGGTTCCGATCAGAATGGATATAACCTTTGTCTCGTAAAGCATCAATTACAATATTTACATCTTGGAATTGATTTTCATTCAACATATTTTTAAATACATTTTTCAGGATTTTAACTTGTATGTGGTCTTCTTTGAGTTCAATAAGTCCATAATTCTCAATCATTCTTGATAGCTTGGCATCCTCAGAGAATTTCCCCCGGTTTTGCGCTACAAACTGAACAATGACCTCGATAGATTTCTCTGCTAGTGAGCGTTCTGAAACTGACTCCAAGTGATAACTAACCAAGTATTCTCTTACTGCATCTATATCAATAGGCACTGCAATAACACGTTCGAATATCCGAGCAGATGTCGCAATCACTGCATAGCGTTTGAACATACGAATACCAGTATTACTCGTTTCATTTTTTAGTTGGTTTTTGAACCAATCATGTTCCGCATGAACCCATTTAATTACTTCGTCTTCACGTTTTAAAAGATATTCAGCTACTAATGGCATTATATGGCCATAATTGACCGATGTAGCCCTTTTAATTGCATCTGCATTGTCAGCACTTGTTGTAAAGGCTTCAGATATTTCAATCGTACGGACGTTCAAACCATCATTACGTGCACTATCATTTAAAATACTGTGTTCTGCGGTACTTATCACTGTGGTGCCCCAATTTTTGAGTGCTTTGACATTACCATCAATATTAGAGCGTTGTCGGCCTTGTCCCTCTGCCAAACTGTACAACAATCCAGTAGTGTCTTTGAAGGTTGCAGCTGACAATTCATCTAATACGATAGGCACACCAAAGTTACTACTTAAATATCCTTCAAGCGCGTTTCTAGTACCATTCCATGATCTAAACAGGGTATTACTACCTTTAGTAGGGTTGCCGGCTATTGAAACAGCTAAAGCAGCTGCAGTCGATTTACCTGTGCTTGAATTTCCCATAAATGAGAATATGGTTCCCGCAAACTCGACCTCATGTCTTGTTTTTAGGAACGCAGTAACTAATGAAGAAGCAGCAAATACTACTGAAAGTTCTAGGAGTAAGTTCCCTTTAACTTGTTTTAAGTACATCTCCCACCAGCCTTTGAAAGTACCTTTTGGTTGTAAATCATAGTGTGTTTCACAAATGATTTCATTAGCTTGAGACTGCTCTATTTCTTTTGAAAAGTATGGTTTATCCAATGAAATGACCATACCTTCATCATCAGACTGTAATACACCTACGCCGGTATATAATTTAGATAATGGAAGTGACTGGCGCATCGATTGTAACGCATAGCTTAATGATTTAATGTACCGTTCATTGATGTTGAAGCCGTACTTAATCAATCCAGGTAGCTTGAAAGATGTTAAGATATCTGATGCTTCAATACGTTCAATATTTTTTCCATCTGTAATAATCAACTTCTCAACCCCTGTAGACGGGTCGAGAAATTTATTTTCAATAATGATGGGACTAGACAATTGAATGATTTTTTCTACATCATTGTTACTTTTAGGTGGAATCACTTCATAAAAGCCATTTGAATTTAAAAAATATGGATATTGCTTGAATATGTTGTTAGTCATAATAAATCTCTCCTTTGCTATATAAGCATTAAATTTGTGTTGCTAAATACATATTAAAGGAGAATTAAACGCAAATAAGGAGGTCGTCCATAAACAAAAAAAATGGACGACCTCCTTTGGTAGTGCTATTCAAATTTTAAATTGTCTAAGGTTTCACTTAGAGTTTTTGCGATAGACCAACTAGATAAATCATTGACTTGTTTACTGACGATTTCGTCTTTAATTTGAGTAGATTTTATTTCTTCAAATAAGTGGAAAGCGTTCGTTAATTCGGTAATGTTTATTTTTGAAAGTGGATCAATATCTTCATTAAATGAATATTTATCTAATAAAAGATGAATTCGATACAAGTCATTTAAGAAGCTCTCTACTTGATTTGGACTCATACCATCATCAATATATGATTGGCGATTAGTATAAAATAGGTTAGAAAATTTAGATAATGACAAATAAAATTCTTTATAAATATGGAAAAACTTATCGTTTGATATTAATGGCTTGGAGCTATTTATTATATTGTCTAGACGTGATTCAAAATTTTGTAAATCAAAAGTACTGTTTTTATATTGATTTATAGTATTAATAATTCTTTGATAGTTAGAAAATAAGTCGTTTTCAATACTGAGAAAGTATCCATTAACGTTGAATGGGTATTTTACAATTTCTTTTTTTCTTAATTTTTCACGGATTTTCGATTCATCATTTTGTATATCATCAGTCACAATTTTATGATTGATTCTTTTGTTCAAACTTGGAAGGTAGAGTTTGTTTAATATATCAATAATGAAAAAATCTAATAATTTGTTATCAGTACGTTCACTATACTCATCTATAGTTGGCTCATTTGATATATATCTAGCTACTTCATGATTTACATTTGAATACTTGGAATCATCAGGTTCTACTTGGTTGTATATAATAAAATTTTCGGGATTGTTTTCTTTATTATATTGATGAGCTTTATATAATTGCTTGAAATTGAAGTCATTATCAAATGTCATATTATCTTCCATTAATGTTTCAAACAGTAACTCGTCAATTCTATGTGCTAATTTTCTATATAATTTTGAACTCTTATCTAAATCTAGAGAATTTGTATAATTAAAAAATGAAGACAATGCATCATTACACTTTGACTGAGCACTAAGCCATTCTAAAGTAAAAGAATAGTTTTCAGATGCATAAATTTGCGCTTTTAATGCATCATTTTTAATATTATCAATTGAATCGCTGATATTAGTAATATAGCTAATAAATTGACTATTATTTTTCTTTAATGCTTCCTCTCTTAAATCTATGTCATCAAATTTTTTAGCAGATGTTGGAACAGGAAAGTCCTCAATATTATTTAGCAAAATTTTAAATAATTCTAATTCAAATAAGTTAAAACTGTAACCGCTATTGGTTGCTGATGGATTGGATTTGTATCTAGTGATATCTAACTTATAAACTCGTTCGAGCTTATCCATACTATTCTTAAACATTTTTTCACTTAAGTTACATTCTTTCATTAAATCTTTTCCTGTAAAATATTTATAATTTTCAAAATTCAAAGTTATTGTCCTTTCAAAGCTTCTTCAATGGTTATGTTTACTTTAACTATATTATAAAGTAGAATTAATAGTAATAAAGGGAACATTTGTTCTTATTTTGTGTACAAATAAGAGGACAAATGGAAAATGAATGATAGTTTTACTATTTTGTAAAATTCGCCCATATAGAATTGGTTTCGAAAGAGAATACTTAATTAAAGAAGGAGTGTAATGTGATGTTAAAGCATCAAATAATAAATTTAATACAAGAAAAGAGAGAAGGGAGTTACTGGGATTTTAAAGCAGAATATCATAAAGATAAAGCAGAATTATTACATGATATAATTTGTTTGTCGAATAATTTACCAAATCAAGAAGCTTATTTGATTTTGGGAGTGGCTGATAATGGGCATATCCTGGGGATTACAGGTGATTCAAATCGAAAAACCCAAGAAGAATTAATATCATTTATTACTGGAAAAAAATTTGCTGCGGGTAGGCACCCCAAGATTTCATTAATGACATTTGAATATGAAGAAAAGGAAATCGATGTCATTATAATAAATCCTAAAGGATATGTACCATACTATCTGGAGAAAGCAGAAACCGATCAAAAAAGTAAAAAAAACAAAACAGTCAATGCAGGTAGCATTTATACAAGAGTTGAAGATAAAAATACCCCAATAGATTCTACTGCAAGTCCATTAGATACAGAAACATTATGGAAAATGCATTTTGGTTTATATCCTACTCCTATAAAGAGGTTACAGAATTATTTACTAACTCCTGAGAAATGGATGCAGAACTCAACAGGTTATTTTTATAGTGAATCGCCAGAGTATATAGTATACAAAAATGAGGACATTGAAGAAAAAGAAAATTATTTTAATTTAGTAAGTCCATTCTATGCGTATAATCAAATCAATAGTAACACTTTATACTCATATTACGAATTTAAATATCATAGTACAGTTTTATATGGTTGCCGGTGCATCTCTTTAGATTCAGGTATCTACACAACACCAGTACCTGAACCAGGTGCGATAAATTTTAATATGCATAGAGATGATACTATTTATTATCGTTATTTCATTGAAGAGACGATGCTTTATAATATTCATCTTTTTATGTATAAAGGTGATTCGATGGAAGAGAAATTTGCAATGGATAAATTTGTAGAATGTGTTTTGGTTTATAAAAGTGATGTAGAAAAGGAACTTTTTGAAAATTATATATTAGATAATTGGGATAAAGTTAATCAGTCAATTAATGAAAATAATAAACGTGTATTTGGAACTGAACATTTGTCACAACGTGCAAAAGAAGATATCACTAAAAAAATAAAAACAGTTAAAGTTTTAAAAGATGAACTTGAAAAGTTTAGACAAATTAATAGTTAATAAGGAGTAGAAAATGTAAAAATTTATATACACTGTCATTATATTTTTAATCTTATTAATAATTTTCATGCTTATTAAGACAGAAACAGCAAAGTATATATCCGGCTTTTCTTTAGTGATCTCCTTACTTACGTTTTTAACGAATATGTATTATAACGGTAAAGCCGAAGAACATAAAAGAATTTCTAATACTCCACTATTTTTGTTTGATAGCACTAAATACTCATATGAGCTAAATAAAGACTTTATAAAGAATAGTATACAGATAGATATATTTAACTTTAGCAATGAATCATCATTAGTAACAAATGATAAAGCTAAAGCACATTATATAGGAAAAAATAAAAATTTTATATATTTAAAAAATGTTGGTGGAGTAGCTAAGAATGTAATTGTTGAATCTGAAGTGATTTGGTACAAAGACGAATTTAAAACTCACAAGCAAAGAATTATATTTGAAGATTATAAAAGAGAGTTGAATTGTGATGACAATATAAGTCATCTTTACTCAGAACATGATAAATGGGGATTTTCAAACAAAGAAATTACGTTCAATACACATACAAAACAAATGAAACTAAAAGGGGTTTCTAAAGAAAATCATCTTTTAGTTAGTATACCAAGTGAATTTAGTTATGCTACTAATTTCTATCTATTTGGCTATATTATCAGCCCACCAAAACTCCTTGTAAAGATACAAGGTGAGACTCTTTCAGGAAAAGATTTACCGATGGAAATCCAAATCCAAAGGTTTAAACTGAACTATGATCCTATCAAAGCGGAGGTTACATTATTTGCTTAAAATAAAGAAATACTCATAAAAAATATTTATAAAACTCAAACAATATGAATACAATAATATAGTATAATTAATTGTAGTAGAAACAAAGGTAGGGGATGTTATGGTATACCAAAGTGAATTTACTCTATAAAATGAAATGATGGAACAGTTAGAATTAAATGGCTATGAAACTGTAACGATTAGAAATGAACAGCAATTATTGGATAATTTCCGTGCTATTCTCAATGAACGTCATGCTGATAAATTCAAAAATCAACCATTAACAGATAAAGAGTTTCAATGCTTATTAACGATGATTAATGGGAAAAGTATTTTTGAAAGTGCACGTATTCTACGCGATAAATTGCCTTTAAAGCGTAATGATGAAACCGAAGAATATTTATCCTTTTTAGACACAAAAAATTAGTGTAAAAACAAATTCCAAATTACAAATCAATTATCGATAAATGATAAATATAAAGCAAGATATGATGTCGCAATATTAGTGAATGGATTGCCTTTAGCTCAAATTGAACTTAAGCGTCGTGGTGTAGACATAAATGAAGCATTTAATCAAGTTATGAGTTATCGAAAACAAAATTATACAGGTCTATTTCGATACATACAATTATTCGTTTTAAGTAATGCGTAGAAACGCATTATATCTCTAATAATGATGGTAATATATTAAAAAGCCATATGTTTTATTGGAGTGATAAAGATAACAATCGTATTAATAATTTGAGTGACATTACTAATAGATTTTTAAGGCCATGCCAACTAGTTATTACAAAAGGGGAATGAATATGACAAATACTCAATGGGTTATACCTTGTAATGTTAAATTCTATAATGTAGTTGCAGCGTTTGATAAGTTAGATGTTATTGATTGGAAGCAAAGTCCGAATTTAAAGAAGGCCAAGAAAGGTGATGTTCTTTATATATACATCTCCGCACCTATTAAGAGTATTAAATATCAATGTTTGATTAAAGAAGTTAACAAACCTAAGTCAACAATTGATGATAGTCAATTTGTTATCAAGGGTGATAATTATATTAACTATGGTAATTACATGGAATTAGAGTTATTAAATAAACTTGATGATGACCAATTAGATTTAGAATTTTTACAAGATAACGGGTTAAAAGGTAATGTTCAAGGTCCTATGACTTTAAAGGAACCTTTAAAAAGTTATATACAAAAAGTCTTGAAAACGAATATTTTAAATTTAGATAATGAATTAGAAAACACTGAATATGTCGAAGGTAAACCATATGTACAGTATGGTATTAAATATGAGAGAAATCAGGCATTAAGAAATGAAGCTATTAAATTACATGGAACTACATGTAAAGTATGTGGATTTGACTTTAAAGCTAAGTATGGCGATTTAGGCGAGGGTTTTATTGAAATTCACCATTTAAAACCGATGTTTTCTATAAAAAAAGAGGTTACAGTAGATCCACTTAAAGATTTAGTCCCACTATGTTCTAATTGCCACAAAATGATTCATAGAAATGCTAAACAACCTTTAACATTCAAAGAATTAACTAAAATAGTTAATCATAATAGCAAATAATTTAATATTTTATAAACTACCATTCAACCCTCTTAATTTATTAGGAGGGTTTTTGCATTTGTACTTTCAAACGTGTGCTATACTTTGTGTGTTGAAATATAGAGTATCTATAGATAGGGTGATTGAGTATGAAATTCACTGAAGTGGAAGTTATCGAACAGCTTGTAAAGGCATATAAAGAAGCAGGGAAGCCTACTTACCCTCATGAAAATTTATATCGAGGACGTAATCATAGTATATCAGGTATTGGAGAAGACTTGCTGGGTGCTTATTTGATAAGTAGATTGGAAGGTGTCCGAATCTTTATTGATCAGCCTTTATTTATGATTGATAAATCTTTAAGTACAAGATATCCGGATTTATTAATTTGTGAAGATAATGAAATTAAGAATGTACTCGAAGTGAAGATGGACTTAGGATATCAAAGGAAAGATTTTATAGATTATTGCCAAAAGAAAGAAGAGTGGATTTCAAATATCGTAGGGAAACAGTGTGTATTGTCTAGAAAGAGAGAAGACAGAATTCCTATGAATATAGCTGATGATATTAAATTTCATGTTGTGATTTACAGTGAAAACAATGGACCGAAGCGGTTTGATGAAGAAATCATGCCTATCGTTAATGAAACATGTCCACATATTGAAGTATATGTCCTAACAAGCGGTCAACACCCTAATTTAGCAAATGTTAATCTTGAAGGTATTAATATTAATAAAGATGAATTTGAAAGATTAGTAAATGCGTTATAAAAAAATAGAGCATCCTCCACGTTATGGAGGTGCTCTGTTTTTTATTGAAAAGTATCAAGTTAATTAATTTAATATGCTTAATAAGTTCTACCTTGACCTTTTTCTCTAGCTTCTGTTTGATCTCTTATGTACTCAATACATACTGGATTTTCTGTTAATTCATCAACTGTATTAGTTTAATCAGAAGACGTGTCTACTTTGTAAGCTTCTAAAAACTTATTATATGATATAGCGTTTGAGTCTTGTTGTTCTTCTATAAATTTCTGTAGTTATTTTTCAAAAACCGCATCATTAACTGATAAGCAGAAGCGTATCATAAATAAAACTAAAAAACGGATTGTGTATAATATATTTTAAATATAAAAAGGATTGATTTTATGTTAAATAAATTAGAAAATGTTAGTTATAAATCATTCGATAATTACACTAGTGAAGATGATTTGACTGGTTCTGTTGCAAAGTTAGAAAAATATAGCTAATCACCATTTTATTGTGTCAGT
>NZ_PPQB01000022.1:268466-273785 GCF_002902345.1 Staphylococcus arlettae
TATGCTTTTTCTTCCAAATTTGTTACAAAATAGGTTCATATTCTTGAACCCAATGATAAACGGTTGAGTGATGAACATCAACACCACGCTCCCTTAATATTTCAGATATATCACGATAACTTAATGCATATCTTAAGTAGTAGCCAACGGCTACAGTTATAACATCTTTATCGAATTGTTTATATCTGAATAGTACATACAGAAGACTCCTTTTTGTTAAAATTATACTATAAATTCAACTTTGCAACAGAACCCTTGTAAATCTGGTAGACCCAATTGTTATTGAATTATAGGTCTAAAATTCATCGTTATAATTTAGTTAAATCTTGTAAAGGACGCTTACACGTTTGTTCCAAACGGTGCAAAAATCATAATCGACCTTCGTCGATTTTTTTATTTTAAAGTTAAAGAAACGGCTCGAGATATTCCGAGCAGTTATAAAAATTAATTTGTCTTGAATATTGTTGTTACATTTTTGAAAAGTGATGTAGATTTATAGCCAGAATTTTTAGATTTACATTGACGATACTGCATCAAAAGAAAAAGTCAATCTACTTTTTCTAGGTTGACTTTTATTTTTATATCTAAAGGCACACTTACACACCTAAAAAACGTCGTGCTAAAAACAAATTTACATGTGGTAATCCAATATCCTTATTATACATTTTAACAGTTGGTTTAAAGCAAACTTTAAAAATATATAATTTTCAACCTATTTAATTACATTTGTTTCTTAAAACGCATATATGAGCCAGAATAGAAAATAGTTCCAGAAAAGATAAAAATTGCTTAAAAATCGTTAAGTTTTGACATTATACTTTTTAATCACTTAATAAAATTATTACTTAAAAATACTATTTTAATAAACTGATAACTGTACTTTTCCAAAAAAATGTGTATGATTCAACTTATATTCAATAATTAATTAGAAAGGGTTGATATTGTGAATATTTTAATAACAGGTGCCACAGGTGGTATGGGTAATTATGCTCTTGAATTTTTGAAAAAATTAGTTCCCCAAGATGAGATTTTCGCTTTAGTAAGAAATAAAGAAAAAGCAAGTCAATTGGAAGAAAAAGGATTTAATATAAGGTTTGGAAATTATGATGATTTTGAAGCGTTATCAAAAGCTTTCAAAGATATAGATCGTCTTTTATTTATCTCAGGGAATGAAGTTGGGCAACGTCAAAAGCAACATAAAAATGTTGTAGAAGCAGCTAAAGCAAATGGTGTTTCTTATATTGCTTATACAAGCTTTGGAAATGCTAATATTTCTAGTAGTCCGTTAGCAGAGGATCATAAATATACCGAAAAATTAATTTTAGATTCTGATATAAATTATACATTTTTGCGTAATAACTGGTATTTAGAAAATGAATACGGGTTAATTACAGCTGCTTTAAAAAGCGGAAACTTTGTTCATTCAGGTGGAGAAGGCAAAGTCGGTTGGGCATTGAAAGAAGAATATGCTCAAATAGCTGCTTATGCAGTATCAGGGAAATATGAATTTCCTAATATTATTGAAATTGGTGGAAATTTGATCACATATCGCCAATTAGCAGAAGAGTTAGAAAAAATTTCAGGTAAAAGTCTTGAGATTATTGATACAGATGTTAACACGGCTTCAAAATTCTTACAGGAAAACGCAGAATATCCTAAAGATTTAGCTGATTTTCTTGCTTCAGCACAAGAAATTATAAAAAGTGGAAGTTTAGATATTGAACCTGATGATTTAAAAAAATATATAGGAAACTCGTTATTACCGATTCAACAATCACTAAATAGATTATTAAAATAGTATAATCGCTTTAGGTTTAGATTTTGAACTGTTCTTATTAGAGTGCTAGCGATAAAGATGAAACTGTTGGGCGAATCCAACTATTTAAAGTTACAACAATTCACTGAAGCTTTAAATATGAGTGTGTAAAATGAACAATAAGAGACTAACAACAAAGTTATAAACTTTGCTGTTAGTCTCTTAGATAATAAATACTGATTGATATTATAAAATTATGCTTTTAATTTTTTAATAATTTCTCTATTGAAATCATCTAAGTCATCTGGGACACGACTCGTTACAATATTGTCATCTATTACAACTGATTCATCAACAACGTGTGCACCAGCATTAGATAAATCTTTACGTACGTTGATAACACCAGTTATTGTACGTCCGTTTAAATCGTCAGTATCAACTAGTAAAAGTGGACCATGACAAATCGCAAATGTTGGTACATCATTTTGAGTAAAGTACTTAGTAAAGGTACCATAACGTCCTTCTTCATCACCACGTAAATGGTCAGGTGAAAATCCGCCAGGAATTAATAAAGCATCATAATTTTCTGGTTTGGCATCTGAAATGCTAACATCTACAGTTACTTTCTCACCATGTTTACCAACAAGTTCATGTTTTGCTGTATCTCCAATAACTTCAGTCTCAAATCCAGCATTTTCTAATGCTTCTTTTGGACTAGTCAATTCTATATCTTCAAATTCATCTGCTAAAATGATTGCTACTTTTTTAGTCATAATACAACCTACCTTTCAATTATACTTTAAAACCTAAGTACTATATACACTAGAAAAAGGAAGTTTAAACATAATAGGTTGATTGATATCAGGAAGTTTGTTTTGTAATTCACTTAATGGTATTTGATAACCTAGAATAAGTTTTATAGACAATTTAATAGTGAATTATTAATTGAGTATAGTATTTTCTTAAATAATAATAGATTATGGGCATAACGCTAGCTTATTACATTGAATATTTTCTAATAGTATAGAAGTATAAAATTGAGTAATATACAATCCTCTCTTTATAAAAAGTTTCAAAAATCTTTCAGCTTTTAAAGACACAGTTTTTTATCGTTATACTAGATTGAAATTGAAATATTTTGGAAAAGTATTAATGAGGTTTCGATAACAATAAAATAGTGAAGTATATAATTATAATAATTTAGGAGGTAAGAAAATGAATAATGTAAAAGATAAAGTAGTTGTGATAACAGGTGCATCTAGTGGTATCGGTGAGGAAACTGTGAATTTGTTATCTGAAAATGGTGCCAAGCTTGTTTTAGGTGCGAGACGTTTAGATAGATTAGAAAAAATACAACAAAAAGTAGGTCATGATAGTGTAAGCATTAAAAAAACTGATGTAACAAAACCCGATGAAGTAAATGCATTAATTGAAACAGCTTATAATGATTTTGGCCGTATAGATGTTTTAATTAATAACGCGGGTCTTATGCCTCAATCCTTTTTAGAAAAGAATAAGCAAGATGAATGGAATCAAATGATAGATGTGAATATTAAAGGTGTATTATACGGCATTGGTGCAGTATTACCTTATATGAGAAAACAAAAATCAGGCCATATTATTAATTTGGCTTCTGTGGCGGGACATGTTGTTTTCCCAGGTAGTGCTGTTTATTGTGGTACCAAATATGCAGTGAGAGCGATAACTGAGGGATTAAGACAAGAAGAAGCTATAGTGGGTTCAAATATTAGAACAACAATTCTATCTCCGGGGGCTGTCAGCACTGAATTAACAGACCATATTAGTGACAAAGATATGAAACAAGATATAGATGAATTATATAAAAATGCAATTAAACCAGATGCTATTGCTAGAGCTATTAATTACGCAATTAATGAGCCGGAAGAATCTTCTGTAAATGAATTTATCATTCGTCCTAGTAGCCAAAGTTTATAATTTGGAATCTCTTATTTAGTAACTAATTTTATTAAAATACGCTGAGTAGTTTATTTTATAATTTACTTAATCTTAAACGATTAATTTGCAAAAGATAGAAGATAAAAGTGATTTTCATCTTCTACCAATTATAGAAAAGCTAAATATTTGGGTATATAAAATTCTTTATTATTATATTTAATTAACAACAAAACACCTTTAATTTATATAGTGACAAAAATGTCAGTATTGTTATTTATCGTAAATAATACCATAATGATAATATAAAAGATAGATAGGAGGGCGTTTTAATGGAATTACAATTAGCGATTGATTTATTAAATAAAGAGGATGCTGCAGAATTAGCAAATAAAGTTAAAAATCATGTAGATATCGTAGAAATTGGAACACCAATTGTTATAAATGAAGGATTACCAGCTGTACAACATTTAAATGATAATGTTGATGGTGTAAAAGTATTAGCAGATTTAAAAATTATGGATGCTGCCGATTACGAAGTAAGCCAAGCAGTTAAATTTGGTGCAGACATAGTAACAATTTTAGGCGTTGCAGAAGATGCATCAATTAAAGCAGCAGTTGATGAAGCACATAAACATGGCAAACAATTATTAGTAGATATGATTGCAGTACAAGATTTAGAAAAACGTGCGAAAGATTTAGATGATTTAGGCGCAGATTATATCGCTGTTCATACTGGTTATGACTTACAAGCTGAAGGTCAATCTCCTTTAGAAAGTTTACGTAAAGTTAAATCTGTAATTAGTAATTCTAAAGTAGCAGTCGCAGGTGGTATTAAACCAGATACAATTAAAGATATTGTTTCAGAAAATCCTGATTTAATTATTGTTGGTGGCGGCATTGCAAATGCTGATGACCCTGTAGAAGCTGCTAAACAATGTCGTGATATTGTAGATGCCCATACAAATGCATAATCAGTTACAATTAATATTAAATAAGATTAAACTAAACAGATAAAAATGTACATGTAATTTGTGAAAAAACTAGAAAACATTTTATGTTTAAACTTCCTTTTTTCTAGTGTATATAGTACTTAGGTTTTAAAATATAATTGAAAGGTATGTTGTATTATGACTAAAAAAGTAGCAATCATTTTAGCAGATGAATTTGAAGATATAGAATTGACTAGTCCAAAAGAAGCATTAGAAAATGCTGGATTTGAGACTGAAGTTATTGGAGATACAGCAAAACATGAACTTGTTGGTAAACATGGTGAGAAAGTAACTGTAGATGTTAGCATTGCAGATGCGAAACCAGAAAATTATGATGCATTATTAATTCCTGGCGGATTCTCACCCGATCATTTACGTGGTGATGAAGAAGGTCGCTATGGTACATTTACTAAGTATTTTACTCAAAATGATGTGCCTACGTTTGCGATTTGTCATGGTCCACTTCTACTAGTTGATACTGATGATTTAAAGGGCCGCACAATAACTGGCGTTATCAATGTACGTAAAGATTTATCTAATGCTGGTGCACGCGTTGTTGATGAATCAGTTGTAATAGATGACAATATTGTAACGAGTCGTGTTCCAGATGACTTAGATGATTTCAATAGAGAAATTATTAAAAAATTAAAAGCATAA
>NZ_PPQB01000022.1:273841-278835 GCF_002902345.1 Staphylococcus arlettae
CTGTTAGTCTCTTATTGTTAGATTTTCATAAAAATAAAATGAACTTAACTTCATTAAGATAACTTATAATCTACGATAAAATATTAGATATTCTACATACTGTTTTTGTAATGTAACCTATTTCGAAATTCTACTAATCTTTTAACTTTATCTATACTATTAATTGTTAAAAATTACAATGGAGGGCAATTTAATTTATGAATGATATTACCATTATAGGAGCTTCACAAAATAATTTGAAAAATATAAATATAACTATACCTAAACATTTAGTTACAGTATTTACAGGTCGTTCTGGTTCAGGTAAATCATCACTGGTTTTCAGAACAATAGCTGCTGAATCTGAACAACTTTTAAATGAAAGTTATTCTAGCTACATTCAATTTCATTTAAATAAGCAGCCTAAACCAAAAGTAAAAGCAATTAAAAATCTTCCTGTAGCAATGACGATTAGTCAAAAAAGATTTAATGGTAATTCTCGATCTACTGTAGGTACAGTATCTGATATATACGCCTCTGTTAGATTGTTATGGTCAAGGATAGGTGAACCTTTTGTCGGTTTTTCAGATGCCTTTTCATTTAACAGTCCCAATGGTATGTGTGAAACATGTGAAGGATTAGGTTACATTGAAGACATTAATTTAAATGAGCTCTTAGATTGGAACAAATCTTTAAATGAAGGTGCTATTAATTTTCCATCTTTTGGACCTGATAAAGAAAGAGGGAAAGCTTATCGTGATAGTGGTCTGTTTGATAATGATAAAAAATTAAAAGCATATACAAAAGAAGAATTAGATTTGTTTTTGTATCAGGAGCCAATAAAATTAAAAAAACCACCTGAAGAATGGCGGAAATCAGCAAAATATGTGGGACTTATACCTAGGTTTAGAAGAATATTTTTGGGAGATAAAGAATTTAACAAAAAACGTTATGCTAAACATCTTAAAAATGTTGTGGAAAATAAAATTTGTCCAACTTGTAACGGTCAACGTTTAAATTCGAAAATTTTGAGTTGTAAAATTATGGGGAAAAACATTTCAGATTTCACACAAATGACTGTAAAAGAAAATTTAGCATTTCTTAATAAATTAAATAATTCAACAGCCCAGTTTATTATTGAACCACTCCGAAAACAATTAGAAGCACTTGATTATATAGGATTAAGTTATTTAACTCTTGACCGTGTAACCACTTCTTTATCAGGTGGAGAAGCACAACGGCTTAAATTAATACGACATTTAAATAGTTCGCTATCTGATTTGGTTTATATCATTGATGAACCAAGTGTTGGTTTACATCCAGAGGATATTGCAAAAATAAATGAAATTTTGAAATCTTTAAAACATAAAGGTAATACAGTATTAATTGTAGAACATGATCCTGATGTAATTAAAGAAGCAGATTATATTATTGATATGGGGCCAAGTTCAGGGGCGCAAGGTGGAGAGATAACGTTTAAGGGAACATACAAAGAATTATTGTCTTCAGATACATCTACTGGGGAAGCACTACGTATCAAACATCACTTAAAAAATGAGATACGTGAAGCAAAGAGTTTTTATCATCTTGGACCAGTGACCCAAAACAATTTGAATAATGTGACAGTTGATATACCCAAGCATGTTTTGACAGTATTAACTGGAGTAGCAGGTTCTGGGAAAAGTTCACTTGTTAAGGCAGGTTTTGCAAAAAATGATAATGCAGTATTTATGGATCAAAAAGCGATACAAGGTTCCGATCGGTCTAATTTACTAACTTATTTAGGTGTTTTTGATAGAGTCAGAAATTTTTTCAGCAAAGAAACTGGATTAAATAAATCTATGTTTAGTTATAATTCGAAAGGAGCTTGTCCCAATTGTGGTGGTAAAGGTTATATTGAAACAGAACTTGCATTTATGGGTGAATTTTCACAAACATGTGAAGTGTGTCACGGTAAACGTTATAAGCCAGAAGTGTTGAATGCAACTATAGATGGCTATTCCATTGCTGATTTCCTTGAATTGACTGTTGACGAAGGTATAAGATTTTTTGATAAAGAAAATGAAATTCAGTCTAAGTTACAAGCTATAAGTAAAACTGGATTAAATTACGTAACCCTTGGACAACCTCTATCTACATTATCAGGTGGTGAAATTCAACGCGTTAAATTAGGCCAATATTTAAATGATGATGTTACAGATAGTATTTTTATATTTGATGAACCTACGACAGGTTTACATGAAGCTGATATTCCTATATTGATAAACTGTTTTAATGATCTTATTGAGCAAAATAACACTGTTATTTTAATTGAACACAATTTATCAATTATGTGTGAAGCTGATTGGATTATAGATGTAGGACCAGGTCCTGGTCTAGATGGAGGTAAAGTACAATTTAGTGGCTATCCTATAAACTTTGTTAAAGAGAATAAAACATTAACATCTAAGCATTTGAAACTTTATATAGCAAATGATTAAAATTGTTTCATATTTTCATAGAGCATTGGTTAGATTTAGAAATTTTGAAACTTAGCGATTCTGAAAATTATCACCTGAAATTAATAAAGAAATCTATATACTGGTTATAATCTGTATATAGATTTCTTTATATATTTATTATTATGGTTTTAGAATTACTTTAATGTTATTATCTTTTTTCTGATCGAAAATATCATACGCTTGTTTTGCATCTTCTAAAGGCATTGTATGAGTTATAATTTCTGTTGGATCAAAAACCTCATTTTTAATCATTTCATATAATTTTGGCATTTGATGAATAACTGGCGCTTGTCCACTTTTTACTTGGACATCTCTATTGAAAATTAAATCTATTGGAAAATTGTCTGCAGGTGTACCGTAAATACCAGTTAATTGAATCGTTCCAAATTTTCTTACTGATTCAGCTGCTGTAATAATGGGACTAATATTACCTCGTTGCGCTGAATTTGAACTTATCTCTAAATCATCTTGAGCAACTTGGCCATCCATTCCAACACAATCTATAACGACATCTGCACCACCGCGTGTGCTTTCATGAAGTAATTTTCCTATATTATCTTCTTTAGAAAAATTATATACTTCAGCGCCATTGGATTTTTTGGCATGGTTTAATCTATGTTCTACATTGTCAATGGCAATAACACGTTCAGCACCTTTTAATTTAGCAAATTTTTGTGCCATTAAACCGATTGGACCACAACCGAGAACAATAACGGTATCTCCAGATTTTACGCCTGCATGTTCAACACTCCAATAAGCTGTTGGCACCACATCAGATAAAAATAATACTTGTTCGTCTTTCAAATCACTATCTGGAACTTTGAAAGAGGAGAAATCGGCAAATGGCACTCTTAAATACTCTGCTTGACCTCCCCAATGGTTTCCGTGCATGCCACCAAAACCGAAGAGTCCACCATTATTCATTTTCCAACTTGCCGGTGATGGATTAGAATTATCACACTGAGACTCCATTTCATTATTACAATAGAAACAATCGCCACAACCTATGTTAAAAGGTATAACTACTCTATCTCCCTTTTTTAAGGTTTTAACCTCTTTTCCTACTTCTTCTACAATTCCCATTGGCTCATGTCCAATAACAAAATCAGAATCCATAAATAAATCACCTTGATGGTAAAGATGTAAATCAGAACCACATATACCTGAAGCTGTTATTTTTATAATTGCATCCGTTGATTCTTCTATTATTGGATCATGTACTTCACGTACTTCCATATTTTTATGGCCTTGATAAGTAACTGCTTTCATTTGTACCATCCTCCTCTAAAGATTTTACCCTTGATATTATAATGTAAACTCAGAGGAATTAATTGAATTATTACTCTTTTTAGAAAATTGTTAGTTCATATGTAGCAAAATGCCAAACATCGTATTTATTTAGCCAAAATTAATTAAAAAGTAATTATAGATAAGTTTAATACACGTAAGCAATATACTATACTAGAATAAAATTAAAGATTTACCTAAAAGTAACTATACAGTTTTGCCCCATTTATAAGTAATTGCTGATTTTAAAGAAGAATTTGTGTGTTTTCTTAAACCGAAATAAAAATCTGAAAAGCGAAGGATTTTTATTTTTATTGCTTTTAAAAGCTGATAATTTAAATGCACATTATGTTATTGCTACTTTTTGGGAAATTAAGTTACTTACAAACTATGGCAAGATTCTAGAAAACATAAAGTACCTCATAAGAAAAGAGAGATAAAAAATATATAGATCAAGATATATTCGTTAACGAGCATGTTTTGAAATGATTAAGACACTCTTTATAAAGAAGTATCTTTTTTATACTACTTTATAGCTTAAAAATTTTAAAAAATTTGTTTAATTTTCATTATTAATTAATTTCAAATATTCATCTCCCCATTCACAAATACCATAGACCACATTATCGAGAGACAAACCAACACTAGTTAATCGATATTCAACTTTTGGAGGGACTACTGGATATATAGTTCTTTTTATTATCATATCCTTTTCAAGCTCCCTTAATTGTCTAATTAACATTCTTTGATTAATATCCGGTAATTTTTTTTCTAATTCACTCAATCTAAGTACTTCTGATTGTAATAAATGATAAATAATAGGAATTTTCCATCTACCACCAATTACTGATAAAGCTAAATCTTTAGAAGTGTAAAATAATTTATTATTATATTCTATTAACAATTTCTTCTCCTCAGTGACAAAAATGTCAGTATTGTTATTTATCATAAATAATACCATAATGATAATATAAAAGATAGATAGGAGGGCGTTTTAATGGAATTACAATTAGCAATTGATTTATTAAATAAAGAGGATGCTGCAGAATTAGCAAATAAAGTTAAAGATTATGTAGATATCGTAGAAATTGGAACACCAATTGTTATAAATGAAGGATTACCAGCTGTACAACATTTAAATGATAATGTTGATGGTGTAAAAGTATTAGCAGATTTAAAAATTATGGATGCTGCCGATTACGAAGTAAGCCAAGCAGTTAAATTTGG
>NZ_PPQB01000023.1:0-32829 GCF_002902345.1 Staphylococcus arlettae
AATCTGATTTTGAAAAAATGATTTTGTCGTCCCACCCCGGCAAGGATGACTAGCATTGAAAAAAGCTTGGTTTAAAGCGCATTTTCAATACAGTCAGCTACTGCCAAAATGAAAAAAGGTTGGGACAAATTGATATTATCCCAACCTTTTTTTACTGTAGTTGTTCAATGGTTTGAAAACCAATTAGCGTTTAAGCGGCTAAATTATCCAATTACGACGACGCTTGATGATTGCATTGCAATGTTATTTAGTATATACATCTTGATATGCTTCGTTTTTTTCAATGACATTTTGTGCAAATGGACATGTTGCAGATACAGTTAAATTATTGTCTCGTGCATAGTCGACGACAGCTTTCACTAATTTTGAACCGAGTCCTTGTCCGCCTAATTCTTTTGGTACACCAGTGTGATCAATATCTATTTGATTAGGACTTACTTCTGTAAAAGTGATTTCTGCTTGGCGATTGTCTTCGTTCTCTCCGACATAAAATTTATTATGACCTTGTTTAATTTCCGTCATATTAAGACCCCCAGTTTTTTAACTTATAATACTTATATCACTAAGTTATATTTTAAAACATAGATAAGTATAATAAAAAATAGAGATTACATAGTATAAATAATTTTCATTGAAATATTGTGAAAATAAGTTTATAGTTTTAACGGAATAATTTCGTTTTGGAGGCGCAAATGTGAAAAAATCTTTGTTAATTATAGCGGTTATAGTGTTTAGTGTCACCTTAACAGCATGTAATCAAAATACAAAACAACAGTATAAAGTAAGTACTTCGAACAAACTCGAAATATACACTACAGTGTTTGCATTTCAAAGCTTTGCCAAAGATATTGGTGGAAAATATGTAAATGTACAAAGTTTATATCCTCCAGGTGCAGATACACATAGTTATGAGCCCACGCAACGTAATATGATTGATATCGCGAAAAGTGACTTGTTTATTTATTCTAGTGAAGATATGGACCCTGTAGCGAAAAAAATTGCGAGTTCTATTACTAACGAACAATTGAAATTACCTGTAGCGGATGCAATTAATCATGAGGAGTTATTGGCTACTGGCGATCACAACCACGAACATGGAGATGAACATAAACACGAGCATGAAGAAGAAGCAGGTAAAGATCCACATGTTTGGTTAGACCCTAAATTAAATAAACAATTTACTAAAACTATTAAAGATGAATTAGTAGCTAAAGATCCTAAGCATAGTGCGTATTATGAGAAAAATTACCGTAAGCTCAACAAAGATATTGATCAAATTGATCGTCAATTAAAAACGATTACGACAAATCCTAAAAGAGACACTGTTATAATATCCCATGATTCTATAGGTTATTTGGCACGACGTTACAATTTTAATCAGGTCGGCGTTACAGGAATGAATAATGAAGATCCAAGTCAACAAGAATTAATGGAAATCATCAAGCATGTAAAAGAAACACAACAACCATATTTGCTTTATGAGCAAAACATTTCTTCGAAAATTACCGATGTGATTAAAAAAGAAACAAACACTACACCTGTACCATTTAACAACTTAACTACATTAGCACCAGAAGATAAGGATAATAATAATGTGAGCTATCAATCTATTATGCATCAAAATATTGATTCTTTAGACAAAGCATTGAATAACTAAATTAAAGCAGC
Organism: Staphylococcus arlettae; assembly: GCF_002902345.1. GTDB lineage: Bacteria > Bacillota > Bacilli > Staphylococcales > Staphylococcaceae > Staphylococcus > Staphylococcus arlettae. The sequence continues at coordinate 1,669 of NZ_PPQB01000023.1, forward strand.
AGGAACAAAATATTTGTTCTTGCTGCTTTTTTATATTTTATGATGTAGTTGGATTAGTTAGGAATTTTAATCATAACGAATATACGACACTGTCGTATTATAATATTCTTCAAAACCATGAACACCATCAGCGCCACCCAAGCCTGATTCTCGCCATCCTGCATGGAATCCATTAACAGCTTCTTCTGCTTCGCAGTTAGCGTACACTTCACCAAATTTCAGCAATTCTGATGCACGCATCACTTCTTGGAGATTCTCTGAAAAAATGTATGAAGACAGTCCGGCATTTGTATCATTAGCTAAATTAATAACTTCATGAAAATCATCATAAGTCATGATAGGTAGTACTGGTCCAAAAATTTCATTAGTAAAAGCTGCATGTTCGGGTTGTACTTTATCTAAAATAGTAGGTGCATAGTAGTAGCCATCTCTATTTAAAATTTCACCACCAAGTACCAATTGGGCACCTTCTTGAATAGATTGTTGCACGGTATTATGAATGTGATCTAATTGTTTTTGGTTAATAATAGCTCCTAAATCGGTTTGTTCATCAAATGGATCACCAACTGTTAATTGTTCCATTTTAGCTTTCAATTTAGAAAGAAATTCATCATGCACTTGTTCATGAACAAAAATACGTTCCGGACATGTACAAACTTGACCGGCATTATTAATACGAGCAGTGACAATATAATCAACTGCTTTATCTAAATCTGCATCTGCAGTAACGATTGCAGGGGCATTACCACCTAATTCCAAATTCACTTTTTTAACATTACTGGCACTAGCTTCATATACTGATTTACCAGCACGCATACTTCCAGTTAGAGAAATGAGTTGAATATCTGGATGTTTAGCTAACTGTGTACCTACAGTTTCACCAGTTCCGGGAATAATTTGAATAAGACCAGCAGGAATAGCAGATTGAATAAATAATTCAGCTAATTTAAGAGTGATTAGAGAAGTTTCTTCACTAGGTTTAATTATCACCGAACAACCTGTAATTATAGCCGGTATGACTTTACGCATAAGTACCATAATCGGGGCATTCCATGGCACTATACCAGCAGTAACACCGATAGGCTTTTTCGTTAAGTGAATCAGTTCATTGTCACGATTGCTCTGTAGCACCTCACCCTTATTTTGCATACTTAGACTGGACATATAATCTATAAATTTAATGGATTTATGAATTTCACCAAGTGCTGAAGATAAAAGCTTACCTTGTTCTTTCACGTATAATTCAGCTAATTCATTTTTATTATTTTCTAATAAAGGAATGAGCATTTTAACATGTTCTGCACGTGTTGGTTGAGGAACTTTTTCCCATTCTAGTTGTGCTTCTTGTGATTTTGCGACTGCAATATTAACATCGTTTTCGTTTGCAAAAGTAATGGTATCAAACACTTGACCGGTAGCAGGATTTACCACATCCATCGTTTCTGTTGATTCGCTAGCAATAAATTCATTATTGATAAATAGTTGATTCATCTTAAACACCTCCACAGTATATAAGTACCACATGATGAAGTACAAAAAACTGTGAAAAGTAATATGCATATATTTAGTAATTTATTAATGGAAGAGAAGAGGGAAATATTTCAGTATATTTTTTATACTTAAATGGTTGACTTTTTAAAATAACGATTATATAATTATCTCGAATTCGAAATAAAATGAAAGTTGGTGATGAGATGGATAGAACAAAGTCATCTATGAATGCATTTATTGGATTAAATAGAACTTTAGATTATTTGGAAAAAATAGTGCGCGAAGATGTGAAGCAATACGGATTAAATATTACAGAATTTGCGGTACTAGAATTACTTTATAATAAAGGTGATCAACCTATTCAACGCATTCGAGAACGTGTACTTATAGCTAGTAGTAGTATTAGCTACGTTGTTGATAAGCTAGAGGAAAAAGGGTGTGTGACCCGTATTAGAAATCAACAGGATAAACGTATAATCAATGCTTCATTGACACAACAAGGGCGTCGCATTATGGATGAGATCTTTCCGAAACATGCTGAGACCATCCAATCAACATTTTCAATCTTAACAGACGAAGAATTACAAACATTGCAAAATACACTCAAAAAGTTAAGTGCTCCTACAAATAATAAGTAGGTAGCAAAATTTTTTCACAAAAACAATCTCGATTTCGAGATAAAAACTAAGAAAGAAGGATTTATTATGACAAACAATTCATTATTAGGTATTCATCACGTTACAGCAATTACAGATGACGCAGAACGTAACTATAAATTTTTTACTGATGTATTAGGTATGAGACTTGTGAAGAAAACAGTAAACCAAGATGATATATACACGTACCACACATTCTTTGCAGATGATGTTGGATCCGCAGGAACAGATATGACATTTTTTGATTTTCCTAATGTACCTAAAGGTATTGGAGGTACAAACTCAATTAGTAGACCGTCATTCCGTGTGCCAAATGATGAAGCATTAAGTTATTATGCACAGCGTTTTGATGAATTTGGTGTGAAACACGACGGTGTACAAAGTCTATTTGATAAAAAAGTACTACCATTTGAAGAAGCGGATGGACAATTATATCAATTAGTTTCCGATGAGAATAACAAAGGTGTAGCACCTGGTATACCTTGGGAAAATGGTCCAGTGCCGACAGATAAAGCAATTTATGGATTAGGACCTATTGAAATTACTGTAAGTTATTTTGAGGATTTCAAAAAAATCTTAGAAAATGTTTATGGTATGCAAACAATTGTTGAAGAAACTGACGTTGCACTATTAAATGTAGGTGAAGGTGGCAATGGTGGACAAGTCATTTTAAGAAAAGATACTGAAACACCAGAAGCTAGACAAGGATATGGTGAAGTACATCACGTTTCATTTAGAGTGAAAGATCATGATGCTATTCAAGCATGGCACGACAAATATACAGAATTAGGTATTGGTAACTCAGGTTTAGTAGATCGTTTTTATTTTGAAGCACTTTATGCACGCATTGGTCATATATTGATCGAAGTATCTACAGACGGTCCAGGATTTATGGGTGACGAGCCATATGAAACATTAGGTGAAGCATTATCATTACCACCGTTTTTAGAAAATCAACGTGACTATATTGAATCAGAAATTCGTCCATTTAACACTAAACGTAATCATGATAAATAAAAGGAGGGCTTGATTTGGAAGCAATTAAACACATTCATCATATATCAGCTATCGTAGGTAATCCAGAAGAGAATATTCGTTTTTATAGAGATATTTTAAATTTAAAACTAATCAAAAAAACAGTGAATTTTGATGATCCAGGGACTTACCATTTATATTTTTCAAATAACTCAGTAGCTAATGGTACGATACTAACCTTTTTCAATTGGCCAAACCATGTAAAAGGTCAAGTAGGTGCAGGCCAAGTTGAGACTATTGCTTTTAGAATACCCCAAGGTACTATGGATCTTTGGGAACAGCACTTAAATAATCATGCTATTACGACTAAACGCAATCAACTCTTTGATCAGGAAACACTCGTGTTTAAAGATACACATGATTTGCCTTTAGCACTTGTGGAGAGTGAAACGACGAGTGATAATCATGACATTATAGGCTTTCATGGTGTCACTATGTTATCTAGTAATCCGGTACAAACTATAGCTACATTAACAAATGATATGGGTCTTTCAGAAGTCAATGACAGCAATGTATCAGTACACTTGACGACTGCAGGCGAATGGCAACATCACGTTATAGTACACAAAACCACTCCAGAAAAGCGAGTACGTTGGGGCACAGGTGTCGTACACCACATAGCTTGGTCTATGCCAACAAACGAAACACAACTTGCGTGGCGTGAACAGTTGAGTAACAAAGGCTATCATTTAACTGAAGTTAAAGATCGTAATTATTTTAATGCAGTGTATATGAAAGAACATGGTGATATTATTTTTGAATTTGCTACAGATGGTCCTGGATTTACAGTAGATGAACCATTCGATGAATTAGGTACTCATCTCATGTTACCGCCACAATATGAAGAACGTAGAGAAGAATTATTAAAAATATTACCACCTATTAATATTTAAAATTAATTAAAGGAGAGATAGGAATGGAACACATTTTTAAGCAAGGACAACCTGATGCACCAACATTTATTTTATTACATGGCACAGGCGGGGACGAAAATGATTTATTACCATTAGCACAAGTGCTGAACCCAGACTATAATGTGTTAAGTATCCGAGGGGAAGTATCTGAAAATGGTATGAACCGTTTTTTTAAACGCCACGGAGAAGGACAATATGATGTAGAAGATTTAAATTATCGTACAGATCGTATATTGGCATTTCTGTCAGAAGCTGCTGAAAAATATGAATTTGATTTAAGCAAAGCAGTGCCAGTTGGTTTTTCAAATGGTTCTAATATTGCTATCAGTATGATGCTACGAGAAAATACTACATTTAAGAAGGCGTTATTGTATGCACCACTATATCCAATAGAAATAACAACAAATAAAGATTTTAGTGATGCTCAAATTTTACTGTCAATGGGTGAAAATGATCCGATTGTACCTTTAGCTGAAAGTAAAAGAGTGATTGATATCTTCAGTTCTCGTGGTGCAGATGTGACAACAGTATGGGTCAATAGTCATGAATTAACTCAGTCGGGTGTTGTTGCTGGTCAAGAAGTATTAAATAACTAAAACAGTGTATAGATAACATATAACAGTTCAAACTGAAGTTGTGTCATCGATGCAGATAAATGATTAAGTTGATTTATCTAAACGATGTAGCGCAACTTCAGTTTTTTTGATGTCAGGTGTGGTATAGAGAGATTGTAATGGCTGGTACTAAACTGACATTACGAAGAGGATAAATATAAAACTAAATGAGTGCATTGTTGATTATTGTTTGATAATATAGCACCTTGTCCGTATAAAAATGAGGAGGCACGTAATATGTCGTTATTGCATTTGCCGTTAATGCTAGTGATTGTAATATTTTTGGCATTAGGTATTTTTAGTCAATGGCTAGCAAGTAGAATTAAATGGCCATCAATCGTTGTTATGGCAATTGTTGGCTTGTTAGTAGGGCCGATATTTGGGTTAATCAATCCTCAAGAAAGTTTGGGGCAAGATGTTTTTAGCTCACTTGTCTCACTTGCTGTTGCTATTATCTTATTTGAAGGTAGTAGTAATTTAGACTTTCGTGAAATTAAATATATATCAAAAGCTGTCATACGTATTATTACAATAGGTGCGATTCTTGCTTGGATATTAGGAACACTAGCATTACATTATATATTAGATTTTTCATTAGTTATTTCATTAGTGCTAGGTGGTCTATTTTTAATCACAGGACCTACTGTGATTCAACCGTTATTGAAACAAGCGAAAGTGCATAAAAACGTCGATTCTATTTTACGTTGGGAAAGTATAATATTAGACCCAATTGGGCCGATGATAGCATTAGGCGCATTTTATGTTTTTGATCTTGTACAACAAGGCTTTAATATAACTATTTTATTTAAATTCTTATTGAGCTTTTTAATCGCTATTGTTATTGGATTTGCTGCTTCTTATCTATTTATGTGGTTAATTAAAAAGGATTTAATTCCACAAAATTTGATGCCGTCGATTCAATTAATATTTATTCTATTAATATTTGCAATCTGTGATGAAATATTACCTGAGTCAGGGTTGCTTGCGGTTACTATTTTTGGATTGATGATGGCACGAATGAAACGTCATGATTTGATTTTTCAGGAATCTGATCACTTTATTGAAAATACATCTTCCATTATGGTATCGACCGTATTTATATTAATTACATCTTCGTTAACACTTGAGGTGTTAACACAATTAATCTCTTGGAAGCTATTTATATTTTGTGTAGCAATGATTTTAATTGTACGTCCAATTTCTATATTATTTGCAACTATTAATACAGAAATTTCGAAGCGGGAACGCGCGATGGTATCAATGATGGCTCCAAGAGGGATTGTGGTACTCACAGTGGCACAATTTTTCGCAGGGCTATTTATTGAACAAAAAGCACCATTAGCTGAATTAATTACACCTGTAACTTTTGGTTTAGTATTTGTTACTGTAGTTATATATGGTTTCAGTTTCTTACCAATTAGTAAATTAATGAGAGTCTCTAGTGTAGAACCTCCAGGCGTTATTATAGTAGGTGAAAGTGAGTTTGCGTATCATTTAGGAGCTAAATTACGAGAACATCAAATACCAGTTATGACTTTTAATTTATTTTCAAATAATAAATCACGTGCGCAAGAATTAGGTTTCGAAATATTTGAAGGAAACCTCCTATCTAGTAATGATCGTATTTACTCTGATTTATCGCGATACCATACTTGTTTATTAATGACACAATCCTTTGTATTTAACAGCTTAGCATTTAATGAACTCGTGCCCGAATTTGGATTGAAAAACGTAGATATGATGCCTGTATCATTTAATAGTGAACAAGCAAGGCGTAATGTAGAAGGCCCCATTAAAAATCATATCTTATTTGATGATCAAATGACTTCACGATGGTTTAATAACTACATTACTAAATATAATATTTTAGAAATACCTGCAAATCAAAAAGCAACTTTAACCCCAAATGACATGGTGTTATATCATATTAGTGACTCACGTGTTGTTACATTTAAACGTCATCATTCAAAACCATTAGAAACTAATGACGGTGTTATTGGTTATTTAAAAGATGCGTATAACAACCAAAATTTATAAAGAAAAAGCCTAGAACATGTGTTATGTTTCAGGATTAGACTGTCGACAAAGTCTCTGACTTTGTTGGCAGTTTTTTATGCACGCTTTCCGCGGGCACTGCCTTAGCCAGTAGTCTGCGGCTAGTGCTATTCCCGCAGGAGTCGGCAAAAACCACTGCCAATATTATAAGATCTAAATTAAACAATGGTTGTGATTATTATGTTGAATAAACTAATTGATAAATGAGATTAACATAAATCATTTCTATCTCTGGATTATTTACTAATCATCTTATATAAAATAAGTCGATGCCATATTGGATTTATACTATATTTAAAACTGTTGATAAAGTCTCTGACTTTGTTGGCAGTTTTTTGCACCGGCAAAAACCACTGCCAATATTATAAATATTATAGCAACATCTTATAATATATGATTAAACAATAGTGGTTATTATGCAGGCAAACATTGCCAAAAAATTTTGATGATGCAAAAATAAACCCTTCACATTAATTTGCGAAGGGTTTGTTTATGTTGCAGGCTTATTTAATATAAGTGAAATGATGCTTGTAGCATAAGTTGAATATAGTAATTTTGAAGTTATTTAGTCTAAAAATCGATCATGCATAAGTTCTTTTAAAATGATGATTTTCTCTTGTAATTCTTGACCGGAATTGGTATCTCTAATTTTTTTACGTTCCAATTCTTTATCGACCACTCGGCGTGTTGATAGTTCATCCTCACCATTTAATAAAACGTTATCTTTCGAATTGAAATGTTGATGGGCGACTAATTGCATACCGAATGAATTGTACAATAAGGTATAACCTGCGATGCCGGTTGTCGATTGATAGGCTTTAGAGAAGCCCCCATCAATGACAATCATCTTACCATCAGCTTTGATTGGATTTTCACCATCTATTTCTTTAACAGGTGTATGCCCATTAATAATATGTCCAGTTTCAGGGTTTAAACCAAAATCTTTCAACATTTTTTTACACATATCAATATCTTCACGTAAGTAATAATATGGATTTTTAGTTTCCTTATGTGCAGCCTTATCAGCAATGAAATAACGTTCAAATGTTGTCATTGCACGTTTTCCAAATAATGAAGAATATTTACCAGTCCATAAATACCAAACTAAATCAGTAGCTAAATCATCATGGCGGTCTTTATGGTCAAAAGCTTCACGCACATAGTTTTCAAAATGATCGAGTAAATCGCGGCCGTAATGTTTTACACCATCAATAGTCATAGCTTCCATTTCTCCATCTTGATCAACAGGAATACAACCATGAATTAGTAAATTGCCATTATAAGGTAAATACAACGTACCTTTTTGCATTAAGAAAGTCATATGACGTTTTAGTTTTTCTGATTGTTGAACTGACAATAATAATTTATCCATTACATCTGCTTCTTCATCTGTTAAGCGATTTGGGTCTTCTGGGTCTACCGTTTGGAAGCAAGTATTTGTTAATGGATATGTTTTACCGTACAGAGTTGCTGTATTTTTATCAAAATCAATGCTCTCTAGTACAAGACGTTCTTCCATTTCAAAGTCAGGACGGCGTTTAATAATCGGTGCTTCCAATTTGAATTGGATTATCGCAATAGCTTGGTGCAATTTGGTTAGTTGTGCGAGTTCTAATTGTGAAGCTTGTTCCCCGTCAGCGACTTTGTTTTTGGGATAAAAGGCTTTATTATCCCCGCTATAGTATTTTTCAGCTAAAGTTAGTAAAGGTCGTAAATTGATGCCGTACGCATCTTCGATAATGTTCAAGTTATCGTAACGCGCACAAATACGTAGTAAATTTGCTAAACAAACTTTAGATCCTGCGTAAGCACCCATCCATAGCACATCATGATTACCCCATTGTACGTCTACAGAAGGGTAGTTAATCAATGTTTCCATAATTTTATCTGGTTCTGGTCCACGATCATAAATATCTCCAACAACATGTAAGTGATCAACGACTAAATGTTGCACTGTGAATGATAACCCAATAATTAAATCATCTGATTGTTCTAACTCAATAATTTGGTTAATTAACGTATCGTAATATGATTTTTTGTTGTTGTATTTATTACTTTTATATAGTAACTCTTCAATAATAAACACGTAATTTTTAGGTAATGATTTTCTTAACTTGGTGCGTGTATATTTGGAAGATGCGTATGTAATGAGCTTGATTAAACGGCTGATGGCTGTGATATACCATTCATTTAATTCACTTTTGGAATTAAAGCTATTTTTGATAAGTTTTAATTTTTCTTCAGGATAATATACTAACGCAGCAAAATCATTAATCTCTTTGCGTGTTAATGTATCTTGAAAGATATCATTAATTTTAGATCGAACATTGCCTGAGCCATTTCTTAACACATGTTGGAACGCATGGAATTCGCCATGCAAGTCACTGACAAAATGTTCTGTTCCTTTAGGTAACTCTAAAATAGATTCTAAGTTAATAATTTCCGTAGCTAATGCAGCTTTTGTCTGAAATCGCTCAGACAATAAATCTAAATACCTACTTCTTACACTTTGTTCTGACGCTTTTCTCATATGAATTTGTCACTCCAGTTGTATTATTGTAATTATTTTAACATGTTTGTAAAACGCTTACACTATGTCTACATTATTTTATTTTCTACTCTACCATTATATGATGAATAATTAATATTTTCTAAAAAATGAACTGCTTTTAATATTTAGTATGAGTTAGTGGATAAATGTGATTCAAATGAGTAGTTAAAGCTTAATCATCTGATGTTACTCAAATATAAAAAATCGTGTATTTACATATAAGTTTTTATAAAAAAGTAAATTTCATATTTACAAAAAAGTTATTAAACACCATTAGTGTATAAATACACATTTTATTATTGTGGGTTATAAATGCTGTTATATCAATGTTTATAGCGTTGTCAGATGCGTTAGTAATAAAAATTTACACAAGAATTTGCAAAAAGCACTTTAAAATTATCGATATTTTTGTATAATAAATGCATGTAACAAAATTATGAATTAAGGGAGTTAATATCATGCTAACATTGGGAAGTACTTTGTCGAGTCAGGTTAATCCTGATTGGCAGACCTATATTATGCTTGCCTTGTATTTTATTATTCTTCTAATAATAGGATATTATGGTTATAAAAAAGCAACTGGCAATATTAGTGAGTATATGCTCGGGGGCAGAAGTATTGGACCATATGTGACCGCATTATCTGCAGGGGCATCAGATATGAGTGGTTGGATGATTATGGGACTACCTGGAGAAGTTTATACTACTGGACTTTCTGCAGCATGGCTTGCAATTGGCCTAACGATTGGAGCATACATAAATTATATTGTAGTAGCGCCTAGACTACGTGTATATACTGAAAAGGCTGGAGACGCAATTACGTTGCCTGACTTTTTCAAGAATCGTTTAAATGATAAAGCAAACGTGATTAAGATTATTTCCGGTGCTATCATTGTTATATTTTTTACATTATACACACACTCAGGTATGGTTTCTGGCGGAAAGTTATTTGATAGCGCATTTGGTTTAGACTATCACTTAGGTTTAATTTTAGTTGCAATAATTGTTATTGCTTATACATTTTTTGGTGGCTATTTAGCTGTATCATTAACAGACTTTTTCCAAGGGGTAATTATGTTAATCGCTATGGTTATGGTACCAATCGTAACAATGATGCAACTAAATGGTTTAGACACATTGTCTCAAGCAGCTGAACTTAAGCCCACCAATTTAGATTTATTTAAAGGTACTACAGTGATTGGTATTATTTCGTTTTTTGCATGGGGACTAGGATATTTTGGTCAACCGCATATTATTGTTCGTTTTATGTCAATCAAGTCTGTAAAACAACTCGCTACAGCTAGACGCTTTGGAATTGGTTGGATGGCAATTAGTTTATTAGGAGCAGTTGGGGTTGGTTTAGTAGGTATCACATTCATTAACCAACAAAATGTGGAACTACAAGATCCGGAAACATTATTTATTTTAATGAGTCAAGTTTTATTCCATCCGTTAGTAGGGGGGTTCCTATTAGCAGCAATTTTGGCAGCTATAATGAGTACGATTTCTTCTCAATTACTTGTTACATCTAGTTCTTTAACCGAAGATTTCTACAAGCTTATTCGTGGAGAGGAAGCAGCCAAAAAACACGAAAAAGAATTTGTGTTTGTAGGTAGAATGTCTGTTATCTTAGTATCGATTGTGTCTATAGCAATTGCATGGTCACCGAATGATACAATTTTAAATTTGGTTGGTAATGCATGGGCAGGTTTTGGTGCCTCATTTGGACCTTTAGTTCTATTATCGTTATATTGGAAAGGTTTGAGCCGTACTGGTGCAGTTTCAGGTATGTTATCAGGAGCTGTCGTTGTAATATTATGGATTGTCTTTGTTAAGCCACTTGGCGCAACAAATGATTTCTTTAATTTATACGAAATCGTACCTGGTTTCTTAACAAGTTTAATTGTTACAGTTGTGGTGAGTATGTTCACGAAAAAACCTGATTTAGATGTTGCAGCAGAACTGAAAGAAGTAAGTGATATAGTAAAAAATGCCAAATAGAAGGCACAGAAACTTATGCTGATTCATAAGGTGTCTTTTATTTTATAACAGTGCATTTAAGGGGTTAAATCACTGTTAAACAATGGGAGAAATATAAAAATAGATCGTGTCTAGGATAGCAAAAAGGGGCTTCATCCTAGAAGAAAAATTAAAACAAGCGTGTTAGCCAGTAAAGGCTGACACGCTTTTTAATTCTTTGTGCTTTCGGTATTACGCTTTTTGTAAAAGGTGAAGATAATGGAGATTACTGCAATAATAATGATAATATACATGACATATGAATAAGTATGTAATCCATTCATTAATACATCCCAACTGCCACTTAACATTTTGCCTAAGTAAATTAAAGCAAGATTCCAAATCGTTGTCCCTATAAGGGATAGTGTAATAAATTTGAAAACATTCATTTTATTGATCCCAGCAGGAATAGTAATCAACACACGTAAAACTGGGATAAATCTACAAATAAAAACTGCCCAAGCACCATATTTCGTAAACCATTGATTTGCTTTTTCCACATCTTTACCTTTCAATTTTAACCACTTTCCGTAGTTATCTACAAAGCGATATAACCATGCTTCAGATACTAATCTACTTATAAAGTATAAAATGAGTAGACCAACAAATGAGGCAAGTGTAGAAATAATAAATAACAATGACAGAGAAAGCTCTGATTTAACTGTCATTAAACCTGCAAAAGTTAAAATAATTTCAGAAGGGATAAATGGTAAAACATTTTCTAGCAATATTAAAATAGTAATGGCTAAATATCCCCATGAGCTAATAAAATCTGTCAATAGATGTTCCATAATAGTGTTTTAAGACTCCTTTGTAATTGTAAACATTATAGCTTTAAAAAAGTACATCCATATTATAAGGTATTTTACTATAATGACCTAATAATATCTCAATATTTTGCAACAAGCGATATAATAGCAAGAATTATTATTCATCCAAAAATGTTTAGGAAATTTCAAAAAAACGTTGTAAACGCTTACAATTTGTGCTAATATCGATTCATGATAATAAACAATAGGTCATATGATGAGTGTGGCTTTGGTAGAAAGTTGGGACATTATGAAGGAAAAAAGGAGTAATATTAGATGGTACTTTGCGCTAGCATTTTTCGTAATAGGTGTTATCGCATACATAGATAGATCAAACATTTCAATTATAGCAGGTCCTATGATGAAAGACTTAGGAATGAATAAAACACAATTTGGATTACTCGCGTCGCTGTTTTCTTTAGGATATGCATTGATGCAAGTTCCTTCTGGTTTTTTAGCTGAAAAGTTTGGCCCGAGAAAAATGCTTACAATAGCATTAGTATGGTGGAGTGCTTTTACCATTTTGACAGGTGTTGTTAAGAATCACGGTATGCTTTATGCAGTTCGTTTCTTATTTGGTGTTGGTGAAGCACCGATGTATCCGTCAAATGCAGTATTTAATTCTTTCTGGTTTGGTAAAGGGGAAAAGGGTCGTGCTTCTAGTATGCTATTAGCAGGTTCATATTTTGGACCAGTTATAGCGCCGGTTATAACAATCGCGATAGTAACCGCGTTTGGTTGGGAAGCAGTCTTCTATATCTTTGGTTTTATAGGCTTTGTAATTGCAATTCTTTGGGCAGTGATAGCTAAAGATTTACCTGAACAACACAAAATGGTTAATGAAGCTGAAAAACGTTTTATTATGGAAAACCGTGATGTAGTATCGACTGAAAAGAGTGTTGCACCGTGGAATATCTTTTTAAAAAGAGGCGGATTCTATGCGATAGCAGCACAATACTTTGTAGTTCAGTTTGTTATTGGGCTTTTCTTGATTTGGTTGCCTACATATTTAACGGAGCAACATGGTGTGAAATTAGAAGATTTAGGATTTGTTGCAGGTGCACCATGGTTTGTTATGTTCATACTAATTATTCTAGGTGGCATCATTTCAGATAAAATTTTACAACAAGGCACTTCGAAATTTATGGCGCGTGGTGTAATAGCTATTTTTGGCTTTGTAGTATTTTGTATTTCTTTAATCTTCGCATTAAAAACTGATGATTTATATGTGAATGTCTTTTGGTTATCGTTATGTTTAGGTGGTATAGGTATGTCTATGGGTATGAGTTGGGCAGCAGCTACAGATTTAGGACGTAACTTCGCAGGTACTGTTTCAGGTTGGATGAATTTATGGGGCAATATTGGTGCATTACTGAGCCCATTACTTGCAGGTTTCTTGGCGGACCGAATTGGTTGGACTATGACATTACAACTCATTATTATCCCAGTTGTGTTTGCAATTATTATGTGGTTCTTTGTTAAACCAGATAAGCCATTAACTAAAAGTTAAGTTCAATGAGTTGAAAATAGTATAAAATGCGAATATACTTAATAAGTATTATTCTATTACCTTTGGAGGCTGCATTTTATGATAATTATCAATGCAATAATGAAAGTACAATCAGAGTACAGAGAACAATATTTAACATTAGTTCAGCCGTTGATTCAAGCAGCGAACGCAGAAGAAGGCTCATTATATTATGAACATTTTGAAAAGACAGATGAGCCAAATACGTTTGTAATGATTGAACATTATAAAGACCAAGCAGCAGTAGAAGCGCATAATGCTTCAGAGCACTTTAAAACATTCTTTGGACAAGTGAGTGAGCTATTAAGCGCAAAACCTGATATTGTGGTGGCTCAGCCAATTCAATAACAAAAAGATTTGTCCAGTAATTAAATACGATTAATTTAAGTAGCGAAACTATAATAACGTGATAATCGTTATTATAGTTTCGTGCTTTTTATTGATGGAATGAAATAAGAAACATTCATAACACGCAATAGAGTAGCAGTAGAGACACACCATAATATTCACTTCGTTACTCAGAAACATGGAAGTTGTGAGATTGTAAATATGTTGTGTATAATATAATGAAAAGTTGTTTTAAATCAACCGATGTTAAACATAATAGTTAAGTTTATTTACCCAAGGAGGTAATGATAATGTTATATCAACATGGAACATTAGGAACATTAATGGCAGGCATGTTGGAAGGCACTGCTACAATTAATTCTATTTTAGAGCATGGAGATTTGGGTATTGGTACCTTGTCTGGTTCAGACGGTGAAGTTATTATTTTAGATGGCACTGCCTATCATGCGAATGAATATAATGAATTTCGTACTTTAACAGGAACAGAACTGACACCATTTGCTACAGTTACACCATTCAAACCTGATATACAATTCACAACACATATTATTACAGATGATGAGACGTTATTAGATGAAGTGCTAGCCAAGGTGGGCAGTAAAAACATCTTTAATGCTGTTAAAATTACCGGTACTTTTGAAATTATGCATGTGCGCATGATGCCTCAACAACAACCTCCATACACTCGTTTAATTGAATCAGCTAAAGTACAACCTGAATTTACCAAAGAACAAATTACTGGCACTATAGTTGGCTTTTATTCCCCTCAATTGTTCCACGGTATTGCAGCAAGTGGTTTTCATTTACATTTTATTAATGATGATAAAACATTTGGTGGACATGTACTAAACTTTGAATTAAATAAGGGAACAATTGAAGTAAGTAAAATTGAAACATTAGAGCAACATTTCCCAGTAAATAATGAGGCTTTTTTGACAACAGATATTGATTACGCAAATATTGACGAAGATATTAGAGAAACAGAGTAACCCACTGTGAGGAGCGTACAATCATAAATGTACTTAATGTTTTTTAGACGCTTAGATAAACTAGGTGTCTTTTTTTGTTGAATCTATATCTAAAAAAATAAAGTTAAAAGTGATAGAATTAATAACGTGACTGAATTAAAATAATTGCTAATTCCTGTGAATTTGAAACATGATAAGACATAATACTTCTGTATAATAGCAATTAATTAAATGAATGTGTAACTCTCAAAGCGCAATATACTTAAACGTAATTTATGTAAAAACAAAATAATATAGGAGATGAAAGACATTGTTGAATTACTTACAATCGCTGATGCGCTTTAATACCATGAAAATTGATATTGGCAAAGGCTTACGCCAAGCTATATTAATGTTTATTCCATTAATGATTGGTTATCTAGTAGATTATTTTTCCATTGGTTTACTGATAGCTACAGGTACCTTAGCGCATATTTATGTATTTGGTGGCTCAGTTCGATCTAAGTTACGAATTGTCCTATTAACAACCTGTGGACTTTCTATAGCTATGGTTCTAGGTTCGTTAACGGTCAATCAACCATTGATTTTTGGAGGATTATTATTAGCTGTTACTGTTATTCCATATTACATTTTCAGTGCGCTCAATATTCCAGGGCCATCTTCTACTTTCTTTATCGTTGCATTTAGCTTGCCGATTAATTTACCTTATGCGCCGGAAGAAGCCTTAACAAGAGGGGTAGCCATGTTTATCGGGGGCTTGTTAGCTACGGTTGTTGTAGTTATTACTATTATACTAACTAAAGAATCTGCTGAATCGACTGCAATAAAAAGCGACTATAAAATGATAAAGACATTAATTCATAGTTTTAATGATCGTGATGCATTTGGAACAGTTTCACCGAAAGCAGTTGTATCATTTCGCTATACCGACAATCAGCTCATAACAGCGAGTGGTAAAAAGTCAAAAGAATCGTCAAAATTTCAGCGTATCTTATTGTTGCACACGTTAGCACAAGGTATTTACTCTGAATTACTAGAACTTAATGGTAAAGATAGCCGTCCTTTACCTAATGAAATTAAAGAAATGGCAGATTATATTATTGATATGGTGTTATCTGATGGTAAAACGGATGCTAAGTGGTCCAAAGAAATTGCAGTAGCTTCAGAATACCAAAACCTTGTTGACTACATATTTAAAGTTGACGAAATCATAAATGCTAATGCTGATCGTGTAGAGCATGAAGTAGATATACGCGTTTCTATCTATGGGCAACGTATAATTGAAAATTTAACTTTAGATTCTTATGTTTTCCGAAATACATTACGCTATACAATTATTATGGCGATAGCCGTATTTGTAGCATTAATGTTTGATTTTGATAAAGCTTACTGGATTCCATTAAGTGCACACACAGTTCTGATCGGTGCCACAACAGTACATAGTTTTGAACGTGCAGGCTCAAGAAGTATTGGTACAATTATTGGTGTGTTAATACTATCATTAATTCTATTAAGTACACCGCCTATCCCTGTCGCTATCATCTTATTGACATTAGCTGCTGGGGTAACTGAAATTTTCGTAGGCGCTAACTATTCTTTCGCAGTTATTTTTATAACAATTCAAGTTATCTTATTAAATGGACTAGCATCCAACCATTTGACCATTTTAATTGCTTTACCACGTATTATCGATGTCATTGTAGGTGTGGTAATAGCAGTCATTGGTTTGTTAATCTTAGGTCGCAAAACAGCGTCATCTATGTTACCTGAAACCATTGCTGATGTTGTCAGAGATGAAGCAAAAGTGTTTCACTATTTATTTTCCGAAAATGGCTATCATTCTGTGAAGCAAGATAAAAAGGAAATGGTATTACTCAGTGTGAAATTAAATAATATGATTCAAGTGTATAATAGTGCAAATGGAGAAGTTGCTACTAATAAAAAACGCGTACGTTATCATTATCCAAGTATATATGCTTTAGAAGAGATTAGTTTTATGCTAAAAAGAGCATTAAATAATGCCCAAAGAGAACATATAGATGATCTGAAAATGGGGAAATACCTAGTGATTTTTGAAAATATTGCAAAGCATTTTGAAACAGGTAAGCATATTGAAAAGCAACATTTACCAGAATTACCGCAGTATGTTTATATACAAACAGCATTAAACAATATTCAAAATAATTGTGCAGAATCACGGGAATCCATTTCCTCAATCGAAACTAAATAAACTAAAAAGTGGAACAGAACTATGTAAATGTCATGGTTCTGTTTTTTACTGCTGATATTTTACACAATGTTTAGTATTAACATTCAGTGGTAAATCAAAAGTAATGAATGGTGGTGGAGATTCAATGCCATGGACGGTGAATGATTATCCACAAAGTTGGAAAAATTTTGAGACATTGAAACGACAAAAAGCGATTGATATTGGTAATGCAATGTTAAAGAATGGTTTTGATGAAGAAAAGGCTATCCCCATAGCCACTAAACAAGCTGAACAATGGTATGACAATGCAACGCAACAAGACTTAGAAAAGTTAAAACATCACAATATTACTATTCATCAACAAGATGAATCAGCAAATCCAGATTTAAATAAGCGCGATGTCCACGTATATTACGAAGATCAAAGCTGGAAAATTAAAACGGATTGTGCCACAAAAGCATCAAATAGTTTTGCTAAAAAAGAAGATGCATTAAAGCGTGCACGAAATATAGCTGCTAATCGTAATACTGAAGTTATTGAACATACAAAAACAACTAATTAACCTCAGCGTTCTGAAAGGATAGTAAACTTTCGAACGCTTTCATAATGCCAACGCACAGTATAAAATTTACATCGACTCCCTTATAAAAAGTTCAAGTAACTTTAAATTTCCAATAATATAAGTTCGATATATTTCTGTATTGCAATAAAATTCGTTATAATAAAATTCAAGAAGAAATTAACTGGAGGATCTAAAGATGTATGTAGAACGTAAGCCTTCCAATTATTTAGAAGATTTGAGAAATGAATTTAAAGATAGTTTTAGTACATTTGAAAATTCTGATGAAGCATTTTCGGTCTTAATTGAGTTCATGAATATTGAAAATATATATAGCGCTGCTGTCAAAAAAATAAGTACAAAGTTAGATATACTCGATGATAATTTTCAGCAAATGCATAAACATAATCCAATACATCATTTAGAAAAGCGTGTTAAAGAACTGGGAAGTATTATCTCAAAATTACAACGGAAAGGTTTACCAATTTCTGTAGAGTCTGCTAACGAGCACTTACAAGATATCGCTGGTGTCCGTGTTATATGTAACTATATTGAAGATATTTATGCTATTGAAAAATTACTATTAAAGCAACCTGACATAGAATTATTAAAGCGAAAAGATTATATTGAATATCCTAAAAGTAATGGGTATCGTAGTTTACACATTGTAGTATCTATACCGGTCTACCTTACCGAAGAAGTTCAATATGTAGCCGTTGAAATTCAAATTCGTTCTATTGGAATGGACATGTGGGCAAGTTTAGAACATAAAATACGTTATAAAAATGAAGAAAATACTGAACATTACCGTAGTATTTTACGTCAATGCGCCACAGATATTACATCAGTAGAGCACAAGATGCAAGATATCCATTCTGAAGTATTTAATAATAAATAATAGCTTAACCTAAAAAGAGCTTGGAACATTAATTTCGTTCCAAGCTCTTTTTTTAATTGTAAAATCTTTCAAGTTGTAAAAATTTAATACCTCCCTAAAGTAGTGTTATCACGCAGTTGAATCCACTTTTAATACTAGTCTATAAAATGAAAATTGCTGGAAGCGTTTGCAATTTAGTAAAAAATATACTAATATACTTGTATACAAGTATATCGGTGTGAAGCGGAGGTGCTATAAAATGGAATTTGAATATCCTGAACAATGGTTAGAAGGTCTATCTAAAGGTGAAATGATTGCTGCTGAACTTAGATTAGGTATTGTTAAAGGGTCGATTAGTCCGGATACACTATTAACGGAAAATCAAATAGCTAAAGCATATAATGTGAGCCGATCACCTGTTAGAGATGCTTTTAAGTTGTTAAACCAAGACCAGCTGATACATTTAGAACGTATGGGAGCAGAGGTTTTACCGTTTGGAGAAAAAGAAAAAAAAGAGCTATATGATTTTCGAATTATGTTAGAATCTTTTGCTTTTTCACGCATAAAAGACCAAGAACATAGTCAAGTAGTAAAAGAGTTAAAAAAACAACTTGAAATGATGAAAGTAGCGGTAAAGTTTGAAGATGCGGAATCTTTTACAGAACATGATATTAAATTTCATGAAGTGACAATTTTAGCGTCAAAACACCAATACTTAAAAACATATTGGAATCATTTGAGGCCAGTTATGGAATCTCTCATATTATTATCCATGCGAGAAAGAATGAACGAAAACATTAAAGATTTTGAACGTATTCACCATAATCATGAAGTATTTATCGAAGCTGTAGAGCATAAAGATACTAATAAATTACGTCATGCATTTCATTTAAATTTTGATGACGTCGGTGAAAATATAGAAAGTTTTTGGTTACGTTAATGAATTACCAGAATTGCTTAGGAGATGAACGAAATGAAATATATGATAGGTGTCGATGTTGGAACAACAAGTACCAAATCAGTATTATATGACGAACATGGTCAATTTATTATGAAACACAATATTGGTTATCAGTTGCATACACCTAATGTCGATGTTTCAGAAGAAAATCCTGATGAACTATTTGATGCAGTGTTAATGACTGTTAAATACATTGTTAGAGAATCAGGAATAGCAAAAGATGATATCAAATTAATCTCTTTTAGTGCCCAAATGCATAGCTTGATTGCTATGGATGCACAACATAAACGACTTACTGAAAATTTAACATGGGCAGATAATAGAGCGAGTAAGTATGCGGATCTTATCAACCGAGAACACAATGGTTTCGATATTTATCAACGTACAGGTACACCGATTCATCCTATGTCCCCTTTATCAAAAATATTTTGGATGCAACATGAGCAACAAAATACATTTAAACAAACAGCGAAGTTTGTAGATATTAAAACGTATATTTTTTACCAATTATATGAACAATACGTCATTGACCAATCTATGGCGTCAGCTACTGGGATGTTGAATTTAGACTCCTTACAATGGGATGAAGATGTATTAGCTTTATTAGGCATTACAACAACACAATTACCTGAGGTCGTTCCTACAACGCATATTATGAGAGGAATGAAGCATAGATATGCGACGTTAATGGGCATTAACCCGGATACGCCAGTAATCGTAGGTGCTAGCGACGGAGTATTATCTAACTTAGGTGTCAATGCATATAAAAAAGGTGAAGTTGCCGTAACTATAGGTACATCAGGTGCTATTCGTACTGTTATTGATAAACCTAGAACAGATTATAAAGGTAGAATATTTTGTTACGTCTTAACTGAAGACCATTATGTGATAGGTGGTCCTGTAAATAATGGCGGTGTAGTATTGCGATGGTTACGTGATGAGCTACTGGCTAGTGAAGTTGAAACTGCTAAACGTTTAGGAGTTGACCCATACGACGTACTTACACGTATCGCTAGTAGAGTGAAACCAGGATCAGAGGGGTTAATTTTCCATCCTTATTTAGCTGGTGAACGTGCGCCATTGTGGAATGCAGATGCACGAGGTTCATTCTTTGGTTTAACCTTGTCACATCAAAAGGAACATATGATTCGCGCTGCATTAGAAGGTGTACTTTATAATTTATACACTGTATATCTTGCATTAATTGAAGTTATGAATGAAACACCAAATACGATAAAAGCTACGGGTGGTTTTGCTAAAAGTAGTGTTTGGCGCCAAATGATGGCGGACATCTTTGATACTAAACTCAGTGTTCCTGAAAGTTATGAAAGCTCGTGCATAGGTGCATGTGTGTTAGGTATGAAAGCATTAGGAGAAATTGAAGATTTTTCAATTATTGAAACAATGGTAGGCACAACAAATGAACATTTACCAGAACCAGAACAGGTTGAAGTCTACCAACAGCTAGTTTCTATCTTTATCAATTTAAGTCGCTCATTAGCACCGCATTATGAAGAAATTGCTGACTTCCAACGCAAATATATGGAACATGCGGAATAAATAATATTGTTTACGCACGATGCTCTTTGCTATGTGAACACAAAGAGGTGCGTAAACACTTTTAATAGAGTTTGTTTGGGAGTTTAAGTAAGCGTTATCATAAGGCAGTTAAATCTATCCTTGAAAGGGGAAATAAAAATGTTTGAAACAATTTGGCCTTTGGCTACAGTGGTAATCGGAATCGCTATCCTGTTAGCACTTATAATCTTGTTAAAATTAAATACTTTTATTGCATTAATCATTACATCAATTATTACAGCAATATTGTTAGGTATGCCATTAGATAAAATAATCGAAACAATAGAAAATGGTATGGGAAGTACATTAGGCCATATTGCACTTATCTTTGGTTTAGGTGCGATATTAGGTAAGCTACTTGCTGATGGTGGCGGTGCAACGCGTATTGCTGACACATTAATTAATAAATTTGGTCAAAAGCATGTACAATGGGCTATGATCATTGCAGCATTTATTGTCGGCATTGCACTATTTTTCGAAGTAGGACTTGTCTTGTTAATTCCATTGGTATTTACTATTGCTAAACGTGCGCAAGTTTCACAATTAAAACTTGGTTTACCTATGGTTACTGCTTTATCAGTAACACATGGATTTTTACCACCTCATCCAGGACCAGTGGTAATTGCTAAAGAATTAGAAGCTAATTTGGGACATGTATTACTTTACGGAATTATTATTGCTATACCAGTAACATTAATTGCTGGTCCATTCTTTAATAAAATTGCTCAAAAAATTACTCCGACAGCTTATACAAGAGAAGGGGATATTTCAGCTTTAGGTGCACAACAAGATTTTAAAGATAGTGAAATGCCAAGTTTTGGTGTGAGTTTAATTACAGCTATTTTACCTGTAATCTTAATGTTGATATCTACAATTGTACAACTGATTACAGGTAATGAAGAAGCCACTAATGGTTTTGAATCTGTTGTTTACTTTATAGGTACAGCAGGAACTGCAATGTTAATTGCAGTAGTCTTTGCAATCTTTTCTATGGGCGTTAAACAAGGGCGAAAAAACTCAGAAATTATGGATTCTGTGTCAAATGCAATTTATCCCATCGGTATGATGCTTTTAATTATTGGTGGTGGCGGTACATTCAAACAAGTACTCATTGACGGAGGAGTCGGTGATACAATTGCTACGTTATTTGAAGGTACTGAAATGTCTCCGATACTATTAGCGTGGATTGTTGCTTCTGTGTTAAGAATTGCATTAGGTTCAGCAACGGTTGCTGCGATTTCAACTACAGGTATCGTATTACCACTATTACAACATTCAGATGTAAATGTTGCACTCGTAGTATTAGCTATCGGTGCGGGTAGTGTAATCTTGTCTCATGTGAATGATGCAGGATTTTGGATGTTTAAAGAATACTTTGGATTAACAGTAAAAGAAACGTTTTTAACATGGTCATTATTAGAAACGATTATTTCAGTTTCAGGTATTATCTTTATCTTATTCCTAAGTTTATTTGTATAAATATCTTATTTGTTTAATAATATACATTTTAATGAATAGCTTTTATCTTTTATATTGCTGTAACAAACAATATAATAGTAAAATAGATACATGCCATATATTAAGTATGGTATGTATCTATTAGTCTAATTTATAGTGTGATTATTCAATGTAATAAACACTCAGAACGCTAACAATTTAACTGTTAGCGTTTTTTGTTTGTATATATTATGTTACTTAAATAGTAATAATTGATAAATTTAACAATTAAGTTATAGTAAGTTATAAGGGGAGGTTTATACATATGAAAAGAATTATATTAATTGCCAGCGCTTTTATAGGTGTTATTGTTGGTGCAGGGTTTGCATCAGGGCAGGAAGTGCTGCAATATTTTACGAGTTTCGGAATTATGGGGACGTTCGGTGCAGTTATTACGACAGCTATCTTTGCTTATGTTGGCATGATGCTCGTCTGGTTAGGTAGTAGGTCGAAAACAGACTCTCATAAAAAAGTTATTCATAATATTACTGGAAATTCAGTTATAGGAAGGTTATTAGGATGGGCAATTGATGTTGTCATCGTATTTACGTTATTTGGTGTTGGTGTGGTCATGATTGCAGGGGCTGGATCCAATTTAAACCAGCAGTTTAATGTGCCCCCAGTTGTAGGTACGTTATTAATGACAATATTGATCATCTTAGCAGGTATGCTTCGTGTTGATGGTGTTGTAAAGGTTATAGGTAACATCACACCATTTTTAATTATTTTTATTGTTATTATTTCTATATACAGTTTTGTGACAACAGACACATCATTTGGAGAACTACATAAAGTATCAGATGCTATTCCTTCATCATTACCACATTGGCTAGTAGCAGGTATTAATTATGCGTCATTTAATACAGCGGTAGGTGCCTCCATGGCAATTGTTATGGGAGGATCAGAAAAAAATCCGAAGGTTGCAGCGATTGGCGGCTTAGTTGGGGGTATTGCACTAGGTATTATGATAGTGTTGAGTCATTTGGCTATATTTATGCAAATTAATCATGTAGGACAAATGGATATGCCGATGTTAGGTATAGTTAATAATATTTCACCTATTTTAGGTTTCATCATGGCAATTGTAATTTTTGCGATGATCTTTAATACGGGGCTTGGTATGTTTTATGCTTTTGCGACACGTTTTACCGTAGTGAATACGAAGCGATTTAAAGTATTTTATACGGTATCTGTAATTATAGGATTATTGTTAAGCTTTGTTGGTTTTACAGATTTAGTAGCAATTTTCTATCCATTAATTGGTTATTTAGGTTTGATTTTAATTTTTGTATTAATTTATGCTCCATTTAAATTGAAATTTGGTGAAAAGCAAACGTAAACTTAAAATAAGTGAGACTTGGACATAGATCCGATTGTCAAAATAAGAGGACGAATCCTTAATATGGATTCGCCCTCTTTACATTTAAAACATTCGATTTTGACTGTGCATGCTTGCCTGGGGTATGGTTCGAGCCTGTAGTCTCTCACGCATACTATTCCCCTCGGGCGTCAACACATTTCAAAATCGGTACAATTTATATTTTGTTATTCAAAAATAAGGTCCATTGAAAACAACCAAAAAGTTAAACAAGAAGTTGGTTTAGTCTCAATGGTATTGAATTCACAAAATTTTATAAAAATAAAGCAAACGTTAAATTCTCTATCTTTTCAGATAGAAATTAACGTTTATTTTTTAATCTTTACTATGTTATTACCCTATTAAGTTATATTTTTCGTGAGTGAGCTCACTCTATCCAATTAGCTATAATTTCCAAAATTATTAAATTCCTTTACATGTTTTCTCTAACAATCTTACTATGTGGTTGTATATAATGGATAAGTAGGGGTGGGGATATTATGAGTTATGACACTTTAACTATGTTGAAAGCACATGCGATTGAATTATTAGGTATTGAAGTACAGTCTTATTTTATAGATGATATATCAGGCTTAATTAATAACATTAAAACGCCTTTTACCAATACGCAACGCAAACAATTTACAGAAAAATTCCGTTATTTTATTCAACGCATGAAAAGTAATAAAATTTATCATTATCGTAATTATTTTGGAGTCAGCGTGTTACTTTTTAAATATAATAAACAAAATAAAGTATATTTGGTCGGACCTTATTTAGAGCAGCGTCCAAACGAACAAAAATGTAAAGCTATGTTAGAAGAGTTAAATGTAAAGGTTACAAAATTAAATGTATTAAAAGAATATTTGCTACAAATTCCAGTATGTAATCACATTAAAGCGCAAAAAATGTGTCGGCTAGTCGTCCGTTTTATTAAAGAAAGACAATATGTGTATGAAATTGAAGATATCAATTTTAATTTTCATTTAAATATTAATAAACAAGCGACTTATGAAGTACAAACACAATATATCACTCAAAATTTGGAAGCACGATATAATCTGGAAAATACATTGTTGATAGCAGTGGAAAACGGCAATATGAAAGAGGCAATGCTAATTTTAGAAAAGATGAATATGAGTGTCGCCGGTTTAAAACGTGTGAGAGATAATATAAAAAATGCACAATATAAGGCATTTATTGTTAATGTACTTTGTCGTAAAGCTGTTGAAAAAGCAGGTGTTAATTTATTAACTATAGATTACATATCTACGAAATATGCGAAACTTATTGATCAAACGGAAGATGGGGAACTACTATATGAAGTAATCCGACGTATGGTAATAGAGTATACAGAAAGTGCCATTAAAGTAAAAGCTACGACTTACAGTCCTAAAATTAACAAAGTTATACAATATATTGAAATAAACTTATCACGGCAGTTAACTTTGAAGCAGCTTGCCTCATACGTTGACTTAGCTCCAGCATATTTATCTCGAATTTTTAATAAAGAAATGGGTTGCTCGTTAGCTCAATTTATAACGGAATTACGATTAAAAAAAGCTAAATCGTTACTTAATAGGACAGATATGACTGTAACACAAATCGCACAAGCTGTTGGTTATCAACAGACGAGTTATTTCACTCAAAAATTTAAAGAATATTACAAAGTTACTCCTTTAAAATATCGTAATCAGTAATCTAAAATTTGCATGAAACCTATGTTTTTATGAATGTTTAAAATAAGAGTAACTACTTATGTAAAATTTATAATGAAAATGTAAATATAATAATTTTTACATGCAAATATAAGAAGTTTAGCTCTAACTTAACTATTAAAAAAGCTACGTCACACATGTTATTGCTAAGTATAATAATACAAGTATCCAATGTCAGAGAAAGCCCGAAATTACAACTTTCACTCTATTTAAAACACAAAATTAAGAGTTCAGCAATATATAACAACGTTGTTATATATTGTTGACTGTTTTCTATATAAAAATATAATAAGCATTAGTAAGCGAATAAAAGAAGCAATGAATATATGCAAAGGAGGAAAAAAATTTAACTACATAAGAAAACGCTTACATTCAGGGTGCTAGCTATTATGCGTGTTTTTACAAAGGGGTGAAATTATGGTTGTAACGAAATTAAAGCCGGCAAATAAGAAATTAAAAACATTTAAAGCCATTCAAGAACCTAAACTGAAGATGAAAGAAAAAATATCATACGGTTTTGGTGATTTAGGTAACGGCATGATGTTTGATATGGGGCAGATTTACTTACTAAAATTTTTAACTGATGTCTTAGGAATTTCAAGTGTCTACGCTGGTTTAGTCTTCTTAGTATCAAAAATCTTTGATGCATTTGTAGACGTTGGTGTAGGAAGTTATATAGATAATCAAAAAAATTATAGTAAAAAGGGGAAATTCAGACCATTTATTATATATGGCTCACTGCCGTTAGCAATAATGACTGTTGTCACTTTTTTAACACCTAATTTTAGTGAAACAGGAAAAATCATTTGGGCATTTGCAGCTTATATGGCATTTAATGCTGCTTATTCAGTAGTTAATATTCCATATGGTTCATTATCAGCATCAATGACTTTAAATGCCGATGATCGAACGCAACTCTCAGTTTTTAGAAATATGGGCTCTCAAGGTGCTTTGTTTTTAGCAGGTGTGTCAGTTATACCAATAGTTAGTTTATTCCCGAATGAAGCGGTGGGTTATCCTATTGCAGTCGCAGTGTTAGCAATATTTGGAATGGTATTCCATGTGATTTGTTATAAAGGAGTAAAAGAGCGACATGTTGTAGAACGACCTGATGTTAAAGGTTTAGGTAAAAAAGCTTTTTTATCATTATTTAAAAATGTACCATTTATTGTTTTAGTAATTTATACGTTATTGACAATAACTGCTCAATTTTTAAAACTAAATGTTCAATTATTCTATTTTGACTATGTACTAGGTCAAGAAGGATTAGTGGGCGTTGTAAGTACATTAAATGTAATTGTCGTTATACCGGCTGTAATTCTCACAACGTATATAAGTAAGCGTGTCGGTAAAAAAATGACAGCTATAATAGGAACGGCTGGTTTTTCAATTTGTGAGTTATTGAATTTTACATTATTCGGTGGAGAAGTAATTCCATTTTTAATTGTAAATACATTAGGTTCCATGTTTTTAGTTATTCCAACAACTGTATCATGGGCATTTATTGCAGATGTTGTGGAATACGGACAATGGCAAAATGGATTGCGTTCTGAAGGTATTATTTATTCTAGTTATAGCTTTACTAGAAAGTTATCTCAAGCTTTAGCTGGTTTCTTACCTGGTTTAGCACTTGCTATGGTAGGTTTTAAATCAAATGTGGAACAAACAGCAAGTACAATAGTTGGCATGAAATTTGTTTTCTTCGGTTTTCCTTTAATTATAACGATTCTAGGATTATTCATATTTTTAATTTTCTATCCATTAACAGATAAGCGACATAATCAAATTGTAAAAGAATTAGCATTACGTGAAGAACTATAATCAATCGAAAGGGGCATACTATTATGCTATATCCAATTACAAATGAAACAAGAACGACGTTAGATTTAAATGGTGTTTGGAGTTTTAAACTAGAACATGATCATGACAATATTGATGTCTCTCAACCATTAAATACAGACAAAGTAATGGCTGTACCCGGTTCATACAATGATCAAGGTGTAACAACGGAAATACGTAATCACGTAGGAAATGTGTGGTATGAACGTCAATTTACTATTCCTAAAGTTTTAGAAGGTCAACGTTGTGTCTTACGTTTTGGCTCGGCAACACATAAAGCAACAGTGTATATTGATGGCAACATAGTTACTACACATACTGGAGGATTTTTACCATTCGAAGTGGAACTAGATACACAGGATGCTATTGGTGAACATCGATTAACTGTATGCGTAAATAATATACTAGACGAAACTACATTACCAGTAGGCAAGTATTATGAGCAAGAAGGTCCAAATAATACGACCATTAAAAAGAATGATCCTAACTTTGATTTCTTTAACTATGCAGGTTTACATAGACCTGTAAAAATTTATACAACACCTCAAACTTATATACAAGACATTGCAATTGTGCCTGAAGTATTAGAAACACACGCAAAAGTCAATTATGATGTGTCGGTAAATAAACAAGCAGAGGTGCATGTGCAAGTATTAGACGAACAACAACAGGTTGTAGGTGAAAGTACTGATGCTAAAGGAACAATTAACATTGATAATCCTACATTATGGCAACCATTAAATGCATACTTGTACCAGCTCGATGTTTCAATTATTAATAATGGAACAGTCGTAGATACTTATAGAGAACCTTTTGGAATTCGTTCAGTTAAAGTTGCTAATGGCCAATTTTTAATTAATGACAAGCCCTTTTATTTTAAAGGTTTTGGTAAACATGAAGACACATATTATAGTGGACGTGGGTTAAATGAACCAGCAAATGTGTTAGATTTTAATTTGATTAAATGGATTGGTGGTAATTCATTCCGTACTTCGCATTATCCATATTCTGAAGAAATGATGCGTTTAGCTGATGAACAAGGCATTGTTGTTATTGATGAGACAACAGCAGTAGGTGTTCATCTGAACTTTGATATGGTATTAAATGGTGGCACGAATAGAGATACATTTAAAGAAATAGGTACTAAAGAAGCCCATGAAGCGGTGATTGAGGAATTAATTGCACGTGATAAAAACCATGCTTGTGTTGTAATGTGGTCAATTGCTAACGAACCAGCATCAAATGAAAAAGGTGCAAAAGAATATTTCGAACCACTTATTAACTTGGCACGTGAACAAGATCCGCAAAATCGTCCTGTAACTATAGTTACAATACTGACATCACAACCAGACGTCTGCCAAGTTCAAGATTTAGTAGATGTCTTATGTCTCAATAGATATTATGGTTGGTACACACAAACAGGTGACCTTGAAGCTGCCAAAATAGCTTTACAACAAGAACTGGACGCATGGGGAGAAGCTCAACCTAATAAGCCTATTATGTTCACAGAATATGGTGCAGATACTTTAGCGGGACTGCATACTGTTACAGATGAGTTGTTTACTGAAGAGTATCAAGTCCGTTATTATGAAGCTAATCACGAAGTAGTGGACCAATATCCAAACTTTATTGGTGAGCAAACATGGAATTTTGCTGATTTTGAAACTAGTGCTGGCTTAATCCGTGTACAAGGTAATAAGAAAGGTATCTTCACTCGTGAACGTCGTCCGAAATCGGTAGCATATTATTTCAAAAAACGTTGGGAAAATATTCCAGATTTTGGTTATAAAAATTAATACTTTCCGCGTGTAATGATAGTCATAAAATAGAGTTGTTGTATAAGTAACAAAATAAAGATGACGTAGTGTGAAAACTTTTTAGATGGTTCATACTTCGTCATTTTTACTATATAAAAATTGTCCATTAGGAATAATAAAAATGACTATTTTGTGAAGTTAATCACAAATTCTTTTAATTTAATACAGAACTGTGTAAGATAAAAAGTGTAAAGACAAACTCACAAAGTAAATTATAAGTTGGAGTGATAAATTATGAGAGCAGTTATTGAAAGTGTAATCTTTTCAAATGAAAGTAGCTATGACATATATAAACATACCGGTGTTAACCAAGGCATGATAAGTGATTTGAAAGACGGTTATCGGAGCATTGATTATATTTGCTATGTGGACGCTGAAAAGTTGTATAACTATGGCAAAGTACTATTGTCAGCTTCATAATTAAATGAAAAGCCAAGTATCCTCATAAGTGAAAAGGATAGCTTGGCTTTTTATATTGCTAAATATATGCTTTGAAATTGGTTTTAACCTCGTTATAGTCATACTCTAAATTGTACATGCGCATACGTATGTTGTCTTCGCTAACATATGGGATACGTAAATGATCATGGTTATTAATGTAGCGACGAAATTCTCGTTCAAGGTATTTACGATGATTTAAGTCTAAGTCAATCCATTCTTCTGCTGAAAAGAGCTCTGCAAACTTAAAGCTAAAACTTGTACGATCCTTTTGTTGACGTAATGCGTCTAGTCGTGTATCGAAAGTCATCATTAATCCCCCTAAAATATTATGATTACATTCTAGTTTATACTACCAAATAAACTTTTGCATGTATTTATCGGTAGTAATTGGCTCACTAAAGCATAACAGTAAAGTCTCTTTATAGAATATGATAAAGTGAACGTAGTAAAAAGTAAAACAGATGGAGGTAAGAATTTTATGACAGAATTAGCGAATAAAGTGGCAGTCGTTACGGGTGCAAGTAGTGGTATTGGAGCAGCAATAGCTAAATCATTTGCTAGCCATAAGATCAATCTCGTATTAGCAGGAAGAAACGAAACACGTCTTAAAAACGTAGAAACAGAAATTACAACGCAATATGATGTAAATGTAGAAACACATGTAACTGATGTTACATCAAATGCGTCTGTCAACGGGCTTATTGAATTTACAAAACAAACTTTTGGTCAAATTGATGTTTTAGTTAATAGTGCGGGACAAATGTTATCCTCAAGTGTAACTGAGGGCAATGTGGACGCATGGGATACAATGATAGATGTTAATATTAAAGGGACATTGTATGGTATTAATGCCGTAATACCAGAATTTTTAGCACAATCTTCTGGTCACATTATAAATATTGCGTCTATTTCTGGCTTTGAAGTTACAAAACAAAGTACATTATATAGTGCGACAAAAGCAGCAGTGCATACTATTACACAAGGGTTAGAAAAAGAATTAGCGAAAACTGGTGTAAGAGTTACGAGTATCTCACCAGGCATGGTAGACACACCGTTAAGCAGTGATACAGACTGGGGCGGACGTAAAAAATTAGAAGCTAACGACATTGCGGAAGCAGCAGTCTATGCTTTATTACAACCAGCACATGTTAATGTCAATGAAGTGACAGTACGTCCGGTTTAATTAGATGGCATAAGAAAAAAAGAGGCTGGGAGAATACTGATTCGTCCCAACCTCTTTTCATATGGGCAGTAGCTGACTGTTTGCTATATTGGCAGTTTTTATGCACGCTTTCCGTGGGCACTGCCTCAGCCTGTAGTC
>NZ_PPQB01000023.1:32842-66278 GCF_002902345.1 Staphylococcus arlettae
ACTGCCAACAGGATATAGGTTATATGTACCAGATGATTTGATAGGTCGACATTATCTCCTACTAAGTAAATATACGAAAAAGCACTATTATTTTGACAAAACTATATAAGTAGAAAATAAACAAACCCTTCGCAAATTAATTCAAAGGATTTGTTTACGTTATGGAGGCTAGAACATCATTGCTTTGTTCTAGTCTCTTTTCATATAGGCAGTAGCTGACTAGCTTTGAAAATGCGCTTCGAACCAAGCTTGTTTCAAAGCTAGTCATCCTTGCCGGGGTGGGACAACGAAATCATTTTTCCAAAATCAGATTTCTATCCCACTCCATATTTTATTCTAAACCTCTTTTCATATGGGGCAGTAGCTGACTGCATTGAAAATGCGCTTCGAACCAAGCTTGTTTCAAAGCTAGTCATCCTTGCCGGGGTGGGACAACGAAATCATTTTTCCAAAATCAGATTTCTATCCCACTCCCTTGAACTTACCAATTGTCTATATCAGAACGCTCTCCTTTAAAGTTGTTGGACTTTTTATGGCGTTCTGCAAGTACTTGTTCCACAGATGCAAAGTCGATATCTAAAGCTTGCAACAAGACAAATAAATGATAAAGTAAGTCAGCAGTTTCGTTGGTTACTTCATTTTTATCTTGTTTCATACTACCAATAACTACTTCAAATGCTTCTTCACCAAACTTTTTCGTGATTTTTTCTAGTCCTTCTGCTAATAAATATTTAGTATATGAATTGTTTTTAGTAGAGTTTAAACTGTCGACAATTGTTTCTGCTAGGTTTTGTACATAAAATGGTACTGTAGTATTGAAACAACTTTGGCTGCCTGTATGACAAGTTGGTCCATTAGGTTTGACTTCAATTAATAAAGTATCTTGATCACAATCTAAATGCATTGAAACAACCTCTTGAGTATGGCCAGATGTTTCGCCTTTAACCCATAAACGTTCTTTAGAACGTGAATAGAAACAGACAATTTGATCAGCGATGGTTTTATCATAAGCAGCTTTATCCATATAACCTAACATTAATACTTGCTTAGTAGTGCTATCTTGTAAAATTACTGGGAGTAACCCTTTACTAAAATCTGGTTGTTGGGTCATCGTACTGGAATACCTCCTTCTGACATACATGTTTTAATCTCATCTACGGTAGTTTCTTTATCATGTAATATACTCGCAGCTAACCCTGCAGAGACATCTGTTTGTTTAAATAAATCAACAAAATGACTCGGTTTGCCGCCACCACCTGAGGCGATAATTGGAATGTTAACGCGTTGTTCAATTTCATGTAAATGTGTGACATCAAAGCCTTGTTTCATACCGTCATGTGTCATACTTGTAATCAATAACTCTCCTGCACCTAAAGCTTCAACTTCTTGCACCCAATCATATACACGTTTGTTAGTGCGCTGTTTACCACCATGTGTGTAGCAATAATAGTCTTCGAGTTCAGAGTCATAGTTACTATCAATCGCTATACAAATACATTGGCTACCAAATTTATTACTCGCTTCTTTGATAAATTGTGGGTTTTTTAAAGCACTAGAATTTAGAGATACTTTGTCAGCACCATGATTAAGTAATTGAGAAATGTCATCTAATGTTGATATGCCACCACCAACAGTTAATGGTATGAAAAGTTTGGCGGCTGTCTCTTGGATGACATCTAATACTAAATCATGTCCTGCTTCTGTTCGTGAAATATCTAAAAAGACTAATTCATCAGCACCTTGATCATTATAATAGAGTGCATAATCTACAGGGTTACCAATATCGCGTAAGCCTTTAAATTGAATACCTTTTACAACACGTCCATCTTTAACATCTAAACAAGGAATGATTCTTTTTTTTATCATTTTAAGCCCTCCCAAAATTCTGGTTTGTGTGCGGCTTTTCCTACAATGGCAGCATCGACGCCTAACTGTTCTAATTGTGTTAAGTCATCTTGATTTCTAATGCCTCCCGATGCAATAACAGGTATGTTAGTTTGACTGGCAAGCTTTCCTGTTATTTCAAAATTTGGTCCTGCCATTCGTCCATCTTTGGAAATGTCAGTATAGATAATACCTGCTAATGGCAAGTCATTGATTTGTTCCAAAAATTCAAAAAGGTCCAGTTGTGCATCTTGTTCCCAACCATTAATCTTAATAGCTTGTTTATAAGCATCGATGGAAAGGCAAATACGATGTGGGAAAGTATGTGTTATTTCAATTAGCCATTCAACATCTTGAATAGCCTTTGTCCCCACAATACAAAAATCAATACCATCATTAAAATATGTGTTAATTGTATCTACAGTACGGATGCCACCGCCTACTTCCATAGGTTTTTCAGTTAATTGTCTTAAAGTATGAATATAGTCATGTTCAATTGCTGATTGTGCTTTAGCACCAATTAAATCAACAATATGAATACGGTCTACACAGTCAAATTGACTATAAAACTTAATACTTTCTTCGGCACTTTTGGCCATTTTTTCCTCAGAATCATATTTACCTTCTGTTAGTCTGACGCTTGTTGCATTGATTAAATCAATTGCTGGCCAAAGTTTGATCATTTGAAAATCCTCCTTGAAGTGCTTGGTTTAAAATTGAAAGGCCATACATACCACTTTTTTCAGGATGGAATTGTATACCGGTAAAATTTTTATATTGAACAATTGCAGGTATTAGGGTGCCGTAATCAGCATATGCAACTACATAGGGTGACATCTCCGCTTGATAAGAGTGCACAAAATAAACATCTTTATTTAATGTAGGTATAGAGCTACTTAAGTTATTCCAGCCCAAATGTGGTACAGGGTAGGTGGTCTTAATTGGTGTCACTATACCGGGAATTAATTTCAAACCATCAACATCACCTTCAGCGCTATGCTCATACATTAATTGCATACCTAAGCAAATACCAATAACTGGAATATTAGTAATTTGTTGTAATGTAGTTATTAAATTTCGAGATGCTATAGCTTGCATGGCATCTCGAAAATGACCTACGCCTGGTAAAATAATCGCATCGGCTTGACTAATTTCAGAAGGTTGATCAGTAAGTATTGAATTGTAACCCAAATGTTCAACTGCACGTTGGATATTTTTGATATTGCCTAAGCCATAGTCAATAATTGCGATCATTCAATCACGCCCTTGGATGACGGGATGCCTTGGTAATCATTCGCTGTCAGTGCTGATTTTAATGCACGTGCAAATGATTTGAAAATTGCTTCAATTTCATGGTGAGTGTTCCCACCTCTAATTAAATCAATATGCGTCGTTAATCGAGCATTTATGACAAATGCTCGAAAGAACTCTTCTACAAGCTCAGTGTCAAAAGTGCCTACTTTTTCCTTGCTTAAAGTTGCATTAAAAGATAAATAAGGGCGACCACTAATATCAATTACGGTACGTGCAAGTGTTTCGTCCATTGGCACGTAGCTCGCAGCATAACGTTGGAATGTAGTTTTGTCTTTGACCATTTCTAATAGCAATTGACCGAGTACAATACCGATGTCTTCAGTAACATGGTGATCATCTACTTCAATATCACCATTTGCTTCTATATTCAGCGTAAGTTTGCTGTGAAATGAAAATAAAGTCAGCATATGATCTAGAAAACCAACACCTGTTTTGATATTACTAGGTGCATTATCATCTGATAATGTGATTTCTAATTTTGTTTCAGCTGTATTACGCGTTTTTTGATAGTTCATAGTCTTGCCTCCAGTCTTTGATAAGTTGCGCTAAAGTATTTAATTGCTCATCTGTAGCAATGGAATAGCGTACATAGTCTTGCATTATAGTTTCGTCGTAGAAACGTGGTAAAAAACCGTGTTGGTAAATATATTGTCCTAATGATTCAGCTGCTTCTCCTTGTGTTAACACAAAGTTTGTCGCAGATGAGAAAATAGTCATCAAATGTGAAACTTCTTGATTTAACATATCACGTAACCGTTGTGCCAAATAGCGTTGATGATTAATAAACTGTTTTGTTTGCTCAGGGCGTTCAAACATATATAATGCTATTTTTAGTGTAACTGTATTTAATGGATATGGATGTTCGATTTGTTTGATTTTAGCAATCGTTGAAGCTGTACTAATCAATACGCCTAAGCGCAAGCCAGCCAAACCAAATGCTTTTGATAGTGTACGCATTTGTAATACATGATCTACTTTCTCAAAGCTATAGGCAGTGCCAAAATCCAGATACGCTTCATCAATCACAAAGTAGCCACCTATAGCATACATTTTATCAGCAATAGCTTGTAAAAATACCGAATCGTATTGTTTACCTGTTGGGTTGTGCGGATTGCTCATAATAAAAAATGCAGGTCGTACTTCTTCTATTCGTTGTAAGATTGTGTCTAAGTCGAATGTTAGATTAGCTTGTGCTTCAACAAAATGAATAGGGCGTTTGACTTGGGCAGCATATGCCTGGTACATAAAAAAGTCTGGATTAAGTGTTAACACTGGCCCGTCAGGCATAATTAGCATAAGTTTTTGAATCAATTCATCTGACCCATTACCAGCGATAATTTGTTCAGCTTGGAAGTGATAAAAATCGGCATAAGCTCGTTTGAATTGTTCATATTCTGCATCAGGATAAAAGTTAAAAGCAGAATCATTAATAATAGTCGCCAGTTGACTTTCAGATAACGGCCGTAGTGGACTTTCATTTTTGTTTATTCTAATCATTGTCATACTCCTTTGATGTACGAATAGTAATAGATTGTTCATGATTATAAAGCTGTTCCGTATGTGCAATTGTTTTTGCACTTTGCTGTATATCATTAAATGTCTTTTGCGATAGGTTGATTACGGAATGGCGTGTTAAAAAATCATTGACCGATAATCCATTAGTGAAACGAGCATTTTGATTTGTTGGCAAGACATGACTCGGTCCAGCCACATAATCACCAATCACTTCAGGTGAATAGTGGCCTAAGAATAATGCGCCAACAGAGCGAACATGGTGTAAGTACTCTTCTGGATTTTGTGTTTGAATAGAAGCGTGTTCAGGTGCAATTGTATTCATGATATCGCATGCCTCAGTAAAATCGTTTGCCACAACTAAATAATGGTTTTGCGTTAAGCTTGCTTTAACAATATCTTGGCGTTCAATTTGAGTAAGTGTCGCTTGGATTTTATCTTCTAGTCTTTTCAACAATGAAATATCTTCACTAATAACAAATGTACGTGCTAATTCATCATGTTCCGCTTGTGCAAAGACATCGTAAGTGACTGCATCTAAATCTGCTGTGTCATCGATGATAAGGGCAATTTCACTTGGACCAGCAATTTGATCGATACCAACATTACCGAATAAGTATTTTTTAGCATACGCTACGAATTGATTTCCGGGACCAACAATTTTATCAACTTGAGGTATAGTTGCTGTACCATAAGTTAAAGCAGCGATACTTTGCGCACCTCCTACTTGATATACTGAAGTTACACCAGTAATATAACAAGCAGCAAGAACAACATCAGGGATACCTTCTTGTTGTGGAGGTGTAACAACTACAATGTTTTTGACTCCAGCGACTTTGGCTAAAGTTGCTGTCATTAAAACAGTAGATGGATAACTTGCTTTGCCTCCCGGTACATAAATACCAACACTCTCTAAAGGATGATACAATTCATAACATTCATCTTGGCCTTTACGTTCTTCCCATTTAATAGATTGTTGGAATGCTTCGATGCGCTGATGACTTTGTTGTAAAGCACGCTTTAAATCCTCATCTATGCGTGCATAGGCAGCCTCAATCTCTGCATTAGATATTTTGAGCTCTGGATTATCGACATGATCAAATTGTTTATTATATTGCAGTAAAGCACGGTCGCCATGTTTTTTGACATTGTCACAAATGTCTTTAACTATCGAATATAAATCTTCATTCAAAGAAGCGGTTTCTGATAAAGTATTAAAAAATGTTTCTTTATTTAAGATCAATGACTGATACCTCCAATCGTTTGATTAAGCCTTCGATTTCTGTTGATTTTTTAAAGTAGGCTTGTTTATTAGTAATAAGTTTGGCATTGATAGGTTTAATAGTCTCTTTTTCAACAAGTCCATTTGATTTTAATGTAGTACCAGTTTGCACAATATCTACAATACCGTCTACCATATCAACAAGACAGGCAAGTTCTATCGATCCAGACAGTTTAACTAATTCTACATCCATACCTTGAGCTTCAA
Source organism: Staphylococcus arlettae (assembly GCF_002902345.1). Lineage (GTDB taxonomy): Bacteria > Bacillota > Bacilli > Staphylococcales > Staphylococcaceae > Staphylococcus > Staphylococcus arlettae. The sequence continues at coordinate 39,042 of NZ_PPQB01000023.1, forward strand.
AATATTGACGTGCAGTTTGCATATAAGAAGTTGCGACTTTAGTAAACTCAGTTGTTTCGGGTTTAGCAGCTAATGAAAAGTGACATTCACCAAATGGTAAATCTAATAAATTATTAATAGTGTAATTGCCTTCTTCTAAAATATCGCTACCTACAATTCCTACATCAGCAACGCCTTGTTCTACATAAATAGGGACATCGCTACCTTTAACTAACACAAATTGAATGTCGTTGACCGTAATTAATAATTGGCGTTCACGGTTTTCTAAAGCATTCACGATAGCTTGTTCATTTTTATTTGCTAAATAACTTATAAAACTTTTTAATAATCTTCCTTTTGCGAGTGCAACGGTAAGCATAATATTCTCTCCTTTAATTTAAAGAATAAACCCTAATCCAAAACCTTCTAATTCGCCTGTATAATAACCACCGGTCAATTGTTGCGCTTTGTTATGTTGCAATGTGCATGTCATAAATGCGCCCTTATAATATGAACGAGGTGGTTGAGGTGTGATATCTAGGTGAATATCAGTAACACCTAATGATTTAAAAAATTGTTCCCAACGTGTTAATGCTTGAATCGTACTATGATCTACTGTGTAAAGTTGTGTTAATAGTTTAAGTTGGTCTGTAGTTTTTGTCATTAATAATTGAACGATTGGATGTGCTGTACCTAACTGCTGAGATAATTCAGAAATGTTGCGTTCTTGTATTAACTTCAAAATTTGAGCGTTTTGTTCTTTGTCTGCTAAGAGTAAATCTATTAACTGATAGTGACCTAGAATGACGAATTCAATATCATCTTGTAAAGTTGATTTAATAAAATCATAAAAGGTTATAAAATCATTTTGCATATCATTAATAGTAGGGTTGTAATGTTCAATACCTAATTGTGTATTAACAATATTATCGCGAATAATAGGACCAGAATATGCCACTTTATTATTAGGTGATGGATAATTGCTATAATAACGTAATAATTGATCTGTAAAGTCGTTACGTAACGCAAAAATCTGATGGTTATGTTGCCAAAAACTTCGTTCAGTCATTTGTTGTAAATCATCTTGTGTTAATGTAGGCCACGTTAATGATTCTATAAAACTGAAGTCCACAAGTTGATAATCTGCTTGTTCAAAATGTTTTAGAAATGCGAGTTCTTTTTCTTTATTTCTGATTAAAGTTGTTGCATTTGTCATAATACCATCCTTTGCGATTTACTTTTATTCTCTACCGAAGTAAAGGATTAAATGATAAGTTAAACTTTAACATATCTATGTTTTTAATTCAATAAATATTCTGAATATTTATTGAATTAAAAAAGTGATGAAGAAATTCTGTAAGTAACAGTAAATATCTCCATCACATTTGAACTTTAAACAAATTGTTCATACAGTTTTTGATAAGTTAAAACTTATATTTAATGTGACATTAAGTTAGCACCATGTTGAATATACTCAGACATATCAGTTGCAGGGACCATATTACCACCCGTAGACCAAACTATATGTGTAGCATTTTCAAAGTTAAATTGTTGTGATTGTTGTAAAGTTGGAATTATACCTGCAAAACCAGCAGTTGCAGAAGGTTCGACTTGAATGTGTTCATTTTTATTTAATAAGTATAAATATTTGTACATCATGTCATCTGTAACGGTAGCACATCCTAATAATATTGGCATCATGACTTCACCAACGAGTTTAGAAGGACGCGAGACTGCTAAACCATCAGCCGACGTTTTACCATCGATGCCTATATCGGTAACGACAATTTGATCATGAAGTTTTGTTATCATACCTAATGTCATACAAGGTGCGTGAGTTGGTTCTGCAAATAAACAATGAACATGCTCACCAAAAACAGTTTTGAGGCCATAAGCAACACCTCCAGGACCACCACCTACACCACAAGGAAGATAAACGAACAATGGATGTGTTGCATCTACCTTAATATTTTGTGCATCTAGTTGAGTCTTTAAACGTAGTGCAGCTACACTATATCCCAAAAATAAATCTGTAGAACCTTCATCATCAACGAAATGGCATGTAGGATCATCAGCAGCAGCTTTGCGTCCGTTTGCAACAGCTACCTGATAGTCTGATGTATGTTCAATAACATTAACTCCCAGAGAACGTAAACGCGCTTTTTTCCATTCACGCGCTTCATTAGACATGTGCACATTGACATTGAAGCCTAATTTTGCACTCATAATGCCAATACTAAGGCCTAAGTTACCTGTAGATCCTACTGCTATGGTGTATTGTGAGAATAACTGTTGATAATAGGGGGAAGATAAAATACTATAATCATCTTCTAACGACAGGCCACCTTTTTGTTGAGCAATTGTTTCCGCAAATTTTAATACTTCGTAAATTCCACCGCGCGCTTTAATTGAACCTGAAATAGGTAATGCGTGATCACATTTTAAAAATAATGAACCCGGAATAGCAGTGTGAAAGTGATGTTCAAGCGCGCTTTGCATATTAGGGATTTCCATTAATGGGGATTCAATTAAACCATCAGCTTCGCTTGTTTCTGGAAATACTGTTTGAATATATGAGCTGAAACGGCGTAATCGTTGTTGTGCCGCTTCTATATCACTAAGTGAAAATTGCTGTGGTGTCGTCATTCCGTAGTTCGGATTTAGCCACAATATAGGTCTATAATCTTTTAAAGATTGGAGTTCTGGATAGTGTGTTACAAGATTGGAATAAATAGTCATATATTAACCTCCGTTACTAAGCTTGATAGTAATTTTATTATATCAAAAGTGACAGTGCTTAGTGGACGAGAAGATGTGCCAAAAAAAGAGTCAACCACACTTTATGTAAGTGAGAGTTAACTCTTTAATATTTATATTATTTATCTTTTAAAGCTATTTTTAAATTTTGAAAACCATCCACGTTTAGATGTGACTGGTGTGGCATAGTTTTGCGTTTTGAAAGCTGTTAATGAGTTGCCATATTCTATTGCTTCTTGCATTAAGTACGCTTGAGAGTTTAATGGTGACAAATTATTTTGAATGTAGTGATAATTGCCGGCTGCATCTTGATAACGACCTTTTTGATTATCTGATAACTGTAAATTTAAATAATTTATTAAACGTTGGCTAATCTCTTTATCTTCTACAGGGAAAAGGATTTCTACACGTTTTATCATATTTCGAGTCATGGCATCCGCTGATGATAGATAGATATTGTCCTCGCCATTATTATGGAAATAGTAAATACGTGAGTGTTCTAAGAAACGGCCGACAATACTTACGACTTCAATATTGTCACTTATACCAGGGATTCCAGGTTTCAAGCAACAAATTCCTCTAATGATGAGCTTGACAGTAACACCGGCACGAGAAGCTTCAAATAATTTTAAGATAATATCTTTATCAGTTAATGAGTTCATTTTCATCATGATTTTACCGTTGCCATATTGTTTATGTTGTATAATTTCATTATCGATACGCGCAATAAATTCATCGCGAATATCATAAGGAGCTACAATCAATTTATTATATTTAGGTTTGATTGAGTAACCACTTAAATAATTAAAGAAATTAATACCATCTTCAACGATAGCATTGTCAGTAGTAATAAGACCCATATCTGTATATATTTTTGCTGTTTTATCATTATAATTACCTGTGCCAAGATGGACAAAGGAAGTTAACTCATTGCCGATACGCTTAACGACAAGGGAAATCTTACTATGGGTTTTTAAATAAGTCATACCATAAATTACGTGACAGCCTGCATCTTCTAATTCACGTGCCCAATGTACATTGTTTTCTTCATCGAAACGTGCTTTTAATTCGACTAACACAGTCACTTGTTTTCCTTTTTCTGCAGCATCTTTTAAGCTTTGAATTATAGGAGAATCTTTACTAACTCTATAGAGTGTTTGTTTGATTGCTATGGTATTTGGATCGTTTGCCGCTTCGCGTACAAAATCTACAATCGGCTCAAATGTTTCATACGGATGATGGAAAAAGATATCACGTTTTAACGATAATTCAAAAATATCATTGTTTCCTAATGATTGTGGTATTTGAGGTGAATATTTTGGATATTTTAAATGTTTTAGTTTATTTGATAAGTGATCTACTAAACCAAATAACAAAGTTAAATCTAATGGTCCATCAACAAAGTAAATATGATCATCGTCTACTTCCAATTGATTTATTAACCATTGAATATCTTCGTAAGTAGTTGTTCTTCCATCTACTTCAAGACGTACAGACGAACCACTTTTACGTTCTTTTAAGAAACGTTCAATTTCGATTAATAAATCTTCAGCACCATCTTCGTGAATAGTTAAGTCTGCATTTCTAGTAATTCTAAAAGTAAAGGTGTTTAATACTTCAAAACCAGTGAAGAGGTAATTTATAAAGTACGTTATTATGTCTTCAATCATAACTACATACTGTTTATCACCATCATTTAAAGTGGTGAATCTAGGTATTAAAGATGGTATTTGCACAATGGCTGAATTAATAGCATCTTCAGTATCGATATCAACAAAAATATTTAAACTTTTATTATTTAATTTTGGAAATGGATGATAGGCATCAATACCTAATGGTGTTAATGTGGGTAAGATGCTTAATTTGAACTCTTGTTCTAAGTCAGCTAACAAATCATCGTTTAAACATTCAGGCTCAACAATTTCGACTTTGTATTGTTTTAATTCATCAACTAATTCATTATAGCGTTTATATTGTAAATTGACGTAGTGTTTATTTTTAATTTTAATTTGTTCAAGTTGTTGTTTTGGCGTTAATTGGGCTTTGTTTTCAGGCTTATCGTACCCCATCTTATATTGATCTTGTAAACCAGCTACACGAACCATAAAGAATTCGTCTAAATTAGAACTGAAAATTGATATAAAATTGAGTTGCTCTAACAGAGGGTTATTTTTATCTTCTGCTTCTTGCAAAACACGAAAGTTAAAATCCAACCAACTTAGCTCTCTATTATTATAATATTGTGGTAAATTCAAATCTTTGGATCTTAAATAATTTTGCATAATACTCGCTACACCTCGTTATAGTCTAAATTGCATAATAATCTTATTTTAACTTATCATATAAATATTAAGCGCGTGTAAAGTTAATAGAAAGTTTGTCCTTTAATATCTTTTCGATATGCTTCTTTTGTCGATTAGCTTGATATTCTTCAGCAACAGGTTCTCCCTCATAAAATACGTAAAGTGTGTAATCGCCTTTTTCTTTCTTTAGATAAATACGATCGACGACATTTGTTTGAGAGATATTCAATGCGTTAATAAATTTGATGATGCCACCTAATGACTGGATAGTATCTAATTCGTCTTGTACTAGCCATTTTGTTTCATGACTGTAAAATTTCATTAATGATTTGTTTTTGAAACTTGCAAGTAAAGCAAGTTTGACACGTTCTTGATGTGTAAAACCTTCAATCATAGAATTAGCAATAATATAATAGGTATGTGGAGAACTTGAATCAGCATTTATAAAGCTCCCTAAATAATACAAATAAGATCCTTCCGCAAATAATCGTTTATCTGTCTTACTAATGTCTAAATGTTTTGTTTCTATCAATTGATTGAGTAAAGATAAGGCAAGCTTAACACGCTGTTTCGCACTTTTTTCTTCTATTTTATATTCATTAGCCAAATGATATAGCGCATCTTGGCGAATATTTTCTTTGTTGAACTGATCAGGAAATTGCTCGCTAATTAAATGCATCACATAGCCTTCACGTAACCCTTTACGTGAAAAAGTAAATTGGGTGGCATTGATTTTAGTGAATAAATTTTTAAATACTGCAACAGCCGGTAAAATGATATCTATTCGGTCACCACTCAAACCATCTACATCTTTTAATTCATCGCGTGATGATTTTTTGATTAGCGAAAATACTTCTTCAACATCTTTAGCACTCATAGAATAGTTGTGGACACCCCCTATAGGGTAGTCGTGTGCAGATTGATGAATACGCGCGACATTACGTGCAGACCCACCAACACCTACAAGAGCTACTTGAGCATCATTAAGCCAGTCTAATTGACTAAATTGCTTAATTAGAAACTTTTCCATATCTTTTATAGCATGTTTATCATTGTGCGGTTTGTCACTGAAAAATTTTTTAGTCAGCGTCACTACACCAAATGGGAAACTGTGGGCAGCTTTTAGCTGTTTATCTTTAAATAATGTTACTTCTGTAGAACCGCCACCGATATCGACAGAGATACCATCTGAAATATTTGTCGTATGTGTGATTGCATAATAACCATAAAAAGCTTCACTCTCTTCAGGGATAATACGCATTGTTATATTAAGTTGTTGTTCAATATGTTTGATAATGTCATCTCGATTAGTCGATTGTCTAATTGCTGCTGTAGCAATAGGGTGTAGTTCGTCTGTTGCAAATTTATCTGAGACACGTTTAAAACTACTCAAAGTTGTAGTTAATACTTCAATACCTTCTTGTGTCATCGTTAAATCATTAGTCAAATACTGACTTAAACGTGCAGGTGTTTTTATATTAAGTACTTCATCTAAACCAGTCTTTTTATCGAATTCAAATATCACTAAGCGAATGGTATTTGATCCAATATCGATTAAACCTATGCGTTTCATATTTGCCTCCTAGGTGTATATTGTTAAGTCGTGTTTTTTTTATTTACCCTATCATACACGATTCAAATATATTTGTGGCAATTTAATTGTCAAAAATTGACTGAAATAGTAATGTCATTTTATTTGCTGAAGATAGGACCCCCAGGACCTAATGGCCAGCCTAATAAGAACCATATTATCATGAAGAGTGGCCACACAATGCCTAATACGATTGAATAGGGCATTAAACTAGAGAGTAAAGAACCCAGTTTCATTTTCGGATCATATTTTTGTGCGTAAGACAAAAGTAATGGTAAGTAAGGCATCATTGGTGTTATAGGATTAGTAATAGAATCACCTATGCGATATAACATTTGCGTAAATGCTGGATGAAATCCTACAAGCACTAACATCGGTATAAAAATAGGTGCTAAAATACCCCATTTAGCTGAAGCACTGCCTATAAGTAAATTTATAATTGAGCTCAGCAAAATAATACCTATAATAAGCACAATACCATTTTGTCCTTGGAGTAATGCTGCACCTTTAACTGCAACAATAATACCTAAATTACTCCATTCTAAAAATGCTAGTAGTTGTGCGGCAAAAAAGACAATAACAATAAATGATCCCATGGAAGACATAGAGTCTGCTAACATCTTGCCTAAATCTTTTGAATTCGCTAATTTTTGGGTCATAATGCCATATACTAATCCTGGTACTAAAAAGAGAATTAAAATAAGTAGTCCTACGCCATTAATAATAGGGGCATCATTTAATAAGCTGCCTGTTTTGGCGTTACGTAAAAAACTATTTTGAGGTATTGCAGTTACAACGATTAAGACGATTACAGCTACAAAACTAATATTCGCCCAAAATACAGCGCGCTTTTCTTTTGGACTAATTGTTGTATCAGAATCCTCGCTAGTAATATCTGTATCACTGGCGTCATAAGTCCCAAGTCGAGGTATAACTATTTTCATTGTGACCCAATACACAGCAGGTAGTAAAACTACGACACTAGCAGCGATAAAATACCAATTCATTGCGACATTAGTTTGGATACTATCAGATACAATATTGGTAGCTGGTTTGGTAAATGCGTATAGTAGCGCATCTGACATACCTATTAAAAAGTTAGCTGAAAAACCACCTAAAGCAGCTGCATATGCCATAGCCAATCCTGCTATCGGGTGATAGCCTAATTTAATAAATACTATGGCAGTCAGTGGTGGTAAGACAATAGGAGCAGCATCACCAGCAGCATTACCTAAGATACCAATAATAATAATACAGGGAACGATAAATTTCTTTGGTGCTTTTTGTACTACTTGAATCATTAATTTATCAAAGTAACCTGTCTTTTCAGCAATACCTATACCTAACATTACGGACAGTACTAGACCTAAAGCAGGGAACTCAGAAAAATTTTGTATAGCATCATTAAAAATCATTGTGATGCCATCTTTACTAATAATGCTTTTAATGGCGACAGCATCACCTGTACCTGGATGTTTCACACTTACTTGAAAGAGTGAGACTACCCAAGTTATAACGGCCAAACCTACGCACATTAGAAAAAATAAAATGCTAGGATCAGGCAAACGATTTCCAACGACTTCTACGCCGTTTAAAGCTTTATGTACAAATGAAACTTTCGGTTTGTTTTGCTTTTTCATTGCAAATCCCTCCACGTTTGAGCTTATTCGAAATTATAACAAAGCTAAGATGAAAAAAACATAAATATTCTGAAAAATTGTATTTTTAGAAAAGAATCATGTTATTATGTAGTGGACAAAGGCGGTGGGAATTAATAATGAAAGATTATGAACTATTTGTACAACAAATAATTGAAGATAAAGCGCAAGATTTGCAAATGCTAAGCGATTTTATATGGGATCACCCAGAAACATTATATGAAGAATACGACTCGAGTGCTGAGATATGTAACTATTTAGAGCAACAAGGTTTTGATATTGAGCAGGGCATAGCCAATATTCCAACTGCTTTTTCAGCTACTTTTGGCAATAAAGGTCCAGTAATTGGATTGTTAGCAGAGTATGATGCATTACTTTCATTAAGCCAAGTAGCAAACATTACCTATAACAAACCAGTGGAGCACAATAAAGCTGGCCATGGGTGTGGTCATAATTTATTAGGGACAGGTGCTATCGGTGCTGCACTCGCAGTACAAGCTTATCTTGAGAAGTATAAACTTCCTGGAACTGTAAAAATAATTGGTTGTCCAGCTGAAGAAGGCGGATCGGGCAAAGGTTTTTTAGCGAGAGCGGGGATGTTTGATGACTTAGATTTAGCTTTAACTTGGCATCCTACACCTTTTAATGCAATTATGGCATTACGCTCACTAGCTAATTTCCAAGTTAAGTATAAATTTAAAGGAAAAAGTGCGCATGCAGCAAGTGCGCCACATATCGGTAGAAGTGCATTAGATGCTGTAGAACTGATGAATGTAGGTGGAAACTATTTACGTGAACACCTTATCCAGGATGCACGCATTCATTATGCTATTACGGATACAGGAGGTGTCTCTCCTAATGTTGTGCAAGCTGAAGCTGAAGTAGTATATTTAATCAGGGCACCGAAAATAGAAGATGCACGTGAAATTTATAAACGTGTCGATAAAATTGCACAAGGCGCAGCGTTAATGACTGGGACAACTATGTCCTCAGAGCTAATGTCTGCAGTTTCAGAATATGTACCTAATCAAACTTTAGAGCAAGTGGTATTTGATGAATTAGATAAAGAACGACAGATTAGTTATACATCTGAAGAACAAACTTTTGCACAAGCACTTTGGGAAACTTTAAGTGAGGAAGAGCAACAAACTGCTGTTAAAACGTATGAGAGCTTTGGAGTGTTACAAGATCAACATTTAGTTGAAGGGAAAAATTTAAGTGATGTCATTCATCCATATGAACCTACAACAAAAATAATGTATGGTTCTACAGATGTGGCAGATGTTAGTTGGAACGTTCCAACTGCACAAGTAACAACCGCAACTGCAGCTATAGGGACACAGTTACATACGTGGCAAATGGTTGCACAAGGCAAAAGTACGGTGGCACAAAAAGGGATGTCACGTGCAGCACGTGTATTAGCTCGAAGTGCGATTTATGTATTAGAACATCCAGAAAAATTAAAGGATATCGAACAAGAATTTGATCGCGAAATAGGACGCGATCAGTATCAAAGCCCATTACCTGAAGAGGTTAAACCTCCTGTACATAACATGGAATAAGAGAGAATTAGAGTAAACGGTGTTATAGCATTGTAGTGTTCTTAATTTTAATGTAATTGTAGGGAAAATTAAAAATATATCACAGATAAAAAAGCTTGGAACATGTGTAGTGTCCAAGCTTTTTACCTATAAAATAATTACCAAATGATTTGTTCTACTGTGTCATCATTTAAAGATTTAACGATTTCAGTTACTAATGCTACTGAATTTTTATAATCATCTGTATTTAAAACAGAGACATTAGAATGCATATAACGTAAAGCGACACCAATAGCTACTGTTGGAATTCCTTCATTTGCTACATGTATGCTACCAGCATCAGTTCCGCCACCAGGAGTAGAATCTAATTGAATACTAATATTATGCTTTTTAGCGATTTGTTTAATATGTTTAGTCAAACCAACATGGCCAACGTTACTCGCATCCATGATAATAACGACTGGACCTTCGCCTAATGCAGTTTCACTAAGTTGGGATAACCCTGGTGTATCATAGGCAACAGCAACATCGACTGCAATGGCTAAATCAGGTTTAATCGTATTAGCTGCAACTTTTGCACCACGTAAGCCAACTTCTTCTTGAACATTGGCACCTGCGTATAAATCAATATCAATTTGTTCATTTTTTAAGTTGTCTAGTACATCAATTGCAAGTGCACAACCATAACGATTATCAAATGCTTTTGCTGTTAAGTATTTATTATTAGCTAATGTTTCAAATTCACTATATGGTGTTACCATATTACCGAGCTCAATACCAAATTGCTCAGCTTCTTTCTTACTTTTCACACCAATGTCAATAAACATTTCTTTAATATCAACCGTCTTTTTACGTTCTTCTGGAGACAGTACATGAGGCGGTTTAGAACCAATAATACCACGTATTTTTTTACCTTCGTCAGTCGTTATTGTTACTTTCTGAGATAACATGACTTGGTTCCACCAACCACCAATCGGAGTGAATTTTAAGTAACCATTTTCATCGATTTTAGTTACAACAAAGCCAATTTCATCTAAATGACCGGCAACCATTAAAGACTTGCTACCATTAACAGCTTGCTTTTTCCCGAAAATGCCACCTAAGTTATCTTCGACAATTTCGTCACTAATAGGACTTAAATAATCATGCATCAAAGATTTAACTGTCATTTCATGTCCTGCAATACCATCTACATCAGTTAATGTTTTTAATAGTTCGACTGAATTTTTCATATATTAACCTCCAAAATAAAATAAGTGTTATTTATATTTTAGCATTTGTGCTAAGAAACGCTATTTATATGAATTCTTAGTAAAGTAGTAAGACTAAATTTGTGTAATTAGAGATAATTTATGTTTCAATAGTAGTAATTATAAGAAGGGGGAATAATCGTGTCAGACGTACAACATTTAACTTTAGGTAAAAGTAATGCACCTGTTACAGTAGAATCATTTATTAACTTTGCTTGTCCATATTGTAAAAATTATTTTAAAGCAGCGGATAGTTATTTAACGCCATTAATTGAGCAAGGTAAAGTAAAACATGTAATTAAACATTTTGATAAAACAAAACAAGGTTTGTTAAAAGGAACAATCGCTAATTTTTATTTAGATTATGAGGATGTTTCTAGAACTTATCAATTAATTCATCATTTATATGAAACACAAGAAAGTTGGAAAACAAGTTTTAGTGCAATTGAACGTAAAATGGAAGATGAATTCAACTTAGCACTTAATAAAGCAGCAGACGAACGTTCATTAGCTATAACTGCAGAAGCATTTGAACGAGGAATAACAGGCATACCAACAGTATTTATTGATGGAGAGAAATTTGTTTTTAATCCCTTAGAAGATGATGAAGTGACAATCGTTGAAAAATTAAGTGAACAACTAACTACTGGATTGTAAAATAGTGGTTATAAGTTAATAAATAACTAAAGAGGTTGCAACTTTATAATTGTTGCAACCTCTTTAGTTATCATTGGTGTTCGATAAGCTTTAATTTGTAGTCGTGAATGGATTGCAGGTCACCATTATGTTGCTTCATAATAATATGTTCTTTGCTAATTTGAGTAGGGCTTGACACACCAACAGCTGCAGCAATATTAAACAAACCCTCATGTAGACTAGTCACATAATTGGTTACTCGGAATTTCTTTTCTTCGATGATTAAAGCCCGTTCTTTTTTTTCATCTGTAGTAGCAACGCCAACAGGACAAGTATTCATATGACATTGTTGGCTCATAATACAGCCGACACTAATCATCATTCCTCGTGCGATATTGACTAAATCGGCTCCAAGTGCGAGCGCAATTGCAATCTTGTCTGGTGTAATCAGTTTACCAGAAGCAAAGATTTTTACACGATCTCGTATATCGTACTTTTCTAATAGTCCTGATAGTATTGGTAAGGCTGTGAACAACGGAAGACCTACACCATCTTCCAGTTCTTGGAAGGTAGCACCTGTGCCACCTTCACCTCCGTCAATTGTTATAAAATCAGGAAATTGATTGGTGCGAATCATTGTCTGAATAAGTGTTTCGACTTCTTTAACTTTACTTATTACTATTTTAAAGCCTACAGGTTTTTGTCCAATTTGTTGCAAATTGCTAACCCATTCTAGTAAGTCATTGGGATTATTAATGTATGTGAAGCGGTTGGGTGAATTAATAGTTTTCCAAGGTGTTACGTTACGGATTTCAGCAATTTCTTCAGTTACTTTATTGCCTGCCATATGACCTCCACGTGTTTTAGCTCCTTGGGCTAATTTAATTTCAAAAGCTTTAACTTCAGCTGATTGTGCTAAACGTTTGAATTCTTCTTCATCAAAGTTACCCTCCGCATCACGTACACCGAAAAGTCCTGGCCCTATTTGGAAAATAATATCTCCGCCACCTTTAAGATGATATGTTGATAAGCCACCTTCACCAGTGTTCATCCAAGTGCCTGCTTGACCTAATCCTTTAGATAGTGCAGTTATTGCTCGTTGGCCTAAAGCTCCATAACTCATTCCAGATTGACCTACTAAGCGTTTGAGTGTGAATGGGTGTGCTAATTGAGCACCTAACACAATGGCGTCGTCATCAGTTAAAAAATAAGGATCAATGTTGGTTTCTTCACGATGTTCATCGCGATTAAAAAGTCGTTCATTATCTATATGGTAGATAAATGTAGAAATCATAGATGACTGATCGATATTAAGTTCTGAAGTTTGAAGTGGAAACATCGTATTTTGAATGTAAAAGCCTTCTTTATAATCTTCTTGTGTACCAAAGCTTGCCATACGAGAATTATATTTACCTGCCACTACAATATTGATGAAATCATTGCGTGAAAAAGGTTTCCCTTCAGTATCTTCCAAAAACAGATATTGGCGCATTTCAGGACCAATTTTTTCAAAAAAGTAACGAATACGTGCTAATAATGGATAATTTCGGAGTACACTATGTTGTTTTTGTCGTTTATCTTTAAATAGTAGCACCGCCCCCAAAACGAGGCCACCAATTAAAAATACCACTATGATGACATTGACGATTAATTGTAGAACTGTTAAGACTGTCATTTTAAATCCCCCCTTATTATGTTCTATATTACAACAAATTCGTATTATTACAATTTGGAAGTGTTGTGAAGAAAAAAGAATTTTTGCAATTAAAAATGAGATATGATTATTTTTGAAAGTAATAGAATCACATCTATATATTATAAATTGGAGGCATGATATATTTAAGATATAAATTTTGAAAGGAATGGTAAACCATGTCCTCAAAGACTTCACAGAACACAATACATAACGAAGCAGACAATTATTGGCAACGTTCAAATTTAGTAAAAAGAGATTTTTGGTTAATTCCTATTTATCTAATTGCGACGAATATTTTAGTATTATTGTTAGTTTATTTAGTGACTCAATTTAATGTTGATTTTATAGAGTTAGAGCATCCTATTTATATTATAAGTTCTATTTTAAGCTCTGTTATATTGTTATATATTTTTTATTTAATGCATCGTAAACATCAAATTATCAATATTGCTCTCCAGCGATTTCGACAATTAAAACCATATACTATGTTATTTGTAAGTACTTATATTGCCAGTACAATTTTAATCTATATATATGAATGGTTAACGACATTTTTACCTGAATCGTTACAATATAGTGAAACACAGAACCAAATGGAATTGCTGTCATTATTTGATAATCCTTGGCTGTTACCGTTACTATTTATTGATATTGTTATTTTGACCCCGTTCGTAGAGGAAATGTTATTTCGCCATTTGTTGATTCATGAACTCGGGAAAAAGTTCACTTATACTTTAATGACTATTATTTCGATAGTGGTGTTTGGTTGCTTACATATGACAGGTGCACAATCACCCTTTGAAATCGGCAGTTATTTAATTCTTGGTGGTTCAATCGTTTTTGTGTATTTAATAACAGGCAAAAATCTTGCTGCTGCGGTAACATTCCATATGTTGAATAATTTGGTTGCATTTATCTTAATTGTGGTAACGTTATAATAATATTATTAGCGATATAAACTAACTGTAGGTTAAATGGTTCATTTAAATAATTTAACTATATTTATATTGCATTGAACATAGAGATTATGCAATAACTTTAACACTGTTAGTGAGTTAGAACATAAAACTGTAAGTAAGTTTTGGTAAGCTTGGAGGCGAAGTATGTGCTTGAGTTGAATCATGTTTCTTATAAAATTGATAAGCGTACTATTATTGACGATATTTCTTTAACCGTAAACCCGGGTGAAGCCATTAGTGTCCTAGGTCCATCTGGTAGTGGTAAGAGCACACTGTTTAGATTAATGAGTAATTTGCTGAGTCCGACGGAAGGGACAATAACGTTATATGGACATCCTTTTGAAGATATAGATCCTGAAACTTTGAGAATGGAAGTTAGTTTTTTATTACAACAAAGCGACTTGTTTGGTACTACCATCGGTGAAAACTTAGCTTTTCCAGCACTTGCTAGACAAGACAAGTTTGATAAAAGCAGGGCGAGAAAGTTATTAAAAAAAGTAGGTTTAGGTCATTATAAGCTAAATACTCTTGTACAACATTTGTCAGGCGGGGAACGTCAACGTATTACAATTGCACGACAACTCATGTATATACCAAAAGTATTACTGTTAGACGAAGCTACAAGCGCACTAGATGTACATAATAAGGAAAACATCGAAACATTTATTTTTGAGTTAGTGCAACAAGGATTAGCTGTAGTCTGGATTACGCATGATGATCAACAAAGTACGCGACATTTTGATAAACAGTGGCGTATTGTTGATGGAAAGCTACAGTCTGAGGAGGTATTAACATGAGTGTTACAGCCTTATCTTTAACTGCATTATTGTTACTCTTTCCAATTATTGTTTCGTATAAAGAAAAATTACATATTGCAAAAGATTTACTAATTGCTACAGGGCGTGCCATTATTCAACTGTTAATATTAGGATTTATTTTAGATTTTATATTTGATGTTAATCAACATTGGTTACTGATGTTATTTGTACTAGTTATTATCGTTAATGCTGCATGGAATACTATACATCGAGCATCGCCTATTATGCATCATGTGTTTTTGATTTCATTTAGTTCAATATTTATAGGTGTAGTTTTACCGTTAATGGGCGTTATCGTGACAGGTGCTATTGATTTCAAAGCCAATGAAGTGATACCTGTAGCTGGTATGGTTGCCAGTAATAGTTTGATTGCGATTAATTTAGCTTATCAAAATTTGGATAAAGAATTCGTTAAACAAATGGATGAAATTGAGGCGAAATTATCATTAGGTGCCGAACCTAAATTAGCTTCCAAAGCGACATTACGTGAAAGTATTAAAACGGCTATCGTACCTACGATAGATTCAGTGAAAACCTATGGGATTGTCTCTATTCCTGGGATGATGACTGGACTGATTATAGGTGGTGTTCCGCCATTAGAAGCGATTAAATTTCAATTGATGGTAATTTTTATTCATACTACTGCTACTATAATGTCAGCATTATTTGCAACATATTTAAGTTATAAACAATTTTTCAATCAACGTGATCAACTTATTGCAAACACAATAGATATTACAAAGCAATAATTAATGATGTTATTAAGCGAACTTCTTCTATGTTAATTATGGGAGGAGTTCGTATTTTTATGGTGTTACAGCCAATGTTATTTAGTAATGTTAAGTATCCGATAAACTATTGGTGTAATAGGCTTTAAAGGGTATGAGTATGGTTGACGAATGGTATATAATGGAATGGTTATGTAAAAAAACGTACATTATATAGAAAGGAGACAGGTCTATGTCAGTAATGAGAATAGTTACCTTTATTGTTAGTATTTTCATCGTAGGTATGGTTGAGATGATGGTAGCTGGAATTATGAATTTAATGAGCGCAGACTTGAATGTGTCTGAAGCTATAGTAGGACAACTGGTGACACTCTATGCTATTACCTTTGCGATTTCAGGCCCAATATTAGTGAAATTAACGAATCGTTTTGCGCCCAAACCATTATTGCTTATAACGTTACTTGCTTTTATTGTGGGGAATTTAATTATTGCCATTGCGCCAAACTTCACAATTTTAGTTATCGGGCGAATATTGTCTTCAGCGGCAGCAGCATTAATTGTTGTCAAAATACTAGCCCTTACTGCTTTATTAACTGCACCACAAAACAGAGGTAAAATGATTGGTGTAGTTTATTCAGGATTTAGTGGAGCGAATGTTTTTGGAGTTCCACTTGGGACAATGATAGGTGATTTAGTAGGATGGCGCTATACATTTGTATTTATAGTTGTAGTAAGTGTACTTGCGGGTATTTTAATGTTTATTTATTTACCTTCAGTTGAGGATACTAATAAACAGTCTCACGTTGGTAGCACACCACGACAAAGTACTACTTATTCGAAAATTTTACGTCCTGCCGAAATTGTTAAATTTCTAAGTATTACTTTCTTAATATTAGTAGCGAATTCGATAACATTTATTTTTATAAATCCATTGATGCTTGCAGGTGGACATGATTTATCATTTATCTCTATAGTTTTATTGATTAATGGTGTTGCTGGCGTCATAGGAACATCAATGGGCGGATTTTTATCAGACAAGTTAACAAGTAAAAGGTGGTTAATCATCTCTATAATCATATTTATTGCAACGATGTTATCATTAAATCCAGTGTTATCAACTGTTGCTATGTTACTTATCACGGTATTTATTTGGAACATTATGCAATGGAGTACTAATCCGGCAGTACAAAGCGGAATTATTGAACATGTTGAAGGCGATACAAGCCAAGTTATGAGCTGGAATATGTCAAGTTTAAATGCTGGTATTGGTGTTGGTGGTATTATTGGTGGACTGATTGTTTCAAATATTAATGTGCATGCAACAGCTTACTTTTCAGTAGGAATTGCAGTAATTGCGCTTATAATTGCTATCAGTTTGAAAAAAGTAGTATCAACATAAATTGTGGAATTTAATACGCTAATAAATGAATTACGTTAGCGTTATATGAAATATAAATAATGCAAAAACAGCCGTCACTTTACATAGTGATGGCTGTTTTGTATTACTATTCACAATAGTTAACCTTCAGGTGATTGCTTTGTTGCTAGTAATGCAGGAGATGCAATTTCATAATTTTGAGGTGTACGTGAGAGATACGCAATACCTGCCGCTAAGATAATATAAACTAACGTACCAATGATATACACAAGTTGTAAATCAGAAATTAATAAATAAGATTGATATAGTAATAACCCAATTGCTAACACTGAAATACTTACTAATAATGGGTAAGGCACTTTTAATGGTGAACGTTGATAAGCCTCAGGATACCTTTTAGGTAAGCGTAATACTGCCAAAGCAGGGAAGGCGAACACTAGCAACGAAATACCTGTGCCTAATTGTGCTACAACTGTTAATGACATACCTGTAATAATGGGAAAAGCACCGATAATATAAAATAATATGAGCAACCAATGTGGTGTGCCGAATCGTTTGTTAACAGCGCCAAGTTGCGATGGTAAATAACCATCTTGGATAGCTACTAATAAACTTTTGGTAACCCAAGTTAATGTGGAATTAAGCGTTGTAGCTAATGCAAACATAGCACCTCCAACAATAAAGAAAATAAAAATGGGTCTAGGTAAAACAGTTTGTGCTACACTCGTTAACGGCTGACCCGCTACTTCTGAAATTGGTAATACGCCAACTGCAATGCTGGCGATAAAGGCATAGAGTAGACCTACAAAAATTGTGGCTACAACAATGACTATTGGGATATCACGATGTGGACGCTTCATTTCGCCACCTAATTCAGCTACAACTTGTGCGCCTCCAGTAGCAAATGAAACTAAGCCAACAGCAGTAAAGAATCCAGTAAAACCATCAGGAAACATATCATGTGAATTAAATACAGCAACATTGGTATGTGGTAAACCATAAATGATGAAGCAAGATAAAGCGACGATCAAGACAACTACCATTAAATTACCAATATAGGACGCAGATTTGACACCGATAATATTGACAATAAATAAGATTGTCATTAATGTTAATGCTACCCACTTAATTGGCACTCCAGGATAAATACTTTCTAAATATTGTGCAAAAGACAGTGCATATAAAGCTAATGTGATTTGCAATAGCAAAAAGAGTAATAACCAAAAAACGCCTATTTTAGGTGAAAGCAATCGACTTGTATATTGATACATACCTCCAGTGGTTGGGATTGCTGAGCTCAAAATAGCTATTGGAAACATGGTAACGAGTGTTAAAATTGAAGAAATAACAAACGCTGGTGTTATACCACTGCCAGTCATTTGAATGCCGATACCTGTTAATGACATCACACCTGCACCTATAATTTGACCAATTGCAATACCCATGACGTCTGGAAGACCTAAAACTTTTTTTAAATTTGCTGTTTGTTGCATTAACTCACCTCTATCTTAATTCTATAAATTTTTTAATGGAATAAATATAGCATAAAATTCCATTAATTCATAGTATATTAATCGGAAAAGTAAGTTAAAGTTTATGAGTTATAATTCCCAAAAAAGTGGGCATTATAGTAATATAAATATGATGAACCAATAATGGAGTTGATAGTGATGAACGAAAAAGTTACTAATGCAAAAGTTGATACGTTTATTAACAATCTGGAGCAATGGCAAGATGAGTTTAAATTTTTGCGAAAGCTAAGTCTAGACACAGAACTGGAAGAGGAGTTTAAGTGGAAGCATCCATGTTATACATTGAATGATAAAAATGTAGTGATTATCCAAGATTTTAAGCATTATTGCGCACTGCTATTTGAAAAAGGTGCGATAATGAAAGACAAATATGATACGTTAGTACAGCAAACTAAAAATGTTCAAGCCGCTAGACAATTAAGATTTAAAGATTTAGCAGAAATACAAACAAGAGAAACGGAAATTGCTTGGTATTTGGAAGAAGCTATTCGTGTTGAAAAATCTGGTAAACAAGTCAAAATGAAAAACACTGATGAGTATGAGATGCCAGAAGAACTACGCCAGGCGTTAGATAATGATGAAACATTACAAACTGCATTTAATAACTTAACCCCTGGACGTCAACGTCAATATATGTATTATATTGGTCAAGCAAAACGCAGTGAAACACGTACGCAACGTATCGAAAAGTACAAAGATCAAATTTTGGCTGGCAAAGGAATGAACGACAAATAATTGAACAATAGAAAGAAGGTACTTACATGCCTAGAACATCAAAGCGTATACAGCTATTAGAAGCGGCTGCAGCCATTGTCAATGAACAAGGCAGCGAATACTTAACATTAGACGCGGTGGCGCATAAAGCAGGAGTGAGTAAAGGTGGCTTACTGTATCACTTTAAAAATAAAACAGCATTGATACAAGGGCTTGTTGATCATGCCAATACTCTATATAAGACAAATGTAGATGGCCATTGGAATAAGACTTCATCTGCAGAAGCAGGAAATATGTTACGTGCATTTATAGAAGCTACACGAGAACACAGAGAAGAAAATGCTAGTATTACGTCTGGTATGTTAGCTGCTCAAGGTAGTAATAAAAATTTATTAAGTCCACTACAAGACACATATCGTGACTGGCAAACGCAAATCGAACATGATGGTTTGGATCCTGTAGATGCTACAATTATAAGATTAGCCATTGATGGACTATGGTTGTCAGAAATATTTGGTATAGATGCAATTGATGATGATATGCGTAAACAAGTTTTAGACAGACTTACAGCACATAGTTATAGCCAAAAAGAAGAAAAATAAAATTTTTTAAACCAAGGGATAGTAAGCGTTTGACGCTTTTTATCTCTTTTTTTATAGTATTGTAAGTTGAAACTTTACCGTCTGGTTGGTACACTAAAGCATGTGTAAAACATAGCTGGAGGGTGAAAAATATGAAAAAAGTAATGTTAACAGCAGCATTGACAGGTGCTGGAGATACTACAAGTAAAAGTGAATATGTACCTGTCACACCTGAAGAAATTGCAGATTCTGCAATCAAATGTGCGAGAGCTGGAGCGACAGTTGCTCACATACATGCACGTGATCCAAAAACAGGTGGTATCAGTCATGATGTCAATTTATTTAAAAAAGCTATTGAGTTAATTCGTCAAGCTGATGAAGATATTATTATAAATGTAACGTCAGGTGGTGGAGGAGACTTTATCCCTGATTTAAATAACCCTTCTGTAGGTGGACCGGGAACTGATATGCAAACACCGCAAGAACGTCATCAGCCGGTTGGAGACTTGTTGCCTGAAATGTGTACGTTAGATTGTGGCAGCGTTAATATGGGAGACGATGTTTATTTGAGTCCTGCATCATGGTTACGTACGCAAGCTGCTTTAGTAAAAGAAGCGGGTGTAAAACCAGAATTAGAATGCTTTGATAGTGGACATATAAGTTTTGCTAAACAGTTAATATCAGAAGGCTTGATAGAAGGCCAACCGCTATTTCAATTTTGTTTAGGAATTCCTTGGGGTGCCGAAAATGATCCTGAAACTATTGAATATTTTAAAACGCGTTTACCAGAAAATGCAGAATGGTCTGCATTTGGAATAGGTCGTATGCAATTACCTACAGTTGAAGAGGCAGCTAAACGCGGTGGCAACGTTCGTGTAGGGTTAGAAGATAATTTATATTTATCAAAAGGTGTTAAAGCTACAAATGAACAACTTGTAGCTAAAGCAGTTGAAATATTAAAAGATTTAGGAATTGAACCAATGACACCACAAGAGGCGAGAGATAAATATCAATTGAGAAACCCACAAGGAGGCACATTATGAAATTTGCAGTAGTAGGAACAGGTGTTATTGGTAGTGGTTGGATTACACGAATGCTTGCACATGGACACGAAGTCGTAGCGACAGATCCGAGTGAAGGTGCTTATGAACGCATGTTGACACAAGTTAAACAAAATTGGCCTTATGCAGAATCATTAGGTTTAGCGGAAAATGCGTCATTACAAAATTTAACATTTACGGATAACTTAGCAGAAGCTGTTAAAGATGCAGATCACATTCAAGAAAATGTACCAGAGATTGAGTCATTGAAAGATAAAGTGTTAACGGAAATTGATTTTTATGCGAAACCAGATGCAACGATAGGTTCTAGTACATCAGGTATTATGCCTTCAGAATTACAACAAAATTTAACACATCCCGAGCGTTTCATTGTTGCACATCCATTTCATCCAGTATATATTTTGCCTCTTGTCGAAATTGTTGCAGGTAAGTCTACAAGTGAGGCTACAACGATAGCTGCTGAGCGCATTTATGAAAGTATAGGTATGGATGTCTTGCATGTACGTCATGAAATAGAAGGGCATATTGCAGATCGTTTAATGGAAGCGTTATGGAGAGAAGCCTTACACATTGTTAATGATGGTATTGCAACTACTGAAGAAGTAGATAAAGCATTTACCCATGCAGCTGGCTTACGCTATGCACAATATGGTCCATTTATGACATTCCACCTTGCAGGTGGAGAAGGTGGTATGCGCCACATGTTAAAACAGTTTGGACCTGCTTTGAAAAAACCATGGACTAAACTAGAAGCACCAGAATTAACTCAGTCATTATATGATGATGTTGTTGCTGGTTGTGAGGCCACATCACAAGGTAATACCATGGCTGAATTAGATATGAAACGTAATGAATTTTTAGTAAAAGTGAAACAATTAGCGCAAGAATATTGGCCAGAAGATACTGCAAGTATGAAAAAAGGTCAGCAAACGGTGCATGAATATGACAACTAAAAAATTCAACTACCAAACTGTAGTTAAGCCAGAGTGGGTAGATCACAATAATCATATGAATGATGCAGAATATAATCGTGTGTTTAGTGATGCTACAGATGCGTGGCTAGCACAATTAGGTTTAAATGAACAAACGATTAATGAACTCAAATATACAATTTTCACTTTAGAAAATCATGTTTTGTATTTAAAAGAAATTAAGGTCAATCAACGTATCCAGTGTGAAGTGACAGTAATCGATTATGATACAAAACGTATACATGTTTTTATGAATTTGTATGATGAGGCTTGTAATAAATGCGCTACATATGAAGTGATGTTGATGGGAATTGCAACGGAAACAACGAAACCGGCACCATTTCCAGAAGAATTTAAAAGTGCGCTAGAGGCTTACGCCATAATAGCTACAGAAGATATAAAACCGCGAGAACTGGGGCATAAAATTGAAATAAAACGCAAATAACGCTATGATATATCATGTCTTGAGTTTAGAAAGTTTTAACATTTAAAAGTTGATAATTATTTGAGAGGTAGCCTGGAAGTTAATATATTTTAAATAATATGAGGATATTCAAGTGTAGTAATATAGCTACCTCCGTGATAATGCAAATGAGTATGTGCATTGGTCATCTCAACTGTATAAAAAATGAGAGAGTCATTTGTATCATGTTTTTACTTATTTTTTAATTTGTATGACATCTACTGATGACTCTTGTTTATTAAGGGACAAATATAATAACAGAAAGGAATTCGGAAATGTTAAGTATAAAAAACTTATCAAAAGTTTATCCTGGCGGTAAGAAAGCAGTAAATAAAATTTCTTTAGAAATAGAGTCAGGGGAGTTTATTGCATTTATTGGAACAAGTGGGAGTGGTAAAACAACTGCACTAAGAATGATTAATAGAATGATTGAATCGACAGAAGGTCAAATTACTATAAATGGCAAAGATGCGAGTAAAATGAATCCAGTAGAACTACGACGTAAAATTGGATATGTTATTCAACAAATTGGTCTTATGCCACACATGACCATTAAAGAAAATATTGTCTTAGTTCCTAAATTATTAAAATGGTCACAAGAAAAGAAAGATGCTAAAGCTAAAGAGTTAATTAAGTTAGTAGATTTACCGGAGTCATTTTTAGAGCGTTATCCTTCAGAATTATCAGGCGGTCAGCAACAACGTATAGGTGTTGTACGTGCTTTGGCTGCGGAGCAAGATGTAATTTTAATGGATGAGCCTTTTGGTGCGCTAGATCCGATTACGCGAGATACGCTACAAGACTTAGTAAAAGAATTGCAACAAAAATTAGGGAAAACATTTATCTTTGTCACACATGATATGGATGAAGCCATAAAATTAGCAGATAAAATATGTATTATGTCACATGGTGAAGTCATCCAGTATGATACACCGGATAATATTTTACGCTATCCTGCAAACGATTTCGTACGAGAATTTATTGGTCAGAATAGATTGATTCAAGATCGACCAAATATGAAATCAGTGGAAGACGCTATGATTAAACCTGTGACTGTACATGCTGATCAAACGCTTAATGATGCTGTAGATATTATGAGAACACGTAGAGTAGATACCATTTTTGTAGTCGGGGAAAATCATCGATTATTAGGTTATTTAGATATAGAAGATATTAATCAAGGATTACGACAGAAGAAAGAATTGATTGATATGATGCAACGGGATATTTATCGTGTGCGTATCGACAGTAAATTACAGGATTCAGTGCGTACAATATTAAAACGTAATGTGCGTAATGTGCCTGTGGTAGATAGTGATGACCAAACGTTAATAGGTCTTGTTACTAGAGCTAACTTAGTAGATATCGTTTATGACAGCATTTGGGGAGATATGGAAGAACCTGAGGAAAACAATGCTATTATTGAGCCTGTTGACTTAGGAGCTGATAACAAATGATAGATTTTTTAATAAATAATTGGAGTGAACTTGTTACAAAGACAGGTGAACATTTTTATATATCTATTGTAGCTTTGTTAATAGCGGTCGTTGTTGCTGTACCTATTGGTATCTTTTTATCTAAATTAAAACGCACTTCAAATTTCGTATTAATGATTGCTGGAGTATTACAAACTATACCTACGTTAGCAGTATTAGCTATTATGATTCCGATTTTTGGTGTAGGGAAGACTCCGGCTATCGTAGCGTTATTTATCTATGTATTATTGCCAATTTTAAATAATACTGTATTAGGTGTGCAAAATATAGATAAGAATATTAAAGAAGCGGGAACGAGTATGGGAATGACGCGCTTCCAATTGATGAAAGATGTTGAGTTACCTTTAGCTTTACCGTTAATTTTAGGTGGTATTAGACTGTCAGCAGTTTATGTTATTAGTTGGGCAACGTTAGCTAGTTATGTTGGTGCAGGTGGACTAGGAGACTTTGTTTTTAATGGTTTAAACACATATGATCCATTAATGATTGTTAGTGCAGCAATCTTAGTAACACTCTTAGCACTTATAGTAGACTTTATATTATCGTTAGTTGAAAAATGGGCAGTACCAAAAGGGTTAAAGGTTTCTAGATAAGGAGAGAATAAACAAAATGAAATACTTGAAAAGAAAGTTATTAATTCTTGTAGCTTGTTTGGTGCTCTTATCTGGATGTAGTTTGCCAGGTTTAGGTGGCGGTAAGTCCAACAGTGACGTTAAGATTACAGCACTAGCTACGAGTGAATCACAAATAATTTCACATATAGTGAGATTGTTAATTGAGCATGATACGAATGGAAAAATTAAACCTACATTAATAAATAATTTAGGATCTAGTACGATTCAACATAATGCATTGGTAAATGGTGATGCGAATATATCTGGGGCACGTTATACAGGAACAGAGTTAACGGGTGCACTTAAAGAAGATCCTATTAAAAATCCAGATAAAGCTATGCAAGCGACACAAGAAGGCTTCCAAAAACAATTTGATCAAACATTTTTTGATTCATATGGCTTTGATAATACTTATGCTTTAATGGTGACTAAAGAAACTGCTGAAAAATATAATTTAGAAACAGTATCAGATTTGAAAAAACATAGTGATAAATTACGTTTAGGTGTCGATAGTTCATGGTTGAAACGTAAAGGTGATGGTTATCCTGCATTTGCAAAAGAATATGGTATTGAATTTAATAATATTAGACCAATGCAAATAGGTTTAGTATATGATGCGTTAGATTCTAACAGATTAGACGTAGCAGTAGGATATTCAACAGATGGACGTGTTGCAGCCTATGACTTAAAAGTATTAAAAGATGATCGACGCTTTTTCCCACCATATGATGCAAGTAGTGTTATGAAAAATGATTTACTGAAAAAATATCCTGAATTAAAACCTACTATGCAAAAATTAGAAGGAAAAATTTCGACAACTAAAATGCAAGAGTTGAATTACAAAGCAGATGGTCAAGGTCAAGAACCTGCAGTTGTAGCGGAAGAATTCTTGAAGGAACATAATTATTTTGAAAATGATAAGAAAGGTGGTAAATAGTCATGAGCGGCAATTTAATCCAACAGTTAATTGAATATTATTCTGTCAATTTTGGTTACTTATGGGAATTATTTATTAAGCATTTATTGATGTCTGTTTATGGTGTCATATTTGCTGCTATCGTTGGAATACCGATAGGGATATTCATTGCACGTTATAGCAAGTTATCATGGCTGATTATATCCATCGCCAACATTATTCAAACAGTACCAGTTATTGCAATGTTAGCCATTTTGATGTTAGTCATGGGTCTAGGCCCTACAACGGTAGTTGTGACAGTATTTTTATATGCGTTACTACCAATTATAAAAAATACTTTCACTGGTATTAGTAATGTCGATGGTAATATAAAAGATGCCGGTAAAGGAATGGGAATGACTCGTAACCAAGTATTACGTATGATTGAACTACCTTTATCTTTATCTGTAATTTTGGGTGGTTTACGTATTGCTTTAGTTGTAGCGATAGGTGTCGTTGCAGTAGGCTCATTTATTGGCGCCCCAACATTAGGAGATATTGTAATAAGAGGTACTAATGCAACAGATGGTACTACGTTTATATTGGCAGGAGCGATTCCAATTGCGTTTATTGCAATTATAATAGACGTTGTCTTACGATTATTGGAAAAACGCTTAGATCCGTCGAATAGAAAACATAAATTGAAGGATAGTAATCCATTACAAGATGCAAACGCATAGAGAGGTGTTATTATGGCTGTCATGACATTGAATTATCAATCGACAACTATTGGAATGCAACAAAATTTAACTGTGATTTTACCAGAGGACGCAAGCTATTTTGACACGCAAGAACCTGTAAAACGACTACCATCGTTATTACTCTTGCATGGTTTATCTAGCGATGAAACTTCGTATGTACGTTATACCAGTATTGAAAGATATGCGAATGAACATCAATTAGCAATTATTATGCCACGCGCAGATCATAGTGCATATAGCAATATGGCAGCAGGTCATAAATATTATGATTATATATTGGAAGTACATGATTACGTACATCAAATTTTACCTCTCTCTAAAAAACGAGAAGATAATTTTATCGCCGGTCATTCAATGGGAGGTTATGGCACAATCAAGTTTGCCCTTACTCAAGGTGAACGTTTCGCCAAAGCAGCCCCATTATCAGCTGTATTTACGGTTCAACATTTACTGGAAATAGATTGGTATGATTTTTCTAGTACAGCTATAATAGGTAGCAATGATGATGTAGTCGGTAGTGATTTAGATGTATACTATTTAGTTGATAATGCACTAGAACAAGGACATCCAATACCAGAGTTATTAATAATGTGTGGTACAGAAGATGCGTTATATGATGATAATATAAAATTTATTAATTATTTAACTGAGTATGGGGTTGATCACCAGTTTGAAAGTGGTAAAGGGGAACATGATTATGCCTATTGGGATAGCGCAATAAAGCGTGTTATCGAGTGGTGTATGGTTAAGTAAAAGGGAGTGGGACAGAAATCTGATTTTGAAAAAATGATTTCGTCGTCTCACCCCGGCAAGGATGACTAGCGTTGAAAAAAGCTTGGTTTAAAGCGCATTTTC
>NZ_PPQB01000023.1:66298-138235 GCF_002902345.1 Staphylococcus arlettae
CGAGGCTAGGACAATCAATAGTGTCCTAGCCTCGTTTGATTTAAGCTTGTTGTTTTAATTCTGCTTCTAACTTACCTAAATGTCGTAATGTTGGTGTTAAAGCGGCGAAGAAAAATCCTTCTTTTAATTTACGCGCTTGTGGTGCTTTATGAGAGTATGCACGTGCACCGCCATTGACCATAGAAGCTTGATTAACTTCAAGTAATAAATAACCTGCTTCTTTTTTAATACGGATAATGTCAGCGAAATAAGCAGACAATTCATCTTTATGCGCATGAACAAGCTCATAAAATTCTGTTCTTAATTGTTGGTACTGTGCTTCATAAGCATCAACATCATAATCAAGATATTGATTAATGCCATTTTGCGCAGTAGAAAATTTATGAATCAAGTCAAGTGATGAGCGAATAGATCCTAAGGCAATAGGTATTTGCAATGTCACGAATTGTGGTCTGATTTGTGTAGCAAAAGACTTAGCATCTTTTGTAATGATATGTTTCTCTGGGATGATGACATCGTCAAATTGAATAGTATAAGTTGCAGAGCCATTGACACCTAAGAAATTAGACATTTCTGTTAACTTAATTCCTTCTTGATTGGCACGAACAATAAACATTACTAATTCTTCACCGTCTTGAGCTTTCGAAATTGCTCCAAAATAATGGTCGTCTCCAATATTGCTGACCGCTGGTAATTTCCCATTAACATATAATGTACCATCTATATAATAGTGGTTTAAATTAAAAGCTTCTAAGTCGTTAAAAGATTTCATTGGATTAGATAAGCCAGTTGCACCTAAAATTTCGCCATTTAATAGTTTGTTTTGTAACTCAGTATTTAAATAGTTTGTGGATGCATGTTGTAAGTAGGTGGAAAATGCTAATTCACACCATAAACAAAAACCTGTAGTTAAACATGAGTTTGAAACTTGTTCAATTGTAAGTAAGTTTTTTTCGATATCTTGTTTTGAAAAATGGTTTTCTTTAAATAAATCCTGAATAAAATCTTTGGCATAGTGAGACCCGTCATCAATTTCTACTAAATAAGGATCTAATTTGTTTTCTATTAATGTATTTAACGTCATAATTTTAACACTCCTAATTTTCTCCAAATCGTTTTAAAATATATGTTTCTAAATGTGTGATTAAGCGGTCTATAATAAAACCAAATAAACCGATAAAGAAAATAGCTGATAATACATCTTCTAAATTCAGCATATTTCGAGCATCGACAATTAAAAATCCTAAGCCCGATTGTGCACCAATCATCTCACCGGAAACTAAGAAGATCCAACTGGTTCCAACTGCCATGTGTATTCCACCCATAATGTGTTTAAAAGCACCAGGGAATAAAATATTTCTATAAAGTGACCATCCAGTTAAATTCAAATTAGACGCTATTTTTAAATATTGTGGTTCCACACCTTTTACTCCTTTGATGGTATTAAAGGTAATAGGGAAAAACGCAGCAATAAAAATAATAGCCATCGCTGGCAAACTTCCTATGCCAAACCACAACACTACGAATGGTGACCATGCGATTGGTGAAATTGGACGTATTAGTTGAAAGATTGGTTCAATTGCAGTATAAAAAAACTGACTTCTACCGAGTAGAAAACCAATAGGTATCCCGACAATAATAGCTAAAATGAATCCTACAGCAAAGCGGAATAAACTAATACCTAAATGACTAAAGATTTCACCAGTGAATATAAAGTTTATAATACTTTTGCCAACAAGTAGTGGCCCAGGTAATAAAATGGGTTGGTAATCTCCAATCCATATAATACATTGCCAAATAAATAATAATAGGATAACCGATCCTATTGGAAGGGTGTATCTTTTTACAATATTAAAAGCCACAGCTTACCCCTCCTTATATAATGATGAATCGACAAATGATTTGTACGAAGGCGCTGTAAATAATTTGTGTTCTTGTACTAACTCAGTAATTTTCTGATAGCCATCTTCTTCAATTGTTAAATCGCCGTAAGATGTCCATTCTGCAGATTGTGCCAATACTTTGTCATCTTGTTTAAAGTGTTTAGACATAACGTCGACACTTTTACTTTTGTCAGTCATTTGGTAACCTGCTTTTTTATAATCAGTCATAAATTGTTGAGCGACATCGTGCTGGTTATTAATTAAATCTTCACGTAAAACAAGGGCACAACAATAGGCATCAGGTATAATTTCACTACCATGTTTAAGTGTATGTCCTTTACCTAGTTTTTCTCCTAATGCACCAAAGGGTTCAGCTACAGAATAACCTGCAATGCGGTTTTCATTTAAAGCAGCAGGCATTTCTGCGGGAGCCATTTCATGATAGTCAAATGTATTATGGTCTAGTTTCAATTGTTTGCGCATTTCTTCTAACAACAGATAGTGTGTAGAATAGCGGTGCGGTATAGCAAAACTATAGTTATTATGGTTGTGTAAATCTTCTACACTTTTACCTTTTTGTCCCATAATGACATTACCTTCATGATGTCCTAAGGCAGCAGCTTTAATAGGGCTACCTTTTTGTTTTGATTTCATAGCTAATTCGATTAAAGTTGATGCACCATCTATACGACCGCTATTCAAAGCATCCATCAAATCAGGCCAATTATTAAATCTAACTAATTCTAAGTTGTAATTGCCATTACTACGCGATTCTAATACTTTTTTCGTCATCATTAAATTAGCTGCATGTGTAATGGGTAGATAACCGATTTTTATAGTTTTTTTATCTGCTTGGTGATTTGAGCGTTCATTAGATGTGTTGTTATTGCTACACCCAGAAATCAATATAAGAAGTACCAACATACTATACAAAAGTTTTTTCATAGGTGACACTCCTTAGATAAAATATTCCGGCTCAGCCATATGATGATTCAACGCGAAAGTCTCCATAATATTATTCCTAATTTGTAATAAATGACTATCATTACGATTACGAGGATGAGATTGGGAAATACTGTATTGATTAATAATTTCACAACCATCACCGAGTAAGATGACTTCATCAGATAAATAGATAGCTTCATCAATATCATGAGTAACTAAAATAATAGTAGCAGTCGTGTGTTCAGATAATTGGATAAGTTGATCTTGTAAGTTATAGCGAGTAAAAGCATCTAAAGCTCCCAGTGGTTCGTCCATTAATATGGCATCTGGTTGATGAACTTGTGCACGACATAAGGCTACACGTTGTTTCATTCCTCCTGATAATTCTTCAGGGAATAAATGTCCCTTATCTTTTAAATCTACATTAGATAAATATTTGTTGATGTCTTCATCACTCAGCGAGTAACTTAAACCTAACCTGATATTGTCATTGATATTTTTCCAAGGTAATAAATTATGGTGTTGAAAAATCATTAAGCAATCTGGTGAAGGCTCAGACTTTAAGTTGTTATTAATGAGGACCTCACCGTTAGTAGGGGAAAGGAAGCCACCGATAATATTTAGTAACGTGGACTTTCCGCAACCACTTTTTCCTATGAAGCTAACAATTTTCCCTTTATCAATAGAATAGTCAAAATCATTAATTACTTGATGGTCTCCAAACTTATGTTGGATGTTATTAATTTGAATCACTACAACACCTCTATTAATCATATCGTTTTAGTAGGCTTTTGTTATAACAAAGGGAGCGAGATTGAAATTATATAACTTAATTTCATATGCTCGCCCCCATTTAGGGTTTTATAAGTCTACAAGCTTATTTTATAATTTATAATTTTTCAATATCATCGATAGGTGTATCGACAGCTTTTCTAGCGCGTCTTACCGCATCTTCATCAGGTGCGTCATATAGACAGATACATTTTGACATATCTTCGCAGACATAAGTACGTTGGAATTGTACTTCTGGTACTTCTTCATAATGTACTGAATTTTTCTTTTTACGTGCTAAATATTGATCCATTGTAACGCCTTCTGGAATATTCCAAGTTACAAGATAGTCAACTTTAGCATCGCCTTGTTTAATCTCATCTAATTCCTTGCCGACTAAGCGTACTTCTTTAGTTAGTGAGATAGGTACTTCAGCTTGTTCTAAAAAGTCTTTAGCTTCATTTTCGTCGTTAGCTTCGACGATAAAATAAGCGTGTGTAAGATCTTCTGTTGCTTGTACTTCTATTAAAGTTGGAATTGAATTAGTTGATAATGATTGTGCTTTATTTTCTAGTTCGCTTTTAGTTGCAGCGAAAGATAAGTCATTAGATTCTAATAAATATAAAGTCATTTGAATTGCCTCCTAGTAAAATGATAAGGCTATAATATAATAAAACCTATCGAAATACAAGGGATTATAACAAGAATTAACTAAATTTTAAGAAAATTTAGAACAAAATTAATCTATGTTTAAAGTGTCTTATAAATAAAAATTGGCTTGCTATAAAGCTTGTTAAAACTGGGTGTTAATCACTGAAAGATAAATATAAAAATTGTTAGATAAAATTTTTTTCTTAGCGTTTTAAAAATTTTAGTGGTATCGTGTTTAAATGAACTATTTTAAATAAAGGGGATATATATTTATTTGAATGGTTTGAATACTCGGATTAGAGTATTTTATGAGGTTTTTGAGATAGCTATAGACTTTTTTAATGGCAGTTAAAAGGGTGTACAACTATTTTGAAAATCTTTCTAATTGAATATTAGGAGGAACAAGCACATGGATTCATCACAAACCTTTAAGGGAGATAATAGACTTCTCTTGGGGATTTTTTTAGCTGTTATTACATTCTGGCTCTTTGCGCAATCGCTCGTGAATATAGTGCCAGATCTAGAGTCATCGTACCACACGAACTATGGCACTATAAATGTTGCAGTTAGTTTAACGGCATTATTGTGTGGTTTGTTTGTAGTTGGAGCAGGAGGATTAGCAGACAGATATGGCAGAATGAAAATGCTGTATATTGGACTAATTATGAGCATTATTGGCTCGCTGTTGATCATTATACCTGGCTTCACTACGTTGTTAGTATTAGGTAGAGGGATTCAAGGTTTATCTGCTGCCTTTATCATGCCCTCGACATTAGCTGTTATTAATGAGTATTATATCGGAACTGACAGACAGCGTGCCTTAAGTTATTGGTCAATTGGCTCTTGGGGTGGCGGTGGCATTTGTTCTTTTTTAGGTGGGGCAATGTCAACATTTGTAGGATGGCGATCTATATTTATCGTATCAATAATAGTTACAATAGCTGCGATACTATTAATCAGACATACACCTGAAACAAAGGCACCAGTGACAGAACAATCGAAAAATGCAAAATTTGATATTGTTGGATTGATTATTTTGATTATTGCAATGTTAAGTATTAATTTAATTATTACGCAATCATCAGATTATGGTCTGTTGTCGCCATTTATTATGACTTTAATAGCTATATTTATTATTTCGTTAGTGGTGTTCATTATATTTGAAAGTAAAAAAACGAACCCACTTATTGATTTTCGAGTGTTTAAACATAAAGCTTATAGTGGTGCAACGATTTCAAACTTTATGTTGAATGCAGTAGCAGGTACTTTAATCGTTGCTAATACTTACTTCCAATCAGGATTACATTTTAGTTCGTTCCAATCAGGAGCTATGAGTATTGCTTACTTAGTATCGGTATTATTAATGATTCGTGTTGGTGAAAAACTGTTACAAGAAATTGGAGCGAAACGGCCAATGTTAATTGGTGCAGCGCTAAATGCTAGCGGTATTTTGCTAATTTCTCTCACTTTTTTACCAACAGCAGTGTACATCGTGTCATGTATTATAGGTTATCTATTGTTCGGACTAGGCCTTGGCATGTATGCAACACCTTCAACAGATACAGCGGTATCTACTTCACCTGAAGATAAAGTAGGCGTAGCATCAGGAATTTACAAAATGGCATCTTCTTTAGGAAATTCTTTTGGTGTTGCTATATCAGCTACGATATTCGGTGTAGTATCAGCAACTACTAACTTACATGTAGGGGCAATGTTTGGACTGTTTTTTAATTTGGCATTAGCCATTATTGCTTTTATAGCGATTTTAATTTTAGTACCTAAACATCAATTTAATAATTAATATTAATAGTAAGTACTACTTATTATAATTGAGGAGGCTGGGACAATATTGATTCGTCCTAGCCTTTTTTCATATTGGCAGTAGCTGACTGCATTGAAAATGCGCTTTAAACCAAGTTTGTTTCAACGCTAGTCATCCTTGCCGGGGTGGGACGACAAAATCATTTTTTCAAAATCAGATTTCTGTCCCACTCCCTTTTCTATTTATTGCTAATTACTTGTGCAACGTATTATAATCTTATAAAAGCGCTTTCTTATAGGAGGATAGGATTATATGCAATTATTATGGCAAACATACGAAGCAAGAGAAAATTTGTTAAAGCAATTAGTACAACAGCAGACAATAACAAACACACCCGGAGAAAAAACATTTGCACGTTTTGTTGAATCATTATTACTTAAATTAACATATTTTAATCAACATCGAGAGTTAATCCAACATAGTGTCACTGAAGATGATAAAGAGTTACTTACTGCGCTATACCGTGGACAAAATAGTAATAAAACGATTGTGTTACTTAGTCATTTTGATACGGTAGGAGTGGATGATTATGCAACACATCATCAATATGCATTTAATCCAGACAAACTACAAGAAGTATTTCATGCACATCCTAACTATTTAGATGACCAAGCTCAAACAGATTTGCAATCTGATGAATTTTTATTCGGTAGAGGTGTAATGGATATGAAAGCAGGACTCATGCTCCATATGTCATTACTTGAAAAAGCATCAATGGAGCAATGGGATGTAAACTTATTATTAGTAACTGTGCCTGATGAAGAAGTGAATTCTTCTGGCATGCGTAAAGCAATCCACATTATTGCAGAGTATCAACAACAATACGACCTTGATATTCAATTACATTTAAATAGCGAGCCGACTTTTCAGCAATTAGATAATGATCTAACGCATTATGTATATTCTGGCTCTATAGGAAAAATCATGCCAGGCGTGTTGTGTTTTGGGAAAGAAACACATGTAGGTAATCCTTTAGAGGGATTAAGTTCTAATTTTATATTAAGTTATATTACACAGTCGATTGAATACAATGCTAGATTTAAAGAAAAGTTTGAACACGAGACAACGCCCTTACCATTATCAATCGCTAATAAAGATATAAAAGAGAATTATGACGTGCAAACGCCATTTAGATCATATGCTTTATACAATATGTTTTTATTTCAACAAACACCGGCGACACTATACCAAACGTTTTTAGAAGTAGTTATTAAAGCGGTGGAACGTTGTGAAAATGATTGGCTGAATATTTTAGAACTAGAAAATCAATCATTTGAGTCAAAAATTAATGTACTTACATTTGAACAGTTAAACAATTATGTAGTTGCACAACATGGAGAGGAGAAAGTATCACAAATTATCCAACATGTATTAGACACGACACCTTCATTGCACATGCAAAGTATTGCTATTGCAGATGAACTTATCAAACTTTGTCGTGAAATAACGCCTGCGGTTGTTACGTTTTTTGCGCCACCATTTTATCCAGCAGTCAATTCTTCAGAGAATACGTTAGTACAAGGTATTGTGGAGACCGTTAAAGAGACCTCTCAAACACAATTTAATAGAGATAGTCAATTAGTACATTATTTTAACGGCATTAGTGATTCAAGTTATGTGCAATTAAATAATCATTTAGATGAAATGACAATATTTAGTAAAAATGCGCCTAGCTTCAATCGTACTTATACCATTCCTTTTGATAAAATAGCTGAAATTAGTGCCCCTGTTATTTTGTGTGGTCCTATAGGTAAAGATGCGCATAAAGTTGGCGAACGTGTTTATAAAAAAAGTGCATTTGAGGAATTGCCAATAATATTAGAAACTATTATAAAGAAACATTTTGTATAAATAATTGTGAAATTGACAACACTTACGTTATATTAATTAATATAGATAGATATTGGAGTGTTGGATAATGGTAGAGGCATATACAGATTTTTGGAAAAGGTACATAGATTTTAAAAGCAAATCAAATAGAACAGAATTTTGGGTACCAGTGCTCGTACATATTCTAGTTATTTTTATTTTGTCATTAATTGGAGCCATAACTTTTGTGACAGGATTACTGGTAATAGCTATTATTATTTTTAGTGTTATTGCTTTGTTTTTATTAGCCAACATTGTACCGATGATAGCTATAACTATGAGACGATTTTATGATGCTGGACGTAAACGTATGACAGCACTCATGTTAATTTTAATTACGTTAATAGGGGATATTATCTTTGATATTATCCAGATAGATAGTTTGGCCATTTTAATGAATATTATTACTTTAATTTCTACAATTATTTTAATTGTTATTACGTTACTACCAACTAAACCTACTCCTGAAGCACAATTGAAATGGATTTAACACTACACACGTATAGTAAAAGACCTTGAATAATCAAATGATTGATTGTTCAAGGCCTTTTTATGTTGAGTTAATTAGACGAAATAGCGATTAATTTTCATGTTCCATACGGTAAAAATCCATGCGAATTTCATTATATGTTTTACCGAAGTAGATGGGGCTCGTATGCTTTGTTGTTTTAAAACCAATTTGCTCATAAAAGGCTATGGCATTATCATTTTCTTCAACAACCCATAAGGTCATATTATCAGGATATGAAAGTTCCAAAGCACGTTGTGTCAAAGCAAAACCAATTAAATGATTTTGATATTCTTCTAATAAATAAAGGGCATAAATTTGACTCCAGTCATCGTTATCATTAACTTCTTGAGTTTTGCCATAAGCAATAAACCCAACTACTTCATTATTAACGATTGCCACAAGCGTAGGGACATCTTGTAATGCTGATTTTTTAATAAATTGATCTTTGTTAAGATTTTCTAAGTAATTATTAACAGCGATATCTTCGTATGTTTCTATCCAACTTTGGTAATGGACTAACGCCTTACTCTGTTTATCAGATTCTTCGAGCGCTCTAATTGTAAATTCCATAAGAGTCCCCCCTTTTTGATTGGTGAATAATTTCATTTATTATAGCATTTTTCTGCTTCTAAGATTAACTAAAACCACTCTGAATAAGGAAGGATTTTTACCTTTAAAGTGGAGTAAAGGTCACAAAGAGGATTGAGTAAGCGAGTAAGTCCGAATGATTAAGAAAAAAACTATTTATGTCATAATTAAAAATATATGATAAATAAATAGAGGGATAGTTATGAAAATTGGTGTGATTTCAGATTTACATATAGATAGAAGCAAGCGCTATACACCTGAAGACTTTGAACGACATTTATGTAATAGTGTACAAAGCCAACGTATAGACATCTTATTAATTGCTGGTGATATTTCGAATAATTATCAACTTAGTGCACAGTTTATAACGACCATAAAAACAAAGTTACAAATTACTGTATTATTTGTGCCTGGTAATCATGATTTTTGGACTCAATCAGGTGACTTAGCATCATTAGAAATACTTGATTATTATATGGCAATGCAAGAATGTTTAATTGGGCAACCATACATTGTTAATGACGAATGGGCAATCGTTGGCAATACGGGTTGGTATGATTATAGTTACGCTGATAGTAGGTTCTCACTAGAACGTATTGAACAAAGAAAATACATTGGTGCGACTTGGCAAGATAAGGAACGGATTAATTGGCCAATTCATGATAGAAAAATGTCAGATATAGCGGTCAGACAAATTACTAAAGATATTCAACAAGTGGCCGACAAAAAATTAATATTGATGACGCACATAGTAACGCATAATAATTTTGCCGTACCTATGCCGCATCGTATATTTGATTATTTCAATGCATTTATTGGTACTTCAGATTTTGATCAAATATATGATCGATATCCAATTCACTATAGCATTATGGGACACGTACATTTTCGTAATCATTTTGAAGAACAAGGTACGACTTATATATGTCCTTGCTTGGGATATGAACGTCAATGGCGAACTACAGATCTTGCTAGGGAAATTACGCAATCATTGTATACGTTTAATATTTAAGTAATATATTATTTTGCGTTTGTAGCAGGATAGTTTAAATAAAAACTCATTCGACCTGGTGCATTAAAACTTTTTTCCATATGTGCTTTCGAAATTTTTAGCAGTTGAAATTTATTAGGAACTAAAGCAGGTAATATGATAGCCTTACCAAAATGTGACCACAGTGGGTCTATATAGTAATAATGAGTGTCGTCATAGCCAACTAACACTGTAGTGTGAATATTAGAGACGATTTTGGTAGGTCTATTTTCAAATTTAAACGTACGCATAATAGGTTTCTGACCTAATACAGTATGGTATATCACTACAGGTTGGCCTTGAGTTATAACACGTTTTAATGAGTGTAATGATTGTCCTGTGCTATCTACAATGTGCGCATTAAATTGTTGAAGGTGAGGGACAAAGGCAGTAGGAAATATTGTTTGATGGTAACCAAATTTAATACCTATTTGGTGACCTACATAGCCTTTATAAGGATTGTTAGGATGTTTAGGCCAACTTTTCATAATATCTGTAGCTTTGATAGGATAATCATTATATTGGAGAATCATTGCAGCACAGACACCTTCGCAGCCCATAATCATTGGTATGGGGAATAATTGACTAATCGGTGTAACATTCAAAATTTTTGTCATGTATGTTCACTCCTGTATGACACAATATATTAATATGTTAATTATTATAGCTTGCATTGTACAAAAGGGGTAGTATAGCGTTTTAACTTGATGCGAATTGTATGTGTACCTGTACCCGAGTGAGTAGATTTGGTATGCTGTCACAAAAGAGAGATGGGGTGTTAATAGTGGATTATCGTATTGACAAAACAGAAAAAATGACAATTGTTGGTTTGAAGAGAAAGTATGCAACTGGTCAAAAAGCAAAAGAACATATTTATAAGTTTTGGTTGGATTTTGATGCGCAACAATATAAAACTACACTCACTTTATTAAATAACAACTATTTTGCAGGGATTTTGGGTGTTTGTATGCCACAAAATAATGGTGAGATGCATTATTTAATTGGCGTTACTACCGATGATGAAAATAACAATTTCGATGCAATAGTGTTACAGGCAGGACGCTACCTTGTATTTGAAGCAAAGGGTCCAGTTCCAGAATCGATTCATAACGCAATGCAACATATAAATAAAACACTTCTACCATCATTGGATTATAAATTACGAGAAGCACCATTTTTTGAATATTATCGTGACGGCAATACAGCCGAAGATAGCTATATTACTGAATTATGGTTACCAATAGAATAGCTACAAAAAAACTAGTCTGGTAAGATGCTGTTCCAGACTAGTTTTTATTATGTTCATATTAAATAGTGGTATATTACTTGCTCTGAAGCGGTCTATTAAACTTGAGGGCTACTTCAAGCACAATAATAATGACAGAAGTAATAATTAAAATATATAAGTATGGTGTAACGCTATATTGACCTTGTAGTCCTACTAAAGGCGAAATTGCGCCCCCTAAAATAAATTGGAAGAGACCTAGTAAACTAGAGGCATTACCACTTCCTCCAGTACGTGACTCCATAGCTAAAGCAAAGCTAAGAGGACCAATGCCTGTAACAGGACAAACATTTAAGAAGAAACCAATCACTACGACCCATAACGGTAAATGTACCACTAAGGCAAAGACTATAATAACAACGCCTATGATTTGTATAGCTGTCAAAATAAGTAATAAAACGTAGCGATTCATATATTCGACTAATTTAGCCGTAAGTTGACTCATAATAATTAAACCCACACCATTAATAGCAAATAAAACACTAAATTGCTGAGGTGTCATATCATAGATTTTTTGTGTTATAAAAGGCGCTGCAGCTGAAAAGCTAAAGAGCATAATGTAGGTTAATCCTTGTAATAACATAGGAAGAATAAATCTTGGCTTCTTAAATAACTGGCCAAAGTCCTTGAAAATAGCACCAAAATTTAATCGTTTGTTAGCTACTGATTGTGTTTCTGTCATTTTAATAGTAGCTAATACTAAAATAATTAAGCTGATAACAGTTAGAACAGCAAAAATACCTTGCCAAGTAGTGACGCTTAAAGTATAACCACCAATTAATGGTGCTAAAATTGTAATAATACCGTTCACTACTAACAATGATGCTAGACCTTTAGCTAAGGTTGCACCTTGGTAACGATCACCAACTGAAGCTTTAGCAATAACAATGGCGCCACCACCTGTTAAACCTTGAATAAAGCGTAACAATAAGAACAGGGGCATTATTGTAGTAAATATTGCGATAAATGAAGCGATGATATAAATTGCGATAATAATAAGTGCCACTTTTTTACGGCCAAAAGCATCAGACAGAGGTCCGAAGATAAATTGACCAATGGCTAAACCAATCATAGCAAAGGATAACGTGAGTTGTACTTGAGAGGTTGTGGAACCAAAGTCATTTTGCACGCTTGGTAAAGATGGCACATACATATCTATAGTTAAAGGACCAAAAGTAGTCATTATGCCCAAAACAATAAGCATCATTAAAGGGAAAGGGCGTTTAATGTGGTTGTCCATTGAAAGATCTCCTTTATATTTCATTCAATAATTCATTATAACCCCTGTTATATGGTTTGTAACTAGCAGATTAGAACTTTTCCGTGAGCGTTATAACTCTTGCAATGTTTTCAGCAGTCTTTTCGATATTGAGCACACCATTTTTTAAAGCGGTAAGTAAATCATGAGGTTGTTGCAATATATTAAATACTGCATCAATACCATGCTGATACACAGCTTCATAGCCCTCACCAAGACTACCAGAGAGTGCTATTACTGGAATATTATATTTTTTAGCAAGCTGTGCTACGCCTATAGGTGTTTTACCATAAATAGTTTGATGATCTATTTTACCTTCTCCAGTAATAACTAGGTCTGCACCTTGGAGATGTGTATCAAATTTTGTTTCCGTTAATACAACATCAATACCTTTTTTTAGTGTTGTATGACAAAACGCCAATAACCCTGTCCCTAAACCTCCTGCAGCTCCTGCTCCTGCAATATCTTTAACTGATATATTGAGTTGTACTTCTATTTGATTATGATAATGGGCTAATGCTTTATCTAATTGTTGAACCATCTGAACATTAGCTCCTTTTTGCGGACCGTATATCACACTTGCTCCTTGAGAGCCAAGTAATGGATTTGTTACGTCACATGCTACTTCAAAAGAAACATGGGCGAGGCGTGAATCGAGTTTTGATAAATCAATAGTAGCCAAACGCAATAAATCAGCCCCTCCTGCTTGTAACGGTTGCTGCTGTGCATCTAAAAATTGAACACCTAGTGCAGAAAGCATACCTGTGCCACCGTCATTAGTAGCACTACCACCAATGCCTAAAATAATACGTTCAGCACCTTGGTCTAATGCACTTTTAATTAGCTGTCCCGTACCGTATGTTGTAGTAATTAGTGGATTACGTTCAGTTGTTGATACTAAATCTAGTCCGGAAGCTGCAGCCATTTCAATAACAGCAGTGTTAGTCGTAGCAGAAAAACCATACTGTGCTTGAATTGGACGTTGTAACGGGTCGAGTACCGTAGTTGAAACGTAGCTAGCATTCAAAGCATGCATGAGTGCATCAGTAGTACCTTCACCGCCATCAGCCATTGGGATTAATTCGTAATGGGTATCGTGTGGAAAAATTTTCGACATACCTTGTTGAATTGCTTGAGCAGCTTGCATAGCAGACATACTTTCTTTAAATGAATCTGGTGCGATAATAACCTTCGAAATAGTCATCTTAATACCTCCAGCAAATGTTAATGTGTTAATAATTTTTTTATCTTATTATGAAACTATATGTGAGTAAAACGGTTACAATAACTTTAACTATATTATTACAATAATCATTGAAATAAAAAAATATAGTGCCTGTAAAAATGTAGGCGCAAAATTAAGTGATGTGTTAAAGTATGATTGTTATATATTGCATGACTAAAGGAGTACGTAAATGAATTTAACAAAAACACAATATGAAATATTAAAGTTTATTATAGTGGGTGGTATTAATACTTTAAATTATTACATTATTTATTTGTTATTATTGAAATTAATTGGTGTGAACTACTTAGTTAGTCACATCTCAGGTTTTGTTATTAGTTTTATAATTTCATATTATCTTAATTGTTACTTTGTTTATAAAGTACAACCAACTTGGAAAAAATTTATACAGTTTCCACTAACTCAAGTAGTTAACATGGGTATGCAGACTTTATTATTATATATATTCGTACAATGGTTTAATATTTCTTCTGTGATTGCGCCATTTGCAGGTTTAATTATTACTATTCCTGTAACATTCATATTATCTAAATATATTTTGAGAGATGCTTAATTTTATTGTGCCTGGTAATAAATTAATTTGATTTACTGTATGTATTAAATTTCAGAAAGCCTAAATTATTGTTGTAATCTATAGTGAAATAGAAATTTAGGAGAGACGAACCCT
This sequence comes from Staphylococcus arlettae, assembly GCF_002902345.1. GTDB lineage: Bacteria > Bacillota > Bacilli > Staphylococcales > Staphylococcaceae > Staphylococcus > Staphylococcus arlettae. The sequence goes on from NZ_PPQB01000023.1 coordinate 80,825, forward strand.
TTTTTTAGATAAAAAATATTAATTAATTTTAGAATTTAAAACGTTGTAAAATAGAATTGAATCGGTCATAATTGTATTTCAGTTGAATTAAGGTGGTCTTGAAAAATGAATCAAAGTAACCAATTAAAGCTAGCACAGCGGGGAGCATACCTCAGTTTAATTATTTATATCATTTTATCTATCGCTAAATTTTTCGTAGGAACAATTTATGATTCGGCAGCAGTACGTGCGGATAGTTTAAATAATATGACTGATATTATTGTATCTATTGCCGTTATTGTTGGCTTGAAAATTTCAATCAAACCTGCGGATAGTAATCATCCTTATGGGCACTTGAAATCAGAAAATATTGCAACATTATTAGTTTCTTTCGTAATTATGTTTGTAGGTATTCAAGTTGTTATTGAAAATTTACCGCGAATTTTTATAAAAGAACATCCTACGCCGAACATTATAACTATTTATGTCAGTATGATTAGTGGTATCATCATGTTTATCGTTTATTATATTAATCAAAGATTAGCTAAATATACTAATAGTAGCTCCCTAAATTCTGCAGCAAAAGACAATTTGTCTGATGCATTAGTCAGTATTGGTACAGCTATTGGGTTAATTTTTACACAAATTGGTATGCCAATCGTCGATACTATTTTGGCCACAATACTTGGTCTGCTAATTATTTATACTGGTTTTGGAATTTTTAAAGAATCTATTTTTGCTTTAAGTGATGGTTTTAATGAGCGTGAATTAACAGCATTTAAAAATTATATTTTAGAAGTAGATGATGTTATAGATGTGCAATCTATTAAAGGACGGTATTATGGCAGCAGTATTTTCGTAGATGTGACGATAGTCGTTGAGTCCAATTTAACGTTAGAAGAAGCGCATCATATATGTGATGCTGTTGAACAACATATGCATAATAAGGGTGTCTCATCTATTTATGTACATCCCGAACCAGCTTCTATACAGTGATTACTTTGTTAATAACTTTTGAACTATAGCGTTTAGGAATAATATGACGAGCACTGTCAGGCATAAAAAAAGGCTATTCCATTTAAATATGGAATAGCCTTTTTATGTGTAAGTTATAGGTTTCTATAACTTACCACCAACCATTTGCTTCACGGAAATCAATTGCTGCATCAATAGAACCATAGCGTTCCTCAGCGTAATTAATCATACCTTTAGTTTGTGTTTCTACTGAGCCAGTTCCCCAGTCTTCTTTAGTTTGACCAAGTCCTTTGTATCCTAACTCATTTACAGCATTTGGATCTCCGCCAGATTCAGGTAAGACAACTTTTTCCCATAGTTCTGGTGTGCCTCCAGCTTCGATAAATTCTTGATATACAGCGTCAGTAGATTGTTGTGTTGTTTCAGCGGCATCGGCAGAATTAATATTTGCACTAGCACCCACGCCTGCTGCTGTAATAGATAATGTGGCAAATGAAGCAATTAAAAACTTTTTCATGATAAAAAATCCTCCTAATTATTCGTGTTATTCATTGCGTTACAATATAATATTTCATCTTGTTTGCTAATTACTTTTCGAATTAATGATTAATACTATAACATCTAAATTTAAGGTATAGGTTACAACGAGATAAAAAAACGAGCGACTTTATGACTAAAATAAGACATTTATTTCAAAATAACGTGTAATTTGTTACAATTATTTTGTGATTTACAGTTTTGAGTCACTGTAAAATACATACTTGGGCATATATGAACGATGAAAAATTTATATTACAAAATTGCAATATTTTGAAAATAAATGAAAGAAGTGATTAACATGCCAAAATTAATATTATGTCGTCACGGTCAAAGTGAATGGAATGCTAAAAATTTATTCACTGGCTGGGCTGATGTAGATTTGTCAGAGCAAGGCAAACAAGAAGCAATTACCTCAGGACAAAAATTGAAAAGACAAGAAATAGAAATAGATATTGTTTATACTTCTTTGCTAAAAAGAGCTATTAATACCACATATTATTTATTAGAACAATCTGATCAACTGTATATTCCAGTTGTAAAATCGTGGCGTCTTAATGAGCGTCATTATGGAGGACTTCAAGGGTTAAACAAAGATGACGCTCGTAAGCAATATGGTGAACAGCAAGTTCATTTATGGCGACGTTCATATGATGTTAAGCCGCCCGAACAAAATTCGAAACAGTGGCAAAGTTATTTAGAAGATAGAAAATATGCTCATCTTGACCGGAGAGTTATGCCAGAAGGTGAAAGTTTAAAAGATACACTTGACCGTGTTATTCCGTATTGGAGCGACCAAGTATCACAACAACTCTTAGCTAATAAAACAGTGCTCGTGTCAGCACATGGCAATTCTCTGAGAGCGTTAATTATGTTCTTAGAAAATGTGTCTCCAGAAGATATAGTTGGATATGAAATTAAAACAGGTGCGCCATTAATTTACGATTTAAAAGAGGATTTAACAGTAATAGATAAATATTATTTATAATGAATAAAGACAATGTATGTTATTAATATAAAAAGCATTCAAATCGTGTATAGTCGAGTTGAATGCTTTTTTCGTATTTACCTTCTCTAAAACTCAAACTATTTAACCGTGGTATGACAAATGAAGAAAGAATTAAACCATATGACACTGTTACTAACAAAATACATAATAATTTTAAAAACATATAATCGTGATTTTTGAAATAATAATAAATTTAATACCATTTTTAAATATTTTTACTATCCAATCAAGAAAAATATATGTATAATGTGACGTTGCAGTCAAAAATAAAAGAATACATTTTATCCATATAGAATGAATGATGAGGAGATAAATATGTCACATAAAAATAAATTAATTATGATTATTACAATGCTGTTTGGTGGTTTCTTTGGTTTGTTAAATGAAACATTATTAACCACAGCATTACCAAGTATTATGAAATCATTTGATATAGGGTACACACAAGTACAATGGTTGACTACGGCCTTTCTATTAACTAATGGTGTAGTCATACCTCTATCAGCGATGTTTATTCAAAGATATAGTACGAGACAAGTATTTCTAGTCGCAATTTCAATCTTCTTTATAGGTACAGTTATAGCTGGATTTAGTCCTAATTTTACGGTGCTATTAATTGCGAGAATTGTACAAGCTATGGGTTCTGGTATAATGATGCCACTTATGATGACGACAATTTTAGATGTCTTCGAACCTCATGAACGCGGTAAGTATATGGGGACATTTGGGTTAGTTATTGGTTTAGCACCAGCAATAGGTCCTACATTGTCCGGTTACCTAGTAGAATATTTTGATTGGAGATCATTATTCCATGTAGTTGCTCCAATTGCAGCGTTAACGTTTATAGCAGCGTTAAAATTTGTGCATAATGTAGGGATAAATATCAAGTCACGTATTGATGTCTTATCGATTATTATGTCAGTGCTCGGTTTTGGTGGTTTATTGTACGGTACAAGTTCAATTTCTAGAGATGGATTTCAAGACCCTATAGTTTTGACGACGATAATTGGTGGAGCAATTTTAGTAGCACTATTTGTTTATAGACAAACAAAACTAGAGTCTCCATTATTAGATTTCTCGGTATTTAAAAATAGTCAATTTGCTGTAGGTATTATTATTATGGCCTTTACAATGATTTCCATGATTGGATCTGAAACGGTATTGCCTATGTTTGTACAAAATATTATGCAAGAAAGTGCATTGCAATCTGGCTTGATTTTATTACCAGGGGCAATTGTTATGGCAATTATGTCCATTATTTCTGGAATGTTATATGAAAAATATGGTGCAAAAATTTTAGCTTTCATTGGTATGTTAATAGTAGTTATTACAACGTCATTCTTTGTCTTTATGGATGGAGAAACGTCAACAGCGGCATTAGCAACTGTATACGGTATTCGTATGATTGGTATTGCTTTAGGTTTAATGCCATTAATGACACATACTATGAATCAATTGTCACATGAAATGAATGCACACGGTTCATCAATGACTAATACAGTACAACAAATTTCAGCTTCTATTGGTACAGCTGGACTGATTACTATTATGAGTCATATAGCTAACAAGTTTGAACCGAATATGGCAGATTATCAAGGAATGAATAAACAAGAAATGGCTTTACAAATACAACATGATGCCTTACTTAATGGTTATCATGCTGCCTTTTGGTTTGCGGTGTCAATTTCAATTATTAGTTTGATTTGCGTCTTTTTCTTGAAAGGTAAGTCCAAAAAACACGCATAAAAATATTATAACTAACACATAGTAGCACTATGTATTTAAACAGCTGATTCTATACTTGGTGTATAGTAATTCAGCTGTTTTTAATATAGACAATAAATTGCTAACAAAGAATAAAGGGAACAACTATTCAAGCACTGTAAAATAATAGTATAATGTAGACTAATTAGGATAAGAGTATGTATCATAAATAAACAGAAGAAAAGTAATTTGGAGGTAAGCTATGGAACACAGGATGCAATTACAAGATAAACCATTTCAATTAATTAAACAAAAAACAAAAACGATCGAAGTACGGTTACATGATGAAAAAAGACAACAAGTGACTGGTAATGATATTATTATTTTTACTAATATAGATAAACCACAAGAAACATTGAAGGTTAAGGTGATGGAAACTGTTGAATTTCCATCATTTCAAGCGCTATTCAATCAATATTCAAATATTGAGGTAGGTGCAGATGAAGATGCACAGCTCTCACAGAAATTAGCGGCGATATATCAAATATATAATCAACGCGATGAGTTAGAGCATGGTGTGTTAGCGATTAGTATTAGATTAATTAAGTAGCGTAATTGGTATAGCTAATTCGAATTATGGTTATGAGATACAGATGAACAAACAATAACTAAATAATAGTGAACTTTTAGGAGCGATCTAAATGAAAAAACGAATGATAGTATCAATTATTATTGTCGGTGTATTGTTAGCGGGGTGTAGTAGTGGGAAATATGCGGATAAAATTGATAAAGCAGTATCAGCACAAAAAGAATATCAGGCTGATTTAGCTGAACAACGACATGGTGATGTTGATAAAAAATTTGATCAAAAAGAAGCAAATATTTATGTCTATGATAAAGGGAAATATATTACTATCGCATATAAACCGCTAAAAAAAGATGCAGAAGTACATTACTATACGTACCGTGTGAACAATGATAAAGCACAATATTTAGCAGATTTTAATTCTAAAGGATATGCTGAAACACATGAACCAGATTATAAAGAAGAAAATATGAATTTGAATTAGTGAATACAACAAGATAACGGAGGAACTATGAAAAAATATCTAAGTATTTTACTACTTATAAGTGTCGCTATGCTTATAGTTGTCGGCTGTAGTAATAAAGATGATGTGCACAAAGATGACCAATATTCCAAAGATGGAAAGGTGAAAATGATAGTGTATGGAGACTTTAAGTGCCCATATTGTAAAAAAGTAGAGACGAAAATCATGCCTAAAATAGAACAACAATATATTGATAAAGGTTTAGTGGATTACCAATTTATTAATATGGCTTTTTTAGGTAGTGATTCTATTATCGGTTCACGTGCAGGGCATGCAGTACAACTGATTGCACCCAAACATTATTCTGATTTTCAAAAAGCAATGTATGCACAGCAACCTAAATCTGAGGACAATTGGATTACTGAAAAAGTTGTAGATAATCAAATAGACACATTGGATATTACTAATAACAAAAAAGAACAAATCAAAAAAAGTTATAAAACAAAGAATAGTAAAGCATGGCAAGCCGCCAACAAAGACAAAAAACTAAGTGAAGAGCGCCACATTGAGACTGCACCAACCGTTTTTATTGGTGGTGAAAAAGTCGAAGATCCTTATAAATTTAAAAACTATAAACAACTCATTGAGAAGTACTCAAAAAAATAACTTTATTGTGAATAGCAAATAACCCGCAACTTATTCGAAAATTGGCTAATACATTATTATGTGTATTAGTCTTTTTTGTATTGAAAAAATAAATCGTAACAATTACTAAAAAACTATTGTAATTATGGCGGTAGGGATATATAATATTAAATCGTAAAGATTACTGTTTACAGGAGGGTATTATGAAAAAGATTACATATATGCTTATAATGATAGGCGCTTTGATGATTGTATTAGCTGCTTGTAGTAGTGCTTCATCAACTGATAAAAAAAGCGAAAAACTTACTATTAATACAACGGTTTTTCCATTAAAATCGTTCACAGAACAAATTGGTGGTAAACATGTAGAAGTTAAATCAATTTACCCAACAGGGACTGATTTACATAGTTACGAACCAACACAAAAAGACTTAATGGAAGCAACTAAAGCGGATTTATTTATTTATACTGGGGACGACTTAGACCCTGTTGCTAAAAAAGTAGCAAAGACAATTAAAGATAATGATAAAAAGTTATCCTTACAAAAAGATTTGAAAAAGTCAGAGCTATTAACTGATCAACATGAGCATGAAGCACATGAATCGCATGATGATCATCACAAACATGAACATGAAGAACATCAACACGGTACGTATGATCCACATGTGTGGTTAGATCCAAAGTTAAATGAACAATTTATTAAGTCAATCAAAGAACAATTAATAGAAAAAGATCCATCACATAAAGAAACTTACGAAAAAAATTATAAAAAATTACAAGCAGATCTTGAACAATTAGACCAACAACTAACAAAATTGACAAAAGATAAACAAGGGAAAACATTGTATATTTCACATGAATCAATGGGCTACTTGGCAGAACGTTACGGCTTTGAACAAAAAGGTGTACAAAATATGAGTGCTGAAGACCCATCACAAAAAGATTTAACAAACATGGTTAAAGCGATAAACAAAGCGAACGTTAAATACATTTTGTATGAAGATAATGTTTCTACAAAAGTTACAGATACTATTCGCAAAGAAACAGATGCAAAGCCAGTTAAGTTTTATAATATGGAATCACTAAATAAACAACAAGAACAAGATAATAAGGTGACATACCAACAATTAATGAACAAAAATATCAAAAATATTGAAAAAGCGCTAAGCTATTAATACCTTACAATCAAAAAGTAATAAATAACAGACGCAATCTATTGCATGGGAAAGGCTGGGACATAATTAATTTGTCCCAGCCTCATTATATTTGCAGTTATTTGGGCTGACTCCGGTGGGAAAAGCACTAGCCGAGGACTACAGGCTAAGGCAGTGCCCACAGAAAGCGAGCAAAAAAATTGCCAACATTAATTTCACATTGTCAGAGATAACTGAAATGAAAAGGCGCTTTAAAATGAAGTTTTCACTTCTAGCATGGGATGATACAAACCATTTAATAAAGTTAAATTTCGGTTACTCCCTGTTTTGTCGGCAGTTTAATACAGAGAAACTACAAATTTTTTGTTGAAAAAATAGTTAAGAAAATAATAATTTTTTTAGCAAAATGATTAGTAAAAGAACTTAATGGGAAGATGAAAAGAAGAAGTTTGAGTTTATTACTTGATATATTTATTATATTTGGTATACTAAATATATCACAAAATTTGGAGGTAGAAAGCATGGCAAAATTAAATTTTGATAAAGCACATTCTGCAGTAGAATTTTCTATTAAACACTTAGTAATCTCAAATATTAAAGGACGTTTCCAAGATTTCGATATTCAAGCTGAAGGTGATACAAATGATTTAAGTTCATTAAAAGCATCAGTTGTAATTCAAGCTAATTCAATTGATACAGGAGTAGAAGATAGAGATAATCATTTACGTACTAATGATTTCTTCGATATTGAAAATCACCCTGAAATAAAATTCGAAACGACATCAGTAAGTAACAATGAAATTACTGGTAACTTAACAATTAAAGGACAAACACACGAAGAAACTTTTAATGTTGAATTCCCAGGTGTAAGTAAAAACCCAATGAACGGTGCACAAACAGTTGGTGTTGTTGTTACAGGTAAAGTGGATCGTGAAAAATATGGTATGACATTTAACCAAGCACTTGAAACTGGTGGCGTAATGATTGGTAAAGAAGTTAAATTTGAAGTCAGCGCAGAATTTGCAGTAGAAGAATAAAAGAAACATATTCATAATAAATAAGGCCACACTCAATTGTCCATATATTGAGTGTGGCCTTATTGTTATCAATAATTAACTTAAAACATTTCGGGTATGATATACATACAAATTTGTATAAATTTGAGGAGGTAGCAAATGAGTCAACCTTTACCTAAAATTGGCAAACCAGCAACTCATGCATTAAAGCATGAAGGTATAACTACATTAGAACAAATAGCGCAATATGATAAACAAACTTTATTGAAATTACACGGTGTAGGTCCTAAGGCAATACAAATATTAGAAGAGGCTTTAACAAACCACAGCTTATCTTTTAAATCGTCAGCACCAAAGGACCCACAATTACCGTTTGAATTAATTGGTGATTTACAGTGTGACAATGCACCGAAAAGACGAGTGCTCTTAGATTATTTAATTGCCACTGCGACACTTGATCAACAACGCTTAGATGAATTATTAAACACATCATTTCAGTGGAACGTGCCTGGATATTTTACCATTGAGGGGAAAGATAAGTTTTATGAAGAGTTGTCTGCACATCCATCGGAATTTTCTACTATCGAATTGAAGCACAATATAACTCATGGTAAAACTGGAGCAATTCACGGTACACTAGTTGATAAAGCAGGTAAACCAGCATATTTTGCTGATTTTATCGAGTTTGAAAATCATAGTAAGACAGCAAAAATTAAAACAGTTACGTCTTACGTAATTATGCCAGAAGGAGATTTATAAATGACAATTGAAATCAAAGAAAATCAAATTATATTCACTCGAACTTTTAAGGCTCAGCCCAAGCATATTTTTCAAGCGTATACAGATGCCACGTTGTTTAAACAATGGTTTCATCCTGAAGGAACGACGTTAGAAATATATGAATTCGATGTTCGTGACGGAGGGTCAGCATTTTTTGCTATTCATGCACCCCAAGGCTCAAGTTATACGGTAACGCATTATAATGAAATAACAAGACCTAATATTATTGATTATTATGATTATTTTGCGACGCCAGATGGTGAAATTGATAAGTCAATGGCAGGGATGCACAATAACATAAACATTCAAGATATGGGTAATGGGGTATCTCAATTGACTGCCACATCTATATTGCCTGATGCCAAATCAGCACAACAGTTATTAGAAATGGGTGTAGAAGAGGGAATGAATAGTACCTTTGATAATTTAGAACGTTTGTTAGCCACAAAATGATAAAGAAAGTGAATTAAATAGCAAACAGCAGTACCTATTTCAGTTATAATAAATAAGTGAAATGAGGTGCATAAATTGTATAAACGATATTTACAAGTATTGGGTCTATATACTTTAAGTACTTTGATTCCTAACATACTCTGCCAGTCAAAGAATGTTAAAGTTAATTTTAAACAGTGGTTGATGCAGAACATTTTAGGTTATGGTATTTTTGCGTATGGCTTACACATACTTTCAAAACTTAAAAAATAAAGTTAATATTCATAAAGAGTCGGGGATATAAATAGCTCTGACTAAAAATAAACGTCAATTTCTATTGAGCAGATATAGAAATTGACGTTTTCTGATTTCACCATTTATAATTGTTCACCATTGCTTGCGATGACATTTTTATACCATTCAAATGATTCTTTTTTAGTACGCTGTAATGACCCATTACCTGCATTATCTCTATCTACATGGATTAGACCATAGCGTTTTTTCATTTCACCAGTAGTAAAAGAGATAATATCGATAATGCCCCAAGGTGTATAACCCATCAAATCAACACCATCTTCATGTACGGCATCAATTGATGCTTTAATATGAGCTTTTAAGTAATCAATACGATATGGATCATGTATCTCTCCATTGTCGTCAAAAGTATCAACTGCTCCAAAGCCATTCTCGACTATAAACAGCGGTAATTGATAGCGATCGTATAAAATATTTAGTGTGTAACGCAAACCTGTTGGATCTATAGCCCATCCCCAATCACTTTGTTCGATATATGGATTGTCGACAGAGTTTGGCAAACCACCATTGGTTACATTTTCACCTGTATATTGTACGGCATCATGTTTGACAACCGTTGACATATAATAACTGAAACCAATATAGTCCACAGTACCTTCTTTAAGAATTTTCTCATCTCCATCTTGCCAACCTATATTATAATTCTTTTTAGCGAACATTTTCTTAGCGTAACCAGGGTAATATCCTCTTACTTGTACATCAGGGAAGAAGAATCTTAAACGGTTTGCTTTAACAGATTCCATCATATCTTCAGGGTTACAAGAATAAGGATAAATTGCCACATGGGAAATCATTAAACCAATTTCAAAGTCTGGATTAATTGCTTTGCCGATTTTTACTGCTTTGGCACTTGCAATCAATTCATTATGAGCTACTTGATATAGAACTTCTTCAGGGTTTTCTCCTTCTTCAATTGTCACACCTGAATTGGTCCATAAGAAAATTGGATTATCAGTATCCATTTGGTTATTAATTTCATTAAAAGTCATCCAATATTTAACTTTATCTTTATAGCGTGTAAATACCGTTTCTGCGAATTTCGCAAAATAATCAGCAACTTTTCTACTTCTAAAACCGCCATAAGTTCTAGCTAAATGTAATGGCATTTCAAAATGCGATAGTGTAATGACTGGTTCAATACCGTATTTTAATAATTCATCGAACACATTGTCATAAAATTGTAAACCTGCTTCATTTGGTTCACTTTCATCGCCGTTTGGAAAAATTCTTGACCAAGCAATAGAAGTTCGTAAACATTTTAATCCCATCTCATTAAATAACGCAATATCCTCTTTATAGCGATTGTAAAAATCTATACCGATATGATTAGGGTAATATTGATTAGGCTCTACATCTTGTGTGATTTGTCTTGCTGTACCATGAGCACCTGCAGTCATTACATCAATCACACTTAATCCTTTGCCATCTGCGTCATAGCCACCTTCAAATTGATTGGCAGCTAAAGCGCCGCCCCATAAAAAGTCTTTTGGTAATTTTGTCATAACTAAACTCTCCTTTAAATTATTTGTTGATAATTGATAGCACCGTATCATTGTGTGTAGCTTGTTCATAATATTGCGGAATAATTTCATTGAATTCACTTGAGTTAGTAATAATGAATGGCACAATTGAAGTATAACCAGAATCCTCGATTAACTTTTTATCAAATTCTAATACTGGCTGATTTTTAGCTACGGTATCATTTTCAGCCACTAAGAGTTTGAAACCTTGACCTTCCATTTTTACAGTGTCTAATCCGACATGTATTAACATTTCTATGCCATCAGCAGTAGTAATACCAACTGCGTGTTTACTTGGAGCTACCATGCTAATTACACCATCACTTGGTGCATACACAGTAGTGTCACTTGGTTTAATGGCAATTCCTTGTCCCATCATTTCTTCAGCAAAAATTGGGTCATCAACTTCCGATAGTGGTACAATTTGTCCATTAATCGGTGTTACTAAATTATTTTCTGTTTGTGTCATTGTTGTTGCCGTTGACTCAGTAGTATTATTTGCACTTGGTTCATCAGTCTCAGTTTGAGTCGTATCTTCTCCATAACCTAAAAATTGAATTAAAATTATAGGTAATAAAAGACCTATAAGTGACCCTATAATAATGCCCCAAATCGACGTAGGATTATCTGGGCTGAAGCCATTAAAGATAGTAATAGGACCTGGTAAACCAGCATAAGCATAATATTTAGGGTTAAAGAAACTTGCGACAAAAGCACCTATAGCACCACTGACACAGGCGATAATAAAGGGCTTTTTAAAGCGTAAGTTAACACCATACATTGATGGTTCTGTAATTCCAAAGATACCAGTTATAGCTGCTGATGAAGCAACACGCTTGATATCGATAATTTTAACTTTAATTAATACTCCTAAAACTGCACCAATTTGAGATATAACTGCAATCGTCTGATAAGCTTGAAAGGCATCGCTTTTATATTGTTCAAAATTGGATAAAATTACAGGTGTGATACCCCAATGTACCCCGAAAATAACAAAAACTTGCCAAAATCCACCGATTAATGTGCCGGCTAACCATGGCGCAACATCAACTAAAGTATTAAAGCCACCAGCTAATCCTTGAGCAATCAATGTAGTAATAGGGCCGATAACGATTAATGTTAGAGGTACCATAATTACAATGCTAAAGAATGGTGTGAATAAAGGTTTTACAACATCATGAATATATTTATTTAGGAATTTTTCAACATATGATAATAACCATACTAGAAACAATGGTGGTAATACAGATGTTGTATAACTCGTCTCTGATAAAGGTATACCTAGAAATTTAACTGTATCTCCTGAACCAATTTTATCTATTATCGCTGTTAAATCTGGGCTAACTAAAGCAGCTGAACATGCTACAGCAATATATAAATTTACATTAAAATGTCTAGCCGCTGTAATAGCTATAAAAATTGGTAAAAAGGTGAAAGGTGCCCATGAAATAAAGTTAAATACTTCAAAAGTACCTGTATGTTCTACTGGAGGGTAGATCATTTTGCTTATTATAAGTAGTCCTTGCAAAATACCTGCTGCTGCTAAAATGTAAATAAATGGTGCAAATACTGCAGACATAGTAGCGATAACTCTATTTAATATACTTCCTTTTGATTCGTTAGACGCTTGCGTTGTCTCATTAGTGTCTTCGGAGTGAATTAAACTTTCGAAAGCTTTATAGACATCTCCTACATTATTGCCAATAACAACTTGAAATTGGCCATTGTTTTCTACAACGGTAACTACACCATCGATATTAGCAACTTTCTTTTTGGCATCAGGTTGAGAGCGTTTTAAGACTAAACGTAATCGTGTTGCACAGTGTGTGCTACTGATAATATTTTCTTCTCCACCTACAGCTTCTAAAATATTTTGTGCTAATGTTTCATTTTTAGCTGACACATAAACTACCCCTCTCTTTTAGTAAAGCGTTTTCAAATAACATAAGCCTATTATATTTGTACCGGTACAATTTGTAAAGAGGGGTGTATTTAGATTGTCTGTTATGTTATGTTATATCATGCTAAAATTAGATTATAATAATATAAGTGAGGACTAGGTATGCTGAAATACGAAATGATTGCTCAAGAAATAAATGAATATATAGAAAAAGAACATTATGAAGCGGGAGATAAATTACCTAACGTTGAAAAATTCAAAGAGATATATGGTGTGAGTAAGAGCACTGTGATAAAAGCTTTAGAGAATTTGGAAAAAAAGGGTATTATATTTCAAACTAGGGGTAGCGGAATATATGTGAGAAACAAAAAGAAAGATGGCTATGTTAATTTATTTTCAGCTAGTGGATTTCATGATGAAATAGTTGGACGTCAATTGACTTATGAAGTGAAAGAAGTAGCTGAGGTAACACCTAGTAAACATGTACAAAAGCAGTTGAAATTAGAGGCTGATGAACCAATTTATAAAGTTGAGAGAGTTATTTATGTAGATAATAAAACGTTTTGTACTGAGTTATCTTATTTTAACAAAAGTGTAGTGTTGTATTTAAATGAAGGGATAGCAGAGTCTTCTATATTTGAATATTTAGAGCAGCACTTAAAAGTGAAAATTGGCTTTTCAGATATTTATTTTAAAGTAGATAAATTAACAGAGAATGAAGCGCCAAAACTATCATTACAAGCTGGAGAACCATGCTTACGATATGAGCAATTATTTTATACGACTACAGGAGTGCCATTTGATTATTCACAACTGGTTTATCATTATGAAAATGCGCTATTCTATATTCCAGCATTAAAATAAAGTTTGGAACATAAAGCTCTATGTTTAAAATAAGGGAGAGGCTGGGACAATATTGATTCGTCCTAGACTCTTTTCAAATTGGCAGTAGCTGACTGCATTTAAAATATTCGATTTTGACCGTGCATGCTTGCCTGGGGTTTGGTTCGAGCCTGTAGTCTCTCACTCATACTATTACCCCGGGCGTCAGCAAGTTACAAAATCGGTACAAGTTATATTTTGTTATTCAATAATAAGGACCTTTGAATAACAAATAAAAAGTTGTTTTAATTGCTTATACGATGATGGATGTTTGCAATAGTGTAGTTACTTAATTTATCAATGATAGCTTGATCTACTTCTTGATAAATATCATCTAATACGTGCGTAATATTATGTCCTATTGGGCAGTTAGGATTGGTATCTTGATGAATTTTTGCAAAGTGTGTCTCAGCGTTGAATATATATTGATAGACAGCGCCTAAATTAATTTCAGAGGCAGGGGTATTTAAACTATAGCCAGCCACACCTTGACTACTTTTTATAAAGTGACCATCTTTTAAATAGCGACAAATTTTTCTCACTAGCGTAGCATTACTGTTAACACTTGAAGCGATATACTGACTAGAACTAGGTTCTTTTTCAGCTGCAAGTAGTACTAAAATATGAATGGCTACGGAAAACTGTGTGTTCATCGTGTAGGCCCCTTTCTTTATATTCCTTGTGTTATTTTTAGATACAAGTAAAGTTTACGCTCTTTAGTAGGTAAATTCAATATCTTTAATACTTTGTGTCGAAATTCACCTCTATCATATAAGTGAACATTTTAGTATGATGTAATTGAATTTTAAAAAAATATTAATTTTAAAGGGGATTTACTATGATTAAAAATACAAAGTCTGTGGAAGATACGTTTATGTCAAAAGCTACAGTCGAAAACGCAGTAAATCAAGTACAAATGAAGCAAGTAATGATCGAACGTACACCTGGACGATACATATTGAAAGCTATTATGTCAGGTTTTTTATTAGCTATAGTTACTGTGTTTATGTTTGCTATGAAAACGTTATTTGCTGGAACAAATGATGGATTAATAGGCTTAGTAGGTGCAATATCCTTTAGTTTAGCTTTAGTGTTAATTGTACTAACGCACTCAGAGTTGTTAACTAGTAATTTTATGTACTTAACTATTGGATGGTATTACAAAGTAATAACATTAAACAAAATAGTTGTAATTGCTATGGTGTGTTTTGCTTTTAATATTGTGGGTGGTTTTATTTTATTTGGTTTAATGAAATTCACTCAAATAATGACGCCTGAAATGATAACAGCATTGTCAGATATGGTACAACTTAAAACAGTTGACTCATCCTGGTATGAAATATTAGTAAAAGCTATTTTTTGTAATTTCTTTATCAACATAGGTATCTATGTATCGATACAATTTAAGGATGGGCTTTCTAAAACATTTTTTATTGCTTGTGGCGTAATTGTATTTGTGTTCATGGGATATGAACATGTAGTGTTTAATGCTGGTTTATATGCAGGTATGGTGTTTTATAATTTAGAAGCATTGAGTTGGTTAGATGTACTTAAAAATTTATTCTATGCATTTATTGGTAACTATATTGGTGGGGGTATTTTTGTCGGTCTTGTTTATGCGTACTTAAATGGTGATAGAAATAGTATGGTCACAAAAGAAAAATAAAATAACTATAAATGACTTGGGCTGTGACTTGCTCAAGTCATTTTAATTGTACTACTCTTGTTGAGCATGTACTATTTATGCAGGTGATTTGAATATTACAGCTAAGTAATGAGAACAAGGAGGAGTATTATTGTGTCTGAATATAATATTAGAATAGCAGTAGAAGCTGATGCTGAAGCATTGCAAAAATTAATGTATGAAGCATTTACACCATTACGAGAATTAGGCATAGATTGGCCATCTGTTAATGCTGATTTAGCATTAGTTAAGAAAAATTTAACTAATAGTACTACTTTCGTATTGGAAAATGATAGTGAAATTATTTCTACAATAACAGTGCGTTACCCATGGGAAGGACAAAGTCGTATTTCTATGTATCCATTTGTATGGTGGTTTGCCACGAAACCTAGTTATGATGGACAAGGCATTGGTAGTAAACTATTGACCTATGTGGAAGAGACGTATTTACGTGATACTTTAAAAGCACCTGCAGTTACTTTAGGGACTTCTGCACGCAAACATCCATGGTTATTGGATATTTACAAAAAACGAGGGTATGAAGTGTATGCAGAACATGAAAGTGATGACGGTGATTTAGGCGTAATTATGCGCAAAGTGTTAATACCAGAACGCTTTGATGAATCAGTTTTAGGGCATCCACCGTTTTAACTAACTATACTGTGATACGTATATAATAAAGGCTAATGTAATTATGCGATTACATTAGCCTTTATTAGTTTAATTTAGTTAATTTCAATTGTTGATGCATCATCAACGGTGTCTACTTTTTTCGGTAATGTTACATATAGTAAACCGTTAGTAAAAGTCGCTGCAATTTTAGTTTTATCAATATGTTCAAATGAGAATTGACGACGTAAATTGTGTGTATTACGTTCTTTATGAATAACAGTACCTTTGTCAGCCTCATTAACAATTACTTGATCAGCAACAATAGTAAGTACTTGGTTCTCATATTGTAAGGTTATACTTTCTTTAGTGAAACCTGGTAATTCGGCTACTACAGTGTATTTATCTTCAAATTCAATTATGTCAGTTTTTATATCACGTTTTAGTGGCGTTTGTTCAAATATTTGGCGTCCAAAATCCTTAAAAAATTCACCTGGATCAACGTCAAATAAAGCATTATTAAATGGTTTTTTTTCAAATGCCATACAATATCGCTCCCTTTATTAAAATGGATAATATGTTGCAATAGTTAAAGTATCATCTAGCTATATTGTAAAAGGTAAAAGTGGAAAAAGAAAGCAAAGACACATATTAGTACATATATATGCGCTAAGGAGAGGTAAAGTAAATTAAATAGAGGTAAAAAGGCAAGCAAAAGGCAAAGTTTAAGGCTAATTCTGCATAGACTTACTCTAGATACCTCAACTAATGGAATTTACAGATCTTTTGAGAAGTTCTTATTTACGAAATTTTGAAGCGTTGATTTTAGCTCGATTGCTTCATCTAAATCCATATCGAACTCACCAAATACTTGCATGGAAATTTTTGAAAGTGGTTCTTGGATAGATTTGCCTTTCTCTGTCAGTGAAATTTGTAAATTTCTTTCATCGTTTGTTTCACGAATACGGTCGACATAACCTTTTTTTTCTAATTTTTTCAGTAAAGGTGTTAATGTACCGGAATCAAGAAATACACGTTCCCCTAGTGATTTAATATTGATTTTTTCGTCGCTTTCGATAGCGAGTAAAACAATATACCCAGTATACGTCAAGTCATACTCTTTTAAATATGATGTATATTTTTTGATAATTTCTTTCGAAGATACATAAAATAAGAAACATAGTTGTCGTTCCAAATAATTATCTTTTTTTGTCATATTTGTCACCCCTTTTGAAACTTAACGATAGTATGAAGTAAGCGTCTTGTCAATAAAGAATCGCTTGTCTAAGGTACAAATATAGTAATCTAAGAAGATATAGGCAAATTTATTAGTTAAATAGTTAATATTAAGGAGATTTTGTTACAAATCTTGAGTATGTCTTTCTAAAATAAATATTTTAAGTCATACTAAAAAGAACATGATAAAAATTGCAGATTCAAAGGAGATTAGTAATGAAAACGGTTTTGAAAGTAATTGTTATTTTAATTGTATCGTTTATAGTAGCTGCTGCTTTATTTATTGGAATGCGAATGTATCAAGGACATAAAAATATAGAATTAGTAGATAAATATTTAGCAGAGCATAATTTAACAGATAAAATAAAAGAGGAAAAAACAAAATACAGTGGGCAAAAAGGATTATATTATAAAGAAGTGAAGTTTAAAGATAATCCGTCAATCACATATGTGGTTCAACCTATTAGTACTTTTAAAGGCATAGTAGTTCAAGGTTTTGATACTGAAACGAAGAAAAATATTAAAAAGGCAAAGTATAATGAGTTTGATGATAAATATAAACCACAATAATATTTAATATTTAGTGTCATAAAATAGCGCGTCCATTTAAGTTGAATTAAATGGGCGCGCTATTTTTTTGAACAGTAGTGAAGCATTCGATTAATGTTTCATTTCGTCCATGTCATGTATTTTCATCATTAATCCGTGAGGTACATCATCATGGCTAACTACTTGCATTTTAGTATATTCATCTGATTTAGAGGATTTTACTAATCTTACAAAATCTCCTTCTTTTGGAGAAAATCCATCTTTTGCAGGTAGCTTAACATTTTCTTCGATTTTATGATCTTTTTCGTTAATTACTTTGTCAGCAGTGTTACTATTTTTCATATAGCCAAAATAAGTTTCTTTTTCACCTGAAGTCATCATAATAATTATGAGTACAACACTGACAATTAGCATTACGGCAATTAAGCCAATACTGAATACTTTTTTATTCATTGTAATCATTGCTCCTTTTAATCATCTAATTCTTTTATAACTAAAATATAGGTAGAAAGCAATTAAATATTAACTATAAATATAGAAAATGTTGAATCTGTAACAAAATGGACGTAATTTACAAAAAATTACTAAAAGTAGGTTGGAGTAGGAAATAATTAAAAAAAAGTTTGCGATTTTAGTTGGAACCGGTTACAATTGTTTATGTGTTTTGGAACCGGTTCTATTTTACTGTGGAGGTTTATTAATATGAACAATAAAAAGATTGCAGAAGAAATTTTAACCGCTATAGGTGGAAATGATAATATCGATACGATGGCACATTGTGCTACTAGACTTAGATTGGTATTAAAAGATACAGAGCAGATTGATGAGAATCAATTAGCTGAGATAGAACATGTCAAAGGAACTTTTATGACTGGTGGACAATATCAAATCATATTAGGTTCAGGGATTGTTAACAAAGTGTTTAGTGAACTTGAAAAACTTACCGGTAAAGAAGCTTCGACGACTTCAGAGGTAAAATCTCAAGGGACGAAACGAATGAATCCACTACAACAATTTGTGAAAATGTTATCAGATATTTTCGTACCCATTATTCCAGCTATTGTAGCGGGCGGCTTATTGATGGGTATTAATAATATATTGACGGCACCCGGTTTATTTTATGAGAATCAATCTATTATAGAAATACATCAGCAATTTGCTGGGTTGGCAGAAATGATTAATATTTTTGCTAATGCGCCATTTACACTATTGCCAATTTTAATTGGTTTTAGCGCGGCCAAGCGATTTGGTGGCAATGCCTTTCTTGGTGCAGCATTAGGTATGATACTAGTGCATCCAGAATTAATGAGCGCATATGATTATCCTAAAGCATTAGAGCAAAATAAAGAAATACCACAATGGCAACTATTTGGGTTGGATATCAATCAAGTAGGATATCAAGGACAGGTATTACCTATTTTAGTTGCGTCATATATTTTAGCTAAATTAGAGCTTAGTCTTCGTAAATTTATGCCCACAGCATTAGATAATTTAGTAACGCCTCTAGTTTCGATATTTGTGACTGCGTTTCTAACGTTTTTATTCGTAGGCCCAATTACACGTACTTTAGGCTATTGGCTATCTGATGGCTTAACGTGGTTATACGAATTTGGAGGTGCAATAGGTGGTTTGATATTTGGTCTATTGTATGCACCAATCGTCATTACTGGAATGCATCATAGTTTTATAGCGATAGAGACCCAATTAATAGCTGACAGCGCATCAACAGGTGGTTCTTTTATTTTTCCTATAGCAACGATGTCAAATATCGCACAAGGTGCAGCTGCCTTAGCAGCGTTCTGCGTGATTAAACAAAATAAGAAGTTAAAAGGTGTAGCATCTGCGTCTGGCATTTCAGCATTGTTAGGTATTACAGAACCAGCACTGTTTGGAGTAAACTTAAAATTGAAGTATCCTTTTATCGGTGCGATTGTAGGTTCAGGCGTAGCAGCGGCGTATGTTTCATTCTTTAAAGTTAAAGCTGTAGCATTAGGCACAGCTGGCTTACCAGGTTTTATTTCAATCAATGGTCTCAATGCTGGATGGTTACATTACTTTATTGGTATGCTTATTGCATTTAGCGTGACCTTTATCATTACTGTTTTATTGTCATTCCGCAAAACATACCGCCAACAAAATTAATGAGTGTTAAAAAGCCTTCAGTCAGAACATAAATAACCCCTTCGCACACTAATGCGAAGTGGTTATTTATTACATTATGAAAACGACGTGTATAGTTTTTACTAAAGATCCAAAATAAGGTGTTTTATGCCGACTCCTGCGAGAATAGCACTCGCCGAAAGCGTGTATAAAAAAACTGCCAACAAAATTGAAAATTTTGTCGACAGTCTAAAAGGTTGAGTATTATAAATAACCTAAAAACAAGGTCTTACAGCATCAGAGTTTTTGTTTTCTCCATAGAAATGCCCCTACAATAGATACTAAAATGAGTGAAAGTCCAATGACGATGATCCAAGAGATATAACTATGGTCATCAATCGGTAAGGGTACATTCATGCCAAAAAAGCTAAAGACTAACGTAGGCAAAGTTAAAAATACAGTGAATAATGTTAAAGTTTTCATTGTATTATTCATTTCATTAGATAATAGAGATGCATATGAAGTTGTAATACTTTCTAAAATATTAGTGTACAATTCTGTGGTTTCTACTGCTTGTTTATTTTCTATAATTAAATCTTCTAATAATTCTTCGTCAGCTTCAAATCGCTTAATTGCAGGTAAACGAAATAACTTTTTAATAATATTATCATTACCTTTTAAAGCAGCTAAAAAGTACACTAAACTTTTTTCTACTTCCATTAGATTATAAAGTTGTTTATTTGTCACATTGTTTTTTAGTTCACGCTCAATTCTTAAACGTGTTTTGTTTAACAAACGTAAATTTCTATTATAATGATTGGCAATTGTTAGCAAGATATTTAAAGCAAAACGACTATGGAAGTTTAAATTAATAGGTTGGCGTGAAAAATTATCGAGAAATTCTATTTCTTCACTACACACAGTTAATATTTTTTTATTACCAATAATGATGCCTAAAGGTATGGTTATAAATGATAGTACTTTTAAATTTTTATTGTTAACTATAGGTAAATCAATAATGATCAGTGAATAGCCACTATCTTCATCATATTCAATACGAGCACTTTCTTCTGAATCTAAAGGGTCGCGTATAAAATCCTCAGGAATATGAAATTGTGACATTAATAATTCAATTTCTTCGCGTTCTGGGTCAATCACGTTAATCCATGATGTAGAAGTGTCTAAAGCTGAGCGAGTAATTGCTTGTGAACTGTCGTGTTTGTATGCATTTATCATGACCTAGATACTTCCTTTCAATTTTTAATACTTATTTATATTAGCGAATAACTAATAAAGTGACAAGATTTTATACGATATATTGTGCTAAATGCAATCGCTATCAATGTTATAGGCAATGAAAGTGCTCAACAATAGCATATATGCAGCTGATATTTATTTTAAATTATGAGACTATTATGATAATTTGTAATCATATTACGTTAATATTTTGTTATTACTTCTAAAAAATTAACTTAAAATTTACATTGGCTTAAAAAACATTAGATATAATTAACGTGATTTACAAATTATATGAAGAGGTGCAAAAATGGATATATCTGCAATGGAGATTATCTTCACTTTCATCGGTGGTTTAGGTATTTTTCTATATGGAATTAAGCAAATGGGTGACGGTTTACAAGCTAGCGCTGGAGATCGACTACGCGATATTTTAAATAAATTTACAAGTAACCCAATTATGGGTGTTATAGCAGGTATGGTTGTGACTATTTTGATTCAAAGTAGTTCTGGTACAACTGTAATTACAATCGGTTTAGTTACAGCTGGATTTATGACAATGAGACAAGCAATTGGTGTAGTTATGGGGGCTAATATAGGTACTACGGTAACTGCTTTTATCATCGGGATAGATATCGGTGAATATGCATTACCAATACTTGCATTAGGTGCATTTTTAATTTTCTTTATACACAAACGTAAAGCAAAAAATATAGGTATGATCTTATTTGGCTTTGGTGCACTATTTTATGGATTGGAATTGATGAGTGGTGCGGTAAAACCACTTGCTGAGTTAGACGGCTTTAACGAAATTATGTTAAATCTTTCATCTAACCCTATATTAGGTGTTTTAGCAGGAACTTTCTTAACTGTGATTATACAAAGTTCAAGTGCGACAATTGGTATTTTACAAGGATTTTTTGCCAATGATTTAATTTCATTACATGGTGCATTACCGGTATTATTAGGTGACAATATAGGAACAACAATTACTGCAGTATTAGCAAGTTTAGCAGGTTCATTAGCGGCTAAACGTGTGGCACTTGTACATGTTCTGTTTAACGTCATAGGTGCTACGATTTTCTTAATTATATTACCTTTATATCAAAGTGTTATGGAAATGATTCAACGTGCATTTTCATTAAATCCTGAAATGGTTATTGCTTTTGCACACGGTACTTTTAATGTGACAAATACTCTAATTCAATTACCGTTTGTCTTCGTGTTAGCATGGATTGTAACAAAAGTTATTCCTGGTAATGATGTGAATGAACAATATAGACCAAGAGTATTAGATAAAAATTTAATAGATAGAGCGCCAAGTTTTGCTTTGCAAGAAGCACAAGATGAAATTCAAAATCTTGGTAAAATGTCTTTATCTATCTTAGAAAGTGCGCAAAATAAAGACGAAAAAAGTAAGAAACATGCAGAGGAAAAACATCAAGTCATAGAAAATATGTACGATAATATTCGTCAATATTTAACGAAGATATCGCAAAAGAAATTATCTGCAAATGATGCTGAACGCATGTCCGTATTATTTGATGTTAATAGAGCAATTTTAAAAGTTTCTAGCCTTTCTCAAGCTTATATGGATGATTTAGACATACAAGCTAAAGGTAAGGTGAATATATCTGAAAAAGCATTAACTAGTATAAGTCAATTGTACGAACATGTTACTGTGTCCTTTAGAGATACGGTTGATATCATTAATGTGTATGATGATATTAAGAAAGATGAAATTGTTAAACGTAGCCAAGAAGCATATGGTTTAGAACATGATCTACGTAAAGAACATATTAAGCGTTTGAGCACTGGTGAATGTACACCTGAAGGGGCAGTTCGCTATCTTGATATGATTTCTATTTTAGAACGTATTGGCTATCATTCTCGTGTAATTTCAGAATCTATGATTAATTATGGTGACGATATTAGTAATGATAAGACCTATACAGAAAATAATTCAGCATGGGTATAATAATTCAATTAGAAGCTGGGACAAAATTGATTTGTCCTAGTTTCTTTTCATATTGGCAGTAGCTGACTGCATTGAAAATGCGCTTGTAACCAAGCTTTTTTCAACGCTAGTCATCCTTGCCGGGTTGGGACGACGAAATCATTTTTTCAAAATCAGATTTCTGTCCCACTCCCTTTTTAATCACCTTAAATCCGACTAAATCGATAAGAATGATTGACAAAATAAATAATGAGGCATAATATAAATATAATTAAACGGTAACAAGTTAGGAGGGTATTCGTATGGTTGCGCTAAGCATTTTAGATCAAAGTCCAATTGAACAGCATGAATCAGTGCAAGATGGTTTAAAGCGGACAATTGAATTATCACAAATTGCAGATGAATTAAATTATATGCGTTATTTCGTAGCAGAACATCATAATATTTCAGAAGTCGTGGGAACGAGTCCAGAAATATTAGTAACGCATTTATTATCTAAAACAGAACGCATAAACATTGGCTCAGGTGGTGTAATGTTACAGCATTACAATCCTTTCAAAGTAGTTGAACAATTTCATCTCATGAGTCAATTAGCACCTGGAAGAGTAGATTTAGGTGTTGGCAAAGCGCCGGGAGGATTTCCATTAGCTACAAAAGCACTTCAATTAGAATTACAAAATCCACCCATTCCTTTTGAAGAAAAATTACATTTATTAAATCAATTTAACTCTAATAGCTTTCCAAAAGATCATGAATTTAAACAACTACAAACAGCTAACCGTTCGGATGATATACCGAAACCGAATATTTTTGTATTGGGTGGTAGTGCTTCTTCAGCTGAATTGGCTGCAAAGGAACAAGTGAATTTTATATTTGCGTATTTCATCAATTCAAGTAAAGATGCACTTGAAGAAGCAGCACGTGTTTATAAACAATTGTTTCCAGAGGGAATATTTGTAGTCGCAGCAGCTGCAGTTGTTGTCGAAAATGATGCGGATAAACAACAAGTTGAAGAGGGGCGTACGAATTATCGCGTCAATTTAGCAGAAGGTAAAAGTTTAACAGTTAATACCATCGAGCAAGTTGAAGCATTTCGCACACAATCCTCAGAAGCGTTAACTGTTGAAGAGCAGAAAATTGATGTGATTCATGGCTCTAAACAAGAAGTAGAAGTAGAATTACAACAATTAGTCATCGAAGGCTATGTAGATGAATTAATGTTACATATGCCAGTGCAAAGTCATGCGCTACGTGTTAAGACAGTTAAGCAACTAGCACCTAGCAATAAGATAATAAATAATACGAAAGCAGGGATTATATGAGCAATAAAAAAATAGATTTTGGCATAATGTTAAATGGTCCAGGGAGTCATATGCATGCTTGGAAGTCTGACGAAGTACCTAGTGACGCTAGTACTAATTTTGACTTTCAATTAAAAATTGCTCGTCAAGCGGAAGAAGCAGGCTTTAGCTTTTTATTTGTTGCTGATGGTTTATATATTAATGATAAATCGATACCACATTTCTTAAATCGTTTTGAACCTTTAACATTATTAGCTGCGTTGGCACCTATTACGCGTTATATCGGTTTAGTTGGAACGATTTCTACGTCTTATAGTGAACCTTTTACAATAGCGAGACAACTTGCAACTATAGATAAGTTGAGTCATGGACGTGCAGGTTGGAATGTAGTGACTTCTCCATTAGAAGGAAGTGCTGACAATTATAGTAAAGGTGAACATCCAGAGCATGATGTTCGATACGACATAGCTGAAGAGCATATAAATGTAGTTCAAGGATTGTGGGATTCTTATGAAGACGATGCATTTCCAAGAGATGTAGAGCATAACCAATATGTAGATCAGGACAAAATGCACACTTTAAATTATCAAGGTAACTATTTCCAAGTTAAAGGACCTTTAAATATTGATAGATCAGAACAAGGTCAACCTGTAATTTTTCAGGCAGGTGCGTCTCCAAAAGGGCAAGCTTATGCTGCACAATATGCAGATGCTGTCTTTATTATTGGTGAAAGTATAGAAAGTGCTGTGAAGAATTATGACAGCATTAAACAACAAGCTGTTGAATATGGACGCCAACCTGATGATATTAAAATTTATCCTATATTATCACCTATACTAGGTGAAACTATTGATATTGCCGAAGCACGTTATGATGAAATAAAGTCATTAACAACAATTGAAGAAGCGTTAACTTATTTAGGCCGTTATTATGATCACCATGATTTTTCTCAATATGAACTTGATGCACCTTTCCCAGAGTTAGGTGATGTTGGTAAAAATAGTTTCCGAGCTACTACTGAAGCTATTGCACAACGTGCACGCGACAACAATTTAACTTTACGTCAAGTAGCATTAGAAGAAACAACACGCAAATCTCCATTCTTTGGAACTTATAAAGATGTAGCTCAAACAATAATTGATTGGTTTGAGGCGGGAGCTGCAGATGGTTTTATATTCGGACCTCATATTTATGGAGATAATTATGAAGAGTTTATTAACAATGTTTTACCGATTTTAGAAGCTAAAGGCTATTACGATGCAACTTATCAAGGAACAACATTACGTGAAAATATTGGAGTTCCATTTAAAGCTAATAGATATCAACAACAAAGTGTTGAGCATACCAAATAGCGACAAATAAAATTATGCGCAAACTTAAATCAATGAGATAGGAGTGATATGTTGAATAGTTCAAGTACAACATCAAATAACAATAATGTATCAAACTATAGCAAAACAGAAAAAGTATCAACAGTATCAAAAGTACAACGCAGATTTAAATTGCCACATGTGTTGATTATGATGTTAATCATGATGATGTTTGCTTGTCTTTTAACGTATATTATTCCTGCAGGTGAGTTTAATACACAAAAAAATGGCACAATTATAGAAGGAACTTACCATCAAATTACGCAAAACCCAGTTAATCCTATTTATGCCATCACACTATTATTAGATGGTGGTATACAGGCTGCCCAAACAGTAACATTATTGCTATTTGTAGGTGGCTCTATAGGAGGAATACTTTATTTAGATTCAGTAAAAAAAGTAACTAATTATTTAATATTTCGATTTGAACATGCTGGAGCTGTGCCACTTGTCACAGGTTTATTTTTATTAATGGCATTTATAGGTTTTTTTGTCGGTGGAGACCAAATGATTGTCTTTGTAACATTAGGTGTGATTTTAGCGAAGCGATTGAAACTGGATCCTATTATGGCATTAGCAATGACCTTCTTACCACTATATATGGCTTTTTCAGTTTCTCCTTCTGGTATGGCGAAACTAGGTCAAATCGTTTATCCTGAAGTGCCAATGTATTCTGGTTATGGTGGTAGAGCGATTATGTATAGTGTGTTTTTAATAGTGACACTTATTTATGTACTATGGTATACACGTCGTATTATTAAAAAACCACAATCTAGTGCGATGCCAGTAGAAGATTGGTTTGGCAGTGATGACAACTTAGAAGATGCCCAAACAGATAATAATGATAGACATGTGACATGGCGAGATTTAGTTGTCGTTGCATTAGTTGTTTTTACGCCAATTATTTTAGCTATTGGTAATAGTGTACTTCAGTGGACTGAAAGATATGGTAATGGTGTATTTATCACGATATTTATGCTGAGTTTTATTTTAGCTTATATAGTTAAACGGAAAAATTCAGAAACAATGGTCGAAGGATTTATTGAAGGTGCTCGTCCAATGTTAGTAGTGGCGTTTGCTATTATTATGGCAAATACAATTAGTGTTATTCTCGAAAAAGGAAAAATATTAAGCACAATTGTACATACATTAACGACTCAACTAGATGGAGCTTCATCTGGGGTTGTAGCAATACTTGTTTTCCTAGTTGCTACTGTCTTTAATTTTTTAGTGCCTTCAGGTTCAGGATTGATGAGTGTTATGATACCAATTTTACAACCAGTAACTCATACGTTAGGTGTTAATGATCAAATGTTAATAACAACTTTATCTTTTGGCGGTGGATTAGGTAATTTGATAACGCCAACATTAGGTGCAACCATCGGTGCTATTGCCATAGCACGGGCAAATTTTGGTGCTTGGATTAAATTTATGGGTCCATTATTTATTATATGGTTAGTTATAGGTTCGATTATATTATATATTTTTACCAACGTAGGTTGGTCTGGAGGTATTTAAGTAACATTAAATTAGTAGTGTTACTTAATAAAAATAAAATTAATGTGTAAAAGCTGGAACAGTATGCTGTTCCAGCTTTTTTATGAAGATTAAAATAGTGGTTATGCAGATAGTTAATCTTGGGCAACAGTTAGTGTAAATGGAACGTTTGCTTGCCATTTTGCTGCAGGGTATTCATCAGTAATTATTTCATTAATATCAGCAATTTTAGCAAAAGATAAAGTCGACGATACATCAAACTTACTATGGTCTATTAAAGCAATAACTTGATCACTTTCTTGAACCATTTGTTTTTTTAATTGAACTTCTGGTAAAGAAAAATCAGTTAAACCATTGTCCATAGTCAAACCGTTCGAAGATAAAAAGAAATAATCAATATGATACATTTCTAAAATTTGAGAATCTATATTCCCTGTTATTGCATTAGAATCTTTAGATACAAAGCCGCCGACAATTAACACAGTTAAATTTGGATTTTCTTTTAATAATACGGCATTTTCTAAACCATTCGTAATAATAGTTAATTCCATAGTTGTTTCAGCAAGTAATTTTGCCAATTCGTATGTAGTGGAACTTGCATCAATCATAATACATTGTTGTGGTTTGATTTTTGCTAGCGCGTGCATACTGATAAGATGTTTTTCATTATGCTTTTGAGTTAAGCGGTAAGAAAAATTTAGTTTAGAACCCGAATTTTCATTTACTTTGGCACCACCATGTGTGCGTATCACTTTATTTTCGCTTTCTAATCTACGTAAATCACTGCGCACGGTTGCTTCAGTGACGCTTAAATAATCAGAAAGTTGCTTAACAGTAGCGCGTTTGTGAGATTTTATATACGTATATATATGTTCTCTGCGTTCATCAGGGTACATTTTCATTTCAGTCACATCCTTAAATTTATCATAAATGATTTGTACAATATACTCAATAACCAAATATAAGCGAAGATAAACGAAAAGAAATGAAAAAATATTTGAAAGAAACGAAAAAATATATTAGAATATAAAGTGTAAATGAAAGCGTTTTCCAAAATGAAGGGAGTTATTTGATTATGACTAAAAACAATTATCCAGAAAAAATGAAAGCAGTAGTAGCTTATGCACCTGGTGATTATAAATATGAAACTGTAGATACACCGACACTGGAAAATGACAAAGAAATTATCGTCAAAGTAGAAGCATGCGGAATTTGTGCTGGAGATATTAAAGCTTATGGAGGGGCACCTAGCTTTTGGGGTGACGAAACACAACCTTCATACATTAAAGCACCAATGATTCCTGGGCATGAGTTTATTGCACGTATCGTTGACAAAGGCGATGCTGTTACTGATTTTGAAATTGGTGACCGTGTAATATCTGAACAAATTGTACCTTGTTGGGATTGTAGATTTTGTAACCGTGGTCAGTATTGGATGTGCGAAAAACATGATTTATATGGTTTCCAAAATAATGTCAATGGCGGCATGGCAGAATATATGAAATTTACGAAGGAAGCAATTAATTATAAAGTGCCAGAAGATTTACCTATAGAAGAAGCTATTTTAATTGAACCATATGCGTGTAGCTTACACGCAGTGCAACGTGCCAATATTAAATTAGGTGATTTTGTTGTGTTATCAGGTGCTGGTACTTTAGGACTTGGTATGGTAGGCGCAGCGAAGAAAAATGGAGCTGAAACATTAGTAGTACTTGATATGAAAGATGACCGTTTGGAATTAGCTAAAAAATTCGGCGCAGATATTGTAATGAATCCATCTAAAGTAGATGTAGTGAAAGAGATTAAAGCATTAACAGATGGCTATGGCTGTGATACTTACATCGAAGCAACAGGACATCCAAAATCAGTAGAACAAGGGCTAAGTGCTATTCGTAAGTTAGGAACTTTCGTAGAGTTTTCAGTATTTGGAGATCCAGTTACAGTTGATTGGAGTATTATTTCTGACCGTAAAGAATTAGATTTATTAGGTAGTCATTTAGGTCCATACTGTTATCCATTAGTTATAGATGGTATTCAAAAAGGTGATTTCCCAACTGAAGGCGTAGTGACACATCAATTGTCATTAGATCAATTCGAAGAGGGATTCGAACTTATGAAACAAGGTGACAAATCATTAAAAGTAGTATTAGTTCCATAGTAAATAACATTTGGTCAAAGGAGAGGTAAGTAATGAAAAAAATGATAAATAATCCTGATAATGTCATTGATGAACTCATGAGTGGCTATGTAGCTGCTTACCCTGAGTATATTAGACGCTCTGAGTTGCATCAACGTGCACTGATTGGTAAAAAAAGAAATCCGCAAAGAAAAGTAAGTGTGTTAATCGGTGGTGGTTCTGGTCATGAACCTGGATTTTTAGGCTATGTAGGACAAGGCATGGCTGATGGTGTAGCAGTTGGTAATATTTTTGCATCTCCTTCTCCAATACCAATCCAAGCTGTGACAAGAGAAATTGATCAAGGTCATGGTGTGTTATATATTTATGGCAATTATGCTGGAGACTTAATGAATTTCGAAATGGCGAGTGAAATGACTGAAATTGAAGATGAAATTACTACCGTTGCAGTAATTGGTAATGACGATGTAGCATCTTCGAAAACACTTGACGATCGCCGTGGTATTGCAGGCGAATTATTAGTTTATAAAGTTGCAGGTGCAGCTGCAGACTTTGGCCATGATTTAGCAGAGGTAAGACGTCTTGCACAATTAGCAAATGATAATACTCGTTCAATGGGTATTGGCTTAAGTCCATGTTATTTACCACAAACTGGCAAACCTAGTTTTGATTTGGAAGATAACGAGATGGAAATCGGTTTAGGACATCATGGCGAACCTGGTATTGAAAAGACTACCATTCGTACTGCACAAGAAACAGTTAAAGTGATTATGCAAAATATACTAAAAGAAAATATCTATCAGGAAAATGATGATGTCGTAGTATTGGTCAATGGTTTGGGTGCAACATCTCAAATGGAACTATATATCATTAATAAAGAAGTTAATGCGATTTTAAATGAACGTAATATTAATGTTTATAAAACTTATGTTGGTAATTTTATTACGTCGATGGAAATGGGTGGCTTTTCTGTCACGTTAATGAAATTAGATGAAACATTAAAAGGTTGTATTGACCATGCGGTTGATTGTCCTAATTTTAAAGAAGTGTAGGTGAAACCATGACATTAACAAATGATAACTTTAAAGATTATCTATTAGCATTAACTGAGTTATTCGAAACAGAAAAAGATAATTTATGTGAACTTGATCGCAAAATAGGAGATGGTGACCATGGTGTCACAATGAATATTGGGTATCAAGCAGTAAAACAAACACTCGAATCTGAGTTACAAGATCAACAAGACATAGCAAAAATTAGTGTGGCAATTGGAAAAAGCTTTTTAGATGCTGTGGGATCTTCAGTAGGTCCTTTATATGCATCAGGTTATCTAAAAGCAGCTGTCGCAGTTAAAAATAAAACTGAATTAGATGACGAAGGGCTCTATGATTATTGGATTGCATTTAGTAAAGGCATTAAAGATAGAGGGAAAGCTGAAATTGGTGACAAGACCATGATAGATACTTTAGAACCATTTTTCACGACATTACAGCAATATAAAGCGCAACAAACACCGTTTCATGAGGCATTTGATAAAGCTCTAAGCGCTGCCAAACAAGGTATGGAAAGTACAAAAGATATTGTTTCTAATAAAGGGCGCTCCAAGCGTTTAGGTCATCGCTCACAAGGACATGTCGATCCTGGTGCAATGTCATCTTATTTAATGTTAGCACAATTTAAACCATTTAGTGGTGCATAATTAATTTTAAGGAGGAAGATAACTATGAAAATAGCTATTGGTGCAGATCATAATGGATATGAATTAAAAGAAGCGGTAAAAGCACATGTCCAAAAATTAGGTCATGAAGTAGAAGATTTTGGTTGCCATCAATGTGCAGAGACAGATTATCCTGATGTTGCAGCAGAAGTAGGTAAAAGTATACAAGAAGGTCAAAATGAACGTGGCGTGTTAATTTGTGGCACTGGTATTGGTGTAGCTATTACTGCTAATAAGTTGAAAGGTATCCGTGCAGCATTAGCACATGATGTTTATTCTGCAGAACGTGCCCAACTTAGTAATAATGCACAAATTCTAACAATGGGTGCTCAAATTATTGGCATAGAAGTCGCTAAGAAAAACGTTGAAGCATATTTAAATGTCGCTTGGGAAGGCGGCTCACAACGCAAAGTCGATAAAATAGATGATATTGAAGCACAAGAATAACTTTAAATAATAATAAAACTAGAGAGGTTGGGACAAATCAAAATTGTCCCAACCTCTTTTCATATTGTGTTGTAATGGGTGAATTTGCTATTTAATTATTTGACGAAAACATGACAAATCAGTATTTGTATTGTTTATATAACTATTGTTTTATAAAATTGTGAAGAAGCATAAATAAATGATATAGGGGGATAATATGCTGCTTTATACAAAGAGAGTTATGTCCAAAAGCACGTTGATAGTAGTCTTCTTTGCACTACTTTTAATGGCAGTAGCAACAAATCAAGTTTCTGCTCACGCTACATTAGAAAGTACAACGCCTGCTCAAAACAGTGTAGTATCGCATCCTCAACAAATAGAATTGCACTATAATGAACCAGTAAATACTAAATATTCTAGTATTACAATTTTTGATGATAAGGGAAAGTCTCTTGGTGAATTTAAACCAACAAATTCTGGAACCAACCAAACTTTGACCTTTGATGTAGGCCAACTGGACAACGGGACACACAAAGTGAGTTGGCATACAACATCAGCTGATGGTCATGAAATTCAAGATGAATTTGAATTTTCTATTAATAAAAAGACTACAAGTAATATAGATGTTACACCACCGTTTTATGAGACTTCTAACTTTTGGTTTGGTCTATTTAGATTTATTACTGAAGGGAGTCTTATCGTATTAATGGGATCATTTTTAGTCAATAGTGTAGCCAAACGTTACCAATTACCGACATATTTGGCATTCTTTAGTTACAAACCA
Organism: Staphylococcus arlettae; assembly: GCF_002902345.1. Classification (GTDB taxonomy): domain Bacteria; phylum Bacillota; class Bacilli; order Staphylococcales; family Staphylococcaceae; genus Staphylococcus; species Staphylococcus arlettae. Next base: position 113,325 of record NZ_PPQB01000023.1, read on the forward strand.
ATCTCTTGGATATTAAGTGCTATGGCATTTATAACGGCTATTATTTACATAATGACATTGTCTCCAGAACTTGTTTCAAACATAATGGCTTTAGACATGACTGCATTATTGCAAGCGCCATTCTTATTAGCAATGATAGCTATAATAGTATTGTTACTATTATTTACTTTAAATGAGATGATGACTATTTGGTATATAGCAATCTCTTTAATTATTATTGTGACATTAAGTATGTCTGGACATGTTTGGGCCCAAAGTTTTCCATTGTGGTCAATTATACTACGATCAATACATTTATTAGGCATGGCATTATGGCTAGGCGGTATGGTGTACTTAGTTTGGTTAGCAACTACTAAACAGTTGCAAGACATTGTAAAAGTAAAACGGTTTTTCTTTAAACTTAATCTAGGCGCAGTGATTGCACTTGTCATATCTGGAGTATTGATGGCAATAGACGAAACAAGTCTGGCGGCTATTTGGTCTAGTGTAACAACTTGGAGCAGTTTGTTTTATGTAAAAATAATTGGAACTATTTTAATGATCACATTAGGTGGTTATCAAAGTTTTAGAGCTTTAACGAACTTACAAAAAGTTAATAAGAAAGTATTATATTGTGAAATAATAATTGGTATTATGTTAGTGCTAGCTGGCATTATTATGAGTCAAATTCAAATACCAAGTTAAAGGAGTAGAACAATGATTAAAAAAATAAGTTTAATGGCATTCTTTGTCTTTACAATGGTATTAATGACTAATATTGCTAATGCCCATGTAACATTAAATCCAGACAAAAGTGAACCGGGAGCATATGAAAAACATGATGTGCGTGTGCCAGTAGAGAAGGATACGAATACAACAAAGGTCGAATTAGTAGTGCCTGATGGGTTACAATTAGTAGCAGTAGCACCAGTGGACGGTTTCAAACATAAATTTACTAAAGATTCAAAAGGTAATATAACAAAAGTTACTTGGACTGCAACAGGTGAAGGCATCGGACCTAATGAATTTATTGATTTTCCAATACAAGTGGCAAATTCTGAAGAGGAAGGTCAATATAAATGGAAAGCTTACCAAACTTACGAAGATGGTGAAACCGTAAAATGGACAGGTGGTAAGGATGCTGAAAAACCAGCACCTGTTACGACTGTGAGTGCCAACACTGCTCAAGAGCAAGGTGAGAGCAAAGATGAAGAGCAACAAAATACTACACCTTTATGGATTGTCGCTATTATAGCTATTATTTTGTCACTAATTGCTATTTTTAAAAAGACTAAAAAATAATAGTATGTTATAACGGGCAGTGGTTGATAAGAAGGGAGATATATTATGCGTAGAATTTTATATGCATTTTTGGTTTATACAATTTTAGGGTTATTGAGTGGATTTTACTATAGAGAGCTTACCTTAGCATATGACTTTACAGGAGAGACACAATTAGTCGTTGTGCATACGCATACGTTAATATTAGGTATGTTTATGCATCTAATCATGCTTCCTTTAAATAAAGTGTTTAAGTTAAGTAGTTACTATTTATTTAACTGGTTCTTTATTATTTATAATTTAGGTGTATTATCGACAGTTGGAATGATGTTTACTAAAGGTACATTCCAAGTAATTGGTAAAAACGTACCAGAATCATTTGCTGGTTTTGCTGGTATTGGACATACAACTTTAACAGCAGGATTTATCTTGTTATTCTTTTTATTAAGAAATGCAATAGTTAAAGCTCCTCATAATGAATAAATAATCAAGGTACAACATATTACGAGAGAAAAGAACACAAACGATGTCTATTTGTGCACTTTTCTCTTTTTATATAGGTCGAAATATGGATTTTTACGAGATATTGATGTTTTTCATTGATAATGGTTATCAACTATAGGATAATGACTAGTAAATGGTGTCATGTTTGGAGGATTATATATGAAAGACGTAACAATTATAGGTGGCGGGCCAGCTGGGCTATTCGCTAGTTTTTATTCAGGTTTAAGGGGCATGGACGTTAGAATTATTGATGTACAGGAGAAACTAGGTGGCAAGATGCATATATATCCTGAAAAAATAATTTGGGATATTGGGGGATTGGCACCGAAACCGTGTTATGAAATTATTAAAGACATGGTCTCTCAAGGAACACATTTTAATCCTGAAGTAGCTTTAGGAGAAAAAGTTATTGATATTCGTAAACTAAATGAACGCCACTTTGAATTAGAGACAAATTTAGGAAATGTTTATGAGTCTAAAAGTGTTATTATTGCAATTGGCGGTGGTATTATCAATCCAAAAGAATTAAATGTTCAAGGCGCCGAACGATATAAGTTAACTAATTTACATTACGTAGTACAATCATTAAAACAATTTAAAAATAAAGATGTGTTAATTTCTGGGTCAGGTAATTCTGCATTAGACTGGGCACGCGATTTAAGTGGATATGCGAAAAGCGTGACCTTAATTTACCGTAAAGCAGATATTAGTGGTTACGAAGCAATGAATCAATTGTTAGAAGAGTTACAAGTCAGAAAACTACCTAATACCCAAATTAAACAACTGATAGGCGATCCTGCCGGAGATTGTATAGAACAAGTGATATTAGAAAATACAGATACAGGAGAAATTGATACAGCAAATTATGATGAAGTAATTGTCAGTCATGGTTTTGATCGTGAAAGCACTTTGTTGGCTCAAGCGACTACACGTGTTGAAATGTTAAATGAATATCAAATTAAAGGGTTAGGTAATACTACAACAAGCGTACCTGGTCTATTTGCTTGTGGTGATATTGTACATCATGAAGCAAAAGTACATCTGATTGCTAGTGCATTTAGTGATGCTGGTAATGCCGCAAATTTGGCCAAACAATATGTAGAGCCTAGTGCCAAACCAGAAGGCTATGTTTCAAGTCACAATGCTGTATTTAAAGCTGATAATGAAAAAGTGATACAACAGTATTTGTAATATCATAATGTCTTACAAGAGATAGTTTAAGTCTTAATCTTATTAATTGAACAAATAAGTATAGGAGAATTACAAATGATTGATATAAAACATGAACCACCAACTGTTGAAACATACCGTCGCTTAAGAAAAGACTCAGGTATGAGTGAAAAGACAATACAAGCAGCTGAACAAGGATTAGGCAATGCGTGCTTTGATGTTGTGATTTATGATGATGGTTACGGTTTTGCGATGGGCCGAGTAATTGGTGATGGTGGTACGGCATTTCAAATAATCGATGTTGCTGTAGACCCAAAATATCAAGGACTTGGTTATGGCAAAATGGTATTAACACATATTATGGATTATATCGAAGCGGTTGCTGTACCAAGTAGTTATGTAAGCTTAATTGCTGATTATCCAGCAGATAAATTATATAAACAATTTGGCTTTGAATCTACTGAACCAAATTCAGGAGGTATGTATATAAAATATTAGTGACTAACTATGTAATCACTAATAGCTAAAGTTTGATAACTTATCTTAATATAAAACGAAGTTTATATTTTGGTATTCAAAAGACTATGCGAAAACAAACAAAAAGTTAAGCAAGAACTTGGTTTGGGTTAATGATATTTCATAAAACTAAAGAAAACGTCAATTTCTATATCTTCTTAATAGAAATTGACGTTTATTTTTTAGTCAAAGATAGTTATATCCCGACTCGTTTTAGTATGTTTTTATTCCTTAAGATGAGCTTCAGTAGCATTTGTTCGAGCACGTAAATCTGCTTCGATTTCTTCTAAACTACGTCCGCGTGTCTCTGGTAAATACTTGATTACAAAGAATAATGCGAAAATACCAATGACTGCAAAGATTAAGAAGACTTGTTCTACCGGTAAAACTTCAGTCAACATTGGGAAGAATTGTGCTACAAGTAAACTACCAATTGATAACACAAGTGCTGCTACACCTGTTGCTGCACCACGTGCACGCATTGGGAATAATTCTGGTAACATAACCCATAATACTGGTCCCCAAGTGAAACCGAAAAATATAATGAATATTGTTAGACATAAAATAATAATCCAAGCAGAAGATTGAATTCCAATAGCCCAAATCAATATTGCCATGATTAATAATGAAGAGACCATACCAATATTACCTATAACAAGTAAACGCTTACGGTCAACTTTATCAATAATCATAATAGCGACAATTGTAATTAAAACGTTAACTGTACCGATACCCACAGTACCTAAAATTGATGTGGCATCGCCTAAGCCAGCTTTACTAAATATCGTAGGAGCATAATAAATTATGGCATTGATTCCAATAATTTGTTGGAATAACGCGAAGACTGCACCAATAATTAGTGTTGGTCGTAGCCATGGTGATTTCAACACATTCCATGTGCTATCAGAAATACGATTGATTTCTTTCATAGCGGCAATTTCTTTATCGATTTCACTGTCATTAAATGTTAAACGCATTACATCACGTGCAGCTTTTTCACTTTTATGTTCTAACAACCATCTTGGGCTTTCTGGCATAAAAGCAACACCGATTAATAAAATTAATGATGGTACGACTGCTAAACCAAGCATCCATCTCCAACCTTCGATTGGTGCTAAAGCATAATTGATTAAGTATGAAGATAAAATACCGATAGTAATCATTAATTGATTTAATGAACTAAGTGAACCACGTTGTGCAGTAGGTGCCATTTCCGATAGATAAACCGGTACGATGGCAGTTGAACCACCTACAGCTAGTCCAATAATTAAGCGGCCAATAACTAATACTGGCATAGAAGGAGCCAATGCTAAAATCAAGGCACCAATGATAAATATAATTGCAATAATAAAGACGACGCGTCGTCGACCAAGTCGATCTGACATAGGACCACTTGCACCTGAACCGACAATAGCACCAATGAGCATAGAAGATACTACAAGTCCTTCAGTAAAGCTATTTAGTGGAATATCATCTTTAATGAAAAGTAAGGCACCTGAAATAACTCCCATATCATAACCATAAAGTAATCCTCCAAGTGCACCTAAGAAGAAAATGAGTTTCTTATTTACTTTTAATCCCATAAAAAATTCCCCTCCTGATTAAATTCATAAACACAAGTATACGCTTTCATTTTATTCTTGTAAATAATAAAATATAACTATATTATTTATTTGTACGGATTATTATTTGAAAATGACTATTTAATAATTAAAATTAAATTAAAAACAATTTGTGAATACATGAAAAAGGAAGTATATAACAGCATCTGAATAAAATTGCTGTTATATACTTCCTCATATAGTTATTGAGTTACGTTGTAAAATATTGATTTATGCTTCGAAATCAATAATAATGCGACCTTCATTTTTATGGTTAACCACTGTTTCAATGCTAGACTCAAGTTCTGAGAAGCTAATGACAGTTTTGATATCGTGTAATTGTTTTGGCTTAAGATCTTTTGCTAATCTACGCCAAATTAATTGTCTCTTACGTAAATTCGTATAGACAGAATCGATTCCAAAGATATTAACACCACGTAAAATAAATGGGAAGACTGAAGTTGCAAAGTTATCGCCACCAGTCATACCTATAGCAGCAACACTACCATTGTAATCTAAATGTTTTACAGCATGTGCTAATCCATCCCCGCCGACAGGGTCAATTACTGCTTGCCAAGTACGTTTTCCGAGTGGTTTAGAGTCATTGTCAGGGAGGCGATCAATAATTTCTTTAGCACCAAGGGTTTGCAATTTGTCTGCAGCTGATGTTTTGCCTGTACTGGCAATAACTTTAAAGCCTATTTCTTTTAGCATCATAACGGCTAATGTCCCAACTCCGCCTGATGCTCCTCGAACTAGTACAGGTGCATGTTCAATTGATAATCCGTTATGTTCCAATGTTTCAATTGCCAAACCAGCAGTATAACCTGCCGTACCATAAATCATTGCTTCTTCTAGTGTTAAATCTTTAGGCAGTTTGACAAGCCATTCTTCTTTTACACGAGCGTATTCGCTAAAGCCGCCGAAATGGGCTACACCTAAGTCAAAACCAGTAACTATTACTTCATCGCCTGGTTCATATGCATGGCTGTCAGACGCTTCTACTACACCAGCTAAATCTACACCTGGAACCATTGGATAAGATTTGACAATCTTATTTCCAGTTGTAGTTGCTAATGCATCTTTATAATTGATTCCAGAATATTTAACTTTGATTAGTACTTCACCTTCTGGAAGGTCATCTATCGTTAATTCTTTAAATTGACTAATTACTTTGTTATCTTGTTCATCGACTACTAAAGCCTTAAATGTCTCACTCATTGCGCTATGGCACTCCCTTATGTAATTTTAAATTTATGAACAATATAAAAACTAAAATATACTCTATCACGAATTTATTGCCTATACAATACGCTGTAGTTATTCTTAATGTAAGTAAACGCTTTATATTGAAATTAAACACAATTATATGGTTTATTATTATTCATGCAACTGGTCTATTATAAAATAATTATAAATGTTTAACAATATTAGGACTAAAATTAAGTTGGCAGAATTTATAAAAGATTTTAATTGAAATGTAATACATATATTTATATTATAGGGATAACTTGTTATAAATTAAGAGGAGATAATTTATTATGACATATCAAATTGATTTAGTAAGACGAGCCGAAGTACAAATGTTACGTGATATCTGTATTACTACTTTCCGAGAAACATTCGAAGGTAGTTACAGTGATGAAGATTTTCGTGACTTTTTTGAAAGTGCCTATAGTATAGAAGCTTTAGAACAAGAATTGAATAACCCGCAATCTGAAACTTACTTTTATAGAGAACATGGTGAATTATTAGGATTTTTTAAAATAAATGTAGATGCAGGACAAACAGAAGCAAAAGGTACAGAGTATTTAGAATTACAACGTATTTATTTTGTTAAAGATGCACAAAGTGGTGGTAAAGGTACACGTGTCTTTAACTTTGTATTACAGCGTGCACAAGAATTAGCTAAAACCAAAATCTGGCTCGGTGTTTGGAAACATAATAAACAAGCATTGCAATTTTATAAAAAACATGGGTTCGTCAAAACTGGAGAGCATCAATTTATTACAGGAAATACAATTGATCTTGATGCAGTTATGGAAAAAGAGTTAACAACCAATTGAACTCCAAGTAAACCTTATATTAATACTCAAACTGTCGACAAGGTCTCTGGCTTTGTCGGCAGTTTTTTATGCACGCTTTCCGCGGGCACTGCTTCAGCCTGTAGTCTTCAGCGAGTGCTATTCCCGCAGGAGTCGGCATAATCCACTGCCAATAAATAATACGCTGGTTTTGTTTACGCTTTTATAGGTTGGGATAATATTGATTCATCCCCGTCCCATTTCAAAGAGACAGTAGCTGATTGTTTTGAAAATGCGTTTCAAATGAAGCTTTGTTCGATACTAGTCATGCTTGCTGGGGTGGGATTTCTGTCCCAATTTCTGAATACAGTTTGTATGTAAATTGAAAATAAATTTTTATGAAATATGTTTATTTGAAATTTTTTAGTGTATAACATAGTAATTCTTGCTATGAAAGTGGAGTGAAGCATATTACATAGTGAAATATCTACGAATTAGCAAGTGTACAAAAAATAGAGGAGGTTGTTTTAAATGAAAAAACTTTTGGCAGGTTTCTTAACATTATCGCTTGCTTTGGCTGCATGTTCTAATGGGGGCGATGAAGGTTCGGACAACGGCGGATCTGACGATAATAAATCAAAAGATTCAGCTAGTGACAGTAAGAAAAATAATGATGATAGTTCAAAAGACTCAAAAGATTCGAAAGATGGAGAAGATAAATCAAACTCTGACAACAAAGATGGCAACTCAGAAGACGATAGCAGCTCTAATGGCTCTGATGACTCTAATAGTGCTAGTAGCTCTGACAGTTCTGATAGCGATTCAAGTAGTTCAGATTCAAGTGCTAGTAGTAATGGTAATAGTGGAGACCAAGCTAGTGACAGTGCTAATGGTACTGCTAACGACAGTAACAGTGCTAATAGCGGAGTAACTAATAATGCTGGGGCAGATAGTGCTTCTGATGATGCAACAGCTAACGCTGGTAATGGAGCGTCTAGTGATGCGAATGCTAATAATGGTAATGCTAATAGTGGTAATGCCAATGGTTATGTGCCACCTTATCAAGGAGAAAATGCAGTACCAGTATCACAAAACATTACATCATCAAATGTAGATCCTCAACAAGCGTTACAAACGTTACCTAATTTTGAAAATTCTTTAGCAAACGCTACGTCAGAAGTTAATGCTATTAATGGACAAAATAATGCATATAATGATTATGCAATTGAAGGTAGTGAAGGAAATTACAGTTATATCTTTAGTTTCCAAAACCAAGCTCAACCTGGTACCTACGCTATAGCTACAGTTGACCAACAAGGTACTGTACGTGTAGTAGATCCAGCTTATCAACAATAATAACAAGGGACTGGGATATAAATTCCTTTCTCAAAATAAGAGGACTAATCCGTAATATGGATTAGTCCTCTTTATATTTAAAGCCTTACGATTTTGTTATAGGTTCATATGTTTTTTTATGATATTCGATATCGTCTCAAATGCATGATTATTTTTGTTTACAAATGCATTGTTAGTAATGTCTGACATTTGAAAACTGATTAAATCATTGAGTAATGCTTTGGCATCACTGTAACGCACCACTGCGAGTGAATGCATTACATCTTCATAAACACCACGTTCTGCTATATATTTTTCATGATTTGGTGTGAACTGACAAACTGTTTTGTCTAAAGTTAGTGCATCAAAAATAATAGATGAATAATCTGTTAATACTACATCTGAGATAAGAATTAAATCCTGTGTCTCTATATTTGCTGGTGCAATAATTGCATTTTCAGGTAGGTAAGTTGAAGTATTTTCGATATGTCCTTTATAAATGACATTATACTTATTTAACAACCCGTCACTGAGTGGTAATAAATCAGACTCGTCTTCAGTAGTTTTCCAAGTTGGTGCATAAAGCAATGTTGGTTTTGCTGGATCAATTTTTAATTCATGTTTAATAAATTTTACATAAGGTGTATCTTTTTGTTTATCCAATAAATATTTAACGCGTGGATAACCGCTACTAACTACTTTTGTATGCTGTAATGGAAAGGCGGATTTGAAGTAATCGATAATTTCTTCACAATCACAAATTAAGTAATTTTGTTGTAGCCATTTGTTATACTTTCTTGCTCTATAATTATAAATCTTACTATTTTGATGTACTTCATGGCTATCTAAGAATAGTTTTTTAATTGGTGTTCCATGCCATAATTGAATAATAGTACCGTTTGGACGTATATCATCCGGTATATTACTTTCTAAAATAACAACACGTGCTGATTCGATTAAAGCTTTAGTGTTTGGGTCATTAGGTTTGATGAAATTTGGTCCATTTACATCTTCGGTAACGAAATAAATAGGTACTTTTGCAAAGTGTTTAGCGAAATGGTTGAATAAATAACGTGAATTTCCTCTAAAACCGTAGTCAAACCCTAAAAAGACAATATGGTCTTTTAATTTGTTTTCATTTTTCTCATATATATAGCTCATTTGACGATGTTTCTTTGTAAAATGATGTTGCGCAAAATTATAGATCCAATGTGGTAATTTGAAGCGGAAATTTTTTATCAATTTATCTGTATAGCGTAACTGATCGGGAGCTAATGTTTCGTAATTTTTAAACGGTATAGAGTGCTTGTGTATGTATGCAAGCTTATTTAAATTGAATTTTGTTGTATTCAGTACCGTACATTTTTTAATCTCTTCCCATAACTGAGAAGAGGTCAAGTAAGTTTGTTGATAGTCGAACACGACATGTGGATCAACTTTAACCGTATCTTGTAATAGTGCATGCACAGCTAAATCAAACATTGTATTAACGTGGTGCGTTTCTAACATGGTTAACGTTGTTTCAATATGATATATCACGTTAGGGTAATGATTGATATTTTCGATCCAATCATTAAAGGTAATAGTTTCCTGCGCAAAATAGCGACAATCATTTTGATATAAGCCGTTAACAGTATAATCAGCAACAATGTTAGATTGATCTAACGTTACATTATTCAACATTTCTGGATAAATATGTATGAAGTCATCTACAAGAATAAAGTGAGTATAACCTTCTTGTAATGTTTTATTTAAATGCATAGTTAAATCTTGCCAGATATTTAAATTTAATTGTTTAATCATAAAATCCCTCTACTTATCATAATTGAACTCAATTTTATCATGTAGGAGCTTAGAGATAAACTTTGAGTTATATAAAGACACTAAAATCATTGAATATAACAGTAATGATAAAATAGTGTTATTTAAGTATTTATAAGCTGATACAACAAGTAAGTAACATAAACTAGAGCCTGACATATTCATTATTTCAGGCTCTATATATTATTATATATAATGTTTAATTTGTTAAAAGGACGCAAAGTGGTTATTGACATATAAGGCTGAAATTATTCTGTTAACGTCTTTTAGTTTAGCTAATAAATTAGTGTTTTAACATAGTTGAAAATCGTGTGTAAATAGCATCAGGTGAATATTGCTCAACGGTCTCATAGCCATGTTTGATAATCGTATTGTATTTAAATTCTTGATTTAACAGACGTTGAATTTTAAAGGCTAATGCTTTAATATCTCCATGTTCAACTAAATAACCATTGATGTTATTTTTTATAATTGAATCAGGTCCTGCAATGCCATCAAAACTTATAACAATACTGCTTTGGTTCATTGCCTCAAGGATTACCATCCCGAAGCCTTCATTACGTGAAGGTATAATGGTTAGTTCACTTTCGGCCAATTTGGTTGATAAGGATTGTGTAGTATCAAATATCGATACAATATCATCCAGTTGATGCTGTGAAATAAGTTGTTCAAGTTGTTTCCTTTGTTGTCCGCTACCATAAATGTGTACACGATAGTTAAATTGGCGTATGACATCTTGAATAATTTGAATACTGTTGATTAATAGGTCGAACCCTTTTTCGTATTCTAAACGGCCAGCAGCTAAAATAATTTTGTCTTTAGGTAAATCTAGCCTTTGTTCATTTAGAACATTAGGTACAACAAACACAGGAGTTTGGACGACATTTTGATAACGTTGTTGGTCGACAGATGTCAATGTGGTAATTTTATCTAGAGATCGGTAAGCTTCAATGATTTCTTGTTGATACGCTGTAGGATGCGCATCAAAGTTCATATGTTCCATGCCAACTTTTGTTACATCGTAAGGGCCATGTTGAGCAATTAATATATTAAAGCTTGCACGCGTACCAATTAAAACATCACAATCGACCGTTTTGATAGCGTGAATCATTTTACGTTCGATATAACTTGAAAATTGGTTTAGGCCAGGTTCATGTCTGGATAATACTTTAGGTTTTAAAAATTTTGTATATTTACGTACTCTATTAAAAATGGCGCTTTTCAAGTTGGAACGAATGTGTGTATAGTCAATCAATGTTTGAATTTTGATATCTGGGTGTAATTCAAAGTATGGCATCTCCTTTGATTTGAAGACAGAAATAATAGTGACGGGATGGCCTTTGTTAGCTAGTACATTCGCCAATTCTGAAATTGACTTTACTGTACCACCCATAGCAAAAATATTATGCATGAAAAATGTGATTGATTGCACTTGGAAACCTCCAAATATTATATAAATGATAAATAGTTAACTTTAATTATATGTAAAGTTGTAAGTGGTTGCAATGTAATCGATGTGCGGGACCACGCATTTTAGCAGAAAATTTATATACAAATAATGACAGAAAAATTTTTATTTTCAAATAGATTGTGCTTTTGGGCTTTTTTCATCAGTTAATTATGTATATAATTAAGGGAGTTGGTTTAATCTTCATTATTGTAAGTATTAACTAGAGTTTCAGAATACAATGATGAAAAGTAAGTTAATTCATACGTTATAGAAAGCGTTTTATCGTGTAAACCATATTACATATTCGTGATACAGTCGATAGATAAGGATAACTTTCTATAAACATATTTAAAGGGGGACTGTATTTGTTATGAGTACACAACATAGCAAAACAGATGTCATCTTAATTGGTGGCGGAATCATGAGTGCAACATTAGGTACAATATTAAAATCATTGTCACCTGATAAAAGTTTTAAAATGTTTGAAAGGTTATCAACACCAGCTCAAGAAAGCTCTAATGCTTGGAATAATGCAGGAACAGGGCATTCAGCATTATGTGAATTAAATTATACCAAAGAAAATAAAGATGGCTCTATAGATATTACAAAAGCTATTAAAATAAATGAGCAATTCCAAATTTCTAAACAATTTTGGAGTTTTTTAGTAAAAGATGGTCAGTTAGGTTCACCTGAAGGGTTTATTAAACCTGTGCCGCATATGAGTTTTGTACAAGGCGTTAAAAATGTAGAGTTTTTAAAAAAACGTGTAGATAGACTTAATAAAAATATCCTATTTAGTAATATGGAAATTACAGATGATAAAGACAAAATCGCTGAATGGGCGCCATTAATGATGGAAGGCCGTACGTCTAACATTCCAATGGCTATTTCATATGATAAAACAGGTACAGACGTTAACTTTAGTAATTTAACTAACAAACTGTTCGATAACTTAGAAAAACAAAATGTAGAATTAAATTATAACCATGAAGTAGAAGATTTAAAACAAAGAAAAGATGGTAAATGGGAAGTTAAAGTTAAAGATTTAACGACTGATGAAGTCAAAATAGTAGAAAGTAAGTTTGTTTTCATCGGTGCAGGTGGCGCAAGTTTACCACTTTTACAAAAGACAGGCATAAAAGAATCTAAACATATTGGTGGTTTCCCAGTAAGTGGACTTTTCTTAGTATGTACTAAAGAAGAAATTACTAAAAAACATAATGCCAAAGTGTATGGTAAAGCATCTGTTGGTGCGCCACCAATGTCGGTGCCACATTTAGATACACGTTATATTGATGGCAAACGTACATTGTTATTTGGACCATTTGCTGGTTTTTCTCCGAAGTTCCTAAAAACTGGGTCTAATATGGATTTAGTAAAATCAGTTAAACCTAATAACTTGATTACGATGTTGTCTGCAGGAGCTAAAGAAATAAATTTAACTAAGTATCTTATTTCTCAATTAACTTTATCAAATGAAGAACGCATGGAAGAATTACGTACCTTTGTACCTGATGCTAATAGCGAAGATTGGCATGTAGTTGTTGCCGGTCAACGAGTTCAAGTAATAAAAGATACTGAGACTGGTAAAGGGACTTTACAATTTGGTACCGAGCTTGTGACTTCTGAAGATGGTACGTTATCTGCATTATTAGGCGCTTCACCAGGTGCCTCTACAGCTGTAGACATTATGCTAGATTTATTACAGAAATGTTATAAAGATGAGTTTAAGCAATGGGAAGGTAAAATTAAAGAAATGATTCCTTCTTATGGTCAACGTCTGACAGATAACGAAGATTTATATAAAGAAATTAATGAAGAAATTAAAAAATATTTAAAAGTTGACTAATGTTATAGTAATACTTTTTATATAATCAAATTAAGCCTGCACGTTGTCTATGATCGACACGTGCAGGCTTTCTGTGTAATGTTAATTATTATTGTCTAATGGTAATTTGATAGTAAAGACGGTACCTTTTTCATAAGTACTGTCAACAGTAACTTGGCCTTGATGTAATTCGACAATTGTTTTTACAATCGCTAAACCTAAACCGTTACTATTGTCATATTCACTTATTTTATAAAAGCGTTCAAAAATATGTTGTTGTGTCATTTGAGACATTGGTTCTCCTTCATTTTGTATCATGAAAGTAATATTTTCGCTATCTTGATGGAGCATAATATCAATCGCACCATCTTTAGGTGAATATTTAATGGCATTGGTAATTAAATTTTGGAAGGCTTGGTGTAGTAGCCGACGATTACCAGTATATGATACAGCTTCAAAATCTGAGAGAATAATTAAGTCTTTTTCATTTGCACTATATTGTTCGTGACGTATTATTTCAGTTAATAATTGATTTATTTGAATTGCATCATTAAATTTTAAATGTACATTGTTATCTAATTCTGACAGAAGCAACAATGCTTTAGTCAAATCACTTAATTGCGTAGTGATTTGGTAAATATCATCTATATATTGATGTTGTGCAGTTGTAGTTTTAGCATGCTTCATTTTATCTAGTAAATGATGGATATGTGTTAGAGGTGTCTTAATTTCATGAGACACATTTTGCACAAAGTGTTGTCGCATATCATCTAATTGTTTGAGTGATTGACGCATAGTATCGAAACGATACTGTAGTGTACCTAATTCATCTTTACGTGTGATTTCAGTAGGTGTGTCAAAATCTCCATGCATCATACGTTCTGTGGAGCGCTTCAGCTGTTGTATAGGTTTTACAATGGCATTAGTAGATAAAATAACAAGCGTGATTGAAATAACAAGTAGCAATGTAATTAACAGTGCTAAAAATATACGAAATTCGCTAAAGGTTTGTCCAATATCTGGTCTCATAAATACTGCTACTTTTTCGCCATCGGAATGAAATGGCACGCCAACAGTATTTGACGTCACATTTTCAAAAAAACCTGTAATAAATGGTTGGAAGGGTTGATTTTTAATACCATGGAAAGGTTTGTCTGCTAATACTTGTTGCACAGCGGATTGTGAAATATTGTCTTCTCTAAAAGGTGTACCGTAAAATGATTTTTTTCCAGAGGTTGTGACTGTCATTACTTGATAATTCATTTCACCCATATGTGTAAAATATTGATCTAATGAGGTGACGTTAGATTCAGATTGATAATTTTTCGCTTCTTTAAGTGTGCGCATAATTTTAGCATCATTGTTTTCCTTTAAATAGAGATGATAGTAAACATTAGTAATTAGAAAACTCATAATGGCACTGAATAGTAAAACAACGATAGTATAAATTGCTATACGTGTATATAAAGATTTAAACATAGTCATCCACCTTATAACCGAGTCCTCTTACTGTAATGATGTTAACTGAAGAATTGAGTCTTTCTAGTCTCTTACGAAGCCTCTTAACATGCACATCTACTGTCCGTTCATCACCTTCATAATCAAAGCCCCATATTTTTTCTATTAACGCATCTCTGCTAAATACTTGTTTAGGGTTAGCAGCTAAAGTATAAAGCAATTGAAATTCTTTATTAGGTAAATTCATTGTCTTTCCTTCAACTTGAATTTCTAGATAAGCTTGATTAAGCAATAAATTACCTACAATAATTTCATTGTTTGTATTGATGTTGTATCTTCGTAATATCGCTCTGATTCGAAAAATTAACTCTTTTATTTCAAATGGTTTCGTAACATAATCATCGGTACCTGTTAAAAAGGCTTTTTCTTTATCGCTTAAAGCATCTCGTGCAGTGAGCATAATAACAGGCAACTGATAGTCATCTTTTAATATTTGACATAGTTCAAATCCATTCATGCCTTCCATCATAACGTCGACAACAGCAATATCTATTTGATTATCCATTAAGTACGAAAGTGCTGTTTCAGCACTTGGTTTCGTTACTGTATGTAAACCTTCTCTATCTAAGTGGTTTGAGACATATTGTAGGATTTTTGGATCATCATCGACAATTAAACACGTAGTCATACTATGTCACTCCTTCTAATTTATTTTCATTATACATATTATATCTGTAATTAACCAAATAAAATTCTAATCACTTATTAAAAAGAAACAAGGTGAATAAAAATTTATTAAGAAGTCATAAAAGTTCATATTGAGTTCATAAAGGCATCATACAATACAATTAATCAATTTGAACAGGGAGTGAGTAAGTAATGAAACTAGCATGGGCGGAAATGAAATTTTATAAATTTCGTTTTATTTTAATTATGCTTATCATATTACTATTGAGTATTATGGTGTTATTTATTAGTGGATTAGCACAAGGATTAGCAAGAGAAAATGTTTCGATGTTAGATAATGTAAATGCAGAAAAGTATGTTATGCAGGATAGTAAACAACCTCAAATAGAAAAATCACTATTGAAAGATTCACAGCAAGAAAAGATAGAAAAAATTACGCAGTCAGAACCGATGCAGTTAGCAGGTCAAACATTAAAACTAAAAAATGAAGATGAAGATGTCATGATGATTAATACTGTGAAAGACCATAAACCTGAATTAGAACAGGGCCACTATCCAAAAAAGAAAAGTGACATTGCCATAAATAAAAAGTTAACGGCTGATGGTCTCACTGTAGGTGATACTGTTACAACAAAAGATGGTAATAAATTAACGATTAGTGGTGTACTTACAGATACAATGCATTCACATAGTTCAGTAGTGATGATGTCAGATGCTGGTTTTGAATCGTTAAATAATCAAGTGTCTACGATTTATCCAGTTACTGATTTATCAGATAATAAAGCACAACAGTTAGAAAACATTTCAGGTGTCAACATTTATAGTGAACAAGACATTACCGATGAAATTCCAAGTTATCAAGCTGAACAAGCACCATTGAATATGATGATCGTAAGTTTATATGTAATTACTGCGATTGTGTTAAGCGCATTTTTCTACGTTATGACAATTCAAAAAATATCAGAGATAGGTATTTTAAAAGCAATAGGGATCAAAACACGTCACTTATTAAGCGCGCTTGTATTCCAAATTTTATTAACTACTATGATTGGCGTAATTATAGCAATCGCTATTATCAGTTTATTATCGATAGTAATGCCTGTATCGATGCCGTTCCACATTACTACATTTAATTTATTGCTCGTGACTATTATCTTTATTGTAGTCGCTATGATAGGAGCTATATTATCGTTTATTAAATTATTTAAAGTTGATCCAATTGAAGCTATAGGAGGTGGAGAATAATGACTTTAGAAATACAAAATATTACAAAATCCTTTGGCCGAGGACAAGCGGAAACACAAGTGTTGAAAGGGATTGATTTTAACGTCGATAATGGAGAATTTGTTATTTTAAAAGGTGCTTCAGGTTCAGGTAAAACTACATTATTAACTATCCTAGGTGGTTTGTTAACAGCTAATGACGGACAGATTTTATATAATAATGCACCATTATTTTCAGCTCAAAGTAAACCAGCAGCATTACGTTTAACAGAGATAGGTTTTATCTTCCAATCAGCACATTTGGTACCATATTTAAAAGTGCAAGATCAGCTCATAACTATTGGTGTTGAAGCGGGTATGACGAAAAAAGAAGCTCGAACTAAAGCTGAAATGTTGCTCAATCGTATAGGTCTAAATCACAGACTAGATGTCTTTCCTCATATGTTATCTGGTGGAGAAAAGCAACGTGTAGCTATTATGCGTGCCTTTATGAATAATCCTAAAATTATTTTAGCAGACGAACCTACAGCTAGTTTAGACGCTGCGCGTGCGACGGAAGTAGTTGAGATGTTTAAAAAGCAAGTGAAAGACGAGCAAATGATTGCTATTATGATAACCCATGATAATAGATTATTAGAATATGCAGATAGAATAATAGAACTAGAAGATGGGAAAATAGTACAACAATAAAATAAAAGCAAAAAATAGGCGACAGTTATGCAATAAGAACTGTCGCCTAAGTTGTGTTATAAATAACTTGGAATTTGCCAAAATGAGATAATACAAATAAAAAAGAGTATCGCGAAATACACTGTTAATAGTAAGCGGTATTGATACATTAAACCTAAAAAATCTCTAATTAATGCAATTTCTAAAAAATGATAGGGCGTGGTACTACCTAAGCCAGTCATGCGAACATTTAAAATTTGTCCAAAACGCAATGCTCTAAGCACATGAAATTGACTCGTTACACAAACAACTTGCGCTTGTCTCGGTATATATGTCGCTAATAAGTCTTTAGTGTTTTTAATGTTTTCAAATGTATTGGTAGATTGATATTCCATAATAATTTGTTGTTCAGGTACCCCGTTAGCGATTAAGTAGCGTTTCATGGCTAATGATTCTGGTATTGGTTCGTCTGGACCTTGACCGCCACTCACAATCATCGTGGCATCACTATTGTTGTTAAACAATACCAAAGCTTTATCCAATCGTTTGGCTAACATTGGCGTAACTTCCTCAGTAAAAATGCCAGCGCCAAGTGTTAGAATCACATCATAATGTACATTGTTCGAACGAGTGGCATAAGCAGATGACCATGTAGCATAACAAACAAAGGTGAATAAGGCACTAAAAGCGATAGCTGCTAACCACAGAAAGATAATATTAATACCAATTGGCATTAAACTAATATAGGCACAAGCCAATGTTATTACAATAAGTTTAACACCACGCTTATATAAGCGCTTCATAAAGCGAAGACTAATATCATTGTTAAATAAATGGCGATGCTTCAAATGTATTAGTATAACACCTAGAATCAACACGATAATCAAATCGATTGGGATATGATGGCGACCAATATGGTAGATGATTACACAGTAACCTAGTATAACAATGGAAATATATGCATTTAGTGATAACAGTATCGTTTGGTTAAAAAACAAACTGATGTAAGCTATAAAAATAAAGAAACACAAAATGATAGTTAATAAATCCATACAGCACCTCAAATAGTTAATCTATTATACTAAATGTAGAGGATTGAAATTAAATTAGCAACTACAATCTGTTAAATAATAAGTAATATTTATGATGACTGCAATAAAGTTATTGGAATATAATATAATTTTGAACATAATGGTTTTTAATCTTTTATCTAGTGATATTTATTGATATTATTAGGGTAATAAGTAAAAGACTATAAAGTGCTAGAAAAAAGACAATTCTAGATATTGTATAGCTTAGAGGTGCAGGACATGGTAAAAAACTTAAGAAATCATATTGATTTTATGGGTATGTTTATAGACGATGTGAATACTTTAGTAGCAAAATTACTCAGAGATTTAAGAGCGGAATATAACATATCGAAAGAACAAGCAAATGTCATTTTAATGCTTGAAAATGAGAGAGCAATGACATTAACAGAAATAACTGAAAAGCAAGGAGTGAATAAGGCAGCTGTAAGTAGACGGATTAAAAAATTAATCCAATCTGATTTAGTAGAATGGGACAAAACAGAAACACATGCTGATCAGCGCCTGAAGTATATTAAATTGACTGATAAAGGCCAACAATTTAATAGTGAGTGTAAATCAATAGTAAGTAATATCGTGAGTGATATGCTATCTGATTTATCTGAAGAACAGATTGAACAAGCACGCTATGTATTAGAGATTATTGATCATAGATTGAAAAATTTTAATATTAACAATTCCTAATATGCATAATAAAAGCCTACACTTCATTGAAGTGTAGGCTTTTATTAAATTTATTTTTTCTTACTTTCTTTGGTTTTAAATGGCCACCAGTTTCCTTTGCCGAATGATTTGGCTATGGAAGGTATAAATAGTGGTAACATTAAAATGTTATATAATAGTAGACCGACAATGACAACTGTTGCAATTTGCATTAATGTCATAGCACCTGAAGAATAAAGAGCAGCTATGGTACCAACTAAAATGAGACAGGCAGTCATAATTACTGTACCCATTTTGCGCATGGCGATTAATAATGCAGGGACGATACCTTGGTAAGCTTCTTCAGAGAAGCGATTGACTAAGAATATTGCATAGTCAACACCTAGAGCCATTAGTACTACAAAGCTAAAGAATGGTACGACTAATAATAAACCACCTAATCCAAGTATATTGTCAAAGATAATATTTGCTATACCAATTGATGCATAATATGTGATTAGAATGGAAGCAATCATGTAAATTGGCATAATAATAGAGCGTTGGAATACAAGTAATACAACAAATAAGAAAATAGTAATTAACACAATAGCTTTAGTCATGTCATTATCAATAGTAGTCTGTAAATCTTTGTTTTCAGCAGACGTACCACCAATTTCTATTTGACTATCGTTAAAGCTAGTACCTTTTACTTGATTTGTTACAGACTGTTCAACTTTCTCCACTGTATTCATAGCCTTTTTGGAGAAAGGATCGTCACTTAATTCTACATTAAGTAATACAATATTGCCGTCATCCTCACTATATTGATTAACAGATTGTTTTAATTCAGAATCTTGCAGCATATCTTTTGTAATATACATGCCCGATTCATCAACTGATTTATCATTGGCCATATCTTCCATTCGTTGTTGTATTTGTTCTTGACCAGATTGTACTTGAGATAGGCCTTGAGACATTTGGGCAGATTGACCTTGACCTGCTTGTTGCGCACTGTTTAAACCAGTATTAACTTGATTAATGCCATCATTAGCTTGTGATAATTGTTGCTGCATTTGGTCAAGTTGATACGTTGTTGTAAGTTGTTCAATAGGGTTACCAGTAGGACGTGTAATCGTGTTTACTCCGTCGACACCTTCAATTTTTTCCAGTGATTTCGCTAATGTTTCAACGTCACTGACGCCGTTTTCTGTTGTCAGTTTTTTATCGTCTTTTATAGCGATTTGAACCGGAAATGCTTGGCCCACACTAAAGTCATCTTTAATGATGTTGATAGCTTTAATTGAGTCGTATTCATCGCTAATTTCATTAGTATTATCATAAGTAATATTATTAGGGGCGAATACGATGATCGGTATTAAAATAATTAAAACTAAGACCAATGCTAAAAATGGTTTTTTTGTAGTGAAATTACCTAATTTGCCCCAAAGTGCACTATCTTTATGACCAGCTGTATTTTTACTTGGCCAAAATACTTTACCACCGATTACTAATAACAAGGTTGGTAAGAGTGTAAACAACACAATCATTAAGCATAATACACCGACCGCAATACCGACTGCAGATTTAAATAAACTAAATTCAACAAAGAACAGTGCTGCAAAGCCAACTAAAACGGTAATTGCACAAATAAGAATTGTACGTCCTCCGTTTTTAAATGTATTAAGTACAGCATCAAAATTACTTTGATCTTTGCCTAATTCTTCTTTATATCTATTGAGTAATAAAATACAGTAATCTGTACCTATACCAAAGAGTAGTGCAACTAAAAATGGTTGAATATAAATTGACACTGGGAAGTCAGCGTATTTCACTAATAATGCAATGATGCCTTGTGAAAATATATAAGATAATCCAACTAATAATAGTGGCACAAATGGTGTTACTACAGAGCGAAAGACTAAGAATAAAATACCTAAAATAAGTATTACGGTTATAACTTCAGTTGTTTTTAACCCTTCATTAATACTCGTGTTAATTTGGTCTTGGATGTTATTTGTACCTGTTAAATAGGAACCTTTGAAAGAATGATTAATGTCATCAATATCTTTTGAAGCTTCTAATGATTTGTCTTTATTGGCAGAAGTTTCGATTGGAATCATGATAGATTTTTTATCTTCTGAAACTAACTTATCTTCAATCGCTGAGTTATCAAATGGCGAAATAACACTTTTTACACCATTTACGTTTTCAATTTTTGATATGTAAGATTTTAACTTCTTCTCATCTTGATTATCCAACTTATTATCTAATTGAACAACCGCACTAATACTATTAGAATCAGCATTAACATCTTTAAGTATTTGTTTGTATTGTTGAGATGTAGTGTCTTTTGGTGGAATGATTTCACCTTTATCAGCTGCTAATTGGGCTAAATTCGGTGAAAATATTAACGAACAAGCAACAGCAATAATAACAATAATGGATATTAACCATTTGAACTTCAATATCGTCTTCATAATAACCTCCTTAGTATTACTAACACTTAAAATATACTATTTTTGGTTGATGACAGTCAACTAAGTGAGCTTTTATAAAATATTAATATATTGTAAATAGATATTAGACTAAATAAGTATTTCAAATACAACTAATACTTTATATAATAAAGAAGGTTATAGTTATAACGAAATAGACGTAAAAATTAGGATGTTATTCGTTCATATATATTGTTTCATTGTAAATTATGTTAAAATAACGTGATAGTGCGAAATGTAGAAGTAGAGGTGATAAGATGCAAAACTGTCCAAAATGTGGAGAAACGGTAAATACAGTTAACAAAGTATGCCCGTATTGTGGACAATCGTTAAGGAGTAGACCTTCTAACAATAAAAAACGAGCAACCCGACAAAATAATAAAACATTAAATAATAAAGTTCGCAAAATCATCCCATGGGGTATTGCATTATTTATCATCATATTATTGATTATCATATTCTTTTTACTTAAGAATTTTAATTCTCCTGAAGCTCAAGCTGATTTATTAGTTAATGCGATAGATAATAACGATACACAAAAAGTATCCTCTGTATTAAGTACTCAAAATAATAATGTAGATGAAGACGAAGCAACAGCTTACATAAAGTATATAAAAGAAGAAGTAGGCATGAAAAACTTTGCGGAAAGTATACATGATAAAATATCCAAACTAAATGAAGGTGATAGTCAAGTTTCGAATTATGTTACTGCGCGTAACAGTGAAAAAGTATTGAAAATCACCAAAAATGGTACACGTTTTTTCCTCTTTAACAATATGAATTTTACTGCTCCTACTAAAGAAGCAATTGTAAAACCCAAATTTGATGCTACGTATAAATTTAGATCAAATGATAAACAACGTACAGTTACTGCTGATAAAAATCAAGCAACATCATTAGGGAAATTTATCCCGGGAGATTATAGTATTGAAGCTAAAAGAGAAACGGAAAATGGTCAATTTAGCGGTGAGTTGAAATTTAATTTTAATGATAGTAATAATGAAACGGTTGATGTAAATCAATCCTTTAATGAAGCATATTTACGTTTTAACCTCAATGGTGCAGATAATCTTGATAAAGATACGATTAAAGTGAAAATAAATGATAAATCATTTGATTATGACAATTCTAAAGCTTATGGTCCATATCCAAAAACAAAACAAATCACAGTGAAAGCGGTCGGGGAAGCGAAGAAAAAAGAATTTAGTTCTGACGAAACGACAATTCAAACAGATAACTTAAAAGACAATACAACTGTATCTATTAATTTTGATGAAGAAGAAATTGATAAATATGTGAAAAAGAAAGAAAAAGAAGAGAATAGCTTCCGAAATAAAATAACTAATTTTTTTAGTGACTACACACCTGCATTAAATACAGCATATACACAAAATAATTTTGATATGGTGTCAGAGTTTGTCAAAAAAGGATCATCTAACTATAAAGCAACTAAAAACGGAATAAGTTCAAATCAATATAGATTTTTCCAAATTCCGCAAATTTCTGAAATAGTTAGGTTAGACGATAAATTTTATGTTACTGGTTACGCCTTGAAACGTGATGGACAATATGGTGAAGTGAATTATGTCCTCGAGGGTACATCTAAAGGTGATGACTTACAAGTGATAAATTATAGCGAATAATTAGAGGCTGGAATAATGTTATTCCAGCCTCTTTATAGTATCGAGATGGTTAGCAAGTATACCTAGTGTAATTCAATTGTTATAATAATAAAGGTTATTTATTACGCTACCATTTTAATCTGCCTAACTGTTCTATATAATAATAGTATTACATGCTTAGGAGATTACATTATGTCTGAAAATAAACAAAGTAATTCGCTTATTTTTATTGTTATATTAGGAGCTTTAACGGCTATCGGTGCATTATCGATTGATATGTTTTTACCGGGCTTACCTGAATTACAAAATGATTTTGGAACGACAACATCAAATGCTCAGTTGACTTTATCTTTTTTTATGGTTGGGTTAGCACTAGGTAATTTATTTGTAGGTCCTTTATCGGATTCACTAGGCAGAAAAAAACCATTACTCATTACAATGGCTTTGTTTACAATTGCTAGTGTAGCGATAGTATTTACTACAAATATTGGGGTAATGATATTCTTGCGTTTCGTACAAGGGTGTTGTGGAGGAGCTGGAGCAGTTATTTCACGTGCTATTTCAAGTGATTTATATAGTGGGAAGCAACTCACTAAATTTTTAGCAATACTTATGTTAGTTAATGGAGTGGCACCTGTATTAGCACCTGCACTTGGTGGCATCGTGTTAACATTTGCTACATGGCGTATGATATTTATCATCTTAACAGTCTTTGGCTTAGTTATGTGCGTAGGGATAGTGTGTTATATTAAAGAATCACTGACGACTGAGCAGAGAACACCAGCTAATTTAGGTTCTATTTTTTATAACTTTAAACAATTATTAGCCAAACCCAAATTTGTATTACCTATGTTAATACAAGGTTTTACATTTATATTTTTATTTAGCTATATTTCAGCATCACCTTTTATTGCACAGCGTATTTATAATATGAATGCTTTACAATTTAGTTGGATGTTTGCGACTGTGGGCATAACATTGATAATTTCGAGTCAATTAACCGGGAAGCTAGTTGATTATTTCGCTAGACAGACACTGTTTAGAGCGTTGACAGTAATTCAAATTGTTGGTGTGCTCGGGATTGGTATAACTTTACTCAATCATCTGCCTTTATATATGTTAATAATTGGATTTATTATATTAGTTGCACCAGTGACAGGTATTGCTACATTAGGTTTTTCTATTGCTATGGATGAGCGTTCAGGTGGTAGTGGTAGTGCATCTAGTTTATTAGGGCTCGTACAATATTTATTCGGTGGTTTAGTTGCCCCGTTAGTAGGAATAATGGGAGAAGATAGTTATCTACCGTATCTTGTTATTATAAGTATTACAGCAATAGGATTGATAATATTACAAATAATTAATTACCGAGTATTTCGTTAATACACAATGATTTCAATTCCATATTACAATAACCTATTAGGGTGTTAGTGATTTATGGAAGTTAAAAATGAATTGCAAAATGGGAGTGGGACAGAAATCTGATTTTGAAAAAATGATTTCGTTGTCCCACCCCGG
>NZ_PPQB01000002.1 GCF_002902345.1 Staphylococcus arlettae
AACAAGTTAGCTAACACATAGCCCATTCCAACCAATAAGTTTTCTCGGCATAAATGCATGTTCTATAAGTGCATACCTCTATCTCGTTTTTGATTCTTTTGTTGTTCTTGTTGCTGTTCCTGTTCTGAATATAATTCTGGATTCATTTTTTTATCTAAGTTTCCTGCTAAACCATTTAGTTTTGGTTCATCTTCTGTTAACTTATTAACTCTTTCCGCAAAGGTATTTCTTCCTAAAACTCGTTCTAACTCTTTTAGTAAGATTTTTAAAAGCTTTAACGCTATTTCTATATTCTCTTTAAGTGGCTTTGCATTTTCGTAAAGTTGGTTAAAATTATCGTCTGCGTTTTCAATACGCTCAACTGCTTTATTTAATAAATCATCTTTCTCTCGTATTTCCTTATCTTTATCATCTAAGGCTCTACCAGACTTTATATACTCGTAATCTTCCGAAATATCTTGAGCAGCTTTTATCTGTTTCTGAAATTCATTGAAATCTTTTTGGCTTATTACAACATTTCCAGTTTCTTGTATTTCTTTGCTAAATAAACCACCTACTTTTTCAGTTTCTTGCTCATACGGAACATTTATAGGCTTTTTAAGCGTATTTAACGATTTTTGGTACTCTTGCATTAATTTATCGTTCTTTTGCTTTATATGGTCTGTTTTTTGGCTCTCACGTTCATATTCTTGCTTATGATATTCTGTTTTTTGTTTATACTGACTTATTTGCTCATGTTTAGCATTTGTTACTTGTCTTGATTGCCCACGTTCTAAATCATATCCTCGTTGTTTAACATGCTCATTAAATCTATCTTGAAACGCTGTTAAAGCTTTTTTATTACCTACAACTTCTTTAGCACTTAAACGACCATCATCAGTTATTGGAACAACGCCATAATGCATATGTGGTGTTTTTTCGTCCATGTGAACTGTTGCATATAATAAATTATCTTTACCGTATTCTTGTTCTAAAAACTCTTTAGCATATTCAAAAAACTGCTTTGTATCTTCTGGCGTTTGATTATCAAAGAAATCATTGTCTGATGTAATTAAACCATCAATGTGTTTAATCGCGTCTGTTCTAATTTTTCTTTTGCCTGTATAATTCTGTTCGATTTTTTCATCAATCAAGTTATTAAAATTCTGTTTATTAGCATTTACCAAATCATAATTTAAGTAAGTTTTACTATGGTCTATATCTTCATTTTCATAATTATTATTTTCTCTTTGAACATGTTTTTGTATGCCCGTTGTATTTGTTCCAGATTTAACTTTTGAAACTCTAACAATGGAATAAGACATATAAAAATCACTCCTAAGCACAAAGGTTTCATGTGTATTTAATAGTTTAAGTCTAACATACTAGACTTATTTTACAATAAGTCGTTAATACGTGTGCTCTGCGAGGCTTAAACCTGTTTTTGCTAACGCAAAAAATGAGTGGCAAAATGCTAGCCACTCATAGTTCTAAACCAAAATATAATATAACTATTCAAACTGCTTTTCAGAACGTTTAAATACAATAATCGTCAAAAGACAACATAAAATAATAAGGATAGCCATGGCTACAAGAATATTACTATACACTCCAGAAGAATAATTTATAAATTCCAGAACTAGTTTACGATTAATCAATTGTAGTGACAATAAACCTCCTACAATTGCTATACCTGTTCCCTCTGATAAAAAACTTGTGAAATTTAGCAAACTCATTCCAGAAGCAACTTCTTCTTCAGAAAGACTACTTGATACTATTTTTGATATAACTGTTTTAGTAAAAGATAATCCGCCCATAACAAATATAAACATAAAAGTAGTCAACCACATACTAAACTCAACAAAAAATGCAATAGTTAAAAAACTTATAGAGATAGACAATGATCCTAAAATAAAAACAAATAATGATCCTTTTCTATCCACTAAAAAACCACCAAAATAACCAAAAACAATAACACTCATGGTTCCAGGAAAAATAACACTATTACCTATTGTCGCTACATTTACATGATAAATAGTTTTCATCATATAAGGCACCATTGATATAAAACCAGCTACTATAGAAAATATTAGCCCACCAGAAAACAAACCAAGCATAAACGGAATGTTTTTCCCTAGTTTAGGATTAATAAAAGGGTTAGAAACTCTTGAAATATGTTTAATAAAAATCACAAAAAAGATTGTGAAGAGTATTAAAAAAGTCCAATTATAATTTGTCGTAAATAACATAAAACATATAATACTTATAGACATTAAAACAATACCTACGATATCTAATGTATTTTTTGTTGATTTACCAGGTACCATTACTTTAATAAGAAAAGGTATAGTTACTATTGTAATCATAGGAAGTATAAGTAGGTAAGACCAATGAATATAATGTGCTATTATTCCCCCTATTGAAGGACCTAACCCTTCACCTAAAGCTACAATTGATCCTATAAAACCAAAGGCTTTGCCTTGTTTTTTTCTTGTAATATTTCTAGCTACAACCACCATAATCAGTGAAGGGAATGCAGCAGATCCTACTCCTTGTACTAACCTACCAAAAATCAAAATAAAAAAGTGATTGTGACCAATAAAAGCAATCAATGAACCAAGACAGCTCAAACTAATACCAATAATTAACAATTTTTTTATATTTATATAATCAGATAATTTTCCATATACTGCTGTTCCTATCGAAAAAGTTAACATATATGCAGTGTTTACCCAGTTTGTAATTCCAGGAGTAGTATTAAAATGATTTGCAATATCAGGTAAAGAAACATTTAAAACCATTTCATTTAATACACTAAAAAATGAAAGAATACAAAGCCAAAATAAAACGCTATAAAACAAACCTTTAAATTTTTTATATAAACTAAACAATTTTACCTCTTTACTTGAGGTGACTAAAGTTTATAGGGGTAAATTATTCTTTCACCTCATATAAATTCCCCAAATTTTTAAATAGACACTTCATAAAAAAATCCTCCTAAATTAGAATAGTTTAAATATATCATTTTTGTTCAGTAATATTAATATGTACACTATTTCCAAAATTTAAATTCATGTTGCCAAAAATCGATTTGTTTTTGCAATTGTTTTTCGTTCGCTTTTAAAGTCGATTTCATTAAGTCCGTTAAATCGACTGGCGAAATTTCTTTTATCAAATTCTTATATTTTGTTCTAGAATTTCTGTGAAGCTTTCCCCATTCTTCTTCATCACTCAATAACATAAAAACTATTGCTCTATCCGCAGTGCGTTGGATAGTTTTCCAATCTGGTTGCAAGATATGTAAATCACTAAAGCAATCATTCCAGTAATCCACCATATCTCTTTTAAGTTCGATTTCTACACGCCATAAATGTTCAGACATAACTTCAGCATCTGCATTATCTTTACGTTCTTGCTTTTTATTATAAATTCTAATAAATCTATTACTATCTCTCACGCCAAAATATTTTGTTTCTGGCTTACCATTACGACCATAAAAAATAGTTTTCTTAACTGCTTTATCAGACATTGCATAGTAGTCACTCAAATCATCTTCAAAATCAAAGGCTAAATCTAATCTTGTAAAACCGTCATCTTCCATGTAGCTTATTATATTTTGTTTTAACCAAATCATTTCATCTCGTGTAAGTTTGTTTGGATTAAATTCAATACGCATATTACGTCTATCCCAACTATCTGCTTTCACTTTGTCATATTCAATATAAACTTTTTCTTGAAGTGCTTTAGCTTTAAACTTTGTTTGAAGAATATCCCAAAGTCTTATTTGGGGCTCTACACTCATAAATTTAGAAAGGGCTTGAGCGTTGTCTCGGTTGAGATTTCCAACGATCGTCATTGCATCAAAACTTAATTTTGGATCAGATATGCACACAGTATGTGCGTCCAACCGGCTATTAGAGTAGCCGGTTTTAGAAAAATTGTCTAAATCGTGATTTTCCAAATGATTTGAATGATTTGCATGATTGTTTTTATACATAAAAAATCGACTCCTTAATCTCAATTTCGTTTAAGGAATCGCTCACCCAAATATATATCTTGATGTATATTTAAATATCGTTTAATATCTAAATATACAAGATTATAAAAACAACTCAGTGTTTTTTTCTTTGAATGATGTCGTTCACAAACTTTGGTCAGGGCGTGAGCGACTCCTTTTTATTTTGTTATTAATATAACACTATCAAAAGACTTGGTCTAATCAGATCAAGTCTTTTTTTATTTAAGCATTTGTATTATCTGGTAAACAGTTAAAACTACTAAAACACCAAGTACATACTTACTTGTTATAAAATTCTCAAAGGCTTCTCTGAATTTCATTTCTTCAACTCCTTTTATTGCTTTATTCCAATTTCCTTATTGGTCGGAACCTACAGGGCTTTATGTGTTGT
>NZ_PPQB01000024.1 GCF_002902345.1 Staphylococcus arlettae
GACAAATCCTTTGCATTAATTTGCGAAGAGTTTGTTTATTTTTTATTTATATAGTTTTGTCAAAATAGTAGTGCTTTTTCGTATATTTACGTTAGTAGGAGATATTGTCGACCTATCGAATCATCTGATACATATATAACCTATATCCTGTTGACAGTGATTTATGCCGACTCCTGTGGGTAAAGCACTAGCCGAAGACTACAGGCTGAGGCAGTGCCCACGGAAAGCGTGCATAAAAACTGCCAATATACCAAACA
>NZ_PPQB01000025.1 GCF_002902345.1 Staphylococcus arlettae
TTCCTGCTGTGCCTCCATCTTGCGGCGGTTCTGGCTCTACATTGTCATCGGGTTGCGTATTGTTTGACTGGTCTCCATCTGTATCACCTGTTTGCGGTGGTTCTGTTTGTCCACCTCCACTTCCTGGTGCATCGTTTGGATACTCAGTTCCTGCTGTGCCTCCATCTTGCGGCGGTTCTGGCTCTACATTGTCATCGGGTT
>NZ_PPQB01000026.1 GCF_002902345.1 Staphylococcus arlettae
TGCTTGGTAAAATCTATATTTTACTTACTTATCTAGTTTTCAATGTACAATTTAAATAAAATGGTGGAGACTAGCGGGATCGAACCGCTGACCTCCTGCGTGCAAAGCAGGCGCTCTCCCATCTGAGCTAAGCCCCCATAAGGCTGAATTATATAAAATTGAATGGTGGGCCTAAGTGGACTCGAACCACCGACCTCACGCTTATCAGGCGTGCGCTCTAACCAGCTGAGCTATAGGCCCATTCTAGGTGATTTGTAATGCTAAATGAGCATTCAAAACTGAATACAATATGTCAATGTTATTCCTTTTCAACTTCGT
>NZ_PPQB01000027.1 GCF_002902345.1 Staphylococcus arlettae
AAAAGATTTCGTCTTCCCACCCCGACAAGGATGACTAGCATTGAAACAAGCTTGGTTTGAAGTGCATTTTCAATGCAGTCAGCTACTGCCCATATGAAAAGAGGTTTCGAATAAAATATGGAGTGGAACAGAAATCTAATTTTAATAAAAAAGATTTCGTCTTCCCACCCCGACAAGGATGACTAGCATTGAAACAAGCTTG
>NZ_PPQB01000028.1 GCF_002902345.1 Staphylococcus arlettae
CGTTGCGTTTGGAATTAACGTTGACATATTGCGATTCAGTTTTCAATGTTCATTTCTTTTACCGACAAGAATTAATTATACATGAATTAACTTATAAAGTCAATAATGAAATAAAATTATTTTTTTATCGATAAAACTTCCATAAAAAAACGACCTTACGATCAAAAATGGAATTGCCTGGCAACGTCCTACTCTAGCGGGATGTAAATCCAACTACCATCGGCG
>NZ_PPQB01000029.1:0-22069 GCF_002902345.1 Staphylococcus arlettae
CTGTAAAATATAGAAGTGCAATAATAAAAAATGTCTATTTATAAAAATGAATAATTTTAAATAACGAAAAATTCATTAATTATATTTAGTTATTATAATTTAGTTAAAAATATTTTATATTGTAATATATAAAATATAAAGAGGTGAGGAATATTTTAAAGGTAAGCTCCATTAATATAATTAAAAAAACTTATTTGGTTTATATTATAAGTATTTTAATACTATTTGGTTTGAACGTTTTAATTCTTATTAATCTAACTAATAAAAATGACTTTTTTTATATGATTCAGATAAATGCTTTAACATTTAGCACTATGTTTTGTTTTTCTTTGATAGGAGTACCCTTATTGTTTAAAGGAGAAATTTGGAAACCTAAATTATATATTAAGGCGTTAATATTTTTTACTCTATCATTATTGTTTTTACCATTTTATTGTACTATTTTGATAGGGATTATACATATATCAAACTTTTCACTAGTTTATTTGATTGAAATAGCTGTATATGTATATATATCATTCATTTTAATAAAGACTATGGTAGATTCATTAAAACTAATAAAAGCTAAATATAGTGATAAAACAGTGGAAACCATAATAGATATATACAGTAAGTTGTTTAATGTTTTGTCTTTAATAATGGTATTAATAACTGCCTATTTAGGAATGGCAGGTTTTGGAATTGGTAGAAATATTTCACTTTATACCTTATTAATTACTATTGGATTAATAGTGATTAATATTATTTTATACATATTTAGCTATGGTAGTTATGCAAGAATATTTTTAAAAGACTTATTAAATGGTTTTAGAAATTAGGAGAAATAAAAGACTCATTTTGTAACCAGTAACTTCAACTTAATAGTTATGAAAAGTTTAAAGGCCATATAGTCAAGTCATACTATATGGTTCATTAATCTTACTATATCTTCTGCCTTATTAACTCAAAGAGGTAATAACTAGATAAATAACGCTATTGCATCGTCCTTCTTCCTGTATCTGAAGAATATTGGGAAAGTCAAAATTTAAGTAATAATGAAGAATTTATTGAAAAATTAAACTAAGTCGGAAAAATTAAAAGACAAAGAAGTGAGTTTTATAATTAAATGAGTTGGAAAATACCATGTTTATTACTATAGACATGGTATTTTATTATGAAATTGTATTTTTCCTTTAAATATTATTGTTTTTCTATATAATAAAGAATAATAACAAGGAGGGATGGATATGAAAACAAAAAACTTAAGTATCAAAATTGTTATTGCTTTAATTTTAGGTATTGCTGTAGGTTCAATCTGTAATATGTTTGCACAAGCACAATTTGTAGAGGGCATTGATAAATATGTCTTTAATGTTATTGGACAAATTTTCTTAAATCTTATATTTATGTTAGTTGTGCCAGTAGTATTTGTATCAATTGTGCTAGGGGTAGTGGGTGTTGGAGATCCAAAATTATTAGGGGGTATTGGATTAAAAACACTAGGATTTTTCTTATCAACTACTGCTATTGCAATATGTATTGGTATTGCGCTTGCATTAATATTTAAACCTGGTGATGGTCATTCTGATTTATTAAAAAGTGAAGATGTTTCTAGTTATCAAAAAACATTAGATAAACAAAGTCAAGGCAGTGATAACGCTGCAGAACAAACGTTTGATCAGACACTTATAAATCTATTTCCAAAAAATCCACTTCAGGCAATGTCTGAAGGAAATATGCTACAAATTATCACCTTTGCTATTTTTATAGGTGTAGGTATTATCATGATAGGTTCAAAAGCACAAATAGTGCACAAGTTTTTTGAACAAACTAATGAAGTCTTGATGTATATTATAACGATGATAATGAATCTATTTGCACCAATTGGTACATTTGGTTTAGTAGCTCATGCATTTACAGGGGCAGGATTCGGTGCTATTAAACAATTAGGTATGTATTTCTTTATTGTTTTACTCGCATTGTTTATACATTTCTTTGTCGTCTATGGTTCTGCTATAAAATTCTTAGGAAAATCCAAACCATTGGAATTTTTCAAAGGCTTTTTACCAGCCATTACATTAGGTTTTAGTGCATCAAGTTCAACTGCAACTTTACCTGTATCAATGAAATGTACGAAGAAAATGGGGGTACGACCAGAAATTGCGTCCTTTGTTCAGCCGCTAGGTGCAACGATCAACATGGATGGAACTGCAATAATGCAAGGGGTAGCTACAATATTTATTGCACAAATTTCAGGTGTTGATCTATCACTCATGCAATTAATTACAGTCGTAGTCATTGCAGTAGTGGCATCGATTGGTACGGCAGGAGTGCCAGGTGTAGGCTTGATCATGCTTGCCATGGTACTAAATGCAATAGGATTAAATCCTGCAGCCATAGGTATTATTCTTGGTATAGATAGACTACTAGATATGACAAGAACATCTGTAAACATTACTGGTGATGCAACATGTGCACTTATTATTTCAAAAAATGAAGAGAAAAAATTACAACGCAATCAATCTGGGGCTAACGAACCAGTTTAAACATAATAAAAGGCTGGGACAATATTGTCCTAGCCTCTTTGCATATTGGCAGTAGCTGACTGTATTGAAAATACGCTTCAAACCAAGCTTTTTTCAACGCTAGTCATCCTTGCCGGGGTGGGACAACGAAATCATTTTTTCAAAATCAGATTTCTGTCCCACTCCCTTTAAGTTTATGCAAAAACTATAGTTTTATTACCTGTTGTGACAATTACTTTATGCAAAACGTGATATTCTACTGCTTGAGCTAACACTTGTGACTCTACATGACGACCTGTTTTACGCAAATCTTGGACATTATAACGGTGGTTGATACGTATAACGTCTTGATCGATGATGGGTCCTTCATCTAAATCAGACGTAACATAATGCCCCGTAGCTCCTACAAGTTTGACGCCTCGTTCCCATGCTTGTTTGTATGGGTTTGCTCCAATGAATGAAGGTAAGAACGAGTGGTGAATATTGATGATTTTATGTTCATAATGATTAACGAAATTATCTGATAGTATTTGCATATATTTAGCTAAAACGATAAGTTCAGTGTCATGTTTGGCACAAATATCTAAGATTTTTTGTTCAACTACTGGTTTTTCTTCATTACTTGGTACGTAATAAAAAGGAATATTGAAACTTTCGGCAAAATGGCGATTGTTTTCATGGTTACTAACAACACAAACGATTTCGGCTGGGATTTCTTCACGTTGTACACGTAATAATACTTCGTTAAAAGCATGATCTTCTTTTGAGACAAATAACGCAATTTTCGTTTTGACAGAACTATCAAATAGTTCATATGTAATATTGTGGCTTGCTAATTCCGTTTCTAATGCTGCCTTAACACCATCTACCTTTTCAAACTCAAAACGTAAGTATAAATTACCTTCAGTATCATTTTTATTATCATACTCAGTAAAATGATCTAAATGTAAAATATTAGAATTATATTGAGCTATGGTGCTAGTAATTAAAGAAGTAATACCTACTTTATCCTTACATGTTGCGAGTAACATATATTTATCATGCATTGCTTTCCACTCCTAATTTTTAAAAGTAACTTTGATTATAATGAAAATTCTGACAACTGTAAAATTATATTATCCCAAATATGAAAAATTAATGAACTTTAAAATTAACGATGAATAGTAACTAAAAGTAGGTTATAATATAATGTAGTGATTTTAGTAAAAAAGAGTAAAAAGTTAAAAAAAGAAGCGATTACATATGTAAGATTCCGAATACAAGATTCTGCACAAGTCTGAAATGTACGAGTATGGTTGGAAACCGTTAGATTATTTTGACAATTGTGCCAATAATAAAATATTACGAAAAATGAATTTCACTCTTTTATTTTAGTTAAAATTGTATTAAGATGTAATTTGTGTTTCAAGAAGCGTGTATTATTGCAATTTCTTGTGTCCGGATAAAATATTTCTTTTATGAAAGGTAGATTAAAGTAATGGATAGACAAAGTTTTACAGATTTAATTCAAACAAAGTTCAAAATGGTGCGTATTGAGGCAGGGTATACACAAGATACTATGGCTCAAACAATAGGACTATCAAAGAAAACTTTAGTTCAAATAGAAAAAGAAAGAGTATTACCAAATTGGACAACTTGTGTATCGATTTGTGCATTATTTAGAGATTCAGATGTACTTAACAGTACATTCGGATGTGATCCATTAGAAATGGTACAAACTATTTCAAGAAATCATTGTGCGTATCCAAATCACTCAACTACAAGTGATATATATTGGAATACTGTAGATACTCGTAATGGTTACATATTACAAAGTAATAAAGTAAGCGATATTTACAGAGTGTTAAATCAAGAAACGCAACCAATTTTTGGTACTTCAAAATTAAGAGAAGCAGAAACGTACTTTGGTAGAATTTCAAAAGAAGAATTAATGCATGTATAATAAGTAATTCGAAGTGATAGTAGGATTATTAATATAATATGATATTTAATGATTTAATCACTGTATAGAATAGACCTATATCATTAGGTCTTTTTTATTTGTTCAAAGTATCATATAGATTTAATGATGTAAGTACAATAATTATAAAATACTGGTTTTTCAATATATAATGTTTGTGTGACGAAGTTCAATTTAAAGGAGTGCTACAGCATGCATGCATTGCTAATAATATTATTTATGGTTATTATAGGTGCAATTATAGGTGGAGTTACAAATATCATTGCAGTTAGAATGTTATTTCATCCATTTAAAACGTATTATATCTTTAACAAACGTGTCCCATTCACACCGGGACTGATTCCGAAACGTAGAGGTGAAATTGCTACAAAAATCGGACAAGTTATCGAAGAACACTTATTAACAGAAAGTTTAATAAAAGCAAAGTTAAATACTGCGACATCACAGCAAGCGATACATGATATGATTACAGAACAAATTGGGAAATTAAAACATGACAATGCTACAATACACCAATTTGCTCAGAAATTTGATATTGAAATTGCGACATTAGTTGAAGATAAAACAGATCATTTTATTTCAGATAAACTTCAAGCATACTATGACAATCACTATACAGATTCGATTGAATCAATAGTACCAACTGAAATGACAACACTCGTAGACGCTAAAGTCGAAAATTTACATGAAATGCTTTTTGATAGAGCAAATGCATACTTACGATCGGCAAAAGGTACGCACGACATTGCCTCAATGTTAGATACATTTTTTGCTGAAAAGGGCAAAATTATTGGTTTATTACAAATGTTTATGTCCAAAGAAAGTATCGCAGATCGTATTCAAAGTGAATTAATACGAATGACAAGTCATCCAAAAGCCAAAAGCATTGCTCAAGAAATCATTAAAGATGAATATAGCAATCTAAAACAAAAACCGCTACATGAGGTAGTAAATGAAGAACAATTTGTGACTTTAAAAGGTGCATTTAAAGATTTAGTTATTGGTTATATGCAAATAGATAAAAACGTAAATAAACCATTTAATCAATTAATGCCGAATTTTATTACTTATTTAGAGTCGACATTCACTACTAAATTAACGCATATAATCATTGATAATGTTTCACAAAAGTTATCACCAATTATGAAAAAAATAAACTTACGTGGTCTTGTTGAAGAACAGGTAAATTCATTTGAGTTAGATTATATAGAAAAATTAATTATCGATATTGCTAATAAAGAATTAAAATTAATTATGTCTTTAGGATTTTTATTAGGTGGTATTATAGGCGCATTACAAGGTGTAATTGCTATCTTTGTATAACAAATAAAAGTATGTTATTGTATTATCGATGTGGTTAAAAGACACACATACACAGAAGGAGTGAATAAGTTATGGCAGTAAATTTATACGATCATGCAAACCAACTAGAACAAGCTTTAAGAGAAAGTGATGAGTACCAAGCTATTCAAAACGCTTATGAAAATGTTAAAGCTAATGAAGAATCAAAAAAATTATTCGAAGAATTCCGTGAAACTCAATTAAGTTTCCAACAAAAACAAATGCAAGGTGAAGAAATCGGTGAAGAAGAGCTACAAAAAGCGCAAGAGCAAGCTCAACAAATCGAAAATGATTCTAACATTTCTGAATTAATGGCTGCTGAACAAAAAATGAGCCAAGTATTCCAAGAAATCAATCAAATCATTGTAAAACCTTTAGATGAAATTTATGCTGACTAATCAACTTGATTAATCGGATAGATTATAGCCACAACACAAATATTTGTGTTGTGGCTTTTTGTTTGTCGACTGAAATGAAAAGAGTGTGATAAAATATAAATGTAAAAGTGCGTGTTAATCTCACCATAGGAACATTTCAATGTTACATGAATCATTATCACGTCATCTTTAAAAATACCCTTGTACAAAGGAGATCTATTGGATATGGTTAAATTTATTCATTGTGCTGACTTACATTTAGATAGTCCATTCAAATCTAGAAGTTATTTAAGTCAATCAATATTTGAAGATATGCAAAATAGTGCTTATGAAAGTTTTACAAGAATTGTCGATTTAGCCTTAACTGAAGAAGTAGATTTTTTAATTATTGCAGGTGATTTGTTTGATCAACAAAACAGAACATTGCGTGCTGAAGTATTTCTAAAAGAACAATTTGAGAGATTGAATAAAGAACAAATATTTGTATATATTTGTCATGGTAATCATGATCCACTGTCAAATAAAGTTGGAACTGAATGGCCAGAAAATGTTTCTGTATTTTCAGAGAATGTTGAAACATATCAAACAATAACTAAAAACGGAGAAGAAATTTATTTACATGGTTTTAGTTATCAAAATGATGCCAGTTATGAAAATAAAATAGATGCATACCCATCTAGTCAAGGTCAAAAAGGCATACATATCGGAATCTTGCATGGTACTTATAGTAAATCAAATGCTAAAGACCGTTATACAGAATTTATACTCGAAGATTTAAATAAAAAACTGTATCATTATTGGGCATTAGGTCATATACATGAGAGACAAACGTTAAGTGAAATGCCACAAATTCAATATCCAGGTAATATTCAAGGTAGACACTTTAAAGAACAAGGAGAAAAAGGGTGTCTATTAGTAGAAGGAGATCACTTAAAATTAACAGCTCAATTTATAGCTACACAACACATTCGTTTCGAACAAGCTCAAATTACTTCAGATAAAACTACTAAACAAGGATTGTTTGAAGAAATTCAAAGCTTTAAAGCAAGTGTTAG
This sequence comes from Staphylococcus arlettae, assembly GCF_002902345.1. Taxonomy (GTDB): domain Bacteria; phylum Bacillota; class Bacilli; order Staphylococcales; family Staphylococcaceae; genus Staphylococcus; species Staphylococcus arlettae. The sequence continues at coordinate 7,238 of NZ_PPQB01000029.1, forward strand.
AGAACAAGGTAAGGCAATTTATCGACTTGATGTATTAGTTAATTCTGACCAGGCTATATCACAACAAGACAAATTGCAAGTCCAAGAGATGATTAGTGATTATGAAAAAAATGAGCATAATTTTGTGTTTATAGAAGATTTAAATATCGTACCAAGTGTAGAAAGTAGACACCCGCTCGTGAATGAATTTTCTCAAGATTTAATAAATGATGATAATCTATTTGAACGAGCGATGAACGATTTATACTTGAATCCCAAAGCATCGAAGTATTTAGATAATTTTTCAGAGTTTGATAGAAGAACATTAATACAACATGCGGAAAACTTGTTAAAAGAAGACATGGGAGGTGAGTAAATTGAAAATAAAATCTTTGGATATTTATGGTTACGGTCAATTCATTGAAAGTAAAATTGAATTCAATGATACTTTTACTGAAATATATGGAGAAAATGAAACGGGTAAATCTACAATACAAGCTTTTATCCATTCTATATTGTTCGGCTTTCCAACTAAAAAAGAAAACGAGCCAAGGCTTGAACCTAGATTGGGAAATCAATACGGTGGAAAGTTAACGTTAATTACGGACGATGGTTCAGAAATCCAAGTTGAACGAGTTAAAGGTAGTGCTACAGGTGATGTTAAAGTATATTTACCTAATGGTGCTATTAAAGACGAAGACTGGTTGAAACAATACTTAAATTATATTACTAAACGTACATATCAAGGCATATTTTCATTTGATGTTTTAGGACTGCAAGATATTCATAAAAATATGAATGAAACTCAGTTACAAGATTATTTGTTACAAGCAGGCGCATTAGGTTCTACCGAATTTACTAGTATGCGTGCGCAATTACATGAACGTAAAGATGAAATTTATAAAAAATCTGGACGGAATCCTACAATTAATCAACAACTGGAACAATTAAATCAGTTAGAAGCTCAAATTCGTGACGAAGAAGCTAAACTAACAACGTACCAAAGATATGTAGATGATAAAGACAAAGCAGAGCGACGTTTAAATAATTTGAAGCAAAATTTGGCACAATTATCGAAAATGCATAACGAAAAACAAAAAGAGCTTGCACTTCATGAACAAACACAAGAATGGAAATCATTGGAAGGTTCACTCAATATTGAACCAGTACATTTTCCAGAACAAGGTATTGATCGTTATGAAACTTCAAAAAGTCAAATCGACACTTTAAAAACAGACATTAGCTTACGTGAAGAGAAATTAGCGCAATTAGAAAATGAAAATAATAGAATTAATGTCGCTGAAAAACAAGATATAGAAGCAATTAATGCGTTGTATCAGCAAGAGAACAAAATAAAGCAACAAGAATTTGAACTTAAATCATTAGATAAAGAGATACAAGACAAACAACGTGAAAAAGCTGGTCTGCAAACACATATAGGCTGGCAAGAGATTTATCATGACGTAGACAGTTCGGAAGCTATGAAGAGTCATGTCAATGAACAGATCAAGGTGAAACAAGAGCAAGCAGCCTATATACAACGATTAGAGCGAGATATAGAAGAAAACAAAATTGATAATGAAACAAACGATGGCGAGCTAGATGCTTTAGAAGCAGATATCGTTCCAGAAGAAACATTTGAAAAGAAAAAACAACATAGCCGTCAACAATTTGAGTTAAAAGAAAAAAATAATCTTTATCATAAAATGAAAGAAGCATTTGATAACGAACAAAAAGAAAAGGAACGTAAACAAAATTTATTAAGAATGAGCCTTATCGTTTTATCTATTATTGGTTTGGGATTAACGATTTTTGCTTTTATGTCTGCGAACCTTATTTTCGCTATCGTCTTTGCAATCTTGACAGTGGTCTTTATTGTAGGCGTGTTCTTTGTCAAAACTAAACAAGTTGGTCACAGCGAAACTTTCTCTAAAGAGATAGAAGATTTAGAATCACAAGTTGCTGACTTGGAACAAAATTATGATTTAGATTTTGATTTAGATGAACAATATCGCATTAGAGAACAATGGAATAATGCTGTGAAAACACAAGAAGCTTTAGATAAAAAAGAGCAATATTTGAATAATAGCTATAGTCATGCGCAAAAATTATTTAATAATGCTGAAACTAATATTTCTAATGCAAAGACAGAATTAAATTTATCTGATAAAATATCAGACGAATTAATTATAGATATTATAAGTACTATCAATAAAGCCAAAGAGTTTGATACACATATTAACGAATTAATTCAACAAAGAAATAACTTAAAAGACGATATTGACAACTTTTATAATCATGCACAAGAAGTAACTAAAAATCAGTTTACACAATTTAATGCACTCGCGTTTTTCCATGATGTTAAACAATGGTTAAATGAGGCTAGAAGTAATTTAGAGCAATTCACACGTAATAGTGATCAAATTAAATTAATAAAAAATGAAATCAAACAATTGTCATTAAGATTACAAGAAAATCAAGACGTTGTATCTCAATTGTTTGAACATGTTAATGTTGAAGATGAAGAATCGTATTATCAACAACATGAACGCTATCAAAAGTATCATCAACAACTAAACAGGTTTAATGATTTATCTAAATATCTAGAAAATCAAAATTATTCCTATGATGATAATTCAAAATTAAGTAGTAAAACGTATGCACAGCTTGCACAAGAAGATTCAGTTCTATCAAAACAAGTCGATGACTATAATGATCAATTTCTTGAACTACAATCTGAAGTTAGTGACTTAAACTCTAAGATTACACATATGGAAACAGATACGACACTGGCAAATCTACGACATCAATATCATATATTGAAAAATCGCTTGAATGATGAAGCGAAAGATTGGGCAAGTTTAAGTTATCTGCAAGCACTTGTTGACGGTCACATACAACAAATTAAAGATAAAAGATTGCCTCAAGTTATTAATGAAGCAACGAGTATCTTTAATCATTTAACAAGTGGGAATTATGTTCAAGTAACTTATGCTAACAATGATTTAATGGTTAAACATAGCAATGGTCAAATGTATTTTCCTGTTGAATTAAGTCAATCAACAAAAGAATTGCTATACATTGCATTACGTTTGAGCTTGATTATGACATTAAAACCGTATTATCCGTTTCCAATTATTATTGATGATGCATTTGTTCATTTTGATAAAAAACGTAAAGAATTGATGTTAAATTATTTAAGAACATTACCACATGATTACCAGATTTTATACTTCACATGTATGAGAGATTCATCTATACCAACAAAACAAATCGTCACTTTAAATAAACCTGAGGAAGGCGGTAAATAATGAGAAATGTTGAGAAACTTAATGCAGGAGATTCAGTAGATCATTTCTTCCTAATTCATAAAGCGACACAAGGTGTTACAGCACAAGGCAAAGACTATATGACTTTATATTTACAAGATAAAAGTGGAGATATAGAAGCTAAGTTATGGACAGTTACTAAAGAAGATATGAAATTATTAGAACCTGAAAAAATTATTCACGTGCTTGGTGATGTTATAAACTACCGTGGACGTAAGCAGATGAAAATTAATAAATTTAGATTAGCAACTCCTGAAGATAATATGAAAACGCAAGATTTTGTAGGTGGAGCACCATTAACACCAGACCAAATCCAAGAAGAAATTTCACACTATATGTTAGAAATTGAAAATGCTAATTTGCAACGTATCACACGTCATTTGATTCGTAAGTATCAAGATGCATTCTTTACGTTTCCAGCAGCTAGTTCGCACCACCATAACTTTGCCAGTGGATTAAGTTATCACGTTTTGACAATGTTACAAGTTGCCAAATCAATATGTGATATTTATCCGTTGTTAAATCGTAGCTTATTATATAGTTCAATTATTTTACATGATTTAGGAAAAGTTAGAGAGTTAAGTGGACCGGTTGCTACCACATACACGGTCGAAGGAAATTTATTAGGACACATTTCCATCGCAAGTGAAGAAGTATCAGAAGCAGCGAAAGAATTGAATATTGAAGGTGAAGAAATCATGTTGCTTAAACATATGATTTTAGCCCACCATGGAAAAATGGAATTTGGCTCACCTAAGTTACCTCATATTAAAGAAGCTGAAATCTTATTCTTTATTGATAATATTGATGCGAAAATGAATATGTTTGAAAAAGCATATAATAAAACTGAAAAAGGTCAGTTTACAGAACGTATCTTTGGCTTAGATGGCAGACAATTTTATAAACCTACAGCGTTAGACTAAATAAAAAAACGACACGTATGATAAAGTTCATACGTGTCGTTTTTATTTCTATTGTCCAGATGACATAGCAGGGCTAGCACCTTGTTGTTGTTGCTGTTGTTGCTGTTGTTGCTTGATTTTCTCGGGATCTAAAATTGAATCTTCAATTGCATTTTTGATATCTCTATCTTTATAGTCTACTTTATATTCTTCAAGTAATGATTTGTATGCATCTGTTAGTAGTTTAGGTTCTTTTTGAACTTTTTGTTGTATAATTTGTGATTTAAGTTTACCTTTTTCATCATCGAAATCAGATTCTTTATCTGCTTTTATGATGTGATAACCGTAATCTGTTTTCACAATATCAGATACTTCACCTTCTTTAAGTTTAAATAAGGCTTTTTCAAACTTGTCATCCATTTGTCCTTTAATGACGTAACCTAAGCTACCACCTTTTTTAGCAGAAGCTGTGTCTTTAGATTCTTCTTTAGCAATATCACTAAATTTATCAGGGTTTTTATCTACTTCTTTTTGTATTTTTTCAGCTTTTTCTTTTGCTTTTTTATCTGATAAACCTTCTTTATCGTCTTTATTTTCTTTGACTTTAATTAAAATATGAGAACCTTTTTTAGTATCTTCTTTAATCTCTTTATCAGATATATCAACTTTTTCATTTAATAATTGTTTTTGATAAGTTTGTAATTTTTTTTGCTCTTTGTAATCATCTAAAGTCATACTTTGTTGTTTTAACATGCTTTCAAATTGATCTTTACCACCGTATTGTTTTTGTTCTTTTTCAATTTCTTTGTCAATTTTTTCTGTATCAACTTTATCTTTATATTTATCAGCTAGCAATTTGTTCAATAGAATTTGGAATGAACTATTAGCAATTTGTTCATCACCCATTTTATTCATAACATCTTCTACTTTAACATCTCCAGCTTTTGAAGAAATTAGCGTATCTTCTTTAGAATCTGTAGTATTATTGCCGCATGCGTTTAATAAAAGGGCACTTGCAGTGACTGGTATTAAGACTTTCTTAAATGATTTCATATGTTGGAAACTCCTTTTGTAATAATAACAAGGTAAATATAACATAAACTCAAGATTTGACCAATTATAAACTAATGATATAAGACTATAGTATTAGTTGTTATAGCCTATAGAGTAACTACGCTATACAAAAGACCTATTAGCATATTATCAAATTTTTTCTGTAAATGGTTGTGAAATGATAAAACCTACAATCGATGTTTTTAACAAGATTGTAGGTACTTTTGTCATATATGAATAGCTTTATTCGAGTTAACGTTTATACGCGATTGGATTTTAGTTGTCTGCGTTCAACCCAATTTAAAATATTTATACCTGTTTGGTGTTCTTCGATATGCGTCCCTTCATTAGAAAATACGATGATTTTTAAATAGAGGAAATCCATAATAGAATAACCAATATTGAGTGCTAATAAAAACATCAAATAGTGACCTATGAATGGAAAAAGTATGCAAAGATAAATGCAAATTGACGAAATGATGATAAATGGCATAACCAAATCAATGCAAAAGTATATTTTATTGATAGGTGTATTTACGTAAGTATTATAAAAAGGTACACGCTTTTGGCGTATAAGTTTATATTTTTTAAAAGATTTATAATAAGGGAACAGAAAAATTAAATGTATAGCTTTATGCACTGGATAAAGCAAAATAACGATAACAAGAAATAACAAAAAATATCTATCTGTTAAGGCAGTGTTTGAAAAATAATGCATAATTTCAAAACAAACTAAATAGGAAATAATGGTTGCAACAAAGCTTAAAAAAGCAATTCTTGGCAGACCAAAGCGTGCATTAATATCAATATGACGTGAGCATAAAAACATACACCAATTCTCCTTTAAATGATAAGTGTAATATATCTAAGTATTATCTACCGTATTGAATTAATCGTCAAGATAGTTTTATAAAAAATAGAGACATTACACGCATAACTAACGTCAATGTCTCTATTAAATACTATTAATTTAACTATAGATTATTTATCTTTTTCAAATGTTTTACTTATTTCTTCTCCACGGTTTTGTAGATTTTCTACATGTGATTGGATACGTTCAATATTTGGGTTGATATCTGCTTTAAACGAACCAATCATTTCTTTAACTTCATCACCTATTGAACTACCGAATTCAGTACTTTCTGATTTGATTTGAGCGACATAGTTTGTAATGTCGTTAATATTTTGTTTGATTGAATCTACTTCACGACTTAATTCAGAATCAGCGCCTGTTGGTTTTACTTGATTACCAGTTAATTGGTTTTGTGTTTTATTTTCACGATTCATTAACACGACACCAACACCAGTAGCAACACCTGCACCTAATCCTAATAATACTTGAGCTACTTTCATAAATACTCTCCTCATTTCTAAAATATCTCAATAATTAATATTACACTATTACCCATTTTAAAGAATAATTAAGCATTATTATTCAAATTGTGCAGCGATCTGTTTAGCAATAGTTTCTTTTTGTGCATCGTCAATTATATCTTCATGCGTTTCCCATTTATAACCGAAACCATCAGTATCATTTTCATATCTTGGTAGTAAATGGAAATGTAGATGGAATACAGATTGGTCTGCAAATTCACCATTATTTTGAATTATATTTAAACCATCTGGATTAAATGCTGATTTGATAGCATTTGCTACTTTTGGCAAAGCTGCACCGATATGTTTCATTGTTTCTTCATCGGTTTCGAAAATATTAGCTGATACTTTTTTAGGTACTAATAACGTATGACCTTTAGTTACTTGAGAAATATCTAAAAAGGCATAAACGTAGTCATCTTCATAAACTTTGAAACTTGGGATGTCACCTGCGATGATTTTACTAAAGATTGTTTCAGTCATATAAACTACACTCCTTGTATCATTGTTATGGACTATTATAGCATTCCTTGTTATGATTCGTAATATTTCAACTATATATTTATCACTGAAATTATTTTTTTGATACAATGTATTTTATGGAGGTGCGAAATGACAGTAAAAGTAGAAAATCTAACAGGTGGGTATGGTAAAACACCTGTAATTAACAATATAAATTTTGAATTGAAATCAGGAGAAATAGTAGGGCTGATTGGACTGAATGGCGCAGGGAAAAGTACGACTATTAAGCATATGTTAGGACTACTTAACCCAATGCAAGGTAAGCTTTCTATTTCGAATGTTGATATTAATGAAGATGTTGAAAATTATAGAAAAAAATTGTCTTATATACCAGAATCACCAGTCATATATGACGAACTAACATTACAAGAACATATTTATATGACAGCAATGGCTTATGGTATAGATAGAGAGACTGCTATGGAACGTGCAGAACCATTACTACAAACTTTTCGCCTTAAACAAGAATTAGGTATATTTCCTAGTCACTTCTCTAAAGGGATGAAACAAAAAGTCATGATAATATGCGCTTTTATCGTTAATCCTGAATTATATATTATTGACGAACCTTTTCTTGGTTTAGATCCATTAGGTATACAATCAATGTTAGATTTAATGGTAGAAAAGAAAGAAGAGGGTAGAACAGTATTAATGAGTACCCATATTTTGGCAACTGCAGAGAAATACTGCGACCGTTTTATTATACTAGATAAAGGTGAAATCGTAGCAATAGGTGATTTAGCAAGCTTACAGTCGCAAACTGGAATGACAGATAAAACACTAGACGAAATTTATATCCATGTTACTCAAGGTGGACAACAATCATGAGTCAAAGTGCAAAAGCTTTATTTAATAGAAGAAAGCAAGCAATCACAAAAGAAAAGCAATATTATAATAAATTTATTTTTAACGGTCATTTTTCAGTCTTTTTAGTTATATTATTAGGTGCTTTTATTTTGGGTTATGGTGAATGGTTACAAACGATGCCTAAAAATATTAATTATGCGTTGATTGTCAGTATAATTGTAGCTATTACATCACTGTTTCCAATAAGAACATTGCTGAAAGAAGCAGATAAACTCTTTTTATTACCGTTTGAACAACATATGAGTACTTATATGAAGAAAAGTCTTGTTTATAGTTATATGTTGAGAGTTGGGATGCAAATTGTTATTGTTCTCATATTCTTTCCACTATTTTATGTGCTGAATAATCAGACCTTTAGTTTTTATATTGTATTTGCTATTGTTGCACTCATAAATCCAATGTTAGGTTTGCTGTTAAAATGGCAATGGTACAAGTATAAATTAGAAGGTTGGTCAGTACATACGTTATTGTTTATTCTATACACGGCTATGTATTATGTAACGTTAGAAGTTAAAAATTTATCTGGCCTACCTATCGTAATAATATTAATAGCGTTAATTGTATTGCTGGGTTATTTAAACCAAAAGCAATTGTTTCCGTGGGAACGAATGATTAATGCTGAAGAACAACATCATATGAACTATTATAAATTTGTAAATATGTTTACAGATGTAAAACATATCAAAACAACTGCAGTAAGAAGAAGTTATTTAGATCCTCTTTTACCTACACCTAAGGGGAAACGATTTAATGAAAATAATATGTATTTATATTTATTTATCCGCAGTTTTGTTAGAGGTAAAGATGCATTTAACATTATCTTAAGGTTGATTTTGATAGCAATCGTCTTAATGGTATGGCTTGACCAAATGATAATATCATTAATAATCGGAAGTTTATTTATGTATATTATTATTTTGCAAATGGCACAATTTTATACGCAACAAGCCTATGGTTTGTGGCCACAAGTATGGCCAGTGTCTGATGCTAAAGTGATTAAAGGATACGAACAATTTTTATATCGGTTAATGACTATTGTAGGTGTAATATTATTTATCACTTATACAAGTGTGCAACCATTGTTTTTCTATTACGCTTTAATCTTTTTTGTAGTGGGTGCTATCACAATTAGAAATGTGACAAAAAAACTTAAATATCAAGAAGCTTTATTACGAGATTAAACAAAAAGGCTGGGTCATAATTGATATGACCCAGCCTCAATTTATATTGCCAGTAGATGACTGAAAATGCTCGTTAATCAAGCTTTCAATTCTAGTCTTACAAGCAGGAGTGAAACGATGAAATCATTTTTTATTAAAATCAGATTTCTGTCTCACTCCTATTTTAGTGTATTAACATTGCTATTTAATTATCATCAATTGGATATAAAAATCTTTCGAAGTAACTAGAATGTTGCCCGCTTAGTCCAAAGAATTGACTTAATGCAAGCTTATCGAAGTGATTTTTAAAAACAGAAGATGCTTTAAAGTCTTCATAAGCACTACGTGATTCAAAACCAAAGTAAATTTTATAAGTTAAACCTTGATCTGGTTTCAAGAAACGATAAGCTCTAAATCCAGCAAACTGTTTGAAATCTGCCGTAACCCCTTGGAGTGTTTTTTCTAATTGATAGGCATGATCTTCGGATGCAGGTATGAATATGACCGAATAAAAGTAATCTTCTTTTAAATCACCTTCAGATTTTATAACTTCATAAATCAGTGGTTCTTTTAAGACAGTATCATTATCTGTTTCTTCTAGAATTACTGAAGAATCTGATGTCGAAAATTGTAGTAAGTTGTGATTAGGATTATTCAATCGGATTTGATTTAAATAACCAAATGTTCCATAGGATGCATAGATTTTCATATCGTTGGTCCCCCTTAGTTAAATAAACATGTAATAAAAAATTATGCTTTGGTAATATTATAATAGATTTACATTAGAATACAATAGTCAAATGATTAGAAAGCAATAAAGTACACTCTATGGCATTTTTATGACATTTATGCACTTTAAAATACGCAGGGTAGTACAGTATGATAATATAGATGAGAATGATTATAATCTAGGAGGAATCGCAGGTGCTTAATAAAAATAACACAATACTACACATGATAAAAGGTGAACCAGTTGACCATACACCTGTGTGGTTTATGCGACAAGCAGGGCGCTCTCAACCTGAATACAGAAAACTAAAAGAAAAGTACTCATTATTTGAAATCACGCACCAACCTGAATTATGTGCATACGTAACACACTTACCTGTTGATAATTATAATACAGATGCTGCCGTGCTATACAAAGACATTATGACCCCTTTACAACCAATTGGCATTGATGTAGAGATCAAGTCGGGTATAGGACCTGTAATTCACAATCCAATAAAATCTCTACAAGATGTTGAAAAATTAGGGAAGATAGATCCTAAGCGCGATGTACCATATGTATTAGATACTATTAAATTACTAACTGAAGAGAAATTAAATGTGCCATTAATAGGTTTTACTGGAGCACCATTTACTTTGGCAAGTTATATGATCGAAGGAGGTCCTTCGAAAAATTATAACAATACTAAAGCCATGATGTATTCCGACGAAGAAACGTGGTTTGCATTGATGAATCATTTAGTAGAAATGTCTATTACTTATGTCTCAGCACAAGTAGAAGCAGGGGCTGAATTAATCCAAGTATTTGATTCATGGGGCGGAGCATTAAATGAAGAAGATTATGCTTATTATATTAAGCCTGCCATGGATAAACTCATTACAGGAATTAAACAACAATACGATGTCCCTGTAATTTTATTTGGTGTAGGTGCAAGTCATTTAATCAAACAATGGGATAGTTTACCAATTGATGTTTTAGGATTAGATTGGCGTTGCTCTATTCAACAAGCTCAAGATTTGCATATCACCAAGACATTACAAGGGAATTTAGATCCTTCATTATTATTAGCTCCGTGGGATGTCATAGAACGAAAATTAAAACCAATTTTAGATCAAGGTATGGCACATGGTAAACATATATTTAATTTAGGGCACGGCGTTTTCCCAGAAGTACAACCACAAACATTGGAGAAAATAACAACATTTGTACACAATTACACTAAGCGATAAGGGTTTGAATTTGCATTGATTATTAAAATGCGCAGAAATGATTGATAAAAAGGATGATAACACAATGAAAAAAACAGTAGGACTATTAGTTATGGCATATGGTACACCATATAGCGAAAGCGATATAGAAGCTTATTATACAGATATTAGACATGGTAAACGTCCATCAGAAGAAGAACTACAAGATTTAAAAGATAGATATGAATTTATAGGAGGCTTATCACCTTTAGCAAGTACGACACAAAATCAAGCTGAAGCACTGTGTAGTACCTTAAATGATGCATATAGTGATGTAGAATTTAAATTATATATAGGTTTAAAACATATTCAGCCATTTATTGAAGATGCAGTTGAAGACATGAACAAAGATGGTATTACAGAAGCAATAACTGTAGTGTTAGCACCACACTTTTCAAATTTCTCCGTGGGGTCATATAATAAAAGGGCTAAATTAGCAGCAGATGATTATGGAATCTCATTGACACACGTTTCACATTATTACCATCAACCAAAATTCATTCAATATTGGACTGAAAAAATTAATGAAACATTAGCAACAATTTCACCGGAAGAACATGATGATACTGTATTGGTTGTATCTGCACATAGTTTGCCAAAAGGTATGATAGAACAAAGTAATGACCCATATCCAGATGAACTGCATGATACAGCAGAATTATTAAAAGAAAAGTCTAATATCATACACGTTGCAGAAGGTTGGCAATCAGAAGGTAACACAGGAACACCATGGTTAGGACCTGATGTGCAAGATTTAACTAGAAAACTTGCACAAGAACATGGATATAAAAACTTCATTTATACACCAGTTGGTTTTGTTTGTGAGCATTTAGAAGTGTTATACGATAATGATTACGAATGTAAGGTAGTTTGTGATGAAGTTGGAGCAAAATATTATCGTCCAGAAATGCCTAATACTGATCCATTATTTATAAATGCGATTGTTGACGAAATAAGAAATCTTTATTAAAGGTAGTGTGATCCAAATTGGCTAAAAATATTGCAATTATTGGTGCTGGCATTACAGGACTGTCGAGTGCATATTTTATAAAAAAGCAACAACCCGATGTCAATGTCACAATTTACGAAGCGACTAATCGACCGGGAGGAAAAATTCAAACATATCGCCGGGATGGTTATACGATTGAACTAGGTCCAGAATCCTATTTAGGTCGTAAAACAATTATGACAGAAGTAGCTGAAGATATTGGTCTAGCAGATGATTTGATAACAAATCAAACCGGTCAATCATATATCTATGCTAAAAATAAACTGTATCCAATTCCCGGTGGCTCAATCATGGGAATTCCAACTGATATCAAGCCATTTTTAAAAACAAAACTAATTTCACCTAAAGGTAAATTACGAGCGGGACTAGATTTATTTAAAAAGACTATGCCAATTGAAAATGATATTTCAGTAGGCGCATTTTTCAGATATAGGTTAGGGAATGAAGTGTTAGAGAATTTAATTGAACCGTTAATGGGTGGCATCTATGGTACAAATATAGATGATTTAAGTCTTTTAAGTACCTTTCCTCAATTTAAAGAACGAGAAGCCCAGTTTGGTAGTTTAATTAAAGGCATGCGCTATGAGAAAGAACAACGTCAAAAACAGAACAAATTATATCCTGGTGCGCCTAAAGGCCAATTCAAACAATTTCAACATGGTTTGAGTTCATTTATAGAAGCTTTAGAAACTCATCTACGTCAAGCAGGCGTTAACTTTAAATACAATACACCAGTAAAAGATATTGAAGTATCTCAACAAAGCTATCATTTACACCTAGATAATGAAGTGCAAGAATATGATGGACTTATTGTAGCAACAGCGCACGAAGCATTTATGAAATGGTTTGACCATGACCCTGGATTTGATTATTTTAAAACGATGCAATCAACGACAGTAGCAACGGTTGTCCTCGCTTTTGATGAAGCGGATATTGAAAATACTTATGAAGGTACTGGTTTTGTTATCGCTAGAACAAGTAACACAAATATTACTGCTTGTACTTGGACTAGTAAAAAATGGCCATTTACGACACCTCAAGGAAAAGTATTATTACGTGCTTATGTAGGGAAACCAGGGGATAATGTTGTTAATGAACATTCAGACGAAGAGATAGTGAATATTGTGCGTAAAGATTTAAGTAATATGATGACTATAAAAGGTGATCCTGAGTTTAGCATTGTTAATAGATTACCGCATAGTATGCCACAATATCATGTCGGTCATATCGGACAAATTAAGACCATACAAGAACATATACGTGCTACGTATCCAAAACTAGCTATCACGGGTGCACCTTTTGAAGCTGTCGGTCTTCCAGATTGTGTAATGCAAGCCCAAAAAGCAGTAGATGACATTTTATCAGAACTATAAATCATTTTTAAAACCTTAACTGAACAATTTAAAGGTGAAATGAAGATTTTTAAGAGAATATTTAACGAGCTGATTTTAACTGGAACATTATTAATGTTCCAGTTTTATATTTATAGAAGTAGCTAAACTTGAATAATAAGTATAATATTAATATATTTATATTGTATGTATAATCGGTTTCAATTTTAGATTAGGAGGTAAAATCATGACGGATATAATAATAGTACATTCTAAACATGGTGATTCAAGTAATCATTGGTATGAATGGTTAGAAAACAATTTGATATTAGAAGGATACGACGTTACATTATTTAATATTGCTATAGAAAGTAATGACAATTTAGCACAGTGGATAGAAGAGATGAAACGACAAATATCAGTTAAGAAAGAAGATACATATTTTGTGACACATGGTTTTGGAACGTTAGCAGCATTAAAATATATTGAATTAGCTGACATGCCAGTAGTGGAAGGGTTATTCTCCATAGCTGGTTTTAAAGATGATGCACAAGCTATATCAGAAGATTTGAATACCCAAGATTTTACTTTAAATTATGACATTATTAAAAGTAAAGTAGGTGAGTTCTATGGTTTATGTGCAAAAAACGATCAACAAGTCTCGTATAAAGAAACTCAGCGTCTTATTGAAACGTTAGATGGGACATGTAAAGTTACTGAAAGTGGTGGCCACTTTACAGAAGAAGATGGCTTTTCTACGTTTATTAAGTTACAAAGTAAAATGCAAGCAGTGATGAGTAGTTAACTTTATAAAAATTCAATAACTTAACGCTAGAGTAAAAAGCTACTTATTCTAGCGTTTTACAACTTAAAATTATAAAGCTACATGCACGTATTTTACAAAGTTATAATAAATAACAAAATTATTACATAAATTACACACTAAAAATAGAAAATTATCGTTATAATCCTTTTTTACACCAATTTCTTTTGAAAGGTTATTGACTATATAAGCAAAACTTAATATACTAATTAAGTACTTAAGAAAACCACATATAACTTTTAATTTTGACATATAAATTTTAAATTCATGTTAATTAAATGTTAAAAACAATTAATTAATTGTTGACACAAAGTTAAAGAAATGTTATATTAGATAAGTAAGCCAATAAAAGCCAATTAATATTATTACCGCGGGATGGAGCAGTTCGGTAGCTCGTCGGGCTCATAACCCGAAGGTCGGTGGTTCAAATCCGCCTCCCGCAATTACATAATGGTCTCGTAGTGTAGCGGTTAACACGCCTGCCTGTCACGCAGGAGATCGCGGGT
>NZ_PPQB01000029.1:22079-22306 GCF_002902345.1 Staphylococcus arlettae
GTTTTTATTTAATAGTATAGGGGTATAGTTCAACGGTAGAATAGAGGTCTCCAAAACCTTTGATGTGGGTTCGATTCCTACTACCCCTGCCATGGCGGCTGTGGCGAAGTGGTTAACGCATCGGATTGTGGTTCCGACATTCGTGGGTTCGATTCCCATCAGCCGCCCTTAATATTAATGGGCTATAGCCAAGCGGTAAGGCAACGGACTTTGACTCCGTCACGCGC
>NZ_PPQB01000029.1:22316-22398 GCF_002902345.1 Staphylococcus arlettae
CCATTATGGTTCAGTAGCTCAGTTGGTAGAGCAATGGATTGAAGCTCCATGTGTCGGCAGTTCGATTCTGTCCTGAACCATT
>NZ_PPQB01000029.1:22408-22493 GCF_002902345.1 Staphylococcus arlettae
CCGCGGGGGTTCGAATCCCTCTTCCTCCGCCATTAATATTATTACCGCGGGATGGAGCAGTTCGGTAGCTCGTCGGGCTCATAAC
>NZ_PPQB01000029.1:22503-22601 GCF_002902345.1 Staphylococcus arlettae
TTTTCAAAATATGATTCAATAATAATGTACTTTAATTTTTAATGTGGAGGAATACCCAAGTCCGGCTGAAGGGATCGGTCTTGAAAACCGACAGGGGC
>NZ_PPQB01000029.1:22611-22675 GCF_002902345.1 Staphylococcus arlettae
TTGTAATAAAATTATTCCACAGTAGCTCAGTGGTAGAGCTATCGGCTGTTAACCGATCGGTCGT
>NZ_PPQB01000029.1:22700-22855 GCF_002902345.1 Staphylococcus arlettae
ACTTTTAATGTTGGCGGTTGTGGCGAAGTGGTTAACGCATCGGATTGTGGTTCCGACATTCGTGGGTTCGATTCCCATCAACCGCCCCATAATCGTTAAACGCGGGTGTAGTTTAATGGCAAAACCTCAGCCTTCCAAGCTGATGTTGTGGGTTC
>NZ_PPQB01000029.1:22937-23004 GCF_002902345.1 Staphylococcus arlettae
TATTAATTATTGATCCACAGTAGCTCAGTGGTAGAGCTATCGGCTGTTAACCGATCGGTCGTAGGTT
>NZ_PPQB01000029.1:23069-40969 GCF_002902345.1 Staphylococcus arlettae
TCACATGATGGAGGGGTAGCGAAGTGGCTAAACGCGGCGGACTGTAAATCCGCTCCTTCGGGTTCGGCAGTTCGAATCTGCCCCCCTCCACCATTAATGGGCTATAGCCAAGCGGTAAGGCAACGGACTTTGACTCCGTCACGCGCTGGTTCGAATCCAGCTAGCCCAGTTAGATTGGCGGCATAGCCAAGTGGTAAGGCAGAGGTCTGCAAAACCTTTATCACCGGTTCAAATCCGGTTGCCGCCTCCATGTATATGCGGGAGTAGTTCAATTCTTAGAACAGGTTCCTTCCCGGAACAAGGTATAGGTGCAAGTCCTATCTTCCGCTCCATTTCAAATAATATATTATGCGGGAGTAGTTCAACTCTTAGAACAGGTTCCTTCCCGGAACAAGGTATAGGTGTAAATCCTATCTTCCGCTCCATTTCAAATATTATATTATGCGGGAGTAGTTCAACTCTTAGAACAGGTTCCTTCCCGGAACAAGGTATAGGTGCAAATCCTATCTTCCGCTCCAATTATTACTTCCAGGTAGGAAGTTTTTTATTTATAACATTGAGCCGGTGTGGCGGAATTGGCAGACGCGCGGGACTCAAAATCCCGTTCCTTTAGAGGAGTGTCGGTTCGATCCCGACCACCGGTATAATAATAACATCATAAAGTATTAACCTTGTATAGAAATCCCGTATCTTCGGGATTTCTTTTTTTATAACTCCCATTAAGTATCACTGCTATTAAAGTTAGAACCTCACCGTCATTGAAAGGTAAAGTAGGAAGTAATAATGTATCAAAATCTACTAAAGTTAAATCATATTACAGTGCAGTATGTAAGATTACTGACAACAAAGAGAGAATCAAGGTAAATTAAAGTGGAATTGGTAAAGTTATGTTACAAGTAAATTAATCATATCATATACAAGGGTAGGCACGTACCAGGTGCTTGCCCTATTTTTTATTTACATACACGAACAAGTATTCTATTATATTCATGAGGTGATAATAAATCGAATCCAATTTAGACTGGAATAAAGATTTTCAAGAATGCCAGGATATTTTAAATTCAGGAATACATCACGAATAGTCATATAACACTAAAGTGAATTTGATACTTAATCCCGAATACACTGGTCAAGGTAAACAATTTTCTTTACTAAAGATATTATTAAAGCCAATAAAATAGTTCATTTTTATTAAAGTAAATATTGAAAGTAGGTATTTAAAATTAGTAAACAATTTCAAAAAGAAAAACTGTGGAGTAGATATAAATACGAGGTTTTATGGCATGATCAAAAAACTTATAATGATATTAGGTATTTGATGAATAATGATGCTCAAATTGAATTAGTACAACAAAAAATCCAATACGCCCTAAATAAGCAGCCATCTAAAGGTTCAATAATAAATGCTTATTGTCATATGTGGGGTTATTTTAAAAAGATAAGTACTGAACAAGAAAAACAGTTATTTATAAAATTAAAGATAGATTTCGAAAATCAAATAATAAGAGAAAAAGAATTAATTGATTTTATCAAGAGATTAGCTGATTTATATGAAGTAACTTATTTAAAACAATCTACTATTATAAATAACGCACCTAAATGAATAAGTGCGTTGTGTTTCTTATATTATAATGTGTG
Organism: Staphylococcus arlettae; assembly: GCF_002902345.1. Taxonomy (GTDB): domain Bacteria; phylum Bacillota; class Bacilli; order Staphylococcales; family Staphylococcaceae; genus Staphylococcus; species Staphylococcus arlettae. The sequence continues at coordinate 24,708 of NZ_PPQB01000029.1, forward strand.
TAAATACCCCATCGGGATTTATTACACGTCATATTAAAAGTTTGGTCACTCAGTGGTCACATAGCAGTTTAAAGTATAGTGATAGAAACGTTTTTAAATGTAAATTATCCTGACCACCGGTATAATGATAAGTTAATAGGTCAAACCTAATTCAGAAACCTCGATTTATCGGGGTTTCTTTTTTTGTCCGCCAACATCATTAAATATATTGATCCTTGTATGAATGATTTATACTTACATATTTATATTTTAATTATAAAGCTTTTGGTTATATCTAATTAACATATAAGTTTACAGATAATATTAATTTTTATGTTTATATTTTACTTATTTACTTTTACATTTTACTATACTGAGTTATCGACTGTCCTAAAGAATTTAGCCTTTGTATAATAATATTTGAATGTAACGGTATGAAATTGTTGAATATTAATTTTATATGCTTACATTTTATATTACTCGTAGAAGGAGATTTAACATTGTGAAAACGTATAAAGAACATACTGCAAGAAAACACAACAAATACGCTATTAGAAAATTTAGTGTAGGTCTTGCCTCTATTATGGTTGGTAGTATTATATTTTTCGGCCATTACATGACTGCACAAGCGAGTGAAGTTCAAAATAATGAAGACTCAAATCAAAGTTCATTGCAGGCAAACAACGTAACAGAGGTAGATGTAGTGTCTGAGACTGGTGAACTAAAACCAAATGTACAAAGATCTTCAAACTCTGCTACAGTTGGTACGCAAGATAATTTGGCAGAACCAAATAACGCTATACACAATATTACAGAAGGGACAAATTCAGTAACAGAAAACAGGAACCAACAACAGCAAAGTGTACAAGAGACACCCAATAAAGCCGATAATACTACTAAGCAAGGAGAAGCACAAAACCAAGTCTCTAATCAATTATCACAAGTTAGAAAAGCAAATTTTCAAGAAATACCTCGAGACATCCCTCAACAAAATAATAATGTTCAGCACAGTGCGCCACAAGTTGTAGCAAATCATTCAACACCTGAATATCAATCATTAGATGCAAAGAAAGTTAAAAGACAAGTAATTAATAAATCAACTTATGATGTTGATGTCTTAAAAATAATAGAAAAAAATAAGCAACATCTGAATGAGGAAGAACGTAAATTCTTTTTAAGAATGGCATCACGTAATACGTCTTTTTTACCTAACGACTGGTCATTGATCTATAACCGTAATTATAAAGATATTTCCAGAAATGTTTTTGAACGTAAAATAGGTAAAGCAGGTAAAGAAAAAAATGAAAAAGTACTGACAGCAATGTATGATCTAATTGAACAGAGAAATAATAACGAATTTCATACAGAATTATCCAAAGATCATAAAAGATATATTAAAAAGCACAAATACAATTTAAAACAAAATATTAATGCTCAAAATCCAACAATTGATATTCGTTTATCAAAAGATATTATTGCAATTTCACAACCGAATAGTGTTGCACGTTTTGAATCTTGGGGATTAAGATTAAATTAAAACTTAGCTAATAAAATTGAAGAAGTCAAAGTAAATTATAATTGGAATAATAAATCTATCGAAAAAGTAATTAATAAAGATAGTAATGGCTTTTATTGGGTTAGAGGGGATGTCGATTTGCCTGTAAAATACCATCGTGCTGGTGGGGGAATGGATTTTGCACTAAAACTGAGACAAGGACAATTTATAGATAAAATAAATGATAAGCTTTGGGGTTATATTATTGCCGATTCAAATCAGAAAGCAACAATAGTTGGTTCTACGTTAAGTTTTAAAAAGTTTGATTTTGCAGAGCGTAATTATGATATAAACTTTAATGAAAAACTGCTGACATTACAAAAAAATCGATTAATTCGAAAGATTAATGACAATACAGAAAATTTTATCAATAAAGATAGTCTTAAACAGAAATATTTACAACAGGTTAATCATGCAATTGGAAATATCACTACAGTCAAAGAATTTGCGCAAGTACATCATACATTAGAGCAAATAAATACAAGTGTAGAAAGGGCAGCAAAAGAACTTAAAACGTCAACAATTAACAGTCTTGATGTTAATGCTCAAACTAAATTTGTAGATGTGTTTAAATATATTGACGCGCATAAAGACAAATTGACTAGTGAAGAGCATCAATTTTTACTACGTATGGTATCTCGCTTTGGCACTTTCCTAGAGCGTGATTGGAATTTAATGTATCAAGCTAGATATAATGAAATATCGAATAATGTGAATACTAGAGTATTAGGTAACCAAGTCAATCAGATTAATAAAATTTTAACTAATATGAGAGAGCTAATTCAAAGTCGAAACGGTGAAAACTACTTTAAAGATTTTAGTAGTGATAGTCAAAATAAATATCGAGTTAACAATTATTCCGTTGATTCAAATATTACAAAAGACGATATGAATAGACAACAAATTGTGTTAGGCATTAATAAAGGTCAAGTTACTTCTTTAGTTTCTTTATATAAAAAACGCATTAATAGATTCGAAAATTGGGGCTTACGTACGAATGAAGCTTTAAATGCTAAATTAGCTTCTGTTAAAGTTAGATATCGTTGGGCTAACCAAGATTATGAACGAGAATTAGTGAGATCTAAAGAGGGTGTTTATTGGTTCGATGAACGACAGTATCATGATGACAATAAATATCATTCTGGTGGTGGTGTGAAGTTTGTTGTGACATTTAAAAAAGGTCACATATTAGACCATGAGAATGACATGGCATGGGGTTATGTGATTAGTGATTCTAAAAATAAAATAACAGATGTTGGTGCCAATATTGGATTTGGTAAATATGATTTTAGAAGCAATCAATTAGACGCTACTTTTAACAATAATGCAGTTCAAATAGTGAAAGAAGATTTACAAAATTATATTACTAAGCACCAAGGTACTTTATTAGATAAAGGCGGCGATGTGAATCACTTTACTGAAAGCCTAAATGCTATAAACACAAATGGAAGTAATACCGAAGTCATAGCTCAATTATCACAATTAGGCAGAGCAATAAACACAGCTATAAATAAATCAGTGAATCAATCTAACGTTATTGTTATTCCAACTAATAAACAGCATATTGGTACCTATGCTAAAGGGTTGAAAGATGTTTATTTTATAAGCGCACAAAGTTTAAATACAAATCCAATAAATTCTCTTAATCCGGATGGATCATTAGATATCCAGCCTAAAGGTTATTTTTTCTATAAGGTCAAAGCGACAGATAAATTAGCGACTGGTAATAAATTTAACTTACAAATTAAAACTAAGTCAGTTGCGGAACAAACACGCTTTGAGTATGCATTTATAGGTGCTGATAATAAATATATAAGTAAAAATCTTATGATACCAAAAGTCGAGGATGGCTTATACCAATTAAACAATATATTGGTTCCAAAAGGTACAAATGCTATCATGTTACGTTTAGACAATAGAAATGGTAATAGTGATGTAGCAATTCAAAATATATCTCTAATTGCACACGAAGCATTAACGAATGAAGCAAGTAGAAATAATTTAATCGTTGTGCCTCCAAGTCAGCAACATATCGCAAATTTTGCGAAATCAATCAAAGATAGTTATTTTTCATCTTATCAAGCGAAAAACAGCTCACCGAACAATTCGTTTGATAAAGACGGCTCATTAACAATTGCACCGTCTGGTTATTTCTTCTATAACTTAAATACAATTAACGATTTAGCTCCAGGCAAACAATTCAAGATTCAAGTAATTACAGCACACAATGCTGATAAGTCAAAAGTAGAATATCGATTTACTAAAGGCGAAAATAATGAAAAACTACCGATTATAAGTGTACAAAAAGATGCACAAGGTAATTTTGTATCAGATAATATTACAGTTCCAGAAAATGCCAAAACATTAGCGTTACGTATAGATAATCGTCAAGGTTCAGAAGAATTTAAAATACTGGGAGTAAATGTATTTCCTGTACAAGTATAATTCCAGTAGTTGTTATAACTAACAATGCTTAATAAACAACAATTAGTGAAACTTAACTAATATATACTGTGTTAAAAGTTGACTATTAATAACACATACAGAGCAAGTAAAGTGATTTGTTAAAACAAGTTACTTTCTTGCTCTTTTTTTACCATAGATAATTGCATATTTTATTATTAATTACGGTAAAAATTTAAAACAATAAGTATTTAGGTACTCCCTTTTTTTGTCACTTTCAATTATAATCAACATTAAGGTTTTAACTAGTATATAAGATAAAGAAGTCTTTAATGTGATTTGGAGGACAATAAATATGAGTAAAGGAAGTATGACACCTAAAATCTTTTTAATGAATATATTAAATGCTGTAGGTGCTGGTGTAGTTATCGCTTTACTACCTAATGCGTTATTGGGTGAATTGTTAAAGCTTTTTAAAGATGGTTATCCGACATTACAAACGATTTATGAAATTGTCGTGGTTATCCAATCATTTATGCCATTTATTATAGGTGTGTTAGCTGCACACCAATTTAAATTTAGTGGTGCAGGTGCCACAATGATTGGAACTTCTGCAATGATTGGGAGTGGTGTAATCAAAGTAACAGGCACTAGTTTCAATATGAGTGGTGTCGGTGACATCATTAACGTTATCGTGGTAGTAATAATTACGTGTGCATTATATATGCTCTTACAAAATAAATTAGGTTCATTAGAGATGATTATTTTACCGGTGTTGATTCCAGTAATTGGTGGGGGACTTGGGTTATATACTTTGCCTTATGTCACAAATGTTACAAAAACAATAGGTCAAATCGTAAATTCATTTACTGATTTTAATCCTTTATTGATGTCAATTTTAATATGTATTACATATGCATTATTAATGGTTACACCAATATCCGTAGTAGCTATTGCTACAGCAATTGGATTAACTGGTTTAGGCAGTGGTGCTGCTAATATGGGAATTGTTGCTGCTTGTGTGACGTTTTTATTTGGATCCATACGTATCAATTCAGCAGGTGTTAATTTAGTCTTAATCATTGGCGCAGCCAAAATGATGATTCCAGTCTATCTACGTAATCCTATCATCATGATTCCACTTATTATTAATGGTACTATTGGTGGTTTATTGACATATTTTGTGGGCATTAAAGGAACACCGATGTCGGCAGGATTTGGTTATACTGGTTTAGTAGGTCCTATTAATGCCTTTAATAGAATGGAAGGAGATGCAATGATGAATATTATACTGTTAGTATTTGCTTACTTTATTATTCCATTCGTTGCAGCATTCTTTGTTCATGGACTATGTAAAAGGTTAATGGCGGGCTATTCTGATGATATTTATCAATTTGAAATACCCAAACAATAATTATTTAGGTTAAAGTAAAAATGAGCAGTATTGATTCACAGCATGTGAATTAATACTGCTTTATTTTTATACATATAATATACAATAATATTGTTGATCATTCGATTTCATACCTTAATAATAGCAAATTCTTTAAAATGATATTGAATAACATTGCGTAATTGTGTATAATAATAAAATATATTGAAAGGGGCACTGATGAATGGCACAATCTGGGAAATTAATATTAGTAGTAATCATAATGTTTAGCTCATTGCTTATGTATGTTCAACCAACAACTTATGCAGCACAAGATGAGCAATGGGAAAAAATAAAAGAACGTGGTGAATTACGTGTTGGATTATCAGCCGATTATGCACCATATGAATTTGAACACAACGTAGATGGTAAACGTAAGTATGATGGTATAGATATAGATTTAGCGAAAAAGATTGCTAAAGATAATAATTTAAAATTAAAAATTGTAAATATGCAATTTGATAGTTTATTAGGTGCAATAAAAACAGGGAAAATTGATATTATTATCTCAGGTATGACACCAACACCTGAACGAGAAAAAGAAGTTGATTTTTCCAATCCATATATGACAGTAACGCAAAAAATGATTATTAAAAAATCAGAAGACGATAAATTACAAAAGTTAGATGATTTTGCTAATAAAAAAATTGGCGTACAAAAACAAACTCAACAAGAAACGATAGCAAAAAATGAAATTGACAATGCTAATATCCAGTCTTTAACGAGAGTACCGGAAGTGATAATGTCCTTGAAAAGTGGTAAGGTCAGTGGCATGGTTATCGAAGGACCAGTGGCAGAAGCATATTTAAAACAAAACCCAGATTTAAAATTTGCTGAAGGAGTTAAATTTGAAGAAGGGGAAAAAAATACAGCAATTGCAGTGCCCAAAAATTCACCGGAACTAATGAAACATTTAAATGCGACGATTAAAGATGTGAAAGATAATAATTTAATTGCGGATTATAAAGACAATGCAGCAGAAGCAATGAAAAAAGATGACGGTAATTTCTTTACAAAATATGGTAACTTTTTCTTAAAAGGAATACAAAACACGATCTTAATTTCTATTGTAGGAGTAGTTTTAGGTGCGATTTTAGGTTCAGTGTTAGCATTATTTAAATTAAGTAAAGTTAAACCGTTGAGATGGTTAGCATCGGCTTATATTGAATTTTTAAGAGGTACACCGCTTTTAGTACAAGTCTTTTTAGTTTATTTTGGTTCAACAGCAGTCTTAGGTTGGAATCTTTCCGCATTAATTTGCGGTATGATAGCACTTGTTATTAATTGTTCAGCTTATATTGCGGAAATTATTAGAGCAGGTATTAATGCAGTTGATAAAGGGCAAATGGAGGCAGCTAGAAGTTTAGGTTTGTCTTATGGTCAAACAATGAAAAGTGTCATATTACCGCAAGCCATTAAAAATATATTACCGGCTTTAGGTAACGAATTTGTTACAGTGATCAAAGAATCATCTATTGTCTCTGTAATTGGTGTCAGTGAAATTATGTTTAATGCTCAAGTAGTACAAGGTGCTTCTTTTGATCCGTTTACGCCACTATTAGTAGCAGCAGTACTATACTTTATTCTTACATTTACATTGTCACGTATTATGTATTTCTTTGAAGGGAGATTGAAAGTCAGTGATTGATATTAAAAATTTAACTAAGTCCTTTGGACAAAATGAAGTATTAAAGGGTATTGACTTATCGATTGAACGCGGAGAAGTTGTTGCTATTATCGGACCTTCAGGAAGCGGGAAAAGTACTTTTTTACGATGCATGAATTTATTAGAAACACCAACGAGTGGTGAAGTGATATTTAATGGCAATAGTTTAACTGCAAAAGATACCAAACTTGAACAATTGAGACAAAATATGGGTATGGTTTTTCAAAATTTTAATTTATTTCCACATAAAAAGGTAATAGATAACATATTATTAGCTCCGACACTATTAAAAAAAGGAAATAACAGTGATTTGCAACAAACTGCAATGACTTTATTAGACAAGGTAGGTTTAGCTGATAAAGCTGACGCCTATCCATCACAACTATCTGGAGGACAAAAGCAAAGAGTTGCTATAGCCAGAGCATTAGCAATGAATCCAGAAGTATTGTTATTTGATGAACCAACATCTGCATTAGATCCAGAAGTTGTTGGTGACGTATTAGAAGTTATGCAAAATTTAGCCAAAGAAGGTATGACAATGGTAGTCGTTACGCATGAGATGAATTTTGCTAAAGACGTCAGCAATAAAGTGGTATTTATGGCAGACGGCTATGTTGTTGAGTCAGGTTCACCGCAAGATATATTTGAAACACCACAGCATGACAGAACGAAAAGCTTTTTAGCCAGAGTGTTATAGCATAATTAAATTAAGTGATCACGTATGATAGATGAAATGCGTTGGTCGCTTAATTTTTTTAGTTAACAACAATAATTCAACATACGTAGCGTTAGTATTTTATGTTAAACTATGACTTGTATGCTTAAAAGTGGGGTGAAAAAATGGATATAAATCAATTGAAACAAGAAGTTATCGATTATGCACATTCCATTGGTATAGATCATATCGGTTTTACGACTGCAGATCCATTTGATGAATTAAAACAAAAGCTTGAAGATTATCATAGTAAGGGATATGCTTCAGGATTTGAAGAACCTGATATTAATTTAAGAACAGAACCCAAACTATCTTTGCCAACAGCACGTTCAATTATTGCAATAGCAGTAGGCTATCCTAATAAGTTGAAAGGTGCACCGAAAAGTGTAAGAGGTGACCGTCGAGGACTATTTGCCCGTGCATCTTGGGGGCAAGATTATCACACGATTATGCGTAAGAGACTAGATAAATTAGAACAATTTTTGCGTTCGAAAGTTGCAGATATTGAAGTTAAATCTATGGTTGATACAGGCGTATTATCAGATAGAGCTGTAGCTGAAAGAGCAGGTTTAGGCTTTACTGGTAGAAATGGTTTCGTCATTAATCCTGACTTAGGCACTTGGACCTATTTAGGAGAAATGCTTGTTAGTGTGCCATTTGCACCAGATGACCCGCTGTTAGATAGCTGTGGAGATTGTACAATATGTGTTGATCGTTGCCCTACAGGTGCGCTTGTAGGAGATGGACAATTAAATAGTCAAAAATGTATAAGTTTCTTAACTCAAACGAAAGGCTATATGGCAGACGAATATCGTTATAAAATAGGTAATCGTTTATATGGCTGTGATACGTGTCAGCAAGTTTGTCCGAAAAACAGAGGCATTAATACACAACATGATGATATTGTCTTAGAACCGGAAATATTAAAACCTAGATTAGTGCCATTATTAAAAATGTCTAATAAGGAGTTTAAAAATACTTATGGACATTTAGCAGGTGCATGGCGTGGCAAAAAACCTATTCAACGTAACGCAATTTTAGCCTTAGCTCATTTTAAGGAAGAAGCAGCCATTCCTGATCTTAAAGATGTGGCTTTAACTGATCCTAGACCAATGATTAGAGCTACAGCATATTGGGCTATTGGTCAAATACTTGGCGAAGAAGCGCGTCCATTTATTGATGCTTATTACGATACTGAAATAGAAGAAGTTCAACAAGAAATGTTAAAAGGATTGGAACAGAGGAGAGAACATTAAGATGACAAACCATATTGTATTATTTCAACCAGAAATCCCAGGAAACACTGGAAGTATTGCACGTACTTGTGCAGGAACATATACCCACTTACATCTAATTAAACCATTAGGCTTTAGTACGGATGATAAGATGTTAAAACGCGCAGGTTTAGATTACTGGGATAGCGTAAATATAACGTATCATGAAAGTATTGAAGCGTTTTTTGAGTCTACAGAGGGTCATTATTATTTACTGACTAAATTTGGTCAACAAACTTATTCAACATTTGATTTTTCAAATACTGAAGAAGACCATTATTTTGTTTTTGGCAGAGAAACGACAGGGTTACCTGACTGGGTCAAAGAAAAATATAAAGATACTGCATTAAGAATGCCGATGAATAATAATATAAGATCATTAAATTTGTCTAACACAGCATCTATTTTAATTTATGAAGCGTTAAGACAACAAAATTATCCTGATTTAACTTAATTTATTTGAATATCAGTGAAAAATCTTGTCAAGATTTGTATAATGTAGGTAATAAGTATTAAATTGCATGTATACTGAAGATTAACTTCAAGGATTATGCGTTTAATCTTCTCAACACAAGGGTAATTATAAAAGAATATTAATGTCTGTACTAATAGAATACGAGGAGTGTAATAACAATGGCAATGAACTTTAAAGTATTAGAAAACGAACACGTTGTGGCAGAATATGTCGCTGATATTTTACGTAAACAATTTAATAATAATCCAACAACTATCGCTGGACTACATCTAGCTAAAGAAAATGCACCAGTATTGGACGAATTAAAAAAGAATGTAGATTCACACGCAGTTGATTTTAGTCAAATTAATATTTTAGATTATGATGACAATAAATCTTATTATGAAGCACTTGGTGTACCTAATGGTCAAATTTATAATGTGTCATTTAGTGAAGATACAGAGTCATTTATTAAAGATAAAATTAAAACAAAAGAAAACAAAGGAAAACTTATTGTACAAGTAGTATCATTAGATGCTTCAGGTAATTTAGATGTTGCTTTAAGACAAGGTTTATTGAGTTCTCGTGAAGTATTGTTGGTAATTACAGGTACTGATAAAAAAGATGCAGTTAAAAAATTATATGAAGAAAATGGTAAAACAAATTTCGAGCCTGCTGACTTAAAAGCACATAGAATGGTTAATGTCATTTTAGATGAAGCGGCTGCAGAAGGCTTACCTGAAGATGTACGCCAATATTTTACTGCTAGATTTGCTTAAATCATTTATAAAGTGAGGGAATTGTTGTGTCTAATGAAAAACATAATAATCATCAAGATGAAGAAATTGAAAATGAGATGGTAGATAGTTTTGATGATGTAGTTGATTTAGGTAAAGAGATGGAACAGATTTCTGAAGAAAATGATGAAGAAAAATTAAATAAATCTCATGATGCTGAAACACGTTCAGATTTAGATGAGTAGCAATAACAAGAACTTTAATGGACAAAATTAGTAATCAAAACATAAACTTTTTGATTACTGTTTTGTCCTTTTTTAGAATATATTTATCTATTTTGAAACGCTATCGGTTACTTGAATATGTTATGATTAGAGCATTCTAAGTATTAAGGAGAATTTAAGACAATGCTAAGTAAAAACTGGAAAAAGATTATGATTAGTGCATTTATCATAAATTTGATTTCAATAAAAGGATTTCCTATGGCGATTGGAGCAGTTTATTTACCAATTTTATTTAAAATAATTAAAATGCAAATGAATTTATCTAAAGGATTGGTGGATCAAGTAAATCCTAAAACATTTATCAAAAGTAACCAAACAGGCATTATTGTAAGTGTTGTTTGTTGTATAGTGATTTCAATACTATTGTTGAAGCCATTAAATGATTTTTATAACAGTTTAGGAGGATTTTTAGCCACTTTAATAACGATTAGTCCTATCACTATGATTATAGGTGCAATACTGCTTATATTGACTGCTATGGCCATTATCCAAGCAGCCAAAGCACACTATGCACAAGAAGTATTAAATAAAGAACAAGCTTAATTGTTTTTATCTGTTAAAATGCTATAGATGGTGTTTCTAATTTGCAATAATTGAAGCATATTGAGTGAAATAGCCACCTTTATATTAAAAAAGGTGAGGTTTTTCACTCTTTTTTTAAAATGAAACAGTAGTTTTTTGAAAACGCTACAATATACAATTGCCCCGATAAATTGTTTAATGCTATACTAAAAACGAACTAAGAATATCGAAGGGGAGTATACATATGTCAGTAAGAATTGAACACGATACATTTGGTGAAATTGAAGTACCAGCAGATAAATATTGGGGTGCGCAGACAGAAAGAAGTAAACGTAATTTTCCAGTCGGTAAAGAGCGTATGCCAATTGAAGTAGTATATGGGTTTGCTCAATTGAAACGTGCTGCAGCATTAGCCAATCATGAATTAGGTAAACTATCAGATGATAAAAAAAATGCGATTGTATATGCATGTGATCGTATTTTAAACAAAGAATTAGACGAACATTTTCCACTTGTTGTATGGCAAACTGGTAGCGGTACACAAAGTAATATGAACGTCAATGAAGTTGTAAGCTTCGTAGCCAATCAATATTTACAAGACAATAATTCGAATGAACAAATTCATCCGAACGATGATGTAAATAAATCACAAAGTTCTAATGATACATTCCCAACGGCTATGCATGTAGCTCTATATAGTGAAATTGAAACTAAATTAGAACCAGCACTACAACATTTAAGAGATACGTTTAAAGAAAAAGAAGAGCAATTTTATGATATTATCAAAATAGGACGTACACACTTACAAGACGCAACACCAATTCGTTTAGGCCAAGAAATTAGTGGTTGGAGATATATGTTAGATAAGTGTGAAACACTGTTAGCTGAATCGAAAGCTCACATCTTAAACTTAGCTATTGGTGGTACGGCAGTCGGTACTGGTATTAATGCTCATCCAGAGTTTGGAGATAAAGTGGCGAAATTTATCGCAGAAAATACTGGTTATGCATTTGTATCTTCTGACAATAAGTTCCATGCGTTAACTGCGCACGATGAAGTTGTACAATTGCATGGTACATTGAAAGCTCTTGCTGGAGATTTAACTAAAATTGCAAATGATGTTCGTTGGTTAGCATCGGGCCCTCGTGCTGGGTTGGCAGAAATTGCTATTCCTGAAAATGAACCAGGATCTTCAATTATGCCAGGAAAAGTAAATCCAACACAATGTGAAATGTTAACAATGGTTGCTACACAAGTAATGGGTAACGATGCAACTGTTGGCTTTGCAAGTTCACAAGGTAATTTTGAATTAAATGTCTACAAACCAGTAATTTTGCATAACACATTACAATCTATTTATTTACTTGCAGATGGAATGCAAACATTTAATGATAATTGTGCTGTAGGTATTGAGCCAATTCAGGAAAATATTGATAATTATTTAAATCAATCATTAATGTTAGTTACAGCATTAAACCCACATATTGGTTATGAAAAAGCAGCACACATTGCTAAAAAAGCACATAAAGAAGGACTGACTTTAAAAGATTCTGCAATTCAATCCGGATATTTAACTGCAGAACAATTTGATGAATGGATCAAACCTGAAGACATGGTAGAGCCTAAATAAAAGAACAATAAATAACATATAAAGAGGCTGGTACATTGTATAAATGCACTAGCCTCTTTTTGACATGTAATACAGTGACAACTTTCAGGAAATTACTGTTTCACATCATCATCTAATGATACGCTTATTTGGTTTTGTGTCAGCGGATGGGTAAATTCAATTTTATAACTTTGTAATTTTAGTTGGCGCAAAGTAGAATTACCATACAATGGATCACCGATAACAGGATGGCCAATTTCAGCTAAATGTACACGAATTTGATGTGTACGTCCTGTGTCTAATTTTAGTTCAATTTGGCATCTATTTTCATCAACCATTTGCGAACTTAAAATGTGTGTTATCGCACGTTGACCTGTTTGAGAGATTCGGCGTCTATTTGGATGGAATTTATCTTTACCTATAGGCATGTCTATTGTTTGTGGCTTAATAGGTAATAAACTCTTTACTTCAGCTCGATAAATGCGGTCAATTTGATTATCTTCTAACATGCGGTCTAAAATCTTTTTCATTAAAGGATTTTTAGCAACAATAAGTAATCCTACAGTTTCTTGATCGAGACGATGAATCGGTTCAACATAGTCATTATTTAGAGTATATATGACGTGATTCATTAAAGTATTACTTTCTTTTAAATCATTTGGATGTGTTTTAACACCTTTAGGCTTCATTACAATAGCCAAATCATCATCTTCATAGTAAATTTGAGCATATCGATAACTAGGTAAATAATTACTTTCTTCTGCTGGGTTTGGTAGGTAAACGTCATCACCTGCATTTACTTGATTAATTAACTTAGCAGGCTGATCATTGACAGTAATTTCATTGGACATATTTAAAGTGTGTAAATCTTTTTTTGGTAAGTTTAAGTGTTGAAAAATTTCTCTAATAGTATATTGATCAAACTTTTCTGGGATTTTAAATTTCATGGTATCCTCCTCAATCATTCCTAACTATCATACCATATCACTTACACTAAAAAAATCTGAATATAGTGTATTCCTATAAAATAATATAGTCCTTGCTATTTATTAGGTAAACATAGAGTTACTATACACATTTAAAGTCTCAGTAGCTTTGCAGTTAAAAGTTTTACTTATATTTCGTTTATAGTAATGAAGCTGTATAATATAAAGTGAACAACAAGTGAAAAGGGGGGACAATATATGGAAAAGCCTACCCGTTTGGCTTTATTAAAAGAAATAGCCGAATATTTAAATGAAGAAACCGAAACTTACAATATGATGCAAGGTGCGTTGAGATTTTTAATCGATGGCACTGAATTTACAACAGGTTGGATATTTTTTATAGATGATGAAGGACATCATGAATTAGTATCTGATGTCGATTTGCCGAGAGCACTGTCAAAACATGATTGTAAATATATGAAAGATGGCACTTGTTGGTGTGTCCAAGCATATCATAATGAAAAACTAACGAAAGCCTCAAATATTATAAATTGTTCGCGTATTAATTTGGCAAATCATGCTTATCATGAAGAAACAGATGGTGTGACACACCACGCAACCGTACCACTTCGCTCAGGTTCTGAACAATTTGGTTTGTTAAATGTTGCCACACCGCATACAAAGCGCTACAGTGAAGAAGATTTAGAATTACTAGAATCAGTAGCTTTTCAAATCGGTTCAGCGATTAAACGTATTATGTTGACCGATCAAGAAAAAGAAGCAGCACGTATAAATGAACGAAATAGACTGGCGAGAGATTTGCATGATTCAGTGAATCAAATGTTATTTTCAGTAAAATTAACTGCACACGCAGCAAAAGTAATGTCTAAAGAAAGTGTGTCACAACAAGCATTCACTGTGATTGAAGAGACGAGCCAACAAGCAGTTAATGAAATGCGAGCGTTAATTTGGCAATTAAAACCTATAGGACTGGAACAGGGGTTAATATTTGCGATAACTAAATATAGTGAAATGGTAAATCTATCATTGACTGTCGATGTTGAGGGTTTAATTAAATTACCTAGCTTAATAGAAGAAAATGTATATAGAATAATGCAAGAAGCATTAAATAATACACGTAAACATGCAGGTACTTCAAATGTACACTTAACTTTAAATCAAACAGCTAGCCATATATTTATTGAAATAAGCGATGACGGCAACGGTTTTGATAGTGGTCAAAAAGCAGTGGACAATGCACATGGTCTTAATAATATGAAACAACGAACGAAGATGATAGATGGAAATTTACAAGTTAACTCAACAGAGGGAGCAGGTACGACAATCGCGTTACTGATTCCCGTTAAAGCCTAAGGGAGGAAGATTATTAATGTATCGAATAATGTTAGTAGATGATCATCATATTGTAAGACAAGGTTTAGAATTTTTATTATCAACAGTTGATGACTTAGAAGTTGTAATGGGATTCTCAGATGGTAAAACCTTTTTAACGCATTTAGCAGAGCATCAAGATAATATGCCAGACATAGTATTACTCGATTTAGTTATGCCTGAAATGAATGGTATTGAAATAACTGAAATATTGAAAACCAAGTATCCAGATATCAAAATTTTAGTATTAACGAGTTACATAGATGATGAGCATGTTATTTCAGCCGTTGATAAAGGTGCAGATGGCTATGAAATGAAAGATGTTGAACCTGAACAGTTAATTAATACTATTAAAAGTGTGTTGAATGGCGAAAAAATTATACACCCGCAAGCTCAAAGTGTAATTGAAGCGGTACGTAATAAACCTCATATGACGAACAAATTATCAAAACGAGAAATTGAAGTCTTATCCGAAATGGTTAAAGGTAAGACCAATAAAGATATTGCAGAAACATTATTTGTTTCAGAAAAAACAATAAAAACTCATGTCAGTCATATATTAAATAAGCTACAAGTTTCAGATAGAACGCAAGCTGCAATTTACGCGATGGAAAATAAAATAGTGTGAAAATGATAAATATATTTAATTAATAATAAAGTTATAGACTGTAATAATCGACTTTTGTATACTGATTAATATATAAAAGGAGGAATTATTGTGAAAAAGTTATTGGTAATAGTTGGTTGTTTATTATTTTTTGCTGCAAGTTGTGGTAATAAAGTTGATGAAGAATTTTTAGAAGGAACTTGGATAAGTCAAAATGATGCAGAAGGAAAAATAATTTTTGATGGTGAAACTGTTAAATTAGGTGAGAATGCAACTAGCCAAACTTATGCTATAGCTTCTGATGACAATGGTAAATTTAATATAACTTTCCAAAGAGAAGAAACAGGTGGTATTGAAACTTACTATTTCCAAAAAGAAAGCAAAAATAAAATTAAAGTAACGAAAGCTGTTTTAGATAGTCCAAGTGATGAAAGATTAGATGAAAAAGATTTAAATACCGAATATAAAAAAGAAGATACAGGATTATTTTCAGGTTTTTTTAATTTTCTAGGAATAGTAATAGTGCTGGGATTATTATTTATTATAGGCTATTTATTAAATAAAAGAGTGAAAAAATAATGTTAAATATTATACATTATTTTTAATCTCTGTTTATCATAGGTTTGCAATTATAAATTTAATTTTTTTAGAAATACATTCATCTTTATTTTTAATGTTTATTGAAATATCAAAATTTTAATTCTTCA
>NZ_PPQB01000029.1:40979-51478 GCF_002902345.1 Staphylococcus arlettae
GCCCCGTGGTCAAGCGGTTAAGACACCGCCCTTTCACGGCGGTAACACGGGTTCGAGTCCCGTCGGGGTCATACAAACAGAAGTGAAATATCGCTTCTGTTTTTTTATACTTATATTTGGAGAGTTGTCCGAGCTGGCCGAAGGAGCACGCCTGGAAAGTGTGTAGGCGCCACAAGCGTCTCGAGGGTTCGAATCCCTCACTCTCCGTTATTTCGATATTCCTCGTTATTCTTCGTTGGTTAAGATGTTGATATAACGGGGTTTTGTTATATCTCGATATTCTTCGTTATGCACCGTAATAAAATGTTTACGCCAACGTTACGCCAATATAACACTCAAAAATGTACATTTACGCCAACGACGTTGGCATTGCTTCTAATGCAGTCATAGCCTTGTCTTTCTCGATTTCTGCAGTTTCATCTAATAGGTGGGAGTACACGTCCATTGTCGTTTTTATATTTCGATGGCCTAGTCGTTTTGAAATATAATAAATTGATACGCCATTATGAAGTAGGTAAGAGCAGTGGGTGTGTCTGATAGAGTGCAATGTGTATTTACCTAATTGATTTTCTAAACAGTATTTTTGTAAAACTTTAGTCACTGCATTATTCGTAATTAATGATGTACCAGTATTAAATAATTGCCCACTCATATTCGTTGGCATATTCGATAGGGCAGTTTCAATATATTTCATATCCATTTTAGGAACATCTATTGTTCTATCAGATGTTTCTGTTTTTGTACCCGGTAAGTGGATAGTGTTCTTTATAAAGTTTAAATCTGATTTATTTAACGCTTGCACTTCTCCAAATCTCGCACCAGTTATGATTAATATATAGATGAACAAGTATGATTGCTTGTATGTGCCTTTTACATAGTCTTTTAATCCCTTATATTGTTTGATACTCATAAACTTATCATCTTCTCGTTGTGTTGGCTTAGTGCCTTTTACAACAGCCTTATAAGTAGGGTCTTTTAGCATTAACCCTTCCTGAATTGCATCTTCGATTGACGCTTTAATACAATTGTGTATTTTCCGTACTGATTCTGTTGCATGATTTTCTCCATACCATTTAATAAACTTACGGTATAAAGTAGTGTTGAAGTTATCCATACGAACATCAGAAATGTTTTCTATTTCAAGAAATGTTTTAAATTGATTAATAGCATTTACGAAAGTTTGAAATGCACGATCAGTGATAACACCTTTTTTGTTCACATCTATCCATTGATTATAATAATCGATAAATGAACTCTTGTTATTTATAATGATACCTTGCATCAAATGATTTTTAGCTTGTGTTTCTGCTTCTGTAGCTTCACGTTTCGTCTTATACCCTTGCTTACGGTAACGTTTACCATCGTGGCCAAAGTAATATCCCCATTTACCATTGGCATATTTTTGAACTGTCATAGTACATTCCTCCTAAAAAAGATAAAAATATATAGGGCAGTATGGACTGCCCAGAAAAATTAATTAATTGGTTCTACTTCATCTAATATTTCATTTTGTCGTCTTTCCATTTGTTCCATTTCTTCATCACTGTAATCTTTTTCACCATACATTTTATCTGATAAATCAAAATATTCTTCTTGCAATTTAGCTTCTTTAGCTTCCTGTTCTGCTTGTTCTGCAGCTTCTTGTTCTTTAATTTCGTTGTACGCAGCATCAGAATCTAACAATCCTGCATCGCCATTAGGTATGCCGGTATAACCATGTTCTTTAGCCACTTTAGCATTAGCTTCCATTTTTTCTTGGTCTGTAGGTTCTTGTTGAATAGGTTGTTGTTCCACTGGTTGAGATTGTTCTTGTGATTGAACAGGTTCTTGTTTAGATTGTGGTTGTTCAACATTTTGTGGTTGTTGTTCGGTATTTGCTTGTTGTGATTCGTCAGTGTTAGACGTATCTTTTTTATCTGATTCTTCTTTTTTATCGTCGTTCGATTTCTTACTTTCATCTTCCTTCTTATCTTCTGATTTACTTTCTTCCTTATTCCCACATGCAGCTAAAACTAAGAAACTTGCTAACAATAAATATAAGACCTTTTTCATTCTGCATCTCTCCTTATAATAAAATTAATATATATTAAACAACCTACATTTGCATACACGTATAAAACGTGTGAGCGCAGATTGGCTATTCCCAATTATGGTGCTCGAATACTTGCAACGGCTCAAATTTTATTACGTAACCTTTATAATAAACATCTAAACCATATTTCATTTTGTAATGTTCAATAGCATCTAACACATAGCTTTTTGACACTTCGAAGAATAGGGCGACTTCATATAAGTTACATGCTCCAGAGTGAAAGGCATCAATAATTCCTTGTAGTGGTATCAATTTTTCATACGCGTATCTTCTAGCTTTTAATTCAAATTTTCTATTAATTAGCTTAGTTTGATCGCGTATATCGCCATAAGTTATGTGTAAGTGTGCAATTTCTTCTGCTAATGTTTCTAACTTATGCGTATGATTTAAACTATTCTTTATCAAAATCATATCATCTAAGGTAACACCACTTAGTATAGTAGGAAGATGGCGAGTTTCAGTAATGTGTAAGTTTTGATTTGCCATCATTATATTTTCATATCTACTCAAACAAACAACCCCTTATTTTTTACGCTTAGATTTAATATATTCAGCGTATTCAATTACTTCTTGCCATTCTTCGTCAGTTAACTCACCATCAAGATGTGCTGCTATTGTTTCGAAAGAATTAGTTTGTTTCTTTTCTTCTAAACCTAACAAATATTCAGGTGTAACTTTAAGAACTCTAGCGAAATCATCTGCTCTATTTAATGGGAACTCTCTAGATTTATTTAAGTATCTTGAAACAGTTGATTTAGCCATGTCTGTTCTTCGTGCTAACTCGCTTGTCGATAAGTTATGTTTGTCCATTAAATTCGATATTAAAGAAATGATTTCGTCGTTGTTTCTCATTGTAATTACCACCTTCTTTTATTGTTTCCTTTTTGGAACACTTTAAATATATCATACGTTCCCAATAAGCACAAGTTATATTTCTAAAATTTGCATATAATAGGAAGTTTCTAGGTAATCTTACTTTTTTAAAAGAAATTTGTACTTTGTCGTTGACATATGGGAACGTAAATGCAATAATAGTAATTGTTCCCGATAGGAAACAGATTGAGGTGAGAAAAATGATTAATTTAGAGAGATTAAAACAATCAAGAATTGACAACAATCTTAGCCAAGAGGACATGGTAAAACTATTAAATTGGAAGTCTAGATCGCAATATTCTAAAAGAGAAAATGGCCAAGTATCTATTGGTGCTGATGAACTAATAGCAATCGCCAAAATTTTAGGATATGACAAAAAGGAGATCGGATATTTTTTTGACTAGAACGTTCCCGAAATGAAACGGAGGTGGAAACGATGACTACTAAAACATGGTGGAACATGGCAGATTTAGAATTTGAATCTAATGAGAGTCGAAAATGGATTATGACAAATTTAATCAAAAACGAAATTGTATGGTCCGAAATAAAAGATTTCTCACACAAGCCGAAACACAACAATGACGAATACAGGTTTGTCGGTCCATACATGCAGCAATATTTGATTGATAACTTTAAAAAATTAAAGGAGGGATAGGATGAAACACATTTTAGCATGGTTAACAGCGATTCTGTTCACAGCACTATTTGCAATGATCACATCAGATTTCCATTACAGCATTGTATTTAGCATTTTAAGTTTCATTGCAAGTTACGCATTCTGGAACAACTGGTTTGACGCAATAAAAAAGACCGCTAAGCGCGCCAACGTTTAACGGTTCAAACATTTAATAAATTTAACAAATTAATTATATAACATACTCGGGAGGTTTGCAATTGGGACCAGAAAAAAGAGTTGAGAATAAAATCCGTAGATTTTTAGAGGATAATGGCGCTTTTGTTATGAAAACACATGGTGGAAGTCCTGGAGTACCAGTTGGTATACCTGATTTGTTTGCAATATATAGAGGTATAGCTATTTTCATTGAGGTTAAGCGTGAAAAAGGTGGAAAAGTTAAGCCAATACAGATAGCACAAATTGACAGTTTAAAACAACATGGCACAATCGCTATTATTTCGAATGATGTTTCATACGTAAAAAATCTAATTGAAACTATCGACACTTTGATTACAGAAGGTGCATGGAAAAATATCCAAACAGCTATCAATATGGCGAATGAAATGGGTGTTAAACAATGATGCTTTATCCAACACAAGAAAAAGTAATGAACGAAGCTAAACCTTCATTTTTCTATGGACTAGGTACAAGCTCCGGCAAAACACTTATATCAATCTATCATTATTTGAAACATAACAATGGCGAACCGTTGTTAATCGTATGCCCACCCACAAAAAAGAAATCGAATGAGTGGAATCATGAAATAGAAAAAGTGGAACAACACGAAAACATCAAAATTGATTATGAAGTAATAGCATCGTCAATGTTAGCTAAAGTATACAGTGGCTACAGTAATTACTTTGTGATTTTAGATGAAGCACACTACTTTATGAATCCAACAAGTAATAGAGGTAAGGCTGCACAAAAATTATGTAAGCATTCAACAAACTACGTAATGTTGTCTGCCACACCAGGTGAATCCTGGAGCAAGTTTATGAACTACTTTATCATCTTTGGTTTTTATAAGAACAAAACAGAATTTTTAAAGAAACACGCCATATATGAAACGAAACATTTTGGTGGTAGATCCATAAAACAAATTGTCGATTTTCAACACACCTACGCTTTAGAACGATATTGGCAAACAATCGCAACCATGAAAGAAACATCATATTTTGTAGATTTGCCACAAGTGAGTGAACGTTTTGTTGAATTTAATAAATCAACCACGTATACACAAGCTGCTAAAGATAGAGTTGTTGAGATTAACGGTGAACAAGTTATTTTAGATAGTCCACCTAAATTAGGGGCAACATTAAGATATTTAACTAATCAAAAAGCTAAAGCTGCTTATACAAAAGAGTTACTTGAAAGCACGAATGATAATGTAGTTATCTTCTACCAATTCACAAGAGAAAAAGACAATATACTTGAAGTCATTAACAAACTAGACAAGAAAGTATTTGAAGTCAGCGGACAACACTTTGAATTACCAACACAAGATGAACGCAAAACATTAACTAATAGTGTAACACTAGTACAAATTCAAGCAGGAAGTGCAGCTATTGAACTTAAATACGCTAATCAAGTCATCTATTACTGTCCAACATATAGCTACACACAATACCAACAATCACGTGGCAGATGTATTAGACATGGTGGCCATGACCGAGTTGAGATTATCAAATTTAAAACTAAAGGAACGATTGAAACGCAAGTTTGGAAAGCATTAGACAATAAACAGGATTTTGACGAAAAACTATATTTACTTGAGGAGGTTAAGTAATTATGACAAAACCAACTAAAACAGACGCATATGAAAAAATATACTTTTTAATTAAACGAAAAGGTTTGGATTTATTTATTACTAATAGACCAAATAAAAATATTGAAGAAGTTGAATATACGGACAATAAATCTAAAGCAAGACGTTTTGATGAAGATGATTTCGAAATATTAGATATAGATAAGACCGTACATGAAAAAGTTGAAGTTACTAAAAAATATGATATAGCAACATTTGAAAGCGTGGTGCCATTAGATGAGTGAACAATCATTGTTTGAGCAACTTAATCAATTAAACGTTAATGATCATGTTGATAAGAAAAATGGTCTTAACTACTTATCTTGGTCATATGCACATCAAGAATTAATGAAGATAGACCCTAATTACGAGATTAAAATACATGAATACCCACACCCAGAAGTAAACAACGAACAATATTTTGTACCATATCTAGCTACACCAGAAGGTTATAGCGTAACAGTTTCAATTACTTTAAAAGGATTAACTAAGACTGAAACGTTGCCTGTACTTGATTTTAAAAACAAGTCAGTACCATACAAACAAGCTGATATGTTCCAAATAAACAAAACATACAAGCGTGCATTTGTTAAAGCAGCTGCATTACACGGTTTAGCTCTCTATATATTTAACGGAGATGTAATGCCAGAACAGCCATTTGAGTCGGCAAGTGACAGTGAACTCAAAGATGTTGATAAAAAAGTTAAAGAGTTAGCACCTTTAATGAAAATAACAGAATCACAACTTAAAAAGAAAATGAACATTCCACAAAAACTCTCATCATCTGATGCAGAAGAAGCATTGGTGAGATTAGATAACGGCATTCAATACTACAAAAATAATAAAAAGGATGATAAATAATGAATCAATTTAATGGAATCGGACGTTTAGTAAGAGAAGCAGATATTAAAGAAGCAAAATCAGGTAAGAAATTCGCACGTTTTACAATTGCAATTAATCGTTTTAATGATGAAACAGACTTCGTAGACTGTGTTGTATTTAACGAAAGAGTTGTAGGAGTCGTTGAAAATTATACAAGTAAAGGGTCACAAATTGGTGTAAGTGGTTCACTGAACATTAACACATCTGAAAAAGATGGTCATAAATTCAAACACCCACAAATTAATGTTCAAGCTATAGATTTGCTAGATAGCAAGAATAGTAATAATAGCCAAGATAAGAAATCAGATAACCCATTTGCTAAAGGTACAGACGACTTACAAGACGAATTACCGTTCTAAAGGAGTGATTCTTATGAATAAAATTCCTAAAGATAAATATCAAGATTTATTAGATTATCTCGTTAAACGTATGAAAACAGGTAATGCCGAAGTTTATTTTAAAGAAACTAACGAGATAAGTGAAGAATATATTGATGAAGCCTACTACTACAAACTACAAAGATTAAATTTAGTTATTGATTATCACGAAGGTGGAGATATCAATGATTGAATTAGATCACGACATACCTATTAAATTTACAGTTTTTAAAGACCAATACACAACTGAACCAGTACAAATTGTATTGGGTCCTTTCACCAAACTTTTGAATTTTATTGAAATGCCTAAAATTGGTGATAAAAATACAAACTATTGTTTTGTTGGTGGTGAAGTTAAAGGCAAGCGTAATAATGAAAATACAGTTTCACGTTCCCTTATAACAATTGACTACGACGATATACCTGTGGATATAGATTTTTACAGTGAAGTATCAAATAAATTAGATACTGGCTTTGCTATTTACTCGACACATAACCATAAGCCAGAAGCTCCAAGATTTCGATTAGTTATTCCTTTAGATAAAAGCTATGAACTAACATCCGATGAATACAGAGCAAGTGTTCAATATATAGCTACTAAAATTTTAGAAATGGATTTTTATGACCCTGCAAGTGAAGTACTAAGCCAAGTTATGTTCTTGCCAACAGTTAGTGAAGAAAATGTTGATAATTACATTTTTAAATATGTTGATGAAGAACCACTTGAACTAGAACCTATTTTAGCTGTAGCGGAAGTACAAAGATCAATAAAGCATAAACCACTTGTAGATGATGACACATGGCAAATGATACTCAAAGGACTAAACGAAGGTGAATATATTGGTCGCAATAGTGCGATGACTAAAATCGTAGGACATTTGATAACTAAGAACGTTAATCCTACTGTAATTTACTACTTGCTTTCATATTGGGATGAACATAATCAACCATCATTACAAGAAGAAGGACAATTCGATACAGTTTTTAAATCAATTTATAACAAGCATAGAAGGGAGGTATAACATGGCTGAATTACCAAGTGATATCAAAGCAATGTTCATTAATGATGACTTTGATTCATCACAATTCTTTTCGGAAAAAGGCGGGTTTCTACATTATCAATTTGCAGAATATCTCGCAGACAAGCATAACGGTATCTTACTTGATGGCAAGCCTCATTTATTTGATGGCAAAAAGTACATTAGTTTAGATAAGAACACAATACGTAAGCTAACGCTGAATTACCTACCTTCACTTAAAGAGAACCAAAACAAAGAAGTGTATTACAAACTTGAGGCATTGTGTGGCAAAAATCCACAAGAACAAGCAGCGCCATATTTTGTCGGCGTTAATAACGGGATTGTTGATATACGCAAAATGCAACTCACAGATTTTAATCCCGATATCCATATTACCAATATAATACCTGTCGATTATTATCCAGAAGCGCAAAGTGATCTAGTAGAATCATTCATTAAAGATTTGTCGAACGACGATTCAGAAGTTGAGAAACTGATATATGAAATGATTGGTTACGGCTTATACCGAGATAACTTTCTACAAAAAGCGTTTTTCTTCTTCAGTCCTGGCGGCAACGGTAAATCAACATTATTTAAGTTGCTTCATTATTTTTACGGTACACAAAATACTACTGCTTTGTCATTCAAAGATATCCAATCTCGATTTAAACCTGCATCACTTCAAAGCACAATGGTTAACATAGCTGATGATATCGACCCGGATTTTATAAAAGAAACTGGTAACTACAAGACAATTGTTACTGGCGATAAATTCAATGCTGAACGTAAAGGTCAAGATGATTTTAACTTTATACCTTATGTAAAACTTATGTTTGCTGGAAATGAACTACCTCAAACTTCTGACCGTTCACGTGGTTTTTATCGACGTATGATACTAATTCCTATGCTTAAACAATTTGGACGTGATGGACAAAAGGGAGATCCGATGATATTTCACAAGTTAAAGAAACCTGAACATTTATCAGCTTTACTCAATTTATCACTCAAAGGGTTATCCAATTTACTAGAGGCAGGTTACATCAAAGAGCCTCAAGTGTCCATAGATTATAAAGCGCAATATGAATACGACAATGACCCAATACTCCAATTCTTAAATGAATCAACTGATGATAAACATCGTACTATACCAGCAGTTGAAGGACGACCAACTGAAAAAGCTTATGCTATATACCAAAGTTGGTGTAATAAAAACGGTTTATTAGCAGTGAGTAAACCTAAATTTACCAGAGAACTTAGACGCATCGGATTAGAATCAACAGTAAAATGGTCTGCTGCATATCATAAAACTATACGTTTTTATGCACGTGAAACAACGATTGATTTTTATGATGAAGATGGCGCAAAACTTTAAACCATACAGAAAAGTGTAAGGTATTCAGAAAAGTGTAAGGTTAAAAAAATACTGTTATATCAACGGTTATAGCTATTACCTTACACCTTACACTTATTTTATTAAATATTAATATATATACCTATATATAGATATATAAATATAAGAATAAATTTCAAAAAAACCTGTAATGTGTAAGGAATTTTGGTTGAACCTTAGAGCGAGTAAGGATACAAGCCTTACACTTCACTTACACTATTACAGAAATTGCACAAATTGGAGTAGGTGATACCGATGAATGAAGAAACAATCAAGATTAAATACAATATCGAGTTCGAAAAAACAATTGTGTTTCCGGCACACCCCGAAGATGATAACTGGGAGTTAGAGGAAGAAATACATCGACATATGAAAAAAAACGAATTTGATTATACAGATGGCAAAGTAAGATTTATTGAAGAACCAACAATAACTGACAGGGAGATATAAAAAAATGATCTATAAAGGTAAAGAGATGACATTTAAAGAGTTAAGTAAGATGACTGGTATTAAAGAACCTACATTAACGAATCGCTATCAAAGAGGATTGCGTGATGATGAGCTGACAGATAATGGTCCATACCATAGAGGGCCTTTATACATTAATGGTGTGGCACATAAACCAACAAATGAAGATAAAAAGATTTTACGTAACAACAGATTAAACAAACAAGATGTGCAAGATAGATTGGATGAAGGCTGGGATTACAGACAAGCTATAGAACTTAGTCACCTATACGTTATGAAAGATGGTGGCATACATCTAAGAGTTGAAACTAAAGACGCAATCCACTATGTGCCAGAATCACGAGTAAGAGATTTAGAAATCGATGGTTTGTCACAAAGCAAACTAATTAAAAATTTAAAGAGTGGTAACACTTTAGAAAAGATTGTAAACGACTTCTATGAATCAGAAGGTGTGAATATCACACAAGGTGCGACTAAGTATGTGATACAAGATCGCTTACGTGAGAATCGTAAGAGAGAAAGAGAGTTAGAAAAACAACGTAAAGAGCAAGAAAGACTGCAGATGATAGAAAACGCAAAAGTACGTGGTAAGTGGTTTGAACATTTAGCAGCTAACGACATATTCCCTAAAAAGGTGGCTAGGTAGATGAAAATTAGAGATTTGAATATTAACGATTACATTTGGTTCAAAGCACCAAATAGCACAATATCTTATCCTGCAATCGTTACGGAACTAATTTATAACGATGATGAACCATTCGCTATAGTAAAAATAGGTAACCACACAGATACAATAGATGATTCATACGATTTTGCGATTGGAGAGAAACGACAATGACAAAATTATACGAAAAATTACAAGGAAATGTTTATGGCACATATACAGTGTGTGGATATAAATTTGTACAACGTGGCGGC
>NZ_PPQB01000029.1:51488-110945 GCF_002902345.1 Staphylococcus arlettae
CCATTAGAGCCATTAGCTCAGTTGGTAGAGCATCTGACTTTTAATCAGAGGGTCAGAGGTTCGAATCCTCTATGGCTCACTATTGAAGAAGTACTTTCATAAGAAAGTACTTCTTTTTTTATGAAATTTTATATACATTTTTTTTGATAAAATATACATGAATGTTGTATATAATGAATGTTAAATCAAAATTATGATTTTATATGTATTTTGCCTGTCATGTCGGGCTTTCTCAGTACTAAGAAAACTTGAAAGATAGTTAATGATAACGTATTCTTATATTAAATTCTTTACAAAGGGGTTATGAGAATATGAAGAACATACATATTATTGGAGCACCATCTACATTTGGACAAAGAAAATTAGGGGTGAACTTTGGACCGGATGCTTTGAGATATGCTGGACTAGTAGAGCGACTTAAAAATATAGGTCATTCAGTAGAAGATAAAGGAGATATTGCCGTTCCTGCTGTTGACGTTGAAAAATTCAAAGGTAAACAAGAAGGATTACGCAATTTAAATGAAATTATTGAGGTTTCTGAAAATTTAAGTAATGCAGTTTCTAGCAGTATAAAAAATCAAGCTTTTCCACTTATCATTGGTGGGGATCATTCTATTGCTATTGGTTCTATATCAGGGGTTAGTCAACATTATGAAAATTTGGGTATTATATGGTACGATGCCCATGGTGATTTAAATATTCCTGAAGAATCTCCATCAGGGAATATCCACGGTATGCCTTTAAGGGTATTGCTAGGGGATGGCGATAAACAATTAGTGAATATCTCTGGTTATGCACCTAAAGTGAAACCTGAAAATATTGTATTAATAGGTATGAGAGACTTAGATGTTGGTGAGCGTGACTTTATCAGAGAAAATAATATCAAAACTTATACTATGGCTGATATTGATAGAAACGGTATTAAGCAAGTAATGGAAGAATCAGTATCTTATCTAAAAGACAAAACAGATGGAATTCACCTGTCACTAGATGTTGATGCACTTGATCCAGTGGAAACACCTGGTACAGGTACTAAGGTATTAGGTGGACTTACATACAGAGAAAGCCATTTTGCTTTAGAAATGCTGCACAATACTAATTTGATTACATCAATGGATGTTGTAGAAGTAAATCCATTAATTGATCAAAACAATCACACAGCTGAACAAGCTGTCTGTTTAATGGGTAGTTTCTTCGGAGAAACTTTATTATAGTAAGTGCAAAAGACGTTTATGATGAATCAACTTTTCATCATAAACGTCTTTTATTGTTATCTTATTAAGGGTATAAATAATAAGATATAATTTTGATAAATAATTAATTTAATGTCAAAGTTATTTATATAATGAACAGGCATGATATGACAGGCTAAGCGAAGATTGGTATAATACATATTATGGGATTAGAATACCGGAGGAGATGTTATGGATTTATCCAGCTTATTTGATAATTGGAACACTGTTAAAATAATAACAAGTGTACTAGACTTACTAATCGTATGGTACGTACTTTATCTTCTCATTACAGTATTTAAAGGTACAAAGGCCATTCAATTATTAAAAGGAATTATCGTAATAGTAATCGGACAACAAATAAGTAAAATGTTGAGCTTAACGGCAACATCGCGCTTGTTCGATATAGTTATTCAATGGGGGGTATTAGCATTAATTGTTATCTTCCAACCAGAAATTAGAAGAGCTTTGGAGCAGCTAGGCCGAGGTAGTTTATTTAAGCGCTATGGTAGTAATATTAACAGTGATGAAAATAAACTCATAGTAGCTGTATCAAAAGCAGTGCAATATATGGCAAAAAGACGTATTGGTGCTTTAATTGTTTTTGAAAAAAATACTGGTTTACAAGATTATATAGAAACTGGTATTCCAATGAATTCCAATATTTCTCAAGAATTGTTAACAAATGTTTTCATTCCAAATACACCGTTGCATGATGGTGCTATGATTATTCAAGAAAATAAAATCGCCAGTGCGGCATGCTATTTGCCTCTATCAGACAGTGCTAAAATTGCTAAAAGCCTAGGTACGCGACATAGAGCAGCTGTTGGTATATCAGAAGTATCAGATGCGTTTACTGTTATTGTATCCGAAGAAACAGGATCT
This sequence comes from Staphylococcus arlettae, assembly GCF_002902345.1. Lineage (GTDB taxonomy): Bacteria > Bacillota > Bacilli > Staphylococcales > Staphylococcaceae > Staphylococcus > Staphylococcus arlettae. Next base: position 53,606 of record NZ_PPQB01000029.1, read on the forward strand.
ATTTCAGTAACATTTGATGGCAAATTACGTAAAGATATATCCACTGAAGCATTTGAAGAATTATTGGCAGAACATTGGTTTGGTTCACACTTACAACAGAAAGGTGTGAAATAATATGTTGGAAAGTAAATGGGGTTTACGCTTAATTGCTTTAGCTCTCGCTGTGTTTTTCTTTTTATCTGCAAATAATGTGTTTGGAAATATGTTTAATGCAGACAAATTTAGTCAAAAGACAACAGAGACACTTCAAGATGTTCCAGTGGAAGTAAAATATAATAGTAATAAATTATATGCTAGTAAAGTACCTGAAACAGTTGATGTAGAAATATCTGGTCCACAGTCGCAAATTTTAAAAGCTGAAAATGGACAAAATATCAAAGTAACACTTGATTTAAACAGTGAAAAATCTGGACGACATACAACACAGTTTAAAGTTCATGGCTTAAACAAAGATATAGATTATGATGTGAAGCCTAAAGAGGCTACTGTTAACTTAGAAGAAAAAGTAACGAAAAACTTAAAAGTTGAGCCAGATGTAAGTAGTAATGATGTCGATGCAGATTATAAAGTGAGTGAACAATCTGTTTCGCCTGATACTGTGAAAGTAACAGGAGGACAAGATCAAATTGATAAAATTGCGTACTTGAAAGCAACGTATAAAAATAATAGTAAAATTAGTAAAGATACAACTGATGTTGCCAAAATCACAGCATTTGATAGAAACTTAAATAAATTAGATGTTTCTATTCAGCCAGAAGAAGTGAACTTAAGTGCTAAAGTAGAGCCATACAGTAAAAAGGTGAAAATTAAGACTAAAACAACTGGCAGTTTAGCAAATGGCAAAGAAATAGATGACATCGAATTAAGTGATAAAGAAGTAGAGGTTTTTGGTAACAGAAAAGAACTTGAAGATGTAGATGAGATAAAAGGTGAAATAGACTTAGATAATATATCAGAAACAACAGACAAGTCAGTACAGCTGGATGTTCCGGATGAAGTATCTAAAGTAGAACCTAATGACACTACTGCAAAAGTTATAGTTAAATAATATAATTATAGAGCAAAAGGAGAAATAAAAATGGCAAAATATTTTGGTACAGATGGAGTTAGAGGGATAGCAAATAAAGAGCTAACTCCTGAACTCGCATTTAAATTAGGGCGTTACGGTGGCTATGTTTTAGCCCATAATCAAGGGAAAAATCACCCTAAAGTATTAGTTGGAAGAGATACACGAGTATCGGGACAAATGCTTGAATCAGCATTAATCGCTGGTATGATTTCAATTGGTGCAGAAGTAATGCGATTAGGTGTAATTTCAACTCCAGGTGTTGCTTATTTAACTAAGGCAATGGAAGCAGAGTTGGGTGTTATGATTTCCGCTTCCCATAATCCAGTTGCAGATAATGGTATTAAATTCTTTGGTTCAGATGGTTTTAAATTATCAGATGAGCAAGAACAAGAAATTGAAACACTTTTAGACCAAGAAAATCCGGATCTGCCAAGACCAGTAGGTGATGCCATTGTGCATTATTCTGATTACTTTGAAGGCGCTCAAAAATATATAAGTTACTTAAAATCTACAATTGATGTTGATTTAGATGGTATGAAGATAGCATTAGACGGTGCACATGGATCTACTTCATCATTAGCACCATTTTTATTCGGTGATTTAGAAGCTGATACAGTAACTATTGGTTGTAATCCAGATGGTTATAACATAAATGAACAAGTAGGCTCAACTCATCCAGAAACATTGGCTAAAACCGTAGTTGAATCAGAAGCAGATTTCGGATTAGCTTTTGATGGCGATGGTGATAGACTTATTGCTGTTGATGAAAATGGAGATATTGTAGATGGAGACCAAATCATGTTTATCATAGGTCAAGAAATGGCTAAAAATCATGAGTTAAATGATAACATGATTGTATCTACTGTAATGAGTAACTTAGGCTTTTATAAAGCGCTAGATGAAGCTGGAATTAAATCTAATAAAACAAAAGTTGGAGATCGTTATGTTGTAGAAGAAATGCGTAGAGGTAATTATAACTTAGGTGGCGAGCAATCCGGACATATTGTTATGATGGATTACAATACTACAGGAGATGGATTACTGACAGGCGTACATCTTGCGGCTACAATTAAACTTACTGGTAAAAAATTAAGTCAACTTGCAGCTCAAATGAAAAAATATCCACAATCATTAGTAAATGTACGCGTTACAGATAAATATAGAGTAGAAGAAAATATAGACGTTCAGGAAATTATGACTAAAGTAGAAGTTGAAATGAATGGCGAGGGTAGAATCTTAGTGCGACCTTCAGGTACAGAACCATTAGTACGTGTTATGGTAGAAGCTGCGACAGATGAAGATGCCCAACGTTTTGCTAAAACTATTGCGGATGTTGTACAAGAAAAAATGGGCTTGGATTAAGATTTATAATATAGTAAAAGGATGGGACACGATTTGTGTCTCATCCTTTTTTTGAACTGAAAATTTACGATAACTCATTATTGATACTGAAGTTATAATTGATTGTAAGCTGTTATAATCTCAGTAGTTAAGTGATCATCTGTTTTAGCATACGTTTTCAAGAAACCATCTAATCCGTGAGTATCGATATATTTATTTTTTTCAACTGTTTCTTGATCGTTAACGTCATCGTATTTTAATAATAATGCAGCTAACTTAGTTAAATTGTCGTGTGGCAGATTGTGATTATAAAGATATGTCAGTGGTTTGATAATTCTATCTTTTGGCCCAATCTTTCTAAGAGTACCACGACCTACTCGAGTTACTTCATCTGATAGATTAGGATTTTCAAAACGACCGATGATTTTATCGACATATTGTGCTTGTGCTTGTTCATTGAAGTTGAATTCTTTAGTAATATAAGCACTTGTTTCTTTTAATACCGCATGTAAACCATCTTTAATTTGTGAGTTTTTAATAGCTTCTAGTATTGTAGGTAATTGTTGATAAGCACCTGCGTATGCTAAGAAAGCATGGCCAGTGTTAACTGTTAGTAACTTACGTTCAATGTAAGGTGTTAAATCATCAACATATTTAATATGGTTCAATTCTGGACCATGCCATGCGTCTTTTTCGACCACCCATTCGAAAAATGGTTCAACTACAACATCTAAAATATTGTCATTTGTTTGAATAGGTACTATACGATCTACTGCAGAGTTAGCAAAATGAATATGATCACCTAATGGACCAGTAATATCTAATATTGCTTCTTTTAATGTATTCGTAGCCATGATAGCATTCTCACACGCAACGATATTGACATGATTTTGTTTTTCTTTTAAATAAGGTGCAAAACTTTTTGCGATGATAGGTAAAATATTGACACCAACTGCAGTTGTAATTATATCAGCTTCTAATACAGCTTGCTTTAATTCCTCAGAAGGTTGTCCTGAGTTAATTGCATCAACGTTATGAACATGAGTTGTTGTTTTAGCTTCATCAGCTAAAATAACATCGTATTCATGTTGTTGATCTAAGGCGTCAATAATTTCTGCATTAACATCGGCAAAAGTAACTTTAACCTGATTATCGGCAAGAATATAACCGATAAATCCTCGTCCAATGTTACCTGCTCCAAAGTGTAATGCTTTCATTATGCTTCAGCCTCCTCAAATACTTGTTTGATTTCTTCAGCAGAAGAAGCATTAACGATACGGTCAACATTTTCTTCTTCACTAAATGTGATTGCAATTTTAGATAGTAAATCTAAATGTTCACCATCTTTACCAGCGATACCTACAACAACTTTTACCTCTTCGCCATCCCAGTCAATGCCGTTTGGAATTTGTAGTAAAGTTAAACCAGATTTTAAAACACTTGTTTTGGCTTCGTCAGTACCATGTGGAATAGCTAAGCCATTACCCATAAATGTTGAAACAACTTCTTCACGGTCTTTCATAGCTTGAATATATGCATCGGTAACTGCACCACTTGACACTAATGCTTGGCCAGCTTGTTCAATGGCTTCATTACGGTTGCTCACAGTTGCGTTTAAAAAAATGTTTTCGTTACTAAATAATTCAGTCATAATTATCCACTCCATCTTGTAATTTATTTTGTAATTCTTGTAAATAGCTTTGTTTCACCAATTCCCGAATGCGTTCGGGATATAACATAAGTGTTTCCAATTCAGTTAAATGATTTGCAAAGGCACTAGAGAAGCGGCTAATAATTTCAGCGCTAAAGTCATCCTCTGGTGCAAACATAGCAAGTAAATACTGAATAGTGTGTTTGTCATTTTGATCATCAATAACTTCCATTGGCTGATTTAATATTGTAACTAATATATATGGACGCAAAATCAATCGATGTTTTAAATGAGGTATAGCGATTGGATAGGGGTCCAAAATATAATTTTGTGTCAATGAACGTTGTTGAAGTTCATCAGCGAATGACTGTACATCGTTTATAATTTGTTGTTGATATAAATGTGTCGTTAAATAATCATTTATTTCTGCAACATCTGTATATTCAATATTTACATTATCAATTAAAGTTAAACCATTGCGTATATAACGCAAAGTATCATCTTGATGTTGAATACTTATGTTGATATTAGATTCAAGTTCAGACGATTGTTGTGACTGTGTTTGTTGTAGTTTCATGAAAGATGCGACATGATTAATATCTGTATCTGGTAACAACGGATTGACAGTTATATAAGGTGCGAAAATATCTAAATCAACCGTTGATACTATTGCTGCATAACGTTGTAAATCTAAATCAACTAAATCACCGACTGACGCTTGTGTCGTACTAGTGATATCTGGAAATGATTGTTGCAAGCGTGCAGCTAAAATTTGACTTGTACCAATTCCGCTACTACATACCACTAACACATGAAAATCTGTAGTAGCTTTCTTATTAATTGCACCTCCAAAATGAAGCACAATAAAGCCTATTTCACTATCAGGAAATTGCAGTTTAGGCCATACCATATAAAGTGCTTTCTTTACACTAGCAAATAATAAAGGATAATCTTTCTTGATCATGTCAGTTAAAGGATTATATGTCTCAATATTCGCTTTAAGACGATTTATTGCTGGAATGATATGCAATTTAAGTCCTTCAATTAATGTTGCAGTATTATCAAATGAAATTTGCGAGATGCGTGATACTTGTGTAATAAAAGTATCAATTGGGAACTGTTCACTTTCATCACTACTATCTACTTGATTAGAATCTTTACGCTTTGCGCCACGTAAATGTATAGTAATAAAACCAATCTCTGCTTGATTAAACGCTACGCCATAAATATGTTCCAAATGTAAACTTAAAGCAGTAGCTATTTCATGTTCAAATGTATGACGAATGTCATTATATAATTCATCGTTTAATGAAACATAATCACCATTCAACATACGATCAATACTTAATACAATATGAACAGTTAATGTAAGGTAGCTTGATTCTGTTAGGGTGTAGGGTAAGCGACCTAAATGGTCCATAAGAATACGTTCTACTTGGAATATTTTATCCATGTCTACCATGTTTAATTGATTTTGGTTAATAGATTGATAGACAAAATGATTTTCAATGACTGAATAAACACTAGTACTATTTAAATTATTAACCATGAGTTGACTTAAGAGTTCTCTTTTTTTGGATTCAGGACCTTTTAAATAGATACCTTCTCCTCTTTTTTTCTGTAGTACCAGTTGATACTGTAATAATTCTTCAGTTAAGTCATCTAACAATTTAGTCAATGTTTGGATAGAGACACCAATTTCATGTGCTAAACTATATTGCTTTATAGATTCTTTTGATTGAATCAAAGCATAAAGTATAATGACCTTTTGTTCTTCTACTGATAAATCAACAGTGGTATGTTGTTGAATATATCGTTTTAAATGTTCGATTTGAATAGTATTCCCTAATAATTGCAAACCTTTTTTATTAACGCGTTCTAAAGTGATATTGAAGTTGGCCAATGCGCTTTCAATTGATTTTAACTCTCTATGAACAGTACGAGAGGACACTGCTAGATGTTGAGCAATATCGTAAATTGTTACATATTGACCATGGTATTTAATTAACATGGCAATAATTTCTTTTTCACGAGTACTTAACAACATAGTCGTGTCCTCCTTTGTCTGTTTATATTAATTTTCTTCTTGATTTAAGTTTGCTAGTAATTCGTCATATCTAGGGGAATTTAAGAAATTATCAACTGAGATATGAATAGCATTTGGTACTTGTTTGATTGCACGGTCAGTTAATTTTTTCTGAGTAATGACAAGTTGTGCATCAGATGGTAATTGATTAATTGCCGTATTAGTTACGTTAACGTCTTTAATATTTGCTTTTTTAAATTTATTACGTAACATACTAGCTCCCATCGCACTTGAACCCATACCTGCATCACAAGCAAATATGACATGATTTACTTTACTATAATCATGAGCGTCTACATTTTCCGTATCATAATTATCTAATAAATCACCATCGTCGTCAGCTTCACTATTTTCTTGTTCACTAGCGTCAGTTGTTGCAGCACTTTCACTACTTGCTAATTTAGAAGATACACTAGATTTTTTACCTTTAGTTTCTTCCATTTTGGCAGTAGCTGCTTCAAGATCTTGTTTAGGTTCTTTTGTGAATTTTAAAATAATAGCTGATACTAAGAATGACACTAAAGTCGCTAAAACGACACCTATAATCATGTATAGTAATTCACCTTTAGGAGAATTTAAAACATAGACTATAAATGACCCTGGAGATGCTGGGCTTTTGAATCCAAAATCAAATAATGAGTAAGTTGCTACACCTGTCATACCACCTAAAATAACTGCGATGAATAATAACGGTCTCATTAAAACGTAAGGGAAATAAATTTCATGAATACCACCAAAGAAGTGGATAATTCCTGCACCGTAAGACGTTGCTTTAGCAGTGCCTTTACCAAAAATCATATATGCTAATAACACACCAAGTCCTGGCCCAGGATTTGATTCAATAGTATATAGGATTGATTGACCTGCTGAAGCTGATTGGTCTGCACCTAATGGTGTAAATACACCGTGATTAATTGCATTGTTTAAGAAAACAATTTTTGCAGGTTCAACAATGATACTTACTAATGGTAAAACGTGAGCATGAACTAATGCTTCTACTGCTACTGATAAAATATGCATTATAAACTGCATAATAGGAGCTAATATTTTAAATCCTACTATTGTCATGATGAAACCTAGAATACCAGAAGAGAAATTATTGAATAACATTTCAAAACCTTGTGGCGTTCTAGGCTGAATGAATTCATCGGTTTTTTTCATGAGCCAACCAACAAGTGGCCCCATAATCATAGCGCCTAGCAACATTGGTGTATCTGGTAATGCAACAATTACACCCATTGTTGCTACAGCTGCAATAATACCGCCTCGCATGTCATGGATTAATTTACCACCACTATAAGCGATTAATAATGGAATTAAATACGTAATCATCGGACCAGCTAAGCCGCCCAAATCTTTATTTGGGAACCAACCACCGTCGATAAATATGGCAGCGATAAAACCCCAAGCGATGAATGCACCAATATTAGGCATAATCATACTACTTAAAAATGACCCAAATGCTTGTACTTTACGACCAAGACCCTTCTTTTCTTCAGTCTGAGCTTGAGACATAATATGCACCTCTTTTTCTATAATTTTTATACTTTAATTGTAAGGGTTTTACCACGTTAGCCACAATATAAACTAATTTCAACTTTGGCACACGATTCATGACATAATTGTCATTACCAAAAATAGGTTTCATTGATTTACATCTTAATGAAAAATTTACAATTAATTTACTGAAAGTCATAAAAAGTTTGCCAAAGGATATATATAAGTTGTACAATAGTTTTATTGAGTGGAAGGAGGGCAAAGTGAAAGTAATATCAATTTAAAGCGCCTGTGCAAGTGATGAATAATTAAGTCCAAGATTTAGTGTTTAATCAGAAATACTAATATGTCTTAACTATGAAGCTTGTAGACGAGGAAGATAGTTATCGATTTTTCGGCGGATGCTATCTCGGATGTGGCTCATTCGTTATCTTATTAAGGAAAACACTAGGGCAACCTTGTGCACAAAGTTAATAAGTTAGCCATAAAACAAATAACGAAAACGATTATACTGCAATAGGGGGATTTCTGTACTTTTTTAAGTGATTTATAATAATAAGCATCAATACAGTGAGAGCTATTTTTATACGAGAACCCCCTGTTGCTAGACAACTGGAGGAAATTAAATATGTGCGGAATTGTTGGATATATTGGGCATGATAATGCCAAAGAATTATTATTAAAAGGTTTGGAAAAATTAGAATATAGAGGTTACGATTCAGCTGGTGTAGCTGTTGTGAATGAAGAAGGTACAACAGTATTTAAAGAAAAAGGTCGTATTGCAGAGTTAAGAAAAGTAACTGATAGTGAAAATACAGACGGTAATGTGGGTATTGGTCATACACGTTGGGCAACACATGGCGTACCAAACCATGAAAACTCACATCCTCACCAATCAGCGACTGAACGTTTTACTTTAGTTCACAACGGTGTCATTGAAAACTATGAAGAATTAAAAAATGAATATTTAGCAGATGTAACATTTTTATCTGATACAGATACTGAAGTAATTGTACAATTAGTTGAACATTTCTCAAATCAAGGTTTAGAAACTGAAGCGGCTTTTAGTAAAGTTGTATCTTTATTAGAAGGTTCTTATGCTTTAGGTTTAATCGATAGCCACGATAATGAAACAATTTTTGTAGCTAAAAATAAATCTCCATTATTAATTGGTGTCGGCGATGATTTTAATGTTATTGCGTCAGATGCACTTGCAATGTTAACAGTAACAAATCAATATAAAGAAATTCATGACCATGAAATTGTTATTGTTAAAAGAGATAAAGTAATCATTAAAGATCAAAATGGCCAAGAACAAGAGCGTGCAGCTTATACTGCTGAAATTGATGCAGCAGATGCTGAAAAAGGTGTTTATGATCATTATATGTTGAAAGAAATTCATGAACAACCAGCTGTAATGCGTCGTATCATTCAAGAATATCAAGATGACAATGGTGAATTGAAAATTGATAAAGATATTGTTAAAGATGTAGCACAAGCTGATAGAATTTATGTTATTGCAGCAGGTACAAGTTACCATGCAGGTCTTGTTGGTAAAGAATTCATTGAAAAATGGGCAGGTGTACCAACAGAAGTACATGTAGCGTCAGAATTTGTTTACAACATGCCACTATTATCAGAAAAACCATTATTCATTTACATTTCACAATCTGGTGAAACAGCAGATAGTCGTGCAGTATTAGTAGAAACTAATAAATTAGGACATAAATCATTAACGATAACAAATGTACCTGGCTCAACGTTATCACGTGAAGCAAATCATACATTATTGTTACATGCTGGTCCTGAAATAGCTGTAGCTTCAACTAAGGCATACACAGCACAAATTGCTGTATTATCAATCTTGTCACAAATTGTTGCTAAAGAACATGGTAAAGAATCAGAAATCGATTTATTACGTGAATTAGCAAAAGTAACAACGGCGATCGAGGCAATTGTTGATGATGCTGATGTAATGGAACAAGTAGCGACTGATTACTTAAGAACAACAAGAAATGCTTTCTTTATCGGCCGTACTATTGATTATAATGTTAGTTTAGAAGGCGCGTTGAAACTTAAAGAAATTTCATATATCCAGGCTGAAGGTTTTGCTGGTGGCGAATTGAAACACGGTACAATAGCTCTTATTGAAGATGGTACACCTGTTGTTGCCTTAGCAACTCAAGAGAAGGTAAACTTATCAATTCGTGGTAATGTGAAAGAAGTTGTAGCACGTGGAGCAAATCCATGTATTATTTCAATGGAAGGTCTTAATAAGGACGGAGATACTTATGTCATTCCTCATGTACACGAGTTATTAACTCCATTAGTATCAGTTGTAGCGTTGCAATTAATTTCTTATTATGCAGCATTACACAGAGACTTAGATGTTGATAAACCACGTAACTTAGCAAAATCAGTTACAGTTGAATAATTAATACACATATTAAAGTAGAATCATATGATATTTGTCATATGGTTCTATTTTTATCTGCTATATTAAATGGTAAACTATGGATATTAACTAAAGTTAACGCAAAGTGAGGTGTCGCTAATGTCACAACCAAAAATATATACGATGGCTGTCAATAAAGTGTATCCACATTATGTCACGAAAGTTGAGAAAAAAGGTAGAACGCAAGATGAAGTAGATGAAGTGATCAGTTGGCTAACGGGTTACGATATTAAAACGTTGCATCAACAACTAAATGCTGATGTTGATTTTGAAACATTTTTTGCTGAAGCTCCTCGATTAAATCCATCAAGACGGAACATAACAGGTGTGATATGTGGTGTAAGAGTAGAAAATATGGAAGAAAGCTTAATGAAAGAAATTAGATATTTGGATAAATTAATTGATGATGTGGCTAAAGGTAAGTCGTTGGCTACTATACTTGATAAGTAATATTATTATCTAAGTAAAAACAAGATAGAAAGCGGTGACACGTATGTTGGTTGATTTGGAACACATTGCACGACGTAAACAAGGGAACAATATCTTGTCTGATGTTTCATGGCAAATTCATAAAGGGGAACATTGGATGTTGTATGGTTTAAATGGTGCTGGCAAAACAACTTTGCTTAATATTTTAAATGCTTATGAACCTAATACAGCAGGCAAGATGACATTATTTGGTATGACACCAGGTAAAATTGGTTATTCTGCAGAAAATGTACGTAGTCATATTGGATTTGTATCGCATAGTTTAATGAATCGATTTCAAGATGGGGAGCGAGTACTTGATGTAGTTATCAGTGGAGCTTTTAAATCTATAGGTGTGTTTCAACAACCAACTGAAAGCCATAAGGAAGCTGCGCAAACTTATTTAGCGCAATTAGGTATGACAGAATTTGAACAACAATATTATGGCTATTTATCTACAGGGGAACGTCAGCGCGTATTAATAGCACGTGCTTTAATGGGGAATCCATCGTTACTTGTGCTAGATGAACCTGCTACCGGATTAGATTTTATTGCTAGGGAAAGCTTGCTACAAGCGTTAGAACAAATGTATGTCGATAATCCTGACTTAGCAGTTATTTATGTGACTCATTTTGTTGAAGAAATTACACCACAAATTGATAAGGGCTTATTACTGAAAAATGGCGTTTGCTATAAAGCGGGACCAATAACTGAAATATTGAACGACACTACATTATCGGAATTTTTTAATAAAAATGTTAAAGTAGCTTATCAAAATAATAGATATGCACTTTTTAGTAATGATTAAACAAGAGCTGGAGGATATGAAATGACTAAAGTTAAAGCAATTTTTTTAGATATGGATGGGACAATTTTACATAAAGATAATTTTGTGAGTGATACTACAGTCCGTACTATTGATGCACTAAAAAAACAAGGATATAAAGTGTTTTTAGCAACAGGCAGAGCACATAATGAAATTCATCATTTAGTACCAGAAAATTTTAGTGTAGATGGCATTGTTAGTTCAAATGGGACGCTAGGTATGGTTGATGATAAAGAAGTATTTAAACATAGTTTAACTTTAGCATCAGTCACACAAATTGTTGAAAAAGCACGACAACAAGGTATTTACTATGAGGTATTTCCTTTTGATTCAACACGCGTTATTTTAGCGGAAGACAAACGATGGGCAATGACGATGTTTGAGGCTGATACCCCGCCTGGAAATGTAGGGGAAAGTGAATGGTTTTCAAGAAAAGATGCGATCAAAGACAAGGTAGAATGGGTTACAGAATTGGTAGACCAAAAATTTTCGAAAATTTATTTATTTTCACCTGAATACGATAAAATCACAGCATTTAGAGCAATGTTAGGTGAAGAAAAAGAAAATCTCAGTATTAGTGTGTCAAATTCATCCCGCTTTAATGCAGAAACAATGCCATATAACGTTGATAAAGGTACGGGCATTAAAGAAATGATAGAGTATTTTGGTATTAAACAAAGTGAAACATTAGTAATTGGTGATAGTGATAACGATCGTGCGATGTTTGCATTTGGTCAGCACACCGTCGCAATGAAAAATGCACGCCCAGAAATTCAAGCACTTTGCGATGAAGTGACGTCTTTAACTAATGAAGAAGATGGTGCAGCACATTATTTACAACAAAAGTTTTTAACGTTATAACATAGAGCAAAAGTTAAGACATTGATTTTTATTAAAATAAATAATAACGTTTAAGATAATAAAAATGACTAATCCTTTAAATAAAGGATTAGTCATTTTTTAGGATGACTTTAAATAAGTCTCCTACATTTTAATTACACACTAATTATTCTTTTTTATCTTTGATATCTTTTGTGACATCTTCAGCTTTTGATTGAGTATCAGAAGCTTGTTTTTTTGCGTCATCTTTAATATTTGATGATGCAGTGGTGTCATCAGTTGTTTGTTGTTTTACTTGATTAGTTAAGCTCTTGTCATCACTTTTTTTCTTTTTACTAGATGCTAAGTTAGCAGTTGAACCATCTTCAATATGATATTGGATAATTGCTAACAAGTTAATATAGTAAACAACTAAACGAATAACAATAACTAAAATTGTAATTGCATAAGCTAGCGCTACTGCTACAGTTTGAGATATGCCACCAGTTAAAATATTAACTAATTGACTTATTGGGTTAGCAAATAATATAACAATTAAATTAAGTAATAATAATCCTAAATAAAATTTAAACCAAGTTTTATTACCATTTTTAATTTTTGCAAATCCTTGTTTAACTGATTTCCATGCGCCTAAATTAGGGTTTTTCACAAAGGATAAAGTATAGTTAACGATGATGACAACAAATAGCCAATAAACAAATGATAGGATAAACACTAGAACTGTGGCTGCGATAATTTGTATAGTTAATGAAATACCTAAAGCATTTGATGAGCTACTGATAGGACCTTGTAATGCAGAGAATCCTTTAACTATTAAAAAGTTAAGCAATTTACCTAATAATAAATTTACTAGCATTAATACGATGAAAAATATTAATGTGATTAATCCTAAAATTACAGATTTTAGATATTTACCTTTTTTAAATGTTGAAAAAATATCTGTGAATTTAGTATTTTGCTTTGTTAAAGCTTTATCTATAGTATATAGTACACTTGAAATTAGTGGATAGCCAATGAATAAAAATACTACTAATGGTATGATAATGGCTAATATAATCATAAATATAGATGAACCTATGGGTTGTTGTGTTGCTTGTGCTATCGCAAATTTATAGATAGCTGGTTGAACTGGTAAGACAGCAAGATATGCTAATATCATTGCTATGAGAAAACCTACTATAGTAAACATTAAAATTTTCCCATTTTGTGGTTTGGCATTTCGTATAGCAAGTTTATGAAATTTAAACAAAATTTAAGCACTCCTTTTTAGTGATATAATCACAATATCAAAAAAATGAAATTTTTAAAATTAATAGGTAACAAAACAGGTATAAAATGTTAAAATGTCCTAATGAGAAATAATGAAAGGAGACATCATCATGAAATTTGCAGTTATTACTGATGTACATGGTAATTTTGATGCACTCGAAGCGGTATTAGATGATATTGATAGAAAAGGCGATGTAGATAAAATTTATAATCTTGGAGATAATATTGGTGTGGGTCATGAAACGAATAAAGTTCTAGATTATATTTTTGACAGAGATGACATGGAAATTATTGCCGGCAATCATGATGAAGCGGTTATGTCGTTAGTTAACGATACTCCTTACCCAGAAGATTTAAAAGATAAATTTTTTGAACATCATCAGTGGATTGAAAATCATTTAGATGAAGATTATTATGACAAATTAAATGAATTACCGAGAGTAATAGAGAAAAAATTTGGAAATAAAAAAGTTTTATTTATTCATTATGAAATACCGAATGAGCAGTTGAGTGCACCGATTGATAAACAACCATTCAGTCCAATCACTGAACCTACAGAAGAAGCAATGCAAACGTTATTTAGTGATAAACAAGCTGATTTAATTGTTTTTGGCCATAATCATACAGTTCATTTGTTTGATGACAAAGAAAAGATATATTTTAATCCAGGAGCAGTGGGATTAAACAATGGTGCTCATGCTGTTTATGGATTGGTTACTATTGAAGAGGATGTCATCTCTATTGACCGAGTTAAAGTAGCATATGATAATGAAGAATTTTTACGTGGGTTTGATGAAAAACAAGTACCTGGTAAATCATTAATTTTTGATAAATTTCTATAATATAAAGACACGATAAGTCACACCATATCAATTTATTACGGTGTTTGCTTATCGTGTCTTTTGTAATTAATGCAATGTACATAATGTGTGATCGTCATGCTTATGTTTAGGTGTTTCTAATTGGATAGTCATATGTTGAATATTTAAATGTGCTAGGTTATGTTCAATACGTTGTAAGATATACTCACAGTCATCAATACTTAATTTTGGGGAGACGACTGCATGACAGCTTAATGCATTGATGTCATTAGAAATAGTCCATAAGTGACAATCATGTACTGCGATGATTTCTGGTTCTTCTGTTAATACGCTGATGGCAGTTTCCATATCAATGTTCGACGGTGTACCTTCCATCAATATATTGACAGATGATTTTGTAATACCCCAGCCACTTTTAATAATTAATAACGATACGATAATACTAGCTATTGGATCGGCTAAAGTAAATCCCCAAATCCAAATGATGATAGCAGCAACGATTGCTCCTACAGAACCCAACAGATCTCCTAAGACATGTAAAAAAGCGCCACGCATATTGATATTGTCTTTAGTATCGCCACCTTTAAACATAAGCGTAGCAACTATGACATTAACAATTAAGCCGATAACACTAATTATGAACATTTCTGTGGATTGGACTTCGATTGGGTTAAACATACGTTTTATTGCTTCAATAATAATCATAATACCGATAACAAATAATGTAACACCATTAAACAACGCTGCTAAAATTTCAAAGCGCTTGTAACCAAATGTTTTGTTTAAAGTAGCATGTTTTTCCGCATAAATAAATGCAACTAAGGCTACGCCTAACGATATGGCATCACTAAACATGTGTAACCCATCAGATAGTAAAGCTAAACTATTAGCTACAAACCCACCAATAATTTCTACTACCATAAAGATAGCAATAATTATGAATGAAAATAATAATACTTTTTTGTTATTTGTATGCACATGGCTATGATTGTGGTCGTGATTATGTGAAGACATAAGTCATCCCTCTTTTCATTATTGATGTTCAGCGTGGTGTAATGATTGGTGTAGCAATGTAGTAACATGCGTATCATCAATTGTGTAAATCATTGATTGGCCTTGACGATTAGCTTTGACTAAATGTGCTTCTTTAAGTATACGTAATTGGTGTGAAACATTAGATTGACTTATTTGTAACGTGTGAGAAATATGGCCTACACTGCATTCACCTTGTGATAATAAATTTACTATACGGATTCTAGTACCATCACTTAGTGCTTTAAAAATGGTAGTGACTGTATCAAGAGAGTCTGGAGCTATATCAGTAAAATGTTGAGTCAAACAATCACCTCTTTATATTAATATATGTATTTATATTCATATATTAATATAAAGCGTTACTCATGTCAAAAGTGAGCGTATTAGTTTTGTTTATTAGCAATTGGGTATATTCTGTATATTAATTAGTAAATATGAGGAGGTATATGTAATGAGTACTTTAGTTATCGGTGCTAATGGTGGTGTAGGTAAATATTTGATTCAGCAATTGCAAAATGCAGGTGAAACATTTACTGCTGGTGTTAGAAAAGAAGAACAAATAAATGATTTACAAGGAAAAGGGATAGATGCCAAACTTATCGATGTTGAAAATGATAGTATTGAGACACTGACAGATAAATTTAAAGGATTCGATCAAGTTGTATTTTCAGTAGGTTCTGGTGGTAATACAGGTGCTGATAAAACAATTATTGTCGATTTAGATGGTGCTGTGAAAACTATCGAAGCAAGTAAAGCAAATCATGTGTCAAAATATGTGATGGTATCTACTTATGATTCTAGAAGAGAAGCATTTGATGAGAGTGGCGCATTAAAACCTTATACGATTGCCAAGCACTATGCGGATGAACATTTAAAACGTTCTGGTCTTAACTATGTCATTGTCCATCCAGGTGGTTTACTTGATGAAGCGGGAACAGGTAGAGTTGATGCGGCTGCTTTCTTTGATGGCAAAGGAACTATACCTCGAGAAGATGTTGCCTCTGTAATTAGTCAAGTATTAACAACAACAGGTTTCGATAATTCAGAATTCCAAATTATTAGTGGTACAGAAGAACTAACAACTGCAATTAATAAATTTAAATAATTGAATTGCATGTTAATCATATTTAGTGGGAAAATGAAATCAAATTTAGTTTGATTTGATTATTTTCCCACTCTTTTTTTATTATTATATGGAAGAATTGACTTTCATTAATTATTAGTGCAAATAATTTGATATAATTGTGATATCGTAAGGGGGAGCTACAATGAAGATTTCGAACGTAAAAATTTACGAACAAGTTGCAGATTTGTTATTAGAACAAATTAAAACAGGAGAATATGAAGTTGGCGATAAGTTGCCATCTATACAAAAATTGGCTCAAAATTATGGTGTTAGTGTAGCATCAATAAGAGAAGCATTAAACGCTTTAAGGACTATTGGCGTTATTGAAATTAAACAAGGTTATGGTACTTTTATTAAACAAAAAGAACCTATCTTTTTTGAAATCGGAGAAAAATTCAATTCATTAACACAAGTTGAGGAACTACTAGAGTTGCGTGAGATTATTGAACGTACTACCGTAGGTAAAGCTGCAATTCAACGTTCGGCAACAGATCTAGAAAATATGAAAAAGGCTTTAACAGATATGGGGAAAGCTGTGTCGGATGGTACATCGGGAGAAGCTGCCGATTTGCAATTTCATCTTTCTATTGCTCAAGCCGCAAATAATTCATTATTAGTAGAATTAATGAATAATATTTCAGGTTTAATGCAAGATTCGATGAAAGAGACACGTAAGATTTTTATATATAGTAAGCAAAAAACGATGGAAAAACTTTATGAAGAACATGAAGCGATTTATTTAGCGATTGAGCAACAACAAGAAGAGCAAGCAATCGCAGCGATGGAAGCTCACTTATCAGAAATAAAAGCAACTATTTTACAAAATTTCAAAGAGAAAAAAGAGTAATGTTTTTATATATAGAATGGTTACGTAAGGGTTAGTTCAACGCGATAAGTATTCATTCGACTTGGAGATAAGCAAAGCAATACGTTTGGACATAGCACAATGTATCCCTCGAAGCATCTTAGTATGAAACATTATTATAACTTGATGTTTAATTATTGATAAACAATCAACAGTCTATGCACTTAAAAAGTAGTTATATTTGAATATACTATTATTATCAACTGAGACTTGCTATAATACATAAAGAAATAAATTGAACAATACTCATGTGATAATACGTGATCATTAACTAGTAAAAGTTGAACTATAACAAGCAGTTCCAATGAATATGAGATATGCTAGTGTACTAGTGATTCAAACATGAAAACGAACAATTGTCGGAGGTGTAGTATGCCGTTATTTTTAAAGCCTGTATTCCATTCAAAAGTATGGGGCGGTAACAACTTAGAACGCTATGGATATAATTTACCCAGTGATAATGTTGGGGAGGCATGGGGCATTTCTGCTCATCCAAATGGACGTTGCGAAATTATAAATGGACCATTTAAAGGTCAAACATTAGATAAAGTATGGACAAATAATAAAGAAATGTTTGGTGATTTTCCAAGTGAAGATTTTCCTTTAATGACTAAAATGGTAGATGCACAAGCACCACTTTCAGTACATGTACATCCTGATGACGCCTATGCATATGAGCATGAAAATGGTCAATATGGGAAGTCTGAATGTTGGTATATTGTAGATGCAAAACCAGGTGCAGAAATTATTTATGGTTTAAATGTTAAACCTAAAAATGAAGCACTTAACAAAATAGCAAATGCTGATTTTGATAATCTTTTTAATACGGTGAAAGTCAAACCAGGAGAGTTTTATTTTATACCGGCGGGAACAGTCCATTCAGTAGGGGAAGGTATTATAGTTTATGAGACAATGCAATCCTCAGATGTTTCATATCGCATTTACGATTATGAACGAAATCAACAAGACTACCTTGACCGATCTTTACAATTGGATAAGGCTCAAGATGTTTTAGAGATTAAAGATGACGATTTAAACTTAAGACCTGATACTGAACTGATTGAAAATCATAAACAGGTAAAACTTGTCTCCAATGATTTCTTTACTATTGTCAAATGGCAAATTACAGGGACGTTAAATTACATGAAACCGAGAGAATTTGTATTGGTTTCAATTTTAAAAGGATCAGGCAATGTTATAATTGATGGTGAAGTTTACAGTGTGAACCATGCTGACAATTTTATTTTAACGTCAGATGATTTAGACACTGTATTTGAAGGTGAGCTCGAAGTTATTATTAGTTATATGTAATGAAAGAGGAGGAATATGTTTGTATAAGTTTTTATATATATCACTTATTTGTGGTTTGCTAGCTGGAGCAGGTGTGTTTTTAAATATACCACCGTATCCTTCTCTTATTTTTCCAATGGTTGTAGCATTCTTAGGTATAGTTTGTACAATTGTAACTTTTCCTGAGAAAGACGTGAAAGTAACGCTTAAATTGGGAGGCATACTTATCAACGTTATGCCATTGTTAGGTGCTCTAACACAAATCAATATGTAAAAAACAATAAGTATAGCAAAGAGACTACAAGTTAAATAATACAATTAAGTATTCCTGAAAAGCAGGTTACATTTGTTTTCAGGAATAATGTATGAATATAATTGACAGATAGAATTTCACAAAAAAGATGGGAGTATCGTAAATGACAGAGGAAACAAGTTATTTTTGGTTAAATTGCGGTTATAATCGCTGGAATCATAATGAACCATTAGTAGGTCAAACTACATTATTCGAATCCGGTGCTCAATTTAATCCATCACAAGGATTTCGTGCCTTTAAACAAGCTAAAGTAGGCGACCAAGTAATCTTTTATCAAGTACAAATGAATACAGGGCTATTAGGCTATGGCGAAATTACGAGTGTGCAAACAGGTGCACAAAATAAAATCCGAGTGCATTTTGAATTAAAGGCACAATTGAATCCTTTAACTGCAGATTACTTAAAACGTAGTGAATTGTTAGAGTTCAGAATGAGTAATATGAAAGAAACCTTATTTAACCAAATAACAGAAGAAGAATTTAATTTAATTGTAAGTTTAGGTACTGGCGCGGTGAAAGTGCCACGTTATTTCTTTATTTCTGAAGAAGATACGTTTGAACCTAATCAAACTTACACTTTGTTTACGCATACTTACAATGGTATTAAACGTAATGGCTATCACTTTTATACTCAATTAGAGCAAGGGGATAAGCTTGTTTTTTATAATAAAAAAATGGATCAATCTGTGGTAGGTATTGGAGAAGTCACACAACATATACACGAAAAATCGCCAATTGCAGGTAGGACAAATAGTACTGCAATTGAAGTACTATATGAACATCACATCACACCATTGACATTATCTACACTAAATAAACATCCAAAATTAAAAAACTTATATTTTCTACAAGAAAATGCGAAACAAGCCATAGCGAGTTTATCTCAAACACAATATGAAGCAATTAAAGAATTAAGTGAAAATAATGGCGTGAAACCACAATTTGAATCGGTACATAAAGACTCAAATATGCCAGTACAAGATGATGACGTTAAGCCTTTTATCTTATTAGTAGTTGAACCTGGTGACGAGGGTCTGAAAGCAGCTGAAAACCTATTGCATAAAACGAATGCCAATCCAGTGATAACTTCAGGTCATCCAGATTTTACTGAAGATATGTTATATGGTAAATATTTACCTAATGAATCAGGAGCAATGTACTTTAGAGAAGGGTTTATTACTGATTTAATGCCACGTACTGATAGAAGTTACCTTGTAATCGACAATTTTAATCGTATTAATCCTGATGTTTTTCAGACATTTATAAATGTTTTAGAAGGTTATGAAGTGACCATGCCTCGTTATAATAAACATGGGAATATGATTAAATGGTCACGTCAAAAAGATTCTTTTTATCATTTTAATCCTAACTGGCATATAGTTGGTATAACTTATGAAAGTTTAAATGAAATCAAACAACGTTATTCTGAACAGTTTTTAAAATATACTAGAATTGTTAAAGTAAATCAGGATAACCAAAATCTATAAATCAAACTGGGACAGCATAATGTCCCAGTTTTTTTGTTATAAGATATCGTGTTGTAATTTATACAATAAAGGCTATTAATTTAAAAAACGATGTTGCTTAGCACATTGTTTACTTGAATTTTAATTATTGTACCATGATTGAAAAAGTATGAAAAAAGGTATAATAAAAGTATCATGTTCGAAAGAGGTGTGTTTAAATGCCTATAGTTTATTATGATGGCGGTTGTGTTTATTGTTATAATTTTGCAATATGGCTCATTCAAAATGGCTTATCACGGCGTTATCAATTTGCCAAACTAAAAAGTACAGCAGGTGACCAATTAAGACAAACTTTTCCAGAAGCAAACCGCTTTGATAGTGTAATATTACAAAATGGCGAACAACTACAATTTAAATCGGAAGCAATAGCTACGTTAATTTTTTCATTAACGAAATTTAAATGGTTAGGGGCTTTGTTAAAAGTTACGCCTAATTTTATTAGTAATATTGGTTATAATTTTTTTGCAGAGAATAGAAATAATATGTGGAAAACGCATTGGCATCAGCCTAATGCCTATGAACAATCGTTCTTTATTGACTAAAGTATAAATTTGTCAGTCGTAAAAGTAGGAAATGTAGAAACTCCACGTAATCATTAGTAAATTAGAATAATTCTAAATTATTATCGGAAAACAGTTTACAGATTATAATAATTATTATATAATAATAAATGTAATCAAGAGAATAACGACATAAGAAGGAGAGAATTTAAATGACTAATAATGAAAATGTAATTAATGTATTAAATAAACAAGTTGCAAACTGGACAGTAGCTTTTACTAAGTTACACAATTTCCATTGGTATGTTAAAGGACCAAACTTTTTCTCACTACACACTAAATTTGAGGAATTATATGACGAAGCTAGTCAATATGTAGATGATTTAGCAGAACGTATTTTAGCTGTCGGAGGAAATCCAGTGGGTACGTTGAAAGAAAGTCTAGAGATGTCAATTATCGACGAAGCAGGTAAAGGCTATACTGCAGAACAAATGGTTTCTGAGTTATCTAAAGATTTTACAAATGTATCTAAACAATTAGAAGAAGCGATTGAAGTAGCATCTGATGCTGAAGACGATGTGACAGAAGATATGTTTATCGGTATGCAAACAAATATCGAAAAACATAATTGGATGTTAAAATCTTATCTTGGACAATAATAAAATTGATTAATAAAAAGCTGGGACATCAAAATATGATGTCCCAGCTTTTTTTTAATTTTAAAATTCTATAAATAAAGTCTGTATTTTAAATTAGTCAGCGATTTCTAATGCTACTTCCATCATTTGCGTGAATGAATTTTGTCTTTCTTCAGGTGTAGTTGCTTCATTACGTAAAATATGATCACTTACAGTAAATATACCTAAAGCTTTTTTATTGGCATGTGTTGCATTAAGATAAAGTGCCGCAGATTCCATTTCAATTCCTAAAATTCCCATACGTTGCCATCTAGCATTAAACGTTTCGTCAGCGTTGTAGAATGTATCAGAAGAAAGAATATTACCAACGTGTGTCACCGCGCCTAAGTTATCTGCTTGAGCTTTAGCTTTTGCAACTAAATCAAAATCAGCAAGTGGTGCAAAATGACCTGGTAAATTGTATTGATCTACATAATCTGAGTTAGTAGAAGCGCCTTGAGCAATAATAATGTCATAAAGGTTAACATTGTCCTGTAATGCACCACATGAACCAATACGAATAATTGTATCAACATCAAAGAAATTATAAAGTTCATAAGAGTAAATCCCAATGCTTGGAATTCCCATACCTGAACCCATAACAGAAACTTCTTTTCCTTTATATGTTCCTGTATAGCCAAACATATTTCTTACTTCATTAAACTGTTCTACATTTTCTAAAAAGTTTTCAGCGATATATTTTGCACGAAGTGGGTCGCCTGGCATAAGTACTGTTTTAGCAATTTTCTTTCCATTTGGTTGAATATGAGCTGTCCCTTGTGTCATTTTTATCTTCTCCTTTTAATTCATTAGTTATTTAAAGATAACATATGTTTATTAATTTTGCTTTTTTTTGTAAAATAATAGATGAGCTAATCATTTCATATGAAGCGAGATATTAAAAGTGTACATAAAAAGTTGTATAAAGGGAAGTGCAATAACGAGTAGGAAAAGTATTATGGCGTTATTACTTTTAGTTTTTACTTTGACCATGTACATTTTAATAAACACATTAGGAGGACTAAATTATGAATTATGCAAAATTTATCGATCACACATTATTAAAACCGGACTCTACGAGAGCACAAGTTGATACTATTTTAGATGAGGCTAAACAATACGGATTTAAATCTGTATGTATTAATCCAACTCATGTAAAATACGCTGCTGAGCAATTAGTAAATACTGAAGTGTTAGTATGTACTGTTATTGGATTCCCATTAGGTGCATCAACTACAGAAACAAAAGTTTTTGAAACAGAAAATGCTATTGCACATGGTGCATCTGAAATTGATATGGTAATTAATATTGGGGCATTGAAAGATCAACGCTTTGAAGAAGTTCAAAAAGATATCGAAGGTGTTGTAGGCGCAGCTAATGGTAAAACTGTAAAAGTAATTATTGAAACATGTTTATTAACTGACGAAGAAAAAGTTAAAGCTTGTGAATTAAGTAAAGCAGCGGGTGCTGACTTTGTGAAAACATCAACTGGATTTGCCGGCGGTGGAGCAACAGTTGAAGATGTACAATTGATGAAACAAACGGTTGGAGATGCATTAGAAGTAAAAGCTTCTGGTGGCGTACGTAATTTAGAAGATTTTAATAATATGTTAGAAGCAGGAGCTACACGTATTGGAGCAAGTGCAGGCGTACAAATTATTCAAGGTTTAGAAAGCGACTCAGATTATTAAGTAAAATAGCAAAAATTAGGGATTTGTGTTTTGGAGAAACTATGTAATTGTACATAGTCATAAAGGGAGGCTACACAAATGAGAATGGTAGATGTAATTGAGAAAAAAAGAGATGGCAAAGTATTAACAATAGAAGAAATACAATTTTTTATTGATGGGTATACAAAGGGAGATATTCCTGATTATCAAGCGTCTAGTTTAGCGATGGCTGTTTATTTTCAAGATATGAATGATGATGAACGTGCGGCACTTACTATGGCCATGGTTAATTCTGGAGATGTTATCGACTTATCAAATATTGAGGGAATTAAAGTCGATAAACATTCTACAGGGGGCGTCGGCGATACTACAACATTGGTTTTAGCTCCATTA
Source organism: Staphylococcus arlettae (assembly GCF_002902345.1). Lineage (GTDB taxonomy): Bacteria > Bacillota > Bacilli > Staphylococcales > Staphylococcaceae > Staphylococcus > Staphylococcus arlettae. The sequence goes on from NZ_PPQB01000029.1 coordinate 77,323, forward strand.
GTAGCATCTGTTGGTGTTCCTGTTGCGAAAATGAGTGGTAGAGGACTTGGACATACTGGAGGTACAATTGACAAATTAGAATCAGTAGAGGGCTTTCATGTGGAAATTACTGAGGACAAATTTACTAAACTAGTCAACGAATCAAAAGTAGCTGTCATTGGACAAAGTGGAAATTTAACACCTGCAGATAAAAAATTATACGGTCTACGTGATGTAACAGGCACAGTAAACTCAATTCCATTAATCGCATCTTCTATAATGAGCAAGAAAATTGCTGCAGGTGCAGATGCAATTGTACTAGATGTAAAAACTGGTAATGGCGCGTTTATGAAAACTATAGAAGAAGCAGAAGCATTAGCACATGCTATGGTGCGTATCGGTAATAATGTAGGGCGTAAAACGATGGCAATTATTTCTGATATGGGCCAACCACTAGGAAATGCGATCGGAAATGCACTTGAAGTTAAAGAAGCAATCGAAACATTACAAGGCAAAGGACCAAAAGATTTAACAGAACTCGTTCTAACTTTAGGTTCACAAATGGTAGTTTTAGGTGGTAAAGCAAAAGATTTAGAAGAAGCTCGTGCTTTGTTAAAAGAAGCGATTAACAATGGTTCAGCTTTGGAAAGATTCAAGCAATTTTTAGAAAATCAAGATGGTGATAGCTCAGTAGTATACGATGTTAACCGTTTACCACAAGCAACTTATCAAATTGAGTTGCCAGCTGAAACTGACGGTGTGGTTACTGAAATTATTGCTAATGAAATAGGCGTGGCCTCAATGTTACTTGGTGCAGGTAGACAAACGAAAGAAGATTCCATTGATTTAAGCGTAGGTATCGTCTTAAATAAAAAAGTTGGAGATAGAGTTGCTCAAGGTGAGTCTTTATTAACAATTCACGCCAATAGAGAACAAGTTGATGATGTAATAGAAAAGTCACGTGCTAGTATTTCAATTAGCGACAACGGTTCGGCACCAACATTAGTACACAAAGTTATTACAGAATAGGAGTGGAAATTATGACTACACCATTTAAACGTATTCATTTAATAGTTATGGATTCTGTAGGAATAGGTGAAGGTCCAGATGCAAAAGCTTTTAATGACGAAGGAAGTCATACATTAAAGCACACATTAGAAGGGTTTTCACAAGATTTACCTAATTTGCAAAAATTAGGCTTAGGGAATATTGATGCTTTACCTGTAATCGATAAAGTGGAACAACCACAAGCATTTTTTACTAAGTTGAGTGAAGCATCAGTTGGTAAAGATACGATGACAGGTCATTGGGAAATTATGGGCCTAAATATTATGCAACCATTTAAAGTATATCCGGACGGCTTTCCTGATGAGCTTGTGCAAGAAATTGAAGCACTAACTGGACGAAAAGTTGTAGCAAATCGTCCTGCCTCTGGAACTCAAATTATTGATGAGTGGGGAGAGCATCAAATGCAAACAGGCGATTTGATCGTATATACCTCCGCAGACCCAGTGTTACAAATTGCGGCACATGAAGATATTATTCCTTTAGAAGAACTCTATGATATTTGTGAGAAAGTACGAGAATTAACTAAGGACCCTAAATATTTGATTGGGCGAATTATTGCTCGACCTTATGTAGGTGAACCAGGACAATTTACACGTACTGCTAATAGACATGATTACGCGTTGAAGCCATTTGGTCGTACAGTGATGAATGAACTAAAAGATGCTGACTATGACGTAATTGCGTTAGGCAAAATAAATGATATTTATGACGGTGAAGGTGTAACAAAAGCTGTTAGAACAAAAAGTAATATGGATGGCATGGACAAATTGATTGACACAGCTAAAGAAGATTTTAGTGGTATTAGCTTTTTAAACTTAGTTGATTTTGATGCGCTATATGGTCACAGACGTGATAAACCAGGCTATGCACAAGCAATCAAAGATTTTGATGAGCGTTTACCAGAATTAATTGATGTTTTACAAGAGGATGATTTGGTCATAATTACAGCAGACCACGGTAATGACCCGACTGCTGATGGTACTGATCATACTCGAGAATATATACCAGTGCTAATGTTTAGCCCTAAAATCAATAAATACTATGAATTGAGACAAGATGATACGTTCAGTTCGATAGGTGCTACAATTGCTGATAATTTTGATGTACAACTACCAAAATATGGCAGCAGTTATTTAGCAGAAATGGGCATTGAAAAATAATCGTATAGTAGGAAACAGCCGATCTCGCCATATATGAGTTAGGCTGGTACTATGAGCTACAATAGCTAGATTAGTTCAATTCTTATACTATTTAAAAATATAAAAAAGCGTAAGCCATAATGTTTATGGCTTACGCTTTTTTGTTAATTACTATAAATATTATGCCATTGATGACGTTCATTTAAGAAGGTTTGTGCAATTGTTTTGGCACCTTCAAGTGAATGACTTGCAGCCCAACCACATTGAACTTCGTTACACGCAGGAACCTCGGTAGCACTTAACACATCATTTAAAGTTTTTTCAACAATATTTAACACATCTTCATAGTTATCATGATTAATAAATGAAGCATAAAATCCGGTTTGACAACCCATTGGACTGACATCTACAACTTTGTCAGAATGATTGCGGATATTTTCTGCCATTAAATGCTCTAATGAATGTAATCCTGGCATGTCCATATGTTCTTTGTTTGGTTGCTTGAAGCGAATATCGTATTTATGGATAACATCACCGTTTTGGCCTTCCATTTTCCCGGCTAAACGGATATACGGTGCCACAACTTTAGTGTGGTCTAAATTAAAGCTTTCTACGTTCATTTTTGGCATTAAAAAACCCTCCTAAATTTATACATATAATTTATTGTAACAAGCACGCATGGCAATTACAATTTTCAGTAAATAGTTAGAAAATTAATGACAAAAATAGTTAAACCCGATAGAATGAGTAATAATTAGACTAGATTTTCATTATGCAAAATAATTGCGAGCAATTTTAACTATGGAAAAATTATTAAATAGAATTATTACTTAAGAAAGCAGGGTAGAGATAGTATGGAATATAAACAAACAATATTAGACTATATAGAAAACAATAAGCGGCATTATATTGAAATGAGTCATCAAATACATCAACGCCCGGAGCTAGGTAACGAGGAAATATTCGCGTCACGTACATTAATTGAGCACTTAAAAAAAGAAGGTTTTGATATTGAAACGGATCTTGCAGGTCATGCTACTGGATTCATCGCTAGATATGAATCTACTAAACCGGGACCTACAATAGGTTTTCTTGCAGAATATGATGCTTTGCCAGGATTAGGACACGCATGTGGTCATAATATTATTGGCACAGCTAGTACATTAGCAGGTGTTGCGTTATCTAAAGTAATAGATCAAATTGGTGGAACGGTAATTGTTTTAGGGTGTCCAGCTGAAGAAGGTGGTGTCAATGGTAGTGCTAAAGCTTCGTATGTGAAAGAAGGTATCATTGATGAGTTAGATGTGGCACTCATGGTGCACCCCGGAAACGAAACCTATAAGACGATTAATACATTAGCTGTAGATGTTTTAGATATTAAATTTTATGGTAAAAGTACACATGCTTCAGAAAATGCAGATGAAGCGCGTAACGCTTTAGATGCAATGATTTCATATTTTAACGGTGTAGCACAACTTAGACAACATATTAAAAAAAGTGAACGTGTACATGGGGTAATTTTAGATGGGGGCAAAGCGGCCAATATTATTCCGGATTATACACATGCTAGATTTTATACACGTGCGACAATACGTAAAGCTTTAGATCAGTTAACAGAACGTGTTGGACAAATAGCCAAAGGCGCGGCACTTCAAACTGGTTGTGATTATGAGTTTGGCCCTATTCAAAATGGTGTTAATGAATTTATAAAAACCCCAAAATTAGATGATTTATTTGCCAAGTATGCTATTGAAATGGAAGAAGAAGTTATCGATGATGATTTTGGTTATGGTTCGACTGATACTGGCAATGTTAGCCATATAGTACCGACGATACACCCTCATATTAAAATAGGTTCTAGAAACTTAGTTGGACATACACATCGTTTTCGTGAAGCAGCAGCTAGCACTCATGGAGACCAAGCTTTGTTGCGTGGTAGTAAAATTATCGCTTTAATGGGATTAGATTTAATTATAAATGAGCAATTATTCGAAGAAATTGTAGAACAATTTCAATATGTAAAGGGGCATACGAAATGACAAATAGAAGTTCGCTACAGACTAAGTTAATGCTTAGCGATCTTTATGCGAGTAATACAGTATATACATCTAGACCTTCATATATATCCAATCCATGGTTAGATCCAGAAGAACATCAATCTAATTTTTTAACGGGAAGAGAATTGATTATTGCTGATAACATGCCAGTAATTGTTCACAAGGCAAGTGTAACAGATAAGTTAGAACAACTTTTTGCAGAAATTGGGAAATCGTTACCTCAAAATGTTTATACATTTAGTGATAAATCATCGTATGAAATGTTATTAAAAAACTTAGTGAAGGAACAACAAAAAACTATTTACTTTCAGTATATTCATGATCCATCATTATTATCTAAAGAAGCTTATGCCTTAGATAAAGATATTTTTGTTGCATTAAATAATAAAGCTAAAATTCCAAAGTGGACAAATGATAAATATTTACCACAACGTGAAGTGGTTGCATTTGAAGCATTTGAGGAACGTGTTCAAGCATGGCAATTCCCTTTTGTTATAAAACCAGGTGATGATTTACCGACAGCAGGTGGTTATGGAGTCATGATTTGCTATAACGATACCGACTTAAGCAAAGCTATACAACGAATACGAGATGCAAAGTCAGCTACTAAGCAACTTATTATTGAACAAAAAATAGAAGCAGTAGCTAACTACTGTGTCCAATTTGCTTATTCACACAACACTGGAGTGCAATACATTGGAGCAGCTGAACAAATTACAAATGATTATGGCTTTTATCATGGTAATCAAAATGTCAACAATGTACCATCACATGTAATTAAAGCTGGTGAGGAAATTATGAAGAATGGTGTAGCACAAGGTTTTTTTGGTATAGCAGGATTTGATTTACTTGTTGATAAATTTGGAGACGTATACGCTATTGATTTAAATTTTAGACAAAATGGTTCAACTAGTATGTTACTATTAGAACCATCATTAAATAAAGGTTATCATAAATTTTATAGTTATGTTGCAAGTAAAGATAATGCGAAGTTTTACCAGACAATTTTAAAATATGTAAAACAAGGTGTATTATTCCCGTTGTCATATTACGATGGTGATTGGTTTGAACATGAAGCGGTTAATTCACGATTCGGATGTATATGGCATGCTTCCAGTAAAGAAGAGGTAGAAAGCTTAGAATCCTTGTTTTTAAAGGAAGTATCAACTTAATTTATAGCGTGTATTGTTAGAGAAATTAAATTCGTACATTGACTATATTTGTTGTCTTAGATATATTTTAATTATAAACAAAAATGAAATGAGGTGTACGTAGTGTCATATAAAACGTATACATTTTATCAAGATATCTTGATAACTGAAGTGTTCTATGTTGCGACTAAAAATAAGAAAGCATTCAAGCATGAGGTATTAGGTAAAAATACAATTTGTATGTGGACGCAAAAAGATAAAGCAGAAACGTTTCTATCTAAAGAGGATATTGATTATGATGAAATTAAAGCTTTAGATATTGATAAATTTGTTACGTACGAATTGGATAACGTTTTTAAAGAAGGCGACGAAGTATTAATTAATCCTACAAGTACTAACGATGGAGAACTTGTAAATATTATTAATAGTACTAATGAATTAATGAGTGATCTAGACAATATTAGATTAAAAGAATTTAATAATGCAGTGGTTGCTACAGATGAGGTGTACGGTTTAACATCCAAAAATAAAAAGGAATTTATTTTAATTAGTGATGATGAACATGAAAAACCTAATATCATGCCTGTATGGAGTAGTCGTGAACGTGCAGAACGCGTGAGAGATGAAGATTTTGAAGAATGTGATATTATTGAAGTTGAAGGTGAAGTTTTTGCGGAATGGCTAGATGAGTTAAGAGACGATGACAAAGCTGTTGCCGTTGATTTAAAACCGGGCGTTATTGGAACGGTTGTGTCAGCACAAAAACTTATAGATAAAATAACATTTTAAATAAACTTTAACTTAAAAGACGAAATTTTGTTATGACAACAAAATTTCGTCTTTTTGAATTGTTATAAATTAAGTGTACCTAGCGCACCGGAAAAGGCACCGTTTTCAACATAAAAAGGTTTAAATCCTCTTAAAATGGTATAGTCCTCAACTACTTTTTGGAGTAAGTTATTATTATAAAATGATGAGCCAATAAAGACTACATTGTCAGTATTATGTTCCCTAGCTACAGTAATTGCCATAGTAGTTACAACTTCACCAACCACACCCATGACAGAAGCAAGTTTATCTGCATCAGTAAAGTTATCATTTAAATTATGAAGTACGTTACCGAAATTTGCAGCTGTTAAATCACCCGGTATAGGAGGCGTACTATCTTGATAAATATGCTTTACTTTTAAATCGATGATGTCACGATTTCCATTTTGTGCAGTGTTTGTTAATGTTTCATAATCTTGTATTTGAGTCAGTAAATAGCCCAAACCTTGAATCATGCCGCCACCTGCGCCAATGCCACCAACACGTTGCTGACTTTCACCATTATAATAGTGCAATGATGTACCTGTACCTACATTCGTAAAGATGTAGTCATCTAAAAAATGACCTTGTTCATTTAACAGAATTTTTAAACCTTGAGCAGCTGCATCAAATTCTACAAAAATACGCGATGAAGTTTTTAAACGATCTTTTATAGTTGCTGCATGTCCTCCGGTAAGGCTGATATCCGTACAGTCTATATTATTTAACCAGTGAATAACATCATCAATTTCAGAAGTTAATTTAGTTTTATAAGTTCTGTTGCCTTGTTCATCAATAACAATTTTTATCAACGTTCCCCCAGCATCAATGCCGATTTTCATTTATTGCTCACCTCAAAAAATTTACATTATACATTATATTATAATAAAATGAAGGAAAATAAAATATCAAAATCAAAGGTGCTTACAAAATATAGTAGTTAAGGTTATTTACGGTAAAATGTCTGCCGGACTGTAGAGTTTTATCAAAGTATGATTCGGGAAACGTTGGAGCATGCTGAAGTTATGTTAGTTTTCGATGAGGTAGAGGAACTAACTACTATTTAACAAAAATGAAGTACAAGTAATAAACTTTATGGTGCTGTAATAAACGTTTTGAAAGCAATGCGCGGACATATGAAAATACAGTAGGTCATTCATTTGGTTTTTGAATTACGTATATAACTGTTATTGAGCAAAAGATTAAGATATATGGATTATCTATTTGATATTTGTGGTATTTAAATATCATGAAATAAATTAAGCAGGGGATTATTTATGGTTATTAAAAAACAATTTAAAAATATTACAGTTCAACCATTTGAAGAACAATATAGAACAAAGCTTTATGATTTTGAATTAAGTGAAAGACAACAAATTTATTCGTCTTTACCTAAAACAGTGTTAGATGATGCGATAAAAGATGAGGACAGAATTGCGAATATCGTACTTAATGAACAAAATAAAGTCATAGGTTTTTTTGTCTTACATCAATACTATCAACATGAAGGGTACGATACCCCTAAAAAAGTGGTTTATGTTAGGTCATTGTCGATTAATGAAAAATATCAAGGCAATGGTTATGGAACAAAAATTATGATGTTTTTACCACAATATGTTCAATATTTGTTCCCTGAATTTAATCATCTCTATTTAGTAGTTGACGCAGAAAATAAAGGGGCATGGAATGTATATGAACGTGCAGGATTTATGCATACTGCTACTAAAGAAGAAGGACCAATAGGGAAAGAGCGACTCTACTATTTAGATTTAGATTCTAAATATGTTTCATCTTTAATGTTAAAATTGAATCAGGATGATGTAAAATATGGTATACACATGATTGATTTGTTGAAAGATGGACAAAAAGTTGGTTTTATAGGTGTAGAGCAACATGAAGAACGATTAAATATTACTTCAATTGAAGTAGACCAAGCACAACGTTCAAGTGGCATCGCTCAGAGTGCATTAAGACAATTGTCGACGTTTGTGAGAAAATATTTTGAAGGTGTAAATGTAATAACTATTACTCTATATGGTGAACGAAATGAACTGGATACATTATGCTTAAATAGTAATTTTGTTGAAGTAGAATCTGGCGATGATTTTAGTATTTTTGAAAAATATATCAATTACTAGTTTAGATTGCGAAATCAATACTTGTCATTTATAGTTGAGTTTTGTTACTATTAGTTGAGTAAAAAGAGAACTTTATAGATAAAGCCTGTGAAAGGAAGTTTATGAGCTATGAGAATACAAGATTATACTAAAGAAATGGTTGATGAGAAATCATTTATAGACATGGCCTATACGTTATTAAACGAAAAGGCAGATACAATGAATTTATATGATATTATTGATGAGTTTAAAGAATTAGGCCATTATGAAGATCAAGAAGTCGAAGATAGAATTGTACAATTCTATACAGATTTAAATACTGACGGTCGCTTTTTGAATGTTGGGGAAAATGTATGGGGCTTACGTGATTGGTATTCTGTTGATGACATCGAAGAGAAAATTGCACCAACGATTCAGAAGTTTGATATTTTAGATGATGAAGATGAAGAAGACAAAAACTTGAAATTATTAGGTGAGGATGAAACAGAAGAAGAAACTGTACCTACTGAAGATACAAGTGATGAATTAGCTGATCCTGAAGATGAAGAAGTAGACGAAGAAATAGATGAATCTGAAATTGTTATTGATGAAGATGATGAAGACCTAGACGATGAAGAAGAAGAACAAGACGAATTTGACGATGAAGAAGAATAAAAATTTATTCTGTCAGATTTAATTGACTTTTCCTGTGAAAATGATAAAATTTTATTCGGGCTCCTTTAAATAGGACGACGTGTATAAACTATACGCTCCCCCTTACAGTTATGTGAGAGGGAGCTTTTTTTATTTTGTTAAAACTTTAAAATCATTGAGATGTAAAATAATAGTAATAATGTTTATTGTAGTTCAAAAATGCAGTAAAATGGTTGATTATGACATTTCCTATTTCAATGTATCACCCCTTATACGTAGTAAATATTAGGATTATCAATTGCAATACTTTTAATATTGTTTGAATAATAGGAGGACATGAAATGACAAAATTTATTTTTGTAACTGGTGGCGTAGTTTCTTCATTAGGTAAAGGAATCACTGCAGCCTCATTAGGTAGATTACTAAAAGACAGAGGATTGAAAGTAACAATTCAAAAATTTGACCCATACTTAAACGTAGACCCAGGTACGATGAGTCCATATCAACATGGTGAAGTGTTTGTAACAGATGATGGTGCAGAGACTGATTTGGATTTAGGGCATTATGAACGTTTTATTGATATTAATTTGAACAAGTATTCAAATGTGACGGCAGGAAAAGTTTACTCTCACGTTTTGAAAAAAGAACGTAGAGGTGATTATCTTGGTGGGACTGTCCAAGTCATTCCTCACATTACTAATGAAATTAAAGAACGTTTATTATTAGCAGGAGAGAGTACGAATGCCGATGTTGTAATTACCGAAATAGGTGGGACAACTGGTGATATTGAATCATTACCATTCATTGAAGCAATCAGACAAATTCGTAGTGATCTAGGTAGAGAAAATGTAATGTATGTACATTGTACTTTATTACCATATATTAAAGCAGCTGGAGAAATGAAAACAAAACCAACACAACATAGTGTGAAAGAGCTGCGAGGACTAGGTATTCAACCTGATTTGATTGTAGTTCGTACTGAGTATGAGTTAACACAAGACTTAAAAGATAAAATTGCATTATTCTGTGATATTCAAAAAGAAAGTGTTATTGAATGTCGTGATGCTGATTCACTATATGAAATTCCGTTACAATTAAGTCAACAAGAGATGGATGATATTGTTATAAATCGTCTAGAATTGACACCAAAATATGATACTCAATTAGATGAGTGGCAGTTTTTATTAGACACTGTTAACAGTTTGGATGGGACAATAACAATTGGCTTAGTTGGTAAATATGTCAGCTTACAAGATGCTTATCTGTCAGTAGTAGAATCATTAAAACATGCGGGTTACCCGTTCAAAAAAGATATCAATGTGAAGTGGATTGATTCAAGCGAAGTTACAACTGACAATGTAGCAGATTACTTAGGAGAAGTTGATGGCATTTTAGTTCCAGGTGGCTTTGGTTTCAGAGCAAGTGAAGGTAAAATTGCAGCGATTCAATATGCGCGTGAAAACAACGTTCCTTACTTTGGTATCTGTCTAGGTATGCAATTAGCTACAGTTGAATTTGCGAGAAATGTCTTAGGTTTAGAAGGGGCTCATTCTGCTGAATTAGACCCAAATACGCCACATCCTATTATCGATTTATTACCAGAACAGAAAGATATAGAAGATCTAGGAGGTACATTGAGATTAGGTTTATATCCTTGTCATATTCAAGAAGGTACGCTTGCACATCAAATTTATAATGAGACAGATATTGAAGAAAGACATCGTCATCGTTATGAATTTAATAACGAATATAGAGCACAACTTGAAGAACATGGAATGGTATTTTCAGGTACAAGTCCAGATGGTAGATTAGTCGAAATGGTAGAAATACCAGAAAATGATTTCTTTGTGGCTTGTCAGTTCCACCCAGAATTTTTATCTCGTCCTAATCGTCCTCAACAAATCTTTAGAGCATTTATTGAAGCGTCATTAAAACATCAACAACAATAAACTTATAAGAAGAGGCTGGGACAATATTGATTCGTCCTAGTCTCTTTTCATATTGGCAGTAGCTGACTGTATTGAAAATGGGCTTCAAACCAAGCTTTTTCAATGCTAGTCATCCTTATATTTAAAAGTTTATGAAATTGACCGTGCATACTTGCCTGGGGTATGGTTCGAGCCTGTAGTCTCTTACACATACTGAACACCCATGCGTGCTCGACTGAGGATATAAATAGGGGTAAAACAAGAACTTGGTTTTGTATTAAAGACATTTAAAAATAAAGAAAACGTCAATTTCTATATCTGCTTAATAGAAATTGGCGTTTACTTTTTATTATAGCTATTTATGTCTCGGACTTTTCTTAAATTTGATTTGGAAACCCCTAAATGTAATAAATCAGTGCAGCCATAAAGCGATTTATTAATCGTTGATGTTGAGTTCTAAATCTCTCGTCATTTCAATCATTTGCGTATAAATCTCATAATAAATGTAGTTAAAAGCCATTGGATGAGGTGTGATGATTTTATCATAATCTTCAGTATAGACGATTGGTCGTGGTGTCTGTAAATTAACAAAATGGAATAAATGATCCGGAAAATCCTCAGTTTTCGGTTTGTTACAAATTAGAACAAAATCAATATCTAAGTTGATAAGTGTATGCACATCTTGCGCTACTTCATCTGTATAAAAAGGAGCGAATAAGAAGACTCTATCGGTTGAATCAAGCGCTTCTGTCATAGTGATCGAGGATAATAAGTCGCTAGATTTTAGTTTTTCATTACTGTTAGTTATAAAGAATTCATAAAATTTTAAATCATCATAACCCTTAACATAGACTGTGCCTTCGCCGCCAATTGCTTGTATCAAACATTGTGCAGCCATTTGGATATCTAATGATTGGTCTTCTAAACGATTAAATATACCAGTAATTTGTGTATTTAATATTTTAGACATGTAATTCTCCTCCGTTCTGATTTCCATTTCATTGTAATTAATTCATGTTTGGAATGCAATAAATGGTAAATTTAAGGAATAATTATAGTAAAATTAACAATTTTTTAAATAAAAACGCTTACAATTCATTGGAAGAATGCATAAGTTAATAAACTCTGCTATAATTAGATTGTAAAAATACGTGCTTAATGCACTCAAGGAGGAACTTTCATGCCTTTAGTTTCAATGAAAGAAATGTTAATTGACGCAAAAGAAAATGGTTATGCAGTTGGTCAATACAACTTAAATAACTTAGAATTTACTCAAGCTATTTTACAAGCTTCTCAAGAAGAAAATGCACCAGTAATCTTAGGAGTATCTGAGGGTGCTGCTCGATATATGGGTGGTTTCTACACAGTAGTTAAAATGGTAGAAGGTTTACTACATGACTTCGAAATTACAATCCCTGTAGCTATTCACTTAGACCACGGTTCAAGTTTCGAAAAATGTAAAGAAGCGATTGATGCTGGTTTCACATCTGTAATGATTGATGCTTCTCATGCACCATTCGAAGAAAACATAGAAATTACTTCTAAAGTTGTTGAATACGCACATGCTAATGGCGTTTCAGTTGAAGCTGAATTAGGTACAGTAGGTGGACAAGAAGATGACGTTGTAGCTGAAGGCGTGATTTACGCTGATCCTAAAGAGTGTCAAGAACTAGTTGAAAGAACTGGTATCGATACTTTAGCTCCAGCTTTAGGTTCTGTACATGGACCATATAAAGGTGAACCTAAATTAGGATTTAAAGAAATGGAAGAAATTGGTGCATCTACAGGTCTACCATTAGTATTACACGGTGGTACTGGTATTCCTACAAAAGACATCCAAAAAGCTATTCCATACGGTACGGCTAAAATTAATGTAAATACAGAAAACCAAATTGCTTCTGCAAAAGCGGTTCGCGAAGTATTAAACAAAGATCAAGAAGTTTATGATCCACGTAAATATTTAGGACCAGCTCGTGAAGCGATTAAAGAAACTGTAAAAGGAAAAATTAAAGAGTTCGGTACTTCTAACCAAGCTAAATAATTAGTATATTTTCTTTCGAACAACTATTATACAGATGTATAATAGTTGTTTTTTTATGTTATAATATAATCGCATTAGTGATATATTTATTTGTTTTTAGTAAAACATATTAAATTAATAAAAAATGTAATAATTAAATGATTGAAACTGAAGATGTGCGGGAATTGTAACTAATATGAAATATACTGTCATCGAATTGTTAAGGTTTTTAATTGATGGTTTTTGCATTGGACATCAAATTAATTTATAATGCACATATTGTGTAAAATTAGAATTTCTCATTCATAGGCAAAGGAGAACATGCGAATGGCTCAAGAAGTGATAAAAATTAGAGGTGGTCAAACACTAAGTGGAACGGTAAATAATCATGGCGCGAAAAATAGTGCAGTGGCAATTATCCCAGCTGCAATTCTTGCAGAGGATACAGTGACTATTAGTGGTTTACCAGAAATTTCAGATGTTAATACGTTAGTAAGTTTGTTAGGCGATTTAAATATAAATACTACATTAGAAGGCTCAACTTTAAATGTTGATCCAAAATCAATAGAGAATGCTCCTTTACCCAACAATAAGGTAGAATCATTACGAGCGTCTTATTATATGATGGGCGCAATGTTGGGTCGTTTTAATAAATGTGTTATTGGATTACCAGGTGGATGCCCATTAGGACCAAGACCGATTGATCAACATATAAAAGGCTTTAAAGCTCTAGGTGCAGAAATTGATGAATCAAGTGACACATCTATGAAACTCGTTGCAGACAAATTAGTAGGAGCAAATATCTTTTTAGATATTGTAAGTGTTGGAGCAACTATTAATATTATGTTGGCTGCTGTTCGAGCAGAAGGGCAAACAATTATCGAAAATGCTGCAAAAGAACCTGAAGTCGTGGACGTAGCTGCATTTTTATCGAGTCTAGGTGCGGATATTAAAGGTGCTGGTACAAGTACAATTAAAATTAATGGTGTTTCAAAGTTACATGGTTCAAATCATCAAGTGATACCAGATCGTATTGAAGCCGGTACATATATGTGTATTGCAGCAGCTTGCGGTGATGATATTAAATTAAATAATATTATTCCAACGCATATAGAACCTTTAGCTGTTAAAATGAAAGAATTAGGTGTAGATATCCAAGTGGATGACGATAGTGTGTCGATAAAACGAAATACACCTTATAAAAGTGTAGATATTAAAACTTTAGTTTACCCAGGGTTTGCAACTGATTTACAACAACCTATTACCCCGCTACTATTTTTAACTGAAGGTGTATCATTCGTCACAGAAACTATTTATCCTGCACGTTTCAGACACGTTGAAGAATTACAAAAAATGGGTGCTAATATTCATTCTGCAGATGGTACAGCTACTATTAAACCATCCCAATTAAAAGGTGCTGAAGTTTATGCAAGTGACTTGAGAGCGGGAGCATGCTTAATAGTTGCAGGATTATTAGCAGAAGGTGTAACTACAATATATAATGTGAAACATATTTATAGAGGTTATACGAATATAGTGAAAACACTTTCTGCATTAGGTGCAGATATTTGGACTGAAGAAATATAAAAAATGTGGTATAATAAATATACTTGATAGAGATCAAGAGTAAAAATCGAAAGCTGATTAGAGGTGAAAATGATGGAGGTATGTCCGTATCTTGAAGAAACTTTTAAAATTGTCGGAAGAAGTTGGAATGGACTTATCATAAATTATTTATCTAGATGTTCAGAACAATCAGCGCATTTTTCCGATATGAAGCGTGACTTAAAAACTATTACACCTAGAGCACTGAGTATAAAGTTGACTGATTTAAGCGAATGGGGATTAGTAGAAAAGAAAGTGATTTCTACAAGCCCGATGAACATCATATATGAATTAACAGATAAAGGTTATGCATTATCACAAGCTTTAGTGCCAATGGAAAAGTGGGCACAAGAATACATTGAACTAGAACAACAGAAATAAAATAATATGAACGAGGCTGGGACAATATTGATTCGTCCTAGTCTTTTTTTATGGGCAGTAGCTGACTGGATTGAAAATGCGCTTCAAACCAAGCTTTTTTCAATACTAGTCATCTTTGCCGGGGTGTTAATACTGATTTATGTATACACGAAATGACGATTGAGACTATAGCTTAGGTCAGAATGAGCATATTTGTTTAAATATCAGTCATGTTAGTTACAATGTGGGTAGAATGAATTAAGGAGTGAGCTTATAATGAGAAATTACACTAAACAATATATCAATGGTGAATGGATTGATAGTGCAAGCGGTGAAAATATTGAAGTGATTAATCCTGCTACCGAAGAAGTAATGGGTACTATTGCTAAAGGTAATAAAGCAGACGTAGATAAAGCAGTGCAAGCAGCGGAAAATGTATATGTTCAATTCAGAAATAGCTCAATCGAAGAACGTAGAAATTTATTAGATAAAATTGTAACAGAATATGAAAATAGAAAAGAAGATTTAGTAGCAGCTATTCGCGACGAATTAGGTGCTCCAACAAAAGTTGCTGAAAATGTACATTATCAAATGGGCTTAGATCATTTCGTAGCAGCTCGAGATGCACTTGATACGTTTGAGTTTGAAGAACGTCGAGGCAATAATTTAGTTGTTAAGGAAGCGATTGGTGTAGCAGGCCTTATTACACCATGGAACTTCCCGACAAACCAAACTTCATTAAAACTTGCTGCCGCATTTGCAGCAGGTAGTACAGTAGTACTAAAACCTTCAGAAGAAACGCCTTTTGCTGCTATAATTTTGGCAGAAATATTTGATAAAGTTGGCGTTCCTAAAGGCGTATTCAATTTAGTTAATGGTGATGGTTCAGGTGTAGGTAACCCATTAAGTGAGCATCCAAGTGTTAGAATGATGTCCTTTACTGGTTCTGGACCAACAGGAGCTAAAATTATGGAAAAAGCCGCTAAAGACTTTAAAAAAGTATCATTAGAATTAGGTGGTAAATCACCTTACATTATATTAGATGATGTAAATATTCAAGAAGCGGCACGTGCAGCGGTAATGAAAGTAGTTAATAATACAGGCCAAGTTTGTACGGCAGGTACTAGAACACTCGTGCCAGAAAGTATTAAAGCAGATTTTCTTACTGCAGTAAAAGAAGAGATGGCTAACATTAAAGTTGGTGATCCGACAGATAGTGAAACTCAAGTAGGTCCAATAATTAGTAAAAAACAATTTGATCAAGTTCAATCCTATATTGATAAAGGTATTGAAGAGGGTGCAGAGTTATTATATGGTGGTCCAGGAAAACCAGAAGGATTAGACAAAGGTTATTTTGCAAGACCAACAATATTTAACAATGTCGATAACCAAATGACAATTGCACAAGAAGAAATTTTTGGTCCAGTGATGTCTGTCATCACATACAATGACTTAGATGAAGCAATAGCTATTGCAAATGATACAAAATACGGTTTAGCTGGATATGTATATGGTGAAAACTTAGATAACTTGCGTAAAGTCGCACGTTCAGTTGAAGCAGGTACTATTGAAATAAATGAAGCAGGTCGTAAACCAGACTTACCATTTGGTGGTTATAAACAATCAGGTATTGGTCGCGAATGGGGAGACTTTGGTATTGAAGAATTCTTAGAAGTTAAATCTATTGCTGGCTATTATCAAGAGGGCTAAAATATCACTATAAAATAAAACTTTAATGATTAACTATGGCTTATATTGTTTATTGATTTGACTATATATGATCAAGTTTTAAGTTACTAGAGAGCGATGCTAAGGAATCAAATATGCACTTTGATTTCTTACTCGCTCTTTTTTTGCATATTTTTAATTACTGAAATAGATTTTGTAATTAAAAAGAAAATTTGCTATAGTTATACAATGAATAGCGACAAAAATAGGCTATTTAAATAAACTTTTTTATGAAATGGGTGCAAGATAATGCCTGAAAAAGCACGTACATCTCCACAGTACGAATCATTCCACGAACTATATAAGAATTACACTACTAAAGAACTCACTCAAAAAGCAAAAACATTAAAGCTTACCAACTATAGTAAATTAAATAAAAAAGAACTTGTGTTAGCTATTATGGAAGCACAAATGGAAAAAGATGGAAATTACTATATGGAAGGTATCCTTGATGATATTCAACAAGATGGTTATGGCTTCTTGAGAACTGTTAACTATTCAAAAGGCGAAAAAGATGTATATATTTCAGCCAGTCAAATTCGACGTTTTGAAATTAAACGTGGAGACAAGGTTACTGGAAAAGTAAGAAAACCAAAAGACAATGAAAAATATTATGGTTTGTTACAAGTTGACTTTGTTAATGATGAAAACGCTGAAGAAGTTAAAAAAAGACCTCATTTCCAAGCTCTCACACCACTTTATCCAGAGGAACGTATTTTATTAGAAACTACTAAAAATCGTTATTCAACTAGAGTAATGGATTTAATAACTCCAATTGGTTTAGGCCAACGTGGACTTATTGTTGCGCCACCAAAAGCCGGTAAAACTTCACTATTAAAAGAAATAGCCAATGCTATAGCAACGAATAAACCTGATGCAGAATTGTTTATTTTGTTAGTTGGAGAACGTCCGGAAGAAGTTACTGATATTGAACGTTCTGTTGAGTCAGCAGAAGTTGTACATTCAACTTTTGATGAACCGCCTCAACACCATGTGAAAGTAGCAGAACTTCTATTAGAGCGTGCCAAACGTTTAGTTGAAATTGGTAAAGATGTCATTATTTTAATGGATTCCATTACACGTTTAGCACGTGCGTACAACTTAGTTATTCCACCTAGTGGCCGTACTTTGTCAGGTGGTTTAGATCCAGCTTCACTTCACAAACCGAAAGCTTTCTTTGGTGCAGCACGTAATATTGAAGCGGGTGGTAGTTTAACAATACTTGCTACCGCACTCGTTGATACAGGTTCTCGTATGGACGATATGATATACGAAGAGTTTAAAGGTACTGGTAATATGGAATTACATTTAGATCGTAAATTAGCTGAACGAAGAGTCTTCCCAGCAATTGACATTGGTCGTAGTTCTACAAGAAAAGAAGAATTGTTAATTTCACCAAAAGAATTAGAATCATTATGGCAATTGAGAAATATGTTTACTGATTCCCTTGATTTTACAGAACGTTTTATTCGTAAATTAAAACGCACTGATGATAACCATACCTTTTTCTTACAACTACAAAAAGCAGCAGAAGAAAGCACAAAGACAGGTAAACCTATCATTTAATTGTTTGATTAAGCACATGCTATATATGGTTATCGATACAACTTTTATGAAACTTTAGATAAAGGGTTGTGTTTTTCAATAATAGCAATTATAATTATTTAGTATTGGGTAAAAAACTCACAAATAACTCTGTTCCAGATGGTTCAGGGCAAAGGAGCTGAAAAAAATGAGACAAAATATTCATCCTGAATACCACAAAGTTATCTTTTTAGATACTACTACAGATTTTAAATTCTTAAGTGGTTCAACAAAAACATCATCAGAAACTATGGAATGGGAAGACGGTAACGAATATCCAGTTATTCGTTTAGATGTATCTTCTGATTCACATCCATTCTACACAGGACGTCAAAAATTCGCTGCTGCGGATGGACGTGTGGAACGTTTCAACAAGAAATTCGGTTACAAATCAAGCAACAGCTAATAGTAGTTGTTATAACGCATCCTCATATTTATATGAGGATGTTTTTTGTTTTATAATGATAATTATTAAAGTGTATGATTTGCTTTTTATTATAAATTTGATTAAAAACAGTTATCAATTTTTAAAGATTTCTGCACGCTAAATATGATATAATAAACCGATTATGTTTTGAAAAAGGTGGAGCTCATAATGTATGAAACTTATCATTCCGGGTGGATTGAATGTATTACTGGAAGTATGTTTAGTGGCAAGTCTGAAGAGTTGATTCGTCGACTGCGTAGAGGTGTTTATGCTAAACAAAAGGTTGTGGTATTTAAACCTGCAATTGATGACAGATACCATAAAGATAAAATTGTTTCTCATAATGGTAATGCCATAGAGGCAATTAACATTACTACAGCTTCTGAAATTTTAAGACACGACTTATCTGAAGTTGATGTTATTGGTATAGATGAAGTTCAGTTTTTCGAGGACGAAGTTGTGAATATTGCAGAACAACTTGCTGCAAGAGGCCATAGAGTAATCACAGCTGGATTAGATATGGATTTTAGAGGGAAACCGTTCAAGCCAATACCAGAATTATTGGCAGTGAGCGAAGTAGTAACCAAATTACAGGCCGTGTGCGCAGTGTGCGGCGCATCATCTAGCAGAACACAACGTTTGATTGATGGTAAACCTGCGAAGATAGATGATCCAATAATTTTAGTTGGCGCAAATGAAAGTTACGAACCTAGATGTCGAGCACATCACATTATCGCACCAAGTGATGAGAAAAAGGAGGAAATGTAGTGTTTGATCAATTAGATATTGTTGAAGAAAGATATGAACAGTTAAATGAGTTACTAAGTGATCCAGAAGTAGTAAATGATTCGAATAAATTAAGAGCCTATTCTAAAGAACAGGCGGATTTACAAAAAACTGTAGATGTTTATAGAGAATATAAGCAAGTCAATGAAGATCTTTCTGAGTTGGAACTAATGTTGCAAGATACAAAAGATAAAGATGAAATTGAGATGCTGAAAGAAGAATTGCACAATAATAAAGCACGTGTGCCTGAATTAGAAGAAGAGTTGAAATTCCTACTTATTCCTAAAGATCCGAATGATGATAAAAACGTTATCGTGGAAATTCGAGCAGCAGCTGGTGGAGATGAAGCAGCGATTTTTGCTGGTGATTTATTAAGAATGTATTCACGTTATAGTGAAACACTCGGTTATAAAACGGATATAGTAGAGATGAATGCTAGTGACCACGGTGGTTATAAAGAAGTTAGCTTTATGATTCAAGGGCAAGGTGCATATTCTAAATTAAAATATGAAAATGGTGCACACCGTGTTCAGCGTGTGCCTGAAACAGAATCAGGAGGACGTATACATACGTCTACAGCTACAGTAGCTGTATTACCTGAAGCAGAAGACGTTGAAATAGAAATACGTAATGAAGATATTAAAATTGACACATATCGTTCTAGTGGTGCAGGTGGTCAACACGTAAATACAACAGATTCAGCAGTAAGAATTACTCACTTACCTACAGGTACAGTAGTAACGTCGCAAGATGAAAAATCTCAAATTAAAAACCGTGAAAAAGCAATGAAAGTGTTAAAAGCGCGTGTTTATGACATGAAGGTACAAGAAGAACAAGCTAAATATGCTTCGGAAAGAAAATCAGCTGTTGGTACTGGTGATCGTTCTGAACGTATTAGAACGTATAACTATCCTCAAAATCGTGTGACGGATCATAGAATTGGTTTAACTATACAAAAGTTAGATCAAATTATGGAAGGTAAAATTGATGAAATTATTGATGCGTTAACACTTTCAGAACAAACTGAAAAATTGAAAGAACTTAACGATGGTGAACTTTAAGACATATATTGAGCATGCTAAGGCGCACTGTTCAACATTAGGCTACGAAACTTCAAGGGTAGATTGGTTAATAATGGATTTAATGAATTGGTCACGTTTAGACATGGTACTTCATTCTAGTGAGCAATTAACCGCAACAGACAAGGAAAAATTAGATAATGCTTTAAGTCGTTTATATCAAGGGGAACCGGTACAATATATTGTTGGTTTTCAAACATTTTATGGTGAACGATTTACTGTCAATGAAAATTGTCTGATTCCTAGGCCAGAAACAGAAGAGGTTATGTTGCATTTTTTAAACATGTTACATGCTGGTGATACCATTGTAGATATTGGTACGGGTAGTGGTAATATACCGATTATGTTAAAAAAGTTAATGCCTACCTTAAATGTTTATGCTACCGACATTGCATCTGAGACGTTAGAGATTGCTCGGCAAAATGCAAGACAACATGAAGTAGATATTCAGTTTTTGTTAGGTGATACATTAAATCCTTTAATTGAGCAAGGGATTAAGTTAAACGGTTTGATTTCAAATCCGCCCTATATTGAAAATAATGAAGCAACACTGATGAGTGATACGGTATTAGACTACGAACCACATCGCGCATTATTTGCTGAGGATAACGGTTTAGCTATCTACAAAGCAATATTACGAAATTTACCAGCAGTTTTATGTGAAGGTGCACCTGTTGTTTTTGAAATAGGACACAACCAAGGTGATAAATTATGTGAGATAATCAATGAACTGTATCCACATATTAAAGTAGCAGTTTTGAAAGATATTAATAACAATAATCGAATAGTTTCATTTAGATGGTAAGAAGTTATGTATTTTATGTGTATGTCACATAACTGCATAACTTTTTATTATATTTTAAAATATAATAAAAAGGATGTGATTTTACGTGAATACAAAAATATGGGATGTCAGAAGTTATATTGATGATATAACAACATTTCCAGAGATAGATGATATTAAACAAATTTATCATCAAGGCGGGTTAATAGCTTTGCCTACTGAAACAGTGTATGGTCTCGGGGCAAACGCTTTGGATGATAATGCGGTTAAAAAAATATATCAAGCCAAAGGTAGACCATCAGATAATCCGTTAATTGTACATATTCACAGTCTTGAGCAACTTACTGATTTTACGACAGGTATAACTGATGAAGTTTATTTACTGATGAAACATTTTTGGCCTGGTCCAATTTCATTTATTTTGCCGTTGAAATCAGGTTATTTATGTTCGAAAGTGTCAGGTGGGTTAAATAGTATTGCAGTAAGAATGCCAAGTCATCGAATTGGTCGTCAAATATTACAATTGGTTGATTTACCTATTGCTGCACCGAGTGCCAATTTAAGTGGCAAGCCATCACCTACTCAATTCGACCATGTTTATCAAGATTTAAATGGCCGTATTGATGGCATTATTAACGGCGATCAAAGTGAGGAAGGTTTAGAAAGTACAGTATTAGATTGTACGTCATTTCCTTTTAAAATTGCACGACCAGGTTCCATTACACAAAAAATGATTGAAGCGGTTATTCCAAATAGTATTGCTGCAACAACAAATTTTGATAGCGAGAGACCTATTGCTCCAGGTATGAAATATAAACATTATGCACCGCAAACACCTATTTATCTGTTAAGAAATTTTCGACACCAACCAAATTACGATAAATTATGGGAGCGTAAAGCATTTATTGTACCAGCAACCTTAAAATCTTATGTGCCGAGTAATGCACAATATATAGAGTTGTGTGATGATGAACAAGATATTAAAACAGCTAATCACAGACTATACGAAATATTACATCTTATAGACAGAAGAGATGATATTGACGAGGCTTATTTGTATGCTTTTGAAGATAAAGACGATACAGCAGCAATAATGAATAGAATGTTAAAAGCGACTAATCAATTATGGATAGATGGAGATACTTTATGAAGATTATTTTCGTTTGTACGGGTAACACATGTAGAAGTCCATTAGCTGAAAGTATAGCTAAGGCTAAATTGGCACATTACACAATTGAATCAAGAGGATTATATGCAAATAATGGCGGGGCAATTTCAACACACAGCCAAGCAATTATTAATAAACAACAATTACCTCAACCAAGCCATACTCAAATGTTTACTGAAACAGATTTGCAAGCTGATTTAATTTTAACGATGTCAACAACGCATAAAGATACAATTAGTTACATGTTTGGTCAGCAAAATCATGTATTCACAATTAAAGAATATGCAGGTTATCAAGGAGAAGTTAGTGACCCGTTTGGTGCGGATGAAGGCGCTTACGACGCAGTTTTTGAAGAACTTAATACTTTGATTGAGAAAATAAAAATTAAAATATTAACGCAATAAATTTGTAGAATTAGTATAAGTTATCTGAAAAATACGTTATAATAACTAGGTGTAGCAAGTTTGCTGAATTTATATATTTATATAGTAAATGGTAGAACTTTACACTTTGTATATAATTATTTTCAAAGGGGTGGGAAAATGAAGGAAGATTTGCAGTTATTGCTTAATGAACTCAAAGCGCGTGAATTTTTTGTTGAAGATGAATTGTGCCTGATTGGTTGTTCGACATCCGAGGTCATAGGTGAGCGAATTGGTTCCGTTGGTTCTATGGAAGTAGCAGAAACAATATATAATTTGTTAGCGACTATAGAACGAGAAACAGGCGTGTCTTTCGTATTTCAGGGCTGTGAACATATTAATCGAGCAGTAACTATTGATCGATCCAACTTTGACCCACATACGATGGAAGAAGTTACAGTAGTGCCAGATGTTCACGCTGGAGGTAGTTTAGCTACTTATGCTTATAGTCAATTAAATGATCCAATGGTTGTAGAGACTATTTCAGTACCTAAAGGAATAGATATTGGTCAAACATTAATTGGTATGCATATACAACATGTGGCTATCCCTGAACGTACTAGTGTAAAACGAATTGGTGAAGCGAATGTAACGATTGCATCATCTAGACCTAAGAAAATTGGTGGCGAACGAGCGAAATATAACTAATACAGAAACGAGGGAATTTACCAATGTCATTTATTCAAAAGCAAGATAAAGAAATTTATGAAGTGATTCAAAATGAATTTAACCGTCAAAACAACAACATCGAGCTTATAGCTTCAGAAAACTTCGTGTCAGAAGCAGTAATGGAAGCACAAGGATCAGTATTAACAAATAAATATGCTGAAGGCTATCCTAACCGCAGATATTATGGTGGTTGTGAATTCGTTGATGTCTCTGAAAGCTTAGCAATAGAAAGAGCTAAACAATTGTTTGGTGCAGAACATGTTAATGTTCAACCACATTCAGGCTCTCAAGCAAATATGGCAGTTTACTTAGTTGCACTTGAACATGGTGACACTGTATTAGGAATGAACTTAAGCCACGGTGGTCATTTAACTCATGGCGCACCAGTTAACTTTAGTGGCCAATTTTATAACTTTGTAGACTATGGCGTTGACAAAGATACTGAAAAAATCGATTACGATGAAGTTTTAAGCATCGCTAAGCAACACAAACCTAAATTAATCGTAGCAGGAGCTTCAGCTTATCCACGAGAAATTGACTTCAAACGATTTAAAGAAATCGCAGACGAAGTAGGGGCTAAATTAATGGTAGATATGGCACATATCGCAGGACTAGTAGCAGTTGGTTTACATCAAAACCCTGTTGAGTATGCAGATTTTGTTACTACTACTACGCACAAAACATTACGTGGGCCTCGTGGTGGTATGATTTTATGTAAGGAAGAATATAAAAAAGAAATTGATAAAAAAATCTTCCCTGGTATTCAAGGTGGTCCATTAGAACATGTTATTGCCGGTAAAGCGATTGCTTTTGGTGAAGCATTACAAGACGAATTTAAAACATACCAAGAGCAAGTCATCAAAAATGCTCAAACTTTAGCATCAACATTGACAAACGAAGGTTTCAGAGTTGTTTCAGGAGGTACTGATAATCATCTTGTAGCAGTTGATGTTAAATCATCAGTTGGTATCACAGGTAAAATTGCTGAAGAAACATTAGATGCGATTGGTATTACATGTAACAAGAACACAATACCATTCGATCAAGAAAAACCATTTGTTACAAGTGGTATTAGATTAGGAACGCCTGCAGCAACTACTAGAGGTTTTGATAAAAAAGCATTCGAAGAAGTTGGAAAAATTATTAGTTTAGTGCTTAAGAATCCAGAAGATGAAAAAACTTTAGAAGAAGGTAAATCTAGAGTGAAGGCATTAACTACAAATCATCCTTTATACAATTAATATTAGGAGGGAAATGAAATGGGCAAGGTTCATGTTTTTGACCATCCATTAATTCAACACAAATTAAGTTATATTCGTGACGTAAATACTGGCACAAAAGAATTCAGAGAATTAGTTGACGAAGTCGGTATGTTAATGGCGTATGAAGTAACAAGAGATTTAGATTTACAGGACGTTGAAATCGAAACACCAGTGACAAAAATGGTAGCAAAACGTTTAACAGGTAAAAAATTAGCGTTTGTTCCAATTTTAAGAGCTGGCTTAGGCATGACACAAGGTATTCTTAACCTCGTGCCAGCGGCTAGAATAGGTCATATTGGATTATATAGAGATCCAAAGACTTTAGAGGCAATAGAATACTTTGCTAAATTACCACAAGATATTGAAGAGCGTGAAATTGTTGTAGTTGATCCTATGTTAGCAACAGGTTCTTCTGCTATAGAAGCAATTAATTCATTGAAAAAACGCGGGGCGAAACATATTCGTTTTATGTGTTTAGTTGCTGCACCTGAAGGTGTAGAAAAGATGAAAGAAGCGCATGAAGATGTAGATATCTACATTGCTGCATTAGATGATAGATTAGACGAACATGCATATGTAACACCTGGTTTAGGTGATGCTGGTGATCGTTTGTTTGGTACAAAATAGTGACATCCAGGAGTGGAGTAAAATGAAGAAAATTATGACTGTTTTTGGCACTCGTCCAGAAGCAGTGAAAATGGCACCTCTGGTCAAAGCATTACAAGAAAGTAATGCTTTGGAGCCAGTAGTCGTAGTTTCAGCACAACACCGAGAAATGTTAGATGGTGTTTTAGATACTTTTAACATTCAACCAGACTATGATTTAGATATAATGACGCAAGGTCAAACATTATCACAAATTACGTCGAAAGTGTTAATGAAGCTCGAAAGTGTTATTCAAGAAGAACAACCGGATATGATTTTGGTACATGGTGATACTATGACCACGTTTGCTGGTAGCTTAGCTGCATTTTACAATCAAGTTCCTATTGGTCATGTTGAGGCAGGATTGAGAACATGGGATAAATATGCTCCGTTTCCTGAAGAAATGAATAGACAAATGGTAGGGGTAATGGCAGATTTAAATTTTGCCCCTACATTTAATGCTGCCCAAAATTTGCTAGATGAAAACAAATCAGAGGAGAGTATTGTAGTAACTGGAAATACAGCGATTGATGCTATGAAAACTACAATAAAAACACACTATGATTCAGCAATTCTCAAACGCCATCCCGGTAAACGTATTGTTTTATTAACTGCTCATCGTAGAGAGAATATTGGCGAACCTATGGAACGTATTTTTCAAGCTGTACGTAATATTGTTGAGACGTATAGCGATGTGGTAGTTGTCTATCCAATGCACAAAAACCCAAAGGTAAGAGCAATTGCAAATAATTATTTGGCAGGACATGACAGAATAGAATTAATAGAACCATTAGGTGTAACTGATTTTCACAATTTTGCAAATCAGTCGTATATTATCCTAACCGATTCTGGTGGCATCCAAGAAGAAGCGCCATCACTTGGTAAACCTGTCTTAGTGTTAAGAGATGCAACAGAACGACCTGAAGGAGTAACGGCTGGCACATTAAAAATTGTAGGTACTTCAACAGCAACAATAGAACAAGCAACTAAAGAGCTTTTAGATAATCAGCATAGCTACGAAGCAATGAGTGAAGCAAAAAACCCTTATGGTGATGGCAATGCATCGAGTCGCATTTGTGAGCATATTAAATATTATTTTGGCATAATTGATAAAAAGCCAAATTCATTTGTTTAAATGTGACAATTTTATGTCGACTGCAAAAAAACTTATTTAACAATTTTAATAGAATTGACACGACTTACAGGCTATATTATTATTAAATTTGTATGAGTGGAACGGTTTTCATAAACGAATGAAATAGACGAAATGAGGCACAAAATTGAAACGTTTCTCCATCATTTTCAATCAATATATACAATACTATCTATACTTATTAATTGTATTGATTATTGTGTTTTTTTTCACACAATCACCTTTTATATTGGGGTTAATCATAGGTACTGTTGGTTCGTTACTCAATACGATTATTTTCGAATATTACTTAGCGAAAGCTAAGAAGAGTGACACGATACATATTTCTACGGGCAATATTTGGAGATATTTGGTAGCGATTTTAGCTTGTACCATATGGGTCTTTTTTAAAGACAATATCAATATTTTTGGTGTGGCTTTAGGTTTAATGATTTCTTATGTTGTGGTAACAATTAAACCGTTTATTCATAAGAAAAAAAACTAGTAAAAGAGAGGTGAAATTGTATGCAACACGACAACCCTCTTGTCAGTTGGAATGTATTTGGTTTAGACCTCGTGTTTAATTTATCATCAATTATGATGTTAATTATTACAGCGATTATTGTATTTGTACTAGCTATTATATGTACACGTAATCTTCAAAAACGTCCAACCGGCAAGCAAAACTTCATAGAATGGGTTTTTGACTTTGTTCGAGGTATTATTGAAAGCAATATGGCATGGTCAAAAGGTGGTCAATTCCACTTCCTTGCAGTTACTTTGATCTTGTTTATCTTTGTGAGTAATATGCTTGGCTTACCATTCTCTATTGTGTCAGGACATACGTTGTGGTGGAAATCACCAACAGCAGATGCCACTGTTACATTAACACTGTCAACGCTAATAATTCTGTTGACGCATTATTATGGTATTAAAATGCGTGGCACAAAGAGTTACTTTGGTAATTACACAAAACCTATTTTCTTATTACCAATCAATTTATTCGAGGAGTTCACTTCAACTTTAACGTTAGGTCTTCGTCTTTACGGTAATATTTATGCTGGTGAATTATTACTTACTCTTTTATCAGGATTAGTAGTTAATAACTTGTTATGGGGTTGGATTATAGGTTTACCAGGTTTAGTTGTTTGGCAAGCATTCTCGATTTTCATAGGTTCAATTCAGGCCTATATTTTCATTATGCTATCAATGGTTTATATGTCACACAAAGTACAAGATAGCCATTAAAAATAAAATTATAAAACAATTTTTAGGAGGATTTATTAATGAATTTAATCGCAGCAGCAATCGCAATTGGTTTATCAGCATTAGGTGCAGGTATCGGTAACGGTCTTATCGTATCTAGAACAGTAGAAGGTGTAGCACGTCAACCAGAAGCACGTGGACAATTAATGTCAATTATGTTCATCGGTATTGGTTTAGTTGAGGCATTACCAATCCTTGGTCTTGTAATTTCATTCATCGTAATGTTCATGTAATTACACTTTAAAAAAGGCGAAGTCGTTTTTTGACTTTCGCCATTCGTTTTTATCTAACAGCAAATAGTTACAATGAAAGAAAGGAGTGTATGAGCTAGTGAATGCGATGACAAATACATTAGTATTAGGTGCAAGCCAAGCTAGTGGTGTTCAGTGGGGTACGATCATTGTTACCTTAATTACTTTTCTTGTTTTATTAGCATTATTGAAAAAGTTTGCATGGGGTCCTTTAAAAGAAGTTATGGACAAACGTGAACGTGATATAAATAAAGACATTGATGATGCTGAACAAGCTAAATTAAATGCACAAAAATTAGAAGAACAAAATAAACAAACTTTAAAAGAAACACAGGACGAGGTTCACAAAATACTAGAAGACGCAAAAGTACAAGCACGTCAACAACATGAAGAAATTATCAATGAAGCTAATGTACGCGCAAATGGCATGATTGAAACAGCACAAAATGAAATCAACAGCCAAAAAGAACGTGCAATTGCGGATATTAATAATCAAGTGTCTGACTTGTCGGTACTAATTGCATCTAAAGTATTACAAAAAGAAATTAGTGACCAAGATCAAAAAGAACTAGTTGCTAAGTACCTTAAAGAGGCAGGGGATAAATAATGGCTATTGTAGCTAACAAGTATGCTAAAGCATTATTTGACGCTTCTAAAGATGCAGAAATACTAGATAGTGTTTATGACGAGTTTTCAATAATCCATGAGGCTGTACAATCTGAGATTCCTAATTTAGTAGCAATGGATCAGGATCCTCAAATAGATGGTCATCATCGTCGTAGAATCGTAGGTATTGTATTTGGTAATTCTAATCAATACATACAAAATATGCTGATGATTCTTGCATCCAATCGTCATTTAGGGCTAATCGATAAAATTTATAATGCATTTACTCAACAATACAACGAATTTTACAATCGTGATTATGCAGTAGTTGAATCTGTATATGAATTGTCAGAACAAGAATTATCAGAAATTGAAACAATAATAACAAATAAAACGCAATTATCTAAAGTCATTCTTTCAAATGAAATTAACCCTGCTTTAATAGGTGGTATTAGAATTAATGTAGGTACAAAAGTAATGGATGCAAGTATACAAAATGATCTTGCACAGTTAGAAAAACATTTCAAAAGAGTGAACTAATAAATATTAAAGGAGTGACATAGATGGCCATTAAAGCAGAAGAAATTAGTGCATTATTACGCTCACAAATTGAAAACTATGAGTCAGAAATGTCTGTTACGGATGTTGGAACTGTACTTCAAATTGGTGACGGTATTGCATTAATTCACGGACTAAACGATGTTATGGCTGGAGAATTAATAGAATTCAAAAGTGGCGTACTAGGTTTAGCACAAAACTTAGAAGAATCTAACGTCGGTGTTGTTATTTTGGGACCATATCAAGATATCAAAGAAGGGGACGAAGTAAAACGTACAGGACGTGTTATGGAAGTTCCAGTTGGCGAAGAAATGGTAGGTAGAGTAGTAAATCCATTAGGACAACCAATTGATGGACAAGGTCCAGTTAATACTTCAAAAACTAGACCTGTTGAGAAAAAAGCAACGGGTGTTATGGATCGTAAATCAGTTGATCAACCTTTACAAACTGGTATTAAAGCGATTGATGCCTTAGTACCTATTGGTAAAGGACAACGTGAATTAATTATTGGTGACCGTCAAACAGGTAAAACAACATTAGCAATTGACACTATTTTAAACCAAAAGAGCGAAAATACGATTTGTATTTACGTAGCAATTGGTCAAAAAGATTCAACAGTACGTGCGAATGTTGAGAAATTACGTCAAGAAGGCGCATTAGACTATACTATCATTGTTTCAGCATCAGCTGCAGACCCAGCGCCAATGTTATATATTGCACCTTATACAGGAGTGACAATCGGCGAAGAATTTATGTTTGATGGTAAAGACGTATTAATTGTTTATGATGATTTAACAAAACAAGCAGCAGCTTATCGTGAATTATCATTATTATTACGTAGACCACCAGGCCGTGAAGCATACCCAGGTGATGTCTTCTACTTACATAGTAGATTACTCGAAAGAGCAGCAAAATTAAACGATGACCTAGGTGGCGGTTCTATTACTGCATTACCTATCATTGAAACACAAGCTGGCGACATTTCTGCGTATGTTCCAACAAACGTTATTTCAATTACAGATGGTCAAATTTTCTTACAATCTGATTTATTCTTCTCAGGAGTTAGACCAGCAATCAATGCTGGACAATCTGTATCTCGTGTAGGTGGATCAGCACAAATTAAAGCAATGAAAAAAGTTGCAGGTACGTTAAGACTCGACTTAGCTTCTTATCGTGAATTAGAATCATTTGCACAATTCGGTTCAGATTTAGATGAATTTACTGCACAAAAATTAGAACGTGGTAAACGTACAGTAGAAGTGTTGAAACAAGATAAAAACAAACCACTACCTGTTGAAAACCAAGTATTAATTATTTTTGCATTAACTAAAGGTTATTTAGACGATATCCCAGTAGCAGATATTACTCGTTTTGAAACTGAATTTAATCAATGGGCAAAATCAAATGCTTCATCATTACTTGATGAGATTAGAAATTCAGGTGGATTACCAGAAAACGAAAAATTTGAAGCTGCGATTAATGAATTTAAAAAGAGCTTTAGTCAATCACAATAATTAATATAAGCTACAAAAGGTGGTGAGATAATGGCATCTCTTAAAGAGATTGATACACGTATAAAATCTACGGAAAAAATGAAACAAATTACTAAAGCAATGAACATGGTTTCAAGTTCAAAACTACGTCGTGCTGAAAGTAATACAAAACAATTTGCTCCGTATATGGAAAAAATGCAAGATGCGATTACTGCAGTTGCTGGAGCTAATAAAAACTCTAGTCATCCAATGTTACAACAACGTGAAGTTAAAAAGAGTGGCTATTTAGTTATTACAAGTGATCAAGGTTTAGCTGGTGCATATAATGCTGGTGTATTAAAAAACTTGTTGAATGATATAAAAAGTAAACATGAACGAGCAGATGAATATGAAATTTTAGTACTAGGTCAAACGGGTGTTGATTTTCTCAAAAACAGAGGCTATGAAGTAAAAGGTTCAATCGTTGATATTGCTGACCAACCATCCTTTAAATCTGTTCAAGCGATAGCTAAAAAGGCTATTGATTTATATGGAGATGAAGAAATCGACGAATTAAACATTTACTTTAGTCATTTTGTCACTGTATTAGAAAACAAACCATCTAAGAAAACTGTCTTACCATTATCTCCAGAAGATTCCAGTCTAGGACATGGTCAAATGTCATCATATGAATTTGAACCAGACAAAGAATCTATATTGAGCGTTATTTTACCACAGTATGTGGAAAGCTTGATTTATGGCACAATACTTGATGCTAAAGCAAGTGAACATGCAGCACGAATGACTGCAATGAAAAACGCAACAGATAATGCAACA
Organism: Staphylococcus arlettae; assembly: GCF_002902345.1. Lineage (GTDB taxonomy): Bacteria > Bacillota > Bacilli > Staphylococcales > Staphylococcaceae > Staphylococcus > Staphylococcus arlettae. Next base: position 108,863 of record NZ_PPQB01000029.1, read on the forward strand.
GAACTTATCGATGATTTATCACTCGAATATAATAGAGCTCGTCAAGCAGCTATCACACAACAAATTACTGAAATTGTTGGTGGCTCAACTGCACTTGAATAGAATAATAAAGGAGGAAAATTAACATGGGAGTAGGCCGTGTAACGCAAATTATGGGTCCAGTCATTGATGTTCGTTTTGAACATAATGAAGTGCCAGCAATTAACAATGCCTTAGTTCTAGATGTAGAAAAAGACAATGAAACAACAAGTTTGACGTTAGAAGTAGCGCTTCAATTAGGCGACGATGTGGTCCGTACAATTGCAATGGATGGTACAGAAGGTGTTAAACGTGGCACTGAAGTAAAAGATACTGGCAATAGTATTAGTGTACCTGTTGGTGATGCGACACTTGGAAGAGTGTTTAATGTATTAGGTGACACAATCGATTTGGATGAAAAAATTGATGATTCAGTACGTCGTGACCCAATTCATAGAGAATCACCTGCATTCGATCAATTATCTACGAAAGTAGAAATATTAGAAACAGGTATTAAAGTTGTAGATTTATTAGCACCGTATATTAAAGGTGGTAAAATCGGATTATTTGGTGGTGCAGGTGTAGGTAAAACTGTACTTATTCAAGAATTAATTAATAACATCGCTCAAGAGCATGGTGGTATTTCAGTATTCGCAGGTGTAGGTGAACGTACACGTGAAGGTAACGATTTATACTTCGAGATGAGTGATAGTGGCGTTATTAAAAAGACAGCGATGGTATTCGGTCAAATGAACGAGCCACCTGGTGCACGTATGCGTGTAGCACTTTCAGGCTTAACTATGGCAGAGTACTTCCGTGATGAAGAAGGTAAAGATGTATTATTATTCATCGATAATATCTTCAGATTTACACAAGCTGGTTCTGAAGTATCAGCTTTATTAGGTCGTATGCCTTCAGCCGTAGGTTATCAACCAACATTAAGTACAGAAATGGGTCAATTACAAGAACGTATTACATCAACTACGAAAGGTTCGGTAACTTCTATCCAAGCAGTATTCGTACCTGCCGATGACTATACCGATCCAGCTCCAGCAAACGTATTTGCTCATTTAGACTCTACAACAAACTTAGAACGTAAATTAACAGAAATGGGTATTTATCCAGCGGTTGACCCACTTGCTTCTACATCAAGAGCGCTTGAACCATCAGTTGTTGGACAAGAGCATTATGATGTAGCACGACAAGTACAATCAACACTTCAAAAATACCGTGAATTACAAGACATTATTGCAATTTTAGGTATGGATGAATTATCCGAAGAAGATAAAAGTACAGTTGAACGTGCACGTAGAATTCAATTCTTCTTATCACAAAACTTCCACGTTGCTGAACAATTCACAGGACAAAAAGGTTCTTATGTTCCAGTTAAACGAACTGTTGAAGACTTCAAAGATATCTTAGAAGGTAAGTATGATCACATTCCTGAAGATGCTTTCCGTCTTGTTGGTAGTATGGACGACGTATTAGCAAAAGCAAAAGATATGGGTGTTGAAGTTTAAAATTAGGAGGTAAGGATAATGAACACATTAACCCTAAATATTGTCACTCCTAATGGTGCTGTATACGAACGTGAAGACATTGAACTTGCTGTATTACAAACTACAGCTGGCGAAATGGGTGTCATGTGGGGACATATTCCTACAGTTGCAGCATTAAAAATCGGCTATGTCAAAGTGAATTTTGATAGTGGTTCAGAATATATTGCAGTGAGTGAAGGCTTTGTTGAGGTTAGACAACATAAATTATCAGTTATTGTACAAACTGCAGAACGTGCGAATGAAATAGATGTCGCTAGAGCACAATTAGCGAAATCAAAAGCAGAATCGCACTTGGCTAATGAAGACGACAACAGTGATATCTATAGAGCAAAACGCGCGTTAGAACGTGCAAATAATAGATTACGTGTCGCTGAATTACAATAAATTAATAAAGAGGTTGGGACAATATTAATTTGTTCCAACCTCTTTTCATTTTGGCAGTAGCTGACTGCATTGAAAATGCGCTTCAAATCAAGCTTTTTTCAATGCTAGTCATCCTTGCCGGG
>NZ_PPQB01000030.1 GCF_002902345.1 Staphylococcus arlettae
GCAATCCACTATGTGCCAGAATCACGAGTAAGAGATTTAGAAATCGATGGTTTGTCACAAAGCAAACTAATTAAAAATTTAAAGAGTGGTAACACTTTAGAAAAGATTGTAAACGACTTCTATGAATCAGAAGGTGTGAATATCACACAAGGTGCGACTAAGTATGTGATACAAGATCGCTTACGTGAGAATCGTAAGAGAGAAAGAGAGTTAGAAAAACAACG
>NZ_PPQB01000031.1 GCF_002902345.1 Staphylococcus arlettae
GGTTCTGTTGCAAAGTTAGAAAAATATAGCTAATCACCATTTTATTGTGTCAGTCTTCGCTTAACCGGCTAACATGTAACTAATTTCGTGGCATGGTGAAAATCCGTAGATCTGAAGAGACCTACGGTTCTTTTTATATAATCCGTAAATACATTCAATGCCTTTGAGTGTATTTTTTGCTGTATTGAGACATTGATATCTTGTCTTTCTCAGCTTAATATGACGATGATCTTGTTCAATGAGGTTATTGAGATATTTAGATGTGCAATGACAATTAGGGATCAGCTTAAACACTTTCATTATTTTAGCCATGGCTACCTTCGTTGAAGGTACTTGATCTGTAATTATCATTTGAGGTGTGCCAAATTGTTTAATAAGGCGCTTAATAAACGCATATGCTGAATGACTATCCCGTTTCTTACGTAACCAAATATCTAATGTATGACCCTCTGTATCAATGGCACGATACAAATAACACCATTGCCCTTTGATTTTGATATATGTTTCATCAATACGCCACTTATAATATGCTTTTT
>NZ_PPQB01000032.1 GCF_002902345.1 Staphylococcus arlettae
AAAATTATATATTTTTAAAGTTTGCTTTAAACCAACTGTTAAAATGTATAATAAGGATATTGGATTACCACATGTAAATTTGTTTTTAGCACGACGTTTTTTAGGTGTGTAAGTGTGCCTTTAGATATAAAAATAAAAGTCAACCTAGAAAAAGTAGATTGACTTTTTCTTTTGATGCAGTATCGTCAATGTAAATCTAAAAATTCTGGCTATAAATCTACATCACTTTTCAAAAATGTA
>NZ_PPQB01000033.1:0-37790 GCF_002902345.1 Staphylococcus arlettae
AGCGCCGATGGTAGTTGGATTTACATCCCGCTAGAGTAGGACGTTGCCAGGCAAAAGTATACAATTGTTAAAACAATTGCATAAGTAGTACTAATGCATTACATGCAAAGTACTACTTTAGAGCCGAGACCGAGAGGTCTCTTTTTTTATGTCTAGAATATACTATCTAGACCGCAGTGTCTTAAGAACAAAAGCAGGGAGTTGCCACGAAAAAAGGTGTACAATTGCTGGAGCAATTGCATAAGTAGTACTAGTGCATTACATGCAAAGTACTACTAATGTAAACTACTTTTAAATCTGATAAGATAGAACGTGTTAAATTATAAGATATATGGATGTGATTACTATGCATAAGCCAGTAATAGCTAAATTAAAAAGCATTTTAGAACAACGACCTATTTCACTCCATGTCCCGGGACATAAAAATAATACTATTGGTAATTTACAACAATTAGATGTTTCGATGGATATGACTGAAATTACCGGATTAGATGATTTGCATCATCCTGAAGGTATTATGCAGGAAACAATGGAAAACTTATCTAAACATAAAGATTATGATGCTTTTTTATTAGTAAATGGTACGACATCCGGTATTATGTCTGTTATACAGGGTTTTGCATCGTTATCGGGATCCTATATAATTGCGCGTAATGCACATAAGTCTGTATTTCACGGTCTCGAATTGGCCAACGGTGATGCCACACTATTACCAATGCAGTTGAGTAAACAAACGAGACAATATATAGGTCCAGATTTAGCACGCGTTGATTGGTATGCGCGTCAACATAAGTTAGCGATATTAACTTATCCTAATTATTATGGAGAATGTTTTGATATTGCATCAGCGATTCAACAGTTTAAAGACCACAACATTCCTATACTTATTGATGAAGCGCATGGCGCACATTTTGGTTTACCTAGTTTCCCACAATCTACAATGACAATGGGTGCCGACTATGTAGTGCAGTCGTATCATAAAACCTTACCTGCATTAACAATGAGTTCAGTCCTATATATACATAAAAATGCACCAATGCAAGCGGCAGTACGTAAATATTTAAGCTATTTTCAAACTTCAAGCCCTTCATATTTGATGATGTCGAGTTTGGAATTGGCACATGAGTTTTATGAGACGTATGATAATAAGGAATTTAGACATAAACGTGAACAGATTATTGCAGCATTACATACACAGGGGTTCGACGTTATAGAAAGTGATGATCCATTAAAACTAGTTATACAAGCTCCAGGTTATAATGGGTATGAAATACAGCAACTGTTTGAAAATGAAGCGATATATGTAGAATTGGCTGACGAATTACAAGCACTATTGATTTTACCATTGTGGCATGAAAATGATAGTTATCCGTTTGATAATTTAGTAGCAAGAATTCGCAAAATGCAATTACAGCAAAAAGCAACATATCAGCAAAGTATCAATTCTGTTGACAGTGAACAGGGCTATTATAAAGCGATGAGTATAAATAAAACTAAGCTACTTAATATTGAAGAAGCAACAGGATATTATTTAGCACAACACATTGTACCTTATCCACCAGGAATTCCAATTATGTTTCAGGGCGAAAAAGTGACCGAAAATATGATAGAATTAATGCGATATTGGTCTACTCAAAAAACAAGGGTAGAAGGTATGAAAGATAATAAAATAGAAGTTAAGGATGAATAACATGTCAGCATTTATCACACTGGAGGGTCCTGAAGGATCGGGAAAAACTACAGTTCTACAACAGGTTGCAGAAAAGCTAGCAACAGAATATAATATTATTTCAACAAGAGAGCCAGGTGGCGTTAATACAGGTGAGCAAATTAGAAAAATATTGCTAGAAGGTGAAGCGATGGATGAACGCACAGAAGCGTTACTATTTGCTGCATCGAGACGTGAACATCTTGTAGGAAAAGTAATTCCTGCATTAGAAGAAAACAAAGTTGTCCTATGTGATCGTTATATAGATAGCTCGTTAGCTTATCAAGGTTACGCAAGGGGTATAGGAATAGAAGAAGTGAGAAGCATAAATGAATTTGCGATTAATGGTTTATATCCGGATTTAACTATTTATTTAGATGTTAGTGTAGAAGTAGGACGTAATCGTATTATAAAAAATCTTCGTCAGCAAAACCGTTTGGATCAAGAAGATCTAGCATTTCACGAAAAAGTAGTAGCAGGTTACCATCAGCTTATTAAAGAAGATGATAATGGACGTTTTGTAGTGATTGATGCAGATAAAAATATTGACGATGTAGTAAATGAAACTTATAAATCTATCATCAAATATTTAAAAAAATTATGATATAATAATCAAAAGAGGTGTTTGAAAATGAAAATGATTATAGCGATTATACAGGATCAAGATAGTCAGGAACTTTCGGAACAACTTGTAAAACATAATTTTAGAGCTACTAAACTCGCAACAACAGGTGGCTTTTTAAAAGCAGGTAATACAACGTTCTTGTCTGGTGTTGAAGACGATCGTGTAGACGACATGTTACAAGTAATTAACGATACATGTGGAAATAGAGAACAACTCGTATCACCTATTACACCTATGGGTGGTAGTGCAGACTCTTATATTCCGTATCCAGTTGAAGTAGAAGTTGGGGGCGCAACGGTATTTGTAATGCCAGTTGAAGCATTCCATCAATTCTAAAATTACGGTTGCTATATGGCATTCCTCAGGTGACAAGCATGTTGCTTAAACCTAAAGATTGCCTTATATGCAGCCTTTTTATATAAAGGAGTATTTTAGCGATGGACGAATTAGCGATGCTGACAAATGCATATCAATCAAATAAGTTATCACATGCCTATTTATTTGAAGGTGACGATGCCCAAACAATGCAGCAAGTCGCAATTGACTTTGCAAAACTTATCTTATGTGATGACCAACAACAATGTCAGTTAAAAGTAGAAAATTTCAATCACTCTGACTTTATGTATATATCTTCCGAAGAGACAACAATAAAAAAAGAACAAATTGAACAATTAGTGCGACATATGAATCAATTGCCAATTGAAAGTACGCATAAAGTATATATCATTGAATCGTTTGAAAAATTAACAGTTCAAGGTGAAAATAGTATTTTGAAATTTTTAGAAGAGCCACCAGAGAACACAATCGCTATTTTACTATCCACTAAACCAGAGCAAATTTTAGATACGATTCATTCGCGCTGTCAGCATGTTTATTTTAAACCGATTGATAAGCTGAAATTTATTCAACGACTTGAAGAACGTGAAATATCACGGCCAGTTGCAGAGTTGATTAGTACATATACAACGCAAATTGATACCGCAGTGGCTTTAAATGAAGAGGCAGATTTGGCAGCGTTTCGTAAAAGTGTGTTGCGTTGGTGTAATTTATTGTTAACGAATAAATATATGGCACTTATCGGCATTGTAGAGCTCTTAAAACAAGCAAAAAATAGAAAATTACAGTTACTAGCCTTATCGGCAATTAACGGTTTCTTTGAAGATGTTATGCATGCTAAAGTAGGTACAGAGCAAAACTACATTTATCATGATATCAAGACAGATATTGAAAAGTATGCTAAGCAAATGGCATATAATCAAATTATTTTAATGTATGACCAAATTACGGAAGCACATAAAAAATTGAACCAAAATGTAAATCCTACATTAGTGTTTGAACAAATAGTTATAAAAGGGGTGAATTGATATGCAAAATGTGGTTGGTATCGACTTTCAAAAATCAGGGAAACTAGAATATTATTCACCTATGAATGTTGATTTAGAAGTAGGTCAATGGGTTGTTGTAGAATCAAAAAGAGGAATAGAAATGGGTCGTGTAAAATACGGACCTTTAGATGTTGCTGACGAAGATGTGACATTACCGTTAAAACAAATTGTACGAGTTGCAACAGCAGAAGATATTGAACATTACGAACAAAACGAACAAGATTCAGCAGAAGCGTTGGAATTATGTAAAAACACAGTGCAACAATTAGACTTAGCGATGCGTTTAGTTAATTGTGAATTTACGTTAGATAAATCTAAAGTTATTTTTAACTTTACTTCTGACGATAGGGTAGATTTTAGAAAACTAGTAAAAATTCTAGCACAAAAGTTGAAAACTCGAATAGAGCTAAGACAAATTGGTGTAAGAGACGAAGCGAAATTACTTGGTGGCATAGGTCCGTGTGGACGTTCGTTATGTTGTTCCACGTTTTTAGGTGATTTTGAGCCAGTATCTATTAAGATGGCGAAAGATCAAAACCTGTCGTTAAATCCAACAAAAATTTCAGGCGCATGTGGACGTTTAATGTGTTGTTTAAAATATGAAAATGATTATTATGAAGAAGCACGTGCACAATTGCCAGATGTAGGAGATGCTATTGAGACTCCTGAAGGAAACGGTAAGGTTGTGGGATTAAATATATTAGATATTTCTATGCAGATAAAAGTAGATGGTTTAGAACAACCTTTAGAGTATAAAGTTGAAGAGTTAGAAGCGTTTAATTAGGAGGCTTTCACTAAGTTGAATAGAAGTGAAATATTTGAAAGACTTGCGGATTTAGAAGCGCATGTAAATCAAATTAATAAAAATATGGTAGAATTGAAAAACTTAACTGTAGAATTAGTTGAAGAAAATGTCGCATTACAAATAGAAAATGAGAATTTTAAAACGTTAATAGATAAAGAAGAAGTCACAAAAGAAGTTGTCAATGATGCAACTGTAAATAAAAAGCAACCATTGAGAAGTAAAGATAATCTAGCGATGTTATACAAAGAAGGTTTTCATATTTGTAAAGGCGAATTATTTGGAAAACACCGTAAAGGCGACGATTGCTTATTTTGTCTTGATGTCTTGAGTGAATAAACAATTGTTTTAAAAATAGTTATAGATAGCAAGAGAGGATGAAGTGTCAGCGATAGGCTTGAATAATAGCAAGCATTGCCATTTCATTCTTTTTTTGGAGCGTGGAGGCAAGGTATGGAATTATTGGCAAATGAACGTTTAGACCAGTTAATTAAAGAAGAATTAAGTATTATTCAAAATGACGAAGTGTTTTCATTTTCGACAGATGCGCTATTATTGGCACATTTTACAGAAGTACGCAAAAAAGACCGTATATTAGATTTATGTTCCGGCAATGGTATCATTCCACTATTATTATCGGATAAAGGCGAACAACACATCGACGCTATAGAAATTCAACAGCAACTGGTAAATATGGCAGATCGAAGTATTCAGCACAATCAGCTAACAGGGCGTATTAAAATGTATGAGATGGATTTAAAACAAGCTCATATGCACTTTAAGCCATCCCAATATAATTTAGTAACGTGTAATCCACCGTATTTTAAAGCCAATCAGTTACACCAGCATCAAAAGGATGCACATAAAATTGCGAGACATGAAATATTATGTACATTAGAAGATTGTTGTTTGGCAGCAAGGCATTTATTGAAACAAGGTGGTCGTTTTATGATGGTCCATCGTGCAGAACGGGTGATGGATGTACTAAGTGAAATGCGCAAATATCAAATTGAACCGAAAAAGTTACATTTGATTTATAGTAAAACAGAACGGTCAGCACAAACGATTGTTGTTGAAGGACGTAAAAATGGGAATCAAGGACTAGCGATTCAACCACCGTTTTATATTTATAATGAAGATGGCACGTATTCTGATGAAATGAGAACAGTTTATTATGGATAATCATTATATTTATATCGTGAAATGTAGTGATGGCACTTTATATACAGGTTACGCTAAAGATATAGAGCAACGCATAGCTAAACATAATGCTGGTAAGGGTGCAAAGTACACTAAAGTTCGACGTCCAGTGACATTAGTCTATTCGGAAGTGTTTGAAACTAAATCGGCAGCACTAAAAAGAGAATATGAAATCAAAACATTTTCAAGACAAAAAAAATTACAGATGATTAGTGAGGTGAACTAAATGGCTACGTTATATTTAGTAGGTACACCGATAGGGAATTTGGCAGATATTACATATAGAGCAGTTGACACTTTGAAGAATGTCGATGTAATTGCGTGTGAAGATACACGTGTTACTAAAAAATTATGTAATCATTATATGATTGATACGCCTTTAAAATCATATCACGAACATAACAAAGCACAACAAACCGATTACCTCATCGAACAATTATTAAATGATACCAATATTGCGTTAGTATCTGATGCAGGATTACCGTTAATCAGTGATCCTGGTTATGAGTTAGTAGTTGCTGCACGGGAACATAATATCAAGATTGAAACGATACCAGGGCCTAATGCTGGTTTGACTGCATTAATGGCTAGTGGTCTACCATCATTTGTGTATACTTTTATTGGCTTTTTACCACGTAAGGAAAAAGACAAATTACAGGTGCTTGAAACACGCATGTATGAAGACAGTACGGTGATTTTATATGAATCTCCACATCGTGTGACTGATACATTAAAAGCTATTCGTAAAGTAGATGAATGTAGGCGTGTAACAGTAGGTAGAGAACTAACGAAAAAATTTGAACAGATTGAAACGGCTACTGTAAATGAGATATTGGTACAAATCGAAGCGGCTACTATCCCATTGAAAGGTGAATTTGTCCTATTAATTGAAGGTGCCACTGCAACTCAAGATACTTCATGGTTTGAATCAATGTCCATTGAGGAACACGTGCAATACTACACTGCACAAAACATGAAGCCTAAAGCAGCAATTAAACGAGTGGCTGAAGATAGACAAATGAAAACTAATGAAGTTTATGATATATATCATAACGTTAATGCTGATAATCAATAAACACAAGGAATACAGAAGTTATACTTCTGCATAAGAAGCTCTAATCTTAATAAATTAAGAAGAGCATAAGGAATACAGAAGTTATGCTTCTGCATAAGAAGCTCTAATCTTAATAAATTAAGAAGAGCTTCTAAAAAAATTTACCATAAAGGGCTTGATTTATGGTAATGTAGATAGGATAGAGCATATAATTATATTTAATACAATGACTTATTTATTTGGCATACATAGAAGTGATGTTGTGTGTGTTTTACAAGTCGTATAGGGCTAGTCATTACACGTACAGACACATCTCGACTTCATTGAAAACAAAAATAAATTTAGATATATTTATAGTGTAAGAAACGAGGAGGAGCATTAATGGTGAAAGAAACATTTTATATCACTACCCCAATATATTATCCGAGTGGAAACTTGCATATCGGCCACGCATACACAACAACTGCTGGTGATGTGATTGCACGCTATAAAAGAATGCAAGGCTATGATGTTCGATATTTAACTGGGACAGATGAACACGGACAAAAAATCCAAGAAAAAGCACATAAAGCAGGCAAAACAGAATTAGCTTATTTAGATGAAATGATTGCTGGGATTAAAGCCTTATGGGAAAAATTAGAAATCTCAAACGATGATTTTATTCGTACAACGGAAGAACGTCATAAGAAAGTTGTACAACAAATCTTCGAACGTCTATTAGCGCAAGATGATATTTATTTAGGCGAATACGAAGGTTGGTACTCTGTGCCTGATGAAACGTATTATACTGAAACTCAATTGGTAGACCCAATTTATGAAAATGGTAAAATTGTTGGCGGTAAAAGTCCTGATTCTGGACACGATGTAGAGCTGGTTAAAGAAGAAAGCTACTTCTTTAATTTATCTAAATATACAGACCGTTTATTAGAATTCTATGATGAAAACCCTGAATTTATACAACCACCATCCCGTAAAAATGAAATGATTAATAACTTCATTAAACCGGGATTAGAAGACTTAGCTGTGTCACGTACGTCATTTGATTGGGGTATTAATGTTGAATCTAATCCTAAACACGTTGTTTATGTGTGGATAGATGCACTGGTAAACTACATTTCATCGTTAGGTTATTTGTCAGATGATGAAACATTATTCAACAAATATTGGCCAGCGGATATCCATATTATGGCGAAGGAAATCGTACGTTTCCATTCTATTATTTGGCCAATTCTATTAATGGCATTAGACATTCCATTACCGAAAAAAGTATTTGCACATGGTTGGATTTTAATGAAAGATGGCAAAATGAGTAAATCTAAAGGTAATGTTGTAGACCCTAATGTATTAATTGATCGTTATGGCTTAGATGCGACACGTTACTACTTAATGCGAGAATTACCATTTGGTTCAGATGGTGTCTTTACGCCTGAAGGTTTCGTAGAACGTACAAACTATGATTTAGCGAATGACTTAGGTAACCTTGTAAACCGAACAATTTCTATGGTAAATAAATATTTTGATGGTGAATTACCGGCATATGAAGGACCTAAACATGAACTAGATGAACAAATGGAAGCTATGGCTATGGATACAGTAAGTACGTTCCATGAAAACATGGAAAACTTACAGTTCTCAGTAGCACTATCAACTGTTTGGAAATTCATCAGCCGTACAAATAAATATATCGATGAGACAACACCATGGGTATTAGCAAAAGACGACAGTCAAAGAGACATGTTAGGTAATGTAATGGCGCACTTAGTAGAAAATATCCGTATTATCGCTGTGTTGTTAAGACCGTTCTTGACACATGCACCATATCAAATTTTCGAGCAATTAAACATTAATGATCCGAAATTACATGAGCTTGAAAGTATTGAATCCTATGGACATTTAACAGCTCCAATTACAGTAGTGTCAAAACCAACACCAATTTTCCCTCGTTTAGAGACTGAAGCGGAAATTGCTTATATTAAAGAATCCATGCAACCACCTGCTGCAAAAGAGCCTGAAGCTGAACCTAGTAAAGCGCTTATCGATATTAAAGACTTTGATAATGTGGAAATTAAAGCAGCGACAATTACAGATTCTGAAAAAGTTAAAAAATCAGATAAACTATTAAAAATCCAAGTAGATTTAGATTCTGAACAGCGCCAAATTGTTTCAGGCATTGCGCAATTTTATAGCCCTGAAGATATTATTGGTAAAAAAGTAGCAGTAGTAACTAACTTAAAACCAGCTAAATTAATGGGTCAAAAATCTGAAGGTATGATATTATCTGCTGAAAAAGATGGAGTCTTAACATTGGTAAGTCTACCAAGTGCTATTCCAAATGGTGCGACGATTAAATAATAATCTGAAGGAGCGATATAGATGCTTATCGATACACATGTACATTTAAATGCAGACGAATATGATGAAGATTTAGAAACAGTCATAACACGTGCTCGAGAAAATGGCGTGGATCGTATGTTTGTGGTAGGTTTTGATACACCAACTGTAGAACGTACGATGGAGTTGATTGAGCAGTACGATTTCATCTATGGCATTATTGGTTGGCATCCTGTTGATGCTATTGATTGTACAGAAGAGCGATTAGAATGGATAGAAAAGCTTGCTGAACATCCAAAAATTATTGGTATAGGTGAAACGGGTCTGGACTATCATTGGGATAAATCGCCAAAAGATATACAACAAGAAGTGTTTAGAAAGCAAATTGCTTTAGCGAAACGTGTTAACTTACCGATTATTATCCATAATAGAGAAGCGACTCAAGATTGTGTAGATATTTTAAAAGAAGAACATGCTGAAGAAGTAGGTGGCATTATGCATAGCTTTAGTGCTTCACCGGAAATTGCTTTGGATGTTATTCATAAACTCAATTTTTACGTTTCATTAGGTGGACCTGTGACTTTTAAAAATGCTAAGCAACCAAAAGAAGTTGCGCAACAGGTACCATTTGATAAACTGTTGGTAGAAACGGATGCACCATTTTTATCTCCGCACCCATATAGAGGTAAACGAAATGAACCGGCACGTGTAACATTAGTTGCAGAGCAAATTGCTGAATTACGCGGTGTAAGTTATGAAGAAGTATGTCAACAAACAACTAAAAACGCAGAAACATTATTTAAATTGTAACTAAACTGTTGAGAAAGATATTGGTACACACTATGGGATTAACTTTAGGAGTTGAATAATAACCATAATGTTGTAGCGGTATCTTTCTTCTTTTTTGAAATAGACTTAGTTGTAGAAAGGTGTAACAATAAATGAAAATAACTGAATTTATTGTAGTTGAAGGTAGAGATGATACTGAAAAAGTCAAAAGAGCTGTAACATGTGATACGATTGAGACAAATGGTAGTGCCATTGACCAAGCAACATTACAAGTTATTGCGCATGCGTTTGAAACGCGTGGTGTAATTGTATTAACTGATCCAGATTTCCCAGGTGATAAAATACGAAACACTATTCGTCAGCACATTCCAGGTGTAAAACATGCATATATTGACCGCGAGAAAGCTAAAAATAAACATGGGAAAATCGGCGTTGAGCATGCCAGTATTTCAACAATTCGTGAAGCATTAACTAATGTGAGTACTCCGTTTGAAGAAGGGCATGAATCCATTAGTAAAGAAGTACTTATTGATTTAGGTTTAATCATTGGTAAGGATGCACGCAAAAAACGTGATATTCTAGGAGCTAAACTGCATATCGGACATTCAAATGGCAAACAATTATTAAATAAATTAAATGCGTTTGGTTATACGGAACAAGATGTCCGTGATGCCCTCGCGGATGAAAAAGGAAGTGATTCATAATGGAAATGAAGGATATTGCAACGCCATCGCGTACAAAAGCGTTGTTAAATCAATATGGATTTGATTTTAAAAAAAGTTTGGGCCAAAACTTTTTAATAGACGTAAATATCATTCACAAAATAATAGATGCAAGTGATATCGATGAATACACTGGTATTATTGAAATTGGACCGGGAATGGGGTCGTTAACAGAACAATTAGCAAAACATGCTCAAAAAGTACTGTCGTTTGAAATTGATCAACGTCTTATCCCAGTGCTCGATGATACATTAGCGCCTTATGATAACGTGACAATTATAAATGAAGATATTTTAAAAGCAGATATTGCTACATATGTACATCAACATTTAGCAGAATGCGATAAAATTATGGTAGTAGCCAATTTACCATATTACATTACTACACCAATCTTATTGAATTTAATGCAACAAACATTGCCAATTGATGGTTATGTAGTAATGATGCAAAAAGAAGTTGGCGAACGTCTAAATGCACAAGTAGGTACTAAAGCGTATGGCTCATTGTCCATCGTAGCTCAATATTACACTGAGACAAGCAAAGTATTAACTGTGCCTAAATCAGTATTCTTACCGCCACCAAATGTAGATTCAATTGTAGTGAAATTAATGAAACGGGAGGCACCTCAAGTTCAAGTTGATAATGAAAATGAATTTTTCAAATTAACAAAAGCAGCTTTTAGCCAACGTCGCAAAACTATTAATAATAACTATCAAAGTCTCTTTAAAGAAGGGAAAAAGAATAAAGCGCTGATTGCAGAATGGTTAGAAAGTTCAGGTATTGATCCGAAAAGAAGAGGGGAAACGCTTTCTATTAAAGAATTCGCACTCCTCTATAACAATTTAAAAAAATTCTCAGAATTACAATTTTAATGTGTTGACATTTGTTCTCTACCTTGCTAAAATTAAAATTTATTTGACAATTTATCGCTAAATGTGTTATTATACAATATGTAGCGAGGTGGGGCAATATGCCAAAATCTATTGGAGACATCAAAAATACACTTGATTGTCAATTAGGAAACCGTATTGTACTAAAAGCGAATGGTGGTCGTAAGAAAACAATTGAACGTAGTGGAGTGTTAAAAGAAACATATCCATCTGTTTTTATTGTTGAGTTAGACCAAGATAAACATAACTTCGAGCGTGTGTCTTATACATACACTGATGTTTTAACAGATAACGTACAAGTTTCTTTCGAGGAAGATAGTCATCACGAAGCAATTGCACACTAAATATGCGTGTTTTTTCTAACACGTTATTTAAGTACACACGTATTAAACTTAATAATTGTTTACATAATGAGGTGCACTAGCACCTCATTATTTTTGTGCCCAATTTTGCACTGTTCATAATATAACTTAGAAGTTATTTTAGCGAATACAAGATTATAAGTTTATTCACTTTTTCATATCGTGTAGAATAGTATGATAAGAAATGATTTTGAAGGATCGATGTTTAAGCAATACGCTAAAGGCGTATATTATAATATGATTCGCTATTCAATATTAAGTTTTCAAACAAACTTTGTTGAATAACTCTAAATATGACATAACATTATGTTAAAATCATTTTATTACCATATCGAAGTGAAAGAGGGTGGAGATATGATTTATGAAACAGCACCAGCTAAGATTAATCTCACTCTGGACACGCTCTTTAAACGAGATGATGGTTATCATGAAATTGAAATGATTATGACGACAATTGATTTGAATGATCGTCTCTCATTTGAACGACGTAGTGATAGTAAAATTGTCGTACAAGTTGAACAAAATTATGTACCGTCAGATAGTAAAAATTTGGCGTATAAAGCTGCTCAATTAATGACTGAAACTTACGGTGTACAACAAGGTGTAACGATTACTATCGATAAGGGAATACCAGTATCTGCAGGATTGGCTGGAGGATCAACTGATGCTGCTGCTACGATGAGGGGATTGAATCGATTATTCGGATTAAATCGCCCACTAAGTGAGTTGTGTAACTTAGGTATTACTATTGGCACGGATATACCATTTTGTATTTATGGAAAAACAGCCATATGTAAAGGGAAAGGTGAAATCATAGAATTTTTAAATAAGCCACCATCTTCATGGGTTATTGTCGCTAAACCTAGTGTGGGAATTTCATCGCCTGATGTATTTAAACGGTTAAATCTTGAAGAGTATCATGAAGTACATACAACAGCTTGCCAAGAAGCACTACTAAGTGGGGACTATGAAAAATTGTGTGAAAGTCTTTCGAATAGATTGGAACCTATCTCAAGTAAGATGTATCCAGAAATTTTGAAAATCAAAGAAAATATGCTCAACAGTGGTGCCGATGGATCAGTAATGAGTGGTAGTGGGCCCACAGTCTATGCGTTAGCTCAAAAAGAGCGCCAAGCAAAACATGTTTACAATTCAGTGAATGGCTGCTGTAATGAAGTGCATTTAGTAAGATTATTAGGTTAGAAGGTGAATTTTATGAGATATAAGAGAAGTGAACGAATTGTTTATATGACTCAGTATTTAATGAATCATCCTAATAAATTGATTCCGTTAACATACTTTGTTCAAAAATTTAAGCAAGCTAAATCTTCAATTAGTGAAGACGTACAAATTATTAAAACAACATTCCAAAAAGAAAAACTTGGTACAGTGACAACAACAGCAGGTGCAAGTGGCGGTGTGACTTATAAGCCGGAAATGAGTAAAGAAGAAGCAAGTGAAGTCATTGATGAAGTCATTGATATGCTACAAGAAAAAGATCGTTTATTACCAGGGGGCTACTTGTTTTTATCAGACGTTATGGGCAATCCAACGTTATTGAATAAAGTTGGGAAATTGATTGCAACTTTATATATGGACAAAGAGCTAGATGCAGTCGTGACTATTGCTACCAAAGGTATATCTTTAGCCAATGCAGTTGCGAATGTATTGAATTTACCAGTAGTAGTTATAAGAAAAGATAATAAAGTGACAGAAGGATCAACAGTATCTATTAATTATGTTTCAGGATCATCTCGTAAAATAGAAACGATGGTACTTTCCAAGCGTACATTACCAGAAAATTCCAATGTACTTGTCGTTGACGATTTTATGCGTGCTGGCGGTTCAATTAATGGCGTGATGAATTTGATGAATGAGTTTAAAGCTCATGTTAAAGGGGTATCAGTACTTGTAGAATCGAAAGAAGTTAAACAACGATTGATAGAAGATTATACTTCCTTAGTTATGCTATCTGATGTGGACGAATATAATCAGAACTTTAACGTAGAAAGAGGCAATAGCCTAACTAAATTTTCTTAAAGGAGCGATAGACGACACCATGAATGTAATAAATACAAAACAAGCGCCTGAAGCACTCGGGCCATATTCACATGCAACTGAAATTAATGGTTTTATCTTCACATCTGGACAAATCCCATTAAATACAAAGGGGGAAATTGTAAGTGAAGATGTGCAAGTGCAAACTAAGCAAGTATTCGAAAATTTAAAAGTTGTACTTGATGCAGCTGGTTCAGATTTAGAATCAGTCATTAAAGCAACAATTTTCATTAAAGATATGAATGAATTTCAACAAATTAATGAAGTGTATGGTGAATACTTTAGTAGCCACCAACCAGCGAGAAGTTGCGTTGAAGTGGCACGACTTCCAAAAGATGTAAAAGTTGAAATTGAATTAATTGCTAAAGTTAAATAAGGAATTATAACTTATATTGATATTGTTAAGCTTCTATAGAACTACAGATATACTTAGGGGGGCTCACTACATGAAAGTGACAGATGTAAGACTTAGAAAGATTGAAACAGATGGAAGAATGAAAGCGCTCGTGTCTATAACACTAGACGAATCATTTGTTGTACATGATTTGCGAGTGATTGAAGGCAACTCAGGTCTATTCGTCGCAATGCCAAGTAAACGTACACCAGATGGTGAATTCCGTGACATCGCGCACCCAATTAATTCAGAGATGAGACAAGAAATTCAAGATGCAGTGATGAAAGTGTATGAAGAAACTGACGAAGTCATTCCAGATAAGAATGCACAGCAATCAGATGATGATAAAGATGAAGCTTAATATAAATAGATAATGATTAACAAATGAGGCTGGGACGCAATTGATTCGTCCTGGTCTTTTTTCGTATTGTTAGTAGCAGATGGATTGAAATAAAGTATATGCGATGTTGATGGCAGTTTTTGTGCACGCTTTCCGCGGGCACAGCCTCAGCCTGTAGTCTTCGACTAGTGCTATTCCCGCAGGAGTCGGCCCAAAAATGACTGCCAATTTTAAATGAAAGTCTTAAACGCACGATCATTTAAAGATTCTTTACATTCTAAAATATGACACTGTTCGTTATTGATTTGTCTCAGCATCACACAAAGTTACTGGTTTTGATGGCAGTTTTTGTGCACGCTTTCCGCAGGGACGGCCTTAGCCTGTAGTCTGCGGAAAGTGCTATTCTTGCAGGAGTCGGCCGAAATGACTGTACTGAAAATATTATGCCACTCAAGCTTTCAATTTTAGTTATGTTTAACGAGCTGAATGGTACACGTTTTGAATTAAAGATAAATATCAGTCTCATTCTTTTTGGCTGAACATCGATAAACTACATAAAATAAATGTGACAATTTTTCAAATAATTATTGTAAAAAATTAAAGGTGACAATTTAAAGGGTAACAATAATAGTAAGTAACAAAAAAACTAAAAAAACAATGTAATAATGTTCATAACCTTTCAACGTTTAGTACGATGATTTAAGGAAAGTAAGCGATTTAGAAAAAATTAATATCACTTGGTAATTATTAGAAATAAATGTATAAATATGTAAAAAAGATGACATTTTTTATGCTTTTTTGCAATGCAATTCGGTATATTTATTATTATCTTTGTACATTATTGATGGTTTGAGTCTTGAAACTGTTACTAGCGTTAAATTATAATAGTTATGAAGTGTATATTTTAATGGAGGGTTAGCACTCATGCAAAGACATGCAATAGTACTTGCAGCAGGCAAGGGTACACGTATGAAATCAAAGAAATACAAAGTACTTCACGAAGTTGCGGGTAAAACAATGATTGAACATGTCATCGATAATGTGAAACAATCAGGTGTTGAACAACTGGTTACAATCGTTGGACATGGCGCAGAAAGTGTCAAAGAAACTTTAGGTGACAAATCGCTTTACAGTTTTCAAGAGACACAGTTAGGTACTGCACATGCTGTGAAAATGGCAAGCGAACATTTACAAGAGAAAACAGGGACTACTTTGGTTGTTTGTGGTGATACACCACTTATTACTGCTAGCACTTTACAATCTCTAATTGAGCATCATGAACGTAATCAAGCACAAGCTACTGTATTATCTGCTACTGCACCAAATCCACATGGCTATGGTCGCATCGTGAGAAATGCCAATAATGATTTAACGGCAATTGTAGAACAAAAAGATGCTTCTGTAGAACAACAATCAATAACTGAAATAAGTTCAGGTATTTTTGCTTTCGATAACCAAGTATTATTCGATACAATTGAACAAGTAAATAACAATAATTCACAAGGTGAATATTATTTGCCAGACGTTTTGAGTTTGATTTTAGAAGCACAAGGCAAGGTTCAAGTTCACCACACAAGTGATTTTGATGAAATTATGGGTGTCAATGATCGCGTGATGTTGAGCAATGCAGAATTCGCAATGAAATCACGTATCAATGAATACCACATGCGCAACGGCGTTACATTATTGGATCCGGCTTCTACTTATATTGGTCCAGATGTAGTCATTGGTATGGATACAACAATTGAACCAGGTGTAAAGCTAGCTGGCACAACAGTTATTGGTGAAGATGCTATTATTGGACAGTATTCAGAGATTACAGATAGTGAATTGGGTAACGGTGTTCATATCAAGCATTCTGTTGTAAATGACGCGCAAATTGCTGATGATGTTATCGTAGGTCCATTTGCACAATTACGCCCGGGTGCTAATCTTGGACGCAAAGTAAAAGTAGGCAATTTCGTAGAAGTGAAAAAATCAATCGTTAAAGAAGGTGCGAAACTGCCTCATTTGAGTTATATTGGAGACGCTGAAATTGGCGAACGTACAAATGTTGGTTGTGGTTCGATAACAGTTAATTACGATGGAAAAAATAAATTTAAAACTATTGTTGGTAACGATGCATTTATTGGTTGTAATACCAACTTGATTGCTCCTGTCACATTAGGTGACTTTGCATTGACTGCGGCAGGGTCAACAATTACAGATGATGTACCTAATGATAGTTTAGCAATAGCTCGAGTAAGACAGACGACAAAAGACGGTTATTTAAAAAAATAAATATTATCTTGTAGACATAAAATGTAATAGCAGTGAAATTAAAAGTGAAAAGTAGATAAATGTGAGCGATATATCCACTTAAGCACAATATATTAGAATGTCTAGTAAGTTAAATATATGGAAGTAATTAATTGGAGGACTATAAATGTTAAACAATGAATATAAAAATTCTGCTTTAAAAATCTTTTCTTTGAAAGGGAACGAGCCATTAGCGCAAGAAGTAGCGGATCATGTTGGTATTGAATTAGGTAAATGTTCAGTTAAACGTTTCAGTGATGGAGAAATTCAAATCAATATCGAAGAAAGTATTCGTGGTTGCGACGTTTTCATCATTCAACCAACATCAAATCCAGTAAACTTACACTTGATGGAATTATTGATTATGATTGATGCGTGTAAACGAGCATCAGCAGCAAACATCAATATTGTGGTACCTTACTATGGATATGCTCGACAAGACAGAAAAGCACGCAGCCGTGAACCTATTACAGCTAAGTTAGTCGCTAACCTAATTGAAACAGCTGGCGCAGATAGAATGATTGCGTTAGACTTACATGCACCACAAATCCAAGGCTTCTTTGATATGCCGATCGATCACTTAATGGGTGTTCCAATTTTAGCAGATTATTTCCAAAACGAAGCGGATATCGATCCTGAAGAGTGTGTTGTAGTTTCACCTGACCATGGTGGTGTTACAAGAGCACGTAAGTTAGCAGATATCTTAAAAACTCCAATTGCAATTATAGACAAACGTCGTCCAAAACCGAATGTAGCTGAAGTGATGAATATCGTTGGTGAAATTGATGGTCGTACGGCAATTATTATTGATGATATTATTGATACAGCAGGCACAATTACTTTAGCTGCACAAGCCTTGAAAGATAAAGGTGCTAAAGAAGTTTATGCATGTTGTACACATCCAGTATTATCTGGACCGGCGAAAGAGCGCATTGAAAATTCAGCAATTAAAGAATTAGTAGTAACTAATTCTATCCAATTAGATGATGAGCGCAAACCAGAAAAAACAAAAGAATTATCAGTAGCAGGTTTATTAGCACAAGCTATTATTCGCGTGTATGAACGTGAATCTGTGTCAGTACTATTTGACTAATTAAGATGAACAAGGTATAATGTTTCTGTTCGTGACAATACGAATAAATAAACACTTGCAAGCAACGATAATGTTGATGGGTAAGTGAGGAGCTCAACTATTGAGCAAAAATTGAAAGGTGGAAATGAATATGGCTTCATTAAAGTCAATCATTCGTCAAGGTAAGCAAACTCGTTCTAACTTAAAAGCAATCAGAAACGCTGGTAAAGTACCTGCAGTTGTATACGGCTACGGTACTAAAAACGTTTCAGTTAAAGTAGATGAAGTTGAATTCATTAAAGTCATCCGTGAAGTTGGACGTAATGGTGTTATCGAATTAGGCGTAGGTTCAAAATCAATCAAAGTAATGGTTTCTGACTACCAATTCGACCCACTTAAAAACCAAATCACTCACATTGACTTCTTAGCAATCAACATGAGTGAAGAACGTACTGTTGAAGTACCAGTTCACTTAGTAGGAGAAGCAGAAGGTGCTAAAGAAGGCGGCGTTGTTGAACAACCATTATTCGACTTAGAAATAACTGCTACACCTGATAGTATCCCTGAAGCAATTGAAGTTGACATTTCAGCTTTAGCAATCGGTGATAGCTATGCTGTTGCTGATATTAATGTTACTGGTGACTTCACAATCGAAAATGACCAAGAAGAGTCAATCGTAACAGTTGTTGCTCCAACTGAAGAGCCAACTGAAGAAGAAATCGAAGCAATGGAAGGCGAGTCTACTACTGAAGAGCCTGAAGTTGTAGGTGAAGACAAAGAAGAAGAAGGCGAAGATAAAGAAGCGTAAGCTTTTATCGTCACTATTCAATAATTGTAAATTTCAAAGCACCATGCTTATTTGCTTAAGCTGGTGCTTTTTTATGTTATTATAATATATAATATTTTTAATGTGTGAATGAGAAATTACAGAGTATGTACACATAAATAAAGAATGACAGTAAATGGAGGAAATACAATGAAATGTATTGTTGGCCTTGGCAACATAGGGAAGCGCTTTGAATCAACTCGGCACAATATTGGATTTGAAGTGATTGATTATATGTTAGCACAACATAACTTCACATTAGACAAACAAAAGTTTAAAGGTGCTTATACAATCGAACGTATTGGTCAAGAGAAAGTGATGTTTATCGAACCTTTAACGATGATGAATTTATCAGGAGAAGCTGTAGCACCATTGATGGATTACTATAATATTGAAGTAGAAGACTTAATCGTTTTATATGATGACTTAGACTTACCTCAAGGTGAAATTCGCTTGCGACAAAAAGGAAGTGCCGGTGGACATAACGGTATGAAATCTATTATCCAAATGTTAGGTACTGACCAGTTTAAACGTATTCGTATTGGAGTTGATCGACCAAGCAATGGTATGGCAATAGTTGACTATGTGTTGCAAAAATTTTCCAAAACGGAAAGGGTAATTATGGATAAAGTAATAGACCATTCAGCACGAGCAGTAGAAGCGTTTATTGAGACATCTCGCTTTGATAATGTGATGAATGAATATAATGGTGAAATAAAGTGAAATCAATAATTACAGACTATATTAACAATGACAAACGTTACCAAGAATTAAACGAAGTATTTGGTGAAGATAATATCTTAGTGACAGGATTATCAGCGTCTGCAAAAGCAACAATTATTGCAGAAAAGTTTTTGCAAAGTAGTAAACAGCTCTTAATTGTGACTAATAATTTATATCAAGCTGATAAACTAGAAACAGATTTATTACAATTTGTGCCTGCTAATGATATTTATAAATATCCAATGCAAGATATTATGACAGAAGAATTTTCAACACAAAGCCCTCAATTTATGAGTGAGCGTGTCCGAACTTTAACGGCACTGGCTCAAAATCAGAGAGGCTTATTTATCGTTCCATTAAATGGCTTGAAAAAATGGTTGACACCTGTAGATATGTGGAAAGCACATCAGCTTACGTTACAAGTTGGTGATGATATTGATGTCGATGCATTTTTAACAAAGTTAGTTAATATGGGATATCGCCGTGAAAGTGTTGTATCAAACCTTGGAGAATTTTCTTTGCGTGGGGGCATTATAGATGTGTATCCATTAATTGGGGAACCCGTACGTATCGAATTATTTGATACGGAAGTCGACTCAATTAGAGATTTTGATGTTGAAACACAACGTTCTAACGAAAATATAGAGCAAGTACACATTACGACTGCTAGCGACTATATTATTACAGATGAAGTATTACAACATACTAAGGAACAGTTGCAAAAAGCATATGAAGAGACGCGACCTAAAATTGATAAAGCAGTCAGAAATGATTTAAAAGAAACATATGAAAGTTTTAAATTATTTGAAGAAACTCATTTTGATCATCAAGTGTTACGACGTTTAGTCGCATTCATGTATGAACAACCGGCAACACTTGTTGACTATTTCCAAGATGACGCAATCATTGCTGTAGATGAATATAATAGAATAAAAGAAACAGAACAAACTTTAACTACTGAAACGGATGAGTTTAGCCAAAACTTAATCGAAAGTGGTAAAGGCTTTATCGGACAAACTTTTATAAGTTACGATAATTTTGAATCACATTTAAATGCGTTCAATGTCGCTTACTTCACTTTATTTACTGCGACTATGCCTGTGAAACTCAATCATATTATTAAATTTTCTTGTAAACCGGTGCAACAGTACTACGGTCAATATGATATTATGCGCTCAGAATTTCAACGTTTCATTCAAAATGATTATACTATTGTCATTTTAGCTGAAACTGAAGTAAAAAAAGAAAGAATTCAGTCTATGTTAAGTGAAATGCATATACCTACGTTTATAGATGGACATAGTAATGACATTGAAGGTGGTTGCGCAGTAATTACTGAAGGTAGTCTATCAGAAGGCTTTGAATTACCTTATATGCAATTGGTAGTCGTAACTGAACGTGAATTGTTTAAATCTAAACAAAAGAAAAAACGTAAACAACAGAAAACTTTATCAAATGCAGAAAAAATTAAATCATATCAAGATTTAAAAGTTAGCGACTACGTGGTACATGTGCATCACGGGGTTGGACGCTATTTAGGTGTGGAGACACTGGAAGTCGGAGGCGTACACAAAGATTATATCAAGCTACAGTACAAAGGGACTGACCAATTGTTTGTACCTGTTGATCAAATGGATCAAGTGCAAAAATATGTTGCCTCTGAAGATAAATCACCTAAATTAAATAAATTAGGTGGAACTGAATGGAAAAAAACTAAAGCAAAAGTACAACAAAGTGTTGAAGATATTGCGGATGAGTTAATTACTTTATATAAAGAACGTGAAATGTCAGTTGGTTATCAATATGGTCCAGATACTGCTGAGCAAAATGATTTTGAATTAGATTTCCCATACGATTTAACAGCGGACCAAGCGAAGTCTATCACAGAAATCAAACAAGATATGGAACAACAACGACCTATGGATAGGCTGCTATGCGGTGATGTGGGTTACGGTAAGACAGAAGTAGCTGTACGAGCTGCATTTAAAGCAATCTACGAAGGCAAACAAGTCGCGTTTTTAGTGCCGACGACCATTTTAGCTCAACAACATTACGAAACATTAATTGAACGAATGCAAGATTTCCCTATAGACATTGAACTGATTAGTCGTTTTAGAACAACGAAGGAAATTAAAGAAACTAAAGAAGGATTAAAATCCGGAAAAGTAGATATTGTCGTTGGAACACATAAGTTATTAGGTAAAGATATTAGTTATAAAGATTTAGGGTTACTTATCGTAGATGAAGAACAACGTTTTGGTGTACGCCATAAAGAACGTATTAAATCTTTAAAAACAAATGTTGATGTTCTAACACTTACGGCAACACCTATCCCACGAACGTTGCATATGAGTATGTTAGGTGTACGTGATTTATCTGTTATTGAAACGCCACCGGAAAATAGATTTCCTGTACAAACGTATGTGCTAGAACAAAATACGAATTTTATAAAAGAAGCATTGGAACGTGAAATATCACGTGAAGGTCAAGTGTTCTATTTGTATAATAAAGTTCAGTCAATCTATGAAAAACGTGAACAGTTACAAATGTTGTTACCAGATGCAAATATTGGTGTAGCACATGGTCAAATGACCGAACGAGATTTGGAAGAAACGATGTTAGGCTTTATTAATCATGAATATGATGTGTTAGTGACGACGACAATTATTGAAACAGGCGTTGATGTACCTAATGCTAATACTTTAATAATCGAAGAGGCTGATCGTTTCGGTTTAAGTCAACTTTATCAATTACGTGGTAGGGTAGGACGCTCTAGTCGTATAGGTTACGCTTATTTCTTACATCCAACGAATAAAGTTTTAACAGAAACTGCTGAAGAAAGATTACAAGCTATTAAAGAGTTTACAGAGCTTGGTTCAGGATTTAAAATTGCAATGCGCGATTTGAATATTCGTGGTGCTGGTAATTTACTTGGAAAGCAACAACATGGATTCATTGACTCTGTTGGCTTTGACTTATATTCACAAATGTTAGAAGAGGCAGTTAATGAAAAACGTGGTATTAAACCTGAAAGTGAAGAAGCGCCAGAAGTAGAAATAGAGTTAAATATTGATGCATATCTACCAGCAGAATATATTCAAAATGAACAAGCGAAAATTGAGATCTATAAAAAATTACGGAAAATTGAAAGCGAAACACAGTTAATAGATGTTAAAGACGAATTGTTAGATCGTTTTAATGAATATCCAATAGAAGTTGAACGCTTGTTAGATATGATGGAGATTAAAGTACATGCATTACATGTAGGTGTGACTTCAATTAAAGATAAAGGGAAACAGATAGAAATTTATCTGTCAGAAAAAGCTACACAAGATATTAATGGCGAAACATTATTTAAGCAAACTCAACCATTAGGTCGTGCAATGAAAGTCGGCGTACAAGATGGTAAAATGAAAGTAACGTTAACGAAAGCGAAACAATGGTTTGAAAACCTGAAATTTTTAGCGAAATGTTTAGAAGAAAGTATGGTAATAGAGGATGCGAATTAAAACTAATACAGCGTTTAACGGTGTGGTTATTCTGACAATCGCCTTAATTATGGTGAAAATACTAAGTGCTATTTATCGGGTGCCATACCAAAATGTATTAGGAGATGCTGGATTATATGCCTATCAACAAGTGTATCCGCTTGTGGCATTGGGTGTCATTTTGTCGATGAATGCTATTCCTAGTGCAGTGACACAAACGTTGGGGAATGATAGACAGCATGGTGTCTACACTAAGGTATATCTACGATTACAATGGTGCAGCGTGGCTTTGTTTTTAATCGTTTGCCTAGGCGCACAGTGGATAGCACAGCTAATGGGTGACAGCAATTTGGCGCCGATGTTACGTGCTGCTAGTATTAGCTTTTTGTTTATAGCAGTATTGGGCGTATTACGTGGGTATTATCAAAGCCAACAGCAAATGAATATTCCGGCAATATCACAAGTGCTAGAGCAAGTGATACGTGTCGCAATTATTATGGTGGCTATAGTGTTGTACAGTAAATATAATTGGTCTATCTATGCATCGGGCGCATTAGCTATTACAGGCTCTGCTTTGGGTTTTTTAGTTTCTAGCCTCTATTTAGTGCAACAAAAACCATTTAAATTTAGGCAAACAACACAGACAATCGCGTGGAGACAGTTATCGCTAGCAATTATTGTATTTGCGGTGAGTCATTTGATTGTCATTTTATGGCAAATTATTGATAGCTTTACAATGATACATGCATTGCAACTCCAAGGATTAAGCTTTGAGAATGCCATCATGCTTAAAGGCGTATTTGATCGAGGTGCATCATTTATTCAGATGGGTTTAATTGTGACGACAACGTTTTGTTTTGTACTTATTCCTTTATTAACGGATGCTAAAAAACAAGAGCAGACCGTATTGATGAATCGTTATGCCAATGCGTCACTTAAAATTACA
The DNA here is from genome assembly GCF_002902345.1 of Staphylococcus arlettae. Classification (GTDB taxonomy): domain Bacteria; phylum Bacillota; class Bacilli; order Staphylococcales; family Staphylococcaceae; genus Staphylococcus; species Staphylococcus arlettae. The sequence continues at coordinate 24,014 of NZ_PPQB01000033.1, forward strand.
ATAGTAATTAGTACGGCGGCAGGCATTGGATTAATCAATTTACTGCCAGTTATGAATCGTGTATTTTTTGAAAATGATAGCCAAACAGCAACGCTGATCGTTTATATGTTGACGGTTATTTGTGTCTCTTTAATTATGATGGAAATGTCATTATTACAAGTTGTAAATAATGAAAAAATAGTATTTATCGGCTGTGCGGTGGGCATGATTACGAAGGGGATATTAAATATTATCCTCATACCTCAAATAGGTTTACTAGGAGGGAGTTGTGCCACTGTGCTATCTCTCGTCGTGACAGTACTCATTTTACAAAGACAGGTATTGAAACATTACCACATTCGCAACTTAAAAATATTTAGCATCAAATTAACGATTGCGATGGTAGTGATGTCATGCGTTGTCCAACTTTGTTTATGGTTGATACCTTCTACAGGACGACTTAGTGGATTAATCGAGTTACTAATTGCTGCTGTGGTCGGTGTAGTAACCTTGATTAGTGCTATAATATGGATGAAAATACTTAAATATCGAGAATTAAAACATTTGCCGTTTGGAGACAAAATTTATCACATTAAGAGAGGGCGACACTGATGAGTCATAAAATCACAATCGTAGGCTTAGGAAATTATGGTATTGATGAGCTACCGTTAGGTGTTTATCGTTTTTTACAACAACAACAGCAAGTATATACTCGTACTTTAGATCATCCAGTCATTACAGAATTACAAGCAGAACTTCAGTTTGAAAGTTTTGATAATATATATGAAACTTACGAGTCATTTGAAGCCGTGTATGATCATATTGTCAATCATTTAATAGAAGCGGCTAAACATACTGATATCGTCTACACAGTTCCTGGACATCCTCGGGTGGCAGAAACGACAACGACTAAATTGTTTGAACTGACAAAAGATAGCACAGACATTGAAGTAGAGGTTCTAGGGGGTAAAAGTTTTATTGACGATGTATTTAATGCGGTAAATGTGGACCCTAATGATGGCTTCACTTTATTAGATGCTACAGCGATTCATACAGCACAGCTAAATATAAGAACACATACTTTAATTACACAAGTCTATAGCGCCCTAATTGCTGGTGAACTCAAAGTGACATTAATGGAACGCTATCCTGATGAACAAATGGTCTATATTGTTGATGGTGCACAAGGTAGCCAAGCACGTGTTATCGAAACACCTTTATTCGAATTAGACCACTATAGCGATATTTATAGTAATGTGACGAGCGTTTTTATTCCTATAGTTGAAAACGAGCAAGCATTTTATAATGATTTTGCTTTCGCGACACAAGTTATCGATCGTTTAGTTGATGATGAAGTAGGTTGTCCGTGGGATAACAAACAAACACATACATCACTAAAACGTTATTTAATCGAAGAATCTTTTGAGTTGTTCGAAGCGATAGATAATGAAGATGATTGGCATATTGTAGAAGAATTGGGCGATATTTTACTACAAGTATTCTTGCATTCAAGTATTGGTAAAAAAGCAGGCTACTTCGATATAGATGAAGTACTATCTAGTGTGACTGCTAAAATGATACGTCGACATCCTCATGTGTTCGGAGATGAGCAAGCAGAAAATATTGAAGAGTTAAAAGAAATTTGGTCTACAGCTAAAGCTAAAGAAGGTAAAGAAACTCGTGTGAAGTTTGAAAAAGTATTTGCAGACCATTTCTTAAAATTATATGATGAAACCAAAGCAATGGCGCTCGATGAAACGCAATTAAAACAATATTTAGTACAAGGAGGAACCGACAATGAGATTAGATAAATATCTCAAAGTGTCACGTTTAGTAAAACGTCGTACTTTAGCTAAAGAAATTAGCGATCAAGGTCGAATTACCGTTAATGGTAGTGTAGCTAAGGCCGGTACAGATGTTAAAGTTGATGATGAATTAGTAATTCGTTTTGGTCAAAAAATCATCACGATAAAAGTTACTGGTCTCAGTGAACATGCGACAAAAGAAAATGCGAAAGGCATGTTCGAATTACTTAAAGAAGAACGTGTGAATGATAATTAATTAGGAGGTGACAAGCGATGGGAAAAAAAGTAGAAAATATAGGCAATACCTATACTTCTGACAAAAACCAACAGAAAAAAAAGCAACAAATGCGCCGTCGCGTAGTACGCAAACGTATCACCTTATTTGGTGGTATTTTATTAGCTATTATTTTAATTCTCGTTGTTATGCTTGTCACTCAAACAAAAAGTAACGAGGAAGCTTCAATAGAACGACAAGATAAACAAGAAAGATACCAAAAGCAGCAAGATGAAGAGCTCGCACTTAAAGAAGAATTAAATAATTTAAATGATAAAAGTTATATTGAAAAAGTAGCACGTGATGATTATTATTTAAGTAACGATGGTGAAGTTATTTTTAAATTACCTGGTGATAAATCTAAACAAGAAGATAAAGCATCTAAACAAGATAAATAAAAAAATATTTATTTAATTTAAATACCATTGTTAAATTATAGAAACAAGCATATAATAAGGTTAAAATCGAATCTAATCGGGAGGATTTATTTACAATATGTCAATCGAAGTAGGAAACAAGCTTAAAGGTAAAGTCACTGGTATTAAAAAGTTTGGCGCATTTGTCGAGCTTCCTGAAGGTAAAAGTGGCTTAGTTCACATAAGTGAAGTTGCAGATAATTATGTTGAGAATGTTGAAGATCATTTATCTGTTGGGGATGAAGTTGAAGTAAAGGTACTTACAATTGCTGACGACGGCAAAATTAGTCTCTCTATTAAAAAAGCAAAAGATCGTCCACGTAGACCACAACAAAGTAAACCAAGTCAAAAACAGGTACAATCTAAACCAGAAGATTTTGAAAAGAAATTAAATAATTTCTTAAAAGATAGTGAAGATAAATTAACATCCATAAAACGTCAAACAGAATCTAGACGCGGTGGCAGAGGTTCAAGACGTTAATATAAAGGTTGATTGTTGTTCTGACTAAAGTGTACGTTGCTGTATCTGGCAATAACAACCACAGACTGTTTTCTGTTAGATAGAAAACAGTCTGTTTTTATTGTAGGTTCAAATTTACACTTGAATTGCACAAGTAATATATCATAGTTTTGGAGGTGTTGAGTTGGAACTTAATACAGAGAGTTGGTCAACAGCAGATCATATTGTGTTAGCTGTCTCAACAGGTATAGATAGTATGGTATTGTTGCATGCACTAACAACAACATTTGCAGATAGTTACAAACAGTTAACATGCCTCCATGTCAATCATGATATAAGGGAAGCATCTACGGATGAAATGCATTTTATTCAACGCTATTGTGAGCAGCATCATATCAACTTATTTACTACGACACTTGATTTATCAACGTTGATGGCACAAGGAAAAAGCATTGAACATGAAGCACGTACGCTAAGATATAGTTGGTTTGATGCGCAGATGCATCAACTTGGCGCGGATGTCTTATTGACAGCACACCATCAAGACGACCAAATAGAAACAATTTTTTATCGCTTGATGACAGGAAAATCCACAAGAAGCGGCTTAGGTATGGCATCAGTTAGTTATCGCAATGGCTATAAAATAGCACGCCCCTTACTTGAAGTAACTAAAGCGGATATTAAAGCTGTACAAAAGAAATATGAGATACCATTTTTTGAAGACGTTACAAATCATGATAATAAATATGTACGTAATGATATTCGCAATCGTATATTACCTACCATCGAAGAAAATACCCACTTATCAACGCAACACCTATTAAAATTAAAAACTTGGCACGATGAACAACGAGAAATACTACATAAGCAGGCACGTTCATTTGTGGCTGAACATGGTAATTACAGCACCACGAAATTAACACTTGCACGAGAACCATTTAATAACTTACAGTATTCATTGAAAGTCTCTGTACTTGATAACGTATTGAATGACATGGATGCACTTTTTGGTTTTGCCGAAAAAACATATATTGAATGGTTTCGACAACTTGCGAGTAGTGTAGCGCAAGCAACATTATTTTCTACGGATAAATGGATAATTCACATTGCATATGATAAATTTATAATAATGGCAAAAGATAATCAGATCTTGAGGACAATGCAAATTTCACAGGAAGGTCACTATCGTTTTGGTCATTATCAAATTCATATTCATGAGACTTTACCTTCCGAAGAATACCCACTGACAATCCGAACTCGGAAACCAGGTGATCGTTATCAATTAAGTGGTAAACAAGGGCATAAAAAGGTGAATAGACTTTTTATTGATCGTAAAGTAGTGGACGCGGAGAGGGATCAGACTCCAATAGTAATAAACGCACAAAATGAGATTATTGCAGTTGGCACTTTGTATAAAGCAGAATACATTCAAAATTCAATTTTGATAAAATTTATGGGAGATGAAAGAGACAATGCATGAGGATTTAAAAGAAGTATTACTCAGTGAAGACGATATTCAAGAGATTTGTCGTGATTTAGGAGCTAAATTAACAGCAGATTACCAAGGGAAACCATTAGTTTGTATTGGTATTTTAAAAGGATCAGTTATGTTCATGGCTGATTTAATTAAGCGTATTGATACACACCTAGCTATCGATTTCATGGATGTATCTAGTTACCATGGGGGCACTGAATCTACTGGGGAAGTAAAAATTTTAAAAGATTTAAGCTCATCAATAGAAGGTAAAGATGTCGTTATTTTAGAAGATATCTTAGAAACAGGAACAACATTAAAGTCAATTACAGAACTATTGGAATCACGTCGCGTCAACTCATTAGAAATTGTTACGTTATTAGATAAGCCTAACCGTCGTAAAGCCAACATCGAAGCTAAATACGTTGGTAAGAAGATTCCAGATGAATTTGTTGTAGGATATGGCCTAGATTATGGAGAACATTATCGTAACTTGCCTTACATTGGTACATTAAAACCAGAAGTTTATTCAAAATAAGGCAATAACGTTTCATCATAAACCATGTTGTTATATACTATAAATTCCACCCGATTTATTTAAGTAATTAAAAGTTGGTGTTTTATTTTTTACATAGTATAAAATAAATGAACTATTTAACAATGAATTTAGAATAAATAACAAGGAAAACAACGGGATTGAAAGCGCAACGCAAAAGGTGAAATACTAGCCTACCATTTAAGTGTTGTGTTACAATTTTTGTTAGTTTTATTATTGAAGTAGGAGGAAACAACGCATGCAGAAAGCCTTTCGCAATGTGCTAGTTATCGCAATTATTGGCGTTATAATTTTTGGCTTATTTTCATGGTTAAATGGAAATGGCAATATGCCAAAACAGCTTACTTATAACCAATTTGTTGAAAAATTAGATAAAGGTGACTTAAAATCACTTGAAATTCAACCTGAACAAAGTGTTTATATGGTAAGTGGTAAAACTAAAAATGATGAAGATTATTCTTCAACTATTTTATATAACAACGACAAAGAATTACAAAAAATAACTGATACAGCACAAAAACAAGATAACTTGAAATTTACAGTTAAAGAAGAAGAAAAACAAAGTGTATTTGTCAGCATATTAACAACACTGATTCCAGTATTAATTATTGCACTACTGTTTATATTCTTCTTAAGCCAAGCCCAAGGTGGCGGTGGCGGCGGTCGTATGATGAACTTTGGTAAATCTAAAGCTAAAATGTACGATAGCCAGAAAAAACGTGTTCGCTTCTCTGACGTAGCTGGTGCAGATGAAGAAAAACAAGAATTAGTGGAAATTGTGGACTTCTTAAAAGACAATAAGCAATTCAAACAAATGGGTTCACGTATACCTAAAGGTGTTCTTTTAGTTGGTCCTCCAGGTACTGGTAAAACATTACTTGCACGTGCAGTTGCAGGTGAAGCAGGTACGCCATTCTTCTCTATCAGTGGTTCTGACTTCGTAGAAATGTTTGTCGGTGTCGGTGCGAGCCGTGTACGTGACTTATTCGAAAATGCTAAGAAAAATGCACCATGTATTATTTTCATTGATGAAATTGATGCTGTAGGTCGTCAACGTGGTGCTGGTGTTGGTGGCGGTCATGACGAACGTGAACAAACACTAAACCAATTACTTGTTGAAATGGATGGCTTTGGTGAAAACGAAGGTATCATTATGATAGCTGCGACAAACAGACCAGACATTCTAGACCCTGCATTATTACGACCAGGTCGTTTTGACCGACAAATTCAAGTGGGTCGTCCAGATGTTAAAGGTCGTGAAGCAATCTTACATGTACATGCGAAAAATAAACCACTTGATGAAACAGTTGACTTAAAAGCAATATCACAAAGAACACCAGGCTTCTCAGGTGCCGATTTGGAAAACTTACTAAATGAAGCATCATTAGTTGCTGTGCGTGAAGGTAAGAAGAAAATCGATATGCGTGACATTGAAGAAGCAACAGACCGTGTAATTGCCGGTCCTGCTAAAAAATCACGTGTTATTTCAGAAAAAGAACGCAATATTGTCGCACATCACGAAGCGGGTCATACTATTATAGGTATGGTACTAGACGAAGCTGAAGTTGTGCATAAGGTGACAATTGTACCACGTGGCCAAGCAGGTGGTTATGCAATGATGTTACCTAAACAAGATCGTTTCTTAATGACTGAACCTGAATTACTCGATAAAATTTGTGGTCTACTCGGTGGACGTGTTTCAGAAGATATTAACTTTGGTGAAGTATCAACAGGTGCTTCAAACGACTTTGAACGTGCAACACATATTGCTCGTCAGATGGTTACAGAGTATGGTATGAGTGAAAAATTAGGTCCACTTCAATTTTCAAGTGGTAGCGGTGGTCAAGTATTCTTAGGCAAAGATATGCAAGGTGATCCAGAATACTCCGGTCAAATCGCTTATGAAATTGATAAAGAGGTACAACGTATTGTTAAAGAGCAATATGCACGAGCTAAAGACATTTTATTAGAACATAAAAAACAATTAGTTTTAATTGCTGAAACATTATTAACAGAAGAAACATTAGTTGCTGAACAAATCAAATCATTATTTAACGATGGCGTACTACCAGAAGTTAATTACGACGATGCTAAAGTTGTCGACAAAACTGATTCTGAATTTGAAGAAGGCAAGTATGGTAAATCTTACGATGAAATTCGTAAAGAACAAGATTTAGATACAGATGACAGCGACGATACACAAGAAAATCACTCAACGGATGATGACACTGACGATAATACTTCACAAGAAGATACTGGCCATGAACAAGCGCCAAATATCGATAAGCCAAGCAATCCAAGTGATCCAAATGATCCTAGCACCAGAAATTAATCACTGTAAAAAAACTCTTTCCGCTATATAGAATTAGTGGAAAGAGTTTTTTGATGTAATAAAAGCTACATTGTGTCAGACAAATATTTAGCAATTTTTAGCTATTCCCATTAGAATATATGGAATGAAAAGTTATTTCACGAAATCATGTTGATGATTGATCAATTATGGATATGATATAACTATAAACACAAAAAGGAGAATAGAGTAATGACGAAGGATTATATTATTAAAGCACTTGCATTTGATGGTCAAATTAGAGCATACAGTGCATTGACAACAGAGGCAGTGCAAGAAGCGCAAACAAGACATTATACTTGGCCGACAGCTTCAGCTGCCCTAGGCCGTACCATGACTGCTACATTAATGATGGGTGCAATGTTAAAAGGTGAGCAAAAATTAACAGTAACTTTAGATGGGCAAGGACCAGTAGGTAAAGTGATTGCAGATGCAGATGCAGAAGGTAATGTTAGAGGTTATGTTACTCAACCACAAACACATTTTCCATTAAATAGTGTCGGCAAATTAGATGTCAGTAGAGCAGTTGGTACCAATGGTTCGCTAACAGTAGTTAAAGATATCGGTATGAAAGATTACTTCTCCGGTTCAAGTCCAATTGTCTCTGGAGAAGTAGGTGACGATTTCACTTATTATTTTGCTAAAAGTGAACAAGTACCATCATCAGTAGGTTTAGGTGTGTTGGTAAATCCAGATAATACAATTAAAGCTTCTGGGGGCTTTATTATTCAAGTAATGCCAGGAGCACAAGAAGAAACAATTGCACAATTAGAAGAAGCAATCAACAACATGACTCCAGTTTCACAATTGATTGATCAAGGCACTTCAGCAGAAGGATTATTATACGAAATTTTAGGCGAAGAGAATGTCCAAATTTTAGAAGAATTACCGGCACAGTTTGAATGTAATTGTGGTCATGATAAGTTCTTAAACGCTATTAAAGGATTAGGGGAAGCAGAAATCAAAGATATGATTGAAAAAGATCACGGCGCTGAAGCTGAATGTCATTTTTGTCGTAACAAATATCAATTTAGTGAAGCAGAGTTACAAGCATTAATATAAAAAATCGAAAGTTATCGTGTAAATTTATTTTCTATAGTTATAAAAATAAATATTTTCACAGAAATAAACGCTTATAGTTGTATTTACAGAAAAATCTGATAAAATAAAAGATATCCGAGAGAAAAAGTAAGTTTTATTTCCAACTTAAACTTTTATTAAAAGGAGCATTTTTTTATGACAAACAACAGATTCGAAAATATTGTAGACGTAATAGGTAATACACCCGTAGTTAAATTAAATAGAGTAACAGATGAAAATGCTGCAGATGTATACGTAAAATTAGAATATCAAAACCCAGGTGGCTCTGTTAAAGACCGTATTGCATTAGCAATGATTGAAAAAGCTGAAAAAGACGGTAAAATCAAACCAGGGGACACTATTGTAGAACCAACAAGTGGTAATACTGGAATTGGTTTAGCATTTGTTTGTGCTGCTAAAGGTTATAATGCAGTTTTCACTATGCCAGAAACAATGAGTCAGGAACGCCGTAACTTATTAAAAGCATACGGTGCAGAAGTAGTATTGACTCCAGGTGCTGAAGCGATGAAAGGTGCTATTAAAAAAGCTAAAGAACTAAAAGAAGAAAAAGGTTACTTCGAGCCACAACAATTCGAAAACCCTGCTAACCCAGAAGTACATGAATTAACAACAGGTCCAGAGTTAGTTAATCAATTCGAAGGTAAATCAATCGATGCATTCTTAGCTGGTGTTGGTACAGGCGGTACGCTAAGTGGTGTTGGTAAAGTGCTAAAAGAAACTTACCCTGATGTTCAAATTGTCGCAATTGAACCAGAAGATTCACCAGTACTTAGCGGTGGCGAACCAGGACCACATAAATTACAAGGTTTAGGTGCAGGTTTCGTACCAGACACTCTAAATACTGAAGTATATGACGACATTATTAAAGTAGCTAACGAAACAGCTATGGATATGTCACGTCGTGTAGCTAAAGAAGAAGGTATCTTAGGCGGTATTTCATCTGGAGCTGCTATAGTAGCTGCATTAGAAAAAGCCAAAGAATTAGGTAAAGGCAAAACAGTTGTAACAGTATTACCAAGTAATGGTGAGCGTTACCTATCAACACCGTTATATTCATTTGATAATTAATAATATAATATATAACAATTTACATTTACCGAGCGCATTTATTGTGCTCGGTTTCTTTGTGATTATACATAACAACAATAAGCTGAATAAGGTTCAATTATTTAAGCTCTTACTACTGAAAAAAATAGAAAATCGCGTTATTATTAATAATGTATATAATCTGCCAATATAGAATTTATAAGTGAAAAGGAGAGCATCATGGGACAAACTAAGATTATGGGGATACTTAACGTCACACCAGATTCATTTTCTGATGGTGGCAAATACAATACAGTTGAAAATGCAGTTCAACGCGCAACAGAAATGATAGACGAAGGCGTAGATATTATTGATATCGGAGGTATATCTACACGTCCAGCAGGATATGAAGAAATTAGCATTGAAGAAGAATTGGAACGTGTAGTGCCAGTAGTTAAAGCTTTAGCACCATATGATGTTCAATTGTCTATCGATACTTATCGTAGTGAAGTTGCTGAGGCTGCTATGAAATTAGGCGCAACAATGATTAATGATCAATGGGCAGGCCTATACGATGAAAAAATGATTGATGTTGTAGCTAAATATGAATGTGAAATTGTACTTATGCATAATGGTGATGGTCATAGAACAGAGCCAGTCATGGATGAAATGCTAGTGTCTCTCTTAAAACAAGCAAATAAAGCAGAGATGGCAGGAATACCAAAACATAAAATTTGGTTAGATCCAGGTATTGGTTTTGCTAAAACACGAGAAGAAGAAAATGAAGTGATGGCACGACTAGATGAATTGGTAGCGACAGAGTATCCGATACTATTAGCAACAAGCAGAAAAAGATTTATCAAAGAAATGATAGGACATGATACAGAACCATTAGAACGTGATGAAGCGACTGCAGCAACGACTGCATATGGTATAATGAAAGGCGTTCAAGGAGTGAGGGTACATAACGTGCAACTAAACTCTAGGGTTAGTCACAGTTTAAATTTTTTAAAGGAGAATGAGTATGCACGACACAATCTTTCTTAATGGACTGAAATTTTATGGGTACCATGGAGCACTAGCTGCAGAAAATGAAATCGGACAAATATTTATTGTCGATATTACATTAAAGGTTGATTTGACAGAAGCGGGACATTCTGATGATGTGGCTGACACAGTACATTATGGTGAAGTATTTGAAGATGTGAAAGCAATTATGGAAGGTACAGCAGTAAATTTGTTAGAGCATCTAGCAGAACGTATTGCAAAACGTATAAATTCACACTATAATCGTGTAATGGAAACGAAAGTCAGAATCACTAAAGAAAACCCACCAATTCCAGGTCACTATGATGGAGTGGGAATCGAAATAGTGAGGGAGAATGACTAATGACATATGCATATTTAGGTTTAGGTAGTAATGTAGGCGACCGATTATCACAATTAGAGCAGGCGATAGAGATTTTAGACCATACAGAAAACATTAACGTGACACAAGTATCCCCGGTTTATGAAACAGAACCAGTAGGTTACGTGGAACAACCACAATTTTTAAATTTATGCATAGAAGTAGAAACATCATTAACACCGAAAATGTTATTACAAAAATGCTTACAAACAGAACATCAGTTACATCGTGTAAGAGATATACGCTGGGGTCCGAGAACGTTGGATGTAGATATTTTACTTTATGGTGATGACATTATAGAGGAAGCGGATCTTGTTATACCTCATCCTAGGATGTTTGAACGTGCGTTTGTTTTAATTCCATTAAATGATATAGCGGGTGCGTATAAAGAACCACGTTCACACAAAACTATTGAAGAATTAGTCATCCCAGATGACTCAGTAAAGAAGTATAAAGCGTAAGCTTGCACAAAATGTCTAGATAATACTAGCATTGATGTTGTAATGAATGATAAGTAGAAAACATTAGTACCCGTCGATGAATTGATGAAAATTACATTACGCAGCAACTATTAAAAGTAGAAATTACTTTATTACATTTGCATCGTTTAGTAAAATTAAAAGGTGAAAAGTTGGCGTCATAGTATAATGTAAAAATGCCTGTTGGTATCTAAAGGATCTAGATGATAACAAAAGCACAAAAAAAGCTAAACCAATTAGAAACAGAGCTAGCAATGATTAATGTACTAGAAGCGTGTCAAACAGAACAAAAGTAGAACAAGAAGCATAAAGGAGAGAAAGTAAATGTCAGAAGAATTGAATGACCAAATGCAGGTGCGTCGCCAAAAACTACAAGAGTTATACGATTTAGGAATTGATCCATTCGGAAAACGTTTTGACCGTACTGCGGAAGCAGACCAACTCCATCATGATTGGGATGCCTTTACTAAAGATGAGTTACATGACAAAGAAGAAGAAAGTCAAGTGGTTATTGCAGGACGCATAATGACTAAAAGAGGTAAAGGTAAAGCTGGCTTTGCCCATGTACAAGATTTATCAGGTCAAATTCAAATATACGTACGTAAAGACCAAGTAGGAGAAGATCAATTTGCAATATGGAATTCATCTGATCTAGGTGATATCGTTGGTGTCGACGGTGTAATGTTTAAAACAAATACAGGTGAACTTTCAGTTAAAGCAAAATCATTCACATTACTAACAAAATCATTACGTCCATTGCCAGATAAATTCCACGGCTTACAAGATATCGAACAACGTTATCGTCAACGTTATTTAGATTTAATTACCAACCAAGAAAGTACACAAACATTCATCAACCGCAGTAAAATTTTACAAGAAATGCGTAACTACTTAAATAAACAAGGATTCTTAGAAGTAGAAACACCAATGTTACATCAAATCGCTGGAGGTGCAGCAGCTAGACCATTCGTAACACACCACAATGCTCTAGATGTTACATTATATATGCGTATAGCAATTGAACTACATTTGAAACGTTTAATTGTTGGTGGTTTAGAAAAAGTATATGAAATTGGGCGTGTGTTTAGAAACGAAGGCGTATCAACGCGTCACAACCCTGAATTTACGATGATAGAATTATATGAGGCATACGCAGATTATAAAGATATCATGGACTTGACTGAATCTATGGTAAGAGAAATTGCAAACAATGTATTTGGAAGTGCGAAAGTACAATATGGTGAAGACACAATAGATTTAGAGTCCCCATGGAAACGTGTGCACATGGTAGATGCAGTGAAAGAGACTACTGGTGTCAATTTCTATGAAGTAGAAACAGATGAAGAAGCTAAAAACCTAGCAAAAGAACATGGCATTGAAATTACAGATAATATGAAATATGGACATATTTTAAATGAATTTTTCGAACAAAAAGTCGAAGAAACATTGATGCAACCAACATTCGTATATGGTCATCCTATTGAAATTTCTCCATTGGCGAAAAAGAATCCAGAAGATCCACGTTATACAGATCGTTTTGAATTATTTATCGTTGGCAGAGAACACGCAAATGCCTTTACAGAACTAAATGATCCAATCGATCAACGTGAACGCTTTGAAGCACAATTAGTCGAAAAAGAAGAAGGTAATGATGAAGCGCATGAAATGGATGAAGACTTTATCGAAGCATTAGAATATGGTATGCCGCCAACAGGTGGTTTAGGTATTGGTATTGATAGATTGGTTATGTTGTTAACTAATTCAGCGTCTATCAGAGACGTATTACTGTTCCCAACAATGAAACAAAAATAAAATAGTCGCTTAACAAAGCCATCATCTATGTGTGTTATAAATAGATGATGGCTTTTTGTTTGCATTCATTTTACAAATATAGTATTAATATTTTAAATAGAAAATGAAGTAATAAGAAACTTTAAAAGAATATTGTATGAATAAAATATAAAATTAATCTTAAAAAACAGTAGAAATGAATAGATTTCTGTGATAGACTTAATCAAGTCGAGTTGAGGAAACACTACTCAACACAGTAATTGTGAGTCTTAACTATTAAGAACAACAATTAATAAAAAAAGTGAAAAAGTGATTGACACTTTGTAGAAAATGAAGTAATATATAAAAGTCGTCAAAAACAACTTGGTTCGAAAAATGATTTTGTAAATGAAATGTTAAAAACATTTTAATGAAGTGTAAAATTGACTATTGCAAGTGATTGCAAAACAATGTATTATTTAAAAGGTAAGTTAATTGTCTGGTGGCAATGGCAAAGAGGTCACACCTGTTCCCATGCCGAACACAGAAGTTAAGCTCTTTAGCGCCGATGGTAGTTGGATTTACATCCCGCTAGAGTAGGACGTTGCCAGGCGAATACATACACGGAGAATTAGCTCAGCTGGGAGAGCATCTGCCTTACAAGCAGAGGGTCGGCGGT
>NZ_PPQB01000033.1:37800-37938 GCF_002902345.1 Staphylococcus arlettae
AAAGGAGAATTAGCTCAGCTGGGAGAGCATCTGCCTTACAAGCAGAGGGTCGGCGGTTCGAACCCGTCATTCTCCACCATTTTTAGCCGGCCTAGCTCAACTGGTAGAGCAACTGACTTGTAATCAGTAGGTTGGGGG
>NZ_PPQB01000033.1:37948-38188 GCF_002902345.1 Staphylococcus arlettae
AGATAGCATTATGCCGGCCTAGCTCAACTGGTAGAGCAACTGACTTGTAATCAGTAGGTTGGGGGTTCAAGTCCTCTGGCCGGCACCATCTAAGAGCCATTAGCTCAGTTGGTAGAGCATCTGACTTTTAATCAGAGGGTCAGAGGTTCGAATCCTCTATGGCTCATCAAGATTTTAATTTAATATATTTGCAGAAGTAGTTCAGCGGTAGAATACAACCTTGCCAAGGTTGGGGTCGCG
>NZ_PPQB01000033.1:38198-38537 GCF_002902345.1 Staphylococcus arlettae
CATTAGATCGCGGGTGTGGCGGAATTGGCAGACGCACTAGACTTAGGATCTAGCGCCTTACGGCGTGGGGGTTCGACTCCCTTCACCCGCATTTGCAGAAGTAGTTCAGCGGTAGAATACAACCTTGCCAAGGTTGGGGTCGCGGGTTCGAATCCCGTCTTCTGCTCCATTTATTTGATAGTGCCGGGGTGGCGGAACTGGCAGACGCACAGGACTTAAAATCCTGCGATAAGTGATTATCGTACCGGTTCGATTCCGGTCCTCGGCACCATCTAAATTATATATGCGCCCGTAGCTCAACTGGATAGAGCGTTTGACTACGGATCAAGAGGTTATGGG
>NZ_PPQB01000033.1:38547-38787 GCF_002902345.1 Staphylococcus arlettae
TTTAATTTAGCGCCCGTAGCTCAACTGGATAGAGCGTTTGACTACGGATCAAGAGGTTATGGGTTCGACTCCTATCGGGCGCGCTTAACATTTATACGGGAAGTAGCTCAGCTTGGTAGAGCACTTGGTTTGGGACCAAGGGGTCGTAGGTTCGAATCCTGTCTTCCCGATAACTTACTAATACTATATGGGGGCTTAGCTCAGATGGGAGAGCGCCTGCTTTGCACGCAGGAGGTCAGC
>NZ_PPQB01000033.1:38797-39236 GCF_002902345.1 Staphylococcus arlettae
CATTATTATTTTACAACTATATACGGGAAGTAGCTCAGCTTGGTAGAGCACTTGGTTTGGGACCAAGGGGTCGCAGGTTCGAATCCTGTCTTCCCGACTCTTTTAAAAATGGGGGCTTAGCTCAGATGGGAGAGCGCCTGCTTTGCACGCAGGAGGTCAGCGGTTCGATCCCGCTAGTCTCCACCATATAAACAAATAAATAAGGCGGTGTAGCTCAGCTGGCTAGAGCGTACGGTTCATACCCGTGAGGTCGGGGGTTCGATCCCCTCCACCGCCACTATTATTATTTTGAATTATATTTAGGACCTTTAGCTCAGTTGGTCAGAGCTAACGGCTCATAACCGTTCGGTCGCAGGTTCGAATCCTGCAAGGTCCATATAATTAAGGAGGAATACCCAAGTCCGGCTGAAGGGATCGGTCTTGAAAACCGACAGGGGCT
>NZ_PPQB01000033.1:39246-39313 GCF_002902345.1 Staphylococcus arlettae
ATTTAATAAAGATATGAACATTGAAAACTGAATCGCAATATGTCAACGTTAATTCCAAACGCAACGA
>NZ_PPQB01000003.1 GCF_002902345.1 Staphylococcus arlettae
TGAATTTGGTTTTGAACTATGAGTGGCTAGCATTTTGCCACTCATTTTTTGCGTAAGCAAAAACATAAAGGGTATGGGATATAATCCCATCAAGTACGGCGTGCTAGAACGAAGTGGATAGCAAAGCCAGTGCTTGCCAAACCACATTATTACTTGATATTTTGTTGATTATCCTATAATCTACAAACATAGAGAGTAATAAATTTCGAAGAAACGTGGTGGGATTGAATGAGTGAACATGATAATAATTTGGCTAGCGATTTGTCTGTTGGGGGAAACCGTAAACCCAACCGCAAAG
>NZ_PPQB01000004.1 GCF_002902345.1 Staphylococcus arlettae
TTGTGTTTGGAATTAACGTTGACATATTGCGATTCAGTTTTCAATGTTCATTTAAGATTTGATTGGAGCGGGTGATGGGAATCGAACCCACAACATCAGCTTGGAAGGCTGAGGTTTTGCCATTAAACTACACCCGCATATTACAATTGATTTTTGGTGCGGCCGAGAGGATTTGAACCTCCACGGGATTACTCCCACTAGGCCCTCAACCTAGCGCGTCTGCCATTCCGCCACGACCGCTAGGCAAAACGGTTAGTACTTCATCAGAACATTAACTATTGTAACGTAATGTTAACGTGATGTCAACACTTTTGTTATTTGGTTTTAACATACTTAACATGTACTCAATAATTGCAGTTATTATTTTTGCAACGTTTATTATCATATACCATGATTCTTACATCGTCAATTGTTTTTAATGAATTTTTTAATTTTATAATCTAAAATAAGTTACGATTTACCTTTAAATATCAATTTTATTCAAAACATCACTTTTATACGCTAATAAAACAAATAGAGAGCTGTAACATTCGTTACAACTCTCTATTTATTATTTCTTTTCTATTAATGTTAATTTTTGATGGCACAGACTGCAGACCATTTTACGAGTATTAACTTTACGAATTCTCATGAACTTAGTTTTACAATTAGTGCACTCATAAATATAATTTGCACGTGATTCATAACTTTCAAGTGGTTCACAATATCTTGGTGCATTTACTTGTTTGCTTAATTTTTTGAAATCATAATCTTTATGTTTGTAACCTTTGCCTTCTAAATGTAAATGATAGTGACATAACTCGTGCTTTATAATATTCGTCAATGCCTCCATGCCATACATAGTATATTGTTTGTGATTTATTTCAATATTATGTGAATGTAACAAGTATCTTCCGCCTGTAGTTCTTAATCTGTTGTTAAAATAGGCTCGATGCTTAAAAGGCTTGTTAAAATTTTCTAAGGATACCTTTTCAACACAACTTTGTAATTCATTATTTTGCATATGGATCAACCATAGTTAATGCTACCTTGCCTTTTTGCTCATCTATATCGACAATCCATACATCTACTATATCGCCTACACTAACGATATCCATAGGATTTTTCACAAATTTCTTGGCAAGTTTTGAAATATGCACTAAGCCATCTTGTTTTACCCCGATATCAACAAATGCACCAAAATCTACTACATTACGTACTGTTCCGCTTAATTTCATACCTTCAGTTAAATCTTCTATAGATAACACATCAGATTTTAAAATAGGTGTTTCATAGTTGTCTCTTGGATCTCTATTAGGTGCAATCAATGCTGCTATAATATCTTCTAAAGTAGGTAATCCAACATTTAGTTGTTCTGCAATTTGTTGCTGGTCTATCTTTGTGAGTTTATCTTTTAGCAGTTGAGAGCCTAAATCGCTTTTAGTTAAGCCAATATCATTAAGTAAGTTATTTGTTATATCATAACTTTCAGGATGTATTGCTGTATTATCTAATGGTTCTTCACCATCAACAATACGTAAAAATCCAATACTTTGTTCAAAAGTTTTAGCTCCTAAACGTTTTACTTTAGCGATTTCTTTATAATGTTTAATTCCACCGTGTTCTTCTCTATATTGAATTAAATTATCTGCAATTGTACGTGACAACCCTGCCACATGTTGTAATAAAGAATGTGATGCAGTATTTACATCTACTCCTACTTGGTTTACAGCTGTTTCCACGACAAACGTTAATGCTTTTTCTAACTCTTTTTGGTTTACATCATGTTGGTATTGCCCCACACCGATGGATTTTGGATCTATTTTAACGAGTTCGCTCAATGGATCTTGTACTCTTCTACCAATTGACACTGCACTTCGTTCTTCTACTTGAAAATCTGGAAACTCTGCTCTTGCAATTTCAGATGCTGAATAGACAGATGCACCTGCTTCGTTAACAATGATAAATTGTACATTGAGGTTATGTTGTTGAATCATATTTGCAACAAATTGTTCTGTCTCTCTACTTGCAGTTCCATTACCAATTGCTATTAAATCTATGTTATAGTCTTTAACACATTTTAAGAAAATACTTTCTGCTTCTTTTCTTTTATTAATTGGCGGATGCGGATACATAACACTTTTAGCTATAAATGTACCGAATCGATTAATTATTGCTAACTTACATCCCGTTCTAAAAGCTGGATCCACACCTAAAATCTGTTTTCCTTTTAATGGAGGTTGTAACAATAAGTTTTTAAGATTTTCGCTAAAGACATCAATTGCATGATTTTCTGCTTTTGTAGTTAAATCACTTCGTATTTCACGCTCAATTGAAGGCATGATTAGTCGTTTCAAACTATCTTGAATTGCTATAATTATCAAATCACTATTCGGATTGTTTTCTGTTATTTCTTGTTTGCGGATAAAGTTTTCAAGTCCTGTAGAATCCATTGCTATTTTAGCAGTTAAGACTTTTTCATTTTCGCCTCTATTTATCGCTAAAATTCGGTGATTAGCAATGCTCTTAATGGGCTCACTAAAATCATAATACATTTCGAAAATTGATTTTTCATCTTCAGCATTCTTTTTCTTCTGAGTGATTATTTTTCCTTGTTGATATGTATCTTTTAAAATTTTCGTTCTGTATTTTGGATTATCTGAGATTTGTTCTGCCAAAATATCTTGTGCACCTTTTATGGCTTCATCCACAGTTTGGACTTCCTCTGAGATATACGTTGGAGCAAGTTGTTGTATTGGTGTTGTATTATCACCTTTCTTGATGATATCCGCTAGCGGTTGCAATCCTTTTCTTTTAGCCTCAGTCGCTCTAGTTTTTTTCTTTTGTTTAAATGGTCGATATAGATCTTCAACACGTTGTAATTTTGTTTGTTTTAAAATATCTTGTTTTAATTCATTCGTTAATAATCCTTGCTCTTCAATATTATGAATTACTTCTTCTTTTCTTTTAAGCAAGTTAACCATATATTGATATTCATCATTAATTAATTTAATTTCAACTTCATCTAGCCCACCAGTTTGTTCTTTTCTATATCTGGCGATAAATGGCACAGTATTTTTATCTTCTAATAATTCAAGTACAGAGTTTATCTGTTTTTCAGAAAAACTATACTTCTCTCGAATTGATGTAATTAAATTTTTATTCATATTATCCTCCGTACGTTGCTATTGTAATTCATTAGTTATTTTAACATATTCTATGTATTCTACTTTTATAATCACTACACATTAGTCTCCAATAATTATAAATGCATATAAAATAAGACAGAAACTTTGTACTCGTTTCTGTCCAATCATTATTTTTTTGCAGCTTCTTGTAATTTTTTAATTGCGGTACGTTGAAGGCGAGATACGTGCATTTGGCTTAAACCAATACGTTCTCCTGTTTCTTTCTGACTCAAACCCTCAATGAATGTACATTGAATGATTTGTCTTTCTCTTTCTGATAATATAGGTAGAATTTTTTCTAAAATCATGCGCTTTTCTGTTAAGTCATAATTATCATCTTGTTGGCCCATAATATCTAATAAAGTTACAGTTGACCCATCTTTATCCGCTTCAATAGAATGATCGACACTCAACGCATTATAACTTTGACTCATTTCCATAGCTTCTAATACGTCCTCATCGCTCACTTCTAGCCTATTGGCAATTTCAGAAATTGATGGTGAACGTTCTAACTCGTTAGTTAATTCATCACTGACCTTTTTAATTCGTGGACCTATTTCTTTAATTCTTCTCGGTACATGGACACTCCATGTTTTATCACGAAGGTAGCGTTTAATTTCTCCTATAACTGTAGGAACTAAAAATGCTTCGAACTTTCTATCAAAAGATAAGTCGAATCTGTTTATCGCACCAATTAAACCAACCATACCGACCTGAACTAAATCTTCATGATGAGATTGCCCCTTTGAGTACTTATAAGCTAATGACTCAATGAGTTTACGATAATGTTGAACTAAATGATCTTGCGCATTTGTCGCTTCATTATTTTGATGTTCTTTTATCCATTTATTAATTTGTTCAGGTGATACATCATTAACTGATTTCGACTCTTTCGCCATTATTTCGCACCTGCTCTTTTTTAATATACTTTATCATACTGATCGTTACACCAGATTTTTTATCTACTGTAACTTCATCCATTAATGACTCAATTAAAAACAGACCTAATCCACCTTCTCTTAAGAAGTCAATATTTTCATTTTCTTGGTAAGGTCCTAATTGTGCTTTTGTTTCTTCGTAATCAAAGCTTTCACCTTGATCTGATATTATAATTTTAATTTTATCTTCAAAAATTTCAAAACAAAGGTTAATCATACCTACTACAGCGCCATCTTTATATGCATGTTTTACGGCGTTTGTTACTGCTTCGCTCACTGCTATTTTAGCATCTTCAATATCGTCATATGTTGCGCCAGCTCTTGAGAATACGCCAGATAAAGTTAATCTAATTAAACTCACATATTCCGCAGAGGCTGGTAAGCGCATTTCAATATAGTCCTGTTTAGTTTGCATGTTATTCAACCTCCGTTCCTTCATTAACATGCATCAAATCTTTTAACCCTGTAATATCAAAAAGACGGCTAATTCGATCAGAAGCACCTAATATATATAATTCCTTATTATTTTGATTCAATGCTTTTAATGTTCCTACAAAAAGACCTAATCCAGTTGAATCCATGTAACTCACGTTTTCTAAGTTCACGTGCACATTATGAGTGCCTTCCTGACGCATTGGTACTAGTACCTCTTCTAATTCTGGTACAGTGTATACATCAAGTTCACCGCCAACTTTTACTTCATAATATTCATCATGAGTTATCGTTTCAATGTTAAGATTCATTTTACTACACTCCTAATTATAGTCTTATTTCTTCATGCTATACCCCTAATAAACAAAAATATTCTATTAAAAAATAAACAAATTAATTTACACGTTTAATGATTAAAATCGTTAAATCATCTCTTTTTTTAGGATTTTGTATTTTCAAGATGGCTTCGTATAACAGCTGCACAATGTCTTGCGGATGCATATGTTTATACTTGTGTATCATATCAAGTAATTGGTCTTTATTTATAAATTCGCCTTCTTCATTTCGAACCTCTGTAACACCATCAGTAAATATAATTACTAAATCATCTAAAAAAATCGGTATTTCTTGTTGTTGATATCTCGTTTGTTGGCTTACACCTAACACTCTACCACGTACATCTATTTCTTCGAATGTTTGAGTTTCAGCTCTATATATATAACCAGGCTCATGTCCTGCTGAACTACAATATAATAAATGGTTCATCTCTTCATATAACCCATAAAACATAGTTACAAACATATTTTGGTTAACATTTTTTTCTACAACACGATTTAATCGCTTTAACCCATCACTTGGTAACTGTGAATGACCATATGAATCCATTCCGAATTTAATCATGCTCATTGCTAGTGCAGCTGGAATACCTTTACCAATAACATCTGCTACTGCAAAACTCATAGTACCGTCTTTGTGGTCAATCAAATTAAAATAGTCTCCACTTACTTTTTGTGCCGCAACTGAAATGACACCTATTTGGATACTATCAAACTGTGGAATATCTGTTTTTAGCATTGTTTGTTGTAACCTCGAAGCTAAATCCATTTCTTTATCATGGTATTGGAGGCGATCGACCATCTGCTGGTAATCTCTATAACTATAACCAAAACCTTTCACAATTTCTTCAAGTACTACTAAGCTTTCTAAAATTTGATTTTGTTCTAAATCAAGTAAAGTTATATAGTCTTTGTGTATTTCCACAATATGTTCTGGCAAAATATCTCGTTTAATAACTTCATCAGTAAAAGCTTCGCATTTTTTTAATAACGCATCTTTGCCAACAGAGGTCAAACTTAAATCTATCAGTGCTCTATATTGCTTTTTAAATTCTTCCACGCTGTTAAACCTCCTATATCAATACAATTACCATTTACACAGCATTGATTGAGTGCTACTTAATATTAATATATCACTTATTAATATTAATCAAAAATAGTGCTAGATGTAAACTAAAAGTTAAAAAAGCCTTAGGGTTTCCTAAAGCTTTCCGAAGTGTATTACTTATTTTACAACGTATTCGAACCCTATATTATTCTAAACGGTGTGACGTGCTAATTTAATTTAATATGTTTGTTAAACTTTTATATTATAACATCCAACTGTGCCTTTACTTATGATGCCTATTATTATGTAATCCTAAACTTATGTCAATTGCTATGTTGACTTCTTTCATTTTATCTTCTGATAAGTATGTTAACTTTTCTTTTAATCTTTTTTTATCTAACGTTCGAATCTGCTCAAGTAATATAACTGAATCCTTATCCAATTTATACTTTTTCTTTTCAATTTCAACATGTGTTGGTATTTTAGCTTTATTTATCCTACCAGTGATTGCAGCTACAATCACGGTAGGACTATATTTATTACCAGTATCATTTTGAATAATTACAACTGGTCTTACTCCCCCTTGTTCAGACCCTTGTACTGGTGATAAGTCAGCTAAGTAGACGTCTCCTCGTCTCATTAGTCATTAGTGTTACTAGCACTAATATATGATTCGTTGCAATCACAAGCTTCACATTCGAATGGAAAAGCTTCTGCTGCAAGGGAGAGATTCAAATCAGCCATTTGGGAATAGCCTTCTTTTAAAGATTGTTCTATGTTATGATTTCTACTTTGGTTAAAACTTGGCATGAATAAAACCTCCGTGTGAGTCAAGAAATAGTTTACTATGTGTATCTAATTACATTCATAATAACAAATTTTAAAATCAGTGACTATACTATTTTAATAATTCATTGTGAATTTCTAAGTCTTTAGTACCATAATAAACTCTTGGCAAACGTCTGCCGAGGTTACAAAGCACTTCATAATTTATTGAATGTTGTTGTAATGCCAAGGCTTCAGCAGCTTGTGGTGAATCTGCATGATGATCCATTAAAATGACTTTATCACCAACTTGAATATCTTCAGAGATTTTAATTATTATTTGATCCATACACACTTTGCCAATGATTTCACACTGTTGTCCATTAACATTGACATTAAATCCAGTCATTAATCGAGGAAAACCATCAGCATAACCAACTGGTAATATTGCAATTCTCGTAGGCTCTGTCGCAGTGTAAATACTACCGTAACTGACTGATTCTCCAACAGCTAGTGTTTTAGTTTGTACTACCTCTGTAACCCACTGTGCGGCAGGCTTTAAATGTACTTTGACATTTTCTTTAACATACGCCGATGGATAGTAGCCGTACAATGAGATACCAATGCGCACTGCATTGCAAAATTGACTATCTTTCATTAATGCGCCAGCTGAATTTTGCGAATGAATATAGCGCGGCTTTATGGCAGAAGATACTATTGTTTCAAAGCGCTGTTGTTGTTTGTTCATTGAGTCACCAGGTTCATCAGCACAAGCAAAATGAGTGTATACACCTTCAAATATTAAATGTTCATAGTCATTAATTAAGTCAATCGTTGATTGGTATTCATCTGCAGTAGTCATCCCTAACCTGCCCATACCAGTATCTATTTTAATATGTAACCATAAATCTTTAGCGTTATTTTCTGGTATTTCAGCTACAGCTGTTTGTAACCACTCTAATGATGGTACAGTCACTGCTACTCTATGTTGAATTGCTTTACTAATATGAGCAGTAGGTATTACTCCTAGTACTAATATTTGAGCGTGTACACCATGCATACGTAGTTCGATTGCTTCATCTAATGTTGCTACTGCAAAAAAATCTACACTTTGCTCTACTAATTTTTTGGCAATAGGAATACTTCCTAGTCCGTAACCATTTGCTTTAACTACAGGAATAACTGTTTTATTAGGGTGTAACTTTTTAAATACTTGATAATTCGATGCTATTTCATTTAAATCAACATTTATATAGGTCGATCTGTAATATTTATCGGTCATTAAATATTTCCTCCTATTTTCACTCACATCACCAAAAGATAATTTATTAATAATTTAATTTTATAATAAATAGTTTGCCTATCCAACGAAAAGGTATCTTAAATTGATAATTTATTGATATTCTAAGGTTACTTGACTCATTGCATAATGTTCGGTATGTGTAATACTTACATGCACATTAAAGCCATCGTAGATAATACAAGGCTTTCCTAAGTCATCATTAAAGCAATCTATGTCACTAAAGGCTATAGTTTTTCCTAAACCTGTCCCCAAGGCTTTACTAAAAGCTTCTTTACATGCAAAACGGCCTGCTAAAAATTCTATTTTTCGTTGATTATTATTAAAACTATGAAACTGTTGTTGTTCATTTGTAGATAAGATTCTGCTTAATAACTTTTCTTGTCTTTCATATAAAGTTTGAATACGTTGTATTTCAATTAAATCTATTCCAATACCATGTATCATAGTATCCACTTCTTTCATCTAATAATTTACTCACTTACAGCATCATTTCATCGGTGCTTTAATATGTTGCTTTAACAACTCTGCTTGGTCTTTTGTTATTAACATAATTTGTGCATTACCACCTGCTGTAGACAAAATAATATTAGCTAAGTGATATTTACGCATAATAATACCTTCATATGTATCAACATTTTGAATTCTAAATAATGGGATACTTTGAGTCGTTATAAACCATAATCCACTTTGAATTTTTAATTCATCATCAATGAGTTGATATTTAAAATTTTTAAAACGATATCGTGGTATGACCACACCATTAATTATAAAGTTCAAAATGCCCAAAATACATACACTAAATACTATCCAAAATATGACTGGAAAACTAAAAAAATCAAGCCATAAAACTTCGATTATTAAAAAAATTAATGCAGCAGTAATGAAAGACACTGAAAATATTAATGACTTTATACCCATGACACGCATGCTTTTTTCATCCATTCGTTTATAGTTATTCATGGCCGTCACCTCTTAAATACCAAGCTTTCAAATCTAACGCTTGTTGCTTCTCTACAAATCGTAATCCTATTTTCGTATTAGCGATTCCTTTTGCTACGATACACTTAAAGCTACGTAATTTACTTTTATCCATAAATGGATTACTAGTAAGTTCCATACCTAATATTTTATCTTTCTTTAAATAAAATTGCTTAATTCCAATTAACGAAACGTTTCTTATTACTAATTGATCATCGAAATAATATAAACCAGAACTTTTAACTGTAATGACAGCATTTATAATTAACAATATTATAATCATACAGATAACTACCATTACCCAAATCGTCCAAAAATAACTAAGTGCCGCTCCAATAATTAATAGTATCGCCGCTTCTTTAATAAAATAACGATGGAATGCTCTGTTAGGCATAATTTTTGCTGCAGGTTTAAATTCAAATGAAGGTACTAATTCTTGTAGCATGCGATAAGCAGAATTACGTTTAATAAATGGTAGTATCAAAACATTACCATCAGCCATAGTTGTATCATCGCTTTCAACTTTTGTATCACTTGTAGTAACAAACGTTATTGATGTTACACCAAATAATTTTCTTACAAACGATTGTTTTTCTAATATAGCTTGAACCCTGTTTGTAGGTACTGTAATATTTTTCACATTAAATAAGCCATATCTAATAGTCAGCTGATCATTGTGTGCCGATAAAGTATAGTTATAGTATCTAATAAAGACAATTAATGTTCCAATCACATAACTTATGATTAGGATTATTGCTACAAGTAGTGACACTATAACAAATATAGCTTGTGAGATATTTGCTACTTTCTCTGATAGCCGCTCCCAAGGAATAACTTCTGAAAAACTACCTATTATCGGTGCTATAGTAGCCAATGCGATGCCTATTGCACCACTTGTCATAGCCATGAATAGTAATTGTTTCTTTGATAATTTAAATAAAACTTTATGTGGTGTACTAGCACTATTATAGTCTTGTCCTTCTTGTGTCACATTTTCTACGCTATCTGTCACTTCTTGCTGTTCTTCATTTTGCATTTGTTTTATCGTGTTACGAATATGCTCACTTTGTAATTTAGACACAGTATCTAATTCCACACCATCACTAGGTGTTTTGATTTGTAGTTTCACACCACCGACGATTTGATGTATAACACCTTGTGATGTATCTACGGTTTGAATACGTCTAATATTTAATTCTTTGCGTTTTTTGGTCACAATACCATAGTCCATAATGAAATGGTCATTTTCTATCCAATATTTTGTCTTATAAACTACCAAGGCGTGATATATAAAAGTTATTATGAAGATCGTTAAAATAATACCAGGATATATATATGATTTAGGATTAGCGAAATCAAAGCTATCCAAATTAAAGATAATAAAAATAAAGATTAACACAATGTTTTGCTTAATTGCTTCAATAACACCAGAAAGATACGATATTGGATGCAGTTTTTGAGGCTTATACATCAAAATCAGCCCCCTTTAATTGCTTAAGTGTGTCATTTTCAAATTGAATAGCTATGTTTTCATCTAACAGCGGACAGTCAATATTATGTCCAGCTGATACAGCAGATATTTTGCATAATCTCAATTTTTGTAATAAGGGATTACTTTTTCTTATTAAAAATTGTGTTCTTTCAATTTTGAAAACCTCATTTGCTTTAAATATAAATGCTTTATGTATTTCAATATGATTACCGTCGAATCGATAATACGTATATTGATATTTCAACCAAGGCCATATCAAATTGTAGCATGTAACAATTATAAACAATCCAATCCAAAGGTAAATAAGCCCATCTGACCAGTGCGCAAAATACCCAGTGACCCCTAACATTAGGATAATAATAAGCTGTATTACATAGTACATAGACGCCAACAAATAATAATATTGCAATGTCCTTTTCGGGCTTTTAACAAAATGTGGTGTCATAGATTATAATTCTCCTCTATCGCCAAATTTTTCATTTAGTATATCATATATGTATAGGACAATAAATTAGCTTCACAACATCACAAATCACTCTTCACCAATTATCCACTAGATCAAAATTAATTACCATTATGCGTTAAAACATATGCTCGTAACTACAAATTTCAAAAACATAAGAAAAGGTTGGAACAAATTAATGTTCCAACCTCGTAACTTAAACTCATATATGATGATTAATTTTATTTTTTATGGTCTGCGAATGTGCGACCTTTCATTGTTTTCTTATTGTCTTTACGGTCAGAAGGTCTATCCTTCTTTCCTTTTTTGTTATTGTAACCACCTTTGGCACGACGGTTTTTGTTATCAAATTTATTGCCACGTTTGTTGTTGTTATTATTTCTGCGTGGACCTTTTGATTGTCTACCTTTTCGTGCTAATGGTTTTTCAAATGTCAATTGTACTTCTACTTCATCATTTGCTTCAACAAGTTCTTGTAATAATGATGCAACTAATTCTACGTCATTGTATTCTTCAAGTAACTCAGTAGAGATACGTTGTAATCTAGGCTCATTTTCTTTAGCCATCCAGTTTTGAACTTTTTCTTTAATGTCATTTTCACGCGCTTTTAAAACTTCTTTTCTATGAGGTGGGCGTAATGCATTCATTTGACGATTGTTCGCTTGTTCAATTTGACGGATGTAATCCATTTCAATTGGATTGACGAATGTTACCGCAATACCCTCTTTACCAGCACGTCCTGTACGTCCAATTCTGTGCGTATAACTTTCTGTATCTTGAGGTATATCAAAATTGTATACGTGACTTACTCCAGAAATATCTAAACCACGCGCTGCTACATCAGTAGCTACTAAAATATCAATTTGGTCGTTTTTAAATTTCTTCAATACTTCTAAACGTTTTGCTTGTGTTATATCTCCGTGTAAACCTTCAGCTTTATACCCTTTAGTTAATAAAGCACTCGTTAACTCATCAACACGTCGTTTAGTACGTCCAAATACAATTGCTAATTCTGGTTGATGTACATCTAGGAAGTTCGTGAAAGTATCAAATTTTTCTAATTCTTTAACTATTGTATAGAATTCTTCAATTTGTGGATTTGATGTTTTATCATTCATCGTTTTAACGATTTCTGGATTATTCATAAATTGTTGTACTAATGTTTGAATTGCTTTAGGCATTGTAGCTGAGAATAACATCGTTTGACGTTGTTCTGCTGGGATTTTATCCATAATAAATCTCATATCATCAATGAATCCCATATTCATCATTTCATCAGCTTCATCTAATATCAATGTATGAATGTCAGCCGTTTTTAAAGTACGACGATTTAAATGGTCAATAACACGTCCAGGTGTACCTACCACGATTTGAGGTCCTTTTTTCAAGGCTTTAATTTGGCGATCTATTGGCATACCACCAAAAACAGTTACCACTTGTACTTTTTGATTTTTACTAAATGCTTTAAGTTGTTCTGCAACTTGCATAGCCAATTCTCTTGTTGGAGCTAAAATTAGTGCTTGTACCCCTTCACGTCCTACAACTTTTTCTATTAATGGGATACCAAATGCACCTGTTTTACCTGTACCTGTCTGTGCCTGACCTAGGACATCTTTACCAGCTAATGCAAAAGGGATGCTATCTTTTTGAATTGGTGTAGCTTCACTAAACCCCATTGCTTCTAAGGTTTCTACTGTTTTTTCTGAAACCCCTAGTTCTTTAAAATTTTGCAATATAATTCTCCTTTATTATCCTTAATTTCTATACATATATGTTCATTTAAGTTTCTTCAACTTCTTAATAGTACCACCTCAACAATATTATCGCAATAAAGCAAAATTACATAACTGCAATTAATCCGATACTTTTCAACTTTAATAAATCAAATAAATATTGCAATATATAGGTTGTAAGCGGTTAATTTGTTTTTCTACATTCATTTTTATTAGTCTAATTAATTTTTAAATTTATCAATATAGCGAATTCAAACTTCTTTTATATTTATAAATCATAAAAAAGGAGTGGAACAGAAATCTAATTTTTAAAAGATTGCGTCGTCCAACCCCGAAAATAATAACTAGAACTGAAAAAACATCATTTAAAGGACATTTTCAATTCAGTCACCTACTGACAATATAAAATGAGGCTGGGATGCATCAATGATGTCCCAGCCTCTTCAAATGTTAAATAAGTTTATTAACAACTTCTTCCAATTGCATTCCTCTGGAACCTTTAACCAATACTTTATCTTGTGGTTCGATTTCCTTCGAAATTGTTTCGATAAGTTGTGATTTGTCGGTAAAGTGTTGGACAATTGACACATGTTGTTGTGCTTTATTATATATATATTGTGCTTCGTGACCAAATGTATACAAAACATCTATTGCCTTATCTGCTAAATATGTGCCTACGCTTTCATGCATTGATTGACTATTCGGTCCTAATTCCAATACATCACCTAAAATCAAAATTTTTCTACCTGACATAGCTGATAATGTATCTATAGCTGCTTTCATACTTGTTGGACTGGCATTATATGCATCATTTATAACAATGGCACCGTCTTCAGTGATATGTTGCTCCATGCGCATTCCCGTTAACTTGAGTTGTGTTAAATTACGATAGATTGTATCGTAATCTAATCCTAAGTGCTTACCAATCGCAATAGCGATGGCAGCATTTTTCATATTATGCGTCCCTAATATTGGTAAATCATATTGTTCTTCACTGTTGATGTTAAAAGAAATACCTTCAGTTTCTATATCTTGCACATTACAAACATATGTATTTCCATCTTTTATGCCAATACTAGCAAGCTGCACATCTTGTAAATTAGCTACATGTGGTGTTAATAAAGGTTCATCACCATCATAGATAAACAAACCATTTGATTGTAATCCTGTCGTAATTTCAAATTTAGCTTGTGCAATCCCTTCCCGTGATCCTAAATCTTGCATATGGGATTCCCCAATATTTGTAATTACTGCGATATCGGGTTGAGCAATGTTTGATAGAAGTTCAATTTCGTGAAACCCAGACATACCCATTTCTAAAATAGATATTTCAGTATCTTGATCTAATTGTAAAATTGTTAATGGCATGCCGATTTCATTATTATAATTACCTAGAGTTTTTTTCACTTTAAATTGAGGCTTCAGTACACTTTCAATCATATCTTTAGTCGTAGTCTTACCATTAGAACCTGTTACTGCAATCACTTGTGGCTTGACATGTTTTAAATACGCTTGTGCTAATTGTTGTAAAGCTATTAATGTATCATCTACCCAAATAATTGGTCCTGTTGGAACTTCAGATAAATCACTATCTTTTTGGTAGAAACATGCACCTGCGCCATCTGCTAAAGCTTGTGATACGAATTTATGTCCATCTACATGTTCACCTTTAAAAGGCACAAATAACATATCTTGTTTAATTTGGCGAGAATCTATCTCCACACCTCTTATAATGTTATCTAAATATTGTGTGTCGATGTCACAATCAATCCAAGACTTTATTTGTTTTAACTTTACTTCAATCATTTTCAACCGCCTCAATCAATACTATATTTATTTTTCTTCTTATCTTCATGCTTCTGTTTTGCTAATTCAATTAACTTTTTAACTAACTCTGAATAGCTTAGCCCCATGTTTTCCCATAAACTTGGATACATACTATATGCTGTAAAACCAGGCATTGCATTTGTTTCATTAATAAAAATTTGATTATCTTCAGTTACAAAAAAGTCTGCACGGAGTAATCCAGCACAATCCGTTGCTTTAAATGCTTCTATAGCCATGTTGCGTAATGTAAGTTGCACTTCTTTATCTAAATCTGCTGGAATTTCCAAGCTGATTTTGCCATCTTTATATTTTGATTTATAATCATAAAATGCTACATCTTTAACAACTTCACCTGGCCAAGTCGTTTCAGGATAATCATTGCCCAACACCGCTACTTCAATTTCACGAGCATCGATTCCTTGTTCAATAACAAGTTTACGGTCAAATTGGAATGCTTCTTCAATACCAGTTTTAAGTTCTTCTTCATTATTACATTTGCTTATACCAACACTAGAACCTAAGTTAGCTGGTTTTACAAAGACTGGGTATTCTAGTTTATCATGTACTAATTTCAAGATATTACTTTCATATTTTTGATATTCACTTCTTAAAAAGCTCACGTATGGTAATTGAGGCAAACCTCTATGTGCAAACAACTGTTTCATGACAAGTTTATCCATTGAGCTTGAAGCTGCTAATACACCATTGCCAACGTATGGTAAATCTAATACTTCAAATAAGCCTTGAATCGTACCATCTTCACCATTTGGTCCGTGTAATAATGGGAATACTGCACTATATGGCTTACTATTATTGCTTGTTGTTAGTAGCTGTGAAATTTCACCCGCTTCAACATCATTTAATCGTAATGTTTCAATATCAGAGATTTCTTTTGTGATATCTGATTGTTTCTTCCAGTCACCATCATTAGTAATATAAATAATATCTATTTTATATTCATCTTTATCAATCGCATTAATGACGTTTTGTGCTGTTAAAATCGATACATCATGCTCTGCACTTTTACCTCCATATACGATACATATATTTTCTTTAGCCATCTTTTTTGCCTCCATATACAATTCTTAAACTACATCATATCACGATTATACTAATCTTTGCATTTGTAAACTAACTTGAATTCAATTAAATTTTGTACTGAGGATTAGAAATAACCATTATACTTTATTTTAATAAGAAATTTCCCATAACTGTAGTATCATTCTGGCAAAATAATTAAAAGTTCGGTAAAATTAATCTATATTATTAATGAAAGAATTACGATTTAAAGGAGTATGCAATGCTTAGTTCACGTCGTTTAAAAGATAATCATTGGATTAAACGCGTCGACTGGATCATAGTTGGCGTTATTGTGTTATTAGCAATTATAAGTGTAAGCACTATCAATTCTGCTATGGGCGGCGGACAGTATAGTACAAACTTTAGTATTAGACAAATATTGTATTATGTACTTGGTGGCATCATTGCATTTTCAATAATGCTCATCTCACCCAAAAAATTAATGAAGTATACATACTTTTTATATTTTATACTTTGCATAGGTTTATTTATCTTAATTATTATACCTGAAACCCCGTTCACCCCTATCATTAATGGTGCTAAAAGTTGGTATAAGTTAGGACCTTTAAGTATACAACCATCAGAGTTTATGAAAATTGTATTGATTATGGCTCTAGCAAAATTAGTATCACGACATAATAAATTCACTTTTAACAAATCAGTCGAGTCTGACTTCAAACTACTGTTAAAAATAATAGTAATGTCTGCCTTGCCAATGGCGTTAATTTTATTACAAAACGACTTAGGTACAACGCTCGTTTTATGCGCAATTATTGTTGGTGTCATTGTCGTTAGCGGTATTACATGGAAAATCATTGGTCCGTTATTTATAGCTGGTATTGTTATTGGTGGTTCCATTATTTTATCAATGATCTATAAACCGTCTCTGATTGAAAATGTGTTAGGCGTTAAAACTTATCAGCTCGGCCGTATAAATTCCTGGTTAGATCCTTACACATATAGTAGTGGCGATGGCTACCATTTAACAGAATCATTAAAAGCAATAGGTTCTGGGCAATTATTTGGTAAAGGGTTCAATCATGGTGAAGTTTATATTCCAGAAAATCACACTGATTTTATCTTTTCAGTTATTGGAGAGGAATTTGGTTTTATCGGATCTGTAATTATATTGTTAGTCTTTTTAGCTCTGATGTTCCATTTCATGCGCCTTGCAACGCATGTTGAACATCCATTTAACAAAACCTTCCTCATAGGCTATACAGCATTAATTTTATTCCATGTTTTACAAAACATTGGAATGACGGTGCAGTTACTGCCTATTACGGGGATTCCATTACCTTTTATTAGCTATGGTGGTAGTTCATTATGGAGCTTAATGTGTGGTATTGGCATTATTTTATCTATTGCTTATTATCAACCCAAACAATATGCTGCACAGCCCGTTTCATCTGACTAAATTGCAATAAAAAAAGGATTTTAGCTTTACGCTAAGATCCTTTTTCTTTATTTCAAACGATTCGTTGCTTTCGCAGTGCTTGGCAAAGTATGCATAACTTCAAATCTTGATTTAGTTTTCTTTATGTTTACACCTAATGATGATAATAGCTTCACTACATTGTGCAACTTGTCATTGTTATTATTCATATCATCACTCCTAACTATGTACCTTATATTTAATCTTACCCTATTTATATTCATGTTACTACAATATTTCATAATTTTTTTGAAATATTTATTTATCCTTCCATATTTTTGCATTATAAAAAAATTAAAAAACCACAGAAGTTATTTTATTAAATGACTTCTGTGGCTTTTAAAATAGAATGGTATATCCATCATCATATATTTCTTTTTCGATATTATTTAAGTTAGCTGGTGTATCAAATGTAATCTGAACAATACTTTTCTCGAGGCTAACGTGTACTTGATGGACTCCAATAATATTTAACAATTTTTGTGTTAATTGTGCTTGTTGTTTATAAGACGTTAAACCCGCTAAAAAGATGACTTTTGATTCCATGTTGTTCACCCCTAATCTTTCATGAGCTTTTGAAATGTTACTAGTAATTCTTCCATAGCCGCTTCTTGCTCGCCCGCGTTCACTTTGTCCATAATACAGCTCTTCATATGATGATCTAATAATTTTGTAGCAACACTGTTTAACGCAGAACGCGTTGCTCTGATTTGTGTTAAGACATCATCACAATAAACATCTTCATCAATCATTCTATTAATCGCTCTTACTTGCCCCTCTATACGATTCAAACGTGATTTTAAATTGGCTTTTGTCTGAGTAGAATGATGCGCTTTGTCTACCTCTGTCATGTGAAACACCTCTCTTTTTAATTCAACATCATAATATACCCCCTTGACGTATATGTCAAGTGATAAAAAGCCTACTTCATGTTACAATAGCGAAGAGTTTCGACAGTAAGACTACATAGTTACTTGGAGGTATGCCACTATGATTGATTTCTTTACATTGTTTTACCATAATTCTAATGTCATATTAAACATTGTACTTATTAGTGCGTTTATCTTAAATTTAATATTTGCTTTTACTATTATCTTTATGGAACGCCGTTCTGCCGGTTCAATTTGGGCTTGGTTATTAATTTTAGTATTAATACCTATATTAGGATTTATCGTATACTTATTATTTGGTCGTCAAATACAAAGAAAACACATTTTCAAAATAGATGAAAGCGACAAAATTGGTATAGAGATGATTGTAAACGAGCAACTTGAAGCTTTAAAAAATGATGATTTTTCAAAAGGCAATCATCAAATTGTTAAATTTAAAGATATGGTACAAATGTTGCTCTATAATAATGCTGCCTTTTTAACTACCGATAATGAAGTTACTATTTATACGGATGGCAGACAAAAGTTCGATGCTTTATTAAATGATATTATTCAAGCTAAGGATTACATACATATCCAATATTACATCTTTAGAAATGATAATTTAGGAAAAAGCATATTAACGGCATTGGAACAAAAGTTAACCGAAGGCGTTGAGGTAAAAATGCTTTATGATGATATGGGTTCACGTACATTGTCATTAAAAGATTTTAAATCTTTTCGCAAAAATGGCGGTCAAGTTGAAGCATTCTTCCCTTCGAAGTTACCATTAATCAATTTACGTATGAATAACCGTAACCACCGGAAAATTGTCATTATCGATGGTCAAATTGGTTATGTCGGTGGCTTTAACGTCGGTGATGAATATTTAGGACTGAAAAAGAAATTTGGCTATTGGCGTGATACCCACTTACGTATAGTAGGAGATGCTGTTAATGCCTTGCAATTACGTTTTATGCTCGATTGGAATTCACAATCTACACGTGACAATCTACAGTATGAAGATCGCTATTTCCCAGATGTTAATTCTGGTGGAACAATAGGTGTTCAAATTGCTTCCAGTGGTCCAGACGAAGCATGGGAACAAATTAAATATGGCTATTTGAAAATGATTGCTTCTGCAAAAGAATCAATATACATTCAATCACCTTATTTTATTCCTGATCAAGCTTTCTTAGATGCTGTTAAAATTGCAGCTTTAGGTGGTGTTAATGTCAATATTATGATACCTAATAAACCTGATCATCCATTTGTATATTGGGCAACTTATAATAATGTAGCTTCTTTATTAGAGGCCGGAGTAAATATTTATCATTATGATAATGGGTTCTTACATTCTAAGTGCATTGTCATTGATGACGAAATTGCTAGTGTAGGTACCGCTAATATGGACCATCGAAGTTTTACATTAAACTTTGAAATCAATGCCTTTATATATGATATACAAGTTGCACATCAGCTACGTGCTGCTTTCGAAAATGACTTGCATGTATCTTATCGTTTAACACAAGAATTATACGATCAAAGAAGTTTATGGATTAAATTTAAAGAAGGTATAGCAAGATTGTTATCACCGATATTATAGTAGTTATAATTCAACTATCAGGTAATAGTTACAGATTTGTTACTTGATAGTTGAATCGAATGGAGTGATCTTTTGAACCCAGAAACCCAAATGACACGTGCATACGAATATATGTGTGCATTTCATGAACACGATACGACTGGACATGATATTCCACATGTATTACGTGTAGTAGAGTTAGCAACACATATTGCTACACTTGAACAACCCGCTGATCATTTTGTCATAAAAATGGCGGCGCTATTGCATGACACTGTCGATACTAAATTAACTAATGCTACAACTGCAGTATCTAAACTACAAGCATTCTTGTCTGAAATTGGTGTCTCATCACAAAACGCAACTCATATCTGTTTTATTATTAACCATATGAGTTTTAAAAATGGGCAAAACAACGATATAACTTTGTCTAAAGAAGGACAAATTGTCCGTGATGCCGACCGTTTAGATGCGATCGGAGCTATTGGTATCGCTCGTACATTTCAGTTTGCAGGTCACTTTAATGAAGCGATGTGGTCAGATGATGCTTCATTAGAAGCACTGACAAAGAACGAAGTAGCACTAGAGCAGTTACCACCATCCGCAATCAAGCATTTTTACGAAAAATTATTCACGCTAAAATCTTTAATGCATACCGATACAGCAAAATCAATTGCACACGAAAGACATCAATTTATGCAATTATATATACAACAATTTTTCGCTGAATGGCATTTCCAACCCGATACTTAAATATAAAAAAGCTAGGACATCAATTAATGTCCTAGCTTTTTCTAACTATCTAAATCAATTATTTCTTTTTCTTCTTTGAAGCAATTTGAGTGTTTTTACCTTTTTTCTCGCTGCCTTCATTTTCTTTGTTAAATGCTTCTAACATTGGTGCAACTTCTCTTTTAGCAACTTTAGAATAATGCATATTTGCTATTTGAGTTTGGACAATCAAGAAGGCGGCACTGACAGACCAATATAAACCAAGTGCTGATGCTGAACTTAACGAAATCCAAACTATCATGATTGGTGAAATAACCATCATCATATAGCCCATCTGACGTTGTTCATTAGGCATACTTAAACTTGATACATAGGCTTGTAAGAAATATAAAATACCTGCAATAATCGTAATCCAAATATCTGGTTTAGCCAAATCAAACCATAAGAAGTTCGGATGATCCGTAAAACCACCACTAGATGGATATTTTAATACGAAGAATAATCCCATAATTACTGGCATTTGAATTAGTATTGGTAAACAACCTAACATACTCTTCATTGGATTCATATCATATTTTTTATATACTTCCATCATTTCTTGGTTAGCTGCCATTTTCTCTTCTTGCGTACGTGAACGTTTCACTTTTTCTTGAATTGCATCAATATCAGGCTTAGCAACCTTCATTTTTTCACGCATCATATGACTATTTTTATAATTTGATAACATAAATGGTAATAAAATAATACGAATTGCTAATACAATAACAATAATAGCCAAACCATAATCATTATTAAACGCTTGACCTAACCAATGTATAACTTTATCCATTGGTTCAACAAATGTATTAAAGAAAAAACCATTTCTATTTTCTGGTTTTGAATAGTCACACCCTGCTAAAAATACCATTACTCCTAGAAGTAAAGGTAGTAGCGCTTTTTTCTTCATTTTTCCACCTCTAATGATATATTCACACAAAAATCATTTTATCATATTCAACATAAAGTGGAAATCAAAAACAAAAATTTTATCTTTTATTC
This sequence comes from Staphylococcus arlettae, assembly GCF_002902345.1. Classification (GTDB taxonomy): domain Bacteria; phylum Bacillota; class Bacilli; order Staphylococcales; family Staphylococcaceae; genus Staphylococcus; species Staphylococcus arlettae. The sequence goes on from NZ_PPQB01000004.1 coordinate 21,221, forward strand.
TACAGATTGTAAAAAATATCGAATTGTTTTTGTAATATCGTCACTTTTACTTATTGCAGAAATCACTGATATACCATCCGCACCTGCTGCTAAGACAGGCTGAAAGTTACTCGTTGTGATACCACCAATTCCTACAATAGGCATGTTTCCAACTAAACTACGCAGTGTTGTTATCATTGTCGGGCCAACTGGTGCATTAGCGTCTGCTTTCGAACTCGTATCAAACATTGGTCCTACACCGATATAGTCAATATAACTCAAATCAGATTGTTTATACTCCTCAACTGTACCTACACTTAAACCTATTATTTTGTTTGTAAAGTGTTGTCTAAATTGCTGCACATCAGTATCATTTTGTCCTACATGAACACCATCCGCTTCAATCGTCAACGCTAACTCAATATCATCATTAACAATAAATGGGACGTTATAACCTTTACACAACGTGTGCAACTTACGTGCTAATGCTTCTTTCTCAGCTCCTTGTAAAGCGCTTGATCCTTTTTCTCTAAACTGAAACATTGTGATACCTGCTTCTAACGCAGTCTTCAATATTTGTTCAATCGACTGACCATCATTTATATCTTGTGTACCACAGATAAAATATAGTTTTAAATCTTCTTTTTGCATTACTTACACCTCTTCAACTTGTCGCTGTGCCAAATAATCATCATATGTTACGTTATAAAGCGCATCAATAAACTGAGTCAAAAATGCACCTGGTCCGTTAATTGCCTGAGCAGCTTGCTCGGCAGCAATATTATAAATGCTGACAGCTTCTTCAATTATGTCTACTTTAGGCGCTAACTGTTTATTTACAAAGCTAGCGATAATACCTCCTAATAAACATCCTGCACCAGTGATACGCGTTAACATTGGCGCACCATTGGCTAATTTTAGTATTTTGTCTTCGTGTGCAATGACATCTATTTCACCTGTAATCACTATCGTTGTTTGTAACAATTGTCGTGCTTTTTTGGCTATTGTTACCACATCTAATGCAGTATTACTATCTGTACCTTTCATAGTTGTTTTAGAATCAATTAATGTTAATATCTCAGAAGCATTTCCTTTAATTACAGTTACATCTACTTCTTCTAAAAATTGTTGACAGAATGATTTTCTGAATTGGGAAGCACCAACTGCTACTGGATCAAAAACAATGGGTGTATTTTCTTCATTGGCTATTTTAGCAATTTCCAACATATCTTTTGCACTTTGTTTGGTTAACGTACCGATATTAATCACTAAAGCTCCAGCAGCTGCTAAAAATTCAGAGGCTTCCTCTGGCGCTTCACTCATTGCTGGGCTGGCACCAATACTTAATAAACCATTAGCAGTAAAATGTTTAACTACATCATTGGTATAACATATAACTAATGGGTTGTGTTGACGCAGTTTTTCTAAATTATTCATCATCTAAACCTACCTTTTTCATATAAGCAAAATGGTTAACTGGGCCTCTGCCATAACCTATTTCCGGTGTATATTCAATACTTAAAGAAATAAATTTTTTGGCTTTTTTAACAGCATCATAAATCGATTTACCCTTAGCAAGTTCAGCCGTAATTACAGCTGAGAAAGTACAGCCCGTACCATGTGTATGTTTAGTTTCAAAACGTGGTTCAGTAAATGTAAACACATCATCTTGAGTAAATAAATAATCCTTTGACTCAGTTAAATCAGCCGAATGACCTCCCTTTATCACTACGCCTTTACTACCAATTTCTTTGATAAATATGTTACCTGCTTGATAAATAGAAGACTCATCATTAATTTTGATACCAGTAATTTCTTCTGCTTCTGGAATATTTGGTGTAGCAACCGTTGCATAAGGCAACAATATAGACTGTAAGTGTTGTTTACCGACGTCTTCCATTAACGAATCACCACTTTTAGCAAGCATAACTGGGTCTATAACATATGGCTTTTCTGGATGTTGCTTAATATAAACTTGGATACGTTCCATCATATCTTTTGAAGCAATCATACCTGTTTTTAACGCTTGTGGTTGCTCATCATCATAAATACTTTCTAGTTGTTCGCTTAACCACTCAGGGTCAAGATTATGAATGTGCTGTACACCTTTAGTGTTTTGTGCAACGATACTTGTAATAGCTGCCATTCCATAAACACCACATGCATGAAAAGACTTCAAATCTGCCATTACGCCTGCACCACCTGTTGGATCAGTACCTGCGACAGTCAAGGCTATTTTAGGCTTTTTCATTAACTTTCCCTCCATAATTCCATTCTTCTTGTACATATGCCATATTGAAAAATCGTCGCTCATGTATTGTACTTTGTAGGAAAGCATCTTTAATTTGGACTAATTCTTCGTTAGAGCAATTTACTGTTAGTCGATCGATCAGTTGATCAAAAATATTTACTAAGGCATCCATTTCAGTACTATAAAACTCAAACCATTTTACTAATACACTTGAGTTATTTAACTTACGATCTTTGAGTGCTTGTTGTGCGATTACTTGATAAACATATGGACATGGCGCCATTGCTGCAATTGTATGTGCGGCATTCTCTTTAGTGTAAGCATTGTAATACATATGTTTAATATAATGATCTCCGCTCGGTGGCCACACTTTTTCTTGTACAATAGCATCGTAATTTTCACCCACAAAATCGGCAATAATTTCATGAGCTTCTACTTCACCTTCAACAATAAATTGAATTTGTTCTACTAAAAATTGAACATCTTCTAACTTTTCCATTTTGGGAATGAGTAAAGCGTATATGTTCGCAAACTCTTTTAAATATGAAGCATCTGCTCTTAAATAAAATTTAGCTGCAGCTTCTGACAAAGTGCCAGTTAACATGTCTTGTATAAAACCATCTTGATAAATATCATCAATGATGGATTGTGATGCAGTTTTTAATTCTTGTGAAAATGTCATGTATAATTCCTCCTATTAAAAAACCACATTCAACGTAAGAATGCAGTACAAATTAGGCAGAATTAAACTATGCTCTACTTTATTAGTCCACTTTCCTACGTTGGTATTAACCAAATCAGGTTATAAGGGTCTGATAACTAATATCATCTCAGCCAATAGGCACCCCTAGCAGTTTTATTATTATATTACTATTAACATAACAAAATCCTATTCATATTGCAAAATTAGATATAAATAGGGAGTGGGACAGAAATCTGATTTTGAAAAAATGATTTCGTCGTCCCACCCCGGCAAGGGTGACTAGCGTTGAAATAAGCTTGGTTTAAAGCGCATTTTCAATGCAGTCAGCTACTGCCAATATGAAAAGAAGCTAGGACAATTAATATTGTCCTAGCCTCGAAATTAAATCCTTATATTCATTTACAATTATTTAAATTATGCAGTAACCCATTGTGATGGACCAACTGTGTTGTATAATTCAACTGCAGCTGCATCTTGTACTGATTCTGGAGCTTCTGCTGGTGATACACCAACGTATTCAGCTGGTGCTACTGAATCCCAAGTAGCTTGTAAGAATTGATATTTACCTGCAGCTCCTGAACTTGGATTAATAGCTGTAATATCGCCACCTGATTCACGTTGAGCGATTGTTTGTAAATGAGAGTTAACATTTACAGATGAACCACTTGTAGCTTCACTTGAGCTTTCACTGTTTGAAGAAGTTGATTCTTGTTGTGGTTGTTGAGTTTCTTCAGTTTGTGGTGCAGCTGTTTGTTGTGGTTGTTCAGCTTGCTCACTTTGTTCTGTTGATGTTGCTTGTTCTGCTGGTGCTGATTGCTCAGTATCTTGAGTTGATTGAGCATTAGTATCAGCTGTTCCTTGACCATAGCCATTGTAACTCCATGACCAATAAGTTCCATCTGAATCAAAATTGTAATCTACTTTATCGTGATTAAAATCATAGTTATAAGCACCTTCATGAATTGGCGCGTCATTTAATTGTTGAGGGTTATTTTGTGCTGTATGTGCTAATTGTGCTTTATCAATACCTTGTTCAGAAGCATCAGCTTGTCCAGATGCTACTCCTGTTACACCTAATCCTAGTGCTAATGTTGAAGTAATTACTGTCTTTTTCATTGTTAATAATCCTCCTATAAGGTAAATAATTTTTATTATCAATTTGCAGTTACCACTATAACATCCAAAATCACCTTGTAGGTTACAACAAAATAAAAAAGTATTGGCTTTTTTTACAACCTAATTACATACAATGTCATAAAAAACATAACCAAAAATGCCGATTATTACCTTCATATCAAATTTAAATTGAGCATAATTTATATATTGGTATGTAATTATCATGTAATTTATCAGATTATTCTGCATACTATTTAATAACAATTCAAAGAAATAGCCACCAATCATAAAATGAAAGATGGCCATTTCAAAGAAGTATAATTGATATTAGGATTTAAAAGTGTATATCATAGTGGTTTATATTGGGAGATAAATTTGAAATAAGATGGTAGTTTTGGCATATAAACTTCAAATTAAATAATGTAGAATTTTTATAGTTTCAAGCCGATAGGATTAGGACTACAGGCCGTTGAAACTTGTGTTAGCGATTTAGGAGAAAGAAATCTAATTGTTTCCACTAATATCTCGGTAATAAAATGTGTTTGCCCTACTTTATCATACTTAGATGATTGTAGATTCCCGATAATGGCTACTAAAGAGCCTTGTGATAAATATTGTTTAATGTTAAGTGCTCGAGTACCTAAAGCTTTACAATTTAAATAATCACATGCTTGATGCTCTGTTTTGTATTTGTAATGACGATCTACAGCTAAACTAAAGGTTGCTAGATGTTTACCCTGATTACTATAAATTTTCGGGTCTTTCGTCAGTCGTCCAACAACGACTATGTGGTTAATCATATGTCACCTCCTTATCGATATCATATACAATTAGTAGCTATACCGTCAAAACGCTAAAAGTAAGTGATTGTTGACAGAAACATTCTATATTTTATAATAACTAGCTTCTGAATTTAAAATTACGTTATAATGGGTACATAAATGTAGATATAGTAATTTTTAAATTTTATTAATGGATGTGAGACGATGAAAACATTTAAAGCCGTAAGATTTCAAATCGTATCAGAAAACGGTGGTGTCACTGAATACGAATTAGAAGATGGTGTCATTATCAATAAAGAGAATAGTGGCACTGGCTGGTTATTAGAAATCGTCATTTCAGATTATCACTATGAAACAATGAAAGCTTTTCAAGAAGACGATAGTTTATTAGATATTCGTGTTGTTATCACACGACCTTCAAATGATCCTGCACTCTTTGATGCCACGATAAAGCATATTACTAAATTACAACATTCTATTTCTGTAGTTTTTGAATGCCATATCTATACATTAAGACAAGTATATGCTGAAAGTTTATTAGAACAACTCATCGATGAAGGTCTTACAGGAGATGAACTTAAAACATCATTTAATAGATTGATGCAATCGAAACCTCGTTTAAAAGATGAGAAAAGCGACAAACATTAAATGTACGGAATGATTTAACACATAATATAAAACTATAATTAACTTACTTAGACACTTTTGTTTTTGTCAAAATGACTTATATCAAAAGTGTTTCTTTAATTTTGTTTTCTTAAAAAGTATAATTTACGCATCAAAAAAAGAGCCTGAACACATTATGAAATGCCTTTGTCAAAATAACACTTATTAAAGTGAAAATTTTAAATAAAGCATATCTATTAATGTGTTAGACTCTTTACATATAGTATTAACTATTACAATGCAACGAAGGTTTTTGAACACCTTTCGCTTTATAATTATGCGTCTTGTATTGCAAATGTCAATTCACAACTACATGCTACTTGACCATCTACCGTTGCTTTAGCAGTACCTTTACCTATAGGTCCTTTAATTTTTGTAATTTCAACTTCTAATGTCAAAGTATCACCTGGAACAACTTGACGTTTAAAGCGACATTTATCAATACCAGCAAATAAAGCTAATTTCCCTTTATTCTCCTCGCTATTTAACATTGCCACTGCGCCAGTTTGAGCTAACGCCTCAGTAATTAACACACCAGGCATTACTGCATACTCTGGAAAATGACCTTGGAAAAATGGTTCGTTACCAGACACTTTTTTAATCGCTACACAACGATTACCTTCTTCATACTCAACCACTTTATCAATGAGTAAAAAAGGTTGTCTATGTGGGATGATTTGCTTGATTTGATTATAATCGAAAATTGTTTCCATTTTAAGTTCCTCCAACTTAATTCATTGTTGTAAATTAGCATTAATCTTGAACGCGTACGATATCTGCACCTAATGATTTTAATTTGCCATGTAAGTCAACATAACCACGATCAAGGTGCTTAAGTTCTGTCACCTGTGTTGTACCTTGTGCAACTAACCCAGCTAATATTAATGCAGCTGCTGCACGTAAGTCTGTGGCTTTAACTTGTGCACCTTGTAATTCACTTTTACCTTCAATTTTAGCACTGCGACCTTCAACTGAAATGTTAGCATTCATACGTTTGAATTCGCCTACGTGCATAAAACGATTTTCAAAAACTGTTTCAGTTACAACTTTATTACCTTCTGCAGTCAATAATAATGCCATCATTTGGGATTGCATATCTGTAGGGAATCCAGGATGTGGTAAAGTTTTAATATCCACTGGTTTTAGTTCTTCAGTTGCTCGTACGCGTATAGCATCATCTAAGTATTCTAAATCTACTCCCATTTCTTCCAGTTTATACACTAAGCTTGTCATATGCTCTTTTATTGCACCGTTTACTAATACATCACCACGTGTAATTGCGCCAGCGATAAGTAAAGTACCTGCTTCAATTCTATCTGGAATAATTGCATGTTCTACACCGTGTAGTTTTTCCACACCATTTATAGTGACTGTATCAGTACCAGCACCTAATACATTGCCGCCCATTTCATTTATATAGTTAGCCAAATCTACAATTTCAGGTTCACGTGCTACGTTTTCTAAAATTGTTTTTCCTTCGGCTAATGACGCCGCCATTATAATATTTTGTGTTGCACCAACACTTGGAAAATCTAAATGTATTGTTGTTCCTTTTAAGCCATTTTGAGCATTTGCATAAATAAATCCACCATCCATATGGATTTCAGCGCCCAATTCTTCAAAGCCTTTAATATGTTGTTCGATTGGTCGAGAGCCAATAGCACATCCACCTGGTAACGCTACTTTAGCATGACCTAAGCGTGCTAATAACGGACCCATTACTAAAATACTTGCTCTCATTTTACTTACATATTCGTAAGGAGCTTCTTCAAATAAAGTTTTGGTTGCATCTACAGATACGTATTCTTCTTCTTTGTTGTATGAAACCTCTGCATTTAATGTAGATATTACATTATTAATCGTTTCTACATCACTTAATGCAGGCACGTTTAATAGTTTACTTTCACCTTCTGAAGCTAATAATGATGCTGTTAATACAGGTAAAACTGCATTTTTAGCACCTGAAACTTTAACTTCTCCAGTTAGTTTATTTCCGCTATTGATAACTATTTTGTCCATCTTAATATCCTCCACTTTAAACTCCTATTTCAGACTCTTTTAAATATTATATTTTTAGTTACTTTCAAAATTATTATATCTTTATTGAAAAATAATTCACAAGTATTTGACCTATTTCATCAAATATTTTAGTTGTGTAGAAAATTGTAATAAATCAATTATAAAATTACTTACTGCAGTACCTAAAAATATAGCAATAAAAATCATACATATTTGTACTTGAACGGGGAAACCCTTTTTAAAAAACTGTTCTAATCTTACAGCATTCAATGCCCAATAACTTATACAAATACAGATAACATGTAATATTAAATGTACTATTGCAAATTGACCTAGATATTCCATTTTCAATTCTCCTCATTATTCTCTAATTAATTATTTTACACGAAATAATTGTTAAAAGATACTTTCACATACTCAATATGTACATTAATTAAGAATAATAAGTTACGATTTACATTCTATATTTCATAAAGAATGGTTTTGTAAAAGTAAGTCTAATAATTTATATTTTCACTTATTTTTATATTTTAAACATTAAAAAGAGGGAGTGGGACAGAAATCTGATTTGAAAAAATGATTTCGTCGTCCCACCCCGGCA
>NZ_PPQB01000005.1:0-58771 GCF_002902345.1 Staphylococcus arlettae
TCAATAAGCATGTGGTTAATGTGGGCAACTATGTAAAGGAGTGATGGCGAGTGATTAATTATGAAATGGCATTATCTGAAATTGAAATGTACAAAAAGGCACACGAAAGTTTAAGTGAAAATTTAACTCACGCAAATAAAAAAGCTCAACAATTCAAATCAGAACGCGACCAATACAAAACAGAAAATGAGAATTTAAAACATGAGTGGGATTATTTAGATAAATCTTTGGCTTCCTTGCAAGAAGATTATAATCACCTTGAAAGCCAGCATGATGAGTTATTTCGCAGATATGAAATGTTAAATGAATTAATTTAGATTGAGGAGTGATGGCGAGTGATATTAGAAAGTAAAATTAATAAACATATTATTCATAAATTAGAGCAAGAACGAGATATGTATAAACGTAATTGGGATAGGACGCTAAAAGAACGTTACAAGCTAGAGGTGGAAAATGAAAAACTAAAACAGCAGTTAAAAGAAACAAGAGAATTTTTTGTAGACATTAAAGTAGAGAATAGAGAATTAAAAAGAAAGATCAAGGAGTGATGGCGAGTGAGGTTAAATAAAAAATTAGAAACACAATTAAATTTATATAAAGAGTTCAATGAAAATCAAATTTTATTACATGAATTAAACAAAGCACTAAAACAACGTGACCAATACAAAACAGAACGCGACACACTAATCGACGACCTAACTTGGTATAAAGCAAAGGTTGAACGATTGGAACACGAAAACAAACGCCTGACACGCCTTACGCACAAACTAACTAACCACCGCATAATGTGGGATAACTTAAAAGATTGGCGTAAGGATATGCTAGAGATTGATAAAAATGATACGCAACTTATTGGTTTGGGTCTAGTTATGGACGATTTGGAAAAAGATTGGTTGTATAAGGAGGAAAATAATGAACAAACTAATATTTAAACGTACACATGAAGACGCAATTGAACCATATAGAGCAAACGCCACTGACAGCGGATTAGATTTATTCACATGTGAAGCTAAGGCACTAGATCCGGGAGAAACAGCAATCATTGATACAGGTATTGCTATTCATTTAGATGAAGGATATGAAGCGCAGGTTAGACCTAGAAGTGGTGTGACTGCTAAGACTAAATTGAGAGTACAACTTGGCACAATAGACAACTCATATCATAAGAGTATAGGTATTATTGTGGATAATATTGGCAAGCGACCAATTTCAGTAGATAAAGGTAAGAAACTAGCACAGTTAGTTGTGCAACGTGTAGCGTTACCAGAAATAACAGAGGTGGAAAGTTTTGAGCAAGAATCAGACAGAGGCGGATACGGGTCAACAGGATACTAAAGATATACTCACTAAGGTTAAGGAGTTGTTGAGGAAATGACGCAGTATTTAGTAACAACGTTCAAAGATAGTATAGGTCATGTACATCCACATGTGACTGCAGCTAAACCTAATCAAACGTATCAAGTGGTTGAGGCAGAGAGTAAGGAAGAGGCTGAGAAAATGGCAAAGAAACCTAAAGGATTATTAGAAGTAATACCATCTAGTTTTAATAACGGTCCTATTAGTAAGGCGTTATCAAAATCTACTACTTATAGAAAAGGCTGTGAGTAAATGAAACATATTAAACGCACATTATATATTGTATTGCTACTAGCATTATACGAACTAAGCAAGTACGTGACGAATGAAATACTGATTAAACTACAGGCTAACGATGATATAGATGGACCATGTGATTATGAAATAGATAAATGGAGGTAATGCATATGTGGGTAATCACGTCAATATTATTAGCTTGTATAGCTCTTATTTCGCTTATATATAATTCAATCAAAGATACCAAGATAGACGCACTGGAATATGAAGTGGCATATTTAACACATATTATATTTGAAAGACAGATACCACATAGAGAATTGACTGATGAGGAGATTCGAAAGATTAAAGATGAATGGAATAAACGCATTAAATAACTGGAGGTAGTGTATGAATCTAGGCAAAGAAGATTTACCTAAACTAGAACAGTTGTGGATTAAATATGATGAAATGAAGGGCCAGCTAGCCTATAGAAGATATGAAGTCCTTTATCAACCACAAGATACTAACATAGGTGGAGGCAAATCTAATATCGTTAGTAGTCCAGTAGAGAATGAGATAGTCAAGCTGCATAAAGATAAGACCTATCGTAATCTAAGTGAATCTATTGCGGCTATAGAAGATGTGTACCGTAATGCTACACCAGAACAGAAGGCAGTGATTGATTATAGATATTGGGATAAAGACGAGTTGGTTTATGAGTGGGAAGATATAGCCCATGAGCTAACTAAACAACGCAGTGACGATAAGATAATAAGCCGGTATGCAGTAATAAGGATACGTAATAAGGTGATGCAAGAGACGGCTAAGCGTATTGGGTGGATAAACTTCTAACCGCACTTTCCGTTTTGTAGATGTGCGGGCGAAAAAAATTTAAGATGGTATTATAGGCAAAGCCTATTAATAGTCACAGACGGGAGAAGTGGTAAAAGTGAATAGTCAATCAAATGGCAAACTGAAAACGTGTTGGTATTGTGGAACTAAAGGTTATCAAGAAAGAGGGTTTGGGGAAACGTATTTTGAAAAAAGGTACTTTCATGATGATTGCTTTGACAAGTATGAAAATGAAAAGGAATCAAACTTAGAAAAATATGTTGAACTAAAAATTAAAGTGATGCACGAACGTGCGTTAAGAATGTTAGAAAAACAAAAAGCTAACTTAGGGGATTACTTTGATGAAAGTGAAGCAGTGTTAGAAAAAGCATTGGAAGAACCTAATAAATTTTTATCTTCTGCTGAAATGGTAACAGCTATGGAATTACTTAGAAATCGTATTCGCTTTAAAAAAGAATATGCAATAGGTAACCATAAAGTAGATTTCCTTATACCTAGCTTAAAAGTTGTATTAGAGATTGACGGTAAACTTCATGATTTTCAAAAGGTTAAAGATACTAAGCGTGATGGGGTTATACTTAACAACCTTAATGAAAACGATAATGGTTGGGAAGTTGTAAGAATACCGACTAAGTATATCGAACAGAACGTTAGGCAATTATTAACGGCTACCGTAGAAATGAAGAAACACAAACAGGAACTACGTAGAAAGAATGGTGGCTTTATACCTACCTACTTCTCTAAGCGTGATAAAGAATATCACAATGGTCTGTAACTAATTTATATCATAAGGTACTTGTAAATAACAATCGTTCCAGTACCTATTAATACTATATTATATTGAGAACATACATTAACTTGTGTGTTCTCTTTTTATTGTTCATCACAACATAAGATCAATTACATTTACTTATTAACTTATATGAATGTGATTAACAATATCAAATCTAATCAACAAACTTAAAAGGTTTAATCAGTTTAAGAGATTGATCTAAACAAACAATTATATATTAAGTTGATTAGAAAGATAAAGTTAAGACAAGAAGAATTGATTTTGTTTTTCGACAAATAATATTTATATTTCTTTTTGTCTTTTCTTTTTTTATTTATCAAACTAAATTAATTATTTTAATTATAAATATTAAATGAAAGAAGTTGATTTATTTGTCTTTCATAGAACCAAAGATTCGTTTAGGTAATAAGACGATGACTCAAGACCAATTGCTAGAGCAACGCAAACGGAACAGTAAGAGGTACAATGCAAGCGTTCGATATGGTAAGGATAGTAAGTATACAGAGTTCTATCAATCGTCACAGTGGCGCTCTAAACGTAAGAGAGTGCTATTGCGTGACAAGTATTTGTGCCAAGAGTGTTTAAAGCAAGGTATTGTGAATGATAAACGTCTTATGGTCCATCATATTGTTGAGTTGAAAGATGATTGGAAACGAAGATTAGATATGGATAATCTGATTACTGTATGTACGGCATGTCATAACCGGATAGATCATAAGCCGAGACGCAGACCGGAAGTATAGCAACAGAAAAAGGCGAGGGTCGATTTGACCGCCACTTAAATAATTTTTTTAATTTATCGCTCGACCCCTTCGCTGTAGCAATTGTTGAAAATGAAATTCAAATATGTGGGGCTAAATACTATTCTGACGCTATTTAATTAAAGTTTATTCATGAAAGGAGTTGATTAAAGTGGCGCAAAGAAAGTTATTATCGCAACAAAAAAGTAGATTAACCAAAAATACACAAGAAACCAAGAAAGCTACAGAAGAAGCGCTTGGTCAACTAACTGAATTGAAGGACACAGCGCCAGAGTGGTTAGACAAAACCGCTAAAAAAGAGTGGAATAGGATATTACCGCTCATAAGAGAGTTGCCAGTGGCTGCATTAGACCTAGCATTACTGTCTATGTATTGCCAAACGTACAGTAATTACGTCAACGCTACTAAGCAATTAGAAAAAGAAATGGTGGTTGTAACTGAAAGAGGATCTAAATTATCAAGTTATTACACAATACAGCGTGACAGCATAACCGCAATGAACTCTATCGCTCCTAAATTAGGTTTAACTGTGGAATCAAGATTAAAAATACTTGAACCTAAAGAGTCCAAAGAAAATGCGGACCCTTTTGAGGATATGCTAAATGCCAAAAATTAAGGACCATGTAACCGACTACGCAACAAAAGTGGTTAATGGTGAAATGTTAGCGAGCGATAAAAATATAAAAGCATGTCAAAGGCATTTAGATGATTTAGAAAATCCTAATCTTGGTTATCAATTCGATGTAAATAAAGCAAATCACGTAATACAATTTCTAGAGATGCTTCCCGACCCAAAAACTGGTAAACAAATGAAACTTGCTAAATTTCAAAAGTTTATTGCTGGTTCGTTATACGGATGGATTGATGATGAAAATTACAGAAGGTATACGAAAGCATATCTCTCACTCTCAAGAAAAAATGGAAAAACATTGCTCATTTCAGGTCTTTCTCTCTACGAACTACTCATGGGTGATGACCCAGTTAATGAAAGGTTAGTTGGCTTATCTGCTAACAGTCGTGAGCAAGCAACCATTGCTTATGATATGACAATGGCACAAATACAATCATTGCGTGCTATATCTCCTAAAATTAAGAGTATGAGCAAAATAACTGAAAGTAAGAAAGAAGTATTAAACACGGTTGACCGAAGCAAAATAAAAGCTGTTTCAAATGATGCTTCCAACTTAGAAGGTTATCAATTTAGTTACGCAATCATAGATGAATACCATGAAGCTAAGAATAAAAATATGTATGAAACATTAAGACGTGGGCAAGTATTACTTGATAACCCTACACTTATAATCATTTCCACTGCTGGTAAAAATATGACTGGTCCGATGTATGAAGAATATATCTATATAGACAAAATATTAGATGGAGTAACTTCCAACGAGAATTATTTTGTTTATTGTGCTGAACAAGACAGCGAAGAAGAAATACATGACCAAGATACATGGATTAAATCCAATCCATTATTTGAAATACCAGCATTAAGAAAAGTATTAGCTAAAAATATTCAACCAGAAGTTACTGCTGCATTAGATAGTGGAAGCGGATTAAACGGAATATTAATAAAAAACTTCAACATGTGGCGTGCTGCAAGTGAAGAAGCATACCTTGAATTTGCAGACTGGAAAAAGAATGAAACTGAATTTGATATACATGACACTAAAACATACATTGGCCTTGATTTATCAAGAGCAGAAGATTTAACAGCTGTTTCATTCATTCACTTAGATGAAAAGAACAAACAATACTATGTAACCTCTCATTCTTTCGTAGGTACAAAAGGTGGCCTCCAATCGAAAATAGAACGAGATATGATTGATTATCAATATATGTCTGAACAGGGATATTGTACAATCACTGACTTACAGAGTGGGATTATTAATCCGACACAAGTGCTTGATTTTATTGAAAGTTATATCGCTAAATACAATCTTGATATACAAGCAGTTTGTTATGATCCATACGCTATACATTCTTATTTGCCCGGTATTGAGCAAAGGAATTGGCGTTATGAGTTAATTGAAATTAGGCAAGGACAACAAACATTATCTAATCCTAATATAGATTTTAGACTAAAAGTAATTAACGAAGAAATTAAACATCATAAAAACCCATTGTTAGATATGGCAGTTAAAAATGCTATCGCTAAAAACGTTAATGATGCAATTATGATTGAGAAAAAACTTAACAGAGAAAAGATTGACCCACTAATGGCAACTATATTTGCTTATGTAATAGCAAGTGAGCATGAATGGGAGAAAAAACGAGCATTACCAATGTTCATTTAAGGGGGTGTATGCGTGAAATTAACCAAAGATATATTAGTTATCCTATTTGCACTTATAGGCGTTGTATCAATCGCTTATGGTGCTTATTTAGCGTGGGAACCCTTAGGATTTATTATCGGTGGATTAATGCTAACTGGATTAGCGATAACAATTGATGACCCTTTCCAGAAGGGAGGTGGAAATAGATAATGGGAGTATTTAATTTTAGAGGTTTTAAACGTAGCAATGATGTAACTGTGGATAAATCAACATTAAGAATGCTAACTGAAACGGGTGGCATGGCTGGTATAACATGGTCGGGTATATCTTCATTAAAAAACAGTGATATTTTCACAGCTATTGATATTATTTCTAAAGATATAGCCAGTACAACGATTAAGTTTAATGATAAAGATAGTTATTTAGATGCAGACAAGAAGATTTTAAAACTGTTAAACAAAAGACCTAATGCACATTTAGATGCATGGCATTTTAAGTACATTCTTGTGGCCAATATGTTGTTAAACGGTAATTCCTATGTAGAAATTGTCCGTGATGAAAACGGAGACCCCGTTGAGTTATATCACATGCAAAATAGTGCAGTATCTATTCAACAACAAGACGACCAAATTAAATATCATTACATTGATGAATTAGATGGCCACGTTCAATTTGATACTGAAGATGTACTTCATTTCAGAATGTTTAGTTTAGATGGATTTAATGGTTACAGCCCTCTATTCTCGTTAGCTAATGAGATAGGAATATCAATGGGTAGTAAACGTTTCTTAGATGACTTCTTTAAAAATGGTGGTACATCCACTGCAGTATTGAAGTATGAAGATGGACGCTATTCTGATGAAGAATTAGGTTTAATCAAACAAAATTTCGAAAATAGCCAGCTAAAAAATAATAACGGTTTAGTCATGCTTGACGACACAATGGACTTTAAACGCTTAGAAGTACCTACAGAGGTACTGAATTTCTTAAATAGTTATAAGTTTAGTACGCAACAAGTTGCTAAAGCATTTGGATTACCGATGTCTAAATTAGGTATTGAAACAGTAAATACATCACTTAAAGATTCTGGTATTGAGTACTACAGAAACACCTTATATCCGATATTCTCAATGATGAACGCAGAAATAGAGGAAAAACTATTTGTCCAAGCACCGTATGAAGTATCGCTTGATTACGACGTATCACGCTTAATTGACAGTGATCCACAAATTAAGTTGGAACGTGTTACGCAATTGTTCCAGAAAAAAATTATGATGTTAAACGAAGCGCGTGCAGAGTTTGGATTAGATCCAGTTGAAGGTGGTGATGAACCGTTAGCTGACTTGAATACAATTCTATTAAAAGACTTACAAGCGTATCAAAATAGTAAGGTTCAGAAAAATATTGAATCCCTACAAAAAGGGGGTGAACCGAATGGCGAACAGTCAAATTGATACTGGACAACAAGAAATGGTTGTGGAAGGTTATGCGATTATCTTCGATACATTGAGTGACGACTTAGGAGGGTTTAAAGAAATTATAAATCCGAATGCACTAAGCGAAGTAGATATATCGGATGTTAAATGCTTAATCAATCATGATTTCAACCAAGTTGTAGGGCGTACACAAGCTAAAACATTAGAACTTTCAATAGACAGTAAAGGGTTGTACTTCAAATGTTACTTACCTAACACATCATACGCTAAAGATATATACGAAAATATCAAAGCGGGCAATGTGAACCAGTGTAGTTTCTTTTTTACATTACCACCCAATGATGATACTGCAAGAACATGGTCAAAAGTAGATGGCGAATATGTACAAACTATCAATAAAATTGATGAACTGATTGAAGTGAGTATTGTAACAATACCAGCATACCAAGAAACAACGGTTGCAGTTGGCCAAAGAGCTAAAGGATTAGACAAATTTAAACAACTGGAAAAAATGAAAATTGAGCTTGAATTGGAAGGTTTACGTATTGATACGTAGGCTATTTTTTATGCCAATTTTTAACAAAAACAAGGGAGGAATACCTATATGGCAACACTTCAAGAACAAGCGAAGTCGATTAATGACTTAATTGACCAAGCGCAAAAAGCTGTTAATAACGGCGATGTTGAAACTGCTCGTAAATTACAAGAAGAAATCCAACAAGCTAAAAATGCTTACAACGAGCAAAAAGAAATTGTGGACTCTGTGTCTGCTGAAGAAAAAATTAGTGGAGATTCAGAAGCGCCGAAAGACAAAACTGAAACGGAAGAAAAGAATGAAAAGCCGGATGCAGAACCACCTACTGAAGATAAAAAAGTAGATGAGCAACCGGAACAAGACAAAGAACCTAAAGCAGATGAGAAAGAACAACCGGAAGAAAAGCCGGAAACACCGGTTGAAGAAAAAACACCAGAAGAATTAGAAGAAGAAAAGAAAAAGAAATTAGGGGGCAAACGTTCTATGGCGAGACAAATTTTAGAAAACAAAGAAAATAAATATTCAGAGGAAACACAGGCCTTTTTAAATTATGTTAAAACAAAAGGTGCGCAACGTGACAACGTTACATCAGTAGAAGCACAACCAATCATTCCGGAAGATATTAAATATCAACCAGAAGAATTACCAGAAACGTTCGTTGACTTGAAGAAATTCGTTAACGTACAACCAGTAACAACTGCGTCTGGATCACATCCAATTTTAAATCCAGCACAAGAAACAATGGTAAGTGTGGAAGAATTAGCTAAGAACCCAGAGCTTGCTTCTCCTAAATTCACTGACATTGATTACAAAGTTAAAACTTATCGTGGTCAAATTCCAGTGTCACAAGAAGCACTTGATGATTCAGAAGCTAACTTAGCAAACATTATCGCTAGAAATAATGCACGACAAGCAGTAAACACAACTAACAAATACATTGCGGATGTAATGAAAACATTTGCACCGGTTGACACTGCAAACTTAGATGATATTAAACAAATTATCAACGTAGAGATCGACCCTGCGTACAATCTTTCATTAGTTGTATCTCAATCATTCTATCAAGCCTTAGATACATTGAAAGATAAAAACGGTCAATACCTATTAAAACAAGATATTACAAGCCCAACTGGAACAGTTTTATTTGGTCGTCCAGTATTCATTATTAAAGATGAACTATTTGGTGTTAAAGGTGATAAGAAAGCATTTATCGGTGATTTAAACTATGCAGTATTCTTTGCAGACCGCAAACAAGCATCTGTTAAATGGGTAGAAAATGAAATCTATGGTCAAATCTTAGCAGCTTACATGCGTTTCGACGTTAAAAAAGGTGTAGAAGAAGCGGGTCGTTTTATTACTTACACTGGTACGGCTGGCGACTTAGGTACAGGTTCAGAACCAACAGCATAATAGGAGGGATATAGATGGCTAAATATAAAGTTGTTAAACCTTATAAAGATTTAGAGTTAGACAAAAAATTAAAGAAAAATGACGAGGTAGAAATGACTGTCAAACGTGCTGATGAAGTTGAAAGTACTTTAAAAGCAAATGGGTTTGACGGTCCTTTTTTAGAACGTACAGATAAAAAGTAGGTGATACGTGTGTATGAACTTACGTTAGAAAACATCAAAAACGCAATACGTGTAGATCATGACTTTGATGACAACGAAATACAGTATCTTTATTTACCTGCTGCAAGGCGACAAGTAAAAGGTGCGATAACAGATGATGAAGGCTTTTACACATCCAACGATGAAGTAATAAGCCTTTTTAATTTGGCTGTTATCAATCATGTTGCACATCACTACGAAAATCGTTCTACTACAACGCAATTTGAGAAAGTCGAAACACCTCAATCATCACTTGCGTTAATACAAGCGTTAAGGGGTGAGTATGCAAAATGGAAATCGGCAAACTCAAGCACAGAATAAAAATTTATTCGGTTGAAAATATGATAAACGATGAAGGTGGATACGAGGAAGTACCTACTACTATCGCTACTCCGTTTTGTGAAGTGTCAAAAACTACTATTAAAGAATTTAGAAATGAGGACCTAGACACAAGACGTGAAACGATAGTATTTATCATACGTTATCGACAAAAAGCAGATATACATTCGGGGTTATTTGTGGAATTTAAAGGCAAGCAATACAAAATTGTAGCTATTGAAACGGACTTTCAAGACATGGAACGCCAACAGTTGAAATGTGAGGTGGTTGAATGACAAAACGTAGAGATTCCGATAAAGATATTTCAGACAAACTCAATAAGTTGATATGGGAAAGCGAGAAACAAGCTAAAAGGGCTGTTACTAATGCATCCAAAACTTATGAGGGTATTCTCAAAATGAATACGCCGGTATCTGATAAACAAACACATTCAGACCATGCGAGAGATGTTACCAAAATTTCTAATTTCCAACGTGACGAATCTTATCCTAAAAAAGAAGTTGGTTATCAAATGGGTAAATCACGTAAAGAATCTGGTTGGTATATCCACTTTCCAGATGTTGGTACAAAAGTTAGAGGTACAGTTGGACAACCACCACAACACTTTTTACGTAAATCTCACGAACAAGCAAAAGGGCCAATACTAGCTATATACCGTCAAGCTATGGAAAAGGTATTTGACGTTGACTAAGCACCCTATCGTGCGTATGTGGGATGTTTTGCGTAAAGATGAACAATTGGTATCTATGATGAATGAAGCCCGTAAAACAAGCGCTAAACAGCCTTTAATATACACATTTGAAATACCCGAATCATATCAGAAAACAGAAGAAGCACCATTCATGCGCTTAACAGAAATCATGAATGGCAATGCACTAGAAAACGATGGTGGCAGTGGTCATTATCGTTATTTATTTGCCGTTGAAACCTTTGGTAAGTCAATCAGTGATGTTCATTCAATAAATGAACGTGTGGTTGAAATTATCGAAAGTATCAATGGCATTTGTTTTGAAAGGGAGTTAAGCAAGGATGAAGATTTTAACCTTTATAACCAAATGCTTAGCTTCAACATTATTTTAACTAAAAAGGAGTAATAAACTATGGCAGATAAAAAAGTAGCAATTACATGTGAAGGATTTAAAATTCGTAAACAAGTTGGTAACGGTGTAGAAACAGCTGGTCCAATTACAGATGTACCAGGATTACAAGAAATCGAACTAGAATTAGAACAAGGTAATGAACCAGTATACGCAGATGGTGTTAAAAAACTAGCATTATTTAGTGGTATCACAGGTGCAACATTAACAGCTAACTTAATGGAACTAACTAAGGAAGAACGTAATGAACTACTTGGAGTACCTAATGAAAAAGGTATTGAAATGTACAAATCAGACCTTGTACCTCCTTACGTTTCGGCAACTTGGAAGTATCGTTGTAATGATGGTTCATATATTTATTACGGATTAACTCGAGGTAATTTCAACATTCCTGGTACAAGTGCTTCTACTATGGAAGATTCACCAGAACAACAAGACCAAATCGAAATGGAAGGTTCATTCATGCAACGTGAAGAGGATAAATTAGTATTCGCTCGTATTCACAGTGCAGATCCAGAATTTGACGAACAAGCATTCTATGACGCTATTCATGGAACAGTGACGACTGTACCAGATGGCGGCGGATCTACAGAAGAACCAGTAGCATAATTTGATTTAAGGCGACTTTAACCGGTCGCCTATTTTTGTATACAAAAATAATTTATAAGGAGCTTATATATGGCTAAAGTAACTTTAAAAATTGATGGTAAGAACAAAATGTTTTCTAAAGATAAATTGAATTTAGGTGCTATGAAAGCACAAGCAGAATTTGAGAAAGAATTACAAGCAGGCTTTGGTGTGGTTGGTGAAATGCAAAACTTATACCGAAAACACAGAAGTATTTTAAACAAAATTGAAAAAGTTGAAGAAAAATTAGGCGAAGCTGAAACAGACGAAGAACAAGAAAAATATTTCCAAGAACTAGATGACCTTGAACAAACTGAAGAATACAAAGATTTCTTGAAGAAATCAGAAGAATTAGACGAAAGAGCAAAAGAGGAAGAATCAGAAGATACATTTGAAATGTATGACGAATTTGCAGCATTACTTGTTAAAGTTTTTGACAATCAATTTACGATTGATGAAGTGTTTGACGGTTTAGAAGTTGAAAACTCTCTCGCTGACACTTATAGCAAAATTTTCGCTAACAACGACACGGGAAAGCAAACAAAAAAAGCGACTACAACGAAGGCAAAACAGCCGGCGAAGTCGTAGAAGATATATACGAAATTTACCGTCATTTTATCGAGGATGCACAGTATAAGCCACATGAAGTGGACCAGATTGTTATGGAAGATTTCAATAAGATATTTGCGACTAAGAAACGTAAGAAGAAAGCATCTAAAGTTGCTAAATCTGGTGCGTTAAGTCCTGAAGAAATGATGGCAATGCTATAAAACGGGAGGTGAGAGAATGGCGGATTTTAATTTGAGTGCAGAGGTATCGATGGATGTTGACCCCCTCAAAGCTTCCAAGACCACGATTGAGCGTAACCTTAAAGCTATAAACAAATCTCTACGCAACCAACGTAAAGAAATGAAGCAGAATGAAGTTAGCGCAGAATCTTTAGCACAACAAGAAACTGATTTAGGTCGCGCAATCAAGTTACAAGAGGGGTTATTGGCTCAGCGTAATAATACCCTAAACGAGATGCAACGACAAATGAAGCAAAGTAACAATGTAACTGATGAGCAAAAAATAAAGTTACAGAATGCGAGTCGTGCAGTACAGCAAGCTGAAAATCAGTTAAACGGTTATGAAAATGAATTAAAACAAACTCAAGCACAACAAAAACTATTAGGTCGCTCTACTGACCAAGTTAAAAATAGTTTGGGTCAATTACGTAATGAGGCTAAACTTACTGAAATGCGTTTTAAGCAATCAGAAAAAAGTGTACAGGGTTATAAAAGTCGTTTAGCAGAATTAAGTCACACTATGCAAAAACAAAAGGCACATACAGATTTGTTGAAAGGCAATCTAAGAGAATTAGAACGAGCACAACAAGGCAATAGTAGAGAAGCAATTGGATTGAGAAATGACTTAATTAAGGAAGCAATTGCCTTTCAAATATTACAAGGTCGTATTGATGAAACTACGGACGAATTAAAAGAGTATCAAAGACAACAAAGGCTTATGGGTACTGCTACTAATGCATGGGTTGGCGCTCGTGGAGAAATGGACCGTATCGCTACTACACTACGTAGTTTAGGAGAATTAACACAAGGTGTTGTTGGTGGTGTAATGACTACACATTTCTCTGCTCTTGTACCTATATTAGGTTCAGTAGTTAGTTTAGGTGCTGGTTTAGGAGGCATGTTGACTGCAGCAGCTGGTGGCGCTATCGGTATGGGTGGCGCATTCGGGATTGCTGGTGTAGCAGTTAAAGCATTTGCAGGTCAAGCGACGTACGCACTTAAAATGTTAGAAGATGGCCAATTACGAGTAACTAAAGAAGTTTCTGCATACCAAACTGCTTTAAGTGGTCTTAAATCTTCTTGGGAAGGTTTAATTGCACAAAATCAATCGTCAATATTCAACACGATGACAAATGGTATTAATACTGCTAGGCATGCTTTAACTACACTAAATCCTTTCTTAACTAAAACAGCTAGTCAAATAGAAACAGCTAGTGGAAAAATGTTGAATTGGGCTAAAACTTCAGGCAATGCTAAACGCGCATTTGATATTTTGAATACACAAGGTCCTAAGATATTCCAAAACTTGCTTAATGCAACACAAAGTTTTGTGAATGGATCTACAGCAATGTTCAATAAGTTGAGTCCACTTTATAGTTGGGCTTCTCAAGGATTTGCAAACATGGCTAAAAGTTTTGACAATTGGGCTAATTCAGTTCAAGGAACTAAAGCAATAAACGGTTTTGTAGAGTATACCAAAGTTAACTTACCTATTGTAGGGAGTATATTCGGAAATATATTTAGTGGCATAATTAGTTTATTCCAAGCATTTAGTGGTCATTCTCATAATGTTTTATTAGGTATACAAAGTGTAACAAAAGGTTTTGCTGAATGGTCTGCAGGATTGAAAAAGTCTGATGGTTTCCGACAATTTGTGCAATATTTAGAAACGAATGGTCCTAAAGTATGGTCATTAATTAAAAATATTACCGGCACATTATGGGGATTAGCTAAAGGAATGGCGCCAGTTGGTGCTGCAGTATTAAGCATAAGTGCTGCTTTCTTCAAATGGACTGCCACAATGACGAACGCACATCCTATGATAGGAAAGATATTAGGGCTACTAACTGCATTCGGTGGTGTAGCACTTCTAGCTGCAAAACCAATATTATTACTTAGAGGTGCTTTGCTAGGTGCAACAGGTGCAACGAAACTGTTTGGTAATGCTGGCGCAATCGCAGCAATAAAAACGAAATTAGTTACCGTAGCAACGAAAACATGGACTCTCGTATCGAAAGCTGCAGCATTAGCAACAAGAGGGCTAGGTTTAGCTATAAGATTCATGACTGGTCCTATTGGTTGGGTTATTACAGCTATTGGTTTATTAGTTGCTGGCATAATACATCTTTGGAAAACAAACTCAACGTTTAGAAATGTAGTAATCAATGCATGGAACGCTATTAAAAACACTGCTATATCAGTTTTTGGGTTCCTTAAACCTTATATTATTGGTATATGGAACGGAATTAAAACGGCATCTATATGGGTGTGGAACACATTAAAAACAGCTGCAGTAGCAACGTGGAACGGCATTAAGTTTGCAGTACAAAACCCAATAAAAGCGCTGAAAATAGTGTTATCTGCAATATGGAATGGTATCAAAACCGCAGCCCTTTGGATTTGGAACGCATTAAAAACAGGCGTTGTAAACGTAGTTAAAGCGTTGGTTGCTGGTGTTAAATGGTATATTAACACAGTTAGAACAGTAGTATCTACAGTATTTAATGCTGCTAAAGCAATCGCTATTAGAATATGGACTTCAATTAAGAACACAGTTGTTAATTTAGCCAAAGGTCTATGGATTGGTGTGAAAACAGCATTTAATTGGCTTAAAAATGGAGTTATAACAATATTTAATGCTGTTAAGAATTTTGCTATTAAAGTATGGACCACAATAAAAAATGTAGTTGTTAGTCGTGCAAAAACACTTTGGACGGGTGTTAAAGCTGCGTTTAACTGGTTGAAAAATAGCGTTGTTTCAATATTTAATGCAGTCAAAAACTTTGCAATCAAAGTGTGGACTACGATTAAGAACACTGTAATAGCTAGGGCTAAATCATTGTGGAATGGCGTTAAGAATGCATTCACATGGCTTAAAAATAGTGTAGTATCAATCTTTAACAAAGTGAAGAACTTTGCTATTAGCGTTTGGACAACAATTAGAAATAGAGTCGTAAGTTTTGCTAAGTCACTATGGAATGGTGTTAGAAATAATTTTAACTCTTTAAAAAATAGTGTTACCTCCATTTTCAATAAAGTTAAAGGATTTGCCATAAGCGTTTGGAACACGATTAAAAATAAAGTCGTATCTTTTGCTAAAAGTTTATGGACTGGAGTCAAAAATACTTTTAACGACCTAAAAAGCGGAGTCTCAAACATATTCAAAAAAGTTAAAAATGGCATCATAGACAAATGGGAAACGATTAAGAGTAAAGTTACTGGCATTGCTTCTAGTTTGTGGGATTCGGTTAGAGGTACTTTTAATAAGATGAAAGACGGCTTATCAAGTATCATTGATAAAATTAAAGGCTTCATTAACGGAATGGTTGATTCAGTTAAAAAAGGTCTAAATAAACTTATCGATGGTGTTAACTGGGTCGGCGACAAATTAGGTATGGATAAACTACCTAAAATCAAACTCCACACGGGTACTGAACACACAAACACAACTACGAATGTTGTTAAAAATGGCAAGATAGCACGTGATACTTTCGCCACAGTTGGGGATAGAGGACGTGGTAATGGTCCTGGTGGATTCAGACACGAAGCTATTCGTTATCCTAACGGTAAGATGGCACTCACACCTAATAGAGATACAACTACATTTTTACCGCAAGGATCTACTGTGTATAATGGTGCTCAAACACACGCTATGTTAAGTAACAGCAATCCTGCATTTTCAAGAGGTACATTACCTAGATTTGCTAGTGGCACTTTAGGTAAGAAAAAACCTAAGAAACAGAAAAAAGGCGATAACATATTTGGTGACGCTTGGGATAAAACTAAAGACGGTGCAAAAGTCGTTTCCGGTAAAGTAGTTGATGGTGGTAAGGCAGTCGTTAATAAAACTCTTGAAACTGCAGCAAAAGGTAAAAAATGGATGGCAGACAAGATTGGCGATGTCATGGATTGGATAGAAAAACCAGGCAAACTACTTAATAAAGTACTAGAAGGTGTTGGCCTTAACTTAGATGGTTTCGGCATATCTAAAGCTGCTAGTTTACCTTATGACATGATGAAAGGTATGTTCGGCAAGCTTAAAAAAGCTGCTATAGATACATTCACATCATGGATGGAAGAACAAGGTGGAGACGGTGGTTATATCGACTTATCCAAAGGAATCAACTTCCCATTCAGTCCGAATGGTAGAGCGCCAGGTTATCCTTTCGCTGGCCCACATATGGGTGTAGACCTTAACTATATATATGACAAACTTTACAGTGTTTTAAACGGTAAAGCCACAGCTCGTAAAGGGTGGAACGGTGGCTTTGGTAATATGGTTGATATTGTGAAAGGTAACCTCAAAGTTATTTATGGTCATATGAGTAAACACGCTTTCGGTGGTAGTAAGAATGTTAAACCTGGTGATTACTTAGGAGTATCTGGTAACTCTGGTCGTTCGTCAGGACCTCACTTACACTTTGAGGTGCAGAAAAATGGCCAACCAATCGACCCAATTAAGTGGTTAAAGCAAAACGATGGTGGTGGCGGAAATGGTAAATGGAAATCTAAAGTTAAACAAGCTGCCAAAGCCACAGGTGTAAAATTATCTGGGTCAAAATTAAATGATATTCTTAAACTTATTCAAACTGAATCTGGTGGACGTGCAGGCGTTACTCAACAGATAAAAGACGTTAACTCTGGAGGAAATGAAGCACAAGGATTATTGCAATATACTCCAACAACATTTAGAGGGTATGCTACTAAAGGTAAAAAGAATATCAAAAATGGTTATCACCAACTTATGGCGTTCTTCAATAACTCGAACTGGTCAAGTGACTTAGCAGCATGGAAACGCAGAATGGCTAGAGGTTCTACAGGTTGGGGACCAACTGGTAGTCGTAGAGGTTATGCTACTGGCACAAACAACGCCCCACGTGGATTAGCTCAAGTCTTTGAAAAAGGCGGAGAGATTATGAATTTACGTGGTGGTGAGCAAATCATTCCTAATGACGTATCTATTGCAGCGATTAAATCAGTAATAGAGAGCGATATATTCAATCGTACTCAATCAGCTGTGTATGACGGTATTTCAAGATATGCTGACCAGCTTAGAGATAAACAGCAAATGGCTACACGTGAGCAAATGGAATTACAACGGTTATCACAAGCTAATGTAGATATACAAGAGCAAAACAGTATATTAAAAGATATGCTTTACACAATGCAAGATTTACTACAGTCCAGCAGGAACAATGAAGGTTACAACCAAACAACGGCTAATAAAAACATGACTTTAAACGGTGAAAAAATAGCAGAAGATACAAACTATCGATTAGGACAACAATCAAGAATGAAAACTTTCAATTTAGGAGGTAGATTATAAATTGGATAAAACAGTAAAAATGTTCAATGATAATTTTGAACAAGTACTGACAGACCTCCCCAACCTCACTTTTTTAGATTATGAAGAAGAAGATGTTGCTGTTCAAACAAACACATTAGAGGTAAAAGGGCGTGATGGAGTATTAGTTGGATCTAATACCTTTGGTCCTTTTAAATTGATTTTAAACTTTGTATATGAAGGTGTGGACACTGAAGATTACCACTTATTTAAGCAAAGAATGAGAGGGCTCCTTTTTAGAAGGGAGCCTTTTTATATTACGCATTCAGATATGCCAGGTAAAAAATACGCTGTGTACTGCGAAAGTCACACCATAGAAGATGTGTACGACAGAAACGGTAAATTCGAGGTTTCTTTTAATGTATATAAAGGCTATAGCGAATCTTTAAAAAACACTTTAGATGTTAATTTTTTATCGGACAATTGGCAATTTGAAGGTGGTTTGATTTCAGACAAAGAAATCAAATACAAACATAATTCAAAACGATTTGAAATATGGAATGGTAGTTTCGACACTATCGACCCTCTAACACATAAGTTGATTATAAGAATTAAAGCTGATGCTCCTAATGGATTTAAGATGACCAATCACATGACGGGTCAGACTGTTATTTATTACGGTAGTTTACAAAGCTATCAAACGTTAACTTTCATTGGTGTACATCCAGTTATAGGTGATGAAAGAGTAGGTGCTAACACTAACCATGAATGGATTGAATTATTACCAGGATTCAACAACATAGAAATCGATGGTGTGGGTGTTTCGAACGTTTCAGCAGAATTTGAATTTGATTTTATTTATAGGTAGGTGAGTATTTTTGAAAAAAGAACTTGTTATAGAAAATAAAGCTGGTAACTTTGCAGAAATACTTACTGACTATGACCCTGATTCATTTAAGTATGAATATGAAATTAATAACGAAAGATCAGTTACATTTACAGCGTATAAAACAGTAGGGCGTGAAGATATTTTCGATATGTTGACTAATGAAAATTACATCATATATGAAGGGCAATATTTTGTTATTAAATCAAGTGCTATCAAATACGATAGTCAAGTTATTGCAAATGAAATTATAGCTAAGCATATATTCATGGAGTTTCAAAATCACTATATCGATAAAGATGTGGAAGATGAAGAACTTAACACTGAAGTGACAGAAGAAACAACACCTAACTATACAATGCAACAATATATTGAATTTGGGTTTAAAAACAATCCATTAGGGTTCACTTATGAGATTATTGGAGATTCAAACAATCGTGCACCCGTGGAAGAGTTAGGTAATAAAAACGGGATGGAACATATTGTAGCGGGCGCTGAATATTTTAACTATATATATTTTGCAGATAACAAAATGATTTATTTCTATCAACCCGAAACATTTTATCAAAGAGCTAACACACCAATTATTTATAAAGGTAATTCTGATGAGTTAACAGCCACTGTGGTTACAACGGATCTAAAAACAATAGGTTTAGGTTATGGCAAGAAAAAAACTAAAAAAGAAACTAAGAATTATACGCCTATTAAACCTAAAGACTTAAAGTATTCTGGTAACTTTACTAAAGAAAGCATGTGGAACACATCAGAGGTTGGCGCTAGCTATAGTAAAACATTCACTTGTAAGTGGGGTAACGAAACGCTTACTTGGACACGTAAAAGAGGCTCCAAAGGTGGTAAAGTAGATATTTATTTAGATGGTGCAAAATTAGATTCCTTTAACACATATAGTAAAACGTCTAAAACAGATTCGCTAGTAATAGCAAAGAATCTTGATAAAGGTGAGCATACCTTCAAAGCAGTATTTAGAGGGGCTCAATCTGGCGTAGATTATAAGAAAAAACCAGCTCAAATGATGATAGGTACTGAAAAAACGACAATATTAAACCTTACAGCAGTGTTAAAAGGTTCGGATGTTTATTACGCTACTACAACTTACAAAAGCCCTAATTATGAAGCATTTGGCCACATACAAGCACCTACAATATATTCTGATTCTGCTACTACAGTAGCTCAAGTAGAAGAACAAATTAAAGAAGCAATGAATGATGAACCAACTGTGGAATTGTCTACAAACTATTTAGGTGAAGCAGATGACAAACGTTACATCATTGAGGACGACATAAAAGAAAACAGTTTAGTTCGGTTTATTCATCGTCCACTGGGCTTTAACACAGAGTTGAAAGTGGTTAAATTCACTAAATATCATCCTCAAGCACAAAAACCTAATGAGGTGGAATTTAGCAACTCTAAACAAGATATTATATCTATTCAGAACCAAATTAACTTAAGAATCAAACGTGCGAATAGCATGATAGCCAACGGAAATTGGAATGTGAACAAGAATGTACAACAAGACTTTTACAGTGATGTTATGGGGAGTGTGTTAACAGATGGCTGAAATTAATGCAAGGCAATTACTAGATGCTAAAGGTGAGGTGTACTTCCCATTTACTCATGCCACTTGTGTGGAAGGTATACCTGACGATATTTCAGACTTTGACATAGGAACAGTAAAAGAAGATGTGAGTAACGTACAAACAGATGTAAGTACGCTGCAGTCTCAAATTAGTAACTTACAAAATGCAATTGCTAATATGCCTACAGTGAGTGATACGGGTTGGATAAACATTCCTCTTGCTACAAATGTACAAGCATATTCAACAACGCAAACTCCTAAAGCTAGAATGGTCACAATTAACAATGGTGTGAAATTCTTGAGCGTACGAGGTGCAGTAAAAAATGTTACTGCAGGACAAACGATAGGAACATTGCCAAGTACAATGATCAGTTCGGTTGCTGTTGCTATTGATTACGCACAATCTATGCATGCTACAAACGGATTTGCCAATTTTAACAGGTGGACAGTACTGACTACAGGAGAGATTAGGCTTCAATATTCCACTACTACAATCACAAGTACACAGTGGGTACCAATAGACATAACATTAATGCTTTAAAGATGGGAGAAATGATAAATGCTCAAACTACAAAAAAGTTTAACAACCACTTTAGGTTATGATTTCAGACAGCAATTACACACAAATTTTTTGCGTACTGAAAATTTTAGCAATGAATTTTACAATCAATTTGTTTATCACAAAACAGACGAACTAAATGCACACGGTTCGCAACAAATCACAGATAAACGATTTAAGACAGTAGAACGTGGATTAAATGTTTTAAACAATCGTTACAACAATTTAGTTTTAAGTAAAGGTAAAAACAGCTTACAAGAAGTTAAAGATGCAAGGTTAGATAATAAAGGTGTGTCACATCCTACATTGTTTGACCGTCTACAATCAGATACAACCGCTTTTGAATTAGATAAAGAAAATGTACTACGTTCAGTTGAAGAAGCGAAACAACAAGTATTATCACAAGAATTTGCGTTTGATATACCTAAGCAAAACTGGCAATATTTAACTAACCTATCGCCCTGGACCAACTCAGTAATGCAAAGTTTTTATATTGATAACAAAACAAGTCTAATTTACATGACACAAGTATATTCAAACGGTTATAAGATTTCTAAATTAAAATCAAATGGTCAATTCATGGCACAGATGTATGTTGAAGGTGGTGGACATGGTACACATAATGGTTATCGCTGGGAAGATGACAAATTTTGGATCTATTCATATATTAATGACGATGAAGGATTTGGAAAAATTGTGCGTTTTAGTTTTAGACCAGATGTAACGATTACCTATGGTGATTATGACATGGAAGAAGTGTTTACAGGTCATCCAGAACTTCCTTATATCACACCAGTCATTAATCAACAAGAGAATTTGATTTTATATCGTATTCAATACCCATCGAGCGAATGGGACGCTAGAAATGCATCAAATTATATTGAAGTAAGACGATTAGAAGATGTAGATGCAAGAGTTGACAACGTACTATACAAATTCGACTTACCTAGACACTTAACAGGTGGTGGCGATGGTTCTCAACCTATGCAAGGTGTAGACTTTGGTGAAGGTGAATTGTATTGGTACACTGGAGACTCAAAAGTAGAGAATCCTAATTTTTTAACTGTATTCGACTTAGAAACAGGTAAACAAAAATACCAGAAAGAAGCAGATATTGGTAAGAGTGGAAATCTCTACCCTGGCAACTTCCAAGAAGCAGAGGGTATGCAGTTATATTATGACGAGCCGACAGGTAAAAAAGCATTATTAATAGGTGTAACATTAGGTGCCGGGAATTATCGTTCACACGAGATTCACGGTATTTTTATGCGCGATGTTTATGACAAACTAACAGCACAAGCAGTGCCACAATCAATAATGGAATCTGGTGGACGTACTAAAACATTACCTGTGCATAACTTTACTAAATTATCCGACATTATCGAAGCAGGTGAATATTACCTTTATACTGCAGATATTCAAAAGTTAACTGACTTCCCGTTACCAAAAGAAATGAGAGATGCGGGATATTGGTTAACAGTTTCAGCGCCTAACCAAGCCGGACAAGTGAAACAAACGTTAACAAGAAGTACATTTGTACGAGATATTATGCAGTTTACAAGAATTGTTTCTATAAATAAATTCTCTGACTCTAATGACGCAACAAATTGGAATCACATTGGCTCACGTTCTATGGGTGGACCATTTGAATATGTACCAGATCATATTACCAACGTAAATCAATTGGGTATCATCAGTGACAAAACTTGGTATATCACAGCAACCAGAAGTAAGGAATTACTAGACTTACCAATCACTGGTGTAGGTATGACGGCATTAGTGGAAAACATTAGCCCATATGTGTTTAGAGTGACGTTGACACGTGTAACAACAACCTCGACCGTACAATTGTATATTGCATATTTCTCAAATACTAAGTACGAACGTACTTCACCATGGACACTAATGGACGGTAAAACAATATAGGGGGTTAGATTTATGGCAATGGATAAAATAGCTAATGTAAATTTAGAAACAACTGCAAATTATCAAAGTTTATCAAATTTAAATGTTCAATTTTGGAATCAAGATAAAGGTACAGCGGTATTACAATTTAAAATCACACGAAATGACTTCCCGTTATCTTTAAGTAAAGAAAATGTGGAAGTTTTTATTAAGCTCGAATCTGGTGCAAATTACATTGTGGATAGTACAGAGGTAATAGATGGCGGATTTGAAATAATTGATGAACTCAATGGCATTGTGAGTTATACAATACCTACAGAATTTATGACCGTGGCACAGAGCGTAACAGGTCAAGTATATGTAGCTACTAAAGACCGTGAAGAAGTAGTGGTGCAACGTAAATTTAGTTTTGAAGTAGCAGAGGATTTATTAAGCACAATCCCTGCTTCTGAAAAATTGAAAGAGATAAAACTATTTGCACAATTACGTGATGAAGTTTCAGACACAATGGCGAAGTTAAATGAAGATTTTGCGAACATGCAAGATTACGTATCTATGGTTAATCAAGCAGCAACAGATGGTGTTAATCAACTTAACACATTATCAGAGGATAAGCTATCGGAGTATAACAGCAATCATACTGAAAAATTAAATACAATGACAACTACAGGAGATAATTACACTACACAGTTTGTCGAAGATAAAAATTATATCGATAACAAAATGACAGAGTTCGAACAAAAGGTTATCGGTTCCGATGTTGTTACACAGGGTGAAGCTCAAAACTGGCAAAAGTATAAATTTTCTAATGATGACGGGACTTATGCATACAAAAACATACAGAAAAATTTAGAAGCGTACCGAGCATTACCACCCGGTAATTATTACACGGCAGAAACACCAATAAGCGGAATGGGTCAAACCTCGGCAGCAGGTTTCACAAGGGTAGACGAAAGAAACGATAACTCGGTTAAACATATAACGTTTAGACCTTATAATTCATCGCAAGAATTTCTAATGAGATTTTATAACCAATGGAACGAATGGGAAATCATTAGTCCGGACTATAATAAGATGGAAACAATCACAGGTGCACAAGCTAAAGCCAACACAGCAGAAAGCAACGCTAAGGTTTATACAGATGAGAAAGTATTTAACTTACACAAAACATTATTCGAAGGTTCAGCTAATGGTGTCGGTTCTACAATCCCATTAACAGAAACGTTAGATAATTTCATATTCCTATATATTTATGGAAAATTCGATGGCGGTTATTTCGCAGAAACGGGAGACCCCTCAGAATCAAACGATATTGTTATAGATAGAACTAACGTTATAGGTACGGATGGCGCATACGCTACAGTGTTTGAGTGTGTTATTCAAAAAGTGAACAGAACACAATTAAAAATCACTTCTGACACGTATCATGGCGTTAACTCTGGAAATGGTTCTGGAGCAGACGCTAACAGATTTACAATAAATAAAATAATTGGGGTGCGTAAATATGCAGATATTGCTCAACCAGAATAATGAGATTATCGCTTATGCAGTGAGCGGAGGTATTGAACGAGAAGGTTATAAAACTTTAACTATTGAAGATAATCAAGTTCCAGATTCGTTTCGAGAATCTTTCAAACCTAGATACTTTTTATATAAAGATGAAGAAGTTAAATTGAACGCAAATTACGAAGAAGAAAAGACAGAATTACCACAAGTACCACCAGTTGAATTCCCAACATCAGATGAAGCGTTACGCCACATGTTTTCATCTATGCAAGTACAAATTGTACAAGGTAATAAAATGGTTACACAATTAACACAACAAAACGCTAATCTTTCGCAACAGATTGTCCAATTGACACAAGAGGTAGAAAATTTAAAAGGAGGAAATGATGATGAAACTACTATTTCCTAAATTTGAAGATATTAAAACTATGTATGGTTGGGGTTGTTATACTAACGACGACATCAAATGGTTTACTGACATGGAAGTAATCGACAAAGAAGAATACGCACTAATTACAGGTGAGAAATACCTGGAACCTCAAGCTTAGGCTTGGGGTTTTAATTATATAGAAAGTGGGTGAATGAATGAAGAAAATATTGAGTGTAGATAAGTTAGAAACTAAAGAAATCATTTTAATACTTCAGTCAATATTATTAGGTGCAACCATAACTGGTCGTGGTGTCCTTTGGTTTACCAGTCAAGAAACTGTATTAAGTGACTCTCCATTTTATGCAGCATTACACCAAATTATGCCTATATGGTTATGGGGGTTAATAATAATGATAACTGGTATTGTTTACACTGCTAGTGCCTTATTTGTGACTACAATGGATCACTCAACTAAATACCACATGTTCACATTTATCGGTGGTGGAACATCTTCGGTATTTTATTTCATTATGACAAGCGCTGGCATGTATAACAATCTAAATTGGTTAACACCTTTTAATTTCTTAATACTGACAGTGTGGACTGGTGTGTTAGCCTTTGTTGGTGGTGCAGAGATATATGCCAGAAGAAAGTAGATATATTACACACGAAACGTTTAATCACAGGGAACGTAAAATGTACCAATACATCGATGAAAGAGATGGCGAGTTAAAAGACTTATTTCATAATTTAGATAAAAAATTAGATTTAGATCGTCAACGTGGTGAACAAACAATAATGCAACAAGGTAAGATGATTGACAGTTTAGAAAATATTAATGATAACTTAATTAAATTCGATAAACGAGTTACTAAAGTTGAGGATCAAACAGATACACATGAAAAAGATATTCATAAAATTATAAAAACATCGGAAGAAAAAAAGGCAGGTAGTGTGCAAATCACTATAGCAATCATTACTACTGTAGGTACAGTTTTAGCTGCAGCTTTTGGTGTAGCACAGTACTTTTTCTAGTTACTACACACATATATATATATATATATAAATCATTAAGTCACTCAATTTTGGGTGGCTTTTTATTATGGAGGTAAACTATGAATTTTATATTAAGACTTAAAAACAAAGCAACACTCACAGCAATTGTGGGTGCTATTTTTTTATTCATTAAGCAAATAACGGAAGCATTTGGCATTGACTTGTCTGCACAAATTGAACAAGTAAGTGGATTAGTTGGTGCAGTAATTACATTGCTAGTTGGTTTAGGTGTTGTCGTAGACCCTACTAGCAAAGGTGTGAAAGACAGTGGCATAACTAAGACTTATACAAAACCACGTGATGAGAACGTTAATCCGGTTGAATACCAGAAAGACACAAACACATTAACACCTGAAGAGTACGACACATCGCAACCGTTCACTGACGACACAGACGAAGTGGAATTCGATGTTGCAGATTACGAAGGCGACGAAACTTTAATGCGTGGACAAAGTAAGTATCATGATGACGAAATGTTGAAAGTGAGTGATGAAGATGGTCGCTAAACTAACAGAAAAAGAAGCTATTGCATATATTAAAACCTTACAAGGCAAAGGTTGGGATTTTGATGGTTGGTACGGTTGGCAATGCTTTGATTTAGCTAACGTCTACTATAACAAATTATTCGGTCATGGTCTTAAAGGTGCAAGCGCAGCTGATATACCCAATGTGAATAATTTTAATGGCGAAGCTAAAGTGTATAACAACACACCTTCATTTAAAGCTAAACCAGGTGACATTGTAATCTTTAACAAAAATTACGGTGGTGGGCATGGGCATGTTGCTATCGTCACTAATGGTAATTACGATGGTAACTACATGAAATTTCAATCACTAGATCAGAACTGGTTTGGTGGTGGGATGGCAAAAACAGAAGTAGCGCAAAAGATTGTTCATGGCTATGATTTCCCAATGTGGTTTATCAGACCATATTATAAATCAGAAGAAACTAAAAAGGTTTCTACACAATCTGCTACTAAATCAACTACCACTAAAAAAGCACCTACTAAAAAGAAACCAAAAATCACTGTTTCAACTCAACGTATTAACTACACAATGAACAAACGTGGCTATAAACCTAAATGCGTTGTAATCCATAACGATGCTGGTAGTTCTACAGGTAAACAGTATGAAAATTCTTTAGTTAATGCTGGATATGATAGGTTAGCGAATGGTATTGCACACGCTTATGCTACAGAAGGTTATGTGTGGGAAGCTATTTCAGAAGATAGAGTTGCATGGCACACTGCTAATGTTAATGGTAATACAAACGCATACGGTATCGAAGTGTGTCAGTCAATGAGTGCTAGCGACAAGCAATTTTTAAAACACGAACAAACAGTATTTCAGTTTATAGCTGACAAATTGAATAAATGGGGCTTACGTGCTAACAGAAATACAATAAAGTTACACGATGAGTATTCTTACACTTCCTGTCCGCATCGCAGTTATAAACTGCACGCTGGCTTTGACCCAGTTAAACAAGGCAGACCAAGTGAGGCAACAAGATTGAAGTTAAAAGATTATTTCATCAAACAGATTAGGGCTTACCAAGAAAATAAAGTACCAACTGCAACTGTTGTTAAAGGTACATCTGCAAGTAGTAATACTAAGTCAACAGTAGCAGGTGCATGGCGTAAGAATAGCTACGGCACATGGTATATGGAAGAAAAATCACGTTTCACTAACGGTAACCAGCCAATCATGGTTAGAACAACTGGACCATTCAGAAGTTGTCCATATGCTTATGATTTCCAACCTGGTGGCTGGTGTGATTATACTAGCGTTTTATTACAAGATAACCACGTATGGATTGAATACGAATGGAAAAACACGCTTTACTATCTCCCAATCAGAAAATGGGATGGCACGCCTCCTCCACGTCATTCGGTGGGGCAATTATGGGGAACAATCTCATAATATATGTTACAATTAAATTAACCACATAATATACAAGGGTAGGCACGTACCAGGTGCTTGCCCTATTTTTTTATGTAAAAATAAAGAAAACAGTTGTTTACTTACGTATTGTGTAGTATAATTATATATGTAAGGTTGAGATACACCTTACAGCCTACA
The DNA here is from genome assembly GCF_002902345.1 of Staphylococcus arlettae. GTDB lineage: Bacteria > Bacillota > Bacilli > Staphylococcales > Staphylococcaceae > Staphylococcus > Staphylococcus arlettae. The sequence goes on from NZ_PPQB01000005.1 coordinate 27,932, forward strand.
TGTAAGGAGGTGAGAGCCGTTGCATGAGGTTATAAAAATACTCCTAGGTCAACCAGTACAAGTCGCAATTGTACTAATTATCCCAGGAGTCCTAAAACAACTTAGATTATGGCACATCGACTATTTAAGTCAAAAGCCAAACAACAAAGATTAATTTAACCGGAGGCATTGCGCCTCCTCCTTACATGTTTATTATATATCTTATAAAAGGGGGTTTCAAGTGATGTATTATATCCTAACAGCAATCGCAGTTATATTTATTCTACTGATACCCGAATTTATTAAATTTGCAAGAATTAAACACATGAAATCATTAGGCTATAGATACGAAGGTGATGAACTTGTCAGAATACAAGAAAACGATCATAAAGCTAATTAACAGTGATATAACAGGTTACCAGATATATAAAGATACTGGATTGAGTCAAACGGTTATGTCCACATTGAGAACAGGCAAACGCGATATTGATAATTTAAAATTAGGTACCGCAGAAAAACTATACGAATACGCAAAAGCCCACCTAAATGAATAGGTGGGTTGTTTTTTGAAAAAATATATCGAAAATGAATGTGTATTTGTGTGAGAAAATATGATAATATTTATATTAATGTAAGGGGAGGTTTTATTGTGAAAAAAATAAGCGTAGTTATACCTAGTTTCAATAACAAAAAAGAAGTATTGGAGCGTTTAATAAGTTCATTAGAACAACAAACAATGGATAAAGAAGATTTTGATGTAATATTTATAGATGATGGTTCAAGTGATTTCACAGCATATAAAAGGTTGAAAGAACAGGCAGATAAACATGATAATTTCTTTGTTCATAGAATTACACCATCTGGTTGGTCAAGTAGACCACGAAACAAAGGGATAAAAATAGCAAAATCAAAATACATATTTTTTAGTGATGATGATGATTCAATTTTCCCACAAGCATTAGAGCGTATGTACGCATTTGCTGAAGAAAATAATTTAGATGTCGTCAATCCTAAAGTTATTAGAACTAAAGGTTGGTCATGGGGTTGGAAAGAATATAAAGAAAATAGAATAGATGTACAAAATGATGGCGTTAATTCTATGGGTCCTATGACAGTACCTAAATTGTATAGAAAAGATTTCTTAATAGAAAATAACTTATTTTTCTCTGAAGGCAGCAAGATGTGGTGGGAAGATGTTATGTATTCTTGTCTTGTATATAGTAAGAACCCTAAAATTGGTATATTAGCAGATTACCCGATTTATCATTGGAGAGAGCAAAATGTATCTGCAAACTTTGGTAAAGATTTAGAACATAAATGGAAACAATTAAATAATTTAGCCGAATTCTTTACTAAAAACTTAAATGAAGATGATAGAACAACGATGATTACACATTGGTATAATTCACGAGTATTAGGAACGATTAGAAAAAATTTCCACAGTAAAAAAGATGAAACTAAAGAAGTTGAATTTAAAAATGCTAAAGCATGGAAAGATAAATATGTAACTGATGAAGTTATTTCAAGGTTAGACACAAGAAGCCAAATATTAGATAAGATATTGGAATTAAATTCTCCACAGTTAGCTATTTCATATTCTGAAGTTAAATCAGACGTTACAGCAAGAAGTTATATCAAAGAAATATCATTTGATAAAGATGAAATTATTTTTACAAGTGAAGCAACTATTACAAATGATGAAACGAGTAATGTGAAAATCAAAGGTAAACCAAAAACACCTAAATTAAATTTACCTAAAGATGTAAAAAAACAATTGCCTAAAGAATTAACGGTATACCATGACAAAGATAAAGAAGATAATATGTATTTACCAGCACTTAAAGGTCGCACAACTAGAACAACTTGGGAATTAACAGATATTAAAAATAGCGAATTTGTTTTTGATACGTCTTTAAGCGGGTATGAAGTTTCAGCTAAATTAACATTTGGTTTAAAATTAAATGATTTTATACAAGATGACATTGATTTACAACAGCCATATGATCTTGCAACAAGATTTTCTTATTTAGATTACTTTTCACAACGAGCAATTGCATGTACAGATGACTTTAAGCGTACAGCAATTATTAACGGAAATACGTATTTAATCTATAAAAATGCTTCAGAATTAATTTCAATAGATTTAAATTCTACAGTTAAAAGTTTCTTTGATTTTGCGAAACCAAATACAAATGAATCAGAAAACGTTGGTGAATATGTAAGAATTCCAATTGAAGCGGAACATATATATGGCCATTCTAAGCAAGAATTAGTAGCATCTATTTATAATGAAGATAGTGTAGGTTTCACTGAAACAAAAGCATATTTAATCACAATGGATGGCAAAGCTTATTTAGATGTTCATAATCCAAGAAAATTACACAATGAAACAATAATTGATGTGGCCATTGGCAATAAATCTGAAAGAATTAGAATCACGATTTAAAGATAAACCACCTTTTTGTAAGGTGGTTTTTTACGCCAACGGTACGCCAACGAAATGACTTAAACACTGGGTTTGTGGGGTTTATAAACTCCCTCACTCTCCGTTCAATACATATTTTGAGCTTTTATGAAGCACCGTAATCCTTGATACAATAGGGTTTCGGTGTTTTTGTTTATGGTTAGTTTTTATAAAAAATGTCACTCTCATGTCAAAATTTAAGGTTTGTTGACATGAAACCTTTGAATCACATGCTACGTAAGACTTCCAGTGTTTTATTTTCTTCTTGTTTTTGACTTTCTTCTAATAAATGACTGTATATGGATAGGGTAGTCGTTATGTCTGCATGACCTAATCTTTTGCTAACATATTGTATAGAGAAACCTTTACCCAATTGCATAGACGCGTGTGTCGTAAGGCATGTAATGTTTAGTTCCCCGTATTGTTTTCCAATAAGAATTCTTTAAAAGTGGTTGTGACTGCTTTATTTGTATTTAACGTCACACTAGTATTAAAAAGATATTGACTACTAATAGAAGTAGGGTTTTGTTTTAAAGTGGCTATTACATATATATGTAATATTTTTACTTATTATAAATTTCTATAGATTTTAACAATATAAGCTTGTATTATTTTTGTAAACGTTTCCCAAAATGCTGGAGAGATGCTTAATTCATTAAGTTTTTAAACTACTTATTTTAATAAATTTATAGAGTTGTTTTTATATCTCAAATACCTATCAGAAGTGAGTAAAATGGCAAAAACATTAAATTACAAACGAAGATTTATAAAAGGGTTTATTGCATTAGCAATTAGTACTGGAGTAACAGTTAGTCCTAATTTAGTTGATAATTACTCTTATGCTGCTGAAAGAAATGAGACATACAGCACAGGAAATAGTTCAGGCAAAATCGTTAAGGTAAATGACCATACGGCTAGAATTGATTTGAATCAAAATGTTACTTATGACATTGATAAAAACGGTATAGCATCTTTAAGAAATGAAAACACGGGTGATATTGAAAAATTACCATCAATTGCAAAAGATAGAAATGGTAATAACATTTCTCTAGTATATTTTGAAGATAATGGTGATTTAGGTGTATATGCTCAAAATATGTACCAAGATAGAGGCATTGGAAAATGTATATCTGGTATAGCAGGAGGAGCTGTTACAGGAGGTACTACGTTAGGATTAGCTGGTGCTGGAGTCGGAACTGTAACTTTACCAATAGTAGGTACAGTAGGTGGAGGAGTAGTTGGAGCAGTCGGTGGGGCAGTAGGTGGTGGATTAACTGGAGGAGCAACTTTCTGCTAATATTTAAGGAGTGATACTATGAAAATAGTTTTTAACATATGGGTATGTTTATTATTATTTTTAGTAATAGCACTTTGGACAATGATTAGTATCAAGTTTGGTAATATTAATAGTAATCAGGTAATATTAATGAATATATTTATATTTATAGCCTATATATTATATATAGTGAGGTTTATAAAGTATTATAAATAGAACAATATTTAGATTTTTTAATAAGTACAGATAGGCTACCTTTGCTATAGGTGGTCTTTTTATTTGCGTGTTATTTTCACGTCATTTGCAATGTCGCATACTTTTTGGAAATGGATTAAGTGAGTTTAATTTGAAGGATATAATTGAAATTAAGTAGAGTGATTAATGTAGAAAATTTTAAAGCGGGCAAAATATGGACAATAAAAGCCATGTAATTTAATAATAATATGAATTTGCCAATCCCTCACTCTCCGTTTATTCGATATTCCTCGCTATATCTTATTTAGCAAAATGTTGATATGCTGCTTTATTTAATAGTATGGAAGGAAACAATTTATTAGTCATAGACAAGGACATTTACAGTAAACTTGTGAACAAAAGTCGGCATAATATGATATTATTAGCCGACTCTTCGATAAATTTCGAGATGGTTGAAGTTTTATGAAGTTCATTGTTAAAAAGATAATTAGAATAAAATTACTAAGATCACAATTTTAATGCTTTGTAGTTAATATTTTGATTGATAAGCGATTAGTGTTGTCCCGACAATATAATTAAATATCATTTTAAATTTAGGTTTTTCAAAAACTGCTTTGATATAATTGAAAACAAAAGTGCAAAAACTGAATCATGTAATTACAGTTATAATAAATAATGTTGAAAGTAATGCGACTTGTACATTTTGGTTACTTTGATGATTTATAAATTGAGGTAGAATACTTATATAAAATAGAATTGCTTTTGGATTTAGAATCATAGTTATAAATCCTTGTTGATATGATTTGAATAAATTCGCATTTGTTGTTTTCGTGACTTCCATAGTATTATATTCAAATTTATGGGCATTTAATATGTTTTTAAGGCCAAGAAAAATAATATACGCTGCACCTAATATTTTAATTATAAAAAATACGGTTTGGGAACTTACGAATATAAATATAATACCTAGAGTTGCCAAAGTAGCATAAATTAAATGAGCGTTAGCTATACCAAATGTTGTAAAAATACCACTTTTAATTCCACCGTGAGCGCTATTTTTTATAACAGCAAAAAAACTTGGTCCAGGCGCTATAAGAATAAGTAATGACATTATAATAAAGTTAATCCAATTATCCATATATTGCTCCTTTGTTTTGTATGTTGTTAAATGAGTTTCTTCTTGTTTTGATAGTAATACAATTAACCAAGCCTGTTACTGCGAGAATATTATATTATTAATAGGTTTATTAGATGAATGTTCAATAAGTTAAATACTACTGTGGAAATTAATAGTTAGTTATCTTATTCTTCATGTTATCATTTAAATAAATTATTATAAGAATTAACATAAAGAAAGTAATTGAAGTATAAGTAAATGTATTTTTTTAGTCTCAATTTAATTTTGGAGGTTTGGTTATGAAGTATTTAAATTTTAAGCAAGTTGATGTATTTCCAAATGAAGCATTTAAAGGTAATCCTGTTGCAGTAATTTTTGATGCTGATGATTTAACGTCAGAACAAATGAAAGATATAGCAAGTTGGACTAATTTATCTGAAACAACTTTTGTTTGTAAACCTGAAGATGAAAATGCAGATTACAAATTGAGAATTTTTACTCCCAACAATGAGTTACCTTTTGCTGGTCACCCAACTATAGGTTCATCTTTTGCTATTTTACAAAATGGTTTAGTGCCTAAAAATAAAAATTATCTCGTACAAGAATGTGGAGTAGGTTTGGTGAAAATAGATTTTACGGAAGATAAAACATATTTTAGTTTGCCTGAGCCTAAAATTAGTGAGTTACAAGACCGACAGTTTGATGGAATAATAGATAGTTTAGGTATCAAAAAAAGTGATGTAGTTCATTCTAAAAATATTAATATCGGTGCTGAATGGCTAACTTTGGAATTAAAAAATGCGAGTATTGTTAAAAATATTGAACCTAATTTTAAATTGATGGAACAATATATTTATGAAGGTACCACTGGTGTAACGATTTTCGGTAAAAACAAAGAAGATAAAGATACGACTTTTGAAGTTCGTTCATTTGCTCCGAAAGAAGGTGTGGACGAAGATCCAGTTTGTGGTAGTGGTAATGGTTGTGTTGCTGTAATGAATGATTTATACGGTTTATTAGAGGAAAAAGAATTTTCAAATTCTCAAGGAGAATGTATAAACAGAAATGGTAGAGTTTATATTAAAAAGGAAAATGTATTGAAATTAGGCGGAGTTTCAAAAATAATGATTGATGGAACAATAGCGATTGAGAAACAATAGATATGAATTGAAAATGGCTAATCTGTGCTAATTCTCTAATTTCTTCATCACTTATATTGTTGTGTTTCAGCTAATCCTTCAAATGATATTTGAGAAAATAATAAAGCAGCTAACATTAAAGTTATAACAATTTTTTCATTAGTACCTCCTAAGTAATTAAGTAAATGGTATACCAAAAAATAACACGAACATTATGAGTGGAGTTAATATAAATAAGTTGATTAAATTAAGAAAAATGCTAATTTTCCATATTGTCTTAGTGTTTTTAGAAATAAAAAACATAAGTATAGAAAATATTAATAACGCACTACTATTTGATATAAAGACATCTAATTTGTCAGCTCCATATCAATTGGGTGGTGTAATAGATAATAGAAACATTGCTGAAATGAATATATAATTAATTATGTTTATGGAATACACTGCTAATTTCATTATTGTCTCACCCCTTATATAACAATATATTAAATTATTTATATGATTTTAATATAACGCAATTAATTTTATAATAAATAACTTTTTTTAGTCTTAAAGTGATACAGCAATTGTTGTGGTATATAATCGAATTGAATTTAATTAATTCACTTTGAAGGGGTGTTGGTAATGATACTTGAAGAAACAATGTTGCGGGTTAGAAAGAATATGGATAAAGCTTTTGAAGAATCTTTTAGAGAAGTAACTAGTATTATGAGTTCGATGAATGGTTATATATAGCATAATTTAAAATAGTAAAGATTTTGATGACATACGCAAATGAAATACAGAGCTTAATATGTACAATTAATTTAATAGAGAAAATTAAATTAATTGGAAGGATATTTTTATAATGAAAGGTAAAAATAACTTAATCTTTATTAACGCGCTAGTGTTCATAATATATCTATTAATATATATTTCATTAGCCATAAACCATTTTGTAATTATGAAACTAGAAGTAACTAAAGCATGGTTTGGATCGTCTTTGATATTAGTAATATTTGCATTAGTATTTATTTTAACAATGAAAAATAAAGAAGTTTCTGAAAAAGCATTAAAAGTAATAGGAATTACATTTGGTGTAATTATAATTTTAAGTTCTGTATTATTTTTGATCTATATAAAATATAATAAATTTAATGATTGTAGTATTTTTTTAATAATTTTTCATATCGCTATGGTTTTAAATATTATACATGAAAGTTTAATGAAATATAAAATGGTATATTTCACGATGCTAGTATTAATAATTAACCTTTACATATTATATACGCAAACATAAATAAAGAGAGAAGTTGTCTCTCTTTATTTATGAATACTGTTCATCTAAGTGGCATGTAAAAGCAAGTTTATTTTGAAAAGAAAACCTTCATGTCATAAATTAACCTTAATATCAAAAAAAGCATCGGTCCAATTCATATGGCCCAATGCTAAACTTTGTTTGGCTTTATACTTGTACATAAAAGTTACCATTGCAGCAACTCTAAATTCATTATAACAGTATGAATATAATTGTGTATTACCTTTTATAGGATAGTAAATATTAACTTAATATAAGTAAAATATTATGATGGAAGTAGTGGTTTGATTAGATTTTTAATCATTAAAAAAGTAGTACTTGCTAAGTAAAGCAGTACTACTTTTGCTATAGTTGTAAGTAAGATTTTAGTCGTTTGGTAGCGACTAATTAAATTATATCAAGAAATAAGCGTTATTTATCTAGTTTATCAATCATAGTAAAAAATCGATGCGTTTAGTAAAAATTGTACCAATTATCAAATTTATATATACTACTAATTACTGTAGACTCAATATTTTACTTTCATTTATATAATATTTACTGTTATAATTAAAAGCATTTACAAAATCCTGTAATCTAATTTAATATACTGGTATAGGTAGTTCATGCCTATACCTTATGTTTTCTATTATAATAATTTAAAGTTTATTTAGTATTGCATAATTTACTTTACCTCTCTTATTTTAATAAGGGAGGTTTTTAATTTTAATTATACATTTTAAGTTTTAATTAAAGCACATCTAAAGACTATGAAATAGGAAATTTAACGTTTAGTAAAATTATAAAATCTATCACTTTAACGGGAAATATAGCGAATTTTTACTTCTGGAAATACAATTTTTACTTTAACTATTGAATACATAGATATAGTAAATGATGGATGTTATTTTAAGGGCAGGACTTATCTCATAGTCCATAGTCCTATGTTTGTTATACCAACATTTAGTTCTCCGCAGATATTTATCTGCGGTTTTTAATTTTATAATATTTTAACATTTCATTTTTTTACATTAATAAATACAATTTTATAAAATCATTGAGGCTGGGACAATATTGATTCGTCCTAGTCTCTTTTCATATTGGCAGTAGCTGACTGCATTGAAAATGCGCTTCAAACCAAGCTTGTTCAACGCTAGTCATCCTTGCCGGGGTGGGACGACGAAATCATTTTTTCAAAATCAGATTTCTGTCCCACTCCCTTTTTACGTCAATTAACTATTGAGTACAAATTTTGAACCTTTTATACATTTAATTAAAAGTAGGTTATTTGCAAGTTAGTTTTCATTTTCTTTAATTGTTAAATTTCTCAATATTTAAGTAGATTTTACTTGTGAAGTTATGTTTTTTACTAATATTCGAAATGCTATTTAATAATGATCTGTATTGAAATAATATTTTGAATAATAAAGTTTTCCAATTTGTGATTAGAAAGATAGTTATTAAGAAAATTTTCATTATTGGAGACTTTATGAATATACATTTAAAATCCATATTTATATAAAAGGAGAAGAGGTTATTTAATGAATAATAACAAAAAGGTTCAGAAATACTCTATTAGAAAATATAGTGTTGGCGCAGCATCAATATTAATTGGAACATTATTATTTTTAAATCCAAGTACTGCAGAAGCACAAGAGTTAGAACCTAAATCTAATGAAACAACAACAAAAGAAAATGAAGAACTTTCACAAGGTAATGACGTAACAAATACAGATGAAGTACAAGAACAAGAACTACCAGCAGAAGTGAATACTTCTCAAAAAACTGATGAACCATCAGACGTTGAAGAAATAAGTTCACAAGAAGAAAAAACGCAAAAGCTAGATGAAGTAGAAGCGCAAGAAGTAACATCAGAAGAAAATAAAGTTCAAAGTACAGATGAGTCAAAAAACAAAAAAGAAGTAACTAGACAAAAAAGTAACGAACAAAATGCAGATGAAGCACTTGAGCAAGAAGTAAATACACAGGTCAACCAAATTCAAAACTTAGATGAAGCAACTGACGAAGGGAAAGCACCTTTAGAAGAAAAAGAAGTGCAAAAATCAGATAATGAGCAAACGCAAAAAGTAAACGAACTGCAAAACATAGATGAGTTAAAAGGCAAAAAAGAAGTATCTTCACAAAATAAAGCAACGCAAAAGTCAGGTGAAAAAAATGAGCAAGAGTTTACACCTGAAGTAAAACAACAACTAAACAACGATAATTCAATCGAAGAAGTAACACAAGAAGTGAAGGAAGCACAAAAAATAAGTGAAGCACCTAATCAAAAAGTAAAGCTCAATATTAAATCAACACCTCTAAAAAGAAGTAAAAGACAATTGCCTGAACTACCACCAAGTAACACGGATATACCAGTAGTACCTTTACAAAACCGTGCAGCTAGTCATACATTTTCACCACGCTCAGTAAGTAGTTCATATCAAGCAAGGTACTTTTCTTCGATGCGTGGGTTTAATGATATAACAACAAATTCTACTAGAAGAGATGCGATTGAAATAATAGAAAAACATAAACAGCATCTTACAGAAAAAGAACGAGAATTTTATTTACGTAATATCGCAAGAAAATTAAATTTACCAAAGAATGAAAAAACGTGGAATAATTTATTTAGAAATAGTATTGATAATAAGTTGATTGGTCGAAAAGTTGCTAAAAATCAAGTTAATGACGTTAATAAAGTATTGGAAAGTATGAAAAATTTAATAAATAACCGACAAGGGAATTTTTACACAGAGATATCAAACAACAATGTGAAAAAAATTACAGCCAATGATTTACGATATGTTAGCACTGAAAAAAGAGGTGGAAAATATGTTGTAAGTTTTGATTTGACTAAAGAACTTGGGTCAGGGGTTAAAAGATTTGAAACACTTTCATTAAAAGTAAATGATTCACTAAACTCAAAAATTGAAAAAGTTCTAGTTGATTATATACCACATAAAGGACTTGCTGAAGCAACGAAAACTTTAAATCGTGATAAATTAGGTTATTATAGTTTTACAACAGAACCAAAGAATAAAGCTGGAGCTTCCGCAACTTTTAAATTAGTACTAAAATCAGCAACTGAAATTGATAGTGCAAAAGATCAAATTGGTGTTCAATTAATTAGTGACACAAACTATCCAAATCCGGTGCACGGAGTTAATTTGGAATTAAAAACTGTCAATATGAAGCCTATTGCTCAAAAAGTTAACAGTGATATTAAAAAAATCAAAGAACAAGAAGCTAAGGGGCAAGTGCAACCACCGGTAGATAATCAAGCGAAAGATGAAGCAACAAAAGCAGTAGTGGAAGCTGAACAAGCAGAACAAGCTGCGAAAGATAAATCAACAAAAGCTAACGAAGATGGTGTTATTAATCTCAACGAACATAAAGAATTAGAAGAAGCGTCTAATCAAGCAGATACAAAGAAAAAAGCAGCAGAAGCGAAAGTAAATGCTTTATCTGAAAATCAAAAGGGAGATTTGCCACAAAGGTTAGATAAATTAACAGGTATTGTAGTCCCAAGTATTAATGATCAAGACAGTAATGGTATCTCAGATGATTTAGATCAAGCAAAATCCGAAGCAACGAAAGCTGTGGAAGAAGCAGAACGAGCAGACAAAGAGGCAAAAGAAAAGTTAGCTAATGCCAATAAAGATGGCGTTATCAATCCAAAAGAACATCAGGAATTAGAAGCAGCGTCTAATCAAGCAGAAACAAAGAAAAAAGAAGCAGAGGCGAAAGTAAATGCTTTATCTGAAAACCAAAAAGGGGACTTACCACAAAGATTAGAAGTATTAACAGGCATTGTTGTTCCAGAAATCAACGACAAAGATAGTAATGGTGTGGCTGATGACCTAGATAAATCAAAAGCTGAAGCAACAAAAGCAATAGAAGCAGCTGAACAATCAGACAAAGCAGCGAAAGATAAATTAACTAAAGCCAATGAAGATGATGTTATTAATCCGAAAGAACATCGAGAATTAGAAGCAGCGTCTAAGAAAGCAAAAGAAACTAAAGTTGCAGCAGAGGCAAAGGTAAAAGCATTGCCTGAAAGTCAAAAAGGAGACTTACCACAAAGATTAGAAGTATTAACAGGCATTGCTGTCCCAGATATAAATGACCAAGACAGTAACGGTATTGCGGATAACATAGATAAAGCAAACGCTGAAGCAACAAAAGCTGTAGAAGCAGCTGAACAAGCAGACAAGGTTGCCAAAGAAGCGTTAACAAAAGCTAACGAAGATGGTGTTATTAATCCCAACGAACATAAAGAATTAGAAGCTGCGTCTAATCAAGCAGATACAAAGAAAAAAGAAGCAGAGGCGAAAGTAAATGCTTTATCTGAAAATCAAAAGGGAGATTTACCGCAAAGGTTAGATAAATTAACAGGCATTGATATTCCAGGAATCAACGACAAAGATAGCAATGGTGTTGCGGATAACATAGATAAAGCAAAAGATGAAGCAACGAAAGCAATAGAAGAAGCTGAACAAGCAGACAAGGTTGCCAAAGAAGCGTTTACTAAAGCTAACGAAGATGGTGTTATTAATCCGAAAGAACATCAAGAGTTAGAAGCAGCATCTAAGAAAGCAAAAGAAACTAAAGTTGCAGCAGAGGATAAAGTAAAAGCATTACCCGAAAATCAAAAGGTTGATTTACCACAAAGGTTAGATAAATTAACAGGCATTGATGTCCCAAATATCAACGACAAAGATAGTAATGGTGTGGCTGATGACTTAGATCAAGCAAAAGATGAAGCAACAAAAGCTGTGGAAGAAGCTGAACGAGCTGACAAAGAGGCAAAAGAAAAGTTAGCTAATGCCAATAAAGATGGAGTTATTAATCCAAACGAACATCAAGAATTAGAAGCAGCATCTAAACAAGCAAAAGAGACAAAAGCAGCAGCAGAGGCAAAGGTAAATGCTTTATCTGAAAGTCAAAAAGGAGACTTACCACAAAGGTTAAGTAAGTTAACCGGCATTGATATTCCAGGAATCAACGACAAAGATAGCAATGGTGTTGCGGATGATTTAGATCAAGCAAAAGATGAAGCAACGAAAGCAGTAGTAGAAGCTGAACGAGCTGACAAAGTTGCGAAGGATAAATTAACTAAAGCCAATGAAGATGGAGTCATTAATCCGAATGAACATCAGGAGTTAGAAGAAGCATCTAAGAAAGCAAAAGAAACAAAAGCTACAGCTGACGCAAAGGTAAAAACATTGCCTGAAAATCAAAAGGGAGAATTACCACAAAGATTAGAAGTACTAACAGGCATTGATGTTCCAAACATAAATGACCAAGATAGTAATGGTGTTGTTGATGACTTAGATCAAGCGAATGATGAAGCAATGAAAGCTGTTGAGGAAGCCGAAAAAGCGGATAAAGTGGCGAAGGAAAAGTTGGCTAAAGCCGTAGAAGACGGAGCTATTAATCCAAAAGAACATCAAGAGCTAACTGAAGAAGCTAATCAAGCAGAAACAAAGAAAAAGGCAGCATCAGAAAAAGTAAATAAATTGCCTAAAGATAAACAAGACAATTTACAAGAAAGATTAGATAAATTAACAGGTATTAAAGTACCAAATGTCAATGATCAAGACAGCAACGGCTTGGCAGATGAGTTAGATGGTACGTTAGCTGATGTAGCTATGGCAGTAGAAAAGGCAAAACAAGTAGACAAAGCTGCCAAAGAAGCGTTAGCAAAAGCTAAAGAGGATGGGAAAATTAGCCAAGAAGAAGTCAACAAATTGACAGAATTAGCTAATCAAGCAAAAGAAACAAAAGCAAATGCAGAAGTATTAGTCGAAGAATTACCTGAAACACCAAAGCAATTAAGAGAAAAGAAAGCAGAATTTAATGAAGTATTGGCTCAATTAACAGGAATTACAGTACCAACAGTAACGGATAATGTAATACCAGGACAACAAGACAATATGGACCAAGCCAGAGCCGATGCAACGAAAGCTGTAGAAGAAGCTGAACGAGCTGACAAAGTTGCGAAAGATAAACTAACTAAAGCCAAAGCAGATGGCGCTATTAATCCGAAAGAATATCAGGAGTTAGAAGAAGCATCTAAGAAAGCAAAAGAGACAAAAACTACAGCAGAGGAAAAGGTTAATGTTTTACCTGAAAGTCAAAAAGGAGACTTACCAGAAAGATTAGACAAATTGACAGGCATTGATATTCCAAACATAAATGACCAAGAAAGCAACGGCTTGGCAGATGAGTTGGACGGTACGTTAATTGATGTAACTAAGGCAGTAGAAGCTGCGAAACAAGCTGATGCAAAAGCGAAAGAAGCACTAGTTAAAGCCAACACAGATGGGAAAATTAGCCAAGAAGAAGTCAACAAATTAACAGATTTAGCTAAACTAGCGAGAGAAACAAAAGCGACAGCAGAAGTATTAGTCGAAGAATTACCAGAAACACCGAAACAATTAAAAGAAAAGAAAGCAGCATTTAACGAAGTATTAGCTCAACTAACAGGTATTGTAGTACCTACCGTGACGAATAATGCAATTCCTGGACAAGATGACAATATGGACCAAGAAAAAACGGATGCAACTCAAGCTGTAGAAGAAGCTGAAAAAACGGACAAAGCTGTAAAAGAAGCATTAATTATAGCCAATGAGGATGGAAGGATTAGCCAAAAAGAAGTTGAGAAATTAACGGATTTAGCTAAAAAGGCGAAAGAAACAAAAGCTAAAGCAGAAATGAAAGTGAACGCATTAGCTGACAATCAAAAAGGTAATTTACCACAAAGGTTAGATAAACTAACAGGCATTGATATCCCAAGTATGAATGACCAAGACAGTAACGGTGTTGCAGATGACGTAGACCAAGCGAAAACCGAAGCAATGCAAGCTGTAGAAGAAGCTGAACAAGCAGACAAGGCGGCAAAAGAAGCATTAGCAAAAGCTAACGAAGATGGAAAAATTAGCCAAGAAGAAGTCAATAAATTAATGGACTTAGCTCAACAAGCAAAAGCAACCAAAGCTACTGCGGAAGCGAAAGTAAATGCGCTATCTGAAAGTCAAAAAGGAGACTTACCACAAAGATTAGAAGCATTAACAGGAATTAATGTTCCAGTAATCAATGACAAAAATAGTAATGGTGTTGCGAACGACTTAGATCAAGCAACAGCCGATGCAACTCAAGCTGTAGAAGAAGCTGAACAAGCAGACAAGGTGGCAAAAGCAGCATTAGCAAAAGCTAACGAAGATGGTGTTATTAATCCAAAAGAACATCAAGATTTAATAGACTTAGCTCAACAAGCTGAAGCAACGAAAAAAGTTGCCTCAGAAAAAGTAAATGTCTTACCACAAGATAAACAGGTCAACTTACAAGAAAGATTAGATAAGTTAACAGGTATAAAAGTACCAAATGTAAATAGTGATGTATTACCAACAGCAGCAAGTGAAGACGATAAAGAAATGAAGCCGGAAGTATCAGGTGAAGATAGTAAAGAAACGATACCAACAATACTAAGCGAAGATGGTAATGAGGTGACGTCAGAAGAATCAGGCAAAACTAATAAATTAACGACACCAACAGCGTCGATTGAAGATGTGAATAAAGTAACACTAGAAGAATCAAGCAAAGATGATAAAGAAACATCATCAACAGTAACAAGTGAAGTAATTGCTCCTAAAGCATTAAGTAAAGACGGCAAAGCAATGTCATCAGAAAATCTAAATAATAATAGTAACAATACTATAAATGAGTTACCAAAAACAGGAAACGATGGTATTAATAGTTATATTTACACAGGTGTATTAGCCTTATTTGGATCACTATTACTGGTTGTAAGAAGAAGAAAAAATAAATCAAATTAATAATCAAAAGGCGTTAAACGTATAATACGTTTAACGCTTTTTAATAATTTAAAATATATAAGGACTTCAGACGAGAAGGGGTAAAGTTTTGAAATATGCAAATTAATAAAATTGGAACCATTTTTTCCATCGATAACCTATTAATAAAGCAATGTTCATCATGATATGGATAATTTCAAATTCATAACCACTAACGTATCCTCGTGAAAGTTTTAATGTGAAAATTGAGCCTAACATGACACCAATATAGAAAATATTTACATATGGCGGTAAAAATCCGATAAGTAAAGCTATACCACCGATAACTTCACCATATGAGAGCAACAAGGCCATTGTTGGTGATAAGCCTAAAGAACCTAAAAAGTTATATGTTCCTTGTAAATCAACAAATTTTAATGTGCCATGGACTAAAAAAGAAGTTGCTAACATCAGTCTAATTATAAGTAAACTGAATCTCATGCGATTAATAGTTTGATTTTCAATATGAGGGGATAAATGTTTATTCTTAAATGACATAATTTTCTCCTTATTGTTAGTACTAAAATTTATTTAGAGTGTGTCTAAAAACTATATTTAAGATATTAACAAATTGAAATGGTAGAAGTTTATGCTTGTCATAACTAGTAAAATATAAACCAAAGTTAGCAATAAAGTAGATATAAAGCTCTAATTTAATCAGTAAAAGATTTATGTTTTACTAGATTAAAGTCATATTTTACTAACAAATAATAAACAATCACAGAAATAACAGATATTGCTATAATAAATATAGGTGTTGAAACACCATTTATCTCCATTAGTAACTTATAGGGTTAGAGACAATCGCGTTTGCGGTTGTCTTTTTTTATAAATTTAGGGAATCATTTTGAAGTATTCTAAGGAACATGACTTACTAATATTATTTTTAAGACTAATCAACCTTTAGATTTTTACATTTTTTACTTTTAATTTTACTTTAATTACTGAAGTGCATTTCAAACAATAAAATAATGATACAATGCCGTTGTATTTAAATATAAATACATTTATTTATGTTTAAATATTAAATGGCATTTTTCTTTTGTATTACTCAAGATATAAAGCCATCCATACAAAATTAGAAGGAAGGTGATTAATAAGAAGTAAATGATAGTGGTTTTAAAACAATAATACTCAGGTTTAAAACGTAGGAGGACTTATGAAGCGTGCAATTAATATTACAGAGATATCAAGAATTTTCAAAAATTATTTGCTCTTTATCATTATCTTGCCTTTATTATCTCTAGTGGCAAGTATAGTAGTTACATTTTTTCTAATTGAAGACAAATATGTAGCAACAACCCAGTTATTGATAAATCAAAAAGAAAATACACATCAAAATGTTCAAGATATACAAAGCAATATTCAATTGATCAATACTTATTCTGAAATTGTTAAAAGTCCAAGAATTTTAGGTAAAGTTGCAAAAGAATTAAAAGGACAGTATGAAGCGGATGAAATAAAGAACTTTTTAAATGTAACAAATCAAGCGAATACACAAGTTTTAAATATTTCTATTTTTCATAATGACAAAGAAGTAGCAGAACAACTTGCAAATACAGTAGCTAATGTTTTTAAAAAGGAAATTCCTAAAATCATGAAGGTGGATAATGTGTCGTTGTTATCTAGTGCAACTAAAACAGGTCATCAGGTTGCGCCAAACGTACCTTTAAATTTATTTATAGGTTGGGCTAGTGGATTGTTAATATTATGCATTATTATTTTCATTAAAGAGATAACTGATAAACGAATAAAGTCAGAACAAGATGTTTATGACCAGATGAACTTACCAGTGTTAGGCAGCATTCAATATTTTAAATAGAAAAGAGGAGACTAATGTTTAAACGTAATACTAAAGAACAATCAACACTGTTTGTACATGACAATCCTAAATCTATTGTCAGTGAGAAATTTCGAACAATAAGATCAAATATTATGTTTTCCATTGCAAATACTAGTGATAAAAATATACTTGTCACTTCGGAACATGCATTGTCAGGCAAATCCACAGTTTCTTCAAATATTGGTATTTCTTATGCTCAGGCAGGGTATAATACGTTAATTATAGATGGTGATATGAGAAAGCCTACGCAACACTATGTGTTTCAATTATCTAATTTGACTGGTTTATCAAATTTAATAATTAATAAAACGACGTTTAATGATGCTATAAAAGCTACACATATTGACAATTTAAGTGTTCTGACTTCAGGACCTATACCACCTAATCCATCAGAATTGATTGCATCTAATAAGTTCAAGCAGATTTATGACATAGTATCTAAAGATTATGATTTCATCATTATTGATACACCACCAGTTAATACGGTTACTGATGCTCAATTATTTGTACAACATACAAAAAATGCAGTATTAGTAATTGATACTGAAAAAAATGATCGTGATGAGGTGAAAAAAGCACAAGAACTGCTAAACGCTGCAGGAGCTAAAATATTAGGTGTCATATTAAATAAAATGAAAGTGACAAAATCATCGAGTTATTACTATTACTATGGAACTGATTCAGATGATTGATATGCACAATCATATATTACCTGCTATAGACGATGGTCCTCAATCAATTGATGGTACATTAAAATTATTACGACAGGCAAAACAACAAGGCGTAACAGGTATTATAGCTACGCCTCACCACTTAAGCCTTAAGTATAATAACCCTATAGAAACAGTAATAGAATCAATAAATAATGTGATGCAAATACCCGAAGTCATATCTATATGTTTGCCAATTTATCCAGGCCAAGAAATAAGAATTTCAGATAAGATTTTAACTGATATTAAAAATAACCAGATTATTGGTTTAAACTATTCTAAGTACTTACTTATTGAATTTCCGTCTAATGAAATTCCTCACTATTCACAACAATTATTTTTTGAATTACAACTTCAGCAATTTATACCAATAATAGCGCATCCAGAACGAAATAATGTGTTTTTAAAGCAGTCAGATACTTTGTATTATTTAATTAAAAATGGGGCTTTAAGCCAATTAACTATTACTTCTGTAATAGGAAAACTAGGAAAAAAGATACAAAAATTTGCATTGCAATTAATTGATCATAATTTAACACATTTTATTGCTTCTGACGCTCACCATTATTGTTATAGACCGTTTGAAAATAATCAGTTGTATCAAAATACAAAATTAAAACACTATGCTTCAGAAATAACTCAAATGCTAAAAAACTCACAGTGCATCATTAAAGATGAATCTATATTAAAAAAACAACCGTTAAAAATTGATAAACGCTTCTTGAAATTATTTTAGATAAGAGAGGTGAATTGAATGACACACATCAATGCAAAACAACGATTATTCATCCTTATAATGATTGATTCTATTATTGTTACGTGCTCAATCTTTTTAGGAGACTTTATATTAACTCCTTTTTATGAAATTAATTCTATGCATAAATTATTTATTACATCTATCTGTTTACTGGTTTGTCATTTTCTAACTGCATATTTTTTTGATTTATATCATAGGGCATGGGAATATGCGAGTATTAATGAAGTACTACTTATTGTTCGATCTGTTTCAACGTCTATACTATTAACTTTAATTATTATTTTTGTAATTACATGGTCACAACCTTTTTATAGTTTGTATTTTATAACGTGGATGTTACATATTATTTTGATAGGTGGGTCACGGTTATTTTGGCGAATATATCGCAAGAAGGTAAATGGTGCACCGGTTTATAAAAAACCAACATTAATTGTTGGTGCGGGAGAAAGTGCGTCGTTATTAATAAGGCAAATGTTGAACAGTCCAAGTATGGCTATGGAACCTGTAGTAGCTGTTGATGATGATTATAATAAGCAAAATATAGTGTTAACAGAACGAGTGAAAGTGCAAGGTTATACTACGGATATACCAGATCTTGTAAAACGATATTGTATAAAAAAGATAATTATTGCAATACCTTCAATTGAAAATAAGAAAGTGAGGGAGCTAAATCGAATTTGTAATATCAAAGGTGTTTCTTTATTTAAAATGCCTAATATTAATGATGTATTAACAGGCGAACTTGAAGTGAATCAATTAAAACGTGTAGAAGTAGAGGATTTATTAGGGCGCTCCCCAGTGGAGTTAAATATGGACCAGATCGCGCAAGGACTTACAGATAAAACAGTGCTTGTTACAGGTGCTGGTGGTTCGATAGGTGCTGAAATATGTAGACAAATTTGTCAATTTGAACCTCGAAAATTATTAATTTTAGGACATGGTGAAAACAGCATATATTTAATACATCAAGAACTGATGAAACAACAATATACCAATATTGAAATTATACCTATAATTGTTGATGTACAAGATAGAAAGCAAATCAACAATATTATTAAACAATATAAACCTTTTGCTATTTATCATGCTGCAGCACACAAGCATGTACCATTAATGGAAATAAATACAGAAGAAGCATTTAAAAATAATGTAATTGGTACAAAAAATGTTGCGGAATTAGCTAAACGACATGCTGTACAGAAGTTTGTCTTGATTTCTACAGATAAGGCTGTAAATCCTTGTAATGTAATGGGAGCAAGTAAGCGTATAGCTGAAATGATTATTCAAAGTCTCAATGATGAACAACATGTTACTCAATTTGTAGCAGTAAGATTTGGAAATGTCTTGGGTTCTAGAGGATCAGTTATCCCCTTATTTAAAAAGCAGATAGCTGAAGGGGGACCTGTGACTGTAACTCATCCAGATATGACGCGTTATTTTATGACAATACCTGAAGCAGCTAGATTAGTATTACAAGCTGGAGCATTAGCTAAAGGTGGAGAAATATTTGTGTTGGATATGGGTAAACCAGTTAAAATCGTCGAACTAGCAAAAAACTTAATTCGATTAAGTGGTAAAACAGAAAATGATATTAACATTGAATTTTCAGGAATTAGGCCCGGTGAAAAACTGTTTGAAGAATTGTTAAAAGATGATGAAATTTACCCGACTCAAATCTATGAACAAATTTATATAGGAAAATCTACAGTGTATCCTATTGAAAAACTCTATCCGTGTTTAGCTAAAATTAGAAGCGGTGAAATTAACATAATAGATTTTGCTAAGCGAAGTGAACATTATTTTGAATAAATCGTTTGCTTGTTATTTATTAGGTAATATTTTGTTTGGCGTTAGTCAATGGCTCATTATTTTATTAATTATAAAGCTAGGAACGAGTATAGAATTAGGTGTATACACATATGGCATCGCTGTTATAGCGCCGTTAATTTTGTTTATGTCTTTTGGCTTTAATACATTAATAGTGACTGATAATTATCTTGAAAAACAAACAATGGTCATGTTGAGATGTTATTGCCTAGTCGTAACACTACTATTTTATAGTGCTATCGTAGCTTTTTTTACGAATTTAACACATACGTCATTTCTTTTATTGATTGTAGTTGCAGTTAGTAAATTGGCTGAAGCTGCATTAGATATTAATTTTGCATATTTAATTAAACTACAAAAATACGGGGAAATTGGCCTTTATAAAATATCAATGACTTGTATTCAACTTATTTTACTAATCATCTGTTATGTTTATTTTCATTCATTAACAATGGCCGTATTTTTATATAGTGTGATTATATTGATTATGTTTATACGACTAAATATAAAACATTTATTTAGAGCTATATCATGGTCAGTTAGCTTGAAATTACTGAAATTAGGATTGCCGTTATCAATTACACTAGCGTTATCATCATTAAATACCAACATACCTAAATATATATTAGAGTCTGTTTCGACTATAGAAAATGTCGGAATATTTAGTAGTTTACTTGTCATTTATTCAGCTGGTAATACTTTGTTTTTTTCTATATATAATTATTTTTTACCTAAAGTTGTTGAGAAAAAATCAGACACATCTTATTTATGGAAAGTATTATTAACAATTTTGGGACTACTCTTTACCACTCAATTAATATTAATTTTGGTTGGAACTAATAATTTATCGGTTATACTTCAAACACTGTTTACTTCGTCATATGTACATCTACAAAAGGAATTTATGAATGTTATTGTTGGTAGCATTTTTGTATATGCTAGTATTTTATTTGATTTATTTATCAACGCTTATCAAAAATATATTTACAATACATTTATTCAACTACTCAGTGTAGGTTTAGTTGCTATTACATCGATAGTGTTAATACCATATTTCAAAATATATGGGGCAACACTTGCATTTTTAATCTTTGGGATTACGGTAAGTATTACAAAATTAATAATATCTATCATGATTATACAGAGGGGTAACATATGACAGTTAAAGAAGTAGGGATCATCATTAGTTCAATCGCTTGTTTAATCATTTTTATGTGGTTAAATTACAGCAATATATTGTTGCTACTCTGTATCAACGTGCTTATATTTCTGTGGTTATTCTATCGGGAATATGATAGGAAATTTATTATCATCTTGCTTATCCAGTGGTTGATGTATGTCATATTATTAGTTATTCATCAATATTTTTATGCATTACCAGGGTCAGGGAATGATGATTTACGTTTTGAAGAATTGGCGCAACGCTTTTATATAAACTATTTATATAGCGTGAACTTAGAGATTTTTCAAAATTCAGCGTTTTACTCACAAATGATTTCGCTGTTTTACCTTTTTGGTACACCTCATATTTTGATACCAGGTTTATTAAATATAACCGTCCATAATCTTACTGTAATGCTGTTATATCATATTTGTGTACATTTATTTAAGAATACCAATGTAGCAAATATTTCAACCATTATTTATATTTTATATCCACTTCACATTACTTCAACTATTATTACTTTAAGAGAAATTTATATTACCTTTTTTATTTTATTGTTTATTTATGCATTATTGTTATATCATCGTCGAAATAACAAATGGCATTTAACTATATGCGTTATCGCAATTGGTTTAGGTTCCTTATTTCATATTGGCTTATTAGGATTATTGCTTATATTAGCAGTGTATTTTATGTTTTTATCAGCTCATTCAGCAATAGTAAGAGTTTTTTTAGTGTTAGCTATCATTTTAGGTTTTATTGTGTTGATTACTTATAATGAGGATTCAAAACTGACCTCAACTTTAAAAAATGAGCAGCACTTGGAACCAACAACTTTTAAAGCTAGAGCGGATTACCTTCATATAAATGAAGAAAAAAATATACAGACTAAAACTAAGCAAATCATTTATTTTCTAGTAAAACCACTACCGTGGGAAATTAGAAATTTTTCAGACATTATTGGTGTTGTTAACATAGCATTCATACTATTAGGCACATATTTGGCTTTTAAAGCATATATGTATGAAAGGAATAAGGATATTTTAATTGTTTTAATAGCAATCTATATTGTATTTATCATCTTCTCTTTAGGTACATACAATTATGGTACTGCGTTAAGACATAGAGATAAAGTAACGATGTTATTTACGATGTTTATTAGCTATTATGCGTTCATATTAAGGAAGCGGTGATAACTATGATTCGACGTATATTAAAAGTTATGACAGCAATTTTAACACTTTTACCTAAACGCTTATCTTTATTATTGTATGAACTTAATAGTAATACGAATTGCACATGGCAAATTGCATTACGATACTGCATTGTAGGAAGTTTATGTAAAGCAATTGGCCACAACGTTTATATCGGTAAACGTGTTACTTTAAAAAACATTGAAAATATCACAATAGGCGACAATGTCAGCATTCACGATATGTGTTACATCGATGGATATGGCGGTATTAAGATAGGCAATAATGTATCTATTGCTCACAATACCTCCATATTGACATCAACACATACTTGGTCAGACCAATCTATACCTATTAAGTATAACCAAGTTATAGCAGGTAAGGTTGTTATTGAAGATGATGTATGGATTGGATGTGCGGTCAGAATATTATACAAAGTAACTATTGGTCAGAGATCAGTAATAGCTGCTGGAACTGTTGTGACTACAAATTTACAATCTGGTTGGTTAGGAGCTGGCATACCTATGAAACATAAAAAGAAATTGGAGGATTGGTGATATGAAAGTATTAATAACAGGCATAGCTGGTTTTATTGGTTCACATGTCGCTAGTAAATTACTACAAGCGAATATTCAAATTGCAGGAATTGACAATTTAAATAATTATTATGATGTGTCATTAAAACATGCCCGCCTAGACAATATTGGGAGAGAAAATTTTCCTTTCTATCAAATTGATATAGCAGACTATGAAGCTGTTAATAAAGTTTTTTTACAAGAAAAACCTGATGTTGTAATTCATTTAGCAGCACAGGCAGGTGTGAGGCATAGCATTAAAGTGCCACACAGTTACATTCATTCTAATATTGTTGGTTATTTGAATATTTTAGAATGTTGTCGCTATTTTCATGTTGAGCATTTAATATATGCTTCATCGAGTTCTGTATATGGTGCTAATAAAGCACAGCCATTCAGTACTGCAGATCCTGTTGACCATCCGATAAGTTTGTACGCGGCCACTAAAAAAAGTAATGAACTTATGGCTCATAGTTATAGTGCATTATATAATATTCCGACAACAGGACTCCGTTTTTTTACTGTTTATGGTCCATGGGGGAGGCCAGACATGGCATTATTCAAATTTACGCGCGGTATTTTAGAAGAGGGCGAAGTGGATGTATATAATTATGGGAAAATGGCTCGAGATTTTACTTATGTGTTTGATATTGTTGAAGCCATTTACCGTTTATTAGGACACAAACCTGCTCCTAATGCTAATTGGGATCCTTACCATCCAAATCCTAGTGATTCTTTTGCGCCCTATAAAATATATAATATTGGTAATAATCAACCTGTTAATATACTCGAATTTATCGAAGCTATTGAAACTAAGTTAGGAAAAAAATGTATAAAAAATTTCAAAGATCTTCAACCAGGTGATGTGCCGAAGACGTTTGCTAATGTAGATGATTTATATCGACAAATAAACTTTAAACCATCAGTGACTATTACAGAAGGCGTAAATAAATTCATTGATTGGTATTTATCGTATTATAATATTAGTAAAGGATGTTGAACGTGGACAAAACGATAGCAGTAGTTGGCTTAGGCTATGTTGGATTACCTGTTGCTGTTGCATTTGCACAGAAATTTAAGGTAATAGGTTTTGATATTGATGAAGACAGAATAAAACAATTAAAACAAAATTATGATCAAACTTGTGAAGTGGCGGAACAAGCATTACTAGATACAACGATTCATTTTACTACTAAAAAAGATGTCTTAAAACAAGCTGATGTAATAATTGTAGCTGTACCTACACCAATAGATGATCATAACACACCAGATTTAACCCCATTAATCCATGCTAGTAAAATGATTGGTGAAATTCTTCAACCTGGCATGATCATCGTATATGAATCGACGGTATATCCAGGTGCAACAGAAGAAGTGTGTATACCTATATTAGAACAGCAATCTAATTTAAAATATAATGAATCCTTTTATGTAGGGTATTCACCGGAAAGGATTAATCCAGGTGATAAACAACATACTTTTGATACCGTTAAAAAAGTAGTGTCGTCAAATAATCCTGACATTGGTAAGGAACTTGCTCAACTTTATGAACAAGTAGTAACAGCAGGTGTTTATGTTGCACCAGCAATTAAAGTTGCTGAAGCGGCTAAAGTGATAGAAAATACACAAAGAGATATTAATATTGCATTAATAAATGAATTAGCCGTAATTTGTAAAGAAATGCATATTGATACTGTCGAAGTATTAAAAGCAGCAAAAACAAAATGGAATTTTTTACCATTCTCTCCGGGTCTCGTTGGAGGACATTGTATAGGTGTAGATCCTTATTATTTAACCTATAAAGCTCAGACGATTGGCTATTATCCTGAAGTTATTTTAGCGGGGCGACGTATTAACTCGAATATGGCGAAATATATTGTTGCTCAATTAGTAAAATTGATGATTCAACGTAATATTCCTGTTCATGGTGCAACAGTTAATATATTTGGTATTACATTCAAAGAGAATTGTCCAGATTTAAGAAACTCACAAGTGTTCACAATTATTAAAGAACTAAAAGCTTATAATATGACATTACAAATACATGATCCTGTGGCGGATAAAACCTTGGCACTTTCGTTGTGTGACATTGAATTGTTAACTGAAACAGTTATGACACCGGCTGATATTGCCATCTTTGCAGTAGGACATGATATATATATAGATAACAAAGCTAATTATCTAGAGCTCGTTAAACCAACAGGTATTGTGTGCGATATCAAGTCAATATTTGATGTTAAAGATATACTGAAAACGCAATACTTGTGGAGGTTGTAATTGTGAAAATATTACAAATTGCAGCATTAGAAGTGACACATACTAAATTATTAAAGCAACTAAATACTACATGTATTGAGCAACAATATGATGTTCATTGTGCTTGCTATACTCCTCAAAAACCTCAAAACTATTTTCAAGATAATATGTATTTTCATAATATTTATTTACCACGTCATATCAATGTAGTGACAAACTTTATATCACTCTATAAATTAATACAGCTAATGAAAAAATTGCGGCCTGATGTTGTACATGTACATACGCCAATTGCTGCAGTATTAGGTAGAATTGCTGCAAAAATAGCTAAAGTACCATGTATAATTTACACAGCACATGGTTTTTATTTTCACGAAAGTATGACAAATTTTAAATTTCAAGTGTATTTTAATATTGAAAAATGGATTGGCAGATGGTGTACAGATTATTTGTTTGTTCAAAGTAAAGAAGATTACTATGTTGCGAAAAAGGCTAGATTTTTATCAAAAAAGCATAAGAACAATTATGTGCATATTAGTAATGGTATCGACCTACGTGAGGAGTTTAATTATCACAAAATGGATGTTGCGGCCGTATCCCAGTTGCAAAGTAAATTAAAAATCACTCAATCTGACATAGTGATTACTTTTATAGGTAGACTAGTTAAAGAAAAAGGAATATTAGAGTTATTGTCTGCTTTTAGGCAAATAAATGATCATAGACTTAAATTGATAATTATTGGTGATCTACATCAAAGTGAACGTGATCAAATGACAATTAGACAATTAGAAAAATATCGTAATGAAAATAATATTATTTTTACCGGGTTAGTTCACAATGTAAATCATTATTTATATTTAAGTGATATCTTTTGTTTACCATCATATAGAGAAGGGATGCCTCGCTCAATATTAGAAGCTATGGCTATGAAAAATGCAATAATTGCAACTGACATTAGAGGTTGTAGAGAAGAAATAATAGACGGACAACATGGTTATTTAGTGCCTACACAGTCGAGTGATATGATTGCTCAAAGAATAAATGAGCTAATTACTAATCCACATAAATTAAAACAGTTCCAAGATGCAAGTTATCAAAGAGTTAATAAAAAATTTAACGAATTAGATGTTGTAGCAAAACAATTAGAAATATTTAAGATTATAGAAAGTAGTGACACATCATGTTAAAAAGGTACTTCGATATTGTGATTAGTTTATGTGTATTATTTATGGCTTTACCATTGTTAATAATAGTGGCTATTTTAATTCAAATAAGTATGGGGAGACCAATCATTTTTTGTCAACTACGGACAGGAAAAGATGCACAGCCTTTTAAATTGTATAAATTTAGAACGATGACTAATAAGTACGATGAGCACAATAACTTATTACCGGATGAAAAAAGAATGACGAAAATAGGAAGGTTTATACGTAGTACAAGCATAGATGAATTGCCACAACTGATAAATGTGTTAAAAGGAGATATTAGCATTGTTGGTCCTAGACCACTATTAATGGACTATGTAGCTCTATATAATGACAGACAAAAACAACGTTTATTTGTGAAGCCTGGCATAACTGGCTTAGCTCAAATTAGTGGTAGAAACTCATTATCATGGGAGCGGAAATTTAAATATGATGTATGGTATGTCAAACATCAATCAATGAAATTAGATTGCTATATTATTGCTAAAACAGTGATTAAAGTTTTATTACGTAAAGACATTTGTGCTCAAAACCATGTAACAACAAAGCCATTTAAAGGGTCTTCATCATGAAACCAGTAATGATTATAGGTAATGGCGGTCATGCCAGTGTAGTAACAGATGTAATAAAATCTCTGAATAATTATTATATAAAGGGATATTTAGATGATGTTCAAAAAGAATATATACGAAGTGACGGTTTAATTTATGATGCAATTGCACACATAGATCGTTATAAAGATAATTATTTCGTAATTGCTATTGGAGATAATCAACAAAGAGCAGCAGTGTACCATCGACTGGGGTTAGATGATCAATACTTTGCAACAATTATTCACCCAACTGCCATTATTGGCTCTAACGTAATAATACAAGCTGGCTGCGTAGTAATGGCTCATGCTGTTATACAAACAAATACATTTATTGCTAAACAATGTATTATCAATACTAAAGCATGTGTGGAACATGACAATAACATTCAAAGTTTTACGCATATTGGACCCAATGCTACCTTAGCTGGAAATGTTCATGTTGGCAGTGAATGTCTTTTGGGAGCTAGCGCAACAGTAGTACCTAATACCATTATTAGAAATAAAGTTACAGTTGGAGCAGGTTCGACAGTAATCAATGATATACAAAGTAATCTCACGGTTGTAGGTTCACCTGCACGACAAAGAGGTGATAACAAATGAATGATGAGAGAATTTACTTGTCACAACCACATATGGGTGGGAGAGAGCAATATTATATAAAAAAAGCTTTTGCACAAAATTGGATAGCACCATTGGGTGATAACGTTAATCAATTTGAACATAAGGTGCGCAATTATGTTGGAAGGAATGCTGCCGTAGCAGTGAGTAGTGGTACAGCAGCGATACATTTGGCACTAATTGAATGTGGAGTAAAACAGAATGATTTTGTATTTTGTCCATCTTTAACATTTTGTGCAACTTGCAATCCTATATTATATTTAAATGCCAAGCCAGTATTTATTGATTCGGAAATTGAAACTTGGAATATGTGTCCTCAAGCACTTCAAAAAGCATTTCATCAATACGAACGTCAAGGTTTAAAGCCTAAAGCTGTTATCGTAGTGAATTTATATGGACAG
The DNA here is from genome assembly GCF_002902345.1 of Staphylococcus arlettae. Taxonomy (GTDB): domain Bacteria; phylum Bacillota; class Bacilli; order Staphylococcales; family Staphylococcaceae; genus Staphylococcus; species Staphylococcus arlettae. The sequence goes on from NZ_PPQB01000005.1 coordinate 56,376, forward strand.
CCGGCAAAATATAATGAGATTTTAGATATATGCGACTATTATGATGTGCCAATTATTGAAGATGCAGCTGAATCACTAGGCTCTATATATAGTAATTGTCACAGTGGGAACATAGGTAATTATAGTATTTTATCTTTCAATGGGAATAAAATTATAACAACAAGTGGTGGAGGTATGCTGTTATCCAATAATGAACATGCTATAGCACATGCTTTATATTTAGCCACGCAAGCTAAAGAGGATGTTTTATATTATCAACATAGTGAATTGGGATACAATTATCGCTTGAGTAATATAAGTGCTGGTATAGGTATTGGACAAATGGAAGTCATCGACGAAAGAGTCGCACAACGAAGAAGGATATTTCAACGATATCAACAAGAATTGCAATGTATTTCTGCAATAACCTTCCAAGAAGAAATCGCAACAACCGTTTCTAATCGCTGGTTAACAGCTCTGTTAATCGATCCACGACAAAGCAATGTTACAGTTAAAATGCTATTACAAATGTTTGAAAAACATAATATAGAAGCAAGACATGTTTGGAAACCTATGCATTTACAACCATTATTTAAAAATTTTGATTTTGTTTCATTAGAGCAAGATAATGCGGGATACATTTTTGAACATGGTATTTGTTTACCTTCTGCTTCAAATATGTCGTTATTACAACAAGATAGAGTCATAAACATTTTACAGGACACGTTATTGCGACATCAGTTGTGAACAAAATGAACTAAAAGCTGAAGCGGTTAAGATCTCTGTAAGTTAATAATGCAATAGACTGGAACAATATTTTGCTCCAGTCTATTGTTATATATGTAGTTAATTATTTGAAAAGTGTTTAGCTAGATTTTTTAAATAACTGTAAAGTTCACTAGGGAACCCTATATTTTTAGCAGTAGTACCTTTATGATTATCAATGAACGCCTCGGGAGAAATAGAAAAAACACGCTGGAAGTTTTTTAAGTAAGTTGAATAAGATTTATAACCATATGATTTCCATATGTCTTTGTGGTTATTAGAAGATAGTATCTCTACAGCTAAACGATAAATTTTGACTTTCCTAATATATTTTATTAAGGATATATTCATTGTTTCAGAAAAAACGCGAGATAAATAACTAGAATTTACATAAAATTTTTCAGCAATAGTAGCTAATGTAAGATTTTCTTTATAATGTTCATTGATGTAGATTAAAACATTATTAATTAGTGGATTGGATGCTTCCAAATTGTGTTCTCGATAATAATTACCTAACCTAATAAAGTTAATTAAACGAATAATACTAATATCTGCATTAAAATAATCTTTTTCGTATATTGAAATGATGGTGTCCAGTAACTCTTTCTTAATAAAATTATCAATTTTACTTTGATCTAGTTCTAGATTGTCCCAATTGAATAATGAAAAACGATTAAAACTTAACTTATTAATATTTAAGGCAATCACTTTGCCTGAATTAATGAGCAGTTTTGGAGCTGAATAAGGTTGTATTAAAAAAAATTCATGTTTATGATAACTACCTAAATAAGCTTTATCATATAAAGTGACACTACCAGTTAAAACAAAAAAAATACTAATTGTATTAAAGCTTTCATTTATATTAATATCAGCATTGTGAATTTGATAATTATAATCCATTGTATCTCTCTTTCCTTCTTCATAGTATTGTGCCAAACCTATCATATCACTTACAATTGCTAAATAATTTACCATCAAAAGCAAATTATTTACTGATAATGGTCAAAAAATTAAAAGTAAATTTGATATGTCTAAAGTTGAAAAGCAATTGTGAGAAGGTCGTGTTTTTATAAAATATGATAATTAAACTATTGTATGTTTCGAGTATTATAAATAAATTAAAATAATCTTTTTGGAATTAATTAAGCGCTAACGGTGATCGTTAGCGCCGGCTTGGAGATATGAATTGAATATTCAAAAGTTTAAAGAGAATAATAAAAACATCCCTATAAGATATCATAGAGTAAATGACAACTACTCCGTTAGTAGAAGTAGCTAACTATATTATAACAAGGTCAAAGATAAATTTTATTATCATTTTGGAATTAGAAAAAAATAGCAGACGAATAGTAAAATAAAAACACTAGTCTAGGAGACTAGTGAAAAATAGTAATAGCAAAAGGCTATATTTTGTAATTCTATTGATGAAAATGAACGGTAACACAGTTACTAAAGTTATTTTTTTTGAAAGCACAGTACTATATACCATTTGTCTTCATAAAAACAGTAAAATGAAGACAACAAAATTATATCAAATCAAAATTTTTTATAATATATTTTTTGAGGATGTGTAAAAAAACTAATAATTAAAGTAAAAATTAAGCTTTATTATTTTGTTAATATTAATAATGATAAAATTTTCGTATTTATGC
>NZ_PPQB01000005.1:58799-169536 GCF_002902345.1 Staphylococcus arlettae
TAAAAATTTAATTAGTAATATAATTATTGTTGGTGATTCTATATACGTGAATATATACTTATGTTAGCTAATAATGAATTTGGAGAAATAGCATAAATAATTTCCAAATTAATAAACAACAGCACTTTTGATTTTTACTATATAGTTATCAATTTTTACTACATATTTTGAATGCACTATAGTTTATTATAGAAGTGCTATAATAAACTTGTGTGATAAATAAACACATAAAATTTTTCATAAAATATATTCCCTAATAAGATGGGAAGAGGTAAATTATGTGCAAATTATTTACTTCTTCCTATTTTTATTAGTTATAAACAAACAGTTTTTTTACTTAAATAGAGGCATTTTTTACTAATGGTTAAAATGAGCTATACATTAACAAAATATCATACTATATGTAATGAGGTACGGCACATACAGCTAGAATTAATAACATTTTATTTGTTATTAATACATCATCCACAGACGTGTTTTACCTCAAACACACTTGCTTTCTCCTAAACTATTTGTTTAATTAATATTCTTTTTGTTAGTTACAATCAGAGTGTAATGACTAACATAAGTATAGGTAGTGCATCCATATAAACTGCCTCACTCAATCATTTAACATAAACAAAAAGCGAATTTTGTGTAGAAAATTAGCCTGAGTTTTAAAATGTGCACACGACTTGATTCATTTCAGTCGTGTGCATTTTTGTGTTGTGAATGAAGAAGAAACTACGAAATGATAGGTATATGCAAAAGAGAGAAAATAGTTTAATTTGTCCTAGCTGTTTGTATGACGAAATTATTAGCAGTTAATGATAATTAAAATGTGTGCCAAAAAATAACTTCTTTCGTTATAATAGATAATATGAGATGGAGGAATGTGACGTGGAATTTTGGTTGAAACAACAAGCAAATCGTAATGGGGATGCGGTGTTTATAGACAATGGGAAGACAAAATTAACCTTTAACAGTTGCTATCAACGTGCAACACATCTTGCCTACAGTATTCATAATTTAAATCAAAAACGTGTAGGTATGTACATCGATAACAGTATAGAATCAATTATACTTATTCAAGCTGCTTGGCTCGCTGGGGTAGAAATTGCAATGTTGAATACACGTTTGACAGAAACAGAGATGCAAAATCAGATGCATTCAATCGATGTCGAAGTCATTTTGACAACTTCAGATTTAACTTTAGATGGCTTTGATATTTATACTTATGCGTATTTAATAACTTGTGCTGAAGAACAATCATATGAAGCACCTTTTGACATTAATCGTATTGCTTCAATTATGTTTACTTCTGGTACAACGGGTCCTCAAAAAGCAGTACCTCAAACATTTGCCAATCATTATGCTAGTGCTATAGGTTGTGAACAAAGTCTAGGTTTTGATGCCAATACAAAATGGTTGTCAGTGTTACCTATTTATCACATATCTGGTCTTAGTGTGATTTTGCGTGCATTAATTGCAGGATTCACTGTAAGAATAGAGCCAAAATTTAATACACAGCAAATATTGCACATCATTTCTGAAGAATCACCGACACATGTGTCATTAGTACCACAAACATTAAAATGGTTAATGGATGCGGGGTTAACTCAGCCATATAACATAGAAAAAATTTTACTCGGCGGTGCGAAGTTATCTGCTGCTTTAATCAACCAAGCATTGTCCAATAAGTTACCAATTTACAATTCATTTGGTATGACTGAAACTTGTTCACAATTTTTGACTGCTTCACCGACAATGTTGGAGCATCGTCCAGACACAGTTGGTAAACCTAGTGATAATGTACAAGTGAAAATTGTACGACCAGATAATAAAGGTCATGGAGAATTAGTGATCAAAGGTAATAACGTTATGGAAGGGTACTTATATCCTAATGAGTTGAACGCTATTGATGAACAAGGTTATTTTAATACTGGAGATATTGCTGAAATAGACGATGAAGGTTTTGTAATGGTATATGATCGGAGAAAAGATTTAATAATTAGTGGTGGGGAAAATATATATCCATTTGAAATTGAATCTGTGGCAAAAGCATGCAAAGATGTGGAAGATGCAATGTGTGTCGGTACGGGTGATGATATTTGGGGAGAAGTACCATATTTATATTATGTAGCTAAAGGTACTGTGAAAGAGTCACAATTACAAGACTATTTACAAAATCATTTAGCAAAATATAAAGTTCCAAAGTATTTAAAGCGCGTATCAGCGTTACCATACACCTCTACTGGAAAATTACAGCGTCAACATTTGTAAAATAGGAGTGACTTATGATGAAAATAGTAGATATGAAACTATATACTGTTGAGTTACCTTTTAAAGCGCCTATTGTGACGCCGAAAATTACACTGTCTACAAGACAAGCACTTATTTTAGAATTGGTTACTGATGATAATTCACACTATTTTGGGGAATGTAATGCGTTTGACACAGACTGGTATTTTGACGAAACGATCGAGGTAGTAAAACAGCAATTACAGCAATGGTTTGAGGCTAATAAGTATAAAGCATTTTCAACATTTGAAGATATCCAGCAGATGGTTATTTCGCTAGAAGCGTATCCAGCGACTCGTAGTACAATTATTATGGCAACATATCAAATGTTTTATAAGCTATATAATATTACTGTCGATTACGGTGCGACCGTTAGTGGGTTGACTGCAGAAAGATTACAACAACTTAGAGATACACAACCGAAAAGAGTAAAGGTGAAATGGTCTAATACAATAAAAGCTGATTTACAACATCTAATAGCTTTGGCACATAGGCCGAATCTCGTTATAGATGGGAATGAAAGTATTGCTAAAAATGATGCTGCGCGCTTAACGCAATTGTATGCTGATGATATCCTTTATATTGAAGAACCGTTTTATAATTTAACAACATTTAACCAAGTGCCGAATCTGCCATTAGCTATAGATGAAAAAGCTATATCAACTACAGCAATTTTAGATATTGTAAATAATTATAATGTTGAAGTAGTAGTTTTAAAACCATTCCGTTTAGGCGGATTGGACAGAGTGCTTTCACTTATTCAAAAACTTGAACAGTATAATGTTAAAACGGTCATCGGTGGCATGTATGAATATGGTTTGAGTCGCTACTTTACAGCAATGCTCGCTCAATATGCAACTTACCCGGGCGACATCACACCAGCAGGTTATTATTTTCAGCAAGATATTGTGAAGGATTCAGGTTTGTTAAATAATGGAAGACTGGAATTTAATCCTCCCGTTATAGATTTAACACAATTGACCCCAGTGCTTTAATGTTTTTTGTTTTTCTTTTTTAGAGGAACTGGATCGAATCCTCCTTTGTGTAACGGATGACATTTTAAAATTCTCTTAATGCCTAGCCAGCTGCCTTTGAATGCTCCATAAACTTCTATAGCTTCTTTTGTATAAGCTGAACAAGTTGGATAAAATCGGCATGTTGGTGGAGTAAGTGGTGAAATAAAATTTTGATATAGATAGATAACTCCTAAAAACAGTTTTTTCATATTATAGCCTCCAACGTATTTGTAAACATGATAATTTTAACATAAATAAGAGGTGTCAGATGAGTATAAAGTTTAAAGATAGAGATAATAATGATGTACTATTAAAGTTCAAAGAAGAAAATGATTTTGCTGATGCAACACACGTACTTACAATTCCTATTTATACAAATAAATTGTTGTTTACACAACATAAAAAACGCGGTATAGAGTTTCCAGGGGGCAAAGTGGAAGTAAATGAAACATCACAAGAAGCTGCTATTAGGGAATTGCATGAAGAAACAGGTGCCACAGTTAAGGAAATGCATTATATAGCGCAATACCATGTTGCTCGAAGTGACTTACCTAGTTTCAATAAAGATGTTTATGTTGTATTAGTTGATTTTATCGAAGAAAAAGAGGACTATTTAGAAACAACAGGACCTGTTTTATTTGCAACAATTGAAGAAATTCCTGACACTGATAAAAGCTTTTTGCTAAAAGATGATGCAATATTAAGTTGTGTAGATAGGATGATGAATCTTGGCTATTACTAAAACAAAGAAAATGCCTATAGATGTTCGCAATCACAGTGGTTATGAGATTACATATTTAGTGGATGATTTACAAGTTAAAGCGCTATTATTATTACCGTATCAGCGTGTTAAACGTATCGTAGTTTATTTACGTGGTGGTAAAGGTCAAGTAGGGAAGGTGAGAACAGGCAGATTACTGCAATTTGCCAATGCTGAAACGTTAGTAGTAGGCCCTTATTATCGAGGCAATAATGGTAGCGAGGGAAAAGACGATTTCTACGGTGAAGATTTAAAAGATGTGACGACCTTAGTGAAGCTATTACACACACAATATCCAGATGCAGCAATTCACATGATAGGATTTTCGCGTGGAGGATTACAGGGGCTCCTGACATACTATGACTTACCAGTATCCAGTTTTATAATTTGGGGTGGTGTGTCTGATATCAAACTAATGTATGAAGAGCGCGTGGATTTGAGAGGAATGTTGCGGCGTATGATTGGTCACCCTAAAAAACAAGCAGCTGCTTACCAGTTGCGTGATGCCATGCAATATATTACACCAACAAGCCCACCTATATTAATAGTCCATGGTGCACAAGATCACCAAGTAGGTATTCATCAAGCGTATTATTTAGCTCAAGCGTTGAACGATATCTCGTTAACTTACCGCACCGTATACCAACAACAAGAAGGGCATGTGCCAAGACCGTTTGCCTTGTCACCTGTTTTGAATCAGATACAACAGTGGATGTCAGATGTTGAACACCAAACGATTCAAGATGATTATGCAATAGAATAAATTACAAAGAGGCTGAGACAAATTACTTATGTCCCAGCCTCTTTTCATATTATTATAATTGTTTAAATCCGCCTTTGATTGCGAGTTCTTGTGCTTCAGTACCGAATTTTTCAAAATTCTCATTAAAGCGATTAATTAAGTCTTGTGCTTGCTCTTTATATGCAGCAGCATCGCTCCAAGCATTAATTGGGTTTAAAATTGTCTGTGGCACATCATCTACTTCAACAGGGATACTTAATCCGAAAGTATCGTCCTTCTTGAATTCAGCATCTTTCAATTGACCTGTGATAGCTTGATTTACCATTTGGCGTGTATAGTTTAGGCTAATTCTTCTACCTACACCATATTTACCACCAGTCCATCCAGTGTTAACTAAATACACATCTACTTCGTGCTCGTCGATAAGTTCACCTAAAATATCAGCGTATACAGTAGCATTGAGTGGTAAGAATGGAGAACCAAAGCATGTAGAGAATGATGGTTCAGGTTCAGTAACACCACGTTCTGTACCAGCTAATTTAGCTGTAAAACCACTTAAGAAATGATACATAGCTTGATCTTTTGTTAACTTAGCGATTGGTGGTAATACACCGAAAGCATCAGCAGTCAAAAAGATAATTGTATTTGGATGCGCTGCTTTTGATGGTTTAACAATATTATCTATGTGATCAATAGGGTAAGCAGCTCGAGTATTTTCGGTATAGTAATTGTCATCGAAATCAACATCTCCGTAATTATCAACAACTACATTTTCTAATACAGTACCATATTTTATAGCATCATATATTTGTGGTTCTTTTTTCTGTGATAGATTGATAGCTTTAGCATAGCAACCACCTTCGATATTAAAAATACCGTTTTCGTTCCAGCCATGCTCATCATCACCGATAAGTTTTCTTGTAGGGTCTGCTGACAATGTAGTTTTACCGGTACCTGATAAACCAAAGAATAACGCGACATCTCCTTTTTCACCAACATTTGCAGAACAGTGCATACTTAAAATGTCACTTTTTGGTAATAGGTAATTCATTACAGAAAAAATACCTTTTTTCATTTCACCGGCATATTCAGTGCCACCGATTAAAATGACTTTGTGTTTAAATGATGTAATAATAAATGTTTCAGAGTTTGTGCCATCGATGGTAGGATCAGCTTTGAACCTTGGTGCAGAAACGATTGTAAAATCTGCTTTAATGTCTTCTGCTTCTTCATTTGAGCTAGGTTTAATGAACATGTTTTGAGCAAATAAGTTATGCCATGCTAATTCATTAATTACCGTTAAGTTCAACTGTGAATCTTCATCGCTACCTGCATAACCATTAAAGATGTATAGCTCATCTTTTTCATCTAAATAATCTAATACTTTATCATATAAATTAAGGAAAGTTGTTTCATCAATGGGCTGATTGATTTCTCCCCAGTCGATATCATCTTTATATGATGGTTCAGAAACGATGAATTTATCTTTTGGTGATCGACCTGTATATTTACCTGTTCTTGCGTTTATTGCGCCTAGTTCTGTTAGTTCACCTTCATTATTATCAATGATTTTATAATTTAATTCTGTTGTTGATAATTGAAATAAGGAAGTGTTTTTTCTTAAAATGTTTTGTAGTTTATTAGTGTAAGTATACGTGTCTATCGCCATACTTAATCCCTCCATCGTTATTTTAATGTAAGCCCTTACAGTTAACGAGTATAACATAATTACATAATTAATCCATACCAATTTTCGATAAAATTTGAATAAAAGTTAAATTGACATAAGATGCCAGATTAGTTACTATATTAGTAACGGATTCTCTTATCCTGAGTGGCGGAGGGACATGGACCCAATGAAGCCCAGCAACCTCTTCTTAATTGAAGGAAGGTGCCAAACCGTTTGCAGACCTATATTGTCTGAACGATAAGAGCGAATGGACGTACAGAGCCTTCTCTCTATTTATATAGTGATGAAGGCTCTTTTTTATTAAGCTCAACAGATAGAGAATTTTCGTAATTTAAAGCTAAAGGAGCACATTATGACTTACAATAGAAGACTTTTTACTTCAGAATCTGTAACAGAGGGACATCCAGATAAAATTGCAGACCAAGTTTCTGACGCAATTTTGGATGAAATTTTAAAGGATGACCCAAATGCAAGAGTGGCATGTGAAACAACAGTAACAACAGGAATGGCACTTATTTCAGGAGAAATATCTACATCTACTTACGTCGATATTCCGAAAGTTGTCAGAGAAACAATAAAAGAAATTGGCTATACTCGTGCAAAATTTGGTTATGATAGTCAAACAATGGCTGTTTTAACAGCAATAGATGAACAATCATCAGATATAGCACAAGGTGTAGATACTGCATTAGAGTATCGTAATGATATTTCGGAAGAAGAAATAGAAGCAACTGGAGCAGGTGACCAAGGCTTAATGTTTGGTTATGCTACGAATGAAACGGATACATATATGCCGTTACCAATTTTTTTATCACACCAACTTGCAAAACGCTTATCAGATGTTAGAAAAGACAAAATACTTGATTACTTAAGACCAGATGGAAAAGTACAAGTAACAGTGGAATATGATGAGCAAGATGAACCAAAACGTATAGACACAATTGTCTTATCAACACAACATGCAGAAGATGTTGAATTAACACAAATTGAACAAGATATTAAACAGCATGTAATTGAACCAACTGTACCGACAGCATTATTAGATGCAGAGACTAAATTTTATATTAACCCAACAGGTCGTTTCGTAATTGGAGGGCCACAAGGTGATGCTGGATTAACTGGCCGTAAAATTATTGTTGATACGTATGGTGGTTATGCACGACATGGTGGGGGATGCTTTAGTGGTAAGGATCCAACCAAAGTAGATAGATCTGCTGCATATGCTGCTAGATATGTTGCTAAAAATATTGTTGCTGCTGAATTAGCTGACAAATGTGAAGTTCAATTGGCATATGCTATTGGTGTAGCTGAACCTGTATCTATCGCAATTGATACTTTTGGAACAGGTAAAGTAGGCGAAGCACAATTAGTTGAAGCAGTAAGAAATCATTTCGACTTACGTCCGGCAGGCATAATCAAAATGTTAGATTTAAAACAACCAATCTATAAACAAACAGCAGCTTATGGTCATTTTGGTAGAACAGATGTATTGTTACCATGGGAAAAACTGGATAAAGTTAATTTATTGAAAGATTCGGTACAAGCATAATAACAATTTCAAAAATATGTGAGTTTTCCGTCGAATGATAAACAGTTTTCTATTATAATGTAAGTATTGAAGAAAAAAGGAGCGAAATTGTTATGAATTCATTTGGACCAATTGAAATTGGTTTGATTGTAGCTGTGATCGTAGCAGTCATTTGCTTGATATTATTTTTAGTTACACTTAAAAGTAAGAAGAAAGCACAACAAAAAGCAGAAGAGCATTATCAAAAAAAAGAAAAGCAATTACAGGATTCTTATGCTGAGGAATTAGAAAAAGAAAGAATTGAAAATAAGAAAACTGTAACTAAACAAAAGGAAGATTACGATCACACTGTAAACTCCAAAAATCGTGAAATTGATGCGTTAAAACTTTTCTCGAAAAATCATAGTGAATATGTCACTGATATGAGGTTGATTGGTATTCGTGAGCGTTTGGTGAATGAAAAACGTATTCGACCAGAAGACATGCATATTATGGCAAATATCTTTTTACCTCGAAATGAGTTTAGTGATGTGCAACGTATTAGCCATTTAGTTTTAACACGAACAGGACTTTATATTATTGATTCACAATTATTAAAAGGTCATGTATATAATGGTATAAGCGGTGCTCAGTTTGAAGAAACGCCAATGATGTCACAAGTATTTGATACATTAGACTTAGATAAGAAGGATCCTCAAGTATTAGTGTTGGATCAAAATGACGATACACAGTCATTATCAGTAGTTAATTATTCTAATCATTTGGAAGCTGTTGAAAAGTTAGCTGGTGACTTACAAAATGAATTGAATTTAAAATATACACCAACAACAATTTTATATTTCAATCCTAAAAATGATGGTGGGGTTACTATTTCTAACTTTGCGCAAACTGCTAATAGTAAAGTATTAGTTGGACCAGAACAACTTGATGAGTACTTTAATAAATTTGTTTTCCACGGTAGAATTCAATATAATGTTGAAGATTTACAGCAAGTTATGGATAAAATTGAATCATTTAATTAATATACAAAACTGAGCGTCAAAATAATAGACGCTCAGTTTTTGTATATTTTACACTTTTAAGCATAATCTTTTGTTATTTTTAGTAATTTTTATATGATTAGACTATCTTAAGTTGGAAGGGGTATTAATTTGGAAACAGTAGAATTTTATAATGGTAATAAAATGCCAGTAGTTGGTTTAGGTACATTCCGTGTTGAAAATAATGATGATTGTAAAGAGGCTGTAAAACATGCCATCATTAATGGTTATCGAAGCATCGATACTGCAATGATTTATGATAACGAATCAAAAGTTGGAGAAGGTATTGCAGAAGGCTTAGCTGAAGCTGGAATTGCAAGAAACGAATTATTTATTACATCTAAATTGTGGTTAGCTGACTACGGTCGTGAAAATGTTCAAGCAGCATACGAAACAAGTTTGAAAAAACTTGGATTAGATTACTTAGATTTATATTTAATGCATTGGCCAGGGTTAGATGAAGCTGTAATGATTGATACTTGGCAAGGTATGGAAGATTTATATAAAGATGACAAAGTTAAAAATATTGGTGTAAGTAACTTTACTGTTAGTCATTTAGAAGCTTTATTAGCACAAGTATCTATCAAACCTGTAATTAACCAAGTTGAGTTTCATCCGTACTTAGTACAAGATGAACTTCGCCGTTATTTAGAAGTTCAAAATATAGTGGCTGAATCTTGGTCACCATTAATGAATGCTCAAATTTTGGATGATGAAGTAGTAAAAGCTGTGGCAGAAGAAGTAGGCAAAACTCCTGCACAAGTCATCATTCGTTGGAATATAGAAAATAATGTCGTTGTTATCCCTAAATCAATTACACCATCAAGAATTGATGAAAACTTAGATGTATTTAACTTTAGTTTAACAACTGCCCAAATTGAAAAATTAAATGCTTTAAATGAAGATAAACGTATTGGTCCTAATCCGGATGAGTTTAGTGGGCAATAAACTGATAATAAAATCCCTAGTGTAGGTAATTACACTAGGGATTTTTTCATTTTTTAACTAATAGTATAGCCTATAAGACAAGCTATAAAAGCACCAAGATATTGCAATACAGAATATAAAGTGAAATGAAACAAATTTCTTTCTTTGTCAATAAATTGTACAAGTTCTGATGCTAAAGTCGAAAAAGTCGTTAAGCCACCCAAAAATCCAACAGTGGTTAGTGATAATATTAAGTTATCTGACGTCTGATTCATAATAATTCCAATTAGCAAGCTCCCGACAAGATTGACGAATAAAGTAGCAATAGGTATACGGGATACAAAGTGACGATTACAATAATTTGTAATGGCACCTCTAACTACTGCACCCAAGCCTCCTCCAAACATAATACATAATAAATTAAGCATTTAACCAACTCCCAATTTTGACACCTAAGTAGCAACATAAAATGCCTAATACATAACTTATAATAGCGTATATAAATAAATGAACGATCGCTTGATGATTAAGCATAGTAACTAATTCAAATTGAAAGGTCGAAAATGTTGTTAAGGCACCTAAAAATCCAGTAGTAACAGCTTTTTTTAAGTGTGGATTATTTCGAAAATAATTTAACGATAGTACACCTAATAATCCCATTAACGTAGCACCTGTTAAATTTGCTAGTAAAGTGCCGATAGGAAATGCTGTCGAATTGTTATTAAACAAAGATAATCCATAGCGTAACGCCGCACCAAACGCGCCGCCTATAAAAATATATAAATACTGCATAGTATATTACCTTCCTAACATAAAAAATAGAGCGAGAAAGAACCCAAACAAATTACACTTGGAATTCGTATACCCGCTCTCACGATGTGACATGTTTACTTCTTCATTTTATTATGGATGTATACATGTTACTTAATTTGTGTTGATTTAATGTGAAATATACATTTATGTAGTCTTACTTACACAATTATAATTAATTAAAAAATGATGCCAAAAGTAGCAAGTGAAGATAAAATATGTATAATAATCACGATTAATAAGATGAATGGTAGTAGCTTGCTTGCTTTTTTAACCCAATCCGTGCGTTCTTTTGAATGCTTGATTGATTTATCTGAAAGAATAATAGCAGCAATTAAAATTATTGCGTTAATAAAGCTACAGACAAAAATTAATTTAATCATAGAATCAAATATCTGATCTAGCAAAGGGTTGTAAGTATTGAAACAAAAACTTACTAATATTAATAGCCCAGATAAATAAAAATAAAGTTTTGAGCGTGCCATATTTACCTCCTATAGCGTATCATTTGATAATAATAACACACTTTTACAAAAAGTTAATAGTATTAGTGATTTCTCTGTAATACATACTCATACTATAGTTGAGTAATTATAAATTGTAGGTATAAGAATGGAATTAATATGTTTTAAATAATGAAATTATATAAAGTATAGGCAAAAAATTAGAAATTTTATGGCAATGGTGGTATAAATGAAATGTATGGTTTAATAGCTTTAAGACAATTCGAAGAGAATTGTTTATATTAGTCAGGAGGAATATGTAATGACAAAATTAAATGTTGAAGTGTTTGCAGATGGTGCAGATATTGAACAAATGAAAGCTGCTTATAAAAATAAAGAGGTTGATGGTTTTACTACTAACCCAAGTCTAATGGCCAAAGCAGGCGTAACGGATTATAAAGCTTTCGCAGAAGAAGTTGTACGTGAAATTCCTGATGCTTCTATTTCTTTTGAAGTATTCGGTGACGATTTAGAAACGATGGAAAAAGAAGCTGAAATCTTAAAACAATATGGTGACAATGTTTTTGTTAAAATTCCTATTGTTAATACTAAAGGTGAAACAACAATTCCTTTAATTAAAAAATTATCAGCTGATAATGTACGTTTAAACATTACTGCTGTTTATACTTTAGATCAAGTTAAAGAAATTACTGATGCTGTAACAGAAGGTGTGCCAACATATATCTCTGTATTTGCTGGACGTATCGCTGATACTGGCGTAGATCCAGTACCAATGGTTAAAGAATCAGTTGAAATTGCACATAGTAAAGCAGGCGTTAAATTATTATGGGCAAGTTGTAGAGAAGTAATTAACGTAATTCAAGCAGATGAATTAGGTGCAGATATTATTACTTGTCCTGCAGACGTTGTTAAAAAAGTAAATACTAATTTAGGCAGAGATATCGAAGAACTGTCAGTTGATACAGTTCAAGGTTTCGCTAAAGATATTCAATCATCTGGCTTATCTATTTTATAATGAAATAGATTGAGTCCGGGATATAAATAGCTCAGACTTTAATATAAACGTCAATTTCTATTGAAAAGATATAGAAATTGACGTTTTCTTTATTTTTTGAATGACAAAATATAGTTTGCCCGATGTTGTAATGTGTTGACACCCGGGAGAATAGCATGTGAGAGTGACTACAGGCTCGAACTATACCCCAGGCAAGCTAGCACGGTCAAAATTGAACGTTTTTAAATAAACAAATGAATGTCAGACAATGATATAGCTGTTATCAAGGATAATGTACTTTTAAGATAAAAGATTCTACTATTGAATCATTGTGTTATTTACTATAAACTTTAATGGTAAATTGAAATGAACGAAATAGAGCGAGGTATAGTACATGAGTTCGAATATTTTTCAACAGAAAGTGAAAAAACAGCTGTGGTTTTTGAATAAAAAAGAAAAACGTACTTTACATAAAGTTTTAGAGGAAGCAACTTCAAAAGATTCAGAGGTTGATTTAAAACGCCCAGTAAGGTTTTCTAACCAATTTTTAAAAGAGTTTATTTTTCAAGAAAAAGTCGTTTCAGTGACGACATTGTTTCCTTTATTAATTGGTATTTTGTTTGCCTATATTATTTTAATTGGTGTGTTTTTATTTGGTTTTATTACAAGTTTGACTGCAGTCCAATATTTTATAAAACCGGAAGTGTCGTTATCTCCTCTGGTAGTTATTTTAACACTGATAGGTTCAATTTTATTAGTTATTTTGAGCTTATATTTTATTAAGGTTGCTACTGCATACTTTACTAAAAAGTTATTGGAATATAAACATAATTCGAAATTATAACTGACAGCTAATTATAAGTTTGTTTAAATAAATGGATAAGGACAATACTTTCTTGCCATTTTTTTAGAATCAGATGATAGGGTTCATCGATAGTCAGAAAATGACTGTTATTAAATTGAATAATTGAAGCGGAGCCTTTTGTTTTTACTCCACTTATCGAATGCGCATTGATATAATATTGTATCGGTGCGCGTTTAGGTTTTAGTGGAAATAGAATTAAAGTGTCGTGGATGAAGATAGGTACTAACTTATTAATTTTAAGCATGGCTTTGGCATGTTTGAGTTGTACAGTTAAAGATTTATTATTGATTTCTAATAAATATTTTACTACATTGTAAGGCGTTGTTGGATAAATGTAGTAATGGTTTAAATGTTGACAAAGTGTTTTTGTTTGTGTACTTTTTTGAGTGTGTAAATATAATATATTTGCTGAAGAATGCATATGAACATATTCCTTTCATATTTTAAAATAATTTGAATATTTCACTTGTACAGCCTTTTTATAATTTTTAATTGTAGATAATGATAGTTGCATAATATTAGCAATTTCATATTGCTTATAACCTTGTAAAGATAGCAAGAACCATTGTTGTTCTTTGTGAGATAATTGATTGCTAAACTGTGTATACAAAATGGAGGCTTCAATAGAGGAGAAATTATTCGGAGCTTCTAAGTGGCACAGATTGATATCGACAAAGTGATATTTAAGATGTTTGGAGCGAAATTGATCAATCAAATGGAAACGTAATCTGATATATAAATATGACTCTAATGAGTTGGAATGCTGGGGATTATAATTTACGAGTAATTGCCATAAGTGAATAAATAATATTTGAAAATATTCATCATAATTATACGTGATTTTATATCGTTTTAATAGTTTGTGTATTAACTGTTGTTGCTTTTGCAATTCGATTGAAATTGTCATTATAGTTCCTTTAAGGTTGTAATTACAACTTGAATTTCCGGATATAGAGATTTTATTACGATTAATAGAAATTTTCATTTGCTTAATTAGATAAATAGGTGTTAAATATTAGTAGTAGATAGAATAAATAAACAACATAGCGATTGAATACATGATTAACTCAAAGATATGACATTTTATCTTAATTTTTGTATAAATAGGGAGGTTTCATAATGGATTACGCACACTTAAATTTAGAGCATTTTTTCTCTAGACATGATGACCTAGACATAATAAAAGATAAATCAGATTTTGTAATGATAAATAATACGACCAACGAAATGTTATATCGTGATGGAGATATTGAAGGTACGATTGATTTGAATCGCTATTATTATAAAAATAGATCTCAAGCAGTTAGCTTTATTATGATGGATTATTATAGAAGTCAAGAGTAATGAAATTAAAATTTCATTACTTTTTTTATGAATTTGTGACAACTTAGGTATTAAATTGTCTATTTTACAGTAAAGTGTTAGACTTTATTATCGAAGTCTTATAATTAAATACGATAATTTTGACCTTAGAGGTGTGAACATGACAAAGCATAGTAAAGGCTCTATATTATCAATTATTGGTTTATTGGTAATATTAGCTGTCGTTGTGAGTATCGTCTTTTCAATGATTTCTGATCAAATCTTCTTTAAAGATGTTAAAGAAGTAGAAAAGGTAGAAAATCTCAAAGTTTCTTTAGAAAAGGCGTCGAAAAAACAAATTCATAACTATACTAGTCAACAAGTGTCTAGTAAAGATAATAAAAACTGGCGAGATGCGTCATCTGGAGAAATTAAAGCTGCGATGGATAGTAGTAAATTAATTGATAGCGATACTCAAAAATATCAATTTTTAGAACTTGATCGCTATCAAGGAATCGATGAAAATAGAATTAAGAGAATGTTGATTGATAATCCTACTTTATTAAAACACTCTGACGATTTTATTAAAGCAGCAAAACATAAACATGTAAATGAAGTATACTTAATTTCACATGCATTGCTAGAAACTGGCTCTGCTAAAAGTGAATTAGCAAGTGGTGTGGAAATTGATGGCAAAAAATACTATAATTTCTTTGGTGTAGGCGCACTTGACGAAGATCCTGTTAATACAGGCGCTAAATACGCTAAAAAGCATGGTTGGGATACGCCAAGTAAAGCCATTGAAGGTGGAGCGGCATTTATCCATGATCATTTCTTATCTAAAAAAGAACAAAATACATTATATAGTATGAGATGGAACCCACAAAATCCAGGTAAACATCAATATGCAACAGACATTAAATGGGCAGAAAGTAATGCAAGTTTAATGGCCAACTTTTATAAAGATATGAAAACTGAAGGTAAGTATTTCAAATATTTTGTCTATAAAGATGATGACAAACATAAATCGCAATAATAAAAACTAGAAAGCTGAGATATAAATCTCCGTTTTCAAAATAAGAGGAGACTGGGACAACATTGATTCGTCCCAGTCTCTTTTCATATTGTCAGTAGCTGACTGCATTGAAAATGCGCTTCAAACCGAGCTTGTTTCAACGCTAGTCATTCTTGCCGGGGTGGGAAAACGAAATCATTTTTTTCAAAATCAGATTTCTGTCCCACTTCATGTTTTAGTCGAAACCTTTTTTTCGTGTTGGCAGTAGCTGACTGCATTGAAAATGCGCTTCAAACCAAGCTTTTTTCAACGCTAGTCATCCTTGCCGGGGTGGGACGACGAAATCATTTTTCAAAATGGGATTTCTGTCCCACTCCCTCTTTATATTTTAAGTCTTTTATTTTGAACAAAGGCTGCCTGGTGTATGTTTCAAACATATAGTTTCTTACTATTCCATCGGGTGTCAGCACGTTACATCATCGAACAAATTATATTTTGTTGTTCAAAAGGTAAAAAAGCATCAAATTCTATATATTTTGAATAGAACTTGACGCTTTTTCCAATCAGATTTATGTCCGATCTCGTGATTTTTGTTAATAAACTTTATTTTTTCTAGAGATAAGTAATAATAATAAAAGTGTCGAAATAAATACTTTGAAAATAAGCTTCATGTGATCACATCCTACTCTAAATACTAGCGTTGCCTATTATACATGTTATAAAACAAAATAACTATTCTTCAAAATAATGATGTTTTTCTAAAAAATTCTTGGCAACGACAGCAGGTTCAAGACTTTTACCATCTGCTTGGTAGTTCAATTTTTGCATATCTTGTGTTGAAATTTTATTGTTTAATTTGGCAATAGATTTTTTGATTTTCGGATTGTCTTGTAGAAAATCATTAGGTGCAACTGCACTTGCATCGTATGGAGGGAAGAAATTTTTGTCATCTTTCAACACAACTAAATCATAGGCAGAAATTCGACCATCGGTAGTATAACCTAATGCTACATCTAACTTTTTATTTTTAAGGGCATCATAGACTAAACCAATTTGCATAGGCTTTAATTTATTGAAGCCAAAACCGTAAAATGATTTAAATGGTTTATAACCATCGCCACCACGTTTAATCCAAGTTGAATCTGTACCTACGTTTACTTTATTTTTAATCTTTTTCAGATCTGAAACAGTACGCAAATTATATTTCTGTGCTGTTTCTTTAGTGACCATGAAAGCGAAAGTATTTTCAAACCCATAAGAATCAAAAAATGTTTGATCAAATTTTTTATTGAACAATGTTTGTGTAATTGACATTGCCTTTTGAGGGTTTCTAATAGGTTGCTGTTCTAGTACACCAACTAAATCAGTGCCAGTATATCGTGTGCTAGAGATGTCAGCATCATCATTGATCATTGCGTTATGTTGGATTGTAGCTGAACCTAAATTATTAATAATAGAAGCAGAGTATTCACCATTTGAATCATGTTCAATTTGTTCTTTTAACATGTATGCCATGATTTGTGATTCACTCGTAGCCAAAGCAGAGATTTTGATATTTTTTTGGTTATTGCCACCACCTAAACCGGGTAAATCACAACTTGCTAATATAGAAAAGCTTAATATAATTAATATTGCAAAATACTTTAATCGTTTCATTGATTACCGTCCCATTTAAATTACTTTATTAAAATTAATTTTTTGTATGTAAATAGAGTATCATAGTTGAAAGAAATAATTAACAAGAGCTATGAAAAATTGTTGTATAATGAAATTATTTATAGAATATAGTATTGTTAAATTTATCAGTAATCAATTACAGGAGGGGTCATATGCGAGTAGCAATTATTGGTGCTGGTACAGCCGGTGTATCAGTACTAAGAGAAATGGTTAAATATGAAAAGTTTAAAGATTGGTACGTTGATGTATATGATACACCTAAAAATATGGGGAAGGGCGTCCCATTTCAAAATGACAGTGATCAATTGTTAATTAATTTACCTGCTAAGGAAATGTCTATTAATATCGAAAATCAACGAGAATTTTTCGATTGGTATCAACAACAAAATGTTTTTAAATTTGATAATCCAGAATATTTGCCGAGATTTATTTTTGGCCATTATATGAAGTCTTATTTAAACTATTATTTAAATCAATTTGACAATATTAATAAAATTTCAGAAAAGGTTGAGGAAGTATTTATTAATTCAGATATTGGAGATACACAAGTTTCATATAGCGTGTGTACTAGTATGGATATGACAAGTTGTCGAACTTATGATTGCGTATTTTTAACAATTGGAACATTGTCTTATCACGATCCATATAATTTAAAAGGCACAAGCGGTTATATTCAAACTCCGTATCCAACGTATAACACCTTAGATGAAGTGAAAGACACAGATAACATTGCAGTGATTGGAACTGGTTTAGCTAGTTTAGATGTAATACGCTACGTAGCTGAACACCATCCTAATTTACCTTTAACAGTGACTAGTAGAAGTGCAAAATTACCGCGTGTGCGTGGCAATATGCCAGAATTGCAATTTCAATACATTACACCTGAAAATTTTAATACTATTAAAAAACGACATTTTGGAAATATGCCGTTAACAGAGGCGATAGCATTATTTAAACAAGAATGTGCACATTTTGGTATTTCCTTAACTGAACTATTGAGCAAAGAAAATCGCACCCACGTAGAACAACTCCAATTTGATTTAACGCATGCTGAGGAATTAGGTACGTTACAAAGTTTACTCGAAGGAATTAAAGAAAATATGAATTGGATTTGGAATAGTTTTAATCGACAAGATCAAGAACAGTTTTTAAATCATTATCAACATATACTCAAAGAAAATTCTAATCCGATGCCTCCGAGAACAGCTGAATTACTTATTGCTGAGATTGAGAATCACAACATAGTGATTAAAGCTAATTTACAAAATATTACATATGATGGGCAACATTTTTGTATATCATATGGTGAAGACAAGAACAATTGTGAATACTATGATGTCATTATTAATGCTACTGGCTCAAAGTCACATTTATCTGAATTAGATGGGGATGATCAACTCGTGCTAAATTTAGAAAATAGGCAAGTAATACAAGCCCATCCTTTAGGTGGTATTCAAATAGTACCAGAGACTAACCAAGTAATTAGTCCTAGATATGGCACATTACACCATATGTTTGCATTAGGCCAACTTACAAATGGCATTAACCAATCACGGAATGGCGTTAATATGATAGTTAAACAAGCAGTAGATGTTGTGAAGTTGCTTCTACAGCAATCGAAAGCATAGCTTGTAAAAATAAAAAATAAACCCGACTTTAATAATATGGATTGTTTTTACTGTATAAATAGTGTATTATAATTCATGTAACTTAACATAAAGTTACTTGACTCAAACATCATTAACAATTTCATACGTAATTCTTTCGGGGCAAGGTGAAATTCCTAACCGGCAGTATAAAAGCCTGCGACCCATAAATGTTTAGTATTTATGGCTGATCTAGTTTGATTCTAGAGCCGACAGTTAAAGTCTGGATGGGAGAAAGAATGAAGATATAACACAACACTACTATAGTGTTTATTTGGTCATGCCATTTTACGATAGAGGTATGTCATTATTTAAGTTACACAAATGTTATATAAATATATCCCGCACCTGAAAACTCATGTTTTTCAGGTGCGTTTTTTTATTTAAGAGGTGATAAATTGAGTCAATTTTTAAATTATGCAATAAATTTAGCACACATGGTACAAGGTCAAACAGGAGTCAATCCACCTGTAGGAGCCGTAGTTGTACGTGATGGTCGAATTGTTGGCTTAGGCGCACATTTGCAACATGGTGATAAACATGCTGAAGTTCAAGCTTTGGAAATGGCCAAAGACCTAGCCAAAGATGCAACGATTTATGTGTCATTAGAACCATGTACTCACTTTGGCACTACACCGCCATGTGTTAATAAAATTATAGAATATGGAATTACTAAAGTTGTTTATGCGATGAAAGATACTACATTAACCTCAAATTGTGATGAAATTTTAACTAATGCAGGTATTGATGTGGACTATCGCTTTCAAGAAGATGCAGAAAATTTATATAAAGATTTTTTTACAGCTAAAAATGAACAACTTCCTGAAGTAACTGTAAAGGTGTCTTGTAGTTTAGATGGTAAGCAAGCTACGGATAGCGCACAAAGTAAGTGGATTACTAACAAACAGGTTAAGCAAGATGTTTTTAATTTGAGACATCGACATGATGCGGTACTGACAGGTAGAAATACTATTGAACATGATAATCCACAATACACTACACGTATTGAGAATGGTAAAAATCCTATTAAAGTTATTTTATCTAAATCAGGTACGATTGATATGGGGTTAGATATTTTTACAGATCCACAATCTAAAGTATGGATTTATACAGAAAATAATAAATTGTGTTCACAAACATCTAATGTAGAAGTAATAGTTCTCGATGATTGTTCCTTAAATAATATTTTAAGTGATTTATATCAAAGAGGTATTGGTAAATTGCTAGTAGAAGCTGGTCCGACCGTGACGTCTGAGTTTCTCCAATCTAGCTTGGTAAATGAACTCATCTTATATTATGCCCCGAAAATTATAGGTGGTTCTGGTAAGTATCAATTTTATCAAACAGATAATGTTCTTGAATTATCAGATATTCCGAATTTTGAAATTGTTAATTCTGAGTTGCTTGAGCAAAATATCAAATTAGAACTGCGAAAGAAGTGAGCAAAGATGTTTACTGGAATTGTTGAAGAAGTCGGTACAATCGAACGTAGTCAAAGTAGTAATGCTGTAGTTGAATTAACTATCACATGTCAAACTATCCTTGAAGATATGCACATTGGAGATTCCATTAGTGTAAATGGTGCATGTTTGACAGTTACTGACTTTACTAACCACGGTTTTACTGTTCAAGTAATTGAAGGTACAGAAGCAAAGACGTATTTAAATCAACTGAAACAAGGTAAGGAAGTAAACTTAGAACGTGCGATGAGTGGACAGGGTCGTTTTGGTGGACATTTTGTCTTAGGACATGTTGACGAAGTAGCGACAATTACACGCATACAAACGTCTGATAATTCAAAAATAGTGTCAATCAAGCCACCGAGTCACATACTTGATGAGATGGTACAGCAGGGTTCAATCGCTGTTGATGGTGTAAGTTTGACAGTTTTCAAACTGGGTGACAAAGAATTCGATATTCATTTAATCCCTGAAACAAGAAAATCAACGATCTTGAATGATAAACGAGTTGGTGATTATGTGCATTTGGAGACTGATATGCTATTCAAGTATGTGCATAAAATAGTTGGTAAGCAATCAACAACTTTAACTGCAGATAAATTAAAAGCTTTCGGTTTTTAAAGGAGGGGCATACTATGCAATTAAATCGAATTGAAGAAGCATTAGAAGCACTGAAGCTCGGTAAAAGTATTATTGTAGTAGATGATGAAGATAGAGAAAATGAAGGTGATCTTGTAGCTGTAACTGAATGGATGCAAGATAACACAGTAAACTTCATGGCGAAACATGGAAGAGGATTGATCTGTGCGCCTGTAAGTTCAGATATCGCTGAAAAATTAAAATTACATCCGATGGTTTCTGATAATTCGGATGTCTATGGCACGCAATTTACAGTTAGTATCGATCATGTCGATACAACAACGGGTATTAGCGCAGCCGAAAGAATGTTAACTGCAAGAGCACTTATTGCTACATCTACAACGTCCGCAACATTTAATAGACCTGGACATCTCTTTCCACTAATTGCGAAAGATGATGGCGTTTTGGTACGTACAGGACATACAGAAGCATCGGTTGATCTAGCACGATTAACAGGTGCCAAACCTGCAGCGTTAATTTGTGAAATAATGAATGACGACGGTTCTATGGCTAAAGGTGATTCTTTAGAAGCCTTTCGTGAGCAACACCAATTAGTAATGATTTCTATAGCAGATTTAGTTGAATATCGAAAACATACTGAATCACATATTGAAGCACGTGCTAAAGTACAAATGCCTACTGAATATGGTGATTTTGATATGATAGGTTTCACAACTGCTAGTTCAAGAGATGAAATTGTAGCAATCATCAAAGGTGAGCCTCGAAAAACTGAAAATGTGCGTATTCATTCTTCTTGTATGACTGGTGATATTTTTCATAGTCAACGTTGTGACTGTGGTGAACAGTTGGCAGAATCAATGAAATATATTAATGAGCACGGGGGTGTGATTTTATATTTACCGCAAGAAGGTCGTGGCATTGGATTGATTAATAAATTAAAAGCTTATGAGCTCATTGAACAAGGTTATGATACTGTAACAGCTAATCGAGCATTAGGTTTTGAAGATGATTTAAGAGAATATAAAGATGCGGCAGCAATTTTAAAATATTTTGGTATAGAAAATGTGAATTTGTTGAGTAATAACCCAACAAAATTTGCTGGTTTAGAAGATTATGGCGTGAACATTGCACGACGCGTAGAAATCATTGTACCAGAAAACGAACACAACCATAGTTATATGGTTACAAAAAAAGAAAAAATGGGTCACTTAATATAGGAGGATTTAATTATGAATTTTGAAGGTAAATTAATAGGCACGGATTTAAATGTAGCAATTGTAGTGAGTAGATTTAATGACTTTATCACTGGACGTTTATTAGAAGGTGCTAAAGACACATTAATCAGACATGAAGTAAATGCTGATAATATTGACGTAGCATATGTACCAGGTGCGTTTGAAATCCCATTAGTTGCTAAAAAGTTAGCTGAAAAAGAGAAATATGATGCAGTTATTACATTAGGTTGTGTTATTAAAGGCTCAACATCACATTATGATTATGTCTGTAATGAAGTTTCAAAAGGTATTTCAAGAGCTAATGATGTAACAAATACGCCAGTTATTTTTGGTGTGTTAACAACAGATAATATCGAACAAGCAGTAGAAAGAGCCGGTACTAAAGCTGGAAATAAAGGTTCTGAAGCGGCTATCAGTGCAATTGAAATGGCTAATTTATTAAAATCTATAGATGCATAATTTATAAATTATTAAGAGTTTGGGTTATCAACAACCAATTCTCGAATGAAAAGGACGAATTCATATGACAATGGATTCGCCTTTTTTATATTAAAATATTACCGTAAAATTTCGTCACAAAATATATAACTTAGTGCTTACAGTAAAAGAAAACGTCAATTTCTATCGTATTAAAATAGAAATTGACGTTAATAAATTAGTCAATAATATTAATATTCTAGCACCTTTAGCATCAGTGGCAAAAATTATTTTGCCTTTTTAGTGATGATACTTAATAGCGATCCAACAGCTACAGTAGCACCAGCGATAATACCTAGTTTTTTAAGCATTTTAGGAGAAGTAAACTCCTTATAAGCTAAAACTAAGTTTTGTGGTCGTTCAGCTAATCTACGCATAAAGTAACTAAACCAATCATCACCATATGGGACATAAATACAGAAATTATAGCCTTGTTTAGCGATTTCTTCAGCTAATTCTGTACGAAAACCATATAGCATTTGAAATTCAAATTGTTCTTTATCTATGTTATTGTCTTTAGTAAATTGTTTAACATGATTTATTATTTGATTATCATGCGTTGCTATTGATGTAACGTGATTACAATTAAGAAGGCGTTTTTCAATAATATTTATATAATTTCGATCAATTTCATCTTTTGTTTGATATGCGATGAATTCATTTTCTTTATATGCGCCTTTAACTAAGCGTAAACGCAGCTCAGGGTATTTATCTATTAAAGCTTCTGCTTTAAATAAATATGCTTGAATTACAGTACCTAAATTTTTAAATTCACCTTTTAAACGGTCAACTGTTTGAATAACATCGAGTAGAGAATCATACTTCTCAGTATCGATATTTATGTGCATATTTTTAAATTCATTAGCTTTTAGCAAAATTTCTCTTAAATTGCGATAAGCTAAATCTAAGTCAAATTCAGCTCCTAATTGACTGATTTTTATAGACATATGTGCATCTAAATTATAATTATTAATGGCATACATGACTTCTAAGATTTGGTCTTTAGCCATGATTGCCTCTCCTTCAGTAGAGACATATTCTCCGAGGTTATCAACAGTCACGACGATACCTTTTTCATTTAGTCGGGAAATGGTTTCTACCAAAGCTGGAATGGTGTTGCCTGCAACAACTTTATTAGCACCAAACATGGGTCCTAGTTTTTTAGCAGTGTTGTTTAAGGCCTTGTTGTTTGATAAAGCAATGAAAAAATTTTTAATGATTGGCATATGTATTCCTCCATTCTCACAATTATATTTAGTTCTATTTAAGTGTATCATGAATTTATTAGGGAAGAAATCGTTTACAAGTTGATTTTATACAAAATTATTTACTTAATACACAAAATTAAGTAACAATAAAAATGTTGGTGTTATTTTTCTATTTTATAGGTGTAAAGTTGAAGATGATACACATTAAAATGGAAATTTTATAGCAGTATTTGATACAATTAATATAATGAATTCTATTGAGAAGGGGAAGTATTGACATGTGGAAGTGGGAAACAGAGAATGAAGCAAAAGGTGTAGTTGTTATTGCACATAATATGTTAGAACACACAGGTAGATATGCTTATTTAATCACTATGCTTCGCCGAAATGGATATCACGTTATAATGGGCGATTTACCTGGTCAAGGTCAAACTGCGAGATCAAATAAAGGTCAAATTGAAAGTTTTGATGTCTATCATGAACATATTTTAGATTGGATTAGGATTGCTAATGAATATAAAATACCTACATACATTTTAGGCGTTGGTCTTGGAGGATTAATTGTTTTAAATCTATTAGAAAAAGTAGAGGTACCTGTAGAAGGGTTAATGTTAATTTCACCATTATTGGAATTCAAAAAGAACAATAAAGTTAGAAAAGGTAAAGTAATTTCTAATATTGGAAGATTAGTTAAAGATACTCGCTTTAATATGGGTATAGAAATTGAAGACTTAACTAGAAACGAAGAAGTTATACAAGAAACTAAAGAAGATCAATTGATGTTAAGTAAAGTGAGTTATAATTGGTATAAACAGATTGTCGAAGTAATGAAAGAAACTGTGCAGCATTTGCAAGATATTGATCCTATACCTACACTAGTTATGTCTGCCAGTGAAGATAAAATAAGTGATATTAAAGTCACGGAAATGCTGAAAGATAAAGTTAAAACAAACGAGTTATATTATAAAGTTTGGCCAGGATTTTATCATGAAATTCATAATGAGCCAGAAAGAGATGAAGTCATGCGTTATATTTTATCGTTTTTAAACAATAGTGCGAGTACTATGGGTTTTATCGTTAACGATGAAAATAATGTATCGTAAACATTAAAATATAAAGTTATGACAAAGCGGTTTAATTTATATTGAATATAGATTAAATCGTTTTTTTATTAATATATGTGAAAAGAATCACAAAAATATTGAAAGTTTGTGATCGATTTGATATAGTTTAAATGTGAAAAAAATCACATTATCTTACTGTATAGGAGAGATGGTTATGAATGTTAAACATGGAAATAAAGTAGTATTAGTTGGAAATGGTGCTGTCGGTTCTAGTTATGCGTTTGCTATGGTAGTACAAGGTATAGCAGATGACTTAACGATTATTGATTTAGATGAGACAAAGGTAACTGGAGACGTTGCAGATTTAAACCATGCGGCTCCTTATAGTTCAACAACAGTAAATATAAAAAAAGGTGATTATAAAGATTGTGCAGATGCTGATATTATTGTGATTACAGCAGGTGCAGCTCAAAAATCAGGAGAAACTAGACTAGACTTAGTAGAAAAAAATGCTAAAATAATAAAGTCGATTGTTTCTACAATAATGAAGTATCAATTTAATGGGATATTTTTGATAGCTTCAAATCCAGTTGATGTTTTAAGTTATGTTGCGTATAAGACCTCTGGCTTACCGAAAAATCAAGTAATTGGTTCTGGTACAGTGTTAGACACAGCAAGATTAAAGCATCAGATTTCAAAATATGTAGATGTTGCCCCAGCTAACATTGATGCAAATATCATAGGTGAACACGGAGATTCTGAGCTTGCAGTATGGTCACAGGCGCATATTGCAGGTCAACCTATACTTGAAATATTAAATAATAATTCACGAGACAAACAATTGATAGACACACTATTTTGTAATACACGAGATGCAGCATATGAGATTATCCAAGCTAAAGGAGCAACGTATTATGGGATTGCTCAAGCCTTGGTTCATATTACTCAAGCCATTTTAAAAAATCAAAATATTGTGCTAACTACTTCTAGTTATTTAGAAGGTGAATATAATCAACATGATGTATATATTGGTGTACCAACGTTGTTAAATAGAAATGGGGCAGTAAACGTCATAGAAACACCATTAAATGATCATGAAAAATTATTATTTAATGATTCAACTGAAATTTTAAAAGAAATGCAGTCAAAAATAAAGCTTACTTGATTGCATATTTCTTTGATTGAATTTAAAATGTGTATAAGATTAATTTTATTAAAAAATGTAATATTCAATCAGTGAAAGTTGTTCTCAAAAAGAATACTTACCAAAATTAATAAAATTAATTTTTTCATGTTTTATTATTATTTTTATTGGGGGTTATTATTATGGGAAAGGCGCTTCAAAATAAAGTTGAAGGCATCTTAAGCTTAAATCAACTTTTAAATGATGTTGAAGCAATCTTTGACAGTATAAAGAAGGAATATAAGATGTCTAAAGAAGAAGTCTTAATATTGCTTACTTTATGGAAAGAAGGTTCAATGACACTAAAGCAAATGGATGATTTCGTTCATATCAAATCATATAAACGTACACGTACGTATAATGATTTGGTTGAAAAAACGTGGATTTTGAAAGAACGTCCACAAAATGATGAACGTACAGTAATTATTCATTTTAATGAAGATTTAAAAGAGAAAAGGGAAGCTCTTTTAGACTTCATTAAAGATGAAATTGCAGCTAAAGAAACTAGTTTACAGTCTAGTTTAAAATCTATCTTAAATGTTTAGAGCAATAAAAAACCTCAGAACAATGTTCTGAGGCTTTTTATTATCTTTTTTCAATGGCACATATAAAAGGTGGGTTATTTTGTTGATTTATAAATTGATATTGTAAGATATGTGCTTGCTGTTGATTAAAATCATGTAAATATTTCATAAGCGCATCTTTTTCGACAGCGCCTTCTTCATGACCAGAATAAATAACCAAAATTATGATGCCTTCAGTGGCTAACATATTAAAAATTGAATTAATAGCTTCTATTGTAGATGACGGCTTAGTCACTATTGACTTGTCGCCATTTGGTAAGTAACCTAAGTTAAATATCGCTGCGTCAATTGTACCGTTATGTTTGGATGTAAGATGTTTTGACGCATTGGCATGACTATCCTTTATTAGCGTAACATTATGATAATTTTCTGTTTTAGCACTAGTAGCTGCCAGTGCTTGTTCTTGAATATCAAAGCCATAGACATGACCTTGAGGCACTAAGTTAGCTAAAAATAGAGTGTCATTGCCATTGCCACAAGTTGCATCAATGACAATGCTTTGAGGTGTGACATGCGATTCTAATAATGTTTTAGCAAAAGGTAATATTCTTTCTAGTTTCATGGTTGTGTCACTTTTTCAAAATATTTACCTTGGTATGAGTTTCTACGTGCTAATTCATTGTCGATTTCATTTAATACTTCCCATTTATTTACGCTCCACATTGGTCCAACCATTAAATCAATTGGGCCATCTCCAGTGATGCGATGTACGATCATCTCTTTAGGAATAATTTCTAACTGATCACAAACTAAATTTGTATAATCTTCTTGAGACATGAATTCCAACATGCCTTTTTCATATTGCTTAACCATAGGAGTACCTTTTAATAAATGTAGTAAGTGAATTTTAATTCCTTGAACATCCATTTGTGCAACTTCTTTGGCTGTTTCCATCATCATATTATAATTTTCACCTGGTAAACCGTTTATGATATGTGTACATACATTGATATTATGACGTCTCAATTTTGCAACACCTTCATAATATGTTTGCATATCGTGTGCACGATTTATTAAATCAGATGTTTCTTGGTGTACAGTTTGTAAACCGAGTTCAACCCATAAATAAGTTCGTTCATTGAGCTCAGCTAAATATTCTACCACGTCATCAGGTAAACAATCTGGTCTAGTACCGATTGATAAACCAACGACACCTTCTTCTTTTAATGCTGTTTCGTATTTCTCACGTAAAACTTCGACAGGTGCATGGGTATTGGTAAAAGCTTGAAAATATGCAATATATTGACCTTCATGCCATTTTTCGTGCATTTTATCTTTAATCTCTTTAAATTGTACTTCGATTGGATCAACTCTATTTCCAGCAAAATCACCACTGCCTGCTGCTGAACAAAATGTACAGCCTCCATATGCTACTGTGCCGTCTCTGTTAGGACAATCAAAACCGCCGTCTATCGCAATTTTAAAAATCTTTTGTCCAAATTTATTTTTTAAATGATAGTTCCATGTATGATATCTTTTGTCTTCAAAGGCATAAGGGAAATAATTACCCATTTTACATTTTCCTTTCTAAAATCATTCTAGTTAAAGATTTTAACATATTTTAGTGTTATATTGTTTACTGTATGAGTAGATTTTTATAATTAGAGAGGGGCTTTATGTATGAATATGCCTAAATCAGTGTGGTGGCTCGTTATTGGTATGGCATTAAATATAACAGGCTCAAGTTTTTTATGGCCATTAAATACGATTTATATGAATGAAGAATTAAACAAAAGTTTAACTGTAGCTGGTTTGGTATTATTGATTAACTCCATGGGTATGGTTGCCGGTAATTTACTTGGCGGTACGCTTTTTGACAAGCTAGGAGGCTATAAAACTATATTATTAGGCACAGCTATTTGTTTGTTTAGCACAACTCTATTAAACCTGTTTCATGGTTGGCCATGGTACGCTGTATGGTTAGTGTTGCTAGGTTTCGGAGGTGGACTAATCATTCCAGCAATTTATGCTATGGCTGGTGCTGTTTGGCCAAACGGTGGACGTCAGACTTTCAACGCTATTTATTTAGCGCAAAACATAGGTGTAGCTTTGGGAGCTGCACTAGGCGGATTTGTTGCTGAGTTGAGTTTTAATTATATATTTATTGCAAACTTATGCATGTATATCTTATTTGCTATTGTTGCGATTTTTAATTTTAATATTAACCTTGAAATAAAAGTTAAACCTAATGACAGTCTAACGTTATTTGCAAAAGAAAATCGACCACAATTATTATCTTTACTACTTATTTGCGCCATGTTTAGTATTTGCTGGATTGCATATATTCAATGGGAAAGTACTATTGCGTCATTTACGCAACAAATTAATATTTCAATGGGGCAATATAGTTTGTTGTGGACAGTTAATGGTATTTTGATACTCGTTGCTCAACCTTTAATTTCACCAATTATACGATTGTTAAAAGGCAATTTAAAATATCAAATGTATATCGGTATAGCGATTTTTATCCTTTCCTTTTTTGTAACAAGTTTTGCACAGCAATTTTCTATTTTCATGATTGGTATGGTGATATTAAGTCTAGGTGAAATGTTTGTATGGCCTGCAGTTCCCGCTATTGCGCACAAATTAGCTCCGACAGGTAAAGAGGGCGCTTATCAAGGGTATGTAAATTCAGCATCAACTATAGGGAAAGCAATAGGGCCAGTCTTTGGAGGCGTTATTGTAGATACTTTTAATATGCAAATTATGTTTTTAGCCATGATGGCATTGTTATTTATTGCGCTTGGATTTGTCTATCTGTTTGGAAAATCGGATGCTAAATATGTAAAAAATGACTAATATTATTTCTATAATGCGAGTAACTGTTGATTTTTCCACTTGAAAATCAACCCAATTTCAAATATCATTAGTAATGTATCGGAGTAGTAACTTATCTAACTTTTCTACAGAGAGCTAGGATGGTGTGAACTAGTGTAAAGTGATGAGTGAACTTACCAACGTAATAAATAATGGATTAATAACATCTCTAACTACTTAATGAAATGAGTGCACGAAAGTGAATGAGGGTGGTAACGCGGCTAACGTCGTCCCTTGAAAATTAAGCATAGTTTGAGGTGTTTTTTTATTGAATAGGAGGAAACATGGTGAATTACAATCATAACGAGATTGAAAGAAAGTGGCAGCAATATTGGGAAGAGCATAAAACATTTAAGGCTAGTGATAATTTAGGTCAAAAGAAATTTTATGCTTTAGATATGTTCCCGTACCCTTCAGGAGCAGGTTTACATGTTGGTCATCCAGAAGGCTATACTGCAACTGATATTATTTCTCGCTACAAACGTATGGAAGGATACAATGTATTGCATCCAATGGGATGGGATGCTTTTGGTCTTCCAGCGGAACAATATGCATTAGATACAGGTAACAACCCTAGAGAGTTTACACAACACAATGTAGATACATTTAAACGTCAAATTAAAGAATTAGGCTTCAGTTATGATTGGGATAGAGAGATTAATACCACTGATCCTGAATATTACAAATGGACACAATGGATATTTATTCAACTATACAATAAAGGTTTAGCATATGTTGATGAAGTTGCAGTAAATTGGTGTCCAGCATTAGGTACAGTGTTATCAAATGAAGAAGTTATAGACGGTGTATCAGAAAGAGGTGGACATCCAGTCTATAGACGACCAATGAAGCAATGGGTATTGAAAATTACTGAATATGCTGATCGTTTATTAGAAGATTTAGAAGACTTAGATTGGCCAGAATCAATTAAAGACATGCAGCGTAATTGGATTGGTCGTTCAGAAGGGGCATCAATTCGTTTTGACGTGGAGGGCTTCAATGACACTATTGAAGTATTTACTACACGTCCGGATACAACATTTGGAGCATCTTTCTTAGTTTTAAGTCCAGAACATGAATTAGTTAATAAAATTACGACAGAAGATAGAATAGATGCTGTAACAGCTTATCAAAATGAAGCAGCTAAAAAATCTGATTTGGAACGTACAGGTTTATCTAAAGAAAAATCTGGTGAATTTACAGGTGCCTTTGCTGTTAATCCATTGTCAGGTGAACAGATTCCTGTGTGGATTGCAGATTATGTATTGTCTACTTACGGTACTGGTGCTGTAATGGCAGTACCAAGTGGTGACCAACGTGACTATGAATTTGCACAAACGTTTAATTTACCAATTAAAGAAGTAATTGAGGGCGGTAATCTTGAAAAAGAAGCCTACACAGGTGATGGCCCACACGTGAATTCTGGTGAGCTAAATGGTTTATACAATAAAGAGGCAATTGAAAAAGCAATTGAATTACTAGAAAGACAACAAGCTGGCGAAAGAAAAATCAACTATAAGTTGAGAGATTGGTTGTTCAGTCGTCAGAGATATTGGGGTGAACCAATTCCAGTAATTCATTGGGAAGATGGCTCAATGTCAACAGTGCCAGAAGAAGAATTACCAGTATTATTACCTGAGACGGATGAAATTAAACCATCTGGAACTGGTGAATCACCATTAGCAAATATAGATGAATTTGTTAATGTTGTAGATACAGAAACAGGTATGAAAGGCCGTCGAGAAACAAATACTATGCCACAATGGGCTGGTAGCTGTTGGTATTATTTACGATATATTGATCCACATAATGATAAAATGCTAGCAGATCCTGAAAAATTAAAACATTGGTTACCAGTAGATTTATATATTGGCGGTGTTGAACATGCAGTGTTACACTTATTATATGCAAGATTTTGGCATAAAGTACTGTATGATTTAGGAGTCGTACCAACTAAAGAACCTTTCCAAAAATTATATAACCAAGGTATGATTTTAGGTGAAGGTAACGAAAAAATGAGTAAATCTAAAGGTAACGTCATTAATCCAGATGATATTGTACACAGTCATGGTGCCGATACATTACGTTTATATGAAATGTTTATGGGGCCATTAGATGCTGCAATTGCTTGGAGTGAAAATGGTTTAGATGGTTCTCGTCGTTTCCTTGACCGTGTTTGGCGCTTATTAGTTAACGAAGATGGTACTTTAACAACAAAAATTGTCGATACAAATGATAAATCGTTAGATAAAAGTTATCATCAAACAGTTAAAAAAGTTACGGAAGACTTCAACTCATTAAATTTTAATACAGCAATTAGTCAATTAATGGTGTTCATTAATGATTGTTATAAAGCTGATGAATTATATCGTCCTTATATTGAAGGGTTTGTAAAAATGTTAGCGCCGATTACACCACATATTGGTGAAGAATTATGGTCGAAACTTGGATATAATGAAACAATTACTTATCAGCCATGGCCAAATTTTGATGAATCACTACTTATCGATGATGAAGTTGAAATTGTTGTTCAAGTTAATGGCAAAGTACGTGCGAAGTTAAATATTCCTAAAGATACTTCGAAGGAACAAATGGAAGCTCTTGCTTTTGATAATGCTCAAATTAAAGCTGAAGTTGAAGGCAAAGATATTAAAAAAGTTATCACAGTTCCTCAAAAATTAGTGAATATTGTAGCTAAATAATATAGATTGGAGTTTTTAATAATGGAAACTATAACTATTGAAGAATTAAAGAGTAAGATTATTGATTCAAATCCAGTTCATATAGTTGATGTTAGAACTGATGAAGAAACGGCAATGGGTATTATACCAAATGCTAAAACAATTCCAATGAATCAAATTCCAGAGAATTTAAATTATTTCAATGACCATGACACTTATTATATTATTTGTAAAGCAGGTCCAAGAAGTGAAAGAGTTACTCAATATCTAGAAGAAAATGGTGTTCATGCGGTGAATGTTGAAGGCGGTATGAATGCTTGGGGTTCAGATGGTCTAGAAATTAATAGTATTTAAGTTAAAAAAGCTTTTGATCGTTTTTAAGACGGTCAAAAGCTTTTTACATTTATATGTTAAATTGGGCAGCATTTGAACCGGCAACATGGCCAGTAACTAATGCACTCGTGATATTATAACCACCTGTATAACCATGAATATCTAACACTTCACCACACAAGAATAAACCTGAATTCAATTTGGACATCATAGATTTCGGGTGTATTTCTTTTAATGAAACACCACCACCTGTCACAAAGGCTTTATCTATAGGTAGTGTGCCGTTTACGGTAAACGTGAACCCTTTAAATAAATTTGCTAATGTCAGCAGTTGTTTATTGGAAAGGTGATGAGCGGTAATATCAGATGGAATTTCTGCTTGTTCCAACATAAATAACAAATAGCGTTCTTCTATAATTCCATGTAAACTATTTTTTATCTGTTTATCAGGTTCATCAGCTAATAGTGATTGTATTTTTTCTGTTACTGCGTTAATTGACAAATTAGGAAAAACATCAAGTTCCATAGCAACATCAGTTTTCTTTTGATTTTGTTGTTCTTTATAGACAAACTGACTACAACGTAATGCTGCTGGTCCGCTTACACCAAAGTGAGTAAAAATCATATCCATTTGATGCGTAATACGTTGCTTACCATTCTTTTTTAACACGCTTAAGCCTACATTTTTTAAACTTAAACCTTTTAGCTGTTTACTTTTAATAAATGGCTCAGGTGACGTTATTGGTACTTCGGTTGGGAACAGTGTTGTAATTTGATGACCTAATGCTTTGGCAAATTTGTAACCATCGCCTGTAGACCCTGTTTGAGGTACGCTTGTCCCGCCAGTAGCAATAATAACTGTATGACTCGTAAATGATTTGTTGTCATTAAGTTGAACTGTAAATAGATCATTAGCATTTTTTGTAATTTCTGTAACAACACTTTCCTCTAGAATTTCAACATTATTGCGATGTAATGTATTAACGAGTGTATCAACAACATCTTGTGCTTTATTAGATACTGGGAACATACGTCCATGATCTTCTTCTTTTAATTTGACGCCACGACTTTCAAAAAATTCGATAATCGATTCATTATCAAAAATTGAAAAGGGACTATATAAAAACTTTCCGTTGCCGGGAATGTTTTTAATTATTTCTTCGTAGGGCAGTCTATTTGTAACATTACAACGGCCACCACCAGAAATTTTTAATTTTCGACCCAACCCTTTCTTTTTTTCTATTAATAGTACTTTGTCATGGTTTTGGCTAGCTGCAGCAGCTGCCATTAAGCCACTAGGGCCACCGCCTATAATTATTGTTTGATACATTAGTTAGCCTCCAATTAGAATATACGTTTATTTTAAAGCAATATATGTTTGGAAGCTAGTGAACTAATGATGTTTACTTGCTTTGTCAGCAATTAGGTATATAAACTTAGCTGTGTTAAACACAATGAATTTTGATTTCTTATTATTTTATATGTTAAATGAACTAATAGAATTATATTTAGAAGATAATAATTGTTACAATGGTTTACGTACTTTACTAATTTAAGTTTAATTTTACTTAAGTATTGATTTATTTTACACAGTAATTGTATGCTATATACATTTATATTAAAGTGTCGTACTGTTATAACGTAATGATAGGTGATTATATCATTACATATTTTTCTAATTGTCTAATTATGTTTTGACCAATTTCTAACATAATAAAAAGGCCTTTAAATAGTGTCTTTCAAACTGTCGGCAAAGTTTTTACTTTGTTGGCAGTTTTGTTGTGCACGCTTTCAGCGGGCACTGCTTCAGCCTGTAGTCTTCGGCGAGTGCGATTCCCGCAGGAGTCGGCCCAAGTCACTGCCAATATTATAGAAAAGACCTTAGGAGGACTAATATCTAAAGTCTATTTACTGACAATATAATAAGAGACTATCAACAAATCTTCTGACTTTGTTGGCAGTTTTTTGTGCACGCTTTCGGCGGGCACTGTCTCAGCCTGTAGTCTTCGGCGAGTGCGATTCCCGCAGGAGTCGGCCCAAAGCACTGCCAATATTATATAAATTCAACACTGTTGCTGTTTATTATGTTAAATAAAGCAATTGATAAAAAGATTAATATGAAATGATTGCTATCTCTGAAGGAGTTTCTTATAAACATTGTTATAGTCCTTTAAATAGGGCATTTTTATTTAAAGTTAACGTTATATTATTAATAGCAACACAACAAAGCCACCTAGTTATAGGTGGCTTTCAGTCATTAAATATAGTTATTTCGCAAAATGTATTATATTTCGCTATTGGAGAACTTTCTTTATATTATCAAATATTAATCGCTAATGTAGCTAATTTAAAAAAGCAGAAAAAAATAGATTAATTAAAGTAAAAAAAGAGCGATGAATCGAAATAATCACAATGAGTGTATTGAATGATTATGTGTAATTAATTTAATGAAGTTAAATTCGTTTTAAATTTTTTACTTTTTGAAGCTGAATATTTACTAAGTAGTGAAATTGCCTAGTAATATTATATAAAATTATTCTAATATTATATTTATAAAGTGAGTTTGACAACATATATATAAATCTTAATGATTTATTAATTTTTTTGAGGTAGATTTAATGTATATAAACACAATTACTGGCAAAGAGATTGAACAGTTAAGCAATCGATACAGTAAGATAATATTTATATATTTATTAGAAATTTACTGTTATTACATAGTATTAGAAGTTATAATATTAAATAATTTAAATTGTACTTTAATATTAAGAGCTTATTAATTAGTTGAATATATTTATAGAAATTTTAAAAATAAAAGAGGGATATTATGGATTATAGCTATAAAATTCATGAAAAAAATGTTGAAATTAATGAAAATTTAGATGAAGTTAAAGTGATATATATATTATCAGGTAAGGCAGAACTACATGATAAAATTTCAGTTGAACATTTTGAAGAGAATGAATTTTTGATTATTGAGCCTTATACCTCTCCGAAACTTTTAGTTACTACTGGCATTGTGATGGAAATAAGCATTAATAAATTTAGTTTTAACCGTTTTTCGTTGTATAAAATGAGGCAGTTGGATGTCGAAAGTCAACAATTAGATTTAGCAATAAAGAAACAATTTTTAGACACAGTTATTTATTTGTATGAAGAGGATTTCTTTAATGCCGATATTAATGTAGTTAAACTTATTAACTATATTAGGGCTGCGCAATACTATTCACAAGATAACTTAGGGATTAATAATAATTTGATCAAAACGATTTTGAAATATATTTTTGAACATCACAAAGAAAATATAACATTATCTAAAATTTCTAAGGTTTTTTATGTTAATCCGAGTTACTTATCGCGTGTTTTTTCTGAAGAAATGAATATTTCTATCACTAAGTACATTATTAAAGTTAAAATTTATCGCTTAGCCGTAGAAATGTTAACAATGGATACAACTAAAGATTTGTGGAGAAATTATGGTTATAAATCATATTCTACATTCTCAAAAAATTTTAAAAGTGTATTTATGAAATCACCGGAACAATTTTTGGAAGATTATAAAACGCCTGATGTTAAAGAAAGCTATGACTTTAAGTTGAATTTTGATTACCTCAAGCAATTATCTCAAAAGATTGATAATGCTATACAATCTTAATGTCGTGGTAATTTCTTCATTAAGATATTATCATAATAATACATAACTGCTGATTTTATTATGTTGTTAAAATTATCGCTAATAAAACATGCATTATTCATATAAATTTAGGAGGCTGGGATAATATTAATTTGTCCTAGTCTCATTTCACATTGATAAGAGCTGACTGTATTGAAAATACACTTCAAATCAATCTTTTACAATGCTAGTCATCTATGCCGGGGTGCGACGACGAAATCTTTCTGTCCCACTCCTTTTTCATATTTATATTTCCTTATTATTAATATGTTTGTATTACTACATAATATGACTTATTTTATGTTTAAAAACATGATAATATAGATTTTTCAATATAACATCAAACGTTTGTATGAATTGCAACATAAGGGAAAGTTGAATTTGTAAACACGCTTTTAAAAAATAGTTATAACTAGTCAAAGTAATGAACACTTATATATTTATCTGTGTTATTTTTATATATGTATAACTTTGAAAAAAAGTGTGTATAACGTTATCATTGAAGTTATGATTTTAAAATTAAATTGAGATAGGAAGATATAAATGAGTGAAAGTAAAGAATTGGTTCGAGGGACCTTTCTCATAACATTAAGTATTTTAATTACTAAAGTTTTAGGTGTCCTTTTTATCATTCCATTCTATGCAATAGTTGGAGGAGAAGAAAACCTTGCACCATTTAACTATGCTTACGCACCTTATAATATTGCAATTGCTGTAGCAACTGCAGGTGTTCCGTTAGCAGCTTCAAAATATGTATCAAAATATAATGCGTTAGGTGCATATAAAGTCAGTCAAAAATTGTATAAATCCAGTTTTATAGTGATGACCGTAACTGGAATAGTAGGTTTTGCCGTACTATACTTTTTAGCACCGACAATTGCTTCTATCACATTAGCACAAGATTCAAAAGACTCAGGAGGTTGGTCTGTTGCTGATATCACTTGGATTATAAGAATAATTAGTGTTGTAGTTATCTTTATTCCATTATTAGCTACATGGCGTGGTGTGTTCCAAGGCTATAAGTCTATGGGGCCTACTGCAGTGTCAGAAGTAACAGAACAAATTGCGAGAATATTATTTATTCTAATTGGTAGTTATGTAGTGTTAAACATTATGAATGGTTCAGTATTACTTGCAAATGGTGTGGCAACTTTTGCTGCAGCAATTGGTGCCATTATGGGTATCTTTACGCTATGGTATTACTGGCGTAAACGTAAACCAAATATTGAGAAAATGGTAGCCACTGATGATACGGGTATCACGGTATCTTATGGCAAAATGTACAAAGAAATAATTTCGTACAGTATTCCATTTGTTATTGTTAGTTTGAATTTTCCATTATTTAATATAGTCGACCAATTTACACATAACAATGCCTTAGGTTTGGCAGGCGTACCACAAGAATTACATGACCAATTCTTTACTATGTTAAATATGACGACAAATAAAATAGTTATGATTCCAACGTCACTAGCATCTGGTTTTGCTGTCAGCTTAATACCATTTATTACGAAAACATATGCTACTGGACAATTAGACAATATGCATAGACAAATCAGAACGTCATTAGGTGTTTTAATGTACATTACGGTGCCAGCTAGTCTAGGTATCATGGCATTAGCATTGCCGTTATATAATGTCTTTTATAGTTACAATGTTGAAGGTAGCCACTTACTCTTCTACTATGCACCTGTAGCAATATTAATAGCATTATTAAGTGTTACAGCATCAATGTTACAAGGTATTGATAAGCAAAAACTTACGGTATTTGTAATTCTTGCTGCTGTAGTGATTAAGATTGTATTAAATACACCGCTAATATATATGTTCCATACATCAGGTGCTATTTTAAGTACAGCGATCGCGTTGCTTTTTGCTAATATTTGTAACTTTGTAATTCTTAAAAAATATGCGAAATTCAACTTCAGTGAAACTTGGTTACATTTTGCAAAAATCTTTTTATTCGGTTTTATCATGATGTTAGCTGTTGAATTAACTTACTTCATTTTACAATTTATAGTTTCTCCAGAAAGTAAAATGGGAGCATTGATAATAGTTGTAGTAGGTGTAATAGTAGGTATTTTAGTTTATGGCATAATTACGATGAAAACACATTTAGCAGACCAATTTTTAGGTGAAATACCAAATAAAATACGTCGTAAACTAGGTGTGATTAAATGAGAATAGATAAATTTTTAGCTAATATGGGTGTCGGAACACGTACTGAAGTTAAACAATTATTGAAAAAAGGTAGAGTGACATTGAATGGTACTGTTGAAAAGTCAGCAAAAACGAATGTCAATGCGTTAGAAGACTACATTGCTGTTGATAATAACCATATTGTTTATATTGACAAGCTTTATTTGATGTTAAATAAACCACAAGGTTATGTGTGCGCTACTGAAGATAATCAACATCAAACTGTAATAGATTTATTTAAAGACTATAAAGATTTTCATATTTTTCCAGTAGGAAGATTAGATAAAGATACTGAAGGTCTACTTCTTATTACAAACGATGGTGATTTTAGCCACCAGTTAATGAGTCCTAATAAACATGTGTCCAAAACTTATGAAGTCTTATCAGAAAAAAGTATTACAAATAATGATATAGAATTATTTAAAACGGGTATTGAGTTACATGATGGATTAGCTAAGCCTGCTACTTTGGTAAAAGCACAAGAAGAAAGGAAATCATTTGTAACTATTACCGAAGGAAGGTATCATCAAGTTAAGCGCATGTTTCATGCTATAAACAATGAAGTACTTGCGT
Source organism: Staphylococcus arlettae (assembly GCF_002902345.1). Classification (GTDB taxonomy): domain Bacteria; phylum Bacillota; class Bacilli; order Staphylococcales; family Staphylococcaceae; genus Staphylococcus; species Staphylococcus arlettae. The sequence goes on from NZ_PPQB01000005.1 coordinate 97,643, forward strand.
TAAAGAGAATCTCAATAGGAGATTTACAACTTGATGAACAGTTAGCTGTCGGCGAATATCGTCATTTAAAAGAGCAAGATTTTGAACAATTAGGAATAAAATAATTAAAGAAGGTGTAATTTTATGTCAAGATTATTAAAAGCAGTTGTAGGTATTGGGGGCGCAGCAGCAGCTGTCGTACTTTCTAAAAAAGAAAATAGAGATAAGTTGAAAGGTGAATACGACAAATATAAGTCAAACCCAGAATCTTACAAACAAAATGCTAAAGATATAGCAAGTCAAATTAGCAGTAAAGCAGGTGAAACTGTTAATGAAGTAAAACAAGACCCTAAAGGATATGTCAACAAAGTGAAACAAGATCCTAAAGGCTATATCAATGACCAAAAAAATCGTTTTAAAAATGTAAAATCTTCAGATGAAGATCAAATTGATGAAGCTCGTTTCACGGATGAAGGTGCAGCTGATCCATCTAACAACTTAAGAGTTGTCACTGAAGAAGAATTAAAAAACAACAAAAATAAATTTGACAACGATGAAAAATAACAGTTATTAACTAAAAGCCTAACTCACGTATAAATGAGTTAGGTTTTTTTAATATATTAATTAAAATATAACAGTTGCGATATTACTTGCTATAACAAGACTCAACTGTTTTTGTATTAATGTTACAGTAAAAAAATCAAAATAATATTGTCATCTCGCTGTAGTTTATGCGTAACATCATGTAAAATATATTTTAAACTAGTATTTAAGAAAGAAGTGGATCGTAAATGTGGAAAGACAAAGTTCTAGCTTATGAATCACAAATTATTGATGATTTAAAAGGCTTATTAGCAATAGAGAGTGTTAGAGATGATAGTAAAGCATCAGATGCATATCCTGTTGGCCCTGGGCCACGCAAGGCATTAGATTATATGTATGAAATTGCTGAACGTGATGGTTTTGGGACACATGATGTTGATCATATTGCTGGAAGAATAGAAGCAGGTGCTGGCGAAGATGTGTTTGGCATCTTATGTCACGTTGATGTCGTTCCAGCTGGTGATGGCTGGGACACAGATCCTTTTGATCCAGTTGTAACGAGCGATAAAATAATAGCACGTGGCACATTAGACGATAAAGGACCAACAATTGCTGCTTATTATGCAGTTAAAATTTTAAATGAAATGAACGTTGACTGGAAAAAACGTATACATATCATTATTGGAACCGACGAAGAATCTGATTGGAAATGTACTGATCGTTATTTTGAAACAGAAGAAATGCCAACATTAGGATTTGCACCTGATGCAGAGTTTCCAGCGATACACGGTGAAAAAGGTATAAGTACGTTTGATGTCATCCAAACAGTAAAAGCTGAAGACATTGATGAACCTGATTATGAATTGTATAGCTTTGTATCAGGTCAGCGATATAATATGGTACCAGATGAGGCAATTGCCAAAGTTTTAGTGAAAGAAAATATGACTGATGTCATTCAAAGCTTTGAAAATTACTTACAGCAAAATCAACTAGATGGTACAAGCACAGTTGATAGTGGTGTTTTAGAATTAAAAGTTTTTGGTAAAGCAGTTCATGGTATGGATCCATCAAAAGGTACGAATGCAGGGTTATATTTATTAAACTTTTTAGCAAACTTAAAATTAGATAAAACAGCATCTAACTTTGTAGCATTTAGCGAACGCTATTTGTTTAAATCAGACTTTGGAGAAAAAATGGGTATGAAATTCCATACTGATGTGATGGGAGACGTCACTACTAATATTGGTGTTATTAATTATAATAACCAAGAAGGTGGTAGTTTCGGTATTAATTTACGTTATCCTGAAGGGTTTGAATTTACTAAAGCACTGACACGTTTTGAAGAAGAAATTAATGCACTTGGATTTGATATCGAATTAGGTAAAAATCAGTCACCGCATTATGTAGATAAAAATGACCCATTTGTGCAAAGTTTAGTGGAAACTTATAGAAACCAAACAGGTGATCATAGTGAACCATATGTTATTGGTGGTGGCACTTATGCGCGCAACTTAGATAAAGGCGTAGCATTTGGTGCTATGTTCAAAGACACTGAAGACTTAATGCACCAAAAAAATGAATATATGACTAAAAAGCAATTACTTGATGCAACTAGTATTTACTTAGAGGCATTATATAAATTATGTGTGGAGGGATAACTATGACTAAAGTTTTAATTAATGAACAGTTAGTTGAAGAACATGACGCAAACGTACCATATAACGACAGAGGGTATACTTTTGGAGACGGTATTTATGAATATGTACGTGTGTATAATAATAAATTATTTACTGCGAAACCACATTTTGAACGTTTATTAAGAAGTGCCAAAGAAATTGGTTTAGAACTTAACTACACAGTTAACGGTCTTATTGATTTAGTACAAGAATTAATTGTCGCAAACAAAATTATTAATGGTGGCGTGTACATACAAGTGACACGTGGTGCTGCTCCTCGTGATCATGCCTTTCCGACACCTTCTGTAAAAGCAAATATTATGGGATTCACAAAAAGTTATGACCGACCATATAAATCCTTAGATGAAGGTATTAATGCAATTACAACTGAAGATATTCGTTGGTTACGTTGTGATATTAAAAGTTTGAATTTATTAGGTAATGTTTTGGCTAAAGAATACGCAGTTAAATATAATGCACAAGAAGCGATTCAACACCGAGGCGAACAAGTTACTGAAGGATCATCTAGTAATGCATACGCTATAAAAGACGGTGCAATTTATACGCATCCAATTAATAATTTGATTTTGAATGGTATTACAAGACAAGTAATTAAAGAAATTGCTGAACAAAATAATATTCCTTTTAAAGAGGAAGCATTTACCGTAGATTTCTTGAAAAATGCGGATGAAGTTATTGTTTCAAGTACTTCAATTGAGGTTATGCCAGTTGTTAATTTAAATGGTGAAGCTATTGGAAACGGTAAAGTTGGCCCAATTACACGAAAATTACAAGAAGGTTTTACACATTATATTGAGAATGAAAGTGCAGTTCCTTTAGAAGCTGAAAGATAATTTAACATATTTATGTCAGTTGAAATGTGGTATAATTTCAACTGACGCTATTTTATGAATCATATCTTACATAGGAAGTAAAAAGTGACTTTTTGTTTCTCATTTTTGGTTGAAATAAATACCCAAACATTATAAAATCTTTTATGAGTCTTGAAATTGAACAAGCAATTTCATAAAACAGAAACGATATTCTTATTAGCAAGAGAGACGTGGACGATTATATAAAAAAGCTAATAAGTACATAGTATGAACTTAAAACGTAATGGGACAAATACGTAAATAATTACGTTTAATTACGAGGTTTCGTACATTTTTTGTTAACAATTGTTATATATGGCTCTTGAAAATAACTTTCTAGAGCCATTTTCTATTGAAAGTGAGGTGAACGTGGTGGAGCAATTTTATCAATTAGGGTGGACGCTAGATTCTGCAGGCGGTGCTTCAGGTGAAGCATATATGGCTGAACAAGATGGCCAAAAATTATTTTTAAAGCGTAATTCGAATCCTTTTATAGCTGCATTATCTGCAGAAGGTATTGTGCCTAAACTAGTTTGGACGAAACGCATTGAAACTGGTGAAGTGGTAACAGCTCAGCATTGGAAAAATGGTCGTGAATTGTCATTCAAGGAAATGCATCAAAAAAGAGTTGCACAGTTATTGAAGAAAATTCATAATTCTAAAACGCTACTTAATATGTTGAAGCGTATGGAAATGGAACCTATAACTCCTACAATTATGTTACGCAAAATCAATGCCTCATTATCTCGAGAAGTTCTAACACATCATGTTGTACGAAAAGCGTTAACGTATTTAGAAGAGCATTTACCAATACTAGATTCTCGGTTCTTTACTGTTGTTCACGGCGATGTAAATCACAATAATTGGTTATTGTCAGATCGGGATGAACTTTATTTAGTTGATTGGGAAGGTGCTATGATTGCCGACCCTGCGATTGACATAGGTATGCTCCTATATAACTACGTTCCTGAGCAACAATGGTCAGAGTGGCTAAATATTTATGGTGCGAATGACACTATCGAATTGCAGAAGCGAATGAAGTGGTATACAGTCATTCAATCAATCGGTATGGTACAATGGTACGAAGAACAAAAGCGTTATAAAGATATGAATACGTGGTTGAAATTTTTAAATGAAGTTATGACGAATAATGCATTTATTTAAGGAGTATAAGTAATGAGAATGCGATATAAACCTTGGGCAGAAGATTATTTGAAATCTCACCCAAGTATTGTAGATGTTGATGGTACGCATAATGGTAAAATGCAAGCGTGGTTCGATAATGATGCACCCATTCATATCGAAATTGGATCTGGCATGGGGCAATTTATTACAACATTAGCTATACAAAATCCTGACATTAATTTTATCTCTATAGAACGAGAAAAAAATGTCATGGTCAAAGTTTTAGATAAAGTTTTAGAACACAATTTAACTAACATCAAGCTAATATGTAACGAAGCGGGTGAGCTAACCGAATATTTCATGCCAAATGAGGTATCACGAATTTATTTGAATTTCTCAGATCCGTGGCCAAAGCGTAGACATACAAAGCGCAGATTAACATATGCATCATTTTTAAAGTTGTATAAAGAAATCTTAAAAGATGATGGCGCAATTCATTTCAAAACTGATAATAGAGGCTTGTTTGCTTATAGTCTTGAAAGTATGTCGCAATTCGGTATGTATTTTACAAAAATAAATTTAAATCTTCATCAAGAAGACGATGAAGATAATATTGAAACAGAATATGAAAGAAAATTTTCGGATAAAGGTTCGAGAATTTATCGCATGGAAGCACAATTTCATTCAAACTAACGTTGTTCATATACTGAGCAACGTTTTTTTGTGAAAATTTATATTTATTTGTAAAATGTTTATAATGATAATAAGAGTTCCATATCAAGGAGGAATATTATGCAATTAGGACAATTTACGATTCATCAACTCAATGGAGGCATTACTAATATCGATGGTGGCGCAATGTTTGGTGTTGTACCAAAAGCATTATGGACAAAACGTTATAATGTAAATGATAAAAATCAAATTGCCTTACCTACGCATCCAATTTTAATTCAAACAAATAATCAACATATTTTAATAGATACGGGTATCGGAAATAGTAAATTGACGGAAAAAGAGCGACGTAATTTTGGTGTGGATTATGAAAGTCAAATCGAAGTAGAATTGAACAAATTGAATTTACAACTGACAGATATCGATATCGTCTTGATGACTCATATGCATTTTGATCACGCTTCTGGTTTAACTGACAATGCAGGAAATGCAATTTTTAGTAATGCTGTACATTATATACAACAAGATGAATGGCATGAATTTCAAAGTCCAAATATTAGAAGTAAATCAACCTACTGGGAAAAGAATAATGGAACATTTAAAGACCAACTTATTTTGTTTGATGGAGAAATAGCAATATGTCCAGGCATACGTATGCAACATACTGGAGGTCATAGTTTTGGACATTCCATTATAATTATAGAAAGTGAAGGGGAAAAAGCGGTGCATTTAGGAGATATTTTCCCAACGACGGCACATACGAATCCACTTTGGGTGACAGCTTATGATGACTATCCTATGCAGTCTATTAGAGAAAAAGAGCGCTTATTTCCGTATTTTATTCATCAAAATTATTGGTTTTTATTTTATCATGATGAAAATTACTTCGCGGTAAAATATGATAACAAAAAGAATATTGTCGATTCTGTATCGAGAAAATAGGGAGTGGGACAGAAATCTGATTTTGAAAAAAAGATTTCGTCGTCCCACCCCGGCAAGGATGACTAGCGTTGAAACAAGCTTGGTTTAAAGCGCATTTTCAATGCAGTCAGCTACTGCCCATATGAAAAAAGACTAGGACAATCTATATTGTCCCAGCCTCTTTGATGTTATTTAATTCTCAATTATATCTAAAATTTCACCAGTACGTGCATCTGCATAAAAATCATAATATGTACATGTATCATTTTTAATTGTAGTGATACCACCTTGATAAACAATATAATCATGACCAGCTTTATTATACTGTAATGGTTGCTGAACAATATATGAACCAGCAACGTGCATGAAATACGTTTTTACTTCACTAAGTATTTTATCTGGATTTACAGTGCGCTTATTATAGAGTCGTTTAATTAAATAAAACATCCCAATACTTACAATAAATGATATTGCTGCAATAATACACCAATTTTTTTTGTTAAACATCATATCATCTACCCCCAACGAATTCATATTATTAGTTTACCATAATGATGATGATATAATAACTATTAAGGAGTGAGTAAACTTGAATTTAGATCAAAATAAGACTTTAGAACGAATGAAAATATTAACGGAGTTACACGGTGCTCCAGGATTTGAAAGTGATGTACGAAATTATCTTAAAGAAGAGATGGCACCATTTGTCGACGAATTTGTACAAGATCGCATGGGAGCAATATACGGTGTGAAACGTTCAAAATCAGCTGATGCCAAAAGAGTGATGGTTGCAGCACATATGGATGAAGTTGGTTTTATGATTACCAATATTACTTCAAACGGTTTACTCCAATTTACTAATCTAGGCGGAATAGCTAATGACATTTGGCAAGGCCAACGTTTAAAAGTTAAAACACGAAATGGTGAAGAAATATTAGGCATTGTTGCAAATATACCGAAACATTTTCGCACTGGTAATGAAGGTGCCCCTAAAATTGAAGACTTGCTGCTAGATATTGGTTGTGAAAATTCTGAGCAAGTATCGTCAAGAAGGATAGAAATTGGTGATACTATCGTACCAGAAACGCCATTTACACAATTATCTGAACATCGTTTTGTGAGTAAAGCATGGGATAATCGTTATGGTTGTCTTATTGGCATAGAGTTATTAGAATTAGTACAAGATATGGAGTTAGATGTGGATTTATATGTTGGCGCAAATGTTCAAGAAGAAGTTGGATTACGTGGTGCAAGATCAGCAGCTGAATTAATTGAGCCAGATGTAGCTTTTGTCGTCGATTGCTCACCAGCTAACGATATGAAAGGTAAACAAAACCTTTCAGGCGAACTAGGGGAGGGGACTCTAATTCGTATTAAAGATGGTACTATGATTCTCAAACCTACATTTAGAGATTTTTTATTAAATAAAGCACAAGAACATAATATTAAACATCAATATTACATTTCACCCGGTGGCACAGATGGAGGAGAAATTCATAAAGCTAACCAAGGTGTACCAACTGCTGTTATCGGTGTTTGTGCACGTTACATTCATAGTACCAATGCTGTATTTGATATTCGAGATTATACAGCTGCCAGAGCGTTGTTATTTACTTCAATTAAGGATTTGACTAGTTCACAAATCGAACATTTACAATATAGTTAATTAAGGAGCATATAAACATGAAAAGTTTAGAAAGTGAAAAACAATTTGAAGAATTAAAACAAGCCAAAACTGTATTTTTATTTACCGCAGATTGGTGTCCTGATTGCAAAGTCATCGAACCTGATTTGCCACAGTTAGAAGAAAAATATAATGATTTTAATTTTATTTCTGTTGATAGAGATCAATTTATGGATATTTGTGTTGACCATGGTATTATGGGTATTCCAAGTTTTTTAGTTTATAACGACGGTGAATTATTGGGTAGTTATATTGGAAAAGAACGTAAATCAATTGAACAAATTGATGACTTTATTGCTTCACTATAAATAGATAGTGAGAACGAGTATTGTAAAATGATAAAACTATACCCTTTGAACGTATATTTTTTCTGTTCTAAAGGGTATATTTATTGTAAACTGTATAAAGGCACGAATATAGGAGTGTTAATCAATGAATGTCTTTCAAATGAGAGATAAATTAAAAGAACGTTTAAAGCAATTAGATGTAAAATTTAGTTTTAATCGTGACGATGAAACGTTACGTATATATAGAGTTGATAATGGAAAAGGCGTAACAATTAAATTGAACGCGATTGTTGCAAAATACAAACAACAACAAGAAAAAATTGTAGATGAAATCGTTTATTATGTTGAAGAAGCAATCGGCCAAATGAAGGATGACTCATTAGCAGATTTAGAGCAAGTTAATGTTATGCCGGTGTTACGTGCACCAAGTTTTGCAAAAGAAAACAAAGATGGCGTACCATTTGTGATAGATGAGCATACAGCTGAAACTAATATTTATTATGCAGTTGATTTGGGAAAATCATATCGCTTAATAGATGAAAAACTGTTTCAACAACTAAATATTTCTAAACAACAATTAAAAGAAATGGCATTATTTAATGTCCGAAAATTAGAAAACAAATATACAACAGATGAAGTAAAAGGTAATTTATTTTACTTTATTAATTCCAATGATGGTTATGATGCTAGTAGAATTTTAAACACTTCATTTTTAAATGAATTTGAAAAACAATGTGAAGGCGAAATGCTAGTAGCAATTCCACATCAGGATGTGTTGATTGTCGCAGATATAAGAAACAAAACGGGTTATGATGTAATGGCCCATTTAACTATGGAGTTTTTTACTAAAGGACTAGTGCCAATTACTTCATTATCCTTCGGTTACGAAAGTGGTCACTTTGAACCAATATTCATTTTGGGTAAAAATAATAAACAAAAACGTGATCCAAACGTTATTCAAAGATTAGAAGCAACAAGAAAGCAATATGAAAATAAAGATAAAAAATAAGGAGTTTTAAGTATGAACCTTTTTTACAATAAAGAAAAAGTTGGAGATGTAGCATTTTTACAAATCGAGCCACATGAAGGGCCGTTCTCTTATGAAACAAAGGGGAATGTTGTAGAAATTACTGCGGATAATAAAGTAGTAGGATACAATGTTTTCAAAATAGCAGATAAAGTAACAATTACAGATAATGGTCATGTTAAATTGACTGAATCTATTATCGATGCGTTACAAAACGCTATTGTTGAGGCAGGGTTCACTCAACAGTTGAACGCGGACTTGTCTCCAAAATTCGTTGTAGGTTACGTTGAAAGTAAAGATAAACATCCTGATGCGGACAAATTGAGTGTATTAACTGTAGATGTAGCTACTGAAAAATTACAAATTGTGTGCGGAGCACCAAACGTAGAAGCAGGTCAAAAAGTAGTGATTGCAAAAGTTGGTGCGGTTATGCCTAGCGGAATGGTAATAAAAGATGCGGAACTGCGTGGAGTAGCTTCTAGTGGAATGGTGTGCTCAATGAAAGAATTAGACTTACCGAACGCGCCAGCCGAAAAAGGTATCATGGTGTTAGATGATAGTTATACGGTTGGACAAGCATTTTTTGAAGAATAAAAAAGGAGGATGAGCGTATGAGCTGGTTCGATAAATTATTTGGTGAAGAGAACGACTCACAAGACGATTATTTAGCTAAAAGAAATCAACGTCGTCACAAAGCCAAACAAAATCAAAATGATAAAGACTCATTACTTCCTCAAAATAATGATGTATACGAGCGACCTAGAGGTAAATTTAGGTTTCCAATGAGTGGTATAGAAGATACCGACGCCAATCATTCAACTAGCAATGAGCACAAGTCATCTTCTAATGAGCAACAATTTAATGAAGTTACAAATGATGGGAGACAGCGTTCTCGAAGACGCAGAAATTCTGCCTATGAACAAAATATTGATAGACAACCAGAATCAACATCAACGACTCATTCATATAAGCAAGCAGAAAGACCAGATAATAAGCAAAATAATAAGAGAATTCGTATTCAAACAGAGGTCTTGAGAGCACAATATTCAACACCATCTTCAGAAAAACCGCATTATCATAAAAGCGATTTTAAAGCGAGTGAAGTACCTTCGGCAATTTTTGGTACTCAAAAGAGACACAAATTAGAAAATGGTGTTATCACAAATAAAGAACTAACATCTGATACAGATACAAATGAGTTATCAAATTCAAACCAAACAATGATGAATGCTCATGAAGTGAAGCAGTCAGATTCTGCGCAACATCAAACTTCAATTGAAAACAATGTTAAAGATAATGAAAGTTATTACAATGATGATTTGCTTAGAAAAGGTGATAAGCGCCAAGACCAACAAAACACAGCTGAGCAAAAGCAAGTGAAAAAGGATAACACTGTTAATATTGAAAACTTTTATGCATCACAAATTGTCGAAGAGATTCGACGTGAAAGAGAACGTAAAGTTTTACAAAAGAAACAATTTAAAAAAGCTTTACAACAAAAACGCCAATCACATGAAGATAGTCCTAAAGATAATATCCAAAAAGCTATCGATGAAATGTATGCCAAACAAGCACAACAATATGTTGGAGAAAGTTCGCTAGATGAAGTAGATAGTGATGATTTGTCAAAAGACCAATCAAATACCGAACAACAGCATCAACAAGACACAGAGCATGCATTTGATAATGAGAGTAGCGCTACTGATATTACTGAATCAGAAAACTTTATGTATGAAGAAGTAAATTTAGATAATATTAGTGATGTACAGTATGTAGATGATGACCAAACGTCTATTGAAGATACAGAACAACAAGCATCTACTATAGAACCAAGTACTACAGAAAGTACATATGAAGATTCAGTAGAGCAATCAGCAGCTGATGAAGCAATAGCAGATGCAACTTATAGAGAAATATCGGAAGCGTCTACGAATGACCTCGAAGAAACATCACATGAACAAAATTTTGACCAAGATATTCTAAATGAAGAAGCGGAAGTTGAAGAAACAACGGAAGCCATTAATGAAAATGAACAAGAAGAATTATCAGAAGACGCTTCTACAGCTAATGTAACTACAAATGTTGAAGATAGCTCTGACGATCACGATGATGCAACTACAGAATTTAATGAAAATCAACATAATGATTTAGACTCGAATGATGCTACTGAACACGTTAACGATGAGGACACGACAATTAATCAGGAAAATGTACAGTATGAAGCTGCTACGTTAAATACAGAAGAAGATGCCGAAACAGATGATTCAGTACACAATAATTCATCTGAAGCACAAAATACGGCTAGTAACACAGCAATAGAAAACAATGTGGATGAAAAGGCGGAACAACAAACGAAAACTGTTCAGCAATCGCAATCTACAGTAAAACGTCCTATTGCTAAAGGTAGTAAACCATTTAATGTAGTTATGACACCTTCTGATAAAAAACGTATGATGGATGCTAATAAAGCAAAAAAAGTAAGTACTAGTACAACAACTTCTTCAAAATCAGTAAATGTACCTGAACTTAAACCTACATCTGACCAATCTAATCAGACGAAGGAAAATTCAGATAGTGCCACAGTTACAAATGAAACAAATAATATTGCAAGTGCGGTAGATTCGACGAGTGAACATCATACTAAGCAGGGTGCAACACATGACCAAACAATAGAGCATAGCACTCAACAAAATGATGTAACTGAAACGACACAAGATACAGAACAACATGAAAGTAAAGAGCAACCACAAGCAACACGTACAATTCGTAGAGGGCCAAGCGTAAAATTACCTGATGTGGCTTTACTAGAATCACCAGAGGAACAAGAAGTAGATGATGCATGGATCGAGGAGAAAAAGCAAGAATTAAACGATGCTTTTTACTACTTTAACGTACCTGCCGAAGTACAAACTGTTACTGAAGGACCAAGTGTAACTCGTTTTGAACTTTCTGTTGAAAAAGGAGTCAAGGTTTCTAGAATTACAGCATTACAAGATGATATTAAAATGGCACTTGCAGCTAAAGATATTCGAATTGAAGCACCAATTCCGGGTACCAGCTTGGTTGGAATTGAAGTACCAAACCAATCTCCAACTAAAGTGAATATAAAATCAATAATTGACAGTGAGCAGTTTAATGATGCCGAATCAAAATTAACTGTAGCTATGGGTTACAGAATTAATAATCAACCATTATTAATGGATATAGCTAAAACACCACATGCGCTAATTGCAGGGGCAACTGGTTCAGGAAAATCGGTATGCATAAATAGCATATTGTTATCACTTTTATATAAAAATCATCCGGAAGAGCTAAAATTACTCTTAATTGATCCAAAAATGGTAGAATTAGCACCATATAATGATTTACCTCATTTAGTGTCGCCAGTTATTACCGATGTCAAAGCAGCAACACAAAGTCTTAAATGGGCTGTTGAAGAGATGGAGCGCAGATATAAATTATTTGCACAATATCACGTTAGAAACATTACTGCTTTTAACAAGAAAGCAGCATATGAAGATAGGTTACCTAAAATTGTTATAGTTATTGATGAGTTAGCCGATTTAATGATGATGGCACCACAAGATGTAGAACAATCTATAGCGCGTATTGCTCAAAAAGCACGTGCTTGTGGTATTCATATGTTAGTAGCAACACAGCGACCATCTGTTAACGTAATTACAGGTTTAATTAAAGCGAATATACCGACAAGAATTGCCTTTATGGTATCTTCAAGCGTTGATTCAAGAACTATTCTTGATAGCGGTGGTGCTGAGAGATTATTAGGCTACGGCGACATGTTGTATCTTGGTAGCGGTATGAATAAACCTATCCGAGTACAAGGTACTTTTGTTTCAGACGAAGAAATCGATGATGTTGTAGATTATATTAAACAACAACGTCCACCAGAATATTTATTTGAAGAAAATGAATTATTGAAAAAAACAGAAAGTCCACCACAAGATGATTTATTTGATGATGTATGTCAATTTATGGTGCAAGAAGGCCATATTTCAACATCATTAATACAAAGACATTTCCAAATAGGTTATAATCGTGCGGCTCGAATAGTTGATCAATTAGAACAACTTGGATATATATCAGAAGCTAATGGTTCTAAACCTAGAGATGTTTATTTAACAGAAACTGATTTAAATGAAATTTAATATATATAAAAGGGAGTGTTCGTATGACACATTATCATTTTGTCGGTATAAAAGGCGCTGGTATGAGTTCACTAGCACAAATCATGCATGATCTTGGCCATGAAGTACAAGGCTCTGATATCGAAAGTTATGTTTTTACAGAGGTTGCATTAAAAAATAAAGGTATAAACATACTTCCGTTTGATGCCAATAATATCAAGAAAGATATGGTAGTAATTCAAGGCAATGCCTTTCCAGACACACATGAAGAAGTTACAAAAGCGCATGATTTAAATTTAGAAGTAATTCGTTACCATGACTTTTTAGGGCATGTCATTAATCAGTATACTTCTGTAGCAGTAACAGGAGCTCATGGTAAAACGTCAACTACTGGATTATTATCACATGTAATGAACGGCGATAAAAAAACGTCATTTTTAATTGGTGATGGTACTGGTTTAGGTATACCAGCTAGCGAATATTTTGCTTTTGAAGCGTGTGAATACCGAAGACACTTTTTAAGTTATCATCCAGATTATGCTATTATGACTAACATTGATTTTGATCATCCAGACTATTTCAAAGACATCAATGATGTTTTTGATGCATTCCAAGAAATGTCTCGCAATGTCAAAAAAGCAATCATTGCTTGGGGTGATGATGAACATTTACGTAATATTAAAGCAGATGTACCTGTTTATTATTATGGTTTTTCACAAGATGATGATGTATATGCAGCTAATGTACAATTCAATGAAAATGGCACTACATTTGATGTGTATATCAATAACACGTACTATGACACATTCTTATCACCACAATATGGCGACCATAATATTTTAAATAGTTTAGCAGTAATTACTATAAGCTATTTAGAATCTCTTAATGTCGACAATATTAAAGAAGCATTAGAAACATTTGGTGGCGTTAAACGTCGTTTTAATGAAACTAAAGTAGCCAATCAAGTGTTAGTTGATGATTATGCGCATCATCCAAGAGAAATTAGTGCTACGATTGAAACAGCAAGAAAAAAATACCCGAACAAAGAGGTTATTGCTGTATTTCAACCACATACATTTAGTAGAACAAAAGCCTTTCTTGAAGAATTTGCAGATTGTTTAAATAAAGCAGACCACACGTATTTATGTGAAATCTTTGGCTCAATTAGAGAAAATACTGGAAATTTAACAATTCAAGATTTACTTCAAAGAATAAATGGTGCTACACTGATAGATGAAGAAAGTGTAGACATATTAGAAAAACATAGCGATGCAGTTATTTTATTCATGGGTGCAGGTGATATTCAAAAAGTTCAACGTGCATATATGGATAATCTTGGCGTTGTTAACGAATTTTAGTATGTTTATGTTAAAATGAGTTGGGTATTTAAATAAAATAACAACATATGTTTATTAGGAGGCGTTTTTAATGGAATGGATTTTACCCATTGCTGGGATTATTGCAGCGATAGCTTTTCTTATCTTAGTTATTGGAATCGTTGTGGTTTTAATTTCAGTGAAGAAAAATTTAGATCACGTAGCTAAAACTCTTGATGGTGTTGAAGGACAAATTCAAGGTATTACACGTGAATCAACAGATTTACTTCATAAAGCAAACCGCTTAACTGAAGATATTCAAGGTAAATCTGATCGATTGAATTCAGTGGTTGATGCTGTTAAAGGTATTGGTGATTCAGTACAAACATTAAACGGTTCAGTTGACCGCGTGACTAATTCAATTACGCACAATATTTCTCAAAATGAAGACAAAATTTCTCAAGTTGTACAATGGTCAAATGTGGCAATGGAAATTGCTGACAAATGGCAAAATAGAAGAGGTCGTAGAGAAAGTGCAAACTACAAAACGAGCAGTGTAGCTGGTGACACAAATCATAGCTATACTACACGTGTAGATAATAAATAATTAATAAATATACTTACACAAATGCACTTAAATGGGGTTGTTACTTTATTTAAGTGCATTTGCTATAGGAGGCAAATATTATGGCGTATTATAATCGTGATAACTATGAAAAAAACTTAGAAAGTTATGAAGTTCCTGAAGAGTATAACAATAATGAAGAAAGAAATAATTTTGTCTATGGTTTTGTTGTTGGAGCAGTAATTGGTACAGCAGTCGGCCTAGTTACTACTAAATCTAAATCTAAAAACACTAAAAAAGAAACAACTAGTGATTTTAAATCCAGTATTACGTCACAATCCCAAAATGCTAAACAACAAGCAGACACAGAAGTAAATAATATTAAATCTACTGTGAGTCAATCTGAGCGTGATGCACAAAAAGTCGCTATCCAACAAGAGTCTGCGTCTCATGATTTAGCAAATACGTCTCCAAAAGCTCAAGAAGCAGATACATCATTAGAGAATAATACGTCAGATCAAACAGATAATGACGATGCGAATAAGAGTAATACAGCAGGTGTTGCTGGTGCAGCTGGCGTAGGTGCAGTAACAGGAGCAGCAGGAGCAGCAACTTTTGCACAAGACGATAACAATAATGCTGACACAGAGCAAAGCACTTTATCTAGTAATGATGTAGAGCCTACTCAAAAAGAAAGAGCAGCACAACAAGAAGCAATTAAAGAAGAGGCTTCAGAAAATAATTTAGCTGAACCTGGACAATCAAATGAAAATGGTTCCCAAAATGGTAAAGCAGCAGTTGGAGCTGCAGGTGTAGCTGGCGCGGGTGCAGTAGCGGCAACGGGTGCAGCAGCTACAAATAATGATGGGGATAATGCTAGCTCATCAGAAGAAGCATCAGCAGAAGTACAAAATACTAAAGATACTTCTAACAAAGTAACTGCTGAAGGTTTAGCACAAGCTGCACAGAATAAAAACCATGCTTTACAAAACGACGACACACGCGCACAAAACACAGCTAACTTGCTTGAACCAGAAGCACCGCAAACTACTCAAAAATTTAACACTGTACCTAACCTTGTTACTAAGCAAAGTGATAAAGACAATGCGAACATTGCAGGCGCAGTGACAGGAGGTACTGTATTAGCTGGTGGAGCAGTTGCAAGTACTAGTGAGAATGAGAAAGCACATACAGAAAACAAATCAACTTCAGAGCAATCAACTTCAACTGAACAGCCATCAGCTGAAAAGAGAGTTACGCAAACTCATGAATCAGTATCATTTGAAAATGGTCACATTGTTCATGATAAAGCTACGAATAATTTAACTAATGATCAAAACACGGAAGATTCAACTTCAACAGTGAACTATAAAAAAAATAGAACTTCACAAAGAACAAGTGAAGAAAAAGCTAAAAGTAAAATTGAAAAAAGAACCTTCGACAAGTAAAACTTAAAATAAAAAATTAATTGTTTAAAGTTAAAACTAGTCACATATGTTAAGCGCAGGATAGAAGTCAAACTAACGTCTTGATTTCTATCCTGTTTAATTTTTAATTAACTTTAATTTTAGAATAGTGTGAAATTTACCCTAGCAAATGACAGAAAATTCAGTTAGTATTAGAGTTATTCTATTTTAAACAAGATAAATTTACATTCATGACTTGAACTTAACGTCAGTTATTGTTAGAATTACTTTTAACAAATATTTTATCGCTTTAAAGCAGAATAAAATATAAGTTTTTAAAATCTTCATAGAGGTGAATAAAATGACGGATAAATTACAAGCGTACAGAGATGAAATAGTTGAAATTAATGATGAAATTTTAAAATTATTATCTAAAAGAGGCGAATTAGCACAACAAATTGGAGAAGAAAAAAGTAAACAAGGTACTACGGTTTATGATCCACAACGTGAAAAAGAAATGATCAACATTCTTTTAGATAAAAATGAGGGACCGTTTAATGATAATGTCATTAAGCAATTATTCAAAGAAATTTTTAAAGCCTCTACCGATTTACAAAAATCAGAAAATGAAAAACATTTATATGTGTCTAGAAAATTAAAACCTGAAGATACAATTGTACAATTTGATAACGGTGGCATAATTGGTGATGGCAATAAATCATTCGTGTTTGGCCCATGTTCTGTAGAGTCTCAAGAACAAGTAGATGCAGTGGCTGCTGATTTACATGCCAAAGGTGAAAAATTTATTCGTGGTGGTGCATTCAAACCACGTACATCTCCATATGATTTCCAAGGATTGGGTGTTGAAGGCTTAAAAATATTAAAAAATACTAAAGATAAATACAACTTAAACGTTGTTAGTGAAATCGTTAATCCAGCAGACTTTGAAGTAGCTGATGAATACTTAGACGTATTCCAAATTGGTGCACGTAACATGCAAAACTTTGAATTATTAAAAGAAGCAGGACGTTCTAACAAACCAGTATTATTAAAACGTGGTTTATCTGCAACAATTGAAGAATTTATTTATGCAGCAGAATACATTGCTTCACAAGGTAATAATAATATCATTTTATGTGAACGCGGTATTCGTACTTATGAAAAAGCTACACGTAATACTTTAGATATTTCAGCAGTACCAATCTTAAAACAAGGTACACATTTACCAGTCATGGTTGATGTTACACACAGTACTGGACGTAAAGATATTATGTTACCAACAGCAAAAGCTGGTTTAGCAGTAGGCGCTGACGGTATTATGGCTGAAGTACATCCAGATCCATCTGTAGCATTAAGTGATAGTGGACAACAAATGGATTTAAACGAATTTGATAAGTTCTACAATGAAATAAATCCTTTAGCACAAATGTACAATAGCAAAAAAATAAAATAATAGTAGTTATATGATAAAAACCTCTTGTGTTTTTAACTACAGAAATTAGATATTGTATTATCCATGGGATATCGATATCTATAGTAGTGAACATAAGAGGTTTTTTATGATTTTTAAAGCAATAACATAGCTCGCTACGCTTGTGATATATGACATAATTGTGACATTGAAACAAAATTATTTTCCTAGACAATAAAATATGATAAACTTTGAAAATGTAATGAAAACGGGTTATAATGACAAATAAACCGCTTACAAGGAGGAAACTATGACTGTTACAATTTATGACGTAGCGCGTGAGGCTAGAGTATCAATGGCAACAGTATCACGTGTTGTGAATGGCAACCAAAACGTGAAACCAGAAACGCGAGATAAAGTTAACGAAGTAATCAAGAAATTAAACTATAGACCGAATGCAGTAGCACGAGGTTTAGCAAGTAAACGTACAACAACAGTAGGAGTAATCATACCAGATATTTCTAACGTTTATTATTCGCAACTTGCACGTGGATTAGAAGATATTGCGACAATGTACAAATATCATTCAATTATTTCAAATTCTGACAATGATCCAGTCAAAGAAAAAGAAATCTTTAATAATTTATTAAGTAAGCAAGTAGATGGAATTATTTTCTTAGGAGGTACTATCTCTGAAGAAATTAAAGATTTAATTACTAAGTCGTCTGTGCCGGTTGTAGTTTCAGGTACAAACGGTAAAGATGCAGGTATCGCTTCAGTTAATATTGATTTTGAAACAGCTGCACAAGAAATTACAGAGCAGTTAATTTTAAATGGTGCAAAAGAATTCGCTTTTGTTGGCGGTAATTATTCTAAAAAAGCACAAGATGACGTATTAGCAGGTTTAAAAACAGTATTGGCAAAACACCAATTAAATTTAAATGAAGACAACATCTTTAATGGTAATGAAACGTATAAAGATGGGGTACGTGCTTTTGAAGCATTAAATAAAACAAAACCAGATGCAATTTTATCAATCAGTGATGAACAAGCCATTGGTTTAGTGCACAGTGCACAAGACGAAGGTGTGAGTATTCCTGATGACTTGCAAATAGTTAGTTTTAATAACACACGTCTAGTGGAAATGGTAAGACCACAATTATCAAGTGTAATTCAACCATTATATGATATTGGTGCAGTAGGCATGAGATTGCTTACAAAATACATGAATGAGGAAGAAATCGAAGAACCGAATGTTATTTTACCTCATAGAATTGAATATCGTGGTACAACAAAATAAGACACTATAAAAAGCTGACACATTCAACATGTGACAGCTTTTTTATTATATATAAGTAGAATTCAAAGCATTGTAAATGACGGTCTTGAGTCAAATTATACTTTAATTGTTATTCAAACCATGAAGCTACTTGTTTTGCATGTTTCGTATTTAGTGCTGATATTTCTTTTGTTCTAGGAATATAAGGATAATCTGTACATTCATCGGACCAAGTTTTTGGTAAGGAACAGGGTGCATATTGTTGCCATTTAGTAAGCCATTTTTGTGGTAAAGGACCTTGTTGTTTTGGCTCACCAATAAGTGCTAAAAATACGTGTGACCAAGCAAGAGGTACAACTTTCCATATATTATATCCTCCGCCACCAAACATCAGTACTTTCCCATCTGTATACTTATCCGCTAGCATTTTAATATAGTATGGGATTTCATATAGCGCATCAAGTGTACAACTCATATGTGTCAGTGGGTCTAAATAATGAATATCGACCCCATGGACGCTAATAATAATATCAGGTTTAAATGTTTTAATTACCGGTTCAATCGTTTGTTTAAAAGATTCTAAGTATGAATCGTTTTCCGTAAATGGTTCTAAAGGCAAATTAACGGTGTAGCCGAATCCTTGTTCACTACCTCGTTCTGTATAGTGTCCAGAACCCGGAAAGAGAAATTTACCAGTTTCATGTATTGAATAATTTAACACATGATCATTCGTATAAAAACTCCATTGTGTACCGTCTCCGTGATGCGCATCTGTATCGATACATAATACTCTACTATTATATTTTTGTATTAGATGAGCAATAGTAATTGCCACATCGTTATATACACAAAATCCATTTGCTCTACCAGGCAGAGCATGATGTAAGCCTCCACCTAAATGGCATCCATTAGTAACTTTATTAGTCATAATTGCATCAGCTAAATTCAAAGCTCCTCCCACAATACGAGCACTGTGTTGATGCATATGCTTAAACTGCATAGTATCTTCACCATCTAAACCATATTTTCGGGCTTCAACATCGCTTAAAATACCATGTGATGCATGGTGCATAGCTTGTATATAATCATAACTATGTATTAGGGCAATTTCTTCGTCTGATGCAAGTCTCGGTTGTATAAGATGATGGTTATGTAATGCGTTTAAATCAACGAGTAATTCTGTTGTTAATTTTAAACGCATTTGATTGAATGGATGGTCATTTTTAAAACGATATTGTAATAATTCATGTGCATACACATATCCCGTTTTGTTTTCAGTAATCATAAAATTCTCCCCTTTAAAAGAAAAAGCGATTCATAAAACGTATGTCATCAAAAGCTTGTAATTGATCGATAGTAATTCTACTGCCAATTCTTGCCATTAAGCAGTTAGCTGGATGACTAGTAATTTCAGGATCATCTGTTGCGAAAATTTCTAAGTTCCCGTATCCCATCAATTTTTGCATGAGTTTTTTGTACTCGTATACATCGAGACCAGAATTTTTCAAATCCCAGTGCCAATAATATTCTGTTGTGAGTATGATATAATCTTCAATTTCATCGCTCGCAAGACTAGTTTGAATAAGCTCCTTACCTAAATGCAGTTTGCGATAAGGTAAACTAATTTCAATCGCCCCTAATTCGATTAAATATTCTAGCTCCCCTGTAGACCAACGTTCCAATGGATCTGGATAGTGAAAAGTGACATAACCAATAATATGTGACTGCTGCTTTAAGATAAAGATGCGGCCTTCATCTAGTGTGCATATTTCCTTGATAGCTTCAAATTGTTCATCTGGATATCGGAAAGCAGTTAAACCTTGGTCAAAACTCATTAAATCCAGTTGTGCTTTCGAGACAGGACCTTCAATGATATATTCAACATCATCAATTGAGTACTGTTTTGAGATATAAGTTTTTTTGTGTTCCATAACTCACTCCACCTTCAAACTTAAAATAGATTTAAGGCATTATTTATATTGATTATAATTGAAAATAACATAAATTAACACAGTAATTATTTTTATGTCAGATATTTTTGAAAATTGTGTCTATATTAGATATAATTACACTACAGTATTAGAAAGCGATTTCATTTAGAGGGGGATTTACAATGAAAGTAGAAGTATATAAAGGGGATCAAGGAAACTTTAACCTTACAGACTATGACAAAGTGTACAACAATTTTGACTGGAAAGATGTTGAAAAAGAGTTTTCTTGGTATGACTCTGGTAAAGTAAATATGGCGCATGAATGTATAGACCGCCATGTTGATAATGGCAAGGGCGACAAAATTGCTCTACATTATAAGGACGATAAGAGAAAAGAAAGTTATACTTTTAACGAAATGAAATCAAATGTAAATAAGGCAGCTAATGTGCTTAAAGATAAAGCTAATGTAGAAAAAGGGGACAGAGTGTTTATCTTTATGCCTAGAACACCTGAGTTATACTTTGCATTGTTTGGTATTTTAAAATTAGGTGCAATTGTTGGTCCATTATTCGAAGCATTTATGGAAAAGGCAGTGGCTGATCGTTTAGATAATAGTGATGCCAAAGTAATTGTAACCACGAATGCGTTGTTACCTAGAATCCCGCAAGAAAAGTTACCTAATCTTGAAACTATTATTGTTGTGGATGAAGAAGTAGAAAATGGTTATGTTGACTTTAATAAGGAATTAAAATCAGCAAGTGATCAAATAGAAACAGAGTGGTTAGACTTAGATGATGGTCTTATTTTACACTACACATCTGGTTCAACTGGTCAGCCTAAAGGCGTGTTACACGTACAAAGAGCTATGCTAGTACATTATATTTCAGGTAAATACGTATTAGATATGCAAGAAGATGATGTATATTGGTGTACAGCTGACCCTGGATGGGTGACGGGTACATCTTATGGTATCTTTAGTCCATGGCTAAATGGTGTTACAAACTGTATAGCAGGGGGACGTTTTTCTCCTGAAGCATGGTATAGCATGATTGATGAATTTAAGGTCACAATTTGGTATACAGCGCCTACAGCATTACGTATGTTAATGAGTGCAGGTGATGATGTAATTAAAAAATACGATTTGTCATCGCTGAAAAGTATTTTATCTGTCGGTGAACCATTGAACCCAGAAGTTATTAAATGGGCTTATGATGTATTTGGTAAACGCGTATTGGATACATGGTGGATGACTGAAACAGGTGGCCATATGATTGTAAATTACCCATCAATGGATATTAAATTAGGTTCTATGGGAAAACCATTGCCAGGAATTGAAGCATCTATTATTGATGATCAAGGTAATGAATTGCCTGTGAACAGAATGGGGAATTTAGCGATTAAAAAAGGCTGGCCATCAATGATGACGGCTGTCTGGAAGAATCCGGAAAAATATGAATCTTATTTCATTGGAGATTGGTATGTATCTGGTGACTCAGCTTATATGGATGAAGATGGTTACTTTTGGTTCCAAGGTCGTGTTGATGATGTAATTATGACAGCAGGTGAACGTGTCGGACCATTTGAAGTTGAATCAAAATTAGTAGAACATGAAGCTGTAGCAGAAGCTGGTGTAATCGGCAAACCTGACCCTGTAAGGGGCGAAATTATTAAAGCATTTGTTGCATTAATTCCAGGTCAAGAACCTTCAGATGAACTAAAAGAAGATATTCGCGTATTTGTCAAAGAAGGATTAGCAGCACATGCGGCGCCTAGAGAAATTGAATTTAAAGATAAATTACCAAAAACACGTTCTGGTAAAATTATGAGACGTGTATTAAAAGCTTGGGAATTAGATTTACCAGCTGGTGATTTAAGCACAATGGAAGATTAAAATTGACATCGCTTTTTAAATAAAAAAGTGGCAATTATTTTTAATAAAAAAGACTAGAATGGCATTGCTGTTCTAGTCTTTTGTCATGTTGTACATTAGGTGTTAAAAAGGAAATTAATGTAAGCGCTATCTTAAATTGTCGACAATATTGCTTAAGTTCGTTAATATAAATATGGAAGAACTTTTTAGATGATACTCATTTGTGATACCATCGAATTAATTTGTTAAAAGGGGCGAATTTAGTTGGCACATTTATCTGATTTAGAAATTGCAAATCAATCAACATTAAAACCAATTGGTGATATTGCTGAAAAGGCAGGTATACCTGCTGACGCTTTAGAGCAATATGGTCATTACAAAGCGAAAGTTGATATTAACAAGATTGATAAAAAAGACAAAGGCAAAGTTGTACTAGTTACAGCGATGAGCCCAACACCTGCAGGAGAAGGTAAATCAACAGTGACTGTTGGTCTATCAGATGCATTTAACCAATTGAAAAAGAATGTAATGGTGGCATTAAGAGAGCCAGCGTTAGGTCCAACATTTGGTATTAAGGGTGGCGCTACTGGCGGCGGATATGCTCAAGTCTTACCTATGGAAGATATTAACTTACACTTTAATGGTGATTTTCACGCAATTACAACAGCAAATAATGCATTATCTGCATTTATAGACAATCATATCCATCAGGGAAATGAATTAGATATTGACCAACGTAGAATCGAATGGAAACGTGTCTTAGACATGAATGATCGAGCACTACGTCAAATTATCGTCGGTCTAGGTGGACCAACACAAGGTGTACCACGTGAAGATGGCTTTAATATAACTGTTGCATCTGAAATTATGGCAATATTATGTTTAGCGACTGGCATTAAGGATCTTAAAGAAAAAATTAGCAAAATTACAATAGGCTATACTAAAGACCGTAAACCTGTATCAGTAGCTGATTTAAAAGTTGAAGGTGCCTTAGCTATGATTCTTAAAGATGCCATTAAACCAAACTTAGTACAAACAATTGAAGGTACACCAGCACTTGTACATGGTGGACCATTTGCTAATATTGCACATGGATGTAATTCAATCTTAGCAACAGAAACAGCTCGAGATTTAGCGGATATTGTAGTAACTGAAGCTGGATTTGGTTCAGACTTAGGTGCAGAGAAATTTATCGATATTAAAGCACGCGAAGCAGGTTTCGAACCGTCAGCAGTAGTAGTAGTAGCTACAATAAGAGCGTTAAAAATGCATGGTGGTGTAGCTAAAGATCAGTTGAAAAATGAAAATGTATCAGCGCTTCAAGACGGTATTGTCAATTTAGAACGACATGTAGATAATGTGAAAAAATATGGTCTGGAACCTGTTATTGCATTAAATGCATTTGTTCATGATACCGAAGCTGAAACAGAGTTTGTTATTAACTGGGCGAAAGAGAAAGGCGTACGCTTATCATTAACAGAGGTATGGGAAAAAGGCGGTCAAGGTGGAATTGACTTAGCACAAAATGTCTTAGAGGTTATCGAAGAGCCTCAATCATTTAAACATTTGTATGATTTAGACTTACCATTAGAAGAAAAAGTTGAAACAATTGTGAAAGAAATTTATGGTGGTAGTAAAGTGACATTTACATCTAAAGCCCAAAAACAATTACAATCATTTAAAGATAATGGTTGGGATAATTATCCAATTTGTATGGCAAAAACACAATATTCATTTACAGATGATCAAACACAATTAGGTGCACCATCTGACTTTGAAATTACGATTCGTGAATTAGAAGCCAAAACTGGTGCTGGATTTATTGTTGCACTAACTGGTGCAATTATGACTATGCCAGGTTTACCTAAAAAACCAGCAGCATTAAATATGGATGTTACAGACGATGGACATGCCCAAGGCTTATTCTAACGATAAGCTATAACTTGTTATATGTTATTCATAATAAAGGTAGAACTGAACACTACACAATGTAGGTTCAGTTCTACCTTTTACTTTAATTCTTATTCAGAGCTTTGTAATTTCTGTTTTAAATTCTCTTGTTCTGCTTTATTAAACGTTGCTTTTGAAATTTTGTCTTCAACAAGCATTCGTTTTAACACATAGTGTTGACGGTCTAAACCTATTTGTAATTCGTCATTGGACTTTAACTGGCCATTTTCTTGATAGGGCGTGTATAAGTATGGACTTTGTAACAAACCTACAATGTAAGCTGATTCTGCCACAGTTAAATTATTTGAAGATTTACCAAATAAACTAAAAGACGCAGACGCTATACCAGTTATATTAGCACCGTGGCTATCTCTGCCAAATGGAACGATATTAAGATAGGTATACAAGATTTCTTGTTTACTTAATAGTTGTTCTGTGCGCATTGCCAGTACTAACTCATTCGCTTTTCTATTGTAAGTTTTTTGATTGGATAAGATTTGATTTTTTACTAATTGTTGGGTAATGGTACTTCCACCAGATGATATTTCTGTATTGAAAATATCTTGACCCACCGCACGTAATAATGCTTTAGGTAAAATACCATTATGTTTAAAATATAAACTATCTTCTGATGATGTTAAAGCTTTAATGACATTTTCATTGACATGAGCTGGGCCAACGATCAAAGTATTAGTTGTATTATTATATGCAGCTAACACAGAATCATTCTTAAAATCTAGTGCTTCACTACCAGGAAAATCAAGTAATTGTGTTTTTAATTCGTGGTCCGTCATATGTGATGCTTCTTTGGTAATATGATCAAAATAAATGACTGAGGCAGCTAATAAAATGATTGAAATTGAAGCCATGATAATAAAAGTACCTATAAACAAATACTTGAGTTTTTTATAAAGTTTTTCGAACTGTTCCATTTTATGAACATGATCATTATGTGTATTTACTTTATGATCTGTGTGACTCTGTTTCATTAGCTACCTCCTTATATTGTATACATTATAACATAGAATATTATTGACTTTTAAAATTGAGTTACTTATAATAAGATTCAATTCGATATTATTTTTGGATTAAAGGAGAAGTAGCTGATTAATAATCTTCAGAGAGATAGTGGTCGCTGTGAACTATCGTTTGTTATTGAGTGAATACACCTTGCTTGTTTACAAACATAATCCAACGTTTGAGTTAATGAACGTATCATTAATAAAGTTGATGGACTTAAAGTTTGGTGGTACCGTGCATATGCGCCCTTACATTTCGTAAGGGCGTATTTTTTTGGTTATAAAACTTAATTCAAAAATAATAAGATATTAATAGGAGGGTTTATCATGGCAAATGCATTAATTGAAGATTTACAATGGCGAGGTCTAATATACCAACAGACTGATGAAGCAAATTTAGAAGCGTTATTAAATAAAGAGCAAGTATCATTATATTGTGGCGCTGACCCAACGGCTGATAGTCTACACATTGGTCATTTATTACCATTTTTAACGTTACGCCGTTTCCAAAATCATGGTCATCGACCAATAGTTTTACTTGGTGGTGGTACTGGAATGATTGGAGACCCGTCAGGTAAATCCGAAGAACGTGTTTTACAAACAGAAGAACAGGTGGAGCAAAACGTTGCTGGCATTGCACAACAAATGCACAAATTATTTGAATTTGAGACAGAAAAAGGTGCGCAACTCGTAAATAACAAAGATTGGTTAGGAAAGATTTCTTTAATCGACTTTTTAAGAGACTACGGTAAACATGTCGGCGTCAATTATATGTTAGCAAAAGATTCAATTCAATCACGCTTAGAAAATGGTATATCATTTACCGAATTCACATATACTATATTACAAGCCATTGATTTTGGTCATTTAAATCAAACTTACAACTGTAAAGTGCAAGTAGGGGGATCTGATCAATGGGGCAATATAACTAGTGGTATCGAATTAATGAGACGTATGTATGGTCAAACAGAAGCATATGGTTTAACAATTCCATTAGTTGTTAAATCTGATGGTAAAAAGTTTGGTAAATCTGAAGGAGGAGCTATTTGGTTAGACTCAGCTAAAACAAGTCCTTACGAGTTTTACCAATTTTGGATCAATACTTCAGATGATGATGTCATTAAGTTCTTAAAATACTTTACATTTTTAGAGCACTCTGAAATCGAACGTCTGGAGCAATCATTGCAAGAAGCACCGCATTTAAGAGAAGCACAAAAAGCCTTAGCTGAAAATGTGACAGCATTTATTCACGGTGAAGATGCATTAAATGATGCCATTCGTATTTCACAAGCATTATTCAGTGGCGATTTAAAATCTTTATCATCACAAGAATTAAAAGAAGGCTTTAAAGATGTGCCACAAGTAACATTGAGCCATGATACAACAAATATCGTAGAAGCTATTGTAGAAAGTGGTATTTCATCTTCAAAACGTCAAGCTCGTGAAGATGTTACGAATGGTGCCATTTATATAAATGGGGAACGTCAACAAGATGTAGGATATACATTTACAGCAGCAGATAAAATTGATAATGAATTCACTATTATACGTCGAGGCAAAAAGAAATACTTTATGGTAAATTACAAATAAAATTTCTCTCTAACATATTATTTTATAGACATTAAATAAGGCTCAAACCTATATATAGGTTTGAGCCTGTTTATATTTATGGCATTAAACTACTGTCGCCACTTTGACTTGAATTGGACTCTTTTGAAGAATCTTTAGAAGTGTTAAGTTCTTTTAATGTAATATCTACAGTTTGTGTCTTACCTTTACGTTCGATGGTAATTGTTACTTCGTCTCCAGGTTTTTTATGTTGATATAAGTAAGATTTTAAATCAGTATCTTCTTTGACGTCTTGATCATCGATTTTAGTAATAATATCGCCTTCTTTTAGACCGTTATCTCCATCGACTTTTGCAACATAGACACCATCTTTACGATTGGTTTCTAATTCTTTTTTGTATTCTTCTGGAATATCACTTAAATTGAGCAAGCCAATACCAATTGATGGGCGTTCAACTTCTCCTTTTTCGACTAACTCTTTAATTGTTACTTTGACTTCATTACTTGGTATAGCAAAGCCAATACCTTCAACTTGTTCGCTAGCAATCTTCATTGAGTTAATTCCTACAAGATTACCGTTGATATCGACTAAGGCACCACCTGAATTACCTGGATTAATAGCGGCGTCTGTTTGTAGTACATTTACTTTGTTATTACCAGCAGAAGTTTGTGTATCAATTGTGCGTTCGCTTGCAGAAATGATACCTGACGTAACCGAATTAGCAAATTCTAGGCCAAGTGGGTTACCCATTGCGAATACGCTATCACCTGTTTTTACTTTTGAGGAATTAGCGAATTTTATTGCTTTTGTGCCTTCAGTGTCATTGATTTTTAACACTGCGATATCTGTAAGTGCATCTTTACCTACTAATTTCGCATTAACTTGTTTGGAATTATGTAGTTGGACTTTGATATCACTGGCACCATCAATAACGTGATTATTAGTTACTATATATGCAGAACCATTACTTTTTTGATAAATAACCCCAGAACCTACACCAGCTTCTTGTGATTTAGATGATTTACCTTGTAACAAATCATTGAGGTTTTGTGCTTTCTGCATATTGATTACACCTACGATTGCTGGCGACACATTATTAATCATTTGATTAACAGAATTATATTTATCGCTTTTACCATCTAAGGTATTGCCACCTTTACTGTTAGATGTTTCTTCTACAGTTGCACCATCATGATTAGTAATTGTCCCATTAAAAATCTTTCCAATACCAAGGACTAATAAAGCGCCTAAAACACCAGCGATTAATGCTACTATAATTGTTTTGAACCATGGGAATTTTGGTTTTCTTGGCTGTATTTGTTGATAATTATAGTTATTATGTTCTGCTGATGAATTAGTTTGATTATTATTATTTTTTTGCTCATGACTGTTATAAAAATCTGACATATTTTACCTCCTGAATCATACACTATAACTATATTATGAAAGGTATATTGCTTTTTTTCTAGTATATTGCTATCGTACTTTAGACTGATTTAGATATTTTCTTGTTTGAAACATAACTAAGTGATAAAATCTATAAGGAAGTATAAGGCAAAAAGAGTAGGTGAAAGCATGTATAAATTTATTAGTTCAATTTTATATTGGATTATAGTGAAAATTAGTAAATCACTTGTTGTACAAGGTAAAGAACATATACCACAATTACATAGATATGTAGTCACTTGTACGCATGAAAGCTATAATGAAGTAATTATGTTAGGTATGTCTATTTACCCAAATCAAATTCATTATATGGCAAAAAAAGAATTATTTATAAATAAATGGTTTGGAAAGTTTTTAAAATCACTAAATGCATTTCCTGTAGATAGAGAAAATCCAGGACCAAGTACGTTAAAACGACCGATTAAACTATTAAAAGAAAATAAAACAGTAGGTATTTTTCCAACAGGACAACGTGCAGAGTTTACTGAAGACGCTCCCTTAAAGCGAGGTGCAGTGACAATTGCTATGATGGGTGGAGCACCTATATTACCAGCTGCTTATGTAGGACCTAAAAAAATTAAAGGGCTGATTACGGATACAGCACATATTAAATTTGGTGAACCTATTGAAACGAAAAATT
Organism: Staphylococcus arlettae; assembly: GCF_002902345.1. Lineage (GTDB taxonomy): Bacteria > Bacillota > Bacilli > Staphylococcales > Staphylococcaceae > Staphylococcus > Staphylococcus arlettae. Next base: position 126,978 of record NZ_PPQB01000005.1, read on the forward strand.
TACCTAAATCAATGAAACGTAATGAAAAATTAGAATATTTAACAAAAGAATTAGAAAATAGAACAAGACAATTACAAAATGAATTAAATGAATATGTAAACCAAAAGTAAGTTATAATTTTCATTAATAAAATTAAAATTATGAAGATGGTGCGATTTTGAATTTAATTGTGTTATTATGAAATTGTACAATTATGTATTAAATGCATCATGACCACGTGTTAAATTTGTACACGTGGTCTTTTTTGGGGAAAAGATAATTATAGAGGAATGAGGGGATTTTATGTACAATTTCTTCCAGCGTTTAGGTAGGTCGTTAATGTTACCTGTTGCTGTGTTACCGGCAGCTGCAATAATAACAGGTATAGGGAATGCGCTAGCGGCAATTGGCATCTTACCACATGTTGCCACATTTTTTACGAATGCAGGGTCGACGATACTTGAACAATTGGGTATTTTATTTGCGGTCGGTGTAGCATTAGGAATGGCTAAGAAAAATGATGGAGCAGTAGCTTTAGCAGCTGTCGTAGGTTTCTTTTTAACGACAGTCGTATTAAGTCCTGCCAAATTGGCACCATTATTAGGTGTTAAAGAAACGGGCGTTGATAAAGCGTTTGAGCAAATGAATAATGCGAATGTTTTTATAGGATTAATTGTAGGACTAGTTGCAGCATATGCTTATAATAAATTTAGCCAAACAGAATTACCTACAGCTTTATCGTTCTTTAGTGGTAAACGTTTGGTGCCAATTATGACAGCTTTCTTTAGTATTATTTTAGCTGTAGTGTTGTTGTTTGCATGGCCATATATTTATAATGCAATCGTAGCATTTGGTATGTGGATTATGGGCTTTGGTCCTACTGGTGCATTTATTTACGGCTTCTTTAATAGATTATTAATACCTACAGGACTACATCATGCTTTAAATTCAGTATTTTGGTTTGATCTAGCAGGTATCAATGATATGGCTAAGTTCCAAACGGGTGAAGGTGCAGTAAAAGGTGAAACAGGACGATATATGGCTGGTTTCTTCCCAGTTATGATGTTCGGTGTGCCTGCCGCTGCATTAGCTATGTACCATACTGCTGAAAGTAAGCAGAAAAAGCGTGTGTATGGCTTGATGTTCGCAGGGGCCATATCAGCGTTTTTTGTAGGTGTGACAGAACCAATTGAATTTTCATTTATGTTTGTTGCTCCGATATTATTTGTTATACATGCCTTTTTAACAGGACTGTCATTATTTATTGCAGCATTATTCCAATGGACTGCCGGCTTCACCTTTAGTGCAGGATTAATAGACTATGTTTTATCGTTAATTAATCCGAATGCTAATCAACCATGGATGTTGTTAGTACAAGGTATTGTATTTTTTGTTATTTATTATGTTGTCTTTAGAGTAGCAATTAAAGTATTGAAACTTAATACACCTGGTAGAGGAGATAATCTTTTAGCAGATCCAACGAGTGAAACAGATGCAAAGCAAGCAGATGAAAACACAAACTCAAATGACCGTAAATATAGTCAAACAGCTATACAAATAATTGAAGGACTTGGTGGTAAAGAAAATATTACTTCTTTAACAAACTGTGCAACACGTTTACGTATGGAACTAAATGATAATGATGTACTTGATGAATCTAAAATTAAAGCTGCAGGTGCAGTAGGTGTTACAAAAAGTGGAAAGCATAATGTACAAGTCATTATCGGTACTCATGTGCAGCAAGTCGCAGATGAAATTGAAATGAAGATGGAACAATAAATAGCATAATTTAAAGAAGAGCAAATGATTAAATTCATTTGCTCTTCTATGTATAAAATAGTAAAATTGTGTGGTATCAGAATTTTCTGAATTAGGAGAGTGAGTAAGATGAAATCAGTATTGTTTGATGTTGATGGCGTCTTTCTAAGTGAAGAAAGGTGCTTTGATGTTTCAGCGTTAACTGTATATGAAATATTAATGGATGACGCGTTTTTAGGTCTTGATCCATCAGTTGATTTTAAGACATTAACTGACGATAATATTCAAGACATAAGAAGTAAAATATTTGATAACGACAAGATTCTAGAAAAGTTGAAATCATTAGGACTTAATTCAAATTGGGATATGCTTTTTGTTGTAACTGCATTACATTTTATTGATGTCTGCAAACAGTTAACAAGTATACAATTAGCAGAAGTGCTAGATGATCAAAAATTTAACCAAACTACATTACAAAGTATTGGTTCTGCTGTTTCTGACGTCACACTAGATTATTCAGCACCACTCACATTTTTAGATAAGGTGCAACCAGGAAAAGATTTTATTTATCAAGCATTAATAGAACATGCTGCTACTACTTTACATACGTCTAAAACTGCTTTATTTGAATTAAAAAGTGCGTTTTGGACATTAGCACAAGAAGTCTATCAAGAATGGTATCTCGGTTATAAGTTATTTGCTGAAGTTGAACAAAAAACTAATCGTACGGACTACAAGCAAGGGTATATTTATAATGAAGTCGTTTTACGCCCTCTCGATGAGATTAAAACATTATTAGAGGATTTAAAAACGGCGGGCTATCAAATTGCAATTGCTACAGGACGTCCACGCACTGAAACTATCGTTCCCTTTGAAACAATTCACATAAAGGAATTATTTGATGATGAACATATTGTAACTGCGAGTGAAGTACTAATCGCAGAAGATTTATATCCAGAATTAAAACCATTAGGTAAACCCAATCCATTTAGTTATTTAGCAACACTAGAAGGTAACGATCAATCTAAATATCAACATTATGCTTCTAATCAAGAGAATCGCGTAAATAAAGATGATGTTTATATAGTAGGGGATTCCTTGGCAGATTTACTGAGTGCTAAAAAAATTGGCGCGACATTTATTGGGCCACTTACAGGGTTGAAAGGCCAAAATGCACGTGAAGAGTTAGAAGCTTATGAAGCGGATTATATTATTAACCATGTAGGTGAAGTTAGAAATATTTTATTATAAAGTGTAAATATAAGTACGAACTTTATAGTGATAGTGTGAATATAAACTCAAGAAAAATGACCCTTCATTAATTATATGAAGGGTCTTATTTTACTTTCAAAAGTATACTGATTTTGTAATGTGCTGTCGCCCAGGGGAATAGTAAATGTAAGGGTCTACAGTCTGGAACTATACATCAGACAAGTATGCAAAGTCTAAATCTTTAGCATTCAAATATAAAGAGGACCAATCCAGATTAAGGATTAGTCCTCTTATTTTGAGAATGCGTATTTATGTCACAGTCTTTTTAGTGGAATAACTTATTTAAATAGTTTTTTGATTACCGAAATATAATGATTAAATAGAATAATTAGTGCTGTGTTGCAAATCTAATTGTACGTTACGGATTAAATTAAATCCTTCAATTTGGTATAAATCATTAATTATTTCTTCATTGACTGGATGGTCTACTGATAAAATCATTAAAGCATTTCCACCTTGGTTTGTACGGCCTAAATGCATTGAAGCAATATTTATGCCATATTCACCTAGAATTTGACCAGTTTTACCGACAATACCTGGACGGTCTGTGTGATTAACAATTAATTGATTTTTTTCAGGTTTAAAGTCGACAGGATAGTCGTTAATTCTAACTATGCGTGGGCCATAACCATTTAACACTGTGGCACCAATTTTTATTTGAGTATCATTATTAGTTAAAGTTAATTCTATATAGTTACTAAAGCCATGACGTTTGGTATTTTTTTCTATATTATATGAGACACCTTGTTCATTTAATAAAACAAGAGCATTGATTAAGTTAACACGTTCTGCTAAGTCTTGACTTAATACTGAACTTACTAAAGTACGCGTGATTAGACTAGTATCATCTAAAGCTATATCACCTTCATATTTAATGTGTAATTCACGTGGAGCTTTATCTAATAATTGAATACCAACTTCTCCAGTTAATTTACTTAATTCAATAAATGGTTTTACTTCTTCATGTGTTTCATCAAATGTCATGCGTGGTGCATTTACAGCATGTAAGACATTACCATTTTCAAAAATATCAATAATTTCATTAGCTACTGATACTGCAACTTTTTCTTGCGCTTCGACTGTTGAAGCACCTAAATGAGGTGTAACAATAACTTTATCATGATTTGCGAAAGGTGACTCTGTAGCAGGTTCTGTTTCAAATACGTCTAGTGCTGCACTTTGAATTTGATCATTATTTAGTGCATCTAATAAAGCTGCTTCATCAATGATACCACCACGAGCAACATTGATAATTTGTAAATTCGGCTTAGCTTTATCAAAGAATGCTTTACCAACGATACCTTTTGTTTTAGGCGTAAGTGGAGTATGCACCGTAACAAAATCGGCTTGTTCGGCTATTTCATCAACAGAAGCACGCGTAACTTCTAACTCTTTAGCTTTTTCTTCAGATAAGTATGGATCAAAAGCTAAAATTTTCATACCAAAGCTTTGAGCACGTTTGGCCACACCTATTCCTATTCTACCAGCACCTATAACACCTAAAGTTTTTGTGTATAATTCTGTACCGCGATACGCTTTACGATCCCATTTACCTTCTTGCAATGATTTATGAGCTTGAGGGATATTTCTAGCCATTGATAAAATCATTGCCATGGAATGTTCAGTAGCTGAGATAGTATTACCATCAGGAGCATTGATTACAATAATCCCATTTTTTGTTGCAGCATCAATATCTATGTTATCTACACCGACACCTGCACGTGCAATAACTTTTAAATTTTTGGCAGCTTCAATTACTTGTGCATTGACTTGAGTCTGACTACGTACAATTAAAGCTTCATAATTTCCAATTTCATCTATTAACTGTGCTTCAGTTAAATCTGTTGCAGTAGTTAAATCAAAATTAGAGTGTTCATGTAAACTAGCTAAACCTTCTGGTGAGATTGGATCAGATACTAAAATTTTATACATATGCTTTTACTACCTCCATATATTGTGTTAATGCTTTACCAATTAATGATGTATTTCTATATTCAGAAATGATAATTTCTAATGCAGAGACAACTTGTAAAATATCGAAAGGTGAAATTTTACCCATGTGACCGATACGTAATATTTGTCCTTTTAAATGGCCTTGTCCGCCTGCAATAGTAATTGAGAAACGAGATTTCAATTCATTTTTAATATATGCTAATTCATCTTTGCTTTGTGGTACAAAAGCTGTGACAGTAGGGGAAGCATATTGATCTTCTACTAGTAAGTCTAAATCTAATGCCTTAAGCGCACTTCTTAAACCGTCTCTAATGGCATAATGACGAGCAATTACATTATCAAAGCCTTCTTGTTCAACAAGTTGTGCATATGCGTTAACGCCTCTGAATAATGCAACATTAGGTGTGAAAGGTGTGGAGTTGTCGGCCAAAGATTTCAAATACTTATTAAAGTCTAAATAAAATCTAGGTGTTGTCACTTCACTGAATCGTTGTTTTGCTCTGTTATTATATGCAACAAATGCTAGTCCCGGAGGTAACATTATGGCTTTTTGACTACCTGATATTAAGACGTCGATATTGTCACGAGCAATATTAGCATCAACAGCACCAATACAACTGACACCATCAACAATGTAATAAATGTTCTCGTCAAATGATTTAAGTGCTGCGCCCAGTTCACCGACTGGATGTAATACCGCGGTAGATGTTTCACAGTATTGACAATAAACAGCAGTAATATCGACGTTTAGTTCTGTTATGAAATCGATGAATGCAGGAACATCAACAGCCTGTCCCCATTCAACATCAAAGATATGTACGTTTTGGTAATATGTTTCGGCAATTTGTTTAAAGCGGTTGCCAAATGCACCAGAAACAATAATAACGATGTGATCATCAGGATTAGCAATATTTAACATACTTGCCTCTAATGAACTCGTTCCGCTTGATGTTAAAATCATCACTTCGTTCTCTGTGCCAAAAACAGGTTTGATTGCTTGAAATGCTTCTTGTGCAATTGCTTCGAAATCACTTGATCGGTGACCGACCATTGGTTCTTGTGTTGCATGTAGTATTTCATCAGGTACAGGTGTAGGACCTGGTGTTAGTAACAATGGATGATATTGTTTCATTTCAAATTCCCCCAATACTCAAGATTTTTCAAGTTTAGCAAATTTTCAGACAATATAAAAGTGCAAAAGTGAACATTAATAGAAAAGAACCCCTAAAAAAGAGGCTTTGAAAGGGGTTACATTGTGATGGTTTACACGTTTGTGAAATTAAAAATATTTTTTTATTTTATTTGACGGAACATTCTATTTTCACAGCAACGTTCCCTCGTATTGAGTTTGAAATCATACAATTATTGTCTGCAATCTTTAGTAATTTCGATAATTTATTGTTCAACATTTCTTTTTCTGAATCATCAATATCAATAATAGGATAATGTGTAATTGTATCCATTTTGAATTTTCCTTGTTCGAAAATGGCAGTGCCTATTGATTCTTGAGTTATGGCGATTTGATGAAAACCGGAACGTTCTAATACAGCAGCCAAAGAAATGATATAACAAGATGAAGCTGCAGAAACTAGTAATTCGTCAGGATTAGTACCTGTTCCATTACCACCTAATCCAGCTGGAATAGAGATAGGGGCATTGATGACATCTCCCTCAGTATTACCAACTGATTCTCTTCCGCCTTCCCAAGTAGTAGTGACTTTAAAATCATGTTTAACCATATTGATGTTACCTCCATAAAAGATATGATATTTTTAGTGTAGGCGATAAATGAATAGAAAGAAAGAGGAGTGACTTGAAACATGGGGTCTAATGAATGTTTAGTAATTGCCCATCGTGGTTTGGCGGCAACTTATCCTGAAAACACTTTAAAAGGCATTGAAGCAGCGTTGCAATTAAATATCGATTTTTTAGAAATAGATGTACATAAAACGAAAGACAATGAGTTGGTAGTGATCCATGATGATACAATTGATCGTACTTCTAATGGTAGTGGTCGAATACAAGATTATACATTAGCGGAGTTAAAAAAGTATGATTTTGGAAGTTGGAAAGGGGAGGAATTTGCAGGTTTAACTATTCCAACGTTGACGGAAGTTTTAGATATGGTTGTGCAATATAATCAAAAGTTACTTATTGAAGTGAAAAAGCCTAAACAATATCCCGGCATAGAGGATTTGTTAATATCAATGTTAACAGAACACAAAATAGCTACAGAAGATGTAGTAATTCAGTCTTTCGATAAAAAAAGTATGAAGTATATTGCCTCACTTACAATAGGACATCAATTAGGTGTGTTGTTAAGTAGAAAAAGATACTGGTATCAAAAACCTGACTTCAAGGCACTGGCCGAATATGCTACTTTTGCAAACCCAGACTTTAAGTTGGCAACTGCAGAATTTGTGCAACAAGCACATGAACATAAGCTTTTAGTTGCTCCATACACTGTGAATGACTTAACAACTAAAGACCAACTATTAACTGCAGGTGTTGACGGTATTATTTCTGACGCACCAAATATGCTATTCAATATCGAGTAATTTGATATTGAATAGCATATTTTTGTGATATTAATGTTAGTTACATCATTATTAGTCTAGTGTAACCAATTTCGTTTGAGTAACCCCATAACGTAACAGTCACTATATTGACCGCGAGTATAAAAATGTTCTTTTAAAGTACCTTCAATTTCAAAATTTTGACTGCTATAGATATGTACCGCTTTATCATTGGTAGTATCAACGAATAAATATATTTTGTTTAAGTTTAATACTAAAAATGCATAATCAATAGCCATCTTAAACGCGGATTTTGCATAACCTTTACCATTGTATTGTGGATCTACTATGATTTGAATCTCACATGTACGATGTATAAAGTTAATTTCTACAAGTTCGACAACCCCGATGCGTTTAGAATCTTCTTCGATAATGAAACGACGTTCGGATTCATCTAAAATATGTTTTTGATACAAAGATTGTAATTCACTTAAAGATTGATAGGGTTCTTCAAACCAATAAGACATAATAGAATATTCATTGTTTAAATGATGGACAAATTTTAAATCAGTAGCTTCTAATGCTCGGATAATCATTTTCCCACTCCTTTCCTATATTTTATATAAAATTGGAAATAAAGTAAAAAAAACCAAGAAGTCTACTAAGAGATCTTCTTGGTTTAGTAACAATAAAGCTATTATCTTGAGTAGTACTCAACGATAAGTTGTTCATTGATTTCAGCTGGTAATTCACTACGCTCAGGGATACGAACAAATTTACCTTGTAAGTTATCAGCGTCGAATTCTAAATAATCTGGTACGAAGTTATTAATTTCTACAGATTCAGCGATAATATCTAATTTTTGAGATTTTTCACGAATTGAAATTTCTTGACCAGGTTTTAAAGTGTATGAAGGGATGTCAACACGTTTGCCATCTACTTCAACGTGACCGTGGTTAACTAATTGACGTGCTTGACGACGAGTACGAGCTAAACCTAAGCTATAAACAACAGCATCTAAACGAGCTGCTAATAATTGCATGAAGTTTTCACCGTGTACACCGTGTTGGTTACCAGCAATTTCGAAAGTATTACGGAATTGTCTTTCAGTCATGCCATATAAGTAACGTAATTTTTGTTTCTCACGTAATTGTAAACCATATTCTGATAATTTTTTACGTTGGTTAGGACCATGTTGTCCTGGTGCGTAAGGACGTTTTTCTAATTCTTTACCAGTACCACTTAAAGAGATACCTAAACGACGAGATTTTTTCCAGTTTGAACCTCTGAATCGAGCCATATTAAGACTCCTCCTTTTTCTTTTTTGTAGTTATGAAAAAACAAAAAAGAGTGTTACATGCTTATTTGGATATATTATTTTATGTGTCTTCACCTCATAGCGCTGGTTACGCGACACGTCCTCGTTGGGAATAACATAGAGCCAACTAATATGTAACTGCTACTTTCGTTTATTCACACAAAGTTCATTGTAACATCATATTACGAAGTGTCAATACTTTCTTCTCAGAAATTGAAAGTAATTGATTAGTTTAGTTGTTCTTCTATAATTTTAACCATTTCTTCAAGTTCGATTTTATCATCAGCAGTAAAACGATTATGAATTGGTGCATCTATATCAAGCACACCAATAACTTTCCCATTTTGATGTATAGGTACAACGATTTCAGATTTACTGTTTGCATCACAGGCAATATGACCTGGGAAGGCATTTACATCTGCTACTACTTGTGTTTGATTTTCAGCAACGGCTGTACCACAAACACCACTTCCAACCGCTATATGTACACATGCCGGATGGCCTTGAAATGGTCCTAAAATCAATTCATCTTGCTCCATTAAGTAAAAACCTACCCAATTGACTTGATCTAAATTATCATTGATTAATGCAGAGGCATTGCTTAAGATAGCAATTAAGTTATGCTCATCTTCAATTAACGATTTAAGTTGTTTTTGAGCCATATTGTAATTTGTTTGTTTTATTTCTACCATATTTTATAAACCTCGCTTCAAATATTGTGAATAATATAATGACAAATGGTATAGTAAGTAATTAAAAGATTCAAGTGCTTGAACTTGGAATAATGTGTTTTTTGGTAGGTAAGTTGAAAAATGTAAAATTAATCTGCAAATTTAACTGATTTCTATTTTAATGTCAAACCAAATTACGTTATAATTGAAATGATAAAATAGGAGGAGAAAATATATGGCACTATATATTATTTTAGCAATTATTGTCATTATACTGATAATAATCGGTGTATTATTCTATATGCGTTCAAATAAAAGCCACATCATTGAAAAAGCTGAAGAACGAAAATTAAAAGTAGAGCAATTACCTTATAATGAGAGTTTATCAAAACTATCAGATTTAAAATTAACAGGTGAAACAAAAAGTACATATGACGACTTAAAGGCATCATCACAACAAAGTAATAACCAATACCTCGCACCAGTAGATGAGAAAATTCATAATGCTGAAGGTTTACTTGGCAAATTTAAATTTGCTCAAGCTCAATCAGAAATTGATGAAGCGCATGAGTTAATGGATCAATATGAGCAAAATTATGAAAAAACTAATACGCAAGTAGATGAAATTGTAAACATACATAAGAAAAGTGATAAATTGTATGAAGAATGCAAGAATGATTATCGTGAAATGAAACGAGATGTACTTGCGAATAGACATCAATTTGGCGAGGCTGCAACACCTTTAGAAAATGAAATCGAGTCTTTTGAACCTGAAATGCAAACGTATGAGACGATGAAAGAAGAAGGTAATTATAACCAAGCATATCAACATATCAATACATTACATGAAGATATGAACTTCTTGAAAAAGGATATGTCAGAAATTCCTGATTTAATTCGTGAAGCACAAAAAGAATTACCGGGACAATTCCAAGATTTGAAATATGGTTGTAGAGATTTAAAAGTTGAAGGTTATGATTTAGATCATGTTAAAATCGATAGTTCTTTACAAACATTGAAAACGGAATTAAGTTTTGTTGAGCCAATGATTAGTCGTTTAGAGTTAGATGAAGCTAATGAAAAATTAATCAGTATTAACGATCGTTTAGATGAAATGTATGATTTGATTGAACATGAAGTGAAAGCAAAAAATACAGTTGAAGAAACAAAAGAAACGATTACTGATAATTTATTCAGAGCGAAAGATATGAACTATACGATTCAAACTGAAATTGATTATGTGCGTGAAAACTACTATATCAATGAAAGTGATGTTCAAAACATAAGACAATTTGAAAATGAAATCCAAAATTTAATTACAGTATATGATGATATTTTACGTGAAACTTCAAAATCAGCAGTTCGATATAGTGAAGTTGAAGACAATTTGAAATATATTGAAGAACACGTAACTGTTATTAATGACAAACAAGAGAAACTACAAAATCATTTAATTCAACTACGAGAAGATGAAGCGGAAGCAGAAGATAATATCCTTCGTATACAAAGCAAAAAAGAAGAAGTTTATAGAAAATTATTAGCTTCCAACTTGCCAAGTGTACCAGAACGCTTCATTATTATGAAAAATGAAATTGACAATGAAGTTCGTGAAGTAAATGATAAATTTGAATCACGACCAATTCACGTCAAACACTTGAAAGACAAAGTGTCTAAAGTAGTATTACAAATGAACAAATTTGAAGATGAAGCTACTGATGTGCTCGTAAACGCAGTATATGCAGAAAGACTTATTCAATATGGTAATCGTTATAGAAAAGATTATTCTAACGTTGATAAAAGCTTAAATGAAGCAGAACGTTTATTTAAAAACAATAGATATAAACGCTCAATCGAAATTGCTGAGCAAGCACTAGAAAGTGTTGAGCCGGGAATTACACAACAAATTGAAGATAATGTTACTAAAGAAAGTGTTTAATCGTTAGTTAAACATTAGCTAACAATTTAGTTGTAAAACCGCCAAAAAATATGCTATTTGATATTGTATAGAACTAAGGTGAGAGTGAGATATGACCTCAAATTAAAATTATTTGAGGTCATTCTTACTCTCATCTTTCATTTTTGTCAAAAAATAGTATAATGCTTTAGTAGATTATAATACGAAATGCACTATTAATAATTAAGTCATTGATATATCTAACATGTATATGAAATATGAAGGAAACTAAAGGAGTGTCAAAATGATTTACCTAGATAACGCGGCGACTACTAAACCTAACCAAGATGTGTTAGATACATTTGTGAAGGTGAATCAAAGCTTATATTTTAACCCTAATAGTCCTCATAAAGCAGGATTACAAGCAGAACAACTATTACAACAAACGAAACGTGAAATAAAGGAGTTATTGCAGTTAAATAATGCTTTTGAAGTGTTGTTTACTAGTGGTGCGACAGAATCAAATAATATTGCATTACAAGGTATTGCACGTAAGAAAAAAGCGTTTGCTCCAGAAATTATTACCTCAGTACTTGAACATCCATCAGTATTAGAAGTTGTCAGAGCTTTAGCAGACGAAGGTTTTTGTGTGAAGTATGTAAACATTACTGCTGAAGGGCAAGTAGATGTAAACCATTTAGCTTCAATGATGTCTGATAGGGTTGGTTTGGTTACATGTATGCACGTAAATAATATCATGGGACAAATACAACCCATCCCAGAAATTGCAGAAATAGTGTCACAGTATCCAAAGGCACATTTTCATGTTGATGCAGTGCAAGCAATTGGTAAAATACCATTATATTTTAATCAAGTAGATAGTATTAGCCTGAGTGGTCATAAATTTAATGGTTTGAAAGGCCAAGGAGTACTATTTGTTAGAAATATACATCAACTCGCTCCAATAATGTATGGTGGCGGACAAGAATTCGGTATTCGTAGTGGTACAGTCAATCTACCAACGAATATTGCCATAGTAAAAGCAATGAAATCAGCTGTATTAAATCAAGCATCAACATTTAATATGCTACAAACATTAAAAACACAATTGATTTCATTTATAGAAGAGTTTCAAGGTGTTTATTTGAATTCTCCGGAAGGTAGTTCTCCTCACATAATTAATATTGCTTTCCCGGGAGTTAAAGGAGAAGTATTGGTTAATGCCTTTTCCAAGTATGATGTTATGCTGTCGACGACGAGTGCATGTTCGTCCAAAAAAGCGAGCTTAAATGAAGTATTACTAGCTATGGGAATAACTGAAAAACGAATTGAAGGTAGTATCCGTCTTTCATTAGGCAGTCATACGACAGTTGAAGATATTGAAGATTTTAAAGCGCAATTTATAAAAGTGTATGAAGAAATTAAGGAGTTGTTAAAATGATATACGATCATATTTTAGTAAGGTATGGTGAGTTAACGTTAAAGGGTGCCAACCGCAAAGTATTTGTAAGTCAATTACGCAGTAATGTGAAACGTGCCTTAATGCCGTTACAGGGTTATAAAGTCAAAGCAAATAGAGATAGAATGTATATTGAATTAGATGACAATGCTGAGATAGAAGAAATTATGGAACGATTGAGCCATGTGTTTGGCATCCATTCAATAAGTCCAGTACTGAAAATAGATAAAACAATAGAAGCTATTAATGCGCAAGCGATTCAATTTGCCCAAAGTTATAATGCCGGTGAAACATTTAAAATTGACGTAAAACGTTCGGATAAACAATTTCCGTATGATACGTATCAATTACAAAAGGAAGTAGGCGGAGCTGTACTTAAAAATAATGAACAGGTTGTAGTAAATGTTAAAAATCCTGATCATGTTATTAAAGTAGAAGTGCGATTAGATGCAGTATATGTTTATGATCGTACAATATATGGTGCAGGTGGTTTGCCAGTTGGAACAGGTGGTAAAACGCTACTTATGTTATCTGGTGGGATTGATTCACCTGTTGCAGGAATGGAAGTTATGCGCCGTGGCGTAACTATCGAAGCTATTCATTTTCATAGTCCACCATTCACGAGTGAAAAAGCAAAAGAAAAAGTTATTGAATTAACGCGTATTTTGTCACAACATGTTGGTCCAATTAAATTGCATATCGTGCCATTTACGGAATTACAAAAACAAGTAAATAAAGTAGTAAATGAACGCTATACAATGACATCAACACGTAGAATGATGATGCAAGTTGGGGATAAATTAGCGCATAAAATTGGAGCGCATGCTATTGTTAATGGTGAAAATCTAGGACAAGTGGCAAGTCAGACGCTAAAAAGTATGTATGCTATCAACCATGTAACTTCTACTCCGATACTAAGACCATTATTAACATTAGATAAAGAAGAAATTGTAACTAAAGCTAAAACAATCGGTACATTTGATATTTCAATTCAACCATTTGAAGATTGCTGTACTATTTTCACACCCAAAAATCCAATTACCGAACCGGATTTAGAAAAAGTTGTGAATTATGAAAGTGCATATGATTTCACTGATATGATAGATCGCGCTGTTGATAATATTGAAACGTTGACAATTACTAAAGATTATCAAAGTGAAAAAGATAAAGCTACGAGTGAATTAGCAGATGAATTGTTTTAAATAATACATTGAAATACGACTAGATAAAAAGGGGTTAAAACAATGGTGGAATGGGATATATCACTTATACTGATAATTATTTTACTAGGATTTTTAGCGGCATTTATTGACGCAGTAGTTGGGGGAGGAGGTTTAATATCAATTCCAGCTTTATTAGCAATTGGTATGCCTCCAGCTGTTGCTTTAGGAACGAATAAATTAGCGAGTGTTTTTGGTTCAGCAACGAGTGCTTTTAGATTTTTGCGTTCAGGTAAAGTAGATTTGGCAGTAGTTGCAAAGCTATTTCCATTTGTTTTTATCTTTTCGATTATTGGCGCTAGCCTCGCTACATTTTTGCCTGCTGAATTATTGAAGCCTATTGTGATTGTAGTTTTAACAATAGTTATGATTTATACTTTGATAAAAAAAGATTGGGGTAGTATACGCACGTATAGTAAATTAACAGTGCCGAAAGCGATTATATTTACAGCCTTTATGAGTTTAATCGGTTTTTATGATGGCTTTTTAGGTGGCGGAACTGGCTCGTTTATGCTATTTGTATTATTGATGTTTGGTTTTGATTTTTTAAGCGCTGCTGGCAATGCTAAAGTATTAAATTTTGGTTCTAATTTAGGTGCGTTAGTATTATTTATTAGCTTAGGTCATGTAGATTATTTTTATGGTTTTATCATGGCAGCTAGTATGATTGTTGGTTCTTATATTGGTGCTATGTTTGCGATTAAAAAAGGTGTTGGGTATGTTAAGGTGTTATTTGTTAGTGTCACTGCTATTTTAATTGTGAAAAGTGCTTATGATTATTTACAAAATATTTTATAACAATCAAGTAATATAGAGGTTGTAGTATAAATTTACAGTATTGTATATGGCAAATACTGTAAATTTAACACTACCTCTATTTTTTGTGTTTTATTTATTATAGTATTGATAACAAGAAAGTATTTATAGCAATAAATTTTAAATGGAATGGAGTGTGGAAGATGTCCAAAAAAAGAATAGTTGCGATAATTTTAGCAGCAGTTATCGTTATAGGCGGTATTGTGATGAGCTCAATAGCAGCTGTAGTTGGATCATTTGTATCTGATTCAGCAGACATGAACTTAATGTCTGAAGAAGTAGAATCAGAAGGTGATAGTGCTAAACGTATTGCTCATTTAACATTGAATGGTCAAATTATGGAAGGTTCAGGTGGTGGCCTATTTTCTGGTGAAGAGGGCTATAATCATGATTTGTTTTTAAAAGAGCTAGATTCAGTAAAAGAGGATAATACGGTTAAAGGTGTATTATTAACTGTGAATACACCGGGTGGTGGCACATATCCTAGTGATGAAATTTATAAAAAAATTCAACAACTAAAGCAAAGTGGTAAAAAGGTATATGTACATATGGAAAGCATGGCTGCTTCAGGGGGCTACTATATCTCGGCACCAGCTGACAAAATATATGCTGGACCTCAAACGATGACGGGATCTATAGGTGTTATAATGTCTAATATTGATTATTCTGAGTTACAAGAGAATTTAGGCATTAAAGAAAATGTTATTAAATCAGGTGCACACAAAGATATTATGAGTGGTTCTCGTGAGATGACGGACGAAGAGAAAGATATTATGCAATCCATGTTAGATGATAGTTTCGATCGTTTTGTCAATATAGTAAAAGACGGTAGAAACATGTCAGAGGAGAAAGTCCGTAAACTTGCAGATGGACGTTTATATAGTGCACAACAAGCAGAAAAAAATGGTTTGATTGACGACATAGCGTACGAAGATGAAACGATTAAAGCATTGAAAAAGGATATCAAAGCTAAAGATGCAGAAGTATTTAAATATAATGGACAGTCAGGTGTCTTTGGTTCTTTATATAGTGCTAAGACAGCAGCATCACAATTAAGTAATCAACTCGAAGATGTTAAAGCTATATTTACGAATAATACAGATGCTCGTCCAATGTACTTGTATGAAGGGTAGGTGATAAGTAATGATGAATGACGACTCAAACTACAACAGACAATATAATGAGGATGAAACAACAGCTCGCCCAACTATGAATAATGAAAACAATGACAATACACCAAAGACTGATGATTTAGTGCATAAACAAATAATGAAGGTGATATATGCGGGATTTGGCATACGTTTTGTCAGCTTTATAATTGATTTACTTATCTTATTTGGTATTCATAGTTTATTATTAAAACCTATATTTGCCTTTGCACAAATTGATAAACAGAAATTATGGATTGATTATTTTAGTGTAGCTCATTTATTGGACGCCCTAATATTTTATTTATACTTTGTATTAATGACGAAATTCTTCAGACAAACGTTGGGTAAAATGATTTGTAATATTCGGGTAGAACGTGATGATAGATTAGCGTTAACATGGAAAGATGTGCTATTTCGTGAATGGATAGGTCGCATCATTAGTGGTACTTTCGGTAACTTACCTTATTTAGTTACCTTGTTCACAGTGAAGCATAAAGGAATACACGATTACTTTGCAGATACTGTTGTTATACGTAATAAATATGCATATTTATATTACAAAAAGTAAATATAGTGATTTTGCTAAGATGTAATATTTTATTTCTAACAGCTAAACCGTTATAATTTCTATGGAAGCATATATTTAGGAGGGTCAACAATGACACAAATAACTTTTAAACAAGAGCCAGTGACATTACTAGGCGAACAAGTTAAAGAAGGACAAGAAGCACCAGACTTTACAGTGTTAGATAATTCAACGGCTGAAGTTACATTATCAACATATGAAGGTCAAAAGAAATTAATAAGTGTTGTACCATCAATTGATACTGGCGTGTGCGATCAACAAACACGTAAATTTAATGAAGAAGCAAGTCAAGAAGACGGCGTTGTGTTAACTATCTCAGCAGACTTACCATTTGCACAAAAAAGATGGTGCGCTTCAAATGGTTTAGATAATGTTATTACACTAAGTGACCATAAAGATTTATCATTTGGTAAAAACTATGGTGTTGTTATGGAAGGTTTACGTTTATTAGCACGTTCAGTTTTTGTTTTAGATAAAAATGATAAAGTAATATATACAGAAATAGTATCAGAAGGCACTGATTTCCCAGATTTTGAAAAAGCCTTAGAAGCATATAGAAGTATTTAATTTTAGTAAAATAAATATATTGGTAATGTCATCATACTACAAACAGTATCGTTGACATTGTAAATGAAACTGTTCATAATAATTTGGTGATTTAAGATAAAAATGTATCTTATTGAAAAAAATTATGAACAGTTTTTTTAGAAAGGATTATTATCATGACTCAAGAAAAAACAGTTATGGAACGTTTATTCCAAACGCTAGATGAAAAAGCAAAAGCTTTCAATGAAGAGAATGGGCAAAGTTTTATTGAAAACTTGGGTCTAGCAATGGAGCATGTATATAAAAATGAGCGAGAATTATTAGAGCAAGCGACTTTACAAGATAGAAGAAAAGCATTTCAATTTGCATATTTAAGTCTTTTGCAAAATGAAGAAATTCAAGCAAATCATCAAATTACACCAGATTCAATAGGCTTAATATTAGGTTTTTTAGTGAAACAATTTATGGCCAATCAAACAGAATTGCATATTGCTGATATTGCTAGTGGCGCAGGCCATTTAAGTGCTTCAGTACATGAAGTAATGACTGATGTTACACTCATGCATCACTTAGTAGAAGTTGACCCAGTACTATCAAGAGTGAGCGTACATTTAGCAAACTTTTTAGAGATTCCTTTTGATGTATATCCACAAGATGCCATAATGCCGCTAGCATTTGAAGAAGCGGATGTCATAATTGGAGATTTACCAATAGGTTATTATCCTGTTGATGAACGTAGTCATGAAATGAGTTTAGGGTTTGAAGAAGGCCATAGTTATTCTCATCATTTATTAATAGAACAAGCGATTACAGCATTAAAACCATCAGGCTATGCATTTTTAATTGTGCCAAGTAATCTGTTCGAAGGGGATAATGTAAAACAGTTACAAAACTATATTGCTACAGAAACCGAAATGCAAGCATTTTTAAATTTACCCGCAACGTTATTTAAAAATGAAAAAGCTAGAAAATCTATATTAATTGTGCAGAAAAAAGAAGTGAATGTAACAAAACCTGTAGAAGTCTTGCTAGCAAATATTCCTGACTTTAAAAATCCACAGCAATTCCAAGGGTTTTTAGCTGACTTAAATACTTGGATGACAGAGAATCACCCAGAAATTTAAACTGTATTACTCTTGAATTTAAACTGTATTAATGGTTAAATAGATAAGGATAAACTTATATTGAAAATGGAGGCCAAAGCTTATGTCAAAATTAATTTTGGCGATTAACGCTGGTAGTTCATCTTTGAAATTTCAACTTATTGAAATGCCTGAAGAAAAAATAATTACTAAAGGTTTAATCGAAAGAATAGGATTAAAAGACTCAGTCTTTACTATAGAAGTAAATGGCGAGAAAATTAAAGAAGTAACGGATATTGCAAACCATGAAGATGCAGTAAATATTATGTTAGATAGTTTTAAACATCACGGTATTATTGATAGTATTTATGATATACAAGGAACTGGACACCGTGTTGTACATGGTGGCGAGACGTTCCCAACATCAGTATATGTTACGGATGAAGTTGAATCACAAATAGAAGCATTAAGTGAATTAGCACCACTACACAACCCTGCAAACTTAATGGGGATTCGTGCTTTCCGTAAATTATTACCTGAAATTCCACACGTAGCAGTGTTTGATACTTCATTCCATCAAACGATGCCAGAAAAATCATATCTGTATAGTTTGCCTTATCAATATTATGAAGATTATGGAATCCGTAAGTATGGTTTCCATGGAACAAGTCATAAATATGTTTCTCAACGTGCAGCTGAAATCTTAGGTAAGCCAATAGAAGAATTACGTATTATTTCTTGTCATATTGGTAATGGTGCATCTATAGCAGCAATTGATGGAGGAGAATCTGTTGATACATCAATGGGCTTCACACCTTTAGCAGGTGTAACAATGGGCACACGTTCAGGTAATATTGATCCAGCATTAATACCATTTTTAATGGAAAAAACAAGCAAAACAGCAGAAGAAGTATTAAATACATTAAATAAAGAATCTGGTTTACTAGGTATCTCAGGTACATCAAGTGATTTAAGAGATATTATAGAAGACAGTAAAGAAGGTAAAGAACGTGCGCAACTTGCATTAGATGTCTTTGCGTCACGTATTCACAAATATATTGGTTCTTATGCTACACGTATGCATGGCGTTGATGTTATCGTCTTCACTGCAGGTGTCGGTGAGAACTCTGATCCAGTACGCGCTAAAGTACTTGAAGGATTAGAATTTATGGGTGTTTATTGGGATGCTAAGAAAAATGAATCTATCCATGGCGAAGAAGGATTTATAAACTATCCACATTCACCAGTTAAAGTAATTGTTATTCCAACGAACGAAGAAGTAATGATTGCACGTGATGTTATTGAATTTGGTAATGTTGATTAATAAAAATAATTAAAAGAGATAGGGATATAACTCCCTATACTCAAAAAAGAGGGCTAATCTTTAATAAGGATTAGTCCTCTTTATATTTAAAAGTATTCGATTTTGACCGTGCATGCTTGCCTGGGGTATGGTTCGAGCCTGTAGTCTCTCACTCATACTAGTCCACGGGCGTCAGCACGTTACAAAATCGGGACAATTATCTTTTATAGTCAATGCTATTTTACGACTATGACACTTTTTTACATTGATGTACAACATAACAAAATAAATGCTAGTTATAGTAAGTATATTGTCTATTTTATGGCAATACTTCAAAAGCAATAATTTGTGTTTGTTGTTCTTTGTTAAAGTTATTATCTGCAACAAGAACAAGTGTGTCATGACCATTTGGCAACTTTTTGCCGAATGTAATACCTTCAACATTATCTATATGCTTAAGATCAGTTTTATTGAGAGAAGTCACTAATTGCTTTTTTAATGGTTGAACTTTGTGATTTTTTAAAGATGACATATTTTTAATATTTGTGGCATTCTCTGTACTATATTTATAGACTTTAACATGGTTAGTATAGGAATTATCTTCTGCTTGAACGCTGGCACGTTCTAGTGCTAAAAATTCGTGATCATTAATTGCTAAAATTTCTGTAATTCCGTTATTGGCGTCTTTATTTTTGCCTGGTTTTTCAGGTATGGCATCAAGTGGATAAGCATATTCTGCTAACACATTACCTTGTCTATCATACTGCGTAATACGTGAAGTTGACCCAGAATTAATTGTAGGTACAGTATCATCTTGTAATAATGGGCCTTCCATAGCAGTCCAATAAGATTGACCGTCAGCAGAAAATGTACTGCCTTCTAGTGCCATATTATTGCGAAAGCCTTGCTTGTCATTGGCAGACATTTTAAACGGTTTATGTATAGGTAATTCTGATATAAATGTGCCGTTAGATGTAGCTTGGCGAATAAATGGGTTTAAACCTAGAGTTCGATCACCTTCACTCGTGTACCATAGATGGTTGCTCAGTGGATCGAAGCGTATTGATTCTGGATCTGCCACAATATTCTTTGAAGATTTATCATATTGCTTTTTATTAGTATAAGTTGAACCATTTGGTTGTTTTAATGTGTTGACGTCTTTGAAGTTAATGTTGTTAAAACCTTGTTGATTGTAATTAATGTTGGCTTCGTAATAACGAGAGGGACTATGTTCTGAACGATCATCACTAATAAGTAACCACTTATTATTCTGAGGATTGTAACTAATTCCCGACAATCCACCGACAACAGTATTTTTATATTTTGTATTGTGTGGAATGGTTTCGCTGTCGATGAGTTTGATATTATTTACAGTTTTAGGCTTGTCTGACTGATTGTTGGCAGCGTCAGTATTGTTTGTATGTAGAGTGGTGAAAGTAGTTAAACTAAATGCAATTATGCATGTGATGCCAGTTTGTTTAAGCTTGTTCATGAGTCATCTTCTCCTTTTTAAAATGCTATATTAAGGATAAAGGTTAGATATGAATTGAGTTTAAATTAGAGCTATATTTTTTGTAAAAGGGTGGGTACGGAGATTAAACTTTTATGTATTTAAAGAGATAGCATACATATATTATGGTATGCTATCTCTCATCAAATATTATACTAATAAAGTATTTTTAATTTCGTGCTTCACGTTATCTGATTAGCGAGCACTATAGTGTGATCTTAATTTTTCTGTAGCAACTTGTGGTTGGAAGTCTTCTGGAAGTTCTTCAGTACGAACAACTAGAACATCACATGGTGAGTGACGTACAATAGCTTCTGATACAGAACCTACAATAAATCTTTCTACAGCATTAAGACCAGAAGTACCACACATAATTAAATCAGCGCCAACATCAGTGGCTAATTTTTTAGGAATAATTGCTTTTGGAGAACCAAATTCTAAGCGAGTAACAACATCTTTAACACCTGCATTTGCTGCCACTTCTTTATAACCATTTAGTAAATCTTCAGAGAAATTTTTAGATTTCTCAGTGAATTGTGCATCGTATACTTCATAAGATGAGTAAGTTCTAGAATCAATTACATTTACCACTGTTAATTGTGCATCATTACGTTTTGCAACATCTACAGCTTTGTTAAAAGCCCATTCTGCTTCATGTGATCCGTCAACTGCGATTAAAATATTTTTATATGTTAGCATCGCAATTACCTCCTTACTTTTAATTAATTTTATTATACCATTATTAACAGAATATTTGTACAATTTAACTATCTACAAATATGTAAATTTTGTGATTGCGCTTTCATTGCTTTCGCGTTACGATGTTTATGGAGGTGGATGGAATGAATATTGGTATTCCAAAAGAGATTAAAAATAATGAAAACAGAGTAAGTTTATCACCAAGTGGGGTACACGCTTTGGTCGAGCAAGGGCATACTGTTTTGGTAGAAACAGCTGCAGGATATGGTTCTTATTTTGAAGATGTTGATTACCAAGAAGCTGGGGCACAAATTGTTAAAACACAACAAGAAGTATGGAATGTGGATATGGTAATGAAAGTTAAAGAACCATTAGAAGAAGAATTTAAATTCTTCAAAGAAGGTCTAATATTATTTACATATCTACATTTGGCTAATGAACAAAAATTAACAGAGGCTTTATTAGAGAAAAATGTAGTGAGTATTGCCTATGAAACAGTGCAGATGCCTGACCGTTCATTACCTTTATTAACTCCAATGAGTGAAGTGGCAGGTCGAATGTCTACACAAATTGGCGCAGAATTTCTTCAAAAATATAAAGGAGGAATGGGTATACTATTAGGTGGTGTACCTGGTGTTGCCAAAGGCCGTGTTGCAATTATTGGAGGCGGGCAAGCTGGTACAAATGCTGCTAAAATAGCTTTAGGTTTAGGGGCAGATGTTACCATATTAGATGTTAATCCAAAACGTTTACAGCAATTAGATGATCAATTTGGAGGACGCGTACATACTATTATGTCAAATCCATTGAACATCGAAAGTACAGTCAAAGAAAGTGATTTAGTTATAGGGGCAGTACTTATCCCTGGTGCAAAAGCGCCAAACCTTGTAAGTGAAGCAATGATCAAACAAATGAAAGATGGCTCAGTAATAGTAGACATTGCGATAGATCAAGGTGGTATCTTTGAGACAACCGATCAAATTACTACTCATGATAACCCGACTTATACGAAGCATGGTGTTGTGCATTATGCTGTTGCCAATATGCCGGGTGCAGTTCCAAGAACTTCAACTATTGCACTAAACAATGCAACGTTACCATATGCGATTCAAATCGCCAATAAAGGATATTTAAAAGCGTTACAAGATAATGAACCTTTATCACTAGGTTTGAATACAGTTAATGGTAAATTGACTAATAAAGGTGTAGGAGAATCATTAAATATACCTTATACATCAATTGCAGAGCAATTAAAATAAATAATAAACAGGACGATGCTTAAGCATCGTCCTGTTTTAATGTAAACTATATTAAACAATTTTTGTGCCATGTACTTCTTGAAAAGGGAAAGCTTCCAATAGTTCTGGCAAATTATCTTTAGTTAAACCGCCGCCCGGCATAATTTCAATTTTGCCACCTGAATTGACAACTAATTTACCTAGGTGATTGAGATTATTAAAAAGATTACTTTCTTTAGGGCCACCATGTGTTAATAAACGAGTGAAGCCAAGATCAATCAATTGATGCAAAGCTTTAATTTGACCATGTTGATGAATAAGGTCAAATGCCATGTGACATACGACAGGTATAGGTGCTGAGAGATTGCGCAACGTTTTCATTTGCCATTCATTCAACACATGGTCCACTGTTAAACAACCAAAGACAAAATAGTCCACTTGAAGCGCTTTAAAGTGTTTAATGTCACGTTGCATAATTTCAAAATCATATAAATTGTAAACAAAATCCCCACCACGAGGACGAATCATAACAGCAAGTTCAACTTTATGGGCTTTACAGATTTCTGCGGTAATTTCGACCATACCGTAACTAGGTGTAGTACCACCGACAGCTAAGTTATCACATAATTCAAGACGGTCCGCACCATTTGCGATGGCGCTTTCTACTTCTTCGATCGTTTCTACAACTGCTTCTTTAATCATTTGTCATATCCTGTCATTATTTTATGTCCATCTTCAGTAACTACAATATCATCTTCTATACGTACACCTGCTACTTCTGGTACGTATATTCCAGGTTCAATGGTTATGACCATACCAGCTTCAAATTGATTGTGATTACTGCTAGAAACATCTTGATATTCATGTTCTTCTAAACCTAAACCATGGCCGAGGCGATGTGGGAAGTATTCACCGTAACCCGCTTCAGCGATAATGTTTCTAGCAATGTGATCAACGTCGCTAATTGTCACGCCAGGTTTAATTGCTGCAATAGCTTCTGTTTCAGCTTTTAACACAACATCGTAAATTTCTTGTGCCTTAGCATTTGGTGTACCAAATTTCACCGTTCGAGTCATATCACTGCAATAGTTATTATAAATAACGCCTAAGTCGAATAGGACAAATTCATTATTTTGTAATTTTCGGTCGCCTGGTGTACCGTGAGGTGATGCAGCATGATCTCCAAATAGAACCATAGTATCAAAACTCATTTCATGTACACCATAAGCTTTGATTTCATTTTCAATATGATTAACTACTTGGCGTTCGGTTACACCTTCTGATAAGTATGAAACACCAATTTCAATACATTTATCTGCCAATTCACATGCTTTTTGAATAGTAGCAATTTCGTCTGCAGATTTAATGTTACGTAAGGACTTAACTGTTGCATCAATGTCATTAAATTGTTGGACTCCAAATGCCGCAGTTAATTCACGTTGACGTTTCAAAGTGAGGTGTTCCGCTTCAACTAATAAATTATTTGCACTGAATTGATATTTATCCAAAGCATTTTCAGTATCTAAATAGCCGATAATTTCCCCTGTAAAAGGTGATGCTTTTACTTCCTCAACTTCTAGTTGAGGACAAAATAAAACCTGTGTACCATCAGCTTTGATTAATAATGCAAGTAAACGTTCGTGTGGATCACTTAAATAACCCGTAAAATAAAATATATTAAGTGGTGTTGTAATCCAAGCTGCATCAGCTTGTTGATGTTTAATTTCAGTAATTATTTGCTCTGTTTTCATTTGTTATTGCCTCCTAGTAAGTAAATACATTTATATTAATTTTAGGTTAGTTAACTCTAATATTCAAAAATAAACTACTTTAATGTTGGAATTTAATGCGCTTTTTTAGTGGAAAACTTGGATTTCTTAATGAATAAGTGTTATAGATAAAGAAAGATGTGGTATATATAACAGTAAACATAGCAAATGGGAGGCACTATTAATGAAACTATCATTTCATGGACAATCAACAGTTTATTTTGAAGCAAATGGTAAAAAAGGGATAATCGATCCTTTTATTACTGGTAATGAATTGTCTGATTTAGATGTATCAAATTTGGAAGTAGATTATATTATTTTAACACATGGACATGGTGATCACTTTGGTGATACTGTGGAAATCGCACAAAAAAATAATGCAACAGTAATAGGTACAGCTGAATTAGCAGATTATTTAACAACTCATGTAGGCTATGATAATGTGCGACCAATGAATATAGGTGGAAAAGTAAGTTTTGATTTTGGAACGTTGAAATTTGTACAAGCATTCCACAGTTCAAGTCTTACAGATGATAATGGTATTCCAGTTTATTTAGGTATGCCAATGGGAGCAATTTTAGAATTGGAAGGAAAAACAATTTATCATACAGGAGATACAGGATTATTCAGCGATATGAAATTAATTGCTGATAGACACCCAGTAGATATTTGTTTCGTACCGATTGGCGATAACTTTACGATGGGGATTGATGATGCAAGTTACGCCATTAACCAATTTATAAAACCACAAATTAGTATACCTATCCACTACGATACTTTCCCATATATCGAACAAGATCCGAACGATTTCAAGGAAGCTGTTAGTGTAGGGGAAGTACAAATATTAAAACCGGGTGAGGAAGTATCACTTTAGTTAACAAAAGTCTGGACACATTGTTGTTCCAGACTTTTTATTATGAACGTAAATAAAAATATTAAGACATACATTATTAATACCAGCGCTAATTTGAAATTACTTAACAATTAGGACTGGTATCTCAGCTCTTTTAGCGATTTTATGGCTCACGCTACCAAGCACAATTTTTTTCTTATCAGAAGCTTTACGGTTACTTAAGACGATAATGTCGAATTTACCAC
This sequence comes from Staphylococcus arlettae, assembly GCF_002902345.1. GTDB lineage: Bacteria > Bacillota > Bacilli > Staphylococcales > Staphylococcaceae > Staphylococcus > Staphylococcus arlettae. The sequence goes on from NZ_PPQB01000005.1 coordinate 152,816, forward strand.
TGTTAGCTTGTTTGACTAATTCAACTTTAGCGTTTCCTCGTACAATAATTTCATCATATTTAATACCATAACCATCTAAAGCTTCGCGTGTACTGGCTAAACCCTTACTTCTTTTTTCAATCAATTTGTCTAAATGAACGCCCGATTTAATAGAAGCTTGTGCATCTTGTTCATTGATTGCGTTGAAAATTGTAACTACAGTACCTTCACCTGCAATTTTTGAAACTTGCTCCAAAGCTTTTTCGTTTTCAAGTGTTGTATCCACACCTAGTAAAATATTTTTATACATTTTACACCCTCCTTCATTCCTATTTTAATCAATAATATGCGCATTTTGCAATGATATCTAAATGTTTAATGAAAAAATTTTTAATATTATTTACTTAAGTAAGTATAGTAAAACTAATATTTATAGAAAGTAATGAATTTGTTGCATCGCATTTTGTCGCATAAAAAGTTATAATATTTAAGAAACTATCAAATAAATGAGGGCAGTAGTATGACAAAACATGAACAAATTTTATCATATATTGAATCTTTATCTGTGGGCCAAAAAATATCTGTACGTAAAATTGCTAAAGATCTAGAAGTTTCTGAAGGCACAGCCTATAGAGCGATTAAAGATGCTGGTCAAATTGGATTGGTAGCTACAATTGACCGTGTAGGCACTGTAAGAATTGAAAAAAAGAATAGAGAAGAAATTGAACAACTTACATTTAGTGAGATTGTTAAAATTATAGATGGACAAGTATTAGGTGGGAGAAATGGCTTAATTAAGACATTAACTAAATTTGCTATAGGCGCTATGGAGTTAAATGATGTTGTGAAATATTTGAGTCCCCACACTTTACTTATAGTAGGTAACCGTAAAGATGTACAATTAGAAGCATTAAAACGAGGTAGTGCTGTATTAATTACAGGCGGCTTTACTACTACTAATGACATTATTAAATATGCAGATGAGCATGATTTACCAATTATTTCTTCAAATTATGACTCATATTTAGTTGCTAATATTATTAATAGGGCAATGTACAACCAAATGATACGTAAAGAGATCTTAGTAGTAGATGACATTGTTAAACCTATCGATGATACTACTGTACTTTTTGATGATATGACATTGACTGAATATAAAATCAAAGCGCAAGCTACTGGACATTCAAGATTTCCGATAATTGATGAAGAATGGAAACTTGTAGGCATTGTAACAAGCAAAGAAATCATCAATATGCAGGATGAAGATACGTTAGCAACATTTATGACAAAGTCCCCAATTAATGTGCAATTATCAACTACAATCGCTAACTGTGCACATATCATGATTTGGGAAGGTATTGAATTATTACCAGTAACGACAATAAGTAAAAAGCTTATTGGTGTTATAACTAGAGAAGATGTACTAAAATCAATGCAATTAATTGGAAGACAACCACAAGTCGGGGAAACCATTAACGATCAAATTGCCAAACATATAACGATTTCAAATGATATTATACAAGTAACAACTACACCTTTACTGACTGATCAATTTGGCATGTTAAGTAAAGCTGTATTCGTTGCAATAATAGAAGAAACTGTGCGTTATGAAATGCGTAAGTATAAAAAAATTGAAGTAATGATAGAGAGCTTGAATATTTTTTATATCAAAACTGTTCAAATTGAATCTGAAATTGACGTGCATTATGATATGTTAGATGTGGGTAGAAATTTTGCAAAATTAGAAGTAACTATGAAAAACGGCGCTCAAAATGTCGCTAAAGCGATGATTATGTGCCAAATTATAGATTAATATATAACTATTACGACGTTTGAAAATGAAAGGAATAGATAGCATATGGAAGCAATTAAAAACGAAATTATGAATGAAATAGAGAAATATGAAACAGTTATCATACATCGACATGTAAGACCAGATCCAGATGCTTATGGTTCCCAGTTAGGATTAAAAGGATATTTACAAGCTAAGTTTCCAACTAAACAAATATATGCCGTTGGTGAAAGCGAGCCATCATTAGACTTTATCGGTACATTTGATGACATTAATGATAGTACATATGAAGGTGCGCTAGTTATAGTATGTGATACAGCAAATTCACCACGCATTAGTGATTCACGTTTCAGTTTAGGTGAAAAACTCATCAAAATTGATCACCATCCAGCAATTGACCAATATGGTGATATTAATTTCGTTAATGTGCAAGCATCATCAACGAGTGAAATTATTACTGATTTTATTATACATTTTAACGATTTAACCATTATAGATGAGACTGTAGCAAGACTATTATACATTGGAATTGTTGGAGACACGGGGCGCTTTTTATTCAATAATACGACGCCTCATACGCTTGAGATTGCTAGTGAATTATTGAAATTCCCATTTAATCATAATGATGAATTAAATCAACTTGCAGAAAAAGAACCAAGTTTATTACCATTCCAAGGTTATGTCTTACAAAATTTTCAGTTGAATGATAAAGGATTTTGTAAGGTAATAATTACTAGTGACGTGTTAGAAACATTCGACATTGCACCGAATGAAGCCTCTCTATTTGTTAATACTATTGCAGATATAAAAGGTTTGAAAATTTGGTTGTTTGCGGTAGATGAAGGTGAGGAAATAAGATGTCGCATTCGCTCGAAAGGCATTGTGATTAATGATGTCGCTAGTGATTTTGGCGGTGGCGGCCATCCCAATGCATCTGGAGTATCTGTAGATAGTTGGGAGACATTCGAACACTTGGCAAATGCGCTAAATAAAAAACTGTAGGAGTAGAGGTGAAATCAAATGGTTGCGCATTTAAATATTCATTCGGCATATGATTTATTAAATTCGAGTTTAAAAATATCCGATGCCGTATCAAAGGCAACTAAAGAAGGGTATTCGGCTTTAGCAATTACTGATACGAATGTATTGTATGCGTACCCTCAATTTTACGATGCCTGTGTAAAAGCAAACATTAAACCTATATTTGGTATGACCATTTGGTTAACTGATGGATTAACTACTACGGAAACGGTATTGTTAGCACGCAATAACCAAGGGCTAACTGACTTATTAAAACTGTCATCTGCTGTTAAGATGAAAGAAAGAACTGAAACTACAATTGAATGGCTACAAAAATATGCAGCTGATTTAGTTATTATTTTTAAAAGCATTACCGATGAGCATCAGGTGTTGTTGGAAGCTTTTGCTGACCATGATATGGTTTATGTTGATCATCAAAGTGAACAGGTTACTGATATCCCTGCAGTATGGATACAAAGTGCTAATTACTTAAACGAAGAAGACGCTTCAACTATTCGTGCCTTACACGCAATTCGTGATAATACAAAGTTAGACTTAGTAAATGAAGCGCCAAATTATCACTCACATTTGTTTAGTACTTCTGAACATCTTGAGCTTGATGTGACAACTGAACAATTAGAAAGAACTGAAGAAATCGCCCAGCAATGTACAGCTAATCTATCGTATCATCAATCATTGTTGCCCAAATTTAAAACGCCAAATGGTATGGATTCTAAAGCATATTTACTGCAACAATTACAAGAAAATTTAGCTGCGTATGACTTAACACATCAAACCGCTTATGTTGAACGATTGCACTATGAATACGACATTATTACCAACATGGGATTTGAAGATTATTTTTTAATTGTGAGTGATTTGATACAATTTGCGAAAAATAATGATGTCTTAGTAGGACCAGGTCGTGGTTCTGCAGCGGGCTCTTTAGTTAGTTATTTGTTAGGAATTACTAACATTGATCCGATTAAGTATAATTTATTATTCGAACGATTTTTAAATCCTGAACGTGTGACTATGCCTGATATTGATATTGATTTTGAAGATACTAAACGTGAACGTGTTATACAATATGTTCAAGAAAAGTATGGAGAAATGCACGTTGCAGGTATAGTTACGTTCGGTCATTTATTAGCTCGGGCAGTGGCTAGAGATGTTGGAAGAATAATGGGCTTTGAAGATGTCACATTAAATGAAGTATCTAAATTAATACCTCATAAATTAGGTATTACATTGGATGAGGCGTATCAGAATAGTGATTTTAAATCATTTGTCCATAGAAATCATAGACATGAACAATGGTTTGACATTTGTAAAAAACTAGAAGGTTTACCTCGCCATACTTCAACGCATGCTGCTGGTATTATTATTAATGATCAACCCCTTTATGATTTTGCACCATTAACTATGGGGGATACTGGAGTATTGACTCAATGGACAATGACCGAAGTCGAACGTATAGGTTTACTTAAAATTGACTTTTTAGGGTTAAGAAACTTGTCTATTATTCACCAAATTACAAAGCAAGTTAAGTATGATTTAAATATTGATATTAATATTGAAGCACTTCCTTTTAATGATAGTGCTGTATTTAAATTGCTTTCAAGTGGGGATACAACAGGAATTTTCCAACTAGAGTCAGATGGTATTCGTAATGTATTAAAAAAATTACAACCGGAGCATTTTGAAGATATAGTTGCAGTGACATCATTATATCGTCCAGGACCAATGGAAGAAATACCAACATATATCTCACGTCGGCATAATCCTGCCAAGGTACAATATTTACATCCGGACTTACAGCCCATATTACAAAATACTTATGGTGTTATAATATATCAGGAACAGATTATGCAAATAGCTAGTAAATTCGCTGGGTTTAATTATGGTGAAGCGGACATTTTACGACGTGCTATGAGTAAAAAGAATCGTGCAGTACTGGAAAATGAGAGACAGCATTTTATCGAAGGGGCACTGCAAAAAGGTTACCCACAAGAACTTAGTACACAAATATTTGATTTAATATTAAAGTTTGCGGATTATGGATTTGCTCGTGCGCACGCAGTCAGTTACTCAAAAATTGCCTATATTATGACTTATTTAAAAGCCCATTATCCTACTTATTTTTATGCTAATATTTTAAGTAATACAATTGGCAGTGAAAATAAGACCGCCTCAATTATTGATGAAGCAAAACACCAACGTTTGAACATTAAGCCACCACACATTAATTTGAGTCACTGGTTTTATAAAGCTACTTCTGAAGGTATTTATTTATCACTTGGCGCTATTAAAGGCGTGGGTTATCAGAGTGTTAAGTTGATTGTTGAAGAAAGAAAACAGCGTGGTAATTTTAAAGACTTCATAGATTTTGCTCGACGCATACCGCAAAGAATTAAATCACGCAAACTACTTGAAGCACTTATATTAGTAGGCGCATTTGATGAATTTGGTAAAAATAGAGCGACGTTGCTACAAACGATTGATCATGTGATTGATAGCTCTTCTAGTATAGAACAAGACGATTTTATTTTTGATGTACTTACACCTAAAACGTCATATGAAGAAACGGAAGAACTTGCTGATAAGGTATTAAGTGATTATGAAAAAGAATATTTAGGTTTCTATGTGTCGCAACATCCAGTTGAAAAATACTTTGAGCAAAAGCAATATTTAGGTATTTATAAATTGAGAAATGCGAGCAATAGATCACCAATTTTAATTCAAGTAGATACTATTAAAAAAATACGTACAAAAAATGGTCAAAATATGGCATTTCTAACATTAAATGATGGTGTTACAACTATTGATGGTGTAATGTTTCCCGATACATTTAAAAAGTATGAATTTGATTTAGTAGAAGACCAAATGTTTATCGTCAATGGTAAATTTGATACAAGAAACAATAAGCAACAATTGATTGTTAATGAAGTGCTAGATGTAGTGAACTATGAACAAACGGTTATCGCTCAAGCTACTCAAATCGTGATAAGAGGTCAGTATGATATTGACGAACTCAAAGCACAATTAAAATTACATGAGTCGAATAATATGCTACCAGTGAACTACTATAATGAAGCCCAATCAAGCATGAATAACCTTGGTTATATTGATAAACAAAGTATAGAAACATTCATAGATAGTTTTTCGCCAAATGATGTCCGTATTATATAGCTTTTATACAACCTTGAATTATGGTATAGTGAACTGATGATATATGGAATGTTATCATCAGTTTTTGCTATTAGAACGTAAAAGGTAATGTTAAAGCATTTCCAAATTTGAGCATTTGCAAATAAACTGTTTTTTTAAAGAGTAATTAGTTGTAATATAGTATATAGTATAATAAAAATATATATAATATCTTTATAAATTACATAAATGTAAGGGGACGATATTACATGACATTAAGAGATGAAGCATTAGAAATGCACAAGCGTAATAAAGGGAAATTAGAAGTTAAATCTAAAGTCAAAGTTACTAATAAAGAAGAACTTAGTTTAGCATATTCACCTGGTGTTGCTGAACCTTGTAAAGAAATACACGAGGATCCACGCAAAGTATTTGATTATACAATGAAAAGTAACACCGTAGCGGTGGTGACTGATGGTACAGCAGTGTTAGGTTTAGGTGATATCGGCGCTGAAGCTAGCATTCCAGTTATGGAAGGAAAAGCTGTATTGTTTAAAAGTTTTTCTGGTGTAGATGGCGTTCCAATTGCTTTAAATACTACCGATACTGAAGAAATTATTAATACTGTAAAGTTATTAGAGCCAAACTATGGAGGTATTAACTTAGAAGATATTTCAGCGCCACGTTGCTTTGAAATTGAAGAACGTTTAAAAAAAGAAACGAAGATTCCAGTATTTCACGATGACCAACATGGTACTGCGATAGTAACAGTTGCAGGATTAATTAATGCTTTACGCATTGTTGAAAAAGATCTTTCAGATATTAAAGTAGTATTAAATGGTGCTGGTGCAGCAGGTATTGCAATAGTAAAATTATTATACTCTTATGGCGTGCATAATATGGTAATGTGTGATTCAAGAGGTGCTATATATGAAGGTAGAACATATGGCATGAATGATACGAAAGAATATGTCGCTAAATGGACAAATAGAGATAAAACTGACGGTAAATTAGAAGATGTAATAGAAGATGCAGACGTCTTTATTGGTGTATCAGTAGCAGATTTATTATCTAAAGAGATGGTTGAATCTATGGCAAAAGATCCTATTATTTTTGCTATGGCGAATCCAAATCCTGAAATCAACCCTGATGATGCCAAAGCAGCTGGTGCCAAAGTTATAGGTACAGGCCGTTCTGATTTCCCAAATCAAATTAATAATGTATTAGCGTTCCCAGGTATATTTAGAGGTGCTTTAGATGTCGAAGCAACACATATCAACGAAAAAATGAAGCAAGCTGCTGTTGAGGCGATTGCGAACTTAATTCAACCAAATGAATTAAACCCAGATTATTGTATTCCTGGCCCATTTGATAAGCGTGTTGCGCCATCAGTGGCAAGAGAAGTTGCAGTTGCTGCTATGGAATCTGGCGTTGCTAGAACTGAAGTTGACCCAGACGATATATATAACAAAACAATGTCGCTAACGGATTTAAATTAAATCAAAGTAGACATAAATTGAAGTATAAATGGAGTGTAATTAACACTGGTTAAGTGGAGGTTTACCAATGTTTAAGGATTTTTTCAATAGAAGTAGTAAAAAGAAAAAGTATGTAACAGTATCTGATTCTAAACAAAATGATGTGCCTGCAGGTATTATGACTAAGTGCCCGCAATGTAAAAAAATCATGTATACAAAAGAACTATCAGAAAATTTAAATGTATGTTTTAATTGTGACCATCATATTGCACTAACTGCATATAAAAGAATAGATGCAATTTCGGATGAAGGCACATTTACGGAATTTGACAAAGGTATGACCTCTGCAAATCCGCTTGATTTTCCAAGCTATGAAGAAAAATTGCAAAAAGACCAGCAAAAAACAGAATTAAATGAAGCAGTTGTTACCGGAACAGCTGAATTAGATGGTATGCCATTTGGCGTTGCAGTGATGGACGCAAGATTTAGAATGGGCAGTATGGGATCAGTAGTTGGTGAAAAAATATGCCGAATTATTGAATATTGTACTGAACATCGTATGCCATTTATTTTGTTCTCTGCAAGCGGCGGAGCAAGAATGCAAGAAGGTATCATTTCTTTAATGCAAATGGGTAAAACAAGTGTATCCTTAAAACGTCATTCAGAAGCTGGATTGTTATACATTTCTTATATTACTAATCCAACAACTGGTGGTGTGTCGGCGAGTTTTGCATCTGTTGGTGACATTAATATAGGAGAACCTAAAGCACTCATTGGATTCGCAGGTAGACGAGTAATTGAACAAACGATTAATGAAAAATTACCGGATGATTTCCAAACAGCAGAATTTTTATTAGAGCACGGTCAATTAGATAAAGTGGTGCATCGAAAAGAAATGAAAGATACACTTACCACGATATTAAAAATGCATCAAGAGGTGAAAACGAATGCTTGATTTTGAAAAGCCACTTTTTGAAATTAGAAATAAGATAGATTCATTAAAGGAATCGCAAGAGAAAAACGATGTCGACTTATCTGAAGAAATCGAAATGTTGGAAGCATCACTTGAGCGAGAAACAGAAAAAGTATATACAAATTTGAAGCCTTGGGATCGTGTGCAGTTAGCACGTTTACAAGAACGCCCGACATCTTTAGATTATATACCTTTAATCTTTGATTCATTTATCGAGTTACATGGTGATCGTAATTTTAGAGATGACCCAGCCATGATAGGTGGTATAGGTTATTTAAACGGGCAAGCAGTAACAATTGTTGGTCAACAACGTGGGAAAGACACAAAAGATAATATTTATCGCAACTTTGGCATGGCTCATCCAGAAGGTTATCGAAAAGCATTACGCTTAATGAAGCAAGCAGAAAAGTTCAATAGACCAATTATAACTTTTATCGATACAAAAGGAGCTTATCCTGGTAAAGCTGCAGAAGAACGTGGTCAAAGTGAATCTATTGCTAAAAATTTAGTTGAAATGGCAGCATTAACAGTTCCAGTAATATCAATTGTCATTGGTGAAGGTGGTAGTGGAGGTGCTTTAGGATTAGGTATTTCTAATCGAGTGCTCATGCTTGAAAACAGTACGTACTCCGTTATTTCACCAGAGGGTGCTTCAGCATTATTATGGAAAGATAGCAACTTAGCTAAAATTGCAGCAGAGACAATGAAAATTACTGCCAAAGATTTACAAGAGTTAAATATTGCTGATGATGTTGTGGCAGAACCACTTGGTGGTGCACATCATGATGTATCAACGCAAGCAGCAAATATTAAAGCTAAATTTGAAAATCATTTAGCTGCATTAAGTAACTTAGATGAACAAGCTTTAGTGCAAGATCGCTATGAAAAATTTAGAAATATTGGTTCGTTTAATGAATAGAATATTGTATACTAAAACGCTCTATGCACTGTCATAGAGCGTTTTAGTGCGAAGAAAGCGTTTTATTAAAAAGATAGCGCTTTAATTGTAAAAATTTTAAATTTATTGTTTCAAAATTTTAAATTAATGGTAAAGTGTATAAGGGTCAATTTGATTAATTTAAAAATGAATTTTATATTTGTTTTTAAAACGCTTCCTTCTGTTTTGGACAACGGTATTGTAACTAAAACGTTTACATTTATTGATACACCTTATTTTAATGGCGACTTATGTGAAATTATGGTATTTTTAAAGTAAGAAATTAAGTTAGAAAGGTATGTCGTCATGAAAAAAATTGCGGTTTTAACAAGTGGTGGAGATTCACCCGGGATGAACGCGGCAGTTAGAGCTGTTGTGCGTAAAGCGATATATAATAACATCGAAGTTTATGGAGTTTACCAAGGTTATCAAGGTTTAATTAACGATGATATTCATAAACTAGAATTAGGTTCAGTCGGGGATACAATCCAGCGCGGAGGCACTTTCTTGTACTCAGCCCGCTGTCCAGAATTTAAAGAACCTGAAGTACGTCAAAAGGGTATTGCTAATTTACGTAAACACGGTATTGAAGGTCTAGTAGTAATTGGTGGAGACGGAAGTTACCGAGGTGCACAACGTATAAGTGAGGAATGCACTGAAATTCAAACAGTAGGAATTCCAGGTACAATTGACAATGATATCAATGGCACAGATTTTACTATTGGTTTTGATACAGCGTTAAACACAATTATTGAATCAGTAGATAAAATTCGTGATACAGCATCTAGTCACGCGCGAACATTTATTATTGAAGTTATGGGACGAGATTGTGGAGATCTAGCACTGTGGGCAGGTTTGTCAGTTGGTGCAGAAACAATTATCGTGCCAGAAGTTGAAACAGATATTAAAGAAGTAGCAGAACGTATCGACCATGGTATAAAACGTGGTAAAAAGCATTCCATTGTTATGGTTGCGGAAGGTTGTATGACTGGTGAAGCATGTGCGCAAGAATTATCTAAATATGTTAATGTGGATGCACGTGTTTCTGTATTAGGACATATCCAACGTGGTGGAAGCCCAACTGGGCAAGATAGAGTATTGGCATCACGTTTAGGTGGTCATGCAATTGATTTACTTATGCAAGGAGAAACAGCAAGAGGCGTAGGTATTAGAGATAACGTACTAAGAAGTACTCCGTTTGATGAGATTTTCAGAGCGGACGAACATCAATTTGACTATAATATTTATGAACTAACAAAAGAATTATCTATTTAACTATTTGGGAGGCATTTACAATGAGAAAAACAAAAATTGTTTGTACTATTGGACCAGCATCTGAATCAGAAGAGATGTTAGAAAAACTAATGAAAGCAGGAATGAACGTTGCAAGACTGAACTTTTCACATGGTGATCACGCAGAGCATCAAGCTAGAATCGATTCAATTCGCAGAGTATCAAAACGTTTAGGTAAAACTGTAGCAATTTTATTAGACACAAAAGGTCCTGAAATCCGTACACACAACATGAAGAATGGTGGCATCGAATTAGAAAAAGGTACTGAAGTTATTGTTAGTATGACTGAAGTAGAAGGTACACCAGAAAAATTCTCAGTAACGTATGATAATCTTATTAATGATGTCGACGAAGGTTCATATATTCTATTAGATGATGGTTTAATTGAATTACAGGTAAAACAAATTAATAAAGATCAAAATGAAGTAGTTTGTGATGTGTTAAACACTGGCGAACTTAAAAATAAAAAAGGCGTTAACTTACCAGGTGTTAAAGTTAATTTACCAGGTATTACAGACAAAGATGCAGAAGACATTGTATTCGGTATCCAACAAGAAGTTGACTTTATCGCTGCAAGTTTTGTGCGCCGTCCAAGTGATGTATTAGATATCCGTAAATTACTTGAAGATAATAACAATGAAACAATCAGCATTATTCCAAAAATTGAAAACCAAGAAGGTATCGATAATATCGAAGCGATTCTTGAAGTTTCTGATGGTTTAATGGTTGCACGTGGTGATATGGGTGTTGAAATCCCACCTGAATCAGTACCAATGGTGCAAAAAGACTTAATTAGAAAATGTAATAAATTAGGTAAACCAGTTATTACTGCAACGCAAATGTTAGATTCAATGCAACGTAACCCACGTGCTACAAGAGCAGAAGCTAGTGACGTAGCAAATGCTATCTATGATGGTACAGATGCAGTAATGTTATCTGGAGAAACTGCAGCTGGTTCTTATCCAGAAGAAGCTGTTAAAACAATGAGAAATATTGCGGTTTCAGCTGAAGCAGCACAAGACTACAAAAAATTACTTTCTGACCGTACCAAATTAGTACAAACGTCATTAGTTAATGCTATCGGTGTTTCTGTGGCACACACTGCTTTAAACTTAAATGTAAAAGCAATTGTTGCTGCAACTGAAAGTGGTTCAACAGCACGTACAATTTCTAAATATCGTCCTAAATCAGACATTATTGCTGTAACTCCAAAAGGATCTACAGCTCGTCAGTGTGCTTTAGTATGGGGCGTTTATCCTGTAGTTAAAGAAGGACGTAAAACAACTGATGCATTATTAAATAATGCAGTTGCTACTGCAGTTGAAACTGAACGCGTAAATAATGGTGACTTAATTATTATTACTGCAGGTGTACCAACTGGTGAACAAGGTACTACTAATATGATGAAATTACACTTAATAGGCGATGAAATTGCAAGTGGTCAAGGTATTGGTAGAAACTCAGTAGTTGGACATACATTGGTAGTTAATAGTGCAAGTGATTTAGAAGGTAAAGATTTGTCTGATAAAATCATTGTAACGAAATCTGTAGATGAAACATTAGTACCTTATATAGAGAATGCTATTGGTTTAATTACAGAAGAAAATGGTATTACTTCACCTAGTGCGATTATTGGTTTAGAAAAAGGAATCCCAACAATTGTAGGTGTTGACAATGCAACTACTGAAATTCAAGATGATGCATTTGTTACTGTAGATGCGAACCAAGGTAAACTTTTTGAAGGTTACGCAAACGTACTATAATTAACAATTAATTAAGAGAAAAATTGAGTTGAAAGCTCATACTGAAAAACGACTAATCCGTTTAAATGCGGATTAGTCGTTTTTTTATTAAATATTATATTTATGTTGAAAATTGTCTTGTTGCACATGTACATAGACTTATTAATTAAAGTAGGGACTGTACAAAAACCCCCTATACTTAGACCAAACATAAGATCTAAGTATAGGGGACAAATTATAATTTATTTTGCAGATTGATTTAGCATTCGTTTGTAACGTAAATACATTAATGCAAGTATGATAAACCAAATTGGTGTTAAGAATACGGCTATTCTAGTATCAACATTGACAAATAATAGGCAAAATACAAGGAAAAAGAACAGTAATATTGCATAGCCCATATATTTACCACCTTTTAATTTATATTGTGCTGTTTTATGTTGTTCTGGGTTGTGACGATGATAATTAATATAAGCGATAGTAATCAATGCCCATACAACAATAAATAGTACGGTTGAAACGGTTGTTACATAAGTAAATACTGTTGTTGCATTTGGAACAATATAATTCAATAACGCTGCAATTAGTAATAACGCTGAAGAAACAATAATTGCGATGTGTGGAACACCGTTTTTATTCGTCTTAGTGAAAATAGGTGGTGCTTGTTCTTGATTAGATAGACCGAATAACATACGACTATTTGAAAATATTCCACTATTACAAGATGAAGCTGCAGCTGTTAAGACAACAAAATTAATAATACCCGCTGCGAAAGGAATACCTACGATAGCAAATAATCTAACGAATGGACTTTCTTCAGGATTAACTTGCGCCCAAGGAATAATTGACATGATGACAGCTAATGCTCCTACATAAAAGACTAAAATTCGTAATGGAACACTGTTGATCGCTTTGGGTATTGTTTTAGTTGGATCCTTTGTTTCACCTGCAGTCACACCAATTAACTCTATTCCAACAAATGAGAATACCGCCATTTGGAAAGACATCATAAAACCGCTAATACCTTTAGGGAAAATCCCATTATTATAAAGGTTTGTCAGCGATGCATGTCCGAATTCTGTTTTATAAGCCATAACAATCATCACTATACCAACAATAATTAATGCAATAATGGTCACAATTTTGATAATGGCAAACCAAAATTCAAGTTCACCGAATAAACGAGCGCTTAATAAGTTGAAAACCATTAACACAAGGACACAGAATAAAGCACTCACCCAGTTCGGTATTTCAGGAAACCAGAAACTTACATATTGAGCAACTGCAGTAACTTCAGCCATTCCAGTAATAATCCAGCATAGCCAATATGTCCATCCAGTGACGAACCCAGCAAAAGGTCCTATGTATTCATTCGTAACATCAGCAAAAGATTTAAAGCCGGTATTTGAAACTAAAATTTCGCCTAAGCCTCTCATAAACATGAAAAGCATGAAACCAATAATAATATAAGTCAATAAAATTGATGGACCGGTTAATGCTATGGTTTGACCTGCGCCAAGAAACAAGCCTGTACCTATCGCTCCCCCGATAGCAATAAGTTGGACATGTCGGCTATTTAATTCTCTATTTAGTTGTTGTGCCATAGTTTAAACTCCCTTAGTTTATTTGTGTTTATAATTATGCTACTCAAAAGCGAATAATACAACTGTTTTTATAAGTATGTAGCAATTACATTTTAGTAAATCATTTTTTATTGTTATCAAAGATGATAACTATTTAAAAACCTATAAAAATTGAAGAAACCAGTAATTACTATTAAAATGGAGATATAGCAATCTACTATTTTGTGGAAAGTTGAAGATGTAAGTATGTAAAACTAATTTCTTATGAAATTACTCAAGTATACAAACATGGGTATTCACAAATTGTATTTGATTGGATATAATAATGTTTGTAAGCCATTTCATAATGAAATAGAAAAGGGGAATTTTAATATGGCAAACATACAAAGAGGCTTGGAAGGGGTACTTGCTGCCGAAACAAAAGTAAGTTCAATCATTGATAGTCAATTAACATATGCGGGCTATGACATCGATGATTTAGCTAATCATGCCGAATTTGAAGAAGTTGTATTCTTATTATGGCACTATAGGTTACCAAATAAAGAAGAGCTTAGTGAACTAAAATCTAAATTATTTGAATATATGACATTAAATCCTAGAGTGTATAATCATTTCCAAGAGTACGCGACTGATGATGTACATCCTATGACAGCTTTAAGAACTTCTGTTTCATATATTGCGCATTTTGATGAGCATGCTGAAGAGGAAGATGAAAGCCAAACAATGGAGCGTGCGATTCGAATTCAAGCAAAAATTGCTTCTTTAGTCACAGCTTTTGCAAGAGTACGAGAAGGAAAAGAACCTGTAAAACCAAGTGAAGACTTAAATTATGCGGGCAATTTCCTATACATGTTAAGAGGAGAACTTCCAACTGATATCGAAGTTGAAGCATTTAACAAAGCGTTAGTTTTACACGCGGATCATGAATTTAATGCTTCTACATTTACAGCAAGATGTGCTGTATCATCATTATCAGATATGTATTCTGGTATCGTTGCTGCAGTAGGATCATTAAAAGGACCATTACACGGTGGGGCAAATGAACGTGTAATGAGTATGTTATCTGAAGTAAAATCAGTGGATGAAGTTGATTCATATATTGATAAAAAGATTCAAAACAAAGAAAAAATAATGGGCTTCGGTCATCGTGTATATAAAGATGGCGACCCAAGAGCGAAATTCCTTAAAGAAATGAGTAAAAAAATCACTTCTGAAACAGGCCAAAGTGAATTGTTTGATATTTCTGTGAAAATCGCCGATAAAATGAAACAAGAAAAGAACTTAATTGCTAATGTTGATTTTTATAGTGCGACAGTGTACCACAGTTTAAATATCGATCATGATTTATTTACACCAATATTTGCGGTAAGCAGAACATCAGGCTGGATTGCACACATTCTTGAACAGTATCAAGATAATAGAATCATGCGTCCACGTGCACAATATATTGGAGAAACAAACAGAACATACTTACCGATAGAAGAACGATAATAAAAATAAATTATACACACTAAATTTGGAGGTTTTTTGACATGGCAGGAGACAAAATTGTAAAAAATAACGACGGGTTATCAGTACCTAACCAACCAATCATTCCATATATCATAGGTGACGGTATTGGACCAGACATTTGGAAAGCGGCAAGTCGTGTTATTGATGCAGCCGTTGAGAAAGCATACAATGGCGAAAAACAAATCGAATGGAAAGAAGTATTAGCTGGTCAAAAAGCTTATGATGAAACAGGTGAATGGTTACCTAAAGAAACGTTAGATACTATTAACGAATACTTAATTGCTATTAAAGGGCCATTAACTACACCAATTGGTGGTGGGATTCGCTCTCTTAATGTAGCATTACGTCAAGAATTAGATCTATTTACTTGTTTACGTCCAGTACGTTGGTTTAAAGGTGTACCATCACCTGTTAAACGTCCTGAAGATACAGATATGGTTATTTTCCGTGAAAATACTGAAGATATTTATGCTGGTATTGAATTTAAAGAAGGTACTCCTGAAGTTAAAAAACTTGTAGATTTCTTACAAAATGAAATGGGTGCTACTAATATTCGTTTCCCAGAAACATCAGGTCTTGGTGTTAAACCAGTTTCAAAAGAAGGTACAGAACGTTTAGTTAGAGCTGCTATTCAGTATGCTTTAGACAATAACCGTAAATCAGTTACTTTAGTTCATAAAGGTAATATCATGAAATTTACAGAAGGTGCTTTCAAACAATGGGGTTATGATGTTGCACATAATGAATTTGCTGATAAAGTATTTACTTGGCAACAATATGACCAAATCGTTGAAGATGAAGGCAAAGATAAAGCAAATGCAGCTCAAGAAGAAGCTGAAAAAGCTGGTAAGATTATTATTAAAGATTCAATTGCTGATATTTTCTTACAACAAATCCTAACACGTCCTGCAGATCATGACGTAGTAGCTACAATGAACCTTAATGGTGATTATGTATCAGATGCATTAGCTGCACAAGTAGGCGGAATTGGTATTGCACCTGGTGCAAACATTAACTATGAAACTGGACATGCTATTTTCGAAGCAACACACGGTACAGCACCAAAATATGCAGATTTAAATAAAGTAAATCCATCATCTGAATTATTAAGTGCAGTATTAATGTTAGAACATTTAGGTTGGCAAGAAGCAGCAGATAAGATTACAGATTCAATTGAAAAAACAATTGCATCTAAAGTTGTAACATACGACTTTGCACGTTTAATGGACGGAGCTAAAGAAGTATCAACTTCTGCTTTTGCT
>NZ_PPQB01000005.1:169554-193456 GCF_002902345.1 Staphylococcus arlettae
CAACTAAGTAGTTATTATTTAGTTGGGCTTTTTAATGACTTTCTTTATGTAGTTAGGTGATAAATAACCATATCAGTTTAAAAAATTTAAAATAATGTTAAGATATTATTAAGAATTGTTTGAGCTACTACTTCTAGGGAATTATGAAAATAGTAATAAAGCACATACTGTGAGTGTTGCATGGAAATCACGATTATTGTATATATATTGCGAATCATATATTTTGTAAAATTTGTGTAAAAATATTATAATGTGTGTTATTTTTATTAAATTTTAAGTTATAATTAAATTGTAAACATAAATATGGAGGTACACTATGTCACAAAAAGTACTTGTAGTAGATGATGAACAATCAATCGTAACGTTACTGAAATATAATTTAGAACAAGCAGGATACATAGTAGAAGTAGCATATGATGGAGAAGAAGCATTAGAAAAAGTTAGCAACACCAATCCAGATTTAATTGTCTTAGATGTTATGCTACCTAAAAAAGATGGTATTGAAGTGTGTAAATCAATACGAACTGACAAAAATTTAGTACCTATTTTAATGTTAACAGCAAAAGATGATGAATTTGATCGTGTATTAGGTTTAGAGCTCGGTGCAGATGATTATATGACAAAGCCATTTTCACCTAGAGAAGTTGTTGCTAGAGTGAAAGCAATCTTACGTCGTTCTGCAATGATTGCCGAAGCTGAACCGGCTGGTATTGATGAGGATGACATAATTATTGGGTCTATTAGAATAAAACCAGAATATTTTGAAGTTTATCGAAATGATGAATTACTTGAATTAACACCAAAAGAATTTGAATTACTCTTATATTTAATTGAACGTCAAGGCAGAGTAATTACACGTGAGCATATGTTGAATTCTGTTTGGAATTACGAATTTGCTGGAGATTCAAGAATTGTAGATGTACATATTAGCCACTTAAGAGATAAGTTAGAAGAGAACCCTAAACAACCAAAGTTAATCAAAACAGTGCGTGGTTTGGGTTATAAAATGGAAAGACCTAAGGTTTAATGCTTAAATTTCACCAACGGCTATTGTTATTATTATGTACGATTACAATTGTGAGTTTTATTGCTTTAGGAGCAATTATTTCTCATGTGATTTATTCTACTGTTGCAGTAGGACAAGAAGGAGATATGGAAAAGAAAGCACGTCACTTTGTACATTTGTATAAAAACGATAAACAACATGAATTAGAAGCACTTGCTGAAAACGAAAATTTGACTATTAAAATTATGAATAGTAAAAAGTCATTATTTTCGCATCAAGATGACGTCAAAATTAATCAAGCAATTTTAAATGAAGCCAACCCAACAAATTTAATTTATGACGAAGTAAATAGTGACCGAAGATTTACTTTTAAGAGTGATGTGGATGATTATCGTGTATTAATTAGTGGCGTCAATAACGAAATTATTGAATTGCAAATTCAATTGTGGAAGTATATATCGCTCATTGGCTTGTTTGTATTAATTATTATATTTCTAGTCGTGCGCAGTATTGATCGAACTTATATTAGACCAATTAATGAAGTGACGTATGCTACTAATCTGCTTGCAGATGGTTATTACCATGTCCGTGTACCAGAAAGTAATGTGAAAGAAACGCGAGAATTATTTGTTACTACAAATGAATTAGCACGTAAGTTGCAGCGTTTAAATCATAAACAAAAATTACAGTCCAATCGTTTAAAAACTACAGTAGAAAATATTCCAAGCTCTATTTTAATGATTGATAAATATGGTGAAATAGTTGTTGCTAATAAAACGTATTATGAGGTATTTACACCTGAAGAAACTGCAGAACATAAAAGTTATGTAGAGTTTATTGATCCAGCAATACATGAGCTGATTACTGAAGCTTTTAAAGTTGAAAAACCAATTTACGAACAAGTGAAGTTAAATATAGGACAAGTGCATGAAAAATATTTCGATGCAGCGTGTGTTCCAATTTTATCTCGGACTAAAAAGAATTTATATGGCATGGTTATCGTATTACATGACATTACAAATTTGAAGAAATTAGAAAATTTACGACGAGAATTTGTAGCTAATGTGTCTCACGAATTGAAAACACCTATTACTTCTATTAAAGGATTTGCTGAGACGTTATTGGACGGTGCGAAAAATGATCCGCAATCATTAGATGATTTCTTGAAAATTATTTTGAAAGAATCAGATCGAATTGAAACATTAGTTTTTGATTTGTTGGATTTGTCGCATGTTGAGCAACAAACTGAATTGGAAACTGAGTATATTAGTTTGACTGACATTGTAGAAACAACGATTGAAAATGTTTATACTATTGCCGAGCAGAAAAACATTAATATAATCAGAGAAATTACACCTGATATTATAATTGATGCGAATGAAGGAAAAATTGCCCAAGTAGTATTAAACTTGTTATCTAATGCAATTAGCTATTCTACAGTAGATAGTGATATTATAGTACGCGTCTATAAAGATGGACATAAGAGTATATTAGAAGTAGAAGACTTTGGTATGGGCATTAGTGAAGAAGATCAAAAACATATATTTGAGCGGTTCTATCGTGTCGACAAAGCACGAAGTAGAGATTCTGGTGGTACAGGTCTAGGACTATCAATTACGAAACATATTATAGAAGCACATAATGGACGTATTAGTGTGAATAGTCAATTGAATGAAGGATCGACGTTTAAAGTAGTGTTTTTTGATGTGCAATAATTAAATAAGAAAGTTATTAAAATGTGGGAGTAAAACGTGAAATCAAATTGTGACTTTGGTTTCTGTCTTACTCCTGCTTTTTATATAAATTCATATAACGAATCAGTACGGTATCAATTAAGAATATGATAAAATGTATATCAAAACAGTTCTGGAGGTTAATATGGTGAAAAAGTTAATTTTAATAGATGGTAATAGTTTAAGCTTCCGTGCTTTTTATGCATTACCATTATTACAAAATAAAGCTGGCATCCATACAAATGCAGTGTATGGCTTTGCAATGTTATTAGAGAAAATCATAAAAGATGAAGCACCGACACACTTTTTAGTGGCTTTTGATGCAGGTAAAACAACTTTCAGACATGAAACTTATGGAGAATATAAAGGTGGTAGACAAAAAACACCACCAGAATTAAGTGAACAATTTCCTTATGTTAGACAACTTTTAGATGCATATGGTATAACACGTTATGAATTAGACAACTATGAAGCTGATGATATTATCGGTACGTTGAGTAAGGAAGCAAATGATGCAGATTTCGAAACTATTATTGTTACTGGTGATAGAGATTTAACACAATTGGCAACAGATAAAGTAACGATTTATTATACTAAAAAAGGGATAACTGATGTTGATCATTATACTCCAGAGTTTATAGCTGAGAAATATAATGGTTTATCACCTGAGCAAATTGTTGATATGAAAGGTTTAATGGGCGATACATCAGATAATATTCCTGGTGTTGCAGGTGTAGGCGAGAAAACAGCGATAAAATTATTATCGCAATTTACAACTGTCGAAAACTTATATGACCATATAGATGAAGTTTCTGGTAAAAAGTTAAAAGAAAAGCTAGAACTAAGTAAAGACGATGCGTTAATGAGTAAGAAACTAGCAACGATAAATTGTAATAGTCCTCTCAAAGTCTCACTGAATGATACAGCTATGCCACAAGAACAAGATGAAAGTGAAAAAATAGAATTGTTTAAAAAACTTGAATTTAAACAATTACTAGAACAATTAGATGTTGATAGTGGTCAGAGCCAAGAAGAGCAATTAGAGTTAGAGGTAATGACAGATTTTTCAGCAGTTAATTTTTCTCAATTATCAGAGGCGACAATTCATATTGAATTGGAAGATAGCAATTATTTAAAAGATGCTATTTTGAAATTCGGTTTGTATGATGGCGTAAATCATGTTGTGATAGATGCTACAACACTAAGTCAGCACAGTGAGTTAGTAGCATGGCTCGAAAATGAAGAGACTAAAAAAATAGTTTACGATGCTAAAAAAACATACGTTGCTGCCCATAGATTAGACATAAATATTAAAAACATTGTGTTCGATGCGATGTTAGCATCTTATATTATTGACCCATCAAGAGCGATAGATGATGTTCAATCAGTAGTGTCACATTACAATCAACACTTTGTACCATCAAGTGTATCGATTTATGGAAAAGGCAAAAAACGCCAAGTGCCAGAAAGTGAAACGTTAAATGATTATGTCGCAGCTATTATACATGCTGTTTATCAAGCAACGTCACACATGCAAGCACAATTAGAAGAATTTAATCAAGTTGCGCTATTACAAGATATGGAATTACCATTAGCACGCATCTTAAGTAACATGGAAGAGACAGGTATATACACAGATGGACAAGCATTAAAAGAAATGGAAATAGAAATACAACAGAAATTAGATACACTTATTGCCAATATACATGATGCGGCAGGAGAGTCATTTAATATTAACTCACCTAAACAACTTGGAGTTGTGTTATTTGAAACATTAGAATTACCTGTCATTAAAAAAACTAAAACAGGTTATTCAACTGCTGTTGATGTCTTGGAACAATTACAAGGTGAACATCCTATCATAGATTATATTTTAGAGTATCGTCAGTTATCTAAATTACAATCGACGTATGTTGAAGGCTTGCAAAAAGTTATTAGCGAAGATAATCGTATTCACTCTAGATTCAATCAAACATTAGCACAAACAGGTCGTTTGTCCTCAGTAGATCCAAACTTACAAAATATTCCAGTACGATTAGAAGAAGGGCGACGTATTAGAAAAGCGTTTAGACCTACATCAAAAGATAACGTAATTTTGTCTGCGGATTATTCACAAATTGAATTAAGAGTGTTAGCGCATATCACGCAAGATGATAGTATGATTCAAGCTTTTAAAAATAATGAAGATATTCATACTGCAACAGCGGTTAAAGTTTTTGATGTATCACCAGATGAAGTTGATAGTTTGATGCGCCGACAAGCAAAAGCAGTAAATTTTGGTATTGTGTACGGCATTAGTGATTACGGTCTAAGTCAAAGTCTCGGTATTACTAGAAAGCAAGCAAAACAATTTATAGATGATTATTTAGATAGTTTTCCTGGAGTTAAACAATATATGCAAGATATAGTAAAAGATGCTAAAGCTCAAGGATATGTAGAAACACTATTGCATCGTAGACGTTACATTCCAGATATTACTAGCCGTAACTTTAACTTGCGTAGTTTTGCAGAAAGAACGGCAATGAATACACCAATTCAAGGCAGTGCAGCTGATATTATTAAATTAGCTATGGTGAATTATGATCAAGCCATTCAAGATCAAACATTTAACGCAACATTATTATTACAAGTTCACGATGAATTAATATTTGAACTACCACGTGATGAAGTAGAAGAATTTAGTAAATTTATAGAAGATATTATGGATAATGCATTATCACTTGATGTACCACTTTTAGTAGAAACAAGTTACGGTGATACATGGTATGATGCAAAATAGAAAGAAGGAATAATATGCCAGAACTTCCAGAAGTTGAACACGTCAAACGTGGCATACAACCCTATGTCGTAGGTGAAAAGATAAACCGCGTCATATTTTCATCTAAAGTTATCGAAGGTAAAAAGCAACAGCGTGAAACAATTATTAAAGGTATGGCTTTAGATACGTTCCAAACCTTTACGGAAGGTTATGTCATCGATGCTATCGAACGACGCAGTAAATACATTGTATTTCATTTAGAAAAAGATGGCGCGACGCGTATTTTGATTAGTCATTTAGGTATGGCTGGTGGATTCTTTATTGTAAATCATGTAGATGATATACCAGTCGAAAATTATCGTAAGCATTGGCACGTAATCTTTGAATTGAGTAATGGGAAACAATTAGTTTATTCGGATATTCGACGATTTGGAGAAATACGTAATGTTCCATCCTTCGAAGCATACCCGTCATTTTTACAAATTGCGCCAGAGCCTTTTGATCATGACGCGTTAAATTATTATTTAGCGTGTTTTGATCACAAACGTTATTATGATAAACCTATTAAACAAATGATTTTAGATCACCGTGTCATCTCTGGTTGTGGTAATATATATGCTTGTGAAGCGCTATTTCGTGCAGGTATTCATCCAGCTAGAAAGACTCAAGATTTAAATCATCAAGAACGAGAAATGCTGTTTTTATATGTTCGAGAAGTACTTGAAGAGGGTATTAAAAATGGTGGAACAAGCATTTCAGATTATCGTCATGCTGATGGTAATACTGGTACAATGCAACTACATTTAAATGTATATAAACAAAAGACATGTAAGGTGTGTAATTCGATGATTGCTACCCAAGTTATTGCGACGAGAAATAGTCATTTCTGTCCAACATGTCAAAAATAAAGGAAGCGTGAGAAAGATGCCGAAAGTTATAGGACTAACAGGTGGGATTGCAACCGGAAAATCAACTGTAGCTGAATTATTAGAAATCCATGGTTTTAAAATCGTTGATGCAGATGTTGCCTCTCGAAAAGCTGTTGCTAAAGGTAGTGAAGGTTTAGCCCAAGTTAAAGCAGCATTTGGTGATGAGGCTATTGCTGAGAACGGGGAAATGGATAGACAGTATGTTGGCGATATTGTGTTTAATTACCCTGAAAAAAGATTGGAACTTAACGAAATTGTACATCCTATTGTTAGAACAATTATGGATGAAGAAAAAGATCAATTTTTAGCAGAGGGGTACAATGTCATTATGGATATTCCTTTACTTTATGAAAATGACTTACAAGAAACTGTTGATGAAGTATGGTTAGTTTATACATCAGAAAGTATCCAAATAGATCGATTAATGGAAAGAAATGATATGTCACTAGAAGATGCTAAAGCACGTGTGCTAAGTCAAATTTCCATTGATAAAAAACGACGTATGGCTGATCATGTCATCGATAATCGAGATTCTAAGCTCGAACTTAAACAAAATTTAGAGCAGTTATTAATTGAAGAAGGTTATTTAGATAGCAGTGAGTCATAAATTAAAAAATCACTATGGGAAAATGTTATTTCTGTAGTGATTTTTTATTTTTTTGTTTAGAAAACGCTTTCAATTAGCAATATTTATGTTATACTAATCACATAAAGTATAACACATAGGTGAGGAGTGCTTCTTATGACAACGAATATTGCAATTAATGGAATGGGCAGAATAGGTCGAATGGCCTTAAGAATTGCTTTGAAAAATAAAAATTTAAATGTGGTAGCAATTAATGCGAGCTATCCACCTGAAACAATAGCGCATTTAATTAATTATGATACAACTCATGGTACATATGATTTAAAAGTAGAACCAACGGATCACGGCATTAAAGTAGATGAGCATGAAATTAAATTACTTGCTGACCGTAATCCTGAAAATCTACCATGGAAGTTGTTAGATATCGATATTGTTATTGAAGCTACTGGTAAATTTAATCACGGTGATAAAGCAAGTGCACATTTAACTGCTGGGGCTAAAAAGGTGTTATTGACAGGTCCATCAAAAGGTGGAGATGTTCAAATGATCGTTAAAGGCGTGAATAATAACGATCTTGATATTGAACAATATGATATTTTCAGTAATGCTTCTTGTACAACGAATTGCATTGGCCCTGTGGCGAAAGTACTTAATGATAAATTTGGTATTGTAAATGGTCTAATGACAACTGTACATGCAATTACTAATGATCAAAATAATATTGATAACCCACATAAAGATTTAAGAAGAGCACGTTCCTGTAATGAAAGCATAATACCTACATCAACTGGCGCTGCCAAAGCATTAAAAGAAGTAATGCCAGAATTAGATGGTAAATTGCATGGTATGGCTTTAAGAGTACCAACTAAAAATGTATCGTTAGTAGATTTGGTCGTTGATTTAGAAACTGATGTTACAGTAGATGACATAAATCAAGCATTTAAAGAAAACGACTTGCAAGGTGTATTAGCTACAGAAGATGCACCATTAGTGTCAGTTGATTTTAATACAAATCCACATTCAGCTGTTATCGATACTCAAAGCACTTTAGTAATGGGGGATAAAAAAGTTAAGGTGATTGCTTGGTACGACAATGAGTGGGGTTATTCAAATCGTGTCGTTGAAATAGCAGCTCAAATTGGTGAATCATTGAAAGAAAATTCGAAGGTAGTTTCAAGTTAATTCGTAAATATTAGATAAAGATAAAAATAAATGCCAAACCCAGAAGGGATTGGCATTTATTTTTATTTGCTAGTATAAACTAGATAATAATAAGGATTCTTTTGTATCATATTATTTTATAGTATAATAAGGCGTAATCTACAAAAGAGGGTGAAAGTACCATGAAATGTCCGAAATGTAGCGCGACGCATTCCCGTGTTGTTGATTCTAGACATGCGGATGAAGTAAATGCGATTCGCCGAAGAAGAGAATGTGAACAATGTGGTACAAGATATAC
The DNA here is from genome assembly GCF_002902345.1 of Staphylococcus arlettae. Lineage (GTDB taxonomy): Bacteria > Bacillota > Bacilli > Staphylococcales > Staphylococcaceae > Staphylococcus > Staphylococcus arlettae. The sequence goes on from NZ_PPQB01000005.1 coordinate 178,026, forward strand.
CACATTTGAACATATAGAAAAACGTCCACTTATAGTGGTGAAAAAAGATGGCACACGTGAACAGTTTCTACGTGAAAAAATTTTAAATGGTTTAGTACGGTCGTGCGAAAAAAGACCAGTGCGCTACGAACAATTAGAAGAGATAACAAATAGTGTTGAATGGCAATTACGTGATATAGGACAAGCTGAAGTTTCGTCGAGAGAAATCGGTGAATATGTGATGAATTTATTGATGCATGTAGATCAAGTTTCCTATGTTAGATTTGCATCAGTATATAAAGAGTTTAAAGATGTCGATCAATTATTGCAATCTATGCAAGGTATCTTATCTGAAAATAAACGGAGTGATTCATAAATGGGGTTACAATCTGCTAAATTTGGGCTGAGACCACAAGATGATTTTCAAGTTAAACGAGACTTTCAGCTAACAAACCATAATTTAGCTATTTTAAATCGTTTATTTACGCCATTAGTTGGCTCAAGTGCAATTGGGCTTTTGCATTATTTAAACCAATTTGTTGAGTCAACATCTAATCAAGTAAACACACATTACATTATTATGAGTGAATTGAAAATTAATTTAAAAGAGTTTAGACAACAAATGGATATTTTAGAGGGCATTGGTTTAGTAAAAAGCTTTGTAAAACATGAAGATAACACTTCATCATTTGTTTATAAATTAGTGCAACCACCTACTGCCCGTCAATTTTTCAGTGATCCAATGTTATCTATCTTTTTGTATAATGAAGTCAATAAGCAACGTTACCATCAACTAAAATCAGATTTTGAAACATCTACTGCTATAGATTTAACTGAATTCCAAGAAATCACACGCAAGTATACTGATGTGTTCAAATTGCCTAAAGGTAATTTAGTAGAAGATGTAAGTCAAATGCCACAAGAATCTACATATAAAGGTCTGGATTTATCGGCAGTGAATTTTGATTTTGAAACGTTGTACGACCTTCTTCAAACACATTTCATTAGCGAAGAAATAATAACTCAAGAAGCTAAACATTTAATTATTCAATTAGCTACATTATATGGTTTAACACCTGAAGCTATGAAACGTATTATCTTAAAGTCAATTACAAGTGCACAACAGTTATCATTCGAAGATATAAGAAAATATGCGCGCACGTATTATTTAATGGAACATGAACAACATTTACCTTCGCTACAACAAAAAGATCAAATTACAGCGCCGAAACCATCAGCAGAACAAAATGATGATGATAAAAATTGGTTACAACAATTAGAAAATACGAGTCCAATAGAAATGTTAGCATCTTGGTCTAGTTCTGAACCAACTACACAACAAAAAGTAATGGTGGAAGAGTTGGTAGAACGAGAAAAAATGTCATTTGGAGTAATTAACATCTTATTACAATTTGTTATGTTAAAAGAAGATATGAAATTACCTAAAGCATATATATTGGAGATAGCTTCAAATTGGAAAAAATTAGGAATTAGTACTGCAGAACAAGCATATCAACACGCACTAAAAGTAAATCAACCTAAACCAGAGACACGCGTTGCCTCATCACAATCACGATACAAAAAGCACCAATTAGCTTCTAAAGAAATGACTCCAAAATGGTTGTTGGAGCGAGAACAACAAGCATCGACTGAAAGTGATGATAATAATAAAAAGGTAGATAATGATAATAATGAAGAGGAAGATCAAGAAAGAGCTGCTTTCTTACAACATTTAAAAGAGAGATGGGGGGAAGATGACGAATGAAACGTTTCGATCAAATAATGGGTGACTCTAATCAGTTGTTTAAACGTATTGCAAAAATTAAACATGATGTAGTAAATGATCATGATGTTAAACAATTTTTAGAACAACATCAGGCTGAATTAACCAATGCGATGATTGATGAGGATTTAAATGTGCTACAAGAATATAAGGACCAACAAAAGCACTATGATGGTCATAGTTTTAACGACTGCCCGAACTTCGTTAAAGGTCACGTTCCAGAATTGTATATAGACAATCAACATATTAAAATTCGTTATTTGCCTTGTCCTTGTAAAGTTAAACATGACGAAGAAAAATACAACGCCCAGTTAATTACTTCACATCATATGCAACGTGATACATTAAATGCAAAATTAAAAGATATTTATTTAAAAGGTAAACGATTAGAAGTCGCACGTGCAGCAGATGATATTTGTAACGCGATTGCAAATCAAGATGCTAATATCAAGGGCATGTATTTACATGGTGAATTTGGGACAGGTAAATCATTTATTTTGGGGGCAATTGCCAACCAACTTAAAACGAAAAAAATACCATCAACTATTATTTATTTGCCTGAATTTATTCGCACTCTGAAAAGTGGTTTTAAAGATGGCACATTTGAAACAAAGCTAGCTAAAGTGCGAGAAGCTAATATTTTAATGTTAGACGACATAGGTGCTGAAGAAATTACACCGTGGGTACGTGATGAAATTATTGGACCGATTTTACATTATCGTATGGTCCAAGAGTTACCAACGTTCTTTAGTTCTAACTATAACTTCAAAGAATTACAACATCATTTATCAGTGACCCGTGATGGTACAGAACTTACAAAAGCTGCTCGTATCATGGAGCGAATTAAGACATTAGCTACACCTTACTATTTAGATGGCGAGAATTATAGAGATGTTTGAAATTTACAGTAAATGTTGTATAATGTAAGTAAATCTAAATCAAAATAATACAAAATGAGGACATGATAATTAAATCACTAATATACAGCAAGTCATTAGTTGATGAGAATATGACTATTATATTTAGTTATTACTCCCTCCTAGATAGTGTTTGTAATGAACACTCGGCTCAAGACCGTTATCTTATGTAGAGTTAACATATTGTTGTCAGACATATATGTTGAATTAGGGTGGTACCACGAAGACCTCGTCCCTTATTGGGATGGGGTCTTTTTCTATTGTTTTATTTTGATTAAGAACTTGAATTTTTAATGGAGGGTAAATAAACATGGATCAAATAAATATTCAATTTCCAGATGGTAATAATAAAGCGTTTGATAAAGGAACAACAACTGAAGACATCGCACAATCAATTAGTCCAGGACTTAGAAAAAAAGCTGTAGCGGGTAAATTCAATAATACATTAGTGGATTTAACGCGTCCGTTAGAAACTGATGGTGACATTGAAATAGTGACACCTGGTAGTGAAGAAGCGTTAGAAGTGCTACGCCATTCAACAGCTCACTTAATGGCACAAGCACTTAAACGACTATACGGAGATGTGAAATTTGGTGTAGGTCCTGTAATAGATGGTGGATTCTACTACGATTTTGATATGGAACAATCTATATCTTCGGATGACTTCGAACAAATTGAAAAAACAATGAAACAAATTGTTAATGAAAACTTCCCGATTGAACGTAAAGTCGTTTCACGCCAAGAAGCTCAAACGTTTTTCGCAGATGATCCATATAAACTAGAATTAATTGATGCGATTCCAGAAGATGAATCAGTAACATTATATAGTCAAGGTGAATTTACTGATTTATGTCGTGGTGTACATGTACCATCAACTGCAAAAATTAAAGAATTCAAATTGCTATCAACTGCTGGTGCGTATTGGCGTGGTGACAGCAACAACAAAATGTTGCAACGTATTTATGGTACAGCCTTTTTCGATAAAAAAGATTTAAAAGCACATTTACAAATGCTAGAAGAGCGTAAAGAACGTGACCATCGTCGAATTGGTAAGGATTTAGAACTTTTCTCAAACAATCCATTAGTAGGTGCTGGTTTACCATTATGGTTACCAAATGGCGCAACTATTCGTCGTGAAATTGAACGTTATATTGTCGACAAAGAAGTAAGTATGGGTTATGACCATGTCTATACACCAGTGATGGCGAATGTTGACTTATATAAAACATCTGGCCACTGGGACCACTATCAAGAAGATATGTTCCCAACGATGAAATTAGATGAGCAAGAAGAAATGGTTTTAAGACCAATGAACTGTCCACACCATATGATGATTTATGCCAACAAACCGCATTCTTATCGTGAATTACCTATACGTATTGCAGAATTAGGTACAATGCATCGTTATGAATCTAGTGGTGCGGTTTCAGGTTTACAACGTGTGCGTGGTATGACTTTAAATGATGCACATATCTTTGTGAGACCTGACCAAATCAAAGAGGAATTTAAACGAGTAGTAAATTTAATTATGGAAGTTTATGAAGATTTCGGCTTTGAAAATTATAACTTTAGATTAAGCTATAGAGATCCAGCCGATAAAGAAAAGTATTTTGACGATGATGAAATGTGGAATACTGCGGAAAATATGTTGAAAGAAGCAGTGGATGAATTAGGATTAGATTATGTTGAAGCTATAGGTGAAGCTGCATTCTACGGTCCTAAATTAGACGTTCAAGTTCAAACTGCAATGGGCAAAGAAGAAACTCTATCAACTGCACAATTAGACTTCTTACTACCACAAAAATTTGATTTAACATATATTGGTAATGACGGTGAACAACATAGACCAGTAGTTATTCATAGAGGTGTAGTATCAACAATGGAACGCTTTGTTGCTTTCCTAACTGAAGAAACAAAAGGCGCATTCCCAACATGGTTAGCACCTAAGCAAGTTGAAATCATTCCAGTCAATGTAGACTTACATTATGATTATGCACGAAGCTTACAAGATGAGCTAAAATCACAAGGTGTAAGAGTAGAGATTGATGATCGAAATGAAAAAATGGGTTACAAAATTAGAGAAGCACAAATGCAAAAAATTCCATATCAACTCGTAGTTGGAGACAAAGAAGTAGAGAATAACGAAGTGAATGTACGCAAATACGGATCACAAGATCAAGAAACTATTGAACGTGATGACTTCATTTGGAGCTTAATTGATGAAATCAGACTTAAAAAAGCAAGATAGTATTGAAACAGTTTGAGAAATCATGTATATTGAGTGTTAGTGAAATAAATGAATAAAAAAATTGAGTTAGAGGTTGCGTTTTTAATTAGTAACTGTTCAAGTGTTTGATGGAACAATTGTTGAGCAAGTGAAAGGTAAAAATGCCGAAATAAATAATAACCATTAGTATTATTTATTGGGCCAGTTATCGAAAGGAACTGGACTGTCACACATGTGAAGTGCTACCTATATATATGATAAAAAAGGTTGCATATCAAATGGGTATGTAACCTTTTTATATTACATGATTCAACAGTTACAATGGGGAATGAACTGGATGTAATGAAGGAGTAATTATAAAGTCATATCAGTGTAAACCTCTAAGCATTTCAGAAAGGAAGCTTATATGGGAAATAATACGAATCAAAATGGCGGTGTACAAAGAGGACTTAAAGATCGTCATATTTCAATGATTGCAATTGGTGGTTGTATCGGTACTGGATTGTTTATGACTTCTGGTGGTGCAATTCATGATGCTGGTGCACTTGGAGCGTTATTAGCATTTGCAATTATCGGTGCAATGGTTTTCTTCTTAATGACATCATTGGGAGAGATGGCTACATATTTACCAGTGTCAGGTTCATTTAGTACCTATGCTACTCGCTTTGTAGATCCATCTTTGGGATTTGCATTAGGTTGGAATTATTGGTTTAACTGGGTTATTACCGTTGCAGCAGATGTGACAATCGCGGCACAAGTTGTTCAATATTGGTCACCATTACAAGGGCTGCCAGCATGGGGATGGAGTTGTCTATTCCTAATTATAATTTTTGGACTTAATGCATTATCTGTTAGAGTATATGGTGAAAGTGAATATTGGTTTGCTTTAATAAAAGTAGTCACTGTAATTATTTTTATTGTCATAGGACTGTTAACAATAGTTGGTATTATGGGCGGCAAATTTGTAGGATTCGAAACATTCACAGCTGGAGAAGGACCAATTTTAGGTGATGGTTTCAGCGGTAGCTTGTTGACTATTCTAGGTGTGTTTTTAGTTGCTGGATTCTCATTCCAAGGAACAGAATTAATTGGGATAACGGCAGGTGAATCAGAAAATCCTGAACGTGCAGTACCAAAAGCGATTAAACAAGTCTTTTGGAGAATTTTATTGTTTTACATTTTAGCTATTTTTGTAATTGGAATGTTGATTCCATACAACAGTGATGCTTTAATGGGTGGCGATACTAGTGTTGCGACTTCTCCGTTTACACTTGTATTCCAAAATGCAGGGTTAGCATTTGCGGCATCATTTATGAATGCAGTTATTTTAACATCTGTATTATCTGCCGGTAATTCCGGTATGTACGCTTCAACACGTATGTTATATTCTATGAGTAAAGATAAACTAGCATTTCCTATTTTTGGCAAAACAAATAAATATGGTGTGCCATACATGTCATTGTTAGTAACAGCACTTATAGTTATTGCTATATTCTTATTACAACATATTAGTGGCGATGCTTATGAATATATCGTGGCAGCGAGTGGTATGACTGGATTTATAGCTTGGGTTGGAATAGCAGTCAGTCATTATCGCTTTAGAAAAGCGTTTGATAAACAAAATTATGATAAATCTAAATTAAAATATAAAGCGAAACTCTTCCCATTTGGGCCAATATTCGCAGGCGTTTTATGTGTGCTTGTTATTGTAGGACAGGATGTTGATTTCATTAAAACAGGTGATTTTAATTTAAATCGTTTTGTCATCACATACATGGGTATTCCAGTATTTTTAGCATTCTTTATTTATCACAAATTACGCTATAAAACAAAAATGATTCCATTAGATAAAGTAAACTTAAGCCAAGATGTTGATATGAAATCAACTGAAAATAAATAATAAAAACTATTGACTATTGTCGTGGTTACTGGTAATATTAGTAACGTTGAATACGAAACGTACCAAGAAGAAGCTCCCGCTTCTCACCTGTAGCGACGCAACAAGCTGTTGGCAGGTCAATAATACATGCAAAGACATGTGTGAAGCAGAGCGGGTATCTTGTATACTCGCTCTGTTTTTGCTTGGGATAATTTCGTAAAAATCTTGGAGGTGTCAACCATAGCTAAAGATCAGACTCAAGTTAATGAAAAGATTCGCGCAAAAGAATTACGATTAATCGGTCAAGATGGTGAACAAATTGGTGTTAAAGCCAAAAATGAAGCACTTGAAATGGCTGATAGAGTTGGTTTAGATGTAGTCGTAGTTGCTCCTAACGCTAAACCACCTGTTGCAAGAATTATGGATTACGGAAAGTATAAATTCGAACAACAGAAAAAAGAAAAAGAAATGAAAAAGAAACAAAAAACGATTAATGTAAAAGAAATTCGTTTAAGCCCAACTATTGAAGAACATGACTTCCAAACTAAATTAAAGAATGGTCGTAAGTTCTTATCAAAAGGCGACAAATGTAAAGTTTCTATTCGTTTTAGAGGTCGTGCAATTACGCATAAAGAAATTGGTCAACGTCAATTAGAAAAATTTGCAGAAGAATGTAAAGATATTGCTACTGTTGAGCAAAGACCTAAAATGGAAGGGCGTCAAATGTTTATCATGTTAACGCCAATTGCTGAAAAATAATTTTTGAAAACACAGGAGGAATTGTATCATGCCTAAAATGAAAACACACCGTGGAGCTGCTAAACGTGTTAAAAGAACTGGTTCAGGTCAATTAAAACGTTCAAGAGCTTTCACATCTCACTTATTTGCAAACAAAAATACAAAACAAAAACGCCAATTACGTAAAGCTAGATTAGTACACAAATCAGATATGAAACGTGTAAAACAATTATTAGCGTATAAAAAATAATCGAGCGATTTTAGAGTGAAATTTGACATTAAAAAGATCTAACACAATTTTGAGGAGGAATTTATTATGCCACGAGTAAAAGGTGGAACAGTAACAAGAGCTCGTCGTAAAAAGACGATCAAATTAGCAAAAGGTTACTTTGGTTCAAAACGTACGTTATACAAAGTAGCTAAACAACAAGTAATGAAATCAGGACAATATGCATTCCGTGACCGTCGTCAAAGAAAACGTGATTTCCGTAAATTATGGATTACACGTATTAACGCTGCTGCACGTCAACACGACATTAGTTATTCAAAATTAATGAACGGCTTGAAAAAAGCTGAAATCGACGTGAACCGTAAAATGTTATCTGAAATCGCAATTTCAGACGACAAAGCTTTCGGTGAATTAGTTGCTAAAGCAAAAGAAGCTTTAAAATAATATTTACTAAAAAAGAGATGTGGTATGACTGCATCTCTTTTTTATTTTGAGATGTATCAGAGTTTTGATAAAATAACTGTGAAGTCGTATCTTAAGGAGATTATCATGTCAAAGTTTGATGAAATGATTACAGTAGTACCAAGAACTATATTATTTAATAATGAAAAAAATCAATTTAATGGTTTTCTGTCTAACAATGGCCAAAAAGGCTCAAAAATTTTTGAGACATTGTCACAATATGAAGTGAAACGTCGTGGAGATATGGAAGAAGATCCAACGTACAAACAGTTAATATCGTATTGTTTGTTGCAAAATGAAGAGGGTCAAATTTTGGTTTATGATCGCTTGAGTGGTGGAGGCGAATCACGGTTGCATGGACAATCTTCTATAGGTGTCGGTGGTCATATGAATGATATCGTAGGAGCTGCATCAATAAATGAAGTTTTACGTATCAATGCACAACGTGAGTTAGAAGAAGAAATTGGTTTATCTGAACAAAAAACACAAAATTTACAATACATAGGTTTTATTAATGACGATACAAATGAAGTGGGAGAAGTTCATTTAGGAGTCTTGTTTAAAATAACCGTAGATTCAAAAGATGTTGAAGTTAAGGAGACGGATACATTAAAAATCAAGTGGGTAGAACAAGGTAGTATTGAAAATTATGATGATTTTGAAACTTGGAGTGCATTGATTTTAGAAGCATTACAGTAGAGGTGGATTACATGTCTGATATCATTCCTTTTCCTCGGTCAAAAGATAAATTAATTCGTGATATTAAAATAGCTTATAATCAAGATGATTTAGAGGAAATGTATTCTTTGTTTGATAATTATGAGGAGCATTTTGAATTAGACGAAACATTGTCATTATTGAAGTGTTCAATGTTATATCGTATGAATCATTTTTTAGAATTAAGAGAAGAAGCAATTATATTATTAAAGCAAGGTTTTACGAATTATGATGAATTAGTCATATATTATGTGGAAAGTTTAAATGGCTTAGGTCAATATTTTGAAGCCATCGAGGTCATTGACCAAATCATAGATGAAGTACAAAATCATAAAACACGCATGGAATTATTACCTCTCAAGTCTTATGCACTAAGCCAATTGGAGCAACATAATGCGCAAGTAGCTTCACAATTACAACAATTTGATACTTTAGAGATACGTGACCAAATTAACACTATTTTAACATTGATAGACAATAGTCAATATAGTTATAAAGATACAGTAGCCAGTTTATTGAACAACACTGATATTCGGAATAATGTTATTTCTATAATGTTAGAATATTTACGTTTTGCACAATATGAAGAAGTAGTGCATATTAGCAAATTCAATCAAAATTTATCACTAGTTCCTAAAGACTTACCAGGCTTAGAACACACAACCATGAAACAACAAGTAATACCTGAAGTTGTAAAGTGTTTAGATGATGAAGGTACACAATTACTTGAAGAGGCATTACATGTTATGAATAATCATGCAATATTACTCTACCCAATTGACATCCAAACAATTGGTTCTGTTCCACAGTGGATTAAGGCATATGAAAACTACTTTAAATCCATGTTAGGTATTGTACAACCTCAATCAATAGATGAGGTAAGTGAATTTATTCAACGGTTAGATCAACTAGAGTAATTTAATAGAATTCGGGTAGACAATAACCGTTAACATATTTATGCTAAATTATATAATTAAAATAAAATGCAAAGAACGAAGTTCAACATTTGTGTAGGCACAACACGTGTGATATACTAATGTAGTTGAAAAAATAAAATAGGATAATCATGGAGGTTTTTATACATGACAGCAACTTGGGAAAAAAAAGAAGGTAACGAAGGTGTATTATCAGTTACCGTTCCAGCAGAAAAATTAGACAAAGCTTTAGATCAAGCTTTTAAAAAGGTAGTAAAACAAATCAACGTACCTGGTTTCCGTAAAGGAAAAGTACCTCGTCAAATTTTTGAACAACGTTTTGGCGTAGAAGCTTTATATCAAGATGCAGCTGATATTTTATTACCAGAAGCATATGGTGAAGCAATTGACGAAACTGGTATTAAACCAGTAGATCAACCTGAAATTGATGTAACACAAATTGAAAAAGGTAGCGACTTCAAATTCGATGCAACAGTTGTTGTAGAACCAGAAGTTCAATTAGGAGACTATAAAGGTCTAGAAATTGAAAAACAATCTACTGAATTAACTGAAGAAGAAATTCAAGAATCAATTGACCATCAATTAGGTCATTTATCAGAAATGGTTGTTAAAGAAGATGCAGCTATTGAAAATGGCGATACTGTAAACATCGATTTTGATGGTTATGTTGATGGTGAGCAATTCGAAGGTGGCCAAGCTGACGGCTATGACTTAGAAATTGGTTCAGGAATGTTTATTCCAGGATTTGAAGAACAATTAGTTGGTGTGAAAGCTGGAGAAGAAAAAGACGTTACCGTTACATTCCCAGAAGAATATCATGCTGAAGAGTTAGCTGGTAAAGAAGCAACTTTCAAAACTAAAGTTAACGAAGTGAAATACAAAGAAGTTCCAGAATTAACTGATGAAATTGCAAATGAATTAGATTCAGAAGCTAACACAGTTGCAGAATACAAAGAAAACACTCGTAAACGTTTAGCTGAACAAAAAGAAACTGATGCTGAAAATGCTCAAAAAGAAGAAGCAATTAACAAAGCTGCGAATAATACAACAGTAGATATTCCAGAAGCTATGGTTAATACAGAGCTAGATCGTATGGTTCAAGAATTCGGTCAACGTATGCAACAACAAGGTCTAAATCTTGAAACTTATTTCCAAATTTCTGGTCAAGACGAATCTCAATTAAGAGAACAAATGAAAGACGATGCTGAAGAACGTGTTAAAACAAACTTAACACTTACTGCTATCGCTGAAGCTGAAAATGTAGAAGTTTCAGATGAAGATATCGATAAAGAATTAGAAAAAATGAGTGAACAGTTTAATATCTCAGTTGAAGATATTAAACAAACACTTGGCAATACAGATATCGTAAAAAATGATGTACGTATTCAAAAAGTTATTGACTTATTAGTTGACGAAGCTAAATTAGTAGAACCAACTAAAGAAGACGAAGAAGCATAATACAAGTTTAATAAGTTGAGCAGATTATTAGTTGTATAATATGTAAAGCTGTATAATACAAAATTGTTGAGTAGCAGATGCATTAATTATGATGTATCTGCTTCACTATTATGTGCAAATAACTTGTAGTTTTAACTGTTTGCATATTAAAATGCTATCTAGTATAGTCTTTAGGGAATAGGGGTGTAAATAGAATGTTCAAGTTCAATGAAGATGAAGAAAATTTAAAATGTTCTTTCTGTGGCAAAGATCAAGATCAAGTGAAGAAATTAGTTGCAGGAAGTGGCGTATATATTTGTAATGAGTGTATTGAATTATGTTCAGAAATAGTTCAAGAAGAATTAGCTCAAGCTGAACCAGAAGGTTTAACTGAATTACCAACTCCAAAAGAAATTATGGATCAATTAAATGATTATGTAATTGGTCAAGAAAAAGCTAAAAAATCATTAGCGGTGGCTGTATATAATCACTATAAACGTATCCAACAGTTAGGTCCTAACGAAGATGAAGTAGAGTTACAAAAAAGTAATGTTGCTTTAATCGGACCTACAGGTAGTGGTAAAACACTATTAGCACAAACTTTAGCAAAAACATTAAATGTACCTTTTGCGATTGCAGATGCAACAAGTTTAACAGAAGCAGGGTATGTTGGTGATGATGTAGAAAACATCTTATTACGTTTAATCCAAGCAGCAGATTTCGATATTGATAAAGCTGAAAAAGGAATTATCTATGTCGATGAAATCGATAAAATCGCGCGTAAATCAGAAAATACATCGATTACAAGAGATGTGTCAGGTGAAGGCGTTCAACAAGCATTGTTGAAAATACTTGAAGGTACTACTGCTAGTGTTCCGCCACAAGGTGGCCGTAAACATCCAAACCAAGAATTAATCCAAATTGATACTTCTAATATTTTGTTTGTACTTGGTGGTGCATTCGATGGTATTGATGAAGTTATTAAACGTAGATTAGGTGAAAAGGTTATTGGCTTTGCAAGTAGTGAAGCTTCTAAATATGATGAAGATGCAATTCTTGAACAAATTAGACCAGAAGATTTACAAGCTTATGGTTTAATTCCAGAATTCATTGGTCGTGTCCCAATTGTAGCTAACTTAGAAACATTAGATGTTGAAGCGTTGAAAAATATCTTAACTCAACCAAAAAATGCATTAGTAAAACAATATGTTAAAATGCTTGAATTGGATGATGTTGAGTTAGAATTTACCGACGAAGCATTAGCTGCGATTAGTAACAAAGCTATAGAACGTAAAACAGGTGCTCGTGGTTTACGCTCTATTATTGAAGAAGCATTGATAGACATCATGTATGATGTGCCATCTACTGACGGCGTTGTTAAGGTTAAAATTACTGAAGAGACTATCAATGAAGAAAAAGAGCCTGAATTGTACGACAAAGAAGGCAATTTAATTAATAATGAACAAACATCAGCATAAGCGCTATATAGTCTAATGATGATGTTATATAGAAGTGAGAATAGGAACTCAAATGATTTTTATTTGATTCCTGTCTCACTTCTTTTTTATTTTGTGAACATGTTATGATTAATTGTGATAAGCCATCGCATTCTGAGATGTTCTATACTATAATTAAATGGTTAAATTAGATGAAAGTGGGTCAATTATGAATATTAATCCAAATGAAATAGAAATACTGATTAGTGCAGTAAAATCAGAGCAATATCCTGAAACAGGACTAAGTGAAGTAGCATTAAGTGGACGCTCTAATGTTGGAAAATCATCATTTATTAACAGTATGATTGGTCGCAAAAATATGGCACGCACATCACAACAACCTGGTAAAACACAAACACTCAACTTTTATAATATTGATAATCAATTGGTTTTTGTAGATGTACCAGGGTATGGTTATGCTAAAGTAAGTAAAAAGCAACGTGAAGCTTTTGGTAAAATGATAGAACAATATATAACTGAACGTGATAGTTTGAAACTGGTAATTCAACTTGTTGATTTACGACACAATCCTACTGAAGATGATATTTTAATGTATAACTTTTTAAAATATTACGAGTTGCCAACGTTGGTAATTGCTACGAAAGAAGACAAAATTGCCAAAGGCAAAGTACAAAAGCATTTAGATAACATTCAACAAAAATTAGAGATGGAACCCGAAGATCAAATAATAAGCTATTCAGCAGTGAAAAATAATAAGCAAAAAATTATTTGGAATACTATTGCTTCTTATTTATAATCATTATTAAAAGATACTTAAAATTATGAAATAATGGCCGTTAGGGCAGTAATTATGACAAATATTTGAATTTACTTTATAATTCTTCTAATTTAAAGGCGCAACATACTTAACTCACAAATTAGATGTGTTATAATTTAATTATTGGATTATGTATGGAGGGCGTTATAGATGCATTTTATTGCAATTAGTGTAAATCATCGTACTGCCGATGTAGCATTAAGAGAAAAAGTTGCTTTTAAAGAAGATGCCATACGTTTAGCAAATGTTGATTTATTTGAAACTAAATCTATTTTAGAAAATGTAATCTTATCAACTTGTAATCGTACGGAAGTGTATGCTATTGTCGACCAAATTCACACAGGACGTTATTATATACAACGTTTTTTAGCACGTGCTTTTGGTTTTGATGTAGAAGAAATTAAAACAATGACAGAGGTACATGTCGAGGATGATGCTGTGAATCATCTTATGCGTGTAGTTTCTGGCTTAGATTCGATAGTATTAGGGGAAACACAAATTTTAGGACAATTAAGAGATGCGTTTTTTAAAGCCCAAGAAGAAGATACAACAGGAACAATATTTAACCATTTATTTAAACAGGCAATCACATTTGCTAAAAAAGCACACAATGAAACAGATATTGCTGACAATGCAGTAAGTGTGTCATATGCTGCGGTTGAATTAGCAAAAAAAGTATTCGGAAAATTAACTCATAAAAAAGCACTAATCGTTGGTGCTGGAGAAATGAGTGAATTGTCACTACTTAATTTAATAGGTGCTGATGTTAGCGATATTACAATTTTCAATAGAACTGAAAGTAAAGCACAACGTTTAGCTGAAAAACATCAAGTTGCGAGTGCACCAATTTCAGATTTAGCTGCACATTTAAGTTCGGCAGATATTGTGATTAGCTCTACAAGTGCAGAGTCATATGTTATTACTAATCAAATGCTAGAACAGATTGAAGCCCCAAGAAAAGCGGATTCATTAGTGCTTATTGATATTGCTGTACCAAGAGATATTGAACCGAATATTACTGCGTTACCAGATGTTTTTAATTATGATGTGGATGACCTAAAAGGTTTAGTTGATGCCAATCTCAGAGAACGTCAATTAGCTGCAGATGCAATTGCCGAACGTATACCACAAGAGATTACTAATCATAATGACTGGGTTAACATGCTAGGAGTAGTTCCAGTGATTCGTGCCTTAAGAGAGAAAGCAATGACTATTCAATCAGAAACAATGGATAGTATTGATCGCAAATTACCAGGATTGTCTGAACATGAACGCAAAGTGGTATCTAAGCATACTAAAAGTATCATTAATCAAATGTTAAAAGATCCTATTAAACAAGCTAAAGAAATTAGTACTGATAAGAAAAGTAATGAAAAATTAGAGCTATTCCAAAACATTTTTGATATTGAAGCTGAACATCCTTACGAAGAGCAAAGAAGAAAATCAGCAGAAAAATTAAGTCACATTCTTAGTTTTGAATAGACGAAAAAAATGGTGATAGTATGCAAGATACTTTATTTATAAGGTTTCATGAACTTATTTTGCTGATATATTTAATTAGTATTGCTTGTTATTTTTATGACTTTTTTAATAAAAATTTCAAAATAAGGAATACGGGCTTTATTACTTTAGGGATTGTTTGGGTATTACAAACAATCTCTTTATCTATCTATGTCAACCAGACTCAACAATTACCGTTAACGAATATATTTGATATATTGTTTTTAATAACTTGGTTGATTATAGCGATATCATTAGTGATTAGCGTTATAAAGCCAATAAATTTTTCCATATTTTTATTTAACTTAATAGGTTTTATCTTAATAGCATTAAACACATTTCAACCTACTGACC
>NZ_PPQB01000005.1:193475-206943 GCF_002902345.1 Staphylococcus arlettae
TTGGAAAAAGGTCAAAAATTAACAATAATGAATGAATTATTAATTGTGCATATCGGTTTTGCAACGATAAGTTATGCCTTTTTTGCTTTGTCATTTGTAAACTGTATTTTATACTTATTACAATACAATAATTTAAAACACAAACGTTTTAATCAAAAATATTTTAGATTAGGCAGTGTAGCTACATTAGAACGCATAGTGTTTTATTGTTCATTAACAGGCTTCATATTATTAATTATCAGTTTAATCTTGGGTGTGCAATGGGGATTGAATACTATAGGTTATTCCATATTATATGATTCCAAAGTATTGTTTTCATTCATTATAGCCATTTTTTATGCACTTTATCTATTCTTCAGAATTAGACAATTAATAATGAAACACAAACTCGTTTACTTTAACGTTGTATTGTTTATATTATGTATGATTAATCTATTATTTGGTTCAAGTGTTTCTAGTTTTCATTAACTCGGTAAATCAGTAAAATTAAGATAGTGAAATAAGAAAAGGTGGTACGTAATATGCGTAAATTAATTGTTGGATCACGTAGAAGTAAACTTGCAATGACGCAGAGTCAGCAGTTTATAGACAAATTAAAAGCGATTGATCCGACGCTTGATATAGAAATTAAAGAAATTGTCACTAAAGGTGATAAAATTGTGGACAAGCAATTATCCAAAGTTGGTGGCAAAGGGTTATTTGTTAAGGAAATTCAAAATGAATTGTTTAATAAAGATATAGATATGGCTATTCATTCTTTAAAAGATGTGCCAAGCGTTATACCTGAAGGGCTAACTTTAGGATGTATTCCTGACAGAGAAATTCCTTTTGATGCATATATCGCCAAAAACCACGTTAAATTACAAGATTTACCAGCAGGTAGTATTGTCGGTACAAGTTCTTTACGTCGTGGTGCACAGATATTAGCACATTATCCAGAGCTAACTATTAAGTGGATACGAGGTAATATCGATACACGCTTAAATAAATTATATAACGAAGATTTTGATGCTATCTTGTTAGCAGCTGCTGGATTAAAACGTATGGGATGGTCAGATGACATTGTAACGACATATCTTGATAAAGACACGCTAATTCCCGCTATAGGTCAAGGTGCATTAGGTATCGAATGTCGTGCGGATGATACTGAATTATTGGAGTTATTACAACAAGTACACAACCAAGAAGTGGCAGATTGTGTAACTGCAGAGCGTACGTTTTTAAAAGCAATGGACGGTAGTTGTCAGGTACCTATAGGCGGATATGCGTCAATAAATGAGCAAAATGAAATTGAATTTACCGGTTTAATTATGTCACCAGATGGTAAAGAACGCTATGAACATACGGTCAGTGGTACAGATCCTGTAGCGTTAGGTGAACAAGTAAGTGAAGTGTTAAATGAACAAGGTGCTTATGAAATAATCAAAGCATTAAACGAAAATCAATAATCGTTTGAGGTGAAACTATGAAACCAGTTATTGTGATGACGCAAAGTAATCCATATACAAATCAACAAGCAACTATTATCCATAAACCTTTTATTAAGATAATACCTTTGCAATTTGATTTGACGGTACTTTCGTCACACTATGACTGGCTTATTTTTTCTTCCAAAAATGCGGTGAAATATTTTTATCCATATTTATCACAAGTAGCAGTTGATAATATAGCTGTTATTGGTGAAAAAACGGCCGATTATTGTCGGTCTTTGAATATCACTGTGGATTTTTGCCCTGAAGACTATTCTCAAGAAGGCTTTCTGGAGCGTTTTCCATTAACTAAAAATGATCAAATTTTGTTGCCATCAAGTGGTTTTGCTCGCCAGTTATTGCAACAAGAATTAAATCAACGCGGTGCAAATGTCACAAAGGTTGACTTATATAAACCTGTTTCGCATACTGAAAATATCAGTGAAGTCAAACAGTTGATTGCACAGGGAGAAGTAGATGCAGTGACTTTTGCGAGTTCTTCAGCTGTTAAATTTTATTTTCAAGATCCTGTTCCTCGTTCAAAAGTTGCTTATTATGTAATAGGACAACAAACTTATCATACAATTAAGCAATATGACGTTACAGCAAAAATTGCGTCTAAACAAACGTTAACAGCATTAGTACAAAAAGTATTAGAAAGTAGGGAGTAATATGCAATTTGATAGACATAGAAGACTTCGTTCTTCAAAAACGATGAGAAATTTAGTCAGTGAAACACATGTGAGAAAAGAGGATTTAATTTATCCCATATTTGTTGTTGAACGAGAAAATGTCAAAGAAGAAATCGTATCAATGCCTGGTGTGTTTCAATTGAGTTTAAATTTAGTTGAATCAGAAATAAAAGAAGCTTATGATCTTGGTGTCAGAGCATTTATGTTCTTCGGTGTACCTAATGAAAAAGATGAAGTCGGCTCTGGTGCGTATGATCACAATGGCATTGTCCAAGAAGCGACTAAAAAAGCAAAATCATTATATAGCGATATTCTTATCGTAGCGGATACTTGTTTATGTGAATATACTGATCACGGTCATTGTGGTGTCATTGATCCTGTTACGCATGATGTGGATAATGACCAATCATTGCCACTATTAGTTAAAACAGCAATTTCACAAGTTGAAGCAGGTGCAGATATTATTGCTCCAAGTAATATGATGGATGGGTTTGTTACAGCAATTCGCAAAGGATTAGATGAATCGGGTTACTACAATATTCCAATTATGAGTTACGGTATTAAATATGCATCAAGTTTCTTTGGTCCATTCCGTGATGCAGCGGAGTCAACACCTGAATTTGGAGATCGTAAAACGTATCAAATGGATCCAGCAAATCGTCGTGAAGCACTGCGTGAGCTAGATAGTGACTTAGCTGAAGGTGCAGATATGATGATTGTAAAACCTGCATTAAGCTTTTTAGATATTATCCGTGATGTGCGTAATACAACGAATGTTCCCGTTGTTGCATATAATGTTAGTGGTGAATATAGTATGACTAAAGCTGCTGCTTTAAATGGATGGATTGATGAGCAAGCAGTTGTAATGGAACAAATGATTTCAATGAAACGCGCAGGTGCTGACTTAATTATTACGTATTTTGCCAAAGACATTTGCCGTTATTTAGATGAACAATAAGGAGGAATTACCATATGCGTTATGAAAAATCAGAACAAGCCATGTCAGTAGCCGAAGATTTAATGCCAGGAGGCGTCAATAGTCCAGTACGAGCATTTAAATCTGTGGATACACCTGCAATTTTTATGGAGCGTGGTGAAGGTTCAAAAATATACGATATTGATGGTAATGAATACATCGATTATGTATTGAGTTGGGGACCGTTAATTCTAGGTCATAAAAATAAACAAGTCATTGATAAATTACATGAAGCAGTAGATCAAGGTACTAGTTTTGGTGCTTCTACGTTACAAGAAAATAAATTAGCACAATTAGTCATTGATCGTGTACCTTCAATTGAAAAGGTTCGTATGGTATCTTCTGGTACTGAAGCAACATTAGATACATTACGTTTAGCACGTGGATATACTGGACGTAATAAAATTGTTAAGTTTGAAGGTTGCTATCATGGTCATAGTGATTCATTACTCATTAAAGCTGGATCGGGTGTTGCTACTTTAGGATTGCCTGATTCACCTGGTGTACCTGAAGGCACAGCCAAAAATACAATTACAGTTCCTTATAATGATTTAGAAGCGATTCGTGTAGCTTTTGAACAATTTGGTGATGATATAGCAGGTGTGATCGTCGAACCTGTTGCCGGTAATATGGGAGTCGTACCACCAATAGAAGGATTTTTACAAGGTTTGAGAGACATTACCACTGAATACGGTTCGTTACTTATTTTTGATGAAGTAATGACAGGATTTAGAGTTGGTTATAATTGTGCGCAAGGTTATTTCAATGTTATACCGGATTTAACTTGCCTAGGTAAAGTAATTGGCGGTGGATTGCCAGTAGGAGCATTTGGTGGCAAAAAAGAAATTATGGATTACATTGCTCCGATGGGAGACATCTATCAAGCAGGAACACTTTCAGGTAATCCACTGGCAATGACAAGTGGTTATGAAACATTAAGCCAATTAACACCAGAATCATATGAATATTTTAATCATTTAGGTGATATGTTAGAAGCAGGTTTAACAGAAGTGTTTGAAAAACATAATGTACCAATTACGGTGAATAGAGCAGGCTCTATGATTGGTTATTTCTTAAACGCCGGACCTGTCACAAATTTTGAACAAGCAAATCAAAGTGATTTAGAGTTATTTAGTGCTATGTATAGAGAGATGGCGAAAGAAGGCATTTTCTTACCACCATCTCAATTTGAAGGAACATTTTTATCTATGGCACATAGTGAAGATGATATTAAATTTACAATTCAAGCATTTGATAATGCATTAAGTCGAATCGTTACTAAATAGCATTAAGTCAATTTTGTAGAAAATAGAATCAATAATATATTTAAGGAGTAAGTTCAGAATTATGGGTGATTCTGGTCTTACTCCTTTTTGCTGCAAGAAAATTCAGAGTTTTTACATAATTATTTTTTATCACTTATTGATAAATTGATAACTTTTACTTATGTATTTTTAGAAGTAATTCAAAATATAATATGGTCTTTAACGTAATTATTTTAATTATTACTATGATATAATTGAATTAAATAAGTGATTGTTAAACAGTGTTTAGTGAAATTGAAAAAGAATTGTTTTTTATGAAAGTTGTGAATATGTATGAATATAAAATTAAGAAATAATATTATCGTATTGATTTTAGCAATTACTTTTAGTTTGATTCTTCATGCAGCCAATATTTTACTGCCGTTTATGTTTGGTCCTATTCTTGCAGGTGTAGTGAGTATTAAATTTTTACGATTAGATGTGCAATGGCCTTTTTGGATTAGTCAGCTAGGTTTAATATTACTAGGTGTTCAAATAGGCTCTACTTTTACTGAAACAGTCATCTTTGATATTAAAAATGATTGGATGATTATTGTTACAATTACCGTACTTTTACTCGTGTTAGCCTTATTGATTGCGTATTTCTTTAAAAAAATTGCTAACGTCAATACTGAAACTGCAATTTTAAGTGTTATACCAGGTGCCTTGAGTCAAATGCTCATAATGGCAGAGGAAAATAAAAAGGCAAATATTATGGTTGTAAGTCTAACACAAACATCTCGAATTATATTTGTAGTAATTCTTGTACCATTTATTTCATACTTTTTTAAAGACCCAGTGACAACAGGCGCTAATGGTGCACAAGAAGTGCAACAAAAGCTTACTGAAACATTAACCTTTTCTAATGTTTTGGTGTTACTCATCGCTATTGCTGTAGTATATGCAATAATGAGTAAAATTAATTTTCCAACCAAGCAAATGTTAGCACCGATTTTAGTGTTAATTTGTTGGAATTTAATTACTGGTATAACATTCACGTTGGATAATCCAATAATTGCAGCAGCACAAGTAATGTATATGATTCGTATCGGTATTCAAATAGCAAAATTAATGGATCAAATGAAAGGTCGAATAGCATTAGCTATAGCATTACAAAATGTTCTGCTAATTATTTCATCATTTGTTATGGTTTATTTATTTACATTCGTGTCAAACCATTCTATTAATGACTTGTTTTTAGGAGCAGCACCTGGTGGAATGAGTCAAATTGTATTAGTTGCAATTGAAACCGGTGCAGATGTTGCGATGATTTCAAGTTATCATATCTTTAGAATATTCTTTATTTTATTCTTAATTGCACCCTTGATCAATCAATTCTTAAAGTATCTCGAGTATAAAAACAAACATAGCTGAATGATAGAATAATTAATTGTGTGACAAACACAAAAAAGAGCGTGGGCAATACGGATAGTATGCCACGCTCTTTTTTTGATTCATACATAAACAAGCCCTTTATCATACAAAAATATAATAAATTAACTGAATCCTTTACCTTTGTAGTACTTTGGATTATTAGGACAGTTTTCTAAGTGGGCATTATACAGCCCGGCTGCTTCTAAAAATGAATAAACTGTTACTGGTCCTAAAAATTTAAAACCGTATTTTTTTAACGTTTTTGATAATTCGGTAGCACGTTCATCGACCGTTTTACGATCTCCAGATTGTTTATAATGCAAATCGATAGGTTGATTATCAACGTATGACCATAAGAAGTCACTAAAGCTACTAAAATCACGTTCTATTTCTATATAACCTTTGGCTTGACCTATAATTGCTTCAATTTTTTTGCGATGATGAACAATATTTGGAAACGTCATAAGTTTATCTACATCATTATTAGTCATTTGTGCAATTTTATGGGGATCAAAATTATAAAAGGCAGCTTCATAGGCTTCTTTTTTCTTCAAAATAGTGAGCCATGATAATCCGGCATGTTGAGACTCTAAAGCTAATAATTTAAAAAGTTTTTTACTATCGTAAATTGGATGTCCCCATGCTTCATCATGATATTGCAAGTACAGTGCATCTTTAGTACCAAATGCACATTCATTCATAATTTTCACTCCATTTCATTGACTTATTTTTGTTTCCATTATACTATAATTAAGTAAAGAAAAAATGTCTATTGGGAAGAGTAGATGCTTCAGAATTTATAGAGAGTGCATGGTTGGTGAGAATGCATAGTTCGTAGTATTGAAGGTAGCCCACTATGAACTTTAACTGAAGGTCATCATTGATGACAGATAGGTTAAAGCGTGTTTGAGCGTTAATCATTAATTAAGTGCGTAAAATTTATGGATAATAAATTTTGCGAATTTAGGTGGTACCACGGTTAATCCGTCCTATTTTGATAGGGCGGTTTTTTTAATTTTTAAGGAGGAAAAAGAATGGAAATGAAACCTAAGTATAATCCCAATGAAGTAGAAGCAGGACGTTATGACCATTGGGTTGAAAACGGTTATTTTAAAGCGAGTGAAGATGATACAAAAGAAACATATACGATAGTTATCCCACCTCCAAATGTAACAGGGAAATTGCATTTAGGGCATGCTTGGGATACAACGTTACAAGATATTATTACGCGTATGAAACGTATGCAAGGTTACGATACTTTATATTTACCAGGAATGGACCATGCTGGTATAGCAACACAAGCTAAAGTAGAAGCTAAACTTAATGAACAAGGTATTTCTCGACATGATTTAGGCAGAGAGAAATTTATCGATCAGGTTTGGGATTGGAAAGAAGAATATGCTGGATTTATTAGACAGCAATGGGCAAAACTCGGTTTAGGCTTAGATTATTCAAGAGAACGTTTCACATTAGATGATGGTTTAAGTAAAGCCGTGAAAAAAGTCTTTGTTGATATGTATAACAAAGGTTTAATTTATCGTGGTGAATACATCATTAACTGGGATCCAATTGCTAAAACAGCATTATCTGATATTGAAGTTATCCATGAAGACGTTCAAGGTAAGTTTTATCATTTTAAATATCCTTATGCTGACGGAGATGGCTACATTGAAATAGCGACGACGCGACCAGAAACAATGCTTGGAGACACTGCTATTGTAGTAAACCCAAATGACGAGCGCTATAAAGATGTAATAGGCAAACATGTTATTTTACCAATTGTTGGTCGCGAGTTACCTATTTTAGCAGATGATTATGTAGATATAGAATTTGGTAGTGGTGCAATGAAAGTAACTCCTGCACATGACCCAAATGACTTTGAAATTGGTAATCGTCATGATTTAGAACGCATCGTTGTTATGGATGAAGCCGGTGTGATGAACGATAAAGCAGACAAATATGAAGGTTTAGACCGCTTTGATTGTCGTGAACAATTAGTTAAAGATTTACAGGCTGAAGATTTAGTCATTAAAATTGAAGAACACGAACATTCTGTAGGTCATTCAGAACGTTCAGGTGCTGTTGTTGAGCCTTATTTATCTACGCAATGGTTTGTAAAAATGAAACCACTTGCTGAGCAAGCACTAAATAATCAAGAAACAGACAATCGTATTGATTTTGTACCAGCCCGTTTTGAAAAAACATTTAATCGCTGGATGGAAGATATTAGAGATTGGACAATATCTCGTCAATTATGGTGGGGACACCAAATTCCAGCATGGTACCATAAAGAAACAGGTGAACTATTTGTATCTGAAGAGCCACCAGCAGATAGGGAAAATTGGATTCAGGATGAAGATGTATTGGATACTTGGTTCTCAAGTGCATTGTGGCCTTTCTCTACATTAGGGTGGCCAGATGTGGAGGCTAAAGATTTCCAACGCTATTTCCCGACAAATGCTTTAGTCACTGGCTATGACATTATCTTCTTCTGGGTAGCGCGTATGATTTTCCAAGGTCTTGAATTTACAGGCGAAAGACCATTCAATGACGTGCTATTACACGGTTTAGTACGTGCTGAAGATGGTCGTAAAATGAGTAAATCATTAGGAAATGGCGTCGATCCAATGGACGTTATTGATGAATATGGTGCAGATAGTTTACGCTATTTCTTAGCAACAGGTTCGTCACCAGGACATGATTTACGTTACTCTACTGAAAAAGTAGAATCCGTTTGGAACTTCATTAATAAAATTTGGAATGCCGCACGTTTCAGCATTATGAATATCGGAGACGATTTTACAGTAGAGCAAGTAGATCTATCTGGTAATTTATCATTGGCAGATAAATGGATTTTGACTCGCTTAAATGAAACGATTGAAAATGTAACACACTTAAGTGAAAAATATGAATTTGGTGAAGTTGGTAGAGCATTATATAGTTTCATTTGGGATGATTTCTGTGATTGGTATATTGAAATGAGTAAGATTCCTATGAATGGTGATGATGAAAGTCAAAAACAAACTACTCGTTCTGTATTGACGTATGTATTAGACAATACTATGAGAATGTTACATCCATTCATGCCTTTTGTAACGGAACAAATTTGGCAAAACTTACCACATGTTGGTGAGACGATTGTCCAAGCATCATGGCCAACTGTAACGGAAGCTCATGTGTATAATGACAGTAAAGAAACAATGGAACATTTAGTAGAGATAATAAAATCAGTACGTCAATCTCGACTTGAAGTTGACACACCATTATCAAAAGCAATTCCAATCTTTATTCAAGCTAAAGATGAAAACATCAAAGCGACTTTAGAAGAAAATGCATCATATTTAGATCGTTTCTGTCATCCAAGTGAATTAACGATTGAGCTAGATATTGCCATACCTGAAAAAGCGATGACGTCAGTAACTTCTGCTGGGGATGTTGTATTGCCATTAGAAGGCTTAATTGATATGGATAAAGAAATTGCTAGATTAGAAAAAGAATTAGAAAAATGGCAAAAAGAATTAGACCGTGTTAATAAGAAATTGGCGAACGAAAACTTTGTAAGTAAAGCACCCGAGAAAGTTATAAATGAAGAACGAGATAAAAAACAAACTTACCAAGAAAAATATGATGGTGTAAAATTAAGAATACAACAATTAAAAGCATAGGAGTCTTAACCATGAATTACCTAGATAGCTTATATTGGATACACGAACGGAATAAGTTTGGAATCAAACCAGGCGTAAAACGTATGGAATGGATGTTAGCCCAATTAAACAATCCACAAAACCATATTAAAGGCATTCATGTTGGTGGTACTAATGGTAAAGGGTCTACAGTCGCTTATATCCGTTCTGCACTTGTTGAGAACGGGTATGAGGTAGGCACATTTACTTCACCATTTATCGAAACATTTAATGAACGCATTAGTTTGAATGGTATGCCAATAAGCGATGATGAAATTGTAAAACTAGTAAATATTGTGAAACCTGTCAGTGAAGCTTTAGAAGTAGAAACTGACCTGGGCACTGCTACTGAATTTGAAATTATAACAACAATGATGTTTGTTTATTTTGGTCAACTACATCCTGTTGACATTGTTGTTGTAGAAGCGGGATTAGGCGTGAAAAATGATTCGACTAATGTTTTCAAACCACTACTATCCATTTTAACGAGCATTGGACTAGATCATGTTGATATTTTAGGTGATACATTTGCAGATATTGCTAGAGATAAAGGTGCAATAATCAAACCAAATACACCTGTTATTTATGCAGTTAAAAATGAAGAAGCAATTAAAATTATACGTGATTATGCTGAAGAGGCAGACGCTAAGGCAATTGAATTGGATCGCGACATTACTATTGTGTCAGAAGAAGATGAATTTACTTACAGATATAAAGATTATGAATTAGAAACATTAGTGCTAAATATGTTAGGTGAACACCAAAAAGAAAATGCTTCACTTGCCATTACCGCTTTAATTGAATTGAATGAAGCAGAAGTTGTAGATTTAGATTTTAATAAAATGATTGATGGTATCGAATCGGTAAGCTGGAGTGGACGCATTGAACAAGTTAAAGAGCAGCCCTTGATGATTGTAGATGGGGCGCATAATAACGAAAGCGTGCAAGCATTAGTGGAAACGATGAAAAACTACTATCACAGAGAGCATATGGATATTTTATTTTCGGCAGTTAAAAACAAACCGATTAATGAAATGTTAGATCAACTAAAACCTATAGCAAATAATTTATATATTACTGAATTTGATTTTCCTAAAGCATTACCAAAAGAAACTATAAGTGAAGAAGTTAACTATGAACATAAAGAACTTGTTGATGATTACGTATCATTTATAGAAAATTATGACGGCGATGGTTTGATAATTACAGGTAGTTTATATTTTATAAGCGAAGTAAAAGCTAAAGTTAGCTTTTAATAAGATGAACCCAAGACTTATTGATAGTCTTGGGTTTTTCAATGTGGTATAAGTGTTATTCAACATATAAAAACACTAGTGTTGCAGAATGTCGACAAAGTTCTTAAATTTGTTGGCAGTTTTTGTGCACGCTTTCCGCGGGCACTGCCTTAGCCTGTAGTCTGCGGCGAGCGCTATTCCCGCAGGAGTCGACTCAAAGCACTGCCAATATTACACAACAAATATTATAATATATAAATTAAACAGAAGTGTTGTTAAATAAAACAAATGATAAATGAGAACAATAAAAATTATTTCCATCTCTGTATGAGTTCCTAATAATCATTTATTTTGTAAATCGATGTGATAATTTGATTTAGATTTTGTTTCAAACTGTCAGAAAAGTTCTCAAATTTGTTGGCATTTTTGTGCACGCTTTCCGCGGGCACTGCCTTAACCTGTAGTCTGCGGCGAGTGCTATTCCCGCAAGAGTCGGCTCAAAGCATTTCCAATCTTTAGAAAAGCGTTAGGAGTACTAATATTTAAAGTCTGTGTACTGAGATACGACAAAAGTTTCTGTGACTAGTATGCTAATTTGTATTGTCATGAATCTTAAAAATTTAGTGTAAAAGGAGCAATTATGTCTGAAAGACCACTACTATTTTGAAAAACTATGTAAATAAAAATAAACAAACCCATCGCAAATTAATGCGAAAGGTTTGTTTACGACATGAAACACTTGTGTTTTAATATGAATATTCAATTGAGTCAAATAATTGTTTGTAATTCTGTTTAGCACTTTCAAAAGTTAATTCAGGTTTTGTGTGAACATTTTGTAATGGCTGTTCGATAATAAGTTTCATATATTTTGTTAATTCAGATATATTGTCCTGCTCTACAAGGTAACCATTTTTACCATGGTCAATAATTTCAGAAGGGCCATATCGTACATCATATGAAATGACTGGACAACCTACATTGATACTTTCCATAACAGATAATCCGAAGCCTTCAAACGAACTTGTTAATAATGAGGCTTTAGATTTTTGAAATTCCAATAATGGATTATTTGTAAATTCATTAATTTCAACATTATCTTGTAGCTCTAATTCCTCTATTAATTGTTCGACTTTCTGCTGTTGTCCAAATTCATCTCTACCATATATAGATAGTTTAGTAGTAAATCCATATTTTAAGAAATTATGATACGCGTATAAAATATGATTGATTTGTTTCTCTGCAGCTATTCGACCTATAAAAACAAAACGATCTAACTGCTCTACATTATCAGTAGATTGATGTGGTTTTATAAAATGTGGAATTATTGAAATTTTATCAGGATCAATGTTAGTAACATTGAGTATATCTGATTTTTGTTTTTCTGTTAGTAGTAAATATTGGGTAACCTTATGTGGATTTTCTAAAGCCATTTTATAAGATTGGTTTATTGTTTTATTGTCATCTAAATGGCTACTATGAACTACGAGTATATTTTTAGTTTTATTTTGTTGATTTAATAATGGTTTATCTAATAATCGTGCATCACAAAAGACAACATCATTATCGTTAAGTTTATTTTCAAAATAGTGTTGAAATAATTGTTTATACGTTTTGAAAGTTAAGTGTGGTCTGCCTTGTTTATACGTTTGTATGTAAATTAGTCTATTTTTTTCATTATCTTCGAACATCTTTGTACAATAAATATTTCCCTCTTTGTCAAAGAACTCTTCATAGATTCGTTTTTTACTATTAGGTGAGTAATGTAATTTTTTATGTAATACACCATAATTATTGTATTGCCAACGTTGAATTCTTTTTTTACTTATAGGTGACATAAAATCTTCAAATTCAAGTATGTTAGTATCTGCTTTAAATTTTCTATAAAGAACATAAGTATTATCGCTGCTATAATAACGCACTATATGTTTGGACTTAATCACTTCATGAGATAGTCCTTCAATATTAACTGGAGTTTCTATAAATGTTGGAGGGGTACCATCGTTATGCTCTGAACATGTGAGTAACTTGTAGTCAGCCAACCAATCATAGATATTATCATAACGTATATTGTCAGTTACTTTACCTTCTTCTAAAAATTTGCTGTACACATCATTATAATTAGCATTATAATTTGTAGTTAATATAGTAGTAGGTATATTTAAAGCTTGATCTAAAAACTTACTTCTTTCTAATAATGATTTCGTTCTTCCACCGTGTATCGGTGGTAATATTGATGTAACTGTGTATATCATTTGAAACCCCCTGTACCGTAACACAACTCTTAATCTAAAAAATATTACAATAAACAATGTAAAAAATACTTAGTATTATTTTTCGATTCTCCCATGAGTTATGCTTCTTTTTCTTTGCTACTAAAATATCGATTGCAATAACTGTAAAGTCTGATTTTGTAATAATTTTATTGCTATGTTTTATACTAAAAAATTGTGTAATGAGTGTTTGTCAATTAAAGTTATATAATAAAAATTACAATAATTCACAAATATCTACTAATTATTATCAGAATATTTACAAAGATTATATTGAAAATTATTTTAGGTTCATATTTTTATTATAGCAAACGATATAATAAACTGATATAGAAATAACACAATAATTTTATAAAATTATTCGATGATATAAATTTTAGTTGCATAATTTGAATTAGGAAAAATGTGTTGGAAAAATAATAATATGAGCCATAAATACTTATAGTTTTATTCAGATAATTAAAT
>NZ_PPQB01000005.1:206958-212796 GCF_002902345.1 Staphylococcus arlettae
AAAATTACATGTAAGACTTGAATCTAGCTAAAAATAATAGTGTGAAATAGTGTTTTAAACGTTACTTCGTGGATAAATGAGTAGTGTAAATTATTAGAACTTTGTATTACTAACACACTTATTGATTAAATGAGAATTTAGTATTAAAGGGGAGTTGATGGTGCTATAATTTAAGTGGGAGTGTGATACATGATTATCAATGTTATTTTTTGTTCTGTTTTATTCAGCTTTTTGTATCAAATTTCAACGTTTTCAACGCTTTCTATTCGGCGTCTGTTCAAGCGTTCTCAATGTGATTTATGCCAAAAAGTACTACCATTGTATCGCCTAATTCCAGTCGTCAGTTATATTTTACAATGTGGACGCACACATTGTTGCAAACAGCCACTACATTATAGTTATTTCGTAGGGGAATTGACTGCAGTGGTTATAGGTATCTGTTTGTATCATTTTGATGTGATTTTAGACGATACTACTTTTCTATTACTTGTCCTTGTGTTACTCACTTTAGCTATTAATGACCTCGTAACTTTATCTATTCCACTACATATAATTGTTATTGCAGTAATTTGTGGTGTAGTATTAGCACCTTTTTATTTACCTCAGTTTTTTATCATTACTTTCGTATTACATTGCTTCTTTTTATTATTTAAGGATGCCATCGGGTACGGTGATATTCTCGTATTTTCATATTTAAGTTTATTTGTCCCAGCACCTCATCTATTACACATTTTCATGATTACATTTATCTTAGCTGGTATAATTGGTTTGCTTCATTGGCTTATTCATCGAAATGTTCAAGCCAAATTACCCCTCATACCTTTTATTTTTCTTGCACTAGTCATTACTTCTTTTAATATTATTCCATTTTAGGAGTTGAACTATATTGAAAATTAAAGATCTTGCAACTTCAGAAAAACCACGTGAGCGCTTGTTATATAAAGGAGCTGAACATTTATCTAATGCGGAATTATTAGCTATATTATTAAATACTGGGAGAAAGGGATTTTCTAGTATAGATATAGCACATGAAATCTTAAGTACTGTCGATAGTATTCATTATTTAAAAAAGTTAACTATTAGTGATTTGCAAAATATAAAGGGAATAGGTACATATAAAGCTATTGTATTAAAAGCTGCTTTCGAATTAGGAGAAAGAATGCATTCAGGTAGCATTGAAAGCCAAATCAAAATAACAAGTCCTCAAGATGTGGCAACATTTTTGATGGGAGAAATGCAACATTTAACACAAGAAATATTTGTAGCATTATTTTTAAATTCTAAAAATATAGTAATTAAAAAACAGACCATTTTTAAAGGGACGCTTACAAGAGCTATTGTACATCCGAGAGAATTGTTCAATGCGGCAATTCAGTGGGCAAGTAATGCAATTATTGTAGTCCATAATCATCCATCAGGGGATGCAACACCTTCTGATGAGGATATTCAAACTACAAAACGTTTAATTCAATGTGGTGAAATATTAGGTATCGACATTATAGACCATATCATTATTGGTAATGGTAGTTATGTCAGTCTTGTAGAAGAAGGATACTTTGATTAAAGGTATGGAAAATCAACTTAAAAAAGTGTAATTAACGCTAACATAACTAAATGCACACCTAGTTTGAAGGACAGGAGTGCATTTAATTATAGTTATAGTGGAAAATTAATATAAAAAAATAACCATGAAAAGTATTGGATTAGTATATCAAGATTAACTTAAAGGTTAATTGTTTTTTGTAATAATTGTTGTTTAACACCGTATTTTAGAATAGTTTGTCCTGTGTTGTAAAACCCGACTGAATTATATAAATTATAAGAAATTACATTATCTTCATTGACTACAAGTGCTATAAATTGAACGTGTGGATAGTGTGTTTTAATAAAATCGTCTAATAGCAATAAACACGATTTAGCGTATCCGTTTTGTAGAAATCTAGCATCGGTTGAAAAAGCTTTTAAAAAAATTGTGGCATTTTTAGTAGATGTAAAATACTGAGCATATTCGCTTGCTTGTTGTAAAACAAAAAAGGTAACTAAGTTATTGTCGTCATTAAATCCGAGAATACAATTCATATCAGAATTATACTGTGCATTATTGATATGAACGGATGGGGTTTTAGGAAAATGAATTTGATCGTAAGTCAGTTGGTAACTCATTATATAAGGTAAAAATTTACTTTCGTAATTTACCAAAAACATTTATAACACCTTCTTGCTTGTTGAAATTATAATTAATAATACTTTATAATGTATAATAATTCAATAATAATTTAGGTTTATTTTAATTTTATACTGTATTTAATGTTATTATTGGTGATTGGTTTGATTTGATATGATGAATAATAATACAAAAATGGCCGAATGATAAATTGAGTTGATAATTTATATGTAATATATTTGTAGAATGTTATTTGATAATATTGATAGAGTATATTTCAGTATAAATATGTATTGATATGAGTTATGAAGTGCTTTAAGTCTTAAATTCAGCTGATTAAATGAAAATTAAAAGTAGGTGTGTGAAATGCATTTTAAAAAGGCAACGATTGAAGATGTTGCGATAATACATAAGTTAATGATGGATGCATTTGCAGAATACGCAAATGTTAAGGTGCCGTCTACTGCATTACTAGAAAAGGAAGATGATATTAGAAAATCATTTTTACATCATAAGGAAGAAGCAATTATTGCATATGATGCAGATAAACCAGTTGGGATGTTAAGGTTTAAAATTAATAATCAAGCTTTGAGTTTTCACAGAGTTTCTATTGATTCAAAAGTTCAAGGTAGAGGTATTGGCAAGCAGTTATTAAATTATTTGGAATATCATTCTTACCAGAATGGCATAACTGAATTGGTCTGCAAAGTGCGTATGAATGTTACTAAAAATATGAAATTTTACAGTGATTTAGGATATGTTATCAGTGATAAGAAAATACTCACTAAACCAAATAACCAACTTTTAGAACTTGCTACCATGACGAAATTGCTTAACTAATTCAAATAACGTCACTACTAAGGTAAAAGTTGAACATTTATTAAAATCATAGTTTGAGTTAATGCTATCAGTTATATCATTAACTTTATGTTTCTAATCTTGGTGAATATATTAATATTAAAAATAGAGAGGGAGGAGCGTTATGCAACAATTATTTAAAAGTTGTACGCTTTTTAATGAATTAAGCACTGTACATACAAATCTAACAATAACTAACTTTGAAAGAGAAAGATGGAACAATGATTATGAAGCGCTAAACTTCTCTGTTGGTAAGCAAAGGATTAAAAGTAGATTAGCCAAAAAGACGCCTAAAAAGGCAGGGTATTTTGTTGCTTTATGGCATAAAAACGAGTTTGCTAAGAACATACCGTTTAATGAAGCGGATTTTGATGATAAGTTAGTGATAAATATTATCGATAATCAATATAAAGGGCAGTTTATATTTACCAAAGAAATATTAATAGACAAAGGCATCATTACTACAAATGCTCACAAAGGTAAAATGTCCTTCCGTCTTTACCCTTTATGGTGTGAAGATTTGAATAAGAGTGCTACTAACACTCAACAGTGGCAATTGCCTTATTTTATAGATATGACTAATGGTTATGATGCAATGAAAATCAATAAATTGTATTTCAACTAAAGCTTTATGCAACTATTTTATACATATTCATTTTCTTGAAGGGAGGTCATGACATGAAAACAGCAAAATACGCATTAGTAATCTTTATCTCTTTTTTCATTCTTTTTAGTATTGGTACATATTTATTAAACTCATATGACTTTGTACAATCACTTATAACTACTATTATTTTTACAATTATTATGAGTATATTTAATTATTTCAGTAAGGGGTTTATCAATAAATAATTTTATGGTTTAATGAGTGATTTTGTTTTCGTTTAGTGATATTTAATTATTATAATGTAAAAAATAAACACAAAATATAGTCTGCAATTAGATATGAAAATAATTGTTAATAAATTTATTAAAAGCTTTTTTAGAGTTATTTTGAAGAATTATAGAATTTATGATACACTTCCAAACATTGATTGTTAGGAGGTATGTACATATGCAAGAAAATGAAAAATTTAGCGGTAAAAAACTTTCTTCAGTTTTTACATTTAGTATTATTATTACCGCTATTATTGTATTATTGGGAGCGATATTTCCCAATCAATTTAATGAAATAGGGACAAATATTACAGGATGGATTACACAAAATTTTGGTTGGTATTATATGATTATTGTAGCAATCATGATATTCTTTTGTGTCTTTTTAATCTTTAGTCCTATTGGTAAATTAAAACTAGGTAAGCCCGGAGACAAACCTGAATTTAATACAATTTCATGGTTTGCGATGCTATTTAGTGCCGGTATGGGTATTGGTTTAGTATTCTGGGGAGCAGCTGAACCAATTAGTCACTTTGCATCTCCTCCTACTGGTGACCCTAAAACCGCTCATGCTTATACTGAAGCCTTGAGAGGTGCATTTATGCAATGGGGATTCCATGCATGGGGTGTTTATGGTGTTGTAGCATTAGCGCTAGCTTATGCACAATTTAGAAAAAGTGAACCTGCATTAATTTCAAGAACGTTACGCCCGATTTTGGGTAATAAAGTCGAGGGACCATTAGGAACTATCGTCGATGTTATTTCTGTTTTCGCTACAATTGGTGGTGTGGCAGTATCACTAGGACTTGGTGCAATGCAAATTGCTGGTGGTTTAGAGTATTTATTTGATATTCCAAATACTATTCTCACACAAGGAATTATTATTGTCATAGTAACGATTCTGTTCTTAGCAAGTGCATGGTCTGGTTTAAGTAGAGGTATACAATATTTAAGTAATGCTAATATTGGTTTGGCTGGTATAATTTTACTAATTATGTTTATAGTAGGTCCTACAATATTAATCTTAAATATGTTAACTAGTGCAACAGGGGACTATTTAAATACATTCTTATTTAATATGTTCGATACAGCACCACTTAATGATCAGAAGCATGAATGGATGTCAAATTGGACATTCTTCCAATTAGCTTGGTGGATTAGTTGGAGTCCTTTCGTTGGTATATTCATTGCTCGTGTATCTAAAGGTAGATCTATTAGAGAATTCGTATTAGGTGTAATGCTGGCACCAGTATTAGTAAGTTTAGTATGGTTCGCTGCGTTTGGCGTGCTAGGTATTGAAACTGCTAAAGATAATCCTCAAATCTTTAATATGCCACCTGAAACAGCATTGTTCGGTGTCTTTAATGAAGTACCATTTGGATTTGTGTTATCAATAGTAACACTACTATTAATCGCAACATTCTTTATTACTTCTGCCGATTCAGCAACATTTGTTTTAGGTATGCAAACGACATTTGGTTCATTAAATCCTTCAGCACTTGTTAAAGTTATATGGGGTATTGCGCAAGCATTAATTGCGTTTATCTTACTCTTCTCTGGTGGTAGTAATGGATTGAATGCCTTGCAGAATATGGCTATTATTACAGCTTTACCATTCTCGGTAATTATAATGCTTATGATGGTGTCGTTCTATAAAGATGCTAACAAAGAACGAAAATTCTTAGGATTAACGTTATCACCGAATAAACATAGAATGAAAGAATATATAGCTCGTCAACAAGACGATTATGAAACAGAAATGATGGAAAAAAGGAAAGCATTTAAAAACGATTGACCATAAATTTTAGTGTATGATAAATTGGCTTTGGATGATTTCATAAAGGGTTAATTCCCGAAGTGAGGTTGGGACAATATTGATTTGTTCCAACCTTTTTTCATATTGGCAGTAGCTGACTGCATTGAAAATGCGCTTTAAACCA
>NZ_PPQB01000005.1:212806-215691 GCF_002902345.1 Staphylococcus arlettae
TTTTTTCGTGTTGGCAGTAGCTGACTGCATTAAAAATGCGCTTTAAACCAAGCTTTTTTCAATACTAGTCATCCTTGCCGGGGTGGGACGACGAAATCATTTTTTCAAAATCAGATTTCTGTCCCACTCCCTTTTATAGCTATATTTTTGTAATATCATTAATATGGATTATTATTAGGTGATTTTAGGACGATATTATGTCACTAAAATCTAATACATTAATGCTGTTGTTAGCATCAAACTGACATTTTCGATACAATACCAATAACTATTTAAAATTATGATAGTATGATAGTATTTAACTAGGGAGGTAGTAATGACTATGACACAGAAGAATTTCCCAAAAGATGCAATGCGTGTATTAAAAGAAACGAGTCGTACATTTTATATACCGATTACTTTTTTAGACAAAGAATTAAAACATACGGTAGCCTCTGCTTATTTAGTAATGAGAGCAATTGATGAAATTGAAGATCATGAAGAAGTAGAGAATGACACGAAACATGCTATTTTAATGCAAGTAAGTGACTTATTAAAACAACCTTTTGATGAAGAACAGTATCTCCAACTTTTGGCACCAGTTAAAGATAAAATGCCAGAGGTCACTTTACGCTTAGGTGATTGGTTACGTGCGTGCCCTGAAAATACTGTGCACATCGTAATGAATAGTGCTCACGAAATGGCGTATGGTATGGCCAAATGGGTGAAAGCGGACTGGAATATTCAAACGAAAGAAGATTTAGATGATTATACATATTATGTTGCTGGTCTCGTAGGTGTGATGTTGTCAGATATATGGGAACAAAGTGCTGGAGTGAAAACAGACAGAGATTTAGCGATTG
This sequence comes from Staphylococcus arlettae, assembly GCF_002902345.1. Classification (GTDB taxonomy): domain Bacteria; phylum Bacillota; class Bacilli; order Staphylococcales; family Staphylococcaceae; genus Staphylococcus; species Staphylococcus arlettae. The sequence goes on from NZ_PPQB01000005.1 coordinate 213,649, forward strand.
GCTATGGCCGTGGACTACAAGCGGTAAATATTTTGCGTAACGAACAAGAAGATTATGACGAACGTGGTGTAAGTTTTGTCCCGGATGATTGGACGCGTCAAGACTTATTCGATTATGCAGATGAAAATTTGGCTAAAGCCGATGAATATATGAAGTCTATTAATAAGAAGACAATTTTACTATTTTGCAGATTACCATTAGCATTAGCTCATAAAACACTTAAAGCAATGAAAAATGGTCGCGAAAAAATATCTCGTCAAGAAGTAGAAGAAACAGTCGAAGAAGTACAAAAAGATTAATATTAGATGTGACTTAACCATTTGTTGTAACGCAAATGGTTTTTTTTTGTGAATGAGTGGCATAAGGCTTATTGATTAAGTGAAAATCCTTTCGGGTAAACTTAAATGTAATGATTAAATATATTATAAATTTACTAGGGAAGGTAGGCTAATTTATGGCTTTAAATAATAATTTTGAATTAAATGATGGATCTATACTTCCACATGTTGGATTAGGAACGGTTAATATTCAAGGTGGTACAGGTGTCAACGCTGTACAAAATGCGTTAGACATTGGCTATAGACTTATTGATACGTCAACTAATTACAACAACGAAGGTATGGTTGGAGAAGTGATCCGTCGTTCACATATTGCTCGTGAAGATATTTATGTGAGTGCGAAACTACCTGGTTCAAATCATGACTATGATAAGGCTATCCATATTATTCAAGAATCATTATATCGCACCGGTCTTGACTATTTTGATAAATATCTTGTGCATTGGCCAAACCCTAAACAAGGTAAATATGTCGATGCGTGGAAAGCTTTAATTGATGCACAAAAATATGGTCTGATTAAAACGATTGGTGTTTCTAATTTTATGCCTGAGCATTTAGATCGTATTATTGAAGCTACTGGTGTCACACCAGCTACAAATCAAATTGAAATTCAACCCTATTTTAATAATAAAAATCTTATTCATGAAAATAGTAAACGAGGTATAGTATCAGAAGCATGGAGTCCATTAGGACGTGAAATAAATGATGTACTTGTTAATGATACAATTTTAGATATAGCTCAAAAATATAATCGAACACCAGCACAAGTAATAATGAATTGGGTTAATCAACTAGGTGTTTTCCCGATTGTTAAATCAGACAATTACAAACACCAACGTAGTAACTTTGAGTATTTAAATTTTGAGTTGGCAAGTTCGGATATTGAGAAAATAAATTCACTAGATAAAGGTGAAGCAGGGCGTGTGGAAGGTCAAAACCCTTACGATTATGAAGAATTTGTTTAAATTAAATTCGTAGGATATGTGGGGTGACTTTTCAGACTGTAACATAAACGTTAATTGCTATAAAGGTTATATAGTAATTGACGTTTTTTGTTTTTCTAAAATCTTGTAGCTCTTTAAGGTTATATGTTACATATACGCGTATAAATTTGTTTGTACGTCTAAACGATATTCGAGCAAAATTTAAATAGCATTCATAAATCCACAAGCAGCTGCTACTTAAAAACTGCCCACAAAGTTCAAGCTTGGTTGATAGTCTATTGTCGTTATTAGCAGTAAATGGACTTTAGTATTAGTTCTCCTAAAATCTTTTTGTAGTATTGGCAGTGGTTTATGTCGACTCCTGCGGGAATAGCACTTGCCGCAGACTACAGGCTGAGGCAGTGCCAGAGGAAAGCGAGCATAAAAAACTGCCCACAAAATCAGAAACTTTGTCGACAGTTTGAGACCAATCCATACAAATGGATTGGTCAATTGTAATTTTGAGTATGAGATGATGATTTCGGTCTTTTTTTGATTAAAGAAAATTATTTTGTAAAAAGTCTAATACTGCTAGTAATAAAGGTGTGCCTGTCATGTAAATTCCTCCTTTATCATGTTAGTTACTCCTTCATCTATTATTTTAAAATTAATGAAATGACAACTAACTAAGTTGAAAAGTATGTAATTCACGATGCCAAACTAAAAATAATTTATAAATAAAGTATAACATTCGTATTCATAGAAGTATAATTATTAAAGAA
>NZ_PPQB01000005.1:215701-291021 GCF_002902345.1 Staphylococcus arlettae
TTTATTTTTAAATCAATAACTATTCTTTGTATATAGATTGTGGGATTAAATTATTTGAAGTTGTATCTAGTGCAAAGAGCTGAATTTTAGTACTATAGTATAAGTATAAAAAGTTTATCAAATAAAATAGGTGTTTAAATGGTGAGCTAGTTTAGTTGAAGCAACTTAGAACAAAAACTCTGAGGAGTGAAGAACATGAGTATTACAACAGTAATTATACTGGCTTTTATTTTATCTATGCTTTTTAAAGTAGGAAGATTGTTAATAAAAAGTCTATTAGCAATGGTTTTTGTATTAATTTATATTTATATTTTAGTGTTTGTATTTACTTGGATTATGCAAAATACAAGTTGAAAAATAAGTAAGAACAATTTATACAATTTAGAGTAGGCGTGTACAATAGCTAGAAATTTTGGCTATAAACCCTCATAGAATTGCAGAATCGAATAGATTTAATTAGTAATTTAGGTTATTATATTATATATCTATATAGGATAATCTGAAGTTTAATGAGGGATAAAATATGCAGGGAAATAATAAAACTAAAATTATTTTAATTACACTGGCGATTATTATATTTACCTTATTAGTGTGTGGCATATTTTATGGTGCGTATTATTTTATTAAAGAAAATGTCAATTTTAGTGCACCAAATACAGCTTCTGAACAAAAAGAAGGTAAACGAGATAAGCCGAAAGTAGATGTGTTATCGAGTCAATTTAGTAATGACTTTATGCATGCTGATCGTCGCGACGGCTATGCCAATATTACTAAAGGTATTAAACGAGACAGTTTAGAAAATGAGTTAGGCAGCCCTGATGATAAAATTAAAGTCGATGATGTGCGTGTGTGGGTTTATGGCAATGTTGGTGTTAATTTTAAAGATGATGAAGTGAATCGCGTCTTTATCGTACCCCAAAAAATTACTGTACAAGAATTCCAAAATTATCATGGCAGTGCGACTATACATCAGGCTGATGGAGCATTAATTTACGATGATAATACGAGCAATAGTTATACTATTAAAGTTTATGCCGATAAAGAAGGTAAAATTGAAGGCATCGAAAATATTGACCAATTAAGATAGCAATTAAATAGTGAGTGATTATTGTTGTAAGCAGTGGTAACCGATATCGTTACCGCTGCTTTTATTTTTATTCAAAAATGTATTAAATAATGTATATAAATGATATTATTTATATACATTATTTAGCTAGTAACTTAAGATATAAAGGGAGAGGTTTAATGAAATCTTATGCGAGAATTACTGCTCAAGGCGCTTATGTACCATCTAAAATTATGACGAATGCTGATTTTGAACAAATTGTAGAAACTTCTGATGACTGGATACGACAACGTACTGGTATAATCGAACGTCGCATTACTGAAGCAGATGAATATACTAGTGATATGAGTTATAAGGCTATAATGGATTTGCAACAGAAATACGATGTAGATTTATCTGATGTAGATATGATTATACATGCTACCATTACTCCTGATTACCATACACCGAGTGTTGCATCATACATTCAAGGTCGTTTAGGATTAACAAACGCAGGTGCGATGGATTTAAATGCTGCATGTGCTGGTTTTACTTATGGTTTGAATGTTGCTAACGGGTTAATTAGCTCTGGTCAAAACAAAAAGGTATTAGTAGTTGGTTCAGAAGCATTATCTAAAATCACTGATTACACAGACCGTAATACATGTATATTATTTGGCGATGGTGCAGGTGTGTTTTTAGTTGAATATGTTGAATCTGATCCTAGTTTTATAACAAGTCATTCGGGTTCTGATGGTGCAAAGGCTGAGAACTTATATTGTTCTGCGTTATCATCAGAGATGTATGGTAATGAGTTAGAAAATGAGGGCAACATCGTTCAAAATGGACGAGGCGTGTATAAGTGGGCAGTTGGAAACATACCTAGTATTATCCATCAAACATTGACCAAAGTTGATATGACACCACAAGATATAGATTGGTTTGTACCGCATAGTGCAAATGCGCGCATGATAGAGTCTATTTGTGATAAAGCGCAAATAAATGTTGATAAAGCTTTAATGAGTCTTGCTTATTACGGCAATACTTCCTCTGCGACAATTCCATTAGCGATTGATTTAGCGCTTAAAGAAGGTAAAGTACAACAAGGAGACAAAATGTTGTTAGTCGGTTTTGGTGGAGGTTTGGCGTTTGCATCCACTTTGATTAAATTGAGTTTATAATTTAGTATATTCATCGGTACACATAGATATGACATTTATTATGGGGCAATATGGACATCACTGCAAAAATACTACTAAATAATTGTCTTGTTTTGTCATTCTTTGCTATACCAGTGTATATTATAAAGAGCAATAATATGATGTTAAATTTTAAATAGTGTATAAGTATGAAAATAATTAATTATGTGGTTTAGATATATACTAGACTATGTGATGCGCAAGCACATTGAGGTAGAATTTATATTAAATATGTACGAGGTGATAATTTGGGAATCGTGCTTTTTATAGGTTTGTTTATTCCAATTATTTATATAATGCGTGTTGTTCAAGCGCAACGAAAAATTGATAAACAAGTGTTTGTAAAAACGTTAATTTACTCACTCATAGGGGCTATTGGAGCGAGTATTATTATTGCAATAGTTGGTCAACAAGGGCGTGCGTTTTATAGTTATTTAATAAGTGGTATCATTGTTGGAATAATCTGGGCTTGTTTATTATGTGGTTGTTATGCAATATATCAACGTATTGGTAAAAAATTTAAATGAAGAGGCTAAGACAAATTGCCAAAGCCTCTTGCTTTATGGTATGAAATTAAAACTAAGGTTAAAGTAATCCATTATCCATAGTACGCCTTGATAACCTAAGTAAATACATAAGATGATTATACCTACTGAAATTAAGAAACGTAGGATAGATAAACCAACTCTGAAAAATAAAATAACTAATAATGCTAGAAGTATAATAGTTAGAATACTCATTAAGTTCACTCCCTTTATATGTATTTTACTATAATTTGCGATGTTTTTATATCAGTCAAAAGTTATGAATAAATTAAGGCTGTAGTCTGATGTGATTTGGACACGGTAAGGCTATAATTATAAGAAATTAGGAGGAGCGATTTCATGAGGTTTATTTTCAGTATTGTTAAAAATATAATAGCTGTTATAGCAATTATTATAATTGTGTTTTTTGCCTTGAAATATGCACCATTTTTAAAGGATCAAGAGTGGAATCCGATGTATGAAAATAAACCATCATATCAAAGTAATACTACAGATCCTCAACTAACTAGGGGACAACGTTATTCTGTTGAAGATAATGATTTATTAAATAACGTACCTTTAGGACAAACTAAACAAGTATTTGACTGGTTAAATAAAAAAGAATTTATGTCTGTTTCTGGTTTAGGACGAATGGGTTATAATGATGAGTACCTTGCTGGTCAAAGAAGAGATAAATTTATTATCTATAAATTTGGTGAAGATTCAATTAGGGTGTACTCTACAGAAATAGAAATGCACCAAGATTTACAACGGTTAAGTCAAGATATAGAATTAAAACCACGGGAAGCATACGACTAATAGTTTGAATTCTGTGATTAAATAAGTTACTTTAATCTTGAGAATGAATTTAAAGGTTGGTGTCTAAAAATGAGTGAACAATCTAAAGATAAGAAAGCAGACGAGCAATCTAAGGCGCAAAATTTATTTGCTCGCTGGCGTAAGGATGAAACCTTATATAAAGAAGATCAGAAAGATTCTGATGAATCTAAATCAGAATCAAATACTGATAAAGACGCATAGCGTTTGATTGAAAGGCTGGAGCATAATTATGTTCTGGTCTTTCACTTTATTGTGGCTTCAATTTAATAAAACTGGATGCAAAAATGTATCAGCTGTCCAAATAACATAGTAAGTTATCAATATAGGGATAGATAGAGTTTTCCTACGATTTTAAGTAAATAACAGTAGCATCAATAGAAAATGGTGAAAATGTATAAGTTATTTTAGTATCTTTATCACTTTTCTTGGTATAATAAGATATATAAATTTATATAAAGTTAAAGTAGAAAATTTATTATGAAGTAGTAAATCAAGATTGAAATATAAAGTTTTAGGGAAAGTAAATTTCGTAGTGAAATTGCTAGGGTTATGGCTTTATTTCAATACGTTTGTGCTATAAAATGATAAGAGAATTGAAAATTTAAAGTGTGCTAATAGAGGTGTTTAGTTTGTCAAAGTTTTTTAGAAATAACAAACTCATTGTTATTTTGTGTGCCATTATAGTTTTTATATCTTTGATAGGAATTTCTTTAAGGTCGCAATCTCAATCACATGCTGAACAGTATGTAGGAGATACTGTAGCTTTTGGACAACGTGCTGTGAGTTATCCTGTACAATTTGTTTCTGGTTTCATTGGAGATTTATTTTCTACATCGAATAATGACAAACCTTCAAATAAGGAAAAACAGTTAGAAGCGGAAAATCAACGCCTGAAAGCTGACAATAAGAAATATAAAAAAGAATTAGATATAGAAGATATTTCTAAGTATGACCCTATTTCTAGCACAGTATTGTCAAGAAATCCTGATCAATGGATGAATACATTTGTCATAGATAAAGGATCAAAGAATGGCGTGGAAAGTAATATGGCTGTTATGACTTCTGAAGGTTTAGTTGGCCGAATTTCCAAAGTAAATCAATTTTCATCTCAGGTGGATTTGATTTCGACTAATACCCGTTCTAATCGTTTATCAGTTAACATTCAACATGATGATAAAAATGTGTTTGGATTAATTGATCAATATGACGCTAAGAAAGAAGAGCTTGTTATTACTGATATCAATAACAAAGATAAAGTTGAAAAGGGTGACAAAGTAGTAACGAGTGGTTTGGCAGATCAGTTGCCAAGTAGTCTTTACATAGGTGAAGTAACAAAAGTAGAAAATGATCAATATGGTTTGTCTAAAGAGATTAGGGTTAAACCTGCAGCTTCACTAGCCGATTTAAATCATGTATATGTTGCAAAACGAGATCCACAAACAATACCTGATGAAAGTGCAGCAACGTCTGAAAATGAAAGTGGTGTAGAATAATGAGAGCCTTATACTACTTTTTAATCGGTGTAGTTTTATTTTACATAGATACAATTGTTGGTTTATTAATACCGATGCAGATTGGTAGTAAGGCGATTATTTTTGTCCCACATTTAACATTAATGTATATACTAATCGTTTGTATCTATCGTAGTTTTGGAGTTGCTTTAGTGTTAGCGATAGTCTTTGGTTTGGTTTCGGATTTATATTTCGGGGCATTTTATGGCTTATACTTGTTTGGCTATATTTTGTTAGTAGTTGTAATGGACTTTTTTTTCAAGGTGTTTTACCGAGACAAAGAAATGCTTTTTATAATTATTATAGTCAACACTATAGCAATCGAAATATATGCAGCTATTATGTATGGAGCAATTGGCCTCATTCAGTTTGATTTAATCGACTTCTTAGCGTTCAGACTTGTTCCTACATTAATATTAAATATTGTATTGCTCATTATACTCTTTCCGATTACTACCAAATTTTTTGAAAAACTACAATTGAAGATTGACAGCAAGAAACGGTAATGCTAAAATGCAGTAGTTGAGTAGTTTCAAGCTACATACAACCGCTCGATTACAGGTTATAAGTACATTATGTCACCTGTAGTTGGCGTGACTTAAATTATAGGAGGTGCAAAGTATGTTTGCTATTATTGAAACAGGTGGAAAACAAATCAAAGTTGAAGAAGGCCAAGAAATCTTCGTTGAAAAATTAGACGTAAATGAAGGTGACGCATTCACTTTTGACAAAGTATTATTCGTAGGTGGAGACGCAGTTAAAGTTGGTGCTCCAACAGTAGAAGGTGCTACAGTTTCAGCTACAGTTCAAAAACAAGGACGTGGCAAGAAAATCACTGTCTTTACTTACAAACGTCGTAAAGACTCTAAACGTAAAAAAGGACATCGTCAACCTTACACTAAATTAACTATCGACAAAATCAACGCATAATTATGATTACAGTCGATGTTACATTAAATGACGACGGTCGAGTGACCGACGTTATAATGGACGGTCACGCTGATTATGGTGATTATGGACATGATATAGTTTGTGCCGGTGCTTCAGCAGTATTGTTCGGTAGCGTAAATGCGATTATGGGACTTACAAGCGAAAAGCCAGATATAGACTATAATGACGATGGAGGACATTTTCATATAAGAAGTGTCGATACCAATAATGAACAAGCACAATTAATTCTTCAAGCTATGCTTGTGTCACTACAAACCATAGAAGAAGAGTACAACGAAAATATTAGACTAAATTATAAGTGAGGTGCAACTCAATGCTAAAATTAAACTTACAGTTCTTCGCATCTAAAAAAGGGGTAAGTTCTACAAAAAACGGACGTGACTCTGAATCAAAACGTTTAGGTGCTAAACGCGCAGATGGACAATATGTTACAGGCGGTTCAATTTTATTCCGTCAACGTGGTACAAAAATTTATCCTGGTGAAAATGTAGGTCGCGGTGGTGACGATACATTATTCGCTAAAATCGACGGCGTTGTAAAATTCGAACGTAAAGGTCGCGACAAAAAACAAGTATCTGTATATTCAGCTGCTGAGTAATTTGTCTTTGTTAACACCAGAAGTCTTAACTTCTGGTGTTTATTTTTTGTCTTTATTTTCTATAGAACAACTTAATGATATAATATAAAGGATATTGAAATAAAACCGAGAAAAAAGAGGTGAGAAGATGTTTGTCGATCAAGTGAAAATATCACTTAAAGCTGGTGATGGTGGTAATGGTATTACCGCATATAGAAGAGAAAAATATGTACCATTTGGTGGCCCCGCTGGCGGTGATGGTGGTAATGGCGCATCTGTTGTATTTGAAGTGGACGAAGGACTAAGAACGTTATTGGATTTTAGATACCAAAGTCATTTTAAAGCCAAAACAGGTGAAGCAGGTCAAAGTAGTAATATGCATGGTAAAAATGCAGAAGATTTAGTACTTAAAGTTCCACCAGGTACGATTATAAAAAGTGTTGAAACAGAAGAAATCCTTGCTGATTTGGTTGAACATGGTCAACGAGCTAGTATAGCTAAAGGTGGACGTGGTGGACGCGGGAATTCTCGCTTTGCATCACCAAGAAATCCGGCACCAGATTTTAGTGAAAATGGTGAACCAGGTGAAGAAATAGAAGTTACTTTAGAACTGAAATTAATGGCAGATGTAGGTTTAGTTGGCTTTCCTAGTGTAGGTAAATCAACATTGTTATCAATTGTTTCTAAAGCTAAACCTAAAATTGGAGCATACCATTTCACAACAATTAAACCCAATTTGGGTGTAGTATCAACACCGGATAATAGAAGTTTTGTTATGGCTGATTTACCAGGTCTAATCGAAGGTGCGGCAGATGGTGTCGGCTTAGGACATCAATTTTTACGTCATGTAGAACGTACTAAAGTTATCGTACATATGATTGATATGAGCGGTTCTGAAGGACGAGATCCTTACGAAGATTATCAAATTATTAATAAAGAATTAAGAGCATATGCAAGCCGTTTAGAAGAAAGGCCACAAATAATTGTGGCTAATAAGATGGATATGCCAGATTCGGAAGATAACTTAACTTTATTTAAAGAACAATTGAATGATGATAATGTTAGTATTATTCCGCTATCGACATTTACACGTGAAAACTTAGATAAGTTGTTGTACACCATCGCTGATACACTAAATACAGTAAAAGATGTCGATTATAGTGAAAAAGAAGAACTTGGAGTCAACAGAGTGCTTTATAAACATACACCAAATCAAGATACGTTTACGATTACACGTGATGATGATGGTGCTTATGTTGTTAAAGGTAAAGCAATTGAACGTATGTTCAAAATGACTGACTTTAACAGCGACCCTGCAGTTAGACGATTTGCTAGACAAATGCGTTCTATGGGTATCGATGATGCACTTAGAGCACGTGGTTGTGAAAATGGTGATATAGTTAGAATTTTAGGCGGCGAGTTTGAATTTATTGAATAGAGGTGCTTAGGATGGACAGCAAAGATTATAAAAAGTTTTATTTAATTCGTGAAGATGTATTACCAGAGTCAGTTGTAAAAACATTAATGATTAAAGATGCTTTGAAAAACGATCCCACACTGTCCATTTTCGAAGCAGTTAAACAGTTTGATTTATCACGAAGTGCTTTTTATAAGTATCGGGATACAATCTTTCCCGTCGACGAAAAGATGGAAAATACAAAGGAATTTACATTAATCTTATATGTCAATGATATTATTGGTATGTTGGCAGAAGTGCTAAATAAATTGTCAGCATTAAATTTATCCGTATTAACAATTCATCAAAGTATACCTATGGATAATAGGGCGACAATAACGGTATCATTAGATGCTAAAGGAACTAATTTAGAAATTGATGATGTTATAGCGTCGCTACAAACAATAGATTATGTATCAAAAGTTGAATTAATAAGTATGACAATATAAGGAAGTGTTGAAGTGTACGCATATATTATAGGAAAGTTAACCCAGTTGTTTCCTACGCATCTAGTAATAGAAACAAGTGGTATTGGTTATGAAATACAAACTCCAAATTCATATCGCTTTCAACAGCAATTGAATCAAGAAGTGAAAGTATACACATCGTTTATTGTACGTGAAGATGCACAATTATTATATGGCTTTATTAATGAAGAAGAAAAAGACATGTTCTTAAGTTTAATAAAAGTTACGGGTATTGGACCTAAATCTGCTTTAGCTATTTTGGCGAGTAGTTCACCAAGCGAAGTGAAACAAGCTATTGAAAATGAAAATGATTCGTATTTAACTAAGTTCCCAGGGATTGGTAAGAAAACAGCACGTCAAATTGTCTTAGATTTGAAAGGCAAGGTTCAAATTACTGAAGAAAATAGCGATACGTTATTAACTGTAGATGCTTCGACAGATGGTCAATCAGCTATAATCAAAGAAGCATTAATGGCACTTGAAGCATTAGGTTATTCCAAACGTGAAATTTCAAAAGTAGAGAAAGTCTTGGCAAAAGAGTCTAATCCAACTGTAGATGATGCAGTAAAACGTGGATTACAAATTTTAGTATCATAAGATTGAATTAATGAAGTATGGGGTGAATGAAATGGACGATAGAATGGTTGATCAGTCAATGCATGAAGATGAATCTTCCTTTGAGTTATCATTGCGACCTACAAGATTGCGTCAGTATATTGGCCAATCTTCAATTAAGTCTAATTTAGAAGTCTTTATTAAAGCAGCAAAGCTGAGAGAAGAACCATTAGATCATGTATTACTTTTTGGTCCCCCAGGATTAGGAAAAACAACATTATCTAATATTATTGCTACTGAAATGGACGTTAATATTCGCACTGTGTCTGGACCCTCATTGGAACGTCCTGGAGATTTAGCGGCAATATTATCAGGTCTTCAACCTGGCGATGTCTTGTTTATTGATGAGATACACCGTTTGAGTAGTGTAGTGGAAGAAGTGTTATACCCAGCTATGGAAGACTTTTTCCTTGATATTATAATTGGAAAAGGTGAAGAAGCACGAAGTATTCGCATTGATTTACCACCATTTACTTTAGTGGGTGCTACTACAAGAGCAGGTAGTTTAACTGCACCACTAAGAGATAGATTTGGAGTACATCTTAGATTAGAATATTATCAAAATCATGAATTGAAAGAAATTATTATCCGAACTGCTGAAGTACTTGGTACCACAATTGATGAAGAAAGTGCAGAAGAATTAGCAAAGCGGAGTCGAGGTACACCACGAGTTGCCAATAGATTACTCAAACGTGTCCGTGATTTTCAACAAGTTAATGATGATGATCAAATCTATATCGAAACAACAAAAAGAGCATTACAGTTGTTACAAGTTGATGATGAAGGTTTGGATTATATCGATCATAAAATGATGAATTGTATTATTCAACAATATAATGGTGGACCGGTAGGACTGGATACAATTGCTGTATCAATTGGTGAGGAACGGATCACTATAGAAGATGTCTACGAACCTTTTCTTATACAGAAAGGGTTTATAGAGCGAACACCAAGAGGGCGTAAAGCAACTGCTTATGCACATGAACATTTTAGTAATAATGGAAAGAAGGACTAGTATTGGATATTGAACAATTTGACTACTATTTACCTGAGGACTTAATCGCTCAAACGCCATTACTTAATAGAGACCAAAGTAGATTATTGGTGTTAGGCAAAAACAATGGTGATATTGAACACCATCATTTTAAGGATATCATTGATTACCTGAACCCAGGCGATACATTAGTTTTAAATGATACAAGGGTTATGCCAGCGCGCTTATTTGGAATTAAAGAACAAACAGGTGCTAAAGTTGAAATGCTAATGTTAACTCAAATAGAAGGTAATGATTGGGAAGTACTTTTAAAACCTGCAAAGCGTATTAAAGTTGGTGATAAGCTAAACTTTGGTGAAGGTAAAATTATTGCTGAATGTATAGAAACCTTAAATCAAGGTGGACGTATCATGCGTCTACATTTTGATGGGATATTACAAGAACGATTAGATGAATTAGGTGAAATGCCGCTACCACCATATATTAAAGAGCGCTTAGACGATCCTGATAGATATCAAACAGTTTATGCCAAAGAAGCAGGCTCTGCAGCTGCACCAACAGCCGGTTTACATTTTACAGATACGTTATTAGCTGATATTAAAGCAAAAGGTATCAACATTGCCTTTATTACTTTACATGTCGGTTTAGGTACTTTTAGACCAGTCAGTGTTGAAGATATTAATGATCACGAAATGCACAGCGAATACTATCAAATGACTCAAGATACTGCGGATTTATTAAATGCAACGCAGTCACAAGGTGGACGTATCATTTCAGTTGGTACAACTTCAACAAGAACATTAGAAACAATACGTCAAACAAATGATCAATTTTTAGCGGCAAGTGGCTGGACTGATATATTTATTTACCCAGGATTTGAATTTAAAGGTGTAGATGGGTTGATTACTAATTTCCATTTACCAAAATCAACGTTAGTGATGTTAGTATCCGCATTTAGTACACGAGAAAATATTTTAAATGCTTATCGCACAGCGGTAGATGAACGATATAGATTTTTTAGTTTTGGAGATGCAATGTTAATTATTTAGGGAATGGAAGGAGATAACTATGCCTGCAGTTACATACGAACATATAAAAACTTGTAAGCAATCAGGTGCACGCTTGGGTATTGTTCATACACCCCACGGTTCATTTGAAACACCAATGTTTATGCCTGTTGGAACAAAAGCGACAGTAAAAACAATGAGCCCCGAAGAATTACACAATATGGAAGCAAAAATCATACTTGGAAATACGTATCATTTGTGGTTACAACCAGGAAATGATATCATTCGTAAGAGTGGGGGATTACATCAGTTCATGAATTGGAATGGTCCTATACTTACTGATTCAGGTGGTTTTCAGGTATTTAGTTTAAGTAATTTGAGAAATATTTCTGAGGAAGGTGTCGAATTTAGACATCACACAAATGGTTCGAAATTATTTTTAAGCCCTGAAAAAGCTATGCAAATTCAAAATGATCTTGGATCAGATATTATGATGGCATTTGATGAATGTCCACCAATGCCGGCTGAATATAAATATGTTAAAGATTCAATTGAACGTACAACGAGATGGGCTGAAAGATGTTTGCAAGCACATAGTCGACCTGAAGATCAAGCACTGTTTGGAATTATCCAAGGCGGTGAGTATAAAGATTTAAGGCAACAAAGTGCTGAAGAACTTGTAGCGCTAGATTTTCCTGGCTATGCTATTGGTGGTTTATCTGTTGGCGAACCAAAACCAGTAATGTATGACATGGTAGAACACACGGAGCAATTTATGCCAAAGGATAAACCAAGGTATTTGATGGGCGTAGGCTCACCAGATGCATTGATAGAATGTAGCATTCGTGGTATGGATATGTTTGATTGTGTGTTACCTACACGTATTGCCAGAAACGGTACATGTATGACATCTGAAGGACGTGTGGTCATTAAAAATGCAAAATATGCTGAAGATTTTGGACCTTTGGATCCTGATTGTGATTGTTACACATGTAAAAATTATAGTCGTGCATATTTGAGACATTTAATTAAGGCAGAGGAAACGTTTGGAATACGTCTTACTACATATCATAATTTACATTTCCTACTTAAATTAATGGAAAATGTCCGACAAGCGATTCGTGAAGATCGGCTTCTTGATTTTAAAGAAGAATTCTTTGAACAATATGGACTAAATGTAGATAACCCTAAAAACTTTTAAAGAGGAGAAATAGATAATGGAATTTACTTCATTAATTTTACCAATTTTATTATTAGCATTAATGTGGTTCTTCTTAATTAGACCACAACAGAAAAAAGCAAAAGAGCATCGTGAAATGGTTTCACAAATCCGCTCAGGACAACGTGTTACTACAATCGGTGGTATTAAAGGTACAGTTCGCAGTGTTGATGAAACAACAGTAGTGTTAACATTAAATGGAAACGGTACTGAACTTACTTTAGAAAAACCTGCTATTAAACAGGTTGATCCATCTTAATTTTAATAATACTGAAATTGGTAGGAATAATGATTTCCTATCAATTTTTTTATTTTACAATAATTTTGCGCTATATGACGTTTTAGTTACATAAGTAATGTGGGTTTTTGTTGATATTGTGATATGTTAAGATATATAGGTCGCTTAACAAAGTATGTGTAAACCTATTATGACTTGCACAAATATAATTTTATAAAGTATTCTTTAAGTATAAGTATACAATGAGGTGTTGACGTGAAAAAAAGTAGTAAAATAGTCGCGTTTTTATTACTCGTCGTCATTCTATTTGCAGGAATGGGACTGACTTATAAAAACGTAGTAAAGGATGTTAACTTAGGTTTAGATTTACAAGGTGGCTTTGAAGTCCTTTATCAAGTAGATCCTTTACAAGAAGGAGATAAAATCGATAACGATGCAGTTCAAGCTACTGCTAAAACCTTGGAGAATCGTGTGAATGTGCTTGGTGTATCTGAACCAAAAATCCAAGTAGAAGATCAAAATCGGATACGAGTGCAGTTAGCGGGAGTTGAAAATCAATCACAAGCCCGTGAAATCTTATCATCACAAGCCAATTTAACGATACGTGATGCTGATGATAACATTAAGTTAACAGGAAAAGATATTCAACAAGGTTCTGCTAAACAAGAATTTAAACAAAATACGAACCAACCTGCTGTTACTTTTAAATTAAAAGACAGTGACAAATTTAAAAAAGTAACAGAAGAAATCTCTAAGAAAAAAGAAAATGTTATGGTCGTATGGTTAGATTATGAAAAAGGCGACTCATATCAAAAAGAAAAATCTAAAAAAGATCCAAAATATGTTTCAGCAGCATCTGTTGATAAGCCAATTAATTCAGACAGCGTAGAAATTTCAGGTGGATTTAATGGTGAGAAAGGTGTTCAAGAAGCAAAACAAATTGCAGACTTGTTAAATGCCGGATCATTACCAGTTGATTTAAATGAAATTTATTCAAACTCTGTTGGTGCACAATTTGGACAAGATGCATTAGATAAAACAATTTTAGCGTCTATAATCGGTGTAGCGATTATTTACTTATTTATGCTAGGATTTTATAGATTACCTGGTTTAGTAGCGATTATTGCGTTAACTACTTATATATATCTAGTTATGGTTGCATTCAACTTCATTTCAGGTGTCTTAACTTTACCAGGCCTGGCAGCATTAGTGCTCGGTGTAGGTATGGCAGTCGACGCTAATATTATAATGTATGAACGAATAAAAGATGAGCTCAAAGTTGGCCGTACTTTAAAACAAGCATATAAAAAAGCGAATAAGAGCTCGTTCTTAACGATTGTCGATGCAAACTTAACAACAGTTATCGCAGCAGCAGTATTATTCTTCTTTGGTGAAAGTTCTGTTAAAGGTTTCGCGACAATGTTATTACTAGGTATATTAATGATATTTGTAACGGCGGTATTTTTATCCCGTGGATTACTATCATTACTAGTTTCATCCAACTATTTCAAAAACAAACTAAGTTGGTTTGGAGTTAAAAAATCAGAACGATTTGATATTAATGACGGTAAAGATGTACACGATTTAAAAACACCTTATGAAAAATGGAATTTTGTGAAATTAGCAAAACCTTTATTATCTTTAAGTGTCATAATTATTATTATCGGAGCGATAATACTATTTGTCTTTAGATTGAACTTGGGAATCGACTTTACAAGTGGTACTCGTGTCGATTTTGAAGCAGATAACAAAGTGTCACAAGATAAAGTGACCCAGACATTAGAAAAAGATAACTTTAAACCCGATCAAGTATCTATAGGTGAAAATGGTAAAAATATCAGTGTGCAATTCAAAAATGATCTTAACAAAGATCAAGTTGCTAAAATTAAAAACACAGTTGATAAGACATTTGGACATGATCCTACAGTAAACACTGTGTCTCCTGTGATTGGTCAAGAATTGGCTAAAAATGCCATGATGGCATTGATATATGCTGCTATTGGCATTATCATTTATATTTCTTTACGTTTTGAATGGCGCATGGGTCTGTCCTCTATTTTAGCGCTCTTACATGATGCATTTATGATTGTAGCAATATTTAGCTTGTTTAGAATCGAGGTAGATATTACCTTTATTGCAGCAGTCCTTACAATCATTGGTTACTCGATAAATGATACAATCGTAACATTTGATAGAGTACGTGAAAACTTGCATAAGGTTAAGGTTATTACCGAACCTCAGCAAATAGATGATATTGTCAATCGTTCAATCAAACAAACGATGACGCGTTCCATTAATACTGTGTTAACAGTAGTTATAGTAGTAGTAGCGCTATTAATTTTCGGTGCTTCTAGTATCTTTAATTTCTCATTAGCGTTGTTAATCGGTTTAATCTGTGGCGTCTTCTCATCTATCTTTATTGCAGTTCCTTTATGGGGTATCATGAAAAAACGTCAATTACGCAAATCTGACGATGGCAAGTTAGTCGTTTACAAAGAGAAAAAATCAAACGATGAAAAGATTTTAGTATAAAATAAAACGAGATAACACTATACACGTTACAACGGGAGTGGTTGAATGAAATCAAAAGTTTTTGATTGTTCACCACTTCCGTTGTTTTATTTTGATACTGCTATAATGATAAATATACTGTATAAAGGAAACTACTTTTTATTTATACTAATATTTTGTATAATGACTGTTGGAAATGAGGGAGAGTTAAATGATTAAATCAAAATTTAATTGGGATATCCAAACATCTGAACAAGCCATTTCAGATGATATTATTACTGATTATAAATTAACTCCTATAATTACTAAAATTTTAGAGAGTAAACATATAACAACACGTGAACAAATAGAGATGCTAATCAATACATCTTATATTAATCATGACTCTTGGCGTTTGAGTGATATGCAAAAAGCCATAGATCGCATTAACCTAGCAATTGATCAAAATGAAAAAATATTAGTATATGGGGACTATGATGCTGATGGAGTAACCTCAACAACCATCTTAGTTAACACATTAAGAGAGTTAGGTGCACATGTTGGTTGGTATATACCTAATCGTTTTTCAGAAGGATATGGTCCTAATGAAGAAGCTTTCAAACATGCATATGAAGAAGGTATAAATTTAATCATTACGGTTGATAATGGTATTCAAGGACACTCTGAAATAGAGATGATTCAAAGTTTAGGTGTCGATGTAATTGTCACGGATCATCATGAAATAGGGCGTACCATGCCTGATGCTTATGCTATAGTTCATCCAATGCATCCAGAATACGATTATCCTTTCGAATATTTATGTGGAGCTGGAGTAGCGTATAAAGTAGCGCAAGCATTATTAGATAACCCTCCAGAGTATTTTCAGGCTTTAGTAGCCATTGGTACTATCGCTGATTTAGTATCACTTACAGATGAAAATCGTTCATTAGTTCAACGAGGATTAGAAATTTTGAATAGCCATTGTCCAGTAGCGATTCAAGCATTGTTAGAACAAGCAGGTTATAAAGATGAGATTACCGAAGAGACAATAGGTTTTATCATTGGGCCACGCTTAAATGCAGTTGGTAGATTAGAAGATGCAGCACTTGCAGCCGAGCTATTAATGACTAACGAATTAGAAGAAGCACAATATTTAGCTGAACAAGTTGAATTTTTTAATCAAGAACGTAAAGATATTGTTGCTAAAATAACAGAAGAAGCATTAGTTATGGCTGACCAACAAGTACAACAAGGCGCTAAATTTTTATTGTTAGCACAAGAAGATTGGCACGAGGGTGTTTTAGGTATTGTCGCATCAAAAATAGTAGAGACATATAGTTTGCCAACGTTGATTTTAAACATTGATACAGTACAAAATCATGCTAAAGGGTCTGCCAGAAGTATAGATCAAGTTTCGATGTTCGAAATTTTAACTGCGCATTCGGATTTGATTTCGAAATTTGGTGGACATCACATGGCAGCTGGAGTTACTTTGCCAATAGATAATGTAACTGCATTAGCAGATGGTTTAAAATTATGGATGGAAGAATTAGCAACAACAACATCATTAGAACCTAGAAAAAAAGTGGACGTAAAGATCACCGAAGCAGACATTACTTTGCAAAATATTCATGATATACAGCGTTTACGACCTTTTGGCACAGATTTTGCATTACCGTGCTTTGCACTAGAAGATATTATGGTCCATCAAGCTAAAGGTATCGGGCAAGATAAAAAGCATCTAAAATTGTCACTCGGTGAGGGCCAATTACAAGCCATTTTTTGGCAAAATGGTCATTTAACGAGTCAGTTGAATACGGAACAACCGATTAATATTATAGGTACTTTACAAATAAATGAATGGAATGGACATCAATCGCCACAATTCATGCTTCAAGATTTATCGAGTACCAATTTACAAATTTTAGATTATAGAAGCAAAAGTAAAATTACTGATTTAAATTCAGCTGATACGGATGTAGCATATTTGATTCATCCACAACAAGATAAATTAGGAGAAAATTATTATTACTATGGAGAAGCCATCACGCAAAACTATGAGAAATATGTTTTCAGAGATTTGCCTTCAACCGTAGCAGAAATTAAACATACCTTAAAGCATGTTAAAGTATCTCAAATATATTTAATGTTGAATCATCAACATTCTGTATATTTTGAAGGTGTTCCTAAAATGGATCAATTTAAACAATGTTATAAAGCATTAATGTCAAAAGGTGAAACTAATTTAGCGCAAGATGGTATACAATTGTGTGATTTTTTAAGTATTAAACCTAATTCACTTAAATTTATTTTGAAAGTTTTTTTAGATTTGAACTTTATAAAAGATGAAAATGGTATAATAACTGTAAACAAAGATACAGATAAAAAAGCGATTGAATCTAGTAAGTATTATCAAGCACGACTTGAACGCATGGAAGTTGAAAAGATTTTACTTTATCAAGATATAAATCAGCTTAAACAATGGATTAAAGCAGAATTAGTGAGTTAAATAGGAGGAAGTTTGAATGGATTTAAAACAATATGTATCGGAAGTACAAGATTGGCCTACACCGGGTGTGAATTTTAAAGATATTACAACTATAATGGATAATGGTGAAGCATATGGCTATGCTACAGATCAAATTGTAGATTATGCCAAAAATAGAAATGTTGATTTAGTTGTAGGACCAGAAGCAAGAGGATTTATTATTGGATGTCCTGTGGCTTATTCTATGGGTATTGGCTTTGCACCGGTACGTAAAGAAGGAAAATTGCCAAGAGAAGTTATTCGTTATGAATATTCTTTAGAATATGGTACTAATGTATTAACGATGCATAAAGATGCTATTAAACCAGGGCAACGTGTTCTTATCACAGATGACTTGTTGGCTACTGGTGGTACGATTGAAGCAGCTATCAAATTAGTGGAAGAGCTTGGTGGTATTGTTGTAGGTATTGCATTCATTATTGAGTTGAAGTACTTAAATGGTATTGAAAAAATACAAGATTACGATGTAATGAGTTTAATTTCGTATGATGAATAATTAAATATTTTTAATGAAGAAATAATAGTGTTGCTGTAAATGGTGATGTTATTATTTCTTTTTAAATTAAAATTCTGTGTATTCACATTATTTTAATTAATACATATGGATACAATGTGTTAAATTATAATTGCTGAGGTTGTTAAATTAAAAATAGTACAATTTAATAGCTTAACTCTTACATAACTCGTTTATTTATTTTACAACATGTAGTATCATATAACTATTATTTATAAAATTGTGCGTATAATAGACTAATGTATAAAGTTATTAGTCAACATAGGTAACTTTACCGTATGAACATTTTAAATGATTAATTTTTAAGTGTGGGGTGTCTTAAGTGAATAACGAATATCCATACAGTGCTGACGAAGTACTTTATAAAGCGAAATCGTATTTATCAAAAGATGAGTACGAATATGTGTTAAAAAGCTATCATATTGCTTATGAGGCACATGAGGGTCAATTCCGTAAAAATGGCTTGCCTTACATTATGCATCCAATACAAGTGGCTGGCATTTTAACTGAAATGCATCTAGATGGACCTACAATTGTTGCTGGTTTTCTACATGATGTGATAGAAGATACGCCCTATACATTTGATGACGTAAAAGCTATGTTCAATGAAGAAGTGGCGATGATAGTTGAGGGTGTAACAAAACTTAAAAAAGTTAAATATCGATCTAAAGAAGAACAACAGGCTGAAAATCATAGAAAGTTGTTTATTGCCATTGCCAAAGATGTACGTGTAATTTTAGTGAAGCTTGCCGACCGCTTGCATAATATGCGTACTATTAAGCCAATGCCAAGAGATAAACAAATTCGAATTTCGAAAGAAACATTAGAGATATATGCACCACTTGCACATCGTTTAGGGATTAATACAATTAAGTGGGAGTTAGAAGATACTGCATTACGTTATATTGACAGTGTTCAATACTTCAGAATAGTTAATCTTATGAAAAAGAAACGCAGTGAACGTGAAGCGTATATTCAAAATGCCATTGACCAGATTCAATCTGAAATGAGTGCTATGTCGATTGTTGGTGATATTAATGGCAGACCTAAACATATTTATAGTATATATAGAAAAATGGTCAAACAGAAGAAACAATTTGACCAAATTTTTGATTTATTAGCGATTAGAGTAATCGTTAATTCCATCAATGATTGTTATGCTATTTTAGGTTTAGTTCATACCTTATGGAAACCAATGCCAGGACGTTTTAAAGATTACATTGCCATGCCTAAGCAAAATATGTATCAGTCATTACATACGACTGTTGTTGGGCCGAATGGAGACCCATTGGAAATACAAATTAGAACGTTCGAAATGCATGAGATTGCTGAGCATGGTGTAGCTGCACACTGGGCATATAAAGAAGGAAAGCAGGTCACTGAAAAGACAGAAGATTTTCATAATAAATTAAATTGGTTAAAAGAACTAGCAGAAACTGATAACACAACTACAGATGCTGAAGAATTTATGGAATCTTTAAAATTTGATTTACAAAGTGATAAAGTTTATGCATTCACGCCAGAAAGTGATGTTATAGAATTACCATATGGCGCGGTACCAATTGATTTTGCTTACACTATTCATAGTGAAGTTGGTAATAAGATGATAGGTGCAAAAGTTAATGGGAAAATTGAACCAATTGATTATGTATTGCAAACAGGAGACATTGTTGAAATACGAACAAGTAAACATTCCTACGGACCAAGTAGAGATTGGTTGAAAATTGTAAAATCTTCTAGTGCGAAAAGTAAAATCAGAAGTTTCTTCAAGAAACAAGACCGATCATCTAACATAGAAAAAGGTAAATTTATGATAGAAGCGGAGATTAGAGATCAAGGCTTTAGAGTTGATGACGTGCTTATCGATGAAAACATAGACGTAGTCAATAATAAATATAACTTTGCGAATGAAGAAGATTTATATGCTGCAGTTGGTTTTGGTGGTGTTACAGCATTACAAATTGTAAACAAGTTAACTGAAAAACAGCGTATTCAAGATAAACAAAAAGCTCTAAATCAAGCACAAGAAATTACTAAATCCGTACCTATCAAAGAGGACATTACGACAGATAGTGGTGTTTATGTTGAAGGAATTGAAAACGTATTAATTAAACTATCGAAATGTTGTAATCCAATCCCAGGTGATGATATTGTAGGATATATTACTAAAGGGCACGGAATCAAAGTTCACAGAACAGATTGTCCAAACATCAAAGATGAAAAAGATAGATTGATAGATGTAGAATGGGTAAAATCAAAAGATTCAACACAACGGTACCAAGTCGATTTAGAAGTTACTGCATATGACCGTAATGGCTTATTAAATGAAGTATTACAAGCAGTAAATTCAACTAATAGTAATTTAGTGAAAGTATCTGGCCGTTCAGATATTGATAAAAATGCAGTTATTAATCTAAGTGTCATGGTAAAGAATGTAAATGAAGTTTATCGCGTAGTTGATAAAATAAAACAACTAGGCGATGTCTATACTGTAACTAGAGTTTGGAATTAGAGGTGCCACATATATGAAAATCGTTTTGCAGAGAGTAAAAAATGCAGCAGTTACGAATGATTCAATAAATAATCAGATTCAACAAGGATATTGTTTATTAGTAGGTGTTGGTCAACAATCAACGTCAGACGATATTGAGATATTAGCAAAAAAAATTGCTAATGCACGTTTGTTTGAAGATGACAATGGGAAAATGAATTTAAGTATTAAAGACATTGCAGGTGAAATTTTGTCAATTTCACAATTTACATTGTATGCAGATGTCAAAAAAGGCAACCGTCCAGGATTTACAAAATCTATGAGTCCTGATAAGGCGAATGAACTTTTCGAACTATTTAATGATGCCTTACGAGCATATGATTTAAATGTATTAACAGGTGAATTTGGCACTGATATGCAAGTTGGCATAACAAATGATGGACCTGTTACTATTATTTACGAAAGTCAGGATGGCAAAATTATATGAAACGGCTCAATACTTGGTTAAGCAATCATAAAATGAAAAATCTCCCCACTCTAATTGTCCTGGTAATTTTTATTGTATTTGTCATTATGTTAATTGCCTTTTTAAATCACAATGACGAAGATAGTAGTACTATTTATATTACCGAAGATGCAGATATGCTTACTGGACCTAATGCAACGTATCCCAAAATTAAATCTGTATCTAAAGGACAAAACTTCCATAAAATAGGTGAATCCGGTAAATGGATTGAAATAGAATCCAATAACGGTAAAGAAAAAGGTTGGATTGCTGGTTGGCATACGAATTTAAATATTGCCCCTGATAAGACAGCAAGTGCAAAACCACTAAAAAATAAAACAATAGTACTTGACCCTGGTCACGGTGGAAGTGACCAGGGAGCTTCAAGTAATACACAGAAAAAAAGCTTGGAAAAAGTATACACTTTAAAAACAGCTCAAGAATTGAAAACGTTATTGGAAAAAGAAGGTGCCCATGTCAAAATGACACGTGAAACTGATGAATACGTTACGTTAGATGAGCGAAATTTAAAAGGTGATGCTTTTATAAGTATACATAATGATTCATTGAAATCACAAAAAGCAAACGGTAGTACCGTTTACTGGTTTAAGAAAAATCAAAAAGCATTAGCAGAAACTTTAAATGCAAGTATTCAAAAAAAGGCATTATTATCTGATCGGGGAGCAAGACAACAAAACTATCAAGTATTGAGACAAACAAACGTACCAGCTGTATTGTTAGAATTAGGCTATATAAGTAATCCTACTGACGAAAATATGATTCGTGATGAATTACATCGAAAAATAGTTGAACAAGCAGTGATTGACGGGTTACGTTCATATTTCGCTGAATAAAAAGGTTGCAAAAATAATGTAAAGTAGTTATCATTATTATGAATTAGATAAATAAACCGTTATGATTCTTGAAATACTTAAACAAAAAGGTAACACGTAAATGTGTGTAGAGATATAAATCTTGGCTGAAAATTTATACTGAGTCGTTTAAGCTATATGAACACAAGAACAGGTGCTTTATACAAAATAAAGCCGTTTGACGAACGTTACTCGTCTAAAGTGGACTATAACTTATATTTTATAGTCAATTAGGGTGGCAACACGGCACAATCGTCCCTTGTATGATAATTCATCATGCAAGGGGCTTTTTTATTGTTAAAAGGAGAGATAATATGATAAATATTCCAAGAGGTACACAGGACATACTTCCTGAAGACACTAAACAATGGCGATATATTGAAAATAAATTAGATGAATTAATGACTTTATATAATTATCAAGAAATTCGTACACCTATTTTTGAAAGTACTGAATTATTTGCTCGTGGTGTTGGCGATTCAACTGATGTTGTACAAAAAGAAATGTATACTTTTTTAGATAAAGGCGATCGCAGTATTACTTTACGACCTGAAGGTACCGCTGCGGTGGTAAGATCTTATATCGAACATAAAATGCAAGGTGATCCTAACCAACCTGTAAAATTGTATTATAACGGTCCTATGTTCAGATATGAACGCAAACAAAAAGGACGTTACCGCCAATTTACACAATTTGGCGTTGAGGCAATTGGTGCCGAAAATCCTAGTATTGACGCTGAAGTTTTAGCTATGGTTATGCATATATATCAATCATTTGGATTAAAACATTTAAAATTAGTTATTAATAGTATCGGTGATGCAGATTCACGCAAAGAATACAATGAAGCATTAGTAAAACATTTTGAACCAGTAATCGGTGACTTTTGTTCAGATTGTCAATCACGTTTACACACTAACCCAATGCGTATTCTTGATTGTAAAGTCGATAAAGATAAAGAGGCGGTAAAAACTGCACCCCGTATTACCGAATTTTTAAATGCTGAATCAACTAAATATTATGATGAAGTCAAACAACATTTAGACAATTTAAATATTCGTTATGAAGAAGATCCTAACTTAGTAAGAGGTTTAGATTATTACACTCATACTGCATTTGAATTAATGATTGATAACCCGAATTACGATGGTGCAATAACGACACTTTGTGGTGGTGGACGTTACAATGGTTTACTTGAATTATTAGGCGGTCCAAATAATACTGGTATTGGTTTTGCATTAAGTATTGAACGCTTATTATTAGCATTAGAAGATGAAGGTATTGAGTTGGATGTTGAAGATGATTTTGATTTATTCATTGTTACGATGGGTCACGAAGCTGATAACTATGCCGTTAAATTGTTAAATGAACTTCGTCATAATGGTGTGAAAGCTGACAAAGATTATTTGAGCAGAAAAGTGAAAGGCCAAATGAAACAAGCGGATAGACTACAGGCAAATTATACAATTGTCATCGGTGATCAAGAATTAGAAAATAATGAAATTGATATTAAAGATATGGCTACAGGAAATACAGAAAAAATTAATTTAGATGAAGTTGTCGCATATTTTAAAAAGAAGGAGTAGATGAAAGTGAGTAAGAGAACAACATATTGTGGATTAGTAACAGAAAATTTATTAGACCAAGAAGTAACATTAAAAGGATGGGTTCATAACCGTAGAGACTTAGGTGGCTTAATATTTATTGATTTAAGAGATAGAGAAGGTTATGTACAAATCGTCTTTAACCCGTCATTTTCAGAAGAAGCTTTAGCAACAGCTGAATCCGTTAGATCAGAATATGTTGTAGAAGTAACAGGTGTAGTCACAAAACGTGATCCTGATACAGTAAATCCTAAAATAGCAACAGGACAAGTAGAAGTACAAGTTTCAGAAATTAACATTATTAATAAAGCTGAAACACCACCATTTTCAATTAATGAAGAAAATCAAAATGTTGATGAAAATATTCGTTTGAAATATAGATATTTAGATTTACGCCGACAAGAACTTGCGCAAACATTTAAAATGCGTCATCAAACAACACGTTCAATTCGTCAGTATTTAGATCAAGACGGCTTTTATGATATAGAAACACCTGTATTAACAAAGTCTACACCAGAAGGAGCACGTGACTACTTAGTACCTTCACGTGTACATGAAGGAGAATTTTATGCTTTACCACAATCACCACAAATTTTTAAACAATTATTGATGATTAGTGGCTTCGACAAATATTATCAAATCGTTAAATGTTTCCGTGATGAAGATTTACGTGCTGACAGACAGCCTGAATTTACACAGGTCGATATTGAAATGAGTTTTGTAGACCAAGAAGATGTAATGGCAATGGGCGAAGATATGCTGAAAAAAGTTGTAAAAGATGTTAAAGATATTGAATTAACAGAACAATTTCCACGTATGACATATAATGAAGCGATGACACGTTTTGGTTCAGATAAACCAGACACTCGTTTTGGTATGGAATTAATTGATGTGTCACAACTTGGACATGATATGGACTTTAAAGTGTTTAAAGACGCTGTAAATAACAATGGACAAGTAAAAGCTATAGTGGCAGAAGGTGCGGCAGATCAATATACAAGAAAAGATATTGATGGTTTAACAGAATTTGTAAATATCTACGGTGCTAAAGGTTTAGCTTGGGTTAAAGTTGTAGAAGATGGTGTTAACGGTCCAATTGGTCGTTTCTTTGAAGATAGCCATATTGCTACTTTACAATCATTAACTGGAGCAAAAGCAGGTGACTTAGTACTTTTCGTAGCTGATAAACCAAATGTAGTTGCTCAAAGTTTAGGTGCTTTACGCTTGAAATTGGCGAAAGAATTATCACTTATTGACGAATCCAAATTAAACTTCTTATGGGTAACTGATTGGCCACTATTGGAATATGATGAAGATGCAAAACGTTATGTTGCAGCACATCATCCATTTACATCACCAAAACAAGAAGATATTGCTAAATTATCTGACTCTCCAGAACAAGTACAAGCTAATGCATATGATATTGTACTTAATGGATATGAATTAGGTGGTGGCTCAATCAGAATTCATGATGGTGAGTTACAAGCAAAAATGTTTGAAGTGTTAGGATTTACTGAAGAACAAGCTAGAGAACAGTTTGGCTTCTTATTAGACGCATTTAAATACGGTGCACCACCTCATGGCGGTATCGCATTAGGACTTGATCGTTTAGTTATGTTATTAACGAATAGAACTAATCTTAGAGATACAATTGCATTCCCTAAAACAGCTTCAGCTACATGTTTATTAACGGATGCACCAAGTGAAGTTTCAGATAATCAATTAGAAGAATTATCTTTAAGAATTAGACATTAATAAATTATATAAGTTTTAATTCTTGCTAATATATAATTATGTGTTATTATTATCTTATAAGGTAGTCATCTGTAGTGTTCGTAAGTTGCTTTTTAATTTGGGCCTAACACTCTTTGATCAGGGAGCCCAATAGGTTTTCTCATAGCGCACACGCCTCAATTAGGAGGACTTGCAAAATGAGAAACAGGGCACCCACCTGTATTTAGCAGGCCGAATGATCAAGCTATTATAACTACGACATAAACGGACTCTATCGGTACGCAAGACTTCGGTCTTGCGTATTTTTTTGTGAATAAAAAATTAAAATCTATGTAAAATTCATGTATAATTATATTTGATAGAAAGTTAAATTTATAAGGAGTTTGATTATGAAGCACCAATTTTCGAGAAATGAATTGGCATATGGTCAAGAAGGTTTAGATTTATTAAAAGAACAAACAGTAGTTGTGTTGGGGGTCGGCGGTGTTGGTACTTTTGCAGCAGAAGCATTAGCTCGTACTAATATTGGACATATCATTTTAATTGATAAAGATGATGTCGATATTACTAATGTTAATCGTCAAATACATGCCTTAACAACAACGATTGGTCAAAGTAAAGTTTCCTTAATGGAAGAACGCATTAAATTAATTAATCCTGATTGTAAAGTGACAGCATTGCATATGTTTTATACAGAAGATACTTATGAGGATCTTTTTGAAAATTACGATATCGATTATTTTATTGATGCAAGTGACACAATTATGTATAAAGTCCATTTGATGAAAGAATGTTTAGAGCGTAATATCAAAGTGATTTCTAGCATGGGTGCAGCTAACAAAATTGACCCTACACGTTTTGTAATTGAAGATATTTCTAAAACACATACAGATCCTATCGCTAAAATCATTAGAAGAAAATTAAAAAAATTAGGTATTACAAAAGGTGTACCAGTAGTATTTTCAGATGAAAGTCCACTCGTTATTAGAGAAGACGTAAAAGAAACTGTTGGTGATGCTAATGCACCGACTAGAAAAGGACAAATGCCACCGTCTTCGAATGCATTTGTACCAAGTGTTGTTGGCCTAATTTGTGCAAGTTATGTCATTAATGATATTTTAAGTGATATCCCTGTGACACGTATTAAAGATAAAGGACAATAGTAGCAGGTTCGGTGCTATTTAGTGTACAAAACATACACTTACAAATTTTTTGCTGTTGATTTTGTTATTGTAATGCTAAAAAATATGAAGGTGGAATAACATTGATTTGTTCCACCTTCATTTCATATTGGTAGTAGCTGACTGTATTGAAACTGTGCTTCAAATCAAGATTTTTTCAATGCTAGTCATCATTTCCGACTTTGTTGGCAGTTTTTATGCACGCTTTCCGCGGGCACTGCCTCAGCCTGTAGTCTTCGGCAAGTGCGAGTCGGCATAAGTCACTGCCAATACTATACAAAAGCCTTAATATGACAAAAGTTTAACGACAAAGTTTTCGACTTTGTTGGCAGTTTTTATGTACGCTTTACGTAGGCACTGTCTTAGCTTGTAGTCTTCGGCGAGTGCTATTCCCGCAGGAGTCGCACAAGTCGCTGTTAATAGGACTTGAAAAATAATATAAATAGAAATAAACCTTCACAGTATAGTGAAGGTTTATTTTTGTTGGTTTTGTGTTATATTGTCGAAGATTTGTTTGAATTGTTGTTCACTTTTGGAAGTAGTTTTGGGTTCATAATATATTTTATTTTTTAATTTATCAGGTAGATATTGCTGCGCAACAAAACCATTATCATAATTATGTGGATATTTATAACCAATTGCACGACCGAGTTCTTTAGCTCCACTATAATGACCATCTTTTAAATGATTAGGAACTTGTCCTGCATAGCCTTTACGTATATCTGAAAGGGCATGGTCAATTGCTGTAATACCTGAGTTTGATTTTGGAGATAAGCATAATTCAATGACTGCTTGGCTTAATGGAATTCGTGCTTCAGGGAATCCTAGCCTTTCAGCTGCTTCAATTGCTGCTAATGTACGTTGACCTGCATTAGGTGACGCTAAGCCTACATCTTCATAACTAATAACTAGTAAACGTCTAGCTATTGTTGGTAAGTCTCCAGCTTCAATAAGTCGCGCGAGATAATGCAAAGCTGCATTAACGTCACTACCTCTAATAGATTTCTGGAAAGCACTCATTACATCGTAGTGCATATCACCATCTTTATCACTTAAAAATGCCCCTCTTTGAAGACAATCTTTTGCATCTTGTAACGTAATATGTCGTCCATGTTCTGATGTTTCTGAACTTAAAACTGCTAATTCTAAAGCGTTTAAAGCGCTTCTCACATCACCTTGACTCTGGGTTGAAAAATATATCAAAGCATCTTCATCTATAGTGGGCGCATAAGATTTTAATCCATTTATTTCATCATCTAGTGCACGTTCTAATGCCAAACGAATATCATCTTCGTTTAAAGGATAAAGTTCGAAAATTTGAGCTCTTGATCTAATAGCAGGATTAATCGCATGATATGGATTTGATGTAGTTGCACCAATTAATACTATTTTGCCATTTTCTAAATGTGGTAATAGAAAATCTTGCTTTGTTTTGTCTAATCTATGAATTTCATCCAACAATAAAATGACTTGACCAGACATTTTCGCTTCTTCAACTACCATTTGCATATCTTTTTTAGAATTGGAAACTGCATTTAATTGTCTGAACTTATACTGTGTACTTCCAGCAATTGCTTTAGCTATACTAGTTTTACCAATGCCTGGAGGGCCATAGAAAATCATGGAAGATAAACGTTTAGTATCAACCATTCTTCTAATTATCCCTCTAGAACCTACTAAATGTTGTTGTGAGATGATTTCATCTATATTATTGGGACGCATTCTAGCCGCTAATGGTTCATTTGTCACATCATTCACACCTTTCTAATATTATATTAACGTAAAAAATGATAAAATGGGAATAAATAAGTAGACGAATTAAGTGAGGTTATACAATGAAAATATCAACAAAAGGAAGATATGGATTAACATTAATGATATCTTTAGCTAAAAAGCAAGGACAGGGATGTGTATCCTTAAAATCAATCGCTGAAGAAAATAACTTAAGTGACTTATATTTAGAACAACTTGTTGGCCCGTTAAGAAATGCTGGCCTTATTAGAAGTGTACGTGGTGCTAAAGGTGGCTACCAACTAAGAGTGCCTGCTGAAGAAATCAGTGCTGGTGATATTATAAGGTTGTTAGAAGGTCCTATAACATTTGTAGAAAGTATTGAATCTGAACCACCTGCCCAAAAGCAATTATGGATACGTATGAGAGATGCTGTGAGAGAAGTTTTAGATAATACGACGTTGCAATATTTAGCAGATTATAAAGAAACAAATAATTTAGATGGCTACATGTTTTATATCTAATCAAATAAATTATTATTTTTATGTTTAATAATACTATGTAGTGGTATAACTGTAACATGTATCGATGAAGGAGGTAATTACATGGCTGATGAAAGCAAGGTAGAACAAGCCAAAGGTAACATCAAAGAAACAGTCGGTAATGTGACAGATAATAAAGACCTTGAAAATGAAGGAAAAGAAGATAAAACTTCTGGCAAGGCAAAAGAAGTAGTGGAAAATGCTAAAAATAAAGCAAATGAAGCAATTGATAAATTAAAAAAATAAACTTATATTAAATTGAAAGGGGCTATTAAAAATGGCTGAAAATTTCTTAAATAAAGCAAAAGATGCTGCTAAAAGCGTATCTGATAAACTAAAAAATGTTGATAACGAAAAAGCACAACAAGCGAGTGAACAAATCGATAAATTCACTGGCGGCAATAAAGAAGATAACAACGATAATAAAGATGAGAAATAATAAAAAGCAATACCTACGTGGTATTGCTTTTTTGTTATTTTAATTGCTGTTGTTTACTTTAGAAATTACATTATTTAAGCGTTTATAGGAAGCGAGTTGTTCTTGTTGGTCGTAAACATAACTTATAGCCATTAATTCATCAATGTCACCATGCTCTTGCATAAATGATTCTAATTTAGCTTGCACAGTTGCTTCAGACCCAACTAAAGATTGCTCCATACGCTGTTTAGCTAATTCAAATTCACGAGGTGTTAAAATACCTTGTAAGTCATCAGTAGGAGGTTGAACCGGTTGCATTCTTCCACGTGTTACACTAACCATGACTTGTGCTTGTGTAGTAGCTAAAAATTCTGCTTGTTCATCAGTTTCTGCGACAATTGCATTTAAGCAAACAATCATATAAGGTTCAGCTAAATACTCTGATGGTTCAAATAATTCTTTGTAGATTTGTATTGCTTCATGCATTTGTTGAGGCGCAAAATGACCGGCAAATACATAAGGTAACCCTTTACGCGCTGCTAGATGTGCAGAATCTGTTGATGACCCTAGAATATATAGTGGCACATTTTTATCGACAGCTGGGTAAGCACGAACGTAGCTTTGTTTATTTCCTGGTCCAAAATAAGTAGCTAGCTGTTCTACTTCTTCTGGAAATTCATAAACACCATTATGTTGGTCTCTTCTTAATGCGCTTGCAGTCATCATATCCGTGCCAGGTGCACGTCCTAAACCTAAATCTACACGATCTGGGAAAACAGTTTCCATCGTACCAAATTGTTCTGCGACAACTAGTGGTGCATGGTTAGGTAACATAATACCACCAGAACCTACACGGATACGTTTGGTATGTTCTAATGTGTGTTGTATTAGTAACGCTGTTGCTGAACTAACTAAATTAGGTGCATTATGATGTTCTGCAATCCAATAGCGTTCATAACCTAAGTCTTCTAAATTTTGTGCTAGTGATACCATGTCACTGATAGCATCTTTATCTGTTTGGCCTTCTCTTATAGGAACCAAGTTTAATGCTGAAAGTTTTATATTAGGCATTGCTCGTTGTCTCCTCCTTTAATTATGTTCGTATTGCTCAGTATATCAGTCCAACTTCTGCTTGCGTAAAATTATGCTCACTGCTATAATATAGTAAATTTAAAACGTTAGGTGGCCTTATTAAGACAATGGATAAATCTCATAAGCAATTTAAACAACAACAAATCTATACAAAAATCGCGCTAGTTGGGATGTCTCTGTCTTTTTAAGTATGTAGCAATACTAAATAAATATCGTTATCAAACGAATAGAGACATTACAGCTTTGCGTTAAAAGAGGAGAAGTGTAATGTCTTTTTATTATGCTCAAAAACCATTTGAACTATACGGGAAAACACTAATCGAAACGGTAGATATACAAATACAACAAGGAAATCATGTAGCACTAATAGGTGACAATGGTGTTGGCAAAACAACACTGTTAACTGCAATACACAATAAATATCCAGATGACACATATTTGATGCACCAAAATTTAGCAATGTATGGTGAAGAGCATGCACTAGATTATATCATGAGCGTGGATGCAACACTATTAACTTTAAAACGAAAAATGACTCAAGATTTAGATGCACTTGGTGAATTCATTGATTTATCAGGTTATGAATTTGAGCAAGACATTTTAACTAAAGCTAAGCTTTTTCAATTGTCAGCTTCTGATTTAGATAAAAAAGTGAAAGAATTAAGTGGGGGACAGCAAACAAAAATAGCTATTATTCGTGCATTGATGTCCAATAAGCCGTGTCTGTTATTAGATGAACCAACGAATCATCTCGATAGCCATATGGTTACTTTATTAGCCAATATGATCAATGAATCTAAACAAACTATTTTATTAGTATCACATTTGAGGTCATTTATTAATCTAGTAGCAAGTCAAATTATAGAAATTACCTCACAGAAAACTACAATGTATGAAGGTAATTATGAAAACTATGAACAAATTAAAGCAATAGAACAACAATCACAAGTTAAAGCATTTGAGAAGGCGCAAAAAGAAATCAATGATTTAAAGTCATCTATGGATCAAGTACAACGTTGGCATGCGAGTGCAAAAGCCAAAGCAAGTGTTCGAAATCCATACGAACAAAAGAAATTGAGTAAATTGATGAAGCGTGCCAAGGCAAAAGAAACACAACTAACACACAAAATAAATGAACAAGACATTGTTAATCCTAATCAACATGATGTAACACAGTATCAGTTTCAAGAAACCGATACATTTCAAAATAAGTATTTACTACAATTTGATCAAATGGGTTACGACATTAACAATACTTGCCTGTACCACCAAGTTAATTTGAATATAAGGAAAGGTGAAAATATCTTGGTTACAGGTAACAATGGTAGTGGTAAATCAGTACTTGTAGATATTATTACTGGGAAGAGAGCACCAACAACAGGTACTGTAAAACATTCACCTTCATTGAAAATCGCTTGTTTTGATCAAAAGCATGATAATTTAGCAGATAATTTATCACCTAAAGACTTGGTTATGAAGTTGGAAGGTATGACGAATAGTCATGCACAAACAATATTAAGCGCATTCCAATTTACTACTGATCAGATACTACAGCCAATCAAACATTTATCGATGGGTGAAAAAAGCCGTTTACAATTTGTATTACTTTATTTTGCTAGCCCACATCTATTAATCTTAGATGAACCGACAAATTATTTTGATATACGTACACAAAAATTAATAATGTCAATGATTGAAAGCTTTAATGGACAAGTGTTTATTGTCAGTCATGATGCTGCGATCATCTCCGAGTTTCAAGCGACGCATTGGCATATTGAAAATAAAACAATAGTGAACAAAGATTTAGAAGTAAAAGAAGATTTTAATATTGAAGCTACCAAAAATTTATTAGAAGATTATAAAGATATTGATGCATTTGGTAACTTTCAAACAGACAACTAGAAAATTTAATCATATGGTGCTATCATGGGAACATTGATAAAATTGTGAGGAGTGTCAAAACATGGAAGTATATGCAGACTCAGCTGCAACTACCCCAGTTAAACCAGAAGTTATAACTAAAATGATGGATATTTATGAGACGCATTATGGTAACCCTTCTTCTATTCATAGTATTGGAAGAGACGCAAGAAAGTATTTAGATGAATCGCGTAGAACAGTAGCTAAGTTTTTTGGTGTTAAACCTAGCGAAATTATTTTTACTAGTGGTGCAACTGAATCAAATAATACAGCAATCAAAGGCATCGCTTATCAGCAAGCACATAAAGGTAAACACCTTATTACCTCAAAAATTGAACATCATTCTGTACTCCATGTGTTTGAACAGTTAGAACGTGAAGGATTTGAAGTAACATATCTTGATGTAGATACTGAAGGCATAGTTAATTTACAACAATTGCGTGAAGCTCTGAGAGAGGACACGGTGCTTGTATCAATTATGTTTGTAAATAATGAAATTGGTACTGTTCAACCAATGTATGATATTGATGCTATTGTAGCTGAATCAAACGCATTGCTTCATGTAGATGCAGTTCAAGCGGTAGGACATTTACCAATTGACATTCAAGACTTTAATATCGCAGCATTAAGCATAACAGCGCATAAATTTGGAGGACCAAAAGGTGCAGGTGTCCTTTATGTAAAAGCAGATACGCCGGTAACATATTGGCAATTAGGTGGCGAACAGGAAACAAAACGTCGTGCAGGCACTGAAAATGTACCACAAATTGTTGGCTTAACAGAGGCATTGACGCTAGCTAATGCAAATTTAGATGACAATAATGTACACTTAATGAATTTGAAAAATTTGTTTATTGTAACTTTACAAGAAAGATCGGTCCCATTCGAAATAAATGGTTCTATGACAGATTCTACTGGTCATATTGTGAACTTATATTTTCCATTTATAGATGTTGAAACTATGTTAACGTTACTTGACCTATCGGGTATTTATGTATCATCTGGCTCAGCATGTACAGCCGGTTCAACAACACCATCTCATGTGTTGGCAGCGATGTATGAGAATGATGACAGAGCAAAACACTCAGTACGATTTAGTTTTAATGAGTTATCGACTGAACAAGAAATCAAATATATAACGATGGAAATTCACAAAATCTATCATAAATTTAAGGAGGAAGTATAAATTGAATAAAGAAGGCGTACGAGTAGTAGTAGGTATGTCAGGCGGTGTTGATAGTTCTGTAACAGCACATTTGTTAAAAGAACAAGGGTATGATGTAATCGGTATTTTTATGAAAAATTGGGATGATACTGATGAAAATGGTGTTTGTACAGCAACAGAGGATTACAATGACGTTATCGCTGTTTGTAATCAAATAGGAATTCCTTACTATGCAGTGAATTTTGAACAAGAATACTGGGATAAAGTATTTACTTACTTCTTAGATGAATATAAAAAAGGAAGAACGCCTAATCCTGATGTAATGTGTAACAAAGAAATAAAATTCAAAGCCTTTTTAGAACACGCTTTAAAACTAGGTGCAGATTATGTAGCAACAGGTCATTATGCACGTGTACAACGATTCGATGATGGTCATGTTGAAATGTTACGTGGTGTTGATAATAATAAGGATCAAACTTATTTCTTAAATCAACTATCACAAGATCAATTACAACATGTTATGTTCCCACTTGGTGGCATTGATAAAAAAGAAGTGCGTCGCATTGCAGAAGAACAAGATCTTGCAACAGCTAAGAAAAAAGATTCTACAGGTATATGTTTCATTGGTGAACGCAATTTCAAATCATTTTTATCACAATATTTGCCTGCACAATCGGGTGAAATGCGTACGTTAAACGGTGAAAACAAAGGAACACATGCAGGATTGATGTATTATACTATTGGTCAACGTCATGGCTTAGGTATTGGTGGCGACGGTGATCCTTGGTTTGTAGTAGGTAAAAATCTTGATGAAAATGTATTATATGTCGAACAAGGTTTTGATCATAATGCATTGTACAGTGATTATTTAATTGCTTCAGACTTTTCATTTATTAACCCAGTGGATTTAGCACAAGGTTTTTCATGTACAGCGAAATTTAGATATAGACAACGAGATACTCAAGTTTTTGTACAACAAGAAGATGACAATTCAATTCGTGTTACGTTTGATCAACCAGTAAGAGCGATTACTCCTGGGCAAGCAGTTGTGTTTTATGACGGTGATGTATGTTTAGGCGGGGCTACAATTGATGATGTTTTCAAAAATTCTGGACAATTAAGTTACGTCATATAAATTAATACAGTTTATAGACATAACAATAGTAAGTTTAAGTTAGAGTTAACTTACTTTAAATTGATATTTAATAAGCATTCAATTTAGACTTAAAGCGTAGATTGTTTGCTTTTTATACATATACTTATAGACCTAAGTTAAGTAACTTTACGGTATTAGACAAAAACTTTATAACTAAAGTTAGAACTAGTTAGCCACTTATATTTCACATTGTCCAATGTTTTAAGCTTTTGTATGCTATAAATAACAAGATAAGAAAAGAGG
The DNA here is from genome assembly GCF_002902345.1 of Staphylococcus arlettae. Lineage (GTDB taxonomy): Bacteria > Bacillota > Bacilli > Staphylococcales > Staphylococcaceae > Staphylococcus > Staphylococcus arlettae. Next base: position 250,548 of record NZ_PPQB01000005.1, read on the forward strand.
ACTAACAATGGAACAAGAACACGTATATGAATTCATAAAAAATGGTGAAACTGAAAAAGCATTACAAGCACTTTTTGATAATATAGAAGCACAGCCTGAAGAAATTGAAAATTATATTAATGCAGGTATTTTAATTGCTGAAGCAGGAGAAGTTGAACATGCTGAAACTTTTTTCCAAAAAGCACTAACAATTGATTCAGAAAATGGTCCAGTATATTATAATTTAGCTAATGTATATTATAATGAAGGTCGTTTTAATGAAGCAATTCGACTATATCAAACTGCGTTAAAATATGATGTAGACGTGGTTGATACGAATTATATGATTGGTATGTCATTTAACCAATTAGAAGCGTTTAAAGAGGCTATGCCTTTTTTAATGACTGCTGCAGAAAAAGACGATCTTAGAGATGTAGAAGTTCAATTTCAATATGGCTTGGTGTTATGTCATTTAGAAATGTTTAAGCAAGCTATTACACAATTAAATCGCGTATTGAGTTTAGACAATAAGCATGTAGATGCATTATATAATTTAGGGTTAGCAACATACATGGATACTGAAGATATAGATGTAGCATTACGTTATTTTAAGCAAGCAGTTGCAATTAACCCTGAACACCATATGAGTCAACATGCAATCCAAACATTCGAAGCAATAAAAGAGGAGGAGTAAATCATGGCAGATCCTACACTGTTTAACTATTCAATGATTAAAGGTACAGTAGATGCTATTTTGTTTCAAAACAAAGATAATTTTTATACTGTATTAAAAGTTGATACAATTGAAACCAATGAATCATTTGATAGTATGCCTACAGTTGTAGGGTTCTTTCCTGAAATTGTGGAAGGTGATGTCTATACATTTAAAGGGCAAATAGCTACGCATCCTAAATATGGTAAACAATTAAAAGCAGATATTTTTGAAAAGGAATTACCACAAACGAAGGAAGCAATTATCAGTTATTTGTCTAGTGACTTATTCAAAGGTATTGGTAAAAAGACGGCTCAAAATATTGTTAATACACTCGGTGAAAATGCCATTGCTGATATATTAAACGATTCACAAGTTTTAAGTAAGGTGCCGAGTTTATCTGCAAGCAAACAAAAACAAATTGCAGAACAAATTGCTAGCAACCAAGAAACAGAACAAATAATAATTAGATTACATGACTTAGGCTTTGGGCCGAAGTTAGCAATGAATATATACCAAGCTTATTTAGGTGAAACACTCAATGTAGTAGAAAAGACACCTTACCAATTAGTATATGATGTCAAGGGTATCGGTTTTAATAAAGCTGATATGTTAGCCAAAAATATCGGTATTCAATATAACGATCCAGAACGTTTAAAAGCAGGAATACTCTATATACTAGAAGAAGAGTGTATTAAACAAGGACATACCTATTTACCTACGCAATTTGTTTTAGAATTGGTACAGGATATTTTATCTAATCCTCCATCTGAAGTCATAGATCAATCGATATTAGCTAATCAAGTTGAACAGCTAGTCAATGAAGATAAATTAGTACAGCAAGAAGCTGAATTAGCTATTCCAAGTTTGTATTATTCAGAAATAAAGAGTGTCCAAAATTTATATCGCAATTTCACGTACACTAAAAAATTGAAAGATATTGAAATGTCCGACTTATTATTAGAAATTGGTAATATAGAGGACCAAAATACAGTCAGTTATGCTGAATCACAAAAAGAAGCACTACAAACCGCTATTAATTCAAAAGTGATGTTATTAACAGGAGGACCTGGTACAGGGAAAACAACTGTAATTAAAGGCATCGTAGAATTGTATGCTGAAATACATGGCCTTTCTTTAGATTATGACGATTATAAAGAAGATGATTATCCTATTGTGTTAGGTGCTCCGACAGGGCGAGCGTCTAAACGATTAGCTGAAGCTACAGGATTAGAAGCTATGACCATTCACCGACTTATTGGTTGGAATCAAGAAACACAACCTGAAGATATTTTAGATAATGAAATTAATGCTAAATTGATTATTATAGATGAGATGTCGATGGTAGATACTTGGTTATTTCATCAATTTATGAGTGCAGTACCGTTAGATGCACAAGTCATTTTAGTTGGTGATGAGGATCAATTACCGTCAGTTGGTCCCGGACAAGTCTTTAAAGATTTAATTGACTCTGGAGTTATTCCTAGAGTTAATTTAACTGAAGTATATAGACAGCAAGATGGATCTAGTATTATAGAGTTAGCGCATAAAATTAAATTGGGGTTACCAATAGATATTACCGAGCGTTTTCATGACCGTAATTTTATCAACTGTCAAACAGAACAAATACCACAAGTTGTTGAAAAAGTTGTAGCTAGTGCTGTTAACAAAGGCTATGATATGAGTGATATTCAAGTATTAGCACCTATGTACAAAGGTTCTGCAGGCATTAAACGATTAAATCAAGTATTACAAGATATATTAAATCCAAAAATAAAAGATACGCGTGAAATTGCATTTGGTGAAGTTTTATTTAGAAAAGGCGATAAAGTATTGCAATTGGTTAATAGACCAAATGATAATATTTTTAATGGAGATATCGGAGTAATTGTAGGTATTTTTTGGGCTAAAGAAAATGCCTTAGATAAAGATGTATTAGTGGTTGATTTTGAAGGTAATGAGATAACATTTACACGACAAGATTTAATGGAATTAACACATGCTTATTGTACATCTATCCATAAATCACAAGGTTCTGAATTTCCAATTGTCATTATGCCTATGGTAAAACAGTATTTCAGAATGTTACAAAAGCCTATTTTGTATACAGGTCTGACACGTGCAAAACAATCATTGGTCTTTTTAGGTGATCCCAATGCATTTACAATTGGTTTAAAGACAAATGGTCAAGTAAGAATGACTCAATTATGTGACTTACTGCAAGCTTACTTTGATAGTGACTCAGGTAAAGATGATGACCAAGAAGATATTAACCAGCAACTTAATAGTACAGTTACTTTGACTGAGAGTACCATATATCAAATTGACCCAATGATTAATATGGGGCAATTATCACCATATGACTTCGTAAATGATTGACATTGACAACAAAAGAAAATAAAATAAAGTTAAGTTTGCATAGAGACGAGTATATAATCTAAGACAAACAGAGATGTACTGTGTGGTGAAAAGTACAGCTTGGATTATAGAATGCTACTTTGTGTCAGTAATAAATATTAAAACGAGTGATATTCTCAATAAGTGATGAGTTGCATTTATTCATGCATCATCGTTATTAATGAATATAACTAGGGTGGTACCGCGATTTGTTCGTCCCTTTTGAGGATGGACTTTTTTTATGCTTTTTTATAAATTTAAAAATTTATACAATGAGTTATATATTGTAATGGAGGAAAAGTAATGAAACAATTAAAAGCGAGTGAAATAAGACAAAGTTTTATTGACTTCTTTGTAGAGAAAGGACACATGGTTGAACCATCGGCACCGTTAGTACCTATAGATGATGATTCACTTTTATGGATTAACTCAGGTGTGGCAACATTGAAAAAATATTTTGATGGAAGAGAAATTCCTAAAAAGCCAAGAATTGTTAATTCACAAAAAGCTATTAGAACGAATGATATTGAAAATGTAGGCTTTACGGCTCGACACCACACATTTTTTGAAATGTTGGGGAATTTTTCTATCGGTGATTATTTTAAAAAAGAAGCCATTGAATATGCTTGGGAATTTTTAACAAGTGATAAATGGATGGGCATGGAAGCGGATAAACTTTATGTCACAATTCATCCAGAAGATGTGGAAGCCTACAATTTATGGCATGACGTTGTTGGACTAGATGAAAGTAGAATCATTCGTATAGAAGGTAATTTTTGGGATATTGGCGAAGGCCCATCTGGTCCTAATACAGAAATATTTTATGACCGTGGTGATGCATTTGGTGCAGATGATCCGGCAGAAGAAATGTATCCTGGTGGCGAAAATGAACGCTTTTTAGAAGTATGGAACTTAGTATTTAGTGAATTTAACCATAATAAAGATCATACTTATACACCATTACCTAATAAAAACATTGATACAGGAATGGGCTTAGAGCGTATGGCTTCAGTATCTCAAAATGTTCGTACTAATTATGAAACGGATTTATTTATTCCAATCATAGAAGAAGTTGAAAAAGTTTCTGGTAAAAAATATTTAGTTAATGACCAAGATGATGTTGCTTTTAAAGTAATTGCCGATCATATTAGAACGATTTCTTTTGCCATTGCTGACGGTGCATTGCCTGCTAATGAAGGACGTGGTTATGTCCTAAGACGTTTGTTACGTCGTGCTGTACGATTTAGCCAAACGTTAGCTATTAATGAACCATTTATGTATAAATTAGTTGATATTGTTGCTGAAATTATGGAACCTTATTACCCTAATGTGAAAGAAAAGTCAGATTTTATCAAACGTGTAATAAAATCAGAAGAAGAACGTTTCCACGAAACATTAGAAGAAGGCTTGAATATTTTAAATACTTTAGTAGCTAAAGCGAAAGAGAGCAACCATACAATTGCAGGAGAAGATGCATTTAAACTTTATGATACGTATGGCTTCCCTGTAGAATTGACTGAAGAAATTGCTTTGCAAGAAAACTTAACTGTAGACATGGACACGTTTGAAGTGGAAATGCAAAAGCAACGTGATCGTGCGCGACAAGCTAGACAGGATTCTCAATCAATGCAAGTGCAAAGTGAAGTCTTGAAAGATATCACTACAGATAGCCAGTTTGTTGGCTATGATACTACTACTCAAGAGAGTAAGATTACGGATATTATCCATAATGGTGAACGCGTAACTTCTGCTGAAGCAGGTGAGGAGATTTACTTCATTCTTGCAGCTACTCCATTTTATGCTGTTAGTGGTGGGCAAGTAGCAGATAAAGGTCTTATCAGTAGTGAAGACTTTGAAATTGATGTAACAGAAGTCACTAAAGCACCAAATGGTCAAAATTTACATCATGGTACAGTACGTTTTGGTCAAGTTAAAGAAGCTGCAACGGTACAAGCTACTGTCAACCAGCAAGAACGTTTAGCTATTAAGAAAAATCATAGTGCAACGCATTTACTACATGCTGCATTGAAAGAAGTGCTAGGAGATCATGTCAACCAAGCAGGGTCACTTGTTGCACCAGAACGTTTACGTTTTGACTTTTCTCATTTTGGTGCAATGACAGATAATGAAATTGCACAAGTTGAACGTCGTGTAAATGAAGAAATTTGGAATCACCTCACTGTAAATATTAGCGAGATGCCAATTGAAGAAGCTAAGCAAAAAGGGGCGATGGCTCTATTCGGTGAAAAATATGGAGATGTGGTAAGAGTTGTTGATATGTCACCATTTTCTATTGAATTATGTGGTGGTATTCATGTTCAAAACACATCTGAAATTGGTTTGTTCAAAATAATTAGTGAATCTGGTACAGGTGCTGGTATACGCCGTATTGAAGCATTAACAGGTCAAGCAGCGTTCTTACACTTAGAAACAATCCAGCAACACTTTAATGACATTAAACAAGCTGTTAAAGTTAAATCAGATGAACAAGTACTTGAAAAAGTAGAGCATATGCAACAAGAAGAAAAAGCATTGAACAAACAATTAGAGCAACGTAATAAAGAAATTAATTCATTAAAAATGGGAGATATAAGCAATCAAGTTGAAGATTTAAATGGCCTCCCAGTTTTAGCAATTCAAATCGAAGTAGATAATGCAAAAGCGATACGTGAAGCAATGGATGATTTTAAATCTAAATTACAAGATACAATCATTATTTTAGCAAGCGATGTCGGTGGAAAAGTATCATTAATTGCCACTGTGCCTAAAGCTTTAACGGAAACTATTAAAGCTGGTGATATTATTAAAGAAATGGCACCAATCGTCGGAGGTAAAGGTGGCGGTCGCCCTGATATGGCTCAAGGTGGCGGTACACAACCTGAAAACATAACAGAATCATTACGTTCTATTAAAGATTATATTAAATCACTGTAAGTCTTGTGTATTGTAAGTTAAGATAAAGGTAAGAATTTTTACTATTATTTAAGGAGTGTTGATTATGGAAAACTTAGATAAAACTATGAAGTTTAATTACAATGAAGTTCCAAAAAAAGATGTTAAAACGGTTTTAAAAAATGTTTATGATACATTAGAAGAGCGCGGTTATAATCCTGTAAATCAAATCGTTGGTTACTTATTATCAGGTGACCCTGCTTATATACCGAGACATAATGAAGCAAGAAACCAAATCAGACACATTGATCGTGACGATATTATGGAAGAACTTGTCTCAAATTATTTAGAAGAAAAAACAGATAAATAATTATGTTGAAAAAGAAAATATTAGGCCTTGATGTAGGCAGTAAAACAGTAGGAATTGCGATAAGTGATTTAATGGGATGGACAGCCCAAGGTTTAGATACACTCCAAATTAATGAAAGCGAAAATCAATTAGGCATTGATCAGCTTGTACAAATAGTAAAAAAAGAGAACGTTGGAACGATCGTTATAGGCTTACCAAAAAATATGAATAATTCTATTGGATTTCGAGGCGAAGCTTCGTTACAATACAAGGAACAGCTTCAAGAATCTCTTCCAACTGTAAAACTTATTATGTGGGATGAAAGATTAAGTACTATGGCTGCAGAGCGGTCATTACTTGAAGCCGATGTTTCTAGACAGAAAAGAAAAAAAGTAATTGATAAAATGGCCGCAGTGTTTATCTTGCAAGGTTATTTGGATTCAATTCAATAAAAAGGAGAAATTTAAGATGACTGAACATAACCAAGATGCAGAATTACAAATCAATAATGAAGAAGAGATGCTAACGCTATATGATGAAGAAGGTAACGAAGTACTTTATCGTAAAGTTTTAGAATTTTATCATCCAGAATTTAAAAAAGAATACGTAATCTTAGCAGAAGAAGGTGCAGAGTCAGACGACGATGATTTAATTGAATTAGTTCCAATGATTAATGAACCAGATGAAAATGGTGAAGGTGGTAAATTCTTGCCGGTTGAAACAGATGAAGAATGGAGCATGATTGAAGAAATTGTAAATACTGAAATGGACGATGATCATGATCACGATCACGAACATTAATTGATGCATCTAAAAACTACTTTCTCTAAAAGGAGAAAGTAGTTTCAGACTGTCGACAAAGTCCCGACTTTGTTGGCAGTTTTTTAATACACGCTTTCCGTGGGCACTGTCGATTCCTGTAATCTTTGGTTAGCGCAATTCTCACAGGAATCGGCATAAATTACTGCCAGTATTATACAAAGATTACTTGTTATCAAATCAATGAGACAAACAATTAAAGCAATAGAAACAAATATAGATTATGTACTGATTTTGTAACATGCTGACGCCCGGAGAAATAGTATGAGTGAGAGATTTCAGGCTCGAGCTATAACCCAAGCATGCACGGTCAAAATTGTAAAATTTTAAATATAAAAAGGTTTGGACGAATCAATGTTATCTCAGTCTCTTTAATTTAAAGAAAGTTAACATTAATTAGCGTTTCGTTGGGAATATACTTAAAATTCATTTTTAATTATGGTAAAATATATAAAGTTAAATTTATAGACACATATTGATGATCAACAATATGATTATCATCAAAAGATATTACATACTAATCAGTCTCAAAGAAAGACTGATTTATTTTTATGAGCTATGCTATGTATTTAAAAAAGGAAGTTATTGATGTGGATAAAAACCAAACATATTTATTAAATTTACACAAACAAACAGATAATGAGATAGAAAAATTAAGACCTTTCGCAGAAGAAAATCAAGTCCCAATTGTCGACAAATTATCATTAGATATGATTAAGCAGCTGATACGTGTCCATTGCCCTAAACATATCTTAGAAATTGGTACCGCAATCGGCTACAGTGCTATGCAATTTGCTTCGGTAAATGAACAAATACATGTTACTACAATTGAACGCGATGAGAAAATGCAACGACTGTCTAAACAACATGTGACTCAGTTTGGTTATGATGATCAAATAACACTTGTTCAAGGTGATGCGCTAGAGCAATTTGAAAATGTTAGTACACATAGTTATGATATGATATTTATTGATGCTGCTAAAGCACAATCTAAAAAGTTTTTTGAACTCTATAGCCCATTGTTAAACGAACAAGGAATGGTTATTACAGACAATGTTTTATACCATGGTTTTGTTGCTGATATTGATGTTGTAAGGTCACGTAATGTTAAACAAATGGTAAAAAAAGTTCAGCAATATAATGAGTGGTTAATGAATCATCCTGATTTTGTTACTAATTTTCTTAATATAGATGATGGCTTAGCAATCTCAATTAAAGGAGAATCAAAATGACAGAACTGTTAGTTACTCCAAAATCGATAAATCATATAACAACTTTGATAGCAAAAGGCGCTGATGCATTCGTTATCGGTGAACAGAAGTTTGGCTTAAGGTTAGCTGGAGAATTTAATAGAGATGCGATGAGAGAGGCTGTATCATTAATACATGACCATGGGAAAAAAGCCTATGCAGCCGTAAATGGTATTTTTCATAATTATCATTTAAATGCCTTAGAAGACTACATCAATTTTTTACACGACATAAATGTCGACCGTATTATCTTCGGCGATCCAGCAGTAATTATGTATGTGAAGCAACAAAATAATCCAATTACTTTACATTGGGATGCTGAAGCTCTTGTTACTAATTATTTCCAATGCAACTATTGGGGAAATAAAGGCGCATCGCGTGCAGTTTTAGCACGTGAATTAAGCTTAGAAGAAATTATAAACATCAAACAACATAGTGAAGTAGAAATAGAAGTACAAGTTCATGGTATGACGTGTATGTTTCAATCAAAACGTATGTTATTAGGTAATTATTACACTTTCCAAGAACGTCAAATGAAAATTGAGCGCAATAACACTAATAATACATTGCTATTATATGATGATGAACGTGATAATAAATATCCTGTTTATGAAGATTACAATGGTACTCATATTATGTCACCTAATGATATCTGCTTAATAGAAGAGTTAGATGCGTTGTTAGAACATGGTATTGATGCCTTAAAAATTGATGGTGTGTTACAATCAGAAGAATATATCAATATATGCACAGCCCAATATAGAGAAGCTATTGATTTGTATAATGAAGATCCAGAAATGTATGAAGATGAAAAATTTATGCTTGTTGATCCTATAGAAGCAATACAACCTGAACATCGCCCATTTGATGAAGGCTTCTTATATAAACAAACGGTATATTAGGAGGCTTAAACATGAAAACAACAGCTGAAATAGCATTACAGCAAACAACAATTAAAAAACCCGAATTACTTGCACCAGCTGGTAATTTAGAAAAGTTGAAAATTGCGGTACATTATGGCGCTGATGCAGTGTTTTTAGGTGGCCAAGAATATGGTTTGCGATCAAATGCTGATAATTTTACAATGGCAGAAATCAAAGAAGGTGTAGAATTCGCCCACAAATATGGAGCTAAAATTTACATTACAACTAATATCATTGCACATGATGAGAACATGGAAGGTTTAGACCAATATTTAATCGATTTAGAGGCTACAGGTGCTACTGGCATAATTGTAGCAGATCCGTTAATTATTGAAACTTGTAAACGAGTAGCACCAAAATTAGAAATACATTTATCTACTCAACAATCATTATCCAATTATAAAGCAGTAGAGTTTTGGAAAAATGAAGGTTTAGATAGAGTGGTGCTAGCTAGGGAAACAGGTGCCATGGAGATGCAAGAAATGAAAGATAAGGTTGATATTGAAATAGAAGCTTTTATTCATGGTGCGATGTGTATTGCATATTCCGGTCGTTGTACGTTAAGTAACCATATGACAGCTAGAGATTCAAATCGTGGAGGGTGTTGTCAAAGTTGTCGTTGGGATTATGATTTATTAGAGGTTGATACATCTGGAGAACTTGATTTGTTGTATGATAATGAACAGGTTACACCATTTGCTATGAGTCCCAAAGATTTAAAATTGATAGAATCAATACCCAACATGATGAATATCGGCGTAGATTCATTAAAAATAGAAGGCCGTATGAAATCAATGCATTACATAGCAACTGTGGTTTCAGTATATCGTAAAGTTATAGATGCTTATGCTGCAGATCCAGACAATTTTAAAATCCAGCCCGAATGGTTAATCGAATTAGATAAATGTGCTAATAGAGACACTGCACCAGCATTTTTTGAAGGCACTCCTGGATATGAAGAGCAGATGTTTGGTGATCAAGACCGTAAGAAAACAACATATGACTTTTGTGGTTTGGTACTTGATTATGATGTTAATAGTCAGATTGCAACTATTCAACAACGCAATTATTTTAAACCTGGTCAAGAAATAGAATTTTTCGGCCCTGAAATTGAAACCTTCAAACAAGTAGTGACACACATTTACGATGAAGAAGGTAATGAATTAGATGCAGCAAGACACCCATTGCAAATTATTCAAATAAAAGTAGATCGTCCTATTTATACGCACAACATGATGAGAAAGGAAATTCGCTGATGACAAGTACGACCATAATAGGTATTGCCGGTGGCTCAGGTTCTGGCAAAACCACAGTTACAAATGAAATTATGAAAAATTTAGAAGGTCATAGTGTTGCACTTTTAGCTCAAGACTATTATTATAAGGATCAATCCCATTTATCATTTGAAGAAAGATTAGAAACAAATTATGATCATCCTTTTGCGTTTGACAATGATTTGCTAATCGAGAATTTAATTGACTTGAGAAATGGTAAAACTGTAGAAGTGCCTACATATGATTATAAAAATCATACGAGAAGTAGCGAAACAATTGCATTTGCACCAAAAGATGTTATTATCGTAGAAGGTATATTTGCGCTGGAAAATAAAACATTAAGAGATTTAATGGATGTTAAAATTTATGTTGATACAGATGCAGACTTGCGTATATTAAGACGGTTATTGCGTGATACAGAAGAAAGAGGACGTACAATGGAATCTGTTGTTAACCAATATTTGAATGTTGTACGACCAATGCATAATCAATTTATTGAACCTACTAAAAAGTACGCAGATATAATTATTCCCGAAGGTGGAAGTAATAAAGTTGCAATCGACATTATGACTACAAAAATCCAGACTTTAGTTAGTAAACAATAGTATTATAAAGGTAAAGGAAGATGACATTATGGAAAATCAAAAGCAATATCCAATGACCCAAGAAGGTTATGACAAATTAGAAAATGAATTAGAAACATTAAAGACAGTTAAAAGACCAGAAGTAGTAGAAAAAATTAAAGTTGCACGTTCTTTTGGGGACTTATCTGAGAACTCAGAGTACGATGCAGCTAAAGATGAACAAGGTTTCATTGAACAAGATATTTTACGTATTGAAAATATGTTACGTAATGCTTTGATCATTGAAGATACAGGTGATAACAATCAAGTTCAAATTGGTAAAACAGTTACATTTGTAGAATTACCTGGTGATGAAGAAGAAAGTTACCAAATTGTAGGTTCAGCAGAAGCAGATGCATTTAACGGTAAAATCTCTAATGAATCACCAATGGCTAAAAGTTTAATTGGTAAAAAATTAGATGATGAAGTTCGTGTGGCATTACCTAATGGTGGCGAAATTAATGTTAAAATTGTAAATATTAAGTAAAAATAATGTAAAATTATAATAATACCCTGAAAACTTCACTGTTTTTAGGGTATTTTTGTGCAAAAAATGTAAAATTATATATGTACGGAATTGTTGTGATTTGTTAAATTGGTTTAGATAATAATTTAAAAAGAATTAGATTATTGTGCGACACTGTAATTATTAAACCTAAGAATATTAAACTATTAAATGGTTTTTGCTATTTAATTGATATATCAATTAAATAGTAAACAAAATAGAAAGTAAATGATATAATACAAAGGTATGACTGTAATTATCTGATAATTATAATAACTCAAGGGGGGGGTTTTTTATTGGAAACGAAAATTCTAAATGAACAAACTATTATTTATTATTTTCAAAATGAAATAAATCCAGAAATTTTTCAACATGTACAAGTAGCGACAGAGTATATTAAGCAACAAGATATTCCAGCAATTTTAGAAGTTATTCCTTCATATCGTGCTATCATGCTTACAATTGATATAACGAAGGATAAACCACAAAACATTATCAATCAGTTGCAACTCGATACGTTAAATCTAAATAATACTGAAGTTAATCAGCCAAAAAGAATTATTAATATTCCAGTGTGTTATGGAGGGGATTATGGTCCTGATTTGGAAGAAGTGGCTGCCGTACATAACCTATCTACAACACAAGTGATTGATTTACATACTAAAGAAGACTATTTGATATACTTACTTGGCTTTATGCCAGGCTTTCCATTTTTAGGTGGTTTAAGTTCTCAATTGCATACACCAAGAAGATCAGAACCGCGTACACAAATTCCAGCAGGTTCTGTAGGGATAGCTAATAATCAAACAGGGTTGTATCCTAAATCTTCACCCGGAGGATGGCAAATCATAGGACAAACACCAATTGAAGTTTTTAATATCGAACGACAACCCATGTGCTTGTATCAGCCAGGTGATTATATTCATTTTTATAGTATAACTACTGAAGAGTTTCAGCACATTGTCGAACAACAAAGCGCAGGTAATTATAACTACGAAGGGTTGGTGACATTAACTGATGAGTATTAAAATATTAAAGTCTGGACTCTTTTCAACGATACAAGATTTAGGTAGGTTTGGATTTCAGGATCAAGGATTTTCTATAGCTGGTGCAATGGATGAATATGCGTTCACTTTAGGTCAAAAGTTAATTGGAAATGAAGGACCTGCTATTGAATGTACATTAATTGGACCAACGATCGAATTTATGAGTGATAATACTATTGTAATAACAGGGGGTTGTTTTGATGCTAAATTAAATGATGTGAAAATTGCACATCAGACTGTTGTTGCAGTAAAAAAAGGTGACGTGCTTTCTTGCAATCAAGTATTACGAGGTGCTAGAGGGTATATTCTATTCGGTCGACCTTTAGCAATATCACAAATAGCTGGAAGCTATTCAACGCATACTAGAAGTAATATTGGTGGTTATAAAGGGCGTAAATTGAAAAAGAATGATGTCATTAACACAAAACAATGTAACCGCTATCAAGAACGTATAGGTTACTGCTATGAGGATGAAATCGTAAATTATGATGCGACGACAATACATATTGTAGAAGGACCACAATTCGAAGCATTTTCATCAACTGCGATTACAGATTTAGTAAGTACTGAATTTACTATTTCTGAAAATGCAGATCGTATGGGTTATCGTTTAAATGGTACAACCATTCAACCGCAACAATCAGCGGACATTATTTCTGAACCAGTAGCCTTGGGTAGTATTCAAGTTCCAAATGATGGTAATCCAATTATTTTATTAAATGATAAACAAACTGTAGGCGGTTATACCAAAATAGCTAATGTGTGTCAAAGTGATTTATCAATATTAGCGCACAAAAAACCTGGTGATAAATTAAATTTTCAATGGATTTCTATTAAAGAGGCTACTGACAAATTGATTGAACAAAAACAAAAATTTGCAGAAATACTAACATCTATTGATGAGCAACCACAATTTGATTTAACTCAAATGCGCAGAACTGCTACTAAAATCAATACATTATTAAAAGGGGAATTATAATGAAATTAGATCAAATAGAACAATTAATTAAACTTGTAAAAGAAAATGACGTTAAGAACTTCAAATATAAAGACCATTCCAGTGAAGTGGAAATCGACTTTACGTCACCACAACAAACAACAGGGACGCAGTATGCAACGATTGCTAATGAGGCGAATGACAACACTCAAGCAGCTACTCAAAATAATTCAACTGCAAGTCAAACAATTACAGCACCTATGGTTGGAACATTTTTCTTACAAGATGAAAAAGAACTTACTAATCCTTTAATACAAGTTGGTGACGAAGTTAAAAAAGGTGATGTCGTAGGTTATATAGAAGCTATGAAAGTTTTGAATGAAGTAACAAGTGAGGTAGAAGGTAAAATTTCAGAAATCACTGTCGAACATGGTGATAATGTAGAATACAATCAAGTTATTATCAAAGTGGATTAATTAACTTCTAGAAAAGGGGGCATTTGTGATGCATCGATGTTTAGTCGCAAATAGAGGCGAAATTGCAGTACGCATTATTCGTGCATGTCGAGAATTAGGTATAGAAACAGTGGCAGTTTATGCTGTAGGAGATGAGCAAAGTTTACATGTTAGTCTCGCTGATCAAGCAGTATGTATTGGAGAAGCAAACGCTTTAGATAGTTATTTGAATCAAGATAGAATTATTAGTGCAGCACAAATTACTGAGTCGACTGCAATTCATCCAGGCTATGGTTTCTTATCTGAAAGTCCTTCATTTGCGGATAAAGTAGAACAAAATGGCTTATATTTTATAGGACCAACTAAAGAAACAATGGAGTTGATGGGGGATAAAATTACAGCAAGACAAACTGTTGACGCAGCTAAAGTCCCAATTATACCAGGATCTAAAGGCGCTGTAGAATCACTTTCAGAAGTTGAAACGATTGCCTCAGATATTGGTTACCCACTCGTGTTAAAAGCCGCAAGTGGTGGTGGCGGTAAAGGGATTAGGATTGTTAAATCTAGAGATATGTTAGAAAAGTCTTTTAAAGAAGCTAAAAGTGAAGGTAAAAAGTATTTTGATGACGATCGTATTTATGTAGAAGCATTTATTCCTGTTGCAAAGCATGTAGAAGTACAAATTGTGGGAGATGGGGAGCAAAATTATGTACATTTAGGCGAACGTGATTGTTCTGTACAAAGAAAAAATCAAAAATTAATTGAAGAATCACCATGTGCAGCATTAAGTGATAAACGACGCCAACAAATATGTAATGATGCAGTAGCTGTGGCGCGAGCAGCTAATTATCGAAGTGCTGGTACAATAGAATTCTTGGTAACAGCAGATGATTATTATTTCATTGAAATGAATGCCAGAATTCAGGTTGAACATACAGTTACTGAAATGCGTACCGACACTGATTTGTTACAAACACAACTATATTTAATGCAATATAATAAATTGCCGTTCACTCAAGAAGATATTCGATTTAGTGGTCATGTAATAGAGGCACGTATTAATGCCGAAAATCCTGAACAAGGATTTCAACCTTCACCAGGGACAGTACAAGCATTACATTTACCTCAAGGCTTTAATGTGCGTGTAGATTCTTTACTTTATCAAGGTTATACTGTATCACCGCATTATGATTCTTTAGTAGCCAAAGTTATTATAAAAGCCGATAACAGATCATTGGCGATATCTAAACTTAAAGTTACATTAGATGAAATGGTAATAGATGGTTTTACTACAACAGCAGATTTTTTATATGCAGTTTTATCTTATCCTACATATGCGAATGGAAATGCTGAAGACGTTGATATTAAGTTTTTAGATAGACACCAAATTATAGGAGGTAGAAATTCATGAAAGTAGATTTAAATTGTGATTTAGGGGAATCATTTGGTAATTATACAATAGGTAATGACAATAATATTATACCAGTTATTACTTCAGCTAATATTGCTTGTGGTTTTCATGCAGGTGATGAAAATGTTATGTATCAAACGATTAAACTAGCAAAAGAAAATAATATAGGTATAGGAGCGCATCCGGGTTTACCAGATTTACAAGGATTTGGTAGACGTAATATGGATTTATCACTTTCAGAAATCTATAATTTAGTAGTTTATCAATTAGGTGCTTTATCTGCATTTTGTCAAACGCAGAATGTTAAATTGAACCATGTTAAACCTCATGGTGCGTTATACCAAATGGGGGCAAGAGATAGTGAAATTGCGCAAGCCATTGCACAAGCTGTATATGATGTAGATAATACGTTAATCTTTGTTGGGTTATCAAATACATTATTAATTTCAGAAGCTCAAAAAATTGGTTTACAAACTGCATCTGAAGTCTTTGCTGATCGCCGTTATGAGGAAAGTGGTCAACTTGTAAGTCGAAAAGAAAGTGATGCACTCATAACTGATACAAATGAAGCAATTGAACAAGTATTAAATATGGTGAAAAATCAAAAGGTAATTGCTAAAACTGGTAAGGAAATAGATATTCAAGCAGATACTATTTGTGTACATGGTGATGGTCAGAATGCTTTAGTTTTTGTTACGCAAATCCGAGAAAAGTTATCAAATGAAGGTATTTTGATAACTAAATTAGGGGGATAATTTATGGGAGAAAAATTAAAAAATGGTGAAACTGATGGTCAATTTACAAAAAATCATAAAAGACTGTTATTAGGTTCAGTCTTTTTAATGGCGACATCAGCTATTGGACCAGCCTTTCTAACACAAACTGCAGTATTTACTGCACAATTTGCTGCTAGCTTTGCTTTTGCCATTTTATTGTCGATATTAATTGATATCGGAGCACAAATTAACATTTGGCGAGTACTTATAGTAACTGGAAAAAGGGGTCAAGAGGTAGCCAATGATATAGTCAGTGGACTAGGCACATTTATATCCATTTTAATTGCCATAGGTGGGTTAGCATTTAATATAGGTAATATTGCTGGTGCTGGTTTAGGACTAAACGCCATTTTTGGCTTAGATATTAAGGTTGGAGCTGCAATTACTGCAATATTATCTATTACTATTTTCCTAAGTCGTAGTGGCCAAAAAATTATGGATGTAGTCACGATGTTTTTAGGTGTGCTTATGATAATTGTAGTGGCAATCGTAATGGTTAAAGCCAATCCACCTTATGGATATGCATTAACGCATATGATTGTACCTGAAAATCCATTGGCATTAGTGTTACCGATTATTACACTGGTAGGAGGAACTGTAGGTGGTTACATTACTTTCGCTGGGGCACATAGAATATTAGATTCTGGTATTAAAGGAAAAGCCTTTTTACCGTTTGTGAACAAAGCTGCAGTGGCCGGTATCTTAACTACTGGAGTACTAAGAACACTTCTATTTTTAGGTGTATTAGGTGTGGTTGTCACTGGTGTAACGCTTAGTTCAGAAAATCCTCCTGCATCAGTTTTTGAACACGTGCTAGGGCCAATAGGGAAAAATATTTTTGGTGTAGTATTGTTTGCTGCAGCCATGTCATCAGTTATTGGTTCAGCGTATACGAGTTCAACATTTTTAAAAACTTTACACAAATCATTATATACAAAGAGTAATTTAATGGTTATTCTATTTATTGTTGTATCAACTATTATTTTCCTATTCTTAGGTAAGCCAGTAACATTATTAATTGTTGCAGGCGCGTTAAATGGTTTAATTTTACCAATTACACTCGGTACAATTTTAATTGCGAGTAAGCGTAAATCAATTGTTGGTGATTATAAACACCCTACGTGGATGCTTGTTTTCGGTATTATCGCAGTTATTGTAACGGTGGTAACAGGTATTTACTCATTACAAAGTTTAAGCACGCTGTTTGGAATGTAAAGTTAGGATCAATATATGTATAAGCGTAAATTCAACACCGACTATTTGTTGAATTTACGCTTTTCTTATTTACACCATTACTAAAATGATAATAGTACATAAATATTATCTATAGCCGATTAAATGAAAATAACTTGTTGGCAGTTTTTTGTGTACACTTTCCGCAGCCACTGACTTAGCCTGTAGTTTTTGCTAGTGGTCTTCCCGTAGGAGTCGCTTCAATTCACTGCTAATGTTAAACTGAAAAATTATAATATATAAATTAAACAAAGGCGGTGTTTATCATATTAAATAAATCAACTGACAAAATAAAAGATGTTTAGCTTATTAGTTGATGGGTATTAACTAGTAGACAATAATTTTATACTTTCATTTTGTGCGAACGTCATTCAAAATACAGAATGGCGTTTTTATTTGCTATTATTAAATTGCAATAAAATATTAGGATATACGTATATATTTGCAGTGTATTACTTGGAGATTATGTATTTCAAATCTTTGTAT
Source organism: Staphylococcus arlettae (assembly GCF_002902345.1). GTDB lineage: Bacteria > Bacillota > Bacilli > Staphylococcales > Staphylococcaceae > Staphylococcus > Staphylococcus arlettae. The sequence continues at coordinate 268,615 of NZ_PPQB01000005.1, forward strand.
CGAGCATTCAAATGAAATGTGATAAAATAGCAAAGGCTATGAATTTACAATGAGGTGACTTATAATGATAGGTATAATTGGCGCAATGGAAGAAGAAGTTGCGATATTAAAAAATAACTTAGTGAACTTAAGTGAGATAACTGTAGGTCACGTGAAATTTTATAAAGGTTTATTAAACAATAAGGAAGTAGTTTTGTCTCAAAGTGGTATAGGTAAAGTGAACGTTGCAATTTCTACTACTTTATTGATTGAAAAGTTTCATCCGGACATGATTATCAATACTGGTTCAGCTGGAGCATTAGATGAACATTTATCAGTAGGTGATGTTGTAGTTAGTAGTGATGTTGCATATCATGATGCAGATGCAACTGCTTTTGGTTACGAGTTTGGACAAATTCCACAAATGCCATTAACGTTTACTGCTGATGACAGGCTGTTGACACTTGCAGAGAATGCTATTAACGCTATTCAACATACTGCTAAGACCGGATTAATAGTTAGTGGTGATAGTTTTATTGGTTCTACTACACAAAAACAAAAAATAAAACAACAATTTCCAGAAGCGTTGGCTGTAGAAATGGAAGCCACAGCAATTGCTCAAACTTGTTATCAATTTAACGTACCTTTCATTATTACACGTGCTATATCAGATTTAGCAAATGGTGATGCAGGTATTTCATTTGATGAATTTTTAAAAACTGCTGCTGTATCGTCAAGTAATATGGTAGAATGTTTGATTAAATCAATTTAATAATAAAGGTGAATTTAATTATGGGGATATTTAAAAAGTATTTTATGCCAAACGAATATGTAAAATCAATTTTTCAAATTGATATTGCAAAATTAGCTGAAAGTGGCGTAAAAGGTATTATAACTGACTTAGATAATACACTAGTAGGTTGGGATGTTGAAGAACCAACTGAAGAGGTAAAGGCATGGTTTCAAAAAGCAAAAAAGCATGGTATCACGGTAACAATCGTATCTAACAATAATGAACGTCGTGTAGCTGAATTTGCCAAACCATTAGAAGTAGACTGTATTTTTAAAGCTCGTAAACCAAGAGGTAAAGCATTTAATCGTGCTACTAAACAAATGGCATTACAACCAGATGAAGTTGTAGTGATTGGTGATCAAATGTTGACTGATGTATTCGGAGGCAAACGACGTGGCTTATTTACAATAATGGTAGTACCTGTTAAACAAACAGATGGATTTGTAACTAAATTTAACCGCATTATTGAACGTAGATTATTACAACATTTCAGAAAAAAAGGATACATTACATGGGAGGAAAATTGATTGAGTGAATTAGACGAACTTAAATGTATAGGTTGTGGCGCACCATTGCAATCTGACAATCCAGAAGCGGCAGGCTATGTCCCAGAACATAATTTATTTCGAGAAGATGTTATTTGTAAACGTTGTTTCCGATTGAAAAATTATAACGAAGTGCAAGATGTCGGTATGAATAGTGATGATTTCCTAAACTTATTAAATGGCTTAGCAGATAAAAAAGGCATTATTGTTAATGTTGTCGATGTTTTTGATTTTGAAGGTTCATTTATCAATGCGCTAAAACGCATTGTTGGTAATAAAAAAGTTATACTAGTAGCAAACAAATTAGATTTATTACCTAAACAAATTAATAAGCGTCGAGTGACAGAATGGTTAAAGAAAACAGCACGAAAATATGGACTTGAAGCGGAAACAGTTGTTCTAATATCGGCTGAGAAAGGCTGGGGTATTGACGATTTAATGCAGGCTATTGAGTCACATCGTAATCAACAAGATGTTTATATCGTGGGCACTACAAATGTAGGTAAATCTACATTGATAAATAAATTAATTGAACAAAGTGTCGGTGAAAAGGATACAGTAACAACATCTCGTTTCCCAGGTACAACGCTTGATATGATTGATATACCACTGGATGAAACTTCATTTATGTTTGATACGCCAGGTATTATACAAGAACATCAAATGACACATTTTGTTAGTGATAAAGAATTAAAAACAATAATGCCTAAAAATGAAGTAAAACAACGTGTTTATCAATTAAATGAAGGACAAACACTATTTTTTGGTGGGTTGGCACGTATTGACTATGTTGTTGGTGGTAAACGACCATTAATTTGTTATTTTTCCAATAATTTAAAAATCCATAGAACTAAAACAGAAAAGGCGAACGACTTATGGAGAAATCAACTAGGTTCAGTACTAACACCACCAAGTGATCCGACACAATTTGATTTGGATAATGTTAAAGCCGTTAGATTAGAAACTGGTAAAGAAAAACGTGATGTAATGATTGCTGGTCTAGGTTTTATTACTATAGATGCTGGTGCTAAAGTTATTGTGAGAGTACCTAAAAATGTAGATGTGATATTAAGAAATTCAATAATGTAAGGTGTGATTAACATTGAAGTTTGCAGTAATTGGAAGTCCTATCGAACACTCATTATCACCTGTAATGCATAATGCCAATTTTAAGGCGGTTGGTGATCAACACACTTACGATGCATTACGCATTGATCCTCAGCACTTTCATTCAATCAAAGAAATAATTAAGGAACAGGGTTTAGATGGCTTTAATGTTACAATTCCGCATAAAGAAAGTATTCTTCCTTATTTAGATGAAATTGATGAACAAGCCGAAACGGTGGGTGCAGTTAATACCGTGTTAATCCAAGACGATAAATGGATTGGCTATAATACAGATGGTATCGGTTATGTAAAATCTTTAAAAGAGGTTTATCCCGATTTAGAAAATGCATATATTTTAATTTTAGGGGCAGGTGGCGCAAGTAAAGGCATTACAAATGAATTAATAAAATACGTCAATCCTAAAATTACAGTTGCTAATAGAACATTATCCCGCTTTGATCATTGGAATTTAGATGTCAATACTGCCTCATTAGTAGATGTTGAACCAGTGTTGTCAGAGTTTGATATAATTATCAATACAACACCTGCAGGTATGGATGATAATTTAGAATTACCTATTCATTTAGATTATTTATCACCACAAACACTTGTGAGTGATATTGTTTATGTGCCGTTTAAAACGCCTATTCTAGCTGCTGCCGAACAAAAAGGAAACCCAATTCATAATGGTTTAGATATGTTTGTGTATCAAGGAGCAGAAAGCTACAAAATATGGACACAACAACAACCAAATTATGATGTTATGAGAAGTACAGTACTAAATTATTTATAAAGGAGCATATCTATGCTAACTGGAAAACAAAAAAGATTTTTAAGAAGTAAAGCACATAATATTGATCCAACGTTTCAAATTGGTAAAGCAGGTGTTAACGACAATATGGTCGCACAAATTGCTGAACTGTTAGAAAAACGTGAATTAATAAAAGTTCATATTTTACAAAATAACTTTGAAGATAAAAATGATTTAGCACAAGAGCTTAGTGATGCTACAGGTAGCCAAATTGTCCAAGTCATTGGGTCTATGATTGTTCTTTATAAAGAATCTGAAGAAAACAAGCAAATCAATCTACCATAATGACACAATCAATTGTGATTTATGGTGGACAATTTAACCCAATTCATCTTGGTCATATGATAGTTGCTAGCGAAGTGTATGCACATATTAAACCTGCTAAATTTTATTTTATTCCTAGTTTTATGTCTCCATTAAAAAGCCATAATGACTATTTAGATGCATCATTGCGAACAAAAATGATTAAACTTGCCATCGAAGACTTAGGTTTTGGTGAAATTTGTTATGATGAAATAGAACGTCAAGGTCAAAGTTATACTTACGATACTATTATGGAAATTAAAAAGAACCATCCGTTAAGTAAACTTTATGTAGTAATTGGCACAGATCAATACGAACAACTAAATAAATGGTATAAAATAGATGAATTAAAATTATATATAACCTTTATTATTGTAAATAGAGATACATCAACACAAGAAGTCGCGTCTGACATGGTTGCACTAAATATCCCACGTGTAGATATTAGTTCAACCATGATTAGAAACCGCGTCAAAGATAACCAGTCAATTAAAATGCTAGTATCTAATAGTGTTGAGCGTTTTATCAGAGGGGAAGGATTGTATGAAAATTGAACAAGCAGTTGCATTAATTAAAGACAAATTACCAGAAAAACGAGTGACTCATTCACTCAATGTTGCTGAGACAGCTGTAAAATTAGCTGAAATTTATGATGGCGATGCCCAAAAAGCTGAGCTTGCCGGAGTATTACATGATTATTGTAAGTATGATGATTTAGGTACAATGTATCAAATTGTCACATCACGTGGTTTAGATAGTAATTTATTAAGCTATGGTGTTGAAATTTTACATGGCCCTGTAGCAGCTTTAATCATGCAAGAAACATTTGGTATAGACGACGAAGAAGTGCTACTAGCTATTAAAAATCACACAACTGGCAGAGCTCAGATGACTAAAACAGAAAAATTAGTATTTATTGCTGATTATATCGAACCAGGTAGACAGACCCCAGGCGTTGAAGAAATTAGAGAATTAGCATACAATCAAGGTAGCTTAGATAAAACCATTTATGAAATTTCTAAGCGTACAGTGTTATATTTAATCAGTAAAGATATTAATGTTTATGACGCTACCATTGCATGCTTGAATTATTACAATTATAGTGACGAAAGAGTAAAGGATGATTAAATGAATTCAAATCAATTATTAAACATTGCTGTCGAAGCAACAGAAAACAAAAAAGCAGAAGATATTATTTCAATTAACATGAAAGAAATTAGTGATATGACTGATTATTTCGTAGTCTGCCACGGAAATAATGAAAGACAAGTGCAATCAATAGCTAAAGCCGTTAAAGATAGCGCACAAGAAGCTGAAATTGAAGTGAAACGCATGGAGGGCTATAACGAAGCAAGATGGGTCCTTATCGATTTAGCAGATGTTGTTGTTCATATTTTCCATAAAGATGAGCGTGATTATTATAATGTTGAGAAATTGTATCGAGATGCTCCTATCGAAACGTACAGACAGGCTGTTTATTAATTATGGTCCAATACGAGGAATTGAGTTTATTTTATGATCAATTAACATTTGATCAACCCTATGAGTCTTGGCTAGCAATAGTCAATCAATTTTCTAATGATAAGCAATCAATTCTAGATATTGGTTGTGGAACGGGTAGTTTAACAAGCTTATTAACTGAATTTGATCAAGTCACTGGTATGGATTTGAGTATCGATATGTTAAGTTTAGCCTCATCAAAATCACAAAGTGTAAATTGGATAGAAGGTGATATGACCGATTTTAATTTAAATCAGTCATTCAGCGTCATTTCAATATTTTGTGACTCATTAAATTATTTAACTAGTAAGGCAGAAGTCCAATTTACTTTTGAACACGTTTATCAACATTTATCACCTGATGGTGTGTTTATGTTTGACGTTCATACCATTTATAAAATGCAAACGCTTTTCAATAACCAAAGTTATATTAATGAAACAGCAGATGTGTTTTTAGGATGGGACGCAGTAGTAGGAGAAGAACCTTACAGTGTATGGCATGATATGACGTTTTTTGTGAGCCAAACAAATGGCGTTTATAAGAGGTTTGATGAATCACATTATCAACGTTCTTTTGAAGAAGCTGAATATCGACATTTATTACAAGCTGCAGGCTTCACAAATATATCGACATTCGTAGATTTTGATACAACGAATCACAGTGAAGAAGGCTACAGACTATTTTTCATTGTTCGTAAATAAAGTAAAATCACTCCTTTGTACGTGTATTGTATAAAGGAGTGATTTTATATGTTAAAACGATTTGAACAACTGAAGTTGTGGATTATCGATAGAATAATTTATGTCGTAGGTGCATTTTTATTATGTTTTTTTATTGGTGTGTTGTTAGTTAAAGTATATTCCACACCATCGCAATCAAAAGAAGTTGTTCATCCTTCGCATATTAATGATAAGGCTAAAGAAGTTAAGTCAAATTCTGCTGTCTCTAATTCAAAAGGAAATGAGTTTATTTATGTTGATATAAAAGGATCCGTTGAAAAGCCTAATGTCTATAAAATGAGATCTTCTGATAGAGTAAAGCAGTTATTAGAAAAAGCAGTGCCGACAACGGATGCTGATTTGAATCAAATTAACCTTGCCGAAAAATTAATAGATCAAAAATTAATCATTATTCCTCGAAAAGGGGAAATAACAACAAATATAGCTACACAGTTTAAGACAGATAAAAGCAATCAACAACAAGTAAATCTCAATACTGCAACCGAAGAAGAATTGAAAAATGTCAATGGTATTGGACCGGCTAAAGCACAAGCTATTATTGAATATCGAACTAATAATGGTCCTTTTGAGAGTGTTGAACAATTAAAAGAAATCAGAGGCATTGGTGACAAAACATTCGAAAGATTACAAAGCGAATTTACCGTTTAATAATGTTGCATAATTAAGGTATACAAATTAATCTATAATTAATGATAAATTATACATATAAATTGGAGGCGCTCAAATAATGGAACGAATCAAATGGGAAGAGTATTTCATGGCACAAAGTCAATTATTAGCATTACGTTCTACGTGCGAAAGATTATCGGTAGGTGCAACAATTGTTAAAGATAATAGAATTATTGCAGGTGGCTATAATGGTTCTGTGGCAGGGGAAGTACATTGCATTGATGAAGGATGCTTAATAGAAGATGGTCATTGTATTAGAACAATTCATGCTGAAATGAATGCTTTGTTGCAATGTGCCAAACAAGGTGTGTCGTCAGCAGGAGCAACTATTTATGTCACACATTTTCCTTGTCTCAATTGTACAAAATCAATTATTCAAGCTGGCATCACAACAATTTATTATGCTGAAGATTATCATAATCATCATTACGCTATACAACTTCTTGAACAAGAGGGTATTGAGTATAAAAAAATACCATTTAATCAACAACATGTGGCTCAATACTTATTGAATAACTAATTTTATGCTTTATGTTGCCGTTAGTTTTTTAATAGGTATAATGTGGCTACATATTAAAAGCTTAGCGATATTTCTTTTTCTATTGTCTCTATTTATACTCTATCGAAAAAAGCAACATCTTTTTGTATATATTGTTGTACTAATAATGCCTATTATTAGTGCAACTTATTATACTTCTTATCTCCATAATAATAACCTCGAAACACAAACACTTTTAGCACACCCAGAAATCAAACAACATGGAACTTTCATTTCCTTTAAATCACATCATAATCATAAAGTAGTTGGAACAATACAACTTAATAATCAACATTTTTCATTTCATCATTACAATTACGGTCAACAAAAGCAGCAGAAAATAGATTTAACGCACTTCAACTGCCATATTAAAGGATATTTTCATACTAGCAAAGCTAACGATGTAGTTGTTATAGTCAAACAAATTGACGTTAAATCATGCCATAAAGATACTACCAAACTGCCTAACATTTTTAACACGCATAAAAACTTTATTTATAATCAAATGGAAAAGTATGGTGGAAAAGAGTATGGTCGTGTTTTAGCACTACTTTTTGGAGATGTACATTTATTATCAGTAGACCAACTTGAAGATGTTAAAAGAATAGGAATTTACCATTTGCTAGCAGTCAGTGGTTCTCATATTGTTAGCATTATAATTATCATTCAAATGACATGTACAGCGTTGCGCATACCTATACCTGTTATAAAGTGTTTATTATGTATTGCATTACCGTGCTATGCCTTTTATGTTGATTTCGTACCAAGCGCATTACGTGCAATTATATCAGCTTTATTAATTATACTGCTGCCTCGAAAAATACTACAACATCCTATTGATATTTTAGCAACTACCTTTTTAATTGTTTTATTATTATTTCCCGCATATATTTACGATATAGGATTTCAATTCTCATTTTTAATTACATTATTTATATTACTTGGTAAGCCACTAATAGCTAAAGATTATCCATTACGTACATTTTGGCATCTTAATATTATTACGTTTTTAGGAGCTTTTATCATTAGTGCTGTGCATTTTAATGAAATTCAATGGGTGGGGTTAATTGCCAACTTATTTTTTATTCCATTTTATACATTTCTATTATTTCCATTAGCAATAGTATGTTTTTTATTAAGTCATATTACGCATGCATTATATTTAATTAAACATATTATGCAATTGTTCTTTTGGTTACATGATTTACTAGTAAATTTATTGTTGCCATTAAGTCATTGGCAATGGTATATTCCGAAATTAACTCATATTGAATTAGTATTTGTGTTTATTAGTGTCTTAACAATTTTTATGTTTTATGTAATGAAATGGTATCTCAAATGTGCTATTGTCTGTTTGAGTTTGACATTAATTATAGCGCTACTCCCATTTGACCATCTAGCTAGGTTTACATTATTTGATGTTGGTAATGGAGATGCCATGCTTTTTGAAACACCACAGCATCGTACTGTAATGATTGATACCGGTGGAAAGTTGATGCCATCAAATAAAGATTATCGTGGCAGTATAACTAAATATAAAATATTACCGGCTTTAAAACAAAGAAATATTCATCAGTTAGACTATTTAATTATTACGCATCCTCATTTAGATCATATGGGTGAATTTAAATATTTAGCCTCTATGGTAAAAATAAAATCACTTATTATCAATCCTTCTTCATATCAGTCAGTACAATATAGCAATATATTTACAATCGCTAAACTTCATAATATTTCAATTATAGATAGCACGACAATTACACATATAGATTTGGATGAATGTAGCATACAATTATTAGATGCAGCTATTATAACTTCGGATGATAAAAATGAACATTCTATTATTACGTTGATAAACTATAAACAGTATCAATTGCTCTTAATGGCAGATGCTACAATTCGCAATGAACAATTATTATTACAACGTTATAACTTAAAAAATATCGATGTATTAAAAGTTGGTCACCATGGTAGTATAACTAGTAGTAGTGGTGAATTTATAGCGTCCATAAAACCTAAAATTAGCGTTATATCGGCAAGTAAGAATAATAGATACCAATTTCCAGCATCACAAGTAGTATCAAGGCTTGCCAAGTCATCTGACAAGATTTATAATACCGCGCAACACGGTGCAATTACTATTGTGTTTGACGCACAAATGAAAACTTCTGTGGAAAAATCATAGTGATATATAGAGAGTCGGATATACAAATGCTATAATAAATATTGTTTGTCGTTTTGAAAGGATGCTAAGAATGAGCGAAAATATTATTACAATTTATGGCGAAGTACCTGAATTGATAGAGAAAAAAACGAATGAAATTGTAGCTGATTATTTAGAAATGCCGAAAGATGAATTCAATTTCGTGAAATTTAATTTATATGAAACGGATTTGTCGACAATAATTGAGGAATCATTAACTTTACCGTTTCTTTCGGATAAAAAGGTAGTGTTAGTACAAAACGCGTATGTTTTTACTGGAGAAAAAGCACCTAAAGATGTTAATCATAATACAACACAACTACTTGAATTTATTGAAAAATATGACGGTGAGACGCTTATTATTTTTGAGGTTTATCATTCGAAATTGGATGAGCGAAAAAAATTAGTGAAAAAATTAAAAGAGCAGACTCAATTGAAAAAAATAGAACAAATGTCTGAAGAAGAAATAAAACAATGGATTAAACAAACGCTTAATCAAAATTACAAAGATATTAAACAAGATGCATTAAACTTATTTATTGAGCTTACTGGTGTGAATTTTAATATAGTAAAACAAGAATTAGGTAAATTAGAATTGTTTTTAGGAGATAGGCCTACAATTAATAAACAGGATGTATTACAAATTGTAAATAGAAGCTTAGAACAAAATGTGTTTTTGTTAACAGAATATATCCAACAAAACAAGAAGACTAAAGCTGTTCAGTTAGTAAAAGATCTAATTGTAATGAAAGAAGAACCTATTAAACTATTAGCCTTAATTACAAGTAATTATCGCTTATATTATCAAAGTAAAATATTAAGTCAAAAAGGTTATAGTGGACAACAAATTGCTAAAACAATAAATGTACATCCATACCGAGTAAAACTGGCATTGAATCATGCGCGTCAGTACAGTATCGATCAATTATTAAATATTGTAGATAGTTGTGCAGAAACAGATTATAAATTGAAATCATCATATATGGATAAGCAGTTAATTCTAGAATTGTTTATTTTGTCATTATAAATAAAAAAAAGTTCAAGCAAAGGCTTGAACTTTTTTATTATTTAGCAGCTGTCATTAATGATGATTTAATACGGTCAGCTTTGTTTGAGTGGATTAAGTTGCGTTGTGCAGCTTTATCTACTTTTTTTACAGCTAAACTTACTAATTCAGCTTTGTTATCAGCATTATTGTTGATTGCTGATTTAGCTTTTTTTACAGCTGAACGCATTTCAGTTTTTTGTGAATTATTACGATCTTCAGCAACTTGTGTAGTATTAACACGTTTGATTGCAGATTTGATGTTTGCCATGTGTGTCACCTCCTAAAAGTGATCTTCGCTATCAAAATTAATTTTGATTACAACAAAAGATATTTTATCAAATCAATGCGCTTTCTGCAATCATTTATTTAAGCTAGATTGCATGATTACTTAATTTGAAAATAATATTTGGCATGTTGTCCGAATATCTTTATAATGAATATGTTACAGATAAAGTCGAAAAAAGTATATAGCTTTTGATAAGTTTGCAATAATAGATTAAAAACGTTATTATATCAAAGATATGTTACATATTTACGGGCTAGAATTATGAAAGTGAGACTGATAAAACATGGATAAACAAGAACGATTGAATAGACGACAATATATACGAAACTTTTCAATTATTGCACATATAGACCATGGGAAATCTACATTAGCTGACAGAATACTTGAAAACACTAAATCCGTGGAAACACGTGATATGCAACATCAGTTATTAGATTCTATGGATTTAGAACGAGAACGTGGAATAACAATTAAATTAAATGCTGTACGCCTAAAATATGAGGCTAAAGACGGTGAAGTATATACATTTCATTTAATAGATACACCGGGGCATGTCGACTTTACTTATGAAGTGTCTAGATCTCTAGCGGCATGTGAAGGTGCTATTCTTGTCGTAGATTCAGCACAAGGTATCGAAGCACAAACATTAGCTAATGTTTACTTAGCACTCGATAATGATTTGGAATTATTACCTGTAGTTAATAAAATTGATTTACCTGCAGCTGAACCAGAACGTGTAAAACAAGAATTAGAAGACGTTATTGGTATAGATCAATCAGATGTAGTCTTAGCAAGTGCCAAATCAAATATTGGTATCGAAGAAATTTTGGAACAAATTGTCGAAACAGTGCCGCCGCCAGAAGGTGATCCAGAAGCACCGTTGAAGGCTTTGATATTTGATTCTGAATACGATCCTTATAGAGGTGTTGTTTCTTCTATACGTATAGTAGAAGGCGTAGTTAAGCCTGGTGACCGTATTAAAATGATGGCTACAGGAAAAACATTTGAAGTGTCTGAAGTAGGTATCAATACTCCTAAACAACTACCTATAGACGAGTTAACAGTAGGTGATGTTGGTTATATTATTGCGAGTATTAAAAATGTCGACGATTCTCGTGTAGGTGATACGATAACGCATGCAGAACGTCCAGCCGATAATCCTTTACAAGGTTATAAAAAGATGAACCCGATGGTCTATTGTGGTTTATTCCCGATTGATAATAAAAACTACAATGATTTAAGAGAAGCATTAGAAAAACTACAACTGAATGATGCATCACTTGAATTTGAGCCGGAATCATCACAAGCATTAGGCTTTGGCTATCGTACAGGATTTTTAGGGATGTTACATATGGAAATTATTCAAGAACGAATTGAACGTGAATTCGGTATTGAATTAATTGCTACTGCACCTTCTGTTATATATCAATGTATTTTGAAAAACGGAGAAGAAGTGACAGTAGATAATCCAGCGCAAATGCCTGAAAGAGATCAAATTGATACAGTCTATGAACCTTTTGTTAAAGCGACAATGATGGTGCCGAATGACTATGTAGGTTCAGTAATGGAATTATGTCAACGTAAACGTGGCCAATTCGTTAATATGGATTATTTAGATGATATTCGTGTGAATATAGTATACGAAATTCCATTAGCAGAAGTAGTGTTTGATTTCTTTGATCAACTTAAATCAAATACAAAAGGTTATGCTTCTTTTGACTATGAGTTTATAGACAATAAAGAGAGTGACCTAGTGAAAATGGATATCTTGCTTAATGGAGAAAAAGTTGATGCTTTAAGCTTTATTGTGCATAAAGATTTCGCCTATGAACGTGGTAAGGCATTAGTTGAAAAACTAAAAACTTTAATCCCACGTCAACAATTCGAAGTTCCAGTACAAGCTGCAATAGGTCAAAAAATTGTTGCCAGAACTAATATTAAATCTATGGGTAAAAATGTTTTATCTAAATGTTACGGCGGAGATATCAGTCGTAAACGTAAATTGTTAGAAAAACAAAAAGCCGGTAAAGCTAAAATGAAAGCTGTTGGTAATGTTGAAATACCTCAAGACGCGTTCTTAGCAGTGTTGAAAATGGATGAAGATTAACAATAATTATTTGGGGTTTAAATCAATTGATTTATGCCCCAAATTTTATTGTGCCTTGAAAGAGAAAGTGAGGTAATAAATATGGAAGTAAAGAGTGCATATATCCATATACCTTTTTGTGTAAAGATTTGTACTTATTGTGACTTTAATAAATACTTTATACAAAACCAACCAGTGGACCAGTATTTGGATTGCTTAATTAAAGAGATGTCTACGAGCAAACAACGACAATTGAAAACGATGTTTGTAGGTGGCGGTACACCAACAGCATTAAATGTAAAACAATTAGAGAGATTACTAATTGCTATCAACGAAACATTTGATATTGAAACAGAATATAGTTTCGAAGCAAATCCAGATGAATTGACAATGGAAAAACTGCAGTTATTAAAAAAATATGGTGTGAACCGACTGTCGATGGGTGTACAAACTTTCAACCCTGATTTATTAGCAATATTAGGACGAACACATGGTACAGAAGACATATATCAAGCAGTACGTAATGCACGAGAAATTGGTATTGAATCTATAAGCTTGGATTTAATGTATCATTTACCTCAACAAACATTGGCTGACTTCCAAGAAAGTTTAGATTTAGCACTTAATTTGGATATAGATCATATCTCAAGTTATGGACTAATATTAGAACCCAAAACACAGTTTTATAACATGTATCGTAAAGGCAAACTAAAGTTACCGAATGAAGATATAGGTGAAGAAATGTATACGCACTTAATTCAACGCATGAAACATTCTGATTTACAGCAGTATGAACTTTCTAATTTCGGAAAACAAGGACATGAGTCTGAACATAATAAAGTATATTGGAAAAATGAAGGCTATTATGGATTCGGTGCAGGTGCCAGTGGGTACGTAGATGGAGAACGTTATACTAATGTGAATCCAGTTAATCACTATATTAAAAAAATAGAAAATAATGAACGCCCTTTATTACATTCTTCGTGGCCAACTAAAACAGAACAAATGGAAGAAGAAATGTTTCTTGGTTTAAGGATGAACAAAGGCGTTAATAAATTTCATTTTAAACATAAATTTGACGTTGAAATAGATGAAATTTTTGGTCAAACGTTAACTTCATTGGTTGACCAACAACTTTTATCATATTATGACGGTAACTATGCACTGACAGAGCGGGGCAAAGTGATTGGCAATGAGGTTTTTGAAGCCTTTTTATTGAACGTGTAAAATTATAAAAATTTTCAAGGCTTTAACATTGACTTACTTTGACCAATTTGATAAATTATAATTAGCACTTGAAACAAATGAGTGCTAATGAGGTGAAAACATGATAACTCATAGACAATTGAGCATATTAAATGCCATTGTTGAAGATTATGTCGATTTAGATCAACCTATTGGCTCTAAAGCTTTAATAGAGCGACATAATTTGAATGTAAGCCCAGCTACTATTAGAAATGAGATGAAACAATTAGAATCTCTAAACCTAATAGAGAAGACTCATACATCATCAGGTAGATCACCGTCAGAATTAGGGTTTAGATATTATGTGAATCAATTATTAGAACAAACATCTCATCAACAACACAAAAAAGTCCAACGGTTGAGAGGACTACTTATTGACCATCAATATGATATTTCGTCAGCTTTACATGCTTTTGCTAATGAACTGTCGATGGCTTCTCAATATACAACGTTGGTAATGCGTCCAAATCATAAGCAAGATATTATTAGTAATATTCACCTTATTCAAGCAAATGATTATTTAATTATAATGGTTGTAGTGTTTGCGTCAGGTCATGTTGAACATTTGCATTTAACATCAGCTAAACGTATTAGTAATGATGAATTAAACAAAATTTCTAATTTTGTTACTGACAAATATAATGCGTGGTCATCTTTACAATTTGAGCAAGAACTTAATTCGTTTACACAGTCTGTCAGTGAGCAAGACTTTATTAAAACGATGTTTGAGACGCTACAATTACATTTCGATAATCAAAGTAATGGCATTTTTATGGGTGGAAAGGTTAAACTGATTGATGCATTGAATGAATCAAATGTCTCATCAATTCAACCAATATTACAATATATTGAATCAAATAAAATCACTGAATTGCTCGATGACATGTCTAATTCATCTATAAATGTAATGATTGGGCATGAAATTGATACAAGTTTAAGTGATATATCTATCGTATCTAGTGAATACCATATAGATGATAGGTTGAAAGGTCGAATAGCAGTAATTGGACCTACTGCGATGAATTATCAAAATGTGATACAATTACTAAATCGTATTTGGTAATTTAAAGTATTGGAGGGCAGGAAATGACAGAACAAAATGAATCAGTAAGCAAAGAAACAGATGCACAAGACATTTCGTCAGAAACTACTGACACAACACAAACATCTGTTGATTCTGCTGAAGAAGTAAACAACGAAACAAACACAACATCTCAAGAAGATGTTGCAACAGAAGAGGACGTAAGTGAAGAAGTTGATCCTAAAGATGTTGAAATTGAAAACTTAAAAAAAGATGTAAAAGAAAACGAAGATAAGTATCTACGTTTGTATGCAGAGTTCGAAAATTACAAACGTCGTATACAAAAAGAAAATCAAACAATGAAAGAATATCAAGCTCAAGGAGTATTAAATGATATTCTACCAACCATTGATAATATTGAGCGTGCTTTACAAATCGAAGGAGAAGACGAGCAATTTGTTTCACTTAAAAAGGGTGTACAAATGGTTTATGATAGCTTGTTGAAAGCACTTAATGATAATGGTTTAGAAAGAATTGAAACAGAAGGCCAACAATTTGATCCAAATTTCCATCAAGCAGTAATGCAAGATGAAAATAGTGAGTTTGAATCTGGCCAAATCACCCAAGAACTACAGGCAGGATACAAATTGAAGGATCGTGTTTTGAGACCTTCAATGGTTAAAGTAAATCAATAAATTTATTTTTTGATGAAAATACCCAATTTTAATTAACAAACAGGAGGAATTTTGATATGAGTAAAGTAATTGGTATTGACTTAGGTACAACAAATTCATGTGTTGCTATTTTAGAAGGTGATGAGCCTAAAGTAATTCAAAACCCAGAAGGTGCTAGAACAACACCATCAGTTGTTGCATTTAAAAATGGTGAAACTCAAGTAGGTGAAGTTGCTAAACGTCAAGCAATCACTAACCCTAACACTATTCAATCAATCAAACGTCATATGGGTACAGATTATAAAGTGGATATAGAAGGTAAAAATTATACTCCACAAGAAATTTCAGCTATGGTACTACAAAACCTTAAAAAAACAGCTGAAGACTATTTAGGTGAATCAGTAGATAAAGCAGTTGTAACTGTTCCAGCATATTTCAATGATGCTGAACGTCAAGCTACAAAAGATGCTGGTAAAATTGCTGGCTTAGAAGTTGAACGTATTATTAACGAACCAACTGCAGCAGCTCTAGCTTACGGTTTAGATAAAACTGAAGAAGACCAAAAAGTATTAGTCTTTGACTTAGGTGGCGGTACTTTCGACGTGTCAATTCTTGAATTAGGTGACGGCGTATTTGAAGTACTATCAACATCTGGTGATAATAAACTTGGTGGCGATGACTTTGACCAAGTTATCATTGATTATTTAGTTAGTGAATTCAAAAAAGAAAATGGTGTTGACTTAAGCCAAGATAAAATGGCGTTACAACGTCTAAAAGATGCAGCTGAAAAAGCGAAAAAAGATTTATCTGGTGTATCTCAAACTCAAATTTCATTACCATTTATCTCTGCAGGAGAAAGCGGTCCTTTACACTTAGAAATCAGCCTATCACGTTCAAAATTTGAAGAACTAGCTGATGACTTAATTAAACGTACAATGGTACCAACTCGTCAAGCTATGAAAGATGCTGGTTTATCTAGCTCAGATATTGATGAAGTTATTTTAGTTGGTGGTAGTACTAGAATCCCAGCTGTTCAAGAAGCTATTAAAAAAGAAATTAGCAAAGACCCTCATAAAGGTGTTAACCCTGATGAAGTTGTAGCTATGGGTGCTTCAATTCAAGGTGGCGTTATCACTGGTGATGTTAAAGACGTAGTATTACTTGATGTTACACCATTATCATTAGGTATCGAAATTATGGGTGGACGTATGAATACGTTAATTGAACGTAATACTACAATTCCAACATCTAAATCACAAGTTTATTCTACAGCAGCTGATAACCAACCAGCAGTAGATATTCATGTATTACAAGGTGAACGTCCAATGGCATCTGATAACAAAACACTTGGCAGATTCCAATTAACAGATATTCCACCAGCTCCTCGTGGAGTACCTCAAATCGAAGTAACATTTGATATCGATAAAAATGGTATCGTTAATGTAACTGCAAAAGATTTAGGTACTAATAAAGAGCAAAACATTACTATTCAATCAAGCAACACTTTATCTGATGACGAAATCGATCGCATGGTTAAAGATGCTGAAGAAAATGCTGAAGCAGACGAAAAACGTCGTGAAGAAAGTGATTTACGTAACGAAGCTGACAGCTTAGTTTTCCAAGTTGAAAAAACAATCACTGATTTAGGCGAAAATGTGAGCGAAGAAGATAAATCAAATGCTGAAGAGAAAAAAGAAGCATTAAAATCAGCACTTGAAGGTTCAGATTTAGATGATATTAAAGCGAAAAAAGAAGAGCTAGAAAAAGTAGTTCAAGATTTATCAGCAAAAGTATATCAACAAGCACAAGAACAAGCGCAACAAGCTCAAGGTGAGCAAGGTCAAGCGCAAGATGACAATGTAGAAGATGCTGATTTTACAGAAGTTAATGACGACGATAAACAAAAATAATCACTTTACTTCTAACTAGCAACATTGTTAAATTAATATAAGACACAATTGCTTAGCCAAAGTAAGTCAAAGTCAATTGCACATTGGCTTTGACTTTTCTTTTTTTCAAGTACTATAATTATGAAATTAATATAGAAGGAGAGATTCACAGTGGCCAAAAGAGATTATTATGAAGTCTTAGGTGTAAGTAAAAGTGCATCAAAAGATGAAATTAAAAAGGCTTACCGTAAACTTTCAAAAAAGTATCATCCAGATATTAACCAGGAAGAAGGTTCAGATGAAAAATTCAAAGAAATCTCTGAAGCTTATGAAGTGTTAAGTGATGAAAATAAACGTGCTAATTACGATCAATTCGGTCATAACGGTCCACAAGGTGGTTTCGGTGGTCAAGGATTTGGCGGCCAAGACTTCAGTGGATTCGGTGGTGGCGGATTCGAAGACATATTCAGTTCTTTCTTCGGAGGAGGACGCCAACGTGATCCAAATGCACCACGCAAAGGTGACGATTTACAATACACTATGACTGTCACATTTGATGAAGCAGTTTTTGGTACTGAAAAAGAAATCTCTATCAGAAAAGATGTTACTTGTCATACTTGTGATGGTGAAGGTGCTAAACCTGGCACATCTAAAAAAACATGTCATTACTGTAATGGTGCTGGCCATGTTTCAGTAGAACAAAACACAATTTTAGGTAGAGTAAGAACTGAAAAAGCTTGTCCTTCATGTAATGGTTCTGGTCAAGAATTTGAAGAACCTTGTGAAACATGTCATGGTAAAGGAACTGAAAATAAAACAGTTAAAATTAAAGTTACTGTACCAGAAGGTGTAGACAATGAACAACAAATTCGTTTAGCTGGTGAAGGTGCACCTGGCGAAAACGGTGGCCCACATGGTGATCTATACGTTGTATTTAGAGTGAAACCATCAAATACATTTGAACGTATGGGTGACGACGTAGCTTATAACTTAGACATTTCATTTTCACAAGCAGCTTTAGGTGACGAAATTAAAATTCCAACGCTTAATAGTAGTGTAATGTTAACAGTCCCTGCAGGAACACAAACTGGTAAACAATTCCGCTTAAAAGATAAAGGTATTAAGAATGTACACGGTTATGGCTACGGCGATTTATTTGTTAATGTTAACGTCGTTACACCAACTAAAATTAACGAACGTCAAAAAGAAATTTTACGTGAATTTGCTGAGTTAAACGGAGAAGAATTATCTGAACAACCATCAAACTTTAAAGATAAAGCTAAACGTTTCTTCAAAGGAGAATAAATAATGAACTGGACAGAAGTTTCAATTACAGTTAATCATGATGTCACAGCGTTGGTGAGTGATATACTAGAAAATTACGGTTCCAATGGGGTTGTACTGGAAGATTCTCACGATTTAAATCATGATTTCGAAGATAAATATGGAGAAATATATGATTTAAAAGCTGAAGCATATCCTGAACAGGGCGTCAGAATAAAAGCGTATTTTAATGACCTGAAATATTCTCCTACGTTAAAAGACAATATAGTGAATGATATCCAACTGTTACAAGGATTGGATAGCCAAGTTTTCAAATATGAAGAACAAAGTATTCAAGAACAAGATTGGGAAAATGAGTGGAAAAATTATTTTCATCCTTTTCGTGCTTCTAAACGCTTCACTATTGTGCCAAGTTGGGAAGAATATAACCAAGAAGACGATTCAGAGCTATGCATTGAATTAGATCCTGGTATGGCATTTGGAACTGGGGATCATCCCACTACAAACATGTGCTTAAAAGCAATTGAAACATATGTAAAGCCAACGGATTCTGTAATTGATGTTGGTACAGGTTCAGGTATATTAAGTATTGCGAGTCATTTGCTAGGAGTGCAGCGCATTAAAGCTATCGATTTAGATGAAATGGCAGTACGGGTAGCCGTAGATAATTTCGAAAAAAATAATTGTGCGCATGCGATAGAAGCAATACCAGGTAATTTGCTAACTGAAGAAACTGAAAAATTTGATATAGTTATTGCCAATATATTAGCGCACATAATTGATGAAATGATTGAAGATGCTTATAATACGTTAAATAATCAGGGTTATTTTATAACTTCTGGTATAATAGAAGAAAAATATGAAGCTATAATAGAACATATGAAACGCGTTGGTTTTAAAATCATTTCAGTAAACCATGATAACAGCTGGGTTTGTATCGTGGGGCAGAAAGTGAGCGATTAAATATGCAAAGGTACTTTATTAACCAAAACGCTGATTCAGATCAGCGTTTTTTTATTACAAATAACGAAGATATTCATCATATTAAAAATGTAATGCGTAATCATGTCGATAATGAATTAATTTTAAATTTCTTAGATCAACGAGTATTCAAATGTAAAATAACGGCAATTTCACAAGATGCCATAGAGGTTGAACCGATACAAGAATTAGAAATTTCTACAGAATTGCCACAAAATATTACGATATGTAGTGGTTTAATTAAAGCAGACAAGTACGAATGGATGTTGCAAAAAGCAACAGAATTAGGTGCAAGTAAATTTATTGCGGCCGAAATGGATCGTTCAATTGTCAAACTGAATCAAAGCAAAATAACTAAAAAAATAGAGCGTTGGCAAAAGATTATAAAAGAAGCTGCAGAACAAAGTTATCGACTAACTATCCCTAGTATTGATTATATTTCGAATTTAAAAACATTATATGATAACATAGATGGATACGATTATATATTAATTGCATATGAAGATGCAGCAAAAGATGGTGAAATTAGTCAATTCAAATCAGTGTTGCAACAACTAACACAAGGCGAAAATATACTTGTGATATTTGGACCTGAAGGTGGATTATCGGCAGATGAGGTAACTCTATTTGCTTCAGTGGGGAAGCAAATTGGGCTAGGACCTCGTATTTTACGGGCAGAAACAGCACCACTTTATGTGTTAAGTGCAGTTAGTTATCAAAATGAATTATTGGGGTGATATTTATGTCTACAGTTGCTTTTCATACTTTAGGTTGTAAAGTAAACCATTATGAGACTGAAGCAATTTGGCAATTATTTAAAGAGGCAGAATATGAAAGAGTTGATTTTGAAACGAATGCTGATGTATTCGTGATTAATACATGTACTGTGACAAACACAGGTGATAAAAAAAGTCGACAAGTTATCCGTAGAGCTATTAGACAAAATCCAGACGCAGTTGTTTGCGTTACGGGTTGTTATGCTCAAACATCACCGGCTGAAATCATGGATATCCCAGGTGTTGACGTTGTTGTAGGCACTCAAGATAGAACTAAATTAATTGGCTATATAGAAGACTATAAAAAAGAACGTCAACCCATTAATGGTGTCGGCAATATTATGAAAAATCGCACGTACGAAGAGTTAGAAGTACCGTACTTTACCGATCGAACACGTGCATCTTTAAAAATCCAAGAAGGCTGTAATAATTTCTGTACATTTTGTATTATCCCTTGGGCTAGAGGATTAATGCGTTCTAGAGACCCAGAGAAAGTTATCGAACAAGCTACACAATTAGTAGAATCAGGTTATAAAGAAATTGTGTTAACAGGTATTCATACAGGTGGTTATGGACAAGATTTAAAAAATTATAATTTAGCTCAATTATTACGTGATTTAGAAGAAATTGATAATTTAGAACGTATTAGAATTTCATCAATTGAAGCCAGCCAATTAACAGATGAAGTGATTCAAGTAATAGCTGCATCAACTAAAGTAGTTAGACATCTACATATTCCATTGCAATCTGGGTCAGATAGTGTCTTAAAACGTATGCGTCGTAAGTATACAATGGCACATTTTTCAGAACGCTTAACTCGTTTGCATGAAGCGTTACCAGGTTTAGCTGTTACAAGTGATGTTATAGTTGGCTTCCCTGGTGAAACTGAAGAAGAGTTTCAAGAAACGTACGACTTTATAGTAGACCATCATTTTTCAGAATTACACGTCTTTCCATATTCATCAAGAATAGGAACACCTGCAGCTAGAATGGACGACCAAATTGATGAGCAAGTTAAAAATGAGCGTGTGCATCGTTTGATTAGTTTGAGTGATCAACTTGCCAAAGCATACGCTTCACAATTTGATCAAGACGTTCTAGAAGTCATCCCTGAAGAGCAAGGTGATCAACCTGGCACACTAGTAGGATATGCAGATAACTATATGAAAGTTCAATTTAGTGCAGATGAAGATTTAATAGGTCAATTAGTTAAAGTTAAAATCACTAAAGCTGATTATCCTATTAATGAAGGACAAGTGTTACGTGTGATTTCTCATGCTTCTAATCAAACTGAACATACAATAGTAACTTAAATTATGTCTGCTTAAATTACAGCGTGAAATCTGGATATTTATACACTTTTTAGTTAGTTGGAATTATTTACTTTTAAAATTACCAACTCGAAAATCGGACATCAAATTTGTATATTACTGCGTTTAAGGCTAGCTAAATACGATAGTGAATAGGATCTTAAGCGGTGTGTAATATGAATCTTTAAATTGAAATTTTACTGATTGACCAAAGAACTCAGATATATTATACTAATTTATACATAGTAATTTACTGTGTATATGATAATAAAGTTTCGTTGATATTTGGAGGGAGGGAAATACACATGTCTAAAACAGTAGTCCGTAAAAACGAATCACTTGAAGATGCGTTACGTCGATTCAAACGTACGGTTTCTAAAAGCGGTACAATTCAAGAAGTACGTAAACGTGAATTTTACGAAAAACCAAGCGTTAAACGTAAAAAGAAATCAGAAGCTGCACGTAAACGTAAATTCAAATAATTAATAATTTCGTTGACTCCCTCAACAATATTAATTATATATAAAACCTTAGCTGAACTAACAGCTAAGGTTTTTTTGTTCTTGAAAAAATAAGCTACGTATCAATGAAGCTACATTATAAATTTAATATTTAAATC
>NZ_PPQB01000005.1:291050-351680 GCF_002902345.1 Staphylococcus arlettae
TTGTAATTTTAACATCGATATTAGTTAAACTATATTAATAGCTATCTGTTTATTGTATAATTAGAGGTGAGAGTGAGGTGAAATCGTGGAGTTATTATCAAATATACATATGCAAAATGTGCTAAATATGATTCAAGGTGAAAGTTGGTTGATGAATTTAGCGGATTTTATTGTAAATCCAATAATTACGCTAATATTGACGAGTATTATCTTTTTAGGTTTCTTGTATCAATTATACTCTAAAAAAATTAATATCATCGGTATTATTTCAACTTTAGCATTACTCATATTCTTTTTAGGTTTTTTAGTGAAAGGCGACGTTAATGTTGTGTCGATTATTTTATTCGGCATTGGCGTTATTTTTGTCATTATTGAATTATTTGTCGTCGGAGCAGTAATTGGCTTGATTGGAATGGGGTTAATTATATTCAGCATTATCACATTAGGTGATAATTTAATTTTTATGATTGGTAATGTAGTTATTGCACTAATTTTATCAATTATTGAGTGGGTGATATTAGTGAAAATATTCAAACGCAATATTCCATTTTTAGATAAAGTCGTATTAAAAGATTCAACAAATACTGAATCAGGTTATACTTCCCATGATGATCGCTCTCATTTAGTTGGTAAAACGGCCACTACTTTAACGGACCTAAGACCAGCTGGTATTATTTCTTATGGCACTGAACGTATCGACGCTGTCTCAGATGGCTCGTTTATTTTACGAAATAAAGAAGTCACAATCTTGGAAGTAGAAGGTACAAGAGTTGTCGTAAGAGAAATTTAAAATAAAAAGGAGATTCAATATGATAGGTTTATTAATTATAGTCGTTATAGTTGTTATTGCCTTACTATTATTATTTTCTTTCGTTCCTGTAGGCCTATGGATTTCTGCTATCGCAGCAGGCGTAAAAGTCGGTATAGGTACACTTGTAGGAATGAGATTGAGAAGAGTATCACCACGTAAGGTTATCGCTCCATTAATTAAAGCACATAAAGCAGGTTTAAATCTTACGACGAATCAACTAGAGTCACACTATTTAGCAGGTGGTAATGTAGATCGAGTTGTAGATGCTAATATTGCTGCGCAAAGAGCAGATATTAATTTACCATTTGAACGTGGCGCTGCTATTGATTTAGCAGGACGTGATGTACTTGAAGCAGTACAAATGTCTGTAAATCCAAAAGTTATTGAAACACCATTTATTGCAGGTGTTGCTATGAATGGTATCGAAGTTAAAGCGAAAGCTAGAATTACAGTTCGTGCCAATATCGCGCGTTTAGTTGGTGGTGCTGGTGAAGAAACAATCATCGCTCGTGTCGGTGAGGGTATTGTTTCGACAATTGGTTCTAGTGAACACCATACAGAAGTATTAGAAAATCCAGATAACATTTCCAAAACTGTATTAAGTAAAGGTTTAGATTCTGGTACTGCATTTGAAATTTTATCGATTGATATTGCTGATGTAGATATTAGCAAGAATATTGGTGCAGATCTACAAACTGAACAAGCACTTGCTGATAAAAATATTGCGCAAGCAAAAGCTGAAGAACGTAGAGCTATGGCTGTTGCCCAAGAGCAAGAAATGAAAGCCAAAGTACAAGAAATGCGTTCTAAAGTTGTTGAAGCAGAAGCAGAAGTACCATTAGCTATGGCTGAAGCATTACGTTCAGGAAATATTGGCGTTGGTGATTACTATAACTTAAAAAATGTAGAAGCTGATACAGGCATGCGTAATGCCATTAATAAGAGAACTAAAAAAGATGAAGATGAATCACCGGAAAAATAATTAGGGGTGATTAAATGAATTTAGGTATTATAATCTTTGTAATATCTGTAGTAGTTACAATCATTGGCGCGATTCGAGATAATAGTCACAAGCAAAGACAACAACAGCAACCTAAAAAAAATCCACAGCAAGAATCACAGCCGAAAAGAGGATTTTTCGAAGAACTTGAGAGAAAATTCAATGAGCTTGAAGAAGAATTTGATCCAAGTCGCCAATCTGATCGAAAATCATCTAACCCTGAACCACCTACACCACAACCTACAGAAACTACCGCACAAGAGGAAGTGGACAGACATACTGAGTCAAAACAACAACCAGAATCGACACCTAGTAAGAATAAAAGCGAGGAAAATCTGAAAAAAGAACTCGAAGACTCATTATTAAACGATTTAAAAGATGTTCGCTCAGAGATGGATAGAGAGCAAGAGAAACAGTTACAACGGATGGACAAGAAAGCACGTGCCATTATCAATGATCAATATTTATCAGCGAGAACTAAACGTTTTCGTCTGAAACAACTAATGCAAAATTATCAAAGTGGCTCAACGAGTAGTCAAAATGATTTACGGTTTGATGAAGATGAAGTTGTTAATGGTATTGTTTGGTCTGAAATATTAAATCAACCTAAACGATTGTAAGTAAAAGCCTGGAACATTTTGTTCTAGGCTTTTTAATTTTATACTTTTGTTCACACTTTTTCGTTTGTTCAAGTGTTTTAAAGGATAAAATTATAATTAGTATTTACGCTTTAGTTGTTTACGCAATGCACAAATTGTGTAATATTAAGTCAAATGATATTTTAATGTAAATATGTTGTTAAATTATAGCTAAATTAGGCTTTTTTAAATGCACTTTAAAATATTATTGTTGCTTAACGTGGTATAATATAAATGTAAAAAGTTGTTAGCTTAATCTTATTTGGACTTGAGAATACAATTGCTTTTTACCACTATACAAACAATTAATTGTATTCTAAAATCAGATAAGATTAATTACTATTAATTAGAAATCTTTATTGTAAAGGAGCGCCTATATGCCTGGTATAATTCAAATAGACGATATCAATGAAGCTCAAGCTCTCATTGGAAATAATGATGAACATATTAAAGCTATCGAAGAAGGATTTGATGTCGTCGTACATGCTCGCGGCCAAGAAATCGCAGTAAAAGGAAATATTGTGGAGCATGTTGAAAAAGCAGAATCGGTATTAATAAATTTATTGAAAGTGATTCAACAAGGCATTAATATTTCGCTGAAAGATGTTGAGTCAGCTATAAAAATGGCTCAGAACGGTACAATAAAACAATTATTAGATTTATACGAAGATGAGATTACTAAAGATGCTTTCGGTAAAGTAATTCGTGCAAAAACAATGGGTCAACGTTTGTATATCAATGCTATGAATCGAAATGATTTAGTTTTTGGAATAGGGCCTGCCGGTACAGGA
Organism: Staphylococcus arlettae; assembly: GCF_002902345.1. Taxonomy (GTDB): domain Bacteria; phylum Bacillota; class Bacilli; order Staphylococcales; family Staphylococcaceae; genus Staphylococcus; species Staphylococcus arlettae. Next base: position 294,291 of record NZ_PPQB01000005.1, read on the forward strand.
AAAACATTTTTAGCTGTTGTATATGCTGCCAAACAATTACGTAAAGGGAATGTGAAACGTATTGTCCTTACGAGACCAGCAGTTGAAGCTGGAGAATCACTAGGATTTTTACCGGGTGACCTAAAAGAAAAAGTAGATCCTTATTTAAGACCTTTATATGATGGATTAAACACTGTTTTAGGAAGAGAACAATCTGCAAGATTTATCGAAAGAGGTATTATTGAAATCGCACCGCTTGCATATATGAGAGGACGTACACTAGATGATGCCTTTGTTATTCTAGATGAAGCACAAAACACTACACACGCACAGATGAAAATGTTTTTAACACGTTTAGGTTTTGGCTCAAAAATGGTAGTTACTGGTGATCCAACCCAAGTGGATTTACCTAAAGGAATAAAAAGCGGATTGAAAGAAGCCACGAAAAAATTAAGTGACGTTAAAGGTATAAGTATTTTAAAACTTGATCAAAGTGATGTTGTGAGACATCCGTTAGTTAGTAAAATTATAGACAAATACGAAGGAGTTGAGTAATCGTTGTTTACAATAGACTTTAGTGACCATACAGAGGAAGTTGATACTACTTGGTATAATCAGATAGACAAGTTACTCACATTTGCAAAAGAGCAAGAAAATATTGAAGGTGAAGCTGAACTTTCAGTAACGTTTGTTGATAAAACAGAAATACAAAGTATTAATCATATGTATCGTGATAAAGATAAAGTGACTGATGTCATATCATTTGCTTTGGAAGAAGAAGAACCGGAAATTGTCGGTATCGATATGCCAAGAGTGTTAGGGGATATTATTATATGTACAGACGTCGCCAAAGAACAAGCAGATGCATATAACCATACTTTTGAACGTGAATTAGGTTTTCTTGCATTACATGGCTTTTTGCACTTGTTAGGTTATGACCATATGACTGAAGAAGAAGAGAAACAAATGTTTGGCAGACAAGATGCCATATTAGACGCATATGGACTGACGAGAGACAAGTAGTTATGAAACGATTTAAATATGCTTTGCAAGGACTTAATACGATAGTTAAAAAAGATTGGAAATTCACTATACATTTATGCTGTGCGGCAATGGCTATTTTGCTAGGCATATTTGTCGGTATAAACAAAGTCGAATGGTTATTTTTAATAATAGCGATTAGCCTAGTGCTCGCGTTTGAAGCAATTAATACTGCTGTTGAATATGTTGTTGATTTATGTACAAAGGAGTATAATATACTAGCCAAATATGCGAAAGATATTGCTGCCTTTAGTGTATTAATTGTATCAGTGATGTCGCTTATTATAGGGTTGATTATTTTTATACCATATTTGTTGGCGCTGTAATATAGAATAAGTTTATTTTTATATACGCTTCATTAATGGGAGGGGAACATAATGACATTTCAAAAACATTATTTTAACGAAGTACGAGAAGCACAAAAACGAGCACATGCACCTTATAGTAACTTTAAAGTAGGTGCTTATTTAGTTACCAAAGATGGACAATCTTTTTATGGGGCAAATGTTGAAAATGCTGCATACCCAATGACTATTTGTGCAGAACGTTCTAGCTTAGTAGCCGCTATTGGTCAAGGCTATCAAGCTGGAGATTTTGCAGCCATTACTATTACTGTAGATGCTGATCAACCATCATCTCCGTGTGGAGCATGCAGACAAGTAATGAAAGAATTGTGCGATGATGATATGCCTGTATATATGACAAATCAAACAGGCGAAATGATAGAATCTACAGTAGGCGAATTGTTGCCACTTGGATTCTCCGGAAAGGATTTAAATAATTAATGGAACATAAATCAGGATTTGTATCAATTATCGGTAGACCGAATGTCGGTAAATCTACTTTTGTGAATAGAGTTATCGGACATAAAATAGCAATTATGTCTGATAAAGCACAAACAACTAGAAATAAAATACAAGGTGTTATGACTGAAGATGATGCACAAATTATCTTTTTAGATACACCTGGTATTCATAAACCCAAACATAAATTAGGCGATTATATGATGCGTGTAGCAAAAAACACACTTTCAGAGATCGATGCGATTATGTTTATGGTCAACATTAACGAAGATATTGGTCGTGGTGATGAGTTTATCATGGAAATGTTAAAAACAATTAAAACACCAGTGTTTTTAGTATTAAATAAGATAGATTTAGTACATCCAGATGAACTAATGCCTAGAATAGAGCAATATCAAAAATATATGGATTTCACGGAAATCGTTCCAATTTCTGCACTTGAAGGTCACAATGTTGACCATTTCCTATCTGTACTTAAGTCTTATTTACCAGAAGGACCTAAATATTATCCAGATGACCAAATTTCTGACCATCCAGAACAATTTGTCGTTGGGGAATTAATTCGTGAAAAGATATTACACTTAACAAGCGAAGAAATTCCACATGCAATAGGCGTTAATGTGGATCGTATGGTTAAAGAAGATGAAGATAGAGTACGCATTGAAGCAACTATCTTTGTTGAAAGAGATTCACAAAAAGGAATCGTCATTGGTAAAGGTGGCAAAAAGTTAAAAGAAGTTGGCAAACGAGCTAGAAAAGACATTGAAATGTTGTTAGGTTCCAAAGTTTATTTAGAACTTTGGGTTAAAGTACAACGAGATTGGCGTAATAAAGTTAATTTCATTCGTCAAATGGGATATGTAGAAGATCAAGATTAATTTTAGCTTGAGGTGAAATGTAAATGTTAATCAAGCAAAAAGGTATTGTTATTAAAAGTGTTGACTACGGTGAGTCAGATAAAATAATAACGATATTAAATGAGCATGGGGCGAAAGTACCACTTATGGCAAGAAGGGCCAAAAAGAATAAAACAGGATTACAAGCTCATACACAGTTATTCGTGTATGGGTTGTTTATTTATTCTAAGTGGAAAGGTATGGGAACATTAAGTTCCATAGACGTCATCAATCAAAATTACAATTTAAGATTAGACATCTATGAAAGTAGTTTTGCTAGTTTATGTACTGAAGTCATTGATCGTGCTATAGAGAATGATGAAGTATCGCAATTTAATTATCAATTATTATCATTTGTCTTGCAAAAGATTTCAAATGGTGTATCAGCACAATTAATGTCTGTTATTGTCTTGCTAAAGAATATGGCGAAATTTGGGTTTTCAGCCATTTTTGATCATTGTGTTCTTACTAAAAATACAGACCAATCAACCCTTGCTGCATATAGTTTTAAATATGATGGTGCAATTGCCGAATCGGTTATTGATCAAGATCCGCATGCCTTTAAGCTTTCTAATAGAGCGCTGTATTTATTATCAATCTTACAACAATTGCCAGTATCAAAAATGAATAATTTGAATATACATTCTGACATAGTAGATGAAATGTCTGAATTAGTGATTTTATTGTATAAGGAATATGCAGGTATGTATTTCAAAAGCCAAAAGTTAATAAATCAGTTGCATAGATTAGACAATAACATTGAAGATAATTAAAAAGTACGAGACAAAAGTATCTTTGACTAAAAAATAAACGCCAACTTCTATTGAGTAGATATAGAAGTTGGCATTTTCTTTAGTATTATGAAATTTTCTCAATTATTATAGTACTTTAACATTTTGTTATAATTGTCATTAATTTTTTAATAACAAAATATAAATTGTACTAATTTAGTAACGTGTTGACGTCCGGGGAATAGTATGTGTGAGAGACTACAGGCTCGAACCATACCCCAGGAAAGCATGCACAGTCAAAATCGAATATTTTTAAATATAAATAAAGAGGACCCATCCATATTAAGGATTAGTCCTCTTATTTGAGAATGGGGATTTATATCCCAACCTCTTATAATTTAATTAAAATTTAACTTTATCAGTTAAGAATGCTTCTAACTCAGCAATTGGCATACGAACTTGTTCCATTGAATCACGGTCACGTACTGTAACTTGTTGATCTTCTAATGAATCGAAGTCAAATGTAATACAATAAGGTGTACCAATTTCATCTTGACGACGGTAACGTTTACCAATTGATTGAGATTCATCAAAATCAATTGAGAAGTTAGCACTTAACTCTTCGAAAATTTTAATGGCTTCGCCTGATAATTTTTTGCTTAATGGTAACACTGCTGCTTTATAAGGTGCTAAAGCAGGGTGGAAGTGTAATACTGTACGTGCATCTTTACTACCTTCAACACCTTCTTCTGCATATGCATCACATAAGAAAGCTAATGTTACACGATCAGCACCTAATGAAGGTTCGATACAATAAGGAATATACTTATCATTTGTTTCTTGGTCATGGTAAGTAAAATCTTCACCTGAATGTTCGCTATGTTTTCTTAAGTCATAATCTGTTCGGCTTGCGATGCCCCATAATTCACCCCAACCAAATGGGAAACGATATTCAATATCTGTCGTTGCATTTGAATAATGAGATAATTCATCTTCATCGTGATCACGTAAACGTGTATTGCTTTCACTTAAACCTAAGTCTTTCAACCATTGGCTTGCAAATGTTTTCCAATATGATTGCCACTCAATTTCTTCTCCTGGCTTACAGAAGAATTCAAGTTCCATTTGTTCAAATTCACGCGTACGGAAAATAAAGTTACCTGGTGTAATTTCGTTACGGAAAGATTTACCAATTTGACCTATACCAAAAGGTAATTTTTTACGCATTGTACGTTGAACATTTTTATAGTTAACAAAAATACCTTGCGCAGTTTCAGGACGTAAGAATAGTTCATTTGTAGAATCTTCAGTTACACCTTGGAATGTTTTAAACATAAGGTTAAACTGACGAATATCAGTCCAGTTTGCAGTACCACTTACAGGACATACGATACCTTCATCTTCAATAATACGTTTCATTTCATCGAAACTTAAGCCATCAGCGACAAAGTTTTCGTCACCTTTTTCATTTAACATATAATCTTCAATGATTTTATCTGCACGATATCTAATTTTACTATCTTTATTATCAATCATTGGATCGTTAAAGTTACCTAAATGACCAGAGGCTTCCCAAGTTTTAGGATTCATTAAAATGGCTGCATCAATACCAACGTTATATGGTGATTGAGTAATGAATTTTTGCCACCATGCTTTTTTAACGTTGTTTTTTAGTTCAACACCTAGTGGACCATAGTCCCAAGTGTTAGATAAACCACCATAAATGTCACTACCAGGGAATACAAAACCTCTATGTTTTGCTAATTGTACTACTGTTTCCATATCTTTCGTCATATCAAAATGCACTCCTTTTTTACATAAAAACGCCCCAAGACAAAGAAAATTACACATAGTAATTTAAACATTGCCTTGGGACGAGTTAATAATAATACCACAAATGTTGTGTGTTATTTCTAATTTTTAGTTAACCCGCGGTTCCACCCAAATTAGTGTAGCCACTCACTTTTAAATTTATTTTTAATTGATTACGCCATTATTACTTGCTAAGCTCTCACCGCCCTTAGCTCGCTTCACTGTTTATTCTAATCTATAGTTTAACTATTAGCAAGTAATTATATGTATTTGTAGCAGGAAGCAATTCAATGTATAATTATGATGTATGAGTAAAGGGGTGAAAGGCTATAGAACTTAGTAAAAGGCAACAACAAATTGTCGATATTGTAAAGAATAATGGACCGATTACCGGTGAGCATATAGCAGAGCGATTAGACCTTACTAGAGCTACTTTAAGACCTGATTTAGCTATTTTAACAATGTCAGGTATTTTAGAAGCACGACCACGAGTAGGTTACTATTATGCAGGAAAGCCTAAAAACAAATTAATTTCAGATCAATTAAAAAAATATGTAGTCAAAGATTATTTATCTCAGCCTGTTGTCGTTAAAAATGAAATGTCAGTTTATGATGCGATATGTACTATTTTTTTAGAAGATGTAAGTACATTATTTGTGATTAACGAAGATGGTGATTTTATAGGAGTTTGTTCACGCAAAGATTTGCTAAGAGCTTCTATGATTGGTGACGATATTCATTCAATGCCTGTAAATATCGTCATGACAAGAATGCCTAATTTGAATTACATATTAGAAAATGAACGCGTAGTTTATGCAGCGAATTTAATGATTGAAAAAGAAATAGATTCGTTACCCATAGTAAATAAAAAAGATAATGGTAAATTTGAAGTTAAAGGTAGAATCTCTAAAACTACAATAACTAATATTTTTGTATCATTATTTAATGAATAGGTGGTTAATGAAATGGAAAAGATAAATTTAATAGTTGCATCAGATTCTATTGGCGAAACAGCAGAATTAGTAGCAAGAGCATGTATATCTCAGTTTAATCCCAATCAGTGTGAACATGAAATATTGAGATATCCTTATATAGAAGCATTAGAAAATGTTGATGAGGTCGTACAAGTAGCTCGTGAAACGGACGCCATTATAGTGTACACGTTAGTGAAACCAGAAATACGTAAATATATGGAAGCTAAAGTAAGAGAACTTAATATTAAAAGTGTTGACATTATGGGACCGTTAATGAACATCTTATTAGAACGCATAGATGAACAACCGTATTATGAACCAGGATTAGTACACAGACTTGATGAGGCTTATTTTAAAAAAATAGATGCTATCGAATTTGCGGTTAAATATGATGATGGTAAAGATCCAAAAGGATTAGAAAAAGCGGATATAGTATTATTAGGCATATCTAGAACTTCTAAAACGCCATTATCACAATATTTAGCACATAAAAGTTATAAAGTAATGAACATTCCTATTGTGCCAGAGGTGGTTCCGCCTGAAAACTTATTTAATGTTGATCCATCAAAATGTATCGCTTTAAAAATTAGTGAGGAAAAACTTAATAGAATTAGAAAAGAACGGTTACGTCAACTTGGTTTAGGTGAAAGTGCAAGATATGCTACAGAACAACGTATAAAAGAAGAGCTTGATTACTTCCATAATTTAGTTGAGAAAATCCGTTGTCCTGTTATTGATGTCTCTGATAAAGCTATTGAAGAAACAGCCAATGATATTATTAGTATTATTGAGCATAATAATTTCAAAAAAGGTATTTAACAGTTATAATTGTATAACTAATGTGTAATAGGTGATAAAATTTGCGAATTGAACAAGCAGTAATAAATGATATAAAAGATAAAACAGATATCCTTGATTTAGTAAGTGAATACGTAAAATTAGAAAAAAGAGGGCGAAACTATATTGGTTTATGCCCTTTCCACGATGAAAAAACACCATCGTTCACCGTTTCAGAAGATAAACAAATTTGTCATTGTTTCGGTTGTAAAAAAGGTGGTAATGTCTTTCAATTCACTCAAGAAATTAAGGATATTTCCTTTGTTGAAGCAGTAAAAGAACTAGGTGAGCGTGTTAATATTACTGTGGATTTACCATCTGAAACACCATCAAATGATGGTCATCAAATTGCATCAGATGATTTGAAGATGATTGAAATGCATGAATTAATGCAAGAATATTATCATTATGCTCTAAAAAAAACTGTAGAAGGTGAAGCAGCGTTAAATTATTTAAAAGAACGTGGTTTTACAGATGAATTAATAGATGCGCGTCAAATAGGTTATGCACCTAATAATACGCATTTTTGTCATGATTTTTTACAGAAAAAAGGCTATGATATTCAACTTGCATTTGAAGCTGGTTTATTATCACGTAACGAAGAAAACTTTAGTTATTTCGATAGATTTCGAGATCGAATTATGTTCCCATTAATGAATGCTCAATCACGTATTGTAGGATATTCAGGACGTACTTATACGAATCAAGAACCAAAATATTTAAATTCACCAGAAACACCAATATTTCATAAAAGGAAATTACTATATAATGTAGATCGCGCCCGCAAAACGATTAGAAAAGTAGATGAAGCAATATTACTTGAAGGTTTTATGGATGTTATCAAAGCGGATCAAGCAGGATTAAAGCAAGTAGTTGCAAGTATGGGGACACAGCTATCGCAAGAACATATAACATTCCTTAAAAAATTAACTTCCAATATTACTTTAATGTTTGATGGAGACTTTGCAGGAAGTGAAGCTACATTAAAAACAGGAGATGTTTTACTAAAACAAGGCTTTAATGTGTTTGTAGTACAATTACCTAAAAATATGGATCCTGATGAATATATTGGTAAATATGGTGCGGATGCATTTAATCACTTTGTAAATCATGAAAAAAAAGCGTATTTAATTTATAAAGTATTATTGCATCAAGATGAAATTAATAATAATGATTTAGCTTATGAAAAATATCTTAAAGAGATTACGAATGAAATTGGATTTATGCAATCGCCAATTTTAAAGAAAAAGGTATTGCAAGAAGTAGCGGAATTGTTTAAAGTTAGTCAGGAAAGTCTAAGTAATGAAGTAGGAGCCGTACAATCGTACTATGAACCTCAAATTCCAAGTGTGCCCAACATACCACAGTTCACTAATTTAACTAAACAAGAAAAAGCAGAACGAAACTTGTTAAGACATTTCATGAATGATAAAGATACATTTTTAAATTACCACCAATTAATTGCGCCTGAAGACTTTACAAATGAGTATTTTAAGCGTATATTTAATGTTTTACGTGAGTTTTATGCCGATAATGGTACGTTCGACATTAGTGATGTGTTGCAATATATCGACATTTCAGAGATAAAAGAAGCATTTATATCTTTAGATAATTATAAGATAAATGAAGAACCGTTTGAATATGAAATCGATGACTATATCAACACTATTACTGCTAATAGAACAGAAGAAACTGCAGTATCTTTAAATCAAAAATTAAATGATGCATTACGTCTTGGTGATACGGAATTACAAAAATATTACTTAGCAAAGATTGTAGACTACAATAAAAATAGAATGAATTAACAGTTACGGTACAACTCAACTTACAATTGTATAATTATGAGGTTAACAATGTTTAAGTAACGTCATAAATGGCAATGAGTACTAATAAACTCTCACAATTAAACAAAATGTATTCGTTGATATTATATTCGGGAGGCCTTTTCATGTCTGTAGATAAAGTTAAAGTAAAGAAACAAACAATTGACCCATCTCTAACTTTAGAAGATGTTAAAAAACAATTAATCGAAAAAGGTAAAAAAGAAGGGCATTTAAGCCACGAAGAAATTGCAGAAAAACTGCAAAACTTCGAAATGGATCCAGATCATATGGATGATTTTTTCGATCAGCTAAATGACAATGATATTAGTTTAGTAAATGAAAAAGATAGTAATGATACAGATGATAAAATTAATCCTAACGACCTAAGTGCGCCTCCAGGTGTCAAAATAAATGATCCTGTCCGTATGTATTTAAAAGAAATAGGACGTGTTAATTTATTAAGTGCACAAGAAGAAATTGAACTGGCAAAACGTATCGAAGATGGTGACGAAGTTGCTAAGTCTAGATTGGCTGAGGCAAACTTACGTCTAGTAGTCAGCATCGCTAAACGTTATGTCGGTCGTGGAATGTTATTCTTAGATTTAATTCAAGAAGGAAATATGGGACTGATTAAAGCAGTTGAAAAATTCGACTTTAATAAAGGGTTTAAATTTTCAACTTATGCGACTTGGTGGATTAGACAGGCAATAACTCGTGCTATAGCCGACCAAGCACGTACAATTCGTATTCCAGTGCATATGGTAGAAACAATTAATAAATTAATTCGTGTTCAACGTCAATTATTACAAGATTTGGGAAGAGATCCAGCACCTGAAGAAATTGGTGAAGAAATGGATCTACCACCAGAAAAGGTACGAGAAATTTTAAAAATTGCTCAAGAACCTGTATCATTAGAAACCCCAATTGGTGAAGAAGATGACAGCCATTTAGGTGATTTCATCGAAGATCAAGAGGCGCAAAGCCCTTCAGATCACGCTGCTTACGAACTTTTAAAAGAACAATTAGAAGATGTGTTAGATACATTAACAGACCGTGAAGAAAATGTTTTACGTTTAAGATTTGGTTTAGATGATGGTAGAACACGTACATTAGAAGAAGTTGGTAAAGTGTTTGGCGTTACAAGAGAAAGAATTCGTCAAATTGAAGCAAAAGCATTAAGAAAATTAAGACATCCAAGCAGAAGTAAACGTCTTAAAGATTTTATGGACTAATTTATGGCTCTTTTGTACTTTCTATGTGCAAAAGAGCTTTTTATTTAATACAAGGGAGTTAACTCATGATTCAAATTAATCAACGCTTAAAAAAAGTTAGTGAATATATAAAAGGTGATTATCTGGCTGATATTGGTTCGGATCACGCTTATTTACCTATTTATGCAATTGAAAATAATTTAACTGCACGAGCTATAGCTGGTGAAGTAATTCGTGGACCCTTTGATGCATCAGTAAAAAATGTGCGCGCACATGGTTTAGAATCAGTAATTTCTGTTGAACTAGGTGATGGTTTAACAGTACTAAAAACGGATAATGCTATAACATCTATTACTATATGTGGCATGGGCGGACCACTTATCACTAAAATATTAAGAGCAGGTCAAGAAAAATTAACTAACAGACCCCGTCTAATTTTACAAAGCAATATACAATCACAGCCTATACGCGTTTTATTACAACAACTAAATTATACAATTGTAGATGAAGTGTTAATGACAGAAAAAGGCCATACGTATGAAATAATTGTGGCCGATTATTCACCAGAAATTAAAAATTTATCACTGTTAGAATTGAAATTTGGCCCTATCTTACTGTCACAAAAATCAGAACTGTTTTATCAAAAATGGGAACGTGAGTTAACAGCATTAGAGCATATATTAACACAACTGAATCAAACTACTCACAGAGAACGAATTACGGAAATCGAAAATGAAATTCAAATGATTAAAGAGGTGCTTTAAATGAATATTAAAACACTACTACACACAATCGAACAACATGTTCCATTTACAACTGCTGAGTCATGGGATAATGTAGGTCTATTAATAGGCGATAAACAAGCTAAAATATCAGGTGTTTTAACTGCGCTTGATTGTACGATTGAAGTTGTAGATGAGGCTATTTCTAAAGGTCTCAACACAATTATTTGTCATCACCCATTAATATTTAAAGGTATAAAATCAGTAGTAGAACAAGATGGATATGGTGCGATTATTAGAAAAATAATTAAACATGATATCAACCTAATAGCATTACATACAAATCTAGACGTCTACTCAGATGGCGTGAATAAAATGCTTGCCGATAAAATGAATTTAACCAATCTAAAACCTTTAAATTCAGCAGACCACTATTATTACAAAGTTCAAGTATATGTACCTCAAAATAATGTTGAATCGTTAAAACAAAATCTTAGTGAGCACGGCCTAGCTGAAGAGGGTAATTATGAATATTGCTTTTTTGAATCAGCTGGTACTGGTAATTTTAAACCAGTTGATGGTGCTAATCCTCATCAAGGTAAATTACATTCAATTGAGCAAGTTGCAGAAGTTAAGCTGGAATTTATGATAAATAGTTCTCAAAAGGTATTGGCACAACAATTAATTGAACAATATCATCCATACGAAACACCTGTGTACGACTTTGTTGAAATGACTAAAGTTGCTAACTATGGCTTAGGGGTTATCGGTGAGTTACCAGCAACACAAAATGTCTCAGCTTTTACTGCATCAATTAAAGAAAATTTAAATATGCCAAGTGTACGTTATATTGGTGATTTAAATGCACATATTAAAAAAGTAGCTATCATTGGTGGTGCAGGGATTGGTTATGAATATCAAGCACAAGCATTGGGTGCGGATATTTTTATAACTGGCGATATTAAACATCACGAAGCATTAGATGCGAAAATAAATCAGATGAATTTATTAGATATTAATCATTATAGCGAGTATGTGATGAAAGAAGGACTTATCAACTTACTGAATAACTGGTTACCCGTTGAAAACATCGATTTTACAATGGTGGCATCAGAACTAAATACTGATCCATATAACTATTTATAAAAATACGCATAAATATATTCAAATTCATGTGTTCTTCCTTTATAATAAGTAAGATGAAATTTAAGGAGGCCAAAATATGGCTAATCACCCATTCGAGAATTTTAAATTGGATGCCGAATTAATTGAGGCGGTAAAAGATTTAAAATTTGATAAACCAACAGAAATACAAAGTAGAGTAATTCCTAAAATATTAAAACAAGCTAATATCATAGGTCAGTCACAAACAGGAACAGGTAAATCACATGCTTTTTTACTTCCATTAATTCAAAATATTGATATTTCAATTCACGAACCACAGGCTGTTGTAGTAGCGCCTACGCGTGAATTAGCACAACAACTATTTGACGCAGCACAACACTTAACACAATTCAAAACAGATGTTTCAGTCAAACTATTTATTGGTGGTACTGATTTCGAGAAAGACAGACAACGTGCCAAAAATCAACCACAATTGATCATTGGCACACCTACACGTGTAAATGATTTAGCTAAACATGGTGATTTACATGTACATTTAGCATCATATCTCGTTATTGATGAAGCGGATTTAATGATAGATTTAGGCTTAATTGAAGATGTCGATTTAATTGCTACTCGTTTAGATGAGTCTGCAAATATCGCTGTATTTAGTGCAACTATTCCTAAATCTTTACATCCATTCTTAAATAAATATTTAGAGCAACCAGAGTTTATTGAAATTGAACACACTACTCAAAACAAAAAGAATATCGATTTTTACTTAATACCGACTAAGGGTGACGCAAAAATTGATAAAACTCTGAAATTGATGGATGTTATTAATCCTTATTTATGTATTATCTTTTGTAATAGTAGAGATAGTGCTAACGAATTAGGGCAACAATTAAATGAAGCAGGTATCAAACTTGGCATGATCCATGGTGGACTTACACCTAGAGAGCGTAAACAACAAATGAAACGCATTAGAAACTTAGAGTTCCAATATGTTATTGCAAGTGATTTAGCTTCGCGTGGCATTGATATCGACGGTGTTAGTCATGTTATTAATTTTGATGTGCCTAATGATATTGATTTCTTTACACATCGTGTAGGACGAACTGGCCGTGGACAATACCATGGTATAGCTATAACGCTTTATAGTCCCGATGAAGAAGCAAATATTGGGTTAATAGAAGAACGCGGTTACGTCTTTAAAGATGTTGATATTAAAAATGGTGAGCTACAAGCTATAAAAGCACATAACAAACGACAATCTCGTAAAAATAAAGATGACCATTTAACTAATCAAATTAAAAATAAAGTTAAACGTAACAACAAAAAAACAGTTAAGCCAGGATATAAGAAAAAATTCAAACGTGAATTAGAAGAATTAAAGCGTAAAGAACGTAAACAATACAGTAAACGACAAAATAGACAAGCTAGAAAAAATAAAAAAGGATAGGTGAGTTTTATGTTATTAGGATCTCATGTATCAATGAGTGGTAAAAAAATGCTTGAAGGATCTGCCGAAGAAGCATATAAATTCGGAGAATCAACTTTTATGATTTATACTGGTGCACCTCAAAATACTCGTCGTAAAGCTATTGAAGATTTAAATATTGAACGTGGCCAAGCGTTTATGGCTGAACACGGTTTATCGAATATTGTAGTACATGCACCTTATATAATTAATATTGCTAATACCGAAAAACCTCACGTCTTTAATCTTGGCGTTGAATTTTTACAAAGTGAAATAGAACGTACTCAAGCAATTGGAGCACGTGACATAGTTCTACATCCGGGTTCACATGTCGGTGCAGGTGAAGAAAAAGGTACTAAAAAGATTATCGAAGGTTTAAATGAAGTACTAACAAACGATAATAATGTACGTATCGCTTTAGAAACAATGGCTGGGAAAGGTTCAGAAATAGGTAGATCATTTGAACAAATCGCTGAAATTATTAACGGTGTAGAGCATAATGAACGCTTATCTGTATGTTTTGATACATGCCACACACATGATGCAGGGTACAATGTAAAAGAAGATTTCGATGGCGTATTAAACGAATTTGATAAAATCGTAGGCGTTGATCGAATTAAAGTAGTGCACGTAAATGATAGTAAAAATCCTATTGGCGCCCATAAAGACCGCCACGAGAATATTGGATTTGGTCATATTGGATTTGAGGCTTTAAATTATATTGTACATCATGATACTTTCAAAGATATACCGAAAATTTTAGAAACACCTTATGTGGGTGAAGATAAAAAGAACAAAAAACCACCATATAAATTTGAAATTGAAATGTTGAAAAACCAACGTTTTGAAGCAGATTTAAAAGAACAAATTTTAAATCAGTAATTATCTATAGATTAAGTTGAGACGATATATATTGTTAATTGACTGTGATTATTAAAACAGCCAATAGTAACTCCTATATCGTACTTAACTTAATCTTTTTATCTTTAAGTCGTAAACATTACTATTTACATATATACAAGTAAGCTGTATAGTATTACTCGAGGTGAAAAAATGGCTACACCAGTTTTTGAATTAAAAAATTTAGATTATTATTTTGATAATAAAAAAGTATTGGATAACATTAATATTAAAATCAATCCGGGTGAGTTTTTGGCCATTGTTGGTCCAAATGGCGCAGGGAAATCAACATTATTAAAAGTTATTTTGGGGTTATTACCAATACAAAAAGGAAAAATCTTTGTTGATGGCAAAGATTATAAAGGTAAACAATCGCTGTTAAAAATTAGTTACGTCTCTCAAAAAGCACTATCATTTAAAGCAGGATTTCCAGCAAGCGTCAAAGAGGTTGTTCTTAGTGGCTTAACTAAACGTAAAAGGCTAGGTCAATGGTTTAATAAACGTGATGACGAAAAAGTTAGAGCTGTGTTAACACGACTAAATATTAGTCATTTAATTGATAAAAATATCGCCGAATTGTCTGGTGGACAACAACAACGGATTTTAATTGCGCGTGCATTAATTAGCAACCCAAGTGTGTTAATTCTAGATGAGCCTACTAATGGAATTGATGCAAAACACGTTAACGAATTTTACGACACATTAGATAAATTGAAAGCTGAAGGTGTTACTATTATTTTGGTGACACATGATATTGGAGTAGTAGCAGATACTGCAACAGAAGTTGCTTGTTTAAATAAGCACATCCATTTTCACGGCACTACTGAAGATTTTAAATCACTAGATGAAGTTCAAATTTCTAAAATTTACGGACATCCAATTCAATTTGTCGATCATCAACATGATAGGGAGTGCTGTACAAATGATTGATGCACTATTGAATTTTGATTTTATGCGTTATTCACTTTTAAGCGGTATTTTAATAGGTTTTATCGCACCATTAATAGGTGCTTTTATCGTTGTTAGACGCTTATCACTTATTGCTGATGCACTAAGCCATGTTACACTTGGCGGAATTTCTTTTGGCATGTATGTTATTACTTTATTACCTGCCTTGACTTTTATTAATCCGATGTGGTTTGGTATATTATTTGCTGTTATCGGTGCTTTGTTAATTGAGAAATTACGAACGTCATATAGTAATTATCAAGAAATTGCAATTCCCATCATTATGAGTACAGGGATTGCGTTAAGTGCTATTTTCATATCACTCGCAGAAGGCTTTAATCAAGAAATAGTAGGCTTACTTTTTGGTTCAATTAGTGCCGTGACAATCAGTGATTTAATTACAATATTAATTGTTGTTGTAATTGTATTGTTTTTCATTTTAACCTTTTACAAGGAACTTTTTGTCTTATCATTTGATGAAGAATATAGTAAAGTAATCGGAATACCAAAATGGATTCAATTTGTTTTTATTGTCATCGTCGCTATGGTTATTTCTGCATCTATGCGTGTGGTAGGAATACTCTTAGTCAGTGCATTAATTACATTACCTGTTGCAATTACTATGCGCTTAACGAAAGGATTTAAGCAACTTATTATTTGGAGTATTATTATTGGTGAAATTTCAGTTATAGGCGGATTGATATTAGCATTTTACATCAATATATCACCTGGAGGCGTCATCGTTGTTTTATTAGTTTTATTATTAATGCTTACTATGTTATATCAAAAATTAAGTACATATAAGCACAAAGGAGCTGATACGGATGAAAACTGAAGAAGCGATTAAGATTATTAAACAACATGGTCATAAATATACCGATAAACGTCGAGATATGTTAAATATCTTTGTGGATGAAGATAAATATATTAATGCAAAACATATACAACGAGGCATGGATCAACACTATCCAGGTATTTCTTTCGATACTATTTATAGAAACTTACATTTATTTAAGGAACTTAATATTATTGAAAGCACTGAATTAGATGGTGAAATGAAATTTAGAATTGCATGTGCTGAACACCATCATCATCATTTTATATGTGAACAATGTGGTGACACAAAGGTCATAGAGTTTTGTCCAATGGAAGAGATTAAATCGAAATTACCAGGCGTCGAGATTAAACAACATAAATTGGAAGTTTACGGCATTTGTGAACAATGTCAATTAGCATAATAATTTAAAAATATGATTGATAATAAGGCTAATTCAAATTTTGAATTAGCCTTATTATTTTGTTACCACGTGTGCAAAACGTTACCAAAAGTGTCTTTTTATTAAAAATGTAAACGTAAAACATAGGTCAATAGTACGAATTACTTTTTATTTTATAATTTCTAACATTTATATGTTTAAATATTGCGAATTTGAGATATACTAATAAAGTAGCAAAGATGACAACTAATCTTTCAAAACAGTTATGCGCTAAGCATTTTGATTGTTGTAAGTAAGTTTAATTGTTATGCTTTATATATGATTAATTAGGAGGATGATTATTTATGGCTTTTGAATTACCAAATTTACCTTACGAGTTCGATGCATTAGAACCACACATCGATAAAGAAACAATGGAAATTCATCATGACAAGCACCACAACACATATGTTACAAAATTAAATGCAGCAGTAGAAGGTACTGATTTAGAATCTAAATCAATTGAAGAAATCGTCGCTAACTTAGATAGCGTACCTGAAGATATTCAAACAGCTGTGCGTAACAATGGTGGAGGACATATCAACCATTCATTGTTCTGGGAATTATTAACTCCTAACTCTGAAGAAAAAGGTACTGTAGTTGATAAAATTAAAGAACAATGGGGTTCTTTAGATGCATTTAAAGAAGAATTTGCAAATAAAGCTGCAGCACGTTTTGGTTCAGGTTGGGCATGGTTAGTAGTAAATAACGGTAACTTAGAAATCGTTACTACACCTAACCAAGACAACCCATTAACTGAAGGTAAAACACCTATTTTAGGTTTAGATGTTTGGGAACATGCATACTACTTAAAATATCAAAATAAACGTCCAGATTACATCAGTGCTTTCTGGAATGTTGTTAACTGGGAAAAAGTTGACGAACTATATAATGCAGCTAAATAAAAAGCTCATTTTATGACGACCTTTAAATGAGGTCGTCATTTTTTTGACTAAAATAATAGAAAAAATTCAACATTTCATATATCATTTATAGTGAGAACTTTTGAATAGAGGTAGGTTGATTTGTTAAAAAGATTAAAAGAAAAGTCAAATATTGAAAAAACAAGAGCTACAATGAACAAGAGAATTAGTTTTATTTTTGGCATTATTGTGTTCATTTTTGCAATTATAGTATTGCGCCTCGGTTATCTACAAATTGCCCAAGGTTCTCATTATAAACAGTTGATAAAAAATAGTGAAAATATTACTGTAAATGAATCTGTACCTAGAGGCAGAATACTAGATCGAAATGGAAAAGTAATTGTAGATAATGCATCAAAAATGTCTATTACATACACACGTGGTAAAAAAACGTCACAGTCTGAAATATTAGACACAGCAACAAAACTTTCCAAACTCATTAAAATGGATACGGATAGTATTACTGATAGAGATAAACAAGATTTTTGGGTGCAAAAGCATCCACAAAAATCTAAAGACATGATGCAACATGAAGAAAGTTTATTAAATGACGGTAGCATTACGCAAGAACAATATGACGAAACATTACGTAACAAAATCACTAAAAAACAATTGGATTCTCTTAGTGATGATGATTTACAAGTGTTAGCAATTTATAGAGAAATGATGGCTGGCTCAACTCTAGATCCACAAACTATTAAAAATGAAGATGTCAGTGAGGAAGAGTACGCAGCCGTATCACAAAAACTTTCAGATTTACCTGGTGTAAATACTGCAATGGACTGGGATCGAAAATATCCTTATGGCGATACATTGCGTGGTATTTTAGGTGACGTATCGACATCTAAAGAAGGTATACCTAAAGAATTAACAGATAAATACTTATCTAAAGGTTATTCACGAAATGATCGTGTCGGCAAATCTTACTTAGAATATCAATATGAAGATGTATTACGTGGTAAAAAGAAAGAAATGAAATATACTACGGATAAATCAGGAGAGATAATTGATTCTAAAGTAGTCAACCCTGGTTCACGTGGAGATGACTTAGTACTTTCTATTGATGTAGACTTGCAAAAGAAAACTGAAGAATATCTAGAAGAGCAAATTAAAAAATTGCGTAGTGAAGGTGCTAAGGATATGGACAATGCTTTGATGGTTGTTCAAAACCCTAATAATGGAGACGTCTTAGCAATGGTAGGTAAACAAATTGATAAAGATGGTAGTCTCACTGATTTTGATATCGGAACATTTACAGCACAATATACTGTAGGTTCGTCAGTTAAAGGTGGTACACTCTTAGCTGGTTATCAAAACGATGCTATTAATGTTGGAGAAGAAATGATTGATGAACCGCTCGAATTTTCAGATGGATTGAAAAAACATTCTTACTTTAACCAAGATGGAAAAGTAAGAATTGATGATAAAGAAGCATTAATGCATTCTTCCAACGTTTACATGTTTAAAACTGCTTTAAAAATTGCTGGGTCACCATATACACCAAATATGAACTTACCTTCAGATATTTCCATTGCTGGTCAAAAACTACGTAAAGGTCTTAATCAAGTTGGTCTCGGTGTGAAGACAGGTATAGATTTACCAAATGAAACAAGTGGTCAAATTGAGCCATTAAATAATAATCCTGGTAACTACCTTGATTTAGCTATTGGTCAATATGATACTTATACTCCTTTACAGTTGTCTCAATATGTTTCAACGATTGCTAATAATGGTTATCGTATTCAACCACATATCGGTCTTCAAATTCATGATGCAACTAATAAAGATTCATTAGGTCCTGTCAAACACAAAGTTAAAGGCAACGTGTTAAATAGAGTAAACAACACGCAAGATCAAATTGACCAAGTTCAAGAAGGTTTTGATATGGCGTTTAACGAAGAAGAAGGAACTGGTTATGAAAGCTTTAATGATACTACCGTTCCAAGTGCTGGTAAAACTGGTACTGCCGAAGTATTCCAAGATGGTAAACCTAAAGTTAACTCAACTTATATTGGTTATGCACCAATAAAAGACCCACAATTAGCATTTTCAATAGTTTATACGAACCAACCTGTTCCTGAACCATGGTTAAATGGTGGAGATGTTGGTAGAGATGTTATAGATTATTATTTTAAAAATAAAAAATAATGGCATTTAGCTATTAAAAGTAACATAATTTAATTACAAAACGTTGATGTATGGCATTTGGTATAAAATAATACTTTTCAATTTTCATGCAAAGTGGTATGATTAATTAGTCGTATTTTGAAAAGGTAAGGAGGAATTAGCATGCGCGTAAACGTAACTTTAGCTTGCACAGAATGTGGTGAAAGAAACTACATTTCAACAAAAAATAAACGTACTAATCCTGAACGTATAGAAATGAAAAAACACTGTGCTAGAGACAATAAACATACATTGCACCGTGAAACAAAATAATAATGTCTGAAGATAACCAGGTTCTTGATGAACCTGGTTATTTTTATGTCAGTTAGTGATTAATGACATGATAATGGAATAACGTTATAATAAGGACAGTATAAATAAAAATGAAGGTGAAAATGTGGATAAAAAAACATTGCGCACAAATATGATTAAACAAATGAAATCATTTGTTGGTGAAGCTAAACACACAGCTGATTTACATCTTGCTACTCAATTATATCAATCGATAACATATCAATCTGCACAACGTATTGGGATTGTTTTAGCAATGAGTCACGAAGTAGATACATATCAAATTATTAAACATATGCTTAATGACGGCAAAGAGGTATTTGTACCTCATACTGATTATGAGAATCGTGTTATGACATTTAAAGAAATTAACGATTTATCTCAAATTGGTAAGGATGACAAGGGGATTAACTATATTACTGCAGACACAACGATAACAAATGAGCTAGACTTAGTTATTGTACCGGGAGTAGTTTTTAATGACCAAGGATACCGTATAGGCTATGGTGGAGGCTATTTTGATAAATTTTTAAGCCAACACGAACAACAAACACTGAGTTTAATTTATGATTTCCAATTAAACGATTTCGAACCAGAGTCTCATGATCAACCAGTAGAAACATATATTGTAGCAACAACTAAATGACGGAGGCAAAAATGATTACAAAAAAGCATTTTTGGAAATGTGTTTATTTATGGATTAGATATTATAATTATCAACTTAAACACTATAACCAAGATACAGAAGAAGTTTGGTTAGCGCATAAACAACGACAAACAATAAAAATATTTAGAAACGACGTGCAATCAGCACAAGAAATTCGATTAACAAAAGAGAGAATTCAAGAACACAGAGAAGATATCGCAAACTTTGTTGATTTTGAACCTCAAAACATAGACATTTACTGTTTTACAAATAACCAATTTGTTGAAGAACATTTAAATGAACATCAACCTATAAAACTAACAATTAAAGTATTACATAATGATGTAAGTATTGAACGCACTATGCCTAATTACATTATGAAACGATTGTATCAAAACAATAATGCGAAACACACAACTACTACATACAAACAAAAATCATTAAATCAAAGTCCTATTGAAAAACACATGATAAAATTTTCACCAGTCACTTATACATTGATAGGTATTAACGTCATTATATGGCTATTAATGATTTTATTTTTCAATCGTTTTTCAGAATTAAAACTATTAGATGTAGGTGGATTAGTACACTTTAATGTAGTACATGGAGAATGGTATCGATTAATTTCTTCCATATTTTTACATTATAATTTTGAACATATCTTAATGAATATGCTAAGTCTCTTTATTTTTGGCAAAATAGTGGAATCTATCGTCGGTCATTGGAGAATGTTAGTAATATTCTTATTCTCAGGGTTATTTGCGAATTTTGCTTCATTATCATTTAATATTGATACTATTTCAGTAGGAGCAAGTGGTGCAATTTTCGGTCTTATCGGTTCATTATTTGGATTTATGTATATAAGTAAGATTTTTGAACGCAAATTAGTCGGTCAATTGCTTATCGCATTAGTAATCTTGATTGGTATTTCGTTATTTATGGATAACATCAATGTTTGGGCTCATATCGGTGGTTTTATTGGTGGTTTGTTCATTACACTTTTAGCATATTATTTTACCGCAAATCGTAATGTTTTTTGGATTTTACTGGTGCTAATTTTAATATTATTTATCGCATCACAAATAAGAATCTATACAATTAAAGAAGATAATATTTATAACACTATTATTGCTAAACAGATGAAGGAAGATAAATATAAAGAGGCTAAGCAAATGGTTGCTGAAACAATCGACAAAAATTATGCCGATGATGAAACATATTATTTAAAGGGATTGATTACGACTACTGTTGATTCTAGAGCTGAAGCTATTTCCGATTGGGAACGTGGACTGAAAACATTTCCTGATTCTGGATTGTTAAACTACGAGTTAGCTGTCGCTAACCGTGCATTAGACGATAAAGATGAAGCATTGAAATATATCAATGCAGCATTAAAATTAAATCCTGGTAATGAAAATTATCAAAATTTAAAAAAAGAATTGGAAGACTAATATGCAAGAACAAATTAACGACTTTTATGATGTCTTACAGTTATTAAAAAAATATGGTTTCATTGTTTATTTTAAAGATAACAATGATACGCTAGAAATGATTGAGCAAGAAATTAATTCTTTATATCATTATAATTTATTATCAAAACATAATTATCTAAAATGTAAAATGATAATTAGTCAACGCAGGGAATAATAAACGAAATTGTCTATATAAACCTAGAATAGTCATGACTATTCTAGGTTTTATTTTGTATTATATGAATCAGTAAAATAAAGTTGAGAGGTAAGAAATAGTTATATTTACTTCTTTGTGCATTGAAGAAGTTAGTTCAAAAAAATAAAAATTGTATTTTTTAATATTTGTTGCAAAAGAAAACCATAATAAGAGTAAACAAATTGACAAAGTTAACTATAAATTTGATAATTAATGCAAGCTATATAACAGATGAGCACTTGCTATGTATTATGATATAATTTAAGTAACTGAATAAATGAATTCGCGTGTATATATTCATGGTGAACATTTTGTTTAACGACAGCTTTTCTTGTTTTAACGTTTGCTTACAGCTGATAGTGAGTAAATTAGGATTTCAACATAATTCTTAAACACATTGTTTATAACACGCCATCAAACAAACTAGAAAAGGATGAGTAGGTAAATGAGTAAAATTATTTTAGCAGCCGATGTCGGTGGCACAACATGCAAACTTGGAATATTTGATGAACAATTAGAAAGAATAACTAAATGGTCTATAGATACAGATACATCAGATTCAAGTGGATATAACCTATTGAAAAATATTTACGATTCTTTTGTAGCTCAAGTAGCTAATTTAAATTATAACTTTGATGATGTTTTAGGTGTTGGTATTGGGGTGCCAGGACCTGTAGAATTTGAAACGGGAACAGTTAATGGGGCTGTCAATCTGTATTGGCAAGGTAATGTCAACGTGAGAGACATCTTCCAACAGTTTGTGGACTGCCCAGTTTATGTTGATAATGATGCGAATGTAGCTGCTTTAGGTGAAAAACATAAAGGCGCAGGCGAAGGTGCTGAAGATGTTGTAGCAATTACACTTGGTACTGGTCTTGGTGGTGGCATTATTTCAAACGGTGAAATTGTACATGGTCACAATGGATCTGGTGCAGAAATTGGACACTTTAGAGTAGACCATGATCAACGTTTCAATTGTAACTGTGGTAAATCTGGATGTATAGAAACAGTTGCATCAGCGACGGGCGTAGTTAATTTAGTTAATTTTTATTATCCAAAATTAACATTTAAATCATCTATACTAGAATTAATTAAAAATAATAAAGTAACTGCAAAAGCTGTATTTGATGCTGCGAAAGCTGGAGACCAATTTTGCATATTTATAACGGAACGTGTAGCTAATTACATCGCTTATTTATGTAGCATAATTAGTGTGACAAGTAATCCGAAGTATATTGTTTTAGGTGGCGGTATGTCTACGGCAGGTTTAATATTAATTGAAAATATTAAAACAGAATATCATAACTTAACATTTACACCAGCTCAGCACAATACTGAAATCGTTCAAGCACAACTTGGAAATGATGCAGGAATTACTGGCGCTGCTGGTTTAATTTATACGTATGTACTTGAAAAGGACGGTGTCAAATAATGGCAATTGTGGATGTAGTAGTAATTCCTGTTGGAACTGAAGGTCCAAGTGTCAGTAAATATATTGCAGAAATTCAAACCAAATTAAAAGAATACAAAAAAGCTGGTAAAATAGACTATCAATTAACACCTATGAATACTTTAATCGAAGGAGATTTAAAAGATTTATTGGAAGTTGTACAAGTAATCCATGAATTACCTTTTAATAAAGGATTAGATAGAGTCTGTACGAATATACGTATTGATGATCGCCGTGATAAATCTAGAAAAATGGATGAAAAATTAGATTCAGTGCAACAACATTTAGATAAAAGTGGTGACCCAAATGAGAATATCTAATTTAACTTTAGGTCCTGTAGATACCAATACTTATTTTATCGAAAATGATAAAAACATAATTATTGTAGATCCTGCAGCTGAAAGTGGTCAAATTATTCAAAAAGTTAATCAAATTAATAAAACAGTAAAAGCAGTGGTGTTAACACATGCTCATTTTGATCATATAGGTGCTTTGAATGATATTGTTACAAAGTATAATGTACCTGTTTATATGCATTCTAAAGAATTTGATTTTCTTACGAACACTCAAAAAAATGGCTCTGAAAAATTCAAACAATTTGGTTTACCTGCCATTACAAGTGATGTAAAGCCTGAACCATTAAGTGAAGGAAAAGCACAAATTGCAGATTTCACTTTCGATGTATTGCATACACCAGGACATTCACCGGGCAGTTTAACTTTTGTTTTTCCTGACTTTGCTGTAGTTGGTGACACTTTATTTAAACAAGGTATTGGTAGAACAGACTTATACCAAGGTGATTATGAGACTTTAGTGGACTCAATCAAAGATAAATTATTTGAATTAGATGGTGATTTACCATTATTCCCTGGACATGGACCACATACTACAGTTGATGATGAACAATTAAATCCATATTTATAAATAGCAAGTAAAATTATCACCTTCTACGTGTATATATGTAGGAGGTGATTTTTTGAAATTGTTATTTGAAGATATTATGACCAAGGCCATAAAACAGAAAACGTCTGATATTCATTTTATACCAGTCGAAAATGAAGTAGTTATTAAATTGCGGGTGAATGAAAGTTTAATAGATTTTCAAAAAATGACTAAGCATACCTATGCTAAACTATTAACTTATATGAAATATCAAGCATGCCTAGATGTTTCTACACACCACATTGCACAAAGTGGCCGTTATATTTATAACTATAAGCAGTTATATTACTTACGTATTTCCACGTTGCCGTTATCATTAGGAATTGAAAGCTGTGTTATTAGAATAATTCCACAATACTTCTACCAATCAACTGAAGAAATGCAATTGGATTATTTATATCATTTAATGACGAAAAAACAAGGCTTGGTGTTATTCACAGGTCCAACAGGCTCGGGGAAAAGTACATCAATGTATCAAATGAGTTTGTATGCAAAAGAACAATTAAATTTAAATGTGATTACTATTGAAGACCCAGTTGAAAGAATTATAGATGGTATTACGCAAATTTCGGTAAACACTAAAGCTGGCATTGACTATCACAATTCTTTTAAAGCTATTTTAAGATGCGATCCAGACGTAATCTTAATTGGTGAAATAAGAAATGCTGAAATAGCTAAACAAGTCATACACGCGAGTTTAAGTGGACATCTTGTTTTGACAACATTACATGCCAATAGTTGTGAAGGGGCATTACTTCGTTTATTAGAAATGGGGCTCACAAATCAGGAATTAGTACAAACTATTATTAATATTACTAACCAACGACTCATTACTTCTAATGACAAGCATCGATATTTAGTAGCAGAAAGCTTATCACATGAAGATATACATTACTTCTTTAACAATAATTATAGACTACCAGAAGATTTCCAAACTTTGCCGAATATATTACAACGATTATCGCAAAAGGGGGTTATTTGTGAAAAAGTGGTACAAAAATACATTTAATCAAAAAAAGCTCAGTGATAAGGATAAAATTAGTCTTATTGGTCGTTTACATGATTTACTTACACATGGTTTTACAATTTCTGAGGCATTTCACTTTATAATAAAACAATACAACATTCCAGAACAGTATAAAGCTGAGTTACTGGCATATATAGCTGAAGGTGCAACGTGTAATCAACTGTTATCACAGCTAAAGTATCCAAAACCCACGATAATGTTAGTATTATTTGCTGAAAAATTTAGCGATTTAAACGAATGTTTACCACATATTCAAGACTATTTAAAAAGAAACTATGAAGTAAAGCTATACTTGTTAAAAGCTTTACAATACCCCGTTATTTTATGTAGTATATTCTTCTTGATGCTCACCATTTTAAATCATACAGTTATTCCAGAGTTTGAAACGTTATTTGCAACAATGGATGTGACTCGTTCTCCATTTCAACACTTATTGACATACTCGATTATGGTCTTACCGAAATTTATTAGTATATTTTTTATTAGTATATTCCTCATTTTAATTATTATGCGTAAAATTATTCAACGTTTACCCATTAATAAACAAATTAGATTACTTTCTAAGCTTCCAATTTTCCACCATTATTACCGTTTATATAAAACATATCAATTTGCTTCTGAATTCGCGTTATTTTACAAACACGGTGTTACCTTGCATCACATCGTAAACTTATATCAGCAACAGGAAGATTTATACCTCAATTATTTAGCTTCTGTAATTGCAATTCATACCACTAAAGGAGATACATTAGACCAAATATTATCACGTGTACCTTGTATTGAAACAGAATTAATTACATTTATACAACAAGGTGAACGCAGTGGTAAATTAGGTATTGAGCTACAACTTTATAGCACAATCATTATTGATAAAATTCAAAATAGATTTCAACAGCAAATTCGTTTTATACAACCCACAATCTTTCTAATACTAGCGATATTAATTCTCGCACTTTACGCAGTAATTATGCTACCGATGTTTGATTTAATGCAAACTTTAAAATAATAACTTATTAAAAGGAGTAAATATGAAAAAATGTATAAAAGAACTGTTACAAAAGCTTTTACATTAATAGAAATGTTACTCGTACTATTAATCATTAGTTTATTACTCATACTAATAATCCCTAATATTGCAAAACAATCAAAGCATATACAAAATACAGGTTGTAAAGCACAATTAAAAATGGTCGATAGCCAAATAGAAGCATACACATTAAAAAATAATCAAGCACCAGCAACAATAGATGACCTTGTTCGAGAGGGGTATATTAAAGAGAATCAAAAACAATGTAAATCCGGTGCAAATATTACAATTACTAATGGTGAAGCTGTTGCTAGCTAGGCACGCATTTACTTATATTGAAATGTTATTTGTTTTATCAATTATTGCGATTATATTGTATATGCAAATGAAATTTCTACATGACACACACAGCGTTTATACACGTGACAATCAAATTCAGCAGTTGATTCTAAAATTTTACTATTTTAAATCTAAAGCAATTAAAGAAAACCAATCTATAACAATGTTTTTCAAACCATATAATCAAGAAATATCTATGATGGATATGCAAAATACATCATATCAACCCATACTAATTACTAATGGTTTCATCCATCCTAAAACTAATTTAAAACACCTGACATTTGATAAACATGGTAATACACATCAATTTGGTTCATTATATATTAAATTACAGCAGCAACTTTTTCGAATAATATTTAATATTGAAAAAGGGACTATTAGATATGAAAAAGTTAAAGAGTAATATATTGCTGGATAGTTTATTAACATTTTCACTAATCATGACGCTTTGCCTCGAAATTATTCCATTAACTTATCAATTAGAAACTACACTTCAAAATCAATTGAACAAACTAGAGGCTAAAAGAATTTTACTTTATGATTTAACTTTATCCAAGACTATTGATAAAAAGTCTAAAACAATTGCTCAATATAAAATTACCTATCATTTAAAAAACGTGTGTATTAAGAATCACAGTTTGAAAGAAGATCTTTGCTATGAATATAAGAATAAAAAGCTTTAGTTTTATCGAAATGCTATTTACGATGTTGATTTTAACAATTGCTGCTCATTTACTCCCATTACTTATCAAACAAGCAGTACTATTTAATTCACATTACACCTCTACACAATATATAGAACTAGAATTATTTGCACGTGATATCACTCAATCTATCGTTACTTCACAACATAAATTAACAATTATTCATCCCCAGAAATTTTCAATAGCAACCTCGAAAAATCAAACATATTCTTATAGTTATAAAAATGGAAAAGTTATTAAACAAGTAAATGATACCGGATATATTATTTTATTGAATAATGTATTATCTTTTCGTGTAGCAACAATAGCAACCCATCATTTAGCAATACATTTAAAATTAGTAGAAAAGGGGGAATATTTTGAAAAAACAATCTATTTATAGTATGAAAGGGTTTTTATCCTCTTTTGTTGCCGGGTTTTTTATGCTATATTTATCTTTAATATCTTTCTATTTAATTCATCATAGTTTAAAACTTAAAACTTTAAATAATATAGAAAAATATTATGATTCCCAAATTGAAAAACACATATAAAAGGAAGATTTCATTCATGAATAGTGCTTTAACGCCAATAGTATTAATAGGATTTATGGGTACTGGCAAAACAACATTAGGTCAGTACATGGCAAAAGCTAATAATTACACATATATTGATTTAGATCATTATATTGTAGAACAAGAACAAAGAACCATCCCAGAAATTTTCGAGTCAGATGGTGAATCTGTTTTTAGACAATTAGAAGCATTTTATTTACAACAATGTCTCGAACAGTACGATATTATTGCTACTGGTGGAGGTATTATTGAAGGTGAACAATCGCTCCAATTGTTGAAACAAGTAAAATATGTTTATTGGTTAGATTGTGAATTAGAGGTTTTATATGAACGTGTGAAATCCGACGAAAATCGACCGAACGCGAATAACAAAACATTTCCTGAATTAAAATGGTTGTATTTATCTAGGGTTTCAAGATATAATGAAATCGCATTCAAAAAAGTTAATAGTAATCAAAAACTTTGTGATTTACAGAGTGAAATTATACAAAGTTTGATTAGCGATTGATCAGTGTTGGAGAGAATGACAATGTATAAACGTCATCGCCGAAGGTGCAAGTTTAACGAAACTCTCAGGCAAAAGGATAACACTGTGACGCGTTCCTGAATAATGAGACAGGGTAGCTTATTTAGCTATCCTGTTTTTTTAATAAATATTTAATTGGGGGTATCTTGATGTCTAGTAATCTTAAACAAACGCCATTGTACCAAACATTTGTGGACAGTGGAGCTAAAATTGTAGAATTTGGTGGTTGGGCAATGCCTGTCCAGTTTTCTAGTATTAAAGAAGAACATAATGCTGTTCGAACTGCGGTAGGATTATTTGATGTTAGTCATATGGGAGAAGTACTAATAGAAGGTCCAGAAGCTGACCAATTGGTTCAATACCTACTTTCAAATGATACCGATCAGCTTACTACAGAAAAAGCACAATATACTGCTTTATGTAATGAGGATGGTGGCATTATTGATGATTTAATAACATACAAATTAGCTGACCAATCTTATTTACTTGTTGTCAATGCAGGTAATACAGATAAAGATTTTGAATGGATGCAACAACATGCACAAGATTTTGATGCTCAAGTAACGAATGTATCAAACCAATATGGTCAATTGGCAGTTCAAGGTCCTGAGGCACGTGGACTTATACAGGAGCATGTAGATATTGACGTATCCGAAATGAAACCATTTGAATTCAAAACAAACGTATCTTGTTTTGGTAAAAATGTAATTCTTTCACAATCAGGTTATACCGGTGAAGATGGTTTTGAAATTTATTGTGAAGCACAAGATACTGTAGAAATATGGGATAACCTTATTGATAACAATGTAGTACCTTGTGGATTAGGTGCTAGAGATACACTAAGATTGGAAGCTGGTTTACCTTTACATGGTCAAGATCTAACTGAATCAATCACACCATATGAAGCTGGAATTGCTTTTGCGGCTAAGCCATTAATAGAGGCTGATTTTATAGGGAAATCTGTATTAAAAGATCAAAAAGAAAATGGATCTAAACGCAGAGCTGTTGGATTAGAAATGATAGATAAAGGCATTCCAAGAACTGGTTATAAAGTATATGACCTGGATAATAATGAAATTGGTGAAGTAACTTCGGGTACGCAATCTCCATTTTCTGGTAAATCAATCGCTTTAGCATTAATTGAGAGAAGCGAATTTGAATTAGATAAAGAAGTATTGGTTCAGGTTAGAAAGAGACAAGTTAAAGCTAAAATCGTTAAAAAAAATCAAATTTCAAAATAGTATTGAGGGGTGTACAAAGTGAGTCATCGTTATATTCCATTAACTGAACAAGATAAACAAGAAATGTTAGATGTTATAGGTGCGAAGTCCATTGATGAATTATTTGGAGATGTACCTAAAGATATTTTATTAAACGACGAATTACAAATTGCTAATGCTGTTCCGGAAACAACATTATTTAGAAAGTTAAGTCAAATCGCAAGTAAAAACGTCACTAAAGAAACACATACATCATTTTTAGGTGCCGGTGTATATGATCATTATGCGCCATCTGTAGTTGATGCTATGATTTCTAGATCAGAATTTTACACTGCATATACGCCATACCAACCTGAAATATCACAAGGGGAATTACAAGCTATTTTTGAATTCCAAACGTTAATTTGTGAATTAACAGATATGGATATTGCCAATTCTTCTATGTATGATGGAATGACAAGTTTTGCAGAGGCATGTATTTTAGCCTTCAACCAAACTAGAAAAAATAAAATTGTCGTTTCTAAAGGCATGCATTACCAAGCATTACAAGTGTTGAAAACATATGTAAAAACAC
The DNA here is from genome assembly GCF_002902345.1 of Staphylococcus arlettae. Lineage (GTDB taxonomy): Bacteria > Bacillota > Bacilli > Staphylococcales > Staphylococcaceae > Staphylococcus > Staphylococcus arlettae. Next base: position 324,871 of record NZ_PPQB01000005.1, read on the forward strand.
GTGAAGAGTTTGAAATTGTAGAAGTTGATTTAGATGGTACTATTACAGATTTAGATAAATTAGAAAAAGCAATAGATGATGATACTGCTGCAGTTGCAGTACAATATCCTAACTTCTATGGTTCTATTGAAGATTTGGAAAAAATTCAATCCTTTATCGAATCTAAAAAAGCATTGTTTATTGTCTATGCGAATCCACTTGCACTTGGCTTATTAACTCCACCTGGTACTTTTGGAGCTGATATTGTTGTTGGTGATACGCAACCGTTCGGTATTCCAGCACAATTTGGTGGACCACACTGTGGCTTTTTCGCAACAACTAAAAAATTAATGCGTAAAATACCTGGTCGCTTAGTTGGTCAAACAGAAGATGATGATGGTAACCGTGGCTTTGTATTAACATTACAAGCACGTGAACAACATATTCGTCGTGACAAAGCAACCTCAAACATTTGTTCAAACCAAGCATTAAATGCACTGGCTTCATCAATATGTATGTCAGCACTTGGTAAACAAGGCATATATGATATCGCAGTTCAAAACTTTGAAAATGCTAACTATGCAAAAGAACAATTTAAAGCACAAGGTTTTAAAGTTGCAGAAGGTACATCATTTAACGAATTTGTTGTAACATTTGATAAACCAATCGCAGAAATTAACCAATTATTAGCTGAAGAAGGCTTCATTGGTGGTTTCGATTTAGGCCAAGTAGATTCAAACTTAGCACAAAATATGTTAATTGCAGTAACTGAGTTAAGAACAAAAGATGAAATAGATACATTTGTTGAGAAAGCAGGTGAACTCAATGGTAGTAAGTAAATCAACACCATTAATATTCGAACGTTCTAAAAAGGATAGATATGCTTATTCCTTGCCGCAAAAAGAAATTGATAATGATGCAGTTAATCGTCTTTTAGATGATAAGTTCATTAGAAAAAACAAAGCAGAATTCCCTGAAGTAGCTGAATTAGATTTAGTGCGTCATTATACTGAATTATCTAATAAAAACTTTGGTGTCGATTCAGGTTTTTATCCACTTGGTTCTTGTACGATGAAATATAATCCAAAAATCAATGAAAAAGTGGCACGAATACCTGGATTTGCGGAATCACATCCATTACAAGAAGAAGATCAAGTACAAGGTTCACTGGAAATTGTTCATAATTTACAAGAAGAACTGAAAGCAATTACTGGTATGGATGAAGTTACATTACAACCCGCAGCAGGCGCTCATGGTGAATGGACGGCTTTAATGATCTTTAAAGCATACCATCAAAAAAATGGTGAAGGTCATCGTAATGAAGTAATAGTACCAGACTCAGCACACGGTACTAACCCAGCATCAGCTGCTTTTGCAGGTTTTAAAGCTGTCACTGTTAAATCAAATGAACGTGGAGAAGTCGATGTTGAAGATTTGAAGCGTTTAGTTAATGAAAATACAGCTGCTATTATGTTAACGAATCCAAATACTTTAGGTATTTTCGAAAAGAATATTATGGACATCCGCAACATTGTTCATGAAGCAGGTGGATTATTGTATTATGATGGAGCAAACTTAAATGCCATTATGGATAAAGTAAGACCTGGTGACATGGGCTTTGATGCTGTTCACTTAAACTTGCATAAAACGTTCACTGGTCCTCATGGTGGCGGTGGTCCAGGATCTGGTCCTATCGGCGTTAAAAAGGAACTTGCAAGCTTTTTACCAAAACCAATGGTCGTAAAAGAAAATGATACTTTCAAATATGATAATGATATTGAAAATTCCATCGGTCGTGTTAAACCGTTTTATGGTAATTTTGGTATATATTTACGTGCATATACCTACATTCGAACTATGGGTAATTTAGGTTTGAAAGAAGTTTCAGAAGCAGCCGTACTTAATGCGAATTACATTAAAGCACGCTTAAAAGATCATTTTGAAATTCCTTATGAACAATATTGTAAACACGAATTTGTTCTAAGTGGTTCTAAGCAAAAATCTGAAGGTGTTCGAACATTAGATATGGCGAAACGCTTATTGGATTTTGGTGTACATCCACCAACAATTTATTTCCCACTTAACGTAGAAGAGGGCATGATGATTGAACCAACAGAAACCGAATCCAAAGAGACTTTAGACTATTTTTGTGACTCTATGATTCAAATTGCTGAAGAAGCTAAAAATGATCCGGATAAAGTGTTAGAAGCACCACATACTACTATTATTGATCGTTTAGATGAAACACAAGCTGCGAGAAAACCTGTTTTAAAATTTGAAAACTTACGTAGCGAAAAATAATTAGAAAACCCCCTGATGAACTTTTAAAGTATCATCAGGGGGTTTTTAAAAATTAGCAACGATTTTTAAGAGTATTTACTTACATTAATTTAGTTGAGCATTACTCTATCATTTAAAATTATTACCATCAATTTATTATTTTTTAGATTTAATTTTGCCAGTCCATTTTTTATAACCGCCTTTGAGCATGTACAAATCAGTGTAACCGTTTTTCTTTAATGTACGTGCTGCACGATAACTCGCAATCCCATTCGCATCACAAAGATAAATAGGTTGGTCTTTTCTTAAACCTTGAAATCTTTGTTTAAACATTGTAATAGGAATATTTCTTGAACCAACAATATGGCCATAATCATAGTCAACTTTTTCTCTAACATCAATGACTTGTGCTTTTCTTAAACCGTTATGAAATTCATTTTGATTTAATTCAGTAACAGCTTTTTTATTAAGCATATAGTTAACTATCATATAAACAATGATAATAATTAGTATTGCTAATGCTATAAACCAAAAACTACTCATCTTGCATCCTCCCTATTTTCCCGATAATATATATTATAAGACTGTTATAACGATTTATCAAAATATTTTTGTTATAATGTTAAAGTTCTGTAAACGATAACAAAAATAAATGTTCTTATTTAATATTGATTGGAGTTTTTTATTGTGACTGAAACTTGGAATTTTATAAATACTGGTAGTAATGATCCTTACTATAACATGGCATTTGATGAGGCATTACTAAATTTTGTATCAAGAGGTGAAATTGACCCAGTTATACGCTTTTATACGTGGAACCCGGCTACCTTGTCAGTGGGATATTTCCAAAGATTAACTAAAGAAATTGACACTGCAAAAGTCAAAGCACTTGGCTATGGTTTAATCAGAAGACAAACCGGTGGTAGAGGTGTACTACATGACAAGGAATTGACTTATAGTGTTATTGTTCCTGAATCACATCCTAACATGCCTAGTACAATAACAGAAGCATATCGTGTTATTTCTGAAGGGTTACTTGAAGGATTCAAATTATTAGGATTTGATGCATATTTCGCAATTCCACGTTCCGAAGAAGAGCGAGAAAAGTTAAAGCAACCACGTAGCGCTGTTTGTTTTGATGCACCTAGTTGGTATGAATTAGTAGTAGAAGGGCGAAAAATTGCCGGTAGTGCACAAGTTCGTCAAAAAGGTGTTATATTACAACACGGTTCTTTATTACAAGATGTTGATATTGATGAACTTTTCGACTTGTTTATTTTTAAAAATGATCGCTTGAAAGATAAAATGAAACAAGCGTTTGTCGATAAAGCTGTAGCAATCAATGATATTGCAGAACGTCATATTTCTATTGCTGAAATGGAATCAGCATTTGAAGCTGGCTTTAAAAAAGGTTTAGATATTGAATTCAAACCACTCAAACTTACGCCATCACAATTACAAGAAGTAGATGAATTAATAATAAAATATAAATCTGATGAATGGAATTATCGTAAATAATGAGCTTCATATGCATCTGCACAATAACTTAATACGCTGTTAATTAAACGATTCAGTTATTGATAGTCTAAAACTGTCGACAAATCTTCTGACTTTGTTGGCAGTTTTTATGCACGCTTTTCCCGGGCACTGCCTTAGCCTATAGTCTGCGGAACGTGCTATTGTGAATAACTTATATAAATAAAAATAAACCTTTCGCAAATTAATGCGAAGGGTTTATCTACGTTTTGAGGCTATGTTACTACTTGTCACTCAGCCCTTTATTTTATAGCATGTTGCAAGTTGTAATTAATGTTTATTATGACGTTTAGATTTTCTAACTGCTCGTTTATATTTCCGCTGATCTGGTGTTAAAAAGAAAAAATAATAAATTAAATAAATAATCCCACCTAATATGGCTAAACTAATAACCATTTGCACGAAACTAAAAATAAACATATCTAAGTTCATAATTAGTCCAAATAGTGCAACCGCTATGACAAAATAAAATAAAATCTGCTTCATCATTGCTATTATGCTCCTTTCATGTAAGTTATTGTTCGTTAATACTTACTTCAGTTAAGTCTTGTTGCCCTGCTTTTAATTTCTTTTTATCTTTGGCACTGTATCCCTCTTTAATTTTAGCTAAAGCTTTTGATAAGTCTTTATTAAGTGTTTTTATATTTTTGTGCTTACTTTTTGCATCTGAAGACATGTCATCAGTATCAACCTTGCCTTCATATGTAGCGTATGCTTTATCAGTATTACTAATTAACTTGTCTAATTTACTTTGTATTTTCTGATCGGCTTTATTTTTAGTTAAGTCTGGTTCAAGTGAATTATAGTCACTAATGACATTAGCAATATCATCATAATATTTTGATGATGCTTTCATATAATTAACACGCTTTTCATTACTTTTAGCTTTTTTCATATTTGCTTTATCTTGCTTCAAATCAGCAATTTTAGCTTTTTGATCAGTTATACTTTGGTTTAGTTCTTGAATATCTAATTTTAAATTATGATTTTTTTCTCGTAAATCAGTCGATTTTTCTTCTAATGGCGCTAGATTTTGACTACCACATCCCGCGAGTATACATGATGCGCCAATAATTGATATTATTTTCTTTTTCATCATTTTCTCCTAATTCAAAAACTATTTATTATCATATTATTTATGCTATCATTTTAATGTATATAAAGAAAATGTACAAATTTATTGAATAGGGGGATTCAGCATGGACAAACTTGAACAATTAAGATCCTTTATTGCACAAAAACATTTAGATGGTGTCATTGTATTATCTGAATATAACAGACGCTATTTATCAGGTTTTACTGGTACGAGCGGGGCGTTACTTATCACAAAAGAGGACCAGTATTTGATTACTGATTTCCGTTATATTGAACAAGCAACAAGTGAAGCACCAGCATTCCATATAATTAATCGACAAAACAGTCTCATTCAATCTCTAAAAGAACAAATAAGCACACTAAATTTACAAAACATTGGTTTTGAAGGAAATTTAGTAAGTTATGATGAGTATTTACAACTCAGTAAATCTTACGTTAGTTTAATTAGTATTAGTGGCGCAATTGAAAAAATTAGAGAAGTTAAAAACCCGACAGAAATTGAAATTATCCAAAGTGCTGCGAATATTGTAGACCAAGCGTATGAGTACATTTTAACAGTAGCCAAAAGTGGTATGACGGAACAACAATTAAAAGCTAAATTAGAAAGTAAATTATTAGAGCTTGGTGCTGAAGGAACATCGTTCTCTACTATTGTTGCATCTGGACATCGTGGTGCCTTGCCTCATGGCGTTGCAAGCGACAAAATTATCGAACAAGGAGATATGATTACCTTAGACTTCGGGGCATATTATCAAGGTTATGCTTCAGATATTACTAGAACATTTGCTATTGGAGAACCTAATCCAAAACTTAAAGAAATTTATAACATTGTATTAGCTGCAAATCAGAAAGCTATAGAAGCTGCTAAAGCTGGTATTTCTAGTAAAGCATTAGATGCGGTTGCCCGTGATTACATTACCAAGCAAGGATATGGTGAGGCATTTGGTCATTCACTTGGACATGGTATCGGTTTAGATGTACATGAAGGGCCAGTTTTAGCAAAAAATACAGACAGTGCCTTACAAGTTAATAATTGTGTTACAATTGAACCCGGCATTTATATAGACGGATTAGGTGGCGTACGTATCGAAGATGATATTTTAATCACAGAAAATGGTTGTCAACGCTTTACTAATTCCACAAAAGACCTTATTATTTTATAGAAGAGCGTATATTTGAGGAGGAAACTGAATGATTTCGGTTAATGATTTTAAAACAGGTTTAACAATTTCAGTAGATAATGGTATTTGGAAAGTAATTGATTTCCAACACGTAAAACCAGGTAAAGGTTCAGCGTTTGTGCGTTCTAAATTACGTAATTTAAGAACAGGTGCTATCCAAGAAAAAACCTTTAGAGCGGGTGAAAAAGTTGAGCAAGCGATGATTGAAAACCGTCGTATGCAATACCTTTATGCAGATGGTGACATGCATGTATTTATGGACAATCAAACTTTCGACCAAATAGAACTAGCAGCTGATTATTTAGAAGATGAACTAAAATACTTAAAAGCTAACATGGAAGTCCAAATTCAAACTTATGAAGGTGAAACTATTGGCGTAGAATTACCTAAAACAGTTGAATTAGAAGTGACTGAAACAGAACCAGGTATCAAAGGAGATACGGCAACAGGAGCTACTAAATCTGCTACTGTTGAAACAGGTTACACTTTAAACGTACCTTTATTCGTTAATGAAGGTGACATTTTGGTAATCAATACAAGCGATGGTAGTTATATTTCAAGAGGCTAAGCCAATAACGAATCTTGGATAATAACTAAACGACAGACAAGCGCTTATGTTAGTGTAATAGTAATAAACTCTATCTGAGTATCAAGTCTACACTCAGCGAGTCAGAAATCATTTCACCTTATATGATTTCTGACTCGCTTTTTATTTTTATGATATAAATACACAAAAATGTAAATTAAAATGATAAAATAATTAATATACGCAATACCAACGTGCATATACTTGAATTGCGTTTTTTAGTCAAGTAAAATAAGCATGGTAGATGAAAACATTCTGAAGGAGTTATATTTATGAATTTTAAAGAGATAAAGGAATTAATAGAAATTTTAGATCAATCAAGTCTTACTGAAATCAATATTGAAGATAAAGGTAATGTAATTAATCTTAAAAAAGAAAAAGAAACTGAAATCATTACACCACAAATTTCACAACAACCTGTTCAACAATCAGTTGCTCCAGCTGAAACACCGGCAACACTACCTAGTGCATCAACGGATGTCACAACTACATCTAATGATAGCGATGCGAAAACAATTAATGCACCAATGGTAGGGACATTTTATAAATCTCCTTCACCAGAAGAAAGCGCCTATGTACAAGTTGGTGATACTGTAGCAAATGACACAACAGTATGTATCTTAGAAGCAATGAAATTATTTAATGAAATTCAAGCTGAAGTTACCGGGGAAATTACTGAAATCTTAGTTGAAGACGGTCAAATGGTTGAGTATGGCCAGCCGTTATTTAAGGTGAAATAATGAATAAAATTTTAATAGCAAATCGCGGAGAAATTGCCGTTAGAATTATTAGAGCATGTCATGAATTAGGATTACAAACAGTAGCTATTTATTCTGAAGGCGATAAAGACGCATTACATACTCAAATAGCAGATGAAGCATACTGCGTTGGACCAACACAATCCAAAGATTCATATTTAAACATCGCAAATATTCTTTCTATTGCAACTTCAACTGGTTGTGATGGCGTACACCCTGGGTACGGTTTTTTAGCTGAAAACGGAGACTTTGCTGAATTATGCGAAGCATGTCAATTGCAATTCATAGGTCCTAATTATGAATCAATTCAAAAAATGGGAATTAAAGACATTGCTAAAGAAGAAATGAAAAAAGCTGATGTTCCAGTTGTTCCTGGTAGCGAAGGATTAATTAAATCTATCGATGATGCAAAAGATATTGCTGAAAAAATAGGTTATCCTGTTATTATTAAAGCTACCGCTGGTGGTGGCGGTAAAGGCATCAGAGTAGCTCGTGATGAAAAAGAATTAGAAAATGGCTATAAGATGACACAACAAGAAGCAGAAACTGCTTTTGGTAATGGGGGTTTATATTTAGAAAAATTCATCGAAAACTTCCGACACATAGAAATTCAAGTCATAGGCGATAAGTTTGGCAATGTAGTTCATTTAGGTGAGCGTGATTGTACAATACAGCGTCGTATGCAAAAACTAGTCGAAGAAGCACCATCACCCATATTAACGCAAGATAAGCGCGAGGAAATGGGACAAGCAGCTATACGCGCAGCTAAAGCAGTTAACTATGAAAATGCGGGTACAATTGAATTTATTTTTGATTTAGATAGTAATAATTTTTATTTCATGGAAATGAATACACGTATCCAAGTTGAACATCCAGTAACTGAGATGGTCACAGGCGTCGATTTAGTTAAATTACAATTAAAAGTGGCCATGGGCGAAGCGATACCTTTCAAACAAGAGGATGTTGTTATAAATGGTCACGCAATGGAATTTCGTATCAACGCAGAAAATCCATACAAAAATTTCATGCCATCTCCAGGTAAAATCACACAGTATTTAACGCCAGGTGGCTTTGGAGTTAGAATTGAATCTGCATGTTATACGGATTATACAATCCCGCCATACTATGATTCTATGGTTGCTAAACTTATAGTACATCAACCTACACGAGAAGAAACAATTATGACTGGATTACGTGCTTTAGGAGAATTTGTAGTTTTAGGAATTGACACGACAATTCCATTCCATATGCGCTTGTTAAATAACGAAACATTTAGAAGTGGTTTATTTAATACAAAATTCTTAGAAACGCATAATATTATGGATGAAGAAACAGACTAGGAGGTTTGTTTATGGTAAAAGTTGCAGGACATGCACAGTCTAATTTAGGAAATATAGAAATTTCAACAGAGGTACTTGCAGTTACAGCAAGTATCGCTACATCTGAAATTAAAGGTATACATGGTCATTTTAAAGAATTGAGAAATGCGAATTTTGATGAAATTACGCAACGTCAATTAAATAAAGGAATCCAAATTGAAATTAAAGATGAAGATTTATATATCGATGTCTTTTGTGCTTTCGAACAAGGTGTAAATATCTCTGAAACAGCTAAAGCTATTCAAAACGCTATTTATAACGCTTTAACTACAATGACTGCAATTGAACCGAAGCAAATTAATATTCACATTTCGCATATCGCTGCAGCCAAAGGAAATAATAAATAGTAGGTTATTTAGTGACTGAGCCGTAGATATAAAAGAATGACACTTGAAGGAGTTAACAATGAGTAGAAAAGAATCGAGAACACAAGCGTTCCAAACATTATTTCAAATTGAAATTAAAAATAATACACTGACGATTAATGAGGCAATAAACTTTATTAAAGACGAAAATGAAGACTTAGATTTCGACTTTATTACTTGGCTAGTAACAGGCGTTAAAGATCACGAAACGGTATTAGATGATAAAATCCAACCCCATTTAAAAGAGTGGACTTTAGATAGACTGTTAAAAACAGATCGTATTATTTTAAGGATGGCAACTTTTGAATTATTACAAAGTGACACACCTAAAAAAGTAGTTATTAATGAAGCTGTGGAATTGGCAAAACAATTTAGTGATGATGATCATTATAAATTCATTAATGGTGTATTAAGTAATATTGAGTAAAAGAGTGGTAGATAACATGGCTGACTATTTAAGTGTTTCTGCTTTAACAAAATATATTAAATATAAATTTGATCAAGACCCTCATTTACAATCTGTATTAATCAAAGGCGAATTGTCCAACTTTAAAAAGCATTCTAGCGGACATTTGTATTTCAATGTTAAAGACCAGAATAGTGTGATTAATGCGATGATGTTCAAAGGCGTTGCAGCAAAGCTAGATTTTACACCTAAGGAAGGCGACCAAGTATTACTTGAGGCGCGTGTCTCTGTTTATGAGCGTCGAGGAAACTATCAAATATATGTAAATAAAATGCATATGGATGGCGTAGGAAATTTATATCAAAAACTAGAAGCATTAAAGAAAAAATTATCTGAAGCGGGTTATTTTGATGAACGGCATAAACAAGAGATACCAAAGTACCCCAAAAAAATAGCTGTTCTCACAGCAAGTACAGGTGCAGCAATCCGTGATATTTATTCAACGATTAATAATAGATATCCTCTTGCTGAGCAAGTACAAATCAGTACATTAGTTCAAGGGGAACAAGCTAAACAAGATATCATTGAAAAGATTCAATACGCTCAATCATTAGATGTAGATACTATCATCATTGGTAGAGGTGGCGGGTCTATAGAAGATTTGTGGAACTTTAATGAAGAAGAAGTTGTCAAAGCAATATTTAATTGTCCTAAGCCCATTATTTCTGCTGTAGGACACGAAACTGATTTTACTTTAAGTGATTTTGTAGCTGATATTAGGGCAGCAACGCCTACACAGGCAGCGGTAATCGCTACACCCGATCAATACGAATTGCATCAACAGCTTCGCCAAGTTAAATTATTTTTAACACGAAATATTAAACAACATGTTCAACAACAACGTAAATATTTAGAACATACAGCTTCTTATTATAAATTTAAAACACCATCATTACTTTATGACCAGCAAATTCAAAAGCGTGATGATTTAGAGAAACAATTAAAATTGAATATGCAGCTAACGTTACAAAATAATAAGCAACAATTATCATTGTTAAAAGGTCAATTTAATTTAAAAACTTTTAAACAAAATATTGTGACACATCGTAATCAAACGCTTCAAAAACAACAAGAATTAACTAAAATTATTCACGCTCAGCTCCATAACAAAAAAACAACACTTGCGAGTAAATTGGATAATCTTAATACTTTAAGTCCAACTAACACAATGTTGCGAGGTTATACAATTGTAAATAAAGATGAACAAGTAATTACAAGTACACAAGATTTAAAAGAAAATGATAATATTGAATTAACAATGAAAGATGGTATCGTTGAGGCTCAAGTAAAGAAAGTTAGGTGTAAAGATGAGTAACAAACAAAGTTTTGAAGAAATGATGGAAGAACTAGAAACAATCGTTCAAAAGTTAGATAATGAGAACGTATCTTTAGAAGAGTCATTAGAATTATATCAGCGTGGTATGAAACTCTCTGCTAGTTGTGATGAAACATTAAAAAATGCAGAACAAAAAGTCAATGAATTAATTAAAGAAGACGAAGAAGTAAAGGAACAAGATAATGAAACAAAAAGTTAACACATTCACTGAAGAAATTAATAATGCAATAGCAGTTATAATACCACAATCACCTTTATCAACTAACTTAGAAGAAAGTATGAGTTATTCATTGGAAGCTGGAGGCAAACGTATTCGCCCAGTTTTACTTTTATTAACATTAGATATGTTGACTAGTAACCATGAACAAGGATTATCACCGGCACTCGCCTTAGAAATGATTCATACTTATTCATTAATTCATGATGACTTACCACCAATGGACAATGATGATTATCGCAGAGGCAAACTGACTAATCATAAAGTTTATGGTGAATGGAAAGCGATCTTAGCTGGAGACGCTTTATTAACTAAAGCATTCGATGTCGTATCGCATGACGAAACACTATCTGACTCTGTTAAACTGAAATTAATACAACGCTTGTCACAAGCAAGTGGTCATTTAGGAATGGTTGGCGGACAAACATTAGACATGCAAAGCGAAAATCAAGAAATACAAATTGATTTAGCTACGTTAGAACAAATTCATAGAACTAAAACAGGTGCCTTAATTACATTTGCCGTCATGGCTGCTTCTGACATTGCACAGGTAGAAAATCATGTTGCTGATGCATTGTATGAATATAGTGATCATATTGGACTGATGTTCCAAATTAAAGATGACTTGCTAGATATATATGGCGACGAAGAAAAGTTAGGTAAGTCTGTTGGAAGTGATCTAGAAAATCACAAGAGTACTTATGTTTCATTATTAGGATTAGACGGTGCTGAAGAAAAACTACAACATCACACCGATGCTGCTTATGATTGTTTAGCTCAAATTGAGCAACAATATGATACATCCAATTTGAAATATATCATTGAACTATTCGTTAATCGAGATCACTAGTTAATAATAGGTTGTGATATAAAGTATATTACTGTAGCAATTATAATGGTATTACAATATAGCCATTACTAATATACTTTTATTCCAACCTATTTTATTTTTATTTAACCGTAACAACAATTTTATATTTATACAGTTAATTTATTTATATTAGCAACTATTTCAGGTAGAAACACTGGCCAGTAAAGAATCTAACTAAATTGCCAAGTTATATATACATTCTTAGTAGTAGATAATATCGCTGTATGATAAAATCAATGTATAAATATTCGTATATAGAGGTGTTATCATGGCTAAAAAGTCAGTTAGACATATTAAAATTAGAGAAATTATTTCTAATGAAAAAATTGAAACGCAAGATGAACTTGTTAAACGCTTAAATGAATATGAATTAAATGTTACGCAAGCGACTGTTTCAAGAGATATTAAAGAATTACAATTAATTAAAGTTCCAACGCCTACAGGACAATATGTTTATAGTTTACCAAATGACCGCAAATACCACCCTTTAGAAAAGCTAGGGCGCTATTTAATGGATTCTTTTGTCAACATTGATGGAACAGAGAATTTACTAGTGCTTAAAACACTGCCTGGTAATGCACAATCAATTGGAGCAATTTTAGACCAGATTGCTTGGGATGAAGTATTGGGTACTATATGTGGTGATGATACTTGTTTGATTATTTGTCGTGATAAAGAGGCAAGTGAAAACATTAAAACTAGAATCTTTAATTTATTATAGTTAGAGGGAAGTGATTTTACAATGTTGCAAACCTTATCAATAAAACAGTTTGCCATCATTGATGAATTAGAAATTCAATTTGGTGATGGCTTAACTGTACTTAGTGGTGAAACTGGTGCTGGAAAATCAATTATTATTGATGCTATAGGCCAGTTAATTGGTATGAGAGCTTCATCTGACTATGTACGTCACGGTGAGAAAAAAGCGGTTATAGAAGGTATCTTTGATATTGATAATAGTCAAGAAGCTATAGCTGTGTTGCATGATTTAGCTATAGATACTACGGAAGATTTTTTACTAGTTAAACGAGAAATTTTCAGCTCTGGCAAAAGTATGTGTAGAATCAATAATCAAATTGTTACGTTACAAGACTTACGCAGAGTGATGCAAGAATTGCTAGATATACACGGACAACATGAAACGCAAACTTTACTTAAACAAAAATACCATCTACAGTTATTAGATCATTATGCAGAGGATCAGTATAAATCATTAATTGATGATTATACACAGACCTTTAAAGCTTACAAAGCTAAAAAGAAAGAGTTGCATGATTTGGAAAGTGCAGATCAAGCATTATTACAACGTTTAGATTTATTGAAATTTCAAAATGATGAACTGTTAGAAGCGAACCTTGTTGAAGGTGAAACAGAGCAATTAGAGATGGATATTAAACGTATTCAAAATTCTGAAAATCTAAACTTAGCATTGAATAATGCTCATATGACTTTAACTGATGAACATGCTATCACAGATAGATTATATGAATTTAGCCACCAATTACAGACTATTAATGATATATTACCGAACAAATATGACAGTCTAAAAGAAAATGTGGACCAAATTTACTACACATTAGAAGATGCTAAACACCAAATTTATGATGAATTGTCAAATACTGAATTTGATGAACAATATTTGAACGAGTTAGAGTCACGTATGAACTTACTAAATAATTTAAAAAGAAAATATGGTAAAGATATTAGTGAACTAATACGTTATCAAACAACAATAGAAAACGAAATTAATAAAATAGAAAATTATGAAGAGAGTACTTCACAGTTAAGAGAAGAAATTCAATCCTTATATCAACAAGTATTATCTAAAGGTAAGGCGCTATCACAAGAACGTAGAGCTGTAGCACAAACATTACGTGATCATATTGTAGCGGAAATTCAAAATTTACAAATGAAAGATGCTAATTTGGAAATTTCTTTTAAACCATTAGATGAACCGAACATAGAAGGTATAGAATTTGTAGAATTTTTAATAAGCCCTAACAAAGGTGAACCGTTAAAAAGCTTAAATAAAATTGCTTCCGGTGGTGAATTATCCCGAATTATGTTAGCTTTAAAAAGTATATTTGTTAAATCACGTGGTCAAACTGCAATTTTATTTGATGAAGTCGATTCAGGTGTTTCCGGTCAGGCTGCACAAAAAATGGCAGAAAAAATGCGAGAAATTGCACAACATATACAAGTCATTTGCATTTCCCATTTACCACAAGTTGCAACAATGAGTGATCATCATTTACTTATAAGTAAAGTCGCACATGAAGATAGAACAACATCAAAAGTCACTGAACTAACAGATGATAAACGTATTGATGAAGTAGCTCGTATGATATCTGGGGCTAATGTAACTGAAATCACGAGACAAAATGCAAAAGAAATGATTGAACAAAATCGTTAAATACTAACCAACACTATGCCAATGAGAGTATTATTAATACACTTGAAAGGTGTTGAATGTAATGCAATATCAACATTTAGTACAAAACACTTCGTCTTTAGAAGGTAATGTCGCAATCATTTTTCCCAATAACGAGAAAATTATGTCAGTCGCAATTGAAGCTCTAAAAACAACGAACGTAAATATTTACCTGTATGATACTACAGATTTAACTGAGTTATTGCGTTCTTTTGATATTGATACCCAATATTTATTACGTATATCTACGCAAATTTTAGATAATGAAATTGACTTGTTTCAGACTGTTGCCAGCGATTTAATTAACGGTAAAATTAAAGTATTGATGAAAGGGAATATTGATTCAACAAAATTGATATCATTCCTCAACCAATATCCATCATTAGTACTTAACAATAAGATATTAAGCCATGTAGCTTGTTTTAATATACCAAAGTACCATAAGATGTTATTATTAAGCGATGTGGCCATTAATAACAATCCTACAGTGTCTGATAAAATAAAAATTATTGATAACCTTTTAACATTCACTCAAAACTTAGGATATAGCAAAATAAAAGTAGCTATGTTATCTGCAGTAGATGGTGTGGACTCACAAGTCACTTCTTCTGTTGATGCACAAGAAGTAACACAACACTTTTCAACAAGTGTAAGACCATATTTATTAATAGATGGACCACTCGCTTTTGATAATGCTATAAGTATGGAAAGCGTAATAAGAAAATCAATAAAATCCCCAGTAGCAGGTGATGCTGATGTATTGATTGTGCCTAATATAGATGTAGGAAATGCACTATATAAGTCATTTTCATATTTCGGGGACGCTTCTGTCGTTAGTTTAGTACTAGGTACTAATTTTCCAATCGTTGCCACTTCAAAAGCTGATAGCAAAAGCAATATGTTAGATTCATTATATTTTAGTTTAAGACTCAAAAAGCAATAACAAAATTAATTTAATTGCTATCATTTTTATAAATTAATAAAATAAGTTAAACTGTAAACATAATAAAACGAAAATGTTTACATAACTAATATAAAAAACAAAAGTAGAAATTACACAAAGACATACATTTTGTATACTGCTAAAATCACTATGTACTCATTCAAAGTGACATATGTTGATTTTAGCGGTAACTTGATTGTTTACACATTCCTTGTATTTTACGATAAAAAAGAAATGTCACGTCAATAAATGTTAGTTAGGAGCACAAATAATGTCAAAAGAACAATATGATTTAGTAATTTTAGGTGGAGGAACTGCAGGTTATGTTGCTGCAATAAGAGCAACTCAATTAGGTAAAAAAGTTGCTATAGTAGAAAATTCCTTATTAGGGGGAACATGCTTACATAAAGGTTGTATTCCAACTAAAGCCTTACTCAAATCAGCAGAAGTGATGCGCACAATTAATCATGCATCCGATTTTGGTGTAGATGTTGATTCATTTAAGCTTAATTATGAAAAAATACAAGAGAGAAAACAAGAAATCGTATCACAAATGCATAATGGTGTTTCACAATTAATGAAATACAATGAAATTGCCGTATTTAACGGAAATGGTCGTATATTAGGACCATCTCTATTTTCACCACAAAGTGGTACTATTTCCGTTGAATATGAAGATGGGGAATCGGAATTAATACCAAACTCAAATGTATTAATCGCTACTGGTTCTGATCCTCTATCATTACCATTTTTACCTTTTGATCATCAAGTTGTTCTTTCGAGTGACGATATGCTTAACTTACAAAATCTTCCTCAAAATTTAGCAATTATTGGTGCAGGTGTTATAGGTTTAGAATTTGCATCGATGATGACAGATTTTGGTGTAGACGTAACTGTTATTGAAGCAGGTGAGCGAATCGCACCGACAGAAAGTAAGACTGTCGCAAAAACACTAAAACAAGATTTAGAAACACGAGGCGTAACTTTTCATGAAAAAGTGCAACTCAGTGCAGAAGATATTTCACAACAAGATGATGTAATTGAAATTAAAATTGCAGAATCTGAACAACGTTTTGATAAAGTATTAGTTGCTATTGGTCGCAAACCTCGAACTGAAGATATTGGATTAAACAATACAAAAATTCAAACAACAGATAAAGGTCATATTATTACAAATGACTATCAACAAACAGCCGACCAACATATTTATGCTGCAGGTGATTGTGTCGGTAAATTACAACTAGCACATGTTGGTTCTAAAGAAGGGATGGTTGCTGTTGAACATATGTTTGACCAAACGCCTTTACCAATAAATTATCAAATTATGCCTAGATGTATATATACACAACCAGAAGTTGCTTCGTTAGGTTTGAATGTCGAAGAAGCCAAAGCAGAAGGTTACAAAGCTAAAGCAGTAAAAGTGCCATTTAAAGCAATTGGCAAAGCTGTTATCGAAGATACTAAAAACCAAAGTGGCTTTTGTGAAATCGTGATTGATCAAGACCATGATACTGTATTAGGTATTAATATGATAGGACCGCATGTAACTGAATTAATCAATGAAGCATCATTGTTACAATTTATGAATGGCTCAACATTAGAACTTGGTTTAACAACACATGCTCACCCGTCACTGTCAGAAGTATTAATGGAGTTAGGCTTAAAGGTTGAAAATCGATCAATTCACGTTTAACAAGGAGGAAGAAATTTCATGTTTGATTATAAAGATGTAGGTCTTTCAACAGAAGACTTAAAATTAATGTATAAATGGATGGACTTAGGTCGTAAATTAGATGAACGTATGTGGTTACTTAATCGTGCCGGTAAAATACCTTTTGTCATAAGTTGTCAAGGTCAAGAAGCAGCACAAATAGGTATGGGCTTAGCGATGAAAGATGGTGATATTTCTGCACCTTATTATAGAGATTTAGCACTTGTTACTTACTTAGGAATGTCACCTCTTGATACAATGCTTTCTGCATTTGGTAAACGTGACGATATTAATTCAGGTGGTAAACAAATGCCAGCACACTTCAGCAATAAAAAAATTGGCATATTATCACAAAGTTCGCCCGTAGGTACACAGGTCTTACAAGGTGTGGGAGCTGCATTATCATTAAAAATGGATAAACAAGCTAATATTGCATTAGCAACTTTAGGTGAAGGTACTTCTAACCAAGGAGACTTTCATGAAGGACTTAATTTTGCAGGCGTTCACAAACTTCCATTTATTTGTGTTATTGAAAATAACAAATATGCTATTTCTGTGCCAGAGTCATTACAATACGGTGCGGAAAAATTATCTGATAGAGCTATCGGATACGGTATTCACGGTGAACGTGTTGATGGTAATGATCCAATTGCAATGTATAAGGTAATGAAAGAAGCAAGGGAACGTGCGTTAAATGGTGGCGGCTCAACACTCATCGAAGCAATGTGTACTCGTATGACAGCACATTCTTCTGATGATGATGACAGTGGCTATCGCTCTAAAGAAGAGTTAGATAGCTTGAAAACAGAAGATTGTAATGCATCATTTAGAGCATTTTTATTAAATGAAGGCATCATCGACGAACAATGGTTAGAAGATTTAGAGCAAGAACATAAATCGATTGTCAATCAAGCAACAAAAGAAGCAGAAAAAGCACCATATCCATCTCCAGAAGAAACTTATAGTTATGTCTATGAAGAAGGGAGCGTCAACAATGGCTAAATTAACTTACTTAGCAGCTATTCATCAAGCTATGGACCAAGCTATGGACAAAGATAACAATGTATTTATATTAGGTGAGGATGTTGGTTTAAAAGGTGGCGTTTTTGGTGCTACATTAGGTCTGCAACAAAAATATGGCAGCGAACGTGTCATCGATACACCGTTAGCAGAGTCTAACATTGTAGGAACTGGTGTAGGTGCAGCAATGATGGGAAAACGCCCAATTGCAGAAATACAATTTGCTGAGTATATTTTACCAGCTACCAATCAAATTATGAGTGAGGCAGCTAAAGTTAGATATCGTTCTAACAATGATTGGAGTTGTCCTTTAACAATACGCGCGCCATTTGGTGGTGGTATTCACGGTGCCTTATATCATTCACAAAGTATCGAGAGTGTCTTCGCTTCTACACCTGGTTTAACAATTGTTATTCCTTCAAATCCTTATGATGCAAAAGGGTTATTATTAGCATCAATTGAATCCAATGATCCCGTACTCTACTTTGAACATAAAAAAGCGTATCGTTTATTGAAAGAAGAAGTGCCTGAAGATTATTACACAGTGCCAATTGGTAAAGCTGATGTTAAACGACAAGGTAATGATATTACTGTTTTCACTTATGGTTTATGTGTAAATTATTGTATTCAAGCCGCTGACATGCTTGCCGAAGAAAATATAAGCATTGAAGTTGTTGATTTACGTACAGTTTACCCACTAGATAAAGAAACAATTATCGCAAGAGCAAAAGAAACAGGAAAAATCTTACTCGTTACAGAAGACAATTTAGAAGGTAGTGTAATGTCAGAAGTAGCAGCTATAATCGCTGAAAATTGCTTGTTTGATTTAGATGCGCCAATTATGCGTCTTGCAGGACCAGATGTACCATCTATGCCATTTTCTCCACCGTTAGAAGATGAATTTATGATGAATCCTGACAAAATACAAATAAAAATGCGAGAACTAGCAGAATACTAAGGAGGCCGCACAATGGAAATTAAAATGCCTAAACTAGGTGAAAGTGTGCATGAAGGTACAATTGAACAATGGTTAGTATCGGTCGGTGACACTGTAGAAGAATATGACCCGTTATGTGAAGTTATAACAGATAAAGTTACTGCGGAAGTGCCATCGTCATATGCCGGAACTATTACAGAAATTACTGTGAATGAAGGTGAAGTTGTAGAAGTTGGAGCAGTGATCTGTCACTTGGCAGTAGAAAATGAAGCGTCTACGGAAGAAGCATCAACTACAGCTAATAATGAAGAGGTTACAACATCAACACCTACTGAAACTCCATCTGAAACAGAGTCAGTTCAACAAGATTCTACTAAACCGAATAATAATGGGCGCTTTTCACCTGTAGTATTTAAACTTGCATCTGAAAATGAAATTAACTTATCACAAGTTGTAGGGACTGGATTTGAAGGACGTGTCACGAAAAAAGATATTGAAAAGGCCATTAAGGAAGGTACAGCTAAAGAGGCTTCGAATTTTGTTAATGCGCCGACGCCAACTGTCGATGACCAAAGCAGCATAGCTACACAACAGGCTGGTTCCTCTATTCCAGTAAATGGTGTACGTAGACAAATCGCGCAAAACATGGTCAATAGCGTTAATGAAATTCCACATGCATGGATGATGATTGAAGCAGATGCTACTAATCTAGTAAATACGAGAAATTATCATAAAGAAAGTTTTAAAGCAAAAGAAGGTTACAATATTACATTCTTTGCATTCTTTGTAAAAGCTGTTGCAGAGGCATTAAAAGCATTTCCGTTGTTAAATAGTAGCTGGCAAAATGATGAAATTGTTATTCATAAAGATGTGAATATTTCTATTGCAGTTGCTGATGAAGATAAATTATATGTACCTGTAATTAAAAATGCTGATGAAAAATCAATCAAGGGTATTGCTCGCGAAGTAAATGATTTAGCCCAAAAAGCACGCTATAAAAAATTACGTAGCGAAGATATGAAAGGTGGTACATTCACCGTTAACAATACTGGAACATTTGGTTCAGTATCATCGATGGGCATTATTAATCATCCACAAGCAGCAATTTTACAAATTGAATCAATTATCAAAAAGCCTGTCGTAATTGATGATATGATTGCTATTCGAAATATGGTTAATTTATGTTTATCTATTGATCATCGTATTTTAGATGGCTTACAAGCTGGTAGATTTATGAATTATGTAAAATCACGTATCGAACAATATTCAATTGAAAACACAAGTATATTTTAAGCAAAGCTAATTAAAAAAATCTTTATTGGAGCGAGATTAAGAAACGATACAAATTGTTCTTCTATCTCACTCCTATTTTTATGCATGTGAAACACGCGGGTTGAACAATTACCAAGAAATTAGTAAAATAATGATATTAATAAAGATATGGAAGGTGACCTGGTTATGGATTTAAATTTCGATTTATATATGAATGATGTCGTAGACCAAGCTAGAAACGAAATGGTCGAAGCGGGATATGAACAATTAACGTCTGCTGAAGAAGTAGATAAAGTATTACAACAAGATGGCACTACTTTAGTAATGGTAAACTCAGTCTGCGGATGTGCAGGTGGTATGGCTCGTCCAGCAGCCGCTCATTCTCTACACTATGATACGCTCCCGGATCGCCTAGTGACTGTTTTTGCTGGTCAAGATAAAGAAGCAACACAACAAGCACGTGATTACTTCGAAGGTTATGCACCTTCAAGTCCATCATTTGCATTAATTAAAGATGGACAAATTACTGAAATGATAGAACGTCATCAAATAGAAGGTCACGATGTGATGGATGTTATTACGCAATTACAATCTTTATTCGATAAATACTGCGAAGAAAGATAAAGAGGCCAAATATCATGCCACGTTTAAATCCATATAAAATAGGATTTAGGACGATAAAGACGGCCATTGGAATGGCACTAGGAATTATTATTGCACAACTGTTAGGGTTAGATAATTTTTCTTCTAGTGCCATTTTAGTTGTACTTTGCATAAAGCATACAAAAGTTCATTCTGTACAAGCAATAGCTTCACGTTTTGTATGTTGTGCGCTAATATTAATATTTGGTTCAATTATTTTTAATTACTTCGGACAACACGCACTAATACTAGGTCTTATCGTACTGTTTTTTATACCGCTAACAGTAGTTTTAAAGGTTCAAGAAGGCATAGTAACCAGTTGCGTAATCTTGCTTCATGTCTTTAACGCACAAACTATTGATATAAATTTATTTTTCAATGAGATTTTATTATTAATTGTAGGTTTAGGTATAGCCTTTTTAATGAATATGATTATGCCAAGCTTAGATAAAAATTTAAAACAATATAAGCATGAAATTGAAGATTATTTTACAGAAGTTTTTAAAACATATAGCGAAGTATGTAGAGATCCAAGCCGTTCATTAGATTTATCGTTTTCTCAAATCCAATTTACCATCAAAAAAGCAAAATCACTTGCTTTTAGAGATGTTAAAAATCATTTTGGCAGAAATGAAAACTCATATTATCATTATTTTGATATGCGTGAGGAGCAGCTTGATTTGTTACGCAGAATTCAAAACATGTTGCAAAATATAGAGTGTTCAGATTTATTATTAGACCAATTAAGTAACTTATTATTAGAAATAGCCGAAAATGTGAATAGTAATGATTATACTTTACTGCGTTTACATTCATTATATGAAATTCGACTTGAATTAGACAAAATGCCTTTACCACAATCACAAAACGCATTACAAACAAGAGCTAGTCTTATGCAGTTGTTAAATGAATTGGAAGAATATTTACTAATCAAATCAGATTTCGGATCTTTAAAAATGCATCATGAATCACACAGTGCATAAAAAGAACCTAAGTGAGTAACATTAACTCACTTAGGTTCTTTTTAATTACTATCCCATCATTGGAGCAAAACTTGATAAAATTAAAGCTAATACTACTGCAACGAGCATGACCACAATGATAACTCTTAATACTTTATTATTATTCACTTAAAATTCCTCCGTAAAACTTATAATATCTTATCCACAATACATAGTTTACTCTAATTGTTAATATAAGCATATTTTATAATAGATTGCTGATGAATGGAAGTAATCAAATATGTTTCGTAAATGACTAATTTTGTTTACACTTAACAATAATGACTATAATACTAATACTATGCAGAAACACATATTTTAGGAGTGGAACTATGATCAATCAAGAACGTTTAATTAATAATTTTTTAGATTTAGTTAAGATTAATTCTGAATCGGGATATGAAGCATCGATTCAAGAATATTTAAAATCATACTTCCGACAATTACATGTGCAAGTCACAGAAGATAACGCCGGGTCATACGAATATCTCGGAGCCAATAATTTAATTTGTACATTAGCACCATATAATGCACATGACAATAGCGATAAAATTTACTTTACTAGTCATATGGATACCGTGGCACCAGGTAAAAACATCAAGCCAGTAATAAGTGAAGACGGATATATTTATTCTGATGGTACTACAGTTTTAGGCGCAGATGATAAAGCTGGCATAGCTGCAATCTTAGAATTAATACATACATTACAAGATTATGATATTGCACACGGACAAATACAGTTTATTATAACTGTAGGTGAAGAATCTGGGCTAGAAGGCGCTAAAGTATTAGATAGTACATTATTAGATGCAGAATACGGTTATGCAGTAGATGCCAGCGTTCCTGTCGGTACTACTGTTATAGGTGCCCCGACACAAATGAAATTAGTAGCAACAATACATGGTAAAAAGGCACATGCAAGTACACCAAATAAAGGAATAAGTGCTATTAACATAGCTGCAAAAGCCATTAGCAATATGCATTTAGGTCAAATTGACCATGAAACGACAGCAAATATTGGTCGTTTTGAAGGTGGCTCTGCAACAAATGTCGTTGTAGATAAAGTAACTTTACAAGCAGAAGCACGTTCCCATTCTCCACAAAAAGTAGAAGCTCAAATTAATCATATGAAAAAAATATTTGAAGCGACCGCTACGAATTACGGAAGCTCAGCAACAGTAGAGACATACCAAACCTACACAGGTTTTAAAATTGATGACCAAAGTAAAGTTACACAAGTAGCACAGTCCAGTGCAACACAATTAAATTTAGAACCACAAACAGTTATTGCTGGAGGTGGATCCGACGGTAATATTATTAATGGCTATGGTATTCCTACAGTGATTTTAGGTGTTGGTTATGAATTTATACACACAACTGAAGAACGTATGGAGATAAAATCGTTAACAGCATTAGCTCAGCAGTTACTTAAAATCACACAAATTGCTAATCAAGGTTAGAAACTCATTTAGTGATGTGATTACTGCTTTGTGATACAATAAACATGTAAACTTTAATAAGAGAGGTTAGTAATATGACACAACAAATTGGTGTAGTAGGTTTAGCAGTAATGGGTAAAAACCTTGCTTGGAATATTGAATCACGTGGTAATAGCGTTTCAGTATTCAATCGTTCATCTGAAAAAACAGATGAAATGGTAAAAGAATCCGAAGGTAAAAATATCCATCCAACATATTCAATTGAAGAGTTTGTTAATTCTTTAGAAAAACCCCGCAAGATTCTATTGATGGTCAAAGCTGGTCCAGCTACAGATGCAACAATAGATAGCTTATTACCGTTATTAGATAACGACGACATTCTTATTGATGGTGGTAATACAAACTATCAAGATACAATCAGACGTAATAAAGCTTTAGCTGAAAGCGGCGTTAACTTTATTGGTATGGGTGTATCAGGTGGTGAAGTAGGAGCATTAACAGGTCCTTCTTTAATGCCAGGTGGACAAAAAGAAGCATTTGATAAAGTAAGTGATATCCTTGAATCTATCTCAGCAAAAGCTAAAGATGGCGCACCATGTGTTGCTTATATTGGCCCTAATGGCGCTGGCCACTATGTAAAAATGGTACATAATGGTATCGAATACGCTGACATGCAATTAATTGCTGAAAGCTATGCAATGATGAAAGATTTATTAGGAATGTCTCATGAAGAAATTTCTAACACATTCAAAGACTGGAATGCAGGAGAACTTTCTAGTTACTTAATCGAAATCACTGGTGATATCTTCACAAAACTTGACGAAGGTTCTGATGAAGCACTTGTTGAAAAAATATTAGATACTGCTGGACAAAAAGGTACTGGTAAATGGACATCTATTAACGCATTAGAATTAGGTATTCCATTAACAATCATTACTGAATCAGTATTTGCAAGATTTATCTCTTCTATAAAAGAAGAACGTGTAAATGCGTCTAAACAATTAAATGGTCCTAGTGCAAACTTTACAGGTAATAAAGAGGAATTCCTTGAAAAAATTCGTAAAGCTTTATATATGAGTAAAATTTGTTCATATGCACAAGGTTTCACACAAATGAAAAAAGCTAGTGAAGACAACGACTGGAATTTAAAATTAGGCGATTTAGCTATGATTTGGAGAGAAGGTTGTATCATTCGCGCTCAATTCCTACAAAAAATTAAAGATGCGTATGATAATGATTCAAACTTACAAAATTTATTACTAGATCCATACTTTAAAGATATCGTAACAAATTATCAAGATGCACTACGTGATGTAGTTGCAACTGGTGTGCAAAATGGTGTACCAACACCTGGTTTCTCAGCAAGCATTAACTATTATGATAGTTACCGCTCTGAAGACTTACCAGCAAACTTAATCCAAGCACAACGTGACTATTTTGGTGCACACACTTATGAACGTAAAGACCGTGAAGGTGTTTACCATACACAATGGATTGAAGACTAATTATATTTAGCATAAGCACTCATTGAGAGTGCTTTGCTTTTCAACATATATGGAACCGATTACATTTCTTAAACTATTTTTATATAATTAATGTTTCAATCCATATCTATATATATTTTAATTAATCTATTTTAAAACGGAGGTCTAAAATGACGACTAAAAAATGGTGGAAAGAAGCAGTTGCCTATCAAGTTTATCCAAGAAGTTTTAATGACTCAAATAACGACGGTATAGGTGATTTAAATGGACTAATTGCTAAATTAGATTATTTAGTAGACTTAGGGATCGATATTATTTGGTTATCCCCAATGTACAAATCGCCAAATGATGATAATGGTTACGATATTAGTGATTACTTTGATATTATGGATGAATTTGGTACTATGGCTGAATTTGATGCTTTGTTAGAAGCTGTGCATAATAAAGGGATGAGGTTAATTCTAGATTTAGTTGTTAATCACACTTCCGATGAACATCCATGGTTTATCGAATCACGTTCCAGTAAAACTAATGCTAAAAGGGATTGGTATATTTGGCAAGATCCACAACCAGATGGTAGTGAGCCAAACAATTGGGAAAGTATTTTTAATGGTTCTACATGGGAATATGATCAAAAAACTGAGCAATATTATTTCCATTTATTCAGCAAAAAACAACCTGATTTGAATTGGGAAAATCCAGAAGTGCGACAAGCTGTCATTTCAATGATGAATTGGTGGTTCGATAAAGGAATTGATGGTTTTAGAGTAGATGCAATCACTCATATTAAAAAGTCATTCGACAAAGGCAATTTACCAACAACGAATCAGCAGAAATTTGCACCAGCTTTTGATGCTGCAATGAATCAACCAGGTATTCATACATGGTTACAAGAAGTCAAAGAGGGTAGCTTAGATCATTATGATATTATGACTGTTGGTGAAGCTAATGGTGTTAGCCCCGCTGATGCACACCTGTGGGTTGGTGAAAATGAAGGTAAATTCGATATGATTTTCCAATTTGAACATTTAGGATTATGGCAAACAGGGGAAAGTAGCTTTGATGTATTAGCATATAAAAATGTTTTAGCTACATGGCAAAAACGTCTAGAAAATAACGGTTGGAATGCCTTATTTATCGAAAATCATGATCAACCACGCCGAGTATCAACTTGGGGAGATGATCAACAATTTTGGTATGAATCTGCAACAAGCCATGCAATCGTCTATTTCCTACAACAAGGGACACCATTCATTTATCAAGGACAAGAAATAGGTATGACTAACTATCCTTTCGAGCATATTGAAACCTTTAATGATGTTGCAGTTATAAATGAATATAATATTGTTAAAGCTCAAGGTGGCGACACAGAAGCCTTGTTACACAAACATAAAATGGAAAACAGAGATAATGGTCGGACACCTATGCAGTGGAACACTGATAAACATGCTGGCTTTTCAACTGCTGAACCTTGGTTCCCAGTAAATCCAAACTATAAAGATATTAATGTGGCACAACAACTTGAAGATCCAGATTCAATTTTAAATTTCTATAAGGACTTAATTAAAGTTAAAAAGTCGGATGATGTGTTCACTTATGGTCAGTTTGACTTAGTTGATGAAAATAATAGTCAGGTTTTTGCTTATACTCGTAAATTAAATGACATAACTTACTTAATAGTTGGAAATTTAACTGATAAAAATGCGCAGTTATCGCTAGATAATAATAGTAATAAACCACAAACAATATTACATAATTATGATGGTGATATTGATTTACAAAATTTACGACCTTTTGAAGCAGCAGTAATTAAATTATAATGGTAACAGGGAGTGGGACAGAAATCTGATTTTGAAAAAATGATTTCGTCGTCCCACCCCG
>NZ_PPQB01000005.1:351767-360142 GCF_002902345.1 Staphylococcus arlettae
GTCATCTAACTTCCAACATAAAAAGAGGTTGGAACAAATCAATGATGTCCTAACCTTCATAACGTAGACAAATCCTTTGCATTAATTTGCGAAGGATTTGTCTATTTTCTATTTATATAGCTTTGTCAAATTAGTAGTGCTTTTTCGTATATTTACTTAGTAGGAGATAATGTCGACCTAGCGAATTATCTGATACATATAATCTATATCCTATTGGCAATGATTATGCCAACTACAGTGGGTAAAGCACTAGCCGAAGACTACAGGCTGAGGCAGTGCCCACTGAAAGCGTGCATAAAAACTGTCAATATAAAAAGAAACTAGGACGAATCAATATTGTCCCAGCCTCTAATCAAATATCTTGTTGATTTACAGGTAACCATAATTGTATTTTTGTAAAGCTATCCTCAAAGGAAATATCGAAAGGATACACTTCTACATATAAACTGTTATGTTCATAAGGTAATGATAATTGTAAACTTGTTTCGATATAGTGCCATGCCTCATTTGTTACATAATCAATTTCACCTTGTAAATTAAACTTAGCGTATTGTCGTTCTGGTAAATAACGACTTTCTAAATGCTCAGGGTATCGATCACTCGGCACACCTACAAATATTTCTACGCCATATTCTAAAGGGCAGCTAATAACATATAATTCATGTGGACTCATATTATTATAGCGCTGCAACTCAGTTATTTTACCTTCTATCACTAAATCTTCTAAAAAGTCAGGTACTTTAAAAGGATTTTCAATATCTACAGAGTTAATGAATTTTGCATAACCTACCAAATTCAGACCAGCAGTTATTTCCAATCTAAATGTATAAGGTGCTTTTTCAGTGGTAGTTACTTTCAAATATTGCCTATTTTGTACTTTTAATCGTTCTTTTTTAGCATTTGCTTGTAATGGTGAAATACCATGAAAATCACTAAAATCATATGCAAAATCATTCGTATTTGCATAATGATATTTTTTTGCTATATCAACTAAACGACCTGATCCATCAAGAAGTTCTTGTGCAGCAACAGTCATTTTTCGTGCTTGTGCATACTCACTCGGTGATAAACCAACAATCATTTTGAATGATTGATCTAAGTGATAAGGTGAAAGACCTACGTAATCACTCAATGTTTGCAAATGAAATTGTTCTAGCAAATGGTCTTCAATATAAACGATTGCTTGCTGAATTTGCTTGATAACGTCCAAAACTTTCACTCCTAAAACTTACAAAGCCGAAATCATAAAGCAACAGAAACTATGTTACAAAAGTTGCTTTCGTTTTATAAAAAATCTTATTATTACTTATGTATAGTTTACCTTATTTGAAGCTTAATAACACCTATATTGGTGTGTAACATTTTGCCCTATAAAATTTGTAGCGTTGGTGTTTCCAATAACTAAAATAATAACACAAAAAGGAACAAAGAAAAAAGCGACAACATCAGTGTAAAAAGACACTTTGTTATCGCTTTTTTGTGCTTTTAATTATTAATGAATATCATCCCACCAATGGAAACCATCTCTACTTAATAGTAAATCACTTTCCAATGGTCCATTAGAACCAGCAGTATAGTTAGGGAATTCAGGTGCTGTTTGATCCCATTCATTTTGAATAGCATCGACAAATCTCCAAGTTGATTTTAATTCTTCCCAATGAGTAAAGTTAGTAGCGTCACCATTCAAACAATCAAATAATAAGTTTTCATAAGCATCAACTGTATTCATTTTATCTTGTGCACTCATAGCATAAGATAATTGTACAGGTTCTGTCTCAATGCCTTGAACATTTTTCTTAGCATTTAAATGCAATGATACGCCTTCATTTGGTTGAATATTGATTACTAATAAATTAGAATCTAATTTTTTATCTGTTTCATAGTATAAATTCATAGGTACTTCTTTAAATTCAACAACTACTTGAATCGTTTTACTCTTCATACGTTTACCTGTACGAATATAGAATGGTACACCAGCCCATCTAAAGTTATCAATTGTCAATTTACCAGCGACAAAAGTAGGGGTCGTTGAATCTTCAGCAACACGATCTTCATCACGATATTTTCTTACTTCTTGTCCATCAATAACACCGTTATCATATTGACCACGTACAAAGTTTTGGCTTACTTCTTCCGGTTCTAATTTACGTAAAGATTTTAATGCTTTTACTTTTTCAGCACGAATGTCTTCACTGTTTAAACTAATAGGGGCCTCCATAGCTAATAATGCGACCATTTGTAACATATGATTTTGTACCATATCTTTTAGTGCACCACTTGATTCATAGTACCCGCCACGATCTTCGACGCCTAATACTTCAGAAGAAGTGACTTGTATATTTGAAATGTATTTATTATTCCATAATGGTTCGAACATCGCATTTGCGAAACGTAAAACTTCAATGTTTTGTACCATATCTTTACCAAGATAGTGGTCAATTCTATATATTTCTTCTTCTTTAAATGAACGTCGAAGTTGTTCATTTAATTGTTCAGCTGAAGCCAAATCTGTGCCAAATGGTTTTTCAATCACTAAACGTTTAAAACCATCTGTATTTGTTAATCCAGAAGATTTTAAGTAATCAGAAATCACACCAAAGAATTTTGGAGCCATCGCTAAATAAAATAGACGATTGCCTTCTAATTTAAATTCTTTATCTAATTTATTACTGTACTCTAGTAGAGATTCATAACTTGCTTCATCACTCACATCATGTTTGTGATAAAAAACATGTTCCATAAATTTATCTAAATGCTTGGTGTTTTTAACGTGTTCTTGAATTGATGATTTCACTTGACTACGGAAATCATCGTTAGTTAACTCTCTTCTACCTATACCGATAATCGCAATATGCTCATTTAAATTTTCTTGTTGGTATAAATGAAATAACGATGGGAATAGTTTTCTGTGGCTTAAATCACCTGTTGCTCCGAATATTGTTATTAAACATGGTATATTCTTATTTCTAGTACTCAAGATAAAAACCTCAATTCTTTTTTAAAATCTTCTTTAATTATAGACTAATTAATCGTATAGTTCATACCATTTTGCTTATAATCAATTTTTTCTTTACTATAACATTCTTAATTTTATATGCTAAAATGTATTCAAGAAGAGGGGGCACGTTCATGGAAATCACATTTTTCGGCACAAGTGCTGGCTTACCTACGAAAGAACGTAATACACAATCTATCGCACTTAATTTAGAACCTTATTCTAATAATATATGGTTATTTGATGTTGGTGAGGCTACACAACATCAAATCTTACACCATTCCATAAAGTTAGGCAAAATAGACCATATTTTCATAACACATATGCATGGTGATCATATTTTTGGACTACCAGGCTTATTAACAAGTCGTTCGTTCCAAGGTGGGGAAGGCAAACCATTGACTATTATAGGTCCTAAAGGGATAAAATCATTTGTCGAAACAACATTAGCTTTATCTGAATCAAGATTGAATTACACATTGACATTTATTGAACTCGACAATCATTTTGCGTATCAGCATAATGGTTTTACAGTTACAGCAGATATTTTAAATCATGGTATAACTTCATTCGGTTACCGTATTGAAGCACCACAAACCTCTGGTAAGATAGATGTCCAAGCTTTAAAATCAATAGGGCTAGAACCGGGACCTAAGTACCAAGAAGTAAAAGAACACGAAACGTTTGAGTTTGAAGACGTTATTTACAATTCTTGTGATTTTAAAGGGGCACCGACACCGGGACCCATAGTTGCTATATTTGGAGATACTAAACCTTGCGCAAATGAATATCAAATTGCATTGAATGCGGATGTTATGGTGCATGAAAGTACATACATAGAAGGTGACAAAACTTTAGCGAATAATTATCACCACAGTCACATTGAAGATGTATTTGCTTTAATGCAGAAAGCTAATGTTAAACATAGTCTAGTAACACATATTAGCAATCGATATACACTTGAAGAGGTGGAAGCAATATATAATGACTTATTGCAAGGTGACACATTACCAAGTTTTCAATTTGTTAATGATTTTGACTCTTACCAAATATAAATAGATGAAGTAGCCTTGGACTACTTCATCTCAGTTCATACACAATGTCTAAATTTAACATTACATCGACTATACGTAATAAATGATAGCTAATTATTATTTATTTTAATAATTAGCAGTGCTTTAGCCGACTCCTGCGGAAAAGGCACTTGCCGAAGACTACAGGCTAAGGCAGTGACCACAGAATGTGTACACAAAAAAACTGCCAACAAAGTTGTAAACTTTATCGACAGTTTGAAGAGGCTGGGACAATATTAATTGTCCTAGTCTCTTTTCATATTGGCAGTAGCTGACTGCATTGAAAATGCGCTTTAAACCAAGCTTATTTCAACGCTAGTCATCCTTGCCGGGGTGGGACGACGAAATCATTTTTTCAAAATCAGATTTCTGTCCCACTCCCTTAAACTTCGTCATCTTGATTTGATAATTCTACACTTCTATTAACTGCAGAACGTAGACAATCTTCAAAAATACCTTCAATATCATATTCCGATAAGGCATTTAAACCTGCTTGCGTAGTACCGCCTTTAGAAGTAATATTTTTTCTCAGTTGTTCCATGCTCAATTCAGAACGTTCAATCATTTTACTTGTCCCAATAATTAAATTTCTAATTGATTCTTCTACTTGGTCTTTTTCTAAACCTAAACGCGTACCTGCAGTTACGTATTGTTCGAATACATGATATAAAAATGCTGGGCCGCTTCCTGTAATTGCTGTTACTTGGTGTAAATTATCTTCTGATACTTCAATAACAGAGCCAAATGCATTAATTAGTTCATCTACTTCTTCTTTTGAAGAAGGGCCGAAGTTGTTTGAAAAACTTATACCAGTCACCGAATGTCCAACATGTGCATTTGTATTTGGCATTATTCGTGCTACTGGATTTTTTGTATCTAGTAATTCTTGGATATAGCTTATCGGTAAGCCAGCCATAATTGAGATGAATTTATTTTGTTGAGCAATATGTGGTTTTATGCGTTCAGCTAAATTTTCAAAATCATATGGTTTTGTACCTAAAAAAACGTAATCGGCATCAGCAAGTAGGGCGTGGTCATCATAACTATAGTTCACACCTAATTCTTCTGCATATGCTTTTAGTGCACCTTCATTTGATCTGTTCGTTAGATAAATGTCGTTCGACTCAATAACATTTGAGTTTACTATGCCGGTGAATATAGCATGTGCCATATTGCCTGCCCCATAAAATACTAGTTTCATGTAGTTTCAACACTTCCTTATCTTTTGATGTTTCTATACTAACATAGATAATGAATATTCCTAATATTTTCTGTCGATACTTACATATCAATGTCGTTTATCCTATAATTAAATCATTACAAATAAAGGAGCGTTATAATGAGTAGTCAACACTTTGTTTTGACCGGTGCTACGAGTGGTGTAGGGTTATCCTTATTAAAGTTACTGCTACAACAAAAAGTTAGAGTAACTGTTTTAGTACGGTCACCACAAAAATTAACAGCATTAAAAAATAAAGACGAAGACAATTTATTGCAAATTATAGAATGTGATTTACTTAATATGGATGATATTAATGGGTTGCAACAATATTTTCAAAACACCACGATTACTGGCTTAATTTATAGTGCAGGAATGGGTTACTTTAAATCTATATCTGACCATAGTGCCCAAGAAATCACTGACACATATAATTTGAATGTAGTCCATTTCAACTTATTATTTAAAGTTTTGCAACCTTATTTAGCTACAAAAGCTACAATTGTCGGTATAGGGAGTCAAGCTAGTCATATTACACAGGCATATGCTGCTCATTATGGTGCCAGCAAAGCTGCTTTTAATCAATTACTCAATGCATTACGTCTCGAGCATCCTAATTACCATGTCATGGTTGTGAATACCGGTCCGATTGATACTGCATTTCATCAAAAAGCTGATCCTTCATTAACATACGCCCAAAAATATCAATCAATAATGCTTGATGCGGATACATTAGCAAAAGATATTATTAATGGTATCATTTGGAAAAAGACAGAAATCAATAAACCTTATTGGATGAATGTATTACTTAAATTTTATAATTTAGCACCTCGTACGTTCGAGCGATTGTTACCTAAATTATTCAAAAACAAACAATAAAAAATGGTCACATCTAAACAAATGATAGTTTACGATGTGACCATAATAATATTTTTATATTAATGGATTGATATTCAAAATATGACTTTTTACTGTAGGTGTTGTGTGTAATTTAAATCTTTTACGCGTTCACGTGCTGCTTTTAATTGATCGACACCAATGGCTTTAGCAGCTTTATAATTTTCAATATTTTCATCTAATTGCTCAACGCTACTTGCACCTACAATAATGGAACCTAACGCATTTTGTGATTGTAAATAGTTAAAAGTTAGTGCTGTCAGGTTATTTTCTACTTCTTTAACAGAAGCGATTGTTTCTCCAAGTTCTTGATAACTATAGTCAAAAATACCGTCAGCAAATTTGTTATCCAACGCTTGATTGCTGTTTGCTGTTAATAATCCTTTAAAAACAGGACCACGTGCTAAAATTTTAACATTATGTGCATGTATTTCATCTACAAGCGCTTCGGGTCTGTTATCAATTAAATTAAATTGAGACATGAGTGTTTCAATGTCACTATGCTCTAAATAATAACGAATAACATTTGGTCGAATAGAAGAAATACCATAAGCTTGAACTATACCTTCTTGCTTTAACTCCTCAAATGCACTTATCGTTTCATCTAACGGATCATCAATTGTGCCTCCGTGCAATTGATAAAGTTGTAGTTCGTCTAATCCTAATCTGTGTAACGACTTTTTTACAGAAGATTTTATGTGTTTTTTTGATGGATCCCAAAATGTCGAACCATCTTGTTGTAAATGATTACCTACTTTAGTACCTACAACAATATCATCTCTATTTTGGTATTTTTTAAGTGCTTTACCTACGATTTCTTCATTCACACCTTTATCATAAATATCAGCTGTATCAAAATAAGTGATACCATGTTCAATTGCACGTTCAATGATACTTTCAGCATGATCATATGCTGTACCAAGACTCATACAACCTAAACCAATTTCTGATAATTCTATGCCACTTTTTAATATGTTCTTTTGCATGTTAATACTCCTTTCGATACACTAATTAAATAAGATAAAGAGGTGCCATTTAGTCGTTGCAAAACACTGAATAATTAACATATGACATAATGTAAATATGCCCATGTGTTTATACTACACCTCAATTATCAATAAATTAATCTTAACAATAACTTATACTAATTAAAAGGACAGTGATTACGATGGAACTAAACGAAAAAACAATTGCCAAAACTACGATATATAATGGCAAGATTATAGATTTAGAAGTCCACGATATAGCTTTACCCAACGGACAAACGTCAAAACGTGAGCTTGTTAAACACAATGGCGCTGTTGCAGTATGTGCTATAACACCTAATAATAAAATCATATTAGTGAAGCAATTTAGAAAACCTATAGAAAATACTTTATTAGAAATACCAGCAGGTAAACTAGAACTAAATGAAGACAGAACATCGGCAGCACAACGCGAATTAGAAGAAGAAACTGGTTATATTGCTGACGATTTACAGTTAATCACAGAAATGTATGGTTCTCCAGGGTTTACAAATGAGAAAATATCAATTTATTTTGCTGATAACTTGAGAATTGGTGAAATGAATTTAGATGATGATGAGTTTGTAGAATTACATGAATTATCAATTGAGGAAGCAACCACAAAATTACAAAACGGCGAAATTACAGATGCCAAAACCATTATAGCCATTCAATACCTATTACTTAATTATAATCATTCTAAATAAAAAGTATTTAAACTTGCACATTTTATCAATTATTGGTATTTTATATATGAATCATTATGTAAATTAAAATGATTATAATTATTAGTAGAGGAGTGAGGCTTCCGTGGAAGAACGATTAAATCGCGTGAAGCAACAATTACAACAGTCATCATACAAATTAACTCCACAACGTGAAGCAACTTTAAGAGTTTTAATTGAAAATGAAAAAGATCACTTAAGTGCTGAAGATGTCTATTTAAAAGTAAAAGATAAAGCACCTGAAATAGGTTTAGCAACGGTTTATAGAACATTAGAATTATTAGCCGAATTAAAAGTAGTAGATAAAATTAATTTTGGCGATGGCGTTGCTCGTTTTGATTTACGTAAAGAAGGGGCTAAACATTTTCATCATCATTTAGTTTGTATGGAATGTGGAAAAGTTGAAGAAATTGAAGAAGATTTGTTGCCACAAGTAGAAGAAAAAGTAGAACACGATTTTAA
>NZ_PPQB01000005.1:360152-395705 GCF_002902345.1 Staphylococcus arlettae
TTAACTTTTCACGGTGTGTGTGAAACTTGCCAATCAAAAGAAAAGTAAATCACAACCACTTAAATGTTGAGGTGTGAATATGGAAACAATCAAAGATGAATACTTGAAATTCATACAGTTAGAGAAGGGCTTAAGTAGTAATACTATAGGCGCTTACCGTAGGGACCTAAATAAATACATTACATATCTACAAGATCATAAAATTACACATATAGACTTTGTAGATCGTCAAACTTTACAACAATGTTTAGGTTTTTTGCATGATGAAGGTGCATCAACAAAATCATTAGCAAGATTTATTTCAACCGTACGTAGCTTTCATCAATTTGCTTTAAGAGAGAAATATGCCGCAAAAGACCCTACTGTTCTTATTGAAACGCCTAAGTATGATCGAAAATTACCTGACGTACTTGCAGTAGATGAAATTTTAAGATTGTTAGATGCTCCTGATTTAAGTAAAAATAATGGTTATCGAGATCGAACGATATTGGAATTATTGTATGCTACTGGTATGCGAGTTACAGAATTAATTGATTTAGAGGTTGAAAATGTTAATTTAATTATGGGATTTGTCAAAGTGTTTGGCAAAGGAGGCAAAGAACGTATTGTCCCTTTAGGAGATACAGTAATTGGCTACTTATCTACATATCTTGAAACAGTTAGACCACAATTGTTAAAAACAACTGTAACTAACGCTTTGTTTCTGAATTTACATGGCAAGCCTTTGTCACGCCAAGGTATATGGAAAATGATAAAACAAAACGGCATCAAAGCTAATATTAATAAAACTTTAACTCCTCATACGATGCGCCATTCATTTGCAACGCATCTTTTAGAAAATGGTGCTGATTTACGTGCCGTACAAGAAATGTTAGGGCACTCGGATATATCAACCACACAATTATATACGCACGTGTCAAAATCACAAATTCGTAAAATGTATAATGAATTTCATCCAAGAGCATAACAATTAAAAATCCACAAGCACTGAAAACAGCGCTTGTGGATTTTTAATTGAAACCGTGTAATTTTCGTTGTTGCAAAGCTTGCTTTCTAGCAGCAATTACTTCTGAACGATCACGTTTTATATGATGATGAACAATATAGTCGTCATCAATTACATACGGTGTCACTATATAATTGGGAAATTGTTGGATTATCTGTTGCTCAAACGCAGTGTTAAGGGGTAAATGGACAGGCGCAAAAGGCTGCTCTTGACCCACGTTATCTATCATATTTTGAACTAATGATTTATAGGTAGTTATATCTAAGCCTAAATCTGGTTTAATATTAACTGCATTTATTACGGACAATGCCTTTATAAATGATCGTTTTGCTCCTATTAAATTGCCTCTACGATAATGATAACAACCTGTAGAAAATAATATTAAACTAACAATTGCATCATTTTTATTAAAATGGGGATTTTCTTTCCACGCTTCTTCTAAAATATCATGACATAAAAAATAATGTTGTTCAGTATGAAATTGAAAATAAAATAATTTCAATGCTTCTTTCATTTTATATCGCTCCAAAATTTAATGTTCTTTGTAAACATGGTATAATATTTTAGTGAATTACGCACATAACTTGCAATATGAGGTAGATAAAAATGTATGAAGTGAAATTAGATGCTTTTAACGGACCTTTAGATTTGTTATTACATCTTATCCAAAAATTTGAAATAGATATTTATGATATTCCTATGAAGTCTTTAACAGAGCAATATATGCAATATATTCATGCAATGAACCAATTAGAAATCAATGTTGCAAGTGAATATCTCGTTATGGCCTCCGAATTATTAATGATTAAAAGTAAATTATTATTACCACAAACTGAAACAGAAATTGAATTAGAAGATGATCCCCGTGAAGATTTAGTTGGACGTTTGATTGAATACCAAAATTATAAAGAGTATACAGAACTGTTAAACTCTAAAAAGGCAGAACGTACTTGCTATTTTTCAAAACATCCAACTGATTTATCTCATTTAGAGCGCAATGAAACGTGGGATAGCAAACAAACTATTGATTTAACAGAACTTATTATTGCATATCAAAAAGTAAAAAATAGAATCGCTTTTCAAACACCTAAGACTGTAGACATACATAAAGAAACTTTCACAATTCAACAAGCAACAACGCAAGTACAATCAAGATTGCAACAAGAACAGTCATTCAATTTTTTTAGCTTATTTAATTTTACCGAACCCGTAGAAATGGTCGTTACACACTTTTTAGCAATATTGGAAATGTCAAAATCGGGAATTATAAATATAGAACAAACAAAAAGTTTTGAAGATATTCACATTATAAGGGGGGTAAACTATGGCATTAACGGATAAAGGCATCTTAGAAGCCCTGTTATATACAGCTGGTGATGAAGGCCTCGAGACTAAACAACTAATTGAAATTTTGGAAATTACAGAAGATCAATTAACAACGTTAATCAATAATTATGAGTCAGAAGGTCTGATGATTCAAAAATTTGGGACGACATATGTCTTAACAACACAAAAAGCTGCTGCGCATTATATCGAAAAACTAATCGAACAAAAATCAAATATGAAATTATCACAAGCTGCTATGGAAGTGTTGTCTATTATAGCTTACAACCAACCCCTTACACGTGGAGACATTGAAATGATTAGAGGTATTAACTCTGATGGTGCAGTTAAAACACTCATTGCAAGAGGAATCATCGAGGCAAAAGACGAAGATAATTCACGTAGCCAACAACTCTATACTACAGATTTATTTTTAAATGTCTTTGGTTTAGAAAGTTTAGAAGCTTTACCTACAACAGATGAAGAAGACGAAGAAATAGAAGAATTTTTCAGTAATTTAGTTAACCAAAAAGGAGAATATAATGAGTAAAGAGTTAGAAAGATTACAAAAACGTATTGCAAATAGTGGTTATACATCACGCCGTAAAGCAGAAACATTAATAGTTGAAGGCAAAGTTAAAGTTAATGGAACAGTAACTGATGAGTTAGGAACAAAAGTAAAACCATCTGACGTCATAGAAGTAGAAGGTATTAAATTAGAGCAAGAAGACAAGCTTTATATTTTATTTTATAAACCATCACAAGTCATAACAAGCGTCTCTGATGATAAAGGCCGTACAGTTGTTACTGATTATTTCAAAGAACTTGATACGCGTATTTATCCAGTAGGCCGATTAGACTATGATACTTCAGGGCTATTATTACTGACAAATGATGGTGAATTTACCAATTTGATGACGCATCCTAGATACAAAATTCAAAAAAAATATGTTGCTAAACTTAAAGGCTACTTAATGCGTGAAGAAGTAAAAGCATTAGAAAAAGGTATTATGCTTGAAGATGGTTTAACTCAACCGGCAATCGTTAAAGTTAAAAATCAAGACAAAGAAAAGAATACAACATTAGTAGAAATTACTATTGCAGAAGGTAGAAATCGTCAAGTAAGACGTATGTTTGAACACTTTGGTCATACAATAAGCAAACTACAAAGAATTGAATTTGGACCGCTCAATTTGAAAGGCTTAAATGCAGGTGAAGGTCGTGTCATGACACCTCATGAAGTTAAAACTATACGTCACATGGCAGAAAACGGCTAATTAATGTGACTAATCTATGACATTAGCTAAATCTTTGAGAAAAACTTCACAAACTTGTTCTGTTTGTGAAGTTTTTCGTTAATTACTGTGATATAATACAATTAAATTATAAAGTAATCATGTGTGGGAGGTATTAAACATGCCAAACGAAATACTCATCGTAGATGATGAGGATAGAATCAGAAGATTATTAAAATTATACTTAGAAAGAGAGTCTTTTGAAATTCATGAAGCGAAAGATGGTAAAGAAGCATTGGAAATGGCTATTCACCATGACTATGCTTGTATCTTATTAGATTTAATGTTGCCAGAAATGGATGGTATAACTGTCGCTTCTCGACTAAGAGAATATAAGGAAACACCTATTATAATGCTTACTGCTAAAGGCGAAGAAACGAATCGTGTTGAAGGCTTTGAATCTGGTGCAGATGATTACATTGTTAAACCATTTTCACCTCGCGAAGTTGTATTACGTGTCAAAGCATTGCTGAGACGTACTCAAGTAGCACACACAGAACAAAGTGAACCACATGCTAAGGATTTGATTGAATTTGATCATCTGGTGATAGATAATGATGCACATCGTGTTTTAGCTGATGACAAAGAAGTGAATTTAACACCTAAAGAGTATGAATTATTAATCTTTCTCGCTAAAACTCCAAATAAAGTTTTTGATCGTGAACAACTATTAAAAGAAGTTTGGCATTATGAATTTTATGGAGATTTACGAACTGTAGATACTCATGTCAAACGTCTTAGAGAGAAATTGAATCGTGTCTCTAACGATGCGGCTCATATGATTCAAACTGTGTGGGGTGTAGGCTATAAATTTGAGGTACAAACAGACAATGAATCGACTGAATAATGTTGTCATAAAACTGTGGTTAACTATTATCTTTATAGTAACGACAGTTTTAATTTTATTAAGTGCCGCTCTCATCACTTTTATTCAATCATACTTCACACAAGAAACTGAAAACTCTTTACTTGAGGACGCTAAACAAATTAGCCAACTTGTCGCAGATTCCGATAATAAAGACATTGCTATTGAACATAGTC
The DNA here is from genome assembly GCF_002902345.1 of Staphylococcus arlettae. Lineage (GTDB taxonomy): Bacteria > Bacillota > Bacilli > Staphylococcales > Staphylococcaceae > Staphylococcus > Staphylococcus arlettae. Next base: position 364,818 of record NZ_PPQB01000005.1, read on the forward strand.
GCAAGTTAATTGAAGGACCAGTGGGCTTAATTATTATGCCTGATAAAGACAAAGCACAATCCAATAAAAATCAAATCAAAAAACAAATGTATGAAATTATACAAACAGACAAAGACTATCAACAAGTATTTGATGACGGTAAACAAAAATCTGAACATATTAATATTACCGTTAATGGAAAACAACGTACTTATGTGCTTATTGGCTATCCAACTCAGCATATTAATGGCCAGTCGGACAGTAAATATAGCGGTGTATTCATCTATCAAGACTTAAAAAGTATAGAAGAAACAAATAATGCTATTACTGTCATTATTCTTATTATTGCTGTTATTTTTCTTGCTATTACTACTGTCTTTGCGTTCTTTTTATCTTCAAGAATCACTGAGCCATTAAGACAGTTACAAACACAAGCACTTAAAGTATCACAAGGCGAGTATACCCAAACGCCTCCAGTAAATTCCAAAGATGAAATAGGCGAGCTATCACGCGCATTCAACACAATGAGTTCTGAAATTCGACAACATATCGAGGCTTTATCATCTTCCAAAAATATTAGAGATAGTCTCATTAACTCTATGGTTGAGGGTGTTTTAGGTTTTAATGATAAACGAGAAGTTATTCTGTCTAATGAAATGGCTCGAGATATTATTCACTCTATGGATGAATACAGCTCAGAAAAACTAGATCAACAAAATGAGCGAACATTAAGAAATAAAACGACACAATTTGAAGAATATGAAATTAACACCCGTTATTTTGTTATAATAATGAGTTATATTGAACAAATTCAACCTGATGGCCGCAGTGGTATCGTTGCTATTATTCGTGATATGACTAATGAGCATAATTTAGATCAAATGAAAAAAGATTTTATCGCTAATGTATCACACGAATTACGAACACCAATCTCACTGCTTCAAGGTTATACTGAGTCCATAGTCGACGGTATCGTAACTGAACCTGAAGAAATTAAAGAGTCATTATCTATTGTATTGGATGAAACTAATCGTTTAAACAGATTAGTCAATGAGTTGTTAAATGTTGCACGTATGGATGCAGAAGGTTTAACAGTCGAAAAAGAGCTACATTCTATAGATGAGTTATTAGAAAAAATGCAACAAAAATATAAACAACAAGCAATTGATTTGCAATTAGAAATGTATTTAAATGCTAACACTGGTGGTCAATATTGGTTATTTGATTTAGATCGAATTGAACAAGTACTGACAAACTTAATTGACAATGCTACTCGTTACACTGAACCAGGTGATGTTATTACTATTAATTATGGCGAAACTGACACTGAAGATATCTTATATATCAATGATTCAGGTACAGGTATCGCACCTGAACATTTAAACCAAGTATTCGATCGATTTTATAAAGTTGATACATCTAGAAAGCGTGGTAAACAAGGTACTGGTTTAGGCTTATTTATTTGTAAAATGATTATCGAAGAACATGGTGGTAACATATCAGTAAAAAGCGAACTAGGCGTTGGAACAACGTTTATCATTAAATTACCTAAAGCATAATTAATTATTAATCTATCTTGAGCAATAGTATTGTTTTTAACCGAGTAATAAGCTATGATATATCTATAAAATTTGTATATTCATCTTCGGGGTAGGGTGCAAATCCCAACCGGCAGTAATCAAAGCCTGCGACCCATATTGTTGTTTTTAGACAATATGGCTGATCTAGTGAAAATCTAGAGCCGACAGTAAAGTCTGGATGGGAGAAGATGGAGGATTTAGGCATTTTATTTAGCATTTTTCCTCCTATTCGAAGTAAGATGAATGGAAGGAGAAAACTAAATAATGCGTAATAATCAAAAAGAGCTTATCACTATAAGTATGTTAAGTGCGGTAGCGTTTATTTTAACTTTTTTAAAGTTTCCTATACCATTTCTGCCACCGTATTTAACATTAGATATAAGTGATGTACCTGCACTATTAGCAACTTTCACACTTGGACCTGTAGCAGGTATCATTGTAGAGTTTGTTAAAAATTTACTTAATTTCTTATTTAATATTGGGGATCCAATTGGTCCTATGGCAAACTTTTTTGCAGCAACATCATTTTTAGTGGTTGCTTATCTTGTAGCTAAAAATAAACATAATACTAAATCCTTAATTATTGGATTAATCAGTGGCACAATTGCTATGACTATAGTCTTAAGTATACTCAATTACTTTGTATTGTTGCCACTATATGGCATGATAATGAATTTAACAGACATTATGCATAATTTGAAAATTATTATTGTTTCTGGTGTTATACCATTCAATATTATTAAAGGTATTGTAATTTCAATTATCTTTATCTTATTATATCGTCGTCTTAGTAAAGTGATAGAATCATAAAAAGTGCACGGGATATAAATATTTCTGACTAAAAAATAAACGTCAATTTCTATTAAGAAGATATAGAAATTGACGTTTATTTTAGTTTTATGAAATTTTCTAGCTCGCTGTACTATTTTCTTTCGTATATATATTACCATTTAGGAACACCAAATTTTACTTTATGGTAGTGATTTTGAAATGTGCTGACGCCCGGAGGAATAGTATAAGTGAGAGACTACAGGCTCGAACCATACCCTAGGCAAGCATGCACGGTCAAAATCGTAGGTTTTAAATATAAGAGGAGACTGGAACGAATCAATGTTGTCCCAGCCTCCTCTTATTTTGAGAATAAGGATTTACGTCCCATTCTCAATTCTTACCGTGATTGTCAATCGTCATCAACAAGCACTTATTCAAATTTTAAAGCATCCCCATCAAATGGTTCCTCTTCAATTTTAATAGAATCTGTTGGACAACCTTCCAATGCATCTTCCATATCTTCATATAATTCTTCAGGCACTTGCGCTGTGCCTTGGTTGTCATCAAGTATAACATATGCTATACCTTCGTCATCGTAGTCATATATATCAGGGGCAGCGGCGCCACATGCACCACATGCTATACATGTATCCATATCTACTATCGTATATTTAGCCATTTCTTTCGCCTCCTTTGACAAAAATGCTACAATAATATCATACCTAATATTGTAATCATCCCATTTATTTTTTTCAAATGTTTTTGTTTAATAAATAAGAGGAGTAAAACATGTATAATATATTAAATTTTGTGCATTCGCAAGCACATGATTACAAAACTCAAAAAAGCATATTTAATATTATCACAGGCAAAAAGTCTCATCAAACCTTTTTTGATGCTTCTAGCCAACATCTACTTTCATTTTATCATAGTTTACCCAACTTAAAATATCATTCATTCGAGCGAATTTTAACGGAAACTAATGATAATCATACTAATTTAACATTAAAGTGCAACAATAAGCATACCTATGACAGTATGCGTAACACTTTTAATGCCTTACAATTACTTATCCAAACTATTTCGTGTGATATACACAAATTTTATCAATTCACACCAGTATCTCAACAACTACAAGTTCAAAAACAGGTAAAAAAACTATTTAATACTATTAAAAAGCAACAAGAAACAGATAATTTTCTAGCCGAACTACAACAATTGTTGACTGCCATTCATGATACAAACGGTAAAACTTACATACATTATTATTTACAAGGCTATAATGAAAGTATGTATACGCGACAACAAGTTAGTTTAATAGAGAATATCCCACAACATCTGTTAATGGAGTTAGAATACAATGATTTAGTTGAGATGGTTACCCAATTAGAGAATAATTCAAAATATCCATTACTTCATCAACTCGTTTTGCGTCCACCTTTATTAAATAAAACTGAACAAACTTTGCACAGTATACTGGCGCAGCAATCTTTAAATGATATTTTACGAGAGCAAAACGTCAAAATAAATACAATTGAAGATCACCTCATTGAATTATTTATCAAAGGTTATTTATCTGATTATGAAACATATGTAACTACTCAAATGATGGGGGACTTTAGTCACTACTATCCTGAGCATTCAAATGAACGATTGAGAGATATGAAAGCAAGATTTTCTGATTTAAGTTATTTCCAACTTAAACTACTGATTGTCGGTTATCAAAGAGGTGAACTAAATGCTACATAAGGCACTAAAAACTTGGTTTGGTTTTGATCATTTTAATGAAGGACAAGAAGAGATCATTACAAGCGTTTTAAAAAATCAACCTACATTAGGTATTTTACCAACAGGAAGTGGCAAAAGTTTATGTTATCAATTGCCAACTTATATCAAAAGACAACCAACACTTATCGTTTCACCCTTAATATCCTTAATGGATGACCAAGTGAGTCAAATGAAAGCACAAGGAGAATCATCTGTCAGTTGTGTACATTCTGGGATGGACGCTGAAGAAAAACGTCAAAACATCGACAAGTTATCATCTAGTCGCTTTATCTTTTTAAGTCCCGAATTCTTATTACAAGGTACTAATATTAAGCTCATAAAGAATATAAATCTCGGCATGATTGTCTTAGATGAAGCACATTGTCTATCTGAATGGGGCTATGATTTCCGACCTCATTATGCATTAATTAGAAAGGTAACAAAATACTTTCCTCAAGCTACATTGTTAGCGTTAACTGCTACAGCTCAACCTTTTTTAATCGATGATTTAAATGATATGTTGGAAACAAAGTTCCATCAAATTAAAACAACTATGAATCGAAATAATATTATGTTGTCTCATAAAAATTTTAGTAACGATGACGAAAAATTAACATGGCTATTACCGTTTATAGAAAATTCTGGGCCCACAATTATTTATGTATCTTCTAAAAAAATGTGTGCCACTCTTGCACATGCTATATATGAACATGGCTTTTTAACTGGAATATATCATGGAGATATGTCTTACCAAGAAAGGCATACTGTTCAACATCAATTTATTAACAATGAAATTCCGGTTATTGTAGCTACGAGCGCTTTTGGTATGGGAATTAATAAAAAAGACATAAGAACTATTATTCATTATCATTTACCAACGAGCCCCTCAAACTATTTACAAGAAATAGGAAGAGCTGGTAGAGATGGTACTTTAAGCCAAGCGATTAGTTTATATCAACCAGACGATAGTTTCTTATTAGAAACCTTGTTGTTTACTGACGCCATATCAGAAAATGATATTCAATTATTTGAACTTGGTGAATTAATTGATATGAATAAGCATGAAATATTAACAGTGTTAAATGAAATATATACAATCCAAACGCTTAAACGTATCTTTAACACAGTATTTCGACGAAAACAGTTAAGCTATTATAGAATGCTTGGTTATATAAATCTTGATCAATGTCGAAGAAAATACTTACTAGAATTTTTTGGTGAGTCATTTATTAACAAGCCCACTTATTGTTGCGATATAGACAGTGAAGAATTAGACCTAAAACAATTAAATAGAAAAAAAGTAAAACGAAAAATGGATTATTTAGAAAAATTACAAAGTTTGTTCAAATAAATGAGTAATTGCTTTACTTCACTTTTTTAATCAAGCTATAATAAAGCATATAACAAGTATAATTTTATTTTCATTAAATTGTTATACATATCTACCATTGTATAGGGTATAGCTTTGTATGCAAAAAAAGCAAAAGGAAGGATGAGCGGTTTGTCTAATAATAATTTTAAAGATGATTTCGAAAAAAATCGTCAATCTATTGACCCGAAAGAACATCTAGATACAGATAAAGCGAAAGGTTCTGTAGACAATGAAACGGAAAAAGTCACAGATAAGGCTGACGAGCAATTTCCACCAAGAAATTCACAGCGTAGACAACGTAGTCGTAGTACTGCTACAAATCAACCAAATTCAGAACAAGACACTGTGAATCAAGAAGATCATGATGAACAACATCCTACAACAGACAACAACGATTCAGATGTAGAACGTCAACATGATGAACATGATACTGACCGTGATGCGCAACAGGACTCAAACAATGAGCCTGATTCACAAGATGAATCAAGTAACAACAAGAAAAAAGGGGCCGCTGTTGCAGGTAGTGCTGCTGCTGTTGGCGGAGGTGCATACGCTGCCAAAAAACATCATGACAACAATCAAGAAGGACAACACGATGATGCTCAATCACATGATGATAGTGATAAACAGCAAGATCAAGAGAACAAGCAGGTAGATGATCAGCAGCAAAATGATGACAATGACACCAATAATGATTCTAAAAATCATAAAGGTAAGAAAGCTGGTGCTGCAGCCGCTGCAGGTGCGGGCGCTGCTGGTGTAGCTGGTGCGAAATCACATGATAAAGATAACAGCAAACAACAAGAATCAAACAAAAATGAATCAAAAGATGGAAAAGGTAAGAAAGCCGGTGCAGCCGCTGCAGGTGCTGGTGCTGCGGGTGGTGCTACTGCCGCTTCCAAAGCTTCACATTCTGGTGGTAATGGAGGCAATGGCTCCGGTGGCAATGGTGGCAACGGAGCCGGTGATAATAATCAACATGATAACGACGGCAAGAAGAAAAAAGGACTACTTGGTAAATTATTGCCTATACTTGCCGCGATATTAATTTTAGCAGCTATTGCTATTTTTGCAGGAATGGCTTTAACTGGTAACAATGATGATGGTAATAGCGATAACGACAATAAAGTTGCAAATAAATCAGACGATAAAGATAAAAATGCTGATGACAAAGACAATAGCAAAGATAAAGACAAAGCTTCAGATAGTGAAAATGACAATGATTCAAACAACGAACAATCATCAGACGAAAACAATAATGGTGATAACGCAACATCTGATGATTCTAATGCTAATGATTCAGCTAACAACTCAAGCAATTCAAGTGACTCAAGCAACTCACAATCATCAGACCAAGATGGTCAAAGTACTGCTAACACTAGTGGCGAAAATGCTAGCGATGCTAGTAATGATGGTAGTTCTTCTGATCAAAATAGTCAAAGTCAATCACAACAAAGTCAGCAAAGCTCTGATAATCAACAATCAGATCAAGCAAACAGTAATACGTCCGATTCTACAGACGATAGTAGTCAAGCCACAAACAATGATTCACAAGGTCAACGTACACATGTTGTAAATGGTCAAAACTTATATCGTATTGCTATTCAATATTACGGTGAAGGCTCACCAGAAAATGTTGAAAAAATTAGAGAAGCTAATGGTATCTCAGGCAATGACATTCATAATGGTCAACGTCTAGTAATACCTCAATAATGAAAATGAAAGACCGAGCAGTAATTGCTCGGTTTTTTTTGTGAAATTTTAATATAAGTTTTATAAAAATTCAGCGACTTGCAACACAATTTCATTTCGATTATTTGGATTTTTCTATACTATTGGTATAATATATTAGTGGTTAAAGGAGGCAGACAATAATGCAAACTGTAGAAAGCATAATTATCGGTGGTGGCCCATGTGGTTTAAGTGCCGCAATCGAACAAAAGAAAAAAGGAATCGAAACATTAGTAATAGAGAAAGGTAATGTTGTAGAAGCTATTTATAATTATCCTACACATCAAACATTTTTCTCATCCAGTGATAAATTAAGTATTGGTGATATTCCTTTTATTGTAGAAGAAAGTAAACCACGTAGAAACCAAGCATTGGTTTATTATAGAGAAGTAGTAAAACATCATCAACTTAATATTAATCCTTTTGAAGAAGTATTAACTGTTAAAAAAATCAATAATCGTTTTACTATTACAACAACTAAGGATGTATATCAGTGTCGCTTTTTAACTGTCGCAACAGGTTACTATGGCCAACATAACCAGTTAGAAGTTGAAGGTGCAGAATTGCCTAAAGTAAATCACTACTTTAAAGAAGCTCATCCTTACTTTGGACAAAACGTGGTTATTATTGGTGGGAAAAACTCTGCGGTTGATGCGGCTTTAGAATTAGAAAAAGCGGGCGCACACGTTACCGTTTTATATCGAGGTCAAGATTATCCTAATGCTATTAAACCTTGGATATTACCAAACTTTGAATCATTAGTGAGAAACGAAAAAATCAATATGGTATTTAATGCTCAAGTAACCAAAATTACAGAAACATCTGTTCAATATGAAAACGATGGTCACACATATGAAATTCCAAATGATTACGTCTTTGCAATGATTGGATATCATCCCGATTATACTTTCTTACAATCTATTGGTATCGATATTAATACTAATGAGTTTGGTACTGCTCCCGTATATAACAAAGAAACATTTGAAACAAATGTAGTCAATTGTTTTATCGCCGGTGTGATTGCAGCAGGAAATGATGCAAATACAATATTTATTGAAAATGGTAAATACCACGGCGGTATAATTACTCAAAGTATTTTAACTAAAAAGCAAACACCTTTAGAATCTTAAAAAAAGCTAGTGTCTTATAATATATAGACACTAGCTTTTTTATTATAATTGTGATTCAAAATATTTCTTTAATTGTTCATAAGACAAATTATTACTTAAGCCAACTAATAATTTTAACCTAGCTTTAGGACCGTTTAGACCATTTGAGAAAATAACACCTTTTTGTTCTAATGTTGCTCCGCCACCTTCATATGCATAAATGGGGCCGACTATACCATTAAAGGAACGAGAAACTAATACAATTGGAATGTTTTTAGCTAAACATTGTTGCAAACCTTCTAAACATGTAGGAGGTAAATTACCTTGTCCTAATGCCTCAATGATAATTCCATCAACATTCTCATTACTATAAAATGATAACACATCACTTTTCATTCCCATATAAGCTTTGATTAGAGGAATATTGAGTTCAGCATTAATATTATTTAAGATCATATGGTCATATGGGCGATGATGAAACTGAACACTATTTTTAGTAATAACACCTAATGGACCGTGGTTAGGACTTTGGAACGTATTAGTATTAGATGTGTGTGTCTTTGTCACGTTTCTTGCAGTATGAATCTCATCATTAAAGACAACCATAACACCATTATTTGCTGCTTCATCTGTAGATGCTACTCGAATAGCGGAAATAAAATTATATAAACCGTCTGAACCAATTTCATTTGATGAGCGCATTGCTCCAGTAATCACAACTGGTTGTGTTATATCCATTGACAAATCTAGCAAATAGGCAGTTTCTTCTAATGTATCAGTGCCGTGAGTAATTACATAACCATCATATTCATGTATACTGTGTGCTTCTTCAATTATTTGTTTCAATTGTTGGATATGATGAATTTGTATATGTGGTGATGGTACATTCATTGGGGTTATTTCGGTTACATCTGCATACTTTTCAATTACCTCTGCGTGATTTGATATTGGATTATTAGCATTGGTAACAACTTGATTTGACTCATCTTGCGACATACTAATAGTACCGCCTGTATGGATGACAAGAAGTTTTTTCATGACTGCATTCCTCCTATTTATAAACTACGTATTTATGATAAAATATAATTCATAATACAACAAGGAAGGGTTTCGTACAATGAATTTAATTAATATTGCATTAGATGGACCAGCAGCAGCTGGTAAAAGTACAATTGCTAAATTAGTAGCAGCTAAGTTAGCAATGATTTATGTAGATACAGGTGCTATGTATCGCGCTATAACATATAAATATTTACAACAAAATAAGCCAGAAGATTTTGACAAGCTTATTGCATCAACAACATTGTCTTTAACGTATGATGAAGACAAAGGCCAACGCATTATACTTGATGACAATGATGTAACTGATTTCTTACGAGAAAATGATGTTACAAATCATGTATCATATGTTGCTTCAAAAGAGCCTGTAAGAACTTTTGCCGTAAAAAAACAACAAGAACTTGCGAATAACAAAGGTATTGTCATGGATGGGCGAGATATCGGTACTGTCGTTTTACCAAATGCTGATTTAAAAGTTTATATGATTGCTTCTGTAGAGGAACGCGCAGAACGTAGACAAAAAGATAATGAACTAAGAGGCATCGAATCAAATATCGAACAACTAAAAGCAGAAATTGAAGCGCGAGATCATTATGATATGAATCGTGAAATTTCACCATTAAAAAAAGCAGACGATGCACTGACTTTAGATACTACAGGTAAATCTATTGAAACAGTAACTAACGAAATTTTAGAAATGGTCAATAATATTAAATAATTAAGTCAATTAAATTAATTTTCATAGTTGATTTATAGAATTTCGTCTTTTTTTTCAAAATTTTCTTATTCTACGTTTATAATTTAATTAAAATAGGGTACTTAGAAACTATATGTTTCAAAAATTGCAAGAATAGTTTAATTCGTTTTGTTATATACTACTAAAATAATTGATAAATTGTGGAGTTCTAGCTTCACTTTTACATAGTTTTTATACAAAACATGGGTTGCTGTGGTATTTCTTGACAATTTGGTTACTTTGTAAGATGTTATAATTATGTAGTGTAATAAGGAGGCAGACAAGATGACTGAAGAATTTAATGAATCAATGATTAATGACATTAAAGAGGGAGATAAAATTACTGGTGAAGTTCAATCACTAGAAGACAAACAAGTGATTGTCCATGTCAATGGCGGTAAATTTAACGGAATTATCCCAATTAGTCAATTATCAACACATCATATCGATAATCCAAGTGATGCGGTAAACGTAGGTGATGAAATTGAAGCATATGTTACGAAAGTCGAATTAGACGACGAAAACGAAACAGGTGCTTACATTTTATCTAAAAGACAACTAGAAACAGAGAAATCTTATGACTATTTACAAGAAAAACTAGATAGTAATGAAACTATTGAAGCTAAAGTTACCGAAGTAGTTAAAGGCGGTTTAGTAGTAGATGTTGGACAACGTGGGTTTATTCCTGCTTCATTAATATCAACTGATTTCATTGAGGATTTCTCTCATTTTGATGGACAAGTTCTAGAATTAAAAGTCGAAGAATTAGATCCAGAAAATAATCGTGTCATTCTTAGTCGTAAAGCTGTACAAGAAGTTGAAAATGCTAAAAAGAAAGATCAACTTCTCCAATCACTAACTGAAGGTGATGTCATTGAAGGTAAAGTCGCACGATTAACTAACTTTGGCGCCTTTATTGATATTGGCGGTGTAGACGGTTTAGTTCACGTATCTGAATTAGCACATGAACATGTAAAAACACCTGAAGATGTAGTTGCTATTGGCGACGACGTTAAAGTTAAAATTAAATCTATAGATAAAGATAGTGAACGTATTTCCTTATCTATTAAAGACACTTTACCTAGCCCGTTTGAATCTATCCGTGGCGAATTCAATGAAGGTGATATCATTGAAGGTAAAGTCGTACGCTTAACTAGTTTTGGTGCTTTTGTGGAAATTAAAGCTGGTGTGCAAGGCTTAGTTCACATTTCAGAAATAAGTCACAAACATATCGGTACTCCAGGCGAAGTATTAGAAGCTGGTGACATAGTGAGTGTCAAAGTCCTTGGTGTCGATGTCGAAAATGAACGTATCTCTTTATCAATCAAAGCAACATTACCAAATGAAGATGTTGTCGAAAGTGATGATGAAACGACGAAATCATATTTAGATACAAGTGACGATGAAGAAGACAATCCTACATTAGGAGATGTATTTGGAGATAAATTAAAAGACTTCAAATTTTAAAGTTTTCAATTAAATATTAAACTTAAATCTTGTCCTGATTGACAGAAGGGCAAGATTTATTTTATGTTCAAAATTATAATAATTTCAGAATTTATTAACTTTGTTGATAAAACAATTAATATTAGTAATGTAAGCATATACGTCGTTAAAGGGTATTTATAAAAAACTGCCGAATTAATTTCAGGAAAGTTGTTTCAAAATTTCTTTTTCTTTAGTGATGCCATATGATAGAATTATAGAGATTTAATATAGAGAGGAAGTTAGGTAATGACTAAACCTATAGTAGCAATTGTCGGTAGACCGAATGTCGGTAAATCTACAATTTTTAATAGAGTAGTGGGTGAACGTGTATCTATTGTCGAAGATACTCCAGGTGTTACTCGTGATAGAATTTATTCTACAGGAGAATGGTTAACTCATGACTTCAATATCATTGATACAGGTGGTATTGAAATTGGAGATGCTCCATTCCAAACTCAAATTAGAGCACAAGCAGAAATTGCGATTGATGAAGCAGATGTGATTATTTTCATGGTGAATATTCGCGAAGGTTTAACACAAAGTGATGAAATAGTCGCACAATTATTATATAAATCCAAAAAACCAGTAGTATTAGCAGTCAACAAAGTTGATAATCCGGAAATGCGCAACGAAATTTATGACTTTTATGCATTAGGTTTTGGTGAACCTTATCCAATTTCTGGTTCACATGGCTTAGGATTAGGTGATTTATTAGATGCTGTTGTTACACATTTTAAAGAAGATGTGGAAGATCCTTATGATGAGGATACAATTCGTCTTTCTATAATTGGTAGACCGAATGTCGGTAAATCTAGTTTAGTTAATGCAATTTTAGGTGAAGATCGTGTTATTGTGTCGAATGTTGCTGGTACAACACGTGATGCGGTTGATACAGAATATTCATATGATGATCAAAATTTTGTCCTTATAGATACTGCTGGTATGCGTAAAAAAGGAAAAGTCTATGAATCCACAGAAAAATATTCTGTCTTACGTGCTTTAAAAGCAATAGAACGCTCAAATGTTGTACTCGTAGTCATAGATGCTGAGCAAGGTATTATAGAACAAGATAAACGTGTCGCAGGTTATGCGCACGAAGAAGGAAAAGCCATTGTCATCGTTGTCAATAAGTGGGACACTGTTGATAAAGAAACGAATACAATGAAAAAATTTAAAGATGAAGTGCGAAAAGAGTTTCAATTCTTAGATTATGCCGAAATCGCGTTCGTCTCTGCAAAAGAACGCCAACGATTAAAAACGTTATTCCCATATATCAAAGAAGCAAGTGAAAATCATAAAAAACGTGTCAAAAGTTCAACACTTAATGAAGTGGTTACAGATGCAATTTCTATGAATCCTACTCCAACCGATAAAGGACGTAGATTAAATGTATTTTATGCTACTCAAGTAGCTATAGAGCCGCCAACTTTTATTATTTTTGTTAACGATGTAGAATTAATGCATTTTTCGTATAAACGTTATTTAGAAAATCAAATTCGTGATGCATTTGGTTTTGAGGGCACACCAGTGCACATCTTACCTAGAAAAAGAAATTAAATCGGGGGGATTTACTTATGGTACAAGTTACCGTATATGGAACTGGAAGTTTTGGTACTGCATTAGCTAACGTTTTAGCTGAAAATGGACATGATGTCTTAATGTGGGGAAAAAATAATGAAACAATTGAACAAATAAATTCGCAACATGTAAATACCAAATATTTAAAAAATGCAGAATTAAACCACCAAATAAAAGCAACTAACGATCTAACGCAAGCAGTTACATTTGCAGACGTATATTTAATTGCCCTACCTACTAAAGCAATTAGAGAGGTTTTAGGACAAATCGATGCGTTAATCACTAATAAGAAGATTTTTATCCATGTTGCTAAAGGGATTGAAAACAATACCTTTAAACGTGTTTCAGAAATGATAGAAGATACAATTTCGTCAGAACATAATGATGGCATTGGCGTTTTATCTGGACCTAGCCATGCCGAAGAAGTTGTCATCAAACAACCAACTACAGTAGCAGCTTCTTCCAATAGTGAAACTATTAGTAAATTAATTCAAGATTTATTTATGAATGATTATTTACGTGTGTATACAAATAGTGATTTAATCGGTGTAGAACTCGGTGGCGCCTTAAAAAATGTCATTGCTGTTGCCAGTGGCGTAATAGCAGGTATGGGCTTTGGTGACAATGCCAAAGCAGCTCTTATGACTCGTGGTCTCGCAGAAATTAGTCGATTAGGCGAAACATTAGGTGCAGACCCAATGACTTTTTTAGGTTTAGGTGGCATTGGTGATTTAATAGTTACATGTACATCTACCCATTCAAGAAACTATACTTTAGGTTATAAACTAGGCGAAGGTAAATCTTTAGATACAGCACTTGATGAAATGAATATGGTAGTAGAAGGTGTCTATACAACAAAATCTGTTTATCAATTATCTAAAAAGTATAATGTCGACATGCCTATTACCGAAGCTTTATACAATGTGTTGTTTGAAAATACACCTGTTGAAGAAAGTGTTAAGTACTTAATGGAGCGTGGAAAAAAAGCCGAATAACGAAGTAATTTTACACTATTAAGACAATAGATTACTTTTTTAAATAAAAATCCCTTTAATTCAAGCTTTTTCGTATATAAATCATTGCAGTAGCAATATTTGTTGTGTTAAAGTCATAGCATAATGATATTAAGATATCATTATTAACCCTAGGGGAGGTGAATTCGTAATGAACAAAACTGATTTAATCAACGCTGTTGCAGAACAAGCTGATTTAACTAAAAAAGAAGCAGGTTTAGCTGTGGATGCAGTATTCGAATCAATTCAATCATCACTTTCTAAAGGTGAAAAAGTACAATTAATTGGATTCGGTAACTTTGAGGTACGTGAACGTGCTGCACGTAAAGGACGTAACCCTCAAACTGGTAAAGAAATTGATATCCCTGCAAGCAAAGTTCCAGCATTCAAAGCTGGTAAAGCTTTAAAAGACGCAGTAAAATAATTCTTTACTTTACATCAAAGCCCTTTAATAAAGGGGCTTTTTCTTTTTACATAAATTAATACATATAATATAAAATCAATAAATAAAACGTTATTTTTGTCTAAATATATATAAGTTGTTAACATTGATAAGTTAGAAAGTGCATATTGGGCAACCAACTTTTTGTTTAATGTTATAATAGTTAGGCTGACCATATAGAATAAAAAGTTTTCTTAAATACTTTAGTCATCCTTGATTTTAATTTCTATCATATAATGTTACTATGTATATTGATTATAAAGTGAGGTGTGAACATGGAATCAACATATACTATATTAAAAAAACAAATTACACAAAGACTTGCTGATGTACCTTTACATCAACCTATACATATTAATCGCGCATTAAGTGACGTACTTGATTCATATGACATACCTGAAAAAGCGAAACTAGCTTGCCTCACTATTGACACAGCAATGTGTCATTTAGATGCCGTTCCAGGTGATCATCTTTCTAAACAATCCATATTAATTGGTGATTTGTTGAGCGCACATTTTTACACGATTTTAGCTGAACTAAACAACCCTAGTTATCAAGCAAAAATTAGCCAAGCAATCGTTGAAGTAAATGAATTGAAATCTTCTATTCACCATAACCAAATAGATAAACAGCAAATAGAAAAAACTATATTGACCATTGAATGTCTGTTTCCTATTGTGACCATTCAACATTATATTGCTGATGTTAATACGATTGATATTCAAGCAAAAATGTTCAATCATGATGATGCACATTTATCATTCTATTTAAGACAATATTCGAAAGAGGAACAAAATACATTTTTCAAGAATATAAAACAAAATTATATTCATAAAAGAGGTAATTTAAAATGACTGAAAACAATGCTAAAAAAGAACAAGTACATACAGTATTCCAAAATATATCAAATAAGTATGATCGTTTAAACAATATCATAAGTTTTGAGCAACATGTTTTATGGCGTAAACATACGATGAAAGAAATGGCTGTAACTAAAGGAGCAAAAGCATTAGATGTTTGCTATGGCACAGCTGATTGGACAATTGCTTTAAGCAAAGCAGTCGGCACTACTGGTGAAGTTTATGGCGTCGATTTTAGTGAAAATATGCTCGCAGTGGGCGAAGAAAAAACAAAAGATATAGATAACATCACACTTATTCATGGAGATGCTATGGACTTACCGTTTGATACAAATTCATTTGATTACGTAACTATTGGCTTTGGCTTAAGAAACGTTCCAGATTATTTGGCTACATTAAAAGAATTGAATCGAGTACTAAAACCTGGAGGTATGGTGGTTTGTTTAGAAACAAGTCAGCCGACGTTACCTGTGTTCAAACAATTTTATAAAATGTATTTCAAATTTGTAATGCCAATTTTTGGTAAAATTTTTGCAAAATCTAAAGATGAATACGAATGGTTACAACAATCTACATTTAATTTCCCAGACAAAGAGAAATTACGTCGTTTATTTAATCAAGCTGGTTTCAGCAATATGAAAGTACGTAGCTATACAGGTGGCGTTGCTGCAATGCACCTTGGCTATAAATAATACGAAACAACCAAAGGTGATTAGCGTGGCAAAGTTAAATATGAACAGTGAAATAAAGAAAATTGAACAACGATTACAACTAGCAATCACTAGTAAAGACAAAGTACTCGAAAATGCTGCTTTCCATTTATTGTCTTCTGGGGGTAAACGTGTTAGACCTGCATTTGTTATCTTAAGTAGCCAGTTTGGTGAAGATAGAACTGAGTACACCTACAGAGTTGCAGTAGCGTTGGA
Organism: Staphylococcus arlettae; assembly: GCF_002902345.1. Lineage (GTDB taxonomy): Bacteria > Bacillota > Bacilli > Staphylococcales > Staphylococcaceae > Staphylococcus > Staphylococcus arlettae. Next base: position 381,229 of record NZ_PPQB01000005.1, read on the forward strand.
ACTTATTCACATGGCAACACTAGTCCATGATGATGTAATTGATAAAAGTGATAAACGACGCGGCAGACCTACAATTTCTAAAAAATGGGACCAAAACACAGCAATTTTAACCGGGAATTTTTTGTTAGCACTTGCTTTGGATTATATTTCGTATATTCCTGATAATCATGTACACGCTGTTATCTCTAATGCGATTATAGATGTTTGTAAAGGGGAACTCTTTCAATTTCGAGATCAATTTAATGCGCAACAATCCATAACTAACTATTTACGCCGTATCAATAGAAAAACAGCTCTTTTGATTCAATTATCAACTGAAGTCGGTGCCATTTCTTCTGGAGCAGACGAAGAAACTGTGCGTAAATTAAAGATGATTGGTCATTATATTGGTATGAGTTTCCAAATTGTAGACGACATATTAGATTTTACTAGTACAGAAAAACAATTAGGAAAACCAGTAGGTAGTGATTTGATGAATGGCCATCTCACATTACCAGTTTTACTTGAGATGCGCAGTAACCCAATGTTTAAAGCAAAAATTGAAGCGTTACATAGTGATAGTCCAAGAATAGCTTTTGACGAATGTGTCTCAATTATAAGACACTCTGACAGTATTAAAGTGGCTCAAAACATTAGTGATCAATACTTAAATAAAGCACTAACACTTATTGAGTCCTTACAAAATAAAGAAGCTAAAAGTTTATTTAAAAAATTGATACAAAAAATGAGTAAAAGAAGTATGTAAGTTATGTAAAAACATTGAAAGCGCTTTTACATCCTGTTATTATAGTGTTATGCTGATTATATATCGTATAACATAATTCATGCGGTTAATTTAACAATTATTCAGCGTGATACATAACACAGGGGGATTTACGCACAATGGAAAGAACATTCTTAATGATTAAACCGGACGCGGTACAACGTAATTTAATTGGTGAGATTATTACTCGCCTTGAAAATAAAGGACTTAAATTAGTAGGGGCTAAGTTAATGTCAGTACCAAAATCTTTAGCCGAAACACATTACTCTGAACATGTTGATAAACCATTTTATGGGAGTTTAGTATCGTTTATTACATCTGCGCCAGTATTTGCGATGGTTGTTGAAGGTGAAGATGTTGTAAGTGTATCACGACATATCATTGGTACTACAAACCCAACTGAAGCGGCACCTGGAACAATTAGAGGAGATTTAGGCTTAACAGTAGGTAGAAATATTATCCATGGTTCTGACTCAGTTGAGTCTGCTAAAAGAGAAATTAGTTTATGGTTCAATGAAGACGAGTTGACAGATTATCAACAAACACGTGAACCGTGGATTTATGAATAATATAAATAATTAGTATAAAGGCAGGAATACAATTCAGTATTCTCGCCTTTATTTTTTATGCCTAAAACAGTAATATCATATCCGTTTTATAGCTTTCAATGTTACACTGGAACTAAAATAATCATATCGAGCTAATTATTTATTAAATTTTCTGTTAATATGATTATCTGAATATGGTAAGATAGAAAACATATCATTAATTTAAAGTATTAAAGAACGGAGTGTGCATATATGAGATATTTAACATCAGGCGAATCACATGGCCCACAATTAACGGTGATTATTGAAGGAGTACCTGCTAATTTAACAATTAATGTTGAAGATATAAACGAACAAATGTTTAAACGCCAAGGTGGTTATGGTAGAGGACGTAGAATGCAAATTGAAAAAGATACGGTTGAAATCGTTTCTGGTGTTCGTAATGGTTATACATTAGGGAGCCCTATCACTCTAATCGTCAAAAACGACGATTTTACACATTGGAAAAATATCATGGGTGCAGATCCAATAAGCGAAGAACAGCAAGAAAATATGAAACGTGTTATCACTAAACCTCGTCCGGGGCACGCTGATTTAGTAGGAGGTATGAAGTATAACCACCGCGATTTACGTAATGTGTTAGAACGTTCTTCTGCACGAGAAACTGCAGCACGAGTAGCTGTAGGTGCAGTTTCTAAAATTCTTTTAAAACAATTAAATATTGATTTCTATAGTCGTGTAGTTGAAATTGGTGGCGTTAAAGACCAAGGTCTTTATGACTTAGAAACAATTAAATCTAACGTTGATAAAAATGATGTACGTGTAATCGATGAAAGTATTGCTCAGTCTATGAGAGATAAAATTGATGAAGCGAAAAAAGCAGGAGATACCTTAGGTGGTGTAGTACAAGTTATTGTAGATGGATTACCTGTTGGTATTGGAAGCTATGTACACTATGATCGTAAATTAGATGGCAAAATTGCCCAAGGCGTCGTGAGTATCAATGCATTTAAAGGTGTAAGTTTTGGCGAAGGTTTTGATGCTGCTGAAAAACCAGGCAGTCAAATTCAAGATGAGATATTATATGATGAAACAAATGGATACCACAGAGGCTCTAATCATTTAGGTGGATTAGAAGGGGGCATGTCTAACGGAATGCCTATTATCGTTAACGGTGTAATGAAACCTATTCCTACGTTATACAAACCTTTAAACTCAGTAGATATTAATACTAAAGAGTCTTTCAAAGCTTCTATCGAACGTTCAGACAGTTCAGCTGTACCAGCAGCAAGTGTAGTGGTTGAAAATGTTGTTGCTTTTGAAGTTGCAAAAGCACTATTAGAGGAATTCCAATCTAATCACATTGAGCAATTACAAGCACAAGTTGAAGAACGTCGCGCTTTAAATATCGAATATTAATCACCAAATATTTAACACGCAATTTAATTTTCAAATATCGATTTATAAGATAGGTGAGACTATGAAATTAGAAACAACATATCAATCCAATAATTATCCAATAATTGTTGAGCATAATGCTATACAGCAATTACATCCATTTGTGCAATCCTACAAAGATATTGTGCTCGTAGTTGATGCTAAAGTAGAAGAACAATGGGGCGAGACTTTGGATTTCATTACCTCTGAATATGACGCGCATAAACTTGTTATACCTTCAGGGGAAGCTACGAAAACATTAGCATATTATAATGAAATAATAGAGGAATTACTAAGTAAAAATCTAACACGTAATACTTGTTTACTTGCAGTAGGTGGTGGTGCAACAGGTGATTTCACAGGTTTTCTAGCTGCTACATTATTGCGTGGCGTGGATTTCATACAAATCCCAACTACAATTCTAGCGCATGATTCAAGTGTCGGTGGAAAAGTAGGAATTAATTCTAAACATGGTAAAAATTTAATAGGTGCTTTCTACAGACCTAAAGCTGTTATCTATGACTTAAACTTTTTATCAACATTACCGTATAGTGAAATTATTAGTGGTTATGCTGAAGTTTATAAACATGCGCTTTTAAATGATAGTCATGCTGTCCAAACTATAGAACAGCAGTATAACTCAAGACAACGTTTAAGTGACTTAGTAGATATCGAAACTTATATTTACAATGGAATTAATACAAAATTAAATATCATTATTCAAGATGAGAAAGAAAATAATGTCCGTAAACATTTAAATTTAGGTCATACTTTTGGTCATGCAGTAGAATATAAATTCAAAATTCCACACGGTCACGCTATTATGATTGGCTTAATATATCAATTTATAGTATCTAATATTAATTTGAATACAACTTTTGATATTCAACGGTTTATTAATTATCTTCATATTTTAGATTATCCTTTAACATTAATAAGTGACTTTGATTTTGACTCACTATATCAATTGATGTTAAGTGATAAAAAAAATGACGATGCCGGAGTACAAATGGTTTTATTACAAAACTATGGACAACCAATTGTTCAACACGTAGACAAAACCGTTCTCAAACAAGCATTTCACGAATTACAAACATATTTTAAAAAGTAGGTGACCCATTTGAGTAATAAAGAAATAATTGATGTCAATGGCCCTTTAATAGGCGAAATTGAAGTGCCAGGTGACAAATCCATGACACATCGCGGTATCATCTTAGGTTCTCTAGCAAGTGGAACTTCACGCATCTATAAACCTTTATTGGGTGAAGACTGCTTACGAACAGTTGAAATATTCCGTCGCTTAGGTGTTGATATTACTGTTAGTGCAGAAGTCATAACGATAAATTCTCCAGGTTATAAACATTTTGTCACACCACACCAAGTCTTATATACAGGTAATTCTGGAACAACGACAAGATTGGTGGCAGGTTTGTTGTGTGGATTAGGTATAGAAACTGTAATTTCAGGTGACACATCTATAGGTAAGAGACCAATGGATCGTATCATGAAACCATTAAAAATGATGGGAGCAAATATTTCAGGTATTAACGATAATTACACGCCTTTAATTATCAAGCCTGCAACAATAACTGGTATTGATTTCCAAATGGAAGTAGCAAGTGCTCAAGTAAAAAGTGCTATTTTATTTGCAAGTTTGTTTGCAGACAGTGAAACAACGATAAATGAAATCGATATTTCACGTAACCATACCGAAACAATGTTCCGCCATTTTGGAATTCCTATTGACTCACAAGGGACTACAATCAATATCAAACCTCATGCTATTGATCATATACAGCCTGCAGATTTCCATGTACCAGGAGATATTTCTTCAGCAGCTTACTTTATAGTTGCAGGATTAATTACCCCAGGCAGTGATATTACAATTCATAATGTTGGCATAAACGATACTCGTTCAGGTATCATTGATATCGTACAAAAAATGGAAGGCAACATTACTTTGTTTAACAAAACTGATGGGGCAGAACCAACTGCATCAATTCGAGTACAATATACACCTAACTTGAAAGGTGTGCATATCGAAGGTGATTTAGTACCTAAAGCTATTGATGAAATGCCAATCATTGCTTTATTATGTACACAAGCTAACAGTTCAAGTGTGATTAAAGATGCCGAAGAGTTAAAAGTCAAAGAAACCAATCGTATCGACACAACAGCAAATATGTTAAACTTGTTAGGTTTCATGTTACAACCTACAAATGATGGTATGATTATACATCCATCTCAGTTAGAACAAACAACAACAGTCGATAGTTTTACCGATCACCGAATAGGTATGATGTTGGCTATTGCGTCATTACTTACAACTGAAACATTGCCAATAAATCAATTTGATGCAGTTAATGTTTCTTTCCCAGGATTCTTGCCGAAGTTAAAACAATTAGAAAACGAGGGATAATTAAGATGCAAGATATCTATAAGCTTATTGATGATATCAACTTACAAAAATTAGACAATTTAGAAACACGTGTGAATGATGCACTGAGTTCACCAAATGACGATGCATTATTCATCTTAGGCGAAACTTTATTCAATTTTGGTTTAACACCACAAGCCGTTGAAGTCTTTCGTACTTTGTATCATAAATACCCTGATGAAAGTGAATTACTAATTTATTTAATTGATTGTTTAATCGCAGAAAACCAAACTGACGAAGCGCTTGAATATTTAAGTGAAGTAGGTGTATCTACTGAACGCTTAATGTTAGAAGCGGATTTATATCAACAACTAAACATGTTAGAGGTTGCGATAGATAAACTAACAGAAGCGATTGATTTAGAGCCTAATGATCCTATTATCCATTTTGCTTTAGCAGAACTTCTTTATTTTGATGGCCAATACTTACGTGCTACAGCAGAATATGAAACAGTTCTTGAAACTGGTGAATACGAAATTAATGGTGTTAATTTATTTTCACGCTTAGCTGACTGTAGTTTACAAAGTGGAAACTACAGTGACGCCATCAAAATGTTTGATGAAATGAATGAAGACGAAATGAATTCTGAAGACTTCTTTAAAAAAGCGATTGCTTATGAAAAAAATGATTTAACTCAAGAAGCTATAAAATTGGTACAATCATTACTTTCTAAAGACCCTGATTATTTACAAGGCTACTTTTACTTACAACAATTATATGAACAAGAAAAAAATTATCCAGATGCCATTGAAATTGGTAAAGAAGGGTTACGATTAAGTCAATTTTATAAAGAACTGATGGTTTCAACAGGTACAATTGCGCTTGAACACGGAGATGCAAATGAAGGCGTTGAATTATTACTACAAGCATTAGATGTAGATAATGCCTACCAAGAACCATTGTTAATTTTAAGCGACTTATATCGCAACGAAGAAGATTACGAATCCCTTATTGGGTTGATACAATACGTCGATGAGGAAGATATGGACCCAGTATTTATGTGGCATCTTGCACATGCGTTAGGTAAAGAAGAACGAGATAAAGAAGCTCAACATTTCTTTGCATTAGCATATCCAACTTTAAAAACACAAGTAGACTTTTTAAGTGACTATTATTTTTATTTAATTGAAATCGGCGATATAACTACTGCGAAACAATTACTATTACAGTTAGTTGAATTAGAGCCAAGTAATGATACGTGGCAGGATGAATTAGACAGAATTCAATAAATGAGGTGATTAAAATGACAGACAATTTAAATCAATTGAAAATAGACTTTATTGAATATTTACTATTTCAATATGAGTTTAAATCAAGAATCAGTGTCTGGACTTTAAATTATCTTAAAAGCTCTTTACAACAAGCAGAACGTATTCATTTTGTAGATTCAATCGTAAACAACCACGTTACATTAACACTAGCTACCATTCAATCTAATTCAAACGCCATTACATTACAAACGAATACCCAATTGTACAAAAATAGCAATGAAATTTTTAATTTCATTGCTAATTCTTCGTTTGCAATTGATATTAAAATAGATTTTGGTACGCAATTACGTAGAGAACGTCGTTTAGATGAATTACTGGTAGCGCAATTATTACAATCTCCATACTACATTACCTATTTCAATGATATATATACAATTCCTTTATCAAAGCATAAAGAAAATACGATTATAGCCAATTTGCAAGAAAATATTGATTTAAGTTTGCAAATGAATGATAAAGATCTTTTTTACCAACTAACTCAAATTTTAAATATTTTCAAACATAGAAATCATAATTCAACAATGAGGGATTGATAAGATGCCAATTAATTCACTATTAAATTTAATTACTTACAATAAAAAAATGCTATGGTTAATATTGCTATGTAACATATTAGGTACTTTGTATGGATATATATGGTACGGGGGACAACTAAGTGTAACTGATTGGCAATATAAAATATTTGTTCCTGATAGTCCTACCGCTTCACTTTTTCTTTGTATAGTATTGATTGCTTATTTATTTGATAAAAATCTACCTATTATTGAAGCATTAGCCTTTGTCACACTTATCAAATATGGTATTTGGGCTGTTATAATGAATATCATTATGTTTATTCAATACGATAATATAACTATAGTCGGATGTATGTTAATAATGTCTCATGGTATTATGGTATTAGAAGCTTTCTTATTTTATCGCCGTTTTAAAATTACACTAGTCGGTTTTATTGTTGCTATGATTTGGGCGTTTCACAATGATATTATTGACTATGTCTTTATGCAGTATCCATATTATGATTTTATTGAGTCTCATTTAGCAAGTGTAGCCTATCTTGCTTTTTGGTTATCGGTAATTCCATTACTATTGTATTTGATACGCTTGAAGCAATGTAAAACATTTGACCATTCTTAACGTTCACAGTAAAATGATAAACAAAGGAGTGAATTTTCTTGTCTTTTATTTATATGATAATATATTTTGTTATTTTGATGGTGTTACCACTTTGGGCACAGCATAAAGTAAAATCAAATTATGAAAAATATTCACAAGTAAGATCTACAAGTGGTAAAACTGGTCAGGAAGTTGCATTAGAAATATTACATGCGAACGGTATTTACGATGTTGATGTAGTAGAAGGACAAGGCTTTTTAACTGATCATTATGATCCACGTAAAAAAGTCGTCGTGCTTTCACCAGCTAACTTCAGCAGACCTTCAGTTGCAGGAACTGCAATTGCAGCCCATGAAATTGGACATGCAATCCAGCACGCGCAAGGCTATTTCTTCTTAAGATTTAGAACTGCTTTAGTGCCACTTGCTAATATTGGGAGTTCTATAGGGTATTTAGCTGTTTTTGCAGGTATTATTTTGACAAGTCTGCAAAGTACCTTAGGTTCAACAGCATTATGGATAGGTATTGCATTAATGTCATTCGCAGTTCTCTTTTCTATTATTACGTTACCAGTTGAGTTTAACGCTAGTAAACGAGCTATGCAGCAAATTCAACAATTAGATGTTGTAAATGAAAAAGAATATAAGCATGCCAAAAAAGTATTAACAGCTGCTGCTATGACTTACGTAGCATCTACTGCTGTTGCATTAGCAGAACTTGCTAGATTTATTTTAATTGCACGTTCAAGCGACTAATAATAATATTAAACACCTTTTCGTCAAGAAAAGGTGTTTTCTTATGTCCAATTTTCTTTCTTACTATATAGTTACTAATTACAATAAAGAACATTGCAACATTAATGCATGGCTGTATATTTTAGTCTATACTATATAAGAAATGATTTAAAAGGAGCGATTAATATGAAAACTATGAACACGATGCAACAAGAAGTCGATACCTATATAAGTCAATTTAAAACAGGATATTTTTCTCCATTAGCCAATTTAGCTCGTTTAACTGAAGAAGTAGGAGAATTATCTCGTGAAATTAATCATCTATACGGAGAAAAGAAAAAGAAAGATAGTGAAGCAGATAATACAATTAAAGCAGAATTAGGTGACAACCTATTCGTATTGCTATGTATTGCTAATTCATTAGATATAGATATGACTGAAAGTTTTAATGAAACATTAGATAAATATAATGGTCGAGATAAAAATAGATTTGAATAATAGAAAGGGTGAATCATCCTAATGAAAATTGGAATTACATGTTATCCATCAATGGGAGGCTCAGGCATCATTGCTACAGAACTTGGTATTATGTTAGCTGAACGTGGTCACGATATCCATTTTATTACTTCAAATATACCATTTCGAATACGTAAACCATTACCAAACATTACATTTCATCAAGTAGAAGTTAATCAATATGCCGTTTTTCAATATGCACCCTATGATATTACTTTAAGTACGAAAATAGCAGAAGTCATTAATGAATATGATTTAGACATTTTACATATGCATTATGCAGTACCGCATGCTGTATGTGGTATCTTAGCAAAACAAATGTCAGGTAAAGATATTAAAATAATGACTACACTGCACGGTACTGATATTACGGTACTTGGCTATGATCATACGTTAAAAAATGCAATCAAGTTTGGTATAGAAGGTAGTGACCTAGTAACGAGTGTGAGTCAATCTTTAGCCAAACAAACTCAAGATATTATTAATACTAATAAACCCATTGTGCCAATCTATAACTTTGTACGTGAACAGGAGTTTCCTACAAAAAGAGATAATCAACTGAAATCCGCTTATGGTATTGCAGATCATGAAAAAGTTATTATTCATGTGTCAAATTTCAGAGCAGTCAAACGGATAGATACTATTATAGAAACGTTTACCAAAATTCATGCTCAACTACCATCAAAATTACTTTTATTAGGCGATGGGCCTGAATTAATGGATATGAAGCAAAAAGCAAAAAGTTTAGGCGTTGAAGATCATGTGCTCTTCTTAGGAAAACAAGATTGGGTCAGTGAATTTTACCAAATGTCGGATTTAGTATTATTGCTCAGTGAGAAAGAAAGTTTCGGTTTAACACTATTAGAAGCAATGAAATCCGGAGTTGTACCAATTGGCTCCAATGCTGGTGGTATAAAAGAAGTCATAAAACATGATGAAACTGGTTTTATTGTAGATGTTGGAGATAGTGATACAGCAAGTGAATACGCCTTGCAATTACTAACAGATCAAAACTTATACAATAAGATGCAAACTGCCATGTTAGCAGATATTGACGCTCGTTTTGCATCCAATTTAATTACAGATCAATATGAAAGCTACTACAAAAAAATGTTAGAGGGAAATCATGAGTAACTTATTATTTGAACAAGCCAAACCCATTCTTCAACATATTAAATCTCAAGGCTACGAAGCTTATTTTGTAGGTGGATCCGTGCGTGATTATTTAATGAACAAAGATATCCATGATATAGATATTACTACAAGTGCGACGCCTGATGAGATCGAATCTATTTTTAGTAAAACTATTCCTATAGGTAAAGCACATGGCACAATTAATGTATTGTATCAGGATGAAGCCTATGAAATAACGACGTTTCGTACTGAAGGTGACTATGATGATCATCGTCGTCCTAATGATGTTGCCTTTGTTCGTGATTTATATGAAGATGTTAAACGTAGAGACTTTACTATGAATGCAATAGCTATGGATGAAAATTATCATGTTATTGATTATTTTCATGGGCAGCAAGATATTGCAGAGCGTATTATTACAACGGTAGGTGAAGCGAGCGAGCGTTTTGAAGAAGATGCTTTACGTATTATTAGAGGATTACGTTTTCAAGCACAGTTAGCATTTCATATTGAAACAAACACATATCGAGCGATGCAACAGCAAATGAGTCACATTTCCTTTTTATCTATTGAACGTATTGTAGTAGAATTAAAAAAACTTGTGCAAGCTCAACACGTTTCAGTAAGCTTTGAAAATATGAAACAACTAAAGGCTTTTACGTATATTCCATTTTTCCAACAATCAAATATGGACTCTATTACAATAACAGAGCCTATATCTTTTAACTTATTTATCGCGATAATCCAAGTTAAACAATCTACAGAACTGTCGTTAGCACAATTAAAAATTAGTAATCAAGAAAAACATACGATTCACGCTCTTAGCCAGTTAATGTCAGAAATAGGTGAATTACAAAGTAAAGCTACATTAAAACGTATCGTCTATGATTATGACATGAAATTATTATTAGAATTAGTAACACATAGAACACTACTTGAAGCGAATCAAATTAAGTTACCTTCGCCACTTATATTTAATAAAGCCACATTAGCTGAAACTGCTAAACAATTGCCAATTGATACACGTAAAGCACTTGCAGTTACTGGCAAAGATCTATTAGCACATTTACAACAACCTAGTGGTCCATGGATGAAAGATATATTAAGAAAGATAGAACTCGCTGTGATACAAGGTGAAGTGAGTAATTGCAAAACTGAAATTTTAGAATGGGTGGATAATAATGTCTAAATATAGCAAAGATGTGATACAAATTTTATATCAACATCACTTAGATTATGTTTCAGGTCAATACATTGCCGAACAATTAAAAATTTCACGTACTTCAGTGAAAAAAATAATGGATCAATTGAAAACTGAAGGTTGTGAAATTGAATCTGTAAACCATAAAGGTCATCGCTTAATAAATCTACCAGACAAATGGTATAGTGGACTTGTATTACCAATTATCGAAGCACAGCAACTATTTGATCATGTAGCGGTTTATGATTCCTTACTTTCAACACAATTAGAAGCGAAACAACAATTAGTAGGGAATAAAGATACCTTTTTAATACTCAGTGATGAGCAAACACAAGGGACAGGTAGGTTTAATCGGCCATGGAATTCTGCAAAACATAAAGGTTTATGGATGTCTGTCGTTTTGAGACCAAATGTCCCGTTTAGTATGATAACTACATTTAATTTGTTTATCGCTTTAGGCATACGTGATGCGATTCAACAATTTAGCAATGAAAAGGTATCAGTGAAGTGGCCCAATGATATTTATATTAAAGACAAAAAAGTATGTGGCTTTTTGACCGAAATGGTAGCGAATAGTGATGGTATTGAAGCGGTTATTTGTGGTATTGGCATCAACATGCACCATGACCACAACGATTTCACTGGTGAGTTAGCAGACAAAGCTACCAGTATCGGTATGCACACAAATGAACAACTTAATCGCTATTACTTTTTACAATCACTAATTAAAAATATAGAATATCGCTACAATCAATTTATTAATAATTCTTTTGACACTATTCGTGATGAGTATATTGCTGCATCGAATATTTGGCATAAACGTTTACGTTTTACAGAAAATAAAGAACAGTTTTATGGTGAAGTAATAGATATTGATAATAATGGCTTTTTACTAGTAACAGATGAAAACAATCAAACGAGAAAATTAATGAGCGCAGACATTGACTTTTAATATCTAAGAAAGGAGGATAACACTATGACTCAACCATGTTATGCAGTTGTGGATTTAGAAACAACAGGTAACCAATTAGATTTTGATGAAATTATACAAATAGGTATTACTTTTGTTCGTGAAAATAAAATAATTGGTACGTATCACTCTATGATAAAAACAGATTTAGATATTCCTCCATTCATTCAGGCACTTACTTCTATTGAAGAAGATATGCTAAGTCAGGCACCTTATTTTCATCAAATCGCACATGATATATACAACCAATTAAAAGATTGTATTTTTGTAGCACATAATGTTGCGTTTGATTTAAACTTTATCAAAAAATCATTCAAATCATGTGGTATAAAATTCAAACCTCGTAAAGTTATGGATACACTAGAGTTATTTAAAGTAGCTTTTCCGACAGATAAAAGCTACCAGCTAAGTGAACTTGCAGAAGCACATAATATACCTTTAAATAATGCGCATCGCGCAGATGAAGACGCTACAACAACAGCTAAATTAATGATTGTAGCATTTAAAAAGTTTGAGCAATTACCATTAGATACTTTAAAGCAATTATATTACTTAAGTAAAAATCTAAAGTACGATTTATTTGATATCTTATTTGAAATGGTCAGACTACATAATCAAACAGAAATTCCTAAAGACTTTGAACGTTTTGAACAAATCATTTATAAAAAGCAAAAAGACTTTAAAGCACCATCGTTGAATTATTCTGGCACATTAAAAACGTTGTATTCTGACATTACTGCTAAATTAAACTTAACTTATAGACCGCAACAACTTTATTTAGCTGAAATAATTTTGGAACAATTAATGCAAAGTGAAAAGGCAATGATTGAAGCACCTTTAGGTAGTGGTAAATCTATAGCATACTTACTCGCTGCACTAATGTACAATATTGAAACAGGAAAACACGTTATGATTTCCACTAACACCAAACTGTTACAAAACCAATTATTAGAAAAAGATATACCTATGTTAAAGCGTGCTTTAAATTATAAAATCAATGCTACATTAATTAAAAGTAAACGCGACTATATTTCACTAGGTCTAATTAGTCAAATTTTAAAAGACGAGTCTAATAATTATGAAGTCAACATCTTGAAGATGCAATTACTTATCTGGGTGACAACTACAAATACAGGTGATATACAAGAGTTGAACTTAAAAGGCGGACAAAAGATGTACTTTGAACAAAAGTTAGAAACTTATGTTCCAGTACGAGGAGATGTGCATTATTACAACTTTATAAAACGTAATGCACACAATATTCAAATTGGTATTACCAATCACGCACATCTTATACATTCAGCACAAGATAATTCAATTTATCAACTTTTTGATGATTGTATTATCGATGAAGCACATCGCTTGCCTGATTATGCGTTAAATCAAGTAACCAATGAGCTAAATTACGCTGATATTAAATATCAACTAGGTCTGATTGGTAAAACTGAAAATGATAAATTACTAAAATCAATAGACCACTTAGAACAACAACGTATTTTAGAAAAATTAGATATCCCACCTATAGATGTCTTTGGTTTAAAAACATCAATAAACGAAATACATGAGTTGAACGAGCAGTTGTTCACTACTATTTTTGACATTATTAAAGCTTCAGATATCTACGATGACGAAATGCATAAACTACATTTTGCTTATCATTTTGACCATGAACCAATTTTACGTGCATTACATGCCATAACGCATAAATTAAATATGACATTAGAATATTTTAATGGTATGAGTCACAAAGTTATTAAATCTGTACGCAAGCAATTGTTGTATATTAATGATCAATTTCGAGCTATTGAAAACAGTTTAAAACATGGACACACAAGTTATTTATCAATTAAAAATATTAATCAAAAATCAACTATTAAACTTAATGTTAAAGACTATAACGTTAAAGATGTTCTTACAAAACAAGTATTACAAAAATTCAACTCGTTAACGTTTATTTCAGGAACTTTGACTTTTAATCATTCGTTTAACCACTTCAAAAATTGGTTTAATGAGGATGTTGACTTTAATACTTACGAAATAGATAATCAAGTCTATTCTGCCAACAAGACAACTGTGTTTATGCCAAATGATGTCGTATCTTATAATTATAAAAATATAGATGATTACGTGGCTTCTATTATTAGCTATGTTGCTGAATATGTCTCTATAGTAGGGTCTAAATGTTTGATACTATTTACGAGTTATAAAATGATGCACATGGTTCAAGAATTACTAAACGAACTACCTGAATTTGACGATTATGTCATTTTAACGCAACAGCAAAATCAAAATTACAAAATTGTACAACAATTTAATAACTTTAATAAAGCTATACTATTAGGTACTGGAACGT
>NZ_PPQB01000005.1:395715-419417 GCF_002902345.1 Staphylococcus arlettae
TTTTTGAAGGTTTTGATTTCCAATCTGACGGCATCAAATGTGTCATGATTGCTAAGCTTCCATTTATGAATCAAAATAATACCAAATTTTGGCTAATGGAATCTGAATTCTCATCAACTTTCAAAGACTATATTTTACCAGATGCTGTAACTAGATTTAGACAAGGTATTGGACGTTTAATACGTAATGAACATGATAAAGGTATTTTGGTTTCGTTTGATGATCGCTTAATAAATAGCAGCTATAAACAATTCTTTGAACAATCATTAGAAAACTATCAACAACGCAAAGGTGATATTAAACAATTTCGTAATGTCTTAAAACACCTAAAACGTTAAAAGTTTGTATAATTCCTAAGTTAGTAACTAGAAGTTAACTATCGATTTTGTTAAAATATATAAGGATAAATGAAATACAAATTAGGAGACTGGTTATGAAAACAACAATTAACGAAGCAAAAAAATACCTTAACCAAGAAGTAACGATTGGCGGTTGGTTACATAATAAACGCTCAAGTGGTAAAATTGCCTTTTTACAATTGCGTGATGGCACAGGTTTTATGCAAGGTGTGGTCGTCAAGGCAGAAGTGAGTGAAGAGACATTCCAACTTGCTAAAGATATTACACAAGAATCATCTTTATATGTGACTGGTACTATCACAGAAGATACACGTTCGGATTTAGGTTATGAAATGCAAGTGCAATCTATTGAACTAATTGATGAAGCACATGACTATCCAATTACACCTAAAAATCACGGCCCAGAATTTTTAATGGATCACCGTCATTTATGGCTACGTTCTAAAAAACAACATGCTGTAATGAAAATCAGAAATGAAATTATTCGTGCAACATATGAATTTTTCAATGAAAATAATTTCACCAAAATAGACCCACCTATTTTAACTGCAAGTGCACCTGAAGGTACAAGTGAATTGTTCCATACGAAGTACTTCGATGAGGATGCTTTCTTATCACAAAGTGGACAGCTTTATATGGAAGCTGCAGCAATGGCTCACGGTAAAGTTTTCTCTTTTGGTCCAACATTTAGAGCAGAAAAATCAAAAACACGTCGCCATTTAATTGAATTTTGGATGATTGAACCAGAAATGGCGTTTTACAATCATGCAGATAGTTTAGAAGTTCAAGAGCAATACGTGTCTCATGTTGTTCAATCTGTACTCAAAAATTGTAAAATTGAATTAAAAGCATTAGATAGAGATACATCTAAATTAGAAAAAGTGAGAGCACCATTCCCACGCATTACTTACGATGATGCTGTGACATTCTTAAAAGAACAAGGTTTCGATGATATTGAATGGGGTGATGATTTTGGTGCACCTCATGAAACAGCTATCGCAAATCATTATGATTTACCAGTGTTTATCATCAACTACCCAACTAAAATCAAACCGTTTTATATGCAGCCTAACCCTGAGAATGAAAATACTGTATTATGTGCAGATTTAATCGCACCTGAAGGTTACGGTGAAATAATTGGTGGGTCAGAGCGTATTAATGACTTAGAGTTAATGGAACAACGTATTACAGAACACGGTCTAGATGCTGAAAGTTATAGTTACTATTTAGACTTACGTCGTTATGGTAGTGTTCCTCATAGTGGTTTTGGTTTAGGTCTCGAACGTACAGTAGCATGGATTTCTGGTGTGGAACACGTTAGAGAAACTTCTCCATTCCCACGTCTATTAAATCGTTTATACCCATAAAACTTCACAACACATTGTCCAGTCATGTTGTAAACGACTGGACTTTTTTCATAGTTGTTTATGTTATAAAAGGAGGCGTGTAACTAAATGAATAAAAGACAATTGCAACAACGACCTGTCGTAATTAGAAAAGAATTACTGGATCATTATAATGAATTAGGTATCAATGAAACTGAATTAGTCATTTTAATAAAATTATTATACGCTGCTGAAACTTCAAATAAACAACCCCCTATAGAATCATTACAACAGGGGACTTCATTAGAAGCACGACAAATTACTGCGGTGATTCAAAATTTAATTCAACGTGATTTACTATCACTTGAAGTACACAAAAATGAAGAAGGCAAATTCACAGAGTATATGGATTTAGAGCAATTTTATGAAAAACTCAGTCAAATTCTAGAACAAGAGACGATCGCTATCCAGAATGATACAGATGAACTTGCTTTTAATACATTATTCCAACAAATTGAACAAGCATTTGGTAGACCACTTTCACCTTATGAAATGGAAACTTTAAATCAATGGATTGACGTTGATCAACATGATTTAACAGTTATTCAAGCTGCCCTTGATGAGGCAATGAGCCAAGATAAATTAAACTTTAAATATTTAGATAGAATTTTATTAAATTGGAAAAAACACAATGTTAAAACTATAGAAGATTCTAAACAAATTAGCAGACAATATAACCAACCAAAAATGAAACAAACGGTCAAAGATATTCCCAAATTTGATTGGCTAAATGGAGGTACACCCAATGATAAGTAATAAAAAAGCATTAGCAATGGTCGACACAATTGCTGATATGTTTCCTAATGCTGAATGTGAATTAATCCATGATAATCCATTTGAACTTACTATCGCCGTCTTATTATCTGCACAGACTACTGACATATCAGTAAATAAAATTACACGCTCACTATTCAAAAAATATAAGACACCAGAAGATTACTTATCAGTAGAACTAACAGAGTTAGAAAATGACATTAGAACTATTGGCCTTTATCGTAATAAGGCTAAAAATATCCAAAAATTATGTCAATCTTTATTAGAAAAGTTTAACGGTGAAATCCCACAAACGCACAAAGAATTAGAAAGTTTAGCAGGAGTAGGAAGAAAAACAGCTAATGTCGTTATGAGTGTTGCTTTTGGTGAGCCATCATTAGCAGTAGACACACATGTAGAAAGAATTTCTAAACGCTTAGGCATTTGTCGTTGGAAAGATAACGTCAGACAAGTAGAAGACAAATTATGTAGTATTGTTCCTAGAGAAAGATGGAATAAAACACATCACCAGCTTATATTTTTTGGACGCTATCATTGTTTAGCGCGCAGTCCTAAATGTGATGTCTGTCCGTTATTTTCTGATTGTCGAGAAGGGCAAAAGCGTTATAAAGCAGCCTTGAAAGAAGGGTGATTAATGATTACGAAAGAAACATTTATAGAATTAGAACAAAAAATCGATGTCTATGCACAACAAAAACAACTAAAAACTACCGAAGCACAAGAGTATCTCGATCAATATTTACAATTAATTGTTGATTACTTTAAACAAATCAACGAAATTGAAGAAATTGATTTTAATACATTAGATAGTTTAAATGTTGTACCTATGAACTTCCAAGAGCGCTATGAATATATTCTTGCTCGTAAGCATCATTTTATGGGCTATAGACAAATGAAAACTTTAAAAACAGAGTTAATTAAAATGAACGCTGCTTATCAAATAAGACAAAAAAACTCCAATCTCAAATAGTTGAGATTGGAGCTTTTTATTAATGTTGCTTAGTTAGCAACTGCTTGTTGACTTTGTTGATTTTGTTGAGTAGTGGTACCACTTCTATTTGTCGTAGTTGCATTATTGCTTGTACCAGAGTTGTTTGAAGTGCTACTACTGTTTGAGCTACTGCTTGAACTATTACTTGATGATGAGTCATCATCATCACTGCTACTACTGCTACCTTGGCCTTTAGGATCTTTATCTGTCGTATTGTCATCCTTATGACCGTCAACTGATAAGTCGTCTGGCTCGCTGCCATTAACTGAATCAGGTTTAGAGAAGTCTTTGCCATCTCTAGGTGCAATATTATTCATTACATCTTCTAGCAAGTATTGTGGATATTCTTGTTCTTCATGTCCAACGAAGGAGTTTGTACCACCTTGTTTAACTTCACTGAAGCCCATCCACACTGACATACTGTACTTAGGTGTAAAGCCATTTATCCATACATCTTTCGCTGCATCGTCAGGTAAGTTGTATTGTTGATAAGTTTGTGCACCATACGTTCCAGTACCAGTTTTTGCTCCCATATTCACTCCATCTACTTTATGTCCATAAGCAGAACCATAAGGTTCGAAAGTACCTTTTAGTGTTTCTGCAAGCATATAAGCAGTAGAATCTTTCATCGCTTTATTACTTGAATGGTCAAATTCTATTGTTTCACCGTCTTCTTTAACAACTTTTTTAATTGAATGTGCGTTGTTATATTCACCACCATTTGCAATAGCAGCAAATGCAGAAGCAAGTTGCGTAGGTGAGAATTCAGATGCTGAACCACCAAGTACTTCAGAAGGTCCTAAATCAGCTTCATAGTCTAGACCGACTTTTTCAGCGAATTTCTTCGGTGCATCATTACCGGCATTTTCTTTTGTAGATTGCCAAGCTTTTAATGCTGGAATATTAAAACTTTGTCTTAAAGCATCATATAACTTAACTTCACCGTGACTTTCAGTATCATAGTTTTTAAATGTGACACCGTCTACCTGATAAGATTCCTCATCTTGGATTGCATGGTTTGTTGCCCAATTCATATTTTCTATGGCTGGACCATAAGCCAAGAATGGTTTTAATGATGAACCAGTAGGGTGTGCATCAGTTGCTTGGTTTCTATCAACGATATCTTTATAGTCACGTCCACCAGAAATTGCAACTAAACTACCATTTTCACTATCAACGATTGAAGAACCTACTTGTTGATCTTGGTTTTTATAGTAACCTCCATTATTTATACGCTCTTGTAAAGTTGATTGGACATCTTTATCCATATTCGTATAAATTTTAATACCACTATTTAATACTTCAGCTAAGTCTTTGTCTTTATATTCTGGGTTGTTCATTAGTTCTGATTTAACAAAGTTGATGTAAGAATCATATTCCGGGTTCTTGTTTTCATCACTTACTTCTCTATCTTCAGCTGAACGTTGTACTAAGTTATCTTGTAATGATGTTTTCTGTGCTTCTTCTTTTTCTTCCTTAGAAATCTTATTATGATGTTCCATTAAATACAACACAGTATCTTTTCTTGATTCAGCTTGTTTTGGATGGTCGTAAACATTATAAGTATTTGGTACTTGTGGTAAACCTGCTAAATAAGCTGATTCCGCTAGGTTAAGATCTTTCAAGTCCTTATCGAAATAATACTTAGCAGCAGCCTTAACACCATATACACCGTCAGAGTAATAAATCTTATTTAAGTATATTTGGAAAATTTCATCCTTACTATACTCTTGCTCTAAACGATACGATAAGTATGCTTCTTGCGCTTTACGAGCAATTGACTTTTGGTCGGTCAAGAATGATCGTTTAACAACTTGTTGTGTTAATGTTGAGGCACCTTGAGAACCAAAACCACCTGTAAAGTTTTTAAGTACTGCACCAAACAAACGTTTATAATCTAATGCACCGTGATCATAAAATCGACTATCTTCAGTTGCCAATACTGCATTTTTCATATTTTCTGGCACATCTTCTAAGTCGACATGTGCACGACGTTGACCATTATCCAAAGTTTTAACTAATTCACCATCTTTATCGTAAATTTTAGCAGGCATTGGATCCTGTAGTTTGGCTTCATTAAATGCTGGTGCTTTCCAAGCATAGTAAGCAAATAATAAAATTCCAACCAATGCTAATACGATAAAGGCGATAATTATAAACCCGATGATTTTAATAATCGTTCGCTTAATATTCCTATTCTGTTTTCCTTCGGACTGACCATTCTTTTCTTCGGTAGTCCTTTTCTTTTCCGTCATACGCGGTCCTCACTTTCATCTAATATCAACTTATCAACTGCTTTGAGATAATTCAATCGTGGTTGATACTGATAAGGAATATAGTAACCATTTTTTCTCAATTCTTCAACCGTTATCGACTTTTTACCGTCATTTTTAAATCTTTTCCAAAATTTTTGGAATTTAGCATAAGGTAAAAGATACACCTCATCTAAAGATTTAAAACGAATTAACAAAAAAACAATACCTTGATGTTGATAACATGCATCCATATGTGTAACTTGATGTTCGTGAATGTTACTTAATGGAAAAGATGTTTTGTTTTTAGTTTCTTTTGCTTCAAAGTCGATATAATGCCCTTGATAAAGTCCATTATAATCAGTTGTTGAAGGCGTACGAAAATAAGCTTCATTAATTACAGCTTTACTTCGTTGAGGATAATGAACATTAACAATTTGCACAGGGGTAGGCTTTTTATGTATGACAGCCATCCCATGTTTTAAATAATAACTGTTTGAATGTTCAATATCATTTTCAAGTGACATCCCTCGGCCACCATAATCAATTTTACTAGATTTCAGTGTCCCAGTTCTTCCGACTTGAGCCTTATTTACTTTAAATGGTTTTCCATTTGGATAATTCATTGTTTTCACCACTTTAGTTTTAATTTCAAAACTTCATTCATTATACATGATGAAGTGTAATAAATCCAAATTGCGAAAACAAAATAGTGTATTTATTATATCATAAATACACCAAATACATTTTAACGCTCTTTCTTGAATTAAACAATAAATGTAACCAATTTAACTGGTTGTAAAGGTTATTTTTATACACAACATTATCAATGACTATAAAATCATTTTATGGTAAGTTTATTGAGTAGGAGGTATTCTCATGCCGCAATTTATACAACAACTAATCCATGATGTACAACATATGGAAGAGCAATACAAAAAAGCTAAAGCAGGAGAACTATTCGATTTTTATGAAATTGTTAAACCATTCACTGATTTGGTCGATCAACATATTGCTGTGCTGAAGAGTTATGAGCCTCATATTTTAGCATTACCATATATGAATAAAATGAAATTTGATATCTTAGTGTCTAACATTGAAGAGCTTTCGGTTGAATGTCATTTCAAAAGAACTAGTCGCAAACTTTTTACAGAAAAATTAAAAGCTGTACATTACGATTTGAGTTATATTCAAGACAATGGTGTTAATTTATGATTAAAACAATATATGTTACAGGTTATAAATCATTTGAACTCAATATTTTTAAAGATGACGCACCGGAAGTAAGCTATTTGAAAAAGTTTATCTCTCATAAATTAACTCAATTGATTGACGAAGGCTTAGAATGGGTATTAATACAAGGGCAACTTGGTATTGAATTATGGGCTGCAGAAGTAGTAATTTCATTAAAAGAAGATTATCCCGACTTAAAATTGGGTATAATAACACCATTCTATGGCCATACAGATAAATGGAATGAGCTTAATCAAAACAAATACCGTTACATTGAGCAACATGCCGATTTTGTCGATAGCGTATTCCATACGACGTATCAGGGTCCTTATCAATTTAAACAAACAGATCAATTTATGTTAGACCATAGTGACCAAAGCTTACTAATTTATGATGAAGAACAAGAAGGTAGCCCAAAATATTTCAAGCTAATGTTAGTTGAATTTATGGAAAAAACAAACTATACTTGTGACATAGTAACATTCGATGAATTAACTGAATTCATTAATGACATACAATGGTCTCAAGAACAAAGTTTCGAATGAGGTGGAGAATAATATGGCAGATGTTTCATTAAAATTATCAGCAAAAGATATTTACGAAAAAGACTTCGAAAAAACAATGACACGTGGTTATAGAAGGGAAGAAGTAGATGCCTTTTTAGATGATATTATTGCAGATTATCAAAAAATGGCAGACCTTGATAGTGAAGTCGTGAAGTTATCAGAAGAAAATAGCAAATTAAAAAAAGAACTAGAAGAATTAAGATTACGTGTTGCCACATCAAGACCACAAGAAAATAAAAACTTTTCTTCAAATAGTAGCAACAATAACAACAATGTTGATATTTTGAAACGTATATCTAATTTAGAAAAAGCTGTATTTGGTAAATAACCGTTACTAATACGTGCCTGTTTTTTTGTACATAATAAGTAAGTTTTGATTTTCTCAAAACTTACTTTTTTTATTTGTTTATATTTCTATAAAATGATATAATCATTCAGATGGTGTTTTGGGTAATCGCTATAGTGATATAGAGGAAAGTCCATGCTCACACAATCTGAGATGATTGTAGTGTTCGTGCTTGATGAAACAATAAGTCAAGGCATTAAGTTGACGGCAACGAAATAACCTAAGTTTATAAAATATGGTTAAATTAGTTTGAAAGTGCCACAGTGACGTAGCTTTTATAGAAATATAAAAGGTGGAACGCGGTAAACCCCTCGAGTGAGCAATCCAAATTTGGTAGGAGCACTTGTTTAGCGGAATTCAACGTATAAACGAGACATACTTTTGCGAGAAAAAGATGTGTAGACAGATGGTTACCACCGACGTACCAGTGTAACTAGTACACGTTATGAGTACAACGGTACAGAACATGGCTTATAAAAGCATCATCCCTAGTTCCAAAGCTCTCCTAACACGGAGAGCTTTTTCTTGTTTTTATTAAATTTAAAGATACATATCAACTTATATCTATTTAAATAAACTTTTGATACGATATAACTATATATTTGAGTGAAGGAGCAAAAACATGTATAAAATACTAGCTGTATGTCCTATGGGATTAGAATCCATTGTAGCTAAAGAAGTACAAGAGTTAGGTTACGAAACAACAGTTGAAAACGGTAAGATATTTTTCGAGGGCGATGAAACAGCTATTGTGAAATGTAATCTATGGTTACGAACTGCAGACCGAGTAAAGATTGTAGTAGGAGAGTTTACTGCAACAACATTCGATAATTTATTCGAACAAACAAAAGCATTACCGTGGGAAGCAATCATAGCAGAAGATGGTAATTTTCCTGTTCAAGGTAAAAGTGTGAAATCTGTACTTTATAGCGTTCCTGATTGCCAAGCAATTGTCAAAAAGGCAATTGTTGAGCGTTTGAAAGTTGCATATCAAACACGAGGTTGGTTAAGTGAAACAGGAGCTAAGTATCCTATCGAAGTGTCTATATTAAAAGATAAAGCATTACTGACAATTGATACTTCTGGTTCTGGATTAAACAAACGAGGCTATCGTTTAGCTCAAGGTGAAGCACCGATAAAAGAAACTTTAGCGGCAAGTTTAATTAAATTAGCGAACTGGACCGGAGACACACCACTTATCGATCCATTTTGCGGGTCAGGTACTATCGCAATTGAAGCGTGTTTAATAGCACAAAATATCGCACCAGGATTTAATAGAGACTTCGTTTCGGAATCATGGGACATTATGCCAAACGATTTATACAATCAAATGCGTGACGAAGCAGATCAAGCTGCTGATTATGATCGTGAAGTAGAAGTACTTGCATCCGACATTGATCCTGACATGGTTGAAATTGCTAAACGTAACGCTGACGAAGTAGGTTTAGGCGATATTATTAAGTTTAGCGTTAAAGATGTAAATACATTAACCGTTGAAGCGAATAGAGCAATTGCGCTCATTGGTAATCCACCTTATGGAGAACGTATAGGGGATCGTGAAGAAGTAGAAGAAATGTATAAATATATTGGCACATTAATGAAACAACATGCACAATTATCCACATATATTTTAACAAGTAACAAAGAATTCGAGTACTTAGTAGATAAAAAAGCAACAAAACGACGTAAGCTCTTTAATGGCTATATCGAATGTACCTATTATCAATATTGGGGAGAGAAAACTCCAAAGAAGTCTTAACACAAAACATACCGGGGGTAGATAGAGATGAATAACGAATTTAAACGCGGAATAATTTTTGCCTTCGGTGCATATATTTTATGGGGGATTTTACCTTTATATTGGGAACTTATTCAAGGCTTTGGTGCCTTTGAAATCCTTGCATTTAGAATTATATTTTCAATGATTTTCATGGTCTTTATAGTACTTATTGGTAAGAATAGGCAGGCCTTTGTACGTGATTTAAAAAGCTTAATAGGTAGCCCAATCAAACTCATAGCCATTATAGTCGCAGGGTATGTTATTACCATAAACTGGGGAACATTCATCTGGGCTGTAACTAATGGTCATGTACTACAATCCAGTTTAGGTTATTATATCAATCCAATAGTTAGCATATTACTTGCGCTCATCTTTTTAAAAGAACGTTTTAATAAATTTGAATGGTTAGCAATAATTTTAGCTTTTATTGGTGTTTTGTATATGACTATTAAAATCGGTGAATTTCCATTTGTTTCTTTATTGCTAGCTTTTTCATTTGGAATTTATAGTCTAATCAAAAAATTAGTACCCATTGATGCCATCAGTAGTATTACTATAGAATGTATTGTAACAGCACCAGCTGGGTTTATTTATTTATGGTATATATGGCAACAACAGCAAATGTCATTTGGAATAAATAGTTCATCGTTATGGCTTATTTTTTCAGGAGCTGTAACTGCAGTGCCACTTATTCTCTTTTCAGCTGGAGCAAGACGTATACCATTATCTCTTACAGGTTTTATACAATACGTCGGTCCTACACTTATGTTTATTTTAGGTATTTTTGTATTTAAAGAAGCATTTGATGTCGACCAACTAATCACATTTGTATTTATCTGGTTAGGTATTATTGTCTATAGCATTTCACAATATTTAAAAATCAAGAAATCAAAAAACCCAGTTGTTAATTAACAGCTGACTTGTATTATTATTAATAACATTGATTAAAAAGTTATTTAACATTTACTACTTGTGTAGTCGATAGTTAAGTAACTTTTTATTTTGTTATCCTCTGACTATCAAATTATAAACGTACAATAAGTGTAATTTTTATGCGTTTATTACTAGCCTTAAGCGGTTAACTGTATTATGGTAGAGATAAAGTAACAAAACTCGAATAAGTCTTAACAAACAATCATTGTTATAAATAAATATTTGCTAACTTTTAAGTACTGAAACATTGCTATTGATAAACAAAAATTTAAAACAATTGGAGTGATTATATGAGCAGAGTATTAATTATAGGTGCCAATGGTGCAGTATCCAAGGCAGCTATAAACTCTTTTTTAGAAAACACAAATTATACTTTACGATTATTTTTACGAGATGCCAACCGCTTACCTGATTATGCGTCAGATCGTATAAGGGTCAGAGAAGGCGACGCTACTAATATAGATGATGTTACACATGCGATGGAAGATGTTGATATTGTTTTTGCTAGCTTATCAGGTGAATTAGACAAAGAAGCTCAAACTATCGTTCAAGCAATGGAAGTTAGCACAGTTAAAAGACTTATATTTGTAACTGCACTAGGGATACACGACGAAGTCCCAGGCAATTTTGGGGAATGGAGTGCAGCAAAAATTGGTGATAAACTGTCCATTTATAAACAAGCTGCTCATACGATAGAAACTTCTTCTTTAGACTACACATTATTACGCCCTGCATGGTTAACTGAGAAAAACGAAGTTGACTATGAAATTACAGACAAAGCAGAAAAATTTAAAGGGACTGAAGTATCACGCAAAAGTGTAGCAGAAGTAGCAGTAAATATCGCAAAAGATCCGAACTTATATTTACGACAAAGTATTGGTATTAATAAACCTAATACGGATGGCGATAAACCAGCTTGGGCATAAACACAATATAAAGTATGAAACCTATAATACTATCAATTTAACAGGATAGTTATTATAGGTTTTCTTATACATAAAACGTATGTACTAAATTTATACAGTTTATTAAAAATAATGTTATCACTGTCTTTTGACAAACAGTAATTTGTTATACAATGAAGATAATTAAACAGGTTAAAAAGGGGATTGCAAATAATGTCAAACACACAGCAACTCGACATTTTATATAAATTAAAAAAGGAAGTAGCAAAATCTAAAAATGAACGTTTAACACATATTATTAATCAAGTGATTAAAAAAGTGTATCTTAATCAATTTACAACAACATTTGTTGGGCACTTTTCTGCAGGTAAATCAACATTAATTAACTTATTGCTTGAACAGCAAATTTTGCCAAGTTCACCCGTACCTACAACAAGTAATACAGCCATTGTTTCTGTCGATGAGCGTGAAGGTATCATTGCTAATTTAAGTAATCAACAGTACACAGAGCTGACTACTTACGACGAAGTAAAAGCTATGAACAAAGCCAATATTGATGTAGAATCTGTAGAAATTAAGTTTCCATCAACGAAATTTAACAAAGGGTTTACTTTGCAAGATACGCCTGGCGTTGATTCTAATGTTTCTACACACCAAACGAGTACAGAACAATTTATGTATACTAGTAACATTATTTTTTATACGGTAGATTATAATCATGTTCAATCGGCACTGAATTTTCAATTTATGAAACAACTGAATCAAGCTGGTATTCCTGTTGTCTTTGTAATCAACCAAGTAGATAAACATAACGATGAAGAATTAGCCTTCGAAACATTCCAAGATAGAATAAATAAATCGCTTGCGGACTGGCAACTTGATATAGAAAAAATCTTTTACGTTTCTAAATTCGACAATCCACATAATGAAATCTCACAATTATCTGATTTTCTCGTTGAACAAGACAATAACCGTGAAGCATTAGATACTTATGTAGATCGAATAGTTAAGTTTATTACTGATGAACAGTTATCATATATCCAACATGAAATACATGATACTTTAGAACAACTAGCGATTGACGAAGAGGATTTTGATCAAGCATATTTAAACTTCCAACAACATCAACAAGTAAGCGAGGAAGCTCAATTATTAAATAATCCAGAGAAACTTTATGACTTTTTAGCGCACAAACGTAAAGATATTTTAGATAATGCATATATTATGACACATGATATGCGTGAATTAATTCGTAACTATCTTGAAAGTCGAACTAAGAATTTTAAAGTTGGTGGACTATTTAATAAACGTAAAAAAACTGAAGAAGAGCAAGATAAAAGATTATCCGTAGTGATTTCTAATTTACAAGATAAAGTCAATCAACAAATTCGCCAACCATTAAGAGAAGATATGTCTTTCTTAACAAGATTTATTAATTCAACCTCGGTAAATGAGGCAATACTTAATCAGCACTATGATATAACTGCGAGTATGATTAGTGATTTATATAAACCACAAATTAATATTAGTAATCAGTATGTACTTACATTTTGTGATGAAATTATACAAACGATACAGCAACATATTAAAAAAGAAACCGAACCGCTTTTCGACAAAGCGATCAAATTATCCAAAGCACAAGATATTGGTTCGGATGAAGTAGATGATTACAATGATTATGAAAAATTTATGGAGCTTAGAAATTTAAGGGAATCATTAGAAACTAAAAACTACCGTCATTATTATATTCACATTGATGATTCTTTAGATAAATTAATCGATCGAACAAAAATTACATTTACACCACAACAAGAACAAAATTTATCAAACAATGCACAGCATGATGCTTCAATGTCTCAAGTTGAAACCGATGATCAAAGCGATAAAATATTAGAAGGCTTAAAGTTAATCAGTGATGTACCAATGTTTGATCAAACGAAACAAGATATCCAATCAACTGTTGAACGCATGGAGCAAAAAATAGTTAAAATAGGGGTCTTCGGTACTTTTAGTGCCGGCAAAAGTAGTTTAATTAATGCACTACTAGGTAAGCAGTACTTGATTAGTTCACCTAATCCAACAACTGCTGCAATGACAGAAATATCTTATGGACATGACAGTGCGATAACACTTAAATCGGAAGAGCAGTTATTAGAAGAACTTAATAATATGTTTGAAATTAATGCAACGTCATTTCAATCATTCTCTGAATTTTTTAATACTGATATCGAAAAATTAAAACATCAATTAGAGAAAAACCAACTCGCATTTGTCCACGCACTAGAAAATCATTACGATGCTTATAAAGCTAAAACCGCTTCTGGTTTAGTTCATCAAATAGAAAGTGATGAAATTCGTAAGTGGAGCGCCGTTGATGAATATGCAGCCTTCGTTAATACAGTACATTTAAAATTGCCGTTAGAATGGTTAAAAAATAAAATTATTGTAGATTCTTTAGGTTTACATTCTAATAACCAAAGACATACCAATGAAACTGAGAAAGTATTAACATCTTCAGATTTAATTTTGTATGTAAGTTACTTTAATCATGCATTCACAGATAATGATAAAAAATTCATCGAGCATATGAAAGAAATGAATCAACTTAACTCAAATCAAGCATTTAAAATGATTATTAATGCTACTGATTTGGCTGAATCAGACGAAGATTTATCAGCAGTGTTCGAATACGTAGATCATGCTTTAGCACAAGTTAATTTGGCATCAAAAATCTATCCAGTGTCTAGCAGGCAGGCATTACAAGATGATGACACATCAATGCAAAAATTACGCGATGATATTTCACACTTTGCCTTAGTCGAATCTAAGCATATTTTACAACAACAGATGTTACAACGATTAACTCATGTCTCACAAGCATACACTGAACTTATAGAAGAATTTAAAAACAACAAAGCTCAAATTGAACAACGAACACAAAAATTAACGCAATTAAAAGATACAGCGGTCTTACCACACAACATCATTCAAAATACAGAACAACGTACAGATAATGAAGTAGAAGACCAAATTTACCATTTAAATGAACGGTTAAAATTACAACTTAAAGATGAAGTGAAATCAGTTTACAATAGTCAAATGACTAAAAATAAAAACTTTAATGAAGCAAAAACACATGCGACAAAAATTTATTTAAATCAAATACATCAACGTTTCTATTTGGAACAAACACTATTATTTGAACGTATCAAAAAACACTTTATAGAGCAGTTTAATCAAGAAGTTGCACCTATACAGCAATCATTAGAACAGTTACATGTTTTCATTTCACCAGAAATCGATTTGACTCATATAAAAACTGACCATCCATATTTAAGAATAGAGTTACAAGATATGTTAGCTGCGTTACCGAAATCTTTAACTAAAAGAAAACTATTAGAAGCCAATACGCAACAAACGTTGCAAGAAGACATAACTGTTGCAACAATAAACTTATTAACATCCGATATTGCTGACTTTAGAGAAGCATTAAATGATTCAGTGACGACAATGGCTGAAATAGCTGAAACAAATTTAAAACAATTAGAATTAGAAATTCAAGCTCAAATTAACGAACTACTATCATTCGATATTGATGATTCCTTAATTAAGCAATTAGAAATCACCAATAAGAAATTACAAACATTGTTAGCACAATAAAGAAAGAAGGCACTTATATGGCAAATAGAATATTGCTCGTTGACGGTATGGCGTTATTATTTCGTCATTTCTATGCAACGAGTATACACAAACAATTCATGCGTAATTCAGCAGGTATACCAACGAATGGCGTTCAAGGTTTTGTTAGACATGTATTCACTGCACTTAAGGACATTGAGCCAACGCACGTGGCCGTGTGTTGGGACATGGGACAACAAACTTTTAGAAACGATATGTTTACAGGATATAAACAAAACCGTCCTGCACCTCCAGAAGAGTTAATACCACAGTTTGATTTTGTTAAAGAGATTTCTGATCAGTTCGGCTTCGTTAATGTGGGAGTAACAAATTATGAAGCCGATGATGTCATCGGTACGTTAGCTCAACATTATTCTGAAACAGATGAAGTATTTGTCATTACAGGTGATCGTGATATCTTACAATGTATTAACCAAAATGTTGAAATATGGTTAACTAAAAAAGGGTTCAATATTTATAATCGCTATACGTTAGATCGTTTTACAGATGAATATGGACTTCAACCTAAACAATTAATTGATGTTAAAGCATTTATGGGTGATACTGCAGATGGATATCCGGGAGTAAAAGGCATTGGTGAAAAAACTGCTATTAAGTTAATTCAACAACATGGCTCAGTGGAAAATGTTATCAATGCAATAGACCAATTGACAGTTGGCCAACGTAATAAAATTGAAAACGATATGGATAACCTTAAAATTTCCAAATCATTAGCTGCAATTCATACAGAAGTACCACTTAACTTACAGCAGTTGTTAACTGATATGCAATTTGGTACAACTCTGACAAATGCTTTAAATATTTGTCAGCAACATGAATTACATGTGTCACAAAAATATTTAGCAACACATTTCAAATAATAAAAAGAAGGAAGTCAGTTATTTTGACTTCCTTCTTTTGCTTTGCGTAACCATTTTATATAGCGCTTGTTGCGCATAATGATTAGCCTCTTTATTTTGCGCTCTTGGTACCCATTTCACAAACATTAACTCAAACATAGGTGCTTTAGTCATTATTTGTGAATAGTAATGTTTAAACTTTTCATTTTTAACAGCTTCTTGATTCATACTATCTTCGATTAATTTTGAATCCGTAAATACTAGAGCATTAGACACGTTATGTTCTAGCGCACACGATAGTGCAAAATCAAAGGTTGCCCATTCTGCACTATGATTATCTAATTCACCCAAATATTGTTCAAATACTAAACGCTCATCGTCAGTCACTATAATTACTGCTCCAACACTTTCACCTGGATTACCAGCTGTTGCAGCATCAAAATAAATTTTAGCCAAATGTCTTGCCACCTTACTGTTATAATCTATCTATTACTAGACTAGCATAAAGTTTTTCAAAAGCTAAATACAAACTGAGTATTGAATAATAATTACACTTAACTATAGTTCCAAGCGTTACAACTTAGACTAGTTTGATGTGTATAATAACAGACTGTAAGTTTTATTAATCAAGGCATTTCTCATAAGTAGATCAAATATTTGTGAAATCATAAAACTTTATTTATTACAATTTAACCAATGCTCCTTAATGAGAACTAACTGTTATAAATTATAATTAGGCACTATAGTCTATATAACGTCGGAAAATGGAGTATAATGCTTAGTAGGATTATCCACCTAAGGAGGTAAATCATGAAACAGTTATTTATAATACATGGCTATCAAGCCAATCCTAATAGTCATTGGTTTAACTGGATCGCACAAAAAATACAACACTATGGCTATACTACCGATATTATTGAATTACCAAATCCTCATAAACCTGAATATCATGCTTGGTATGATACTTTAAAACATCATATGGATCATGAATTAAATGATCAAACGATTATAATTGCTCATAGTTTAGGTGTTATTACAACGCTTAATTACCTTGCGCGTTTGTCAAAAGCACCAAATATTAAAGCATTAATTTTAATTTCAGGCTTTCACGAAAAATTACGCAATTTACCCGAATTGGATGCTTTTATCTCACAAACCATCGTAAGTAACATCAACGCTCAACATATTTTGGCGCTTGCAGCTACAAATGATCCTATTGTCGATAACGCCGCTTCTAATCGTCTCTCCCAACTATTAAATATTAATACTATAAACATTGAACATGACGGTCACTTTTTAGCTGAAGAAGGTTATACTTCTTTTGAATTTCTGTGGACTCAACTACAGCATATATTAAATAACAAAAAAGACTGAGGTCGAATAAACATTCAACCTCAGTCTTACTTTTTAATAACCTTCGTCTAGGTTCTTAATTTTACCTTTTCTATACATAGATTTAGCCCAATAACCAAATGGAACATTGAAAATTGTAGAAATTAATTTTAATAAATACGTAGTGATAAAGATTTCAAACACCGCACTATTAGGCATTGTGCCAAGAAATGCGATAGACACAAATAATGCTGTATCTATAATATTACTAATAATAGTACTGCCGTAAGCTCTCACTATAAATGTTTTATCCGAACTAAATACTTTTTTAATTAGATTAAAAATCATTACATCTAAATGTTGGCCGATAATATACGCAATAATTGAACCTAATGCAATACGTGGAACAACATTAAAAATTGTCACAAGTGCATCTTGAGAACTATCAACTGAAGAAGGGATGAAATGTAATGACATTTGCATCACTATAATCATTACTAACGTCGAACTAAATCCTAACCATACAGCTCTTTTGGCTATTTTTCTGCCATAGATATCATTTAAAATATCTGTCGCTAAATAAATAGAAGCGAACATCACATTACCTAATGTAGCCGATATAGTAAATAAATCTACTGTTTTAATCACTTGAATATTAGCAATAATCGTACCTATAGCTACCCAAGTTATGAGTCCATGTTTGCCAAAAAATCGATACATAGCTACTAACAATATGAAAGTAACTAAAAAAGTTAAAACACCAAATATTTCGTTATACATTTTCTTTCCTCCTAAATTTTGATAATGCGGGTGTTTAGAAACCGCAAAATTCAACCTATTCATTCTAATAAAATAACTATTGAAAAGCAATAGGCTAAGTTAATTTGTCATATTAAACTTAAATTTTATAACATCGGTTTTCAAATTTATAAATAATAGCTGTTATTTGCTATAATAATAGACACAATACGTATCTATCGCTAATATTTGATATACTACAAATTATAATATTTACAACTGATTTATACACACTAGTGGGCGACATTGCTAATTGATGTTAAAATAAAATTAACGCTTGAATGATAGTAAAATATACTATTATGTTCGGTCGTCTCTTAGTGCTAACAAGTTACATGAATTAGGAGTGTGAAAACTATCCTTACGTATACGGAGAAAGAAGCTATTGCGGCTATTGATAAATTGATGAACACATATTGTCATCAATGTTTACTAAAATCTCATATTAAACATACACAAGGAAAAACACAGGCACATCATTTTTGTATAAATGAATGTTCTGTCGGTAAACAAATTAAACAATTAGGAAATGAATTACAATAGGAGGTCATAGGATGGAAATTGTTAGAGTTGAACCAACACCTAGTCCAAATACAATGAAAATTGTATTAAGTGAAAAGAGGGAAGATAATAAATCAAACACCTATACTACAGTAAAAGAAGAGCAACCTAAGTTTATCAATGATTTATTAGCGCTAGAGGGTGTAAAATCAATTTTCCATGTCATGGACTTTTTAGCGGTTGATAAACAACCTAAATTTGATTGGGAAGATGTATTACCTCAAGTTACTGCAACTTTAAATGATGAAAGTGAAGAAGAGACTGCCACAGCACCAGATGAACACTTTGGTGAAATAAAAGCTGAAGTATTAATGTTTAAAGGAATACCATATCAAATTAAACTTACTTCATCTGACGAAGAAAAACGTAAACAATTACCAGAAATATATGTAGACAGTATGCTAGCAGCGCAAAAAGAAAATGATAACGTCGTATTTTTAAGAAAATGGGAAAACTTTGGTGCACGTTACGGTGATTTTGATGAAGTTATGTCAGAAATCACTGAAGAAATCTATGCTTTATACCCAGAATCACAATTGTCGACGCTTGTAAATAATGCTTTACAAACAGATATTGTTATCCCGGAAAAACATTATCAACATGTAACTTTAGATGACTTTAAGACGACAGATGATTGGAAAGCACAATTACGTATGTTGAAACATTTCCCAACGCCAACATTAGATGATATTACATTATTAGATTATGTGATTTCAGAAGCAGCGAAAGTACCGTTACGCAGAGAAGCGGTTGTATTACTTGGGATGATTGAAGATGAACGTGTTTTACCTTATTTGTATAAAGGACTTAACGATAAAAGTCCAGCAGTTAGAAGAACCGCAGGAGATTGTTTAAGTGATTTAGGCTTTAAAGCAGCATTACCAGCAATGGAAAAAGCTTTAGCTGATCCACAAAAAATTGTCCGTTGGCGTGCAGCTATGTTCCTATTCGATGAAGGTGGTCCAGAACAACTTGATACATTAAAAGCTCACGTTGAAGATTCTGCTTATGAAGTCAAACTGCAAATCGAAATGGCAATATCACGTATTGAAAATGGTGATGAAGCTTTAGGTTCTGTATGGAAACAAATTGCAAATCGAAATAAGTAACTCATACATGTTAAAGATACATCGTAAATAGTGAAATTAAATTAGGAGAGTGTAACAATGAATGCTTACGAAGCTTATATGAATGAATTATCTAAACAAATGCGCGAAGAACTTACTACACATGGTTTTAATAGCTTAGAATCTGCGGACGCAGTTACGAATTATATGCAACAAGTTAATGCTGAAGATACTACTTTTGTAGTAATCAATTCAACATGTGGTTGTGCTGCAGGCCTTGCACGACCAGCAGCAGTTACTGTTGCTGAACAAAACGACAAAGTACCTAATCATAAAGTGACGGTATTTGCTGGCCAAGATAAAGAAGCCACTGCAGAAATGCGTAATTATATTCAACAAGTACCATCTAGCCCATCATACGCGCTATTTAAAGGGACAGAGTTAAAACACTTTATCCCAAGAGAGCATATTGAGGGTCGCGACATTCAAGATATCTGCATGGATATTAAAGATGCATTTGACGATCATTGTTAATATTTGAAAACTTAACAAGCAAGATAACTGTTGATTTATTAGCGATTGACACACGTGTCAATCGCTTTATTTTTCAAGAATAATGATTACGCTTTAAAAAAATGTCTTTATGAAATATTATTAATATAACGATTCAATGTGGAAGGAGTGTGGTGATTATGTTAAATGCTTTTGATCAAGCTTATCATGATCTATGTAACGAAGTACTAAACATTGGTAGTACAAAAGATGATAGAACAAAAACTGGAACAATTTCAAAATTTGGCCATCAACTTCGCTTTGATTTGTCAAAGGGATTTCCGTTATTAACGACTAAAAAAGTTTCATTTAAATTAGTTGCTACAGAGTTATTATGGTTTATTAAAGGCGACACTAATATTAAATATTTATTAGAATATAATAATAATATTTGGAATGAATGGGCATTCGAAAATTATATTAATTCTCCAGATTATCACGGACCAGATATGACTGATTTTGGTCATAGAGCGAATCAAGATGAAGATTTCAAAGCTTTATACCAAACTGAAATGAAAAATTTCAAAGCTAAAATATTAAATGATGAAACTTTTGCGGCAAAGTATGGTGATTTAGGTAACGTCTATGGCAAACAATGGCGTGATTGGGAAGATAAAGATGGTAACCATTTCGATCAATTGGCAACTGTCATTGAACAGATAAAACAAAATCCAAATTCCAGACGACATATTGTATCTGCATGGAATCCAACTGAAATTGATACGATGGCATTGCCACCTTGCCATACAATGTTCCAATTTTATGTTCAAGATGGCAAATTAAGCTGTCAACTATATCAACGTAGTGCCGATATTTTCTTAGGTGTACCTTTTAACATTGCCAGTTATAGTTTATTAACACATCTCATCGCCAAAGAATGTAACTTAGAAGTGGGAGAATTCGTTCATACATTTGGTGATGCACATATTTATTCTAATCATATCAATGCTATTGAAACGCAATTATCTAGAGATAGTTACGCACCTGCTACAGTTAAAATAAATAGTGACAAGTCAATTTTTGATATTAATTATGAAGATATTGAATTAATAAATTATCAATCGCATCCAGCGATTAAAGCACCAATTGCAGTATAAAAGTCTCTAAAGTTATAAAACAGTTAAATTTGTTATATAATAGACACCAAGTTAAATTAATAATTAAGAAGAACTAAGTTTTTTAAAGGAGGAACTTCATGACGCTTTCAATATTAGTTGCGCATGACCGCCAACGTGTCATTGGCGCAAACAATGACTTACCTTGGCATTTACCAAATGATTTAAAACATGTAAAACAATTAAGTACTGGTAATACATTAGTTATGGGGAGAGCAACTTATGAATCTATCGGTAAACCTTTACCTAATAGAAAAAATGTAGTACTTACGCGAAATCGTTCTTTTCATCCTGAAGGTGTAGAGGTGATACACTCTTTAGATGAAATTAATAATTTGCCAGGTCATGTTTTTATATTTGGCGGGCAAACATTATTTGAAGCAATGATTGATAAAGTCGATGACATGTATATAACGGTAATCGAAGACAAATTTAATGGCGACACGTTTTTCCCACCTTATACTTTTGAAGAATGGGATGTTGTTTCCTCAGTACCTGGTGAGTTAGATGATAAAAACACCATCCCACATACGTTTTTACATTTAGTTAGAAAGAATAATAGGGGGATAGCAAATGAAAAACAGGATAATAGTAACTGACTCTACATCTGATCTATCAC
The DNA here is from genome assembly GCF_002902345.1 of Staphylococcus arlettae. Taxonomy (GTDB): domain Bacteria; phylum Bacillota; class Bacilli; order Staphylococcales; family Staphylococcaceae; genus Staphylococcus; species Staphylococcus arlettae. The sequence goes on from NZ_PPQB01000005.1 coordinate 417,822, forward strand.
AAGATTACTTGAATGACAACAACATACATGTTGTACCATTAAATTTGTCAATTGACGGAGTGTCATATGTAGACCAAATTGATATCAATTCAGAAGACTATATACAACGCATTGAGGAAGGTGCAGATGTTAAAACAAGTCAACCGTCTATAGGCAAATTTATAGAATTATATAATACTTTAGGTGACAATGGGGATGAAATTATAAGTATTCACATGACTTCCGGTTTAAGTGGTACTTATCAAACTGCATTGCAAGCGAGTCAAATGACTGATAGCAATGTTACTGTAATAGATTCAAAATCGATTTCGTACGGTTTAGGCTATCAAATACAACATTTAGTTACTTGGTGTAATGAAGGACATTCCACAGACGATATCTTACTAAAACTTGAAGAATTACAAAAAAACATCAAACTGTTTGTCGTCATTGGTCAATTAAATCAATTGATTAAAGGTGGACGCATTAGTAAAACTAAAGGGCTAATCGGTAATATGATGAAAATTAAACCTATCGGCACATTAGTCGATGGGAAAATTGAATTAATGCATAATTCACGAACTCAAAATGCGAGTATACAGTTTTTAAAGAAAGAAGTTTCTAAGTTTATCAAAAATCATAATGTTAAATCTATCGGTATTGCTCATGCCAATATAATCCAATTCGTAGATAAAATTAAAAAGCAATTTGCTGAAGAATTTGATCATCATACCTTTGATGTCAATACGACAACGCCTGTAATTACTACACATACAGGTCAAGGCGCGATTGGATTAGTAGTAGTTCGTTCATAAAGCTAATACAATTAACTATAGCAATTCAAATATCTTATTATTTCTGCTGTTAATAATTGCAAAATCCTTAATATATTTTATATTTTATGACACACTAGTATTAGAGGGAGGTATTTTATGGCTTATGCAACATTAGCAGGTGGTTGTTTCTGGTGCCTCATTAAACCATTTACTTCTTATCCAGGTATCGAAAGCATAATATCAGGTTATGCTGGTGGCCATGTAGAGAACCCGACTTACGAGCAAGTAAGTACAGGGCAAACCGGTCATGTTGAGGCAGTACAAATTTCATTTGACTCCGATATCACTTCTTTTGAAAATATTTTAGATATATTTTTCAAAACATTTGATCCAACAGATAATTCGGGTCAGTTTTTCGATAGAGGTCCACATTATGAGCCAGCAATATTTTATCATGATGAACACCAAAAAAAGGCTGCCGAGTATAAAATTCAACAATTAAATGAACAACAAATCTTTAATAAACCAGTCATTACACCAATAAAACCATATACAAATTTTTATCCAGCTGAATCTTATCATCAAGATTATTATAAAAAGAATCCTTTACATTATCAGCAATATCAAAAAGGTTCTGGTAGAAAAGCGTTTATTGAAAAGCATTGGGGGGAACAGAATGATTAAGAAAAGTAAATCAGAGCTATCTGAAATGGAATATTTAGTAACACAAGAAGATGGTACTGAACCACCATTTCAAAATGAATATTGGAATCATTTTGAAAAAGGGATTTACGTAGATAAATTATCAGGCAAACCACTGTTCACATCAGAAGAAAAGTTT
>NZ_PPQB01000005.1:419433-442621 GCF_002902345.1 Staphylococcus arlettae
GATGATGAAATTGTCGAATTAGTGGATAAATCTTTTGGTATGGTTCGTACAGAAGTAAGATCTGAAGACTCAAATAGTCATTTAGGTCATGTGTTTAATGACGGGCCACAAGAATCTGGTGGTTTACGTTATTGCATTAATTCTGCAGCAGTACAATTTATACCGTATGATAAATTAGAAGAACTAGGGTATGGTGATTTACTAACCCATTTTAATAAATAAGGAGCGAATACGATATGTTTAAAAAATTATTTGGAAAAGGTAAAGAAGTTAACAAAAATACGGAAGTTTTTGCACCAATAACTGGACAATATATTCAAATCGAAGATATTCCTGATCCAGTTTTTGCCCAAAAAATGATGGGAGAAGGCTTTGGAGTTAATCCTAGTGAAGGTGAAGTAGTTTCACCTATAGAAGGCAAAGTAGATAATGTATTTCCTACCAAACATGCTATTGGTTTAAAAGCTGAAAATGGTTTAGAGTTACTTGTACACATCGGTTTAGATACTGTACAACTTGATGGTGAGGGCTTTGAAGTATTAGTAGACAGTGGAGATACTGTCAATGTGGGTGATCCAATTTTACGTTTTGATATTGACTATATTCAAAAAAATGCTAAATCAACAAATTCTCCAATCATCATTACTAATTCAGATCAAACGAGTGATATAAACTTCGCTGAAGCTACTGATTTAATAAAAGGTGAAACTAAAATCGCTGATGTGACAATGAAATAATGAAAAACCACTCATTTTATCAATTTATATTAACCGTGAGAGGTCGAAAAGATGCAAAAGGTGAGCTTGCCGAAGAAATTTTTGATGACTTATCTTTTCCAAAACAAGAAAAGGATTTCAACCAATTATCGGATTATGTTGAAACTCACGGCAATTTTACAGTATCTATGGCAGTATTCGATGATTTATATGAAGAATACCAAGAGTGGCTTAAATTTTAAATATCAATATATTTGAGTTTCACATTTTAGATATATTAAAATATAAAAATAGAGTAAATAGCTGGGTGAAACGTATGAGTTCAAACCCAGCTATTTTACTGTTTAGTTAGATGATTAGGAAGTGAATTTATGACAGAACCACAAGATACACATACTGAAGACAGCACAGAGAAGTCTCAACCAGCTACAAAATACTTACAATTCAAACGGCGAAAATTTATTTGGCTTGTTATAGCTACTATTATATTAACAGCTTTGATTACGGTTTTTGCTACAATTTCCATCAGTAATTTTATGTCTGGACTTACTAGTGAACAACGTAAGGATGTAGCCAAAATAGAACAAGCCTATAAAACAATTGATAACGAATACTATAAAGACGTAAAGTCTAAAGAATTATCAGATGCTGCTATAAACGGTATGGTCAAACAACTTGATGACCCTTATTCAGAGTATATGACGAAACAACAAACTAAAGCATTTAATGAAGATGTCTCCGGTGATTTTGTCGGCATTGGCGCTGAAATGCAGAAAAAAAATGACCAAATTCAAATAACAAGTCCTATGAAAGACTCACCAGCTGAAAAGGCAGGAATACAACCAAAAGACATTGTTACTAAAGTTAATGGTAAATCTGTTAAAGGTAAACCTTTAGATGCTATTGTAAAACAAGTGAGAGGTAAAAAAGGTAGTGAGGTTACACTTACGATAAAAAGAAATGGTGAGGAACAAGACATTTCTATTAAACGTAATACTATACATGTGAAAAGTGTTGAATACGAAAAACATGGAAATAGTGGTGTGTTTAAAATCAATAAATTCCAAGATAGTACAGCAGGCGAATTAAAATCTGCAATTATTAAAGCACGCAAACAAGGAATTGATAATATTGTACTAGACTTACGAAATAATCCTGGTGGTTTATTGAATGAAGCAGTTAAAATGGCAAATATCTTTATCGACAAAAATAAAACTGTTGTGCAATTAGAAAAAGGGGAACATAAAGAACAGGTAAAAACACCGAACGACTCACTAAAAGAAGCTAAAGATATGAATGTTGCTATCTTAGTTAATGGCGGTTCAGCAAGTGCTTCAGAAGTCTTTGCAGGAGCCATGAAAGCTCATGATAAAGCTAAAATATATGGTAGTAAAACATTTGGTAAAGGGATCGTACAAACTACTCATGAATTAGACGATGGTTCTATCTTAAAATACACTGACATGAAATGGTTAACACCAGATGATAAATATATTCATGGTAAAGGGATAAAACCTGATGTTAAAATTGACACACCTGAATATCAATCATTAAACGTTATTCCAAATAACAAAACTTATGTAGAAGGTGACGAAACTAGCCATGTCAAAACAATAAAAATTGGACTTAAAGCATTGGGTTATTCCATAAATAACGAGTCTAAAACTTATGATAATGAATTAACTGAAGCAATTAAAAAATTCCAAAAAGATCAAAAATTAACTGTAAATGGTAATTTTGATAAAGAGACGAACAATAAATTCACTGAAATGTTAGTCAACAAAGCAAACGAAAAAGATACAGTACTTGATGAATTACTTGATAAACTTAAATAATACGAGGTGTCAGTCAATGATTCGTAATGCAACAATGAAAGATCTTGATTCAATAATGGTTATCGTAAATCAAGCAAAAGCAATTATGCAACAAGATAATAATCCACAATGGGATGACAACTACCCATTACAACAACACTTCGTGGGTGATATTGAAAACAAATCACTATATGTGTTAGATGAAAATAATACGGTTTATGGTTTTGTTGCGGTCGACCAATCTCAAGCAGAATGGTATGATAGCTTAAAGTGGCCTATAAATAAAAATCAGGCATTTGTAATACATCGATTAGCAAATTCCCCTAATTATAAGGGAGGCGCTACAAAACTTTTTGCTTTTGCTTTAAATTTAGCCAAAAGCCACGAAGTTGATTATGTACTTACTGACACGTTTGCATTAAATTATCGTGCACAACAATTATTCACTAAATTTGGCTTTACTAAAGTAGGCGAAGCCACAATGGATTATTTTCCATTTGATAAAGGGAAACCTTTTTATGCTTATTACACCAAATTAAAAAAATAGAGCGAGGTTGTTTTATGTCGAAAATAGCATTTACCGGTGGCGGTACTGTTGGTCATGTTTCTGTTAATTTAAGTTTAATTCCTACAGCATTAGCAAAAGGACATGAAGCTTTTTATATAGGATCTCAAAAAGGGATTGAAAGAGAGATGATTGAATCACAGCTACCAGAAATCAAATATCATGTAATTTCCAGTGGGAAATTACGTCGTTACCTGTCTTTTGACAATTTCAAAGATATCTTTAAAGTCCTTAAAGGAATCATCGATGCGCGTCGCGTATTAAAGAAAGAAAAACCTGATTTGTTATTTTCTAAAGGAGGATTTGTGTCTGTACCTGTAGTTATAGCTGCTCGGTCATTAAAAATACCAACTATCATTCATGAATCTGATTTAACTCCAGGATTAGCAAATAAGATAGCATTAAAGTTTGCTAAAAAAATATACACAACATTTGAAGATACGTTAAACTACTTACCTAAAGATAAGGCTGACTTTGTAGGTGCAACTGTCCGAGAAGATTTGAAAAGTGGTAATAAATCGCGTGGTTATCAATTAACGCAGTTTAGCAGCGACAAAAAGGTCTTACTAGTGATGGGAGGTAGCCTCGGAAGCAAAAAATTAAATGATACTATAAGAGGTAATTTAGATGCATTACTCAAAACATATCAAATCATTCACCTAACTGGTAAAGGACTATTAGACGAAAAATATATTAATCGCCCAGGTTATATTCAGTTTGAATTTGTGAAAGATGACTTAACTGATTTATTAGCTATTACCGATACTGTTGTTAGTAGATCTGGTTCTAATGCGATTTATGAGTTTTTAACGTTACGCATTCCTATGTTACTCATTCCATTAGGTTTGGAACAGTCTAGAGGAGACCAAATTGACAACGCTAAAAATTTTGCATCAAAAGATTTCGGTAGATATATTTTAGAAGATGAACTTTCTGAAAACCAACTAGCTGAACAATTAGCTGATATAGAACATAATAGATCAGACATTATTGATAAAATGAAAACTTATAAAGAAAGTTATACTAAAGAAGATTTATTCGATAAAATCGTTACAGACGCAGAAGCTTAATAAGGGGGGGCGTGGTGCAATGTCACACTGGAAAAGAATTTCATTATTAATCATCTTCACCTTAATATTTGGTGTCATTGCATTTTTCCATGAATCAAGATTAGGAAAATGGATTGATAATGAAGTATATGAATTTATATACTCATCAGAAAGCTTTATTACAACTTCAATCTTTTTAGGTGTAACAAAAGTGGGCGAAGTTTGGGCAATGGTATGCTTATCATTGTTATTAGTGGCATTCTTAATGCTAAAACGCTTAAACATTGAAGCATTATTTTTTGCTATAGTTATGAGTTTATCTAGTACATTAAACCCTCTATTAAAAAATATTTTTGACAGAGAACGACCTACTTTACTCAGATTAATCGATATTTCAGGTTTCAGTTTCCCTAGTGGACACGCTATGGGTTCGACAGCCTTTTTCGGCAGTGCGATTTATATCTCGAATCGAGTAATGAAAGGGAAATCAAAAGGATTTATGATTGGCTTATGTGCATTATTTATCATAATGATTTCTTCTTCTCGCGTTTACTTAGGTGTACATTATCCTACAGATATTATCGCGGGAATTATAGGTGGCGTATTTTGCATTGTTTTAGCGACGCTAATGTTACGTAAAAAATTGAATATCTAAATTATTAGGTCATTTAGATAAAATATAAAGCTGACTTTACTAAAGTAAAGTCAGCTTTTATAATACGTTGACTCGCAACGTTAGTCTTTTACGGGCATATAAAAGGGGATATTTCTGAAAATGATCAATGCTAATAAGAACGTAATGTGTGGGGGGAATGTCTTATTTAGTATTGATAATCATTTTCAATTACATTATACAACATTGAGAATCATTGTCAATTAAATCCTTAGAATTTTTTTAAATTTTTCGTTTTATGAGTTAAGTTAACACATTATTTAATGTAATGAGCTATGCTATTGTTCATTCGAATAGCTTGCTAAAATAATATGGTTATAATAAGATTATTTAATTACTAAGATGCATATGAGGTGCGATGTATGACAAAAATATTAATTGTTGAAGATGAGCAAAACCTTGCTCGCTTTATCGAATTAGAACTAAAACACGAAGCGTATGAAGTTGAAATTGAAAATGATGGACAAACCGGCTTAGACAGAGCATTGGAATATGAGTTTGATTTGATTTTACTTGATTTGATGTTACCAAATATCAACGGTTTGGAGATATGTCGTCAAATACGTCAAGTTCAAAATACACCTATTATCATGATAACTGCGAAAAGTGACACCTATGATAAAGTTGTTGGTTTAGATTATGGTGCAGATGATTACATTGTAAAACCATTTGATATAGAAGAATTACTGGCACGAATTCGTGCTATGTTAAGACGACAACCACAAAAAAATGAGATTAACATTAATGGTTTAGTAATTGATAAAGGTGCATTTAAAGTATCTGTTAATGGTGAACATGTTGGACTCACTAAAACTGAGTATGACTTATTATTATTACTTGCTGAAAATATTAATCATGTTATGCAGCGAGAACAAATAATAGAATATGTATGGGGCTATGATTCAGAAGTAGAAACTAATGTAGTTGATGTTTATATTCGTTACTTACGTAATAAGTTGAAACCTTTTGATAAAGATAGCTACATAGAAACTGTTAGAGGCGTAGGATACGTGATACGAAGATGAAACAACGTAAATTAAAAACTCAATGGATGCTTATCACTACTACAATCACATTTTCTACTATATTAATTTTTAGTTTGATTATTATATTCTATTTAAGTAGTGCTTTGAGGCACAATGAAGTTAGCGAGGCAGAACGTAGTTCAAACGATATTAACAACTTATTTCAATCGCAACATATTAAAGATATTACGCCACTAGATTTAAATGCATCATTAGGTAATTTTCAAAAAGTTATTTTGTTTGATGATCACGGCCAACAAATTATCGAAACATCAAATGACAATTCCATTAAGTATTCTCCAACTTTAAAGCCATCTAAATTTCATCAGATTGAAATCGAAAGTACTGGCAACAAAGATTACCTAATCGTTACAAATAGCGTGCACAATGATAATTTTGATGGTTACAGTATGATTGTTCATTCATTAGATAATTATAATACATTAGTAAACTCGCTTTACTTTTTCGCTTTTGCTTTTGGAATAATTGCTACTATTTTAACAGCTATTATCAGTTATTTTGTGTCATCACAAATTACTAAACCACTCATTACAATGTCTAATAAAATGCAACAAATTAGAAGGGATGGTTTCCAAGAACAATTACAATTGCCTACAAATTATGAAGAAACAGATAATTTAATTGATACATTCAACGAAATGATGGCTCAATTAGAAGAATCATTTAATCAGCAACGACAATTTGTAGAAGATGCATCGCATGAATTGCGTACACCATTACAAATTATTCAAGGTCATTTAAATCTTATACAACGGTGGGGTAAAAAAGATCCTGCAATCTTAGAAGAATCATTAAATATTTCACTAGAAGAAATGACTAGAATTACTAAATTAATCGAAGAACTTTTACTATTAACTAAAGACAATAACAATGTAAACGAGCGTGAAATAGAAATAGTAGATATTAATAAAGAAATTAAGTCACGCATTAAATCTGTTGAACATTTGCACCAAGATTATACCTTTGAATTTATACCATATCCTAAACCTTTAAATATTAAAATCAATCGCTATCAATTCGAGCAGGTGTTGATTATATTTATTGATAACTCCATGAAATATGACCAGAAAAACAAACAAATAACAATTCAAACCGGTCTTAAAAACAAACAAATTTCAATAGAAATTACTGACCATGGCTTAGGTATTCCGCAAGAAGATATTGAATTTATCTTTGACCGTTTCTATAGAGTAGATAAATCTCGTGCACGTAACTTAGGTGGCAACGGCTTAGGACTGTCTATTGCGAAAAAAATAATCGAATACTATGGTGGAACAATTCAAGTTGATAGTGAATTAGGAAGTTATACTACATTTAAAATTACATTTTAACAATTAAATATAATAATACAAAAATAACTATGATTAGTTTGTCGAAAAGAAGGGCAAAGTACAACTGATTGTAGTTATTTTTTTAATTACAGCAACTTTTTAATCAATAAAGAAAGCATCAAAATATAGATACAATAGCAATTTTATTTTGTTGATTGATTTTTGCGTTATACAAGCTTTTGCTACTTTAATTTCAATTGATTTAATGCTATTATTGATTTGTAAGCGTTTCAACTATTTTGTGGAGGGTGTAAAATGAGCAACGAAAGACAGGTAACTGAGGCACCTGTAAATTTCGGGACAAATCTAGGATATATTCTTGATTTGTATGACAACTATTTAGAAGATCCGACTGCAGTCCCTGAAGATTTGCAAGTCCTTTTTAGTACAATTAAAAACGGTGAAGCTAACATCGAAACCAAATCAGGCGTTCAAAGCGCTAATACCAAAGCAGATAGCACGATCAAACGTGTTATGAGATTAATCGATAATATACGTCAATACGGGCATTTATTGGCAGATATTTATCCAGTTAATCGTCCTGAAAGAAAACATGTACCAAAGTTAAATATTGAAGATTTTAATCTTGATAAAGAGACTTTGGAAAGTATTTCGGCTGGTATTGTATCTGAACATTTTAAAGATATTTACGACAACGCATACGAGGCTATTGTTCGTATGGAAAAACGTTACAAAGGTCCTATTGCCTTTGAATATACACACATTAATAATAATAGAGAGCGTGTATGGTTAAAACGTCGTATAGAGACACCTTATAAAGCCACACTAAATGACAATCAAAAAATTGAATTATTTAAAAACCTTGCACATGTCGAAGGTTTTGAAAAGTATTTGCATAAAAACTTTGTAGGCGCAAAGCGATTCTCAATTGAAGGCGTCGATACACTAGTACCAATGTTACAACAAACATTGAAATTAGCAGGTAATGAAGGTATACAAAACATTCAAATTGGTATGGCACATAGAGGACGTCTTAACGTCTTAACACACGTGCTAGAAAAACCATATGAAATGATGTTATCTGAATTTATGCACACTGATCCAATGAAATTCTCACCAGAAGACGGTAGTTTATACCTGACTTCAGGCTGGACAGGCGATGTAAAATACCATTTAGGTGGCGTGAAAACAACATCTTCTTATGGTATTGAACAACGTATTTCACTTGCTAATAACCCAAGTCACTTAGAAATTGTTGCACCAGTTGTTATTGGTAAAACAAGAGCAACACAAGATGACACTAAAAAAGCAGGCTCGACAACAACTGAATTTAATAAATCTATGCCAATTTTAATTCATGGTGACGCAGCTTATCCTGGACAAGGTATCAATTTTGAAACAATGAACCTTGGCAATTTAGATGGGTATTCTACAGGTGGTACGCTACATATTATTACAAATAATAGAATTGGTTTCACAACAGAACCTGAAGACGGACGTTCTACAACGTATTCATCTGATGTTGCAAAAGGCTATGATGTGCCAATTATGCATGTTAATGCAGATAATGTAGAAGCCACTATCGAAGCTATTGAAATTGCAATGGCCTTCAGAAAAGAATTCGATAAAGACGTGGTTATTGACTTAGTTGGTTATCGCCGTTATGGACACAATGAAATGGATGAACCATCAATCACTAATCCAGTTCCATATCAACAAATACGTGATCATGATCCAGTCGATATTTTATATGGTAATCAATTAGTTGAAGAAGGTATTATTTCGAAGGATCAAATGAATAATATTTTTGATGAAGTTCAAAAAACATTACGTGCTGCACATGATAAAATCGATAAAAATGACAAAATGGATAATCCAGATATGCAAAAACCTGAGAGTTTACAACAACCTTTACAAGGTGATGATCGTCAATTTACTTTTGAACAATTACAAGAAATAAATGACGCTATGCTATCTTATCCGTCTGATTTTACTGTGTTGAAAAAACTAAACAAAGTATTAGAAAAACGTAAAGAACCATTTAACTCTGAAGATGGATTAGTAGACTGGGCTCAAGCTGAACAATTGGCCTTTGCGACTATTACACAAGATGGCAAACCAGTTCGTTTGACTGGGCAAGATAGCGAACGCGGTACATTTAGTCATCGTCATGCAGTATTACATGATTCAGAAAATGGCAATACATTTATACCGTTAAATCATGTTCCAAATCAAAAAGCTACTTTCACAGTTTATAATTCACCATTATCAGAAGCAGCTGTAGTTGGTTTTGAATACGGCTATAATGTACAAAATAAAGATTGTATGACTATTTGGGAAGCACAATACGGAGACTTTTCAAATATGTCGCAAATGATTTTTGATAATTTCTTATTTAGTGCACGAGCTAAATGGGGAGAACGTTCAGGTTTAACATTATTATTACCTCATTCATTTGAAGGTCAAGGACCAGAACATTCTTCTGCAAGACTTGAAAGATTTTTACAACTTGCGGGCGAAAATAATATGACTGTTGCAAATCTTTCAAGCTCAAGTAACTATTTCCATTTACTTAGAGCGCAAGCTGCTAATTTAGGTACTCAATCAATGAGACCATTAGTAATTATGTCTCCAAAAAGTTTATTGCGTAATAAAACAGTTTCAGATCCAATTTCTAAATTTACTTCAGGCAAATTTGAACCAATTTTAACTGAAGAACATGATAAAGAAGCTGTTAAAAAAGTGGTTTTAGCGTCAGGTAAAATGTTTATCGATTTAAAAGAGCATTTGGCTAAAAATCCAAACAATTCTATTTTATTAATTGCTGTTGAAAGATTATATCCATTCCCAGCATCAGAAATAGAAGCTATTTTAAATGATTTACCAAACTTAGAAACTGTCGCTTGGGTACAAGAAGAACCTAAAAACCAAGGCGCATGGTCATTTGTTTATCCATACTTAAAAGAGTTAACTGTAGACAAATATGATTTAAGCTATCACGGACGTATCCAACGTGCAGCACCAGCTGAAGGTGATGGCGAAATTCACAAACTCGTACAAAATATGATAATTGAACAAAGCACAAATAATAACTAGGGGGAAGTTAGGCATGCCAGAAGTAAAAGTTCCAGAATTAGCAGAATCAATCACAGAAGGTACCATTGCAGAATGGTTAAAACAAGTAGGAGATAGCGTCGATAAAGGTGAAGCTATTCTCGAATTAGAAACAGATAAAGTCAATGTTGAAGTAGTTTCAGAAGAAGCAGGTGTATTACAAGAAACTTTAGCCAACGAAGGTGATACTGTTGAAGTTGGTCAAGCTGTTGCAGTTGTAGGAGAAGGTTCAGGCAATGCAAGTAACAGCAATGAAGATACTTCATCACAACAATCAACTGAAGCATCTTCAACTGGAGAGGCAGCGTCCACTTCAGATGAAGCACCAAAAGCAGAACAAAATGACTCTACAGATTCAACACAACGCGTTAATGCAACACCATCAGCACGTAAATATGCTCGTGAAAAAGGCGTTAATTTAAACGACGTGGCAGCAAAATCAAACGATGTTGTACGTAAAGAAGATGTTGATCAACAACAAAATGGAGCAGCTGCTTCAAACAATAAACCGGCTGAAAGTAGTAAAAAACAAGAAACACCAGCTCCAGCAGCTCAAAAACCTTCAAAACCAGTTAAACGTGAAAAAATGTCGAGACGTAAGAAAACTGCTTCTAAAAAATTACTAGAAGTATCAAACAATACAGCAATGCTTACAACTTTCAATGAAATTGATATGACAAACGTTATGAACTTACGTAAACGTAAAAAAGAACAATTCATTAAAGATCATGATGGCACTAAACTTGGTTTCATGTCATTCTTCACAAAAGCAGCTGTTGCAGCATTGAAAAAGTATCCGGAAGTTAACGCTGAAATCGATGGCGATGACATGATTACTAAAGAATACTACGACATTGGTGTTGCTGTTTCTACAGATAATGGTTTACTTGTACCATTCGTTAGAGATTGTGATAAGAAGAACTTTGCGGAAATTGAAGCTGAAATTGCTAATTTAGCAGTTAAAGCACGTGATAAAAAATTAGGTTTAGATGATATGGTCAACGGATCGTTTACTATTACAAATGGCGGTATTTTTGGTTCAATGATGTCAACGCCAATCATTAATGGTAGTCAAGCAGCAATCCTAGGCATGCACTCTATCATCACACGTCCAATTGCTATTGATGCAGAAACTATTGAAAACCGTCCAATGATGTACATTGCATTAAGCTATGACCACCGTATCATTGATGGTAAAGAGGCAGTAGGCTTCTTGAAAACAATAAAAGATTTAATTGAAAACCCAGAAGATTTACTATTAGAATCTTAATACACAACATAAAATAGTTTATTAACCTCAATACAACGGCGCACAGCGTCGTTGTATTTTTATGTATTTATTCATTTGTGGGAAATTCCCATAAAACTTCTCCTTTATTAGCTTAAGTATTTGTAAGATTAACATGGCGACTGTTAATCTAAACATCAACTTTTCACGTTATTGGGCTGCTCTTAATTGAGTAGCCTTTATCTTTTATATGGATACATGATATAAATTTGGCGTACAGCCTCGTATATACGTTACTTATGCTATGAATCTCATCCTTAAACACGTGAATTATCTAACTGCGCTATGCGCTAAAAACGGGCTTAAAATTCAAATTAGAGACATTGTACGAATATATGCGTAAGGTGTTATTATACTTGCAAACGATAAATTTGTGAGGTGTTGAACATGACTGAAAATGAACACAATACAAGTAGAAATAGAAAGCGCAAACCACTTACACTGCATGACAAGTGGAGAATAGACGGAGAATTAATTAGAAAGAGCGACCCTGAATATTATGATAGTGAGCAATCTAAAAAAGATTTTAAGGCAAACCTTGAGAAAATACAAAAAATTCTTCAGAAAAATAAAGAACAATAGCTAATATTAAAGCTTTAATATGAAATAGTTAATTAATCTTAATACAACGGCGCACAGCGTCGTTGTATTTTTATTTCATTACCGTCATTACGTAAATTAATAATGTATAACGATATGTAACCGTGCAGTTTCATTATGTTCATTGTTATATTGATGAAACATATTGCCATTAAATTTAATAGATTCATGCTGCTGTAAAATGAACTTTTCTCCATCTAATGTAATTGTTACTGTCCCATCATATACCGTTATATACTTCATAGAGCCAGCACCATGAGGAGATACACTAATTTTTCCACTTGGTTCAATGACAGCCATAAAACTTTCAATTTTTCTTTCAATATCAAATTTAAATATAGAAAATATTTGATATTTGTTGTGCTCTGAAGATAGTGCTTGTGTCTGATCTAACGTTATTTTGTTAATGATAGCATCACTTTCTTGCGTTAATTCTGTGAAAGATACTTTTAATCCACTAGCAATTTTCCATAACGTAGTAATAGATGGTGTTGATGTTTTACGTTCTATTTGACCTAACATTGTTTTACTAACTCCTGTAAGTTCTGATAAATGGTCTAGTGAATAACCATGTTGTTTTCTAAATAACTTTATATTGTCAGATATAATTTCATTAATTTCTTTCATAATTTATACACCTCAAAGGTCATTATAACGTACAAAAAGAACAAAACAAAGAACAATCGTTAAAGTTAACTATTTGTGCTTTATATAAATTATAGAGGTGGGGGAGGTCTTTATTTACCGTCTCAATGCCTATTTGAACCGCAACAAGAACTTTTGTGTTAACTAGTAAATACACTGTCAGCACAACTATAAATTAAAAAAGCAACGTCTGTTGATAGACATTGCTTTAAAGATTTTATTATAAAATCCAAATTGTAAACTTCATTCACTATAATATTAACCGATAAAAATAAGAATGATACCGATAATTAATAATGCTATAGACACTCGGGGTTTTGATTGTTGAAATAAATTACTTAATAAAACTATAGCAATACCAATAATGAGGAATTGATTATTAAATGTCGTCACTCCCATAAAGTCACCAATCATCATTATTAGTCCATAAATTAATACAATGATTAATAACACTGTACAGAGTACAGAAATAAATCGGGCTATTTTCAAAATTACCATCTCCAAATTGTTAGTGATTTAAATGCTACATATCACATTGTACTAGTGAAATGAGCTAAAACAAAAGTATGTTTGAACTTTTTAATAATAAATTTCAATTGTTATATACAACAAATTAATGATCAAACATTAACTTTCTACTGTAATATGTCTGTTTCATAGTTTAAAATAAGCTAGTGTATAACTAACTTTTTGATAAAGCATATTTTCATAATTAAAAATTTAAGGAGGGGTTTTATGACTAGAAAAGTAATCTTAAATCTTGCAGTAACTTTAGATGGTTTTATAGAAGGGCCAAACGGTGAAATTGATTGGTGCATTATGGAAGATGATATGCAATTCGATAAATTTTTAGAACAAATTGATACGATTCTGTTTGGACGCAAAAGTTATGATTTATGGACCGAATATCAACCTAATAGCAATACTCCGCAAAGTGAATATCATATGTGGGAATTAATGCAAAACACCCACAAATATGTTTTTAGTCGTACACTACAATACTCTAATCCTACAACTACTTATATTAATAATCATATTGCCAACACTGTAAATCAATTAAAAGCTCAACCCGGCAAAGATATTTGGCTTTACGGTGGCTCTAGTATTATCACAACATTTTTAAATCAAAATTTAGTCGATGAATTGCAGTTAGCTGTGCATCCTATTATTTTAGGTGCTGGTAAGCCACTTTTTGTAGCTATTAACAACCAAAAACAGTTAGAACTCTCTACAGTAAATACTTACAAAAGTGGAGTAGTACAATTAATTTATCGTCAAAGTACAAAAAATAAGTCAGAAAACAGTTAAACTTAACACTGCATCTGACTTAGGATTCGATTAACACTTGTTG
Source organism: Staphylococcus arlettae (assembly GCF_002902345.1). Classification (GTDB taxonomy): domain Bacteria; phylum Bacillota; class Bacilli; order Staphylococcales; family Staphylococcaceae; genus Staphylococcus; species Staphylococcus arlettae. The sequence continues at coordinate 433,587 of NZ_PPQB01000005.1, forward strand.
TTTACTAGTTTGTATGCCATTAAAGTTGCTTAAATTGAGTAGACAATGACTTCGATAATGGCAATAATTAAAAATACAACAAATACTATACCGAAAATTTTATTATTTGGCGCTTTATCTTTGGACGACTTTTGGTTGTTTTTATTTTTCAAATTCGTAAAGAATGTAATGCCTGAATACACTGCAATTAATACTGTGATGCCAAATAATAATAAGAAGTTAATCATTCAAAAACCTCCTTATTTAATATTATTGTTAATAAGATAATATTAGTTGTTTATATCTTTATTTTAATACAAAATATCATTTTATCAACTTTGTTTCTTGTTAATTCAACATATTCAAAGTTCATTCTATAAATTAATTAGAAAATACGTTATAATAAACCAAAAGAATGTATTGAGGTGTCTATGAATGAATGGTCTTAGAAGTGTTACGATTGGAACGAGCGATTTAAACAAATCTCAAGCACTATTAACTGATGTGCTAGGTATGACTGTTGGACAAAAAAAGCATGCTTTACGTTTTGGCGATGCAGACTTAGCGTCTGGTACTCGTGTACATGTAGTAGAAATTCCTAACTATAATATTGCGAACAACCAAATTAACAGCATTGGCTTACGTGTACCCACAGATGAAGCTTTATTAGAGTATCAAGCTATTTTGAAAGATGTTGGTATAGACTATAGCGCTATTACAACTTTAAACGATCATCAATACTTTCACTTTAAAGATCATGATGGGCAACAATTTGCCATTTACTCCAATGAGCATAATAGTGGGACACCTTTAGGTATGCCATCTTTTGATAGTTCAGTGAATCCATTGCATCAAATTCAAGGACTTGCACCGGTTATTATAAAAGTGAATGAACCATTACTAACACAATCTATTTTGTCTAAAGTGTTTAATCTTACTCATTACGCAGAATATGTTGCATCGGACAACGATGATTTCAAAGTTCAAGTTTTCAAAATTGGTGATGGTGGATTAGGGGGCGAATTGCATTTATATCCTGCTGCCGAAGAAATTAACATGCCTGCACATGGGATTGTAGAACAAATAGAATTCGCAACTGAATCAACAGAGGAATATCAACATGCTTTACAACAATTAGAAGTTATTGGCATTCCATACCAAACACTTGATCAAGGTGACGCCCAATCATTAAGAATTTCAGAAAATAGCGGAATTACATTTATTTTAACATTAGAAAAAACAAAGTAATGAAAGGATTTTATAAAAATGCTACACGAAACATGGAAAACACATGAACCACTTAAGAAAGTAGAAGTTGTGCATACAAATGCACAAAAGTTTAAAGTATCTGATATGTTGACAGTAGGCAAACAATATGACGTCATCAATGAAACCGAAGATTATTATCAAATTATTGATAATGCTGGTTTAGTTGGTGGTTATTATAAAACTTATTTTAAAGAAGTTTAACATCTAACTAAAAGACATTAATATTAAACATGAGTAATACATGATTAGAATAGTAGACTAGGGTGATTTTTTACTCCAGTCTCTTTTTTAATGACAACACATTTACTGATTATAAGGAGCTATTTTTCATGGTAAAAACACAATATATCAATTCTGATGAAACTATATTCAATGATGCTTCGGCATTATTACGATTAAATAAAAATATATTACTCAAAGGACCAACCGGTTCAGGTAAAACTAAGTTAGCTGAAACATTAAGCGAAACAATAGAAACACCGATGTATCAAGTCAATTGTTCTGTTGATTTAGATGCTGAAAGTTTGTTAGGCTTTAAAACAATTCAAACCAATAGTGAAGGCCAACAAGAAATTGTTTTTATCGACGGCCCTGTTATTAAAGCAATGAAAGAAGGACATATTTTATATATTGATGAGATCAACATGGCTAAACCGGAAACATTGCCAATTTTAAATGGTGTACTTGATTATCGTAGAAAACTAACAAATCCATTTACTGGTGAAGTTGTTAAAGCTGAACCTGGGTTCAATGTAATAGCAGCAATCAACGAAGGTTATATTGGTACCTTGCCAATGAACGAAGCTTTGAAAAACCGTTTTGTCGTTATACAAGTGGATTATATAGATGGTGATACGTTAGGTAATGTTATTAAAGAGCAAAGCCAACTAGATGACGACAATTTAATTTCACGTATTATTAAATTCAATGAAGATTTACGTACAATGACAAAACAAGGACAAATTTCTGAAGAGGCTGCTAGTATTCGTGCATTAATTGACTTAAGTGATTTAGCAACAATTATGCCAATTGAAAGGGCAATACAGCGGACAATTATAGATAAATTAGAAGACGAGAGAGAACAACAAGCTATCATCAATGCGGTTGAATTAAACTTTTAGTGAGGGATAAGTTATGAGTGATCGTTTTATAAAATTTAACGACGAACAACTAGATGCCAAACAAGTAATGATGTTACAAGACTTGTCAAGATTATTACTAAAAAACAAAGAAACACATGTCAAAATTCAAAAATTCCCTTATTTCGATCCAATCAATAATGTGTTGATAACAAGCTCTTTTTGGTCACATCGACCAACACATATTGAAACTGCAGGTTTAAAAACAGATGTCATGCTTGCAGCATACGGATACCAGTTAATGGATTCAACAGTCGTTAATGATGTGATTAATAATGTAGAATCATTTACTCACACGAAGTTTTATCAACAGTTATTTAAATTGCTCGAAGATAAAAGAATTTTAAATATCATTATACAAGAACGACCTAGTACGCAAAAAGCAATTATTCTAAGAAATAAAGTAAGACAGCAATTTATAGAGACACAGATAAATGTCTATAAAACCAAAACAACATTTACTGATTTATTATTATTGCACTTGGCGCACTCATTTTTAACTGAAAACTTTTATGACATTCCTCATATTCATCCACGAATTGATGATATTTTAGTTAATATGTACCAGTATTTACCTAATTTTTTCTACAATGAAAACTCTGAAGACAACAAATTTTTAGCTGATCGAATCATGTATCAAATAGACGATATATTAAAAGAAGATATGCTTAATGAGTATTATCATCTACCTAAACAAGTTTATAGTGCTATGGAAACGCAGTCTTTTGAAGACTTGCGTCGTACAGATGCTAGTAACACTGATGGTACTAATGAACAAGAGAATTCTGAAGATATCGAGAGCGAAAAAGCGGAAACTAAAAGTGCTGACAGTCAATCTTCAGGTGGTGCATATTTAGAAATGGAACTTCATGAAGGCACTAATAGTGACGTTGCAAGTGACAATGATACTGCTCGTGAAGGCGATCCTAGTGATGATATGACCGATATGCAACTTAAAAAAGGAAAAGGTTCTAACCAAACTATAGACAACGAAGAGGGCGGCTCACTAGGAAGTAATAATCTATTTGCTCTGACTGGTATTAATGAAAATGTTGATATTGATTGGCGCGTTCCAGAAATAAAACCTGATTTTCAGCAAGCTTATAGAGAAGTAGAACAAGATGTAGCTTTTGAAACTAAAGATTTAATCAAAATCATTAAAAAAACAATTGATCGTGAACATGATGATGAACGCCATAATTTAACCAAAGGACGACTACAAAAAAACTTATTAAATTGGTTTATTGATGACCAATATAAATTATTTTATAAAAAACAAGATTTAAGTCAGTCATTTGATGCAACTTTCACTTTATTAATAGATGCCTCAGCCAGTATGCAAGATAAAATGGACGAAACCATAAAAGGTGTAGTCTTATTCCATGAAACGTTAAAATCATTAAATGTAAAACATGAAATTTTAGCTTTTAATGAAGATGCCTTTGAAGCTGACGAAAATACGCAACCAAACATTATAGATGAAATCATTCATTATGATAAATCTATCTATTCAAATGAAGGACCACGTATTATCGCGTTAGAACCCCAAGATGATAACAGAGATGGCGTTGCTATACGTATTGCAAGTGAAAGACTACTCAGACGTTCTCATAATCAACGATTTTTAATTGTCTTTTCAGATGGCGAGCCTTCTGCATATAACTACAGTCAGGATGGTATTTTAGATACTTATGAATCCGTAGAAACTGCACGTAAAATGGGGATTGAAGTTTTTAATGTATTTTTAAGTCAAGAACCTATTACCGAAGATATCGAACAAACGATACACAATATTTACGGACAATTTGCGTTGTTCGTAGAAGGTGTTGAAAACTTACCAATTCAGCTTTCACCATTACTCAAAAAACTATTGTTAAAATCTTTTTAACCGATTTTAGCAATAGTTTAAAATATTCTGAAAAGTTATATAGACTTATTGTCGTTAATCGTGGTAGAATAATGAATATTATATTTTTGGAAAGATTGAAGGAGTATAAAATATGAATAAAAATACATGGATTATAGGTTTCATGCTTTTCGCTATCTTTTTTGGAGCAGGTAACCTAATTTTCCCACCGAGTTTAGGCCTAGATAGTGGACAGTACTTTTGGCCGTCTATTTTAGCATTTTCACTTACAGGGATCGGTTTACCATTATTGGGAGTAGTGGTAGGCGCATTAGATAAAGAGGGATATATCGGTTCATTAAATAAAATATCACCTAAGTTTTCTATTGTTTTTCTAATTGTTATTTACTTAACGATTGGACCATTGTTTGCGATTCCGCGTACAGCTTCAACATCATTCGAAATGACTGTAACGCCAATTGCACATACAAATAGTAGTCTTGCTTTATTTATTTTTACAGTTATCTATTTCTTAATTGTTTTATATTTATGTATTAATCCAACTAAAATGGTAGATCGTATCGGATCTTTATTAACACCATTATTGTTAATTACTATTTTAGCTATGATTATTAAAGGTTTTATTGATTTTGGAAGTAATTCAGCAAGTAAGGAATCAGAGCTATTTACATCTAATTTAGCAGGTTTTTCACAAGGATTTACAAACGGTTATTTGACTATGGATGCGATTGCAGCAATTGCATTTTCAATGATTGTAGTTAATGCTGTGAAATCTACAGGACTCACTCATGCAAATCAAATATTTAAACAAACATTATTAGCAGGTGTTATTGCAGCAGTAGCATTATTGTTTATTTATATTTCTTTAGGCTTTATTGGAAATCATATGAATATATCGCCAGATAAAATTGCCAGTCTAACTGCTAAAGATCAAAATATTGGTACATATCTATTGACGACCATTGCTACAACTGGTTTTGGTTCACTTGGTAAGTATGTGTTAGGTATTATTGTAGCGCTTGCTTGTTTAACAACTGCGTGTGGTTTAATTGTATCTGTATCCGAATACTTCCATAAAATTGTACCTAAAGTATCGTACAAAGTATTTGCAGTTATTTTTACAATTATCAGTTTTATCCTAGCAAACCAAGGATTGAACTCAGTAATTAAAATGTCAGTACCGGTTTTAAGTGTTGTATACCCAATCGCTATCACATCAGTATTACTCATTTTAATTGCACGTATTGTACCAACAAAACCAATCGCACAAAGAATTCCAGTTACAGCGGTAACTATCATTGCAATTTTAAGTATTGTCCACACTCAAGGTTGGATTAAATTAAGCTTCATTGATGTTTTACCGTTAAAAGAATATTCATTAGAGTGGTTCCCAATTGCCGTATTATTTACAATTATAGGTTATATTGTGGCTACTTTAGTCAAAAATGAACAACCGATTGTCTATGAAAAAGAATAATTAACACTAATAAACAAGCACTTCCCAAAAAGGGAAGTGCTTGTTTTATTAATCAATGTAATAGGGAAGTTACACGATGTTAACCATAATTATTGTGGTTTATTTTTCATATCCAATAAATGTTGTTTTAGTTCTCCCTCTAGCTCGCTGAGTTCACCTTCAGCCTGTTTACGTTTATCTCTACCTTGTTTTTGAATTTGAAGTGTTTGTTCTATCGTCTCTATAATATCACTTTGAGTCGTTTTCAATGTTTCTATGTCTACTACACCACGCTCGTTTTCTGTGGCAGTTTCTATAGCATTTTGTTTTAATAGTGCAGAATTTTTCAACAGTAAATCATTCGTTGTATCAGTAACTGCTTTTTGTGCGGATACTGCATGACGTTGTCTCATTAAAGTTAAGGCAATTGTCATTTGATTTTTCCATAAAGGTATACTAGTTAAAATAGAGCTTTGAATTTTTTCCGCTAACGCTTGGTTAACATTTTGTATCATTCGAATTTGCGGTGCTGTTTGGATGGCAATTTGTCTTGACAGTTGTAAATCATATATTCGTTTATCTAAACGTTCTACAAATTGACTCAAATCAGCGGCATCTTGCACTACCATTTGATTATTAGAATTTTGTGCTTCTTTTTGTAATTTTGGTAATTCTGTACTTTCAATCAATTGTTTTTTACGTTTTGCTGCCTCAATATATAATGTTAAATCGTCAAAATAGTCCTTATTTTGGTCATATAACTGATCCAATAACTCAACATCTTTTTTCAAATTCGTTTTATGTTTGTCTAATTCAATAGAAATACGATCAATCTGAGAACCTATTGATTGCATTTTAGAAAAAATTTCATTCACAGATGCTTTAGTACGTTTGAAGAATCGTTTTAATTTTGATTGATTCTCAGGGTTTAATTCATCTGGATTAACTGATTTTAATTTAGCCATTAAACCATTAAGTGAATCTCCAACCGGGCCGATATCCGATGTTTTCACATCGTTTAATATACGGTGTGAAAATTGAGACATATTAGATTGTGCTTCGGTACCGAAATTTAATAACCCATCATGATCCATCGGTGTAATAGACGAACTTAATTCCTCAATCTTTTTTTGCTCTTCTGGTGAAAATTGCTTCGTTTGTTGGATGATTTGTCCTTCATTCGCAGCTTGCTCGTCAATAAAAGAATCAAGAGGGTGTGCATTAATTGAATCTTGCTCTCTTGTCATAACCTATCTCGCTCCATTCTTTCGTCGATATTTCACTTCATTTCTGACGTTTTTGTTCAATTTTATTTAGCTCTATTTCGATATCTAGTTTTTCATAATCTTCTTCGTTAATTCGTTTTAAGTCTGCTACTAAAGTACGGTTAACTTCATCTAAAGTAATACGTGTTTGTTCTAGACGTTGCTTATCTTCTTTAGATTTTTTGGGTGATTTTGAGAGTCGAGTATATGCTTCAATTAAATTCAAAGCATTATCAATGTGTGAATAAAAGAAACTTTCTACTAAGAAAAACTTAGCTGGTTGCTGTTTTACAGCGTAGTAAATAGCACGTGCAATACGATATATTTCATTCACTTGTCTGAAATCTTTAATTGATCTCACATTAATAAATACTTTTAATATGCGTCTAATCTTGTCTTGTGCATGGCTTAATTGATGTTGTACATAGCGATGCTCTCTCCGTGATAACCCAATTTCTTTAAGATACTTTCTCGATGATAAGCGTTGCGTAGGGAAGTAAGAACCCAAAAACGCAGCAACTGAAATTAATACATCAAAAATTGCCTGAATATCAAATGCAAACACTGAAATAAACCATACTACAATCGCAAACGGTATCGCGACTATCATCCCCAAAATACGAGAAATATTGTATCTCAAATTACATCTTCCTTTATTTTAAATAGTTTTAAATTTTGTCAGTGTCTTGTCTATGTCTAATTCTTCGACAGTAAAGTTCTCAACATGTGACGCAGGTGATGCACCGGCTATAACTGCTTCAACAAAATGATTAAGCGCTTCTGGTTCACCTTGCGCAAAAACTTCTACATAGTCTTCTACATTTTGTACAGTACCTGCAATATTATATTTAAGCGCCAGTCTTTCTGTATAAAAACGAAAACCAACACCTTGTACCATCCCAAATACTTTAATGTGTTTACGTAGCATACAAATCACCTCTTAGGTCTATTATACGAAATTTTTTTCTACAAAACTAATATTTAAGTTTTTCTACCTGTCCTTTATCGGCCAAAAGTATGAGTCAGAAAACTTGATTTTGTCAATATTAAAGTTAAAATATTACACATAGAGTTAATTTCATATTTATTAACACATTTACATTACATTAAACTATTGCCAACAATACAAATGTCAAAATTAAATGAAAATACATATGAAAATGAATTTTTGAAAAAGGGGAGCTTTAACCATGTGGACAGTTGCAAAAATTAGAGCTGATTACGAAGGCTGGTGGCTATTTAGTGACTGGACAGACCATATTATAGAACAACAATCGTTTTCAACTTACGATGAAATGTTAGAAGCATACCGATCTATAATAAATAATAGTAAAGATAAATTTGATAATTTTTTAGTAGGGAAACATAATATCCACGCGTTTTATAACAATTGTGAATTAGGATTCTGTGAAGATTGTGATGAGGATTTACAAATATTTTATAGTTATATTGTTTTAAATAATGATAAAGTTTATTATGATCTTCCAAAATTTAACTAATTTGAATTTTTCAATTATGTATTGCATTTTAATATGCAATCCCGTATACTTGTAAGTAAGCAATTGTTTTATTCCATATTGCAAAGAATATTGTAATAACAGATTTCTGTAACATCGTATTTTTTGTAATATGCGAATAAAGCATATTGAATGAATTTTAGTCTTGGAGGTTTCACAATATGAAACAAGGTACAGTTAAATGGTTTAATGCTGAAAAAGGATTTGGTTTTATCGAAGTTGAAGGAGAAAACGACGTATTCGTACACTTCTCAGCTATTAACCAAGAAGGTTACAAATCATTAGAAGAAGGTCAATCAGTTGAATTCGAAGTAGTTGAAGGCGATCGCGGTCCTCAAGCTGCTAACGTTGTTAAACTATAATTTATAGATTATAAATTGACTTATAAAAGAACCTTAAAAAAGGTTCTTTTTATATGTCCATAATGATTTAAAGCCCCTTGTATGTTCGACATACAAGGGGCTTTTTCTTATTTTGTATCATTAATAATTAATTGACGCAATGACTGCCTTTTTATCACTTCACGGGCTTTACCGTCTTTCA
>NZ_PPQB01000005.1:442638-463621 GCF_002902345.1 Staphylococcus arlettae
GCCATAGAGTAATGATAAGCTCCTGTCGATTGAATAGCGAGATAATCACCGCGACGTACTGTAGATGGTAACTTTGCATTCTTGATAATAATATCACCAGATTCACACAGTTTCCCAGCTATAGTCACTGTTTCATCTGCTACATCATTTCTATTAACGAGTTTAGCTTCGTATTCAGCATCATATAATGCTGTACGAATATGATCACTCATACCACCATCAATAGAAACATATTTATTTACATTTGGAATTGTTTTAATCGTTCCCACTTCATAAAGTGTAATACCTGCTTCACCTACAATTGAGCGTCCAGGTTCAATTCCAATTTCAGGCATTGGATAGTCTTCTGCTGTAGCAACATCTTTGATCGCTGTAGTGATTTCTGCAATACCTTCTTCAATAGGGAAGCTCACATCACCGTCAACATATTTAATGCTGAAACCTCCGCCTAAATTAATCAAATCTACAAAAACGCCTTCAGCTTTCAACCATTGAATAACTAGTTTAGATGTTTCAATCATAGCCTCTGTACCTTCTATTTGAGAACCTACATGGAAGTGAACACCTTTTAAGTTTAATTTTGTGGTATTTTGCACCGCTTCAATTCCTTGTTTTGCTAAACCATGCTTAATGGATAAGCCAAATTTACTGTCTTCTTGACCTGTTTGAATAAACTCATGTGTATGTGCTTCAACTCCAGGATTCAAGCGTAGTACTACATCAACAACATCAGAAGCATAACGATTAATTAACTCTATCTCTTCTAAATCATCAATAACGATGTAACCAACTTTATTTTCTAAAGCATATTGTATCTCTCTTTTAGTCTTATTATTACCGTGGAAGTGAATTTGACTAGGATCGAAACCAGCTTCTAATGCAGTATAAAGTTCACCCTCAGACACCACATCTAATTGTAAACCTTCTTCCGCAACTAATTTAACCATTTGAATACATGTAAAGGCCTTTGAGGCATAAGAAATATTATATTTCAAGCCGCTTTGTTTCATGGCATTATGATATCGTTGCATTTGTATTCTAATTTGTGATTCATCATAGACGATAGTAGGGGTACCAAAGCTTTGCGCTATAGTTTTTAAGCTTGTACCACCCATTGTAAGCTCGCCATTATTATTATATTCTACAGTCATTATTATCTATACTCCTTTATCAATGAATCATGATTCATTGCACTTAATTGTTCTGAATTTGCTCCCACACCTTTAAACGTATGTTCATCTATACGTATATCATTATTATATAGTATCACTTCATCTTGTGCATGTACTTCATCGTCTACTTCAACAAACATATGACTCATCATTAATGCACGAATAGGGTAACGACGACCGTTAATAATCACTTCGTGTTGTGCTCTCGTTTTTAAAATACCATCACCATAACCAATATCAACTACGGCTAGTTTCGTCTGATTACGTTGTGCCTCAAAAGCAAAACTATAACCACAATAATCTCCAGCATTGACAGTTCTCACTTGAATAACATTACCTTTCACCGTTAATGCTTGCACAATATCCAATGTTGAGAGGGTGCTATAAGGTCTCGAGCCGTAAAGTGCAATACCGATACGTGCATGTGTATGATTGGGTAAAATGCCAGACTCACGATAATAACTTGCACTGTTTTGAGCATGTATCATATCAAATTGTTGACCTTCATCTAATAATGTATTAACAATATTTAACCAATTTGCTTTTTCTATCTCATACTCTTCAACATCAAATTCATCTGCATAGCCAAAGTGTGTCCACAAACCACGAATGTGCATTTTTTCTGCTTGGTGGTTTTGTTGATGATGTTGTAATACTTCGCGTAATTCAGCTAATGTTTTCAAACCTGAACGATGTAACAGATTTTCATATTCTAAATGTATATTGATACCTGCCAACGATTCATAGTATTGATAATAAAACTCTAATGAAGGGAGCGTCATTTCGATATTATATTTACGTACTGTATCAAAGTCATAGACAGCATTCATTAAAAATACCGTCGCTTGGGGTGCAAGTTTACGAACTCTAATCGCTTCTTTTAGTGAAGTTGTGCTAAAAGTAGTAATACCAGCTTTTAAAAACTGTTGTACAGCAAATTCTAAACCGTAGTGATAAGCATTGTTTTTTACTACAGCCATAATAGAATTATTGTGTTGTACGTGCTTTACATTATTGTAAAAAGTTTGTATATCTACTGACCAAGTGGCTGTCATTGTGCTTGCACCTCTCCGTAATGATTTAAAATTTGATCATAATAATCTGCGATTCTAATTAGCATAGCTTCATTGAAATTTAAATGTGCAGTATGTAATCCCGTAACAAATCCACGTTGCTCATCTTTAGTACCAACAAACACAAAATAGCTAGGTGCTAATTGGCTATAAAAACTAAAATCTTCGCCAAAAAGGTAAGGTGTCGTTTTATCTACAACTTGTAATCCAGCATTTTCTAGACCTGTTACTACATGTTTTCTCAGTGAAGGGTCATTGTACGTTGGTGGGTAACCTTCTGCAAATTTAACTTCACACTCAACACCGAATAATAAATCAACACTTTCTGCAATTTTTAACATTTGTTGCTTCACAACTGCCAAATCTTGAGTATCATATGTGCGAATTGTCCCTTCAAGATATCCTTGACTTGGCACAGTATTAATTGCTTCACCAGCTTCAAATCTGCCCATATGAACGATATTTCTTTTAAGTCCATTTAAATGGTATTGTTGAATTGAACCCACTTGCGCCAATACATGTTGTAATGCTTCACCACAAGAATGACCTTGTTCCTTATCAGCAACATGACTAGATAGTCCTTTCAAAAAGAAACGATACTCAGTGGCACTTGCTGTAATTTCTTCATCGCGAATTGCAACTTTTCCTTCTTCGACAAAGGGCATTACATGTACTCCGAAAACAGCTTCGATAGGGTACGCTTCAAAAGCACCAGCTTTTATTAAACGATTGGCACCGCCACCTGATTCTTCAGCGGGTTGAAAAATAAACACTATATTTTGTGGTAACGTACCAGCATCTGCACGTGATTTACAACGCTGTAAAAATAACATTAATGCAGTAGTATGACCATCATGACCACATGCATGCATAACATTATCATTGAGACTTTTATAATCAACATCATTTTCTTCAAATATCGGTAATGCATCAATATCAGCACGATAAGCAATTGTTTTTTGACCATTTCCAGGTATATACGCTACTAATCCTGTGTCTAGTGGTCGTTCATAGTGAACACCTAAACTATCTAGAAAGCTCGCAATATATTGCGTCGTTTCATATTCATGTAAACTTAGCTCAGGATATTGATGTAAGTGCCGTCTATGTTTCGTAACAAATTCAAGTTCATTCATATTAGATCAGTCCTTTTAGTTCATGAGTTATATTTGTTCAATCATTATGTATTATAAAAATAGGAGGGAGAGAAATATCATTGTTAGTGTTATGCTCTAAAGTACTACTAAACATGGCACACAATGATATAACTCAATCCTCCTAAAAAATTTTATTGATGATTTAAGTATAACTTATTAGTTATTTAAGTTTCTTAAAGCTGATACAATTTCACGTTTTGAATCTTCAACATCTGATGTTTGTTTTATCACTTTAGCTGGAGTACCGGCTACAACTGCGCCTGCTGGAACATCTTGAGTAACAATTGCTCCTGCTGCCACAATTGCTCCTTGACCTACACGTACACCTTCTAAGATTACGGCATTAGCACCGATTAACACATCATCCTCAATGACAACTGGAGAAGCACTAGGGGGTTCAATGACACCTGCTAATACAGAACCGGCACCTACATGTACGTTTTTACCAGTTGTAGCACGACCTCCTAATGTCGCATTCATATCAACCATCGTACCTTCACCAACAACAGCACCGATGTTAATCGTTGCACCCATCATTATTACTGCACCATCTTCAATAGTGGCTTGTTCTCTAATAAATGCACCTGGTTCGATACGAGCATTAGTATTCGTCAAGTCTTTTAATGGGATTGCTGAATTACGACGATCTTGTTCGATTTCAACATCTGTAAAACTTGCTTCATTGGCACTATAGAATGGTTGCCACTCTGCCGCTTCACAAAAGATGACTTTTGAACCTTCAGATCCAAATACTTTAAAAGTTTCAGGGAAAGTCACGTTGGAGAAATCTCCATTAACATAAACCTTCAGTGGTGTAGATTTTTTTGCATCACTAATATATTGAATAATTTCTTCTGCTGATAAATGTTGTGTCATAATTTAATTAGCTCCTTTAATTTATAAATTATCAAAAGTATAATATCCTTGAGTTTGTTTCACAAGTTTTTCGGCTGCACTTATAGCGCCATTTGCAAATATGTCTTTTGATTGTGCACGATGTGTAATTTCGATTGTTTCATCAATACCTGCGAATAAAACCTCATGTTCACCAACGATTGTACCTCCACGCTTGGCATGTATACCAATTTCGTCATCAGTACGTTTTTCATTAACTTCATGTCGATCATAAACTGGTGTTGTTTTATCGCGCAATGATTCTATTACATCATACAGTTTTACTAATGTACCACTAGGTGCATCTACTTTTTTATTATGATGTGCTTCCGTTAATTCAATGTCATAATCACGTAACAGTGGTACAGCTGCTTCTAATATTTTAGTAAGTGCATGAACACCATAACTCATATTTGCACTGAAAAAGACTGGCATTTGTGTACTTAATGCTTCTAAGCGTTGAATAATCTGTTCTTTTTCACCAGTTGTTGCAATTACTAATGGTAGTTTAAAAGATTCTTCTAATAATGGTAATAAGAGTTCAGGATTAGAAAAATCAATCGCTACATCTGCATCTTGTGCATCAGCAATATGTTCAACAGTAGGGTAGGGATATGTATTATTGCTATCCCTAACGATTACCCCTACAATTTCATGACCTTTTTCTTCCGCTAGTCGTGCAACACGTTCATTCATTGCACCGTAGCCAATAAGTAATATTTTCATCGATGTTCACCCGCTTTATAATATGCATATGCTTCTTTTAAGACATTTTCGTCTGCTGTTTCTAATGGTACAAGTGGTAAACGTACTTCATAATTACCAAAGCCTTCCACCGTAGTCAATACTTTGATTGGGATAGGGTTTACATCTACCGCTAAAGTATTTAACAACGTTTCAATCGGTGCAAAGCTTGCAGTTATATCTTCACCATTTTGTTGTGCTTCAAACAATTGTTGTAAATCATCAGCAATAACATTGGCTACAACTGATATTACACCATGTCCGCCATCTTTAAAATATTGTACGATATTATCATCATTACCACTATAAAGTGCAAATTGATCTGTATCTAGACGCTGTTGTAAATCATGTAAGTAGTCAAAATCATTAGTTGCATCTTTTAAGGCAACAATATATTCATTTTGACTTAATGTTTCTACTGTAGCTGCCTCGATTGTCATATTAGTGCGAGAAGGCACATTATATAACACTACTGGTAGTTGAGCAGCATCGGCGATAGTCGTAAAATGTTCGATTAATCCGCGTTGGTTCGTTTTATTATAATACGGTGTAATCAACATAATAGCATCTGCACCCAGTTCTCTTGCTCTCACAGAAGCTTGAATAGATTTTTGAGTACTATTTGTACCTGTACCAGCAATGACAGGTATACGTCCATCTACAGTGTTAATCACTTCTTCTAAAATTTGATCTTTTTCTTCGTCAGATAGTGTAGGATTCTCTGCTGTCGTACCGTTTACAATGATAGACTGAGCACGCTTGTCGATTAAATAATTCACATGTTTTCTAAGTGCAGTATAATTTACTTCATTATGGGTGAAAGGCGTAGTTAAAGCTACACCAACACCCTCAAAAATGTGTGTCATATTATTTAACTCCTTTCAAATTCATAACTTGTTCCAGTATTTGAACAGCGTTTAAAGCTGCACCTTTCAATAAATTATCAGAAGTGCACCACACATGGAATGTGTTGTCTAAAGAATCATCACGTCTAATGCGTCCAACAAAGATTTCATCTTTGCCAGTAGAATTAATTGCTAAAGGATATTCATTATTTGCTGGATTATCTTCTAAGACAACACGTGAGTCATTGTCAAATAACTGCTGAATATCTGCAACTGTAGTATCTTTATTAACAGTGACGCTCATATGAACACTATGACTATCTTGAACAGGAACACGTACACATGTCGCTGTTACTTTTAAAGCATCATCTTTTAATATTTTACGAGTTTCATCAATCATTTTTTGCTCTTCTTTTGTATAGCCATCTTCTAAAAAGACATCTATATGTGGGAGCACATTATTATAAATAGCATGTGGATATGTTTCAGGTGCTTTACCGTTTGCACCTTCTGCTAATTCTTGTTTACCTTTCACACCTGAACCTGAAACAGCTTGATACGTAGTATACGCCACACGTTTTAAACCATAAGCTTCTTGCATTATTTTTAACGGGACAACTGATTGAATCGTTGAACAATTTGGGTTAGCAATAATTTTTCTAGTTAATTCTGGTTCGTTTACTTCAGGGACAATTAAGTCAATGCCTTCGACCATACGCCATTGACTTGAATTATCGATGACCACGGCACCAGCTTGTTCGAAAATAGGGGAGAAGTGCTCACTTGTACTACCGCCTGCACTCATTAATACAAAATCATATTGTTCATTTGCAGCTTCTTCTGTTAACTCTCTGACAGTATATGTTTTACCTTGAAAAGATACTTCTGTACCAGCTGATCTCGCTGATGAAAAAAGTACTAATTCATCAAATTGTATACCTTTTCTATCTATTGTATCTAACATATTTCTTCCTACTAAACCTGTTGCTCCTGCAACTGCTAATTTTGTCATAATTGATACACTCCATTTTCTATTTTTTAAATTATTTGCTTACATTTCAAAGGTTTCATATAATGCCGCAACAGCACGTTCACCATTGTCTGCATCAATAACATATGAAATGCTTATTTCAGAAGTCGTTGTTTGATAAAATGCAATGTCGTTGTTGATTAAAGTGATAAATGCTTTTGAAGCCACGCCAGAGATATCTCTCATTCCTGAACCAATTAAAGAAATTTTGGCATATGATTCATTTATTTTGAAATCTAAAGCGTTGTAATCTTCTGACAACTCTTCCAATAGTTTTGAAATTTGAACTACATCAGTATCTTTAATTGTAAATGATAACTGTAAACCTTCAATATTTACAATTTGTGAAATCATATCCACGTTGACTGATCCTCGATCGAGTTGTGTAAACAATCTTGTTAATAATTTATTATCTGGTAATGGGTAACTAATTGTCACATGCATCATATGCGTATCTAAGGCGACACCAGTCACCGCTTTTTTCTCTAATAAATCTGTTTGTTCCATTATCCATGTTCCTTTCACATTTGATAAAGTTCTACCTAAGTAGAGTGGGATGTTATAATTATTCGCTAATTCAACACTTCTAGTTTCTAATACACCTGCTCCTAAAGCACTCATTTCCATCATTTCTTCGTAAGAGACAGCTGACAAACGATTCGCTTTAGCATATACCCTAGGGTCTGTTGCATAAACACCATCTACATCAGTATAAATTTCGCATGGGGTATTGTTGCTAGCAGCTAAAGCGACTGCCGTTGTATCTGAGCCACCACGTCCTAATGTGGTTAATTCAAAGTCATCATTAATACCTTGAAATCCTGCAATTACTAGCACATCATGTTGTTCAAATGCTTTGTGAAATGTATCTGGATTGATTTCAGCTATTCTACTTTTCAAATGATGGCCAACTGTTTTAATACCAGCTTGGTAACCAGTCATTGCTTTTGCACTTATACCAATATCATTCAATGTCATTGCTAAATATGATACAGTTTGCTGCTCACCAGTTGTTAACAGTAGGGCAAGTGCATCGTCTTTAGGTGTTTCAGTCAACATATTTACATTTTCCATAAGTTGATCTGTAGTTTTTCCCATCGCACTAACTACTACAATTAATTGTTCACCTTGTTCAACTCGTCGTTTTAGCATTTCCGAAATATTCCTAATTTTCGAAAAATCACTAACAGACGAACCTCCAAACTTTAAAACACTTCTATTCACTTACATATCCTCCTCAAAGTATTAGGGGAGAATCACAAATCATATAAAAAAAAGAACAAGCTCTAAGTGCGAACCTGCTCTAAATCTATATACAAGTGATGCACTCCATTATTTTAAATAATGACAGACCTTAAGCTCTTAACCACAAAGTCCAACAAAACAATAAGCTGCTATTATTGTCGTTTCGGCATCTCACCCTTTCAATTTTAGCTACTAGCAGATAGTTTGTTCTAAAATTTACTAATGATTGATGCGCCTCATCTAATTCTTATTAAATTGGTTATGATTCATATTATACATATAGGGCATATGACTGTAAACCTTTAAATTCATTTTATTTGAATTTACTGAAAACTTATTCATTTTATATGTTCAAAGTTAATATTAATGTCATTTTACACTTTAAAATGTATTAAAACTCTTCATATATCGCTGGATTTTGATCTTTGCGACGACCATCTTCACGCGTTAAGTTATTTATCTTAACCATTTCTTCATCATCTAATGAAAAATCAAAAATATTAATATTTTCCAATTGTCTTTGGTTAGACGTTGCTTTAGGAATTGGGACAATACCATTTTGCACGTGCCATTTTAAAATTACTTGAGGTATTGATTTATTATATTTTTCAGCTATCGTAGCAATTGTTTCATCATTAATTACGTTAGAAGCTCTACCGATAGGGCTCCATGCTTGAATTACAATACCTTTTTCTCGATGATAGTCTATAACATCTTGTTGGTTAAAGTAGGGGTGTAATTCTATTTGATTGATGGCAGGAAGGACTCCTGTTTCTTGCTCAAGCGTATCTATATGTTCAGGTAGGAAATTACATACACCAATTGATTTTAATAACCCAGCTTTTTGAGCATCGATAAGCGCCGTCCAAGCCTCTACAAATTTCCCTTGTTTTGGATTAGGCCAATGTATAAGGTATAAGTCAATATAGTCAACATTAAGTCTATAAATAGACTCTTGTATGGCTATCATTGCGCTATCATAGTCATGATAACGACCTGGCAATTTAGATGTTACGATAACTTGATCTCTAGCTACGTGACTTTGTGATATTGCCTTACCAACAGTACCTTCATTTTCATAATTATAAGCAGTATCCAGTACACGATAACCATTGTTCAAGGCATTCACAATTGCATGTACACCTTGTGTCCCATTTAATTTATATGTACCAAAGCCAACAACGGGTATAATGTGACCATCGTTTAAGTTTAACTTTTCCATAAGTTATATCCTCCTTAAGTCAATTTAATTTCATTATATATATCCATACCATTAAAAAACACTATTTTGCATAAAATTAGCCTTAACGTGTGAGTAGAAATCACGTTAAGGCTAATTGTTATAAGTCATTATTTATTTAATACACCAATTTCTTGTAAATAAGCTTCGTATGAAATTTCTTTAGATAGACTGCCTGGTTGATTTAAATCGATCACGCGGTTTGCAATTGTATTGATAAATTCAAAGTCATATGAAGTGAAAATTATAGAACCTTTAAAGGACTCTAAACCATCATTGACAGCAGTAATACTTTCTAAGTCTAAGTGGTTAGTTGGTTCATCAAGTAATAAGACGTTAGCACTTGAAAGCATCATTTTACTTAACATACAACGTACTTTTTCTCCACCTGATAAGACACTTGCTTTTTTCTTAACTTCATCGCCACTAAAGAGCATACGTCCTAAGAAGCCACGTAAAAATGTTTCAGTTTGCTCATCTTCCGGAGCATATTGACGCAACCAATCAACAAGATTAGTGTCAACACCATCAAAATATTCTGAGTTATCTTTAGGGAAATAACTTTGAGAAGTTGTCACTCCCCATTTTACGCTACCTTCGTCAGGTTTTATTTCACCTGCTAAAATTTTCAATAAAGTCGTTTTAGCAATTTCACTATCGCCAATCAGTACAGCTTTATCATTTGGATCCATCGTAAATGAAATGTTATCTAATACTTTTTGACCATCAATTGTTTTAGATACATTTTCAACAAATAATAAGTCATTACCAATTTCACGTTCTGGAGTGAACTTAACATATGGATAACGACGTGATGATGGTTGAATATCATCTAACTCGATTTTCTCAAGTTGTTTTTTTCTACTAGTTGCTTGTTTAGATTTCGAAGCATTTGCTGAGAATCGTGCCACGAAGTCTTGTAATTCTTTAATTTTTTCTTCTTTTTTCTTGTTTTGATCTTGAGCCATTTTCATTGCTAATTGACTAGATTGATACCAAAAATCATAATTCCCAACATATAATTTGATTTTGCCATAATCTAGGTCAGCAATGTGTGTACATACATTATTTAAGAAATGTCTATCGTGTGAAACGACAATAACAGTATTTTCAAAATTAATTAAGAAACCTTCTAACCAACTTATTGCTGGAATATCCAAACCGTTTGTCGGCTCATCGAGTAATAGCACATCAGGTTGCCCAAATAAACTTTGCGCTAGTAAAACTTTAACCTTTTGGTTGTTTTCTAATTCTGACATTAATTTATCTTGTAAATCTGCTTTAATACCTAAACCTGAAAGTAATGAACCAGCGTCGGCTTCTGCGTTCCAACCGTCCATTTCAGCAAATTCACCTTCAAGCTCAGCAGCTCTAATACCATCTTCATCACTGAAATCAGGTTTCATATAGATAGCATCTTTTTCTTTCATCACTTCGTATAAACGTTCATGACCTTTAATCACTACATCAATAACTCGTTCTTCTTCATAAGCAAAGTGATCTTGTTTTAAAATAGCTAGTCGTTCATTTTTGCCCATAGACACGTTGCCCGTTTGAGCATCTAACTCACCAGATAATATTTTTAAAAATGTAGACTTCCCAGCGCCATTTGCACCGATTAACCCATAGCAATTGCCTTCTGTAAATTTAATATTTACGTCTTCGAATAATTTACGATCACCAAATCGTAAACTCACATCAGTAACTTGTAACATGCACTTACTCCTTTATCGTTATTCTAACGGACAAATTATAACATACTTATATCTTTGTTTCGAGCTTTCTAAAAAGGATTAATGCTTGTTAACGCTTGGCGTGTTATAATGGTACAGAATAAATATGTGCGAAGGAGACAAATATGGCACGAGAAGAAAAAGGAATTGTAGGAACGATTGAATTCTTAAAAGTTGTTGGTTTGCAAGGATCAACTTATATGTTACAAGGCCCAAATAACGAAACAGTTAAATTAAACCAATCAGAAGTTAATGAAGAAGACGAGTTAGCAGTAGGGGAAGAGTACAGCTTTTTTATCTATCCTAATCGTTCAGGAGAACTATTTGCAACCCAAAATATGCCAGACATCACTGTAGATAAGTACGATTTTGTAAAAGTATTAAAAACAGACCGAGATGGTGCCCATGTAGATGTTGGATTACCAAGAGAGGTCCTTATCCCATGGGAAGATTTACCTAAAGTAAAAACTTTATGGCCAGAACATGGTGATGAATTATTAGTCACTTTAAGAATAGATAGTGAAAACCAAATGTTTGCTAGATTAGCAACAGAAACAATAGTTGAATCAATGTTCACGCCTGTCCATGACGATTCAAAACAAAACGAAGTAATTGAAGCAAGACCATATCGTTTACTTAGAATTGGTAGTTTTTTACTATCAAAAGATGGTTATAAAATATTTGTTCATGAATCAGAACGTAAAGCAGAACCAAGATTCGGTGAACTAGTCAATGTACGAATTATTGGCCACAACGACAAAGGGGAGTTAAATGGATCATTTTTACCATTAGCCCATGAACGTTTAGATGAAGATGGCCAAATCGTTTTTGATTTACTTGTTGAGTATGATGGTGAATTGCCTTTTTGGGATAAATCAAGCCCAGAAGCAATTAAAGAAGTATTCAATATGAGTAAAGGTGCTTTTAAAAGAGCTATTGGTCACCTTTACAAACAAAAAATCATTAATATCGAAACTGGCAAAATTGAACTAACTAAAAAAGGATGGTCTAGATTAGAAAACTAGTTTCTTCTATTATTATAGGTGATGTTCAATAATAGAAATGAGCTTTTAAAAAATCTAGATCATAATAAATAAACACCCCTTCACAAATAAATGTGAAGGGGTGTTTATTTATATATATTATAATATCGGCTGTATTTATGCCGACTCCTGCGGGAATAGCTCTCGCCGAAGACTACAGGCTGAGGCAGTCCCCGCGGAAAGCGTGCATAAACATGCCACAAAGTCAGAAACTACATCGACAATCTCACTAAAGCACAATTAATGTACAAGTTCCATTTTATTCACTTAATACTTTCTTAATAATCAACTAAAACTTCCTCAAAATACATTTAATTATAAGTAAACAAACCCAAAATAAAATTTTCAACACAAAAACTAAATAATTATTTTGCTAATTTTAGTATCACGTAATGTTAACGTAACATTTATAACTCTTTAAACCCTTGATATGATTGACTTCCACAAGCTATGCTTTCAATTTTTAATTTTGTAAACACAATGATTCTATTCTTAACGAAACATTTACAATTAGCATATTTGAGATTAATAATTCGTCTGTATCATAAGAGTTGTAATAAATACATATAACTTGTTTTCGAGTTATTGATTCTATTTAGGAGGATGTTTCAATGAAAAGATGGCAGTTAATTGGTACTACAGTTGTTGGTGCTTCGTTTTTACTAGGAGCTTGTGGCGGTAGCGGAGGTTCTGGTGAAGGCAAAGATGTTGAAGGCGAAGTTAAGGGTGACGGTTCTTCAACAGTAGGTCCAATCATTGAAAAATTAAATGAAAAATTTGCTCAAGATTTTCCAAATATAACAGTTTCTTCTGGTACTTCTGGTACTGGTGGAGGATTTGAAAAATTCATTTCTGGAAGCACTGATTTTGCAAATGCTTCTAGACCAATCAAAGATGAAGAAAAGAAAAAATTAGAAGATAAAGGTATTAAATATGAAGAGTTCAAAGTTGCAAAAGACGGTGTAACTATTGCAGTTAACAAAGAAAATGACTTTGTTGATGAACTTGATAAAGATCAATTGAAACAAATTTATTCTGGTGAAGCTAAGTCTTGGAAAGATGTTAACCCAGAATGGCCAGATAAAGAAATTAAAGCTTTCTCTCCTGACCAATCACACGGTACTTATGATTTCTTCACAGAAGAAGTTATGGATGACGGTGATATCAAAGCAGAGAAAAATGCTGATACAAACGTAATCGTTTCTTCAGTACAAGATAATAAACAAGGTATTGGTTATTTCGGTTATAACTTCTACGAACAAAATAAAGACAAATTAAAAGCAGTTAAAATCAAAGGTGATAGCGAAGCAAAAGAACCAACTAAGAAATCTATTCAAAATGGTTCATACGCTTTAAGTAGAGACTTATATGTCTACGCAAATGAGAAAAAACTTAAAGACAATAAAGCTTTCCAAGAATTCATCGGCTTCATCTTAGACGATAAAGGTAAAGCAGCAGAAGATGCTGGATATGTTGCACTTCCTGAAAAAACTTACAAAGAACAACAAGATAACCTGAAGGACATTACAGGTGGAGATAGCAAAGAAAAAAGTAGTAAGGAAGAAGAAAAATAATTATAACATCAATTCTTTAAGATTGGGATAAGGAAAATGGCAGACGAAGTAAACACCACTTCGTTAACCATTTTCCATAACTGTTCACCTTTATAACACTTACGAAACACCGTTTTTGTAAGTAGGTGACAACAGTCCCCAATCTTTTTTAAATTTTGGGAGCTTATTATATAGAAGGAAGGTATTTTTATGGCGGATAACAATTTCTCTGTTAGTGAAATGATTGCTCAAAACAACGCCAAAAAGAAAGGTACAAGCGACAAAATTGTGCCTGTCATCTTAGGAACTATTGCAGTTATTTCCATATTAACGACAGTAGGTATTTTAGTAACTTTATTAACGGAAACAATAACATTCTTTACACGCGTACCAATTACAGAATTTTTATTTACGATGGATTGGAATCCATTCTCATCCACACCTAAATATGGTATTTGGGCATTAATTCTAGGTACTTTGAAAATTACAGTTATAGCAACTATTGTAGCGGTGCCAATCGGCTTAGGTGCAGCTATTTATTTAAGTGAATATGCATCACAACGTGCACGTGCAATTATCAAACCAATTTTGGAAATCCTTTCAGGTATTCCAACTATTGTATTTGGTTTCTTTGCTTTAACATTTGTAACACCATTATTAAGAGACATTTTCCCATCATTAGGAAGCTTTAACTCTATTAGTCCTGGGATTGTAGTAGGTATCATGATCATTCCTCTTATTTCAAGTATGAGTGAAGATGCTATGTCCTCAGTTCCTAATAAAATGCGCGAAGGTGCTTTAGGCTTAGGTGCTACAAAATTCGAAGTAGCGACTAAAGTAGTATTACCAGCAGCTACATCAGGTATCATGGCGTCAATTGTTTTAGCCATTTCACGTGCAATTGGTGAAACAATGATTGTCTCACTCGCTGCAGGTAGTACACCAACTGCCTCATTAGACTTAACTGGTTCAATCCAAACGATGACTGGTTTCATTGTTCAAGTCGCAACTGGTGACGCTACTTTCGGTTCAGACATTTATTATAGTATTTATGCAGTAGGATTCACGTTATTCCTATTTACACTAGCAATGAATTTAATCTCTCAATGGATTACGAAACGCTTTAGAGAGGAGTATTAATATGACACAAGCAAATGATCAAACAATCTCTCAAGCACCATCAAATAACAACAAAGTGTTAGTAGATCAAAAATCAGTAGAAAATAAATTAAATGGACGCTTGAAAACAA
The DNA here is from genome assembly GCF_002902345.1 of Staphylococcus arlettae. Classification (GTDB taxonomy): domain Bacteria; phylum Bacillota; class Bacilli; order Staphylococcales; family Staphylococcaceae; genus Staphylococcus; species Staphylococcus arlettae. Next base: position 457,618 of record NZ_PPQB01000005.1, read on the forward strand.
ATAAATTTAACAAATGGGCGTTCTTCGCCTGCACAATGGTTGGACTTGTTGTATTAGCGGTATTATTAATTGATACTATAATTAAAGGTGCTGGACATTTAACGCCATCTTTCTTTACAAGTTTCTCATCTTCAACACCATCGATGGCAGGTATTAAAGGCGCATTAATCGGTACAGTTTGGTTGATGATTACTATTATCCCAATCACGATTATATTAGGGGTAGGCACAGCAATATATTTAGAGGAATATGCTAAAGACAATGCATTTACTCAATTTATTAAAGTAAGTATTTCTAATTTAGCTGGTGTACCTTCAGTCGTATTCGGTCTATTAGGCCTGACTATTTTCGTACGTGGTATGGGAATCGAAGCACTAGCATTAAGTAACTCTATTCTAGCAGCTGCTTTGACTATGTCTTTATTGATTTTGCCAGTAATCATTGTAGCAAGCCAAGAAGCAATCCGTGCTGTTCCTAATACAGTGAGAGAAGCTTCTTACGGACTTGGAGGCAATAAATGGCAAACAATTAGAAGAGTCGTTCTGCCGGCCGCTATTCCTGGAATTTTAACTGGTTTTATTCTTGCATTATCGCGTGCATTAGGGGAAACTGCACCGTTAATCTTAATTGGTATTCCAACAGTACTTATGGCATTACCATCAAGTATTTTTGATCAATTCCAAGCATTACCAATGGCAATTTACAACTGGGCAAAACTACCTCAAGCAGAATTCCAAAACGTAGCATCTGCAGGTATTATCGTATTACTTGTTATCTTATTATTAATGAATGCAATCGCAATATTCTTGCGTAACAAATACAGCAAAAAGTTTTAGGCACAATATTCTAGCATAAAACAAACACCTCATTAAATAACCTATATTTTAACCTTAATGAGCATCTATAAAGGAGTTTTAATTATGGTAAACAATTTAACTGCAAATAAAGATGAAAAAGTCGAATTAGAAAAACATACAGCACAAAATCAAGCACCGACTACGCCATTAGACACTAATTCAAACAACAAAATAGAGAGTTCAGATAAAAACAAAAGTATTGTCTACTCTACGAAAAATCTTGATTTATGGTATGGCGATAACCACGCATTAAAAAATATTAACTTAGATATTTTAGAAAACAATGTAACAGCAATTATCGGTCCTTCAGGTTGTGGTAAATCAACTTATATTAAAGCATTAAATCGTATGGTTGAATTAGTACCTTCTGTAAAAACAGCTGGAAAAATCATGTACAGAGATCAAAATATTTTTGACGATAAATATTCTGTTGAAAAATTACGTACTAATGTAGGAATGGTCTTCCAGCAACCAAATCCATTCCCTAAATCAATTTATGATAATATCACTTATGGACCGAAAATTCACGGTATAAAAAATAAAAAAGTATTAGATGAAATAGTAGAAAAATCTTTACGTGGCGCGGCAATTTGGGATGAATTGAAAGATAGATTGGACACTAATGCTTATAGCTTATCTGGTGGTCAACAACAACGTGTATGTATCGCTAGAACGTTAGCTATCGAACCTGACGTTATCTTGATGGACGAACCAACATCAGCATTAGATCCAATCTCAACATTAAAAGTAGAAGAATTAGTTCAAGAATTAAAAGAAAAATATTCGATTATTATTGTAACGCATAACATGCAACAAGCAGCACGTGTATCTGATAAAACAGCGTTCTTCCTTAACGGTTATGTCAATGAATACGATGATACTGAAAAAATCTTCTCTAATCCAGCAGACAAGCAAACAGAAGATTATATTTCTGGACGCTTCGGTTAATAAACTATGGCTATTATTAGACATAATTACGAAGGCCAAATCGGCGAACTCAATAAAGATTTACGCCGGCTTGGCCTTCGAGTATATCGTAACATTGACTATGCTTTAGAATCGCTGAGTGTTAATGATCGTGATTATGCACGCCAAGTAATAGCACTAGATAAGGAAATTAATGCACTTGAATCAGAAATTAATGAAAAGGTAATTATGCTAATTACACGCCAACAACCTATAGCAACTGATTTACGACTTATGATGGCTTCATTAAAAATAGCTTCTGATTTTGAACGTATGGGTGATAATGCTGCAAGTATTGCCAAAATACGATTACGTGCACAATTTAGCGATAATTATGTATTAACACGGTTAAAAACAATGGGTAAATTAGCTCTGTTAATGCTCGTTGATTTAAATACAGCAGCAAATAACAATGACCTGACATTAATAAAAGAAATTATCGCTAGAGATCGTGATATTGACGATTTATATCGAAACATTGTCAATACGACTTATCTGATTGATAACGATCCTTTCGTTTCAGGACAAGCACATCTAGCTGCAAGACACTTGGAAAGAATAGGCGATCATATTTGTAATATTGCAGAGAATTATTATTACTTTATTACAGGTGAACGTTTCGAATCATACGATAATTAAAAGCTACCAAGCCATATGCTTGGTAGCCTTTGTTTATTTATTTTCAATAATATTTGTTAAATCTTCTAACTCATTCACGAGCTCACCAATATAATTAATCGTCGCACGCAATGGTTGATCTGTTGTAATATCAATACCTGCAACTTGTGCTAATTCTATAGGTGATTTGCTTCCTCCAAGTTTCAATGTATTTAGCCAATCATTTACTGCACTTTGGCCTTCATTTTTTATCCGTTCTGCCATAACCGTTCCAATAGTTAGTCCCGCAGAGTAAGTATAGGAATATAATCCCATATAATAATGAGGTTGGCGCATCCATGTTAATTCAGCACCATCACTTAACTTAACACTATCTCCGAAAAATTGACTATATACATCTCTCATTATTTGATTTAATTGGGGCGCAGTTAACGATTCGCCCGCATCTACTTTTGTATAAACTTCACGTTGAAATGCAGCTTCTAACAAATGCGTTACCATATTATGATAATACGTTCTTGAAATTATTGATCCAATAACCCAACGCTTAAATTGTGAATCTTCACTGCGTTGAAATAGGTATGTTGCCATTAACATTTCATTCATTGTAGAAGGCGCTTCTACAAAATACATAGATGCCTCTGATTCTAAATAATTTTGATGGTGTTGCGCTAAGTTGAAATGACCTGCATGTCCAAGTTCATGCGCTAAAACAAATGCTTCAGCCATTTTTCCTGTCCATGAAATAAATACGTAAGAATGTGAAGCATACGGACTTGCACAATATGCACCAGTTTCTTTGCCTTTATTTTGAGCAAAGTCGATCCAACGATCTCTATATGCAGTTTCAACCATATTCAAATAATCATCACCCAAGACATTCAGTGCGCCATAGATATATGATTTAGATTCTTCAATTGAAATTTCAGGTTCATACAGAGGGTCAATCGAAATCTTCAGATCTTCAAAGCGCATTACTTCTAAATTATGTACACGCTTCAACAACTTAGCATATTTTTGCATAATAGGGGCAAGTTCGCTCATGATTACATCAATTTGTCGATCAAACATTTCACGTGTTACTTCTTGGTCTTGTAATAAATAATCTATAACAGAATCATATCCTCTTAAATCTGCTTCTATCTTTTCTTGTTGTACTTGCATATTATATGTCGTTGCAGTAGTATGTTGATATTTTTTTAAAGCATCACTAAAAGTCGCAAAGCTTTTCTGTCTAAATTCTGGATCAGCATTATCTTCATAATCATTTTCAAATGTAACGTAATCCATAGGATAAACAGCGTCATTATGCTTAAATGAATCAAAAGCAATATCTAACATCTTAGTATTGCCGTATAGTTCATAAGGCTTTTCAAAAATAGGGGAGAAACTCGCTAAAGCTTCCTCTACATTAGGTGCCAGTTGATATGGTTTGCGCGCTTTTAATTTAGTTAAAAAGTGTTTGTATTGAGAATGATCAATAACACGTGCTAACTCTTCATCGCTTAAAGCTAATATTGTAGATTCAACGAAGGCTAGATTACTTGCTATTTTGCCATATGTCGTACTAAATTTAGAACTTAAATTTTGTGCTGCTTCGTTTGTAGTATCAACACTTAACCTTAATTCAACATAGTTTGCCATACGATCGACTTCTATTAATATTTGTGAATATTGCTGTAACATTGATTCAATCTTATCTACAGTTATTTGAGTATCAAAATTTGCACGAAATTGTTGAGCTTGTTTAGTAGTCTCGGTTAATTGTGTATAAAAAGCTTCATCAGATATTAATAAATCAGTAATATCCCATTGTTCTTCACTAGGGACTTCATTTCTAAATGGTAAGGAAACCATCATTGATTTCACTCCTTTTCATTATGTATTCACTTTGCATTATACATTAATCACTTACTAAAGATATACTAAGGACAATTATTACGTGAGATACAACTATAGTCGCTATACATATAAAGTATTTTCAGATAAAATGTAGTTAACAAAGACTTTATGTCAATTTTATAAGTTTTGTGAGGAGCAATTAATATGAGTATATTTGATATGCCGAACTATTTGTGGATTACTTTTGTAGCAGCAATATTATTGACTGTATTTTGTAATTTAGTATTAAACAAATGGTTTTTCCCTGCAATTACCACTTTTATTGTTTTAGCAATTGCAGCATTTTTAATACCTAACTTTTACAACATTTCATATGAACCATTGTTGGGTTATGCTGCATTTTTAGCAATCTTTTGTATTATTATTACATTTTTATTATGGTATTTTACTCGAAATTGGAGACGAAAACGCAAAGAAAAAAAACTTAATAAAGAAATTAGAAAACGAGGCGGTATTCCTCGACAAGAAGTTGAAGAATATACACGCCACAAACAATAATAAAAAAGCGTTACAGGAAGATTTAATCGCCTGTAGCGCTTTTTATTTTTATTTAAATGCATTCTCAACATCATTTAATTGATCCATTGTTGCTTGCAGACCACCTTCGTTAAAAAACCAATCATTAGCCTCAAATAGGGTAATCTCATTATTTTTCACAGCTTTAACATTATTTATGACTGGGTTTTTTAATGCTTCCGGCACTCCATTCGTCTTACCATCCTTCGATCTATCTATTACAAACAACTTGTCAGGGTTTGTATGTGCTAAATACTCATACGAAATGACCGCGCCACTTGAACTAGCCTTCATATTTGTATCAGCATGTCTTATACCTAAAGTTTCATTAATAAATCCACCAAATCTTCCTGTAGAGCCATACGCCTTCATATCTTTGTCATCCACGTTTAAAAATAATACCTTATCTTTGTTAATGACTGTTTTAGTTTCTAACAGTTTCTGATCTAATTTATCGCTCATATTGTGTATAGTTTTTTCTCGTTTAAATATTTTACCAATAATCATAGCATTATCTTTTACGGATTGGATATAATTATCGAAGTGGGGGCTTACAAAAATAATTTTTGCTTGTGGTGCAGCTTTTTGCATTTCCTCTAATGTCTTAGAATGCGCTTGTCTAAAAGAGGCAAAAATAACTTCTGGCTTAGCTTTTGCTAAAGTTTCATAATTAGGGCGCCCAGGATTCCCTAAATTAGCATATTTATCGTCTTTAAACGCTTTTAAACGTTCTGGTAAAAAAGAGGCATTTTGACCTTTAGATATGGATACTATGCGATTTTCTAAATGCAAAGATTGCATAGTATCTAATGCACCATAATCCATTACAGCCACTCTTTTAGGATTGATAGGTACTTTAACAGTTTTAGATTTCATAGTCCCACGATTATGATCCTTAGTTTGCTCTTTAAATTCATATGTATTGTCGATACTGACAGTTTTCGTCTTTTGGTGTGATGTTGATTGTTTTTTAGTATCACATGCAGTAACCATTATCATTACAACAATGATACTAAAAAGAATAATTATGTTTTTCATGTAGTATGCCTCCTATAACAGAAGTATACTGTAATTGATAATCGTTATCAATTATTTTTTAATTAATATATTACTGTAATATGTACATTATAATTATATGTTTGCAA
>NZ_PPQB01000005.1:463643-477451 GCF_002902345.1 Staphylococcus arlettae
CATAGCTTTTTCTAAGTCGAGTAAGAATGAGCAAATATCATAATTGCAACAGCAATTGGCAAAATATATAACATAACCAAATAAAGTTACGATGATATATTGCTAACTCATATTAAAATAATAATAATGAATCGAAGTACTAAATAAGCTATAAATATTACTTAACTAAAAATAACAAACTACAAAAACTATGCTAATCATTATTAATAAGTGGATATTCAGCAGAAAAAGCGTTCCATATATAACTTCCTATAATATATATTATGTAAACTAAAATGTTTTCTAAAAGTTAGTCGTCAATTAACATATATAATATCAATATTTAAGATCATATATTACCATCCATTAATAATGCTCATATATAAATTACATATATCACTTCATTTGTCTTGATTGATTAATTTATCTATAGTCTAGTAAATATCACTGACTCATTTGTCATTACTTATACGTTTGTTCACTTAATTAAATAAAATTGCTCAGAAATCAAAATCTCAGCATCTTTAAATTACAATATAATTATTAATGTACTTATAGTTATAGCTGATATTCATTAAGTGCTTAAATCAGCAAGATTAACTCATAATACACACATTAACACTTGATTAATCTATAAAATCTATCTAAGTAGCAATCCTTAGTTACAGGGTTTAAATTATTTGCTAAAATACATTATGGTTTACATAACATAAATATGGTTATTTATGTTGCAGCGTAAGTTATTATATTTTTTCGCATATTTAGCATTTTCAGTTATAAATAACTGCTTAATTTGCCATTAGGAACATCACACTTACTTACCAATATCAATATTCGACTCAGATAATTTTACATAATTAAAATTTACTTACTTCTTATATTACTTATACTTTTTATACATTATATTCATTTAGTACTATAATGTAATGGTTTCTGATCTCTTAATTTATCGTCATGTTAGAAGTTGCCTGTTAAAGACAATAATTTGCTAATATCACTTTATAAGTTTACATAACATAAATATAGTTACTTATTTTGACATAAAAATCCCGCCATATTCTTAATACGGCGGTTTAAAACAGTTATTTTTTAATTTTCTTACGGATATTATTTAAAGAATTAAATAATTTATATTTTGCTTTTTTAATTGGTTTGTAGAAATCTCCAATTAACTCTTCGATTTGTACATTAAAGCCACGTTTGAATCGATATACACCATAGTCTTCACTATTTTCAGTAAAGTCTCCTGATAAGCCATAGAAATTGTAACGCTCATAACCATGTTCAAAGCAATAATTTATCATATGCCAGTGCATCATATATGGTCCCATAAAGTGGTTATATTTTTCTGAAGAACCTCCTGAAAAATAGTTTACTTCATAAGCATTGGCGAAAAATACGCCTGAAGCTAAGTTTAAAATAGTACCATCTGTTTGACGTAATTCACTCGCTTGTAGTAATTCTGATTTGTCGTGTTCAATTTGCTTATCTAATTCGCTAATTTTTTTCAAATGTTTCTCTGTCTTATTTTCATTTTGCATCATTTGATCACGACGCGCTTCTTTATCGTTGATATTGTTTTGAATCGTTTCAATACGCTCATCTAAATTGACATAAGCAAGTGGAATTAAGGCTTTATCACCATAATTATCAATAAAATTATAGAAATAGTCATCCGTTTTAGATACAAAACCAGCTCTTTCTTCCGTTTCTCTATATAAATTTAAGAAAATATCAAATTCATCTCTACCCAAGAAACGTACGCGCACATTATTATTAATGGCCTTATTAATATTTCTTTTTCGTTGACTATCAAATTGTTTTTTTAATGATGCAGGTGTTTCACCTGCTAAATTTAATACACCCATCCATCTTACTTGGCTTGATGTATCATATGATGTCGTAAAACCATGATGTTCATAACCGTAAGCTTTGAATAAATTAACGAGTGCATCATTTTGATATCTATTACTATATGGATTAACATCCTTATCATATATGTGATAAATCCAATACGGATCTAGTTTGACGTATAAACAGTTATGTTGATGTAAATATTTATCTAATTCTCTCAAATAATAATCTACTAATCCTAAATCACTGTAGTCCATTACTGGCCCACGATTTGAATAATAGACATAACTCCCCATTGTTGGTATTTTAGAGAACAGACTAGCTGCAACGACTTGATTGTTGTCATCTTTTAATCCTAATAAAACAACTTGAAATCCATCCTCTTCCCTAGTCGCTATATTTTCTTTAACTTGAAAATAATGACTTTCTAACGCTGGATTTTGTACAAAATTGTCATATTCTTTGACAGTTAACTCTGTAAATTTCATTCTAGCTTAGTTCCCTTCTATTAATGTTTACTCACTTTATCTTTGACCTTTTTCAAGGCTTTATAGACGTTATACATTGGCTTATTAATTGGTTTAATAAAGTCTCCAACATACTCTACTACATCGGCGTTAAAGCCTTTTTTAAACTTAATAACACCTGCATCTTCTGCATCTTCAGAAAAGTCACCACTAATACCATAGAAATTATAACGATTAATATTATGGTCAAGTGCATAGTTAATCATTTGCCATTGAATCGCATAACTACCTGCAAAATGTCTAAATTCATTTGCTGTTCCACCTGCATAATATACAACTTCAAATGGGTTTATAATGAAGAATGCCGCTGAAATTGGTAATTCATTACCATGTTTTGCTTTTAATGCTTCAGCTTCTGCAATTTTCTGTTCATTTGTTTGTAATTGTTTTTCTAAATTTTCTTTTTTATTGTGGGATTTTTTATTATCTGGACGTTTTTCAATATCTTTAATAGCTTTGTTGATATCTTTTGTCAGCACTTCCCCTTCGGCTTTCAACTCGTCTATATATTCCACGAAATCTATGTAAGCTAATGGTACGAGTACACGGTCTTTATAGTATTTAAAACGATTGATATAGAAACTATCATCTCGATCATGAAAGTCTTTAGATTCTGATGTATCTTCCATAAATGAGCGGAAAATTGGTAATTCTTCTTCTGTTAAGAAGCGTACCTTCACGCCATTTTTTTGAACTTTTTTCGTATTACGTTTACGTAAACTATCCATATTATTTAAGACATCTTTAGCTGTTTTATCTTGTAAATCTAAAACTGAATGGAATCTAATTTGAATAATTGGATCAAAGCCAGTTACAAACCCTTGATGTTTATAACCTAATGCTTTCATTTTATCAAAGAACCAATCATTACCAGCATTGTTTAAAATGTCACCATCGTGATTACGATACTGATAAGGTAAATATGGATCTACACGGAAATATAACGCATTATGTTTTTTTAAATACTTATTTAATTCATTAAAGAAATAGTGTACTAACTCTTTGTTGTCGAAATCTATTACTGGACCACGGTTTGAATAGAAATATTTAAAAAATTTCATTACTGGTACTGCCGTTAGCAAACATGCTGCAATAACTTCATTATTATTGTTCTTAACACCTACTAAATGTGTTTCTGTACCTTCTGCAATTTTAAGTTCATAGTTTCCTACCATTTGCGTAAAGTGACTATTCTCCATCTTATCAGCAAATGTGCCAAACTCTGTCGCCGTTAAATTCGTAAATTTCATTTTATATACTCCTAGTTCATCTATTAATCTTTTTATTCTTCAATCTTAACTATTATACAATATTCATCATTAAAACAAAATTAATACCCTTATTGTTCAGTCAATAAATCAATTTTCATGATAGTTTAAAATCATTATGCTACATATTATTATACCATTTATTATAGGTTAACAAACAAAAAGAGAACGGTATAGAAATTAAATTTTTTTAATTTCTATACTGCTCTCTTTAAATTTATTATATATCATATACCTTGTACTTTATGAATCAGTTAATCGTTATTGTGTTAATGCATCTCTTAACGTTTCACCGATGGCAATGCTAGATTGAGGGTTTTGTCCTGTAATAAACAAACCATCTTGCTCAACATGTGATACAAAATTATCTTTAGTGACAAATTTTGCGCCTTGGTTTTCTAATTCGCTTTGTGTTAAAAATGGTACTTTGTTTTCTAAGCCCATAGCACGCTCTTCTTCATCTGTAAATGCTGTTAAAGTTACATCTTTAACGATAAAGTTACCATTTTTATCTTTAGCGCCAACAAAAGCACTTGGACCATGACAAACAGATGAAATAAATTTATTTTGTTCTTTAAATTCTGCAATTACTGTCGCTAGCTCTTGATTGTGTCCAAAGTCAAATACTGTACCGTGTCCACCTGGTAAATAAATCGCATCGTAATTATCAACGTTTACCGTTTTAATGCTAGGTACATCATTAATTTTATCCACAAAATCACTGTATTGCTCTAATTCACCGTTTTGTGTAGAATTTGCATCAATCGGTACTGCACCACCATCAATAGATACAAGGTCTACTGTAATATTAGCTTCTGCTAAAATACGATATGGCTCACTTGCTTCTTCTAGCCATAAACCTGTTTGTGAACCATCATCATATTGATTTCTACTAGTTAAAACAAATAATACCTTTTTACTCAATTTCAGTCACCTCTAAATTAGACTTGAATACATAGTTTAACTATGTATTTGTATTTTACAGTTTTTTAAAATGGATAAAAACTAATTTGCTTAAGCATCTAATACGTGACGAATTCCACTAAAATATTGACGTGATGTAGCATTATCATCTTCGTCTAAACGTCTTACAATCTCACTGCCTATCACTACACCATCAGCCCCTTCAATAATGTCAGCTACATGGTCTGTAGTACGTATGCCAAAACCTGCTACAACAGGAACTTGTGAAATTGACTTGATATAATTAATACGTTGTTTTAACTCTGGATGAAATTTACCATTTTCACCAGTAGTTGCATTCATGGTAACTGTATAAATAAAACCTTCAGCATGTTGCGCAATTTGTTCGATACGTTCTTTAGCAGTTGTCATAGCAACTAATGAAATAATTTTCACTTTACGTTCAGGATGTCTCAACTTCATTTGTTCAATGAGCTCAAACGGCAAATCAGGTATAATCAGACCATAAACACCTGCATCTTCACAAGCAGCGAAGAATGCTTCTTCACCATAATGATGAATAATATTATAATAAGTCATTAATACGTAATTACTATTAATGTCGGCTTTATGTTGTGTGAGTTGTTCTAAAATATAGTTCACACTAATACCTTCCTCAATTGCCTTTTTACCTGCATCCATAATAACAGGTCCATCAGCTACAGGGTCTGAAAATGGCACACCAATTTCAACAATGTCTGCACCTGCCTCACTCAACATTTTTAAATTTTGAATAAATGAACTATTGCCCATAATATACGGTATAAACAATTTCGACATTAAATTTCACCTCTTGCTTTCATGTAATTTCTAATCGTATCCATATCTTTATCGCCACGTCCGGACACCGTAACTACCAATACTTCATCTTTACTCATTTCAGGTGCCAATTGTTCTACATAACTTAACGCGTGGGCACTTTCGATTGCTGGAATGATACCTTCAGCTTTAGTAAATCGTACTAGCGCATTCATCGCTTCATCATCGCTAGCAGTTACATAGTTAACTCTACCGATATCTTGATAATAAGAATGTTCGGGACCGACTCCTGGATAATCCAAACCTGCTGAAATAGAATGTGCAAGTTGAATTTGGCCATGATCATCTTGAATCAAATACATTTTCGAACCATGTAGCACACCTGGCTTCCCTTGACTAATTGCTAAGGCATGTTGGTCCGTATTCTTTCCTTTACCTGCTGCTTCAACGCCGTATAGTTTAACGTCATCTTCAATAAATGGATAAAATGTACCTATAGCGTTTGATCCCCCACCGATACATGCAACTACTGCATCCGGTAAGCGCCCTACTTTGTCCGTAATTTGCGACTTAATTTCTGTCCCAATTACGCTTTGGAAATCTCTGACCATCGTTGGAAATGGATCTGGTCCTAAAGCTGAACCTAATAAGTAATGCGTATCATCAACATGACTTACCCAATATTGTAAAGCGCTGTTAACTGCATCTGACAATGTTCCTTGGCCATTACTCACAGATTCTACTTTTGCTCCTAATAATTCCATACGAAAGACATTTAGAGATTGTCGTTTAATATCTTCTTCACCCATAAAAACAACAAGTTCCATATCAAATAAGGCTGCGACTGTTGCACTTGCCACACCGTGTTGACCCGCACCAGTTTCAGCTACAAGTTTGTTTTTGCCCATTCTTTTAGCTAATAAGGCTTGTCCTAAAGCATTGTTGATTTTGTGCGCTCCAGTATGATTTAAATCTTCGCGTTTTAAATATATTTGCGCGCCACCTAATTGCTTTGTATAGCTTTCAGCAAATGTTAAAGGAGTTTCTCGCCCCACATAATCCTTTAAATAATACTGTAATTCTTCATAAAAAGAAGGATCCTTTTTTGCCTTTTGATATGCTTGTTTTAATTCAATAATAGCTGGCATTAATGTTTCAGGGACATATTGACCACCATAGTCACCGAAAAAGCCAAATTCATCCGCTTCTGTTTGTATTTTTTTATTCATGTGTCGATACTCCTTTGACCAATTTAATAATATCGTTCATTTTATCTTTATCTTTATACTGGTTAATTTCTATTCCACTCGCTATATCATAACCACTATGCGCTAAATTTAACTGTTCTATTTGTTGAATACTGTCATAGTTTATACCACCTGCAATTAAATAAGGTATATCTCTAATTTGTTGCAATATTTGCCAATTGAAATGTTGACCTGTACCTCCATATGCTTTCGAAGGCGTATCTATAATAAATAAATTGACATAAGGTTGATACGCTACTAAATTAGCATTTAATTTTTCGTTTGCAGGTAAGGCTTTAATAATATTTAGCTGTGGAAAATGTTGTTTAACTTGCGCTACAAACTCCACTGATTCATCTCCATGTAATTGAATCGTAGACAAGCCTGTTACTTGGACCAATTCTGTTATTTTATCCATTGTTGGATTCACTACAATAACTACAGTCTGTTTATCGTTTGGTACAAGTTGGATTAATGACTTAATAGTTGCTGTATCTACAAATCTTTTACTTTTGGGGTAATGAATAAAACCGATGGCATCAATGTCTAAATGCCGTGCTTGCTTTACATCTGTTGCTGTACGAAAACCACAAAATTTTAGTTTCATACTTTGACTTTATCCAGTTTTAAGCTCGGTAAAAATTCACTCAAATCATCACTTTTCATTAATGATTCCCCAATAAGTAAGCCATCAATACCTGAATTCACAATAGACTCAACATCGTCTTTAGTGTGGATACCACTTTCTGAAATATAATGATAGCCTGCTTGTCGTCCACTTAGTATTTCGTTTGTATGTTTAACATCTGTGACAAAACGTTTTAAATCTCTATTGTTAACACCTATTATTTCGGGATCTAACTGATATGCTCTGGCTAGTTCTTCTTTGTCATGAACTTCGACTAGCACTTCTAAATTTTGTTTAGTTGCATACGTGTATAATTCTTTAAGTTGTTGATCTGTTAAGACATTAACAATTAATAAAATGATAGAAGCTCCAGCTTTTTTGGCCACATCAATTTGAATTGGATCAATTACGAAGTCTTTGCATAACACAGGTAAGTTGGTTTCTACTGTTAGTGATTGTAAACGTTCGTAACTCCCACCAAAATACTGTTCATCTGTTAATATAGATACCGCATTGGCTCCATAAGCTTCATAATCTTTAACTTGTTGTACTAAATCCTTACCTGGTAATTCTGGTAATGACGGACTTTTAGATTTAATTTCTGCAATTACTGCAAGTTGCTCTTTTGTTGTTAAGCTCTCTTTAAATGGCTGTTTATGGGAAATATCTACCACTGGTAGTGTTTCTAATTTCTTTTGATAATACCCTTCAGCTAATAATTCTTTTTTATACTCTACAATTTCATCTAGAATAGTCATATAAGTAACCTCCTGTTTGTTTATATTGTTCTAACGCCGCACCTGTAGCAATTAAGTTGCGTGCTGTTTCAACACCTTCTTTTATTGAAGAAACCTTTTCTGCTACATATAGTGCAATGCCTGCGTTTAATAACACGACATCTTTTTTCGCCGATTGATCTTTATTCGTTAATATATTTAGTGTTATTTCTAAATTGTCTTGTGCTGTTCCACCTACAAGCTCTGTATTCTTTGCAGGTGTTAAACCCACATCTTCTGCGTTGATAGTGTAATTGTAAATTTTTCCATCTCTAATTTCATATAATAAATTATCTCCGGATAATGTTGCTTCATCCATACCATTTGCACCATGCAGTACAATCGCACGTTTTCGTCCTAAGTCGGCTAAAGTATGTGCAATTTTATCTAGTTGTTCGGGTTCATATACACCCATCACTTGGTAGTCAAGTTTAAAGGGGTTAATGAGTGGACCTGTTATATTGAAAATAGTTGGTACATCTAACATTTTTCTTACCGGTTGAATGTGTTTCATTATTGGATATGTTTCGGTAGCACTTAAAAACACTAACCCTGTATCTTTTAAATATTGTGGCGTTTCCTCTATGCTGCTAGTAGCAACTTGCATAGCTTGTAGTAAATCTGTACTACCAGAAGCAGAAGTCACACTTTTATTACCATGTTTAATGACAGGTACACCTGCACTAGCTACGACAAACGAAACTGTTGTTGAAATATTAAAGCTATTTGACTTATCTCCTCCTGTGCCACAGACACACATACTTCCAGGGTATACAGGTTGTTCTGTGTACATGGATTGAATTAAGCTACGTGAAATAAATGTTAACTCTTGTTGTGTTAATGGTTTAGCAGTAAAATTTTGCAATAATGCTACTTTATCCTCTAAGTCATAATCTGTAGCGATTAATAAGTCGATAAATTCGGTCATTTCATTTTGATTGAGTGGTTGTTGTTGCTGTAATTGTTTGAGTAATGTCATTTTGTGTGCCCTCCTTAGTAATATTGATAAAATTATTAATAATTTGTTCTCCAAATTCTGATGCAAATGATTCTGGATGGAATTGAATTCCGTAATGTGGTCTAGTTTCATGTTCAAATGACTGAATACAATCTGTCGTTTCGCCCGTGATATTTAATACTGATGGAAACTGATTAGGGTCACTGACTAATGAATGATACCTCATTATTTCTGAATTTTCTGATACTTCTTTGTACAACTGTGTTGCTTTAACGATACGCATTGTATCGACTTTACCATGTTTAACAGTTTCTCCTTGTATTACTTTGCCACCGTAGTAACAAGTTAATGCTTGAGAACCTAAACAGACACCTAAGATTGGTTTAGTTTGGTAATGATCGATGATATTCATTAAGTATTGAGTATCTAAAGGATGTCCTGGTCCTGGCGAAATCACTACGCCATCAACATCTAGTTGTAAAATTTCGGGATCATCCGGGTACTTTACTACTACATCTTGTGTTTTTGCAATAATATCAACGAGATTATACGTAAATGAATCATAATTATCGACAATTAATATCATGGTGACACCTCCAATAAACTTTTCGCTTTCAATTGTGTTTCAGCAAATTCTTTTTCAGGAATAGAATCATATACGACCCCACACCCTGCTTCGACATTAATATGCGTGTCATCTACCATCATCGTGCGGATAGCTAAAGCAAAATCTAAATCGTGATTACAATTAATATAACCAATGCCCCCACTGTAGACGCCTCGTTTTTTAGGTCGTTGTTCATATATGCGCTGAATAGCTCTTAGTTTAGGTGCTCCTGAAACAGTTCCAGTAGGTAATAAGCTTGCCACAACTGTCATCGGTGAATAATTATCTTTTAAAGTTCCAGTGACTTCACTGACGATATGCATTACATGTTCATAGCGTTCAATTAGCATTAATTTTTTAATTTTGGAAGAACCCGCTATACTCACTCTATGAATATCATTACGTCCTAGATCAACCAACATACGATGCTCACTTAATTCTTTTTCGTCTGTTTTTAATTGCTGTTCGTTATGATAATCTTCTTCTTCAGTTTTACCTCGTTTAATTGTGCCAGCTATTGGATTAGTTACAACTTGTTGTGCTTGCACTTTAACAAAACTTTCTGGCGAACTCCCTACAATAATAGGTTTATCCATATCGATGTAATACATATAAGGACTTGGATTTTGTCGTTTTAAGTTTTGATATAATTGATATGCAAATGTTTTTACATTTTCTTTAAAGTAATGAGGATAACTATAAATAATAGATGGTACAACTTGAAACATATCACCTTGCTGTATTAATGACTTCATGTAAGACACAGTATCCATAAATTGTTGTTTCGTTACATTTGAAGTAATTACTTTTTCTTGTTGTTCATATGGTAATGGTTCAGAAAAAATTTCTACCTTAGTTAACTCTTCTAAACGTCGGTTAATGTTGTCTTCTAATGCTTGTTCACTTCGCTGTGAAAATAAATCAGTTGCAACTATATACAAATACTCATTGTAATGGTCAAAAATATACGCATCTTCGACCATATAAAATTTAGCATCATGTTGTTGATGATCATCTAGGGCTATATTTTGTAATACTGGAAATTCGTGTCGTACTAGGTCAAAACTACATGAGCCGACAAAACCAGAAATAAATGGTAATGCTGATAATTCTTCTTCTTCAATAAGTGCTTTATAGTGATCAATATATGATTTCATCTGCTCATATGGTTCAGTTGTTTCTGTCTTTGTTCCTTCTGGAGTCGTAATTTGTAACTGTTTATCATCTAGTATAAGTTCCCCATACGTATCAAAGATAACGATAGAGTAACGACCTTTAAGTTGTGATTGGTCTGCACTTTCTAAAATTATTTTGTTATTTCTTAATCTGGCAAATGCTTCTGGTGTTACTTCAGCATTTATTTTTTTATATTTAACTTTCATTTACTTTCCCTCCTAACAAAAAAATCAGCATCCTTATATTGCTATAAGGACGCTGACGCGCGGTACCACCTAATTTAGCCGTATTCAAACTACAGCTCACTTCATTTTTATTTAATTGACCTTCAACAAAACCCAATTTCGTTACATGGTGGTGTTAGTTTCCATCAACCACTAACTTTCTGTTACTACCTAGCCATGTACTACTTCATTTTGTTTGCTATTTTACATATAAAAAGCACCACAATAACGCAAATCTGTAAGGACGCGTTACCGTGGTGCCACCTTAGTTAACATATTTATGTTCACTTTACTGCTATAGTATTGTATTTAAAAGCCCATTTCACCACATCAGTTGTGCTAATTTACATCACCCATTAGCTTTCTGCTTACTACAAATCTCATGTGTTACTTATATCTTTTAAATTTTATACTTGCTTTCAACAAGTAATTACTTAGCATGTTACAACTTTCATTTCTATTTGTCAAACATCTTTTTACTTTTAATTCGAATAATTATAGTTAATGAAAAAATTTTACTTAGTCATCTTCTCCTCTTATCCTGTATTCGTTGCTAATCGTTATATTACTTTAATTGCTTATTTAATTCGTATATGACAATAGTATCATTTATTATTTTTCAGACTATCAAGACCCATCGATTTATAAACCACTAATTTATGCTCATATGTCCTTTTTTAAAGCCAGTTTGATGTTAGATATAGCTTGCTACATATTGCATATCTTATTCTGCTACTATACACTGTTATTATTCTGAAAATTTCGATCGAGGTGTCCACTACTATGAAACAAATATTATTCGTTGGTTTAGGTCTGATTGGTGGGAGTTTAGCTAGCAATTTGCGTTATTACCATAATGATATTGAAATTACTGCATATGATGCAGATCAATCACAATTAGACAAAGCTTTATCCATCGGTATTATTGATTATCAATCAACTAATTACGAACAAAGCATTAAACAAGCTGATATTATAATTTATGCTACACCGGTACAACAAACAATTAAATATTTACGTGATTTACCTTCACTCCAACCTAAAGATGGTGTCATTGTTACAGATACTGGTAGCACCAAGTCGACTATTCAGCAATTTGAAACATTTTTATTAGAACATCATATCCATTTAATTGGTGGTCACCCAATGGCAGGTAGCCATAAATCTGGTGTATTAAATGCGAAAAAACATTTATTTGAAAATGCTTTTTACATTTTAGTACATGATGAAGCACAAAATCAGCAAGCTTATAACACGATACAAAATTTATTGGCAACAACCGACGCTAAATTTATTTCTACTACTGCTGAAGAACATGATTTCGTTACTGGTTTAGTTAGCCACGTACCACATATTATCGCCTCAGCTTTGGTACATTTAAATTCCAATCATGTGGCTGAATCTGACCTTGTTAAAGATTTGGCTGCTGGAGGGTTTAGAGACATTACGCGTATTGCTAGCAGTAATCCTTTCATGTGGCGAGATATCACATTAGAAAACAAAAATACTATTCTACGCATCATGCGAGAGTGGCATACACAAATGGGTCACATCATTGAACTCATTGAACACCAAAAACCTGATGCCTTATTCGACTTTTTCAATGATGCTAAAATTTATCGTGATCAACTACCAGTTAAGTCACAAGGCGCATTGTCTATAGAGCATGATCTTTATGTCGATATTCCAGATAAACCGGGGATGATTAGCCAAGTAACAAATACCCTGAGTTTACATAATATTTCTATAAGCAACATAAGAATTCTAGAAGTCCGTGAAGATATTTACGGAGCATTACGCATTAGTTTTAAAAACCCAGAAGATCGCAAAAGAGGTGCAGAGGCGCTAAGCGACTTCGATACTTATATACCATAATAAAACGGCTGGGACATAATAGCTTCGTCCCAGCCTAATTTTATATTATTAGAGCAGCTGCCTGAACTGCAATTGCGCTTTAAATCAAGCTTTTCCAGTACTAATCACCCTTCTCAAGTAATTACAACTGTAACTATGAAGTCACGTCACTTCTAGCGCAGTTACATTTTATGTCCAGCCATTAACCCTAAACGTCCATGTTTTGTGCCCGCTTCAGTATAGGATGCTGCCTTAGATACGATACCTTTACCATACTTTTGATGTAATGCATCAATTGTTTTAGCTAAGTTTTCATTTCTTTTTCGTTCATATTCATCGATAAATAAGTTGAGTTGCCTATCTTCTTCATTTATAAATTGTGTTAAAGACACACTTAATGTACGATATAGTGCTGAACGATCACATAACTGATCAGCAAAGTTATCTATTACTTTCAGCATATCACTTTCTAAATTAGTTGGATCATCTAACGTATATTGTTTGCTCACGCCTCCTTCATCACTATAACCGAAACTAAAATGTATTGTCCGTGCAAGTTGATTTCTCGCTCGCGCTCTACTCGCCACATCTTCTACTAACTCTTGCATCACTACTTTAGCTTCTTCATAACGATAATCACGCATCAAAATCTGACTTTTACAAATTGACGGATTGGTTACCTTATATTTTTCTCTTACTTTACTTTGATCAATGCCGTTAGCATGTAAATGTAAATCAATACCGATAATACCAAAATCTCTTTTTAAAAACTGATAAGGGTACTTAGCTAAATCCCCTACCGAAAAAATTCCTCTCTTTTGCAATTTCGCTTCAGTTTTCCGATTAATACCCCAAAACTCACTTAATGGTTTAATAGGCCAAAGTTTTTCTGGAATATCATGATAACGCCATTCCGCAATTCTATTAGTATTGTGCTTTGCTTCAATATCCATCGCTACCTTACTTAATAGCATATTAGAGCCAATAC
>NZ_PPQB01000005.1:477472-501302 GCF_002902345.1 Staphylococcus arlettae
TTCTTAACCTTTCACAAAAGGAATGCAATGTTGTACTAAATCTATGATAACTATCGGTCACATCTATAAAGAATTCATCAATACTGTATTGATGTAAATCCTCCGGTGGTACATAACGTAACGCAATTTTAGAAATAGCTATCGATACTTCTAAATATTTACGCATACTTGGATTAATAATAAAAATGTCTGTTCTATGCGGTATTTCAAATAACCTTGATCCTGTTTTAATACCTAATGCTTTAAGTGCTGGTGTGGCAGCTAAGACAACAGACCCTTGGCGTTTAGTATCTGCCACTACTGCTAACTTAGTCGTTAATGGGTTTAATCCTTTCTGGAGACAAGAAACACTCGCAAAAAAACTCTTTTGGTCAATACACAATACATCTCGTTCTTCTAATAAATTATAATCATACATTTCCATAGTCATAACCTCCCACAAAAACAGAACAAGTGTTCGGTTATAGTGTATACCATTTTCTAAATTATTTCAAAGGCTAAATTTATTTTTACAAAGCATTATAATTTCAAAATACTTATGTTTTAATAAAACTAAGCGCTACAAGAAAACTACTTACAACAATGATTACTACAGTGAAAGGACTAAATTTATGACGTATAATATTATAGAAGTTACAAAAAGTGATTATCGGCAAGTAGCAGTTTTTACTGCGAAACTATTATCTGAATTACGTGGCACTACAGTGTCCTCAAGCAATTACTTAGTTACCAGTCAACAGCTCATTCAACACAATCCACAATGGACAGGTTTTTTAATTTATGATGAATCAGTAGCAATAGGCTTTCTATCCCTCTATCAATCAACAGCACTTTATGCCAATGGTGATTTAGGTATTATTCAAGAACTTTATGTAGAGCCTAGTTATAGAAATCGTGGCGTCGGATCACAACTAATTCATCAAGCAGTGACATATGGTAAAACAGTGAACTGGCAACATATAGAAGTGGGAACACCGAACATAACACGTTGGCCTCGTACTTTACATTTTTACGAAAACCAAAACTTTACAGCCATCGGTTCACGCTTAAAATTATACTTACATACATAGCAACAATTTTTATCTTTCGCATATATAACAAGCTTAGTAATAAATATTATTCATTATTTGACCTTTCAATTTTCCACGTAATGGTTAAGTGTTCTAAAGCTACAACATTAGTATATAAATGCTATATCTATAGTCTTCACTGAAATAGTTTGAATATTCATGCTATAATAAACTACAACTTACTATGAGGAGGAAGTCATATGCCAATTATTAACGTAAAATTATTAGAAGGACGCTCTGACGAACAACTTAAAGATTTAGTTTCTGAGGTTACAAACGCTGTAGAAAAGTCAACTGGTGCAAATAGAGAGGCTATACATGTCATCGTAGAAGAAATGAAACCAGAACATTACGGTGTGGCAGGAGTCAGAAAAGTAGATCAGTAATAAAAATATGTACACAGTTAATGCTATTTACATAATAAAAATACAGACAAACCTTAGGTGACAGTTGTTCTCCTAAGGTTTGTTTATTTATATTTATTATAATATTGGAAGTGATTTGAACCGACTCGTACTAACCGAAGATAAATAACCTAAAGTAGTGTCCACGTAAAACGTGCACAAAAAAACTGCCAACAAAATCAGAGACTTTGTCGATAACCTCATGTCGTATCGTCAGTATATAACTTTAGGTATTACTTCTCCTAAAGACTTTTCCATAGTACTAGCAGTGGCTTATGCCGACTCCAGCAGGAACAGCACTCGCCGAAGACCACAGGCTAAGGCAGTGCCTGCGGAAAGCGTGCATAAAAAAACTGCCAACAAAATCAGAGACTTTGTTGACAGTTTGAAGGCAGCAAATAAGTGCCTTTTTATTCATTGAGGAATTTTTCCACTTCTTTTTTATTTGTTGCTTTGTCAATTTCTAAAGCACTACCATCCATTGGTGATTGAATATCTTGGTACGATCCCTCTACTGGTAATGTTATAGAATCCACGTTTTTATCGCCTCTAATACCAAAGTTTAATCCTGATTGAATCAATGCAGAATCCGGCATATTAGTGTTTAAATAACCACGTAAAATACCTGCTACTTTTGGTAATTTCGGTAAAGTATCAAGGCTCACGAGTTCTTTTTTCAATGATTGCATTACTTGTTGTTGGCGACGCACACGACCAAAATCACCTTCTGCGTCATGTCTGAATCTTGCATAACCAAGTAATTCTTTACCATCTAAACGATGATTACCTTTTTTCAATGATACACCTATATTTTTAGACATATCTTTTTCAACATCAATTGGGACACCATCGGGCTCTAGCTCATCTATCATTTTTTCAAAGCCAGTAAAATCTAAAATCGCATAGTATTCTGGATCAATACCTAAATTCTTTTTCAGTGTCTTACGTAGTAATTCAGGTCCACCCATCGTATAGGCAGAATTAATTTTATGCTGACCATGTCCAGGTATATCTGCATATATGTCTCTCATTACAGACATCATTTTCATTTTTTTATGCACGTAATCATACTGTGCAATCATAATAGAGTCTGTACGGGACATACCATCAGCTTCTTTATCAGCGCCAAGAACCATAACCGTAATTTTTCCATCATTTTTAGCGGCACCATTAAATTTTTCTTTTTTTATGGTTTTACCATGTTCTTTAGCGTAATCAATACCAGAATTATACCCATGAATAGCATAACCAATTACTATACCTAAAATAATAATGATAAATAAAATTATAAAAGGTAGTTTTCTTACTCTTTTTTTCTTTCGTGATCGCCTTGGTGGAGTCTTGTGCGGCGTATCACCTTCATTAAATTCTCTCTTTTGCTTATCTTCGCTCATATAATATCAACCTTATATCTTCAAAATTACAAATCTATGTACTATAATTAATACATATTAAAGTTATATAAATTTAATGTAAAAATCAAGTAATTTCTAAATAAATCGGACTAAAGGGCTATTCAGAAAGGATGTTAAGCATGAATATTAACAAGGCGTATTTCGCTGGAGGTTGCTTTTGGTGCATGGTTAAGCCGTTTGACACTTTTGAAGGTATCGAAAAAGTAACTTCAGGTTACATGGGAGGTCATGTTGATAATCCAACGTATGAACAAGTAAAAACTGGTACTACAGGTCACTACGAAACAATTGAAATAGAATATGATGTGGCCTTATTTTCCTATAATAAATTATTAGAAATCTTTTTCTCTGTCATTGACCCAACAGATGAAGGTGGCCAATTTCAAGATAGAGGTGCACAATATAAAACTGCAATTTTTTATACCAATGACGATCAAAAACAAGTTGCTGAAAATTATATCGAACAACTAAAAGATACATTTGAACACGATAAAGCAATTGCTACTAAAATTTTACCCGCTTCAACTTTTTATCAAGCTGAAGAATACCATCAAGATTTTTACAAAAAAAATCCTGAACGCTATGCTGCGGAACAGCAAGAGCGCCAACGTTATCAGCAATAACAAATCATCCGACGTTACATAGTATAGCCATCATGCTACTATGTAACGTTTTTTTATTTTACGTGCTTATTATTCTTTTCATTTTATAAGTTTTTTGACCCTTTAATGATAAAATGTTACTTTTATCTATCTTGTACGCCATTGAAAACGCTTACTAAAACTGTTATAGTAAACATATGCCTTGGTTGAACAAAGGGGTATTCGAGATATCGAGTATAGTTAGATTCAAAAGTAATATCTACACAATATTACGCGTTAGTTTATTATAGTTAATCATATTACTTACTTCTCTAAATTTATTAACTATAAAATTGATTAAACATTTAAACTCCTTAGCATAAAAGCCACCGTGTCCATAACGGTGGCTTTTATTATTTGCATTAACGTCTAATCACATTTAATACTTTTAATAGACTTAACCATAAAGAACTTTTCTTGCGATAGACTAAAAATCTAGATTCCCACTGTGGTTTAAACTTTTCTTTGTAACGCCTTAAACCTTGAAAATGATAAATTCTATTGAAGTGTTCAAACACACGCCCTGCTAATCGCTCTCCTGTGTATGAAAAAGGTAGTTGCCCCACATTAGATAGCGTAGCCATTCCCATGTTAAAACGTTTGTAACCTGCTTCTTTCGCCCACAACAACATGTGTAAGTATAATGCATCCATTAATGGCATTTCCTCTTGCGGATCCCACCTAATCAAGTCTACAGATATAGTGTCTCGATAATAAGTGGGCATAAAGTTGCAAAAGGCAATAATTTGTTGTTGTTCATTTTTAATAACTGCAATAGGTGCTTGTGCTAAATAATATTCATAAAAAGCACCTACAGAAAATTGCATTTCTTTTCGACCAGCTAACCAATCATCACTTATTTGCTGTAGAGCAACCATTAACGACTGTGTATACGGTGGCTTTACAACCTCAAACGACATCCCCTGTTCTGATAATTTATTAAGTGTAGCACGTAATCCTCGTCGTTTTTTACCGGCAACAGTAAATGTGTCTAAATCAATGACTGCCTCTTCACCTAATTTAAAAAATTGATTACCAAAGTTATGATACAATGCTAAATGTTTATCTGTAACCTGATAAAAGATAATATCATAACCGATATCATGCGCATGACTATAAAATTCAACTAATAAAGCGTTAAAATAATTTTCATCTCCTACCGGATCTCCTAAAACAATATAAGCACCCTTTTTCAAACGATACATTAAAAAGGCACGTTGACTTCCATCAATAAAGCATTGCTTATCATCTGTGTAAATCAGATGACTCAAATAACTACCCCCATATTCTTGAATAATATTCTCACATATTTTGATATCTTCTCCACTATGATGTAGTTGTACTTTCCGTTCAAAATACCACACAATCGTCCCAACGATAAGTACTACAAACAACACTGTAAACCAGAAATAATAACGTAAAATAGACGTATCAACTTGAATCTGATACACATCTAATGTATAAAGTGACTCGTAAATGTACACATGATTTAAATATAGTACAAAACTACTAACGACAAGCATCCAGCAAAATGACGCTAATCTAAATGGTCGCTTCAACACTCTGGCACGTCTATAAAAGACGAGCAATAATATGAGCATAATTGTGAGCCAGCCTATTAATATTAGTGAAAAATATGTAAACAGTGTAACAAACATGATAAGTAATAACGCTACTGCAGAAACCATAATCGCGCGTTTAGATAGTTTGTAAACACCTACAACATTGAGCATTAATAATAAACAAGCACAGGTATGCATAGAGACAATAATATAATCTAAATAATGATTAGCATTATATAAGCCATCAA
Source organism: Staphylococcus arlettae (assembly GCF_002902345.1). Classification (GTDB taxonomy): domain Bacteria; phylum Bacillota; class Bacilli; order Staphylococcales; family Staphylococcaceae; genus Staphylococcus; species Staphylococcus arlettae. Next base: position 482,813 of record NZ_PPQB01000005.1, read on the forward strand.
TAATTATCGTTAAATTATTCAAGAAAAACAATACACTCGTAAAAAATAATAAAATAGACATAGAAAATACTGGTATTTTGGCAATGATATCTTTTTGATACGACTTAAAAAGTGACGTCATATCTATAACAGGTATAAACACTTTAGACTCACCGAAATAGCGTTTGGCAGCATCTTTAAATTCAAAGATAGAAAGGATTAAGGCAATTAGTACTGGGAAAAAATAATAAGCGAATCGGTACAATAACAGAGCAAGGACAATTTTTTCTTCAGGTACATTCAATGCTTGTAAACCTAATAGCAAAATCAAATCAAAAGCCCCAAAGCCTCCAGGAATAAAACTTATTAAACCTGATAGTGCAGCCACTATAAATACACCCATAAATACTGGGAATGATAATTGTACACCAACTATAAAAAGTGCAAAATACAAAACTAATGCTGCTGCAAACCATTCAAAACCAGAAACAAATGTACAATAAACACCTAAATATTTATTCTGCTCATTGACTGGACGTATAATACTGCCAATAACAAATAATGGTAAAAACAGTGCAACAATATATAATAGCCATCGCACCCATGGATAAGCACTAAACAAATGTGATACATCAAAAACATGTGCAACAACTAATATTGATAATAAACTTAATCCCGTTAACATCGATATTAAGACGACTGAAATTGCCTTTACCAAGGCTTTTTTATTTGTAGTTTCATTTTTATATGCCATGTAACGAACGGTTGCACCTATAAAGCCGCCAAATCCTGCTACTGCATTTACAGCGTTAATAATATAGCCTAAGCGCATAGCTTTCCATAACGTTATGCGCATATGCATCGCCTTTGCTAACACGACATCATAAAGTGAAAGAATGATAAGTGAAGCACCACCACTAACAAAAAGCATAATAAGCCACCAACGATTAAGTTGGCCAAACATAATTAAAGTCTGTTTGACATTCACATGTGCTAACTCTCTTGCTAAATTAAACACTACAATCCCCAATAGCGCTACTGCAAAGGTTACTTTTAATGTTAGTAATATTTTCTTTTTAAATTTTCTTGTCATAACACCACATCGACTTCTAAAATTTTTATATTTTATAAAAATATAGCATAAAACCGTTGACTATGGAATAAAAATAAAATTAAATAGCTTTAAATGTTAATATTTCTCACGACAAAGTTGATCAACTAAATATACAGCCTATGAAATGATGCTGTCTGCCGATAATAAAAATTCAGAGATAGTAAGCATTTCTATTGATCTCTTTTATCCTTTGATTTATTCAACATAATAAACACCACCATTATTTAATTTAAATCTTTTAAGATTGGCTGTTATTTGGCCGACTCCTGCGGAAATGGCACTCTCCGAAGACTACAGGCTAAGGCAGTATCCGCGGAAAGCGTGCACAAAAAAACTGCCAACAAAGACAGAAACTTTGTCGACAGTCTGAAACAAAATCTAAAATCAATATTGTATCGACTTTATGTAATAGACGATGATTAGGAGCTTTATTTAGAAATAGCAATCATTTCAAATTATCTCTTTATCCTTTGATTTATTCAACATAATAAACACACCATTATTTAATTTAAATCTTTTAAGATTGGCAGTTATTTGGGCCGACTCCTGCGGAAATGGCACTCTCCGAAGACTACAGGCTGAGGCAGTGCCCGCGGAAAGCGTGCATAAAAAAACTGCCAACAAAGACAGAAACTTTGTCGACAGTCGAAAACTAAATCAATCTCTAATATATTCTTGTTCATCATTTTTAAATTCATACTCTCCAGCATCATCACCATAGTATTTATTGTATCTACGTTTATATAAGAAATATAAATGAGAAACTAATACTTTAAGAATTGCATAAGCAGGAATACCTAATATCACACCTACAACTCCTAATAAGTTTCCAGCACTTAACAATATAAAAATAATTGTCAGTGGATGAATTTGTAAAGTTTTACCCATAATATTCGGTGATATAAAATGCCCTTCAATAAATTGTACTGCCGTCCAAACTACGATTAATTTCAACAGCATAATTGGTGACGTAATTAACGCAATAATAATAGCCGGTGATATAGCTATCGTAGGTCCAATATATGGCACTACACTCGTTACAGCAGCGATACAAGCTAAAATCAAGCCATAATCTAAACCGATAATAGAATAACCAATAAACAATAAGACACCAATACAGAGAGACACAATAATTTGTCCTTGAATGTATGAACCTACTTGAACACTCATTTTATCTAATAAATCATGGTAGTCTTTTCTGAATTTAGGTGGCACAATTTTTGTTGAAAAATCTTTAAAACGATGGCCATCTTTTAACATGAAGAATAAAACAAATGGTGTTGTTACGATGACTACCCCAACATTAACAACTGTTTCCGCGATGTTTTTCACTTTCGAACCAAAACCATTAAAGTAATCTGAAATCATAGATGGAATTTTTTTAGCTAGCGAGTTTAAATAGTCTTGAATTTGACTATAAAAATTCGAAGCTACAGTGTATTTTGTAATATTATCTATAAATTGATTAACTTTAGTAATGTAATGCGGGAAATTCGTACCGAATGTTTTAATTTGACTACTAATCACTGGTATTAATAAATTAATAGCTAACGATATAACACCAATAATTACTAAAAATAAAATAATTACTCCCCAAAGTCTTGAAATATTATAACGTTCCATTAAGTTAACTATTGGGTTAAATAAATAATAAAGAATTAATGACACTATAATAGGTGCTACTATAGTGTTAAAAACAATAATAAATGGTTTGAATATGTAAGAAACTTGATCAAATATAAAAATTACTATACCAATCAAAATCAACATAAATAAACCAAAAATTAAATCTTTACCACCTAAAAAGCGCATAAATCGCGTTTCAGGAAAATTTAAATTTAATTTCTTTTTACTCTTTTCTTGCCGCTTAACATTTTCTTCGCTCGACATAATCTTCACCGTACCTTATAAACAAACTTATTTATACATCTCATTGTATATGAAAACATGATTTATTATAACCAACTGTGTTGTTAATTATTCTCCATACTAACACACGATGTCAATTTAAAAACTTCATATCGTACTCCAGTTATATAAATTACGTTATAACATAGCATTCTACCCGTTTTATAGTAATTTCATGCATATATAATATATACATAACTACCGTGTATTAAGTCAAACTCAATACACGGTAGTTTACTTTAAGAATTCATATTTGAAAATTGTGGATCGATACGACTTTTCTTCGGTACCTCTTGTGTTGGTTGTGTAACCTTTTTCTTCGGAATAGGTACAATATAATTACCATATGGTAATTTACCAATAACCCACACCATACCAACTGATAACGCAACAGCACCAATAAAGATGAATACAAATTTACTTTGTGGTGCAATCTCATTAATAACTGGTAATCGTTTCATAAATTGAATGCCAACATAATGTACCAAGTAAATACCCATTGAATAGTTACCAATTAGCGTAAATGTTTTCAGCAATATCTTATCTTGCTTAATCCAGACATATAGATAATTTAAAAAGACAATAAAGAACGGAATATAAATTAAGTTAGAAATATGTGCCGAACTATGTAAGTTTTCTAAATCTATACTGACAAATAGATCAACAAATAAAATGAAAATTATTACCCATAATACTTTTTGATATTTAAATATCAACGCTTTAATTTCATCATAAAATTTAGCATAAACAATGCCAAACATGAAAAATGATATCCAATTAAGAATAAACATTTTATCATTAACAAAACGGTCTAAACTTTCTATACCGAGTGACACAGGCTGTACCTTAATCCAAAGCACATTGATAACCGTAAGTATTAAAAATGCAACTATCAACGGCCAACCCTTTTTAAATCTATGAATGAATGGGAATAATACATAAAACTGAATAACCGTTAAAATAAAATATAAATGGAAATTAGCTTTACCATAAACAAAATAATTCACTAATTCACCATCAGGTTCTAAATTATGTAAATAAAATGCTCTGTATAATAAGTAAAATATACTCCATATAATATAAGGGATAAGTATTTTAGTAAAACGTGATTTAGCAAAGTGTGACATACTAAAACCTCGATTCACTACCGAAATAGTCAGTAAAAACCCACTAATCACAGCAAAAACTGGCGTGCCTAGTCGTGCTAATTGATTTATATACCCTAACGGTTCAGAAGTAAAGCCACCTGTACTTGCTGAATAAGCTATACTATTCACAGTGTGAATGGCTACTACTAGCATAGCTGCTACTGCTCTTATGACAGGAATTTCATCATAATATTTCATATTGTATGCCAAACGCTCCCCTCAACTAATCAAACAACTCTATAATAACTATAATATTTGCAAAAGTAAATAGTATTTATATACAAAAACAATTATACATAAGTTAATATTAAAATTATTTTCTTATAGTAATTTTAATATTAACTTTGTTAATTTAATGTAAAAAAGACAATCATTAAACTATTTTTTAATGATTGTCTCTTGTAGTGCTATATTAAAGTTATATGTATAAAGCTTCAGATTATTTAAGGCTGGTCAGATATTGTGAAGTGGTGGATATGAATTGCAAGATAGACAATTTCCGATTCATGAATTGTAACATTTAACTCTCGTTGGATTAATCTCATAATTTTTAATGCGACATTGTAACAAAGTGCATAATGCGCTTTAACCATATCTTCAAATACTTGAGAAGCAGCTGCACGCTCATCTTGTTGAATACGTCTAATTAAAAATTGCACATGCCTAATGAAACGTTGATACTTTATCGAGTGCTTATCAATTGTTTGTTGTAGATCATGTTCAATGATTTTAGTTGCTTTACTCACCATGTTGTACATCGCATTAACTTCATGAATAGAAATTGCATTCGTATTTGATGCTATGTGTAACGCTATAAAACCAATTTCATCTTCTGGAAAGTCTACATCTAATTTAGCATTTAATTGCACTATGACACGTTGTGCCAAGTCATATGACTCACTGTATAGTTGCTGGGTTTCTGCGATAAAAGGATTCGTAATTTTTTGTTGTTGCTGCAATCGTTTATATGCAAAAATAATATGATCAGTTAAGCTTATAACAAGTTTCTTATCATCAATAACAGTTTCCTCACTCGTAATTAAATCCACTGCTTCAATGATAGCATGAATAATACTCTCATCTGTTTGAGCAACTAAAAGTTTATAATGATCTAATTGATGTTGTTGATCCAACTTATAAACCTTTTCTATTGAATCACCACGTTGCACTTTCATACCAGGTTTTTTATTAAAACCTATACCTTTTCCAAGTAAAATAACTTCTTGTCGATCAATCGTACAGATAATTACATTATTGTTTAAGATTTTGGTAATGTGATACTGGCTCATACGAATCACCTTTCTTTTATATCATTAAAATTATATATTGAATCATTTAAAATGAACAGTAAAAGATTAGATTACTTAAGAATTAACGTAAAATAACAAAAAATAGGACGAGCTAAAAATCAACAGATAACTGTTTGATTTCATATGCTCGCCCTACAAGATTAAATCACTAAAGTGTTTCTCAACGATAATAACCAATCTGTAAACATTGATTTATTAATATAATGATTTTTCTTTTTTATTTGCGCCCCAGCTTTCAATACCAAAAAGATTAATTTCCAATTCTTCTGGTTTAAATACTGGTTTCTTGCCTTCTTTACGTTGACGTTGATAATCACGCATAACAGCAAAAGCGATATTAGAAAGACCAATAATGGCTATTAAGTTAACAATTGCCATTAAGCCCATAAATAAATCAGCAGTGCTCCACACTGTTTCTGTTTTTACTACTGCTCCTACAAATACTAGAACAACAACTAAACATCTAAAAATAAAGAGTAATACTTTGTTTTTAGATAAAAATTCTATGTTTGATTGACCATAGTAATAGTTACCAATAACAGAAGAATAAGCAAATAACGTAATCGCTACAGTTAAGAAAATACCACCGGCACTTCCTAGATGCTCATTTAGTGCTGATTGTGTTACTGCAACACCAACGGGTTGGTTTTCACCAAATTCTAAGCCGCTATATAGTAAAATCATTATAGCTGTCGCTGTACAAACTAGCATAGTATCAAAAAACACACCTAAAGACTGTATTAGTCCTTGTTTTACTGGGTGTGGTGCCGCAGCAGTAGCCGCTGCATTGGGTGCAGAACCCATACCAGCTTCGTTAGAGAACAGACCACGTTTTACACCTTGTAAAATAGCTGCACCTACTGCGCCTCCTGTTACTTGTTCGAAGCCAAATGCACTTTTAATTATAGTTGAAATCATAGGTATAATTTGATCGTAATTCATAAGTAAGATAACTAATACTAAACCAATATAAATTATTGCCATCACAGGTACAATAATAGATGAAATATTAGCAATACTACGTACACCACCAAAAATAATGACTGCAGTAAAGAAAGCTAAGACAATACCAGTAATCACTGGACTCACATTGTACTGTGTATTTAAAGATTCAGCTATAGTGTTTGATTGCACAGTGTTAAAAACAAAAGCAAAAGTAATTGTAATTAATACGGCAAACACTACACCTAACCAACGTTGATTTAAACCTTTAGTTATGTAATAAGCCGGTCCACCACGGAAACCACCATCTTTATCGGGTACTTTGTAGATTTGAGCTAATGTTGCTTCAATAAAAGCACTTGCTGCACCAATAAAAGCTATAACCCACATCCAAAACACAGCACCTGGACCACCTAAAACGATTGCCGTTGCAACACCAGCAATATTACCTGTACCAACACGAGAGCCGGCACTAATCGCAAACGCTTGAAACGGAGAAATACCTTTTTTACCACTATCTAATGTTTCAGGTTTTTCACCAATTGCGCGAAACATCTCTGGAATCCATCTCAATTGCACGAATTTTGAACTAATAGTGAAATATAAACCTGCTGTTATTAATAAACCAATTAAATACTGAGACCAGATCAAATCATGCCCAGTTTGAACCATTACTTTAAACCATTCTGGAATTAAACTGTCAAAATTATTCACATTAATCCCCCTTTATGAATTTAATTTTTATGTAAATAAAGAGCAAGAGATTTATATATGAGCGTAATTTGTGCGACTATCAACCCATAATAAATCTCTTGATTTATTTTATGTTATAGACCTCTTTATTACATAAAATATTTTATCATTAAATGAAAGAGGTTACTATTCTTTTTTTATAGACTATTCAACAACCAAATTATTGATCTCACCGAATTCATCAACATCAACTACAAATGAACCATTAGTATATTGTTCAGTTAAGTGAATATCTTTAATTAAACCACTTTCTTGTTGATTAGTTGAAAATATAGTATATGAAGTATCATCAGGTTGAATAACACATGCTGCAACAATACGATGTGGATTACCTTTTAATTCTTTCAATAATGTTATGCCGCGTTGTGCGCGTTTAGCAAGTTGTAAGACACGATAATCGATACGTTTCAATGCACCACGATGTGTCGCCATTAAAATTGTATTCTCAGGCGCGACAATTTGCGTTAGTACCACATAATCTTCAGCTTTAAGATTAATTGACTTCACTCCTGCTGCTCGTAAGCCAGTATCCGATAATTCTTCAGATGGATATGTCAGTGACATGCCTTTATGCGTTAGTACTGTTAGTGTTTGTTCATCAGAAATGCGCATAATATCAATAACTGCATCATTTTCTTTTACTTTCATAGCAACTAAAGGTTTATTATATCTAGTCGTTTTAAACATGGATACATTACTTTTCTTAATCATTCCATTTCGAGTAGCGATAATATAATATGCATCTGGTTTAAAATCATTTTCACAATACGCATCTATCACAAATTCATCATCTTCCAACGGTACAATTTGTGATACATGCTGACCTAAATCTTTCCACTTGATATCAGCTAATTTGTGAACTGGAATAAACAAATAGCGCCCTTTATTCGTAAACACTAAGGCAGTATCTAATGTGTTAGTGTCGATATATTTTAATAAACTATCTCCATCTTTAACACCGATTTCTTCCACACCACTAGCATTGAAACTACGCAGTGAAGTACGTTTAATGTAACCGTGGCGAGTGACACTTAGTATTACATTTTCGCTCGGTACCATAACTTCTTTATCGATTTTAATTTCTGAAATTTCCGCTTCAATTACAGAGCGTCGTTCTGTTTTAAATTTCTTGCGAATTTCAGTCAATTCTTCTTTAATAACAGCCAACAAGGCATCATGATTATCTAAAATATGACGTAATTTGTCGATAATTGCTTTTAGTTCATCATGTTCGTTTTGTAATTGTACGATATCTGTATTCGTTAAGCGATAAAGTTGTAACATTACGATTGCTTCTGCTTGTGCTTCTGTAAATTCATACTTCTCGATTAAGTTTTCTTTAGCATCCTTTTTATTTTTGGAATTACGAATGAGTTGAATCACTTCGTCTAAAATCGACAGCGCCTTCATTAGACCTTCAACAATATGCATTCTACTTTCTGCTTGATTCAAGTCATATTGTGTTCGTTTAGTTACAACATCTACTTGATGATTTAAATAACTGTCGATAATTTCACGAATACCCATTAATTTTGGACGTCCATCGCTGATAGCGACCATATTAAAACTATATGATACTTGTAAATCTGTATTTTTATATAAATAATTCGCTACAGCTTCATGATTAACATCTTTTTTCAACTCTATAGCAATACGTAATCCAGTACGGTCCGTTTCATCTCGTACTTCCAAAATGCCATCTACTTTTTTATCAGCACGCAGTTCATCAATTTTTTTGACTAATGAACTTTTATTAACTTCATAAGGGATTTCAGTAACAACTAATTCTTTACGTCCATTTCTTAAAGTTTCCACGTCAACAGTTGAACGGACTACAATTTTACCTTTCCCAGTTTCATATGCTTTTTTAATGCCATCTACACCTTGAATAATAGCACCAGTTGGAAAATCTGGTCCTTTAACATAACGCATTAATTGACTCACAGTAATATCTGGATTGTCTATATATTTAAGTGTAGCTTGAATCACTTCAGCTAAATTATGAGGTGGAATATCTGTCGCATAACCTGCTGAAATTCCTGTACTACCATTGATTAATAAGTTTGGTAAACGCGCTGGTAATACCATAGGCTCTTTTGTCGTATCGTCATAGTTAGGCATAAACGGTACAGTATCTTTATTAATGTCTCTGACTAGCTCTTCCGAAATTTGACTCAGTTTAGCTTCTGTATAACGCATAGCTGCTGCAGGGTCATTATCAATACTACCGTTATTACCGTGCATTTCAATTAACACATGACGTAATTTCCAATCCTGACTTAACCGAACCATCGCATCGTAAACGGATGTATCACCGTGTGGATGATACTGTCCAATAACATCGCCGACTGTTTTAGCACTTTTACGGAAATTTTTATCATACGTATTGCCGCTATCATACATGGCGTACAAAATACGACGTTGAACAGGTTTTAAACCATCACGTACATCGGGTAATGCACGTTCTTGAATGATATATTTACTATATCTACCAAATCGATCGCCTATTACATCTTCAAGTGATAGGTCTTGAATTACCTCACTCAATCTACATCCTCCTCATTCTGATGATCTTGTTCTAGTATTTGAATTTCACTATTATCTAAAATACTTAAATCTTCTTGTAAACCGAATTCAACATGACTTTCAATCCATTCTCTTCGTGGTGCAACCTTATCACCCATCAATGTCGTAACACGCTTAGAAGATCTTAATTCATCATCAACTTGAACTCTAATTAAAGTTCTTGTTTCAGGATTCATTGTTGTTTCCCATAATTGATCAGGATTCATTTCACCAAGACCTTTATAGCGTTGTAAAGTAACGCCTTTACCAAATTGTTGTTGTAACTTTTCTAACTCTTCATCTGTCCAAGCATATTCTACTTTCTTGGTTTTTCCTTTACCTTTTTCCAACTTGTAAAGTGGTGGTAAAGCGATGAATACACGTCCTGCCAACACTAATGGCTTCATGTATTTAAAGAAAAATGTTAGCAGTAATACTTGAATATGAGCCCCATCAGTATCGGCATCAGTCATAATAATAACGCGATTATAGTTACTATCTTCTATTTTAAATTCATTACCGACACCCGCACCAATAGTGTGAATGATAGTATTTATTTCTTCATTTTTGAAAATATCATCTAACTTGGCTTTTTCAGTATTAATAACTTTACCTCGAAGCGGTAAAATTGCTTGATATTTACGGTCTCTGCCTAATTTTGCCGAACCACCAGCAGAATCACCTTCGACTAAATACAATTCTTTTTTCTCTGTATTTTTACTTTGGGCTGGAGTCAATTTACCTGATAAAAGTGTATCTTTGCGTTTATTCTTTTTACCAGAACGAGCGTCCTCACGTGCTTTTCTTGCGGCTTCACGCGCTTGTTGTGCTTTTACTGCTTTTTTCACTAGTGATTTAGACAATTGTCCTTTTTCTTCTAAATAATAGGGTAATTTGTCGGAAACTACTGAATCAACTGCACTACGTGCTTCCGGTGTTCCTAATTTTGATTTTGTTTGACCTTCAAACTGCAACAACTCTTCAGGAATACGTATAGAGATAATAGCAGTCAAACCTTCTCTTATATCATTGCCGTCTAAATTTTTATCTTTGGTTTTTAATTCGTTAATACGACGTGCATAATCATTAAACACACGCGTCATAGCTGTTTTAAAGCCAACTTCGTGCGTTCCCCCATCTTTAGTGCGGACGTTATTAACGAAGCTTAAAATGCTTTCTGAATATTGATCGTTATATTGAAATGCAACTTCGACCTCTATATCATTTGCTTGGCCGTAAAAAGTAGTTACATCATGTAATACTTCTTTGCCTTCGTTAACATAACTAACAAATTCTTTTATGCCTTCTTCATAGTGATAAACCTCTTCACGTTCTTTACCTTGTCGTTTGTCGGCTAATGTTATTTTTAAACTTTTAAGTAAAAACGCTGATTCTTGCAAGCGTTCACTAAGTACATCAAAGTTAAACGCTGAAGCATTTTTAAAGATTTCAGGATCAGGTTTAAATGTTACCTTAGTACCTGTTTTTTTCGTTTTGCCTTTTTTCACTAAGCCAGTCGCAGGTTTCCCACCATCTTTAAAATTTTGTTGATAAATTGTTCCATCTCGATAAATTTCTACTTCTAACCAAGCACTCAAAGCATTCACAACAGAAGCACCAACACCATGTAAACCACCTGATGTTTTATAACCACCTTGGCCAAATTTACCGCCAGCGTGCAAAACAGTAAAAATAACTTCAACAGTAGGTTTCCCAGACGCGTGAATTCCTGTAGGCATACCACGTCCATTATCTTCTATAGTAATACTTTCATCTTTATTGATTGTTACCAAAATTTCATTACCATGGCCATTCAAAACTTCATCGACGGAATTATCGACAACTTCATATACTAAGTGATGTAAACCACGCTTATCGGTTGAACCAATATACATACCAGGTCTTTTTCTAACAGCTTCTAACCCTTCTAAAACCTGAATGGAATCATCCGAATAATTATTTTGCTTATTCATTGCCAATCGTTTCGCCCTCCTACAAACGTACGTTCGTTTTTAAAACTATACAATAGTTATTCTTATATAAATTTAGCTAAATTGCAAGCGTCAAAGTAACATTTCATTAACAAATCATTTACTAACTTTAATTTTTAGTCGTTTTATTATAGTATCATATGGTAAAATAAAATTAATGTCATTAAAGGATGTGTAAATGTATATGATGATAGTAATTATGTTGATACTGAGTTACCTCATTGGTGCATTTCCAAGTGGCTATGTTATAGGGAAATTATTTTTCAAAAAAGATATTAGACAATTTGGAAGCGGAAATACTGGTGCAACGAATAGTTTTAGAGTTTTAGGTAAACCTGCTGGGTTTATCGTTACATTTTTAGATATTTTCAAAGGATTTATTGTAGTATTCTTCCCACTATGGTTACCAGTACAAGCAGATGGCCCAATTTCTACCTTGTTTACAAATGGTTTAATTGTTGGTGCATTTGCAATACTCGGACATGTGTACCCGGTATACTTAGGATTTAAAGGCGGAAAAGCAGTTGCAACTAGCGCTGGCGTTGTATTTGGTGTGAATCCTGTATTATTAATAATTTTAGCAGCCATTTTCTTCGCAATACTTTATTTAACAAAATATGTATCTCTATCAAGTATTATAGCATCTATTTGCTGTGTTATTGGTGCACTATTAATTAGAGACTATATATTATTAGTTGTCAGCATGTGTATTGGTATATTATTGATTATTAGACATAGAACAAATATCGTTAGGATTTTTAAAGGTGAAGAACCTAAAATAAAATGGATGTAACTTTTTTATTTTGCTAAGATTCATATCACACTAATCTCGAAATCAAAATTAGCTATTTACGTCAAGGTCATGTTACTACAGCACCTTGATACACACGAGGAAGTAGTATAGAGTTCAAAAATTTGAATTTTATACTACTTCCTTTTATATTTAAATTTGTAAGTCATAAGTATGAATTTTATGTAAATTTTTTGAGAATATTCTTAAATCTAAAAATTTTGAAGAAAAATGTGCTATACTGCAATTATCATTATCCAAAAGGGGTAATGTTAGAGTATTGGCAATATGTTAAAAATACTGTAGTAAGACAAGTGCTTATGCAGAAGGGAGACTTTAATATGCAATTAAAACTTTCGGAAAATGCGGTATCTTGGTTTAAGGAAGAACTTGATTTGCCTGAGGATAACAAAGTCTTACAATTCTTCGTACGTTATGGTGGAGAATTCCAATTAAAACAAGGATTCAGTCCAGCGTTTAGTGTTGACAAAAAAGACGATGTCGAAATCGGTTATGAAACGAATTATAACGGTTTAGACGTTGTTATTGCAGAAAAAGATTTATGGTATTTTGAAGATGATAATTTATTTATAGATGTAACTGACAATGAAGATGAAATTACTTACATTGCTAATTAATTCATATAAAAGCGCCTAAACCATTACAAATGGCTTAGGCGCTTTTGTTTTTAATATTATATGGATTGTTCTCACTTCGTAATTGCACTTAAAGTATAGTGCAAAGTTTGCCAAAATTACATTATTTGCGCATTATTATTTTTTAACTTCTAAATTTTCTCCTGCTTTATTACGTTCATCGACATCTTTATATACTGCATGCCACTCTGGGAAGGTACGATCTAATCTTATTGGTTTCCCGTCTGCTTTTCGTATGCATGTGAGCGTTGTAGAGCCTGTTGTAGCTAATTCTCCTGCCTCATTGTATATTTCATAACAATAAAGTGAACGTAAACGAGAATAGCGCTCTACCCAAGTTTTAATTGTTACTTTTTCAGGATATGTAATTGGTTTAATATATTTAACATTAATTTCCGTTACAGGTGAAATAACACCACTATCTTCCATAGCTTTGTAACTAAAACCTAATTTAGTTATATAGTCCGTTCTCGCCACTTCAAACCATGTTGGATAATTCCCATGATAGATAACGCCCATTTGATCTGTTTCTTGATATCTTGCTTCTATTTCAGTGAGTGTATAAATCATTCTCTTTCCTCATTTCAATTAATACATTACTGTTTAAATACTAACATAGAAAAACGGCTATGAAAGCTCAAAAGCTCACATAGCCGTTAGATGTTTAAAATTATTCTGCTAATTTATTTCTTAATACAAGTTGTAAGATACCACCATGACGATAGTAGTCTAATTCAACGTTAGAATCGAAACGAGCTACTGCTTCAAATTCGATTACTTTGCCATTGTCTTTTTTCGCTTGTACTTTAACTAAATCATGTGGTTTCACGTTTTCATCAACGTTAACAGAAATAATTTCAGTACCATCAATACCTAAACTATCAGCTGATTCACCATCTTTAAATTGTAATGGTAATACACCCATCATAACTAAGTTTGAACGATGGATACGTTCATAACTTTGCGCAATGACAGTTTTAACACCTAATAAGTTAGTACCTTTGGCAGCCCAGTCACGTGAAGAGCCCATACCATAATCATTTCCAGCTAACACAACTAAACCTGTGCCATCTTCTTTATATTTCATAGCAGCATCATAAATTGCCATTTGTTCGCCTGTTGGCCAATAAGTTGTGAATCCACCTTCTGTACCTGGAGCTAATTGGTTTTTAATTCTAATATTCGCGAACGTTCCACGTACCATAACTTCATGGTTACCACGACGTGAACCATATGAATTAAATTGACGAATTGGTACGTCATGATCTAATAAATATTTACCTGCTGGCGTATCTTTACCAATCGCACCTGCTGGTGAAATATGGTCTGTTGTTACTGAGTCACCAAATTTACCCATTACACGTAAATCATTTAATGGTTCAATCTTACCTGGCTCTTTAGAAAGGCCTTGGAAGAATGAAGGGTTTTGAATATAAGTTGATTCCGGATCAAAGTCATATAATGGTTGGTCCGTAACATCAATCTCATTCCACATTTCGTTATTATTATAAACTGACTCATATTCTTCTTTGAATAATTCAGGTGTAACAACACTATCAACAGTATCTGATACTTCTTTGATTGAAGGCCAAATATCTTTTAAGAATACATCTTCGCCGTCTTTACCTTTACCAAGCGGTTCATTTTGTAAATCAATATCAACAGTACCTGCTAATGCGTATGCAACTACTAATTGTGGTGATGCTAAGTAATTGGCTTTTACTAATGGATGAATACGACCTTCGAAGTTACGGTTACCAGATAATACTGAAGTAACAAGTAAGTCTTCTGAAGCAATCGCTTTTTCAATTTCTTCACGTAAAGGACCTGAGTTACCGATACATGTAGTACAACCATAACCAACTAAATTAAATCCAAGATCATCTAAATATTGTTGTAGGCCAGAATCTCTTAAATAACCTGTAACAACTTTTGAACCTGGAGCTAAAGAAGTTTTAACAAATTCAGGAACTTCTAAGCCTTTTTCAATTGCCTTTTTAGCAACTAAGCCAGCCCCTAGCATTACATATGGGTTAGATGTATTTGTACATGATGTGATAGCTGCAATAGCTAAATCACCAGTTTTCATAGTTGTTGATGTACCATCATTAAATTCGATTGTTGCAGTTTTGTCGAATTCACTTTCATCAAATCCGTGACCTTGGTTACCCGCTGGTGCCGTTACAGATTTTTCAAATTCTTCCTTCATATCGCTCAAGAAAATTAAGTCTTGAGGACGTTTTGGTCCAGATAATGATGCTTCAACTGTAGATAAATCTAAGTCTACAACGTCTGTATATTCTGGGTCTTCTTTGTCAACATCAAAGAACATGTTGTTTTCTTGTAAATATTTTTTCACTAATTCAATATGATCTTCTGAACGACCAGTTAATCTCATATATTTCAGTGATTCTTC
This sequence comes from Staphylococcus arlettae, assembly GCF_002902345.1. Lineage (GTDB taxonomy): Bacteria > Bacillota > Bacilli > Staphylococcales > Staphylococcaceae > Staphylococcus > Staphylococcus arlettae. The sequence goes on from NZ_PPQB01000005.1 coordinate 498,385, forward strand.
ATCTACAGGGAAGAAACCACATGTTGCACCATATTCAGGCGCCATATTAGCAATTGTTGCACGGTCAGCCAATGGTAAATGTTGTACCCCTGGTCCGAAGAATTCAACGAACTTGCCTACAACACCTTTTTTACGTAATTCTTGTGTTACACGTAGAGCCAAATCAGTAGCTGTAGAGCCTTGAGGTAAAGCGTTAGTTAAGCGTACACCAATTACTTCTGGAATTGGGAAGTAAGAAGGTTGTCCTAACATACCTGCTTCAGCTTCGATACCACCAACACCCCAGCCTAGTACTCCAATACCGTTAATCATTGTAGTATGTGAATCTGTACCTACTAATGTATCTGGGAATGCTACTTCTTCTCCATCTACGTCACGCACATGAACAACATTTGCTAAATACTCTAAGTTAACTTGGTGCACGATACCAGTTGCTGGTGGTACTGCACTATAGTTATCAAATGCTTTAGTTGCCCAATTAAGGAATTGGTAACGTTCATAGTTACGCTCAAATTCTAATTTCATATTTCGTTCTAAAGCGTCTGGGTTCGCATAGCTATCAACTTGTACTGAGTGGTCGATAACTAAATCTACAGGCACCTCTGGATTGATTTTATTTAAATCTCCGCCTACGTCATCCATAGCTTTACGTAGTGATGCTAAGTCAACGACAGCTGGCACACCTGTAAAGTCTTGTAAAATAACACGTGAAGGTTTGAACGGAACTTCTCCTTCTGCCCCATCCACGAATTTTGATAATGTTTTAATATGATCGTCAGTAATAACGAAACCATCTTCTTGACGTAAAACTGATTCTAATAACACTCGAATTGAATATGGTAACTTAGAAATTTCAGTTAAACCTTGCTCTTCTAAAGTGTTCAAATCGTAATAAGTATATGATTTTCCATTTAGGTCAAACGATTTTTTCGCTTGCGCTTTAATATTAGAAGCCATATATATCCCCCCTGATATTTATTAATTGTGCCGTTAACTAAATTGTATTATTATCTTTTGCTGAAAACAACTACATAACGCTAGTTTCCCGGCAAAATTAGATTTGATTTTCCAATCAGTTAACATAAGCGTACCTTATCATACCATTAAAGTGCAATAAGTAAACATTATCAATTGAGAATCATTATCATTGAATGCTAAATAAAAAACCGAGAATCAATATGATCCTCGGCTTTAGTAAAATATTACTGTTCTGTATTTCTGAAATCTTTACGACGTTCAATAATGTCGTCTTCGTATTCATCTTTTTGTAATTCTACATAATCTTTCATTCGGTGTTTATTAGGTGTCAATGTTAAACCTAAGAACTTACGCTCTTGGTTTGCATCTTTGTAGAATGAAATCATCATCATTATTACTACAAAGGAGAATGGCAAGGCACTAATAATCGCCGCACTTTGTATGGCGTTTAATGCTTCGGCACCGTCCCCTCCACCTGCAAATAATAATACAAAGGCAATAAGTGATTGTGCGATACCCCAAGTCACTTTAACAAAGTTTGTAGGTTCTAATGAACCAAATGATGTTTGCATACCTAATACAAATGTCGCAGAGTCTGCAGATGTAATAAAGAATGATCCAATTAATACAAGTGCAATTAACGATAATACTATACCGAACGGCAAGTCATTAAATACACCAAAGAGTTGCGTTTCAGCTGACATTTCAAATAATTTAGGGTCTTTTTTCCCTGCTTCAATACCAAGCACACCAAAGACACTAAACCAGATGAAACTTACAATTGCTGGTACTAAAAGTACGCCACCAATAAACTCACGAATTGAACGTCCTTTAGATACACGTGCAATAAAGATACCGACGAATGGGCTCCAGCTTAACCACCAACCCCAATAGTAAAGTGTCCAACTAGACATCCATTCACGTTTTTGAGGATTTTGTGCCGCTGTATCAAAAGAGTTCGCTAAAAATGAATTTAGTAAACTACCAGTTGAGCTTGTCATCATGTTTAAAATTAGTACTGTAGGACCAATAATTAACACAATAATCATTAGTAATAAACCTAAACTAATGTTTAAATTACTTAAATATTGAATACCTTTACTTAAACCTGACCAAGCACTCATGATGAATAAAATTGTTACAACTACAATGATGATTGCCTGTACCCAAACATTATTTGGAACACCAAATAAATAATTTAAACCACCATTAATTTGTAATGCACCCATACCAAGTGATACCGCCACACCAACTACTGTAGCGAATACTGCAAGTACATCAATAATTGTCCCTATAGGTCCTTCAACTTTATTCCCTAACATTGGTCTTAAAGTTCTAGAAATTAAACCTGGCTCACCTTTTCTAAATTGAGCGTACGCTAACGCAAGTGCAACTACTCCGTAAATTGCCCATGCATGGAACCCCCAATGGAAAAATGTAGAGCGTAAAGCTTCAGTATAGGCAGCTTTAGTTTGAGGTTCAGCTGTTGGTGGAGCAGCAAAGTCTGCCATAGGTTCCGCTGCACCATAGAATACTAAACCAATACCCATACCTGCACTGAATAGCATTGCAAACCAAGATATTGTATTGAATTCAGGCTTGTCATTTGGTTTACCTAATTTAAGTTTACCAATCGGACTGAACATTAAGAACACACAGAAAAATACAATAATCGTTGTTAGAATTAGGTAGTACCAACCTAATTTATCAGTAATCCATAGTTTGATCTCATTCGTTACGTCTCCAAATTGATCTGGCCAAATTGCACCAATTAGTACAACTATTGCCACTACAATTGCACTATAAATGAAAACGGGAGAGCGTTTGTTATTACGATTAGTCGTTTCGGATGATTTCATAAAAATTAACTCCCTTTCATAAATTTTATTATAAGGCTAAATCTTATAATATTATTTAATATTATAGCCACGTTTTAGAAT
>NZ_PPQB01000005.1:501312-561584 GCF_002902345.1 Staphylococcus arlettae
AAATTAATCAAATCGTCTTTAATTAATTTATTTTATTATACAATATAATTTTCAGGTCAAATGTACTTTAAAAAAGTATTTTCATAAATTTATTTATATAGTATAATCAAATTCAAAATAATAGGAAAGGGAGGGAAATTAAAGATGCTAAAAGAATTTAAAGAGTTTGCATTGAAAGGTAATGTACTAGACTTAGCCGTTGCGGTAGTTATGGGTGCAGCTTTCAATAAAATTGTTACTGCCCTAGTTACATATATCATTATGCCTTTAATTGGTTTAATTTTTGGTACTGTTGATTTTGCAGAAAGCTGGTCATTTATGGGCATCAAATACGGTATGTTCGTACAATCAATAATCGATTTCATCATTATTGCATTTGCTCTATTTATCTTTGTTAAAATTGCTAATACACTTATTAAGCAAGAAGACGAAGAGCTTGAAGAAAATACAGTATTATTAACTGAAATTAGAGATATCTTAAAAGAAAAAAATTAATAAAAAAACTGGAACAAATAATTCCAAGTTTCAGACTGTCAACAAAGTCTCTGGCTATGTGGGCAGTTTTTTTATGCACTTTTCCGCAGAATCGGCATAAATCACTGACAATATTACAAAAATCATTTGGTAAAAAAAGCAATATTTTAAGACTTTTAGTAAAAAACTAAACACGTCATTTTTATGATATAGAAAATAAACAAACCCTTCGCAAATTAATGCGAAGGGTTTAACTACGTTCTAAAACTTTAAGCCGTGCTTAATTTCATGTGATGTCACTGTTGCTTAAATTGCGTCACACTTTGATAACCTTCTGTCGTTACCTCTAAAATGAGTGGAATACGCTGTTTTAGCTCACTCACATGTGAAATAATACCAACCATTCGGCCAGTCGACTTCAATCTTAATAATGTATCTAACGCTGTTTCCAATGTTTCTTGATCTAATGTACCAAAACCTTCATCAACAAACATGGAAGAAAGCACTATTCCACCCGCTTCTTGCTGTACAATTTCACTCAACCCAAGTGCTAACGCTAAAGAGGCTTGAAAGGATTCTCCACCCGATAATGACGAAATATGACGTGTTTGATTTGAATACGCATCAAAAACATCTATTTCTAACCCACTATAACCTTGAGACACTTGTTGTCGACGCTTTAATTGGTAGCGCTGATTTGTCATCAATGCTAGACGTTGATTCGCTTGACCTAAAATGCGTTCTAAATAATGGATTAGTACATAGTTTTCTAGTGTTAATTTGTGCTCATTTTTCCCTGCTAGTATTTCTGATAACTGAAAAATTTCTTGTTGTGTATGCAAATAATCATTTAACTCAGCAATTAAATTTTTTATTGCAGTAAATTTCGTTTTATTAAAGTCAACTTTATATTCATGTTGATTTAATTGTGTAGTTATTTGCGTTAATTCTGTTTGTTGTACACTCACTTGTTGTTCTAAGTCATCAATGTTGGCAACTGTTTGGTTTCGTGTCGCTTCTTCTAATTGCGAAACTACAATTGATATAGTTTGTTTTTCTTTTTCAAAAGTATTGATTTCTGTTTCAATTGCCGATTTATTGTTGAGTTGTTCTATTGCTGTTTGGACTTGGGCCATAGTAGTGAACCCAATACGGTGCATTTCTTGTTGTACTTTCTCGTCTGTAGTTTGCAGTTCATCTTTAATATCTTGTAATTGTGCTTCTACATATTTTTTACTATTACGTTCAATATTTAATTGATTTTGACACTTCTGTAAGTCGTTATTTAATTGCTCAACGGTATTATCAAAATTTGTAACATCTTCATTTTGCGCATCAAATGTTTTAACAAAATCAGTCGTATTGGCACACTGCGTTACTCTTTCAAAGTCATTGATTAAAGTTTCGTTTTGTTGATATTGCGCTTCAGATTTTTTCAAATCTAACTCTAAAGTATGTGCTTGTTGTTCTAATTGTTGTAATTGTGTTCGTTGATTTTGAATATAAGTATTACGTTGTTTTGCCGCAGTGCGTTGATCTTGAATTTGAGTAAGTTGTTGCTCTAATTCAGCAATATCATACGTTTCATCCATATTTACAGGGTTAGCTGTTTGTTGTGTTGTCAAATGCTCTAATGTTGTTGTATGTTGAATAATTTGCTCCTTACATTGTTGCATACTATGTTCTAGCTTACTTAATTCCTGTTGACGTTTGCTTAAATTTTCAAAATCTATGTGTTGCGCTAGGTCATGTACTTCATTACCACATACTGGACATGTATCACCTATATTTAAAATAGTTTGAATTTGTGCAATCGCTTCTTGTTTATTACTAAATTGTAAATTGACTTGATCAATGTCGTTATAACTTGCCGTCAACTGCGCTAATTGTCGCTCTTGAGCTTTCAATTTAGCTTGTTGCTGCTCAATTTCTTCTTGATTTTTAATATATTGTTGTTTTGCCGTTTCGTTACGTTGATATTCCTTAATTTGATTAGTTAACTCGTATATTTGTTGGTCAATTTTTTCAATAGCCTCATAGTCCGGTTGCTCATCTTTTAGTTCATTGTGTAACTGCTCAATCCGCTCTTTAACTTCCGTCAATTGTTGACTCTGTTCATTATATACTTGTTGAATGTCTGTAATTTGATTATATGCTGTTTTATATTTCTCGATGTGCTGATAAAACATTTTAGTATTAGATAAAAATTGGCGTTGTTGTTCTATTGTTTCACTGTGATTTTGTTGTCTATCATAGTGTTGTTGTAACTCCGTTTGCTCTTGTACCAACTGTCCTATAGTTTTTTCAACTTGATATAATTGTTGTTCTGTTGCTAGCCGTTTTTCATCCAGTGTTTTTTTATTTTCAATTAAATTGGCTAATGGTTTGACTTCATTTAATTTTGTTAATGTTTGCTTTAAATCTTCAATTTCAGGTTCTCGTTCATTTAACTTTGCTAACTCGGCTTGATTTTGCTGAAGTTTGTGGAAATTATCTTGCAGTTGTTTATTATGCTCGAGTTGCTGTTGTATTGATTCTAATTGTTGTTGCTGCGATTGTTGTTGTTTTGTTAACTGCTCCAATAGTTGGTTTCCAGTGCGCTCAAATTCAGGTATAACTTTCAATAATTGTTCCGTTTGTCTCACAGGAGTTGCTTTATGTTCTTGTAAAGAAGCATCGTTAAATGTTTCAATATCATGCCAATAATTCTCAAGTTGGTCGAAATTTCGTTCTATTTGATCACGACTCTCTTTAACATCATCAGTAAGTTGCTTTTGAATCATTTCAAAACGTTGACTATCAAATAAAGTTCTCAAAATTTCCTGCTTCTCTATGCTCTTTGATAATAGAAATCTTTTAAATTCACCTTGTGGCAAAATAAACAATTGTCTAAATTGCTCTGCATCTACCCCTAATAAACCTTTGAGCATTTGATTACCTGCAGTAATTTTACTTTCTCTTAATTCATAACCATCTTCAATGTATTGAAATATATCTAATTGGCCATTTGTCTTGCTCACATTGCCTTCTTTATAAAATGCACCTTGTCGTTCCACCTTAAAATAAGAGTCACCTAATTTAAATTCAAATACGACAGTCATTGGCGATTTACCATCTGCAAAATGACTTCTTAAATCTAACTCTTTGCGCCCCTTAGTAGAGGCTTCTCCAAACAAAGCATAGACAATAGCATCGAAAATCATCGTCTTACCCGAACCTGTTTTACCACTTATTAAAAATAATTGGTTTTCATGTACGTTTCTAAAATCTATATATTCATTTAAAAACGGACCAAAATTGGTTAAAGTTATTGAAATTGGTCTCATCTTTTATTCTTCTCCTTCCAACAAGTCATTGAGTAATTGCACTATTTTTTTATGTTGTAGCTCTGATAGTGTCGAATCAGTCATGCTTTGATAAAAGTTATTAATAATCTCTGAATCATTGAGTTCACGAAGTTCAGTATTATTTTCAACACTTGCCGTTTCAAAGTTAAACGACACATTTGTGAGTGATAATGTATTAGGATATATTTGTTTGAGATGCATCATCGGATCAGTCACATGCGTCATATTTTTCAACTTAAAATGAATATAATTTTCTTTATTTTTCAGAGGAATAATTTCTTGTATTGCTGCTTCGTAATCACCTTCTACAACTTCCAATTGCCGTTTAGGCTCTAACGGTATAAATAATTGCTGTTGTTCCATTTCATCAATCAATAACATTCGATAGCCTTTAGGCTGATTAACTTCTGAAAATGAATATTGTAATAACGAACCACTATAATGGATAAACTCTGAATCGATACTAAACGGATGATGTAAATGACCTAACATAACATAATTAAATGGTGCAAAAACATCCTGTTCTACCGACTCAACTGTGCCAATAGAAATTGGTCTTTCAGAGTCTGAACGTGTGCCACCTTGAACCGTCATATGTCCTATTAATACATTAAATTGTGATGTATCTAAATTTTCAGCCATATAAGTGATGCAACTTTGTGTAGCAGCTTGATGCGTCGTAATAGTTTTATCATCAAAGAAAGCTTGTACTTCACTTATGGTTGCAAATGGTAAACAATAAAAATTTACATTTCCTATATTGATAGGTGTAGCCATAGTAGCTAACTCTGTTCTAATATACATTTGTGACTTTTCGAACCATTTAGCACCATAATTAAGTCGCTCTTTGCCATCATGGTTACCGTTTGTCACAATCATAGGTATTTGCATATGTAAGTTTAATTGGTTAATTGTTTCTTCAAATAACATAATCGCTGCTTTACTTGGATAACTCGTATCATATACGTCTCCAGCAATAACTATTACATCAGGCTTCTCTTTTTGCATTGCTGCTACAAATTCATCTAATATATAAGCTTGGTCTTCTAATAATGACTTGCCATTTAAAATTCGTCCTAAATGCCAATCAGCAGTATGTATAATTTTCATTTTAGTCATCCTTTTTTACAGAACGCACGTTCTATTGTTTGTTAATAGTTTATCATACCGTTTATAAAAAGAAAAAGGGAGTGGTAAGAAATCTAAGTTTTATTAACAAGATTTCCTCGTCCCACTCCAACATCGCTAAGCAGAATTGAAAAGCATAATTGAAACGGATTTTTTAGTTCAATTATCATCTGACAATAAGAAAAGAGGCTAGGACAAATCCATTTTGTCCTAGCCTCTTTTTATTAACTTACAAATACTTGTTTACCGCTAAAGTTTCATAGCTATTTATACAAGGTTACGTTTTACTTTTTTAAATTTATATAGCATTGCTAGTCTCCATGGCACAATCATACAAAAGGCAAGTAAGAAAAACATACCTGCAATTTCACCTGGATCAATTTGACTACTAACAAATACTTTAATTATTGTTCGAATCAGTAATAAAGTAATTAAAATAATGGGAAAGGCTTTAGATCGTTTCATATAAATTTGATGGCCATCTGTTTCAAAGCGTGACGTCCATATTAGAACGGTCGAAAACAATAAACCTAAAATAATACATTCAATAATTTCAAGTCCTGACAATCTAAAGTAAGGTATCACATACATTAACGCACCAGTTGCCATGAAAAACGGAGGTAAAATGATTTTCTTTTCGTTAACAGGAAATTGTTGCGCTTTCATTCTTATAACTATTACACCTATGCCCATTAAAAAAGCAACGACAATGGAGAAAACTAAATATAACACGACGACACCTTCTTTTATATTTTACAAATATCACAAACGATATTATAACATTCCCTCTATAGTTATTCATCATTTTGTCTTAAATTATAGCGCTGCCAAACAATAATCGCCACAAAAATTACATAAATTCAATTACCAGCTATATTTGCTCATTTAAGACAAAAAAATAAGCCTTTTTCAAGGCTTATTCCCAAATCAATCCTGACAATTACATTGGAACTGATGAGTTTAAATTGTTTAACAAATGTCTCAAATAAGTCATGTCTTGTGTTTGGATTGCTTTGTTATATTGTAAAAATTCGTCATTATTGCAAAAATTAATATGTGCACAAGCTAATCTATCCAAGACTTCTTTGTCTTCCATATCATATGCATCTTTCATTAATTTTCCCCCTTCTATGTTTGATATTATATAATAATTGTAAATTATGTGCAAATAGTTTGTCGGAATTGTGCGAATATTACAATAATAATACCATCATTCTACAATAAATATTTCTTTATATTGGTTTTATATTTTATATGTTCCATAACCAAAACACATTAGGTTTGGCAACATAAATAAAGAGCGGATAACTTACGTTCGACAGTAGTTATCCGCTCTTTAATGGTCTATTATTTAGACTTCTTCATGTTTGAGTCCATATTTTTGTTCATCATTGTCATCATTTGATTTACTTTCTTTTGCGATGGTTTTTGACCCATTTGCATCATCATCATACGAAGCATTTCTTCATTAATTGGTGGGTTCTTTTTGAAATAATCCATCATATATTTTCTTGCTAAGAAGAAACCACCTACTAATCCAACGATTAGTGCTATTACGATTAATAAAACTGCTAACCAAACTGCCATTGTTTCACCCACTTTCCTATCCTAATGCATTTTACTAAATTAAATGTTTAATTTCAAGGAAGTTTAGCTTCAAACTCCTGTAACCTTATGTATTATATCAATATTAAATTCACTTTGTAAATACACTTACAAGAACATAAGTTCAACCACTAATTTAGCTTTAATTTATGTAACTTTCAATAGAAAATGACATGTTAATTTACTGTACACTTAAAATTTTTTGAGTCATGATAAAAACAACATGACTTGAAGCATGTTTATCCATCAACATTTTGTAATGATAAAATTAAAGGCTAGGACACCTTAATGTCCCAGCCTTTACATAACTACAAATTATTAAAATGTTTGAATTTGATTTAACACATTCTCTTTAGTGAAACCGTATTTTTCTACGACTAAGTCACCAGGAGCACTAGCACCAAATGTATCAATACCGATAACTTTACCTTCAGTACCAACATATTTATGCCAGCCTAGAGAAGATGCCATTTCAATTGCAATACGTTTTGTAATTGATGATGGGATTACTGATTCTTTATACTCAGCTGATTGTTGATCAAATGCGTGCCAGTTAGGCATAGAAACTACTCGTACACCTTTACCTTGTGCATCTAAATCTTTAGCTGCATCAACTGCTAAGTTTACTTCTGAACCAGTCGCTAATAATAAGAATTCAGCATCTTTTTCTGATTCATAAACTACATACGCACCTTTACGTACGCCTTCTTCAACAACTGCTTCTGGTAAGTCTAAAGCAGTTAAGTTTTGACGAGTTAATACAAGTGAAGTTGGTGTGTTTTCTGACTCTAATGCAACTTCCCAAGCGACACGTGTTTCATTTCCATCAGCTGGACGAATCACATTCATGTTAGGAATCGCTCTTAAACCTGCTAATTGCTCTACTGGTTCATGTGTTGGACCATCTTCACCTACAGCAATTGAATCGTGTGTGAAGATAAATGTTGAATTTAAGCCCATAATTGCTGATAGTCTTAGTGCTGGTTTTAAGTAGTCACTGAATACGAAGAATGTTGCACCATATGGATGTAAACCACCGTGAGCAGCCATACCATTCACTGCAGCACCCATTGCGAATTCACGTACACCAAACCAAATATTTTTACCTTCAGGTGTTTCCGGAGTAAAGTCAACTGCTTCTTTAACATTTGACTTGTTTGAACCAGCTAAGTCAGCTGAGCCACCGAAGAATGATGGTACGCTTTGACTGATTGCTTGAATTACATCACCTGAATCAGCACGAGAAGCACCACTATGACCTGCTTCATATTTAGGTAACACGTCTTTATAATTTGTTGGTAATTTACCACTAATAGCTAATTTAAATTCTTTAGCTAATTCTGGGTATTTTGAACTATATTCTTCTACTAAGTTGTTCCAAGCTTCTTCATTTTCGTTTGCACGTTTTAACATTTGAGTTTGGAAAATTTCATATACTTCTTCTGGTACGAAGAAACGTTTTTCTGGATCTAATCCGTAATTTTCAAATGCTAATTTTCTTTCGTCTTCACCTAGTGGTGCACCATGAACGCCATTTGTATCTTGTTTATTAGGCGCACCATAGCCGATAATTGTTTTCACTTCAATGATTGTTGGTTTATTACTAGATTTAGCATCTTCAATTGCTTTGTCAATTGTTTCTAAATCGTTACCATCTTTAACAAAGATATGTTCCCAACCATAAGCTTCGAAACGTTCTTTTACATTTTCAGAGAATGCTTTATTTAACTCTCCGTCCAATGAAATATCATTGGAATCATATAAAACAATTAATTTGTCTAATTGATTATGGCCTGCAAATGATGCTGCTTCATGAGAAATACCTTCCATTAAGTCACCATCTGATGCAAGAACGTAAGTGTAATGATCTACAACGTTAGCATCTTCTTTATTAAATTTACCTGCTAAATGTTTTTCTGCTAAAGCCATACCTACTGACATAGCAAAACCTTGTCCTAGTGGACCTGTAGTAACTTCGACACCATCCGTATGTTTGAACTCTGGATGACCAGGAGTTTTAGAACCCCACTGTCTAAATTGTTTTAATTCTTCTAATTCTAAACTACCTGAAACATGTAATAAACTGTAAAGTAATGCAGAACCATGTCCTGCAGACAATACGAATCTGTCTCTGTTAAAGAAATCTTTTGATTGAGGATTAAAATTCAAATGGCGTGTCCATAAAGTGTATGCCATTGGAGCTGCGCCCATTGGTAAACCTGGGTGGCCTGAATTTGCTTTTTCAATAGCATCAATACTTAAGGCTCTTATTGTATCAATCGCTAGTTGGTCTTTTTCATTAAACATCTAATATGACTTCCTTTCTTAAATAGCATGATTCATATATTATTATAACTTATTTAACTTATAATTAACAAAAAATTAGATTATCTTTTATCTTGGTCTTTTTCATCCAATACTTTTTTGATTTTATCTGGCGTCACATCGTTTCCTTCTGGATCAATGACCCTTGTACTTTCTAATTGCTGCTTAAAGCCTTTTCTAAACGATTCTAAATAAGCTTTACGTAATTTAGATTGTTCCTTCGCTTCTTTTTCAGTTAGCCCTTGTGCTTTTTTCTTTCTAGCTAATTCATTAATTCTATTAATATCTACACCATTTGATTCAGTCATAATAACCTCCATAGATTTATATCATATAAATTTTAACAAAAAAAAGAGCGGAACTAAATGCATTCGCTCTTTTTTATCATTCTAATTATTTAATTACTGCCATCGTTTGGTTCGATGCTTGTTCGCTATTTAAATCTTGTTGTAATTGATTATTATTTTGTTCTTTGTGCTCTGTAGTTATTTTATGATCAGTCATTTCGTACGTTTGTTCTCTATTATTATTTATATCTGCCGTTAGTACAAATATAGTACATAACAGCATCGTAGTAACAAGTATTAATAAATATGTTTTGATTTGTGACATATAGATAGAATTCATATAGTATCTCTCCTAGAACATTTGTTTGTACAAACACTTTAACAGAACACGTGTTCTTAGTCAATACAAAACGAACAAACGTTTGTAACAAATTTCAATTCATGCTATAATTGGATTAAATTAAATTAGGGAGTGCCTATTATGAGAGAATTAACAAAACGACAAAATGAAATTTTCGATTATATAAAGCAAATCGTGCAATCCAAAGGTTATCCACCAAGTGTTCGTGAAATTGGAGAAGCTGTCGGTTTAGCTTCTAGTTCAACTGTTCATGGTCATTTATCTAGATTAGAAGAAAAAGGCTATATCAAACGTGATCCTACAAAACCACGTGCAATAGAAATTGTCAGCGACCAACTTGGAGAACCAATAAATAACGAAGATACAATTCACGTACCAGTTATTGGTAAAGTCACTGCCGGCATACCGATTACTGCAGTGGAAAATGTAGAAGAATACTTCCCTTTACCAGAACATTTTACTTCTACACATAACAGCGATATTTTCATTTTAAATGTTGTTGGAGACAGTATGATCGAAGCTGGTATTTTAGATGGCGACAAAGTGATTGTGCGTAGTCAAACAATTGCAGAAAACGGAGATATTATTGTAGCTATGACAGAAGACAATGAAGCAACTGTTAAACGATTTTATAAAGAAAAAACGCGCTATAGATTACAACCAGAAAATAGCTCAATGAACCCAATCTATTTAAATCAAGTTTCTGTACTTGGTAAAGTGGTCGGATTATTCCGTGAAATGTAATAGTCTCCAAGCACTCTCATTCAGCACTATTTAACATAATAACTTGTAATCACACATACAAACTAAGAGGCTATGCCGTCACGGCATAGCCTCTATTTTGTATCTTTATCTTCTTTTTTGTCTAGAACTTCTTTTACTCGTTCTAATATATCTTCCGATTTATGTTTTTCATGTATTGTCATTAGCATCTCATCCTTACCTTTATAAGATACCCTAACATTTCATCACCAAACATTAGTTAGTATAGTTTTCCGTCCAATAAGGTTGACGCTCATTATTAAAAGCGACGCCTACTCCTAACTCATTATAACTAGAACGTAAGATATTTTTTCTATGTCCTAATGAATTCATTAAGCCTTCGTGTGCATAAATACTATTCATTTGACCATAAGCTAAATTTTCGCCTGCAGCATTAAATTTAATATCATCAGCTTTCAAACGATCAAATGGGGATTCATCATCTAAGTTGGTATGATCAAAATAATCATTCTCCGCCATATCTTTACTATGTTTTCTTGCTGTATCTGAAACATCACTATCATAATTCAATGTAGATAATTGATGTTGTTTTCTTTCAGCATTTACAATTTCAAAGTTTTGGCGTTCAAAACCTTCTTTTAATGCTTCAGATGGTGCACCATATTGTCCTTGCAATCGTTGTTCAAGCTGATCACTTACCAATAGTATTGCTGTTAAAGCATTATCTTGATGTTTATCATAGAATGCCGTTGTATAGATTTGATTTTCATGAAATGTGTCATATTCATCATTCTCAATTTGGTATCTAACATTTCCTTTTTTCTTTTCAGTAATTGGTTCTCCTAATCTGTCTCTTACGACATCTTTAGGTGTACCATACTTGATTTTTGACTGTGATGTAATTGAATTTTGATTCGTATAAAGTGCATTGACTTTGTCGTCTAAATAACTGACCATCACAAAGTTACTATAATCACCAGTATAATAAGTATGCCAACTCGTACCATATTCATTGGAAGTTACACTCTTAGCTTCTCCAAATTTATTTTCAACGTCTGCTTTATCCATATTCATTTGAATATTACTTAAAGCAAATTGTTGTTCACTTGGCACTTTGAGTGACTTCGTAGATGATGACTGATTAGTTTGCCAAGCATTAATTTTTGTTTTGACCTCTTGTTGAACGTCTAACATAAAGGGTGACTCTTTTATTGGCACAATCAATACTATGCATAAAAAAATTAAACTATATAATAATATTTTTCTAATCTTCATCACCTACGTATTTTAATCTCTATCACCGTTAAAGATAGAATTACGCACAATCACATAATCTACTTTTCGTAACGAATTCAAATCTTTACCGCCTGCATAAGAAATTGAACTCTGTAAATCTTGTTGCATTTCAATTAGAGTATCTTGTAGTGAACCTTTGTGTTCAACAAACATTTTTTTACCTTCAACATTTTTATGTTCACCTTTTTGATATTCCGAAGCACTACCAAAATATTCTTTGTATAACTTACCTTCAAGTTCTACTGTTTCTCCTGGAGATTCTTCATGTGCTGCAAAAAGAGAACCAATCATAACCATAGATGCTCCAAAACGCATAGATTTCGCTATATCACCATGCGTTCTAATACCACCATCAGCAATCATCGGTTTACGCGCTGCTTTACTACAATGGTTTAAAGCAGCTAATTGCCAACCACCTGTACCAAAACCTGTTTTAATTTTAGTGATACATACGCGTCCAGGTCCAATACCTACTTTTGTAGCATCTGCACCAGCATTTTCCAATTCACGAACGCCTTCAGGTGTTCCAACATTTCCTGCAATGACAAATGTCTCAGGTAAATGCGTTTTAATATGTTTTATCATATTAATGACCGAATCGTTATGACCATGTGCAATATCAATTGTAATGTATTCAGGCACTAACGCTTCAGCTGCTAACTGTTTTACAAAATCAAATTCTGGTGCCTTTACTCCGACAGAAATTGAAGCAAATAGACCTTTATTCTGCATTTTTTTAACAAATGGAATACGTGCCGCTTCGTCAAAACGATGCATTATATAAAAATAGTCTTGCTCCGCAAACCATTCCGCTAACTCTTCATTCATAACTGTTTGCATATTTGCTGGTACTACAGGCAACTTAAAAGTTCGCGGTCCAAATTTAATTTCTGTATTACATTCAGAACGGCTACTCACAATACATTTATTTGGTATCAATTGCACATCTTCATAATCAAAAATTTTCATAATAATATAAAACTCCTAACATTTATAATAAAACATAAAACTAATGGTAAGTTTTTACAGTATATAACATCTCATTCACTCATCTTTCGATAATGAAAACGTTTTTTCACGAACAATATTACTGTATTACCATTAGATAATATACAATGTTTTACTTTAAATGTAAACGGACTTACGTCTTAAATTACCAACTAGATTTTTTCACACCAGGAATTTGACCTTTATGTGCATGTTCACGAAATGCAATTCTAGACATTTCAAATTTTCTCAACACACCTCTAGGTCTGCCACTAACCTTACAGCGTCTTGTTAAACGTGTTGGTGATGAATCTCTTGGTAATTTTCGTAAAGCTTCATAGTCACCTTTTGCTTTTAATTCTTTACGCAAGTCATAATATTTATTAACTAATGCTTCTCTTTTTTGTTCTTTTACTACTTTAGATTTTTTTGCCATATAACTTTCCTCCTACAAATCGTAATAATTACGTTTTAATAATATCACATCATTCTTAAATATCAAGTGAAAGTTTTTATCTATAATTACAATCCAAAACCAAGCAGACATTTACTTGTTATTTATAATAGTAGATTTATGATCTTTGTCTGTCTTAACTTAAATGATACTAACATCGTCCAATTAATTGTTGGTGTATCATTAAATCATTATCTTCAATATCTTTGTGACCTAATAGCACGTTTTTCCCTTGCGCAACAATGTGACATATGCTAAAATTTTAAATCGTAAGTATTCCTAATTGTAGAAAGGGTGTTAACTTTGCGCGTAAATATTACATTAGCTTGTACAGAATGTGGCGATCGTAATTATATTAGTACTAAAAACAAACGTACAAATCCTGAGCGTATCGAAATGAAAAAATATTGCCCAAGATTAAATAAATATACATTACATCGTGAAACAAAATAAGTAATTCTTATCTTTTGAATACGACAAGCATTACCAATCATCACTTCGGTGATGATTTTTTTATTATAAAAAAACAAGTGTGTAATCAAATTATGTCATTTTTGATTACACACTTGCTATAAAATATATCTAATCTATAAAGTTCTAATGTTAAATGTAATTTACAACTTTACTACTTAATCTTTCGCTTCAAGATCAACGTCTGCAATATCTATGCCTAACGCTGCTGCAACACCTTTACCATAATTTTCATCTGCTTTATAGCAATGACGAATATGACGGTGTTGAACTTCTAGAGTTGTTCCTTCCATTTCATTAGCTGTATTTACAAACATACGCTCTTGTTGCTCGGGAGATTGTAGTCTAAATAATTTTCCTGGTTGTTCGAAGTAGTTGTCATCGTCTTCTCTGAAGTTATGTTCATAAGCAGTACCTTCTACTTCTAATGGTGGTTTTTTATATTGCGGTTGATCTTCAAATGCACCTTCGCTATTTGGATAGTAATGTGGTCTACCGCCTTGGTTATTATCTAAAATGCGCATTTGACCATCTCTACTGAATGGGCAAATATTTTCAACTCCAACACCTTTAGGTTGATTTACTGGGATTTGCCAATGGTTTGCGCCTAATCTATAACGTTGTGTGTCTCCATAAGAGAATAAACGCCCTTGTAACATTTTATCTGGTGAAAAATCTAATCCGGGAACGATATTAGTTGGTGCAAATGCAGCTTGTTCTACATCTTGGAAATAGTTATCCGGATTACGATTTAATTCAAATTCACCAACTTCAATTAATGGATAATCTCCTTTGTACCAAACTTTTGTTAAATCAAATGGATTATCTTTATGCTTTTTAGCTTGTTCTTCTGTCATTACTTGAATATACATTTTCCATTTTGGATAATCTTTATTTTCTATCGCTTCAAATAAATCGCGTTGTGAAGATTCTCTATCATAAGCAATAGTTTGAGCTGCTTCTTCTGGTTGTAAATTTTCAATACCTTGTTGTGTTCTATGGTGGAATTTCACCCATACACGTTCACCTTTATCATTATACATTGAATACGTATGAGAACCAAAGCCATGCATATTTCTAAATCCTTTAGGAATACCACGATCAGTCATTAAAATTGTCACTTGATGAAGTGCTTCTGGTAATGATGTCCAAAAGTCCCAATTATTTTGAGAACTTCTCATATTTGTTCTAGGATCACGTTTTACTGCGTGGTTTAAACTTGCAAATAATTTAGGATCTCTAAAGAAGAATACTGGCGTATTATTACCTACTAAATCCCAGTTCCCTTCATCTGTGTAAAATTTCAATGCAAAGCCACGAATATCACGTTCTGCATCAGCTGCACCACGTTCACCTGCAACCGTTGAAAAACGTGCGAACATTTCAGTTTGTTTACCTACTTCAGAAAATATGCTTGCACACGTGTATTTAGTAATGTCATTTGTTACTGTGAATGTGCCAAATGCACCTGAACCTTTAGCATGCATACGTCGTTCAGGTATAACTTCTCTATCAAAATGTGCCATTTGTTCTAAAAAATACCAGTCTTGCATAAGTAAAGGGCCTCTTGGTCCTGCTGTCATACTATTTTCTCTGTCAGATACTGGTGTACCAAAAAGACCTGTCAATTTTTTACGTTCGCTCATACGAATAACCCCCTATTTGTTCAGATAATAATAATTATTATCTACTACATATTTTAATGTATACCCTATGTTCAAATCAATAAAACCACTATTAAAAATCGCATTTTTCTGAATTCTCTTTACGCTTTATTGCTTTAAAGTTATAAAAAATATTTGCTTGTGGTTCTCAAAAGCATTAAAATAGTGTGTATACAAAATTTAAAAGTAAATAGGAGCCTTATTATGGAACAAAATAAATTAAATCGAGGTCTCAGTTCACGTCATATTTCTATGATTGCCATTGGCGGCGCTATCGGTACTGGACTATTCGTTGCCACAGGTAGCGTTGTATCACAAGCTGGTCCGGGTGGGGCCATAGCAGCATATTTAATTATTGGAATCATGTTATATTTCCTTATGTCTTCAGTTGGAGAATTAGCAACATTTTATCCTGTCTCCGGCTCGTTTAGCTCATATGCTACACGTTTTGTAGATAGTTCATTAGGTTTTACTATGGGTTGGTTATATTGGGTGATTTGGACGCTTGTTGCAAGTGTGGATATTATTATTGCAGCTAGCGTATTAAGTTATTGGGATGTATTTCATTTCTTTTCCACTGTGACATGGAGCATGATCTTTTTAGTCATATTATTTTTACTTAATATTTTCTCAGTCAAAGCATTTGGAGAAGCTGAATTTTGGTTATCGTTAATTAAAGTAGTAACTATCTTAATCTTTATTGTTATTGGCGTATTAATGATAGTTGGTATTTTAGGTGGAAAAACGTATGGTATTACAAACTACTCTATCGGCGAAGCACCTTTTGTCGGTGGCTTGTCAGGCTTTTTGGGAGTTTTATTAATCGCTGGATTCTCAGTTGGGGGTACTGAAGTAGTAGCTGTTACTGCGGGAGAATCTGACAATCCTCATCGTTCAATGCCAAAAGCAATTAAACAAGTATTTTGGAGAATTTTATTATTCTATGTATTGTCTATTGCAGTTATTGCTGCAATTATCCCATATACTGATCCATTACTGCTAAACGAAAGTGAATCTGTTAGCCAAAGCCCATTCACTATTGTTTTTGATCGTGTCGGTATCGCTTTTGCAGCTTCAGTCATAAATGCTGTCATTTTGACATCACTATTATCTGCAGCGAATTCTGGATTATATACTTCAAGTCGAATGTTATTTTCGATGGGACATGATAAATTAGCACCTAAATTTTTGGCACGTTTAAATAAAGGTACAAAATTACCTATCGCTGCGATATTAACTACTTTCATCGTTGTGTTGGCAGTTATTGTCCTTGCTCAATTTCAATCTAATATCGTATTTACATTATTAAATATCATTGGCTCTTTAGTTATCATTGTATGGGGTTCAAGTATTTTAGCACAAATACGATTACGCATGGCTATTAAAAAGCAAAATAAAGATGCGCAACAAGTCTTACCATATAAAGCTCCATTTTATCCATTTGGTCCAATTGTGGTAATTATAGCTTTACTATTTTTATTTGTTGGTAACTCAGTAGGTACTATTATAGCTGGCGATATTGCTGGATTATTAAGAAATATCGTACCACTATTCATCTTACTCATTATTTACCTTACACATAAATTTATGTTCCAAACAAAAGTTATCAAACTTGAAGACATTAACTTAGATAATAAATATGAATAACTCTAAGTAAAGGACAAAACGGTTTCCCCGTTTTGTCCTTTTATTATGTTTCCTTAACTAGCCCTCACAAATTTGTACCTTTGGTAATATTTTGTATTCAATTATTTTAACCTGTATCGTAATATAGTATAATTAAAGAAAATCAAGTACTTGAGGTGGAAAATTATGGTTGGACAAACAAATTTATTCGATGATGTACTCAAACCAGAAGAACGCTTTGTTATTGTTGTACAATCATTAGAAAATCTACACGACCAATTAATTAAGCGAACTCTACGAGAATATAGTAGCCTTAAACACGATCAAATGGAAAACTTATATGAGCATTTAAAATCACTGTTTTTAGAAGAGCCGTTTGCTGAAAATCAATCAGCATTTGCAATTACGGTTTATACTAATTTAGATTATGCTGCAGACCAAGTTTATGCCCACGTAAAACGTCATCGAGGCAAAAATGAGTGGACACATACAGCTAAATAGCTTAAGTCACGATACTATAAATTTTGCTAAGAGTTAAAGTAAACTCTATTTTTTCTAGTTGCCTATGTTACAGTTGACCATTAATCTACGCTGACTTCATACAATTTATGAAGTCAGTTTTTTACTATTAAATTTAGGTTGTCAGTAATAACAAAATCTATAACTTTCTCTTTATTATGCTCTAATAAATCATTTATTAAATTATAAAAACACGTTTCACAGTTTTGTTTATTTAAGACTTAACTGTAAAACGTGTTTCCCATATTTATTTCTTTAATTCTATCATTGGTTATAATTTTTGTTTTAACGTATGAGGTATACCATTGTCTGCATTTGATAAGGTAACTTCATCAGCAATGGATTTCACTTCATCATTGGCATTACCCATAGCAACAGCATGACCAACTACTGAAAGCATAGATATATCGTTAGAACTATCACCAAAAGCAATAACCTCTTCTAAACTAATCCCTAGTTTATCACACAACGCACTAACCGCATTCCCCTTTGAAACATCTTTAGCCATAAATTCAAGGAAGTATGGTTTACTTGTAGTAACATCTATTTCATCGTTGAAGGAACCAGCAAGATCACTTTTAGCTAATACAATATTACAGACATAATCTACACCCATAACTTTCGGCACAGCATCTTGAATATAGGCTTTTAAATCATCAACTTTTTTCATAGGTAAACCCGTTAATTCAGCTTCAATATTCATGTATTCATGTTCACCTTCATAAATAATGTGGCCATCATGATATGTTAAAACGAAAAATGATTTTTTTCTGCAGTAATCAACAATTTGATCAAAGTTTTCTTTTGATACTGGTTTATTGACTGTTACATTTTCCGTAGCTACATCCACAGTATTGCCACCATTATAACTGATAACATGACTTTGATGTGCATCTAAATTTAACAATCGTGCTGTAGGTAGCATACCTTCAGTCGGTCTACCTGATGCTAATACTACTTTGTAACCTTCGTCTTGTATTTTAATAAGATAGTCTTTTGTTTCTTCTCCTACTTGATTTTCATGGTTCATCAATGTATCATCCATGTCCATGACAATTAACTTATATTTACTCATGTTGTAGTGCTCCTTTCCAATTAACCCTATAGTCCTATCATACTACAAAAAATTATGAATGGTATACGAGTTCAGATGTTACACCAGTTTCATTAATTGTCACTAGTTCTGAGCGACACTGTGAAAATTCATTTTTTAACGCTCTTACTAATTTCCCACTTTTTTCCTTGCTTATAAGCGTTAATATGGTAGGACCTGCACCACTAATTACAGTTGCGTATGCTTGATGAGATTTTGCAATTGCTTTAACTTGTGCAAACTCCGGTATTAAATGTTGTCGGAAAGGCTCATGAAACCCATCTTGCTCCATCATTTTGCCTGCCAATTCATAATTATGTTGAATTAACGCACTGATCATAGTATTACTGATTGCACTATTTTGCACTGCCTTTTTATACGAAAATGTGTCTGGCAGCACATTTCTTGAATCATCTGTACGTAATTCATATGACGGCACTGTGATAATTACATCCACTTTAGGTGTATCGATACTAGAAACTTCAGTAACATTTTCCACTTCATTATAGTAGCCTAACACTAGACCACCATAAATCGTTGGTGCTACGTTATCAGGATGTCCCTCAAATTCAGTAGCTAATTGTAATAATTCATACTGCGAGAGCTCAATATCACCAAAATAATTTGCTATGTATAAAGCACCAACTAACGCTGACGCTGATGAACCTAAGCCACGTGCTAAGGGAATATCACTGCGCATTTCGATGGATAATGCAGGCAAAACTACATCATATTTTAAGGCAACTTGTTGTGCTATTTGATAAATATAATGTGATTCGTCTGTAGGTAATCCTTCTACATTCGGACCTATATGATGAAAATGCCATTGTTCATCATTCGTAATTGTTACTTGTAAATACAAAAATTTATTTAATGCCATACCAATAGAATCAAAACCGACACCTAAATTAGCTGTAGATGCCGGTATTTTGATATTTAAACTTTTCACCATACTATAGTGCCCCTTTAATATAATCTAGAATGCTTTGTCTATCGTTTGGTAGAGGTTTAATAGGGTTATCTAATAATGAAATAGCAGTATCTGGGTCTTTTAAACCATTGCCTGTTAATACTGCCACTACTTTTTTACCTTTAGGTAATTTGTTTGCTCGGTGAAGTTTAATCAAACCAGCAATGGAAGCATTACTAGCTGGTTCACTAAATACGCCTTCTTTAGTTGTCATCAGTTTATAAGCTTCTAAAATTTCCTCATCTTTTACACTATCGATTTGACCATTTGATTCCTCCAAAGCATTCGTAGCTTTAGACCAACTTGCAGGGTTACCAATACGTATTGCAGTTGCAACTGTTTCTGGATTTTTCACTACTTTATTTTGAACGATAGGTGAAGCTCCTTCTGCTTGGAATCCAAACAATTGTGGTAATTGGGTATTTAATTGATCATGATATTCTTTAAAACCTTTCCAATAAGCTGTAATATTACCAGCATTGCCAACTGGAATAGCTAAAATATCAGGTGCCTCACCGTCAAGTTGGTGAACTACTTCAAAAGCACCTGTTTTTTGTCCTTCGATACGATAAGGATTAACAGAGTTAACCAACTCAATTTCGCCGTTTTCTGCAACTTCTTTAACAATTTCTAAAGCTTCATCAAAATTTCCTTCTATTGAGACAATTTCAGCACCATACATAACTGCCTGTGATAATTTACCTAAAGCAATTTTGCCCTCTGGAATTACAACAATTGCTTTTAAACCTGCTCTTGCTGCATAAGCAGCAGCAGAAGCTGATGTATTACCAGTGGATGCACATATAACAATTTTTTTGCCTTCTTCTTTTGCTTTAGTCATTGCCATAACCATGCCTCTATCTTTAAATGAACCAGTAGGATTTGCACCCTCATATTTTACGTATAATTCGATATCTAACATTTCTGATAAATTTTCACAATAAATTAAAGGTGTTTGCCCTTCATTTAAAGTTACTTTAGGTGTATTTTCATTAACTGGTAAAAATGTTTTAAATTCCTCTACTAAACCTTGCCATCTTTTCATTATGCATGAACCCCTTCTACTGGATATACTTTATTTACTTGTAAACCTGCCGCTTCAATTGATTGTTGTGGTGAATCGTCTACACCATAAACAATTAAACTTACAGTATCTTGATTTCTTTCTTGAACATCTAAATTTTTGTGTAATGGTAATGCACCTTTAATAGTTTCTGCAATATCTTTTTCAGTTAAACCTTGCTTGTCTACTACTACATAGTAGTTTTCTTTCTCTTTTAATGTAATCGTATCAGATTCATCGTCGATCATTTCTTTTGTTTTTTCTGTTTTCAATTCAAAATGTGGCGGCAGTGTGTGTAAATCATATTCAAAATGTAATGCTACGTTTAATAGATCACTTGCTACGGCACTACCAGTAGCTAAACTACCAGCACCTTTACCATAGAACATAGTTTCACCGACTGCATCACCGATTACATAAATTGCATTAAATTCATCTTCTACTGAAGCTAGTTGATGCGCTTTATTTATTAATGTTGGTGCCACAGAAGCATTCACTTTCCCATTTTCATATGTTCCTTTACCAATCAATTTAATTTTATAGCCAAGTTCATCAGCAACTTTTATGTCTGCTAAACTAACATCACTAATACCCGTGCGTTGCACATCAGTTAGATTAATGACCTGATTAAATGATAAATAAGAAGTGATAACCACTTTTCGAGCTGCATCGATACCTTCGACGTCATCAGTTGGGTCCGCTTCAGCAAATCCTAGACGCTGTGCTTCAGCTAAAGCGTCGTCAAAAGATGTTTCTTCGCGAGTCATCTTACTTAGGATGAAGTTAGATGTACCGTTGAGAATCCCCATAAATTTACTAATGTTATTTGCATTTAATCCATTATTAATTGCATTAACTATCGGAATGCCACCTGCAACACTTGCTTCATATTTCAATGCGACACCATTTTGTTCTGCTAAATCTTCTAATACTCTTAAATGCACAGCTAGTAGATCTTTATTTGCAGTAATGACATGTTTCTTCTGACTCAAGGCACCTTTCAACCAATCTACTGTTGGTTCAATACCTCCCATAACTTCTACTACAATATCTACTGAATCATCTTCTAAAATATCGTTTACATCTTCAGTTAAATGATATTTAGAAACATTAATTGGTCTTTTACGTGATTTATCTTTCACTAATATATGTTTAATATTAATATCTTTATTAATCGTATCAATAATTTGTTGTCTATTTTCTTCAATAATCTTTACTACACCTGATCCTACAGTACCTAGACCAAGTAATGCTACATTTAATTCCTTCATAAGTTCATTCCTCCGATTGTTCTTCTAAAAAATACAATTGTTCAGTTGAAAAATACTAGAATATGGTATAGTATAAGTTCATTCCCAAAATTTGTAAAGCTCAAGTTGTTGAAACATATTTATATCCTATCATTGTTATAGGTAAAACTAAACAAAATTTTCTGATTTTTTAGAAAGGTTGTAAAATTATGAAAGTAACTAAATTCGGTGGCAGTTCTGTATCTAATGCAGAACAAATAAAAAAAGTATTAAATATTGTAAATGCTGATCCAGAGCGCAAAATTGTAATTGTATCAGCACCAGGAAAAAGAACTAGTGACGACACAAAAACAACTGATTTGCTTATTCGTTTATATGAAAAAGTAATAGAAGGTTTAGATTATCGTCCTAAGCAAGAAGAAATTATTCAACGTTATGCAGATATTGTATATGCGTTAGAAATGGATGATGCAATGTTAACTACATTTGATCACACATTGACTCAATATATAGTTAACTTAAAGTCAAAACCATCTCGTCTACTTGATGCGTTATTATCTTGTGGCGAAGACTTTAATGCTCAGTTAATTGCTGCATACAATAATAGTCAAGGTATTCCAACACGTTATATTTCTCCTGGTGAAGCTGGTATCGTAGTAAGTGATTTACCACAAAATGCTCAAATTTTAGATCAAGCTTACGAGAATTTATATCAATTAAGAGATTATAAAGAGAAGTTAATTATCCCTGGTTTCTTTGGCATATCACGCCAAAATTTTGTAGTGACATTCCCAAGAGGTGGTTCCGATATAACAGGAGCTATTGTCGCTAGAGGTGTCCGAGCAAATATTTATGAGAACTTCACAGATGTATCGGGGATTTATCGTGCACATCCTGGTATTGTTAAACAACCACAAGTCATTGATGAAATTACTTATCGTGAAATGCGAGAGTTGTCATACGCTGGATTTGGTGTATTCCACGATGAGGCGTTACAACCTTTACATAAAGATAGGATTCCAGTAGTGATTAAAAATACAAATCGTCCTGATGATTTGGGTACATTTATTAGACATGATCGAGAGATAAATACTAATAATGTGGTTAGTGGTATTAGTTGTGACACTGGATTTACAGTAATCAACATTAAGAAATATTTAATGAATAGACAAGTTGGTTTTACTCGAAAAGTATTAGGTGTTTTAGAAGACTATGATATTTCCTTTGATCATATGCCTTCAGGTATAGACAGTATTAGTATCATTATGCGCTCCAAAGAAATTAAAAATATTGAAGAACAAGTACTAAATGATATTCGTAAGCACTGTGATGTTGACGAACTAGGAGTAGAACATGATTTAGCTGTCCTAATGGTTGTCGGCGAAGGTATGCATAGAATTGTTGGTACTGCTAGCCGAATTACACATGCATTAGCAGAAGCTAATATCAACTTAAAAATGATGAACCAAGGTGCATCAGAAATATCGATGATGTTTGGTATCGATGTCAATGATGCTGAAAAAGCGGTAAAAGCAACATATGAATATTGTTATAACGGTAAGTGTCTATTGACATAAAAAATAATCCTTTAAATCTAGCAGTATAATTTTAAAATTATGCTTCGATAGATTTAAAGGATTTTATATTGCTTTTCTCTCAGAAATCAATGCTTGATTAATTCGATCATCGCCTACGACCAATCTTAGCATTACAAATTGATAATAACTTAGTGCCTCAATAACGTTTTTATAATTTGGCAATTGATGATAATCAATGGGATCCAACAATTCATACATTAACACAATTTCAGGTTTAACATAGTCTACGTCCCATTTGATTGAGTGAAAATATATATGCTTTGCTGGTAACCTAATATCGTTATTTAGTCTAAACATCCAATCATCGCCTTCTGTATCATAGACAATAATAGTTAAAACCATCGTGTCACCATCGTACACATTTGCATGCGTCAATGTTTTAAAATCAATTACAGAAAAGTCAGAAGAAGATTGATGCTCATCAAACAGTTTAATCGTAAACGTTTTAGGGACATGTTTAATTACTTCTGAAAAATACATACGTTCTACACTAATATCAACTTTCTGATTTAAATCAAATGCATCATATAAAAATAATTGTTTAGCGATTTCACCATTAAATTTAAATATATTTTTCGCTTTATCTATTAACTCATTCATTAAAGGGCTTACGTTTTTAAATTTTTGGTCACACAAAAAGTTCACCTCCAAAAAGTAAGCGTTTCCATTACCTACATTATATAGTTTGTTGGCACATTTTTCAAATCATTATTTTATTAAATTTTGCATGGAATAAAGCAATTTTAAAAAGTTCCTAAACAATAATAATTTATATTTATAGGTAAGCTTAGCTCGGGTTGATTCATAACATATATGCGTTGTGCATTTTTAATTAATGTTTGTTGAATTGGAGCAACAGCATGAAACGTCTGAAACAATTGATTTTCTACATAGTATGGTGCTGATATAAAATATTGTTTAATGTTATATTGTTTAAAAGTATCCTGTACACTTTCTCCTACAAGTACATGAAATGTAGAACAAACAGTGGCAGAAGGTATAATAATGTTAAAATTAGTATACTTACTGACATATTGAATAATATCAGTAGAGAAAGTAATGACAGAAATTTTTATATTATTTCTGACTAATGTGTCTATGACATTATATGCAATAGGATGATGATCAAATGCAATCACATCATCATTTTGTATTTCTTCTTGTAGTATCTTTAATATTGCTTTTGAACTATGCATGACGTTCCTCCGAGTTTGAATTTTAAATATAAAATCGCTACTTTTTTGTACCCTAAAATACTTTTTATAAGTAAATCTGTGTAAATTTAGTGCAATATAGAAAATTTTTCACGATTTAGTATGCTACTAGTATTGTTATTATAGATACGAGTGTTATTATATAATCTATATAATTAAATTTAAAATTAATCATAATTGTGGTTTGAAACAATCCACATTTCACAAGTTAATACTTTTAATTACAAATTTCAATTAGATTAGGATGATTATTATGTTCCTCACTATTACTCTTTTAATAATAATTATATTATTAATTGTCATACTATTTTTAAACCATCATTTTATGCAAAACAAACTAGATACTGAGACGTATGCCAAGACACAGCTCGTAACGAAAATTAGTTCGTTAACGTCAGAAAATACGTATTTAAAAAACGAAATGCTTAATATAGATGCTAACAATGACAAACATCATCACGGTATTCGCAAAGCAAAACAAGAATTAACTGACATTATGAATACTTTAATCGATACTGAAAAAATTAACTTTTTCGAAATTATTAATACGAGTAGTTTAGCAGTTAGGCATCCCCTATTCGACTATGCACGTCCTTTTGATTATATAGTAATTACTGAAAAAGGGTTATTCAATATTGATGTTAAAAATTGGAAACAAAAAACATTTTATCACTTTAATGCGGATGCTAATATTACGGCAACTGATGGTGATGATGTAAATACTATTGACCAAGCTGTAGGTAGATACATTGCACAACAGTTCCATAGTCAATTCCAATCTACTCATCCTACGAGCTATACTTTTATAGAACGCATTAAAAATAATTCAGTTGTCTATGACTTTTACAGTCATGATCCATATAAAGAAGCTGCATCTAACACACAACTGTTAGAAAATAAAATCAAAGAAAAATCGAATCACTCTATAAGCAATATCGGCTTAGTTTACTTTGCAGATGGCTCTGTTAATTTAATTGACGGTCCTACTAAACGCGAACAATATGCTGAAACTGTATCGTCTAAATCTAATTTACGCGAGGTCATTACAAAAACGGTAGAACAATCTACAGAAGCATTATCACAAGAGCAATTCGATAAACTGGTAGCAATATTTAATTAATTATACAGCCTATAAACAAATCACCTAAAAACATATAAACAATCAAAAAGGTAGTATGTACTCAATTTTAGTACATACTACCTTTTTAATGGTTGAATTTTATTCAAAACTATTAACTGTTGGATACACATAGCAGAAATATTAATAATCGTTAATTTATATGATAATTATAAATTTATGTGGCATTATACTTTGTAAATTTTTCATTTTTGAACTATAATTATTTTTAATTTAAAAGGGGTTGATTAAAAATGAAAATTACGAAGTATTTGATCTTTATTTTAGGTGCATTAGGTGGTTTATTATACGGTTATGATAACGGTGTCATCTCGGGAGCGTTATTATTTATAGATAATGATATTCCACTAAACAGTTTTACAGAGGGGTTAGTCGTATCATCAATGTTAATAGGTGCCATTATTGGCTCCGGTGCGAGTGGTCCCTTAGCAGATAAGTTAGGTCGTCGTCGCTTAGTGCTTTTTATTGCTATTATATACATTATTGGTTCAATCACGTTATTTATTGCTCCAAATATTACTATTTTAGTAATTGGTCGGTTAATTATCGGTCTAGCAGTCGGCGGATCTATGGCCACAGTGCCAGTTTATTTATCAGAAATGGCTCCAACTGAATTAAGGGGTTCATTAGGTACGTTAAACCAATTAATGATTACAATCGGAATATTAAGTGCTTACATAGTTAATTATGCATTCGCTGATATTGAAGGTTGGCGTTGGATGTTAGGTTTAGCAGTCGTGCCTTCAATAATATTACTAATTGGTATCGTCTTTATGCCAGAAAGTCCTAGATGGTTGCTCGAACATCGAAGTGAACAAGCTGCAAGAGATGTAATGAAAATAACTTTTGATAATAACGAAGAAATTAATACTGAAATTAAGGAAATGCGTGAAATTTCAGCTATTTCCGAGTCTACTTGGGCAGTAATTAAGTCGCCATGGCTGCGACCAACATTAATTATTGGCTGTATATTCGCGTTATTCCAACAAATTGTCGGCATTAATGCCATTATCTTCTATGCACCGACTATTTTTAGTAAAGCAGGTCTCGGAGAAGCTACATCAATTTTAGGAACTGTGGGTATTGGTACTATTAATGTGTTAGTTACGATTATAGCAGTATTTATAGTTGATAAAGTTGATCGTAAAAAGCTATTAGTCACAGGAAATATCGGTATGGTCACATCTTTAATTATAATGGCCGTATTAATTTGGACTATAGGGATTACATCTTCATCGTGGATTATCATTATTTGCTTATCACTATTTATTGTATTTTTCGGTATTACATGGGGACCAATTTTATGGGTTATGTTACCTGAAATGTTCCCTACACGTGCTAGAGGTGCTGCCACAGGTGTTGCGACACTAGTTTTAAATATAGGAACACTAATTGTAGCGCAGCTGTTCCCTATATTAAATAATGCTTTAAGTACAGAATGGGTTTTCTTAATCTTTGCCATGATTGGAGTATTGGCACTAGCATTTGTTATTAAATATTTACCTGAAACAAGAGGTCGTAGTTTAGAAGAAATCGAATATGATTTACGTCTACGTACAGGTGCAAAATCTAAATAAAATAAGCTGGCTATAAATTATAAATTAGCTACTAAAAATAAGAAGTTCAAAATTTTTACAGTAATAAAAAAGTGGGACAAAAACCAAAGTAATCAACTTGGTTCTTGTCCCACTCTTTTTAACTCCATATATTTTTATGTTCAGCTTTTGCTGCTGATTCAGCTTCTTCAAATAAGTTTCTATATTTACCATTAGGTGCAAAATATTTTTCTCTTGCTAAACCTTCTTTTACTAATTGCTCATTAAACATAGTTTGTTTATCTAACCATACATATGCCAGCACTCTACCATATCTATCTTCTTTTTCCTTATCGTATTCTAAGTAGACATCCTGATTCGTCAATTTTTCTTTTGAGTAATCTGAAGCTTCTTTTCCATAAGGTTGAACAGGTGTATTGGGTTTAACTGTTTCAGGTGTATCAACACCTATTAACCGTATTTTTACAGTTTGATTATCCTTATCCTTAGCAACGAAGGTATCA
This sequence comes from Staphylococcus arlettae, assembly GCF_002902345.1. Taxonomy (GTDB): domain Bacteria; phylum Bacillota; class Bacilli; order Staphylococcales; family Staphylococcaceae; genus Staphylococcus; species Staphylococcus arlettae. The sequence goes on from NZ_PPQB01000005.1 coordinate 528,965, forward strand.
CCGTCTACAACTCGTTCTATATGTACTTGTTCCGCATCTTCAGGTCCATTTTTTGAAGACGTTTCGTTATTGCTAAACGGTCCTGTGTGATTAATAAATTGAAATATCAATACTCCTAATACAACTATACTTACAATTATACTTGAAACTTTTTTGGTTGATTTCATAGTTGGCACCTACTTTTTTTATTGTCCCGATTTATCATATAAAATAACCATGCAGGCGTCAATATTTACTTCAATATATATAAAATAAGTAATGTCTAATTACATATACATCATTTTTGTGACAATCTTTATGAATACATGTTAAATACTATTTTAAATGTTATAATTTTTTTTGAATGGAGTTGATACAGTTGAGTATATTTAAAGAAAATATGATAACGCTTATAGCTATCGTCGTTGCTATTATAATAGGTCTTGTTTTACAATATCAGTTGCAATTACCTTTATTAGTATCAGCTATGTTAGCCATATTCATGGGTATATTTATTGGTTTCATTATTTTTGTTATCCGATCAATATTTAATAAGAAAAATTAGTAACTTTAATTTGTAAGTAATGTTTTATCTTTATGTTTTATTATTTATATTTTGCACGCTTAAGATTTAAAGTGAATATACAGGGTATAACATAATATGTTAATATTTGCAGATTATCATATTCAAATATTAATTGTGTTATTTATGAAACTGAAGGGACAGAGAATATATGCAAATAATAAAATGCCTCAAAGAAGATCAACATATACTTTATACGATTAAAACAACAGATGGCACTTTATTGCAACATCGATTACCTATTGATACACCCTCAGATAAGGTGATTAAAATTTTAACGATTGTTGAAGAATATAATGCTCATAAAATATAAAAACTCGCACCTATTCAATTTTGGGTGCGAGTTTTTATAGTACTTTAGTTTACATAATTTTTTTATACTGAACTTATGGTAATTTCATGTTGTTCTACAAAGTTTGAGCTTCTATGAGTTAACCGTTGTGACCAGTGTTAACATTGCAGTAAATTCGTCCTCTGTTGTAGGATATTTGTGTGATTCAAACTCTCTAATTGTCGTATTGAGTAACTGAAATTCAGCTTGCTCTTGTAAAACTTGATTAATTTTTTCTTCTAGTTGCTCAATAGTTTTAGCTGTTACTGTTTTTAATTTAACTTGTTGCATAACAAACACACCCCTATTTTTATAACAATTGTATACAATTGTTATTTTACCCTTTTATAAGAAGTGATGCAAAATAAAAAGAAGCAGTATTTTTGCTCTTAAAATTGACTACCTTTGTACTTATACATTACAATTATCTTATCACTGAGTTAAATGAGGTGATTATTTTCTTCAAGATGAAACAAACGCGTGCATTTATGTTCTATTTAGCAATTAGTTTTACTTTATTATTATTATATATAACACCATTTGTGCACGCCATATTTAATTAAACAACGCTAATTAGTGCTGTTTTTTTATTCCTAATCACAACGCTTACTTAACTATTTTTAAACTCTAACACTACTACCTTTTTTCAATATAACAGCAATAAAACTTCTTTATTTAAATCAAAATATATTAACTAACCTAATATATAAAAATCCCCCTTGCAGAGAAAGGGAGATTATGCAAAATTATTTAATTCACAATTTACCTATATAACTAAAGGGAACTATGGATATTAAATATCCATAACTGCATCATAATGAATTTATTATAATAGGTAAACAGTATATACAACTATAGTAAATATAGTAATTCTTAAAGTAAATTTGTGCATCATACAAGGTAGAAATATTTCAAAAATCAAAGGTCTTCGTCATGCAAGTTTATATAATATATATAATTATCAGTCCATTCCCCAAACTCATATATAAAACCTTTTCTGGTACATTCAAATTTAAATCCTAGTTTTTCTAATAATTTAAAAGACGGTTTATTATCTAAATTAACATGCGCTTCAAGCCTATGAAACTCTAATTCTTTATTAGCAATTTCCAAAACTTTTAACATCGATTCATAAGCATAACCATTGTTCCAAAACTGATTATGTATATAAAAGCCACATTCACCCCATTGAAAATTCTCACGTTCAATAGTAACTATGTCAATCATTCCCAAATGTTTCCCATCTTTATCGAAAATAGAAAAAATATAAATCTCATCATTTTCAAATAATTTTTTATGCTTTCTCACCAAATTATTAAACCACTTTCTATTTCTATTGGATAAATCTATTTTTCCCTTATCATGTCTATATTTTGATGTTTTTCTTTCAGTAAAACCTAAAAGCCAAGAATCATAATCCGAAAAATCTAATGGTCTTATATTCAAACGATCAGTACTAAAATTATAATTTTTAAAATCCAATAAATCCCCTCCATTTTTAATTGCAGCTCAGTATTACTATATTACAATTACTTTTTGATATTGAACTTCAGAATAAATTCCATACTTAAAAAACTTAAGGCTATATTTTTCAAAAACTAAATTTTACTATTATCACCTTTTTGATGACATATTACACCACTGACATATATTATTCTCTCTTAATTGATATACTAAGTAAACAAATAACCTTAATATTTAGGAGGTACTACTTAACATGAATAAAACTTATAAATTATATTTTTTGCTTACTTTATTACTAGGGCTAACTATAATTTTGAATGCAAAAGCATATGCTTCAAATGAAAATGTTTCATTACTTAATAAAACAGACATCCAAAATGTCACTATGTAAGAAGCTAAAAAAATAGGGGATATTACATATGAAGATAATGAAGTGTTAGTTATTTCGTTTAATAATAATGAAGAAATAGCAAATTTAATTTCTAAATCCGATAATACAGTTACACAAGGATCCGATAATTTTTATCAATCACGTACTACTGTAAATGGTCCTGCTGGCGTTGCTAAAATAAACGCTGGTAATAATGGACGTAGTTTATATTGGATGGTGCGACCACGAACGGCATTTCCATATTTATTTTCTGGTAAAGTAAATATTAAATATTATTCTGGTAAAAAAAGAGTAGTTAACGCAATAGGAACGGGCGCTATTGGTTCATCCACTAGTGGTGTCGTATATATGAAAAGAAATAAAGGTGGCTATGCAAAATTATCAGGCACTGCCAAAGCACTTAATGGAAGATCATATCGTGTATTACCTTCTGTAGGAACATCATTCTAAATTATTTCGATGTGGCTATGCACCAGCAGCTTATTTTGAGGTGCATAGCCTTTTATTTACTCAAATAGTTCTTTGAAATGTTGCTCTAACTTATTAAATTCTACAGTAGAGATTATCAATAAAATATTATCGATATTATCCGAATTTAAAACATAATTTGTCTGCTGTCTAAACTTAACTCCTACAGTACCAAAAAGATTCATTATTATTTCTAAAGTTATAACTGTTTTTTAGAAAAACCTGAGATATTTCTATTCAAAACTTCATATATTATGTTTCCTTCTTCTATTTGAAAATTAACCTTATGTTCAAATTTTATATTACATTCATCCATATATGACTTTATAATGCTATTTATTAAGTTATTCTGCATATAGATCTTCGCTTTCTTGTGTTAATTGAATGCTCATCTCAAATTTATTTTACTTACTTTAACTCCAATATATAAAAATAGATTTATTATAGGAAACTTAATAAGTGGATTAAATTTGAAACTTCCATACACTTAATATATTTGCTTTAATATGCACAGTAAATAAGCAAGCTAAATTGATAATAATAAACTTTCATTTAGTAAAATTTGTGCTACTGTTCATATATTTAATATCTATTTGAACAATAACAGCTAAAGTTGATTTTCAAAAATTCATACAAGAAAAAGAGATTTTTTAAAAAGTTTGCACCCAATTTGCACCCAAATGACTCTTAAAAAATAATTGGGGCAAAAAAACAACCCGAAATCATTCTTAAAGAATGACTCGGGTTGCTTTTGTATCAAGTGTTTCCCCTCTTGATTAGCACCTAGTATTGTTTCATGTATTGTTCTCTTTCCCATTCTGATACTTGAGATCTGTAATAATCCCATTCAATGGATTTTGAGTTAATAAATTGATTATAGATATGATTACCCATTGCTTTTTTAATTGTTGGGTTTTCACGCATTGCTTTAATTGCTGTATATAAAGTTGATGGTAGATCTTGGATACCAACCGCTTCACGTTCTTCACGGTTCATTTCATAAATATTTTGATTAACTGGTTCAGGAACTTCTAATTTATTTTTAATGCCATCTAAACCTGCTTCAAGTATAGCAGCTAATGCCATATATGGATTTGCAGCAGGGTCTACTGAACGAATCTCAACACGTGTAGACAATCCACGTGAAGATGGTACACGGATTAATGGTGAACGGTTTTTACCACTCCAAGCGATGTAACATGGTGCTTCATAACCAGGAACTAATCGTTTGTATGAATTCACTAATGGGTTACATACTGCTGTAAAACCACGAGCATTTTTCAAGTTACCTGCAATAAAATGATATGCATCTTTAGTCAATTGCATGTCACTTTCAGGATCGAAGAATGCATTTTCTTTACCTTTAAATAATGATACGTTAAAGTGCATTCCACTACCGTTAACACCAAATAAAGGTTTTGGCATAAATGTAGCATGTAAATTATGTTGACGTGCAATTGTTTTAACAACTAATTTAAATGTTTGGATATTGTCACATGCAGTAACTGCATCAGCGTATTTGAAATCAATTTCATGTTGTCCAGGCGCTACTTCATGGTGACTTGCTTCAATATCAAAGCCCATATCTTCAAGTTCTAATACGATGTCACGACGACAGTTTTCACCTAAATCTGTAGGTGCTAAATCGAAATATCCACCATTGTCATTTAATTCTAATGTTGGTTCGCCTTTTTCATCTAATTTAAATAAGAAGAATTCTGGTTCTGGCCCTAAATTCAAATCAGTAAAGCCTAAATCTTTCATTTCGTTTAATACGCGTTTCAAGTTTGCACGTGGATCCCCTTCGAATGGTGTACCATCTGTTTTATAAATATCACAAATTAAACGTGCAACTTTTCCTTGTCCTGCTGTCCATGGGAAAATTACCCAAGTATCTAAATCAGGATGTAAGTACATATCTGATTCCTCAATACGAACGAATCCTTCAATTGATGAACCATCAAACATCATTTGGTTATCTAAAACTTTTTCTAATTGACTTACAGGTACTTCAACATTTTTAATTGTTCCAAGAATATCTGTGAATTGTAATCTTAAGTATCTAACATTTTCTTCTTTTGCAAACTTATGAATGTCTTCCTTTGTAAATGTACGTTTTGGCATCGTAAAATCCTCCAGTGTTTTATTTGATAAAGCGTGATAAATCTCCACGATTAATCGGAATCGTTTCTCGTTGTGGTTTCTGGGTAGTATCTACAATCATTTGTTTTCGAATTTCTTGTTCATCCTGTGATAAATGATTTTGGTCATCATTAAAAATTTGTTTAATTCCTTTGATGTTGAAACCTTTTTCAATTAAGTTTTTAATTTCTAATAATTGTTCCAGATCATTTAATGAAAATAATCTTTTATTTCCATCAGTTCTAGTCGGTTTTATAAGTTCATGTGTTTCGTAATAGCGAATTTGTCTTGGAGACAACTCACTTAACTTACTTACTACACTCATAGAGAAGACAGCCATATTACGTCTCAATGCATCATTTGACTTCATTCCCTCACCTCTATTTTTGAACTTATTAATAATTTAGCATAGACTAACTCGTATTTCAAAAATATGTTAGGTTTTCTGACATAAAATTTAAATCCTATGATACCAAGCCTTGAGAGCTATAAACGCACTAAAATTTTCAGATTATTCAAAAATATAGCTAATTTTATAAAAAAAGTTTGTTTAATTTTTCCTTCTTAACGAAGAAAAAAACTAAACAAACTAAATTATTACTTAATATCACAATAAGTTGTCTTGTTGTAATTGTTCTACTGCTCGTGTTACTGCTAATTTAACATGTTCATAAGTCAAGCCACCTTGTATATATGCTTCATATGGTGGACGTATTGGACCATCTGCTGATAGCTCAATAGAAGATCCCTGTACAAACGTACCAGCAGCCATAATCACATCATCTTCGTAACCAGGCATATAAGCCGGCTCTGGACTGAAATGAGCATTAATAGGTGAGGCATGTTGGATGCTTTGGCAAAAACGAATCATTTGCGCTTTATCTTTAAAGGATACTGTCTGTATTAAATCAGTACGATGTTCATCGAATGCTGGCGAAGTCTGCATATTAACTTTTGCCAATAATAAACTTGTAAATAACGCACCTTTTAAACTTTGACTGACTACGTGAGGTGCTAAAAAGAATCCTTGATACATTTCATGTAAACTATTCAATGATGCTCCAGCTTCTTTACCGATACCAGGCGCTGTTAAACGATAACCGCATCGTTGAATTAAATCAGAGCGACCCGCAATATATCCGCCAATTTTAGCTAGACCTCCACCGGGATTTTTAATTAACGAGCCTGCAATGATATCAGCACCACATTCAATAGGTTCTCTCTCTTCTACAAATTCACCATAACAATTATCGACAAATACAATAATTTCAGGATAATGCTTTTTAATTTCAGAAATAGCCTGTTCGATTTGCGCTAAATTTATCGATGGTCGTTGGTCATAACCTCGCGAGCGTTGTATAGCTATTACTTTTGTTGCAGGTGTTACGGCTGTCAGTACTTTCTCAATATCTATTGCACCATCTGTTAATGGTACTTCATTATAGGTTACTCCATGTTCCTTTAAACTTTCGATACCATTACCATTCACTCCAATAACTTCGAGCAATGTATCGTATGGTGCACCTGTAATATACATCAATTCATCACCATGCTTTAAAGTACTCTGCAATGCAAGAGTGATGGCATGTGTACCGGAAATTATTTGCGGTCGAACGAGTGCTTCCTCTGCTTGAAACACTTGTGCATAAATCTCTTCTAAATGGTCACGACCAAAATCATCATATCCATATCCAGTAGTTCCTTGTAAATCACTTTCAGAAACTTTCACTGCATGAAAAGCATCTAACACCTTTGCTTGATTAATATAAGCAGTGTCATCAATTGATTTAAAATAAGGCGTTAATGTACTTTCGACTTCTTCTATCAGTTGCGTAATATATTCCATTTTTCATAACTTCTTTCTCTATTCTTTTCTATAACCTTGAACTTTATATACTTCTTCAGTTTCATCAAATGTTAATTCAGTAACCAATGTATGCTGTTTCAAATAATATAAATGATCTGCATCTGCACTATTTACTGTTTCTTCGTAATACGACAATATTTTTTTAATTTGCTGTTGTAACAATGATTTTACCTTTTCAATATCGTCTTGTTGCTTGCTAGATACAAAGACATTAGGATGACTAGACGTTGGTATTTCACCACTATGCAAATCTTTCTTATTAAAAAGAATCGCTTGCGGAATTTGACCCATGTCTAAATCTCCAATGATACGATTAACGGTATCATATTGCGTTTTATATTCAGGATGACTACTGTCTACAACATGTAGTAATAAATCAGCATCTTTCGCTTCTTCTAACGTTGATTTAAAGGCAGCAATTAAAGTCGTAGGCAGTTTTTGTATAAAGCCTACAGTATCAGAAATAATCAAATTAAATCCGTTATTAATTTGTAACTGGCGTGTTTTAGGATCTAACGTAGCAAATAATAAATCTTGTTCATAAGTCTCTTCATTTACTAGCGCATTAAACCACGATGATTTTCCTGCATTTGTATAACCAATTAAAGCGACTTGGAATACATTGTTTTTTCCCCTTTGCTGACGATAACGCTCTCGATGCTCTACTACAGTGGATAGTTGATGTTTGATCTCATTCATACGTGTACGAATGTGACGGCGATCCATTTCTAATTTTGTTTCACCTGGACCACGTGTACCAATGCCTCCACCTAATCTAGATAAACTACGACCATGTCCTTGTAGTCTTGGTAGTAAATAATCAAGTTGCGCAAATTCAACTTGTAATTTACCTTCTTTACTGCGAGCACGTAACGCAAAGATTTCTAAAATCAATTGAGTTCTATCAATTACTTTAACGTTCAGTTGACCATTTAAAGATTTAGATTGAGCCGTAGTTAATTCATCATTTGTGACTACTACATCTATTTCAAAATGCTCAACATAATTTTTTATTTCTTCCAATTTACCTTTTCCAACATAATATTTATTATCAAAGTGATTACGGTTTTGAGTAAATTGACTTTTCACATCTAATTTACAAGTCGTTGATAAAGACTCTAATTCTTCCATTGTAGAAGTGAAATCAAAATGTAGTTCATCATCAGCATGTACGCCAACTAATACCGCCGTTTCTAATTGTTTCTTCGTCGTATAGCTTTTAGCTTGGCTCATAACATGCCACCTCTCTTTAAAGTTTTCTAAGCTATTTTACCATAGTGTATATCTAAAGACTACAGTAGTAAAGTATGTTAAGTTAGTAATATAAAGAGGTGAAAGCATAATGAACATTTATGATATAAACGTACAAATGCCTGATGGTAGCAGTTACACTTTGGATAAATATAAAGGCCAAGTTATGTTAATTGTTAATACAGCAAGTGAATGTGGCTTCACTCCACAATTCGAAGATTTACAAGCACTATATGAAGAATATAAGGATCAAGGCTTCGTAATACTTGGTTTCCCTTGTAATCAATTCGGCGGGCAAGAACCTGGAACTGGTGAAGAAGCTACACAAAACTGCAAGATTAATTACGGAGTAACTTTCCCTATTCATGAAAAAATTGATGTCAAAGGGGAAAATCAACATCCATTGTATAAATTTTTAACGGAAGCACAAAATGGCTTTTTTAACGAAAAAATCAAATGGAACTTTACTAAATTTTTAGTTGATCGTGAAGGAAATGTAATCAATCGTTTTTCTCCACAGAAAAAACCAAATCAATTTAAGCAAGATATCGAAACATTACTATAAAAATAAGGTTGCAATATAACTGAACCCCTTCGTCTCGACTTTAGTCGTAAAAAGTGTCTTAGTTATATTGCAACCTTTTATAATTTTAATGTTTTATATTATTCCCCATCATCGATTGTAAACGTGCTGATGGCATGTTTATAAATGAGATGCTGCTTGTTTTGGGAAAATAAAGTCACACTACTTTCATCAAAGTTTTCAATTTGACCTTTCATTTGAAAACCATTAACTAGAAAAACAATAATATCTGTCTTTTCAGTTTTAAATTGATTTAGTAATTGATCTTGGTTGTTTTCCTTTGCATGCATATTACCTTCTCCTTTTCTGTATTAAGACGGAAATTTCATCAAAGATTGAAAAAAGTGATTGTTTCTCTTTATCTAACCAATGCACATTCATTTTGTTCTTAAACCATGTCATTTGACGCTTGGCATAATTGCGGGAATGCTGTTTTAATTTCTCCGTACCTTCCTCAAGTGATACAGAACCTTTAACAACTGGGATTATTTCTTTATAACCAATTGCTTGCATACTTTGACATTCTTCATAACCTTTGTCTACAAGTTGTTGAACTTCTTCTAATAATCCATCACGCAACATTATATCAACTCTTTTATTTATTCTTTCATATAATGTTTCACGCGTCATTTCCATCCCTAATAATAATGTATCATAATTTTCTGTAAATTGTTGAACTTTCTTACGTTCACTTAAAAGTTTTTCGGTTTTTAAATAATATTGAATTGCACGCACTACTCTTTTTCTATTATTGGGATGTATTGCTTCAGCTGATGCTGGATCAAAACTTTTTAAATACTCATGTAAATCATGATTATTTAGTGCTTCCAACTCCGTCAATCGCTGCTCAACTTCATTTGCTTTTGTTTCTGTTATCGTCTCATCTTGAAAAGCATAATCATAAATTAACGATTGTATATAAAGACCTGTACCGCCTACAATAATAGGTACGTTTCCACGAGCAGTAATTTCAGATATCAATTGTTGTGCGCGTGTTTTAAAATCATATGCAGAAAAAGTCTCATCAGGCATTAGTATATCAAGCATATGATGTGTTATACCTTCCATTTCTGGAACTGATATTTTTGCAGTGCCGATATCCATACCTTTATAAACTTGCATGGAATCACCACTAATAACTTCCCCATTAATTTCTTTCGCTAACTTTATACTAAGTTCTGTTTTACCTACACCCGTTGGTCCCACTATAACTATGATAAATGGTTTATCTTGTTGCACTTCAAATCACTCACTTTTCCTATATCATTTTGCTGTTAAAATCTGTTTTTGAATCCAATCATACATATGTTGCCAAATTATTTCATGCTCACGCTCAAATAATATTTCATGTCTTTTATTTTTATATATTTGAATGGTCACATGGTTTATATGACCTTGTTTGAAGATCTTACCAAGACGATGAATACCTTTACCATAGTTACCTAATGGGTCATCTTTACCGGAAATCATCAAAATCGGCATTGCCCTATGCATTTTACGTATATATTTTTGTCTATTTAATTTATTAATGTATCTGACTGTTTCATAGATCAATTGGTTAGATACGAGAAAGCCCGTATATTCGTCGTCAATAAAATTTTTGACATATTGTTCATCTGAAGATATCCAATCACTAGTCGTTTTAGGATTATTGATTTTTTTATTCAGTGTTTTATACATTAGATTATTTACCCACTTCAATCTCTTGCTTTTACCAAATATCAACGTGATTATCTTCAACAATGTTGCAATTGAGTAACCTGCAATTTTTGAAAAATAACCTGTACCACTTAGAATCAAACCATTTGCAGCATCAGGATATTTCGTGACAAATAAACGTGCAATAATAGAACCCATAGAATGGCCTATAACAATATAAGGTAATCCTTCATGGTTTGTACATAATGTTTGCGCTATTTCAAACGCATCATCTGCTACTTGTTCAAAGCTATCTATATGACCTCTATCTTCTTGATTACATGTTGGTCCGTGTCCCCTATGATTATGACGTATTACATCGTAACCTTGTTGGTTTAACGACATTACCAACGCATCATATCTATCCATATGTTCAGCCATACCGTGAAATATATGTATGACACCAATAGTAGTTTTTTTAGCTTTATCAAGTTTTACTGGTATCATTGTGCCATCTGCAACTGTGATATTTAATTCTTTTTGACCCATGGTTTTAGCCCTCCATTTGTGACTTATAGTTTGTTGATATAATATGTGTTCAGCTTGTATTCATATATAAGTATAACATCTTTAACTTGCTATTAAATATCTATACCCTAATCATTTAATCATTATTTATAGTCTGTTATGAAACACAATTATGATTTATCAATATAAAAAAGACGAGAGTGAAATCAATAGTTGATTTCATCTACTCGCCTCATATATGGCTATTTATTTGTTATTAATCAATTAGCTTATAGCTAATTAACATTTATGCATTGTTTAATTATTCTTTAACTGCTGGTTGATTATTGCCTGTTTGTGCTTCATTTATTGCAGTTTCTAATTCTTGTTTATAAAGTTCTTTTTGTACATCACTATAACCAAGTAATTCAGACATAACATCGATAACTTGTTCTTTGTAATTTAAGACGTCATCAATTTTGAAGTATAATTTACCTGTACGACGAATAAAGAAATCTGTTGGACGATATACCATTTCATTTTGAATTGAATAAATAAGTTCAGTATATATATCTAAAGGTAAACCTGTATCTTGATATTGAGCTGTTTGTGCAATTTTGAATAGTTCTTCTGCATTTGAACCATATTTAGATACAATATGACGTGCTAATGGTTCATCAATTTGATAAGCTTTAGCGTCTTTCACTTTTTCTTCAATATAATTGTCGAAGTTTTGACTACCACCAACGTCACCGCCTGAAATTGGTAAATGTTTTGTTTCACATGGTTTGAATTTTAATTTATATTCTTCTTTTAGACGTTTTGCTAATAAATCAACAATTTCTAATGCCATATGACGGTATCCAGTTAATTTACCACCTGCGATAGTTAATAAGCCTGATTTACCTTCCCATACTTCGTCTTTACGAGAAATTTCTGAAGGATCTTTACCTTCTTCTAAAATAAGTGGTCTAACACCTGCCCATGATGATTCAATATCGCTATCTTCAACTTGAACATCAGGGAACATATAATTAATTGCATCTATTAAATAATCTCTATCTTCTTGTGTTGCTAAAGGTGATGTTTTGTCGTTGTCATAAAACGTATCTGTTGTACCAACATACGCTTTGCCTTCACGTGGAATTGCAAAAATCATACGACCATCTTTTTCAGTATCAAAGTATACTGCTTGACCTAATGGGAATTTAGATTGATCGATAACAATGTGGACACCTTTTGTTAAACGTAATTGTTTATTATTACGTGCATAGTCACCACTACGTACTTCATCTACCCATGGACCACTTGCATTGATAACTTTTTTAGCACCAATTGTATAAGTTTCACCAGAGATTTGGTCTTCTACATTAATACCATTCACTTTTTCATTATTATCATATGTGAAATGCATTGATTTACTGTGGTTAATAATTGTCGCACCTTTTTCTTCAGCACGTTTCATTACTTCGATTGTTAAACGTGCATCATCCGTACGATACTCAACATAAGAACCGCCACCTTTTAATCCAGCTTGTTTAACTAATGGTTCTTTGGCCAATGTTTCTTTTTTGTTCAACATTTTTTTGCGTTCTGAACGTTTAACACCAGCTAATCTATCATACATAGTTAATCCAATAGAAGTAGTGAATTTACCCATACTTCCACCTTTATGCATTGGCAATAACATTCTTTCAGGCGTAGTTACATGTGGACCATTTTCGTATACAATGGCACGTTCACGACCTGTTTCCGCTACTACACCTACTTGTAGTTGTTTTAAATAACGTAATCCACCATGTACTAATTTAGTGGAACGAGAACTTGTACCTTGAGCAAAGTCTTGCATTTCAACTAATGCGACTTTCATACCTCTTTCACTAGCATCTAACGCTATACCAGCACCAGTTATTCCACCACCGATGATAACAACGTCAAATGAGTTATCTTTTAAATCCTTTTTAATTTGCTCTCTTTTAAGTGTTGATAAAGTCATAATCCGAGCGCCTCCTATAAAATTAAAAAAGTAGAGACCTATCCTATACATATAATTTTGTACGAACAGAGTCTCTACTTCTCACTTGTATTATTAACTTACCCTAATTGTAGCATAGTTAATTATTTTAAGTCCAATATTTTTTACTCTTCATCTAACTTAAAAACTTGTGTTGCTTCAACAGCTTTTTTCCAACCTTTGTACAATTTAGTACTTTCAGCTTCTTCCATTTCTGGATTAAATGATTTTTCTAATTTCCAACGATTAGCGATTTCATCTTTACTTTCCCAGAAACCAACCGCTAAACCGGCTAAGTATGCTGCACCTAATGCTGTTGTTTCATTTATTTCTGGTCTCTCTACTTCAACGTGTAACAAATCTGATTGGAATTGCATAATGAAGTTGTTTTTAACTGCGCCACCGTCAACACGTAAGTTATTTACTTTAATATCAGAATCTTTTTCCATAGCTTCTAATACATCACGTGTTTGATAACATAATGATTCCAATGTAGCTCTAATAAAGTGTTCTTTTTCAGTACCACGTGTTAAACCAAAGATTGCTCCTCTTGCTTCAGCATCCCAGTATGGTGTGCCTAGTCCTACAAAAGCAGGTACGACATAAACACCTTCTGTAGATTCTACACGTTCAGCATAGTTTTCAGATTGTGGCGCTGAATTTATCATACGTAAACCATCTCTTAACCATTGTATTGCAGATCCTGAAACGAAAATCGAACCTTCAAGTGCATAATGTACTTTACCATCAAGTCCATATGCAATTGTAGTCAACAAACCACTTTTAGATTTTACTGCTTCTTCACCAGTGTTCATTAACATAAATCCACCAGTGCCATATGTGTTTTTAACATCACCACGGTTGAAGCATGCTTGACCGAATAACGCTGCTTGTTGGTCACCTGCAATACCTGCAATTGGTACTTCTTGACCAAAGAAATGATAATCAATAGTATTACCATAAACTTCACTTGATTCTTTAACTTCAGGCAACATGCTTTCAGGTATATTAAGTATATCTAACAATTCTTTATCCCATTGTAATTCATGAATATTGTATACTAAAGTTCTACTTGCATTTGAGTAATCTGTAATATGTGCTTGTCCACCAGATAACTTCCAAACTAGCCATGAATCAATAGTACCAAATAATAAATCTCCATTGTCTGCTTGCTCTCTCGCCCCATCGACGTTATCTAAAATCCATTTTACTTTTGTTCCAGCAAAATATGGGTCTAACAATAGTCCTGTTTTTTCACGGAATTTTTCTTCAAGTCCTTGTTCTTTCAACTCTTGACAAATTCCTTGAGTTTGACGAGATTGCCAAACGATAGCATGGTAAACTGGACGACCAGATTTTTTATCCCATACTACTGTAGTTTCACGTTGGTTAGTAATTCCGATGCCTGCAATTTGTTCAGCACTAACATTTTTTTCATTTAATACTTCTGCAATAACTGCTAATACAGATGTCCAAATTTCATTCGCATCATGCTCTACCCAACCTGATTTAGGAAAGAATTGTTTAAATTCTCTTTGAGCAACACCATCAATCTCTCCATCTTTGTTGAATAATATTGCACGTGAACTTGTTGTTCCTTGGTCTATTGACAAAATATATTTTTCCATATTAATTAACTCCCTTTCTCTCGGTTGATTATACTTAGAACAATTAACATCTCAAGTATGCTTAGTTTTCAATTATAATCCTGTACCCTGCAAAATTATAAATAAACTATTGTTCAATGACTATGTTTATTTGTTATTTAACTGCTTCAACTTCTCCAGTTTTATCGGCTTTATTTAATAATACGCCAATAACAAGTGTAATGATGACCACTACAATTGTAACAATAGACATGATATCAAATGCGCCTTTGTAGAACAATCTATAAATTACTGCACCTAACATTCCTCCTGCAATCGGTCCTAATACGGGAACAATTGCGTAACCCCAATTCGAAGTACCTTTACCAAAAATAGGTAAAATTGCATGTGCAATTCTAGGACCTAAATCACGAGCAGGGTTAATTGCATAACCTGTTGGTCCACCTAAACTTAGCCCTATAGCAATGATTAAGCCACCTACGATAAGTGGATTTAAACCATCAGCTATTTTATTCATACCAATAAATAACAAACCTAACGTCAATGCTGTAGTACCAATAATTTCACTTAAAAAGTTAGCGAAATAGTTTTTAATTGCTGGTGCCGTTGAAAACACACCTAATTTTGCGCCTTGATCTTCAGTTGCTTTCCAATGTGGTAAATACATTAACCATACAATTGCACCACCGACAATACCACCTAGAATTTGACAGATGATATAACCAGGTACTACTCCCCAAGTCACTGCACCATCCATAGCCATAGCTATTGTAACCGCAGGATTAATATGTGCTCCAGAAATATTGCCAACCGCGTAAACACCAAATGTAACTGCTAATCCCCATCCAGCAGCAATAACAATCCAATCTGCTCCAGAACCACCAGTTCTTTTTAAGTTGACGTTAGCACAGACGCCACCACCAAAAAGAACAAGAATCAAAGTCCCCAAAAACTCTGCAAAATATACACTCATAGAGATTCCTCCTAATAAAGATAAAGAGACTCCTACAAATTATAGCCAGTTGAACGCTTCGAACCACCGGTTTAATAAATCGTAGAAATCTCCCATCTCTGTTCTAATATTAACTTGCCCTCATTTTACACTTTGTTTGTAAGCGTTGTCAATATTATCGTTAAAAAATTTGTCACAATTAAATCATTCTAAATAAAATACGTATCTTAAGAAGTCCAGTTTTGGTGATTATACAAGCTATAGTCACTGAAGATTTTTTTATTTTTATTTAAAAAGTTTTTCAAATAATAGCCTTTCAGATCATTACACAACCTTTTACTAACCACATTACGTTTTGAAGATTTATGTCAGCACACATAAGCGTGATATCTATGGAAACTTTATCTATAACATCTTGTTTTTTGTCAGTAAACAGATCTTAAGTATTAATTCTGCTAAAGTCATTTTTATAGATTGGCAGTAATTTATGCCGACTCCTGCGGGAATAGCACTCGCCGAAGACTACAAGCTGAGGCAGGGCCCGCGGAAAGCGTGCATAAAAAAACTGCCCACAAAGTCTGTGACTTTGTCGACAGGCTGCGGAGTGTGACAGAAATCTGTATTGTGACAACACCGTGTATCGTTTGTTACTGAACAGTTCCTAAATGTGATGTTTTATCTAAAAAATATAACTGATGCCTGCATGGTAATCCACTTTAGCTATTATTTTTGTGATACCAAATGGACTATGAATTAAATAAATAGTATCGGCAGTGATTTATGCCGACTCCTGCGGGAATAGCGCTAGCTGAAGACTACAGGCTAAGGCAGGGCCCGCGGAAAGCGTGCATAAAAAACTGCCAACAAAGTTGGAAACTTTATCGACAGTCTGAAACTACTGTTTTAAAATTTAAACGGTAGTCAATTTTTCTATCACCATAAATCGCGATCACTTGTTGTAATATATTTCGCACCATTACTTACTGCTTGTTCTACTTCAGATACTTCTTTAATTAATCCCCCAGCAATTACTTTTGTGTCAGTTTCTTCATCTATAGCTCGAATTGCTTTGCTAGCTATTCCTGGCAATACTTCAACAAAATCTGGTTCGACACGTTTAATTAATTCTATGCTACGCGTTAAAGCATGGCTATCAATAATAAATACTCTTAGCACTGTTGTTGTATTTAATGCCTTGGCTTTTTTTATTACTTTTGTTTTTGTGGAGATAATTCCAGCAGGTTGGTAGTTTTGAATAATATATTCACATGCGAATTCATCATGACTCATACCTTTTATTAAATCAATATGAATAAATGTTTTCATTTGATGTTTATTTAACAAGTCCATAATACTTTTTACGTGTCCTACATGTGTGTCTAACAACACACATTCATTATAATCTGTCTCAATAAGTTTTTCTAAATCTTTCATTGTGCGGATTGCAGGTAGTATATGTGGCTTCATTTGTCTCTCCTCCTACATAATACGTTTAAATAATCGTTCTAATTCATAATTCGAAAAGTTAATGATAATGGGACGTCCATGTGGACACGTAAAAGGATCTTCTGCATCACGTAATTGGTCGACTAAATCTGCCATCTCATTATGTTTTAAAAAATGATTGGCTTTAATAGATTTTTTGCAACTCATCATAATGGCTGCTTCTTCTCTAATTTTATTAATATTTACTTTTTTATGTTCCAACACATATTCTATCATATCTTCAATGATTTCTTCTGCTTCTAATTTTGGAAACCACACTGGATAACTATCAACAATATAATCATGTCCACCGAATGGTTCAAGTTGAACACCAACTTTAGCTAATTCTTCTTTATATTGCTCTATAATCATTAATTCATCCTTAGAAAAATGAAAAGTTAAAGGAATTAATAAATTTTGAACTTCATTCGATACATGACCTATTTTTTCCCTAAAGTATTCATACTTAATTCTTTCTTGAGCAGCATGTTGATCGATCATATACATACCATCTTCATTTTGAGCGATAATATACGTACCGTGCACTTGACCTACAATTTCCATATAGGGTACTCGACGTGATGGTGTTTGTGAACGTTGGTCTTTAATATCAGATGCTGTAACTTCATTGTCAACGTTAACAATTGGTACATCATCCTCATCTGTTAAGTTAGATAGTACCTCGCGTTGTTTTGCCTTATAATCTGCGTCAGTCTCCTCTTGTTGCGCTGTATCTGGAATCGATGTTGAGGAAGACTGATTAGTGTAACCCGATTCTGATTGATCTTTTACTTGGCTCGATGGTTCATTAGATGACGGATAGTTTGACGTTGCCTCAGTAGATGCTTGATGATCGTTGTACTGTTGACGTTGTTCAAAGTCAATTTTTTGCTGTTCAAATTGGTCAAGCACTTTATTTTTTTTATTTACTTTATCCAAATCATTATGTGGGATAAGGATTTTATCGTGAAATGCTTCTCTTATTTTTTCGACAATTAATTTATACAGTTGTTCTTCTTTTGATAATCTAACTTCTAATTTTGTCGGATGAACATTAACATCTACTAATATTGGGTCCATTTCAATATTTAAATAACAAATAGGATAACGACCAATAGTTAATAATGTATGATAGCCTTCTAAAATTGCTTTATTTAACACAAAATTGCGTATATAACGTCCGTTAATAAATATTGAAATATAATGCTTATTACTACGAGAATGTTCTGGTTTAGCGACAAACCCTTCTAAATGATAGTCACTAGTATCTCCTTGTATATGTACCAAATCTTTTGCTACTTTCATACCGTAGATTTCAGCCATTACTTCGTTCGTACGACCAGAGCCATTTGTCTTAATAATTTCTTTGCCATCAGCAGTCAAAGTAAATCGAATATTAGGATGACTCATAGCCATTCTATTAACGATATCTGTTATTTTACCTAATTCTGTATATAGACTTTTAATGTACTTTAGTCTAGCTGGCGTATTATAAAATAAGCTTTCCACCAATATATCTGTACCTTGTTTTGCTTTTGCAGGTTTTTGTTGTAAAATCGCACCATTTTCAACATAAACTTCATGACCTTCAAGATTATCTGTACAACTTTTCAAAGTCACTTTTGCAACGGATGAAATACTAGCTAATGCTTCCCCACGAAAACCTAATGTTCTAATATGAAATAAATCATCATCGTCATCTAGTTTACTCGTAGCGTGTCTATGAAAGACTAAAGCTAAATCATCTTCACTAATTCCCGTTCCGTTATCAACCACTCTGATAGAAGATACGCCAGATTGTTCAACTGCAATATTTATTTCTGTTGCTTGCGCATCTATCGCATTTTCTAACAATTCTTTCACTACTGAACCTGGTCGTTCTACTACCTCACCCGCAGCAATTTTATTTGCTAAAGAGGTTTGTAACTCTTTTATTTTTCCCATCTTTCCACCTCTATTTCAATTGATTTTGTAATTCATTCAACTTAACCAATGCATCAATAGGTGTCATATTAGATAAATTCAACTGTTTAATGGCTATTTCTACTTCACTTTCTGTTTGTGGTACATCAAATAAATCAAAAGTAGCTTGTTCAAACTGATCATCTCGATCTGAGTTATGACTATCATCAGTAACATTATTTTCATCAGTTGTCGTTGCTGCTGCATTATCGTAAGCGATAGTTGGTCCTGTTACTGTATCATGTTGTTCAAAAGCATTTAATATAACTTGAGCACGTTCTATAACCGCTTCAGGTAAATGGGCTAATTGTGCTACTTGTATGCCGTAACTATCATCAACTGCACCATCTTTTACTTTGTGCAAGAAGATTAATTCACCATTATATTCATTTGCAGCTACATGCACATTTTTTAAACATTTTAATGTTTGATCTAATGTAGTTAATTCATGATAATGCGTTGAAAATAATGTTTTAGCATGAGAAGTATGCGCCACATACTCTATCATAGATTGCGCTAATGCAAGACCATCATATGTGGAAGTACCTCGACCTATTTCATCAAAAATAATTAAGCTATCTGCTGTTGCATTTGCTAACGCTTTTTGTGCTTCTAACATCTCCACCATAAATGTACTCTTACCGGATACTAAATCATCTGCGGCACCAATACGTGTAAAAATTTGATCAAATATCGGTAACACAGCACTACTACACGGCACATAAGCTCCCATTTGAGCCATGATACTAATTATTGCTACTTGACGCATATACGTAGATTTACCTGACATGTTAGGGCCTGTAATTAAATAAATAAATGTATCTCGATCTAATGTACAATCATTAGGTACATAATCATTATAATCCATTACACGTTCCACGACAGGATGTCTAGAATCATTAAGTTGCAAAGTTTTATCTTCACTAAAAGTAGGACGGACATAATTGTATTTTTGTGCAATTTCTGCAAAGCTTTGTAAACAATCTAGTTCTGAAATAATTTTAGCTTGTTGTTGCAGTTGCGCAGTGTAAGATTTTACATGTTCACGAATCTGCGTAAATAATTCATATTCCAAGTCAACAGCTTTATCTTCCGCACCTAAAATAATATCTTCTTTTTCTTTTAATTCATCAGTGATAAAGCGTTCTGCATTGGAAAGCGTTTGTTTTCTATTGTATCCATACTGTTCAGGATCAAAGCCTTGTAAATTAGCACGTGTAATCTCAATGTAATAGCCAAACACTTTATTATAACTAATTTTCAGTGACTTAATTCCTGTGCGTTGTCGTTCTTTAGCTTGAAGCTCTGCTAACCATGTTTTACCATTTTGAGAGGCTTCTAAATATTCATCTAATTGTGAGTTGAATCCTTGTTTAAATAACCCACCATCTTTAACTGAAATAGGTGGTTCATCTACTAGACTTTGTTCTAACAACTGTAACAAATCATCTAATGGTTCTAATTTGAGAAATTGTTCACTCATTTGATTATCAAAAGAGTTCAATAACGTTTTTATATTCGGAATTTCCATAATCGAATGCTTCAATTGAATCAAATCTCTCGCATTGACATTGCCATAGCTTACACGTCCAACTAAACGTTCGATATCGTACACTTGGTTTAAATAGCCACGCAGTGTATCTCGTTCGATAAAATGACTTAAGAACTGTTCAACAGTGTTTAAACGTTGTTCTATTTGTTGATGATTTATTAACGGTCTATCTATCCATTGCTTTAATCGTCTCGCACCCATAGGTGTTTTCGTTTCATCCATAAGCCAGAGTAACGTACCTTTTTTAGATTTTAATCTAATACTTTCAGTTAATTCTAAATTTCGCTTCGCGTAAAAATCCATTTTCATAAAGTTAATAGCTTCATAAGTTACTACTGTCTCAATATGAGATAAGTCTCTTTTTTGTGTATGATGGATGTAGTCTAGTAACAACTGCGTTGTATAATACATAGTGTGATGTTGCAATTGATTTACGTTATACATCATATCAGTAATTGTATCTACGACTGTAATTGTTTCCGTAGTTAAGCTAATTTGTCTTTTTAAACTATCACTTATTGGCTTATGAACTACTATTTCATTAGGATTAACTGTCGTAATTTCATTGATTAATGTCGCTTCATCTGTAAAATGTGTAACTTTTAGTTCACCTGTTGAAACATCACAATAACTAAGTGCAAAATTCGTTTCATCTTCAATAAAACTTAGTATATAATTATTTTGAGTGTCATCCACACCACCGTGCTCCATTACTGTACCTGGAGTCACTACTCTGACAACTTCTCTTTTTACCATACCTTTGGTCAATTTAGCATCTTCCATTTGTTCACAAATCGCCACTTTATAGCCATTATTAATTAATGTTTCAATATAACTATCGGCAGAATGATAAGGCACACCACACATAGGTATCGGATTTTCTTTTTTGGCGTCACGTTTAGTTAATGTAATTTCCAATACACGAGATGCTTCTTTTGCATCTTCAAAAAACATTTCATAAAAATCACCTAGTCTAAAAAATAATAGACAATCTTGATATTGCGCTTTAATTTTCAAATATTGTTGCATCATTGGAGTTTCATTAGCCATGTTATTTTTTCACAATCCTTTATTCAGTCTTCTATGTTTACATTTATCACGTATTTTATATGTTAAGTGGAATTGTAGCCACACCTTTTAATATTTAACTCTTAAATTTTAACATAAATAAACAAGCAAGCCCATTTTAACAAAACCGTGTTCACCTAAGTTAAATTACTAAAATATGAAAAAAACGAAGGTCACACGACATACATTGATTACACTTTCAATACATTAAATTTAAAGTGTGATTCCAATATATGTATATGAACTCCGTTTAGTTTCATGTTCTATAAAAATCGTTGTAAAATTCCTTTTTTCTTCAACATCATTAAAATGATATAACTAATTATGGCACCAATCATACTTGATACAATAAAAGCAATCATTAAGGGTTTAATAGCAAAATGTTGTAAACCTACAATCCAAGCAAGTGGGATACATATTAAACTACCGATAATTCCTGTACCTATTACTTCACCAATAGCTGACATAAAGATATGTTTACGGTAAATGTAAAATACACTAGCTAATAAGACACCAATCATACTACCTGGAAAAGCAAACACACTGCCTGTACCAAAAATCATACGTAAAGTAGATGAAATAACTGCCTGAGCTAGGCCAAACCATGGTCCAACGAAAACAGCACATAATACATTAATTAAATGTTGTATTGGTGCAGCTTTCACTGGCCCTAACGGGATAATTATTACACTACTTAGCACAACATTGATGGCAATCAACATTGCTGTAATAGTTAATTTTTTTGTATTCAACTGTGTTCACCCTTTCCATGATGTTACTTATTACTTTTGGTTGTTAGTTGAATCATTTAATTGGTTCAACTCATCTTCCATCGTGCTAATCATCATTTGCAATAAATCATTTGCATCATATTGCAATGAACGAAATTCTTCAACTATCGGCATAGTATTAATAATTGATTCAATATCACTAATTTTATCTTCAGATTGTTTTAATGCATTCATTTTACCATAGTTATGCAAATTCACTGATTGCTTTTGGTTTTTCTTTAATTCTTGCATTTTTGATTCGATTTGATCATTTTGATGAATTTGGCGTTCCACCTGTTGATAGTCTTTAACTGTGTCTAAATCTTGAATTTGTTGGACAATGAAATCCGTTTCGGTTAATATTTGCTCTTTATTATACACTATGGCATCACCACTGTTTTTTGAGTTTGTTGTACAAACGTACCATTCAATGAGTATTGTTTCGCTTCGTCAATTTTTACATCTACAATTTTACCAATCATTGATTTGGGTGCTTTAAAGTTAACTAATTTGTTTTTATCAGTATAACCTGATAAAACAGTATCATCTCTTTTACTTGTACCTTCGCATAATACTTGAACTATTTCACCTTCGTATTTACTCATAGCACGTTCTGAGTAATATGACACTTTTTTATTCAATGCTTGTAAACGTGCTTTTTTCACATCTTGTGGTACATTATCTTTCATTTTAGCTGCCGGAGTACCATCTCTTTGAGAGTATATATACGTATAAGCATGTTCAAATTCAACTTCATCATATAACGACAATGTTTCTTCGAATTGTGCTTCAGTTTCATTCGGATAACCTACAATAATATCTGTTGTTAAAGCGATATCTGGAATCGCTGTTTTAATTTTATTCACTAATTCTAGATAGCTTTCGCGTGTATATTTACGTCCCATTATTTTCAATACTGCATCATTACCAGATTGTACTGGTAAATGAATATGTGGAACAATATTTCCACCTTTAGCAATAATATCAATCATGCGATCTGTAAAATCCCATGGGTGACTAGTCGTAAATCGGACACGAGGTATATCAATTTTAGAAATATCTTCTAATAAATCTCCAAGACCATAGTCAATTCCTTCGATATCTTTGCCATAAGAGTTAACATTTTGACCTAATAATGTGATTTCTTGATAGCCTTCTCTAGCTAAGCCTCTCACTTCTTCAATTATATCTTCTGGTCGTCTACTGCGTTCTTTACCACGAGTAAAAGGTACAATACAGTAAGTACAGAATTTATCACATCCATACATAATATTAACCCAAGCTTTAATATTACCTGCACGTACTTTAGGCAAGTTTTCTACTACATCGCCTTCTTTTGACCACACTTCAACAACCATAGCTTTTGATAAATATGCCTCTTCTAAAATGGCAGGTAAACGATGAATATTATGTGTGCCAAAAATCATATCAACATTTTGATAAGATTTTAAAATTTTATTTACTACAGATTCCTCTTGAGACATACAGCCACATACACCTATTAAGGCATCTGGGCGTTCTCGTTTTAAATGTTTAAGGTTACCTATTTCACTAAATACTTTATTTTCCGCATTTTCACGTATCGCACAAGTATTTATTAATATAACATCAGCTGTATTGATATCATCTGTTGCTTGATAACCTAAGGCACTTAAAATTCCAGCCATAACTTCTGTATCGTGTGCATTCATCTGACAACCATATGTTTTGATTAAAAAGGTACGTCCTAACCCCATATTTCTATATTTTTCTTCAATTTTAAAATCGTCGTTATATTGTACTGATTGCTTACCACGTTTTTTAGCTTCTTTTAAACTTGGTGGCTGATAAACATGTTCAAAATATTTACTATAATCTTTCGTTTCTTTCTCTGCTTTCTTATCGCGCTCATCTAAAATGTTTATAGATGATTGCTTTCTTTGCTCTTCATTCACTTAAAAAACCCTTTCTGTAGCCAAAGTGTTTATGAGTTTGTTTAGTGAAATATTACTAGGTGCTATAACACCGTTATAACACCTAAATCGTTTATAATATAGTTAATTATAATTTCACATATTGACTTGTGCCTAAAAGTAGTCTACGCCCACATTTGTTACAATTAGCGCACTTCATTAACGTTAAAACTCAATACACTTTATACATGCCCTTAATCATTCTTTTATTATATTAAATGTCGTCCACTTATGCAAAATGAATTATCAGCTACTCATTTATACATTAATTGTACACTGCGCGTATTTGTCTATTACTCACTAAAGTAAAATGCTTATCTTTACTTGCTGTTTAAACTTCATCATATTTTCCTGTTAACGTCTCAATCGTAATGCCCTCTGGTGCATGATAAAATTTCACTTGACTTATAATACTAGGAACTTCTAATTCTACCATACGATCATTCAGTTTTTGCAATAATATTAAGCATTCATTCATATCCCCTTGCACTGTCGTATCAAGTGGTCCAACTCTATAATCAAGTCCTGAATCGTCTATGACTTTTATTGCTTCATCAACATATGGGATAACATCTTCTCCATTTGGCGTTTTTGGTATAATTTGAACACTCATTAACGTATCATCCATATCATTAACCCCTCTCAAAACAGTAATATTCTTCTCCAGTGTACCAAATAAGCAGATTGAGTAATAGCGCAAAACTCCTTTATTTTAGCAAGCCGTACTATGCTTACTTACAGTTCTATATTGACATAAATATTTCATTTTACACTAATATTATTTATTACTGGTTTCAATAGCTTTGATGATAGCATCTGCAAATGCATACATATGGTGATTCCAATTATCTCTACTTTCACGATGTTTTCTATTAAACTTATAATCTTTAAAAAAACTTTGTCTTAATGCTGTAGTTAATTCTAATTGCACTCCAGCATTTTGCTGTGTGTAATTAATAATATTATCATCATGTTTACCCGATAGATGGTCAGGCGCTTTAGCTACTTTAAAGTTAGCTTTAGTTAACAACTGCTCAATTGAAGCCATAAGTGATTTGTCTTTACCACCAATATACACAATTGATTCATCACCTATACAACCATGAATTGCTACTGCTTGATACACTTTCGATACCATAACTTGCATAGTGGATTGATCGTAATGGCGAGAGGTGACATGTAATTCGACATTTTTTTGTCGTCGTAATCCTTTAAAAGTATAAAAGCTATAATGTCCTTTTTCTGCAATTAAATCACATACTTCTGTAGTTCCCGGTTCGATACCGCCACCGTGAATAGCTGCAATTAACACCGCTGATTTCACATCACGTGTTATGATGTCCCAATCCTTATTTTTAGTAGTTGCATTTTCTAATTCAGTCATTGTGCGAAATGTATCCATTAAAGATACCCCCTTAGCAATAATAGACCGAATTAACACAATCGATATATTGCTTTATTCATATTGATAAACTTCAACTAGTGCCTGTGCGATTTGATACATAAACGGTGCCCAGTTATCTTTATTCACTCTATCTTGCTCTTTAAACTGACGATTCTTAAACAATGCTTTTCTAAATGCAACAGTTAATTCCAATTGGATACCTTGCTGGCGTTTACTTTGATTAACAAAGTTATCAGCATGCTTTCCCGCTATTGGCGATGGCGCATCTTTAACAACCACACCCTGAGCCGTTAATTTAGATTTAATTCGCTCAATATAAGTGCTATCTTTACCGCCAATATATATTTCTGGTTTGTCACCCATACACCCATGAATGGATAAAGCATGCTCCTTTTCTCTCACCATAGATAGTAATAATGGATCATCAAAATGATTCGCAGTCACGTGTAGTTCATGGTTTTTATTAGGGCGTATAGCATTAAAACTATAATAATCATAACCACCTAGTTGTGCAATCAATTGTGCAATTTCGCTCGTTCCTCTTTCAATTGCACCACCGTGTATAGCAGCTACAAGTACGTGACTGTCTCTATTTATAGTCTCAATTTCCCAATCTTCTTGAGCACTTGTTTGCTGAAATAGTTCAGTCATTGATGTATATTTATCTACCATAACTTGTGCTCCTTATATGTAATGTTTATTTGATTATACGAAATTTATTTCACATTAAAAAGAAGGAACGCAACTACAAAATCAATTTAATCGCGTTGATTTCATAGGTCGTTCCTATATTAGTAATATTTTAATTCATGTCATCACTATTCATTTATCTTTAGTAGCGATATTATACACAAATTTACTTGGGCATTTTTAAATAGTAAAATTCATCAATTATTATTCTTAGACAAATTGCTCAATTAATTCATTGAATTGTGTTTCATCAATGTGAATATCTTTTTTAGCTAGTGACGTCTCACCTAGCTCGTCAATTTGCGATTCATAAGAAGGTGTTTCACTATCTTGATATACGATTCCTTTAACTAAAGATTCGTAAGCTAAAATATTACGCATTGCATTTTGCTTATCTGTAGCATCATAATCTTCGATATCTTCTATGCTCGTTAAATTTTCTTTAAACCAGTCATACGTATTAACTTTATTATATGTCACACATGGAGAAAACACATTGACAAAAGAAAATCCATCGTGGTTAATTGCCTCTTCTATCATCTTCGTTAAACCTTTAATATCACTAGAAAATCCTTGTGCTACAAACGTCGCTCCAGAAGAGATAGCTAGCTCTAAAGGAGCTACATTTTGTTCAATATTACCTTTAGGTGTAGATTTAGTAATAAAACCAGGAGCGGATGATGGCGATGTTTGTCCTTTAGTCAAACCATAAATCTGGTTGTCCATAACTATATATGTCATATTCATATTTCGACGTAATGCATGTATTGTATGACCCATACCGATAGCATAACCATCACCATCGCCGCCAGATGCAATTACAGTCAAATCTTTATTTGCCATTTTCACGCCTTGTGCTAATGGTAATGAACGACCATGCACGCCATGTACACCGTATGCATTGATATAGCCTGATAAACGTCCAGAACAACCAATACCAGTAATAACTGCAACTTCCTCAGGTTCTAAACCAACATTTGCTGCTGCTTTTTGAATCGCAGCTTGCACTGAGAAATCTCCACATCCTGGACACCAATTGGGCTTCACATTGTTTCTAAAATCTTTAAATGTTGCCACTTAAACCAGCTCCTTTATTTCTTTAGCCACTGCTAAACCTTTTTCTTCTATTTCATGAGGTAAAAATGGTGTACCGTCATATTTAGTCTGGTTTACCAATTTATTACCTATATTCACATTCATTTTAATAATATTTGCTAACTGTCCTTGATAGTTGTGCTCAGCAATTATTACTTTTGATGCTTTATTTACTGCTTGCTGCACAAGTTCATTTGGGAAAGGATGTAATTGTCTGATTTGTAAATGATTTACTTTTATACCTTGCTGTTCTAAACGTTCTTTACCTTCAGCAATTGACCCTTTAGTTGATATAAATCCAATATATAAAATATCTGCTTCATCATGTTGTTCATCTATATCAACTGGATTATTAATGAGTAAATGTTGTGTTTTACGCATACGTTTTTCCATTTGTTGTTGTCTGTTATTAGCTGCTTCACTCGTTTTACCTTCTTCGTTATGCTCAACTCCAGTGACATGATGTATACCACCTTTCAAACCAGGAATCGGTCTAGGTGAAATACCACTTTCTGTTAAAGCATAGCGTTTAAAGTAGAGTTTATCATCTTCATCGCGTTCAATATCAGACTGTAATAAAGCGCCACGTTTAATTTCAATTTTATTATAATCTAAATGTTTTACTGTTTGTTTTCCTAATGATAATTGTAAATCACTTAAAACAATAACAGGACATTGATATTCCTCAGCTAAGTTAAATGCTTCAATAGTTAAATAGAAAGCATCTTCAGCGTCAGTAGGCGCAACAACAATCTTTGGTATATCTCCATGAGTACCATAAATCATTTGCATTAAGTCTGATTGTTCTTGCTTTGTCGGCAATCCTGTAGATGGACCACCACGTTGTGTATTAATAACCACAAATGGTGTTTCGGTCATACCTGACAATCCAATAGCTTCCATCATCAATGATAATCCCGGTCCGGCACTTGCTGTAAATGCACGCACTCCAGCATAATTGGAGCCAATTGCCATGTTAGCTGCAGCAATTTCATCTTCTGTTTGTACTACAGTTCCACCAACTTTTGGTAAATTGGCAATCATATACTCCATAATTTCTGATGCTGGTGTAATTGGATAAGCAGCCATAAATCTTGATCCTGCAGATAAAGCGCCTAAACCAATCGCATCATTACCAATCATATATAAATGCGGTTGCTCCGCAGTATCTGTTAATTCAAAATCACCAATTAATGTACTTTGTTGTTCTTGCATCAGGCGATAGCCTTCTTGCAATGCTTGAATATTCATTTCAACTACTTTATCGCCTTTTTTGCTAAACATGTTTGTAATTAAAGTTTCTATGACAGTAGTATCAATATTCATAATTGAACATGTAGCACCAATTGCTACCATATTTTTCATTAATGCAGTACCAAGTTCTTTCGCTGTTGCAGTAAATGGTAAATCTATGAGTTGCGCTCGACAATCTTCTGGTTTTTCTGGTTTAGCTTTACTGTCAGCTATAATAATGCTATCTTCTCTCATTTCATGATGATTGACTTCAATTGTTTCTTGGTCAAATGCAATGAGTAAATCTAAATCATCGCTAATAGCATGTACTGGTGTTGTTGATACTCGAATTTTATTATTTGTGTGACCGCCTTTAATACGACTTGAAAAATGACGATAGCCGTAGAGATAATATCCTTTACGATTCATAGCAGTGGCAAAAATTTCTCCTGTTGATTCAATTCCTTCGCCTTGCTGACCGCCCACTTTCCATGATATTTGTGATCTCATATCATCTTGCCTCCTAGTGGAAAAATAGTTCATATTTTATAATACCAAAAGAAACCACTCTATTACTATGTATAGAATGGTAGTTATTTAAATTCATACTAATGGACGATAGTTAGTTAAAGGGATGATCGTCGTTGATTAACACACGCTCTATGTGCTTTGTACGTCCATTTTTATCTATATCTATTACTACACCTGATAACACGCTTCTACCATCATCTGGCAAGACGTGACGTTGTGGCAAACTTGTAATAAAACGAGTAATAACTTCATCTCTATTTATACCTAATATTCCATCATAATACCCTGTCATACCGACATCGGTAATATAACCCGTACCTTGAGGTAAAATTCTTTCGTCTGCAGTTTGTATGTGTGTATGTGTACCTACTACCGCACTAACTCGACCATCTAAATACCAACCCATAGCATTTTTTTCTGATGTTGTTTCAGCATGAAAATCTACAAAAATATAATCGGTAACTGCTTGAGCTTCTTTTATTAAGGCATCAGCTTTTTTAAATGGATCATCAATGTCCTGCATAAAGGCACGACCTTGTAAATTTATAATAGCTAATTTAATATCATTAATTTGAATAAAACGCATACCTACACCTGGTGCTTCATCAGGAAAGTTAGCTGGTCGGACCATTCTATTCGCTTCTTCTATAAAGTCATAAATTTGACGTTGACCATAAGTATGGTTTCCCATTGTTACAAAGTCTACACCTTCACGAAGCAATTGTTTATAAATCTTTTCAGTCAGACCTTTACCGTGTGCGGCATTTTCACCATTTACGATAGTTACAGTCGGTCTATATGTTTGTTTCAGTTTTGGTAAATATGTTGTTATGGCTTCACGTCCAATTTTGCCAACTATATCTCCAATAAATAATATTCTCATTACAAGTTCATCCTCTCATATTGTTAGTTTAATGTATATTAAACATATTGAAAAGGATTATAATTAAAATGATATAGTTAAATTTAGTTTTAAAATTTGGCTAAGTGGTATTTATATAAGTAGAGTATTGAAAACAAATATATAGGAGTTGTAAGTTATACATGTCAATTAACATTGATCCAGAAAAGTTTGCAAATTTAGTAGTTTCAGCCAATCCATCGAAAAGTGAGGATGCAGAAGACATTGCAAAAGACAGTCTTGAATTATATATCAATGCATATCGTTTAGCTGAAAGGTACGCTAATCTTTCTACAAATTGTTACGATACGGCAGAAGTAATCCAAGAAGTTAAAGTTACTGATCTGGAATTAAGTTAGTATCCATATACTTTTTAGTACAATTTAGAAAGCATATTGATATTAATAAAAAACGGTCGCCTTAAAGGCAACCGTTTTTATTTTGCATACTCAATTGCTCTAGTCTCACGAACAACTGTCACTTTTATATGACCAGGATATTGAAGTTCATCTTCAATTTGGCTCTTTATATCTCTTGCTAAGCGATGTGATTTTAAGTCGTCTATAGCATCTGGTGAAACAATAACTCGAATCTCTCTACCAGCTTGAATTGCGAATGCTTTATCTACGCCATCATAGCTTTCCGATAACGTCTCTAAGCGCTCTAATCTTCTAATATAGTTTTCTAAAGTTTCTTTACGAGCACCAGGTCTTGCAGCAGATAATGCATCAGCAGCAGCTACTAGAATAGAAATAATAGATGTTGGTTCAACATCTCCATGGTGTGAATGAATAGCATTAACCACTGTTTCAGTTTCATTATATTTTTTAGCCAATTCAACACCAATTTCTACGTGGCTACCTTCTACTTCATGATCGATGGCTTTACCAACATCATGCAATAAGCCAGCTCTTTTGGCTAAAGTTATATCTTCTCCTAATTCAGCAGCAAGCATGCCACTTAAATGTGCCACTTCAATTGAATGTTTTAACACATTTTGTCCATAACTCGTGCGGTATTGTAAACGACCTAAGATTTTAACTAAATCTGGATGCATATTGTGTACATTTATTTCAAATGTCGCTTGTTCTCCTGCATCACGTATAATATCATCTACTTCTTTCCGAGCTTTATCCACCATATCTTCAATGCGTCCTGGGTGTATTCTACCATCAGAAACGAGATTGACTAATGCTGTTCTAGCAATTTCACGTCTGATTGGATCAAATCCTGATAGTATAACTGCTTCTGGTGTGTCATCGATAATTAAATCAATACCAGTAAGTGTCTCGAGTGTTCTAATATTTCTACCCTCTCTACCAATGATCCGTCCTTTCATTTCATCGTTAGGTAAATTAACAACCGATACTGTAGATTCTGAAGTATGTTCTGCAGCTAGTCGTTGTACCGTTGTTGCTAATAACTCTTTTGCATTTTTATCGACTTTTTCTTTGGCTTCTTTCTCTTTTTCCTTAACAAGTATTGCAATATCTTGTGACAATTCGTCTTCAACTCGTTTAAGTTGCTCATTAGCTGCTTCTTCTTGAGTGAGACCAGAGATGCGTTCTAATTCTTGTTCATGTTTATTTATTAATGATTGAACACTACTCTCTTTTGCATCTACTTGTTGTTGTCTTTCTTCAAGTTTAGATTCTTTTTGCTCTAAAATTTCATCTTTTTTATCAAGCAAATCAGATTTACGCTCTAAATTTTCTTCTTTTTGAAGTAGGCGACTTTCTTGCCTTTGAAGTTCTCCTCGTCGTTCACGAAGTTCATTTTCACTTTGTTCTTTTAACAACTGATTTTCTTCTTTGGCTTCAAGCAGTTTTTCCTTTTTTAGGTTTTCAGCTTCTTTATTCGCCTGATCGATGATATCTTCGGCAGTTTGTCTTGCTTGTAATTGCTTTTGATGTAGCAATTTACGGGCACTAAAATACCCTACAACAACTCCCAGAATAATACCTAGCAAAATGAGTAGGAGGTCTAATAAATTCACATAAACACCCCCCTTTTTCTAGGATTTGCTCTTTATATCAAAATAAATATGATTTTAATGAATTATATAACAATCATACAGTCCAATTGTACGTTTTAAAACTAAGAAGTGTCAAGATATCGAACTACAATTATATAATTTCAATTAACAGAGATTTTAATACTATATTAAAATAATTTATACATAATAATATGTATATTTAG
>NZ_PPQB01000005.1:561596-603803 GCF_002902345.1 Staphylococcus arlettae
ATAACAAACTTTACAAATGATAACAGTCTAAATTTTCCATTGTTAATTAATAATTAGGATAAAAAATCATATTCTGTTTAATTTTATCTAGTGCTCAAGTGTGCAGTTCTAATTGATTACCAAAAAAGCTGTATAACAACAATATTTTGAGTTATACAGCTTACTTTAAAAAATTATTTATTTTAATTTCAACTATTCTTCATCGAATAAATTCGGTGTTGCTTCTTCGGATTCTTCGGTTTCTTCGATATCACCATCAAAAATACCTAATTTTTCACGTAATTTTTGATCAATATCCTTTTTAATTTCAGGGTTTTCTTTTAGATAAGTTTTTACATTTTCCTTACCTTGACCCATACGCTCTCCATTATATGAATACCATGCGCCTGACTTATCGACTATATCATTTTCAACACCTAAATCGATAAGTTCACCTTCTTTAGAAATACCTTTCCCGTACATAATATCAACTTCTGCTACTCTGAAAGGAGGTGCCACTTTATTTTTAACAACTTTAATTTTTGTTCTATTACCTACAATGTCTTGACCTTGTTTTAATTGCTCTGCACGACGTACTTCTAAACGCACTGAACTGTAGAATTTCAATGCACGTCCACCAGGTGTTGTTTCAGGATTACCGAACATAACGCCTACTTTTTCACGGATTTGGTTAATAAATACTGCAGTAGTGTTAGATTTAGAAATTGCCCCTGATAGTTTACGTAACGCTTGAGACATTAATCTTGCTTGTAAGCCTACATGAGTATCTCCCATTTCACCTTCAATTTCAGCTTTTGGCGTTAATGCTGCAACTGAGTCTACTACTACGATATCTACCGCACCACTTCTAACAAAAGCCTCTGCGATTTCAAGACCTTGTTCTCCGTGGTCAGGTTGTGATAAATATAAATTATCAATATCGACACCTAAAGCTTCAGCATAAACAGGGTCAAGTGCGTGTTCGGCATCGATAAATGCTGCAATTCCACCATTTCTTTGTACTTCAGCTATAGCATGTAATGCAACAGTCGTTTTACCTGAACTTTCTGGTCCATAGATTTCAATAATTCTTCCTTTAGGATAACCACCTACTCCTAAGGCATTATCCAATGTTACAGAACCACTCGAAACACTTGATACTCTGCGAGCTTTATTGTCGCCTAATTTCATCACTGAACCTTTACCAAATGATTTTTCCATATTTTTTATAACTGTATCTAAAGCTTTTTGACGTTCGTTATCCAATGTTGGACCTCCTAAATGAGTTTCATCTCAATTAATTATCTTAATCACACTATACAATCTATTTATCGTTTTTTCAAGTATTTTGCGAATATTTGTTCGTATTATGTTCGTTATGTTCAAAAATATCGAACATGCGTGCTTAATAACGCTATTTTAAAGTTTTTTAATATAAGTTAACAACCGTATTAATACTTGGTTCGGTGTACGCGATTTTAGTGTAACTTGTTGTGTTGCTACATTAAATGACTCGATATGCAATTGTTGATTTTTCAATATACCTATATAAACTTTATTTTGATGACGCAATACTGCTACACCTATTTGGGTATTATATAGTTTTTGAACGATTGTTGTCGCAACTGTTAATTGCTCTGTTATTGACTTGGTACTGTCGATAAATTGTGGTGCATGAATAAGTACCCCTTGCAACAATTGATCACAATTATAATCACTCATTTGGCTATATAGAAGCCCTTCAGTCACGCCATCATAAAGTGCAAATGAGTGAGTAATTTGTTGCATAAATGCTTCTGCTAATGTAATTTCATTAGAGCCATAGTAATAATCACCTAGTCGGTTTAATATTTCTTGTTTGATAGGTGCTATTAAGGCAACACATTCAGCTTTTGAATGTGCATTGGCAGTTAATCTGATATTGACTTCATGCGAACCAGCTAATGGGGCAATTGTTGGATTGCTTTGATTATCTATTAAGTCCATAAGCTCCGTTTCCACTCTTGACTCACCTATTCCCGCAAACCTTAACGATTCAGAATAAATACTTTTTTCTCCATCTAGAAAATACGGCAATAATTCATTCTTAGCCATAGGTTGCATTTCTTTAGGTGGACCTGGTAATAGCACTACTTTTTTATCGTTGTAATCTACTAACATTCCAGGCGCCATACCTACTTTATTAGCTAACACTTTTGAACCTTCAATAACTAGCGCTTGTTGTTTATTATTTGGGGTCATTACTTGTTGATGTTGTGCAAAAAATTGTTCAATATAGTTCATTGCGTTTTGATCAGTTACAAGTTCACGGTTAAGTAACTGCGCTACAGTATGTTTTGTTAAATCATCTTTAGTTGGACCTAAACCGCCAGTCAAAACGACAGCATCATAATTGTCTAAAGCATGTTTTACTACACGCGTTAAACGCTCTACATTATCACCAACCACCGTATGCTCAACTACACTATGACCAATATCATTAAACAATTTAGATAGATATTGACCATTGGTATTAGCGATTTGTCCTAATAATAATTCTGATCCGACTGCGATAATTGAAATTTGCACTGCTGTTCTTCCCCCTTGTCGAAAATGACACTATCAAATACTTGAATGTAATACACTTTATTATAAAACAAATGTTTCCTAAAAATCTAAAAAAAAGTTTGGATACAAGTTTCTTACTTGAGTTCCAAACTTTAACTTATTATTTTGCTTTAAAGACGTCTCGTCCTTTATAAAAATATTCGATACCTGATAATATAGTAAAGAATACTCCAATGTACAGTAATACTTGACCTAAAGGAAAACCAATCCAATTAGCTAATGGGTCACCTAATAAGATCCATACTAACGCTACCATTGTGACAGCTGTCTTTATTTTACCTAGTTGCCCTGCTGCGCTAACAAAACCTTGTTCAATTTGTAATAAACGTAATCCAGTTACTGCGAATTCACGAGCAATGATAATTATAGCTACTATTGAATTTGTTAAATCAATTTGTACTAATGCAACTAATGCTGCAGACACCAATAATTTGTCTGCTAATGGGTCTAAAAATTTCCCCATATTCGTTACTAATTGCCACTTGCGAGCTAAATAACCATCCACAAAGTCACTCAACGATGCAACAATAAATATTATTCCAGCAATTAGTAATTCTATTCTAATATTATATCCGCCTATTATAGACACTGAACCGAAACCAAAATCCGCTAATGCGAAAATTAAAAAAATCGGAATTAGTATAACTCTAAAAACGGTTATCCAATTCGGTATATTCATGTATAATCCTCATTTCTCTATTTAAATCTAACAATCAATACTTCTTACAACACAATGACCGCTGAAATCCATATTAATGCAGTAATTATAACGATAGCACTAATAACGACAATTAACTGTAGCGGTTCTTTATTTTTACTTCTATAAGTAGGCTTGTCTTCTTGCGCAAATGCATTAATGGTAACATCAATATTGTTATCTTGCTGTGGTATCTCTTCTTTATGCGCGGCTATTAGCTGTGTTGAATCAATATTCACAGCTTTAGCATATTTTTCAATAAAACCTTCAGCATAAGCAGAATTATATAATGCATCAAAATCATTATTTTCGATTAACTTTAACGTTGCTTGTTTAATTTGGGTTTTTGACTCTAATTCATACAGCGTCATACCAAGTCGTTCACGTCGACCTTTTAAAGTTTGTCCTATAGAGCTCATGGTTGTAGTCCTCCTCGACAGTAAAAGTACGTATTATTGAAAGAAACCAAAACCATCACCAAATCCGTTTTCATTAAAATCTAAATTATTTTTACTTTTTACGGTTTTCTTTTTCATTTCTTCATAATGAATTTCTTGGTCTTTATCTTCTCTTAACTCAATAATATAGTCAAAATCACTCATATTATATTCACTGGCCTCCACAAACAAATCTGGGTGCTCTACTACTTTGATAGCTGGTAAGCTCATAACTTCTTTAACTAAATCTTGATGTTTTTCACTTGATTCACGCGCAGTAACGGCGCCATCAATAATATAAACATGATCCGAATCATATTCACCTTTGATGAGTGAACTTCTAACCGTTTGTTTAATTAGCGTGGAACTAATAAATAACCAACGTTTATGCGCACAAACACTACCGGCTACAATAGATTCTGTTTTCCCTACACGTGGCATTCCGCGAATACCGATTAGTTTATGACCTTCTTCCTTAAATAGCTCTGCCATAAAATCAACTAATAAACCTAAATCTTCACGTTCAAAGCGGAACGTTTTTTTATCGTCTGCATCTTGTTCTATGTATCTGCCATGACGAACTGCTAAACGATCTCTTAGTTCAGGTTGTCGTAATTTTGTAATTGAGATATCGTCTATTTCTGTCACAATGTTCTCAAATCTACTAACTTTTTCTAAGTTATCAGATTTAATAAGCAAACCTCTACGCGCTTGTTCAACACCATTTATAGTTACAATGCTAATACCCATCATACCTAATAAACTGGAAACGTCGCCTAATAAACCTGCTCTATTCATTGTAATTTCATATTCTAAATACCATTCTTTTTTTACTGGCACTGCCATAACTAAACACCCCTTAGTTTTCATGCATTACAACAACCGTAAATAAAACTGTAATAGCACACACATCTATTAAAAAGTATAATTATATGAACATTATAACATTGAAACATAATAATTTGTAAATCAATATTAAGTACTTATAAGTACCAGGCTCCGTTTACTTTTTGAACTGTACCTGTCACACTTTTAGCCATTGGATGACATAAGTAGGCACAAGTATGTGCAATTTCATGTGGATCAATTAATCTCTGTTGTGGTAGTTCATTCACAATAGCAGATAATTCTTCGTCTGACCACACTGTAGACATATTACCACTAACAATGCCTGGTGATATAGCATTAACAGTAACTGACGTCATCGCTAATTCTTGACTTAGTGCTTTCACAAATCCTAACTGTGCACTTTTCATTGATGAATATACTGTTTCGAGACTGGCTCCTGTTTCTCCCCAGATAGATGAAATAACAATAATTCTGCCTTGTTCACTCATTCTTAATTGATCTACAAAATATCTAATAACACGGATACATTCTCTGACGTGAATGCGATAGCAACGATCAATCTCTTCATCACTAGTATCTTGAAGTTGACCATAAAGAGCTGTACCGCTAGCGTAAATCAAACAATCTATATTTTGTATAGATTGGAAAAGTTCTTCATATTGTGGACTTGCGGTTAAATCACATTGCACAAATTGTACTGGATAACCTTTGAATTGCGTTATTAAGGTCGATACCTCTGCACGATGATACTGCACAATTACCTCATATCCATCATCTAATAAACGTTGCACAATGGCTTTACCAATCGTACCTGAGCCACCAATTACTACAGCTTTCATAGTTTACTTCATCTCCAAACGACTATCAACCATCTGTTCTATATTCAAGCATGTTTGTACAGTACTGTTGACACTCTCTAATGTTATATTTTCAACAATATCCAATAAATCAAAGAGACTGACACCCTCAAAATATAATTTAGTATACTGGTTAGCGATGTACTCTGGTGAATTTAGACCTGTAATAAATTCTCCAATAAATTGTTTTTTCAACAATTCAAAAGCTTCTTCATCCACGAGTTGACCTTTTTTTTGTTCCAATTCTGTTAATAATAAATCTTTTAATTTATCAGGTTGTTGCGTGGCGCTCGTTATGATAGAAAAACTATATGTTGGTTCAAGTACAAATTGATAGCCGAAAGTATCATCTATTAATTCATCTGTAAGTAGTGATTGATAAAAATCAGTTTCTTCGCCAAATACTAATTCAAAAAATAAAGTCATTTCCAAATCTTTACGTACAAATTGCTCTGGTTGAAGATTAGTTAACGGATCATTTTTAAATCCTAACATGAGTCTAGGTGACTGTAATTTCATAGTTTCTGTTACGACTTTTTCGTTAACAGAAGCTTTTTCAACTAAAGGATCACGTTGAATAACTGGTTGCGCTTCTTTATCTCGTTTATCTTCATGTTCTGTAACGATTTGTTCAATAGCATTAGGCTCAACGTCACCTACAACAAATAGCACCATGTTTGATGGATGGTAAAATGTCTCATAACATAAATATAAATCATCTTTAGTAATATCGTAAATACTCTCAACACTACCTGCAATGTCAACTTTTATCGGATGTGAATCATACATAGCACGTAAAGTGTTAAACATTAATTTATATCCAGGTTGTTCTTGATACATTTTTATTTCTTCAGCGATAATACCTTTTTCTTTATCTACAGTCTCCTTAGTGAAATAAGGTGTTTCTACCATAGTTAATAAACGTTTAATATTTCGCTCAATATTATCTGTCGCACTAAATAAATAACTTGTACGATCAAAACTTGTAAAAGCATTAACTTGAGCATTATCCTCAGCAAACGCTGTAAATAAGTCTTCTTCTTCATTTTCAAATAATTTATGTTCTAAAAAATGTGCCACACCATCCGGCACTGTAACAAATTCATCTTGATTGTGCGGTTTAAATTTATTATCTAAAGAACCAAATTGTGTAGTGTATGTAACAAATGTCTTTTGAAATCCTTGTTTTGGTATGACAAATAATTTCAAACCATTATTAAGGGTACTTTCAAAAACGCGTTCATCGATTTGTTGGTAATATTTTTCGCGCATTACGCTTCCCCTCCTTTTGTTAAAATATAAATAGTATTTAACGTCGCTGCATTCACTAACTCAATGATTTGTTCTCGTGTCACTTGCATAATAGCATCTACATACGATTGATCTGTCATATCCGTTGTTAATAACAGATTGTTATTCATCCGTTCAATAATACTTTTTGGTCGATCTTCACCTTCATGGCGCTGTGAAATAATAACTTTTTTCGCTAACTCAAGTTTTTCATCACTAAATTCTCCAAATTTGAACTTTTCAAATTCTTTAATAATGGTCTCTTGTGCAACTTGATATTTATCAGCTGAAACTCCACTTAAAACGAATAAATAGCCATTTTTTGTATCGAGTTGCGAATGAATAGAGTACGCTAAACTTTGTCGTTCCCTTACTTCATTAAATAATACGGATGATGGGTCACCACCGAACATCATATTAAAGACTACTAATGCAAAATATGCCTCACTACCATAAGTTACCGGAAATTCGAAGCCCATATTTAACTTGGCTTGATCGATTTCATCATATTCGATAATAACATTCGGCTTGTGTTCTGTAGCGACTGGTTCTACTGTTGCAAATGTATCAAAGTGAGATGGTTGAATTTGGAAATATTGCTGTATGTAATTCTTAACTTGTCGTTCATCTACATTACCAACAACATAAATTGCACAGAAATCATTAGTAATCATAGATTGATATGTATCATATAAACTTGCACTTGATATGTGAGCTATGTTTTCTACTTGTCCACTCGCTAATTGACTGTATGGTTGATCGCCAAACATGTTTTTCAATAAATTTAGAAAAGCGAGTTGTGACTTATTATCTTCTATAGCAGCTAATTTTTTTGTCAGCAAAGATTTTTCTTGTGCTAAAAATCCTTCATCAAATTGTTGATTAGTTATTAAGGGGTTCCAGATAATTTCTGTTAATAATTTTATGCCTTGTTCAAACAGTGGAGTAGTATCTTTGAGGTATTTTTCATTAACTAATTCTAATGAAATCGTAATAACATGTTTATCTTTAAATTTAGACACAAAACTATTAACATAAGCGCCATATAATTCTGATAAACGACGATTCAAGGCTTTATCTGACGGCCATTTTTTAGTTGCACGCATTAATAATTTACTTAAAATAGCGCGTTCAGTAACCGTATCTTGGTTTAAAGGGGCCATAAATTTTAATGTAATCGTAGTGGTTTTAAATTTCGAAGTTGGTAATACATTAATATGAAGATTGCTCGTTGACTTGTTATTCAAATTGTCATTCCCCGCTTTCTTTTTGCTTATAGTCTATTTCTTACCGTTTTAAACTTTACTAAACTACTTTTAAAATAATTAAATGAATAAAATACAGGATTATGTTCATTATCATAATGAATAAGCTTTAATAACATGAGTCCTTCATGTGGTGACGCATTTAAAATATCTGAAATATGTGGTTCATAACTAATTGCTTCTATTTCTGTTTCAGCATAACTAATTTTGCGTTTAGAATTTTGCTCGATGGCATTAATAATGGATTGATTATTTGTTTGATATTGATAACACGTCAATTCTGATGTGGGTACTTTATCTAAACAATACACCACAGGAAACTGGTTTGCTGTGCGAATACGTTCAATAATAGTAACCATTGTTTTTTCAGGTAACGTCAAATATTTTGCGTCTAATGATGTGGCTGGCTTTTCGTCTAAGCTGATAAATTCAGTACCTGCTTGATAGCCTTGATTCGTAATCATTTCACTAATACTTACTAATTCACCTAATGGATAGAAGAAAGGGTGTAGCGATTTAACGCTCACACCTTCTTCTAAATTATTAGTTAAGACTTGTTCAGTAATTAGTTCATCTACACCATCATAGACATCATCTGTTTTTACTTTTAAATCTCTAGCAATTGCTAAATTACTAGGTAGTTTTTCTCCATGTGCTAATTTACCTTCTTTAATTTGGTTAATTATCCATTCTTTCACTCTATAAACTGATGTTAATTCCATATTTACACCTCATCGTTATCTAAATCAACAAGTATTTGTCTTGGCTTACTGCCTTTTTGTGGTCCAATAACTTGGTTGTTCTCTAAATCATCCATCAATCTTGATGCCCTGTTATAACCAATTCTAAATTGTCGTTGGAGTAGTGATGTGCTTGCTTTTTGTTGTTCTATAACAAATAGATATGCCTCATCATAAAGTGGGTCTTCACTTTTCATTTCTGATTTTTCTACGGGTGCATCGGGCTCCATTTCCTTAACATAATTTGCTTTTTGTTGCTCCACAACATAATTAACAACTTCTTGCACTTCTTGGTCGCTTAAAAATGCACCTTGTACCCTTGTCCTTACCGAACCACCATTTGCTACATATAACATATCACCTTTACCTAATAATTTATCAGCACCGCCACTATCTATTATTGTTCTAGAGTCAGTTTGTGAACTAACAGCAAATGCAATTCTTGAAGGAATATTATTTTTAATAATCCCTGTAATGACATCAACTGAAGGTCTTTGTGTCGCAATAATTAAATGTATACCAGCAGCACGTGCCATTTGAGTAATACGTTGTATTGCATTTTCAACATCTTTTCCTGCAACCATCATTAAATCAGCTAACTCATCTACAATAACTACAATGTAAGGTAACTCAGCTTGTTTTTCATCTAGTTCTTGGTTTTGACGTTTAATATATTCATTATAGCCTTCTATATTTCGTGTAGAAGAATGCTGGAATAAATCATAACGTCTTTCCATTTCTGCAACTACTTTTTCTAACGCTTGTGACGCTTTATGTGGATTCGTTACAACTGGTATTAATAAATGCGGAATTCCATTATATACATTTAATTCTACCATTTTTGGATCTATTAACATAAGTTTTACTTCGTGTGGTTTAGCATTCAACAATATACTGGTAATGATACCATTAATACATACTGATTTCCCACTACCAGTTGAACCAGCAACTAATAAATGCGGCATTTTATTTAATTCTACGGTAATAGGGTCGCCTGAAATATCTCTGCCCAATCCTACTTCCAATTTATTGCTAGCTGGAAATTTTTCATCTAATACTTCTTTTAAGGATACTAACGAAATTTTATCATTAGGTACTTCGATGCCGACTGCCGAACGACCTGGAATCGGCGCTTCAATACGAATATCTTTGGCTGCTAATGCTAGCGCAATATCGTTATGCAAGTTTACAATTTTACTTACTTTCACACCTTGCGCTGGTTGTATTTCATATTGAGTTACGGCTGGTCCAATTTTGATTTGTGTGACACGAGCATCTACACCAAAGTTTTTTAATGTAGTTTCTAACAATTGCCCTTTTTTCTGCACTTCAGCTTTAGATGTCGTTTTTTGTTTTGCCGGTTGATTTAGCAACGAAAGTGGCGGCACTTTATAAGCTTCGTTTTCTACTTCACCTGCTTCTGAAATCGAACCAGACAACTCACTATCGGTATTGTCCTCTACTTCTTCTTCAGTAGGCGCAAGTTGTTTTTGTTGTTTGTGCTTCTGACGTTCCTCTGTAGCTGACACATCATTTGTTAGAGTATCGCCATGCCCTTTAGGTTGTTTAGCTGTTGCTGTGTGCTCATCTTCATTATCACTATGTCCATAAATCGGAATTGCCGGTTGAGCTTTTTGAGATGCTTCATTAACTTCAGGTAAGTTTGATACATCTTTCAACTCTTCATTTTTCGCAGCTTGCTGTGCTTGTTTTTCAGCTTTCACACGCGCTTTTGCTTCTTTTTTAACTTTTTGTTGCTGTCTTTTTGCTTTTAGATTGTCGGATGCTGATTCACTTTTAACTTTCAAAGATTCTAAAAATAATTTCGAAACATCACGATGCTT
The DNA here is from genome assembly GCF_002902345.1 of Staphylococcus arlettae. Classification (GTDB taxonomy): domain Bacteria; phylum Bacillota; class Bacilli; order Staphylococcales; family Staphylococcaceae; genus Staphylococcus; species Staphylococcus arlettae. The sequence continues at coordinate 572,162 of NZ_PPQB01000005.1, forward strand.
TTGCTTTAATAAAAGGATACCGCTTGAAATTATAAGTAACAGTGTAACGATAATTACACCTACAATAGAAATTAATGGTATAAATAATTCCAATAAATAAAAGCCAATCAAGCCACCACCAAAATTTGGAAAATGTGAGTTTTCATAAGATTTATAGACAAAAGATAAGACTGGTTCTCTTTTCGATTGGCTATTATGAGTAAAGTGATATATCACTTGCATTAATAGAATCAAAGTAAACTGTAGCATCACTGCTCCAGTTGTTCTACGTGTTTTAGGAAGACCGCGATACAAAGTAATATAAACTGTAGCTATTAATATTAATATATACGTTAAGTATCTACTCGTACCTACAAGATAATTGAAAAAGCTATCAATCATTCGTCCAACAATGCCTAACTGAAAGGCTCCTAATATTGTTAAAATAGTGATGATTATCGCAAAGACATATTTTAACGCATTATCTTTTTGTTTCTTTTGTTGTTTTGTAGACTTTTTACGCGTCGTCGCTCCCTTTTTTCTTGTCGTCGCTCGTTTTTTGGTTTGTGCCAAAACTTTACACCTCTTTTAAAAAGTTGAAACTAATCTAAACATAGCAAAATGCTAAAAACATCTACCATGCTCTATCTCACAATTAGCGTTATGAATAATAAGAAGAGGCAGAGACTACCTCCTACAGGTATAAACAGCTTTGTAGATTGACATTTTTATGCAATCCCAACCACTATTTTTACATGCTTATAAAGCATTAGCCTCAACCTCTTTTACTCATAGGTTTATATTAAATTTCCGAAATAACTGGAATAATCATCGGGCGTCTTTTCGTACTTTCAAACAATAGCTTGCTAATTTGATCACGCATATTTTGCTTGATTTCTGACCATTCAATACGTTTTTCTAATAGTCCTTGCTCTACTATTTCACGTACTTTTTCTTCAGCTTCTTTAAGGAGTGCTTCACTTTCTCGCACGTAGACGAATCCACGTGATTGAATTTCAGGACCCGCAGCAATACGTCTGTTTTTAGGATCTAGCGTAACAACAGCGATAAATATTCCATCTTCGGCTAATAAATGTCTATCTCGTAAGACGATGTTACCAACATCTCCTACACCAATACCATCAATAAGTACATTTCCTGAATTCACTTTTTCGTTAAGAATCATAGCTTCGCCATCATAATTAACGACATCACCTTTTTCCACTAAAAAGATTTTTTCAGGTTGCACGCCGGCTTCATTAGCTAATTTAGCATGTGCAATTTGCATTTTGAACTCACCGTTTACAGGAATGAAATATTCCGGTTTCATGATATTTATCATCATCTTTAATTCTTCCATACAGCCATGGCTTGATGCATGAATCTTTTTATTATTCGGTAAAATTTCAGCACCAGCTCGCACTAGCTCATTTAAAGTGTTGCCGATGATTACTTCCATATTTGCAGATGCTGTAATTGCTAAAAAGACAGAATCTCCAGGTTCAATGTTCATAATTTTATGTTTCTTTTGAGCCATTTGGCTTAACGCTTCAACTGGTTCACCTTGCATACCAGTTGCAATAATAATAACTTCATTCTTAGGATAGTTTTCCACTTCATTGATCGGGATTAACAAATCTTTGGGAATATCAAAATAGCCCATTTTTCTTGCTGTGTTAAATGAACTTTCTAATGAACGACCTAAGAATGACACTTTTCTGTTTAGTTTGCTTGCAACTGTAAGCACTTGTTGAATTCTAATGAAGTTAGAAGCATAACAAGAGACAATCAAACGACCTTTTACTTTTGTAAACGCGTCATACATATGAGACTCAATAACATTTTCTGGAGTATTGTATCCAGGTTTTTCAGCTTCCGTCGAATCACTGATTAAGGCAAAGACACCTTCGTCTCCAATTTCAGTCATACGTTTTAAGTCTGGTGCATAATGACCTTGTAAACTTTGATCAAATTTAAACTCTCCTGTATACACGATTGCACCATAAGATGTATGAATACATATACCTAAACTATCTGGAATACTATGCGCAGTGTTAAAGAAAGTGATATTTACCCCTTTGAAACGCATAATCGAATCATTATTAACAGTATAGTATCTTACTTTTTTATTAATATTACGTGCCTTCATATTTTCTTTTATTAATGCAATAGTCAACTTCGAACCATAAACGGGTGCATCAACTTGCTCAAGTACATATGTTACTGCACCAATGGCATGTTCGTGACCATGTGTTAAAAATATACCTTTTAACTTTTCTTTGTTTTCAATGACATACTGAATATCAGGAATAACAATATCTACACCTAACATTTCGTCTTCTGGAAACATTAATCCAGCATCTAACATAAACATTTCATCGTCTACTTCAACGATATACATATTTTTCGCAATTTCTCCAACTCCACCAAGGGGGATTATGCGAATATTGTTATTATTTTTCTTAATTAAACTCAAAATGGTACCTCCTAATTTTAATCCCCGACCATATATAATCTCATTTTATATTATAAGTTATATTAGGCTCTGTGTACACTATTAAAGTAATTTCCATGTTAAAAGTATCCTTACTTCTACTTTTTGTGACATAAAAAAAGAAACTAGTATTAACGTTATGTTTTTTGACAACTTTCAAAATGTGTATAATCAACACAACGTATACTAGTTTCTTGTTTATATAGATTATTTAGTTTCTAATACTTTATGAGAAGCATTTACTCTACCTTGTTTATCTATTTCAGTAACTTTAACTTTCAAAATGTCACCTAATGCTAATACATCTTCGACTTTATTAATGCGTTCTTGTGCAATTTGTGAAATGTGAACTAAAGCGTCTTTTCCGGCAAACAATTCTACAAAAGCACCATATTTTTCTATACGTTTAACTTTTGCGTCATAAATTTGTCCAACCTCAGCTTCGCGTGTAATATCTTCAATAATTGATTTTGCTTTATCAATAGCATTTTGATCGACTGCACCTATGAAAATTGTACCATCTTGTTCAATATCTAATTTAACACCTGTTTCATCAATAATTTCATTGATTTTTTTACCACCAGGCCCAATCACATCTCTAATTTTTGCTGGTTTAATTGTCATAGTGACAACTTTCGGAGCATATGCGCTTAACTCACTTCTTGGTGTATCGATTGTTTGTAACATGTGATCTAAGATTGCTAAACGACCTTCGCGTGCTTGTTCTAATGCTTCTTTAATGATTTCTTTTGTTAAACCATCAATTTTAATATCCATTTGTATTGCAGTGATACCTTCAGATGTACCTGCTACTTTAAAGTCCATATCGCCTAAAGCATCTTCCATACCTTGAATATCAGTTAAAATTGTATAACTATCGTCACGAGTTACTAATCCCATAGCTATACCAGCAACCGGTGCTTTAATTGGCACACCTGCATCCATTAAAGCAAGTGTAGAGCCACAAATTGATGCTTGTGAAGAAGAACCGTTCGATTCTAGTACTTCACTTACAATTCTTACCGTATAAGGGAAATCTTTAGGGTCTGGAATAATATGACTCAATGCTCTTTCGCCTAATGCACCGTGTCCGATTTCTCTTCTTCCCGGTGAACGTACTGGTCCAGTTTCTCCGACTGAATAGTTAGGGAAATTATAATGATGCATAAAGCGTTTCTCTGCTTCCTCACCTAATCCGTCAATAATTTGATATTCACTTAATGAACCTAATGTTAGTACAGAAAGTGCTTGCGTTTGTCCGCGTGTGAATAGCCCTGAACCGTGTGCTCTAGGTAACAAGCCTACTTCAGAATCTAATGGACGAATTTCGTCTGTTTTACGGCCATCCGGTCTGATTTTTTCTTCAGCAATTAATCGTCTTACTTCAGCTTTTACTAAATCATTTAAAATGCCTTGTACTTCTTTAATTAATGTCTCATTTTCTGGGTCTTCTTCATCTATAAATTGGTCGATCACTGCCGCTTTTAGCTCGTCTAATTTATCATCACGTTGTTGTTTATCAAATGTTAACACTGCTTGTTTTAGACCTTGTTCTTCAGTTAATTGAGTTACTTTGGCTATGAGTGAATCATCTTGTTCTGCTGGAATAAATTCTTTTTTCACTGGCTGAATGTAGTCAACAATTTCTTGTTGGAAAGCAACTAGACGTTGAATTTCTTCATGTCCAAAGAAGATAGCTTCTAGCATTTCTTCTTCAGTGATTTCACTTGCACCAGCTTCAACCATGTTCACTGCATCTTTATGACCAGCAACTTCTAAATCTAAACGTGAAACTGCTTTTTGTTCAACTGTTGGATTAATAATGTATTCTCCATCTATAAAGCCTACGTTAACACCTGCAATAGGTCCTTGGAATGGGATGTCAGAAACACTTAACGCTACTGATGAACCAATCATTGCCGCCATTTCTGGAGAACAATCTGGATCAGCACTAAGTACAGTGTTCATAATTTGAACATCATATTTATAACCTTTAGGAAATAGTGGACGGATAGGTCTATCTATTAATCTTGCTGTTAATGTAGCTTCATCACTCGGGCGACCTTCACGTTTTTTAAAGCCACCAGGAATTTTACCTGCTGCATACATTTTTTCTTCATAATTTACCATTAATGGGAAAAAATCTCCATCGCGCGGTTCTTTGGAAGCAACAGCAGTTGATAGTACAACTGTATCACCATAACGGACAAGTGCAGCGCCATTAGCTTGTTTCGCTAGTTGTCCTGTCTCTATTGTTAATGATCGATTCGCCCATTCAGTTTTAAAAACTTTTTTCTCTTGAGACATTATGAATCTCCTCTCCTATATCTATTACTTCTATCATATCATTTATTTAATTATTTTTATATTAGTCTAATGTTTTTTTATATTTCATTATGTAAATTTATACTTACATGGATAATAAACTACAAAAGATTATAAAAAAGGGAAAGGACCTTTTGGTTCTTTCCCTTTTGCATACGTCAAAAGATTAACGACGGATACCTAATGATTTAATTAATTCACGGTAACGTTGGATATCTTTACCACGTAAATAGTTTAATAAGTGTCTACGACGACCTACCATTTTCAATAAACCACGACGTGAATGGTGGTCTTTGTTATGCGTACGTAAGTGTGTATTTAAAGCGTTAATTTCAGCAGTTAATACAGCGATTTGAACTTCTGGAGAACCAGTGTCCGCTTCGTGTGTACGATATTCTTTAATTAATTCATTTTTACGTTCTTGTGAAATTGCCATATCAATTTCCTCCTTTTAATTTAAACTATACACCTCAATCCGAGCAAAGCGTCGGAGTTTCGACTTGCCAAGAGAAAGGATTGCAATGTAAATAATTACATTCGACTTAAATATTATATGATATATCATCACCAAAATCAACAGCTAATAAATATTTTGCTTGATCTTTATCTTTGTGCATTTGTTCTACTAGTGGATCGATACCATCAAATTTCACTTCTGGACGTAAAAAATGATGCCAGTAAACAGTCACTCGTTCACCATAGATATCCTCTTTAAAATCAAACAAATTCACTTCTATAACTATTTGTGCTTTTGATGGGTCATGAAATGTTGGTTTCACACCAACATTTGCAACTCCACGATAATATTTATCACTAGCCCCAATATTCATACTAACAGCGTAAACCCCTTTTTTAGGTAACACATAATCACCACTAGGCTGAATATTGGCTGTTGGGAAGCCTATAGTTCTACCTCTTTTTTCGCCTTGTACAACTGTTCCTTTAATGCGATAGTGATAGCCCAATTCATTATTTGCCTTTTGTAAGTTTCCTTCTTTTAAAGCTTTGCGAATTTCTGTTGTCGAAATTTTTTCTGATTCTATTTCTTGTTTACTGACAATAGTTGTTTCACATTGCTCTAATTGGTCTAAAGTCATCATATTGCCCTTACCAAATTTACCAAAAGTAAAATCGAAGCCTGCAATAATTTGTTTTACATTGTTTTTTAAAACGTATTCCTCAACAAATGTTTCAGCAAGCACATCAGCAAATTTTGATGAAAAATTGATAACAATACAATAATCAATGCCGTATTCATCCATTATTTCAATCTTATCATCTATTGGTGTTAAATAATCAGTACGTTTCTTTTCAGGATTTAACACAACTGAAGGATGGGGATCAAAAGTCATGACAGCTTTTTTCAAATTGTTTGCTTCTGCTTTTTGTTGCAACGTTTCGAATACTTTAGCATGTCCTTTATGCATACCATCAAAAAAGCCAAATGCCATTGCTACTGGCTCTGTGATATATTGGTCTGCTTGAATTGGATGAGTCACTTCTATCACTTTCATGTGTATATCTCCTTTAGTTAAAAACTTTCTTAGGTTTTATTTCATCTGATTTGGTAGGGTGCGGTACATAGATTGCAAGTGCTTTTTTTGTAGCACTATCTATCATCACAACAGTATCATCAATTACTTCTTCAAAAGTTTGTTTCGCAAATTTTTGACCATTTAGAATTTGTGATTTTAGTTTCTCAGACGATACATTAATGGCCTGCAACCCTTTTAAACCATATTCTATAGGAAAGAGTTTATCTTGTAACGCTTCTTGCTCATGCAATTCCGCTATTGTTTCCAAAGTCATACTCTCGTCAATATCAAAACCACCACTATTGATTCTCGTTAACAATGACATATGCGCTGGTAAATCTAATGCTTTACCTATGTCTGTGGCTAAAGTTCGTATGTAAGTACCTTTGCCACATGACACTCGAATATCAAAATGACATTGTGCTTGGTCAAATGTTAAATCACTCAATCTCATTATATCATATATCTCCACTTGTCTTTGTGGTCGCTCAACTTCTTCATTGTTACGTGCATATTCGTATAGTTTTTTGCCGTTCACTTTAACTGAAGAATACATCGGCGGAATTTGCGTAATTGTGCCTTCAAAGGCTTTGAGAACTGCGTCAATTTTTGCTGTAGTAATCATTGTTGTATCCACTTGCTGTTCAGTTAAAATATCCCCTGTTTGATCTTCAGTCGTAGTACTTCGTCCAATTGATACAGTAGCACGATAAGTCTTGCCCATATCCATAATATAATCACTGACTTTAGTTGCAGGTCCAATGCAAATTGGTAAGACACCTGAAACTTCTGGGTCAAGCGTTCCAGTGTGTCCAATTTTTTTCGTGCCTAAAATTTTCCGCAATTTAAAAACCACATCATGACTAGTTAAGCCACGAGCTTTAAATACTGGCAATACACCATTATACATATACACTACGTCCTTTACTTTCTATTTCAACTAGCTTTAAATATTGAAAAAGCTGGAACTCCAAATCACTACTGATTTATGTCCCAGCCCACCATTAATCTTTTTTATGCAAATCTTGTATCATACGTTCAATTTTATTACCGTAATCTATAGATTCATCATATTCAAAGTTTAATTCAGGTATTATACGTAATCTCATTCTTGAACCTAACTCAGATTTTATAAAGCCTTTTGCTTTTTCAAGACCTTTAAAAGTATCATCTACTTGTTTATCGTTTCCTAATACAGTTAAGTACACTTTTGCTATGGATAAGTCATTCGTTACTTCCACATCTGTAATTGTTAAGAATCCGATACGTGGATCTTTCACTTTATTGTTAACGATGTCCATGATTTCTTGTTTCATTTGTTCTCCGACACGTTCTGCTCTCATATTCATTAATATCACCTCGCATATACTCATGAGATAGTCTACTTACTTCAAATTATAAGATAGTTCAATCTTTAACGTCAAACCTTATTTCTCCATTATTTAACTCGTTTAATAAAATCTTACTTTTGCATAGTAAAAATCTATCACCTAAAAATTTATATCGTACTATATATATATACAGTTAAGCACTATTTTTATTCCTAACTGTTAAATCATGTAATAAAGTTACATAAAATTAAGATTTTCAAAACGATTTAACTTCCTAACTGTTTAATTTTATTGCTTAACTGTTATATCACAATTTTAACTTACCACAATTTCATATCAATAAAGTTATGTTATTTATAAAAATGTAAAATAACTTTAAATACAAAAACTATATTCCAAATAAATTAAGTGTGGTATAATTTAAAAGCTCAAAATATTATTGGGAGGAGTAATTGGTTGGAGAAAACAGAAAGAGTTTTATACATATATACTCGTTTATTACATGGAATGAAGTTGAACAAAAGTGAGTTAGCACATAAATTAAACGTAAATGAACGTTCAATCCAAAGAGATTTTAGTGATATAAATAATTTTATTTTCGAAGATGACACTTGGGTTGATCAAAAAGCTAAAGTAGCATATGACACCACAACAGCAATGCATAGTTTACAAACGATACCTATCAAAATTAGAAAGCAAATGATAATTGCCTTATTATACCAAATGAAAGAAACATTACCCTTTATACAAGAAGAAAGTTATCGATTTTTAAAACAATATTCTTTATCCAATCAGCATCATAAATGGTATATACATAATTTACTTAATAATTTTCAGGTGAGTAAGAACAAGATATTTTCAGAAACATTAATTGAAGCAACCCAATGTATCAATAATAAATTTAATATAAACATTCATACATCCCAAAATACTACAATTTATGTCAGTCCGTTATACATACATTATATCGACGACAATTATTGGCTGACATACATTTATAACTCCACAATAAGTTCTATACGTTTTAGTGATATTGTCAAATTAACTTCAACTACTACATCTTACGATATTTCCATTATGCAACTTACTAATATAGTGACAATTCAATGTGACAATAGCTTATGGCATTGTTTACAAAATGAATATGTTATCCTTGACTACGATTCCACCGAAAATTTTAAAACTGCTGAAGTTATTATGTCGCAAATAGAATGTCTATCTGTAGCTAAACGGTTTCCTCAAAAGATTAAAATTATTAGCCCTCAAAATTATAAAGAGGCGTATATCAACCATTTAACAGCTGCTTTAGCACACTATTCATCATAAATCAGACGTTAAATAAAGGGACGTCAGTACAGACGCCCCTTTAGTCTAAAAATTATTTAATGCTTGATAAATATCTGATTTACCCATTAAGCGATCTTCTTTTAAATGTTGTTTCCACTTATAAAAATCACTTTTTGACAATGTCCTTTTTTGTTTTAATTTTTCCAACTGCTCTCTATAACTTAAAATATTACCTAATGTTAAATACTTGTTTTGTTTTGAAGCAAAAACAAACATATTATCTATTAACATTTGACATTCTTCAGGTGTAAATACTTTTATAAAGTTAGAAGTCCAAAATTCTTCTTCACGTACAATAAATATTCTCTTACGACCATCTCTTACCATATTCGCAAATAATTCACCAATTTTACGTTGTGAAGGTAAGGTATGTCCACTTAGTGTTAAGAATTCTTTAGGCACACCGGCTTGGTAACTGGTTTGATACGGAAAATAGTTAAATAACATAAGTCTGTTTGGATCTATATTAAATTGTTTTAAAATAGAGGATTCACTGTAAAAGTATTTCATAAACCATATGTGTTGATCTTCATATGGTAGAAATTTTTTCTCATCAAATCCCAGCTCATTTCCGCGCAAATCTTGCAAAATACGATTTCTCAAGCGGATTTTACGTTCACCGTCAACTAACGGATTGTCTGTGCGAAAGTCATTTTCAGGTTGTTTATTTAAAATAATAATGTCAGCTTTCTTTGGATTACCAAAATAAGGTTGAGGAATCATTGGATTAATCGGCTTGTCTTTTAGTAATATATTGTGTCGCTGCTTATCAACGAAAATTTTATTATTTGCAAAATTTATCATTTTTTCAAATCTAGGAATAGTTGTAAAATCATTGCCAAATTGCGATTTAAAATACTCTAGGTCTTCAGGATGTAAAAATGCAGTAATGTCATTATTGTCAGCAATTAAATTCAAAGTCTTCTCACTGTACTCATTGTTATAATTTGCAAGATATTGTTTCCAAAAGTGATTTAAATTATTTAACTGCTTAGTTGTCATATAAATTCCTCCATCACATTTTCACTTACAAGTTTAAACGATTGCCTAGACACTTATTGTCAATCGATCATTAACTATTCCTTTTTAACGAAAAAATACACTTCTTAAACAACCAGAAGTGTATTTTTTCATTATCTAAGTTATCTTTTTATTTCTACCATCTCATAGGCTTCTATAATGTCGCCTTCTTTAAGGTCATTATATTTTTCAATTGTGATACCACATTCGTATCCTTGTGCCACTTCTTTAACATCATCTTTATAACGTTTAAGTGTGTCTAATTCACCTTCAAATTGTACGACACCGTCTCTGATGACACGAACGCCTGCATTTCGAGTGATTTTGCCATCGGTAACATAACTACCAGCAATTGTACCTACTTTTGATACTTTGAATGTTTGACGAACTTCTGCTTGTCCGATTACTTGTTCTTCGAATTCTGGATCAAGCATACCTTTCATGGCAGATTCTATTTCTTCGATAACTGTGTATATAACTCGGTGTAAACGCATATCTACGTTTTCAGCTTCTGCTGAACGTTTCGCACCTGTATCTGGACGAACATTAAAACCGATAATGATACCGTTTGAAGCATTTGCTAATGTTACGTCTGATTCATTAATCGCACCTACTGCAGTGTGAATAATACGTACATTTACGCCTTCAACATCGATTTTCATCAATGATGCTGCAAGTGCTTCTACGGAACCTTGAACATCACCTTTGATGATAACATTCAGGTCTTTCATCTCACCTTGTTTCATTTGTTCGAATAAATTATCTAGTGATACATTTTTACTTTCTTGACGTTGTTGTAAAATATTTTCTTCATGACGTGCTTCACCAATACGACGTGCTTGTTTTTCATCTGAGAAAATAACAAAACGATCTCCTGCTTGTGGCACATCATTAATACCTGTAATTTCTACTGGTGTTGATGGTCCAGCTGATTTAATTCGTTGACCTAAATCATTGACCATTGCACGAATTCTACCATACGTATTTCCAACAACAATTGAATCTCCAACATTTAATGTACCATTTTGTACTAGTAGAGAAGCAGAAGGTCCACGTGATTTATCTAACTCAGCTTCAATAACAGTTCCTACTGCGCGTTTATCAGGATTAGCTTTTAATTCTTGTACTTCTGACACTAAAACTATCATTTCTAATAAACTATCGATACCATCACCACTTAATGCTGAAAGTGGTACGAAAATCGTATCGCCGCCCCAGTCTTCAGGTACTAAACCATATTCTGTTAATTCCTGCATCACACGATCCGGATTAGCAGTCGGCTTATCAACTTTATTTACTGCGACAATTGTTGGAACATTTGCTTCTTTGGCGTGATTAATAGCTTCAATTGTTTGTGGCATTACACCATCATCAGCAGCAACTACTAAAATAGTAATATCCGTAACTTGAGCACCACGTGCACGCATCGTCGTAAAGGCTGCGTGACCTGGTGTATCTAAAAATGTGATTTTCTTGCCATCATTTTCGATTTGATAAGCACCAATATGCTGAGTTATGCCACCAGCTTCACCAGCAGTTACTTTCGTGTGACGAATTGAATCTAATAAAGTCGTTTTACCATGGTCAACATGACCCATAATTGTAACAACAGCCGGTCTTTCAATTGCATCTTCATCGTCTTCTTCATCATCAAAATAAATTGATAAATCTTCTTCATTAATAACTATCTCTTTTTCAATTTCAACACCATAATCATCAACAATTAATTCAAGTGTTTCTTCATCTAATGATTGATTAATGTTGGCCATAATGCCAAGTAAGAATAATTTTTTAACTATTTCAGAAGAATCTACATTTATTTTTTCTGCTAATTCACCAACAGTAATACCATCTTGATAAGTTATTTTAGCTGGAATTTCTTTTACTTCTGGTTGACTGTCACGTTGTTGTTTTTTATTTTGTTTACCATTATTCTTTTTGTTCTGTTGCTTTTTGTTTTTATTAGGTTTTTGGTTATTTTTTTGCTGTTGTTTTTGATTATTTTGAGCTGGTTTGTCAGCTTTTGACGCATTAGCTTTATTATTCGATTGAGTGCTCGGTTTAAACTTCTTGTTTAATTGGGCAATTTGATCGTCTTCTAATGCTTGCATGTGGTTTGATACTTCCACATTCATTTTTTTTAATTCATCAATTACATCTTTACTTTTTAAATTTAATTCTTTAGCATATTCGTAAATTCTTTGTTTACTCATATAGTCACTCCTTACGATATTCTTCTATCATAGACAATAGCTTTTTAGCAAAACCCTGATCAGTAATACCGATGTGCACACGGTCAGATTTTCCTATAGCTTGTCCTAATTCCGTTCTAGTTCCAAATATTCGAAATGATATATGGTAACTTTCACATTTATTTTGCACTACTTTTGTAGTATTGTCAGAAGCATCTGAAGCAATAATAACAAGCTTAACTTTGTTCTTTTTTATTTCATTAAGAACTACAGCTTCACCTGTTTTTACTTTGCCTGCACGCATAGCTAATCCTAAAAAATTCACGATATTTTCTTTATTCATTTTGGAATCTCTTCACGATAAATCAATCGAATAATTTCTTGGTATACTGGTGCTAAAGTGTCAGCATCAGCTTTAAAGTATTTTTCTAATACACCTTTTTGCTGTGCTTCTTCAACTTGTTGGACATTTTTAGAAACATATGCACCGCGTCCCGGTTTTTTACCTGTAGCATCAGCGAAGATTTCATTATCTTTATTAATTACCACTCTAATCATGTCAGTTTTCGGGTGCATTTCATTGGATAGTATACATTTACGCATTGGAATTTTTTTCTTTTTCATAAAGTAATCACCCCAATTATTTTTCTTGTTCTTCGTCGTCTGGTGTTGCGTCTATATCTTGTTCAATTGCTACATCTGCTTCTTCAGATAATGACAATGTATCCTCTTCAGCAATTGCCTCATCTTCATCTGTTGCAACATGAGGATATACACCTGCTTCACGTGCGTCACTTTCAGATTTGATATCAATTTTCCAACCAGTTAATTTAGCTGCTAAACGTGCATTTTGTCCACGCTTACCAATTGCTAATGATAGTTGATAATCTGGTACTACAACTATTGTTGATTGGTTTTCAGTATCTACAATAACTTCAAGCACTTGTGATGGACTTAACGCATTTTGAACGAAAACTTTTGGATCTTCATTCCACTGCACTATATCAATTTTTTCGCCACCAAGCTCTTCAACTACTGCTTCTACACGTGCACCTTTAGAACCTACACAAGCACCTACAGCATCAATGTCTGGATTATCTGAGTGCACACTAATTTTTGAACGGTCACCCGCTTCACGTGCGACTGATTTAACAACTACTGTGCCATCAAATATTTCTGGTACTTCTTGTTCAAATAAACGTTTTAGTAAGCCTGGATGACTTCTAGACACATATATTTGAGGTCCTTTTGTTGTTTGTTCTACTTTGTTAACGAAGACTTTAATTCTCTCATTAGGAATGTATTTTTCATTAGGACTTCTTTCAGCTTCTGAAAGTACTGCTTCAGTGCGTCCTAAATTAACATACACATAACGATGATCTACTCTATCGATTAGACCAGTAACAATGTCTTCTTCTTTATCGATAAATTCATCATATAAAATTTCGCGCTCTGCATCTCTTAAACGTTGCATAACTGCTTGTTTTGCAGCTTGTGCGCCCACACGTCCAAAGTCATTAGGTGTCACATCTTCTTCATATATATCACCTAATTCATACGCTGGGTTTTTAACAAGTGCTGTGCTTAAATCGATTTCGTCACGATCATCGAATACTTCCTCAACAACTTCTTTGCGCGCTATAACTTTAAATACGCCTTCGTCCATATTTAATTCAACACGAACATTTCGCGCACTATCATAGTTCTTTTTATAAGCAGTAATTAAAGCTGCTTCAATTGCATCAATCAGCACTTCTCTTGGAATCTTTTTCTCTTTTTCTAAATATTCAGTAGCTAACAATAACTCGTTACTTGACACTTTGTCCCCTCCTAATCACTTAAAGCATTACAGAATGACGTGCTTTAGCAATTTTGTTTCTTGGAATTTCAATATTTTTAGTTTTTGCTTTATCTTTAACTTCCATAACTATATGTTCCTCGTTGACAGCTTGTAATGTACCTAACCATTCTTTTTCACTTTCGATTGGTGCATACAATGAGACAAAAATAGGTTTATTCACAGCGTTTTGGAAATCTTGTTCATTTTTAATTGGTCTTTCGGCTCCTGGTGAAGCAACATCTAAATAATACATTTGTTGAATTGGATCATTTTCATCCATAACTTCACTTATTTTTTCAGATGCTAACGTACAATCATTTAAGTCTACGCCGCCTTCTTTATCGATTGACACTCTTAAAAAATGATCTTTACCTTCTTTTGTAAACTCAACGTCCACTAATTCATAATTTAAGTCAGTTAATACAGGTTGAATCAATGCTTCAACTTGTTGAATTATTTTACTCATGCTGACCTCCTTTTTTGGCAAATAGAAAAGAGCGGGTAATAAGCCCACTCTTCCTGCCTGAGTCTAATCTTTTAACAAATATATTATACCATATGTTCATGATGGGCACAAATAAGTATATATGCAAGCTCGTATTAACGTTGAGCTGAAGTGTATATTTACATATCTTACATAAATATTTAGCTTAACTTTATTTTCTTCATACATGCTTAATTTTACATATCAAAAATTGATAGTTGTGCTTTATCTGGTAAATTTGGTAATGAACCTAATTCATCAAGGTAGTCAATAACTTTTTGTGATAAACCGGCTTTTTTGTTTAAATCTTCCTTCGATAAAAATGGACCTTCTTCACGTGCATCTACGATTCGTTTCGCAACATTCTCACCTAATCCTGGTACCGAAATAAATGGAGGAATTAAACTATCTTCTTCTATAACAAACTCGAAAGCTTTACTTTTCTCTAAGCTGATAGGTTGCATTCTATAGCCACGTTGTGCCATTTCATTCATTATTTCTAATACTGTTAGTGTGTCTTTTTCTTTTTTTCCTAAGTCCATATATCGACTATACATATCTTTAACCGTATTTCTGATACCTTCTTTATCTTTAATCATAGAAATTAAATCAAAGTCAGAAGCTCTTACTGTAAAGTAGCTTGCATAATAAAATAATGGATGATGTACTTTAAAGTAAGCAATTCTTACCGCCATTAATACATATGCAGCTGCGTGAGCTTTCGGGAACATGTATTTAATTTTACGACATGAATCTAAATACCAATCTGGTACTTCGTTATCTACCATAGCCTCTACCATGTCATCTGTTAAACCTTTACCTTTACGCACAAACTCCATTGTTTTAAAGGCTAATGATGGCTCTAAGCCGTTATACATTAAATACACCATAATATCATCACGACAACAAATAACGCTGGATAAATCACATGTTCCTGATCTAATAAGATCTTGTGCATTACCTAACCACACGTCAGTACCATGGGATAGTCCAGAAATTCTAACTAATTCTGAAAAAGAAGTAGGTTTTGTGTCTTCTAACATTTGTCTAACAAATCCTGTACCAAACTCTGGTACACCGAAAGTTCCTGTTTTACATAATATTTCATCTTCTGTTACACCTAAAGGCTCAGGAGAACTAAATATACCCATAGTTGCTTTATCGTCTACTGGTATTGTTTTTGGATCAATACCTGATAAATCTTGTAACATACGAATCATCGTTGGATCATCGTGTCCTAAAATATCTAACTTCAATACATTATCGTGTATCGAATGGAAATCAAAATGTGTTGTCATCCATGAAGATGATTGATCATCAGCTGGATATTGCACCGGTGTAAAATCATAAATATCCATATAATCAGGCACTACGATAATACCACCTGGATGTTGCCCAGTTGTACGCTTAACACCAGTACATCCTTTTACTAAACGATCAACTTCTGCACCTCGTTTATGGATGCCTTGGTCATTTAAAAATCCTTTTACAAAACCAAAAGCTGTTTTTTCAGCTACAGTACCTATCGTACCCGCACGGAACACTTTATCTTCACCAAATAACACTTTAGTGTAGTTATGTGCCTCTGGTTGATATTCACCACTGAAGTTAAGGTCAATATCAGGTACTTTGTCGCCTTTAAAACCTAAAAATGTTTCAAATGGAATATCTTGTCCTTCTTTAATTAACTCGCTACCACATGTTTCACAAGATTTATCTGGTAAATCAAAACCAGAACCTACAGAACCATCATTAAAGAATTCACTTGTTTTACATTTAGGACAAATATAATGAGGTGGTAATGGGTTTACTTCGGTAATTTCTGTCATAGTAGCAACAAAGCTTGAACCTACAGAACCACGAGAACCTACAAGATAGCCATCATCCAATGATTTTTTCACTAACCGTTGTGAAATTAAGTAAATCACTGAGAAACCGTTACCGATAATACTCGCTAGCTCTTTTTCTAAACGGTCGATAACTATTTGTGGTAAATCCTCACCATATAACGCTTTAGCATTGCCATAACTCATTTCGCGAATTTCTTCATTTGCACCGTCCATACGTGGCGTATAAAGTTCATCTTTAATAGGTACGACACGCTCAATACGATCTGCGAGTGCGTTAGTATTCGCTACAACTACTTCATAAGCTTTTTCTTCACCTAGAAAATGGAATTCATCAAGCATTTCATCTGTAGTTCTAAAGTGCGCCTCCGGTAGTGTCGAACGATTTAATGGGTTACCAGGTTGAGCGGCAATTAAAATTTTACGTGCGATGGCATCATGTTCGTATAAATAATGCGCATTACCTGTCGCAATCACTGGTATGTTAGCCGCAGCACCTGCTTGAATAAGACGTTCATATATTTCGTGTAAAGTATTATTATCTCTTATCAATTCTCGATCAATTAGATCTTGATATAGTGCAGGTGGTTGCATTTCAATAAAATCATAGTATTTAGCAATTTTTTCCACTTGTGATTGATCTTTTTGCATAACTGCAGTAAAAATTTCACCTTCATCACATGCTGAACCTACTAACAAGCCTTCACGGTGTTCATCTAATAAAGAACGCGGTATACGAGGCGTTCTGTAATAGTACTGTACCAATGACGCGCTAACAATTTTAAATAAATTTTTCAAACCTTCTTGGTTTTGTACAATTAATGTTACATGATTTGGACGTGCACGTTTATATGCATCTTCATTTGATAATGATTTATTAATATCTTGATGATTCGATACATTCAGTGACTCTAACTGTTTCAACATTTTAATGAAAATGTATGCTGTTGCTTCGGTATCATAAATTGCTCTATGGTGCTGTGTTAATTCTACGCCGTATTTTTTAGCTAAGAAATTCAATCCATGTTTACCGTATTCGGTATTAATTGTTCTGGATAGCTCTAACGTATCAATAACACCATTTGTTGATGCACCTAATCCAGCACGCTCATATCCTGTGTCGATAAAGCCCATATCAAATGATGCATTATGAGCTACAAATATAGCATCTCCGACCCATTCTTTAAATTCTGTTAATACTTCATCCGCTTCTGGCGCATCGACTAACATGTCATCAGATATATGAGTTAAATTTTTAATAGTTTCTGATAAACGCTCATGTGGATTACTAAAGCGTTCAAATTTATCAATTATTTCACCATCATGCACTTTCACCGCAGCAAGTTCAATAATTTTATCGTATTGGTTTGATAATCCAGTCGTCTCAACGTCAAATACCACATACGTAGCGTCTTTTAAATTTCTATCCGTTGGTTTATAGGCAATTGGTACACCATCGTCGACTAACATACCTTCCATACCATAAATCATTTTAATTCCATTCTTTTCAGCTGCATTATGTGCATCTGGAAATGCTTGAACTACGTTATGGTCTGTAACAGCAATTGCTTTATGCCCCCATTTAGCAGCCTGTTCTACGTAAGATCCAATATTAGGGATGCCATCCATTTGACTCATTGCTGTATGTAGATGAAACTCAACTCTTTTGTCTTCTGCTTTATCTTGTTTTGATGCTTTTTTTATTTCTTCAATATCTGCCATCATCATCACTAAGTCACGCACAAAAGTATCTTCTTCAATACGACCTTGTGCTCTAACCCATTTACCTACACTTAATGCCTTGAAGTGTGCTAAATCATCTTTATTTTTACGTGTGAACATTTTTAATACTAATGAATCTGTGTAATCTGTTACTTTTAATTCGACAATATGTCGTCCACTTTTTAACTCTTTTAAGTTAATATCAAAAATAACACCTTCAATAGCAACTTTGAATTCTTCTTCAATAATCGATTCTATAGGTCTCACATTTTCAACTTGAATTGGTTTTCCTATTTGACACTTACTTACAGCACTTTCATTATTATCTTGCTGTTTGGCTTTTTCAGCTTTCATTTTTTCAAGTTTTTCAGTGGCTTCCTTAGCACTTTTCTCATCTTCTTCTTGTATATGTGCTTCTAATGAAGCTAAATCATCTTCCGTACTGACATTATCGGTTTCAAATATCACTTTATTAATGTTAAAACCACATGTTTTTAATGCTTTAACTAAACTACCATTACATGCTTTATCAAAATGGTTACGTTCCACATCATTTTGGCACATAACTTTAATAGCATCGCCTGACATAATTAAACGTTTTTGCTTAAGCTGTCCTTTTACTTTTGGAGAAAGTTGTGTTTGGTCGATACAATGACTGAAATACTTCAATACATATTCATCTTGTTGTGACGTATCTGTAATTTCAAAACTCCATCTAACATCGGCTATTGTTTTAAATTCTTCAGTTATAGCATTCGTAAATAACAGATAATCTTCAATGGATAAAAAATGTGGCAACGCAATTTGAAATTCCCATGTCCTATTCTTTGATGACACATCTATCCTTTTTAATTCACCATTTTCTAGGATAGTAGAATCAAGTTGGTTTGCAATTTTTATTTGGTCAGCTAGGATTCTAAATTTTTCCTGATTTGTCATTGTCATGACGAAAACCACCTTACTTTATATTACACTTTTATAATTAAACCTCTACATTTAGCATTTATAACTATAATAAATGCACCATTGTACAGTTACAATGATGCATTTACTTTCGAACATTTAAAATACGTTATATATTATAGCAAAAATTAGTATGTTTTGCTTCTGTTTTATTTTACTTGAGCATACAATGCTGTAACATAATCTACCAATTCAGACACAGCTACATCTTCACTTTCGCCAGTGTCACGACGTTTTACTTCGACAATACCTTCTGCCGCATTTTTACCAACGACTACTCTAACTGGAAGTCCAATTAAATCAGCATCATTAAATTTAACACCCGCACGTTCTTT
The DNA here is from genome assembly GCF_002902345.1 of Staphylococcus arlettae. Classification (GTDB taxonomy): domain Bacteria; phylum Bacillota; class Bacilli; order Staphylococcales; family Staphylococcaceae; genus Staphylococcus; species Staphylococcus arlettae. The sequence goes on from NZ_PPQB01000005.1 coordinate 591,576, forward strand.
ACGATCATCATATAACACATCAAAAGATTGACGTAAGTCATCATACAATTGGTCACCCAATTCACGTTGTTCATCTTTTTTCGGATTCAATGTTATGACGTGTATATCAAAAGGTGCTATTGCTTTTGGCCAGATAATACCACTATCATCATTATTTTGCTCAACAGCTGCACTCAACGTACGAGACACTCCAATACCGTAACAACCCATTAATAATGGTTGTGCTCTGCCTTGGTTATCTAAAAATGTTGCATTCATTGCTTCAGAATATTTTGTACCCAATTTAAACACTTGTCCTACTTCAATGCCTTCTGCAAATTTTGCAATACCAGCATCGTTTGCTAATGATTCACCTTCAAGAATAAATCTGAAGTCCCCATAATTTTCTACAGTGAAATCTCTATCGACATTAGCGTTTAGTAAATGGTAACCATCTTCATTGGCACCGACTACAATATTATTTAAATCTTGTAATGCGTTATCTGCATAAATTTTAATATCTTTTTCAAAAATCGGACCTAATGAACCAGGATTAGCACCAAGTAAATTTACAATTTCAGCTTGTGTCGCTAAGTCAATGTGATCTGTTTCAAAGTAAGCTTTTAGTTTCACATCATTTATTTCGTGATGACCTCTTACTAACACCATGATAAATTCACCATCAACTTTGAAAATCATTGATTTTGTAATTTCATCTAATGGTTTATTTAAGAAATCAGCTAACTCTTGAGCAGTGTGAACATTAGGTGTCTCGATTTTTGTTAACTCTTTAACATCATCGTGTTTAACATTCGGTACATAAGCTACTTCTGCTTTTTCAATGTTGGCAGCATAGTCTGTTGTTTCACTGTAAACAATCGTATCCTCTCCAATATCACTCAACGCCATAAATTCATGTGTATGGCTACCACCGATAGCACCAGAATCAGCTACTACTGGACGGACGTTTAAGCCTACTCGACGGAATATATTTGTATATGCTTGTGACATATCCTGATATGTTGTTTCTAGTGATGCTTCATCTGCATGGAATGAATAAGCATCTTTCATAATAAATTCACGGCCACGTAATAACCCAAATCTAGGTCTCTTTTCATCTCTAAATTTAGATTGAATTTGGAATAATGTTAATGGTAATTGCTTATAAGATTTCAGTTCATCTCGCACAATCGATGTTACGACTTCTTCATGCGTAGGTCCTAAGGCAAATTCTCTACCATGACGGTCTGTTAAACGCATCAATTCTGGACCGTAAGACCCCCAACGACCTGATTCTTCCCATAATTCCGCTTGTTGTAATGCTGGCATTAAAATTTCAACTGCATCGATAGCTTCCATTTCCTCACGCACAATTGTTTCAATATTATTTAATACGCGTGCCGCTAATGGTAAATAGCTATAAATACCACTTGTGCTTTGTTTTATTAGTCCAGCTTTCAACAATAAACGATGGCTTAATGCATCTGCACCAGCAGGTACTTCTTTCATTGTTGGTATAAAAACTTTAGATTGTTTCATTTAATTGCTCCTCCTAATCTTATAAGAAATAACGTTGTATATCATTCCACGTTACTAATACCATAATTATTAAAACAAAGACTGCGCCAATAGCTACGATCGTTGTTTCAGCTTTTTTATTTACAGGTTTTCTAAAAATAGCTTCATAAATAACAAATAAAATTCGGCCACCATCTAACGCCGGAATTGGTAACAAGTTCATTAAACCTAAGTTAACACTTAATAATGCAGTCCATGAAATTAAATTAATAATACCAGTTTTCACCACTGAATCTACCGAGTGATAAATACCTACCGGACCATTTAACATGTCGAATGAGAAATTACCTGTAAAAATACTTGCTATCATACTTACAATCGCAGTAAATATCAATTTACCAGCTTCTACAGATTGTGTAATTCCTGACAGTATCGGCTTAAATATTGTATGTTCTGTTTGAGATTCAAAACCTAAAATATATCGTGTTTCTGTTTTAGTTTTTGTTAATTGCTGTTCTATTTTCTTTGGTTTTATATTTAAATTTTCGGTTTTACCATCTCGTTTAATGGTAAGTTGTGTTGTTTTGTCTTTATTGTCTTGCAATGCCTCATCTATATCACTTTTATCATCTATATTATGACTACCAATCTTTACAATTGTATCGTCACTTTGCAAGCCAGCTTTATCGGCTGGTGAATTCCCTTGTACATTATCTACTGTATTGGTTGGTGTTCCTTGATAATAGGCAAGTCCAATAAACAATGCTAAAGTAAGCAAGAAATTGAAAAGTGGCCCAGCAAATAGTGTAAGGAATTTTTGATATGGCTTTTTATATGTGAATTGACGATTACGTGGCGCAATTTGAATTAAACTTCCATGTTCCACAAAATAAGCTTTTTTCGCAATATTAAAATGATGACGTTCTTGATCATGTGCAGTGACACCTTCAATAAACATGCCAGCTTTAAAATCGCACTGTTTTACTTCTAACGCTTCGATTTGTTGAAACTTGTGTTGGTCATCTAAAATAATGTGCGTAATTTCATCTTGCTCATTTGTTTTTATTTTAACATGCATACCAGGTTGGACTGGCGGTTCTTCTAAACCATCTCCAGCCATACGAACATAACCACCAACCGGCAATAATCTAATCGTATATAATGTTTCATTTTTTCTAAAACTAAAAATTTTCGGCCCCATACCTATGGCAAATTCAGGACACATAATACCCGCTCTTTTAGCGAAAAACATATGTCCATACTCATGAACAGATACGAGTACACCAAAAACGACAATAAATGCAAATATCGTTACTAAGAAACTCAAATTAACTACACCTCGTATTTTTATTTAAGATTATGTTTAAATGTGTGTTACAACCTGTCTAAATCATTCAAGTTGAACAGTAATTGTATCATGTTATACACATGAATATTATTATAACACTTCATTAGTTAAGCAATTTTCACACTAACATAAAAGTACTTTACTATGAATCAGTGACTATTAAATTTCACCTTGTTAAAAGGAGTTAAGAAATAAAATAACTTTACAATGACTGTTAGTTATTTTACCTCATTAACTCCTTCGCTACAACTTTATAAACATTATTCAATTTTATTTCCATACGAGTGCAGATCATTTAACTTGAACTATTTCATTAACTCCTACACTTGTATCAATAAAATGTTAACGAGTGGTAATACAAACATAAAGCTATCAAAACGATCTAATATCCCACCATGTCCTGGTAACAATCTACCAGAATCTTTTACACCAAAGTGGCGTTTGAATCCTGATTCTACTAAATCACCTAATTGTCCAAATGCACTTAAGATAATTGTGATTATCAGTAATAACCATGTTACAGTTTGAAAATCCACAAATAAAATCATTATTAATGGCACCAATAAACTACAGAATAATCCACCAATAAATCCTTCTATCGTTTTGTTAGGGCTAATTACAGGCCATAATTTATGCTTGCCCATTAAGCGTCCAAAAATATATGCACCAGTATCAGTTAACCACACAACTAAAAATGCAAACAATATGAAGTGTAATCCTTCAGAGCGAGTTTCATACAAATACATAAAACCTATTCCTACGTATGCCACTGACATCAAACAGAAAGCTGCATCCATAAAGCTGAATCTGTTTTTAGATAATACTGTATAACTTAAAAGTATAAAACTAATCGCAATTAAAGATTTTAATTGAAAGTCATTGACCCACGTGCCAGCATCTTGCGGCAACATAATAATTAATATACCTAGTGCACATATGATACCAGGAACTGATAAAAACTTAATCATATTCATATTCAACAATTCTTTTAATCCAATAAAAGCAAGCAAATACGAAAACAACATCAGTATGAATCCACCCTTTAGTAGTATAGGTAGAAAGACAATAAGGGCAACTATCGCAGTTAAAGTTCTAACTTTCATACTATTCTCCTATCTTTTATAGCCCACCAAAACGTCTCTGGCGTGACTGATAAATTTTTATACAATTTTCTAATTCATTTTTATCAAAATCTGGCCACAGTTTCTCATTAAATATAAATTCACTATATGACACTTGCCAAATTAAAAAATTACTAATACGTTGTTCTCCAGATGTTCTAATTAATAAGTCAGGATCTGGATACTTATTAGTAAATAAATATTCTGAAATTAATGCTTCAGTAATGTCTTCAGCACATGCTTGTTTTTTTGACAACTGTTCGTATAGTGATTTCACACTATGCACAATTTCCGCGCGTCCGCCATAATTAATTGCAAAAATTAATTTCATGCCCGTATTATTTTTCGTATCTTCTTTCGCCTTATCAATGGCTTTTAATGTTGAAGAAGGTAAATTATCGATGAATCCAATTGTTTCTACTTTAACATTGTTTTCGATTAATTCAGGCAAAAATGTTTTCAAAAAGTTTACAGGCAAATTCATAATATAATTAACTTCACTTTCAGGTCTTGACCAATTCTCTGTCGAAAACGCATAAAGTGTTAAATACTTAATTCCCATATCACTTGCGGCTTTAGTAATTTTCTTTACTGTTTGCATGCCCTCATAGTGGCCTTTAATACGTGGTAATTTTCGTTTTTTTGCCCAACGACCATTACCATCCATAATAATCGCAATATGTTCTGGTATATTATGTAAGTCTGAATCACTATGTTCTTGAATTGACTGTGATTTCTTCTTATTTTTAAGATTTTTAAACATGGTATTTCCTCCGAGCATGGTCATCTCTGTATATTATAATAGCTTATTTATACAATTATCTACCATTTTATCATAATAAATAAGTACGTTGCATAAACAAATAAAAAACTGTACCAAAGTCTGATTTGATACAGTCCATATATAACATAATACTCTCTACACTTGTATGAAAGCATTATTACACATGCTAGTTTCAAATACGTATACTAACTTATGCATGAACAAATCGTCATCGGTACAGTAATAACCATGATTATACTGACATAATATCGTTTTCTTTTTCTTCTAACAGTCTGTCAACTTCTTTAATAGAATCATCAGTTAATTTTTGAACATCATCTGTTTGTGATCTTAAATCATCTTCAGTGATATCGCCATCTTTTTCTTGTTTTTTCAAGAAGTCGTTTGAGTCACGACGCACGTTACGAATAGCAACTTTCGCATTTTCAGCGATTTTTTTAACTTCTTTAACTAACTCTTTACGTCGTTCTTCAGTTAAAGCTGGAACTGAAATTCGGATTACTTCACCATCACTTGAAGGATTTACACCTAAATTAGCAGCGATGATTGCTTTTTCTACATCTGCAACTGATGATTTATCATAAGGTGAAATAACTAATAAACGTGCTTCTGGTACATTGATACTCGCTAATTGTTGAACTGGTGTTGCCGCTCCGTAATAATCTACAGTTACACCATTTAGTAGATTTGAGTTGGCTCTACCTGCACTAATGTTAGCTAATTCTCTAGAAAAACTGTCTATAGTCTTTGTCATCTTACTTTTAGTGTCGTTAATTATGTCACTCATTTTTTACACCTCAAATTATTTTGTAATTAATGTTCCTATTTTCTCGCCCATTACAGCACGTTTAATGTTTCCTTCTTCCATAATTGAGAAGACATTTAATGGAATATTATTATCCATACAGAAAGAAGAAGCAGTTGAATCCATTACTTGTAACCCTTCTTGTAACATTTGGATATGTGTTAAATGTTCGTATTTAATCGCATCTTTGTCGATTTTCGGATCTGCAGAATAAACACCATCAACATTATTTTTACCCATTAAAATTACATCAGCTTCTACTTCAGCTGCACGCAATGCCGCTGTTGTATCTGTAGAGAAATATGGATTACCAATACCAGCAGCAAAAATGACTACTCTCTTTTTCTCTAGGTGTCTAATCGCACGTCTACGAATATATGGTTCTGCTACTTGTTTCATTTCGATAGATGTAAGTACTCGAGTATCACACTCTAGTTGTTCTAAACTATCTTGTAATGCTAATGCATTCATTACTGTAGCTAACATACCCATATAATCAGCCGTACCACGGTCCATTCCTAAATCGGCACCTGTTTTACCTCTCCAAATATTACCTCCACCTACAATTACAGCGATTTCACAATCCATCTTTGCAACTTCAGCAACTTGACTCGCAACACTTTTAATTATCATAGGGTTAATACCACTACCCTTATCACCTGCAAGTGCTTCTCCACTTAATTTTAAAACAACACGTTTGTATTTTGAAGTTTCAGCCATTGTCTTATCCTCTCTATTGTAATGATATGTAATTGATACAAGTAAAGAAGACACAATAGGTCTTCCAATACAAAAGGTTGTCTTTTATACGGAGGCACAAAAGGTGTCTTCTTTCTTGTTCAACATTATGAAAGATTATTTCATTTGCCCTTTAACTTCATCAGCAAAGTTTTCTTCACGTTTTTCCATACCTTCGCCTACTTCATAACGTACGAAGTCAACAAGTTTTCCACCTTTAGATTTTAAGTAAGCTTCAACTGTTTGATCTGGATCTTTTACGAAGTTTTGGTCTACAGCACAAATTTCTTGTAAATATTTACGTAAACGACCTTCTACCATTTTTTCAACGATATTTTCTGGTTTACCTTCATTTAATGCTTGTTGTTTTAATACATCTCTTTCGTGAGCAATTTCATCTTCATTAACTTGTTCAGATGAAACATATTTAGGGTTAATAGCTGCGATATGCATAGCAACATCTTTAGCAGCTTCTTCGTCTGTTGTACCTTCAACAACTGTAAGCACACCAATACGTCCGCCCATATGTTTGTAACTACCGAAAGCATCGTTATCAGTTTTAGTTTTCATTGCGAAACGACGAATGCTTAATTTTTCTCCAATTGTAGCAATTGATTCTTTCATGCGCTCATCTACTGATTTACCATCAGCTAATTTAGTTTCAAGTAAAGCTTCTACAGAATCAACTTTTGTTTCAAGTACTTGTGTAGCAACTTCTTTAACTAATGCTTGGAAACCTTCGTTACGAGCAACAAAGTCAGTTTCTGAGTTAATTTCAACGATTGCTGCATCGTTTCCTTTAACTTCTACATGTACTAAGCCTTCTGCTGCGATACGATCAGCTTTTTTAGCTGCTTTAGAGATACCTTTTTCACGTAAGTAATCAATTGCTTTATCAATATCTCCATCAGTTTCAGTTAACGCTTTTTTACAGTCCATCATACCAGCGCCAGTTTTTTCACGTAATTCTTTAACAAGTTTAGCTGAAATTGCCATTTCGAATTCCTCCATTATTTCATGAATTATAATATTTATTTTTAAAAAAAGGTGATAAGCTTCATTATCTTATCACCCATTTTACATTATTCTTAGTTTGATTCAACAGAAGTGTCTTCTTCAGTTGATGCTGATTCAGTAGCTTCTTCTTTTGATTCTTCTAAATCAATATTTTGTTCAGCTGCTACTTCTTCATTAGATACACCTTGTTGACCTTCTAAGACTGCATCTGCCATTTTACCAGTTAATAATTTAACGGCACGGATAGCATCATCGTTTGCTGGGATAACGTAATCGATTTCGTCAGGATCACAGTTTGTATCCACGATACCTACGATTGGGATGTTAAGTTTACGTGCTTCAGCAATTGCGTTACGCTCTTTACGAGGGTCAACAACAAATAATGCTTGAGGCATAGATTTCATATCACGAATACCACCTAAGAATTTGTTTAAGCGGTCATATTCTTTTTTAAGTTCTACTACTTCTTTTTTAGGTAATACTTCGAACAAGCCATCTTCTTCCATTTTTTCAATTTCAGAAATACGTTTGATACGTTTAGAAATTGTTTTATAGTTAGTTAAAATACCACCTAACCATCTTTGGTTTACGTAAAATTGACCAGCACGTTCTGCTTCAGCTTTAACTGATTCTTGTGCTTGTTTTTTAGTACCAACAAATAGTACACGTCCACCATCTTCAGAGATTTGCTTGATGAAGTTATAAGCTTCTTCAACTTTTTTCACTGTTTTTTGTAAATCGATAATGTAGATACCATTTCTTTCAGTGAAAATGTATCTTTTCATTTTAGGGTTCCAACGGCGTGTTTGATGACCGAAATGAACACCTGCTTCTAGTAATTGTTTCATTGAAATTACTGCCATAATTAAAATCCTCCTATTGGTTTTTACCTCCATAAACAGCTCGTATAAACACGACGTATTAACAGCGCACCCTTTATACTTCTACTGTTTATGTGCGTATTGGCTCTTTAGCCGTTATTAAATATATCATAAGAAAATATATAAAGCAATAAAATAATATTAAAGATTTTCAAATTAAAAACGACGCATTGTAAAATATTACGTCGTTTTTAGTCTTAATTATTTAAAGCGCGATAGTTCATCTAAGAACTTTTCTTTCTTAACTTTGATAAATGTCCCTTTCATTCCTAAAGAACGAGACTCTATAACTCCGGCACTTTCAAGTTTTCTTAACGCATTTACAATTACTGATCTAGTAATACCTACACGATCAGCTACTTTAGAAGCGATTAATAATCCTTCTTTGCCTCCAAGCTCTTCAAAGATATGATCGATAGCTTCACTCTCTGAGTAAGATAAAGAATTTATCGCCATATTAATTGCAGCTTTGTCTCTAGCTTCTTGTTCTACTTCGTTATGTTTTTCACGTAGAATTTCCATACCGATTACTGTCGCTGCATATTCACCTAAGACTAAATCATTTTCTGAGAAGTCATCTTGTACACGTCCAAGTACAAGTGTACCTAAACGTTCTCCCCCACCTAAGATTGGGAAAATAGTTGTTTTACTTTGTGCAAATAACTCTTGGTTTTCTGGTGGGAATACTGTTAATACGTTAGCAATATCGATATTAGATTGAGTTTCTTTTACATCCATTAATTTGTCTGTATACTCTGTAGGGATGTGACGATTTTCAAGCATTTGAATAATACGTTCGTTTTTTAATAGTTCATTTAAACTTGATCCTAATATTTTCCCTTTTCTAGATACGATAAATACATTTGTCACTGTAACGCTACTAATTGTTTGCGCCATATCCTTAAAATCAACTGCAATACCTTTATGCTTTTGTAAAAGTGTATTAAGCTCTCTTGTTTTTAATAATAGACTCATTATTGCTGCTCCTTTTTAATTTGAATTATAAAATAAATGCACTTAAATCTTTATTAGTTGAAATAGATTTTAATTTATCGTCTACATATTGTGGTGTAATATCTACAACAGCGTTTGGCATATTTGGTGCTTCATACGATAAATCTTCTAACATTTTTTCTAAGATAGTGTGTAAACGTCTAGCTCCAATATTATCTGTATCTTGATTTACTTGATAAGCAATTTCCGCTAATCGTTGAACTGCATCTGTTGTGAAATTCACTGTCACATCTTCTGTTTGTAATAATGCTTCATACTGTTTGATAAGTGATAACTTAGGCTCAGTTAATATGCTCACAAAGTCAGATACTGATAAACTCTCTAATTCAACACGAATTGGAAATCTACCTTGTAATTCAGGAATTAAATCACTTGGTTTAGATACGTGAAAGGCTCCGGCACCTATAAACAGCATATGCTCCGTGCTTACAGTACCATATTTAGTTTGAACCATGCCACCCTCAACAATCGGTAAAATATCGCGTTGTACACCTTGACGTGAAACATCTTGACCAGAATTTTGGTTACTTGTTGCCACTTTATCGATTTCATCAATAAAAATGATACCCATTTGTTCTGCTAAATTAATCGCTTCTTGATTCGCAGTTTCTTGGTCAATGAGCTCATCTGCAAATTCATCTGCAAGAATTTTACGTGCTGTTTTAACCGGAACTTCTCGTTCTACTTTTTTCTTAGGCATAAGTTGATTCATCATATCTTGCATTTGCTGATTTTGGTTAGTACCAAGCATACCCATGGCACCTGGATCTTGTTCAACTTTAATTCTAACTTTTTCTTCTTCAAGTTTACCTTTCAACAGTTCACTTTTAATTTCAGATCTTTTAGTTTTAATTTCTTCTGTAGGTGGTTCCTCTTCTTCTTCGTTATTTTGACCAAAGTTTGACATGGCACCACCAAATAGTGATTCTAACGGATTAGATGTTTGACTTGCTTTCTTCTTCATACTCGGAACAAGCAGTTTCACTAGTTTATCATTAGCTTTTTGTTCAGCTTCGTCTTTAACTAATAATTTCTTTTGTTCTTTAACTAAACGAATAGCAACATCAACTAAATCTCTAACCATACTTTCAACATCACGACCAACATAACCTACTTCTGTGAATTTTGTTGCTTCAACTTTAATAAAAGGTGCGCCTACAATTTTAGCCATTCGACGGGCAATTTCTGTTTTCCCAACACCTGTTGGTCCAATCATTAAAATATTTTTAGGTGCAATTTCTTGTTTTTCCTCGTCTGAAAGCAAGCTCCTTCTATAACGATTGCGCAATGCTATGGCTACTTTTCGTTTGGCATCATGTTGACCGACAATATATTCATCTAATTTTGATACTATATCTTTCGGCGTTAATTTAATTCCATTATCATCCATAGTAATGATTCCCTCCATCTTCTAAACACAAAAATTGATGTTATAACAACGAATTACTTTAGAATTAATTTCAAATTTCATGTAATTCTGATTTTTTTTACGTTAAACAACTATGACTATAATTCTTCTACTATAATTTGGTCATTCGTAAATACACAAATGTCAGATGCAACTTTTAGACTTTCATAGGCCATTTCCTTAGCTGACATATGAGTTGCATGGCGTTTTAAAGCTCTTCCCGCACTCAAAGCATAATTCCCACCTGAGCCAATTGCGATTAAATCGTCATCTGGAGCAATAACTTCACCAGTACCACTCACAACAAGAATAGAAGTTTTATCCATGACGATTAACATAGCTTCTAATTGTCTCAATTGTTTATCTCCACGCCACTCTTGAGCTAATTCCACAGCAGCACGTTCTAAATTACCACTAAATTGTTGGAGTTTAGTCTCAAATTTTTCAAATAATGTAAAAGCATCTGCCACACTACCAGCAAAACCAGCAAGAACTTTACCATCGTATAATCTTCTTACTTTTCTAGCAGTTTGCTTCATAATTACTTGTTCTCCCAAAGTCACTTGTCCATCTCCGGCCATAGCAGAATGACCATTGTGTTGCACAGCATAAATTGTTGTTGCATGTAATGAAGTGCTCATTGTTAACTCTCCTTTTTTGCACGTGGATGTGCATTTAAATATACTTTCTTTAATTGCTCATTAGATACGTGAGTATATCGTCCCGTCGTTGACAGGTTTACATGTCCTAATAACGATTGTACAGTTCTCAAATCAGCACCTTGATTAAGCATATGCGTCGCGAATGTATGACGTAATTTGTGGGGATGTATTTCTGTAACTCCTGCCGTTCTTTTTACCACATCATTTAATACATAACGTACACCACGCTCAGTAATAGGTGCCCCATTCATATTAACTAATAAAAAGTCATGATTACTATTTAGTTTAGGTTTAAATTCCTGCAAGTAAACTTCAATACTTTGTCTACAAAACTCACCAAAAGGTACAAATCGTTCTTTATGACCTTTTCCTAACACCTTAACTCCTGGTGTCTGCATATCTAAGTCTTGTATTTTAATATTTACCAATTCTGATACACGAATACCTGTGGCATATAGTAATTCTAATATCACCCTGTCTCTCATACCTTTTTTAACATCAGTCGAAACGGTTTGAAATAATGCTTCCATTTCTTCTTCATAAAAAAAGTGGGGTAAATATTGTTCTTTTTTAGGGTGTACAAGCTGAACAAATGGATTCACAACTGTCTCATCTTGTGTCATCCAGTATTCATAAAAACTTCTCAGCGTTGAAATTTTACGCGAAACTGTAGTTCTTTTCAAGTTTTTTGAATATAAAAAACTTAAAAAGTTTCTTGCGTCTTTATATTCAAACGTATTTAAATTCAAATATTCTTGCTCTAAAAATGAATTGAATTGCACAATATCGTCATAATATGACTTTAGTGTATGTTCGGAAAATTGACGTTCTACTTTTAACATATAAAGATACGCTTCTTGAATTGTTTCCAATAAAAACCCCTCCATCATGTAGCATTGTAGCATATTGTTGGAGGGGACTGCTAAAAATAACTATTAAATTGTGTCTAATAT
>NZ_PPQB01000005.1:603824-632152 GCF_002902345.1 Staphylococcus arlettae
TTGTAGTGTTCTAAATAAGATAATGCACGATGAGCTAATGTTTCATAACGTTCTTTCTTATCTTTAATACGATTTTCTAAGGCAGGCAATAATCCAAAGTTCGCATTCATAGGTTGGAAGTTTTTTTCATTTTTCGCATGCGAAATATAATAAGCCATACTACCAATCATTGTTTCTCGTGGAAAAATAACTTCAGCTTTATCTTGCAATTTGTGCGCAACATTTATACCAGCTAATAAACCACTAGCTGCACTTTCAACATAACCTTCTACACCTGTCATTTGACCTGCGAAGTATAATCCGTCTCTACCTTTTAATGCATATGTTTCCGACAATACATCCGGTGAATTGATAAATGTATTTCTATGCATCACACCATAACGTACAATATCAACATTTTCTAAGCCAGGTATTAAACGGATTACCTCTTTTTGAGCGCCCCATTTTAAATGAGTTTGGAAACCAACAATATTATATAAAGTACCAGCGGCATCATCTTGACGTAACTGTACCACTGCATATGGTCTTTCACCTGTTTTAGGATCTTCTAAACCAACAGGTTTCATCGGTCCAAAAAGTAAAGTTTTGCGTCCTCGCTCTGCCATTACTTCAAATGGCATACAACCTTCAAAATATTTCTCTTTTTCAAACTCATTTGTTGGTGCAACTTCAGCTGCTAATAATGCATCGTAAAATCGATTGAATTCTTCTTCGGTCATCGGACAGTTTAAATATGCAGCTTCACCTTTATCATAACGTGATTTTAAATATACTTTGTCCATATCAATTGAATCTTTTTCAACGATTGGGGCAGCAGCATCGTAAAAATACAATTGATCTTTACCAGTCGCTTCCACGATTTCAGCTGCTAGTTTATCTGTTGTTAGTGGTCCCGTTGCAATAATTGTATAACCTTCAGGAATACTATTTATTTCTTCATTTATTACCGTAACATTAGGATGATTTTTTAAAGTTTCAGTGATATAACCAGCAAAATCATGACGATCTACTGCCAATGCTCCGCCAGCTGGCACACGTGCTTTATCTGCAGCTTCGATAATTAAAGAGTTAAGTTGTCTCATCTCTTCTTTTAATACACCTACTGCATTTGTTAATGCATTGCCACGTAAAGAATTAGAACAAACAAGTTCTGCAAACTTATCTGTATGATGTGCAGGTGTCTGTTTAACTGGTCTCATCTCGACTAAATTTACTTTGATGCCTCTTTCAGCAAGTTGAAATGCTGCTTCTGAGCCGGCTAAACCTGCACCTATAACATTGACTGTTTGTGACATATAAAATCCTCCAATACATTAAAATAGCAACTACGATACCAATAGTAATAACATAACTATAAAACTAAAATCATTACTGATATCGTTAGTTGCTTATTGTTATCTTTGATAGTCAAAAGTTAATCCTAATACATATTAACATCTTTCCTATACTAGATAACAGCAATTATTCAATTATTTTTGTACTTCTTCTTTATAATCACAGTTTGAACATACAACCTGACTACTTCTACCTTTTTTGCGTTCTACCAAGTATTCACTACATTTAGGACATTCTCTTCCTACCGGTTTGTCCCAACTAATAAAGTCACACTCTGGATATTTTGAACAACCATAAAACAAGCGATTTTTCTTGGATTTACGTTCTACTACATCGCCTTCTTTACATTTAGGGCAAGTAACACCAATAGGTTTAATGATAGCTTTTGTATTTCTACAATCTGGGAAATTCGAACATGCCATGAATTTACCATAACGCCCCATTTTTATAACCATTGGAGAGCCACAAACTTCGCAATCTTCCCCTGCTGGTTCATCTTTTATTTCAATTTTTTCCATCTCTTCTTCAGCACGTTCTACATCTTGTTTAAAACTACTAAAGAAGTCTCTAATTACTTTCTTCCATTCGATTTCGCCTTCAGCAACTTTATCTAACAATGTTTCCATATTAGCTGTAAAGTCAACATCGATAATTTCCGGGAAGTATTCTTTTACTTGTTCATAAACTATTTCACCAAGTTCTGTTGGTACAAAACGTTTACTTTCATTTTTAACGTAATTACGTTTTTGAATCGTATCAATCGTTGGTGCATAAGTAGATGGTCTACCTATTTTCAATTCTTCTAATGTTTTAACTAATCTTGCTTCAGTATAACGTGGTGGTGGTTGTGTGAAATGTTGTGATGGTTCGATATTTGTAGCTGTAACCATTTCACCTTCATCTATTTTAGGTAATTTATTTTCTTGTTTGTTGTCACCATCATCATTTGCTTCGACGTAAAGTGTCATAAATCCTTTAAACTTGATTGTTTGTCCATTCGCACGAAACTTCAAATCATTTTGTGTTAAATCTAAAGCAACTGTATCTAGAATAGCTGGTGCCATTTGACTTGCTACAAAGCGTTCCCAAATTAATTTATATAAACGGTGTTGATCTCTAGTCAAGAAATCTTTCATTTCATTTGGAGTACGTAATGTACTTGACGGTCTTATAGCTTCGTGGGCATCTTGATCACCTTGCCCTTTAGCTTTGCGATTTGATGTGTACGTATTACCGTAAGTATCTTGAATATATTGTTTAGCTTCTGCTTTAGCTTGATCTGAAATTCGTGTTGAATCCGTACGCATATAAGTAATCAAACCTACTGTACCTTGTTTTTTCAAATCAATACCTTCATATAATTGTTGCGCTAACATCATCGTTTTACGTGCTTTGAAGTTTAATTTACGCGCTGCTTCTTGTTGTAAAGTAGACGTAGTAAAAGGATTTGATGGATAACGTGTTTTCTCTTTTTTCGTAACTTTCGTTACTTCAAACTGATCGCCATCCAATTGTGTCGTTATCGTTTCAACATCTTGTTTATTTGTTAATTTATATGGTTTATTTTTTAAATGTAAAAATTTAGCGTTAAATTTAGATTTTTTATATCTAAATTCACCTTCAATTTTCCAATATTCTTCTGGCTTAAAGTTTCTAATTTCGTTTTCACGATCAATAATAAGTCGTAAAGCCACCGATTGTACTCTTCCGGCAGACAAACCTTTTTTAACTTTTTTCCATAATACTGGAGATATATTATAACCTACTAAACGGTCTAATATTCTTCTAGCTTGTTGGGCATCCACTAATTGCATTTCAATGCCCCTTGGATGTTTAAAGCTATCTTTCACTGCATCTTTAGTAATTTCGTTAAAGACTACTCGATTTTCATTTGAATCTTCTAAATCTAATATATTAGCTAAATGCCAAGCAATAGCTTCACCTTCACGGTCGGGGTCACTTGCTAAATAAACATTTTTCGCTTTTTTAGCATGTTTTTTTAATTCTTTTACAACAGGACCTTTCCCACGTATTGTAATATATTTGGGTTCATAATCATTATCCACATCTACGCCCATTTGACTACGAGGCAAATCTCGAACATGTCCCATAGATGCTATTACTTTATATTTTTTACCTAAATATTTTTCAATGGTTTTAGCTTTTGCAGGCGATTCAACTATGACTAAATTTTCTGCCAAAGTAGTTCCCCCTTGCACAATTTTTTTACATCTAATTTACAAAGATAAATAATAAACGGTGTATTTTGATTTTGTCAATGTTTTTAATTATTAAATCAATAACAACTATTTATTTACCTAAAGCAAAAAGTGTTAACCTACGCTATTTTCACATTTATTTTTACAAAGTATCTATACATTAGTACATTTATACAATTAATTCAATAAAAATATCAATTTTCCATATAATCAATTAAAATATCTTTCGCACTTAATACAACTTTTGCACCCTGCTGAGCCATATACATATTGCCTTGTGTTAATACATTAAACATATCTCCCGGTGCTACGTATACATCTCTATTTTGGTCTAAAGCACAATCTACAGTAATTTGAGTCCCCGATTTAATAGTTGATTCCGTTATGAACAATCCTTTTGCTAACCCACTAATTAGCCTATTACGTTGTGCAAAGTGATATTTGCGCACTGGCTGAAATGGTGGATATTCACTAATAACCACCCCTATTTGTTCCATTGTTTTCCGTGTACATAAAGTTTCTTTAGGATAATGAACGAGATGTCCAAATGCTAATACTGCAATGGTAGGAATACGATAATCTAATGCTAGCTGATGTGCAATATGATCGGCACCTTTTGCTAAACCTGAAACGACAGTTAAACCATGGTTTTTAAATGCAGGATATAAGTTCTGCAAAACTTTTGTAGTATAGGCACTCGCTTTTCTTGAACCGACGATAGCGATTGTTTGAATGTTGTGCAACAAGTCACGCTGTCCTCGATAAAATAATATAAATGGGGGATCAGTTATTTCCTTTAAAATTTGGGGATAAGCAGTGTGATCAATGGATATTGTGCTAACTTGTGATTGATATAAATGCTGTGCAATATCACTATCATCGAGCGATATAAATTTTTGCAGTGGTTTATGATAGTTATTGATCTTTGTGGTAGTCAGAAACCCTCTCAAAGCAGAGGTTTGTTTGCTGTTATTAATTGTGAAGAAATTAGGAAATTGATTTATTAATTTATAAATTTGTTGGGTAGTTAAGCCACTATAGAGTAATCGTAGATATTGTTTTTGGTACATAACGTTACCTCCTCTACTATGTATTATAGATAAGGCGTTATACTTTCTAATATTACAATTACATTTAACTTTCCACTGAATTGACATCCAATTTTAACAAGTAAAAACACACTGCGACAACACGTTTGTCTTGTGTTGTCACAGTGTGTTACATCGTGAATTTACTGCACCTCAAAAAGCACAAACCCCGACATATTTCGGGATTTGTGCACTCTAAATATTATTGTTTCACAGTTAATAATTGATCATAAATGCCTGCTTCTTTAGCAGCTTCAATTAATGTTGTTCCAATTTCAGATGGTGTATCAGCAGTTTTCACGCCACATTCATTTAATGTTTTGATTTTTTCTGCTGCAGTACCTTTACCACCAGAAATAATGGCACCAGCATGGCCCATACGTTTTCCTGGAGGCGCAGTTTGACCACCTACGAAGCCAACGACTGGTTTAGTCATATTCGCTTTTATCCATTCTGCAGCTTCTTCTTCAGCAGTACCACCAATTTCACCAATCATTACTACTGCTTTTGTTTCATCGTCTTCATTAAATGCTTGTAATACATCGATGAAGTTAGTACCGTTGACAGGGTCGCCACCAATACCTACTGCTGTAGTTTGACCAATACCTTCTTCTGTTAATTGGTGTACAGCTTCATAAGTTAATGTACCTGAACGAGATACAACACCTACGTGACCTTTTTTATGAATGTAACCAGGCATAATACCAATTTTACATTCGTCAGCAGTAATAACACCTGGGCAGTTAGGTCCTACGACACGTGTCTTTTTACCTTCTGCATAACGGTTAACTTTAACCATGTCAACTACAGGAATATGCTCAGTGATGCAGATTGCTAAATCTAATTCAGCTTCAATACATTCTAAAATTGCATCCGCAGCAAACGGTGCTGGTACATAGATTACTGATACATTTGCACCTGTTTGTTCTTTTGCTTCATCTACTGTGTTAAATACTGGTACACCTTCAACAACTTGTCCACCTTTACCAGGTGTTACACCTGCTACAATTTGTGTACCATATTCAAGCATTTGTTTTGTATGGAAAAGGGCAGTAGACCCTGTGATACCTTGTACGATTACTTTTGTATTTTTATCTATAAATACGCTCATCTTAGTGCTCCCATCCTTTCCTTACGCTTCTTTAACGAGTTTAACGATTTTTTGTGCGCCTTCAGCCATAGTTGCAGCAGGTTCAATAGCAAGTCCTGAATCTTTCAAGATTGCTTTACCTTCTTTAACATTTGTACCTTCTAGACGAACTACCAATGGTAATGTTAGTTCTACTTCTTTAACAGCAGCTACAATACCTTCCGCGATAACATCACACTTCATAATACCACCGAAGATATTAACGAAGATACCTTGAACATTATCATCGCCTAAAATAA
This sequence comes from Staphylococcus arlettae, assembly GCF_002902345.1. Lineage (GTDB taxonomy): Bacteria > Bacillota > Bacilli > Staphylococcales > Staphylococcaceae > Staphylococcus > Staphylococcus arlettae. The sequence goes on from NZ_PPQB01000005.1 coordinate 609,856, forward strand.
TTTTAAAAGCTTCAGTAACTTTTTCTTTTGTAGCGCCGCCCCCTACATCTAAGAAGTTAGCCGGATTACCGCCGAAGTGATTAATAGTATCCATTGTTGCCATTGCTAAACCTGCACCATTAACCATACAACCAATATCTCCATCTAATGCGATGTAAGATAAATCGTATTTAGAAGCCTCGATTTCTTTCGGATCTTCTTCTTCTAAATCGCGTAATTCTTGGATATCTTTATGTCTAAATAACGCATTGTCATCGAAATTAATTTTTGCATCTAAAGCTAAAACATCACCATCACCTGTAGTTACTAATGGATTAATTTCAACAATTGAACAATCTTTTTCAATAAATACGTTATACAGTGAAATTAAAAATTTCGCTGCTTTATTAATAGACTCTTTTGGAATATTAATATTGAATGCGATTCTTCTAGCTTGATAAGGAGCTAAACCTGTTACCGGATCAATAGTCTCTTTAAAGATTTTTTCCGGTGTATTAGCAGCTACCTCTTCAATTTCAGTACCGCCTTCTTCTGATGCCATAAGTGTTACACGATCTGTCGCACGATCGATAACAAATCCAACATAATATTCTTTTTGAATATCGCAGCCCTCTTCTATGTAAAGGCGTTTAATTTCTTTTCCTTCTGGACCTGTTTGATGAGTTACTAGTTGTTTACCTAGTAATTCATTAGCGTAACTTTCTACTTCAGATAGTGATTTCGCAATTTTTACACCACCAGCTTTACCTCTACCGCCAGCGTGTATTTGTGCTTTTACCACATATACCTCTGAACTTAATTCTTTTGCTTTTTCTACCGCTTCTTCAGCAGTAAATGCTACGCGTCCTTCTGGGACAGCAACGCCCATGGAACGAAAAATTTCTTTACCTTGATACTCGTGGATATTCATTCTCCATCCTCCTGTTTCTTAGGTTAAGTGCATTTCAATTATAAGAAATGTAAGCGCTATTGTAAACTGTTTCAGCCATCTTCTTTAGAATTATTTTAAATTTCTAAGTTTTTAACCTTGGATTTTATCGGTTCAAATGATTTTCGATGAACCTCTGTCACACCATAACGTGTAATCCCATCTAAATGAGCTTGAGTACCGTAACCTACATTTTTTTCGAAAGCATAACCTGGATATGTTTCTGCCAAATCTTTCATGTATTGATCACGATATTCCTTAGCTAAAATACTAGCAGCTGCTATAGAGATACTACGCGCATCCCCTTTTATCAGTGATGTTTGTGCAATATCTGTATCAATTTCCATAGCATCAATAAGCAAGTGTGATGGGGTTACCGTTAGCTTTTGTACTGCACGGAGCATTGCCAGTTTAGTCGCTTGATATATATTCAAAGTATCAATTTCTTTTACTGAAGCGACACCATAGGCATAGTCAAGTGCGTTTGTTTGAATTTCTTGTTGTAGCTGTTGTCGTTTATCGGCAGATAATTGCTTTGAATCATTAATTCCAATAAAGTCATATGTTGGATCTAAAATAACTGCACACGTCACCACTGGTCCTGCTAAAGGCCCCCTGCCAACTTCATCAATACCACATATCACTGCGTCCTGATGTTGTTTAGCTATATTAGTCTCAAACTGAGTCATCTCAACATATTGTTCACGTAATCTTACATCTTTTTCTAATTGTTTCTGCCTTTGGGTTATAGCTAGTTTTACACCTTTTCGTTCATCTAGTTGATGTTCACTTTGCGCTAAACTTTCTAAAGATGTAATTGTTTGTAATTCTTTTTTGATATCTTTAATCGTTTGTTTACTCAAAATAGTCACGCTCAATTTCTTTAAAAACATCGAAAGTATAAGTGCCTATTTTAGCATTACGAATTTCATTGATAATTAATTCAATAACCGCTTCATAGTCTACTTCATTACCACGTTGTAATAGCCCTCTGCGTCGTCCAATAGCATCAAACCATTCTAAGTTTTCGGCATCTATCGCTACTTCGATATTATAGTGTTTTTTTAAGCCTTCATAATCATGTTGTTTTAAAAATTCTAATCCATATATAGCAACTTCATCTAAATGAACAATACTATCTTTAATCGCACCTGTTATACTTAATTTTTTTCCAACGAGTTGGTCTTCAAATTTAGGCCATAATATGCCTGGTGTATCTAATAATTGTAACGACTTCCCAATTTTGATCCATTGTTGTTGTTTCGTTACACCTGGTGTATTTCCAGTTTTAGCGATTGCTCGATTTGCTAATTTATTAATTAATGTAGATTTGCCGACATTCGGAATTCCTACAATCATCGCTCTAATTGCACGTGGCTTCAACCCTTTTTCACGCTCTTTAGCAAACTTATCTTCTGTTGCTTGAATAGCTGCCTGTTCTACTTGTTTTAACCCTTTACCATGCTTAGCATCAACTGTTACAGGAAAATTACCTTGTGCTGAGAAATAAGATTGCCACTTTTCTAGTTCTTTCAAGTTTGCCATATCTTTTTTATTCAAAATAATTACACGTGGTTTTTGTTGTATCACTTCATCAATCATTGGATTACGCGAACTATATGGTATACGTGCATCAACCAACTCAAATACTACGTCTACTTTTTTAAGTTGCTCAGTCACTTGTCTTTTGGCTTTGGCCATATGTCCTGGGTACCATTGTATTACCATAAACATCACCTTTCACTTTTAAAAATTATATTTAGATTTAGTTATTTCGAATTTACCTTTGTTTATATTATGTCCATTACATATTTTAATATGATAACGTAAATTATGATAGCATTTCTTTATGTTCAACATTTTATTTAGATGTTAATCACAAATTTTCAAATCACGCTGTTGCTTCTAAGAAATACGGGTATAGTTACTGTATACGTTGTTATAGTGCAAAATGATTTGTAACTACATATTTCTTAATTGAATTTTTATCGCTTTATATATCCAATTCACAGGAGTTATAGAATGAGACAAAAACTACTAATATTCATGCTATTATTTGTACTAGCAGTGATAGGACATAGCTATATTATTTATAGATTTTGGGTGGATGGTATTTTATTTACTGGCCCAAATGATGGTATGGAACAAATGATTCCAATACAAATGTTTTTATATGATAATTGGTCTCAAGGCAATTGGTTCTACGCCACAGATTTCGGATTAGGTGGAGATTTTTTTACTGATTTAGCATATTATTTTTCTACTAATATTTTATTTATTATCAATGTCATTATTATCTCTATTTGCAAACTGTTTATACATATGCCAACTTCTGATGTAATGTTTTGGATGACAAATGCCATAGTGCTGTCTATTGCCAAAGCATTTTTAGCAATGTGCGCAACCTTTTACTATGCTCACTACATATTACGTAATAGACAAGTTGCTATTTTAGTTGCAGCTTTATTTGTCTTATCACCATTATATTTTAGATTCACTGTATATTGGCCATTTTTCAGTGACATTTTTATATTATTACCTTTGCTCTTACTAGCAATAGAAAGGTTTTTACAACATAAAAAAATTGGTTTATTTATCATCGTAGTTGCCATATCTTTGATTAATAACTTTTATTTTGCATATTACCAATGCTTAACTGGTATTATTTATTTGGCATTACGTTTAATTTTTAGACATAAAAATGATATTAAACTTTCTATTAAGCATTTTAGTGTGTTATTCATAGCTGCATTATTAGGTTTAGGTTGTAGCTTATTTTTCTTCTTCCATGGAGTTATGAGTTTTGTAAATAATCGTCGTATCCCATTTAACGGAGAGGTCCCTTTGTTTGAACCGTTAGATAAAAACACTAATTTATTTTATGATAACTACTTAATTGTCGTTATCTTTATTACAATTCAAGCATTATTGGCATTTAAGTTGTATAAACATTTTTATTTTAAATTATTTGCTTTATGTACTCTATTTTGTATAATAGCTGCATTTATCCCTTATATCGATCAAGTATTTAATGGTTTTTCCGCTCCTCAGAAACGGTGGCATTATTTATTAGCATTTAGTAGTGCTATGCTCATTGGAAGTTATGTAAAATATTTTAAGACTTTATCTATCCGGCACTATTGTACGACTTCAGTAATTGCCATAGGCGTCATTTTTACGAGCGCTTGGCTTGTTGACACTGTTGTATCTTGGGTTTATTTCGTACCAATAGTATGTGTTATAGGTTTATTAATTTTGCTATTACAACAACCTAAATACAAAGTAAAACTAACACCACTGTATAGTCTGTCAATTATTATATTATTATTGTTAGTATCTTTTGTTTTTATCAAATACCAAATTTATTTTGCAGACCACCAACAGCGGGCAAACAAAAATTACGTACAAAGTAGTATGTATAATTCACAACAACAGCGTGAACTTGTAAATAAGATGCAAACAACTAAAAACGATGATGAACGTATTGACTGGCGTGTCGATGAACAAGATAACACACCTATGTATCAACACTTTAAAGGTTTAAGTCTATATTCCAGTATTTTTCATCATAATATTTTAGACTTTTATTACGATCATTTAAAAATTAATATGGTTAATGAATCTGTCAGCCGTTATCAATCAACGAATGGTAGACAAAATTTAGCGAGTTTATTATCTGTAAAATATTTAATGCGCAAGGAACATCAATCAAATGTACCGTCATATTTTAAAAAAGTCGAACATCAAGGGCAATATGAAATTTATAAAAACCAATTACCTTTACCAGCTGTCCGTGTCAGTAATAAAATTTATGACGCTCGCAAACTGCATACGCCAATCGCGCGTGAACATGCTATGTTAACAGGAATTGTCTTACCGCATAAAGGTGTAGCTTTACAGCAAAAATCCAAAAATTTATTGAATGATGTAACAATTACAACTGATAATATTCAACAACAGCGTAAAAATAAAATCAAAGTTACTAAAAATTCCGGACAAATAAAACTACATATACCTCAAAAAATAAGAAAGCAGTACGATGATTTTTATCTGACAATGAAAATTAAGCGTGGGCTACCTGACAGTAATTTTTCAGTACAACTTAATCAATATCAAAATAATCGTTTATTTAACAATTCGACTTATAAAACCGGCGTATACACACAGCTTTACAGAACCCAACCAGATAGTGACGGTAATATTTCAATTGATATAAGTCCATATGGAACGTATCAATTCCAATTACTTCAATTACATGGAGAAAATTACGATACACTCAAGCAAGCGACAAAACAACAACAATCGCACCATTATCATGATATTAACAACGGGGTAAAAGTTGATTTAGGAAAACATGAGAGCGGTATGGCACAAATTAATATTCCATATCGTCAAGGAATGACAGCTTTCGTGGATGGTAAAAAAGTCACTCCACAAAAAGTAAATTACTTCATGACTGGTGTACCAGTACGTTCAAATAACGACACTATCATTATTAAATATAAACCACCATTTTGGTTTACTATGATAATTATATCTTTAGTTAGTATAGTCATTAGTGTTATTTTCCGATTTATGTTATATAAAAAAAGCACGATCCATAAAAAGAAAAGAGGATAGTTGGCATGTTAAAACAATTATGGACAAATAAAATAACACGTTTGTGTTGTATTATAGCAATGGGGATTTTAGTTGCCTTGTTGCAATTTACACCTTATATTTATCGTTTTCTTACTGAAGGGGTTATTTTTAGCGGTAATGGCGATGGGTTTCGCCAGATGATGCCATTTCAAATGTATCTATATGAGCACTTTACGTCTTTCCAGAGCTTTTATGATCATTCTTTCGGATTAGGTGGCGATTATGTTAAAGACTTATCTTATTACTATGCCACCTCTCCATTTACATATATAAACTTTATTTTTGTATGGTTAGCAACACAATTATTTCATTTAAATCCTAGTGACATTGGATTTTGGCCTGGTAACCAGCTCATCGTTGCATTCGTTAAAACGGTAGTTACTTATACTTTAGCTTTTTATTACTTTAGATCTTTAAACTTAAAATTCAGCACAGTATTTTTAGCTGCCCTACTATATGGCGCGTCAACTATTGTCATTTATTTTAATTTTACCTGGTCATTTTATGGTGATTTACTCATTTTCTTACCGTTGTCTTTATTAGGAATTGAACGTTATTTCAAGCAACGTAAGCTTGGCTTATTCATTTTTGCCATTGCCTTAACGTTATTTTCAAATTTTTATTTTAGTTATTTTCAAGCGGTTGCTTTAAGTTTTTATTTTATTTATCGACTCTGTATTGTACACCCAAACGATATCGTAACGCGATGGCAAAAATTTTATACGATAACTATTGCAGTAGTATTAAGTACATTAGTAGCTATTTGGGGATTTTATACGGGAGTATCTTCATTTTTAAATAATGATCGCAAAGCTAATCCTGAATTTGAAATTAATCTTTTTACTGATTTTGCACGCCAAACACATTTCTTTTCCAATGGCTTTTATATTACTGTCACTGCTTTTGCTTTAGTTGCATTATTTGCTTTTAAATTATACAGACATTATTATTATAAAATGTTTGCCATTGCAACTTGGATAATGCTCCTCGGAGCTTTAACACCTTATTTCGATAGTATGTTCAATGGATTTTCAACACCACAACGTAGATGGATTTATTTATTCGCACTAACTACTGCTATTTTAATAGCTTTATTTGTGCAATATATGGCGGAATTAACGTTAAAATCATATATATATGCTTGTATACCAGCTTTATTGATTATAGTAACTATGTCAATCACAGTTACAGCACAGAAAATGAATTGGATGATTGTGTGTATAATCATTATGATTTTTGTTGGGTGCTTGATTTACAATAAGCCACTTATTACTAAAAAATGGGCACTACCTATACTTTTAGCTCTATTTGTAATACAGCAAGCTTTAATTGTTAACGATTACCATTTTAATAACATCAAAAAATATGAAAATACATTTGCTGATTTGGATGATTCTTCCTATCGAAGCAAAGAATTAGCACAAAAAATCGACTCAATTAATAAGTCTTACCCAAATGATCCATTAAACAGAATTGATTACATGTCACAATATGGACTGAATTCTCCGATGATTTATCATTTTAATGGTATAGCTCTATACTCAAGTATTTTTGATGGGGATATTTTAAATTACTACGATAAACAATTACAAATCAATATGCATACAGACAAAAATAGTACTTATCGCTTATTATCAAACCGTGCAAACTTAATGTCGCTATGGAATGTCAAAGATCGTATTCGTCGTCCTAACGACCTTAATATGACTTATGGTTTTAAAAAACATCAACTTATAAAAAATGGTAAAGCTGAATTTATACATTCTAAAAATGAAATCGATTATCCTAGTGCACATATTACTAACAAAGTGTACGACCAATCTGATTTGAAATCACCATTAGATAAAGAACAAGCAATGTTACAAGGTGTTACATTCAATAACGATAAATATGTTAACTCTTCATTTGAAGCTAATGATAATTTGTTATCTAAAGCAGAGCAATCCATGCAAAATGCATATATAAATGATAAAAAGCAACTTGTCGTTACAAAAAATAACGGGGGTGTCGAGTTTAAGCTACCACAGTCTATAGCTAAGCAGTATAAAGATATGTATGTAGAATTAGACATTCAGTTACTCGCACCAAATAAAGAACATTATGTAGGCATTAATGAATATAAACAAACTCGTAATGAATTAGATTATAAATATCGACGCTTGGTTAACCCAGTAACTATGCGAGTTAAAGCTAATGATGTCTTAAAGTTAAAATTAGCTCAAGGTACTTATAAGTATCGCATTAAAGGGATTTATGGCGAAAATTATAATACTTTACGTCGTAGTGCACAATCTCTAAACGAAGTCGATGTTGCACAACGTCGAGATGGTTATACTGTGACGAAACGTAAACAAGATAAAGGATATATCGTATTACCTATGGCCTATCGTGATGGCATGTATGCCAAAAGTAATGGTAAAGAAATCCCTGTCCTAAAGGGTAATGGTATTATGACTGTAATACCTGCTGAAAAGGGTCAAGAAAAATTAACATTACACTATAGACCCCCACATTTTTGGGTATTAATTACCATATCTGGACTGAGCATATTATTGAGTATTGGCTTCACGATATGGGTACGCAAAAAGCAACATTAAACACAAAAAAGACGAGCCTAAATATAGGCTCGTCTTTTTATTCGTCTTATACTGATTAGCGAATTTCAGGAATTCTAGCAGCTTTACCACGTAAGCTACGTAGGTAGTATAATTTAGCACGACGTACTTTACCGCGACGTTTAACTTCAATTTTTTCAATTTTAGGAGTGTGTACAGGGAATGTACGTTCCACGCCTACACCTGAAGAAATTTTACGAACAGTGAAAGTTTCTGACACACCGCCACCACGACGTTTAATAACTACACCTTCGAATACTTGGATACGTTCGCGATTACCTTCAATAATACGTACGTGAACTTTTAAAGTATCACCTGGACGGAATGAAGGTATATCAGTGCGTAATTGTGACTTAGTTACTGCTTCAATTAATTTGTGATTAGTCATTTTTTTCTCTCCTTCAGCCTATGTTCTTGCCTTGACAAATATATAGCAGCGGACCATAGTGATTTTCGTGCTTTGCACACTTAAATTATGTTAGCACAGACTATTTATTTTTTCAATTGCTTTTTATAAGTTTCTAATATTTTTTGGTCTTCTGTTGTTAACGGATACTGTTCTAATAAATCAGGTCTTTTAACCCAAGTATTAATCAGCTTTTGTTCATGTCTCCATTGCTCTATATGTGCATGGTTGCCTGAGAGCAATACATCTGGCACATCATGTCCTAAATACGATCTTGGACGAGTATACTGTGGAAACTCAAGCAAACCATCTTGAAAAGAATCGTCTTCATGTGATTGTTGATTACCTAATACACCAGGTATTAAACGAACGATAGCATCAGTCATAGTCATGGCGGGCAATTCACCACCTGTTAAAACATAGTCACCAATAGATACTTCATCCGTTACTAGCTGTGTACGGATTCGTTCATCATAACCTTCATAATGACCACAAATAAATACTAAATGTTCTGCTTCACTTAGTTCTTGTGCTAACGCTTGATTAAATGGTTTACCTTGTGGACACATCAAAATGACACGTGTTGCTTCAGTATGTTCAACTGCTTGCATAGCATTAAATACTGGCTCAGGTTTCAATACCATTCCTTGTCCACCACCATAGGGATAATCATCTACTTGGTTGTGTTTATTTTCAGCAAAATCTCTAAAGTTAACAGTATTCGTTTGCAAGACCCCTTTATCTTGTGCTCGCTTCATAATCGAATGATTCAATATTCCATCAAACATTTCCGGAAATAGCGTCAAATAATCAATTTTCATTAATCCAACAATCCTTCCAGTGGTGTTATATGGATTGTACGACCTTCCACGTCTACTTCCTTAACCACATCAGCAATATAAGGTATTAGATATTCTTTATCTCCTTTTACAACCCATACGTCATTTGCACCTGTCTCAAAAATTTCGATAACTCTACCTATCGGGGTATCTTCATCATCAAAGACAGTACAGCCAATAATATCTGAATAATAAAACTCATTTTCAGCTAACTCAATTTCCTCATGATCGCGTTCTTGCAATAATACTTGCCCTTTCAAATGCTCAATATCATTGATATTATTAATACCTTCAAATGTAAGCATATGTAGGCCCTTATGCATACGATGTGATGCTACAGTTAACATTACTGGTTCTTTGTGTGTTTGTTCTATCGTTAACACTTCGCCTGGTTGAAAACGTGTATCTGTAAAATCTGAATTTGATTTTACTTTTACTTCACCTTTAATGCCATGTGTATTGACGATTTTACCTACTTCAACTTTCATATATGTTCCTCCGAAATAAAATACTCATCTTCAAACTTTTATTAATCACGTAAATTATAACATGCTATAGTCTCTGTTTATATATTTTGTTACAGTTGCCTATGAGTAAATTCAACTTTAGCCTATAAAAAAAGAGTACCCTATATGGTACTCTTAAATATCACACTTTATAATCAACGATTATTTTTGCTCGTCGAATTTTTTCATGATACCTTCTTTAGATAAGATATTACGTACAGTATCTGTTGGTTTAGCACCATCATTTAACCATTTTAATGCTAATGCTTCGTCAATTTTAACTTCTGGAGCATTTACATTATTTGGATTATAAGTACCTACTTGTTCGATGATACGACCGTCACGTGGTGAACGTGCGTCTGCTACTACTATACGATAAAATGGGTTTCTTTTTGAACCTAAACGTGTTAAACGTAATTTAACTGCCATTGTTTGATTCTCTCCTTTGATTTCTATAATTTATTTTCTACAAGAAATAATATTACCAGTTAATAGTTAAGTTGTAAAGAGTTTTCTCTTTACTATTTAAAAGAAAATAATATTTGTGCTATTGAGCTAAAATAATGAGTCCGAGACATCATTTATTACATAAAGTCGATATAATATTATATTGCGATTTTGTATATACAATACCATCAAGACAAAACCAAGTTATAGTTCAACTTTTGTTTGTTTTGAAGATCCTAATTTTTGCATAATAAAATACATATTGTACTGATTTTGTAACGTGCTGACGCCCAGGGGAATAGTATGTGTGAGAGACTACAGGCTCGAACCATACCCCCAGGCAAGCATGCACAGTCAAAATCGTAAAGCTTTAAATATCAAATTAAATTTTCATTGATAATGTCATTTAAGTCATACGAGAAACTTTATACTTAAAGTACATCGTTTATTTATTTTTGTAATATTTATTAAATGATACGAATGTGTCTTGTTTTTTAAATAACAAAATACATATTGTACTGATTTTGTAACGTGCTGACGCCCAGGGGAATAGTATGTGTGAGAGACTACAGGCTCGAACCATACCCCTAGGCAAGCACGCACGGTCAAAATCGTAAAGCTTTAAATATCAAAAAGACGAATCCATATTAAGGATTCGTCTTCTTATTTTGACAATGGGATTTATGTCCCAGTCACATCGTTTAAAATGGTAAATTCATACCTTTTAACATGTTTTCCATTTGATTTTTCTTACCTTTTTTACCTTTACCGCCAGAAAATTGTTTCATCATTTTCTTCATTTCATTGAATTGTTTCATAAGACGATTCACTTCTTGTAAAGAACGTCCAGAACCTTTAGCAATACGTTTTTTACGCGACACATTTAAAGTATTAGGATCATTTCGCTCATTTGGTGTCATAGATTGAATAATAGCTTTAATATGATCGATTTGCTTTTCGCTCATATTTAAATTATCCAATCCTTTCATTTTATTCATACCAGGAATCATTTTCATAATATCATCAAGTGGTCCTAAGCTTTTCACTTGGTCTAATTGTTCTAAAAAGTCATCTAGTGTAAACGAAGAACTTCGCATTTTTTGCTCTAAGTCTTTCGCTTTATCTTGGTCGACATCTTGTTGAGCTTTTTCAATTAAGCTTAAAACATCACCCATACCTAAAATACGAGAAGCCATTCTTTCTGGGTGGAATGGTTCTAAGCCATCTAATTTTTCACTCATACCAACAAATTTGATAGGCTTTTGCGTTACCGAGCGGATTGATAATGCTGCACCACCACGTGTATCACCATCTAATTTTGTTAATGTAACTCCTGAAACTTCCAATTGCTCATCAAATGATTGTGCAACATTGACAGCATCTTGCCCAGTCATAGCATCGACAACCAACATGATTTCATTTGGTTTCGCAATTGTTTTAACATCTTGTAATTCATCCATTAAAGCTTCATCAATATGCAATCTACCTGCTGTATCAATGATTACGAAATCTAAATGTTCTTCTTTAGCATGTTGTAAGGCATTTTCCACAATTTCTTGAGGCTTTACTTGATCGCCTTCGCTATAGACTGGTACATCTAGTTGCTTACCTACTGTTTGCAATTGATCAATTGCTGCAGGTCGATAGATGTCTGCTGCAACTAACATCGGTTTTTTATTATATTTTTTGCGCATAAGTAAAGCTAATTTACCTGCTGTTGTTGTTTTACCTGCACCTTGTAAACCTACCATCATAACTACTGTTGGTGGCTTATTGGCCATTGTAATAGTTGAATTTTCGCCACCCATTAACTGGGTTAATTCATCTTGAACTATTTTAATCACTTGTTGACCAGGTGTTAATGATTTCATTACATCTGATCCTAGTGCTCGATCTGACACTGTTTTGACAAAGTCTTTTACAACTTTAAAGTTAACGTCGGCTTCTAACAATGCGAGTCGAACTTCGCGCATCATCATCTTAATATCGGCTTCTGTTACTTTTCCTTTGCCGCGGATTTTTTGCATCGTATCTTGTAAACGATCGGATAATCCTTCAAACGCCATATCGAATCCCTCCTCTATTCATCAATTTCTTCTAATTGTTTAATATATGATAAAACACGCTCTGCATTATCACTGTGTTGTTTAATTTGGTCATATAAGTCTTTTCGCTTTTCAAAATTACGATAAAGTCCTAATTTAGTTTCATAATCTTCAACTAAATCGCCAGTTCTTCTAATATTATCATAAACAGCTTGTCTACTCACATTAAAAGTATCTGCAATTTCACTTAAAGAATAATCCTCTAAGTAAAACATTTGCAAGTAATTACGCTGTTTTTCAGTTAACAACGCTTGGTAAAAATCAAATAAATAATTCATTCGAATAGTTTTAATTAAATCATTTTGTGTCATGTGATTGACCCTCATCATCGGTAACATCATCAGAAGTATCTTCTGCTGGTAGTTCTTCCACATTTTCTTCAATCATATCTGCGAATAAGCCATAAACATAACTTTCAGGGTTAAACGGTTGTAAGTCATCTAGTTTTTCACCTAATCCGACATATTTAACTGGAATGTGCAACTCATTACGTATAGCTAACACAATACCACCTTTGGCTGTTCCATCTAACTTAGTCAATACTATTCCTGTTACATTAGTTACGTCTTTAAATGATTTTGCTTGAGATAAGGCATTTTGTCCAGTAGTAGCATCCAAACACAATAATACTTCGTGTGGTGCTTCTGGAATAGAACGTCCGATGACTCTTTTTACTTTTTCCAATTCATTCATTAAATTGGATTTATTTTGCAAACGACCAGCTGTATCACAAATTAATATATCTACATCTTTATTTTTAGCAGCGTTAATCGCATCATACATAACTGCCGCAGGGTCAGAACCTTCTGCTTGACTAACGACCTCTATACCAACACGTTCTCCCCATACTTTGAGTTGCTCAATTGCTCCCGCTCTAAAAGTATCTCCAGCAGCAAGCATAACTTTTTTGCCTTCTGCTTGATAACGATGTGCTAGCTTACCAATTGTTGTTGTTTTACCTACACCATTAACACCAACCATTAGAATAACGTTAAGTCTTCCATCTTGTAGATCCATAGATTCAGATTGATCATCATTTTGATGGTAAATTTCTACTATTTTTTCAACAATTACTTCACGTAAATCTTCTGTTTCTTGGATATTACGTTTTCGTGCTTCATCACGTAACTCATCAACAAGTTCCATTACTGTATTAAAACCAACATCAGCAGTTATGAGCATTTCTTCTAAAGCTTCGAAGAAATCTTCATCAACTTTACGATATCGTGCGATTAAAGTATTTAATTGTTCTTGGAAGTTTTGTCGTGATTTTTCTAAACCAGCTTTAAATTTCGCACCTAAACGTTGAGCTTCGATCTCTTCAAAGTCTTCAATCGATATTAGACCATCTTCATCAAAGTCAGCTTCTTTTAATTTTTTAGGCTTTTTCTTTGTTTCATCAGTTGTTTGTTCTTGAGTATCCAGTGTTTCATCTTGCTGTAGTTCTTGTTCATCAAGTGTTTCGTTTTGTTGTTCCGAACCTGTAAATTTATCTTTTAATCGTTTAAAAAAACTCATAACTGTTCCTCCTTCATGACGTCATCGATCGTATTAAGATTAACGCTTACTAATTTAGACACACCTGATTCTTGCATCGTAACACCATACAAACGATCTGAATATTCCATCGTGCCTTTTCTATGTGTAATTACAATAAACTGTGTTTGATCAGACAGATTTTTTAAATAATTAGCATAGCGAATCACATTTGCCTCATCTAGTGCGGCCTCTACTTCATCAAGTATAACAAATGGTGCTGAACGTACTTTTAATATTGCAAATAATAAAGCAATCGCACTTAGCGCACGCTCTCCACCACTTAGTAAGGATAAATGCTGTAATTTTTTCCCTGGCGGTTGGACTATAATGTCGACACCTGCTGCTAAATAATCATCATCTGTTAATCTTAATTCTGCTTGTCCACCACCGAATAAAGTTTTAAATACTTCCTCAAAATGACCTTGTACTGCATGAAATGTTTCTTTAAAGCGGTCTTTAACTTCTTGATCCATTTCCGTAATAATTTGCTCAAGAGTAGTTTTTGCTTCTCTTAAATCTGTACGTTGTTCATTTAAAAATGTATAACGCTCATTAATTTCTTCAAATTGTTCAATCGCATTTAAATTAACATTGCCCAATTCTTCAATTGACATTTTGGTTAATTTAACTTTTTTACGTAGTGTTTCGATTTCTTCTTCATTATCATATAAGTCTCGTGCACGTTCAAATGTTAATTGATATTGTTCAGATAAATGATCAATTGCGTGATTAATTAATACATCTAGTCGTGATTGTTCAGCTTTGATGTCTTGGTAACGATTTTCGATGGATAAAATATCTCTATTAGCTTCTTCCAATTTAATATCGTTAGCCTCTATTTCTTCATTGATAGTCACACGTTGCGCTTTTACATCATTAAGCTGTTCCGTAAACTGTTCTTTTTCGGCTTTACTTTGTTCTATATTTTTACGTACATTATCAAATGCTTTTTGACCCGTCATATCTTCAGAGTTGAAGAAGGCAATTTGTTCTTCAATTTTTGATTGCTGTTCCGTAGCAGATTGTAACTGCTTGTCGATACGTTCAACAGTTTGGCGTTGCCCTTTAAGTCTTTCTTTGACTACAGCCATATCTGATTGTTTTTGATGCAATTGCTGCTGCATTTGCGTAACACTTTCTTTACCTTCTTTTGATAACTTAGTATAGACTTCGATATCATTTTCTAGTTGTGCTAACGCTTCTGTAATTTCGGCCAAACGTTTTTTCTTATTTTGTAACGTTGCTTTGCTCGTTTCACTTTGATAACCATCATTTTTTTCAAACTCGAATTCTTCGTGTTCATTTTTAATATGCGCTTCACTTTTACGTAATTTATCTAATTCCAATTCATATTCATAAGCAACTTTTTTCACCTCATTATAGTCTTTACTATAAGTAAAATACTGCTCACTCAATTCATCAGATTGTGTTTTCAACGCTTTATATTGTTGTTCAAAAGTAGTGGTTTGTTGTTGATAGTCGGACAGTTGCTGACGTAAAGTTGTTAGCTCATCTTTTTGTGCTAATATACTTTTTGATTTTCTGTCACCGCCACCAGTCATAGAACCACCTGGATTAACAATATCACCTTCTAGCGTCACGATACGTGTACGATATTTAATATCTCGTGCTAATGCGTTCGCATTTTTTAAATCGTCTACAATAATCGTATTGCCTAAAAGGTTTTGAATGACTTTTTCGTATTGTTGGTCGGTGTTAATTGCTTCTGCCGCTACTGACATAAATCCTGTTGCTTGTTGTGCAGTACGATAAATATCTGTAGCAAGGTGTCTTGGTTGTATGACATTAAGTGGTAAAAATGTTGCACGCCCTAATCCTTGTTGCTTTAAGTATTGTATCGCCGCACGACCATCTTTTTCTGAGTTTACGATGACATGTTGCAACGATGCACCTAAAGCTGTTTCTATCGCTTTTGTAAGCTGTGATGGTACTTGAATGACATCAGCTACTGCACCATGAATTCCAGTTAATTTGTCATTTTTTGCTTTTAAAATATGTTTTACACCATTAAAGAAAAAGCTGTATTCTTCTTGTTGAGTAGCTAAACTATCAATTCTAGATTTCAACTTCTCATTGTAACGATAAGCTTGATGTAACTTATCTTCATATTCTTTTTGCTGTGCTTTCGTTTGTGTTAGCTGTTGCTCACACTGCGATAAATCTCGTTCAACTTTTTTCAACTTGCCTTGTGCTTCATCAAAATTTTGTTGTGTTTGTGTAATATCTGCTTGAATTGTTTTCAATTGTTCATAGACATCAAGTAATCTTGAATCAAGACGCGATTGTTTTGTTTCATTTTCTTGAATGGTATGTTCTAAAAACCGTATGTCATTGTTCACATCTGATTGTTCAGAGATGAGCGTATAATATTGGTCTTTAATTTCTTCTAATTTCTCGTCATGTTGCTCATCAGTTACATAAAGTTGGGACTCATATTTGTTAATTTCAGTAGTTAAGTCTTTCTGTTTTGTTACTAAAGTTTGCAACTGATCTTGTGCTTGCATTTTTTCTTCTTCTAATTGCGCTATTTGATCTGCTAAATTAGCTTGTTCTTCTTCAAATCTTGCATTCGTTGCTGATTGGTTTTTTTGGCGCTCTTCTAATACGTTTAATTGTCCGTTATATTTTTCTACTGCCTCTGTTGCATCGACTAATCGCTGATTTAACGACTCGATAACTTCATCTAATCGGTATCTTTCGCCTTTATTTTTTTCGATAGTACGTGCATGTTGTGATTTTTCAGCTTCTTTAGCCTCTTGTTTACTTTTAAGTTGATTTAATGTTGTATCTAATTCATTAATATTTTGGTTATAACTTTCAATATCGTGTACCGTGACTATTACATCACTTTGTTCCATTTCTTTAGTTAAATGCTTATATTCTTTCGCAATCGCCGCTTCTTCACGTAAAGGTTCTACTCGGCCTTCTAAGTCATATAATATATCTTCTACTCTGTTCAAATTATCTTCAGTTTGATCTAGTTTTTGAACTGACGCGGCTTTACGTTTTTTATATTTGAGCACACCTGCTGACTCTTCTAATATTTGTCTACGGTCAATAGGTTTGGCATTCAAAATTTCATCTACACGACCTTGTGAAATAATACTAAATGCTTCTTTCCCTAAACCAGAGTCTAAAAACAGGTCAATGATATCTTTCAATCTCGCCCTATCATTATTTAAATAATATTCACTTTCTCCGCTCCGATATAAACGACGTGTAACGGTTATTTCATCTTGGTCAACTTGCAATTTACCAGAGTGATTGTCTAGTCTTAATCTTACTTCTGCATAGTTTTGTGCTTTACGATGTTCCGCTCCTGAAAAAATAATATCTTCCATTTTTGCGCCACGTAAAGATTTCGCTGATTGTTCCCCTAATACCCATTTAATTGCATCAGTTATATTACTTTTACCGCTACCATTTGGGCCTACAATCGCTGTTACACCTTCATCAAATTCAACATTTGTATGTTCAGCGAATGACTTAAAACCAAATGCGTCTATCGACTTTAAATATACCATGCTATTCTCCTTAATAAGTCATTTCAAT
This sequence comes from Staphylococcus arlettae, assembly GCF_002902345.1. Taxonomy (GTDB): domain Bacteria; phylum Bacillota; class Bacilli; order Staphylococcales; family Staphylococcaceae; genus Staphylococcus; species Staphylococcus arlettae. Next base: position 627,455 of record NZ_PPQB01000005.1, read on the forward strand.
TTCACCTAGTGTTCAGTTGGTTACTTTTATAATGACAACTTACTTTTCATTGTTTTATATGCTTTTTCAGCTGCTTTTTGTTCAGATTCTTTTTTTGTTTTACCTTTTCCTTCAGCTACAGCTGTATCTTCTAAAATAACTTCAGATGTAAATAACCTGTGGTGCGCTGGACCTTCTTCATTAATGAGTCGATACGTTACGTCACCTTTATTTTGTTGGTGTACAAACTCTTGGAATTGCGTTTTAAAATCTACGACACCATCTAATACATCAGCTTCAACAAATGGGAAAATAATCCGTTCAGCAAAATACCACACTGAATCCAATCCTTGATCAAGATATAATGCACCTACAAAAGCTTCAAACGCATCGGAAACAAGTGAAGGGCGCAAACGTCCCCCTGTTTTTTCTTCGCCTTTACCTAATAAAATCAAATCATTTAGTCGTATTTTTTTGGCAAATATTACAAGTGAGGGTTCACAAACTATTGTGGCACGCATTTTCGTTAAATTCCCTTCTGGTAACTCAGGGTATTTATCAAACAAATAACGTGAAACCGTCAATTCTAATACCGCATCTCCTAAAAATTCTAAACGTTCATTATGTTCTAAACGATTCATATTAAAATCATTTATAAAACTTGAGTGAGAGAATGCTTGTTGATACAATTCGACATTATTATATTGTAGGTTTAATTCAGTCATCTTGTGTTGAAATCTCTCTCTAAAATCTTTAACCATTTCTATCTTTTTGTTGTTGGTCAATACACTACCTCCTAGTAAACATAAATAAGTCATACACAGTAGATTTTACGTTAATTTCTTCCAAAACTAAAGAGAAAACTAAGATATTCATGATTCTTTCTATACTTGATTTAATGAAATACATCTTACTTTAGTTTATAAATGTTTGTACGAAAAAAATCTGAGCCATGTAAATGTGGCTCAGATTTTAATTTATTATTTTTCAAGACTGTTAATAAAGTTAACAGCGTCACCAACAGTGTTGATTTTTTCAGCTTCTTCATCTGGAATTTCAGTACCAAATTCATCTTCTAATTCCATAACTAATTCAGCAATATCAAGTGAGTCAGCGCCTAAATCGTCTTTAAATGATGCTTCAGCAGTAACTTTGTCAGCATCTACACCTAAACGGTCAACGATGATATCTTTTACTTTGTCGAAGTTTTCCACGTCGATTCACCTCCTTTTAAGGTCTAAGGATAGACCTTTTTATTTTCCCATTTTATCCTATGAAATACAAGTAGTATTTAGAAACACAATGGGCAAAATGACAAGCTTATATGTCATATATAAAGGACTAATATTAGTCCATATACATGCCACCATTTACATGTATCGTTTGTCCAGTAATATATTTTGCTTTATCTGACGCTAAAAATGCTACTGTGTTAGCGATATCTGTATCTTCACCAAAACGTGATAATGGGATTTGTTCTAACATTTGATCTTTAAGCTCATCACTTAAAGCATCAGTCATGTCAGAAACTATAAAGCCCGGTGCCACTGCATTAACTGTAATATTTCTAGATGCAAGTTCTCGTGCAGATGATTTTGTCAATCCTATAACACCTGCTTTAGTTGCTACATAATTCGCTTGACCAGGATTACCTAAAGCACCAACAACGCTTGATAAATTAATGATTGCACCACTTTTTTGTCTCAACATCTGAGGTGTTACTTTTTGGATACAATTGAAGACACCTTTTAAGTTTGTATCTATTACATCGTCCCACTCTTGTTCTTTCATACGCATCAATAAATTATCACGTGTAATACCAGCATTGTTTACTAGTACATCCACTGAACCGAATTGACTCACAACTTCTTTAATCATTGCTTTAACTTCATCACCGTTAGCAACATTTGCTTGAATTGCAAAACTATCTACATTTTTAGCTTTAATTTCTTCAACAACTGCATCTGCTTTATCTTTACTACCTGCGTAATTGACTGCTACATTATATCCTTCTTCGGCAAGTTGTAGTGCTATACTACGACCAATACCTCTAGATGCTCCTGTTACTAATGCACTTTTACTCATGTTCAACCCATCCTTTTACGTCATCAATTGTTTGAATAGAAGTTAATTTAACATCTCTGTTGATTTTTTTAATTAACCCAGATAATACTTTACCAGGACCAATTTCAATAAAATGATCTACACCTTGTTCAATTAACCATTCTGTTGATTGGATAAATTGTACTGGTGAATATAATTGTTGGATCATATTTTGTTTAATCGTTGCTGCATCTGTAGCTGGTTTAGCATTGACATTTTGAACGACTGGAAATGCAGCGTCGTGCCATTCAAATTGATTAATGTACTCTGAAAATTGTGCTTCAATCACGTTCATCATAGATGAGTGAAATGGTCCTGAAACAGCTAAAGGCATTACTCTTTTGGCACCTAGTTCTTTTCCTTCAGCTACAAGCTTGTCAATTAACGATTTATGTCCTGACACAACAATTTGTCCTGGCGCATTTATATTTGCAGGTTCAATTAACTCTTCAGATGAAGATAATGACTGACAAATTTTATCAACTTCTTCGTAATTTAAGCCAAGTACTGCTGCCATACTACCTACACCATTAGGAAATGCTTCAGACATTAACTGGCCACGTTTTCTTACAATTTTAACTGCGTCTTCGAATTGCAATACACCACTTGCTACTAAACTTGAATATTCACCAAGGCTATGACCCATAGTAAAATCTGCATCAATGTCATTTAATGCTGCATGTAACGCTACACTATGCGTTAATAATGCTGGTTGTGTGTTTTCTGTTTGGCCCAATTTATCTTCTGAATCTGTGAACATTGTTTCTAATACATCAAAATCTAAAGCAGTTTGTGCCTGGTTTAAGATGTTTGTAGCAGAATCATCCACATTGTATAAGTCTTGACCCATACCAACTTTTTGTGATCCCTGACCTGGAAAAATAATTGCTGTTTTACCCATTTATGCTTCACCAACCGTTTCTCTCATTGTTTTGACAATCTCTTGTTCACCTGCTATTTTCGCTTGTTTAATAGCTGAATAAAAGGCTTTGGCACTTGAGCTACCATGTGCTTTAACCACAATACCATCAATTCCGAGCAATACTGAACCTCCATATTCAGCATAGTCCATTTTTTGTGTTAGTTGTGTTAAATCTTTGCGTAAGACCAATGCTGCCAATTTATTTTTAAAACTACTTAGTAACGTTTGTTTAAACATTTTACCAAAAGCTTTAGCTACACCTTCGAGATTTTTCAAAATCATATTTCCAGTGTACCCATCTGTGACAACAACATCAGCTGCATCTTCCATTAAACTTTTAGCTTCAACGTTACCACTAAAATTGAACTCATTTTGGGATTCCATTAAATTAAAAGTAGTTTTTGTTAACGAGTTCCCTTTTGCAGCTTCTGTGCCAATATTTAATAGCCCTACTGAAGGTTGTTTAATGCCTCTAATTTTTTGCGCATATATATTACCTAATTGCGCATATTGTAATAGATGTTCTGGTTTAGCTTCTGCATTAGCACCTACATCCATAAATACGAAACCTTTACCAGAAATTGTTGGTAATGTTAATACTAATGCTGGTCTAGAAACGCCTTTAATACGTCCTACTACAAATAAACCAGCCGACATTAAAGCACCTGTATTACCGGCCGAAACACAGCCATCAGCTTCACCTGATTTAACAGCTTCTGCCATGCGCACCATTGAGCTATCTTTTTTCTTTTTAATTGCACGTACGGGTTCGTCTTCCATCGTAATTTCTTCACTACAATGGCGAAAATCAACACGATCGTGTTGAATTGTATTTTGCTGTTCATCTCCAAATAAAATGATTTCTAAATCTTCAAAATCTTTCACTGCTTGTTCTACAGCTTCAAGCACGATTTGAGGAGCATCGTCTCCACCCATCATATCAATCGCAATTTTAACCATTTCCTTCATCCTCACTTGTATAATACATTTTAAAGGTGCCACCAAAAACTTGTTGCTCTTTTACGTATGATTTTACTTCAATTTCATAATATTTATGGTCATTATTGATAACATAAGCTTCTGCGGTTACCACATCATTTAATTTTACTGGTTTTAAAAATGTTACCTTACTTTCTCTAGTTAAAACAATAGGTTTATGTATTAATGCAACACACAGGGAATTTGCTTGAGCAAATAACACATGGCCTCGAGCAATATAGTTCCGCGAAAATACTGAGTCTTCGCCTATATTAATCATCGACACAGCTTGCTTATTTGGCTCTACATTTATTACATCCCCAATGATTTCACTGCCATCAATGGAGCGAATTCTATCATGATTTTCTTTAGCTACATGTTTAATACGTTTTCTAAGTTCAGGAATATTCAATTGCGTACGGTCTAAACGAATCGTTTGAATGCTCACTGCAAATTTATCGCTTAAAGCATTATCTGTAATAAAAGGGTTGCGTTCAATTTCATTTTTGATTGATTCTTGTCTTGCCTGTTTTTTTAATTTCATGGCGAACCCTCCTGTTATTTAGTACCAAGTCTTAAACATTCCTCACATATCATAACACTTTCTATTTCTAATCCTCAACAATTATGTAGCATAGTTTATCAAAATTTGCTAAAAACGAAAATTCCTACCATGAGCACTCTAAAATTTTCCACCATTAAATTTTATGAAAAAT
>NZ_PPQB01000005.1:632167-699074 GCF_002902345.1 Staphylococcus arlettae
CTAATTTTTTTGATTTCTTTTTGTCTTTCTATTGAATTTCAAATAATATAAACGTACAATTTATTTAATTTCACTTTTTAATTTTACTTTAAATGTGAAAATGTTTATACAAAAATTCAGACCACTGAAGTTACGGAGGCTAGTAATGAAAAAATTTATAACTTTATCATTAGTTTCATTTTCGGCTGTTGCTTTACTTTCAAATAATAGTATTCATGCTGAATCATTAACTAAAAGTAACAGTTTGAAAGGTCAACAACTCCAAAAAGAAGTTGGACAAAAAGCAATATCAAATAGTAGTGATGTAGAGCAATTATTGCAAAATAACGCACAGCAAATCATTGAACATTCATCGAAAAAGCACAAAGAAGCTCAGGTCAAAAATCCATTCGCTCAATATAAAGTTATTAATCAACAACAAGATAAAAATGGTACAACGCACTACAGTTTAAAGCCAAAAGTAGATGGAGTCACAGTTGAAGATAGTACGATTAAAGTTCATATCGACAAAAATAATAATGTATCTTTAATTAATGGTAGCATTGATAAGCCACATATCACAGCCGACAATACAGCTAAACTGTCAAAAGACAGTGCGGTTACAAAAGCCTTTGACGCAATTAATCAATCCCAAGATAAAGTTAAAAACGCAAAAGGCTATGACATCGTGAGTAATAATGAACTCACAATTAACAGTGACAAACAGCGTTTAGTTTATAACATTGACTTAAATTATATCGATCCTAAACCTGCACATTGGAAAATACAAATTGATGCACAAACAGGCGAAGTTATCAAAAAACAAAACGTCATTGAAAATGTTGCTACTGAAGGCAGTGGTACGGGTGTGAATGGAGATACTAAGAAACCTTTACATATTGATAAAGCAAATAATAAATATTCTCTTTTAGATACAACACATAATGGTGCAATTGAAACTTTTACCGCAAATCAAAGTGAAATCAACTATAATGAAATATTAAATGATACTGCAGAATTCACTGACCAAAAACAACGTGCAGGTGTCGATGCACATTTTTATGCTAATAAGGTTTATGATTATTACTTAAATAATTTTGATAGAGATAGTTATGATAATAACGGCGCAAAAATACAATCCATTGTAAATTATGGTAAGGATTATAATAATGCGGCTTGGACTGGACAATTTATGATTTATGGTGATGGAGATGGTGAGCAATTCGCACCATTTTCTGGATCTAAAGATGTTGTAGCACACGAATTAACACACGCCGTTACTGAAAAAACAGCTCAATTAACTTATCAAGATCAATCAGGTGCATTAAACGAATCATTTTCTGATGTCTTTGGGTACTTTGTAGATCCGGAAAATTGGTTGTTGGGTGAAGATATATATACTCCAGGTAAATACGGTGATGCTTTAAGAAGTTTATCCAATCCGGAAGATTATAATCAACCTGCACATATGGATCAATATTATACAGGTACTGATGATAATGGCGGCGTCCATACAAATAGTGGTATTCCAAATAAAGCTGGTTATTTAACTATTAAAGCAATTGGTAAAGACAAAGCTCAAGAAATTTATTATCTAGCTTTAACACAATACTTAAGTTCTAATTCTAACTTTGTAGATGCGAAAATCGCATTAACTAAAGCCGCAACAGAACTTTATGGAGAAGATAGCTCAGAAGTAGACGCTGTAGACAAAGCATGGAATGATGTAGGTGTCACAGAGTCATAATATTAATTAATACTAGAGGCTAGGACAAAAATTTGTCCTAGCCTCTAGTTATTATTATTTAATCAAAACTTGTATGTAATAAGTTTTCTTCGATAAATACTCTTAAATGGGTGTACGCATCAGTAAAAAACGCTCCTGATTGTATCAGCTCACCAGCTTCATCTCTCGCAACTTCTAACATTTTATAGTCCTCTACAACATTAGCAACTAAAAAGTCAGGCAAGCCACTTTGTTTTACTCCAAAAAAGTCACCTGGTCCACGCATTTCTAAATCTCTCTCACTTAATTCAAAACCATCTGTTGTTTGTGTCATAATTGTCATTCGCTCTATCCCTGTTTCAGTTTTTGGAGAGGCAATTAATACACAGTAACTTTGATGTTCACTTCGTCCTACACGACCACGCAACTGATGAAGCGTCGACAGTCCAAAGCGGTCGGCGTCGTATATCATCATGAATGTAGCATTAGGTACATTCACACCTACTTCTACTACTGTCGTCGATACTAAAATATCAATTTCATGATTACTAAACCGCTGCATTACAGTATCTTTTTCGTCTGCAGTCAACTTTCCATGTAATAAGCCTACACGTTGTTCACCATAATATTGTTGCAATGATTCAAACAAGGCAACAACATTTTGAACATCCTCTAAATGCTCAGAACTCTCAATGAGTGGACATATTACATATGCTTGTCGACCTTTCTGTAATTCTGCTGTCATTTGATTTAGAACTTGTTCATATGCTTCATGTTTTGACCATGAAGTGATGATAGGTTTTCGTCCTTTTGGTAACTGTTTAATTGATGAGACATCCATTTCACCGAATACAGAAATAGCTAATGTACGAGGAATAGGCGTCGCAGTCATGAATAATACATTAGTCATAGCGCCTTTTTCGCGTAATAATTGGCGTTGATTCACTCCAAAACGATGCTGTTCATCGGTAATCACTAAACCAACTTGTTGGAAAACAACATCATCTTGAATCAAAGCATGTGTCCCAATTAAACAATCTATCTCTCCTGCTTTTAATTGCTCTAACAATAATTTTCGTTTTTTCCCTTTTACTGAACCTGTCAATAAAGCTACATTCATAGTATCACCAAATAACTGAACTAAACTTTCTGCATGTTGTTCAGCTAATATTTCAGTCGGTACCATTAACGCAGATTGATAGCCGGCCGTTTTTAAGGCGTACATACAAATTGCAGCAACCACAGTTTTGCCTGATCCCACATCACCTTGCAGTAGTCTGTGCATTCGAATAGGTGCCTTTAAATCACGAAAAATTTCATTCACACTATTTTTTTGCGCATCTGTTAATTCAAAAGGTAAGCGTTCAATAAATTGTTTGACTAACGTAATATTATATTCTACTTCAACTGCTTCATCCGAAGATTTTTCTAAGCGGTTTAACCATTGCATACGTAATTCAAACATGAATAATTCAGTAAATGCATACGTTCGACGTGCTTTCATCAATGACGGTTTATCTTTTGCAAAATGTAAAGCTTTTAACGTGTCAGACAACGACTCCAACTTGTATTTCTTTCTTAGTTCATCTGACAGCCATTCGTGAATAGTAACATCTTGTAATACTTGACGAATCATCTCACGTAATGGTTTTTGCTTGATACCTTCTTTTATCCGATAAACAGGTTCAAATTGTTCTTCTTCTGTATTACTTTGTTGAAAGAACATACGAGTGCCATTAATTTCCTGTTTATTACGTTGCCACTTCCCTTTAATAGTGACCATTTGATGTAACTCAATTTTTTTCTTTAAATAGGGTTGATTAAAAAATACACATTTAACAGCAATTTGATTGACCATTATATGTACAGTTAACTTTGACTTATTGCGACCAAAAAAAGCGACAGTTGGTGTTGAATAAACTTCACCCACAACTGTCACCATAGATTGATCATCTGCTTGATTTAAGTCAATTACAGTATTATCTTCATAGCGCATTGGTAAATATAAAATTAAATCTTCAACTGTATGGATATTCAATTCATTTAATACTGCCAAACGCTTCGGCCCCAAACCTTTTATTTTAGTTAAGGGATACGGGCTCTCTATTAAATTGACTTTTGTCATAATTAATCACCAAATATTTCTTGTTTTAAACGTTGCCCTGTAGGTGTTCCAGCTAAACCACCACGTCCAGTTTCACGTAAAGCTGAAGGCATTGTTTGTCCAATTTTATACATTGCTTCAATAACCTCATCGGTCGGTATTCTTGATGTAACTCCAGCAAGTGCCATATCTGCTGAAACTATCGCATTTGATGCACCCGCTGCATTACGTTTTACACAAGGTACTTCTACCAACCCAGCGACAGGGTCACATACTAAACCTAGCATATTTTTCAAACAAATTGCAAAAGCTTCGGCCGATTGTTGTGGCGTACCTCCAGCTAATTCTACTGTAGCACCGGCTGCCATTGCTGCTGCAGACCCTACTTCTGCTTGACAACCACCTGCTGCACCAGAAATTGATGCATTATTAGCTACAACAAAACCAAAAGCACCCGATGTTAACAAGAAATTTAGCATATCTTTTCTTGAAGGATTTAATCTCGGTTTCAAACCAAATAATACACCTGGAACGACACCAGCAGAACCTGCAGTTGGTGTAGCACAAATTTTGCCCATAGCAGCATTAACTTCATTTGTAGCAACTGCTTTGCTTACTGCATCTAAGAGTGTATTACCTGCTAATGATTGACCACTAGCAATATAATTTTTAATAAGTACTGCATCACCACCAGTTAAACCAGTAGTTGATGTCACGCCCTCAAGTCCTTCATCCAATGCATTTTCCATAGTTTGTAAGTTTTTATCCATATTTGCATATACTTCATCAGCTGTTAGTCCAGTGATACTCATTTCTTGTTCTAACATTACTTCATGAATTTTTTTATTTTCTGTTTCACAAATTTCCACTAATTCCTTTACACTTTTAAACATGCTATACCTCCATTAGGCGTCGCCCATGAGTGAAACAGTCACTACACCATCGACGTTTTTAATTTTTTCTATAATATCTTCGTTTATAGCATCGTCTAATTCGCAAGTCATTAATGCCTGATCGCCTTTTTCTTTTCTTGAGACTTGCATGCTACCAACGTTAATGCTCGAATCCCCAAGAATATTCGCAACACGCCCTATCGTACCAAATGTATCTTTATGGAAGACTAGTAGTGCTGGATAATTACCACTGATAGCGATATTAAAGCCATTGATCGCCACTACTTCTATTTTTCCTCCACCAATAGACACACCTTCTACAGAAATTTCTTTTTCACCATCACGCATATTTAGAATAGCAGTGTTGGGATGTGAGCGTTCTTCTGCCATTTCTATGAAGTTTACTTTCATTCCGACCTCTTCTGCTGTTTGTAAACTACTTTTAATACGATCATCATCTGTATCATAACCTAATAAGCCACCTACAAGTGCAACGTCCGTACCATGCCCTTGATACGTTTCCATGAAAGAACCATATAAATATATATCTACTTGTTTTGGAACTTGACCAAATAAGTCTTTGGCTACTAAACCAATTCTTACAGCACCTGCAGTATGTGACGATGATGGTCCAACCATAGTCGGACCTATAATATCAAATACACTTTTATATTTCATAATTATACCCCACTCTTAATTTTAATGTTTCTAAAGTGTTGCGCTTACATTTCCTAATGCTACATTATTATAACAAGAGAGTAAGCTTTTATAAACCGAAACTGGTTATAATGCTTATTCATAATGCTACTTCAACCATTGCTCAACGATGAAACTTTAAATAAACAGCACAAAAAAGAGCGGAAGTGAAATCAAATCCAACAAAAATTGATTTCCTATTCCCGCCCTAACCAGTATCTTGTTATGATTTAAACGCCTAAAAAAACTAATTTAAACAAAACCATATTATTAAAAGATACTGTACCAGCTACCTTTTAATTTATTCCACTGAAAATAAATAAGGATATACTGGTTGCTGACCATGATGTAAATCCATTTCTATTTCTGGGTATTCCGCTTCTAACCATTGTTCAATGGCTGCAGTCGTATCATCATCAGCCTCTGCTCCTGCAATAATAGTAATGATTTCGCTGTCCTCTTCAATCATGTTTTGTAGTAATTGTTGAACCGCTATATTTTGCTCAACATTACTTGTCACAATTTTGTCTTCTGCTAAGCCCATAAATGCATCTTTTTTAATTTCCACACCATCAATTGTAGTATCTCTTACCGCGTAAGTAATTGCACCGGATTTAACTACAGATAATGATTCAAGCATACGTTTTTTATTGTCAGTTAACGTATCTTCTTTATCATAATTAAACAGCGCTGCAATGCCTTGTGGAATTGAACGTGTAGGCACTACAAGTGCTTCTACATCTACAATATCTGCTGCTTGTTCACTAGCCATTTGAATATTTTTGTTATTAGGTAAAATCAACGCACGTTTACAATTTGATTGTTTAATCACATCAATGATATCCTGCGTAGATGGATTCATCGTTTGACCACCATGAATTACATGTGTAGCACCCATCGATTTGAATAACTCAGAGATACCTTCACCCATAGAAATCGTAATAACTGCAGTTTCTACGTTAGAAGTGGTAGTTTCAGTTTGAGCTGTTTGGTTGTTTTGTTCTTTTTTAATTACCTCTCGATGTTGTTCACGCATATTTTCGGATTTCAATTTAATTAATTCGCCGTATTGCTGACCATAATTAAATACATCACCAGGTTTTTCAGTATGTACATGAACTTTTACAATTTCATCATCATTAATTACTAATAATGAATCGCCAAATTGACTCATATCTTCTCTAAACTCATTTTCATCAAATGTTTTAGCTTGTTCATCAAATTTAACCATCATCTCAGTACAGTAACCGTAAACGATATCCTCAGTATTTATCACACCATGAAAATCATGTGCTTCAGTCACTAATGATTCAGCGTCTATTTTTTGGCTATTATCTTCTATAGTTTCACCTTTTAAAGCCGCTAAAAATCCTTCATAGACCAATACTAAGCCTTTACCGCCACTATCAACTACACCTACTTCTTTTAATACTGGTAGTAAATTAGGTGTATTATCTAAAGATTCTTTGGCACTTTCTACAACGAAAGACATAAGTTCCAAACAATCTTCTGTCGATTGTGCTTTATCAATTGCTGCACTGCCAGCATCTTTAGCTACAGTTAATATTGTCCCCTCAACTGGCTTCATGATTGCTTTATAAGCTGTGTCAACACCAGCCTGTATACTTTCAGCGAGTTGTTGTGCATTGATTTCTTCGTTTTCTTCAAGTGCCTTACAAAAACCTCTGAAAATTTGGGATAAAATCACACCTGAATTACCTCGCGCACCCATTAAGAGCCCTTTTGAAAATGTTTTTCCTAATGCTCCTATATGATTGGATGAATTGTGCTCGACTGCTTCTCTTCCTGAAGTCATTGTTAAATTCATATTTGTCCCCGTATCACCATCAGGAACAGGATACACGTTGAGTGAATCCACTAAGTCTGCATGTTTTGATAAGTTTTGCGCCCCTTGTATTATCATATCGGCAAAAAGCTTACCATTAATTGTGCTAACCATTTCTATAATATCCTCCTAGTTTTTCATGCCGTTATTTATGCGCACACCTTGTACGTATATATTAATTGCTTTTACTTTTATTTTTAATGTTTGTTCCAATGTATATTTAACTGTAGATTGAACATTACTTGCGACCTCAGATATTTTGACACCATAACTTGTGATAATATACATATCCACAACTATTTCACCTAAATTTTCTTTAACCACAATACCTTTAGCATAATTTTCATGCCCAAGTATTTCTGCAATGCCATCTCTAACTTGTTGTCTTGAAGCCATTCCTACAATGCCATAACATTCCACTGCTTTACTACCAACAACGTTAGCTATCACTTCATTTGAAATATTGATATTACCATAATCATTTTTAATTTCCAATGTCATTTTATAGGCCCCCTCAAAATTTTCCCTCAACAGATGTTTGATTGTTTAGAATTACAATTAACGCATCGTAGAAAAATCTACAATATTTCACATCGTATAATTATAGCATAATTTATTCACTGTAAAAGTACAATGTTAAATATTTATAATTTTATTGCCATGACTTTCAATTTATGATATATTATCCAAGTATGTAGTAGACACGTGTATTTATATTTATTAAAGGAGGTACTTTCATGGGCAAACAATGTTACGTAACAGGTCGTAAAGCTTCAACTGGTAACAATCGTTCACACGCTTTAAATTCTACTAAACGTAGATGGAATGCTAACCTTCAAAAAGTTAGAATTCTTGTAGACGGAAAACCTAAAAAAGTTTGGGTTTCTGCACGTGCTTTAAAATCTGGTAAAGTTACTAGAGTTTAATAAATATAATGCACATTAAAAAGACCAGTCCTTATGTGGAGGATTGGTCTTTTTTTATGTTTAAGCATCTTTACTTTTAATCATTAACAAACTACCATTATCGATTATCACTTTGCCCCGTTCCTCATTCAACTCATTAGACACTGTTAATGTAGAACCGAGTGCTAATGTCTGATTGAATAATTCGTATTTAAAATGTTGCAATGTAATCGTAACTGGATAAATGACTGGTATAAAAGATACATACTGATAAGATTCATCTCTACTAACTATGTGCTGACCCTGTGGTAAATATTGTATTTCATTTTGAGCATCAATGATACGCAAATTGACATTACCTTGATGATATTCAGGCTTTTCTAAAATTTGCAAAGCACCCATAAAATGATCCAATCGCGCCCCAGTAGCACCATATATTTCTATATCATCATATCCTGCATCAATTGCTTCTGCTATTGCTAGTGCTAGATCTGTATCATCTTTTTCAGCCTCAACGGGGTTTATGTTCAGCGTTTCAACAAGTAACATTCTTTCTTTATCTGTGACTGAATCAAAATCTCCGACAGCCAGCTTAGGTGTAATGTCATGTTGTATTAAAATGAGCGCGCCTCTATCTACACCAATCCAGTGGTCATCATTTGCGGTTTCGAGTAATTGAGCCGGCAAATTACGGTTACCACATAGAATTTTAGCTTTCATATTATCAACCTTTCAGTTGTTTTGTCGCAGTTGCATAATCATTATGTCCAAAGAAATAGGAACCAGCGACTAACATTGTTGCGCCTTTGTTAATGACTTGTTGAGCTGTCATATCATTAATGCCACCGTCAACTTCAATATCAAAAGTTAAATTTAGTTGTGATTTCAACTCAGCTAAACTTTCTATCTTAGCTAGACTATTTTCGATAAATGCCTGGCCACCAAAACCTGGATTCACTGTCATAATTAGAACATAATCTACCATGTTTATAATTGGTTTAATGGCATCTATAGGTGTACCCGGATTCAAAACCACTCCAGCTTTCACATTTTGATTTTTAATCTGTTGCACTACCCTATGTATATGAGGTGTTGCTTCTACATGTACTGAAATCATATCTGCACCGTGTTGCGCAAATAATTCAACATATTGTTCAGGTTGTTCAATCATTAAATGGACATCAATGGGTAATGTTGTTCCTTTACGTACTGCTTCTAAAATAGGTAATCCTATTGATATATTTGGAACAAATTGTCCATCCATCACATCAAAATGGACACCATCTGCACCTGATGCTTCTATTTGTGTTAACTCTTCTTGTAATTTTAAAAAATCTGCTGATAATAATGAAGGATAAATTTTTGCCATTAGTATCGTTCCTTTCTGTTACTAATTTCGTTGTATAATTGAACATAATGATCATAACGAAATTGGGCAATGTTGTTATTTTCTAACTCAATTTTGACATTACATTTTGGTTCTTTTATATGGTTGCAATCTCTAAATTTACACAACTCCCCATATTCAGCAATGTCGACAAAATACGATTTTAGTTCTTCTTTTTGAATATGATCAAAATCTAATGCACTAAAACCTGGAGTATCTGCAATAAAACCATTATGCCGTTCATACAATTCTACATGTCGTGTAGTATGACGACCTCGATTTAATGATTTAGAGATATATTGCGTTTCAATATTTAACTCTGGGAAAAAGTGATTTAATAAAGTGGACTTACCAACACCTGACTGACCACTTAATACTGCTAAACCATTTCCCCAAGCGTCAAAAATTGCAGAAATATCATCTTCTAATCCAACGAATTGTGTTTGGTAACCCATAGCTTCATAAATTGTTAGAAGCTCTGTAATTTTGTGAACTTCTTCCGTCGTCAAAAGATCTTTTTTCGTAACTAAAATGCGCGGCCGCATATGATATGAGTGAGCAATAACCAAAAATCGATCTAATAGTTGTGTAGAAAATGATGGTTCTATCGCACTCATCACTATAATTAAATGGTCTACATTACTCACAGGTGGACGTTTAAGTTCATTTTTTCTAGTATGCACATTTTGTATATATCCTTCAGTAATATTCTCAACTTCAAAATCCACTACATCACCCACTATAGGTGAAAACTTATTTTTTCTAAATAATCCTCTAGGCTTAGTATCAAACATTTCACCATCGACATCTACACGATAAACGCCACTCAAAGATTTAATAATACGGCCTGTTTTCAATCTAGCACCTCTCTTCAGTATGTTTACTTCTATTATTATAGCAAAGGCTTATAAAATTAAATAATAAATAATATTAATTAAAAAAGGTTAGATAAAAAGTAGTAATGACATAAAGTAAAGCTTATACATGCACTTAACTTCACTTTATGCCAAATCGAGCACTTCTCAGTCACTCAATTCACTACTTTATCTAGCCTTCCATCAATTATTAAAAATCATATGGTATGTCTTTATCTGCGATTATTTTGCCATCTAAACGGACAGTATAACCTGCAGTTTCACCTTTTTCTATTTTCATAGGTATTTTAATTGTTTTGTCATCTTTAATTTTGAAAGTTTGAGTTGCAGAAGAACCAGAATGATCTTTGTCACGAACATAAACTTTAACTTCTTGGCTCTCATCGTCTTCGCCACCATAATTTATATTGAAAGTTTCAGTATATGTTTTTACGTCTGACTCATCATCTTTGTCTTCTTCTTTGTCTTTTTCTTTGTCAGCCTTGTCTTCTTTGTCATCTTTTTCTTCTTTACCTTTAGAAACTACAAAACTAACTGTTGAACCTTCATCAACTTCTTCATCTTTTGGAGATTGACTAATAACCGAGTCTTTCTTAATGCTATCATGATTGCGCTCTTCGGTTACAGCAACATCAAAACCTTTGGCTTCTAGCGCTTCTTTCGCTTCTTTAAATGGTTTTTTCTCGTAATTGTCGACATGTACTTGTTTAACACCTAAAGATTGCGTTAGTTTAATTTGGCTAGACAATTTAACTCTATCGCCTGCAGTTTTATTTTGATCTTCAATTAAACCTTTTGGTGTATTATTTTTCGTATATGATTCAGTGACTTTTACATTATCAAAACCAAGATTTTCTAATTTATCTAATGCTTGTTCTTTAGATAAACCATAAAGATTCGGCATTTCTTTTTTATTAGGTCCTTTTGATAATACTATATCAACTGTGCTTTTTTCTTCTAATCTTTGACCTTTTTTAGGTGATGTTTTAATGATTTTATTTTCATCATATTTGTCACTATATGCTCTAGATATTTCACCTAATTTTAAATTATTATCTTTTAATGTTTGTTCAGCTTCTTTTTCTGTTTTACCACTTAAATCAGGAGTTTCTAAATATTTATTGCCAAACATCCCCATAGCTATAAAACCGAACAAGCCAAATAATAATAAAACGAATATGAAGGCATAAAAGAACTTCTTATATTTGGATCTTTTTTTAGTTGGCACCGCATAGATTCGCTCTTCTGATGACTGGAATTTTTGTTGTTCTACAATTGGTATTTGCATCGTTTGGTCGATGTCTTTATTTTGTTCTTGTTTGGCTTTATTTGCTATTTCATCTTTATCAATAGCAATCGTTTGAGTTGTCATATCTTCGGATACATATTTATCCTCAGCGGCACGTTCAGATGACAATGCACTGTTTAAATCTGTTGTCATTGCATCTATAGATTGATAGCGATCTGCCTTATCTTTTTCAGTAGCTTTCAATACTACATTACTTAATGCTTGAGGAATTTCTGTACGATGATCTGAAACATTAGGTATTGCTTCTTGAATATGTTTAATAGCAATACTAATTGCATTTTCACCATTAAAAGGTGGTTTACCTACAAGCATTTCATATAATACTACGCCAATTGAATAAATATCTGTACCACTATCAGTTGCTTCACCTCTTGCTTGTTCTGGTGACAAATATTGCACAGTTCCTAAGACGTGATTTGTTTGCGTCATTGTCGTTTCGCTTAAAGCTTTAGCAATGCCAAAATCAAGTATCTTAAGTGTTTTGTCTTTTTCAATTAATATATTTTGAGGCTTAATATCTCTGTGTACAATACCCGTATCATGTGCATGTTTAATACCATCAAGAATTTGATTAGTAAAATTCATAACTGTATCAATTTCTAACGGACTATGTGCCTGAATAAACTCAGACAATGTTGGTCCTTCAATATATTCCATTACTATAAAAAAGCTCGATTCATTCTCAGTTACATCGAATACTTTAACAATATTTTCGTGGGACAATTGTGTTAGATTATGTACTTCTCGTTCAAACCGTTTAATCGTTTCTTCTTTTTCACCATGAGAAATCGTAATTGCTTTAATAGCAACTTTACGATTTAATATCGTATCTTCAGCAAGATAGACGTTGCTCATTCCACCGCCACCAAGTTTTTCTAACACTTTGTAACGATCATTCAACGTTGTACCTATCATACTTTATCACCTTCAATCTTAGCTAGTATTATACTAATATTATCATTGGAATCATTCGTCAATGCGATATCAATAAGCGAATGTCCTAAACTATCCATTGTTGCATCTTCATCATTCAAAATATCTTGAATCGGTTTGTTTTTAACATAATCGGTTAATCCATCTGTATTTAACATCAAAAAATCATAGAAATTAGTTTTTTTCACAAATATATCCGGTGATACTAATTTATCTGTCCCCATTACCTTCGTAATAATATTACGTTGTGGATGATTAAATGCTTCTTCTTCTGTGATTTGACCAATCATTACTAAATGATTAACAAAAGAATGATCATTTGTAATTTGTTCAACTTCTCGACTATTCACTAGATAAGCACGTGAATCACCAATATTTGCTACTACTACATACTCATCAAAGACTAATGCACAGACACAAGTGGTTCCCATTCCACTATATTCAGGGCGGTCTGTCGATAACTGATAAAGTTCTCTATTAATACGTTTTAATGTTGTACGTAACCAACTTTCTGCCTGATCAGGTTCTATCAGATTTTCTTCTTCAAAACATTTTTGCAGTTCGTTTGTTACGTATTGGCTAGCAATTTCACCTGCTAGATGACCTCCCATGCCATCACATAAAACAAGCAATTGCTGCTGTGTTTTATTGTAAAATATGCCACCTGTATCTTCATTATTTTCACGGTATTGACCTTTGTCAGAATAAATTTGTGCCTTTAGCATTTGGCTCTACCTCGTTTCTACTTGACGTTCCTTTGCTCTTAATTGACCACAAGCTGCATCAATGTCAGAACCTTGTTCACGTCTAATTGTTGCATTAATACCTAATCGTTTAAGTTCTTTTTCAAATTTGAAAATATCTTCTTTTGGCGTTTTTACATAATTACGTTCAGGTACATGGTTTACTGGAATTAAGTTCACATGACAATTCAATTTTTGAATAAGATGTGCTAATTCACGTGCATGTTCTAGTTGGTCATTGACACCACCAAATAAACCATACTCAAATGTGATACGACGGTTTGTTTTCTCTTGATAATAATGAATAGCTTCCATCAATTTTTCAACATTATAAGCTCTATTTATAGGCATTAATCTTGAACGTATTTCGTCTTTTGCTCCATGTAAACTCACTGCAAAATTAATTTGAATATCTTCATCAGCAAAATCATAAATACGCGGTATAATACCAGATGTTGAAACTGTAATATGTCTCGCACCAATGTTTAAACCATTATCGTTATTTACTATTTTTAGGAAATCCATCATTTCATCATAGTTTTCAAACGGTTCTCCAATTCCCATAATAACAATTTGAGAAACGCGTTCTTCTGATTCGTCTAAGGCCTTTTGTACAGTAAGTACTTGTGAAACAATCTCTCCTGCTTCTAAGTTACGTTTCAAACCTCCGAGTGTGGACGCGCAAAATGTACAACCAATTCGACAACCTACTTGTGTCGTAACACACACCGAATTACCATATTCATGTCTCATTAATACTGTTTCTATTGTATAGCCATCCTGTAATTCAAATAAAAACTTAATTGTACCGTCTTTACTTTCTTGTTTAACTACCGTTGTTAATGTAGTAATTGCAAAATGTTCGCTTAGTAGATTTCTTAATTCTTTTGACAAGTTTGTCATTTCATCTATACTATCAACACGTTTTTCATATAACCATTCAAAGATTTGTTTTGCTCTGAATTTTTGTTGGCCATGTTCTACCAACCAATTTTGCATTTCATCGTAACGCAAAGAATAAATCGATTGCTTTTCAAAATCTGGAAGAAATTTATTTTTCTTCTTTTTTTCCGTTGTAATCATAATATTATTGTTCCTTCCTTTTAATTTTAGTAATAAAGAAGCCGTCAGAGTTAAAATCTTGTGGTAAAATCTGCATCGTTTTCACTTGTTCTTTAGTAATTGGATGTTCAATCAACTCAAATTCAAAATCCTTATTTTCTTTTAAAAATGTATAAATTACATTTTCATTTTCTAATTGTTCAACTGTACAAGTTGAATACACGATCGTACCACCTGGTTTCACATTGTGTTTGATATTGTTTAGAATCTCTAATTGCAATTCTACCAATGCTTGAATAGACGTTTGACTTTGTTCATATTTAATTTCAGGTTTATGGCGCAAGACACCTAAGCCACTACATGGCGCATCAACTAAAATCTTATCATAAACTTTATCATATTTTTGCGTAGCATCGTGTTGATAACTCAAAATGTTAGATAATCGTAACTTTCTTTTATTAAAATTGATTAATTCTATTTTATGTTCATGTATATCTGTTGCATCTACTTGCCCTTGGTTTGCCATCAGCTCAGCGATATGACATGCTTTTCCTCCAGGTGCACTACACGCATCTAAAACGCTGTCGCCAGGCTCGGGTGCTAAAACATTCGCTACAAACATTGAACTTTTATCTTGAATAGATACTAAACCATCTTTAAAAATTCTAGACTCAATTATAGTGTTACCTTTAATGTGTAAACATTCAGCAATATCGTGATCTTGTTCCACTTCAAATCCTTCATCTTGTAATTTTGCAATGACTGCTTCTATTGTAGTTTGAGTCGTATTAACACGGACGGTTTGATTTACTTTTGTCAAAAATGATTGCGCCATCGCTTCAGTTTTCTCAATACCAAAATGAGTAACCCAATGTTTTACAAGCCATTTAGGAAGACTGTATGCTATTGCAATACGTGTTTGATCATTGTTAATATTACTGAAATCA
This sequence comes from Staphylococcus arlettae, assembly GCF_002902345.1. Taxonomy (GTDB): domain Bacteria; phylum Bacillota; class Bacilli; order Staphylococcales; family Staphylococcaceae; genus Staphylococcus; species Staphylococcus arlettae. The sequence continues at coordinate 647,573 of NZ_PPQB01000005.1, forward strand.
GGTAATTCTGTGCGCATGAAATTACGTAAAATTCCATTTACTACATTACCATTATGCGGTCCGCCTTTATACTTAGCTATTTCCACCGCTTCATTAATAATGGCATGTTGTGGTATACGATTTAAATACACATGTTGATAAATGCTCATCCATAATAAGAGTCTGACCCATCCTTTAATTTTAGTTTGCACAAAAGGTTGCAACATATAATCTAACGTATATTTACGTTTTAATGTACCATAGACTATTTCTGTATATAAATTTTTATCTGCACGTGATAATGGATATTCAGATAATATATTATTTATTTCAAGATTACTATACGCTTTGTCGTTAATAATCGCTTGTAACGAATCAAAAGCTAACATTCTAGCCGTAGTTGTCATCATTTAAGTTCCTTTCCAACAAGTGACGTTTGGACACCGCTTAAATAATTTGCAGCAAGCATTCGTTTTTTCCCCGCAACTTTAATATCAGTTAACGCTATTGCATCAGCTGATCCTGTTCCTACTATAATAGCTTTTTTAGTCGTTTCGATAATCTTTCCTGCTTCACCTTGTTTATTACGTTCGATTTTAGCAGCATAGATCTTCATGTTTGCATCGTCTAATGTAGTATAAGCAACTGGCCAAGGTGATAAGCCACGAATGTGGTTATATATTTCATCTGCTGACTGGTTCCAATTAATGTGTTCATCTTCTCTACTAATGTTAGAAGCAAATGTAGCGTGTGCATCATCTTGTGGTGTGCGCTCATTCGTTTCATTAATGATTGATGGTAATGTTTCTTTTAATAAAGTTGCACCTAAAAAGCTTAATTTATCATGCATCGTACCGACGTCATCTGTTTGTTCAATATCGATAGCTTGTTGTGCAATAATATCACCGGCATCAAGCTTAGCTACCATATACATTATAGAAATTCCTGTTTGGGATTCGCCATCAATAATTGCTTGATGGATAGGTGCACCACCTCTATATTTTGGTAATAAAGAAGCATGAACATTGATTGCCCCTAATCTTGGTGCTTCAAGTAAGCTTGTAGGTAAAAGTTGACCAAATGCAGCAGTCACTATCAAATCAGCCTCTAAATTAATTAACGTATCTAATTCCTCAGATGTCGCTAACTTTTCAGGTTGATACACTGGAATACCTTGTGCTACTGCTACTTCTTTAACAGGCGGTGCTGTTAAAGTTTTCTTTCTCCCTACAGGTCTATCTGGTTGAGTCACTACTGCTATAACATTATGTTCTGCAATTAACATTTCTAATACTTTTGTAGAAAAATCTGGTGTACCCATAAAAATTATTTTACTCATCGTCAAAATACGCCTCCATCTCATCCTCAGTTAAAATTTTTTCAGCGCGCTCTGTAAACAACACACCATTAAAATGATCTACCATATGTAAAATCATGCGTGCTACATCATCATATGCAGTAAGTTCTACATCATTGCCTTCTTTATCATTACTTTGTACTACAATCATATTACTTCTAGTTACTTCTCCGTATACATCAGGTAAACTTATGGAACCTTCTAAATCGGTTGTACATTCTTCTGATTGCTTAATAACGACTGGGTTGATAAGTTGTAATAAACCGTCAATTTCCATATCTATTATTGCAACTTGAGAATTTATATTAATTTGTGGAGCACATAACGCAGATGCTTCGACGTCATACATAGTGTCTTCTAAATCTAATAGTAACTGCGCTAACTCGCTATCAAAACGTTCCACTTTGTTTATTTTCTTCGTTAATATTGGATGTTGTTTTGCTACCAGTTGCCGAATCGTCATGGCATTGCCACCTCTCAAAAATTCATCATACAATTATAACTTATCTAAAGTAAAATTGCGACCTTAATATCCAGATACGTTTGGAATTAAATATACTACAGGTCTAACTACGTCTTCAAAATATTTCCACCTTAATTATAATAATTTGAGCTGCTCAGTGACATAATGCTTTGTAGTTAATTACACTTCTAGAGTGAGCAATTAATATAATAACAAAAAGACGTAAGGTCACTTTACTTCGTCATAAGTAATAGTTCGTCCTCACGTCTCTTAAATAATTTAAATTTTATCTACTTATACATGCCATAATAGTAGTAACTCTCGATTTATCACAAGTTACTACAACTTTCACAATCTATTTTTATTCCTTCATTGTAAGTTTCGTCCGTTGTTCACCAGTTGAAGTAAAGTTATTTGGTATGAGCCAACGCTGAAATTCACTTTTGATTTCAGGCCATTCCGCATCTAACATTGAAAACCAAGCTGTATCACGATTTCTATTTTTATAAATCTTATGTTGCCTAAAAATACCTTCGAAGGTAAAACCTAAACGTTGGGCACTACGAAATGAAGCTTTATTTAAAGCATCACATTTCCATTCGTAACGTCGAAATCCTAAAGTTTCAAAAATATATTGAGCTAATAAAAAATGAACTTCCGTGGCGATACGTGTGCGCTGTAACTTTGTTGAATATTGTATATGACCTACTTCTATCGATCCATCCTGTACATTAATTCTTAATAACGCTAATTCACCTAATGCCTCATTTGTTTCTTTATCAACTATTGCGAAAAAGTAAGGATCTGTTGAGTCAATTTGATTTTGAATAAATTGTTTAAACTGATTATAATCAGTGATTGGCTCTCTTGGTAAGTATGTCCAATTATTATTGTCTTTTTCATTTCCTAAATTTTTAAATAAATCATCAATATGTGTATTATCAATTTTTTCTAAGCGGCTATAATTACCTTCTAATACTTGTGCAGTAGGTTTTTTAGGCATTTCAAAGTCTGGCAATGCGAAACCAATTTGTTGATTATATTTATTATATGGCATGTTAATTTCTCCTTACTTAATGTTATAGATGAAGGTATTTTTATTTATGAAAGTGTTCTGAGTTTGAAAAGTGGGCTTACCTATTATTTTGTTTCCAACGCTTACCATTTATTACTGTATACGTTTGTGAATTATAAATAATATAGCATTCTAACTTGTAAAAAGTAAATATGTCGGTCATTATATTGTATAATTATTTTTTAACTTAACGTTGAAAAAAACTTGATTTGAAGCGCATTTTCAATGCAACCAGTATTGTCAATATGAAAAGAGACTAGGACGAATCAACATTGTCCTAGCCTCTTTGCTTAGTAGTTGTAAATATATCTCGGTCATCATAGATTTAAGTTAATATTAATGTGAAGCGGAAGTCACTCCACATAGTAAATTCTATAATTCATTTATATGTTTGTATAGACAGTATAATTGAAAGGTAAAATATTAATTATTGTTAGTAAAAACAATAATTTAACATCAATGATTAAATATTCTTCCATCTATAGAGACATCATTCTATACCAGACTGTCGACAAAGTTACCGTCTTTGTTGGCAGTTTTTGTGCATGCTTTCCGCGGGCACTGCCTCAGCCTATTTAGTCTTCGGCTCGTGCTTTTCCCGCAGGAGTCAGCTCAAAAAGCTGCCATTTATGATAGGAAAATATTGGTATTTATATTAAGTAGTAAAGTTGTCTATTATGTTGAATACATCAAATGACAATTGAGATCAACTAAAATGATGTTTATCTCTGAATTATTTCCTAATAATTATTTATTACATTAAGTCAATGTGAAATTGGACTTAGACTTTGTTGGCAGTTTTTGTGCATGCTTTCCGTGGGCACTGCCTCAGCCTGCGTAGTCTTCGGCTCGTGCTTTTCTCGCAAAAATAGGCATAAATCACTACAACATATAAATTGAAATAAATAAACCCTTCGCAAATTAATGCGAAGGGTTTATCTCTGTTCTGTATATGAACTGTTTAAATCTTTCAGGTATCTTTTCTCTAGCTTAGTGAATAGTTCAAGTTAAACTATCTGCCCTTTTTATTATTTAATAAGGTAATCAAACTCTTGAAAATATTGGAATAAAGCCATTTATCAACCTATTTTACATCATCATTTGTGGATTGATATCTATTTTTAACGATAATTTGTCTTTTATATATTGTTCATGATAATAATCATCTAAATATTGTAAAGCTTCATGTAATGCTGGTTCATTTTTATATTTTACCAGTATTTGAAAGCGATATTCGTTGTTTATACGTGACAAAGCAGCTGGTGACGGACCTAAAACAAAAGCTTTATCAGAAATGTGTTGTAATAATATTTGATGAATATGTTTAGATGCTTCCATAACTTTTTTCATATTTTGATGTGCTATCGTAAAATTAATCAAAAAGAAATATGGTGGATATTTACCTAATTTTCGATAATTCATCTCTTTATAATAAAATGCAGTGAAATCATTCGCTTGCACATCTTTTATAGCATAATGTTCAGGATTATATGTTTGTATAATTACTTGGCCTTCTTTTTCATGTCTTCCAGCTCTACCTGAGACTTGAGTTAACAATTGATAAGTGCGTTCACTTGATCTAAAGTCTGGTAAGTTGAGCATCGTATCCGCATTTAAGACACCTACTAAAGTAATATTAGGAAAATCTAACCCTTTAGCTATCATCTGTGTGCCTAGTAAAATATCACCTTTGCCTGCACCAAAATCATTTAACAATTTTTCATGAGCACCTTTTCTCGACGTAGTATCTACATCCATCCTTATAATTTGTGCTTCTGAAAATACTTGTTGTAGCAATTCTTCTACACGCTGTGTTCCGGTACCAACTTGACGTATATGCTCGCTTTCGCAATTTGGACATTGATTTGTCGGTTGTTCTTGATGGCCACAATAGTGACACTTTAGTAAGTCTGATGATTTATGGTACGTCAACGAAATATCACAATTTGGGCATTGTGGTACATGACCACAGTCACGACATAACATAAATGAAGCATAACCACGACGATTTAGAAAAAGGACGATTTGTTCTTTATTATCTAACCGTTGTTGAATAGCGCTACGTAAATTCTCTGAAAACATCGAACGATTGCCCTCACTTAATTCTTTACGCATATCAACAATATCTATTTCTGGTAACGCTTGATTATTTACCCTATTCGGTAAAGATAATAATTGATAAACACCCTTTTCAGCACGTGCATATGATTCTAAACTTGGTGTAGCACTTCCTAAAACTAATGGACACTGATGGTATTGGCTACGCCATTCTGCAATGTCTTTAGCATGATAACGAGGATAGTCTTCTTGTTTATATGAAGATTCATGTTCCTCATCAATAATAATCATCCCTAAATTTTTAAAAGGGGCGAATACACTGGAACGTGCACCTACGCTAACACTCGCTTGACCATCACGAATTTTTTGCCATTCGTCATAGCGTTCGCCTTTAGATAAGCCTGAGTGAAGTACCGCAACATCATCACCAAAACGCCGTTTAAATCGCAATACCATTTGTGGAGTTAATGCAATTTCTGGTACTAACATCATGGCTTGTTGCCCTTTATTTAATACTTCTTCGATAGTTTGTAAATAAATTTCCGTTTTACCTGAACCTGTAACCCCATGTAATAAATATGTTTGTTGTTTTTCGGCTTTTATCGTTTCTAATATACTATTATATGCTTGTTGCTGATCTGCAGTTAGTTGTTGATTGTCTTCTTTTTCAAAGACTCTAGCTTCAAATGGATCACGAGAAATTACAGTATCATACTTTTCTATCCAACCTTTATTCACAAGACCATCAATACTTGATTTAGAAAATGCCATTGATTCTAGCTCTGTTAATAATACTGTATGATGTTGTTCTTCGAGTAAGTAGGCATATAAGTCATGTTGTTTTTGTAATTTTTTAGTACTTGCTAGATCATTTAATACCGCTTCATGGTCCACTTCTGGCACAACTTTGACTGCACGTTGTTTTTTCTTTTTAGTATTTTGCGATAATATCGTTTGTTCCGCAACGACACCTATTGATAACAATTGAGATAGCGACTCTAAGTCGTTATTTTTTTGTGCTTCTTTGTATGCATATTGTCCCTGTGAATCAAATTTTGCTAGTAAGTGACTCGGAACTTGCTCAGTATCTTGTATAGTAAAAACTTTCGTATATTTAGCTTTGAGCGCACTTGGTAGCATGATTTCTAAAATAGAAATGCGTTTGGTCACAAAATATTTACTAAACCATGCACTTAAGTCTATTAATTCAGTAGTCAGTTCAGGTTTAATATCTTGTATTTCTTTGATTTCTTTTAACTTTGAAAGCTCAATGGATGAATCTGGTTCTTCAGATATTTGCATTACATAACCTTGTACCGTACGTGGGCCAAATGGCACTATAACTCTCATTCCAACTGCTATCATAAATTGTAATCGTTGAGGAATAATGTAATCAAAGGTGAAATCTACACTTTTCGATGGTATGTCGACGATTACTTTTGCTATCATTTTATTGCCACCTAGTTTCTAATGCGTCTAAAATTTTCGCTGCTAAACTAATTTTAGTATCTTTACCTAATGCTATAACCTCTTGATTAGCAAAATGCATTGTATAATCATTGTCATCCGAGCTAAATCCAATTGACTTATCACCTACGTTGTTAGCGATAATTACATTGGCATTCTTCTTTTGTAGTTTCTGTTGAGCATATTCTGTAATATGTTGAGTTTCAGCAGCAAAGCCCACTAAATATTGATGTGTTTTATGTTCCCCTAAATATTTTAAAATATCCGGTGTACGTTTAAATGTGACAGCTAATTCGCCATCTTGCTTTTTTAATTTATGCGTTAACGCTTCTGCTGGTGTATAGTCAGATACTGCAGCTGCTTTAAAAACAATGTCTATCTGTTTGTATTTAGACTTCACCGCTTCGAACATTTCTTCGGCGCTTTGTACTTGTATCACTTCAATATTTGCGTGTTCAGGCTGAGCTAAATGGGTGGGTCCCGACACTAATGTTACTTTGGCACCTCTATCAGCCAATGCTTCTGATAAAGCATATCCAATTTTACCTGAAGAATGGTTTGACAAATAACGCACTGGATCCAATTCTTCTATAGTTGGTCCTGCAGTTACTAAAGCACGCTTGCCAGCAAAGGAACTATGTGTGTGATTTGTTACTGGCTCTTCGTTAAAGAATGTTTCTAAACGCGTTAAAATTTGAAGCGGTTCTTCCATACGCCCTTTTGCTACATAACCGCATGCTAAATACCCTTCACCAGGTTCTAAAAATTGATAGCCATCTGATTTCAAAACAGCCATATTATGTTGCGTTCTGTTATTTTCATACATGTGTACATTCATAGCCGGTGCAATAAATGTAGGTGTTTCTGTAGCTAATAAGGTAGACGTTATCATATCATCTGCAATGCCATTACTTAATTTAGCAATTAGATTTGCTGTTGCTGGTGCCACGACAATTGCATCTGCCCAATCACCTAATGCGACATGTTGAATTTCAGCAGGATTTTCTTCTTTAAAAGTATTGGTATAGACTGGATTTCTACTAATTGCTTGAAACGCTAATGGTGTTACAAATTCTTGTGCATTTTCAGTGAGCATAACCCTAACTTCATATCCTGCTTGAGTTAATTTACTCGTTAAATCAATGGCTTTATATGCTGCAATGCCACCCGAAACGGCTAATAAAATTCGTTTCATTTTCCATTTACCTCCATGTTTAACATCGGTCTCTGTTTAATTATCTATTGCTACTTAAGTAACAGAAATATCGTCACTATTATAAGTGCTATTAAAATCATTATACACAAAAAAACATTGTTATAAAAAAGACACACCTTGAATTTCAGGGTGTGCCAATCTATCAATATTCCAATAGCTTAGAAAAGTTATTTTTCAACTTTATCAGGATATACTTTACCGCCAGCAATTTCTTCTAAAGCTCTGCCTACAGCTTTTTTAGAACGGTATCTCTCTAATAATTCAGTGTCTTCGTGATCTTCTAATTCTCTTGCACGTTTAGCAGCCGTAGTAGCTACTAAATATTTAGAAGTAATTTTGTCAGTTAATTGGTTTAATGGTGGATATAACATTATTTTTTGGCCTCCAATATCATTTTTCTATACTTTGCTTCAATACGTTCTCTTTTTAAATGCTCTGCAGCAACAATAGATTGTATACGTTGTTTAGCTAAATCAACTTCGTCATTAACTACCACATAATCGTATAAATTCATCATTTCAACTTCATTGCGTGCTTCTAGCACACGGCTTTGGATTTTTTCATCCGATTCTGTACCTCGACCAACCAAACGTTCACGTAAATGGTCTAAACTCGGCGGTGCCAGAAAAATAAATAACGCATCTGGAAATTTTTTACGTACTTGCTTCGCACCTTCGACTTCAATCTCTAGAAAAACATCATGACCTTGGTCCATTGTATCTTTAACATATTGAACTGGCGTACCATAATAATTTCCAACATATTCTGCATATTCGATAAATTGATCTTGTTTAATCAATTCTTCAAATTCAGCCTTAGTTTTGAAGAAATAATCTACACCATCTACTTCTCCTTCACGCATTTCACGTGTCGTCATCGAAATAGAATATTTGTAGGAAGTAGTTGGATCATCAAATATTTTTTTTCTTACCGTACCTTTTCCAACACCGGATGGCCCAGAAAGAACGATTAACAAACCTTTCTCATTATCCATGACTTATAACCTCTCTAAGCTATACTATATTATTAACATATAATACCATAACCACACTTCAGTTGTATAGCATACTCATATAAACTTTAACTATGACTCATGATTCTCTACATGTTACAATTAAATGAATGACTTAATGTAAGGTGGCTGAAAAAAATGGCATATGATGGCCTGTTCACTAGAAAAATGATTGAATCTCTACAATTTTTAACACGTGGTAGAATTCATAAAATTAATCAACCCGAAAACGATACAATTATTATGGTAGTTCGTCAAAATCGCAAAAATCACCAACTATTACTATCTATACATCCAAATTTTTCTCGTCTACAAATTACGGATAAAAAATATGACAATCCATTTAACCCACCTATGTTTGCACGTGTCTTTCGTAAGCATTTAGAGGGTGGGTTTATTCAAGCAATTCGTCAAATCGACAATGATCGTCGTATTGAAATTGATGTCGAAAGCAAGGATGAAATTGGTGACACTATATACCGCACAATTATTTTAGAAATTATGGGTAAACATAGTAACTTAATCTTAGTTGATGATAAGCGTAAAATCATCGATGGCTTTAAACATCTTACTCCTAACACAAATCAATATCGTACTGTAATGCCTGGTTTTACTTATGATGCACCGCCAACACAAAATAAAATTAATCCATTCAACGTGACTGGTACGGATGCTTTACAATACATTGATTTTAATAGCGGTAAAATTGCTAAGCAGTTACTCAATACGTTTGAAGGCTTTAGTCCGTTAATTGCAAATGAAATTGTTAATAGGCAACAATTTATGACAACACAAACTTTACCAGTGGCATTTGATGAAGTTATGGCTGAAGTAAATGAAACACCTGTACCTATATTCCACAAAAATCACGAAACAGGCAAAGAGGATTTTTATTTTATGCGCCTGCACCAATTCGATGATGATATAACAACTTATGCTTCATTAAATGAACTATTAGATCGCTACTATGATGCACGTGGCGAACGCGAACGTGTTAAACAACGTGCGAATGATTTAGTAAAATTTGTTCATCAACAATTGCAAAAAAATCAAAATAAATTATCCAAATTGGCAGCTGAACTGGAAGGAACTAAGGACAAAGAACAACAACAGCTGTTTGGTGAATTGATTACTGCTAATATTTATCGTATTGCACAAGGTGATGATAGTGTTACAGTATTGAATTATTATACGAACGAAGAATTGACAATTCCATTAAATCCAACAAAATCACCATCAGTTAATGCTCAACATTATTATAAACAATACAATAAATTGAAAACACGTGAACATGAATTACAACATCAAATGGAATTAACACAAGAAAACATTGCTTACTTTGAAAGTATAGAGCAACAGTTAACGCACATTTCAGTTGATGAAATTGATGATATAAGAGATGAGCTTGCTGAACAAGGATTTATGAAGCAACGAAAACAAAAAAAACAAAAAAAGAAACACACTATACATTTACAAAGTTACACATCAACAGATGGTATGCCCATATTAGTCGGTAAAAACAATAAGCAAAATGACCATTTAACGAATAAAAAAGCAGCAAAACATCACTTATGGTTCCATACTAAAGATATTCCTGGGTCACATGTAGTTATATTGGCTGACAATCCTACGGAAAATACCATTAAAGAAGCGGCTATGTTAGCAGGTTATTTTTCTAAAGCTGGATTATCTAGTCAAATACCTGTAGATTACACTGAAATTCGACATGTGCATAAGCCTTCAGGTGCCAAACCAGGTTTTGTCACTTATGATAATCAAAAAACTTTATTTGTAACACCAGATTATAATCACATTCAATCTATGAAAAACGAATAAACAAAAATCCGAAGTTCTGTCATTGCATAGAACTTCGGATTTTTATTATTAATTTTCTTCTGGTAAGGCAAGTTGGAAATTGACTCCAAAACGGTCAACAATCCATGTAAATTCTTTGAAAGTTGGTGGCATTTCCGTTTTCGGCATTAAAATAGCACCACCACTTTTTAATTTACTAAATAAACGTTCCATCTCCATTGCATTATCAACTGTTACATATAGAGACATTGCTGGTGTTATTTCTATATCGACTCCATTTATATTATCAATGGCCATTAACACTTGGTCTTTAATTCTAAAAATAGCGTGCTGTACTGCACCAGCCATTTCCCCACTCTCTTCGTCATATTTGACCATCGATAATATTTCAGCATCTTCAAAAGCATCCATGTAGAGATTTATTGCTTCTTCAGCATTACCGTTAAACATTAAAAATGTTGTGACTTTGGGTATGCTCATTCTAATTCCCCTTTCATTACTTCAGTAACTTAATGATAAAACATATACTTTGAGAAATCGAATAAAGCGCTGTACGATCCATCACTTCACATTCATAAATCCATTACCTAAGACATCACGAACATCATGAATAACTAAAAATGCATTATCATCAATCTCACTTATCATCCTTTTTACACGAGTAACTTGTGATTGAGGTACTACGACATACAGCATACTCGTTTCAGTTTTTCCGTAACCACCTTTACCATTAAGCAGTGTGGACCCTCTTCCAGTAAAGGAATTAATGGCATCACTAATTTCCTCATTCTCTGACGAAATAACAGTAACTGCTTTTTTCGGATTAAAGCCTTCGACAATAAATGCTGTAGCTCTTTCTGTAATAAAGAGCATTATTACAGTGAACAAGACATTTTTGACTGGTAATACGAGTAAAAATGATAATACCACAATACCATCTAAAATAAAAATGCCCTGTGATGTTTTCACGTCAAAATATTTATTAAGCATTTTTGCTACAACTGAGGTACCACCAGAAGTACTGTTGGCAGCTATGATAAAACCTGAACCAATACCAATAAAGACACCGCCAAATACTGCACTAATAATAAAATCATGCAGTCCAAGGTGCCAACTACTCGTTAAATCTAAAAATAACGAGAGTGAAGTGTTTGTAATAAACGTATATACTGCAGTCCATTTACTTAAAAATTTCCAACCAATTATAATAACGAGGGTATTAATAATTAATGAACTTATTGCAGGAGAAAATCCTAATGTATATTTTAATGCCAACGCGATACCTATCGTACCACCGTCCCCCATATTGGCACCAATAATAAACAAATTAACACCAAGTGCATTGATAAATGAGCCAATTAAACAAAATAAGACGTTTTTATAATGTTCTTGTATAAATTTTTTCATATGATCTTTTAACCCCCAGTAGTTTCTTATATTGATGTTACTACCTCAACACTTTTATTTAATTGCATAGAAATAAAATTAGTGTAGCATATTTCACTCAAAAAGACATAACTCTCATCACGTTAGCTTTAAAGCTTCATTACAATAAATAGCTTGCAAAATTGCTTTGGAATTTTACTCATGATATATTTAATAGTCGGGTTTATAGAAAGCCAAAACTTTACATTTATATAGAAACCGTTAAAATTAATAACAAATACCTATGGAGGTTTTAATTTATGATGTTTTATATTATTCCTGTAGCTATTGCTGTTCTTGTCTTATTAATCGGTTACTTATTAATTAAACTTTATATTAGATAAATATAAAAAGGGGTCGAGATTCAAAATAATGTATCCACTCACAATGATATGTGCACACTATTTTGTCTCGACCTCTTATTTATGTGGTTTTAAATATGTCCTTTTTGCTTGATATCGGACTTTGCTTTTTTAAAAATATCTTTGTCTGTTGAATTCGACAGCCATTCATGACTATTCTCTTGTTTTACATTGTGTCTAAAATCTTCATCTTTTTGTAAAAATTTATTTACATGCGAAAATTTTCGATAAATCTCATCTGGGTTATTGGACATAGAGTATCCCCTCCACCTATCATTTTATGACAAGTTGTCTCTCCAATCAACTAAAGTCTGTATATCATTAGCAGAAATTTCTCCATTTTCTTGTGCAACTTCAATCAATTCGTTATAGTCACTCAGTGTATAAAATGGCAACTTTTCTGCAGCGAATTGATCATCAGCTTTTTTTAAACCGTAAGTAAATATAGCTACAACACCTAACACTTCTGCACCTGCTTCTTTCAATGCATTAACTGCAGTAATAGAGGAGCCTCCAGTAGAAATAAGATCTTCAACTACAACTACTTTTTGCTGTTGGCAATTTGCACCTTCAATTTGATTTTGTTTTCCGTGACTTTTACTTTTAGAACGAACGTAATTCATAGGTAAGTCTAATTGCTCTGAAATATAAGCAGCATGAGGAATACCAGCAGTAGCAGTACCTGATACTACTTGTACTTCTGGAAAATGAAGCTTTATTAAATCAGTCAAACCGTCTCTAATTGCTTTTCTCACAGTCGGATATCCTAATGTAACTCGATTATCACAGTAAATAGGTGATTTAATTCCAGAACTCCACGTAAATAAATTATTAGGAGATAAACTCACCGCTTTTATATCTAATAATGATTGTGCAATCGCTTTTGTCATTTATTGTAACCAACTTTCTTTAATAATATTGTATTGTTCAACTGGCGAATCACTTTGAGTAATTGGTCTACCGACTACAATATGCGTAGATCCCAATTCTTTTGCTTGTTGTGGTGTTGTAATACGCTGTTGATCATCAGTTGTTGCACTGTTTAATCTTATACCAGGTGTAACTTTCAAAAATGTTGGACCAAACTGTTCGGTTAACATTGTCGTTTCAAGCGGTGAACACACTACACCATCTAAACCCGCAGTATGTGCTAATGATGCATAATTTAGTACCGCTTCATCCATAGTGGTGTTTATTTTTTGTTCGTCATGTAGCATTGCTTCTGAAGTTGATGTTAACTGGGTTACAGCTATAATTTTAATGTCTTGGTTGTATTTACGCAGTCCTTGGACTGCTTGCTTCATCATCATGATGCCACCTGCAGCATGCACATTTACTAAATCAACATTTAACTTACTTAATCCTTCCATGGCTTTACCTACAGTATTAGGAATATCATGTAGTTTTAAATCTAAAAATATGTTATGACCTTTAGCTTTAATTTCGTCTATTAATTGAGGCCCAGTTTGATAAAATAGTTCCATCCCTATTTTAACAAATAAAGGTTCATCAAATTGATCTAAAAAGTCATGCACTGCACTAGCAGAATCGAAATCTAATGCTATAATTGGTAGATTCTTCATCAACGTCTTTACACCTCTTATTCATGATAATTACATGTTGCTCATAGTAAATGTCATACTTTCTATTACATTTGTAAGTGCACTTGCTGTATCTAAAGATGTGAGACATGGTACACCATTTTCAACTGTAGTTCTTCTAATTTGGAAACCATCTCTTTCCACTTCTTTCCCTTTAGTCATGGTATTAATGACAATTTGAACTTCTCCATTTTGGATGCGCGTTAACAAATCACCTTCAGCACCAATTTTACCTACAATTTCAACGGGAATATGATGTTCCATTAATTTCTGTGCTGTACCTTCTGTAGCTAATATCTTATAACCCACTTCATTTAAACGTTGTGCTAACAACACAATTTCTTCTTTATCCTTATCACTGACAGTCATTAGTACAGTACCATGATCTTTAACTTCCACTCCACTTGCTGTTAAACCTTTAAATAATGCTTTTTCTAAAGTTTGATCTTTACCCATTACTTCGCCAGTAGATTTCATTTCAGGCCCTAATGTAACATCGACATTTTTTAATTTATTGAAACTGAATACGGGTGCTTTAACAAAGACGCCTTCGGTATATGCTTGAATGCCTTCTTGGTAGCCTAATGATTTTAATTTTTCACCCATTATTGCTTTCATTGCGAGTTGTGCCATTTGGATATTTGTAATTTTGCTTAAAAACGGTACAGTACGACTAGAACGTGGGTTTACTTCAAGTACATAAACACCGTCATGTGCAATTACAAATTGGATGTTGATGAGACCTACAATATTTAATCCTTTTGCTAATCTAATAGTATAATCTTCCAATGTATAAATCTCTGCTTGCGTTAATGTTTGTGGTGGATAAACTGCAATAGAATCACCAGAATGTACTCCCGCTCGTTCAATGTGTTCCATAATTCCAGGAATAATTACCGTTTCGCCATCGCTAATGGCGTCCACTTCAATTTCTTTACCTGTTAAATAACGGTCTACTAACACGGGATGATCAGGACTAGCTTTAACTGCTTGATTCATATAATTTTCTAGTTCTTCATCACTGTAAACAATTTCCATAGCTCTACCACCAAGTACATATGATGGTCGTACTACTACGGGATAACCAATTGTTTGAGCATTTGCAAGTGCCTCTTTTGGTGATGTTGCTGTTTTCCCTTGTGGTTGCGGTACATCAATTGTATGCAATAATGCCTCAAACTCTTTTCTATCTTCAGCACGATTTAAATCACCTAACGTTGTTCCTAATATTTGCACACCATGTTTACTTAATTTGTCTGCAAGATTAATTGCTGTTTGTCCGCCAAATTGAACAACAACGCCTTTAGGTTGCTCTAAATCAATAATGCTCATAACATCTTCTTCAGTTAGTGGTTCGAAATACAACTTATCAGAAATTGAAAAGTCTGTAGAAACTGTCTCAGGGTTATTATTAACTATGATTGCTTCATAACCTGCATCTTGTATTGCCCACACTGCATGCACCGTTGCGTAATCGAATTCAACGCCTTGACCGATACGAATTGGTCCTGAACCAAGTACTAGGATTTTGTCTTTTTCTGTTACTGCTGATTCATTTTCTTGTTCATAAGTTCCGTAATAATAAGGCGTTGCTGACTCAAACTCAGCTGCACAAGTATCAACCATCTTGTACACCGGTGTTATACCATGTGCTTTTCTCAATTCATATACTTCTTGCTCAGTCATTTCAAAACGATGTGCTATAACACGGTCGCTGAAACCGTAATTTTTTGCAAATTTTAAATAATTGATATCACCTTTATGTGCTTTTAAATCGTGCTCGATATCGATAATATGTTGAAATTTATTTAAAAAGAAATAATCGATTTGTGTCATGTCATGAATTTCTTCTAATGTTGTTCCTCGACGTATAGCTTCACCAATAAAGAATAATCGTTCATCATCTTGGTCTTGAATACGATTTTTAATATATTCTAAATCGTAAGTTTCGCCATTAGGTAATCCTAAATGATGGACACCATATTCTAATGAACGTATAGCTTTTAGTAATGACTCTTCATACGTCCGACCTATTGCCATAACTTCACCAGTGGCCTTCATTTGTGTACCTAATATACGCTCACCTTTTTCAAATTTATCGAACGGGAAACGTGGGATTTTTGAAATAACATAATCCAACGCTGGTTCGAATGCAGCATATGAAGTTCCAGTTATAGGGTTTAACATTTCATCAAGTGTTAAACCAATAGCAATTTTAGCTGCTAATTTTGCTATTGGATAACCAGTTGCCTTAGACGCAAGTGCAGACGAACGTGACACTCGAGGATTAACCTCGATAATGTAATAGGACATAGAATGTGGATCTAAAGCTAACTGCACATTACATCCACCTTCAATTCCTAATGCACGTATTACTTTTAAGGATACATCGCGTAACATTTGATACTCGATATCTGATAATGTTTGACTCGGCGCTACCACAACTGAATCTCCAGTATGAATACCTACAGGGTCAATGTTTTCCATATTACACACAACAATTGCATTATCATTTTTGTCACGCATAACTTCATACTCGATTTCTTTAAATCCTGCGATAGATTTTTCAATCAAACATTGTGTAGCTGGACTGTAATGTAGGCCGTTAGAGACTATTTCTTGTAAGTCTTCATCGTTGTAACAAATACCGCCACCAGTACCGCCCATAGTGAACGCAGGTCTTACTATTAATGGATATCCAACACGCTCTTTAAATTCGAATGCTTGTTCAACTGTATTGACAATGTCACTTTCTGGTACTGGTACATCCAAATCGTTCATTAATGTTCTGAATAACTCTCTATCTTCTGCTTGTTGAATAGAGTCCAATTCTGTACCAAGTAATTGCACATTATTTGTAGCGAGTACACCACTATTATGTAATTGTATTGCCATATTTAAGCCTGTTTGACCACCAAGTGTTGGTAATAATGCATCTGGTTGTTCTTTTCGTATTATTCGTGCAATAAAATCGTGCGTTAGTGGTTCAATATAGACTTTGTCAGCAATTTCTTTATCAGTCATGATTGTTGCAGGGTTTGAGTTTACTAAAATGACTTTGTAGCCTTCTTCTTTTAAAGCTAAACAAGCCTGTGTTCCAGCATAATCAAATTCTGCAGCTTGACCAATTATTATAGGTCCAGATCCGATTACTAATATTGTTTTTATATCATTACGTTTAGGCATTGGCAATTGACTCCTTTGTATTAAAGTTGTTCATCATCTCAATAAATTCATCAAATAAGTAATTAGAATCAGAAGGACCAGGGCATGCTTCTGGATGGTATTGAACAGAAAAAGCCGGTAAAAATTTATGTCTCAATCCTTCAACTGTTCCGTCATTAATAGCTATATGCGTTACTTCTAAATCAGTGTTTTGTAGCGAATCTTTATCTATCGCATAACCATGGTTTTGACTAGTTAAAGCTATTTTATTAGTTTTCAAGTCTTTAACTGGGTGGTTTGCACCACGGTGACCAAATTTCATTTTAAATGATTGTGCACCTTGAGAAAGGGCAAATAGTTGATGGCCTAAACATATACCGAAAAATGGAATTTGTCCTAAGATACCTTTAATCATTGTTACTGCTTCTTTGACCGCTTCTGGGTCACCTGGACCATTGGATAACATTACGCCATCTGGCTCCATTCTTATAATTTCATCAGCTGTAGTATTATGTGGTACGACCGTCACATTACAACCTCGGGCATTCAGTTCACGCACGATATTTTCTTTTTTTCCAAAGTCTACTAATACTACACTATATTTATATCCAGTTGAAATATATGATGTTTTTGTAGAGACAGTTTCTACTTCATTGTGTGGTAACACATATGTTTTTAACTTATCTACGATTTGAGTAATTTCTTCTTTATTGTCAGTAAAAGCTGCTTTCAAAACACCATGTTGTCTAATTTTACGTGTAATACTGCGCGTATCTACACCTGAAATACCTGGTATATCATATTCATCGAGCACTTCATGCAACGTTTTTTTCATTCTAAAATTACTTGGTTTGGCACTTGCTTCCTTCACCACTACACCATTAAGCGTGGGAATTAATGATTCAAAATCATCTCTGTTAATACCATAATTACCAATTAACGGGTACGTAAATGTAATGATTTGTCCAGTATATGACGGGTCTGAAATAGTTTCTTGATAGCCTGTCATTGCTGTATTAAATACAATTTCTCCAATTGTAAGTTGATCTGAACCTAATTGATACCCTTCATAATATGATCCATCTTCTAATACGAGATAACGCGTTTTTAACATTACATTTCCTCCTTAAATTTCACTTCACCTTCGACCATTGTTAGTACTGGATTACCATATACTTTGTAACCTAAGAATGGTGTATTAAACGCCTTAGAATGGAAATCTTCAGCTTTAATTTCACGTTCAGTATCTAAATTGATAATCGTCAAATCTGCCAAGCTACCTACTTCCAACTTACCATAAGGTAAATCAAACGTTTGTGCCGGTTTTATCGTTAAATAATCTACAAGTTGTTGTAATGTCCAACTGCCATTTTTTACAAAATGCGTATATAACAGTGGGAATGCTGTTTCACTACCTACAATACCGAATGGTGCCTTAGTCATAGGTTGTGCTTTTTCGTCTGCAGCATGTGGTGCGTGATCAGTAGCAATACAGTCAATCGTTCCATCTACTAAGCCTTCGAGTAATGCCGCTCGATCTTCTTGACTTCTTAATGGAGGATTCATTTTGAAAATTGCGTCGTCACCAGGTACGTCGTCTTCAGTTAACAACAAATGATGCGGTGTTACTTCTGCTGTCACATGAATACCAGCTTGTTTAGCATCTCTAATTGCACGAACACTCTCTTTAGTAGATACGTGACAAACATGATAATGTGCATTAGCTGCTTCCGCTAGTAATACATCTCTAGCAATTTGAACTGCTTCACAAATATTGGGAATGCCTGGTATTCCTAATGCTTCACTACGTTTACCTTCATGCATAGCCCCTCCATAAATTAGACTGTTATCCTCACAATGTGCTACAACTGGTTTATTGACTTTTGCAGCTTGTTGCATAGCTTCATACATCATACTTGCTTCTTGTACTCCAACACCATCATCTGTAAAAGCAAATGCATTGTGCTCTGCTAACGCAGCAAAATCAACATGCTTTTTACCAGCTTGACGTTCAGTAATAGCTGCGTAAGGTAGCACCCGCACTTGTGCGTTATTTGCAATTAATTGATTTAAACGCTCTATATTGTCGACAGAGTCTGGTACTGGTCGTGTATTCGGCATAGGGCAAACTGTTGTAAAGCCACCTCGTGCAGCTGCTTTTGTTCCTGTTTCTATAGTTTCCTTATGCTCACCACCTGGCTCTCTTAAATGAACATGCACATCAATTAAACCCGGTGCTATGAACTGACCTTGTGCGTCAATAACTTCTACTGTTGAATCTACACTAATATCCGTGCCAATTTCTTTAATATATTTTCCCTCTATCAAAATTGATGCTACTGATAATTCACCATCCCGTAATATTTGTGCGTTTTTAATTAATTGCATTTGTTTGTTCCCCTTTCGTTTGTAAAATATAATCTATGACAGCCATTCTTAAATACATACCATTTTCCATTTGTCTAAATATTCTGGATTTTGATGCTTCTACTAGGTTACTATCAATTTCTACACCTCTATTGACCGGTGCTGGGTGCATTACTATAGCATGTGCTTGCAATTGATCATATCTTGCTTGTGTTAAACCATATTCTTCATGATAACTGTTTGTTTCAAAAGTATTAACATCACCATTATCATGACGTTCATGCTGAACTCTTAACAGCATAACAATGTCGATTTGGTCTATAACTTCATCTATATCTACATATGGTGCATCTAATGTTTCATCACGCCATGCTTCAGGACTGGAGAACATTACGTTGGCTCCTAAAGCTTTCAAACTAAAATAATTACTTTTGGCGACACGTGAATTTTTGATATCGCCACAAATTAAAACATTCATACCTTCAAAAGAACTATATTCTTCATAAATTGTCATCAAATCTAGCAAACTTTGTGTTGGATGCTGACCACTACCATCGCCTGCATTGATAATTGGCACGTTAATATTTTTCAATTCTTCATAATATTCATTTTGGAAATGTCGAATAATTAATAAGTTCACACCAATGCTTTCAAGTGTTTTACATGTGTCATATAACGACTCGCCCTTTTGAATCGAAGAAGTTGATGTTTCAAAATCTATTAATTTTAAACCGAGTTGTTGCTCAGCCACAAGAAAACTACTTTTTGTTCTAGTTGAGTTTTCAAAAAATAAATTAGCAACATATTTATTATCAAATTGTGTGGTTTGAATTCCTTGTTCTTTATATTCAATTGCCTTTTGTATTAATGTATTTATTTCAGCTGTAGTTAAATGTTCCATAGATAATAGATGATTCATGATTAGCCTCCTAGTCTTTAACTGCCTTCGTTGATTTAGGTAAAATTACGTTGAGTATAATGCCTGCTAATGCCGCTAATGCCATGCCTTCTATTTGCAAGTTAATACCTGTACTTTTTAAATCCAGCATTAAATTACCAATGCCAATTACTAGTATCACAGATGCGATAACTAAATTACGATTTTGTGCAAAGTCGATTTCACTTTCTACTAACATTCTCAAGCCACTTGATGCGATGATTCCAAACAAGAGTATGGAAACACCACCCATAACTGGTGTCGGTATTGATGAAATAATTGCTGTAAATTTACCTACAAAACCTAGTACTATTGCAATAACTGCTGCACCACCAATAACATAAATGCTATAAATTTTTGTTATTGCCAGTACTCCAATGTTCTCACCATATGTTGTACTTGGTGGCCCGCCAATAATACTAGCAAACATTGTCGATACACCGTCGCCGATAATTGATTTATCTAAGCCAGGATCTTTAAAGAAGTTTTTACCTACAATTTTATTAATTACCATTTGATGGCCAATATGTTCACTCACAGTGACAAAGACAATCGGTATCATAATAAGGATTAAGCCTAAGTGAAATGTAGGTGTATAATCTTTGAATGGTAAATAAATATCAGGAATCGCAAACCACTTTGCTTGCGCAATGGGCGCAAAATTAACAATTCCCATAAATGCCGCTACTACATAACCAGTCACAATTCCTATTAAGACAGGAATGAGTGATAAAAAGCCTTTGAAATAACCTTGAACCACAACGGTAACTACAAGCGTAATCATTGCTACTATTAAATAATTTAAGTTATACCCCTCCATAGCATTCGAATTTTCAAACATCGCCATATTTACTGCTGTAGGAGCTAAACTTAATCCAATGACCATAATTACAGGACCAACTACTACAGGTGGGAGCAAATTCATTAACCAGTTGGTACCACTGATTTTGATAAATAGGCCTATAATGACGTACATTACCCCACTCATGAACAAAGCAACTAACATGTCTCCTAAATTGTGTGCTTTTAAACCCGAAATGATTGGAGTAATAAAAGCAAAACTAGATCCTAAATAAGCCGGTATCTTTGCTTGTGTTATTAAGATATATAATAATGTGCCAACTCCTGAAGCAATTAACGCTGCTGATATTGGCAATCCGGTTAAGAACGGGACAAGTACTGTTGCTCCAAACATTGCAAAGAGGTGCTGTGTACTTAAAAACGCCCACTTTCCTAATTTTGGCCTATCTCGTACATCTAACACTGGTTTAGCTGTACGTTCAAACATCATGTCATTTTCCATTTTTAATTCGCTTCCCTTCAAAAAAACTCTTTACATGAATTCATGTAAAGAGACGTCAAAGATATACAAAGTAATTTAAATAGCGTTTAACTGCCAACAGTTATACCTATACTAAATTTTGTTTGTATCAAGTGAGCCGCTACTTAATCGCGACTCACTTCCTTTTCCAGTCTCTCGTACTGAATTAAAAGGTCTATTTAATTATTACTGCATTTTGCTCATCGATTTCATCTACAAATACTTCTACATCTTCATGACGTGCAGTAGGTATATTCTTGCCAACAAAATCTGCTCTTATTGGCAGTTCACGATGTCCTCGATCAACTAAGGTTGCTAGACCAATTTTTTTAGGTCGAGCATGTTTAAGTACTGCGTCTAATGATGCTCTCACAGTTCGGCCTGTGTATAATACATCATCAATGATAATTACTACTTTATTCGTAATATCCACGTCAATTTCATATGACTTTTCAGTCATAGTCGTTGAAACTTGTTCTAAGTCATCTCGAAATTGCGTAATATCAATTGTACCAGTGGGAACTTGTATATTTTCAATTGAGTTAATTTTTTGTTGTATGCGGTTTGCTAAAAAAGCACCACGTGTTTTAATTCCAAGTAATATTAGATTATCTGTGCCTTTATTGTATTCTAATATTTCATGTGCAATTCGTGTTACTGTTCTTTGTATCGCAGCCTCATCCATAATAACTCGTTCTGCCATGTTATATACTCGCCTCCTCGTGTTTTCAAAAATAACTAGCGCTTCAATGATACAAAAAAACCTCACATCTTCATTGAAGACATGAGGTTTAGATATACAGTCTGACACGCGAACGCTGGACGGCTTACCCGCCGGTAGCTCTTTCTTCACGTAGTCCACTACAAAAGTATGATAACTCCTGTAATATATAGAATATTATGCTCTATTCCAACTATATTTTCATATCTTCGAAGCCTCTCTGGACTTTCAATTAAAGATGAATGTTTTCTTTTTAAACTGTCATTAGTTTAACCCACTAGTTATTTTAAGTCAAGCGACTATATTAGAATTCTATTTATTCAAGTTAATTTTCACGCTGTAGATACTACTGTTAATTAAGATTCTACTTCTTCTAATTCAGTTAAAATTTCATTAAAATATTGTGGCAATGGTGCTTCTTGCTCAATGTATTCTTTTGTTATCGGATGCTCAAAACCAATAACTCCAGCGTGTAATGCTTGTCCACCAATATCCATCGTTTTTCTAGGACCGTATTTAGTGTCGCCAACAAGTGGGAAACCAATATATTTCATATGCACACGTATTTGATGTGTACGTCCTGTTTCCAATTGACATTCTACTAAAGTATAATTTTTAAAATGCTTTTTGACATTGAAATGTGTGACCGCTTCTTTTCCGTCGTCTACAACATCCATTGCTTGACGATCATTTTTATTACGACCAATTGGTGCATCTACAGTACCGTAATCATGTGGAATATTGCCATGTACTAAAGCTGTATATTTACGTGTGACTGATTTATCTACGAGTTGGTCTACTAAGCCTCGATGAGCAATATCATTTTTAGCGACCATTAATAAACCCGATGTATCTTTATCTATTCGGTGAACAATTCCAGGACGAACCTCGCCATTGATACCTGATAAATTTTTCATCTGATACATCAACCCATTTACTAGAGTTCCTGTATAATGACCAGCTGAAGGATGCACTACCATACCTTTAGGTTTATAGACTATCGCAACATCATCATCTTCATAATAAATATCTAAGTCTAAATTTTCTGGTTGTATGTCTGCCTCTACGACTTCTTTTTCAGTTACTTCAATCGTATCATTCATCTTCACTTTATAATTTGATTTAACCTCTTTACCATTAACACTAATAAGCCCATCCTTAATCCAATCTTGCATTTGTGTGCGTGACCAATCAGCATTAAATTCAGGTAATACTTTATCTATACGTTGCCCGGCTGATGCTGGACTATCTATAACAAATTCATGTCTATCCATATTAATAATACTCCTATCATTCCTTATTTATATCTGTTAATAGAGCTATAATAATCAAAATAACTCCTATTGTTAAACTAGAATCGGCCACGTTAAAAATTGGAAAATCATACCCTAAAATATAAGTATCTATAAAATCTACCACTTCTCCATGTAGCACACGATCAATAAAATTCCCTAAAGCGCCAGCAAATAATAAACTTAGTGCAAGTTGCATAAACAAATTATGTTTGGCTTCTCGTATATAGAACACTATCAACACAACTAAAATAATAACTGTAACAACATAGAAAAAGCCCATTTTCCCACTTAAAATGCCCCAAGCTGCTCCGTCATTACGATGTGAAGTAATATTTAAAAATCCTGGCAATACTTCTACTGAATCACCTATCTTCATTGAAGTGGCAATAATATACTTCGTTAACTGATCAATAATAATTATTAAAAAAGTAACTGTTAACGATAATCCAACATAATACTGACGTTTCATGATCGTTCCTCCTATTTCACCTTGCTGTACAACATCTTTCATTATAGCTTACTCGTTAGTATAAAAAAAGTTCGAGTTGTCACAACACAATTAATTATTTTTCAAAAATCTACTTATGTAGATGTTGTAAAATGATAAGTATTGCTAAAACACATTTTACATAGCTAGTGTGAACCAACTAATTAACAGTTGCTATCTATACTACATGACCATATTTTCATTCTGATATTCTTAAATAACACTAAAGTGAAACACAGTATCAACAGCTCATTTTCATGTTGTCATTTTACCTTTAGCTGATTAAACCTGTACAATATCCCATCAGGACCTTGTAATTGCTTATGAGTTGTTTGAGGATTATGCATATCAATACACGCTAAACCATATGTTTGCTCATTGTTCATACGTTTAATATGAGAATTCCAATTATTTAATACTAAATGTTGTTGCTGATTACTATTTTCAAAATATAAAGCGTCTTCTGTTTCTCTAATCATTGCGCTCATACCAAAATAATCTTGATAATATTGCTTAACAGCATTTATACCTATAGTTTTGATATTAACATAGCCAATTTTAGCTAAATCTGGTATATGTTGCCACTGTTCCTGTGAAACATGTGTCATAAGTTGTGAAACATCAATTGGCTGGATGCCATGGTTATGTTCTTTTTCATTGGTACTAATTGGCTTAATATTTTGATTTGCAACATAAAACTCTAACCCGTTATGTTCAGGGTCTTCTATATATAAGGAAGTTGCAAATCTATGCTCTCCACCATTCATTGGAATATGATATTGATTTAGCTGTACTAGTAAATCCGCAAGTTCACTATATGAGGACAGTTCAATGGCTAAATGAAATAAACCTGCTTCTGATTGCAAAGGTTCTCTACCTGCTGCAAGTTGTTTAAATATAATAAAATGATTGTGTTGGCCTATCTCATAACGTACTTCAGTATATGATTCATTTACTATATTTAAGCCCAGAACTTCTCCATAAAACCATTTCATCAAAGCCTTATCTCGAACATTTAAAGTAATGCCATTAATAAAATGGTCTTTTACGTTTTCAGACATATGAAACACCTTTCTACAAATCTATTTCATTAATTATACTTTATTCATTTATAATGACAAAATAAAAAAACTGGGGACGCTATAGAAACCAAATAACAATCATTTGATTTCATATACGCGTCCCCATTAACATTGATTGCATTGTTCACAGTGCAAAATATCAACCTATTGTGCACCTAAACAATCACTTTCGTCGTTATATATGTTACATAAGCTATTTATCAGTCATTCATTTTTAGTTTGTACAGTTTTAAATTAAAGTTTTCACAACTTCTTGACAACGTGGACAGAGATTTTCTAATTCTCCTACGTTACCTAATTCTGTACTATAATTCCAACAACGTTCACATTTTTCACCTTCAGCATGTTCGATGCGAATATCACCGTAAGGGTATGATGTACCGTTGTCAACTTGGTCTACTACTTCTGCTTGAGAAGTAATAAACAATTGTTCAAGATCCGTAAATTGATTTAGGAATGAAGTCACATCAAATTGGGCATTATTACCAATAATAACTTTAGCCTCTAACGATTTACCAATAACTTTGTCATTTCGTGCCACTTCTAACGCACGGTTCACATCATCGCGTAATTTCATAAAAGTATTCCATTTTTCTAATATTTCCTGGTTTACTTCTACTACTTCAGGCATACGCGTTAAATGTACGCTTTCTTCTTTAACGTGAGGAATATGTGACCATACTTCTTCAGCTGTATGCGCTAAAATTGGTGCTAACAATTTCGTCATGTCGACAATAATTTGATATAGCACTGTTTGCATACTACGACGTTTATGTGCATCTTGAGCTTCAATATATAAAATATCTTTACCATAATCTAAATAGAAGTTACTTAGTTCAACGTTGATAAAGTTTTGTACTTCTTGATAGATATCTAGATAATCAAAGTTGTCATAATGCTCAATTGTACTAGCTGTAAATTCACGTAAACGGTTGAGTAAATACTGATCAATTTCTAATAATTCTGTTTCTGGTAATGCATCCGTTTCAGGATTAAAATCATTCACATTACCTAACATAAATCTTAGCGTATTTCTAATTTTACGATAAACGTCAGAAGTTTGTTTTAAAATTTCATCAGAAATACGAACGTCTGCCAAGTAATCAACACTACTTACCCATAAACGAGCAATATCCGCGCCTTTTTGTTTTACAATTTGATCTGGCACTATCGTATTTCCTAATGATTTACTCATTTTTTTACCTTCACCATCCATAACGAATCCATGGGATAGCAACATTTTGTATGGTGATTGTGCTCTTGTAGCAACTGCTGTAGTGATTGATGAATTAAACCAACCACGATATTGGTCACTACCTTCAAGATATAAATCTGCCGGGAATGATAGTTCTGGTCTAGCTTCTAATACGCCACGATGTGAAGAACCAGAATCAAACCACACATCCATAATATCCGTTTCTTTAGTAAATGTGCCATTAGGGCTACCTTCATGTGTAAAACCTTCTGGAAGTAAATCTTTAGCTTCACGCTCAAACCATACATTTGAACCATATTGTTCTACTAAATCAGCCACATGATTAACTGTCTGTGTTGTGATTACAGGTTCGCCATTTTCTGCATAAAATACAGGTAATGGTACACCCCAAACACGTTGACGTGAGATTACCCATTCACCACGATCACGAATCATATTGTAAATTCTTGTTTTACCCCAATCAACTTTGAAGTGTGTATCTTCAACAGCTGCCAAAATGTCTGAGCGCACTTTATCAATAGATGCAAACCACTGAGGCGTAGCACGGAAAATAACTGGTTTCTTCGTACGCCAGTCATGTGGATAACTATGAGTGATAAATTCTAATTTTAATAATGCATGCTTCTCTTTCAATAGATCTGTAATTTCTTTGTTAGCTTTATCATAAAATAAGCCTTCAAATTGTCCAGCTTCTTCAGTGAAAACACCTTTATCATTAACTGGGCTAATAACAGGTAGATTATATTTTTGTCCGACAATATAGTCATCTTCACCGTGACCAGGTGCTGTATGAACACATCCTGTACCAGCATCTGTTGTAACATGCGTACCATTAATTACTACAGAAGTGCGATCCATAAATGGATGTTGTGCTTCAACATATTCTAATTCAGAACCTCTAAACTCTTTTTCTAACTCAATCTCATTTTCATCCCACTCAAGTTGGTTCACAACGTCTGAGATTAAATCTTTCCCAACAATGTACTTCTCACCATTAACTTTATATTGAGCATAAGTTAAATCAGGATGCACTGTAATTGCAACATTTGAAGGCAATGTCCATGGTGTAGTTGTCCAAATAATAAATTTTGCATCATTATCTACAATGCCTTTACCACCTTTCACATCAAACGCTACATATATAGAAGCTGAACGTTTATCATGATATTCAATTTCGGCTTCTGCTAATGATGACTCACTTGAAGGTGACCAATAAACAGGTTTTTTACCTTTATAAATTAGTCCTTTATCTGCCATTTCACCGAATAAACGTAACTGAGCAGCTTCATATTCTGGTTTTAAAGTAATATATGGATTATTAAAGTCACCTTTAACACCAAGACGTTTAAAGTCTTTTTTCTGTAATTCAATTTGTTCTAATGCGAATGCTTCACATTTTTTTCTGAAGTCAGAAATAGACATTTCTTTACGTTTAACACCTTTTTTCGCAAGTGCTTGTTCAATAGGTAAACCATGAGTATCCCATCCTGGCACATATGGTGTATAGAAACCTTGCATTGTTTTATATCTAGTAATGATATCCTTTAAAATTTTATTTAATGCATGGCCCATATGCAAGCTACCATTAGCGTACGGTGGTCCATCATGTAGAATATATGAAGGATTTCCTTCATTTTGTTGTAATGCTTTTTGGTATATATTTTGTTGATCCCATTGCTCTTGAATTTTCGGCTCTTTATTCGGCAAACCGCCACGCATTGGAAAAGCCGTTTTAGGCATCAATAATGTTTCTTTATAATCCATTTTCTTCACTCCTCATATTCACTTTAAATTTTAGAACTAAAAAAGAACTCTAAGTTCAATTAACAGGGACGATTTAACCGCGTTACCACCCTGATTAACTCAACTTAGAGTTCTCTCGTTATAATTATGAAACTGTGCCATATAGTGATATAAACAACCGGTATATATTAGGCTCACACTATCCCTAATTCGCTGTGATATACGTATGGTTATTTACGCGTCTATATAGTATTTGTAATTATTTAGATTCACTATCTGATGATTGATTATTATTATCTTGTGCCGCTTTTTGAGCTTTTTCAGCTTCTGTTAAATCATTATCATGCAAATGGTTAATATTTTCTTCTGTAACTTGTTCTGAATCCAAATCGTAGTTTAATAAATAGTCCCAATCTTCATTTTTTAATAAATCCAATTGCGCTTCAACTAGCATACGGAAACGAGATCTAAATATTTTAGATTGTCTCTTCATATCTTCTGTTTGGAATGACAAACGACGTGCCTTTTCAATAGCATCATTAACAATTTGATTTGCTTGTCCTTGTGCTTTTGATATTGTTGCTTCTGCTTCTTTCGTAGCTGCTGCTTTTGTTTCTTCACCAGCATGTTGTGCTTGCACTAAAGCGTCACTTACAGATTGATGTACTTCTTTATAAGAATTAATATTAGTTTCTTTATCATCGATGACTTTTTCTAATTGTTGTTTATCTTCTTTTAATCGTTCTATTTCATTACTTAATTGTTCTAAATAACTTTCAACTTCAGTAGGTTCTAAACCATTTTTCACACGTGTAAATGTTTTATTTTTAATTTCATTTGGTGTAAAAGGCATGGGATATCCTCCTTCTATACTACACTATTTTAGTTAATTCAAAAATATGTGTCTACCATTTCTTTCAATATTTTATTGTGTTTTTAAGACACTTTTATTATACATTATTTAAAAAGAGTTTTGTAACTGATGCGTACTTTATCTTTTTTTGTTTTGCCGCCGATTTCGACAACGACCGCTCTGCCATATCCTTGAATTGATAGTAAATCTTCTTGTGCTAATTGAAAATCACTAGCATCAATTATAGTATGATTCACTTTGACTCTCTTCTTATCAATAAGTTGTTTGGCTATAGTTCTAGATTTACGAATCATTTCTTTAAGTACGACATCCAATCGTAAACCACTCACCGTTGTTTCAAAATATTTCCATTGCTCATTAGATTGTATCATATTTGTCAGTGGAATAGTATTAAGTTTTACTGTAGCACCTTTGATACGCGTAAGTTCTAATATAATATAAGATTCTAGTTGTTTTGTCAAAACAAACTGTATACGCTCATTGACAATGATATCACCTAATTGTTCACGTTCTATTCCCAATGACATTATAGTGCCTAAGATGTGTTGATGTTGTAACGTTACAAACTTTTGCGGGTAGTCAATCTCGATTAGCACAATATCAAAATCGTCTGCATTAGGTTCAAAATAAGTAGGTGCAATAATGGCACGTTGTCTTTCTGCTTGATTGCCACCATAAAAATGAACATCTAAATCTTCAAAGCTTCCCACGATGACTTTTAAAATATACTGCCCTCTCGGATCTAAGAAATGTGTTAATACAGGCGCATATTGTTCGTTTGCTTGTTGGCATTTATCGAGTAACATATCGATAATTGCCCGTTCCTCTTGTCGAAAATGTTGATAAATATCTATTTTAGTTCACCCCTAACAACGATATAAAGCACCTAACGTCTTAAACGACAGGTGCTTTAACATTACTAAATATCTAATATGTACTTCGTTTGAACGTTAAGCCAAATTACTAATGATTAAGTTAAATATATTGGCTAAACCTCTTTGAAATAGTACAAGTGCTATAATAGCTACAATTGATGAAATATCAATAAAACCGATTGGTGGGATGATTTTCCTAAAAGGCTCTAAAAATGGTTCGTATATTTTTGATAAAAATTGGCCAAATTTATTTTCTCTAGCATTAGGAATCCATGACATAAAGAAATAGACAATCATTCCGTAATAATATATTTGTACTACGATTAATATAAAATTAAAAATAGTAGCTAAAAGTCCAATATCCATAATTTTCTAACCTCTATTCACCTTGTTCCATATTTTCAATATGGTCCGTAATACTACCAGCTACTTCTACATTATCTGGTGTACATAAAAAGATGTCTGAGCCGACACGTTGAATGTCTCCACCAATTGCATATACCGTACCACTTAAGAAATCGATGATACGTTTTGCAGACACCTTATCAATACGTTGTAAATTCACAAGAGTAGCTCGGCGATTTTTAAGTTCATCAGCTATATCTTGAGTGTCTGAAAAAACACGTGGCTCAAATAAACACATTTTTGAACTTTCTTGTAAATAATTGTGATTACCTTGGTCTTGATTCATATTAACAACATTCCTTGTATTGTTTTTCGGTGAATTGTGGTTCACTTGATATTTACGTTCATTTGACCCATTTTGCTGTCTTGAAGATTGTTTTTTAGGCACTGATTGAATTGCACGTGCGCTTTCTGTATTGTCATATTTAGGTTGTTGTGCTTGTTCATTAAAGTTAGTCTGAGCCTGTGCTTGCTTTTGTTGTCGTTGATTCTCGTTTTCTTCTACTGGTGGCGCCTCTAATTCTTCATCCTCTTCTTCAACTACGAAAAATCCGTTAAATAAGTCCTTTAAAGCCATCGGGCTCACTCCTCTTTTCCTACAAGTTTAGTCCCAATTCGCACAAATGACGCACCTGCTTCTGCTGCAAGTTGATAGTCATTACTCATTCCCATTGATAATTCTGTACAGGGCGCATATGATAAATTGAGCGCTTGAATTTCTGATTGTTTCTCTTTTAATGTGTTAAATAACTGTCTAATGTAGTCAACATCACCTGTTAGAGGTGCCATTGTCATTAAACCAACAACTTCTATATTGTCATATTCTTTAATAGCCTCGATAAAATCAT
Organism: Staphylococcus arlettae; assembly: GCF_002902345.1. Lineage (GTDB taxonomy): Bacteria > Bacillota > Bacilli > Staphylococcales > Staphylococcaceae > Staphylococcus > Staphylococcus arlettae. The sequence continues at coordinate 678,739 of NZ_PPQB01000005.1, forward strand.
TAATTTCATTGATAGTTATGCCTTGTTTAGATTCTTCCTCGGAGACATTAACTTGAACAAAACATTTTACTTTATGCTCTGCTCGTTTTTGAATTTCTTTAGCTAATTTCAAACGATCTAACGCATGAAAATAATCCACTTGATTAATAACTTCTTTTACTTTTCGTGTTTGAAGTGTACCAATAAAATGAAATACTGCGTCGTCAGGTAAAGCATTTTGTTTCGCTAGAAAACCTTCAACACGGTTTTCTCCAAAGTGTCTTAAGCCTGCATCGTAAGCTTCATTAGCACGGTCTATTGTAACATATTTTGTAACAGCAATCACGTTAGGTTGTGTGGAAATTCCTGCTTTCTTTATTGATGTATCTAATTCAGTTTTTATTTTGTCATAATTTTGTTGTACATTCACTGTATTACACCTCTTAATTTACTGTCCAATAAATGCTAACATCCGACCAGTTTTTCCTTGTTCAACTCTATACGAGAAAAACAATGATAAGTCTTCAGAAGTTGCATAATTAGTAATATAAATATTAGCTTCTGGGACGCCAGCATGCATTAATAATAATTTGTTCGCTTGTTTCAAATCGATACCATATCGATCTTCAGCTCTAAACTCGATATAATCTTCACTTGGGATAGCTAAAGTATCAAATTTTGATTTAATATCTTCATTAATTTCATATGAATTTGAGGTAGCAGGCCCAATGACTATCGATAATTCTTGTAAATCAAAATCAATCTTTTTAATTACTTCAATAACGATTTCGCTCACTGTACCTCTCCAACCAGCATGCGCTAACGCAATAAAGTTGTTTTTTGCACTATAAAAGTAAATAGGTACACAATCAGCATAACACATCGTCAGTAAGACATCCGAATCATATGAATACATAGCATCAATACCATGTAATGCATCTGTTAATTCATCAATATTAGTACCGCGCTGTGACTGTGTAATATGTGCGACACGATTTTCATGTGTTTGAATTGGAAAGACCCATTGTTCACGTGGATAGTTGATAATTTCTGCTAATTGTCGTTGATGTTGCGTCACATTATTTTGATCATCATCAATATATCTGGCCATATTAAAGGCATTTTGAGGGTATGGACTGATTCCTTGTTCTCTAGTGGTAATACCAAGAGTGATATTGTCGATATTTTGCGATTTATACAATAAAACATGATTATACTTTTCAAATTTTTCCGTCATGTTTCAGTCCTCCAAATGATTAATCATTATGTTTTATTAAATACATAGTATTCAGTTGTCTAACTATATGAAAAATGTCACCAGATCTCTGGATCTGATGACATTATAAAATGGTTAAGTTGATTCTAATTCCCTACCATTATTAACAGATAATCACAGTAATAACTTTAATTATCTTCTTGTTCTTCTAGAACGTCTTTCTTCTCTATTTCTGATGAAGCTTGGGATGTCATCTTCTTTTGTTGTATGACTTCTACCTTCACTTGATGACTCAGAAGATTGTGTTGATTGTGATGATTGAGCTGAGTTAGAAGCAAATGAATCATCTTTTGCTGAGCTAGTAGCACTTGAACCAAATCCAGTATTAGAAGCTTTACGTGCTTGAACTGATGGTTTGTCTTCGAAACCAGTAGCAATAACAGTAACTACAATTTCATCTTGTAATTCAGGATTAATAACTGTACCGAAAATCATATTCACATCTTCATCCGCTGCATCTTGTACAATATCAGCTGCTTCTTGTGCTTCGAATAATGATAGTGATTCGCCACCAGTAATATTCATTAACACACCTTGAGCGCCTACAATTGAAGTTTCAAGTAATGGTGAAGAAATAGCTTTTTTAGCTGCTTCAACTGCGCGATTTTCGCCAGAAGAAACACCAATACCCATTAATGCTGAACCTTGGTTAGACATGATTGTTTTAACGTCTGCAAAGTCAAGGTTTACTTCACCTGATACAGCGATTAGATCAGAAATACCTTGAACACCTTGTCGTAGTACGTTATCTGCTTCTTTAAAGGCTTCCATCATTGGTGTTGATTTATCAACGATGTCTAATAAACGGTCGTTTGGAATTACGATTAATGTATCGACAGCAGCTTTCATAGATTCAACGCCTGCTGCAGCTTGTGTTTGACGTTTACGTCCTTCGAAACCGAATGGACGAGTTACAACACCTACTGTTAACGATCCCATTTCTTTAGCAATTTTAGCTACAACTGGAGCAGCACCAGTACCTGTACCGCCACCCATACCAGCAGTAACGAATACCATGTCAGCACCTTGAATCGCGTCTTCAATTTGTTCGCGTGATTCTTCAGCAGCTTTTTTACCAATTTCAGGGTTAGCACCAGCGCCTAAACCACGAGTTAACTTTTCACCAATTTGAATCTTAGATTCTGCTTTTGATAAGTTTAATGCTTGTCCGTCTGTGTTAATTGAAATAAATTCAACGTTATTCATTCCATGGTCAATCATACGGTTTACAGCGTTATTACCGCCGCCCCCTACACCGATGACTTTTATTGTCGCTAAATGATTAAATCCTTGTTCAAATTCTAACATTTATATTTCCTCCTAGTTTTAATGGCCAATTAATCGAATAGAGATTTCATCAATTTTTTAAATTTACCTTCTTCTTTTTGTTCAGGCTCATGATTTTTGTTTTCGTATTCGTATGTATCGTCATTTTCAGTTGTACTATGTGACGATTCTGATGTTGTCGTTGTACCTGGTTCATCAGATACATATGATGGTTCATCATCTTGCTTGTTTGATTTTTTCTTAAACCAATCAAAACCATTTGATTTGGAAGCACTTTCTCTATTATCAGACTCGATTACTTCTTCTTCGAAATCTTCACTATCATGATTACTAATTGTAACATAATCTAATAATTCGTCGAAAGTAATGCTACTAGAAATAGTTGAAATTGCTGAAGAAAATTCAGGTTTTCTGATTCCCATTTGTGATGGTGTATGAATTCTAACTTTTTCACTTACCATGTCTTGTAGTAATTCTTTGACGCCGAGTAAGTTTGCAGAACCACCAGTGACAATGAAACCACCATTTACATTTGTTAATCCTAATTCTTGTAAAACATCAAATACACTAAAGAAGATATCTTCCATACGTGCTTCGATAACATCAGCTAAATCTTTTTGTGTATATTGGACGTCTTCTTCACTATCGATTTGGTCAACACTAAATACATCTTGATCTGAAGCTGAGTCAAAAAAAGCATGTCCGTATTGATGTTTGATTTTTTCAGCTGTTTCATGAGTTGTATTAAATGCTTCCGCAATATCTTCTGTGATGTCTCTTCCTGCCATTTGAACAGAGTCAGCATCAACAAGTTCGCCGCGCTCATAAAAGGCAATCTGTGTAATATCCTCACCGACATCAATTATACACGCGCCAAGCTCTTTTTCAGTTGCTGATAATACAGAGCCGTAATTATAAGCATCAGAATAAACATCTAATACATCGACTCCACATGACTCTACGCATTTAATCATATTAATTAAAATTGATTGTTGGATTGCGATTACGCCAGCTTCGACTTTAAGTGAATGTCTTGCAATTAATTCCTTAGGGTCAGAAACTTCATTATCACCATCTACAACAAATTTAATTGGAAAAGCGGTAATCACTTCTGTCTCAGGGACATCATTTTTTTCTCTAATGCCTTCTAATACAGACTCAATGTGCTCTCCTGTTAATTCAGTATCTTCATAAAATTCAATTTCATTAGCTTCATCATAAACTTCAGTACCGACAATCGGTAATTTTAGAAATACTTCTTTAATATCTACACCAGAAGCAATTGAGGCTTTTTTTATTGTATCTTTAATCGCTTGCTTAGCGATGTCAAAATCATCAATTAAGCCATTCTTAATACCGCTTGTGTAGGTTTGTCCTGTACCTATCACATTAATACCATTGTGAAATTTTTCGCCTACAATTGTTTTTACGCTTGATGAACCTATATCTATACTTACATAATAATGTTCCTCCATAGATAGGCACCTCCTGACAGTTACTTTCTATTTTACACTATGTTTAGTTTACAATACGTTGCGTAGCTTGTGAACTATAAACACATGTATTTGTCAAAATTTTTAATTAGTTTAGTCTGAATTCTTATTTATGTCATTTAACGCACTTTGTAATTCGTCTTTTGCTTTATCTTCTTTTGCGGTACCTTCTTCTAAATCCTTATCACTTTCTGACTCAGAATCATCAGATTGTGAATATGGTATAAATGAAGCACCTACAGACAAATCAATATATCCAGACTTTTTCAAATTACCAGAGTCATCACGTTCAAGTGATTGTGACATCTGAGGGTAATATTTCATTTTATTATCTATTGTATTAATATTTCCTATAATTTGAATATCATCCGTAGTAAATAACTTTATTTGATTCTTCAAATTAGATTTAGGATCATATTTGATTTCTGAAATCATCGCTCTAACTTTAGATGGCATTTCTGCTAAAGCCTTGATAATTTTCTCTTTTTTATCTTTCTCAAAACCTTCTAATATAGGTCCGTCATCCGTACTTGTGCCACTGTAATTTTTTAGTTCTTTACCATCTTCTAAAATAGGTACATATTTATCTTTCTTTTTAACCAACCCCACTACTTGATATTCAGTCACCTTAATCGTCATTGAGTTAGGAAAATGTTTTGTTACTTTAGCATCTTTAATTAACTTATGTTGTTTTAATTTATTTTCTGCATCTTTCGTACTAAAAGTGTACATCCTTGACTTTGAAGTGACATTGACCATTTTATCAATCTTACTTTTCGATACGTTATCATTCCCCACCACTTTGACATTATTAATCTTGCTCAGTGGTGTAAACATATAAAGTAAAATGATTATTATTATAAACAACAGTATCCCAAATATAACATATTGTATTTGTTTTTGTTGTTTTCGACGTCGTTCGCGCTTTTCTTTTAAGTATTCTGAGTCAAACTTCTTTACTTTATCAGCCAATATTCGTCACATCCTTTAAAAAGACGGTAATTGTGCTTTGAAACTATTGATGAATTTGTTGCCACGCTCTTCGAACGTATTATACTGATCCCAACTTGCACAAGCTGGTGATAACAAGACTACATCATTAGGTTCAATAATATCTTGAATTTTGTTGACTGCGTCTTCAACATCTATAGCTTTCACTACATATTTACCTTGGCTTTCTCCGAGTTTCACAAATTTATCTTGCGTTTCACCAAATGTAGCCATTACGCGAACATTATTCATATATGGGATAAGTTCGTCAAAACCATTGCCTCTGTCAAGTCCTCCACATAGCCAAATAATTGGTTGTTTAAAAGAATTGAGCGCAAATTGAGTTGCTAATGTATTTGTTGCTTTTGAGTCATTATAATACTTGTTGGTTTTATTTGAGCCAATATATTGTAATCTATGCTCAATGCCAGAGAATGTTGTTAAACTATCAATAATCGCATTTACAGGTACACCAGCCAATAATGCAGCAAGTACAGCTGCTAAAATATTTTCTAAATTGTGCTCTCCTGGTAACACTAAGTCATCCGTATGGATAATTCTAAATCCTTTGAACACGATATAACCATCTTTGATGTAAATACCTTCAACTTCTTGTTGCGTTGAAAAGTAGAATGTACGTGCTTTAACATTTTCTGATTCTATCAAATGGCGTTGTTGATAATTACAAATTAAGTAATCATTTTCATCTTGATTTTTATATATTTGTTTTTTGGCATTTTGATAATTTTCTAATGTTTCGTGATAATCTAGATGTGCCGAATAAATATTAGTAATTATAGCGATATGAGGCTTATATTGCTCTGTTCCTAGCAATTGGAAAGATGAAAGCTCTGTAACTAAATAATCCTGTGCAGTTACCTCTTGTGCCACTTTTGAGGCAACATATCCTATATTCCCAGAAATTCTACCAACTAACCTACTTTTTTGAAACATATCACCTATTAACGATGTCACAGTAGTCTTACCATTTGTGCCTGTAACACCAATAATAGGAGCCTCAGAAACCAAGTAACTTAATTCAACTTCTGTTAAGATCGTTAATCCTTTAGCAACTGCTGCTTCTAAAATAGGTGCAGTATAAGGTATGCCAGGGTTTTTAACGATGATAGGGTCATTATCTAACAATGTTAATGGATGTTCTCCACCAACTACCTTAATCCCTATATTTTCTAAATCTTTGGCGTGAGAGTCTTGTGTCAAATCTTTGCCGTCATTAACTACTACACGTGCACCCAATTTATTAAGCAACTTTGCTGCTTCGTAACCACTTTTTGCTAAACCAATGACTAAGACATCTTTATCTTCTAAACCTGTATATTTTAGCATTTTAGTGCACTCCCATCCATAATCCGATTAAACCTGTGATTAAACCAACTGTCCAAAATACTGTTACAACTTTCTTTTCATTCCAACCCACCAATTCAAAATGGTGATGTAATGGTGACATTTTGAAAATTCGTTTGCCTGTCAATTTGAAAGATGTTACTTGAATCATTACTGACAATGTTTCAGCAACAAATACAAATCCAATCAATAGTAATGATAATTCTTGATTTAATACAATTGAAATCGTAGCGAAAATACCACCAAGGGCTAAACTACCAGTATCGCCCATAAAGACTTTCGCAGGGTTCATGTTAAATGGCAAGAAACCAAGTAGTGCAAAAATCATAATTATACAAAATAGCCCAATTGAGTTTGCACCTTGGAAATACGCCATAATTGCAAACATTACAAATCCAATAATTGATAAACCTGTTGCTAATCCATCTAATCCATCTGTTAAGTTAACCGCATTTGAAAAACCAACTTGCCAAAAGACAATAAAAACTACGTAAGCAAGTGATAATGGAACTTCAATGCCTGTAAATGGAATATGGATGCCTGTAGAAAAACTAGTTAATTGGAATACTTGGCTTAATATGAAAAAGATAATCGCAATAGCAATCTGTGCTAAAAATTTCTGTTTACTCGATAAGCCTTGATTATTCTTTTTAACAACAATGATATAATCATCGATAAATCCAATCAATCCAAAACCAATTGTGACAAATAATAATAAAATGACCGGATTAGAATTATCCATGAATATAATCGCCAATATAGAAGTTACGATAATACTAATTAGGAATGTTAAGCCACCCATTGTTGGTGTTCCAGTTTTTTTCATGTGACTTTGAGGGCCTTCTTCTCTAATACTTTGACCAAACTTCATCCTTTTTAAGGTAGGTATTAAAACTGGTACTAATATAAATGTAATTAAAAATGCAATTATTGCGAGTAAATAAACCATCTTATTCTCCTTTTTATATATTATGGAATTGTAATATATCTCATTAACACCTAAAACAATATAACATGAGGAAAGAGGCTAGACAAAGGTACATATTAGGATAAAAAGCACCTAATATTAAACTTACCAAACTTTGTCTTGACCTCTTATTTACACCTCATTTATTTAAAGCTGTGTGTTAATTCGCTTTATTTATTTTGCTTCACTATCTACGTTTTCTGCTTCGAATTTCACTTCAATTTTATCATTTTTCTTAAGTTGCTGACCTTCTGATACAGATTGTTCGTTAACAAAGCCACTGCCTTTAGTTTCTATTTTTACATTTGCTAAACGTTCAAAAGCAATGACATCTTCTTTAGTCCAACCTTTCATATCTGGCATCGTAATGTTGCCGTTTGTTAATAGTAATACTTTACTATTAGGCAAGACTTCTTTATCAGCAGATACAGATTGTTTTTCAACCTTTTCTCCATCTCCGATAACGATAGGTTTCAATGACTTAGCATTAAGACTATCTTCTGCTTTTTGAACTGTTTTTCCTGAGACATTAGGTACTTTACTATATTTAACGTCTGACATGTCTTTTGTCTTCTTGTCATCAACATTTAAATATTTCAATGTGTTTTCCATAATTGGGTTAAATGCTTTGCTAACTCCCATTTCATATGCTTCTTGATCATTTTTTTGCGCTAAGCTCATACCTGCGTAAACAATTACCTCAGGATCATCTTTCGGCGCATCTCCGATAAAGCTTACAAAATAAGGATTTTCACCTTCGACATAACCGCCATTATCTGAATCGGCTACTTGAGCAGTACCTGTCTTACCTGCTACCTCATAGTCATCAATTCGATAATTTTTGGCATTACTTTTTTCACTATTAACAACTTTATCTAGTTCTTTACGAACTTGTTTTGCTGTTTTTTCAGTAATTGGTTTACCAGCTGTTTGCTTTTTACCTTTATAGTAAGTATCTTTTGTAACTGGATTTGTTACCGAATCAACGAACCATGGTTTCAGCATTTCTCCTTTATTTGTAAAAGCAGATTGCGCTTGTAACATTTGTACTGGTGTTACAGTTGTAGATTGTCCAAAGGCTGACGTTTTTTGTTGCGCTTCATTTTCCCACGCAATTCCACCTGTCGATTCACCATCAAACATACCGTTTGTACTTTCACCAAATCCAAATTTTTCATACCACGATTTCATTTTATCTGCACCAACTAAATCTTGTAAATGCATCATTAATGTATTAGATGAATAAGTAAATCCTAGAGACATTGGTATCTCGCCCCAACCAACTTTATTCCAGTCAGAGATTCTTGAGCCCATTATATCTCTATGTCCAGATTCATATTTTTTATTAGGATCGAATTTACCTTCCTGGATAGCCGCTGCTAAACCAAATGATTTAAAGGTAGAACCAGGTTCATAAGTGTTTTGATACAAATCATTTGCCCATTTCTCACCAAAGTTTTTACCTGTTTCAGGATTAAATGTTGGTCGTTGACTAAATGCTAAGATTTCACCTGTATCAGCATCCATAACTACCGCAAATAAATCTTTTGGTTCATAATGGTCAACCATTTTATCAAGTGCTTCTTCTACAAAGACTTGAATATTAGAATCAATGGTTAAATGCACATCATCGCCACGCTTCGGCATTTTTTCTTTCTTAGTATTAGGAGCTAAGTAACCCCAAATATCATGAATATATGACAATGAACCTTTTTGTCCTGATAAATAACTATCAAAGATTTTTTCTACACCCATCGCACCTTTTAGCTCTCCTGAATCTGGATCTTTTTGAGCAATGCCAAGAAGATGTGATGCGAAGTTACCATTAGGATAAAAGCGTTCAGTTTCCGGATACAATGTAATACCTGGCAAATTCATCTTTTCAATTTTTTCTTTTTCTTGATATGTTAAATCTGTTCCTTTTTGTCCAAATTCAACTTGGAAACTACCTTTTTGCTGTAGTCTTTTTTCGATATCTTTTGCAGATATATCTATCACTTCTGATAATTTTTTAGCTGTTTTCTTTTTATCTACAACGTGTTTAGGCTTGTCACTACCTTCACTTGCCTTTTTATCAACTACCGCTACTAATTTGTAACGTTCCACGTCTTCAGCTAAAATTTTACCATTACGATCATATATTTTACCTCTTTCGGGTTGCTGTTGCGTGTTTACTAAATATTTTTCGTTGGCTTTTAAAATTAAGTCCTCACCAGATGAGTGTCCGGTTAGCATGATATAAGAATACCTTAAGATTAACATAAAAAAGAGCAGCCCGAATCCAAGGATGAGTAGGACTGCCCCTATTTTATTTTGTTTTATTGGTATCTTAGGTATTCTGGGTTTTTTTAATTTAATTTTTCGCTTCGCCATTATTACGCACTACCTTTACATTGTCGTTCTTCAGGCTCATTCCTTCATCTTTAGCCTTGTCGTAAATGCGTTCATAAGAAGAGTTCTTTTTAATTTCAGATTCAATTGCGCTGTTCTCACTTGCTTGTTTTTCAATTTTTGTATCTAAATCTGCAATTTTACCTCGAGTATCATACGCATCCATTTTTAAAGATAGCATATATATACTTATCAAAGCAATAATTGTTATTAATCCTATGTATAACATTTTTTCAAACTTCGTTAATTGTACTACAACTTTCTTCTTTACCGTTTTGGTTTGTGGTTTTGTCGAGGGTTGTCTCTCAGGAGAATGTTGTTCTGCTTCATTATATGGTTCGTAAATTTTTTCTACAGCCACTCAAGGTTCACTCCTTATTTTAAAATTTCTGCAACACGTAACTTGGCACTACGCGCTCTATTATTACTATCTGTATCTTCATCAGTAGCAGTAATGGGCTTACGGTTAACACGTTTTAATTTAGGCGTGTATGCTTCAGGTATAACTGGTAATCCCCTTGGAACTTCAGGTCCTTTTTCATATTCTTGGAACATTTGTTTACACAAACGATCTTCTAATGAATGGAAGGTAATAACTGAAATTCTACCGTTTACTTCTACATAATTAATAGCTTGTTCTAAAGAATCTTCAAATGCTGCTAATTCATCATTAACTGCGATCCTAATAGCTTGAAAAATTCGTTTTGCTGGATGTCCACCTTTGCGTCGTGCTTTTGCTGGAATACCTTCCTTGATACTTTCGACTAATTCTAACGTTGTCTCAATAGGTTTAAGTTCTCTGTTTTGTTCTATGCGTCGGGCGATTTGTTTTGCAAATTTTTCTTCGCCATAACGATGAAAAATTCTTACTAACTCTTCAAACTTCCATTCATTAACAACTTCGTACGCTGATAACTCCTGTGTCTGATCCATACGCATATCAAGTTTTGCATCATGATGATAACTAAAACCTCTTTCAGGTACATCTAATTGTGGACTAGATACACCCAAGTCATAATAAATGCCATCAACTTTTTCAATATTTAATTCATTTAAAATTTCAGATAATTCACGGAAGTTACTATGAACAAATGTCACTTTGTGTAAATGTTCTTTCAATACATTTTTCGCATTTTCAATGGCTGTAGTATCTTGATCTATTGCAATCAAATGTCCATTATCACTTAATTGATTCAGTAAATATTGGGCATGACCTGCTCCACCAAGCGTACAGTCGACATACACACCATCTTCTTTAATATTCAAATAATCAATGGTTTCTTTTAGCATTACGCTGATATGATGAAACAATTCAATTCCTCCATTTAAAAATCAAAATCTATTAAATCTTCAGCAATCTCCTCGAAACTATCTTCTGACTCGTCATAGAAGTTATTCCAAGTATCTCTATCCCAAATTTCAATGCGGTTAGATACACCGATCACTGTACATTCTTTAGTTAAATTTGCGTATTGTCTTAGATTTTGTGGGATATTAATACGTCCCTGCTTGTCCAACTCAACTTCAGTAGCACCTGAAAAGAACATACGCATAAATTTACGTGCGTCTTTTTTTGTCATTGGTAAAGATTTCATCTTCTCTTCAATAACTTGCCACTCTTCTAAAGTGTAACCAAACAGGCATTTATCAAGGCCTCTGGTGATAATAAAACGTTCATTTAGGTCATATCGAAATTTAGATGGAACAATCATACGTCCTTTTGTATCTAATTGGTGTTCGTATTCACCCATGAACATTTATACTCACCTCACCTTCCCATATATATAATTTACCACATCTCCCCACTATCCTCCACTAATTATACAAATTTCACCAAAATTTTGTTTATACAAACAAAAAAAGCCCGATTTATCAATACGATAAATCGGGCTAAATCCTTATGTTATCAAGGTTTTAAGATAATATGATCAAAAGTGTAACGAAGTGGTGGATAAGTGGAGGGACTGAACACATCTATCCCATATTCGTTCATTATTTGTAGTGGATTCCAAATTCTTTCTTGTAATCCATCCATTGGGTGGAGAGATTCATTTATTTCATTAAAGTGTTTCATACTAATTGCATTTTCACGTTCTATGTTTAATAAATAACGTTTGAGCAAATAATCATACTGTGTTAAATGGATATCATTGTTTTTTGCAACTAATTGCTCATTATCATTATTACCTGCCACTTCAGATTTTATTGTTTCATAAAATGATTGTTGTTGTTGTTTCATTTCTTCAATTTGATCAATTACAGTTTGAGATGCGTGTTCACGAATAAAAGATGCTTTAGCATTATGGACACCATTTGTTAAAATGTCATCTACTGATAGTTGATATTTATTGATTACTTTTTCAATTCTTTCATTAATATAGCTGATTCTTAAACGAGGTAAAACTATCGGCATATCTACAGATAACGTGTTAAACACGCCGTGTAACTCTGCCCAATATTTAATTTCACTTGGCCCTCCTATAAAAGCAACTGTATTAAATAGCCATTCTTCCATTAGCGGTCTAGTCACAACATTATTTGAGAACCTTTCTGGCTCTTGTTCCGCAAGCTGTAAGAGCTCATGTTTTGAGTAACGTTTGTCAGACTTAGTTAATACAAATTCACCATTTTCATAAGAAATTAATTGGCGCATATTATCTTCTTCTAAAAATAAATGTACATTTGTATTCGTTTGAATCATTTGATTTAGTCCAGCTGCCATTGTTTGCCCCTGTGTGGCTCTAAATGCATGATCAATAGTTTCATGTTGCTCAATAATTGTTTGGATAAATGGTTTTTCTATTTGACGCAAGTCAGGATTATGCGCGTCAATTAACAATAATCCATAAGCTTTAAACACTTCATGTAATAAAGCTTTAAATATATCAGTCCAGCTGTCATAACGCTCTATTATTGAGTGGCACAATTCTATTAATTCTTTTGTATGATTTGTTTCCGGCTGTTGTTTTAAAAATTGCTTCAATGCATCTTTCAATTGCAATTTGTTTGGATAATAATTAGAGACGCTTGTTTCAGGAGGCTCCATTGTATGATATTTAGTTTTATATAATTTCGCTTCCTTATTATTATACGTAAATGTATGATTTACTTCTTCAAAGTCATGATCTTCACCAGCGATCCAGAACACTGGGATAACTTGTTGATTATATTTGGAAGAAAGCGAATTACTTAATGAGATAATAGAAAAAATTTTATGAAATGTATATAACGGACCTCCAAACAAACCCGCTTGTTGGCCTCCTATTATAACTTTAGCCCCCTGTTGTAACTGAGCAATATTATTTTCTTGAGCTTCACTAAGTGATAAATCTTCCATGTAGTTACTGATAACTGCAGCTACAGCTTTTTCTCGACCATTTGTAGCTTGATCTAGTTTCAACTTATAATTTTGTTCATTCATAGCATCATAATTATAAAAAGCTGCTAATGTAGAATCACTATTTTTAATTTTTTCTATAAATTGATCTTTATCATTTAATTTCGTTGTCATACAATCCATTCGTAATTCTCCTTATGTTACTCTATTCCTAATAAGTATAAAGTTTATATTCTTCAATGACAATTTAACGGCTTACAAATTTTAAATTTTTTCTATAACCTAATACATCCATTATTGTAATAATATCTCTGCCACAGTTTTAAACTATCGGAAACAAAATGATTTATATACGTTTAGAACATTGTTTATTGTACTAATATAATAGAAATAGGTATAATAAAGTTAATACTAAAAAGGGGGAAGATGCTATGTCTGAAGTAAAGCGTCTTGATATTAACTATAAAACTGATGAACTATTCGAAGATTTTAGAAACTTCGGAAATAAAGATTTATATCTTGTAGATGAGCTTCGTGGAGAAATGATTGACGCTAGTTCCGACTCTCCATTTTACGGCGTTTACGTCGGTGATAGACTCGGTGCAAGGATGGCTTTATATAGAAAAGGAGAAGTTGAAGAAGAACACTTCCCTAACTTCGATGATTATTTAGTAATTTGGAAATTAGAAGTATTAAAAGACTTCCAAAATCGTGGTTATGGTACTGATCTATTAGACTTCGCAAAATCTCAAGATTTGCCTATAAAAGTCATTGCTCGTAATCAATCTAAGCAATTTTTCCTTAAACATGGCTTTAAAGATTTAGAGCAACAAAATAATGAAAACCATGACATTTTAACATGGGAACCATAAAATAAAAGGTTGTGTGGCTTTTTGCTACACAACCTTTTTCTATATAATAGTTAATAATTCATCAAATGATTGAATAGTATAATCAGCATGTATTTGTGTATTATTAGTATTCTGTCTTGGATTAAACCAACAGGTTGCAATTGCTGCATTTTTCCCACCGAGAATATCCGAAGTTAAAGAATCTCCTATAATGATACTATTTTTACGTTTTTCATGGCCAATTGTATTAAAAACGTAATCAAAAAATTCGGGCATTGGCTTTTGAAAACCTGTCTGTTCTGATACGAAGACGCCTTTAAAATAATCTTTAAATAAAGACTTAGCAATACGCTTTTCTTGGGTTTCTAATACGCCATTTGTAACAATATACAAATCATGCACTTTGCTTAATTGACGTAATGTAGTTAAAGTATGTTCAAAATAACTTAAAGGCGCATTTGCTAAAGCGTCTCGAAAAACTTGATCGGCATGAGCACCATTGACATTCATTTTATGTAATGCAAAATAAGCTTCAAATCGCTTACTCAATACCTCTTCCTTAGTTAAACGTTCATTTTGGAATGCTTCCCAATGCGCTTGGTTAATCTCTTTGAATGTTATTAAATCTTGTTCATTTAATGTTAATTGATAATTTTCTGCCAAAGCATAAAAAGCAAATTCTTCGGCGTCGTTAAAATTAACCAATGTGTCATCAAAATCTAGAAGTACCGTTTTTCTAGTCATATCTTAATCTCCAATCTATGCTACCTATAAGATTAGTTTAACAATTTATCGAATATAGAAAAAGACTAAGGTGTATACCCTAGCATAATATTGTCTTCGACAAGCCTATATGCAAAATTTAAAACTAATATCGCATCAACATAGCGCAACAAATGATTGTTAGTAACTAATTCATAATCAAAAATCATTTCATATTGCTATCTTTTACCAATTAATTAACAGAATAAACATCACTACTGTTTAATTTATATATTATAATATTTTGGGTAATATTAGCAGTGATTTATGCCGACTCCTGCGGTAATAGCACCCGCCGAAGACTACAGGCTGAGGCAGTGCCCGAGGAAAGCGTGCATAAAAAAACTGCCTACAAAAGTCAGAAACTTTGTCGACAGTCTAAGGTTAAGGTACATACCCTAACCCATCACAATTTTTCTTTACCGTTAATCCATTAATTATACTTAGCAACAATTATTTGTGTTGTAATTTCTTCATTATTTTATCAATATATTTAGAAAAATCCTTACCTTTTCTTTTTCTTACTTGGTCATTAACTTTATGCAAACCTTGTTCAAGTTTGCCATTTTCAACATATTTATTTAAACTTTTTTGTAATTTATCCTTCAATGTCATCTCTCCAGACAAGCTTATTTTTCTAACTTTAATTGTTACTCCACAGATAATAGCATATTCAATTTACAATACGATTACTGCACAATTAAAAAATGTATAATTTTTATAAAGATTATTAAAATAAGGCAATCGCAACCGATTGCCTTTACAAATGAATGTCTTTGTTCATTAACATGAAGTAATTTAAATTACATCTTAGTTTGAGCATAACTAGATGTAGAGAACTTTTTAGTTACAAGTTTGCACAATAACTTGTAACATATTTGTAATATATCATTAATTTCATTGAAAAGAAATAGTAATATAAATAATAAGACTATATACTTACATAGATATACACATTTTATTACATTATTCACAAAATGGAGTTGATTAGCTACATAATCGCATGTACAAAGGTTATAAATTTACTTTAGTTAATTTATTTTTCTACTATAACTAACAAAAATCCATGTGCTTTTGTTATAAATCTAAATTTTCATACAATTAAATTACGTTAATTAAAATATCATCATGAATGTTTCATACTTCACTTCACTATGATAGTTCAGAAAGCGCGCTACTTTTTATGCAAATTACATATTTTACTTATCATATTGATTTTATATTTTCTTAGTAAGTGTAATTTACACTAGAACTATTTTGCTATTCATTTATGCAGTTTCTATACCATCACAAAAATTTTTCAATTCAGTAAAGTTTTTGTACCTATTGTCATTTACCTTCAACTTTTTCCTATCTTGTAAAAACTGCTCAGGTGGCACACCAAATACACTTTTAAAATTCTTATTATACGTTGAATAATTTTTATATCCGTACTTTTCATAGAAGCCTTCAGTAGTTTGAGTTATTAACATCTCCAACGCTATTTTATATATTTTAAATTTCTTGATATAGTTTCCCATAGTAATATTCATCTCTTTTGAAAATAGTCGCGACAGATAACTTGGATTTACATAAAATTGCTGTGCTAAATCGTTTAGTGTTAAACCTTGCTGATAATTAACGTTAATATAATCCAATACTTGTTTGATTACAGGACTCAGAACCTTAATATCGTCTGGATTATAATAATTATACATACGCACATAATTTATAAGTTTTATAACACTAACATCAGCATCGAACCACTGTTGTTTTTTAATTTGTGATATAACTTCTAAAAAATGCCGCTTCAAAAAATCATGTCTTTCTGAGTAAACACTCTTTTCATGCTCTATGTTATAAAAAGCAAACCTATTGAAAATAAGCACGTTCATACTTAATTCTATTAACACACCAGTAAATTTAATGAGTGGTAATTGATCATAAGGTGTAAGTACAAAGATTTCACCCTGCATATATTGAATTGAATTCATATCCTTTTTAATTGCAATAGTACCCGCAGCGACGAAACAAATTTTAACTTCATCACTGTTTCCAAATACTTCCATACAATTAGTATGTATATTATAACGGTAATCTATAAAACCACTCCTCTTCATATTTACTAATTATTACTAAACATGCTTATTTCTTTATTAATCTCACATTACTTAGTATTTATAAAATCACGTCATACGATGATAAATACAAAACGTAAATTATTTTATTCAAGTGTGTAGCTCATTATGCCATCTATATTAAAAGTTAATACTTCGTCCAAACATTGTTATTTATGTATCTTTTTTTAAATTATAGTTTTTAAGACTATTCATATAATAAGCTTCTCTTTATAAATACGTAAATAGCATTCAATTTAAAAGTAAAATTTTTAAATTGAACAGTAAAAGCTCATTTCATCAGTGGATGATGCTGAATCAAATGACTAAATCTTGTTA
Organism: Staphylococcus arlettae; assembly: GCF_002902345.1. Lineage (GTDB taxonomy): Bacteria > Bacillota > Bacilli > Staphylococcales > Staphylococcaceae > Staphylococcus > Staphylococcus arlettae. The sequence continues at coordinate 695,872 of NZ_PPQB01000005.1, forward strand.
CACAAACTACTCTCCATATTACTTATAGTGTCCCTTTTTTTACTATTGTAATGACTATTACGCTCTTTTCACTTTTATTTGCTACACTGTATTTAGTCGATATATCCTATCGACAAACATTTAGTATTATTGCCAATCTCAAGTTTAAGAATAAACAGCATTTACTCTTTAGAGTTGGTGCTGTTTTTTTAATTATTAATCTTATCAAGTTGCCTATTCATAATGGGATTGTTATCCCCTTTACTATATTGTGACTAAGATGAAAATTACAAAATGTGGAGAAAGAAGGATAATTCATGTCTAAAAATACTATTGTTCTTAAGGATAATAATTATAAATGCAGTAATATTTCAATAAGTTTAAAACATAAAAATACTTATGTAGAAGATGATTTGAGAACGATTATTTTTGCTTTAACAGTTACTTATGAAGATAATACAATTAATGATGAATTTGTGTTATTTTCTCCCGAAATTGATCAAATTAATAACCTCACTGACAAGTTGGACAAAATAGAATATGCATTTTACGAGCTAAACATATCTTTTACCTTTTTTGAAAGTATTACAACTGATATAATCTTTTATTTAAATTTTGATTCTGGATTGAATTACTCAAACAGTTCAAGTGATTCAGGTCCGTCTATACGCTTAGAAGTAGATAAAAATACATTTATAGCATTCATAAATGAAATTAAATCCTATTTACAATAGGAAAGGTACAACTTTACCTAACAACATATTTCATTACTTTTAATCCCCTCAAAGACATAAATATCTATTATACTTATATTCTAATAACGTTAATTGCTATTAATAGTAATTATAATAGACTTCATCTATAAATTTTTGTATTATTAAATTTTCAAAATTGTATGCGTCGATTTCTCGCTTGTGTTGATCATAATTCCAAACCCCATTAACAAAAGCATGATAATGACCTAATTCATGTGCTAAAATTCTTAAGATATTCAAAACAGCATCGAATGAACCTAACTCATTTTCTATACACTCAAAATCATTTAAAGATATTTTAATTTTGGGGTACTTAAATAAATTGTTTGGATACTTAAAATAACCATCGCAATCAATTAAATTCTCATAAGTCATTTTTACTTTAGTTTTAATTGGGAATTTCATATGTTCTGTTATAAAACCTTCAAACAACTCTATAGCATGTTGTAATTTATAAGGTATAGCATTATCATATGTTATCTTTAAACCACTTTTTAGATGTTTACTATATTTAGTATTCATACAGGCAAATTGATAAACCATACATCTTTGTTCATGGTACATTTGCTTTTCAAACTTCTCATAATTAACTATGAAGTCATGTATAGTCATGTTCTCTTGATTAATAATGTAAAATTTACTTAACTGTAAACTTAAATCTTCAAACACTTCAATCATGACATTAGTTATAATGTCTATGTTAAATTTCTTACTATAATTCTTTTTCATATCATTTTCTATATCATATAGGGAATAGTAAATTGTTTTATGATACATATCTATTTGGCAATCGTTCACATAACCGTAGGACAATATGGGATAATCGTGAATTATTATATGTATATTTTGATTAAATTCTCGATATACTTCTATCCAATCAATAAATTGTTTTATCGGCTGAATAAAACGTCGTTTGTTTTTTTCCAATTTAAACTTTGTTTTAATCATACACTACCTCTTGTTTTAATTGATATTATGCTATACATAACGCAGAAAAATAAATAATGGCATGCTTTAATCTAAAAACAATGTACGATAATTAGCAGGTCAAATGTAAATGTAAGTTCATAAAGTAATAAAAACGTTTGCTTAAGTAAAATATATTCACATTGTGACACACAATATATATATAGTACTATTAAGACAAGAAGAAACTCGTTTGTAAAACGATAATTACAAAAACAGATACTAAAATTCTTATACAATCAAAATGGGGTATAAATATGAAATTCAGAAAAATTAAAAGCGATGATTATACTAATTGTGCTAAAAATTTAGTTTCAGCATACAAAGGAGCACCGTGGTATAATAAATGGACTGAAGAAGAAGCGTTACTTAGGATTGAAGCCACTTTGAGTGGCTTCAATTCTAAGGGTTATGTAATTGAAAACAATAACAAAATAATCGCTATGTGTATCGGTAGAATAGATTATTATTTCAGTAATATGAATCAATTTTGTATTGATGAATTCCATGTCATACCTGAATTTCAACAAAAAGGTGTAGGTAAAAATTTAATGAACTCTGTCTCTAACTCACTCAAAGTTGATGGTATAAATAAAATTTTTCTAATTACAGGTGGGGAACTTGCAGAATATTTTTATGAAAAAACGGGATTTATGAAATCAAATGAAGGAAGCATGATGGAACTCGACTTGTGACTAATAATCAACTTTTATGGACTCTTCCCCAGTCACATTATGAAATATTTTTTCGAGTCATATTCATTTAAACTTTCATACTAGCGACGCACATAAAACAACCACCCATTGATCATAATAGGTGGTTGTACAAAAAAACCTTACATTAACTCTTTCCAAAATTATAAAACTATTGTATGTGGTTCTGTGTTCGTATCATGATTTGCTATTGCTTCTACACAATTTTCGTCTTGGGCAATAAACTTAACCCAATTTAGTGATTCTTGTGCATCCTTTTTATTAACTAACACACCTGGCAATATATTTTGTTGCCAAGATTTATTTGCATATCCAAAAAAGATTATTAGCTAAAATATAACATATTGCGTTCTTAGTTGCTTTGTTAGTACTATTCCTCTTACGCTTATTATTTCTAAAATTAGTTGAATGATTGACAACATAACTCATGTTGTACTGATTTAAGGATAAAACATCTACTATATTAGATAGAAATTATAATTATAGTTGATTTATACACTCATTTATTAGTTAAACAAAATCAAGTATTCATTTGCTTTATATTTTTCTGTAGTTATTCAAAATATTTTTCCCAATCGCTATTCAATCCTGATTAGATGAGATACTTATTTTTTAAAATGTAAATAAAGAATTTGTTCTCCTTTAACTTTTATGATACTACTGCCAATAATTGTATATGTAACATCGTCTAGCAAATCTAAGCCCCCGAAATCTTTATTTTCAAATAATTTCGTTTCAGCATCATACCCATCAGTATATTCAATGCAATTAAAATCATCTACATAAATTG
>NZ_PPQB01000005.1:699092-728162 GCF_002902345.1 Staphylococcus arlettae
TTATCATTTTTTAAAATCACTTCACATTTCATTTCTAATCCCCCTTATCTTTAATACTACAACAATACACTGAAATACATTGCACTAAACATAAACGAAAACTATCAATTATACCAATAATCATAACTTCATACCATAATATAAGTGTACATAAAAAATACAGTCTTAAGTTCATATGTCGTATAGGATTGCTCTATAATTTCTAATCATCATTTTCTCAAGTTTGCTTCACTTGAGAATATCTATTCTTTTATATAGTGATTATTATTTTCTATAGTGTGGCATTGTATAACAAAAAAAGAAACCCCATCATAATGGGGTTTCTTTTTTAATTGTAAGCTATAAAGCTCTGTTAGCGTCCTGGAAGGACATTTGTATACTTTCGGATATAATCGAAAACCGCATAGCTAAAGGATTTTAGAGTATATGCTTTAGAAAGGAATAGAACGAAATAGAAACGTTTTGACACTTATTTGACACGTGACCCACCTTAATTGGTGGGTTTATTTATATAAAAAATAACCACCCAGTGACATGTGTGGGTGGTTGAAATAGTTCCACATATACTCAAGATATACTAGAACCCTCTAATTAATCATTATGTATGGTGGAGGTTTCGAGCGCTATCCGTCGCAACAGTCACGCCAACCAATATCCGCAGAACATGGCGACCTCCGAAGTCGTTAATAAAGGTTTCACGATCTCAATTATCTACTCTTTATTATTAAAACTAGGATTAAGCTTGAGTGTTCTAATAACCATAAATCACCTAGTTAACTATAGATACTGGACTGGAAGAAGTCACCAGCCGAGACCATGTTACAACGTGGTATCTCTCACATTTTGTACCTATATTATACCATAAAAAAATAGGGTAAGCACCCGGTACGTGCCTACCCTTGTATATTATGTGGTTAATTTATTATAACATTTCTTGTTGGTTAATGTAATCCTCATAATACATCCACTTTAGAGGTTCCCCTGTTTCTGGATGTTTGCCAGATACATTTCTTTCTCCTTTGCAAACTTTTGATATAGAATTACTTTTTTTATAACTCTTCAATCCAGCATACTTAGATGCTTTGGTTAAAGAATCGAATGTTTTCAAGTTATTTAAACATATTACTTTTTTTAAATTATAAGCAGGTCTTTCTTCGTAAACTCCAAACCTCATTAATAGATTTGCAGTGTTTGTCGAAGAATTTAAATGATACTTTTCAGTTATATTTTTAATTGTATTTCCATTTTTATAATCATTTATTATTTCTCTCACGTTTTCATATTTAGATATTTTTTTCATCTGTTTATTTAGACTCTTCTTATTATAATTACTTATAATGTTTTTTAAACTTGTAGATTCTATATTTTTTATAATATATTCCATATCGGATTTACTGCTGTTTACTTCAATATACTCTATTTTCTGCTCATTACAGAAGTTTTTCTTTATTAGATCGGACTGTTGAATGTTTTCTAACTTACCCCATCTAGTATTCTTAAATTCTTCATAATGCTGTTTCCCGTGCATTTCAATAACAGCATTATATTCTGGTAAGTGAAAATCAAATCTTTTCTTTGGTAGTTTTTCAAAAACTTTTTGCAACTCGTATTCTATGTTGTTCAACTCTAGCAAAGATATCATAAGTTTTTCTGGATAAGAAATATGGTTAGAACATTTAATGCAAGAAAAACCTCTATTTACCAATTTGTTCACAGTATACATTTTGATATATAAACAGTTAGGGCATACAGTTTTTATTTTGGCATGTGATCCTTTCGTATATTTTTTTTGCATCCTCTGGATTATCTAACACTTCTAAAATATCTTTTTCACTATAAAGCCAATTTCCTTTGTGTGCTATTTTACCCGTTACATAAGGACTTTTAAATCCAGCTTTTACATAGTATTCAGACATTTCAAAAGTTTCATTGTATGTAAGACATAACATCAAATATCCTTTTTGATTTAAATCACCAATTTCAACTCTAATTTTTTCCAATACTTTATACCCATTAATAATATCATTAACTTCATATTTGTAATCAGATGGATTTCCATATATTAAATTCTTAATTTTAATATTTATTAGATTTCCGGTGGAAGTTGTTATGGAGTTGTTGTTGTATTCCAATTTTAATTTGTTTTGTGTTGTTTTAGGATTGTATTCTTCAAATGTTAGATAAAAGAAATCATTGATATCGTCATATTGAAATTCTACTTTTTCTTTATAACAATTTTTCCAATCTGTATATATTCTTTTACCATGTTTTCTTGTAGGGAGGTTAGTTAAATCAATATGATTATTCCCTTTTATATATTTTTTCATATAATCACCTTAAAGTAATTATACCATATTTCTATGTAAAAAGGCGGACTAAAGCCCGCCACGAAAGTTATTTAATTGTTCCCCATAATGGACCTAAACTACCATCAGATTTTACTTGTCTTACTGGCATGTAAACAGTATAACCAGAATTAGTCATCCAACTAATCCAAATGTAACCATCATTCTTCTGAATTTCTGTATAATTTACAGTTTGACCTTTCTTCAAAGTACCTGCAATAGGGTATTGTCTGCCCGGTCCTATTCTTCTTGTGATTATCCCTTGTGGTACATTACAAGTGAAAGAGGCAACTTCCTTGCGCCATAGTATACCGTATTGATTTTCATTCCACTTCTCATTATTTGTGGAAGTTTTTTTAGTTACTTTCTTTTTAGCGACCGCGTTTTTTCCGTTACCACCTTTTATAGCGCCACCGTGAATAGCTTCTGCAATAGATTTACAATAAGCATCAGAATTCTTTTTGATTGTATTCATATCTTTAGTTGAAGTGATGAAACCTAATTCAACTAATCTATAGTTGATACCTTGTTTCTTAGCAACATTGCAATTTAATAAGTTGTTACGTCCTGTAATCCCTCTAATTGTTCCAACATGCTTTTTAATTGCGTTTTGAATACCTGTATCAATACTATCTGCTTTTAATCCGCTAGGTATGATTGTATGTCCGCCACTTGCAGATGGTCCGGCAGCATCTAAATGAAATTCGACTACTATTTCATATCCTTGTGATTTAACCCAATATAGACCGTAATCCCTAGTATTACCGATGCTATCACCGTAAGCTGTATCTTGGAACATGTCTTGACTTTGACTAGAACCGCCATATAAAGCGACCGTGTGACCTTCTTTTTCAAGATAAGACTTAACCCTTTTAGTTATATTATCTCTAATAAAAGCTTTTTCTGAAGTGCCGTTACCAACAGCACCAGGATCATTATACCCATGACCTGCTACCAACATTATTTTGCGTTTTTTCGTCTTAGGTGTACTTGTCTTTGCCTTAGTTGTAGTGGCTTTAGCAGAACCGTTGCTAGATGTTGTTATAGATTTTGTTGGTGGCACGATGAAATGTGTTAAACCACTGTAGTTATCCCATCTTAGTTTTGCAGGACTATTAGCCAATCCATCAAAGTTTTGTTCTAATATTTGAAATTGTGAAGTGTTACCACCGTTATACACAATACCTATATGTCCGTATCGTTGATAAACACCAGTAGTATAAACTGCAATCCAACCTTTTTTAGGCACGGTGGATGCTTGGTTTCTAATTACTTTCCAACCACTAGGGAATTTGTTATTTATAGCATCTTTAGCGTTCCCATACATTCTAAATGAACCATCCGTTAATTTATACACATAAGATACTGCTAAATCCATGCACTGAAAAGCATAATAACCATCGAAATCGATATATTTCCCTAGATAACTATTCACAATTTTATTTATCTGTGTTTGTGTTTTTGCCATTTTCAATTACCCCCTCTACTTGTTGGTTGGTATCTAGCATTACACCAGAGTTATTAATATCAGAATCAAAGTTATCCACTATAACTTCATCATCTTCTACATCTCTTAAACCTTCTTCAATCTCAACTTCTTCCGCAAAATCATCATTCCATTGTTCTGGTTCATAGCCTTCTCTTTGATACTTAACTGGATCAATATTTTCATCACGTGGTTTTGAATAAGTTTTTGCAATACCACTATCTTTTAACCCTTTAGTAGTGGGGTCGTTTATTACTCCGAATGTGACTAATAAGGCTAATAATCCATTGACGCCATTACTAAATTGTTCTAACTGTCCTGTGTAATCTATTCCGATTGCTTGCGTTATATTGTTAATAAAAAGGACTATCGCCGAAACAATAGCCACCCAAAATGATTTCTTTTTGAAACGTACTTTCCAGTTAATACTCTTCATCTAAAAACCTCCATTTATAATAAAAACATGACGCTGAGAAACGCCCTGTGTTACTTTGAGAAATGTATTTGTCTATCTTTATGCATAATAAAAAGCCGACGCAGTGCGCCGACTATTTAAAGAATATGTTTGCTACCAAAGAAATAAGCGGAACTAATACAACACCCGCAAATCCTAACCAGTAGCCAATTACTTCTCTGTTTCCTTTTGCTTCTGCTTCTACAGTTCCTTGCAAACTTTTAATTTCTTTCTCATGGCTTTTTGTTTCATATTCTAAATCAGTAACTCTAGTTCCTACCACTGATAATGATTCACTCATTTTTTCTAAGTGTTTCTCGGATCTAGCTTGTGATTCAAATGCTTTCTCTTGTAGTAATGTTTGTCTATCTACTTTATTAAGCAAACTATTAAAGTTGTCTGTGTGTTTTGTATCTACTTCGTTTATGCGTTCGTGTATCTTGCCCCTCGATTTCTCCCATTCGTGTCTCAATACATATTTATCTTCTGCCATAAATACCTAAACCACCTAAGAAACCGACAAATCCAAGCCACGCTGTGATAGCAATAAATTGCGCTGGGGTTATCCAATTGATGGCGTTATAAATAGATGCTGATGCCATTAAGAAGTGTATGATAGCACTTCCTACGCCACCTACTAACATAAAATAGTTTGAAGCGTTATTCACAGACCGTTTACCAAAGAATAGACTTGATAGAATCAGACAAGTACCAAACATAAGTAGTATTAAACCCCATATCCAAATAGGCATAACTTCGTTTAGTGCTTGGTAAAAATCACTTTCATTAATAACTTTTTCTTGGCTTATGAAGCAATAGACACCTCGTGCATCTACAAACACACCTAACCCAAACAAAGATAAAGTGGCTAGTTTATCGTGTATTGTAAAGTTTTCGTTCATTTGTTCACCCGCTTTCTATAAATTTAAAACCCCAAGCTTATGCTTGAGGCTCCGGATATTTCTCACCTGTAATTAGTGCGTATTCTTCTTTGTCGATTACTTCCATATCTACAAACCATTTTATTTGGGTGTTTGTGTAACAACCCCAACCGTACATTGTTTTAATATCTTCATACTTCGGAAATAGCATTTTCATCTTTATCCTCCTCTTTAATATCATCTATAGCTTGGTTTAATCTCACTAACTCTTGTGATAATTGAGAGTTTTGTTTAGACAATTGCATAACCATTGTATTGGCTTGTACTAACTGTACTTGCATTGTTGCGAACATTACACGTAATTCCTCATCTGTACCAGGCGCGACAATTGTAGGCGGTACGGTCGGCAAATTTATTTCAGTGTATTCTTCAAAATCACTATTCAATTCAATTGTCCCTTCATTATATAAATAACGTTTAGGTTTGAAATGTAATATAAAATCTTGTGGTACTATAGGATCGTCAATTTCTATTCCATTTTCAAAACCGCCTACAGTGGCATAAGAAATGATTAGATTATTTTCATTAACTAATATCTGCATTGTATACACAACCATTCTTTTTAATATTTAACACCTATAATTTCTGTAATAGTTATACCTGAAGTTGAACCACCTGTTTGATTTAGTAAGTTAAATCTAACTTCATTAGATATTTTCAATGTGGTACCGTTTACTCTATCTATGGTTGTTTCGTATATATCACCGTTACTTCCATCGCTGTTGGTTAAATTAAATGAGTGGATTACGATTTGATTCGTTTCTTTAGCTTTAACAACCTTTGAATCCCTACCTCCTAAAGTCGAATAGAACAATCTGACTTCGTCAAAATTATTATAATCATCATTAAGTATTATGTTTTTACTTACTCCGTTTACGCTACCTGTAAATAACACTTCGTGTAATGTAGACATTTTCTCATCTGTATAAAGTTTAGCATTATTCTCGGCTACGTTAGCTTTGGATTGAGCATCAATGGATTTCTCTAATCCATCAAATTTATTTTCCCAGCCTGACCATTCTCTATAATATCTCATAATAAATTCTTGTGTTGAATTGTATGGTTTGAATGATATATGCTTAACCTGTCCATCATTTGATTCCCACACTGTTACAAATCCAGTTGATGAAGTTTGACCCATTCCTGTTATTGGAACAAAAGATATATAGTGAAAGCCTGATGGCAAAGCTTGCAATGCTTCCAAATCTCCTCTTAAATTAACAATTGGTAATACTCCGCTGTCATCGGTTAGTTTGTACTTTTGCCAACTCTCAGCATCTCCAACTGTTACTAACCCGCTTTGTTGTACTGCTGTTTGAAACTCTGATATTTTTGCATCTACGTAATTTTTATCTTCGACAAGCTGTGACGTATAATCATCACCTGTAGTTGTTATCTCGTTTAATTTTTCAGTATGATTAGCATTGTAAGCATCTTGCTTTTGTTGAATAAGATTAGTTAAAGCTGTAATTCCATCTTGAGTTGTTTGTTCTACTTGAGTAACATAATCATTCATGTTGGCAAAATCATTATTTAATTTCTCCATCATCTGAGCTACTTCAACTCTCATATCAGAGAAGTATTTAATCTCTCTAATCTTATCTTCAGCAGGTAAATCAGCAATTAAATCATTAGCTACATTGAAGGTAAATTGTCTTTGAACGACTACTTCCTCTTCATCTAATGTAGTTACATATACCTGACCTGTTACTTTTGAAGCTACTTTCATAAAGTTATCAGGAATCGTGTATGCCACGACCCCATTTAATTCTTCTACATAATCTAAGTTATCATCCACTAAAAAACTATCCCCTGATTCAAGTGCTATGAAAACTTTTACGTTCTCTTCACTTAAAGCTAAAGGATAGTTATTTCTAGTGATATTGAATTGTAATACTGCTGTTCCTTTATCTTGGTTCCAAAACTGAACATTTAAACCTGATAGACTTTGATAATTAGCCGTTGTTTCAAGTTTTATATTAGCTATTTTATTCATAGACATTAGTTATTTTCCTCCTTATACATTTTCACCTTTAAACTTAGTCCATGGTGAAGTTCTTTCATTTCTACTATTAGAAAAATAAGCACTATAAAATTCCATTTCAGCAGAAGAAGTTACACGTGTTAATGTAATTTTATGAACATGACTAGTAATATTTTCTACATCAACTGTCCATCCTGCTATACCAGGTGCTGGGTGGTCTTTTATTTGACTAGAACGTGCTTGATCACAGTACCATTGTTTATTAGAAATAATACCTAGTTGATTCATATTAGTTATAAAATTAGGTATTGGTTCTGAAGGACCATTAATAGAATCCGTTTTTATATGGTTCCAATTTGTCGTTGCGTTTGAACCATATAATTTATCAATAGACACCATTCGCTCAAACTTCATTAAATCTCTAGCATAACTGTTACGCGTTAAAGTTTGACGAACATTTCCTCCGGCATTTGGTGCCGATACTTCTAAGAACCAACCAGCATCTCTCATTTCTTTAGGTAATGGGAAGTCAGTTAAAACTAAAGTGTCTGCGGTAGTCATATAATACTGACCTGGTTCAGTTACATCTGCCAATTTTGTATATTCTGCTAAAGGAAACGTTTTGGTTCTTCCTCCTGTTTCTGTGGGAATAACTGGTGTAGATTGTGCAGTCAATTTATCATATACATCACGCATGAAAATGCCATGTACTTGATGTGAACGATAATTTTGCGCACCTACAGTTACACCTATCAGTAATGCCTTTTTCCCTGTACCTTTGTCATAATACATTTGCATACCTTCAGCTTCTGCAAAATTACCAGGAAATTCATTCCCAATCTTACCGATATCAGCTTGCTTTTGATATAATTGTTCGCCTGTTTTTAAATTAAACACAGTAACAAAGTTAGGAATATTTGGGTCGCTATCACCTGTATACCAATATAATTTTCCATCATCAAAAGTTACACCTTGCATGGGTTGTCCATTTTTACCGTCTGTATATTTCATAGGTATATCCATTCTATAAATAACTTTATCGATTCTATTATCCACATCAGATAATTTACGAACTTCAACATAATTCATCGCTCCACGAACACCCCATTCACTTGATGGATATTCTATGCGATATAAAATCAATCCTTCATGTTCATTTATTATTGGCGTAATATATGGACGTTCTGGATGACCCGTAAAAACTTCTTCCATATCATAATCGCCATAACCGATTATTTTATTAGGTTGAAAAGTGAATTTTACTAATGCGTTTAATCCGTCTGGTCTTTTGATAAAACTGTAAATCCAAAGTTTATCATTTTCATCCCAACGATATGCCACATGAGTACCATGTCCTCCTCCGTCTACTTCCATTTGACTAATTAATTGGCCGTTAGAACTCATTTTTGACAATCTATAGTTACTATTGTATGCGTTTGTCATATAGAAAATTCCCGTTTTATTATCTAAATGGAATGATTGCATTACAGTTCCTACAAAAGGACTTAAATTAGTTAAATATTGCCAAGATTGATTAGGTATATCGAAAGCAAATTCTTGTGCCAACACTTTTTCTTTTGCATCATTTACACTTTGCATGACTTCATTTTTATCTGTCTCAAATCGCACACTATCCGATAATAAACGGTCAAACAAAGTTAAATGAGCTTTCCCTGCGCTATCTACGCGTGCATCTTTTACTTCTTGCAAACTATTTTTAGCCTTAGATAAAACTAAATTACTATAACGCTTACTTATGACCTTCAGTCCGTTATCAACTGTCCCGAATTTTTCATCGCTTATTTGTTTTGAACTGTGTGCGTTTTTTTCTTCACTTTTGTGAAAATCAAATAAATCTTTTAAGTTATTTACGAAATCTTCAATTCTCAAAAAGTTTGTGTGTAACTGCTGTCTGAATTCTTGTCCTAACGTTTGTGTTAAAGACTTCAATAATTTCAACATTTGCATTCTCCTATTCTTAAAGCATGATTGTTATATCAATCGGAAACCACATTGTGTTAGTGATCGCATCCACTGTGGCTCTTTCTATCTTTATCGTTCCATTAGTGTCTAACTTTATACGTGTAAATTGAGCTAAACTATTTGCAACTGACATATTTTGTACAAAAGATTTATTTTCTTTAATAGCAAAAGTCATTGATGTTGGTATTTTTCCAATCTCAACATTGTTTGACGTTAAACCTTTAAATGCACCTTTTAATGACAAAAAATAAACACCATTGACTGAGAATAATCTCGCCTTTGGTGTACTTGATGTATCATATGCAATTGTATTGTTTAGAAAAGTAATGTTTTGCCAACCTGTATCAGTTACTGTAGGCATATTAGCTACTGCACTCTGTAAGTTACTAATTTGTGACTGCAGCGTACTTACATCTGTTTGTACGTTACTCACATCTTCTTTCACCGTTCCTACATCAAAATCGGTAATATCGTCTGGTATACCTTCTACACAAGTTGCGTGCGTAAATGGGAAATATACCTCTCCATTAGCGTCCAATAATTTCCTAGCATTAATTTCAGCCATCAGTTAACACACTCCCCATAACATCACTGTAAAAGTCTTGTTGTACATTCTTGTTTACATTCCAATTTCCGTTGGCTATTGCACTGTTTGCACGTTTAATTCTTAAATTAATTTGATTTTGAATAGATATGATATCTTGTTTAGAGTTGCTAAATTCCACCTCATTAGGTTTTTGTGCTTGAGGATGATATTTAGTGAATTTAACCACTTTCAACTCTGTGTTAAAGCCCAGTGGACGATGAATAAACCGAACTAAACTGTTTTCTTTTATGTCATCCTCGATGATGTAACGTTTGTCATCTGCTTCACCTAAATAGTTTGTAGAGAGTTCAACGGTAGGTTCGTCATTAAGTGCTTCTTTAATTTGTTCTTCTACTTGAGCAACAGTAGTAGCTGAATCTGAATAAATTGTAGGTGCTTGTATATGACCAAACGCTTCATAATTAGGGCTCTTATAAGTTGTGGTAGCGTAATAAACATCCGAACCTTTTAATACTGCTGTGAGGTTTAATATTGTCGTTTTTTCAGTACCTATATACATTTGAGCTGGTTTTTTCTTATAGTCCACACCAGATTGAGCTCCTCTAAACACTGCTTTAAAAGTATGTTCACCTTTATCAAGATTCTTGGCGACTACTAGCGAATCAGTTTTAGAGGTTTTGCTATATGTGTTGAACGAATCTAATTTTGCACCATCTAAATAAATATCTACTTTACCACCTTTTGAACCTCTTTTACGTGTCCAATTGAGCGTTTCGTTACCCCACTTACAAGTGAATGTTTTACTATAGCTAGCGCCAACCTCTGTTGTGTTCCACATACTTTCTTTAGTAAAGCTACCAGAATACTTTAAATCTTTAGGTTTAATAGGCGTATAATTCTTAGTTTCTTTTTTAGTTTTTTTCTTGCCATAACCTAAACCTATTGTTTTTAGATCAGTTGTAACCACAGTAGCTGTTAACTCATCAGAATTACCTTTATAAATAATTGGTGTGTTGGCTTTTTGATAAAATGTTTCGGGTTGATAGAAATAAATCGTTTTGTTGTCCGCAAAATATATATAATTGAAATATTCGGCACCTGCTACAATATGTTCCATTCCGTTTTTATTACCTAACTCTTCTACGGGTGCACGATTGTTTGTATCTCCAATAATTTCATAAGTGAACCCTAGTGGATTGTTTTTAAATCCAAAGTCTATATATTGTTGCATTGTATAGTTAGGTGTCGATTCTTCAGTAACTTCAGTGTTAAGTTCTTCATCTTCCACATCTTTATCAATATAGTGATTCTGAAACTCCATAAATATATGTTTAGCAACAATTTCATTGGTAACTACTTGACTGTTGTATTTGATAGTACTTGATTTAATAACAAAATATTGACCGTCATAAATAATGTAGTTTTCATTGGTTAACATATCGAAAATATCTTCATTTCCTTTTGCTTTATACGCTGTAAATGTGAGTGATCTTTCGTTGTTTATTTCATATTCATATTTGAATGAATCGAGGTCATAGTCAGTAAGTATTTCTGCAAAGTTACCAGCTTTATTTTTTATCACAAGTTCTTTTTTCAAAATACTCACCTACCTATAAATAAAATCAAATTCAAATTCTGTTGATACGTTCGAAACACCTACACCATCAATTTCTATGTTGTTGAATCCTGGTAATAATTCAATCCATTCATGGTTAGTGTTAGCACCAACCCTTTCATCACCTATAACTGGATGTACACCAACGAAAGTTAACGTTTGATAACTTTGTAAACTACCGTAATAAATAATAGTTTGACCAGTCATGTGATTAGTCATTTTGAAACCATTTGGCGCATTAGCTTTTATTCTAATTTTTAACTTATGTGTTAGTGGGTCTATAGTGTCAAAGCTACCGTTCCATATTTCAAAACGTTTTGAGTTGTGTTTGTATTTAATCTCTCTATCAGAAATCAAACCACCTTCAAATTGCCAGTAGTCCGAAAGGAAATCTACATCTAACGTATCTCTTAAAGACTCTGAAAAGCCTTTGTATACAGAAAATGTAACTTCAAACTCTCCTGCTTTACCATTTATATCTGTGATGGCGTTTCCTTCACATTGCACTGCATATTTTTTACCTGGCATAAAAGAATGAACAATATAATAAGGCTCCCTTTTAAAAAGGAGCCCTCTCATTCTTTGTTTCATTAAATTGTAATCATGTATATCGTGACCTTTATAATAAAATCTTAATATTAACTTAAAAGGACCAAATGTACTAGGTCCAACTAATACACCGTCACGCCCTTTTACTTCGAGTGTGTTTGCTCTA
This sequence comes from Staphylococcus arlettae, assembly GCF_002902345.1. Lineage (GTDB taxonomy): Bacteria > Bacillota > Bacilli > Staphylococcales > Staphylococcaceae > Staphylococcus > Staphylococcus arlettae. Next base: position 711,163 of record NZ_PPQB01000005.1, read on the forward strand.
ACATCCACATCTTCTTCTTTATAGTCTAATAACTTTAAATAAGGCATGTCGGTTATCATATGGTCAAAATTATCGTTGAACATTCGTGCAGTTTGTTTCAACTACATGCACCTCCTTATATCCCATAGTTATAACTTCTCATTCTTTGTTTCGTGCCCATAGCTTGCGAAACATCGTCTGTGTTAAAACCTTTAGGTTGTTGTTCAATGTTTTGTGTACTTGATACTAATTGAGCTAAATAACCAATGGCTTCTTGCATTTGGCTAATTTGTGCATCTTGACGCTCAACAACTTTTCTCAACATTGCGTCATCGTCATTATTTCGTGGTGTTTTCATTGAGTTAGGGCGTTTGTTACCTGTTGTTGATTTGCCACCTTGTATATCTTTTGCAGCTAAAGCTAATAACTTCATTGCGTCTGTACGTCGGTTAGGGTCTGTTGGAATGACCCATTCTGGATAACCCCCTTCTGCAAGGTTGTACCAGCCAGCAGATTGTATTAAACCTCCTGTAGCAAATCTACGGTGACCTGAAGGACCCCAACCTGATTTTCCGTACGGTAAGTCACTTTTCCAATTACTGTTATTAAAGAATGCTAGTAATTGGTCATAACCGGATTTGATATTACCATGACCTTTAACCGCATAAGATTTAAATGTTGATGGCACATATTGTAACAACCCTTGGGCAGGTGTACCTCGTAAATTGTTTATATCTCCAATATTACCTTGAGTTACGCCAGCATCACCATTAGACTCTCTAGCAATTTGAGCGACGATACCATTCTCTTGACCTTTAGTTAGATTAACTTTCATTTTTTTAGCAGCTTTACGGATAGTGCCACGCCACTTGTTAGGAGCTTGTTTACCACCACCACCAAGACCTTTTAACCATTCAAGTACATTGGATTGTGGCTGTCCGTTTTTATTTAATTGGAAGTGTAGATGTCCACTACCAGCTGTAAATGCACCAGTGTTACCGGATTTAGCAATTAAATCTCCAACACCGACTCTTTGGCCTTTTTTAACAAGTTGTTTACTTAAATGCATATACCAATTGGTTAATCCTTTTCCAAGATCAACTTCTATCGATTTACCGCCACCATAGTCATTCCATACACGTGATATTTTACCAGCTGCTACAGCTTTAACATTTGTTCCTGGTGTCATACCAAAGTCGACCCCGTAGTGTTTACCACCGTTGAAACCTAGACCACCTGTGTATGCACCGAATTTTTGCCAAATGTCATGTTTTAATAACCAGCCAGCATCTCCTTCACCGCCTTGCGCTTCTTCTAACCAACCAGCTATTAGGTTTTTGGCAGCATCTTTTAATTTTCCAAACATGCCTTTCATCATTTCAAATGGTAACGGTGAACCTTTGCCAATACCAAACGCATCCATATTTACACCGAAGGCATCAAGAATGTTATTTAATAATTTGCCGGGTTTTTCTACCCAGTCCATAACATCCCCTACTTTATCTTTTAACCAGTCTTTACCTTTACCGACTGCTTTAGCAGATGCTTCTAATGCTTTTTGTGTATTTTCTTTAACACCGTGCGCTGCATCAGATACACCATCACCAAAATCACCTGCTACATTTTTGGTTTTATCCCACAGGTTTTCTTTCTTTTTAGTACCATTTGAAAATCTAGGAATAGTACCATTTGAAAATGCAGGCGTGCTATTACTCAACATTGCGTGTGTTTGAGCGCCATTATAAACAGTAGATCCTTGTGGTAAATATGTTGTTGTATCTTTATTAGGTGTTAATGCCATTTTGCCATTAGGATATTTAATGGCTTCGTGTCTAAATCCACCTGGACCGTTGCCACGACCTTTATCGCCAACAGTTGCTAATGTGTCACGGGCAATTTTACCATTTTTAACTACATTCGTAGTCGTATTCGTGTGTTCAGTACCAGTGTGGAGTTTGATTTTAGGTAGCTTATCCATACCTAATTTATCTCCAACCCAGTTAACACCCTCGATTAGTTTATTAAGACCTTTTTTAACTGAATCGACCATTCCGTTAATGAAGCCTTTAATTTTATCAATGATGCCTTTAAGACCATCTTTCATTTTATTGAAAGTTTTCTTAACTGAATCCCACAAACTAGAAGCTATGTCAGTTACTTTTCCTTTAATAGCTTCCCATTTATCTATAGTCGCGTTTTTAACTTTGTTAAAGATACTAGAAACACCATTTTTAAGATTGTTGAAAGTATTTCTAACACTGTTCCATAAACTTTTAGCTAAAGAAACAACTTTATTTTTAATTGTGTTCCAAACGTTGATTGCAAAGTTTTTAACTTTATTAAAAATTGAAGTCACACTATTTTTTAATGAATTGAAGTTATTTCTAACGCCATTCCATAGTGATTTAGCAAAACTTACGACTTTATTTCTAATAGTTGTCCACACGTTGATAGCGAAACTTTTTATTTTGTTGAATATAGCTACAACACTATTTTTAAGCGCATTAAACGCGTTCTTAACACCATTCCACAATGATTTAGCTCGTGAAATTACAGTGTTTTTAATTGCAGTCCAAACTCTAACGGCAAAGTTTTTCACAGCATTAAATATGGCAACGACTGAATTTTTAAGTGCATTAAATGCAACTTTTACACCAGTCCACAATGTCTTGGCTCTCGCAATGACTAAGTTTTTAATAGCAGTCCAGACCTTAACTGCGAAATTCTTAATGCCATTAAAGATGGCTATGACACTATTTTTCAGCCAGTTAAACACAGCTTTAACACCAGACCATAAACCTTTAGCTAGGTTTACGACTGTAGTCTTAATGGAAGTCCATATTCTAATAGCTATTGCTTTAACAGCATTAAAGACAGTTGAAACTACTACTTTTACTGTGTTGATGTACCATTTGATACCAGCAATTAATCCTTTAACTATATTTACTACGCCAGTTTTCAAAGCATTCCAAATCCAAATTGCAGCTGCTTTGATACCGTTCCAAATTGCAGATAATACAATTTTTAATGCTCTTATCGGATTTTGTACAGCAAACTTAATACCGTTCCATGTTGCGACCGCAGCTATTTTTAAAGCGTTCCACACCCAAATGGATGCTGTTTTAATTCCGTTCCATATACCTACGATATAAGGTTTCAAGAATCCGAACACAGATATAGCAGTATTTTTAATTGCGTTCCATGCAGTTATTACTGCATTTCTAAATGTGGCATTTGTTTTCCACAGATGGATGATGCCGGCTACTAACAAACCGATTGCTGTGATTACCCAACCGATTGGGCCAGTCATAAATCTTATAGCTAAACCTAAACCACGAGTCGCTATTGCTGCTACTTTTGTAGCGATTGAATATTTACCTGTCATAATAGTTGCTAAAGAAGTGTTTCTAGCATTTAAAATTTGAGCTAATGCTAAAGCACGTGTCACACCTGTCCAAATAGCCATTGACGTTTTTGTTATATTAACTATAGCGTTATAAGCACCAGTTACCATTGATGCGCCACCAACTACAGTTCTATATACGCCCCACATAGGAAGAATTGCTGCTAATGCACCACCAACAGCTGTTAAAACACCAGTCATAAGACCCATAGTGTTGTTAGCAGTTGCACCTTTAGCTATAAAACCAGTTATAGCAGTTGTTATAGTTAACATTAACGATCCAACAGGAGCCATACCTCTAATTAGACCAACAAAAATATTTCCAATGTTTTTAAGTAATTGCCAAACTTTAGGACCATTCGCATTTAAGTAAGCAATGAAGTTCTTGAAACCTTCAGTACCAGATAAATTAGCCGCCCATTGTTTAAATGTTTGCGTTACACCTTGCATTCCTACTAGCACATCATGTGAGTGACCACTAAACGCTTGGAATAGACTGACAATACCACTAAATACGTTACCGAAGATTTGTCCTACAATAGGAAGATTCGTCTTAGTGTATTGGATAAATGAAGCTATACCTTTATCAGTACTCGCACTATTTGCCCACGCATTAAATTTATTAGCTAAACTTTCTATACCATTACCAGTCCACGTGAATAATGGACCAAACTGCGTGAACATGTGAGTGATCCCGTCTCCCACTTTCATAGCAGCATTTAATAAGTTTTGGAATACTGGAGGGCCTACATTATTGATGAGTTTAAAAGCATTGTTAGCGTTTTGAGAAGATGTAACCCAATCACGCATCTTACTAGAAGCTGCCGCAATTTGGTTCGTTGTTTTAGTAATAAAAGGCGTTAGTCTTGTTAAGGCTGTTCTTGCGATATTAATACCGTTAGACATAGTATTAAATATTGCTGCTTGGTTAGCTTGAACTAAACCTTTCCACTGGTTTTGTAAACCACTTAAAGCACTTTGATAATTACGCACTTGGCTTGTAACTCTTATCTGTCCATCTTCTAACATTTTTAAAGCAGTTGTAGCTTGACCACTAAATGCTGTGATACCACCTAGTGCAACACCATAAGCGCCACCAAGTCCGATAGCACCTCCAGCAGCTGCAGTAGCAGCACCACCAATACCAGCAATCGCACTTACAGCACTACCAGCCACTGGTATTACAGTAGAAATGTTAGAAACTAAAGCGCCCATGCCTATACCTTTGACAACGTATCCTACATTCCTGAAACTGTTACCAATTTTATTAATCTTAGCATTTACTTCTTCCCAACGTTGACCCATTGCAGCAATTGCAGGACCCATGCCGAAGAATTTTGTTTGTTCTCGATGAAATTCACGCATTTCATCAGTTGTTTCATCAATACGGTTTTGTAAAACATTATAAGCTAAAGCATTTTCGTAAACTTCTTTTTCAGCTTTATCAAGTTTACTAGGAAGTTGTGCAACTTCTCTATTTAATGATGCATAAGATTTTTCTGCGTTACTAGCTTCTTGCTTTGCAGACTGCATAGCAGTTTTGGCACTAACCATTGCTTGTTGGTTTGCGTCAGAAAACTTTTGCAATTCATTTTTAGCATTTGCAGTCGCTATTTTAGATTCGTTTAAATCTGTCTTAGCACTATCAACTGCATTGGATAAACCATCATACTGTATTTTAGCTTTAGCTAACTGATTACCTAGAGAAGTTAATTCTTGTTTAGATGCTTTACCCGATTGGCTTAACTGATTAAATTCTTCTTGTAAGCTATCTACAGAACTTTTAGCGTTTTTCATCTTAGAACTAAGAGCTGTCACTGTATTCTGCATTTGTTTCTGTGCATTTTGCGCGTTTTTAACATTAGTTTGATGATCTTTAAGTTCATTATTTAGCTTATCGTAACTATCAGCCAATGATTCATAACGACTTTTAGCATTTTGAGCTTGAACTGCCGCTTCTTTCATTTTCTTGTTTGTGTTATCTTGGGCATTTCTTAATTGATCTAATTTCTTTTGTGCTTGCTCGCTCGCACGCCCTTGTTGTGTTAGCTTTTTATTTAAGCCTTCTAATTCAGTCTCGAATTTATCAACTGACTTTTCAGCTTTATCAAATGTAGACAAGTTAGCTTTCATTTGAGCATCTGCTGTTTTTAACTTACGTTGTAGGTTTGCCATTCCTCTGTCTATATCAGAGGTGTCGAGTCCTAAGTCAATCGTGAAGCCTTTGATTTCATCTGCCATTTACTCACTCTCCTTTCTTTAGGTATAAAAAAAGAGCCTAACTGGATTGACGTGGGTCTTTCCCAGTTATTGCTCCAATTAGGCTGTCATTTTTTCCAACTCGTTTAGTTTTAGATTTTTTCTTGTCATTCATTATTCTCAACATTTGATAAATATCAGCATTATCTATATCTGGCATTTTCCAACCATTCTCCATAAGTTCCTTATAGAGTGTGTCCAGATATTCCGATTGTTTTTCAAATGTAAAATCTTCACTTTTTAAACGAGAGTCGTCTATTTCTTCGTCTTTCCCTCGTCATCTCCCATGACACTTGCTAATTGTTCCATAGCTACGTTCATGACCTCATGTACATCCAATCCATCCTCAAATTCTTGTGCTGTAAATTGACCATCGTATAAGTCATTTGCTACAAAGTTATATAATTCATCTAAAAACTCATCTTCGAAATTATCATCTAAGCCTTCAGGATTTTGTAACTTAGAAGCTTTTTTACCAATACGCATACCTTTACGAGCAACACTACCTTTAATGAAAGCAGGTTGATGGAATTTTTGTTTTTCACCTTGTTCGTTTTGTAATTCAATATATTTCTTTGTCATAATTTATGTTCTCCTTTTTCATCGGGTTTTATATTTGACCGAATAATTTAGATTTATTTACTATTTTTGTATACAAAAATAGACGACCTTTTACAGTCGTCTAATATCTTTATGCTTCAGGTACTGTTTCTGTTTCTGTTGTGTTTTCTGTTTTACCGAAGATTGATTGGAATACAGCATCTTTACCTTCAGTAGAACCTTTAGGCTCGTAAGCCATAATTACAGCTAGTTCTTCATCAAATCCACCAACTGCACGTTCCATGAATTGACCTTCAATTTCATCTGAACCGAATTCCACACCATCTTCTTTTGTTTGGCCTTCTTTATTAGGACGAGTGAATACACCTTTAGATAATCCAAACCATTCCATTGATCCATCTTCCATAGTTCTTGGAATAGCTACTGCAGTGTAAGTGATACCACTAGAACTACCGAAGCCATATACGTTTGCATTTGTATCGTGTTCAATTAAACCTAATAAGTCTTTTTGAACATCAATTGGTAATTTGTGGAAAGTTAGTGAAAGTGTAGTTTCACCAGCAGATTTCGCAATTTCAGCTACTTTGTTTGAACCGTATGCACGTTCTAATTCTTCGCCGAATTCTAATTCCATTTCTTGAACGTAATCAACGTCTTTAATGTTTCCAATTTGAACTGAACCATCTGGTTGTTCTGTTAAAACTGCATAATACATTTTTCCTAAGCCTGTCGCAGCATTATATCTACCCATTTATATTTCCTCCTTAAATTTAGGCATAAAAAATAGCCCTCCGTCATTTACGAAAGGCTTGCCTATTCAGTTAATTCTTTATCGATATGTCTTAATTCATCTATCGTATATGGATTACCACGATATCTACGTGCATCCATATAGATTTTAATTTCGTGGTCATACTGATCAATACCATCACGTTGATGAAAACCAATCTCCCACAATGTTTTTCTTATTTCTTCTTGTAGCAACTTCACAATATCGTAATTAGGACCACGTACATCAATTTGATATAAATATTCAGTCGATAAATTTGTGTCACTCGCATAAGTTGATGGTTGCGGTGCTATCAACGGGCTAATGAGTATATACGGTCCAGAAGTATCGGCTGTTTCATCGTAGTGATACGCTCGAATACGGCCTGTACAATGTTGAGCAATTGTTGCGTTTTTTAATAGATATTTTTGTAAAGTTTTCAACATATCAAACATTTACAGTTCCTCCTCTAACGTATCTTTTACTACTTCTCTGTAAGGTGTTTCAGTCATAAACATTGTTCTAGCAATTGCACCTTTACCTCTTGGATTCGGTTTTCTAACAGAACCCCATTCGTTTATGTGAATGATTGCATAACGGTTTTGTGAACCTTCCCAATGTACTTTTACCATACGAGTATTACCATGAATGAAATACGGTTCAGTAACTGTAATCTCACCAATACTTGCACCTGTATCTTTAAATATTTCAAAATTATCCTTTAATACAGATGTAAAATAATTAGCACCATTTCTTAGTGCTTTATCTTGAGCTTTTAGCATTTTAGCTTCACCGTATTTTTCACCGATTTTACGCAACATTTGATGTGTGCCTTCTATTTCTACACTCATTTCGAGTATTCTCCAATGATTTTTATATTCATGTGGAAATCTGTATCATCGTCAATTTGCACTATATTAAAATGTTTACCTTTATATCTTGGGAGGTCAATTTCAAAGTACATATCGTCAGTGATTTCTTTCCCCATTGGATACCACGTCACCATTGTTATACTCGCTTTATTATCTGTCATGTCCAAATCTTTTTGAGAGGGGGGATAAACATTTGCAAAACATTTATAATAAACTTCGTTCACAGTCTCACCTGGAAAGAAGTCATCACCTGGTTTTGCAATATAAAAAGTAACAGGCGTTCGCATTTCGCCACCTGTTACCATTTGTCTACGTTGTTGTGCCATCATCTGGCACCTCCATATTAATTATTTGAAATTGGACAATGCTAGATAAGAAGTTATTGTGAAATTCTTCTAATTTATCGTTGAATACATATCTTGTACGCTCATAAACCAATTCACGACCAAGTGAAATTTCTTCCAATGAAAAATTACCGCATTTTTGCTTTATATCTTCATATGACATTTCTAAATCACGTTTTATTCGTTCATCTTCCATATCATAGAAAATACGATTGCGTGCTTTAAATTCTTCAACGTGTTGTGGTGTAATCATTTACATCACTTCTTTTCTTTGATTCGTTCTAAAAAAGGACCGTCAAAACCATTTGCTTTTAAAGTATTTTCTACTTCATCAGCACGTTTGACAGTCATCTCTACTTTGGCATTCTTTTTTAAATCTTGTCCTAATTGCTTATCTTTATAAGGTTGTAACACTTTATACTCTGCCATCTATAAAACCTCCTTATTATGCTTCTGGTGTAACAACTGTATTGTCAGTAGAACCTAAACTTGAAAAGTCTACATCATATACAAATGAAGTTTTATTGTCGTCCGGTTCAGCATATAAGAATTGTTTAGCAGTATATAAATCCATATCTTCTAAAGCTAATGTTTGGTCGAATTCACGTACAATTACTTCGCTTCCAGCATAGAAGTTGTAACGTGTTTTATCGAATGCTACTGCTTTACCTGCAGGCACAAATTCAGATTGTTCAAATGTTACATTAAATGGAATTGGACTAACAAATTGACCATTGTGTAATTGCATGAACGCTACACCTGTGTAAATGTAGTCTGCAGGGTTTAATGCGATAACAACGTTATTTAAAACGCTAGCACCTTTAGAATTTTTAACATTACCATCTTTGTCATAATATTCTTTAGTGGATAAGTTTTTGATTACACCACCAATTTCAGAAATTGAAGTTTTAGCATCAGCTAATGTTAAAGTACCAGCTACTGCTTTATCAGAAACAGCGCCATTTGTACGGTTAATTTCTTTCATTAATCCTACTGGTTGATCTTTAGCGGCACCTTCACCAACAACTGCAGTTTTCTCAATTGCTACTGCAAATGCTTCTTTAATTTGCGCACGTACATAACGGTCAACCCATTGTACACCTGCGTCTTTCAAGTCTTTAGGTACTACAACGAACGCTGTAGCTTTACCTAATGATACGTCTTGTTCATAGAATGTAGCTTCAAGTTGTCCGCGGATTTCTCCGAACACTTTACCCCATACTACTTGACCTTCAGGAACAGAACGAATAACACGTGCTTTTAATCCTGTACGGTTAATATTGATGTGTTGTAATAATGGATGTTCTGATTCAATATCTTCAAAGATACGGTCAATAACTGTTTCCGGTAATAATTCTCCGTCTTTCCAGTTTGTATCGGTATTAACATGATCTTCAGAAACTAATGCGTTATAGAATTTCTTTTCTTCGTTAGTTAAACGATTAACTTTACGTGCATTTAGTACTGCATTATCTCCTTGTTCGTTTTGCATATCTTGACGAATAGCATTAGCTAAATCTTCGCTATATGCGTTCATGTATTCTGTATATTTCTCTTTAACTTGTTCATCCGATGCGTTCGGGCTCATATTTGAAAATTGCTTTAATAATTGTTGAGAGTTCTCAAATTGCTCTCTGTTTTCTAAATCGATTGCCATAATTTTCAATCTCCTTTTTGTTTATAATTTATTTTGTTTGCATATTGAATAATCTTGCAAAGCTGTTTTGCGGTTGTTCCGGTTGTTTAGGTTCTTTAGGCTCGTTATCTTCTTTGCCCTCATTACCTTTTTTAACTTCTTCTAAAATTTCTTCTAGTTTATCCATCACATCTTCAACAGTAACTTCTTCACCTTGTTTTTTAGGCTCTTGTGGTTGTGTAGGTTCACCTTCGTTTCTGAAACGTTTCGACATATTGTTGTCACCTCCTAATAAGACTGATGTCGCTGCTGCCGCAACGCGTGTACTTTGCGTTATATTATCAATTAATCCTAATTCTTCTGCTTCATTAGCTGTAAACCATGTTTCTTCGTCCATATACTGACGTAGAAGCGCATGATCAATGTCGGGATTCTTGTCGATATAACTGTTAAACACAACTGAATTAATTCTTTCTAACGAATCAGCTTGTTTTTTAAATTCGTTTGAATCTCCCGTTACGTTTGTCCACGCGTTGTGAATCATTAGCACTGCATTATTCGGCATGTTAACCGTGTCGCCAGCCATTGCAATAACTGAAGCAATTGACGCTGCCAAACCATCAATATTTACGGTGATATGTGCGTTTTGACGGCGAAGCATATTATATATAGCTACTCCACTAAACACGTCACCACCCTGACTGTTTATGTTTACAATGATTTCTTTTTCATCGCTCATTTCTTTCAGTTGGTCTTTAACTGTTTGTGGGCTAATAGTCATACCTTCAACCGTCATCGAATCGATAAAACCGTAAATATCGATTTCGTTATTACTCATCTATATCACCTCCTTCACTATCTGTAGATTCTTCATCCACAGTTTGATAGTTTTTAGTGATAATAAACTTCTGCATCTCTTCACTTCCAATAGGTTCATAACCTGTAAGTTCACGAATTTCGTCGCGATTAAACGACCCACTAGCAATGAGCTTGTCTACCGCTTCACTCACTTCTAAAGGTCCTTTTTGGTCTATAGATATAGCTTTGATTCGTTTACCTTCTTTATAACCACGTTCACTAAACAACTTAGCGTTCAATTCATCAGTTATTTTTTCAATAATAGGTTTGATACAGAATTTCATGTAGTTATCAGTCATTGCTTCAATATCAGCCGTATCACCGTTTATAAGTCCTACAGGAATTCCTAAGTTACGTGCTACATAACTCAATAATTGATTAGGTACTTTAGCTAAATCTTCAATCTGTGACGATGTTTTACTAGCATTCTTCGAAGAATGTTCTTCGTAGGTATAACCTTTTTGTATAGGTACAATAGCAATATCATTACTTGCATAAGCTTCATATGCTTTGTTAATGAAGTTTTGCATTGCTTCCTGTGACTTATCATTTAAAGTAAAGTTAGCATCTGTACTTAGCGTTGCTCTGATTTGGTTATTCATCAAGTTAGCTTGATATAATCTCCCAAATATTTCTCCGTAATCACTAAATAATCCACTTAACAAATTGTTTATAGATTCGTTGTTATACTCGAGATAGATAACTTCGCTCATTTTGAAATTTCGTTCAAATTCGAAATCATCTACTATAATTTGTTTGAAAATATCATCATATAAAGCATATTCTTCGCGAACAAAATCATCTGCAATAATCAAATCCTTAGTGTCAGTAACCACAATTAACACTTCGTTGTCGTAAATTAATTTTCGTATAACCTTTTGCCAAAATGTAGCTGCACTTTCGTCTGTATTAGGTCTAACATTTAACTTATAATACGTTGTAGAATTGTTTTCTTTCACTCCTGCGTCCATGATTTCAAACTTTGTTTGACTGATTGTCCTAGCAATATGATTAATACATGTATCTAGTGCCCAACGCTTTATGTAGGCTTTCTGCGATGTATCTCTCAATAGCTCAAAATCATAACTAAACTCTATTGCTTCGTTTCTTCCCATAATTCGGTCAAAAATTGAAATTGGAATCACCTCCTAGAAGTTAATTGCATCCATAATAAATGGTTGATCGTATTCTAATATTTCGTCTGCACGATAAAGCGCGTGTAACATGGCGTGGAAGCCGTCTGTTTTACGTCTTACTTCATCTTTTTTAATATATTTCTTACTACCATCGGGTTGCATAGTAACTGCAACGTTATTTGTGAACCAACGCATTAACGGATTGTCACCAAATGTGAGTTGCTTTTTAGCAAACATTGTATCTATACGTGGTGCTAGCAATCCATGTATTGCCGTTGGATTCTTAATAACTTCTAACGGTATGCCTGCCTCTTCAAAAGGTCGTCTAACAATATCAGTACGGAAGTTATCTGAAATAACTTTAACTAGATTGTATTTCTGTTGCTGTTGTTGGAACCAATTCACAATGTAAGATATGTCGATAACATCATCATCAACGATCGTTAACAAACCATTATTAGCCCATTCCTCAATAGGCGGTTCCAAATGTGTTGTTTCTAAGAAACCACGACGAATAAACGAATGTGTTTTCCAATAATATTCATCATTATCTCTAAACAACAAGCCTACACTGGCAAAATCTCGAACTAAAGCGTAGTCAAGACCCCCAATGCAGGCTTTATTTTCTAAATTTGGCATTTCTTTATTTGTTGCTAGTATTTCATCCCATAAAGCAACTACTTTTTCCTCATCAACATCTGGAACATTCATACGTTTAGTCATAAACTCCGGTTTGTTAGAGCGATTAATGTGTAAAACGTTGTATTCTTCTTTTATTTTACGTTTTAAGTTACGTGCATAACCAGTTAATGGAGGGTGCAGCATAGGATTTGATTTCTCCCACATGCTTTCATCATCAACTTCTGTTCTTTCATCTAATTTGCAATAGAAAGGGAAAATTCGGTCGTTTAAGTTGTTTCCATCTAAAACTTCTAACACTCTATCTTTCATCATGTCCATAAATCCTTCACGAACATAACCGTCAGTAGAGATATAGAAAGTTCTATCATGTGGAATCTTACCTAAACCACCACGTTTTACGTTTACCATATCTGAATCCGAATATATCGCTATCTCATCAAATATAACGCAACCCTCACGTCCACCATCTTTAGTTTTCGTGTTAGATGTGTTGTATTTAACGATAGATCCTGTTGCTCTATTTTTAATTTCTGTTTTACTAACTTCATAAGGAGCTTTAGGACGTTCACCTGTTTTATTGCGTTTATTCTCTAGCAAAACATCGTATATCTCATTAAATGAAGTCTTAGCTTGTTCTTCACTGTTGGCAACGATAGATATGTCGTACTTCTTTATCCCATGTATAGGTGTTGTTAGGAAATCACTAATTGCACTAATGAAACCATTCTTACCAGCACCTCTACCCATGAATAAAGCAAATTCAGTAAAGTATGGCGAATCAACTTCATTATCCATTAAGAAAATAAAAGCAATAATGAATTTTTGGAAAGGTTGAACTGGGAAATACCATTTGTTTATAAACTTAATACATTTATCAATCTTATCTTCATCAAAATACACATTATCTTTAACCAATACTGTGTTTTGAAGATATTCAATTAACTGTTCTCTTTCTTTATTTAAAACTATCTTACCTTCACGCCATTGATTGATATATTCATCTACATATTTGTTACTAATCATACATAATCATCAACAGGTTCATCTGTTTCAACCGGCTTAGCCTCTTTAGGCAATAAGTCAGTTAGTTGTTTAATAGCGCGTTGGTAAGATTGGTCACGCGTGTTATAAAGTCTTGCTACAGGACGCTCACGCTCATATGCAGGTACATTTTGAGATTGTTGAAACAAATCATACTCGCCATTCTCTTGTATATCTTCCCACATATAGTTAAGCATCACTCTATTACGTGCTGCTTGCTTGATAAGCCCTTGTGCAACCTTTAATTTATCGTTAGGCAATTCTTCATACACTGCCAATAGTCGTTTTTCTTCTTTTGCGACTAGTTTGTCGCGTTCCTTGCGTTGTTCTGCACTTAATTCCATTTTTACGCTCCTTTCTGTTATAGGGTACGGGGGTATAGGGGTTATATGTGACATTTTGTTAAAAAGTTGCAGAGTCGAGCCAACTCGCCGTTCTTCCGGATTTCAAAATATAATAATTTAATTCAACCCGGGGGGTATTAAAATAAATATTAGATAAAAAAATTATACAATATTACTACTATATTAATTACTAAATAAAAATTTTATATATTTTAATTACCACAACTCATCATTCCATTTATTTTCTTTTGGTTTAAATTGATTTCCTCCGTATTGAAATCTTGTATGTCTTTTGTTGTGACATGCTTTACACAATACGCGAAGATTATCTGGCTCCAATTTTAACTCTGGTCTTTCCTGCAACTCTTCTATGTGATCTATCTCTAACCCTTCAGTAGTAACTTTACCTTCCTCTTTACACCACTCACATTCATAGTTATCACGTTTCAACACATAGAGTCTAACTTGTTGCCATTGTTTACTATTATAGAAACGTTTACGTTCTTTATATTCATTGTAATCAATCACTTAGTTGCTCTCCTTGCATTAGATACATGATGACCACTCTACCTCTCTGCTTATATCAAGCACACATACTCATATGAGTACATCATCATGACTGTTAAGTATATTAATAAGCAATAGTGATTCATGTGATATACTCATATCAATAAGCATATAAAGAAAGACACACCACTTAGTGATGTGCCTCGCTATAATATAGTATTAATGTATAAGTCACTGGAACTTATCCTATATGGATATTATATAACATAGTATAGTTATAAATATAATAGTGTGTAATGTGTGCAATATGTGCAATATGTGAATGGTCATTGGTGTTTCATATATACATCTACTATCTTATCTATACGACTATATATACTTCTTCTGCTTATACCTAACAGTCTTTCGATTGTCTTGATAGTCTCACCTTGTTTAAGCAACTGCAGTATGTGATAGTTCTTATCGTTAGTGATGTAGTGCTCTCGCTTATCAACAAACTCTATTTCTTCTATTAATTTCTGTGAGTGCTTTTTATCCTTATCATTACGTATTACTCTGACTAACACTTTATCTCCAGTACCACCCTGTGCTTTAGGCATAGCAGATTCTATACCATACTGTCCAATAGATGTACTGTCATATTCATACACTTTATGTTCTAACAAGTTAACACGCCAATGATAGCCTGTAATTAATTGTCTTACTTCTGATTCATTGTACATATGTTACCTCCGAATTAATTAGCTTTACTCCATTTATATCCTCTGTGTTTATCCAACTTTCCATTAATACATAAACTTATTCTTTCTCTAACAAAACCGTTTCTTCCTGCTTCTGCTACTGATTTATATTTTAGTATTTGGTTTGTTTTAATATTTACTCCTATAACAGCTACACCTTTTTTATCTACTGATCTTTTCCAAGCATCACTGTTTCTTCTTGATTCCACTGATTTTTTAGACGTATTACCATGCAAATAGTTTTCTTTATGGTTACACCATTCCAAATTATTTACGTTATTGTTGGTAGTATTTTCATCAATATGATTCACGATATTCTTCCCATCAGCTTTGGGTATAAAGTTTAATGCTACTAATCTGTGAACATACATACTTTTTGTAGTACCATTTTTATATAAGCTTACTCTATAATAGCCATTGCCATTATCGTTATTTTTTAGAACAACTTGCTTATTACAACTCCAAACATCTCCACAATTGGATATCTTGTACAACCCTTCATACCCAGTTATATCTTTCCACTCAACCATTATTCCCACACCTACTTTATCCGTTTATCCCACTCATCTTTAATCTCGCCTGACCGAAACACAACATCGCCGTTATTATCAAATATAATATCTAGTAAGTACGCCACCTCATATTCAAGTGCGTCTATCTTCGTATCTTTAACTGCATTGTATATAAGTGATATTGCAGCGATTGCTCCTAAAATAATGCTAATGATTATCCACATGTTAATCACACACCCTCTCGTAATCACATGGCTGTTCTACATCATCATTTGATTCTAATGTAATTAGTATTTGCTCTGTAACATACTTACTTACCTCATATAGTGCGAGTAAAGATAAAATGTATAGTATACGTTTGATTAGTTTCATTGGTTGCCCTCCTTGTAAGTGTTTGCCTTCTCTTTCGCCTGCTCCTTACTCTCTGCCTCAACCACTTGATACGTTTCATTCTCTCGAGATTTAGTTACATGAGTGAAAGGGTGACCGGTTGAATCTGTTAGTGTGCGTATTAAATACTGTGTCATTTCCTCAACACTTCCTTAACTTTTTGAAGTATGTCTTTAGTATCCTGTACTTCCGAATCCTGATCGTTCACTTTCTCTTTCAAAACTTTCCACCTCTGTTATTTCTGGTAACTCTACACGCTGCACAACTAGCTGTGCTAACTTTTTACCTTTATCTACTGAAATTGGTCGCTTGCCAATATTATCCACGATGATGCCTATACTCTTATGATATGAGTTGTCTATTGTGCCAAGTTGTACTCTCAATTTAGTCTTAGCAGTCACACCACTTCTTGGTCTAACCTGTGCTTCATATCCTTCATCTAAATGAATTGCAATACCTGTATCGATAATTGCAGTTTCACCTGGATCAAGCGACTTAGCTTCACATGTGAATAAATCTAATCCGCTGTCAGTGGCGTTTGCTCTATATGGTTTGATTGCATCTTCATGATTACGTTTGAATATTAATTTTTTCATCCTACTCGTCCCCCTTATACAAATGTCGTTTCTCTAAATCGTCCATAACCAATCCCAAACCAATAAGCTGTGTATCATTCTTATCAATCTCCAGCATATCCCTACGCCAATCCTTTAAGTTATCCCACATTATGCGGTGGGTAGTTAGTTTGTGCGTAAGGCGTGTTAGGCGTTTGTTTTCGTGTTCCAATCGTTCAACCTTCGCTTTATACCAAGTTAGGTCGTCGATTAGTGTGTCGCGTTCTGTTTTGTATTGGTCACGTTGTTTTAGTGCTTTGTTTAATTCATGTAATAAAATTTGATTTTCATTGAACTCTTTATATAAATTTAATTGTGTTTCTAATTTTTTATTTAACCTCACTCGCCATCACTCCTTTACATAGTTGCCCACATTAACCACATGCTTATTGA
>NZ_PPQB01000006.1 GCF_002902345.1 Staphylococcus arlettae
ATGAGTGGCAAAATGCTAGCCACTCATAGTTCAAAACCAAATTCAAAATCAAAACAAAAGCAACCAAAAATGTGGTTGCTAATAAAATTAATTCTCATAATTATTACGAATAAAATTCTCAATATTTTTTTCGTAATTTGGATAGTTATAATTTCCTAAACAACTTACTTTATTTGAATAATATTTAAATAATTCACAACAAAGCTTAAAAGATTGGTATGTCTTTCTATATCCATTCATCTCAAAAGTAGCTAAAAGCATATTGAATTCTTTATCAGTTAAATATTTGTTTATAAACTTATAATTCTTTCCTAAACTAAAATCAAAACCCCTATTAAAGCCAATATACCAAGAAATCATTCTTAATAATTCAGGACGTAAAATATTATTGAAATGATCTAAAGCAAATAATATTTCTCTTCTAAAAACACCCTTTGCTACATACGTTGAGACACTCCAAAACTCATTACAGCAATCATAAAATTCTCGTTCTGTTGGTTTTTTTAACCAATAATTTGAGTCATCTGGAACAATTTCTTGAGTTACTAAATTATCTTTATCAACTAAAATTTTTACAAGACCATCAGAATCACTAAAATAACGATTTAAATCTTTTAAATTAATTAATGTAATATCCATTTTTATGCCATCTTTAAAATACATTATATAACTGTAACCATAATCTAAATCAGGTGGGAATAATTCCATATCTTCTGGTTTCTGTATAAACAATAATTCTCCAAATAAACTTAACCAACTTTCTTCATGTGTGAAATACTCAATATCTGATACGAAAAAAGCAAAATCATAATCTTGAAACTTATCTTTTTTTATATTTTCATTAGTTCTTGAACCCTCGAGAGCAATAATTTTTACATTGCTTCGTTGATAAGCAAATTCAGAAACTAAATTTAAAATTTCTTTTTCAGTCCTCATTGTTTTTTCACTCCCAAAATCTAAATTCACGCTGCCAAAATTCAATCTGCTTTTGCAATTGTTTTTCATTCTCTTTTAAAGTCAATTTCATTAAGTCCGTTAAATCAATTTCTGAAATACTTTTTAACATTTCTCTGTATTTATTTTTTGTACGTCTTTCTAATTTACCCCATGTACTTTCTTCATGAATTAGCATATAAATCATTGCTTGGTCTTTTACTTTTTCTAAACTAGACCAATCTGGTTTCAAAATATGTAAATCATTAAAACAATCGTTCCAATAATCAACCATATCTCTTTTTAATTCAATTTCTACACGCCATAAGTGTTCAGACATAACTTCAATGTCTGCATTATCCTTACGTTCTTGTTTTTTATTATAAATTCTAATAAATCTATCACTGTCACGAACACCAAAATATTTTGTTTCTGGTTTACCGTTACGACCATAAAAAATAGTTTTCTTAACTGATTTATCAGTCATCGCATAATAATCGCTCAAATCGTCTTCAAAATCAAAAGCCAAATCTAATCTTGTAAAACCATCATCTTCCATGTAGTCAATGATGTTTTGTTTTAACCAAAGCATTTCTTCATGCGTAAGTTTATTAGGATTAAATTCAACACGCATATTACGTCTATCCCACGCATCTGCTTTTACTTTATCATATTCGATGTAAACTTTTTCTTGTAGAGCCTTAGCTTTAAATTTGGTTTGTAATATATCCCAAAGTCTAATTTGTGGCGCAATACTCATAAATTCAGACAGTTTGTGAGCATTGTTCTTATTAAGATTCCCAACAATTGTCATAGCATCAAAGTGTAATTTTGGTTCGGGGGTGTACATAATATGTCGGTTTAACCGGCTATTAGAGTATCCGGTTTTAGAAAAATTTGAGTTTTCCTTTTCCAAACTTTGTTTTGCCTGAATTTCTTCTGCTTTTTTACTCATAAAAAATCGACTCCTTATTTTGTTTAAGAAGTCGCTCACCCGAATATATATCTTGAAGAATAAACCAATATCGTTTAATATCTAGATATACAAAAATTAAGAAAAAAACACCAACTGTTTTTCTTTAAGGTAAGTCGCATTCACAAACTTTGGTCAGGGAGTGAGCGACTTCTTTTTTTGTTTTTTTATTTGCATATTAATATAACACTAACAAAAGGCTTGGTCTATTCAGACTAAGTCTTTTTTTATTAGGCTGAATATTTTTTAGAATATTTATATTGCTGATAAGTGTTATAAAGTATTAACGCCTGCACTACTACTTGAGCAATTGATATTGCTAAATTAATCTTTTTCTTCTTACTCATTTTCTTCAACCCCCTTTGTTGCTTTATTCCAATTGCTTTATTTACATTGAGCCTCTGTACCCTTAACAAACCCAAAACTTGTCGAATGGTCGGGCTAATAGCTCACGCTATGCCGACATTCGTCTGCAAGTTTAGTTAAGGGTACTTCTCAATATAAATAAATTTTCTCGGCATAAAAGCCTGATCATACTTTGTTTAATCATGGAATCTTGCTCTTATCCACTCATACAACCAAATAAATAGCCCTATAGCGAGTATATAAGGTAAACCATAAGCAATGTACCATAAAACTGAAATAAAGCCCTCAGAAGCCTTTATTTTGCTTGCTATGGCATTCTGTAATACATCTACATGTAAAAAGCCCATAAAATCTCTGCCAATCGTCATAATCAAAGCAAAAAGCATAAACACTAATAACATTGCACCAATACCAGTAAATAATTGCTTTTGTCTTTTTTGATAATGTTCATGTGATTGTTTAACTTCACGCAACATCGAATGAATTTCTTCTCGAACTCCATAAACATCTTTTCGAACCTCTATCTCAATATCTTCTGCATTCACTCGATTTAAATTCTTTTGTAACAAACGAACAAAATCATTATGGACTTTTTTACCTCTACCTTGAAAGTCCTCCGTCGTCTTTTTCAAACTCGACTTGATTGCCTGCAATTCCTTTTCTCTCAAGTCCTGTTGTTCTTTCATCTCTGATATATATTTTATTACTAGCTTGTTTTGTTTCTTCAGTTCTTGCAATTCTTCGTTTTCTAAGGTCTTCTGAATTTTCTGCGACTGCGTCCCAGTCAACTTCGAACGTGTCTGCATATTCATCGTATTCTCGTTCTTCTTCTCGTTCTCGTCTGAATTTCTCGATTGCAAAGCCATTTTCAATCACTCCTTTGTCATAAGAATCGCCCAACTTATTCCCACGTACTTTTTTATCTTCTTCAATGTGTCTATACGTTACGTTGTTTTTCGTTACTCTCGTGATTTCAACACCTTTTTCTTTTAGCAAAGTATTAAATTCTTCAAAGTCTACTGCGTTATCCTTTGTTTCTTCAACTGCCATTCTTATATCATTTTTCCATGACCTTTTATCTTTATCTATCATGTTCTGTTCTGCCAACGTATATCTGATTTCTGATGACTTTTCTGGCACAGATAAACCACGTTCTTCACATAACTGATCATTCGCCTTTTTTATAAAATCACGTTGTTCTTTGTTTGACTGATACTTGTTGCCTGTTTCTAAATTTACTGAATTAATAATAATGTGATTGTGATAATGGTCTTTGTCTGTATGTGTATAAACTGCAACTTGATAATCTGGTGCAATTTTTTTAGCTAATTCTAAACCTATCTCATTACACTCTTTAGCTGTTACTTCGCCAGGCTTAAAAGATTGAATGACTGTATGTGCTTGAACACCATTCTCTTTGCCATATAACGCCCTAGTTTGCTTAAAATATGATTTAGCATAATCAACATCACAATTTAAGCCGCTTTTTTCTTCTGCACGTTCTTCTGCGTAATTAATGGCACGACTTGCCGACTTCGTATTGCCTAATTTAGTTGTTGCCATATCTTATGCAACTCCTTTTTCACATCATCAAATTGCTTTTCTAAATCATGATATTTCTCTTCTGGTAAATGTGTAGCCTTATCTTTATTTTGATTAAACCACTTAGCAATCTGATTCACATTACTACCCAAATGACTTAAATCTTTGGCAATCGATTGTCGCGTTTCTTTGTCTAATTTTGGCGACACTAATCGACTGCCTTGTGCCTTTTTCTTAACGAAATTAGGCACTGTCATATTCAAAGTTTCTGCCGACTGTTTCAACTTTGAATATTCCTGTTCACTCACTCTGAAACTAATTTGTTTTGGCTCTTTGCGGTTGGGTTTACGGTTTCCCCCAACAGACAAATCGCTAGCC
>NZ_PPQB01000007.1 GCF_002902345.1 Staphylococcus arlettae
ATGAGTGGCAAAATGCTAGCCACTCATAGTTCAAAACCAAATTCAAAATCAAAAACTCTGCAACCAAAAATGTGGTTGCTATAAACTTATAAATATCATGATTACTTAAGTTTATGAAATTTATTTTAGATTTAAATCCATTCATTTACATTATCAATTATATTTTGAAATTCATTCATAAATAATGAAACATGGTAACCATCACATACTGCATGATGAACTTGCAATGAAAATGGTAAATAGATCTTATCATCCTTACTATAAAATTTACCTATTGTAATAATTGGCAATAAAAATCTACTATTATTACCAATATTTAAATTAAATGAACTAAAATCAATCCAAGGAATCATCGAGATAGGAACTGTGTTTTCAGGTATCGGCTTTTTAGGAAACATTTCATTTTTATCTTTATATTTAAATAAATCATTCTTATAACTATTATAAAAAGAGTTAAAACTAGCATTTGATTCTGTCCAAATATTAGAAAATTTTTCAGTTTCTTTATTAAAGACTGTATATAAAGGTTCTAATTTATCCCAATAACCCAAATTCCCCTCACTATTAATCCCTGTTCTAAATACTTTATTTCGATTTATAACACTTACAATTGCATGAATCAAAGCAGGATACAGTTCATATCCTTTATCTTTTATCATACTTTTTAACAAGGTAATATCTAATTCTTTAGTAACACTATAAGTTGTTTGTTGATTAAAATAATGATTGAAATATTCTTTTCTATCCCAAGTTTCTAAATTAATAATATTAAAAGTCATATATAATTTTCCTCCTAAATTTCATCTTATTTCTTTATATTTAGGAGGAATAATCCTCTGATTTTTTCATATATTATGTCACCTCTTAAATATTAATTATAGTAAAGTAACATTTTGCATAAAACAAAAGTTACTTTACTTCCAAAATTCAAATTTTCGTTGCCAAAAATTAATCTGCTTTTGCAAATTTTCTTCGTTATCCTTCAAAGTAGATTTCATTAAATCAGTTAAATCAATTGAAGATATTTCTTGTATTATTTGTTTATATTTGCGACGAGAATTTCTATGTAATTCTCCCCATTTGCTTTCTTCATGAAGTAATAAATAAACCATTGCTTGTTCTTTTAAACTTTCCAAAGTAGCCCATGCAGGTTTCAAAATGTGTAAGTCATTAAAACAATTATTCCAATAATCTACCATATCTCGTTTAAGTTCAATTTCAACACGCCATAGATGTTCAGCACTTACATCAACATCTGCATTTTCTTTACGTTCTTTTTTCTTATTATAAATTCTAATAAATCTATTACTATCACGTGAGCCAAAATATTTTGTTTCTGCCTTACCAGTTGTTCCGAAAAATACAGTTCGCTTTAAAGCTTTTTCTGACAATGCATAATAATCGCTTAAATCATCTTCAAAATCAAAAGCTAAATCTAATCTTGTAAAACCATCATCTTCCATATAATCAATGATATTATGTTTTAACCATAACATCTCATCATGTGTAAGTTTGTTGGGATTAAACTCAACTCTCATGTTACGTCTATCCCAAGTATCTGCTTTTACTTTGTCATATTCAATATAAACTTTTTCTTGTAGTGCTTTAGCTTTAAATTTTGTTTGAAGTATATCCCAAAGTCTAATTTGTGGATCTAAACTCATAAAATCGGATAGCTTTTTAGCGCTGTTTTTATTAAGGTTTCCGACTATCGTCATAGCGTCAAAGCTCAATTTCGGATTAGAAGTGCACACGAAATGTGCGTCTAACCGGCTATTAGAGTAGCCGGTTTTAGAAAAATTGTCTGAATCGTGATTTTCTAAGTGATTTGAATGATTTGTATAATTATTTTTACTCATAAAAAATCGACTCCTTAATTTAATTTAAGAAGTCGCTCACCCGAATATATATCTTGAAGAATAAACTAATATCGTTTAATATCTAGATATACAAATTAAGAACAAAAACATCAACTGTTTTTCTTTAAGGTAAGTCGCTATCACAAACTTTGGCGAGGGAGTGAGCGACTTCTTTTTACTTTGTTATTAATATAACACTATCAAAAGACTTGGTCTAATTAGATCAAGTCTTTTTTAGTACCAAAACTTATTACATAATCAAAACTTAATTCTCTTTAGATAATTTATATTGCTGGTAAGTATAATAAACTATCAATGATTGCACTACTACTTGTGAAAAAGCTAATGATACTCGAATGATTTTCTTCGTTTTCTCACTCATTTTACTCAACTCCTTTCGTTGCTTTATTCCAATTTCCTTATTGGTCGGAACCTACAGGGCTTTATGTGTTGT